>NZ_CP108730.1:8300000-12375414 GCF_045162645.1 Streptomyces sp. NBC_00988
CGCCCGCTGTCGTTCGTCGCCGCGCGCCAGCTCGCGCAGCGGCTCGTCCGGATTGTCGACCAGGGTCTCCACCGTGGTGACGAACGCGTCCGCCAACTCCCGTGCCGTGCCCGCCCCGAAGATGTCGGTGTTGTACCGCAGCACCCCCGCGAAGGCACCGTCGCGCTCCGCGCCCATCTCGACCCACAGGTCGGTCTGACCCTCCTGCTGCGGCAGCGGATACGGCCGCAGGGTCGCGCCCGCGATCCCCAACTCGGCGCCCGGGCCCGGCTCCAGGAGGAAGAACGCGTCCATGTCGTTGAGGAACGGCAGCCGGTCCCAGGCGAAACCGGCCTGGTACAACGGCGTCCGGCTCGGATCACGCGGCGGCGCCAACTCCCTTACCAGCCAAGGGAACGGCAGCTCCTGCGCCCGCATCGCCTCCGACACCCGCTCCCGCGAGGCCGCCAGCGACTGACGGTACGTCAACTCCTCGTCCACCTCGCCCCGTACGACCACGGTGTTGACGAAGTTGCCGAGCGCGTCCCGGAACTGCCGGTGCAGCCGCCCCGAGGTCGGGGTGCCGACCACGAGCTCCGGCTGACCGCTCAACCGGCTCAGCAGCACGAAGTATGCGGACAGGAGCACCGTGTACGGCGTCGACGAGGTCTCCCGCGCCAGCCGCCGTACCGCCTCGGTCGCCGGGACGGACAACGCGAACGGCGCCGATCCGCCGTCGTAGGACGGCACGGGCGGGCGCGTCCGGTCGCCGTACAGATCCAGCGCGGGCGGTATGTCCGCAAGTCGCTTCGCCTCGGCGTCGAGGAGTGTGCGGGCGTTCTCGCCGGTGAGGAAGGCCTGTTGGCGTTCGGCGTACGCGGCGAAGGCGCCGCCGTCGAGTGTGAACCGGTTCGGTGTGCCCTCCAGCCGGCTGCGCACCTCGGAGAGCAGCAGGGCCAGCGACCAGAAGTCGGCCGCGATGTGGTGCATCACGACGGTGAACACCCAGGTGCGCTCACCGGTGCGGTACAAGTGCACGCGCCACAGCGGGGGTTGGGAGAGGTCGAAGGGGCTGCGGCTGTCCGTGCGGACGAGGTCGCGCAGTGCCTCCGGGGTCATGTCCCGTGCGTCGGTACGGCGGATGTCCAGCGGTACGGTGTCCCGCACGAACTGCTCCGGGCCCTCCGGACCGGCGCGGAAACCGACCCGGAGAGCGTCGTGCTCGCGGGACAGGTCGGCGAGTATCTCCCGTACCTGGACGCCGAGTTGGGGGTCGGCGGTGACCTCCGCGCCGAACACGATGTGGTAGGCGGAGCACCCCGGATCGGCCTCGTGGATGAACCAGAGGCCGGCCTGCTGGGCGTTCACAGAGTTCACGGAAGTCTCGGGAAGCACAGTGCTCATCGCTGACCGTCCGCTGCGGCGGTGGCGGCGACGGGCTCGGCGTTCATCAGCTTCCACAGGGCCTCGGCCAGGGTGTCCACCGTCGGGTGGTCCCAGAGGAGGTCGACCGGCGGGTCGGTGAGGCCGCAGACGTCCTCGATCTCCATGCCCACGGAGAGCGCGGCCATGGAGTCCAGGCCGTAGTCGGTGAAGGGCCGGTCGGTCGCCAACTCCTCGGGGGCGACGCCGGCTTCGGCGGCCACCGCGTCGACGAGGACCTTCTTCACGTCGTCGAACGTCAGGTTGTTGGTGCTGGTGCTGGTGGTCATCGCGGATCAGTACCTTCCGGCCGGTATGTGGTCGTGGTCAGGGATGGTGTTCACGCGGCGGCCGTGGACGCGGCGTCGTCCAGGCCCGCCTCGCGCGCTCCGGGCTCGGCCATGCGCACCGGGCGGACGGAGAAGAACTCGTTGTCGGCGCGCTGGGAGTTCATGCGGGTGAACAGCCGCCGGGCGGTGGTCTGTTCGAGGTCGCCGACCTCGTACTGGTGGACCTGGCGGCGGGCCAGCGCGGCCCGCAGCCACTCGCCGTCGGCGAAGAAGGCGTCGAGGTGGTTCCGGTTGAACAGCCACACGCCGAGGGCGGCCACCTTCGCGTGCAGGGAGCAGAGTTCCTCCGCCACCCGGATCAGCCGGGGCGCGGTGGACTTGGTCGACGTGCCGGTGGACTCCGAGGGTTGGCCGGCCGTCGAGCGCCGGATCTCGGTCACCCGGGCGAGCAGCGCATCCAACTCCCGCCGCAGTTCCTCGGCTTGGCCGCGCAGTGCGGTCAGCCGGTCCTCGTCGCAACCGTCCGACGCCGTCAGCTCGGCGAGGCGGGTGATCAGCGCGGGCAGGCTGGCGAACGTGGCGTCCCTGCCGCGGCCGAAGACGCTCACCCGGTGCGGTTCGAAGGCAGGCAGCTCGGCCCGCAGGTCGTACAGCGGGTGCCAGTCCTCGTCCGTTCCGTGCCCATGTGCCTTGGCCAGTGCGGGGAGTTGGAGCGCGAGACTGTCCAGGCAGACCGGTTCGCTGCCGTCGAAGACCGAGACGACGGCGCCGTCGCGGAGCATCTTCTGGAACGTGCCGACGTGTTCGGCGGCCCGTAGGAAGTACCGGGCGCCCAGCGTGCGGGCCAGCACCTTGCTGTTGGTGTCGACCAGGCGAGCCACCTGCACCTTCGCGAGGTTGCCCCAGATGCTGAACTGCTCGGTGTACAGGTGCAGTCCGCGCATCGCGACGAGGCTCTCGCACTCCGCGACCAGCAGGCTCAGGTACGCGTTGGCGAGGGACTCGGTGACGTACGGGATCTCGTTCGCGGGGCCGTCGTAGAGGATGCGGTCGGAGAGGAAGCCGGCCACCGTGCGCAGCATGGTGTCGCCGGTGCCCAGGGAGAGGCCGGTGCAGAAGGTGCGGGTGATCAGCAGTCCGCGCAGGGCGAGTTCGAGGCCCTCGCCCTCGGCGCCGAGCCGGGCCGTGGCGTCCACGCGGGCGTTGTCGAAGGCGACGCCGCTGATGTCGCAGCCGCGCAGACCGTAGGTCGGGACGCGGGGGACGCCGGTCACCTCGCCGGAGATCACCTGCGAGCGGTCCACCAGGAACATGGACTGCTGGCGCTTGGCCGGGGTCCGCTCGTCGCCGGTGATGCCGAGCAGGACCACGTGGGTGGAGGTGCGGCCCCGGTTGATGGGCCACTTCTCGCCGGACAGGACGTACTGGTCGCCGTCCGGGGCGGCCGTGAACCGGTTGGCGGCCAGGTCGGCGCCGTGCCCCGGCTCGGAGTAGGCCAGGCACGGGACGACCCCGCCGCGCAGGACCGTCGCCGCGTACTTCTCCTGCTGCTCGGCGTCGCCGCCGATCCAGGCCAGCATCATCCACACCTGGGTGCTCTCGCTCACCGCGACGTTCATGTCCCGGCGGGCGATCACCCGGGTCAGCATCAGGATGTCCTCGGCGGCCCGGAGATCACCGCCCAGCCGCTCGGGCACGAAATACCGGTTGAAGCCGAAGGCGCGGACCTGGTCGATACCGGCGGAGGGGAGTTCGTCCCGCTCGTCGAGCGCCAGCGCCCCGGCGAAGGACAAAGCGTTGGATTCCAATTCCGGGTCACCGAGCCAGCCCTCCAGAGCCTCCGCGAGAGCAGTGCTCGACTGCTTGTTTGAGCTTTTCATGAGCTTTCCATTCCATGCCTGAGAGGGCAGCGGCATAACGAAACAGCCGTGCCTGATAAACGGACCTGAAAGTGGACGTGCGAATGTGGCGCATGAATACACGTCGCGATGGAGAATGCATGCGAAAGGAGCGCACGGCGCGCTGCGGAAAAAGCGCAGCACTGTGCGAAAGAGTCAGTTCAACTGTGTCTGACCAGCGCCGATGGGCGCGCTTGCCTCGTCGTCAGCGTTGTCCGATACAACAGCTGATGGAACTTTGAACCATTTTGAAACCCCCGTTGCGCAAAGCGCGGTTTCGTCCCCGTGTTCTTCCCCGTGTGCGGCCCGGTCACAGACTGCAATGTACTGGCCAGGCGCTTCGAGAGCGTAGCAGGCGCGCTACTTGGTGCCACGTGACCCAGGTCACCCGGCGTTTCTGTTTCCCTTGTCGGGCGTTTGATTCTGTGATCGATCACCGGGTGGCTGACCTCGGTGGTCTCCGGAGAACGACCCGTTCCATTTCGCGCGATGTGGACGACTGCATTCCGTCTGATTTTGCGTCGGGATAACCGTCCGGGGGGTTGTCGTCGGCGGCGGACTGATGAATTCCATGTATCCCGGAGATCGCCGCGGGGCGGCCGGGGCTCCGTGGCGGCGAGGTGCCGCCGGGGCGATTTCCCTGGCGGACGGGGGTGTCGTGGCCGTAGAACGTTGTATCTTCGACGGTAGAGATTGCGACGATCGAAGGAGTCGGCTCATGGTGCGCACCGGTGGCACGGAGCAGTACGGGGTGTCCCCCCGGGAGGACTTCCTCATCGCCGAGCGCCCCGGCTATCTGCTCCACAAAGCGGGGTTGGTGCTGGTGGAGGACGTGGAGAAGGCGCTGGGCGCGGTCGGTATGCGCATCCGCTACTTCTTCGTGCTGGCCGCGCTGGCCGGCGGGCCCGAGCTCTCCCAGCAGGACCTGAGCCGGCTGCTCAACCTCGATCCGACCACGGTCGTGACGGTGATCGACGAGATGGAGAGCAACGCGCACGTGGAGCGCCGCCGCAACCCCGCCGACCGGCGCCGCTACAACCTGATCCTCACCGAGACCGGCCGCGAGGCGCTCGCGACGGCGGACCGGGTGGCCACGGAGGTCGAGTCGGCGTTCTTCGGCGCCCTCTCGGAGGGCGAGCGCGGGGTGCTGCGCAAGATGCTCGGCACGCTGATGGCCGGCCGCTGGCCCGCGTCGGTCTGCTCGGACTGACGTAGCCCGTCCGCGAGTTGACGTAGTACGCGCTCCAACTCACGTAGAACGTCGGCGAGTTGACGTAGAACATCTTCAATTCCCGCAAGCCCGTGGTGCCGACCGGTGCCGCGGGTTTTGTCGTGCCCGGCGATCGTCGCTCCGGGTGACTTCGCTCGCCGCGCCGACCGTGGCGGCATTGACTCATGACTTTCCAATCATCTAGATTTCCATCATCTATGGATCCCAAGGTCCAAAGTTCCAGCTGATTGGAAGGTCCCCGCATGTCCGCAGAACGCGCACCATCTCCCACTAGGTGGTGGACACTCGGGATCGTCGCGTTGGGCTCGTTCATGCTGATGCTCGACCTGAGCGTGGTCTCCATCGCGCTGCCGCAGATCCACAAGAGCCTGGGCAGCAGCTTCGCCGACCTGCAGTGGGTGTTCGACGCCTACGCCCTCACGCTGGCGATCTTCCTGGTCGCGGCGGGCTCGCTCGCCGACCGGATCGGCCGCAAGAAGCTCTTCCAGGTCGGCTTCGCCATCTTCACCGCCGCCTCGCTGGCCTGTGGACTGGCCGACGGAGCAGGGGAGTTGAGCTGGTTCCGGGCCATCCAGGGGGTCGGCGCGGCCATCATGTTCGCGGTCGGACCCGCGATGCTCAGCCATGAGTTCCACGGCAAGGAACGGGCCACCGCGTTCACCGCGTTCGGTGCCGCCGTCGGTCTCGCCGTCGCCACCGGCCCGCTCATCGGCGGCTCGCTGATCAACTCGCTGTCCTGGCGCTGGATCTTCTACATCAACGTGCCGGTCGGCGTGCTCGCCATCCTCATCGGCGCGCTGCGCGTCCGAGAATCCCTCAACAAGCGGGCCCACCCCACCGATTGGGCCGGCCTCGGCACCTTCAGCCTCGCGCTCGGCGCCCTCGTCTACGCCACCATCCGTGGCCCGGTGGAGGGTTGGACCAGCGCCAACACGCTCGGCCTCTACGCGGCGAGCGTCCTCTTCCTGGTCGTCTTCGTCGCCATCGAGCGCCGCCTCGGTGAACGCGCCCTGATCGACCCGGCGTTCTTCCGCAGCCCCACCTTCGTCGGCATCTCCCTCGTCGCGATGATCGGCAACGCGGGCGCCCTGCCCTCGGTGTTCTTCGAGACCAGCTACCTGGAGAACATGCTGCACGTCGACGCGTGGGGGACAGGTCTACGGTTCCTGCCGCTGACCGGCGCCATGTTCGTGGCCGGTGCCCTCGGCGGCGGCCTCATCGGCAAGGTCCCCTTCCGGATCCTGCTGGGCGGTTCGACCCTGGTCATGGCCATCGGCATCCTGTGCCTGAACCTCACCGAGGCGGACTCGTCCTGGACCGTGCTCGTCCCGGCACTGGTCATCTCCGGCCTCGGCATGGGCGCCTTCAACCCGGCCCGCGCCGCCCTGGCCATCGGGGTCACCGAACCGGCCAAGTCCGGTGTCGCGTCCGGCATCAACGAGACCTTCCAGCAGGTCGGCATCGCGGTCGGCATCGCCGGCATCGGCGCCTACTTCCAGCACACCGTGTCCCAGGACTTCACCTCCTCGGCCGTCGGCAAGCAGCTCGGCGCCGACACCGCGGAGACCGCCGCCCACGGCATCAGCGCCGGCGGCCTCGACGCCGTCGCCCAGGCCGCGGGCCCCCTGCGCGAGAAGGTACTGGCCGCCGGACAGGACGCGTTCATGAACGCCTTCCACGGAGCCATGACCCTCAGCGCGATCCTCGGCTTCGTCGCCGCCGTCATCGGCTTCACGATGCTGCGCACGAAGGACCTGCACGCCAGCGCGCTGTCGACGATCCCCCCGGACGTCGACGAGGACGGCGAGGTACGTCCCGACGACGCGTCGGACCTCCCGGTCGGCGCCCCGGCCTGACCGCACCGCGCGGCTGAGGAGGCCGCCCGATTCACCGTCCCGGTGGCCAATCCCCCGCGCCACCGGGACGGTTCAGTGCTGTCCGGCAATCCCTCGATCAGGTGACGGCAGGCTGTACGGCTACTCGAACACCGTGTCGTGACCACACTTCCCACCGGCCCCTGGGGCAGCACCCGTGTGGCAAGAGGTGGTCGGGCGGCTAGTGCGGGGGCCGTTGGGGGAGGCTGCCGTATGACTCACCGCCAACACCACTTACCGGAACGTCGGTTGACGCCCCGCCGCGCCGAGAGCACGGCCCGATGAGCGCCGGGACGACCGGCCCGGCACCGCTGCCCGGGACCGCCTCGCGCGTGCCGCCGCCCCAGCCCGCCGAGATCCGCTACGAGGGTCGGCACGCCCAGAACCCGTTGGCCGAGGCCGAGTTCGGGAAGCTGTGCGCGCGCCTGCCCGCCGTGCTCGCGCAGACCGCGCGGATGGCGTGGGCCATCGACCGGTCCGCCGTGCTGCTGCTGGCCGGCTGCCAACTGGCCGTCGGCGCAGCAGCCGTAGTACTGCTGCTGTCCACCGCGCGGGCGATGCGCTCGGTGCTGGCCGCCGGGCCCGTAAGTGACCGGCTGCATCAGGCGCTGCCCGCGCTGCTGGTCATCGCCGTCGCGGCGGCGGTCGGCCGGGTCGCGAGCGCGCTGTCCTCGTACGCGGACGGGCGGATCACCCCGCGGCTGACCACGGCGGCGGACAGTTCCCTCGTCGAGTCGGTGTGCCGGGTGGAGGCCGCCGCGCGCGCCGAGGACGGTTTCGCGGACCGGCAGGAGGCCGCGGAGATGGGGGTGATCCGGGGCCATGTGATGGTGCAGGACGCCACGCGCTTCACCGCCGCCGTGGTCCGGATGGTCAGCGCGAGCGGGGTGCTGTCCGTGCTGCACCCGTTGATGCTGCCTCTGCTGCTGCTCGCGGTCGTGCCCGCAGGCGTGGGCGCGATCCTGCACGCGAAGATCCAGTACGAGACGCACTACGCCAACATCGGCGACCGCAACGTCCGCCAGAACATGCGGGGTTGGGTCACCAGCCCGAAGTTCTCCGACGAGATCCGCGCCAACGGCATGGTCCCCTACCTCGGGTTCTGGCACCGTACGATCTCCGAACGCATCGACCGCCGGGTCCTGGACGTGGCACCGCGCATGCTGCGGATCGTGCTGGCCAGTTCGGCGATCGGCGGTGTCTTCCTCGCCGCGACCTGGGCCGCGCTCGCCTGGCTGGCCGCCACCGGACGCGTCGAACCAGCCATCGCCGCCACGGCGGTCGTCGCCGTCCAGACCACCCTCGCCGCGCTCGGCCAGCTCGTCATCTACGGCGCCGCGATGTTCCACACCGCCCTCTACCTCGCCGACCTGGAGGGCTTCCTCGCCTTCGCCGCCGAACGCGCCCCAAGGCGAGGGGAGTTGGGACCGGGGACGCCGGTGGAGGAGATCCGGCTCGACGAGGCCGTCTACTGCTACCCGGGCAAGGAGATCCCCGCGGTGGCCGGGGTCTCGCTGACCGTACGGCGCGGGGAGATCCTCGCCGTGGTCGGCGAGAACGGTTCCGGGAAGTCCACGCTGACCCGGCTCCTCGCGGGCATCTTCCTCGCCGACAAGGGCACGGTCAGCTGGAACGGGCACGACCTCGCGGGTCTCGACCCCGACAGGCTGTGGGAGTTGTCGGGACTGGTGCCGCAGAACTTCGCCCAGTGGCCCCTCAACGTCCGCGACAACGTCACCCTCGGCCAGCCCCGCACCGGCGACGACCTGCTGGTGTGGGAGGCGCTGGATGCCGTAGGACTGCGGGAGGCGGTGGAGGAACTCCCGTACGGGCTCGACACGTTGCTCGCCCGCGAGCTGTGGGGCGGTACCGAACTGTCCGGTGGGCAGTGGCAGCGGCTGGCGTGTGCGCGGGCCCTGTACCGGCAGCCCGACCTGCTGATCCTGGACGAGCCGACCAGTCAGATGGACGCCCGAGGAGAGCACGCCATCCTCGAACAGATCAAGGCGATCGCCGCCCGCCGCATGACGATCGTCGTCACCCACCAACTGGTCAACACGAAGATCGCCGACCGGGTTGTGGTCATGCGGCACGGTCGCATCGCCGAACAGGGTACGTACGACGAACTCGCCCATGGCGGCGGCCTGTTCGCCGAACTCCTGGCCCTGTCGAACGACCGCTGACCGATCACCGCCCCGCAGGGAGAACCCCGTGACCGACGCATGGGACGCGCACTACGCCGACGGCAACACCTTCAGCCCGCTCCGTGACTCCGAACGCGCGCTGCTCGCCGAGCACGCACCGGCCCCCGAGGGCGGCGGGCACGCCCTGGACGTCGGCTGCGGGCTGGGTGAACTCGCCCGCCATCTGGCCGAGTCGGGGTACGAGGTCGACGCCGTCGACTTCGCGCCCGCCGCCCTCGCCCGCGCCGAGACCCAGCCCTCCGCCGCCGACTCGGCGGTGACCTACCACCTGTTGGACATCGAGCACGACAGCCTCGACGCCCTGCCGCATCCCGCCTACGACCTGATCACCTTCCGCCTCAGCTGGGCCTTCGTCCACGACCGCACCCGGGTGATGAACCGGCTGCGCGAGCGGCTGCGCCCGGGGGGTGTCGTCTGCGTCATCACGCCCGTCGCGGAGAAGGTGGTGGACGGCAGGCGCTCCATCGCCCTCGACGACGAGGAGATCCGTGCGCTGTGCGGGAGTTGGGCGATGGCCGAGCGGTACGACGCCGACGGGCTCGCGTTCGTCGTCCTGCGCGAACCCGCCCCCGCGGCCGTCACCTGCGCGGGCAAGAAGCGGCCGTCACCGCACGCCCTCACCGGTGCCGGAGTCGTCGTCACCGACTCGGCGGGGCGGATCCTGCTGGGCTGGTCGGTGCGCGGGGTCTGGGAGTTGCCCGGCGGCAAGAACGACGCCGGCGAGGGCTTTCTGGAGGCGGGCGTAAGGGAGTTGGAGGAGGAGACCGGCCTGAAGGCGGACCCGATCCCGGGCGGCGCACGGCTGCTGGCCCTCCTGATGGACTCCACGCACGGCATGCCCCGGCTGACGGGCGCCGTCCGCGTCACCGCCTGGACCGGCCAACCGACCGTCACCGAACCGCAGTTGATCCACCGCTGGGAGTGGCACGAGGTCGCCGACCTGCCCACCCTGGCCCAGCCGCTGTTCACGCCGAGCGCGCATGTCATCGACACGGTCTGGCCGGGGTTGCTGCCCGGCCTGCCGGCTGTCCACCGGTACCCGATCACTCCGGCCGCGGCTCCCGCGTAAGACGGTAAGGCCGTAAGGCACTGTTCCGCTTTGCCCCTGTCTGCTCTAGGCTCCAGGGAGGGAAGAACGGGACCGCGACCAGGTACGCCGTACGTCCGGTACCGGCACATCTCCCCGCAGGCTCCCAGCCCCCGAGCCGGAATCGAGACCGGCCGGAGCCGCATCGCCGGAGTGCGCGGCTCCAGCTCCGTCCTCCCGGCAGTTCCAGACGGGGTGCTCCCACCAGACCCGCCGCCGCGGAGGACACGCGCGAGGAATCGGTGGAGGGGGGCCTCTCATCCTCGTGGCCACGGCCGCCGCCGCTCCAAACAGCGGCGGCGGCCGTCCGGACCGTGGAACAGCAGGTCAGGGCCCCCATCCGCACCCGTCTCACGCCCCCAGACCCGGCAGCGGCTCGGAGTCGTCCACGAAGGCGCGGGCCACGTCCGACAGGCGCCGGTTGTGGGCGCGGGCGTAGCCGCGCAGGGTGGTGAAGGCGCGCTCCATGTCGATGCCGAGGCGTTCGGCGAGTTTGCCCTTGGCCTGTTCGATCAGGACGCGGCTGTTCAGGGCGGTCTGCAGCTGCTCGTTGAGGATCGTGCTGAGGTGGCTGGAGCGTTGCTGCAGCAGGCTGATGGTGGCTACGTCGGCCAGGGCCTGGGCGATCAGTGTGCCCGCCGGGTCGAACGGACCGGGGGCGGCCCGGAAGAGGTTGAGCGCGCCGACGACCTCGTCCCGCAGCCGCATCGGCAGCGCCTGCACGGCGGTGAATCCGCTGCGGTGGGCCGTCGTGACGAAGCGCGGCCAGCGCTCGGCCTCCTGGGTCAGATCGGGGACGATCACGGGGGTGCCGGAGCGGAAGCACTCCAGGCAGGGGCCCTCGTCGTTCTGGAGCTGGAAGAGTTCCAGGAGGCGTACCTGTTCGTCGGAGGCCGCCATCACGCGCAGTTCGCCGTCGCGGTCCGCGAGCAGCACGCCCGCCGCGTCGGCTCCGAGCATGCCCACGCAGCGGTCGGTGAGCAGGCGCAGGAAGTCGATCAGATCGAAGTCGGCGACCAGGTTGTCCGCCAGTTCGACGAAGGTCTTGGCCAGGAGCTGCTGATTCATCGTGTCACCTTCGTTGGGGACCGGGTCCCGCCGGGAGGGGGCGGGAAGTGCGGCACGTCCGCCGGCCGGGTGTCGATGCGCCGGTCGATGAACCGATCGGTGCGTCAGGTGTCCTCGTCGTCCCGGTCGTCCCGGTCGTCCTGGTCCGGCTCCACGTGCGGGGAGAAGCGGAGCCGGTGGGCGACGACGTCGGCGGCCACGTCGGCGAGCCGGCGCCCCCGCATATAAGCGTGCGCGCGCAGCCGTACGAAGGCCTCGTCGATGCCGATGCCGAGCTGGACGGTGAGGATGCCGGTGGCCTGGTCGATCTCCGCGCGGTAACCGTCCAGGTCCTCGAAGTCCCGGTCCGCCGGGGCCTGTTGGCGGTACGGCCCGCGCGTCCCGCCGATCCGGGCGTCGAGCAGGAGCAGCGTCGCGAGATCGGCGAACGCGAGGGCGTCGGCGAGCTGTTCGGCGTTCAGTACGGTCGGCACGTCGGCGTACAGGTCCAGGACACCCGGGCTGATCGCGCCGACTTGCAGGGGGAGGGCGAAGACGGCGCGGGCCCCGGCTTCCAGGGCCGCGTCCGCGAACACGGCCCAGCGGTCCTGGAGTTGACCGGTGAGCAGGTCCGGTGTCAGGACGGCCGAACCGTCCAGGAACGCGTCCACGCACGGGCCCTCGCCCAACGTCAGCTGCAGTTCCTCCAGTTGCTCGCTGATGTCGTCGGTGCTGCACAGCGGGTGGCTCGCCGCGGTGCGGGACATCGCGGACAGCCCCGCCCCGCCGACGGGTAACGCGGCCACGGCCGCGGTGCACACGTCCACCACACCGGCCCGCCCACCGCGCCGCGCCGCCTGCTCGGCGACCAGGACCTGGATCCGGGCCGACCGGCTGCCGGCCCTCATTCGAGCCACCGCGTCCAGAGGCCGTTCCGGACCCGCCCCGGCCGGGCGGCGGTCACCGTGCGTCGCCCGAGAGGAGCGAGGCGAGCGGAACCGTTCGGTGCGGCGGGATGTGGGCGGCCGGATCCGGGACACCCTCGACGGGAGCCGGCGGACACCCCAACGGGCCACCGAGAAGCAGGAATTGGGAGCCGGTGACGTCGAGGATCAGGCCAAGTGTCGGCGGCGGGTTGTGCAGGCGCAGGGTGCATCCGACTTCGGCGGCCTGCTGCGCCGCGTGGAGGAAGACGTTGAGGCCGCTGCAGTCGCAGAAGGTGACGGGGGTGAGGTCGATGTCGAGGGTACGGATGCCGTCGCGCAGGCACTGGGCCAGTGCCGTGCGCACCAGCGGGGCCGATTCCTGGTCGATCTCGCCGACCAGGGTGATCAGTGCCCGTTTCCTTCGGTCATGGCGGTAGACGGTGAGCTGCGTGCGGGGCATGACGCCTCGGTTCGGGGGACCATCCGGCAACGGGCGTGGTGGCGACGGGAGTTACGGCGCCGAGGGCGCTCTGCCGGCAGGGGTGGTACAGGGATGCGCCGGGTGACGGACGAAGAATCCGCTCCCCGCGCCATCTGTGTCGAGCATCTGTGCCGAGCTACGACGAGCCGCCGGGGTCTGGGACGTCCGTACAGCAGCATAGTCCTCGTGCCGGTGCGCGGGCGGTCCGCACCGGGAAGTGCGACGGGCGCGCCCGTACGGAAGGGCCTGCCCCGAGATACTTGTTCGTCCCGCCATGTGCGTGCGAGGGCCGGATACCGGTGGGCGATACTTGTGTATCGCCGGTCAATTGCCCCCAGCGGGTTCGATGTTGTGGGTGAACCGGAACAGGTTGTGCGGGTCGTACTGCCTTTTCACGCGGCGCAGCCGCTCGAAGTCCTCGGCTGCGAAAAGCCCGCGCACCTGCTCCTGGGACACTGGGCCGCCGTCGTTGTAGATCGAGTTGGGGCTGCGGCCGATGGTCCACTGCTTCAAGGCGTCGTAGAGGCGCTGGTGGACCGGCCTGGCTGCCGTCGAGGGCGCGGTCGTGCCGCTGGTCATCACCCGCAGCATGTATGCGGCGTCACGGCCCCCGACCGCGCCCGGGTCGGTGGGCCGACGGGCGAAGGCACCACCGAGGTGACGGATGTCGACGACGCAGGGCACTGCCGCATGGGGGCCGGCCAGGTCCACGACGGTCCGCAGGGTCGCAGGATCGAGCTCGCGCAACAGGACGTTCCCGCCGAAGTAGGTGTGCGGGACACGCGGGTCCTGGTAGATGGTGCCGGCCTCCGTGTACGGCATCTCCCGAACGGTGTCGACCAGACGTGGGCCGAGCGCACGCAGGGGCGCCACGAGCCGTTCACCCGCCTCGGCGGAGCCGGTGAAGGCGATGCGGACGTGGGCGACATAGCGTCCGCGTAGGGGCTCGGGGAAATGCGGCGACGTCGGGCAGGTCATGAGGCCGATCGAGGAGGTGAGTTCCTCGGGCAGCGGCAGAGTCCATTCCTGATAGGCGCGCAGCAGGTCGACGGGGCTGTCCGCGGCGAAGTGAAGGCCGCCGCCGTAGAGACGGGTCACCGGCACCAGGGCCGTCTCGACGGCGGTGACGGCGCCGAAGTTGCCGCCGCCGCCGCGCAGCGCCCAGAACAGGTCGGGGTAGGAGTCGGCCGTGACGTGGCGCGGCACGCCGTCGGCGGTGACGATGTCGAGGGCGCGGACGTGGTCACTGGCGTAGCCGGTCCGGCGTCCGAGCAGACCGACCCCGCCGCCGAGGAGGTAGCCGACGACGCCGATGTGCGGGGCCGAGCCGTTGACCGGGGCCAGACCGTGCGGAGCGGCCTGCTCGATGACCTCTCCCCACAGCACCCCGGCTTCGGTGCTGACGGTCCCGGCTTCCGTGTCCACCGTTACGGCCCTCATCCGGCGGGTGGTGATGAGAACGCCCTCACCGTTCAGTGCGGTGACGATGCCGTGTCCGGTGGACTGCACGGCGACAGGCAGCCTCCGCTCGGCCGCGAAACGGACCGCGGCGCGCACGTCCTCGGCGCGGGTGGCGCCGACGACGACGGCAGGGCGGTGCCGGAAGCCGGTCTGGAAACCGGCCCGTTCCTCGTCGTACCCTCGGCTGCCGGGCAGCAGGACGGGTCCTCCCACCTCCGTGGCCAGCATCTCCACGTCCACGCTCACCCGTTGTCTTCCTTCCGTGAACGGCGCGCCACCACCGGGCGGGTGCACGCTCGGTCGACAGGTCCGCTACCGCAGGTACGAGTTGTCCTGCACCCAGTGGAAGCCGCGGCCGACCAGCGGGAAGGTGCCGAGATCCCGGCGGCTCAGGTGCAGGCGGAGACGGTGGCCGTCGGCATCGCCCTCCAGGATCAGGCGATCGTCGGCCGGACGCTCGAAGGTGAGCGTCACCTGCCACTTTGGGTCGATCATCTTGGTCAGCGCGATCGAGCGGGCGGTCATGTCGATCGCCGCCATGCAGGGGTCGAGCGAGTCGTCCATGTGCTGAATGGCCACGGCGTCGACGGAGTCCACGACGACTCGGCGCCAGCGCCGGCCGTCGGTCACCACGGGCGGGTGCCGCTCGCCGTCGATGGAGAAGTCGGTGACGTCCCAGACGCCGTACAACTCGGGCTTCTGCCGTCCGCCCCCGTAGTTCTTCCAGAACGACCAGTCATTGCGCAGTTGCGCGCCAAGCAGCCAGAGCCCCGCCCCGGTCTGCAGGGCGGTGGCGATCCGGTTCGCCCCGCGGGAGCGGAAGAGGTCCACGGGGACAGCCGCGGGGACCGGGCGCTCCGTGAGCAGGGCCCCGGCCAGGCGAGGCGCCTGCGGGGCCAGCAGAAGCAGGCTGAGCAAGAGCAGGTGGAAGGAGTGGACCTTGACGGGGACGTCGAAGGTCATGTTGAGAAGGAGCACCTGGGCCATCTCCGCCGCCGACACCAGCGCGCCCAGCGAAGCCGTGCGCGGTGCGACGAGCAGCAGCCCGCCCGCGATCTCCGCACAGCCGAGCAGTATCTGGTACGGCTTCGAGGACCCCGTCTGTGCCCACAGCAGGCCCATCGGGCTGAGGTCGCCGAGCGGCTCGACGAGCTTGGACGGCGGCAGCTGGAACTGGAGCGGGACGGCCTTGGCCGCGCCGTAGGAGAACATCTGCCCCGCGAGACAGAAACGGACTGCCAAGCGGAACCACTTGTCCGCCGTCGCGTGGTCCGTCCGGTGCCGGTCCAGCACGGACCAGACCGGGGTCGCGACGGCGGCGCCCGCGAGCCAGCAGAGCTGCCCAGCCCAGGTGTGCGGGTCGTCGCCGCCGGCGAAGCGGTCACCCAGCTCCCTGCCGAGGACCCGGGTGGACATCCAGTTCCGCACCGGGCGTATCTCCCAGAGCTTCGCCCAGGAGTCGGCCGCTTCCTGGAGGCGCCCCATTCCGCCGCCGCGCAGGGCCAGATAGACCTGAGGAGAGGTCAGACAGTACAGGCCGGCGTAGACGGCACCGAACCGGTAGGCGGTGCGGGCGGCCCCGGTCCAGCTCGGCGGGGGCGACGAGGTGCCGACCGCCAGTAGCGTGCGTCTGGCCGCCCTGCTGGCTGGCGAGGACGCGACGGTCCGCAACCATTTGCCTACTCGCACCTTCATCGTTCATCACCTTCGCGGGGGCCTGGTCCGATGGTCGCGGTCAACTGCGGCGGAAGCGTCCGAGCCATGCGTGCACGTCAAGGAGTTCCGACGTCGTCGGGATGACGCCGCGGATGAGGGACTCGTCGATCGACTCGACTGTCCAGCCGTCGGCGAAGCCGTCGCGCAAGTGGTCGGCGGAGCGCTTGAGGGCGGGCGGCTCGTCGTTGTCCGGAAGCGGCGCCGGTATTCCCTCGACGGCCTCGGCGAGCCGCGTCTGCATCTCCGCGGACCCCCGGTCGCTGATCGAGAGGATGTGTACCACCGCCCCCGGGCGGCAGGCCCGGTGCAGGGCCGCCGCGTACGACCGCAGCCTGTCGCCCTCGAAGGTGTGCGCGAGGCCGGAGTCGATCGCGGTGTCGAAACACCCTTCGTAGCCCTTGAGTTCGAGGGCGTCGGCGACGTCGAAGACGGCTTCGAGTCCGCGTTCCCCGGCCTTGCCCCGGGCGAGGGAGATCGCCGTCGGCGACAGGTCCAGCCCCGTCACCGCATAGCCCTTGCCCGCCAGGTGGAGGGCGTCCTCACCCGTGCCGCACCCCGCGTCGAGCACCGCGCCGCCGATGAGACCCGATTCCTCCAGGGCGACGTAGGCGGGCTGAGGTGCCCCGATGTCCCACGGTGGGCGCTCGCCGAACGGACTCTCCCCGCGGTAGACGGCGTCGAACACCTCGGTCATCGCAGCGGGTCCGTCGGGTGAGCCGACAGGTTCAGTCATGGGTGCCATGATTGCGGCGCCTCCCACCGTGTCCTCGGTGTATTGCGGACTTCTGTCACGGAGGTACCGCGCGTCGGTCAGCGCGATCCGTACTTGCGTACCGCGAGCGGGGCGAAGACCGCGATCAGGCCGACCGACCAGGCCACGGTCTGGAGCACGTAGCTCGTCGCCGGGCCCCCGCCGAGCAGTGCGCGCAGGGCGTTCACGGCCGCCGTCATGGGACTGTGGGCGGCGTACGCCTGCAGCCAGCCCGGCATCGATCCGGTCGGTACGAAGGCCGAGGAGATCAGCGTGAACGGAAAGATCCACACCCCGCCGACCGCCTGGGCGGCTTCCGCGTTGCGCACCGACAGCCCGAGGTAGGTGGCGAACCACGACACCGCGTAGCCGAACAGCAGCAACAGCAGCAGGCCGGCCAGTACGGGCAGGAGGCCGTTGCGGAAGCGGAAGCCGACCAGCACGCCGATTCCCACGGTCACGGCGGCCACACCGATGTTGCGGAAGATCTCCGACAGCGTGCGTCCGATCAGTACGGAGCTACGGCTCATCGGCATCGAGCGGAAGCGGTCCATGAGGCCTTCGCGCATCTCGGCGGCGACCCCGATGGTGGTGCCGGCCGCCGAGCCGTAGAGCGCCATCTGGACGAGGATGCCGGGCAGCAGGAACTGGATGTAGCGGTCACCGCCGACATCGATGGCACCGCCGAAGACGTACGTGAACAGCAGGATGAACATCACCGGCTGGACCAGCGAGAACATCACCAGGTCGGGGCTGCGCAGCACGTGCCGTACGTTGCGCAGGGTCATCTCCCACACGTCGGAGAGCCACCACCCGAGGGTGTTCCGCGCCTGCGTGGACGAGGTGCCGTTCTGCCGTGTCAGCGTGGTGGAGGTCATGTCCGCTCGGTTTCCTTCCGGGGGTCGCGCTGGTCGGAGCCGTGCTCGGCGGACCGGCCGGTCACGGCGAGGAAGACGTCGTCGAGAGTGGGTCGGCGGAGGGCCACGTCGCCGATCGCGACCCCGGACTCCCTGAGCAGGTGAAGGAGGTCGGGCAGGGTGCCGCCGTCGGTCAGCGGCGCGCGGACCACCATCTTCTCCGGATCGGCGACCGGGTCGGCGCCCAGCCGATCGCGCAGGAGCCGCACCGTGCGGTCCATGCCCTCGCTGTCCAGCAGAGTGATGTCGACCCGGTCCCGACCCACCTGGGCCTTCAGCTCGGCCGGGGTGCCGCCGACGATGACCCTTCCCCGGTCGATGACCGAGAGGGAGTCGGCGAGCTGGTCCGCCTCCTCCAGGTACTGCGTGGTGAGCAGGACGGTCGTCCCCTCCCCGACCAGCTCGCGCACGAGCCGCCACACCTCCATACGGCTGCGCGGATCGAGACCGGTGGTCGGCTCGTCGAGGAAGATGAGCCTGGGCCGTGCCATGAGGCTGGCGGCGAGGTCGAGCCTGCGCCGCATTCCGCCGGAGTAGGTCCGGGGCTGCCGGTCGGCCGCGTGGTCCAGGCCGAACCGTTCCAGCAGTTCACTCGCGCGTGCCCGGCAGTCGGACCTCGACTGCCGGAACAGCCTGCCGATCATGTGCAGGTTCTCGCGCCCGGTGAGCAGTTCGTCGACGGCGGCGTACTGGCCGGTGAGCCCGATGAGCGAGCGGATCCGTCCGGGATCGTCGCGCACGTCCACGCCGAACACCTCGGCCGCTCCCTCGTCCGGCCTGATGAGGGTGGCCAGCACCCGGACGGTGGTGGTCTTGCCGGCGCCGTTGGGGCCGAGCAGGCCGTGCACGGTGCCCTCGGGCACCGTGAGATCGACGTGGTCGAGGACGGTGAGCGAGCCGAAACGCTTGCACAGTCCGGCCGTTCTGATCGCTACTGGCATCTGCCGTGGTTCCTTTCCGGATCCGACGCGGCCTTGGGGGCGTACGAGGGCGATTCCGGCGACGTGGCGGGCGCGCGTGCCGGGCGCCGGGGCGGGCGGGGCTGCGGCGGCACGCCCCAGGGGGTGGGTGGTGACGGGCGGCGGCCGGCTCAGGGGCGCACCGCACCGAGCAGCGCCGACATGTGGATGGCGTCGGCGGCCGCGGCGCCCGCCGCTGTCGACGCGGTGACCGACTGCTTCCAGCGGCTGGCCAGGTCCCCGGCCGCGTACAGGCCCGGCACGCTGGTGCACTGGAAGGCGTCGACGCCGATGAAGCCGGCGTCGTCGACCGTCAGCTTCAGCTCTTCGGCCGTCCGCCGCACGACGGAGTGCTGCCGCTGTCGCGGCGTCCAGACCAATGTCTCCCGCTCCAGGACCCGGCCGTCGGCCAACTCGACGGCGTACAGCGCCCCTTGACGGTGGTGCAGACGGCGGACCGTTCCCGTGACGACATCGCCTCCGTTGCTCCGCGCGGTCGCGCGAGCGGTCTCCAGGCCGGGCATGGACTCCTCGCAGATCGCGATGGTGTCCTCGCTCCAGGCGCGGAAGGCGAGTGCCGACAGTCCCGCGAGTTCCGCGTTGTCGGCGACGGTCGCCCAGCGCCCGCCGGCGTTCTCCTCGCCCAGGCAGAACGGGCAGTGGATCACGCTGCGGCCCCAGCACTCCGCGAAGCCCTCCACGTCGGCGGGGTGGACGTCTACGACACCGGTGGCGAGCAGGACCGTTCGGGCCTCGACGGTCTCACCGCCGCCGAGGGCGACCCGGAAGCCCTCGCCCGGAGCGGGCGTCACGCTGTCGACGTCGGCCTCCAGCCGTTCCACGGTTGCGTACCGGGACAGTTCACGCCAGGCGCGCGCCCGGAATTCGGCGGGCGTGACGCCGTCCATGCCGAGGTGGCCGTGGACGCCCGCCGACGCGCTGTTGCGCGGTGCGCGAGGGCTGTCCACGACGGTCACGGGGTGGCGGTATCTGGCCAGGCCAAGGGCTGCGGTGAGCCCGGCGGGGCCGGCCCCCACGATGACGGTTGTGTGGTCGGGGTGCGAGGGCATCGGGCTGGTCCCTTCCGTCGGGCGGCAGGAGCGGGTTCCGTCCGCGCAGGAGCGATCCGGCGGGTGCGCTGCGGGCGGGACGCCGGGAGGGGCGGTCCGCGGACGCAGGCCGCCGGCCCGCATTGTGGTCGCTGCCGTGGTACCGGGGACGTGTGGGTGAAAGAGGTGAGCCAGACGGTCGTGCGGCCGCGGCGGCACGGGCGGCGGCGCCTGCCGGCCCGGCGCGAGCCGGCCGCGCCCGACGCCTCCGCTCCGCGCGGTCCACCTGTCGAGGGGGACGTGGCCGTGACGCGTCAGGCGCCGACGTACTGTGCCAGGTGCTCGCCCGTGAGGGTGGGGCGGGTGGCGACGAGATCGGCGGGTGTGCCCTCGAAGACGATCCTGCCGCCGTCGTGGCCTGCGCCGGGGCCGAGGTCGATGATCCAGTCGGCGTGCGCCATGACCGCCTGGTGGTGCTCCACGACGATGACCGACTTGCCGGCGTCCACCAACCGGTCGAGCAGGGCGAGCAGTTGCTCGACGTCGGCCAGGTGCAGGCCGCTGGTCGGCTCGTCGAGGATGTAGACGCTGCCCGTTCCGGCCATGTGGCCGGCCAGCTTCAGTCGTTGCCGCTCGCCGCCGGAGAGGGTGGTGAGCGGCTGGCCGAGGCTGAGGTAGCCCAGGCCGACCTCGGCGAGCCGGTCGAGGAGGGCGTACGCGGCCGGCGTACGTGCCTGACCCCTGCGGAAGAAGTCGGCGGCCTCGGCCACCGGCATCGCGAACACCTCGCTGATGTCCCGGCCTTCGAGCCGGTACTGGAGCACCGAGGCCTGGAACCGCTTGCCCTCGCACTCCTCGCAGGTGGTCGCGACGCCGGCCATGATCGCCAGGTCGGTGTAGATGACACCGGCGCCCTTGCAGGTGGGGCAGGCGCCCTCGGAGTTGGGGCTGAAGAGAGCGGGCTTGACCCCGTTGACCTTGGCGAACGTCTTACGGATCGATTCGAGCATGCCCGTGTAGGTGGCCGGGTTGCTGCGCCGGGAGCCCTTGATGGGCGCCTGGTCCACCGTGACGACGCCACCCCGGCCCGCCACCGAGCCGTGGATCAGAGAACTCTTGCCGGAGCCCGCGACCCCCGTCAGCACGGTCAGCACGCCGAGCGGGATGTCGACGTCGACGTCGCGCAGGTTGTGGGAGTTCGCGCCGCGTACCTTCAGCACCCCGGTCCGCTCGCGCACGGAGGACTTGAGCGAGGCCCGGTCGTCCAGGTGTCGTCCGGTGACGGTGCCGCTGGCCCGCAGCCCCTCGACGGTGCCTTCGAAGACCACCTCGCCGCCCTTGGTGCCGGCCTGCGGTCCCAGGTCGACGATGTGGTCGGCGATCACGATCGTCTCCGGCTTGTGCTCTACGACCAGCACGGTGTTGCCCTTGTCCCGCAGTCGCAGCAGCAGCTCGTTCATCCGCTGGATGTCGTGCGGGTGCAGGCCGACGGTGGGTTCGTCGAAGACGTAGGTGACGTCGGTGAGCGCGGAGCCCAGGTGGCGGACCATCTTGACGCGCTGGGCCTCACCACCCGAGAGCGTGCTTGAGGACCGGTCGAGCGAGAGGTAGCCCAGGCCGATCCGGACGAACGAGTCGAGGGTCTGGCCGAGCACCGTGAGCAGTGTCGTGACCGATGGATCGGTCAGACCGCGGATCCAGGCCGCGAGGTCGCTGATCTGCATGGCGCAGGCGTCGGCGATGTTGACGCCGTCGATCTCCGCGGACCTGGCGGTCGCGCTGAGCCTGGTGCCGTGGCACTCGGGGCAGGCGGAGAACGCCACCGCCCGTTCCACGAAGGCACGGATGTGCGGCTGGAGCGTCTCCTTGTCCTTGGACAGGAACGACTTGCGCACCCGCGCGAGGAGGCTCTCGTAGGTGGTGTTGATGCCCTTGACCTTGATCTTGACCGGGTCCCGGTCGAGGAAGTCGTGCCTTTCCTGCTCCGTGTAGTCGCGGATCGGCTTGTGCGGGTCGAGGAAGCCCGACTCGGTGAACGTCTGCACCACCCAGCCGTCGGGCTTCCAGCCGGGCACCGTGATCGCGCCGCCCGCGAGCGACTTGGAGTCGTCGAAGAGCTGGGCGGGATCGATGTCCGAGACGGCGCCCATTCCCTCGCAGCGCAGGCACATGCCGCCGACGACGCTGAAACCCTTCTCGATCTTCTTGCCGTTCACCACGAGGACACCCGACGCGTCGGCCGAGGCGACGTTGAAGGCGAACGCCTTCTGCGACCCGATGTGCGGCTCGGCGAGCCGGCTGAAGAGGATGCGCAGCAGCGTCCCCGCGTCGGTGGCGGTGCCGACCGTGGAGCGGGGGCTGGTGCCCATCGGCTGCTGGTCGACCAGGATCGCGGTGGTCAGGCCGTCGAGCACGTCCACCTCGGGCCGCGCCAGGGTGGGCATGAAGCCCTGGACGAAGGCGCTGTACGTCTCGTTGATCAGCCGCTGCGACTCCGCGGCGATCGTGTCGAACACCAGGGAGCTCTTGCCCGAGCCGGAGACCCCGGTGAACACGGTCAGCCGCCGCTTGGGGATCTCCACATGCACGTTCTTCAGGTTGTTCTCGCGCGCCCCGTGCACACGGATCAGGTCATGGCTGTCGGCGGCACACAACGCGGAAGGCCGGGTGTCCGTCTCCGTGCCGACCGTCATGGTGTCCCTCCCGTATGTCGGACGCGATATGCCTTCGTCCTGCGACGTGATGACGACTTCCTGAACGTCCCGATTCATGGGACTCAAGCGTATACCTGCAAACTCCGTTGAGGCTTTTGGAGAAACCGCAAGGAGTTTCTGGGATAAAGTCTCAAACCGTGAAGTACCTGCGCCCGTTCGACCTGGCCCGTGAGCACGGCATCTCCACCCAGGCGGTCCGCAACTACGAGCGGGACGGATTCATCCCGCTCGCCCGGCGCACCCCGTCCGGCTACCGCACCTACACCGAGACCCACGCGGCGGCCCTGCGCGCCTATCTGGCGCTCGTCCAGGCCTACGGCCACGCCACGGGCGGGGAGATCATGCGGTCGCTCAACACCGGCGACCTCGACGCCGCGCTGACGGCCGTCGACCGCGGCCACGCCCAGCTGCTGCGCGACCGGAGCACGCTGGACGCGGTGGGGCGGGCGGTGGAACACCTCACCTCCGGCCCGGGCGTCGCCGAGCTCCCGACCATCGGCAGCGAGGCGCTCAGCATCGGTGAACTCGCCCGCCGTCTGCGGGTGACCGCGGCGACGCTGCGGAACTGGGAAGCGGTGGGCATCCTCGCTCCTGCCCGAGAGCCGGTCACCGGCCACCGCTTGTTCGGCGCCACGGACGTACGCGACGCCGAGCTGTCCCATCTCCTCAGGCGCGGGGGCTACCCGCTGGAGCGCATCCGCGCGGTGATCCAGCAGATTCGTACGGCCGGCGGCACCGAGGCGCTGTCCGCCGCCCTCGACGACTGGCGGCGACGGCTGACGACCCGCGGTGTGTCCATGCTCGACGCGGCGGCCCGGCTCGGCGGGTACGTGGCCCTGCTGGGTGTCGACGTCCCCCTGGGGACCAACCCAGCGGGTGCGGGGAGCAGAGCTGAGCCCGCCTGGGAGTAACTCACTGTGCGGGACCACCCCCGCAGGTGCGGGGAGCAGTTGCCGTTGCGGTCGGGCACGAGCGCGGTCGTGAGACCAACCTCGCGGGTGCGGGGAGCAAGGCATCCGTCAGGTCCTCGATCTCGGCTGCGGGGGACGCTCCCCGCGGGCTCGGGGTTGGTCCCACCTTCGGCCAGGTCCTCCTGGTGGTCGTCTCCTGCTTCCCGCGCCCGCAGGGTTGGTCCATAGGGGGCAACCTCGTCGTGCGCCTTCTCGACGTGCTCCCCTTCACTCGCGGAGATGGCCCCGGCGCCATGCCAGGTGCTGTGGTGGAAGTGCCGCGCTCCCCGACCCCGCGGGGATGGTCCCCAGAACCGGGCGGTGCGCCTGCTCACGGAAGCACGCTCCCTGGCCGGATGCACTCTCTACCAGCCTCGGAACCGGTCCCAGGTCATGGACATCCCAGGGACTTTTCAGGGACTTTCACGCCTGTCCCAGGGACTTTTGAGGGACTTTCCGCCGCGTAAGGAGGGAAGGCCCTGACAGCGTTGAAAGACAAGAACACGCTGGTCAGGGCCTATATCGTCAGCATTCGATGATGTTCACCGCGAGGCCCCCGCGCGCGGTCTCCTTGTACTTCACGCTCATGTCCGCCCCCGTCTCCTTCATCGTCTTGATGACCTTGTCGAGGGACACCTTGTGCGAGCCGTCCCCCCGCATGGCCATCCGTGCCGCGGTGACCGCCTTCACCGCGGCCATGCCGTTGCGTTCGATGCAGGGGATCTGGACCAGCCCGCCGACGGGGTCGCACGTGAGGCCGAGGTTGTGTTCCATGCCGATCTCGGCGGCGTTCTCGACCTGTTCGGGGGAGCCGCCGAGGACCTCGGCCAACGCGCCCGCCGCCATCGAGCACGCCGAGCCGACCTCGCCCTGGCAGCCGACCTCGGCGCCTGAGATGGAGGCGTTCTCCTTGAAGAGCATGCCGATGGCGCCGGCCGAGAGCATGAAGCGGACCACGCCCTCCTCGTCCGCGCCGGGCACGAAGTTGACGTAGTAGTGCAGGACGGCCGGGATGATGCCGGCGGCGCCGTTCGTGGGGGCGGTCACCACACGGCCACCCGCCGCGTTCTCCTCGTTCACGGCCATCGCGTAGAGCGTGATCCACTCCATCGCGTGCGCCAACGGGTCGCCCTCCGCCCGGAGTTGGCGTGCCGACATGGCGGCCCTGCGGCGGACCCGGAGGCCGCCCGGCAGGATGCCCTCCCGCGCCATGCCCCGCGAGACGCACGCCTGCATCACGCGCCAGATCTCCAGCAGCCCGGCCCGGATCTCCTCCTCCGTGCGCCAGGCGCGCTCGTTCTCCAGCATCAGCGCGGAGATCGACAGACCCGTCTCCTGGGTGAGGCGCAGCAACTCGTCGCCCGTGCGGAAGGGGTACTTGAGGACCGTGTCGTCCAGCTTGATGCGGTCGGCGCCGACCGCCTCCTCGTCGACTACGAAACCGCCGCCCACCGAGTAGTACGTCTTCGACAACAGCTCCTCGCCCGCCGCGTCGTACGCCCACAACGTCATGCCGTTCGCGTGGTACGGCAGGGTTTTCCGGCGGTGCAGCTTCAGGTCGGCGTCGTAGGAGAAGGGGATCTCGTGCTCGCCGAGGAGGCGGATGCGGCCCGACTCCTTGATCCGCTCGACCCGTTCGTCCGCGCCCTCCACGTCCACCGTGCGCGGCGACTCGCCCTCCAGGCCGAGCAGCACCGCCTTCGGGGTGCCGTGCCCGTGGCCGGTGGCGCCGAGGGAGCCGTACAGCTCGGTGCGGACGGAGGCGACGGAGTCCAGCAGGTCCTCGTTGCGCAGCCGGCGCGCGAACATGCGGGCCGCCCGCATCGGGCCGACCGTGTGGGAGCTGGACGGGCCGATGCCGATCGAGAACAGGTCGAAGACCGAGATGGCCACGGTGACTCCTCAGAACGCAGGACAAGCAGGGTGGTGCAAGGGGGCGGGACACCGGCGCACACCTCCCAGTGTGCGCCGGTGTCCCCGACGGCGACTGCCGCCCGGTGGGCCGAACTACAGCCCGGGATACAGCGGGTACTTCTCCGCCAGCGCGGTCACACGGGCCTTCAGACCCTCCACGTCGTACGACGGCTTCAACGTCTCGGCGATGACGTCCGCGACCTCGGCGAAGTCCTCGGCCGTGAAGCCGCGGGTCGCCAGCGCCGGGGTGCCGATGCGCAGGCCGGAGGTGACCATCGGGGGCCGCGGGTCGTTCGGGACGGCGTTCCGGTTGACCGTGATGCCGACCTCGTGGAGCCGGTCCTCGGCCTGCTGGCCGTCCAGCTCGGAGGTGCGCAGGTCGACCAGGACCAGGTGCACGTCCGTACCACCGGACAGGACGTCGACCCCTACGGCCTTCACGTCGTCCCGCACCAGGCGCTCGGCCAGCAGCCGCGCACCCTCCACGGTACGCCGCTGCCGCTCCTTGAAGTCCTCGGTCGCGGCGACCTTGAAGGAGACCGCCTTCGCGGCGATCACGTGCTCCAGCGGACCGCCCTGGAAGCCCGGGAAGACGGAGGAGTTCAGCTTCTTCGCGAACTCCTTCTTCGCCAGGATGATGCCGCCGCGCGGGCCGCCGAGCGTCTTGTGGGTCGTGGACGTGACGACATCCGCGTACGGGACGGGGTTCGGGTGCAGACCCGCCGCCACCAGGCCCGCGAAGTGCGCCATGTCGACCCACAGGTACGCCTCGACCTCGTCCGCGATCCGGCGGAACTCCGCGAAGTCCAGCTGGCGCGGGTACGCCGACCAGCCCGCGATGATGACCTTCGGCCGGTGCTCCTTGGCGAGCTTCTCCAGCTCGGCCATGTCGACCAGACCGGTCGTCGGGTCCACGTGGTACGCGACGACATTGAACTGCTTGCCGGAGAAGTTCAGCCGCATCCCGTGGGTCAGGTGACCGCCGTGCGCCAGGTCCAGGCCGAGGATCGTGTCGCCGGGCTGGGCCAGCGCGAACAGCGCGGCCTGGTTCGCGGAGGCGCCCGAGTGCGGCTGCACGTTGGCGTACTCGGCGCCGAACAGCTCCTTGACCCGGTCGATCGCGATCTGCTCGGCCACGTCGACGTACTCGCAGCCGCCGTAGTAACGACGGCCCGGGTACCCCTCGGCGTACTTGTTGGTGAGGACCGAGCCCTGCGCCTCCATGACCGCGACCGGAGCGAAGTTCTCCGAGGCGATCATCTCCAGCGTGGACTGCTGCCGGCGCAGCTCGGCGTCGACGGCGGCGGCGATGTCCGGGTCGAGCTCGTGCAGGGGCGTGTTCAGAACAGACATCAGGTGTACGACTCCTCAGCCGGCGGAAAACGCGGTGTACTCGTCGGCGGAGAGCAGGTCGCCCGGCTCCTCCGCGACGCGCACCTTGAACAGCCAACCCCCTTCGAAGGGGGCCGAGTTCACCAGCGACGGGTCGTTCACGACGTCCTCGTTGATCTCGGTGACCTCGCCGCCGACGGGCGAGTACAGGTCGGACACCGACTTCGTCGACTCCAGCTCACCGCAGGACTCGCCCGCGGTCACCGTGGAGCCGACGTCGGGGAGCTGGGCGTAGACGACATCGCCGAGCGCGTTGGCCGCGAACTCGGTGATGCCGACCGTCGAGACGCCGTCCTCGGCGACCGACAGCCACTCGTGCTCCTTGCTGTAGCGCAGCTGCTGGGGGTTGCTCATGGCCTGAATTCTCCTGTACGCGGGGGAGTGCTGATGAATGGGGTACTACGGAGGACATCGGCGGACAGGGGCGATCCGCCCCGGGTCACAGACGTGACGCTACGACGACTGTCACTTCTCGCGCTTGTAGAACGGCAGTGCCACGACCTCGTACGGCTCGTGACTGCCTCGGATGTCCACGCCGACACCGGCCGTGCCCGGCGCCGAGTGCGCGGCGTCGACGTAGGCCATGGCGATGGGCCTGCCCAGCGTGGGGGAGGGGGCGCCGGAGGTGACCTCGCCGATCACCTGGCCGTCGGCGACGACGGGGTACCCGGCGCGCGGGACCCGGCGGCCCTCGGCGACGAGCCCGACGAGGACGCGCGGCGGCTGCTCGGCGGCGCGCTCGGCGGCCGCCTCCAGGGCCGTACGCCCGACGAAGTCGCCGTCCTTCTCGAACTTCACGACCCGGCCGAGCCCGGCGTCGAACGGGGTGAGGGAGGTCGACAGTTCGTGCCCGTACAGCGGCATGCCCGCCTCCAGGCGCAGGGTGTCCCGGCAGGACAGCCCGCACGGGATCAGCCCGACCGGCGCCCCGGCCTCGGTCAGCGCCAGCCACAGCTTCTCCGCGTCAGCGGGGGAGACGAACAGCTCGAAGCCGTCCTCGCCGGTGTAGCCGGTGCGGGCGATCAGCGCGGGGACGCCCGCGACCGTGCCGGGCAGACCGGCGTAGTACTTCAGGCCGTCGAGGTCGGCCTCGGTGAGCGACTTGAGGATGCCGGGGGACTCGGGCCCCTGCACGGCGAGCAGCGCGTACGCGTCCCGGTCGTCGCGGACGACCGCGTCGAAGCCGTCGCTCCGCTCGGTGAGCGCGTCCAACACCACCTGGGCGTTGGAGGCGTTGGCGACGACCATGTACTCGTTGTCAGCCAACCGGTAGACGATCAGGTCGTCCAGGATGCCGCCGTCGGCCTGGCAGATCATGGTGTAGCGGGCGCGGCCGAGGCCCACGGAGGCGATGTTGCCGACGAGCGCGTAGTTGAGGAGTGCGGCCGCGTCCGGTCCCGTGACCGTGATCTCGCCCATGTGGGAGAGGTCGAAGAGGCCGGCCTTCGTGCGGACGGCGAGGTGCTCGTCGCGCTCGGAGCCGTAGCGCAGCGGCATGTCCCAGCCGGCGAAGTCGGTCATCGTCGCACCGAGCGAGCGGTGCAGCGCGTCGAGCGCGGTGCGGCGCTTCTCAGGGGTGGCGGTACTGCTCATCGGTCGGTCTCCCAAGGCATGACGGCGAGGTCGTTCCTCCCCATCTGTCATCGGGACCTGAGAGGTTCGCCATGACCGCGCGCGGAACATGGGTTGCACCTTGGGTGGGACCACCGTCGCCGGCGGTCCGCTTTTCAGATGTGCCTCGCCCGCGCGGTAACGGGGCCTGAGAGATTCAAGGGAGGGACTTGCTCCTTCGGCGCCCCAGATGACGTACGACTGGGGACTCTCCCGCGCGGATTCAAGCGGCCGGTATGCAGTTAGGCGGGCACATCATCGCACAGGCTTTGTAACAGGCCTGTGGCCGGACGCGAACGGAACCGCGAGACACCGTGCATTACCTTCTCTTTACGTTCAGTGGGGAGAACCTTTCCTGACCCCGCAGGGAGGACGATCACGGTGACAAGGACCACGGTGTACGCCACGACCTCGGCCGTAGCGCTGCCCGAGCAGCCCTCGGCCCCGGCCAGGGAGGCATGCCCGGCCCGCCCGGTACCGACGGTCCGCGATCTCCGCGAGCGCGCCGGCCACAGCCCGCACGGACTCCGCTTCGGCCCCCGCGACCTGGTCGTCGTCACCGGCCTGCCCGGCAGCGGCAAGTCCACACTGATGCGGCGCGCGGTGGCGGGCGGCGACGGCGTCCGCGTCGACAGCCAGGACACCCGCGACCGCTGGGACGCCCGCGTGTCCCGCGTGTTCCGTACACCCGGCCTTCTCCCCTACGCGATCTACCGCCCCCTGGTCCGCCTCGCCCACTACGCCGGACTGCACCGCGCGCTGCGTTCCGCGTCCGGAGCCGTCGTGCACGACTGCGGTACGCAGACGTGGGTGCGCGGTTGGCTGGCCCGCGCCGCCGGGCGCCGGGGCGGCGCGCTGCACCTGGTGTTCCTCGACGTCAGCCCGGACACCGCGCTCGGCGGTCAGCGCGAGCGAGGGCGCGGGGTCTCGCGGTACGCGTTCCTGCGTCACCGCAGGGCCGCCGCCCGCCTGTTGCGCTCGGTGGAGCGCGGTGATCTGCCCCGGGGCGTCGACTCGGCGGTCCTGCTGGACCGGGACGCGGCGGACGTGCTGCGCCGGATCGACTTCGCGGACTGAGCCGCTAGCCTTTTCAGCCACAGCAGGGTTACAGCAGGCGGTTTCACCAGCAGGCGGTAGGTAGATGGACTTCCCGGCGGACTTCCCCGGTCAGGCGTACCCCCACCCCCATCCGCACGGCGGTTGGCCGGGCAACGAGCTGGAGGAGGTGCTCTCGACCTCCCTCGGCATGCCCTCGGCCGGCGGCCGGATCGTCGAGGTGCTCGGCCGCAGCTTCGTCTGGGTCCCGCTCCCCAGCGGCGGCGGCCCGCAGAGCGGTCCGCTGGACCTGCCGACACTGGACATCGAGGGGCAGGCGTACGTCCCGGTCTTCAGCTCCGAGGAGCAGTTCCGCCAGGTCGTCGGCTCGCATCTGTCGTTCACGATCGCGCCGGCGGTGGAGTTCGCCCGTGGGCTGCCCCCGCAGGTCGGCCTCGCGGTGAACCCGGGCGGCATGGTGGGCGTCCCGCTCCCGCCCCTCGCGGTGGCCGAGCTGTGCCGCATCGGCCGCACCGCCCTCGACGGTCCCACCAGTGGCGGCCGCGTCCGCCTCTTCGAACCCGACTGGCAGGACGACCCGGTCGACTTCCTCGCCGCCGCCTCCGCCGAGTTCGCCGCGATCGGTGTGGTCGGCTCGGCCCGCCGCTGCCTCGCCGCCATCGAGACGGCCGCCCCGGTCATGTTCGTAGGCGTAGAACTCACCAACTGGGACGGCGACTTGAGAGCGGCCCCCATGGAGGCCCTGGCCCGGGCCCTCGGCACCACCACGGTCCCCTGGCAGGTGAACCTGGTCCTCCTGGACGTGACCCAGGACCCGGTGGCGGACTGGATGAGGCAGACGGTGCGCCCCTTCTATACACAGGGTCACTGAGGCGCCCCACAGGGGCGCGGGGCTGTGCCGATCCGCGGCTCCATCGCGGGGCGCGCCCCGCCACGAACGACCCGCACTCGCCAACGCACACAAGGCCCCCACCCATTGGGCGCTTAAGCTGTTTCCCAACGCAGGCCAACTACCAGAAGGGGCGGTACACGTGAGCGCCAGCGGCACCGCGACCGGCCAGGTCGAGCACATGCTGCGCCAGGTGACGCCCGGGCGCTACGACGCCTACGAGGCGCTCCTGCGCGCCCTCGCGACCCCCCACTCCGGTCAGATCTGGATGCTCCTGTGGCACGGCCAGTCCGGCTCACCGGACGCCCAGTACGGAAACATGCAGGTCGACAAGTACGGCTACGCCCCCTGCGTCACCTCCGCCCAGGAACTGTCGGCGAGCGGCTGGAACCGCTCCTACGAGGTGGTCGACGGCCTGGACGTGGCCCGCACCCTCTACCCCGACCACTTCGGCCTCTGGCTCAACCCGCACGCTCCCGGCGGCGGCGTCGGCATCCCCTGGCTGGACCTCCGCCGGATCGCCACAGGCCTGGAACGCCAGCCGGCCGGGCCCCTGCGGCTGTCGGAACCGGGCATCGAGATCCCGCAGTTCTACGCCACGCTCGCCCAGAACGCCCACCGCACCCCGGCGGTCCGCGCGCTGCGCCGCGCCTGGGTGCAGCCCGCGCTCGGAGCGCCGTATCTCGCGATCGGTCTGGACGTCTACGACACCAGCCCGCCCGCCGTGGACTCGGTGCGCGGCATGATGCAGCAGTCGATCGGCGCGGTCCCCGACGGGCTGCCGGTGTCGACCGTGGCGATGTCCGACGAGTACGACCCGGTCGCGCTCTGGCTGCGGGCGAACGCCCGCCCGTTCTACGACCGTGAGGCCCACGCGGCGCCCGCTCAGGCGGGCGGGTACGGATACCCACCCGTCCGTGGTGGATACTGAACCCGCGAGTCCTCTTCTCAGCTTCTCCGCAGGATTTACGTCTACGACACTTTTCTTCGCGCGTAGACGGCGGTGTGGTGCCCCGAAAGACGCCGAATCTCCGTTCTGTCCTAAGTGCCCGGCGTCCGGGGGGCGTTACCCACTGTTCGGATAACGGAATCCCTAGTTAAGCATCACGGTTGCGCATACTTTCGCCGTCAGACCTGGCGGGTGATCGCAGCCACGCTGAAGACTCGCGACTCAGACACAGGGTCCAGGTACCCATGTCCACTGCAAGTCGACAAAGCCGCTAATCCGCGGCAGGCGTAAGCCGGTAACCACCGGCGAGAGGGGTCGGGTCACAGTGACCGCACCGATCGAGACCACGGGGGCGGAAGCCGGGGCGCAGCCGGAGGCTGTGCTCGTCGGCGCCGATAAGGGGCAGATCGAGGGCCGTTCCCTTGGACAGATCGCCTGGACCCGGTTCAAGAAGGACAGAGTCGCCGTCGCCGGTGGCGTCATCGTCGTCCTGCTGATCCTGGTCGCGGCACTCTCCCGTCCGATCCAGTCGATGTTCGGGCTGGATCCCGACGCCTTCCACCAGAACCTGATCGACGCCAACACCTCGCTGCCCAAGGGCGGTTGGGGCGGCATGAGCTGGGACCACCCGCTCGGCGTGGACCCGCAGTTCGGCCGGGACGTCGCCACCCGCATCCTCGAAGGCTCCTGGGTGTCGCTGGTGGTCGCCTTCGGCGCCACGATCCTGTCGAACGTGATCGGCACGATCCTCGGCGTCGTCGCCGGGTACTACGGCGGCCGGGTCGACTCGATCATCAGCCGGCTGATGGACACCTTCCTCGCCTTCCCCCTGCTGCTCTTCGCGATCGCCATCTCGGCGACCCTCCAGGGCGGCGCCTTCGGCCTCAGCGGCCTGCCGCTGCACCTGAGCGTGCTGATCTTCGTCATCGGCTTCTTCAACTGGCCCTACCTGGGCCGGATCGTCCGCGGCCAGACCCTCGCCCTGCGCGAGCGGGAGTTCGTGGACGCCTCCCGGGGCATGGGTGCCAAGGCGCCGTACATCCTCTTCCGGGAGCTGCTGCCCAACCTGGTCGGCCCGATCATCGTCTACTCGACGCTGCTCATCCCGACGAACATCCTCTTCGAGGCGTCCCTCAGCTTCCTCGGGGTCGGTATCCAGCCCCCGCAGGCATCCTGGGGCGGCATGTTGCGGGACGCGGTCACCTATTACGAGGTCGACCCCGCGTACATGATCGTTCCCGGCCTCGCCATCTTCGTGACCGTCCTGGCGTTCAACCTGCTGGGCGACGGTCTCCGCGACGCTCTCGACCCCCGCAGCCGCTAGGGCCCGCACCCGAGAGTCCATCAAGTTTCCGACAATGGAGGAAGCAGACCATCATGCGAAGGTCAGCGCTGGCCGCAGTTGCGGCCATCGGCGCTGCGACACTGCTCATGGCAGGTTGCAGCAAGGCCGATGACAGTAAGAGTGACAACGGTGGTACGAAGGCGGCTGGGGCCAACGCAGCGACCAAGGACGTCGTCAACGCCTCCACGCACAAGGGCGGGACGGTCACCTACGAACTGTCCGACGTTCCGGACTCGTTCGACCCGGGCAACACGTACTACGCGTACATGTACAACTTCAGCCGGCTGTACGCCCGTCCGCTGATGACGTTCGAGCCCGGCCCCGGTTCCAAGGGGAACACCCTGGTCCCGGACCTCGCCGCGAGCAAGGGTGTCTCCAGCGACGGCGGCAAGACCTGGACGTACAAGCTGCGTTCGGGCCTGAAGTACCAGGACGGCACGGCGATCACGTCCAAGGACGTCAAGTACGCCGTGGAGCGTTCGAACTTCGCGCGTGACGTGCTCTCCCTCGGCCCGAACTACTTCCAGCAGTTCCTGGTCGGCGGCAAGGACTACAAGGGCCCGTACAAGGACAAGAGCGCCGACGGCCTCAAGTCCATCGCGACGCCCGACGACACCACCATCGTCTTCCACCTGAACACGGCCTTCCAGGAGTTCGACTACCTGGTCGCGGCGCCGCAGACGGCTCCGGTGCCGCAGGCGAAGGACAAGGGCGTCGACTACGTCAAGAACATCGTGTCCTCCGGCTCGTACCAGTTCTCCAGCTACGAGGACGGCAAGTCCGCCACCCTCGTGCGCAACAAGAACTGGGACCCGAAGACGGACCCGCTGCGCAAGCAGTACCCGGACAAGATCGTCGTGAACCTGAAGGTCAACGCCGACACGATCGACAAGGACGTCCTCGCGGGCAACGCGATCGACATGGGCGGTACGGGTGTCCAGGCCGCGACCCAGGCGCAGCTGCTGACCTCGGCCGACAAGAAGGCCGGCACGGACAACACCTTCGGTGGCCGTCTCGTCTACATGGCGATCAACACCAAGGTGAAGCCGTTCGACAACGTGGCCTGCCGCAAGGCCGTCGAGTACGCCATCGACAAGGTCTCCGTGCAGACCGCCGAGGGCGGCCCGATCCGCGGTGAGATCGCCACCACCGTCCTGCCGCCGGACATCACCGGCTACGAGAAGGCCGACCAGTACGCCAGCACCGGCAACAAGGGTGACGTCGCCAAGGCCAAGGAGCAGCTGAAGGCCTGCGGCAAGACGTCGATCTCGACGAACCTCTCGGCCCGCAGCGACCGTCCGCAGGAGATCTCCGCGGCCACCGCGATCATCAACTCGCTGAAGGCCGTCGGCATCAACGCCAGCCTGAAGCAGTACCCGTCGGGCAAGTACTTCACCGACTACGCGGGTGTCCCGAAGTTCACCGAGCAGCAGAACATCGGCCTGATCATGATGCAGTGGGGTGCCGACTGGCCCTCCGGCTACGGCTTCGAGCAGCAGATCCTGAACGGTGCGGCGATCGGCGCCTCGGGTAACACCAACCTGTCGCAGTACGACAACAAGTCGGTCAACGAGCTCCTCTCCAAGGCCATCGGCACTGAGGACGTGGCCACCCGCAACAGCATGTACGCGCAGGTCGACAAGCAGACCATGAGTGACGCGGCCCTCGTTCCGCTGACCTACTTCAAGGTCCTGCTGGCCCGTCCGGCGAACTACAGCAACCTGGTGTCGACGGCGGCCTTCAGTGGCCAGTACGACTACCTCAACATCGGCACCACGAAGTAGTCGTAGCCCCGGAAGGCAGGTGAAGGCATTGGTGCCCGCGGGCTTCGCGGCCCGCGGGCACCAGCGCCGATCCCCGTGATCTCGTACATTCTCCGTCGGACGGTCGCAGCGGTGATCCTGCTGCTGGTCGTCTCCGCGGTCACCTTCGGCATCTTCTTCCTGCTGCCACGGCTCGCCGGCCAGACCGCGGACCAGCTGGCCCAGCAGTACATCGGGAAGAGCCCGTCGGCGGCGGACATCGCCGCGGTCAAGCACAACCTCGGTCTGGACCAGCCCCTTTACCTGCAGTACTGGCACTTCATCAAGGGGATCGTGGCGGGCGCCACCTACAACCTCGGCCCCACCACGGTGCACTGCGACGCGCCCTGCTTCGGCTACTCCTTCAAGGACCACGTCGAGGTCTGGCCGCAGCTCACCTCCCGCCTTCCGGTCACCATCTCGCTGGCCTCCGGCGCCGCCGTGCTCTGGCTGCTGTCCGGTGTCACGGTCGGTGTGATCTCCGCGCTCAAGCCGCGGTCGTTCTTCGACCGCGCCTTCATGGGCGTGGCGCTCGCGGGTGTCTCGCTGCCCATGTTCTTCACGGGCAACCTGGCCATCCTGCTCTTCACGTACCAGTGGCCGATCTTCGGCCGCACCTACGTCCCGTTCACCGAGAACCCCGCGCAGTGGGCCAACACGCTGTTCCCGGCGTGGTGTTCGCTCGCGCTCCTCTACTCCGCCATCTACGCGCGGCTCACCCGCTCGGGCATGCTGGAGACGATGAACGAGGACTTCATCCGCACGGCCCGCGCCAAGGGCCTGCGGGAACGCAACGTCGTCGTCAAGCACGGTCTGCGGGCCGCCCTGACGCCGATCATCACCGTCTTCGGCATGGACCTCGGTCTGCTGCTCGGCGGTGCGCTGATCACCGAGTCGGTGTTCTCCCTGCACGGCATCGGCCAGTACGCGGTGCAGTCGATCGAGAGCAACGACCTGCCCCCGATCCTCGGCGTGACCCTGCTCGCAGCGTTCTTCGTAGTGATCGCAAATCTCCTGGTGGACCTGTTGTACGCCGCCGCCGACCCGCGGGTGAGGCTCTCGTGACCGACCTTTCCAAAACAGGCGCCGCGGTCGGCGAGCCCGTCGACACGGCCAAGTCCGCCCCGAACGCCTTCCTCGAAGTCCGCGACCTCAAGGTGCACTTCCCGACCGACGACGGCGTGGTCAAGTCCGTCGACGGGCTCAGCTTCTCGCTGGAGAAGGGCAAGACCCTCTCCATCGTGGGCGAGTCGGGCTCCGGCAAGTCCGTCACCTCGCTGGCGATCATGGGTCTGCACCGGCTCGGTCCGCGCGGCAAGAACGTGCGGATGACCGGCGAGATCTGGCTCGACGGCCAGGAACTCGTGGGCGCCCAGCCGGACGAGGTGCGCAAGCTCCGCGGCCGGCAGATGTCCATGATCTTCCAGGACCCGCTGTCCGCGATGCACCCGTACTACAAGATCGGCGACCAGATCGTCGAGGCGTACCGGGTCCACAACGACGTCAGCAAGAAGGTCGCCCGCACGCGCGCCATCGAGATGCTCGACCGGGTCGGCATCCCCGAGCCCGCCAAGCGTGTCGACGGCTACCCGCACGAGTTCTCCGGCGGTATGCGCCAGCGCGCCATGATCGCGATGGCCCTGGTGAACAACCCCGAACTGCTCATCGCGGACGAGCCGACGACCGCCCTGGACGTGACCGTCCAGGCGCAGATCCTCGACCTGATCCGGGACCTGCAGAAGGAGTTCGGCTCCGCGGTCGTCCTGATCACCCACGACCTCGGTGTCGTCGCCGAGATCGCCGACGACGTCCTGGTCATGTACGGCGGCCGGTGCGTGGAGCGCGGCCCCGTCGACGAGATCTTCGAGAAGCCGCAACACCCGTACACCTGGGGCCTGTTGGGCTCGATGCCGCGCATCGACCGGGAGACCTCGGAGCGGCTCATCCCGGTCAAGGGCCAGCCGCCGAGCCTCATCAACGTCCCATCGGGCTGCGCCTTCCACCCGCGCTGCCCGTACGCGGACATCCCCAAGGGCGACGTCACGCGAACCGTGCGCCCCGAGCTGGAGCTGGTCCCCGGCGGGCACTGGTCCGCCTGCCACCTCCCGGCTGCGGACCGTACGCGGATCTGGACCGAAGAGATTGCGCCGAAGCTGTGAGCGATACGAACAAACAGACCGCCACCGCGGTCGTACCGGAGCAGGCGGCCTCCTCGGAGGACCGTGAGGTGCTGCTCAAGGTCGAGGGCCTGAAGAAGCACTTCCCCATCAAGAAGGGGATCCTGCAACGTCAGGTCGCCGCGGTGAAGGCCGTCGACGGCATCGACTTCGAGGTGCGCAAGGGCGAGACCCTGGGCGTCGTCGGGGAGTCGGGCTGCGGCAAGTCGACCATGGGCCGGGTCATCACCCGGCTCCAGGACCCGACGAGCGGCTCGATCCACTTCGAGGGCCAGGACATCACGACCCTGAACGCGGCCGGGATGCGCCCGCTGCGGCGGGACATCCAGATGATCTTCCAGGACCCGTACGGCTCCCTGAACCCCCGGCACACCATCGGCTCGATCGTCTCGGCGCCGTTCCGGCTCCAGGGCGTGGAGCCCGAGGGCGGGGTGCGCAAGGAGGTCCAGCGCCTTCTGGAGCTGGTCGGCCTGAGCCCCGAGCACTTCAACCGCTACCCGCACGAGTTCTCCGGCGGCCAGCGCCAGCGCATCGGCATCGCCCGCGCGCTCGCGCTCAAGCCCAAGCTCGTGGTGGCGGACGAGCCGGTCTCGGCGCTCGACGTGTCGATCCAGGCGCAGGTCGTCAACCTCATGGACGACCTCCAGACGGAGCTCGGCCTGACGTACGTGATCATCGCGCACGACCTCTCCGTCGTCCGCCACGTCTCGGACCGGGTCGCGGTGATGTACCTCGGCAAGATCGTCGAACTCGCCGACAGCACCAAGCTGTACGAGTCGCCGATGCACCCGTACACCAAGGCCCTGATGTCGGCCGTGCCGGTGCCGGACCCCAAGCGCCGGGGCGCCAAGAGCGAGCGCATCCTGCTCAAGGGCGACGTCCCCTCGCCGATCTCCCCGCCCAGCGGCTGCCGTTTCCACACGCGCTGCTGGAAGGCCACGGAGATCTGCCGCACGAAGGAACCCCAGCTGATCGAGCTCCGGCCCGGCCAGCAGGTCGCCTGCCACCACCCGGAGAACTTCGCCGACCAGGCCCCGCAGGACACCGTCCTGCTGAGCGCCGCGAAGGAAGCGGTGGAACTGGTGGGCGCGGCGGTCCTGGAGAAGTCGGCGGCTACCGAGCCGGAAGCCGAGGCCGAGACCACGGCGGCGGACGCGGTTGTGCTCGCCGCGACTGCGGAGCCGACGACGACTGTCACCGCGGAGCCGGCTGCCGCCGAATCCGCGGCGGACACCGAGGAAGCCGCTCCGGAGGCGCCCGAGGCCGCCGATCCGGAGTCGGCGGAGCCCGAGGCGGCGGACGCGACCGAGGAGCCCGCGGTCGCCGAAGCCCCGGCCGCCTCCGAGGAGACCCCCGAAACCCCGGCCCCCGCTTCCCCCGAAGCGGAATCCGGCGATCAGGAGTCAACTGCCAAGTAGCACATGACGAGTTGGTAAAGTCATGTTCATGGCGAAACGGGAGAGTGCAGAGTCGAGCGCGTCCGTCTGATCGGAAACGCACCCGAAAGGGACGACTCATGGCACTCTCCCGTTCGGCACGTCTGGGGGCCCTCGCGACAGCGGCGGCCTCTTTTCTTGTCATCGCCGCCTCCTCCGCCCCCACCCCCGGCGCCGACGGCATCGGTGACCCCTACTTCCCCCAACTCGGCAACGGCGGCTTCGACGCCCGGCACTACGCCCTGGACGTCGCCTACAACCCCGACACCGACCGCCTCGACGGGCGTACGACACTCACCGCCCGCGCCACCCAGAACCTCTCCTCCTTCGACCTGGACCTCCAGAAGCTGGAGGTCACCAAGGTCCAAGTGAACGGAAGACAGGCCCAGTTCACCCGCACCGGCGACGAACTGCGCATCACCCCGAGGGACTCGCTCCGCAAGGGCAGGGACTTCACGGTCACCGTCACCTACGGCGGTGTCCCCGAACCCCTCAACGGCCCCATCGTGTTCGGCTCCGACTACGGCTGGATGAAGACCCCCGACGGAGTCTTCGTCGCCTGCGAACCCAACGCCGCCTCCACCTGGTTCCCGTCCAGCGACCACCCCTCCGACAAGGCCACCTACGACATCCGCATCAAGGCCCCCAAGGGTCTGACCGGAGTCTCCAACGGGCGGCTCGTGTCCACCTACAACAAGGGCGACTCGACGTACACCCACTGGCGCGAGAGCAAGCCCATGGCGACCTATCTCGCCACCGCCACCATCGGGAAGTTCGACGTCAAGACGGGGAAGACCCCGGGCGGCATCCCCATCTACGTCGCCATCGACCCCGTCCTCGCCAACAGCAACAGCGTCGACGTGTACGCCGTGACCGCCGCCGCCACCGACTACTGGTCGCAGCTGTTCGGGCCGTATCCCTTCGAGGAGACCGGCGCGATCGTCGACGACATGCCGGAGGCCGGGTTCTCGCTGGAGGTGCAGAGCAAGCCCGCCTACTCGGCCGTGCGCAACGAGACGACGATCGTGCACGAGCTGGCCCACCAGTGGTTCGGCGACTCCGTGTCGGTCGCGCACTGGAAGGACATCTGGCTCAACGAGGGCTTCGCGACCTACGCCCAGTGGCTGTGGGCCGAGCACCAGGGCACCCGCACCGCGCACGACTCGTTCCTGGCCGGCTACAACTCCCGCCCCGCCGACAGCTCCTTCTGGCAGACCGTCGTGGCCGATCCGCAGCGGGACACCATGTTCGCCTCGGCCGTCTACCAGCGCGGTGCGATGACCCTCCAGATGCTCCGTGAACGCATCGGCGACACCGCGTTCTTCAAGCTGCTCCCCGCCTGGACGAAACTCCACCGCTACGGCAACGGCGACACGGCCGGGTTCATCAAGCTCGCCGAGAAGATCAGCGGACAGCAGCTCGACGACCTGTTCCAGACCTGGCTGTTCACGCCAGGGAAACCGACCCTGTAACCCTTGCTTTGAAAGGGAAGCACCCTTCTGTAGGTAAGAATGTGGGGTGCTTCAGCAACTGTTCAACCCCTCCGTCCAGCACACGCTCGACCTCGTCGGCATCTTCGTGTTCGCCATCTCCGGCGCGCTGCTGGCCGTCCGCAAGAACTTCGACGTGTTCGGCATCGCCGTGCTCGCCGAGGTCACCGCGCTGGGCGGAGGGGTCTTCCGGGACCTCATCATCGGGGCCGTACCCCCGGCCGCCTTCACGGACCTGGGCTACTTCAGCACCCCGCTCTTCGCCGCGCTCCTCGTCTTCTTCCTCCATCCGCACGTGGAGCGCATCCAGTCCGGCGTCAACGTCTTCGACGCGGCCGGCCTCGGCCTGTTCTGTGTCACCGGCACGGTGAAGGCGTACGACTACGGGCTCGGCCTGACCGCCTCGGTGGCCCTCGGCCTCGGGTCCGCCGTCGGCGGCGGTGTGCTGCGGGACGTCCTGGCCAACGAGACTCCGTCCCTGCTCCGCTGGGACCGCGACCTGTACGCGGTCCCGGCGATCGTCGGCGCCACCATGGTCGCCGTGTGCATCCACTACGACGTGCTGGGCCCGTTCACCAGCGGGCTCGCGGTCGTCACCGCTTTCGTGCTGCGCCTGCTCGCGATGCGGTTCCACTGGCGAGCTCCGCGTGCGTGGAACCGGAGGTCGACCGTCCGCGAGGAGTAGTCGTCCCGGACTTCGCGTGCGGATGGTTCTTGCCCATCTCCAGGGTCAGCCAGCGGAACACCGCCTTCACCTGCGGCCGCCACAGCGCCATCGTGTGACCGCCCGCGCTGCGCGGCAGGAACACCACGTGCACGGTCGTCGGTGCCTCGGCGACGGAGGCCAGGGCGGTGCCCGCCTCGTAGCCGTCGCCGGACTCGCCGGAGATGTACAGGGCGATCGGCGGCGGGGTCTTCTTGGCCTTCAGCAGCAGGTACGGGTTGTTCGCGGCGCGCAGGGCCGGGCTCGCGGCGGCGAGTGAATTGCGTTCGGCGATCGGGTCGTTGTAGCCGGACATGCCCACGGCCGCGCGGTAGCGGTCCGGGTGGGCGACGGCGAGCTTGACCGCGCAGTGCGCCCCGGCCGAGTAGCCGGCCACCGCCCAGCCCGAAGGGGCGGGCTCGGCGCGGAAGTTGTCCATGACCATCTTCGGTACGTCGACGCTCAGCCAGGTGTCGGCGTTGACCGTGCCGGTGATGTTGGCGCAGCCGGTGTCGACGCCGGCCAGCAGGTTGGTGCGCGGGGCGACCAGGATGAAGGGCGCGACCCGCCCGCTCTTCATCAGCGGCAGCAGCTGCTCGTTCGCGTGCAGCGACCCGAACCAGGCCTTCGCCGAACCGGGATAGCCCGGCAGCAGTTCCACCACCGGGAACTTGTGGTGCCGGTAGGCGGGCTCCTTGTACTGCGGCGGCAGCCACACGTACACCTCGGCGTTGACACCGGAGACCCGGCCCTTGAGCTGGGTGACCTCCACGCCGCCGGCCGCGCGCATGCCGGGACCCTCGGCGGGGGAGAAGTCCTGCTTGACCTTGGGCAACCGTTTCAGCGAGATGTTCCCGGTGCCGTTCTTGCCGAGGTTCGCGGCCTGCTGGACGTGGTTGCCGGTGCCCAGGAGGTCGGCCCAGTTGTCGTAGAGGTTGTTCTGGTTGTTGACCATGACGAAGACCAGGGTGACGGCCGTCGCCTGGGCGAACAGCAGCATCAGGGCCCGTGCCGCCACGCGTACGGCCTTGGGGCCGCGCATCCGCGACCACAGCACGAGCGGCAGTATGAGGGCGACGATCGTCAGCACGACTGCGGTGTAGAGGAACGGAGTCCCGGTGAGGCTCATGTCCCCAAAGAGGGGGATCACGGGCCGCGCGTCACGGACGAGTTCGGACACTTACCAAGAAATTGCCGGTTCCTCACCCGGTCGGCCGACAGTCCACCGGTGGTTTCATATGCCCGCAACAACAAAGCTACCGCTTAGTAATCACCTGTTGTACGGTTCATCCATGCGAGAAGCAGCAACCGCACCGGCGGCCGCACGGGCCACGATCGGCGACAGCGAGTTCGACCGCGACACCGCGGTCACCCGCCGCGCCCCGGGCGTCTACGACATCGACCTCTCGGCCGGCTGGACGATCATCAGCGCCGTCAACGGCGGCTACCTCCTCGCCGTCCTGGGCCGGGCCCTCGCGGACGCGCTGCCCCACAGCGACCCGTTCACGATCTCGGCGCACTACCTGACGGCATCCCAGCCCGGCCCGGCGGTCATCCGCACGGACACGGTCCGCACCGGCCGCACCCTTTCCACGGGCCAGGCGTCCCTCTTCCAGTACGACGAAGAGGGCGCGGAGGTCGAACGCATCCGGGTCCTGGCCTCCTACGGCGACCTGGACACCCTCCCGGACGACGTTCGTACGACGGCGAAGCCGCCCTCTTTCCCGCCCATGGACCAGTGCTTCGGCCCCCAGGACGGTCCCGCCCCCGTCTCCGGCAGTTCGGCGATCGCCGACCGCCTGATGCTCAAGCTCGACCCGTCCACCCTCGGCTGGGCCCTGGGCGCCCCCTCCGGCAAGGGTGAGATGCGCTCCTGGTTCGGCCTCGCGGACGGCCGCGACGCCGACCCCCTCTCCCTGCTCCTCGCGGTGGACGCCCTCCCCCCGACCGCCTTCGAGATCGGCCTGAAGGGCTGGGTCCCCACGGTGGAACTCACCGTCCACGTCCGCTCCCGCCCCGCACCGGGACCGCTGAGGGTGTCGATCACCACCCGCAACCTGGCCGGCGGTTTCCTGGAGGAGGACGCGGAGGTCTGGGACAGCGAGGACCGACTGGTCGCCCAGTCACGGCAGTTGGCGCGGGCCCGGCTCAGCTGACCGGCTTCCGTCCCAGCCAGGCCGCCAACTGCCCGTAGGCGTCGGCCCCTTCGGGTGTCGCCTGTGCCGTGTCGAAGGGGGTGTCCGCGTCCCGCTCGGTGTCGGGCAGGACCCTGCGGGCGATCGCCAGCGCGAACTCGGCGAGTTCCGGGTCGAGTTGGACGGGGTGGCCCAGGGACTCCGAGAGGTCCCAGGTGTGGGTGACGCCCTCCATGACATAGCCGGAGAGGGCGATACGGCCCGGGGCCTCGCCCCACGGGACCTGGACCAGGGCGTCCAGGCGTGAGTCGTCCGCCCAGGCCTCGCGGACCCGGACGCGGGCCTCCTCGTAGGCCGTCGGCCAGCCCTTGTCGTCGATGCCCTCCACGAAGGGGTGTACGGCCATGCCGTCGCCGCCCTCGCCGATCGTCGCGATGCGGTGGGTGCCGCCGACGAGGTGGCTCAGGAGGGTGCGTACGTCGAACTCCGTGCAGGGGGTGGGGGAGGAGAGCTGGTCCGGGCGTACCGTCCTGATCAGGGCGGCGGCCTGCTCGGTGGCGCGGGTGTACAGGGGGCGGGGGTCGTTCGCGTTGGTGTTCATGGCACCGATGCTGGACCCATAACCTGACAGTTTCCGTCAACATTTGCACGAGGGTTTCGCGCAGTGGATTCTGGGGGTGTGAAGGCCGACCGACTGCTCTCGATCCTGTTGCTCCTGCAGACCCGGGGTCGCGTTCCCGCGCATGAACTCGCCGACCGGCTTGAGGTGTCGGTGCGGACCATCTACCGGGACGTCGAGGCGTTGTCCGCCTCCGGGGTGCCGGTGTACGCCGAGCGGGGGCGGCACGGGGGGATCGAGTTGCTCGCCGGGTTCCGGACGGACGTGACGGGACTGACCGCCGACGAGTCGCGCGCCCTGTTCATCCTGGCCGCGCAGGGCGCCCACGCCGCACTCGGTCTCGACGCCGCGCTCGGTTCCGCGCTGCGCAAGGTGATGGCCGCGCTGCCGGCGCCGTACCGGCCGGCCGCCGAGGTGACCTCGCGGCGCATCCTCGTCGACGCCACCCGCTGGAAGGGCGGGCCCCAACCCGCCGTGGATCTGGACGTGTTGCAGGACGCGGTCTTCGCCGACCGGCGGTTGCGGCTGCGCTATCGGCACAGCGGGGCGAAGGAGCCGAGCACCTACACCGTCGACCCTTACGGTCTCGTCTCCAAGGCCGGCGTCTGGTATCTCGTCGCCGACCGCCGTGCGCGCCCCCGCCTCTTCCGCGCCGACCGCGTGCACTCGGCCACCCTTCTGCCCGACCCCGTGAAGCGCCGGCCGGGTGTCGAACTCGCCGACGCCTGGGAGGAGTTGCGCCGCCAGGTCGAGGAACGCCCCGGCGGACTCGACGTCACCGTCCGCGTCCGCCGCTCCCGCCTCGACATGTTCCTGCGCCTCAACGCCTCCTCGCTCGCCGAACTCCCCATGCCCGACAGCGCCGTTGACGGCGAGAGCGACTGGGTGACGGTCCGGCTGTCCTACGGCGTCGTCCGCGAGGCACGCCAACTGCTGCAGTTCGCCGACGCGTTGGAGGTCGTATCACCGCCGGAGGTACGCGCGGAGGTGGCCGCGGCGGCCGCTTCTGTCACGGAGCTGTACCAGCGAGTAGGTGCGGGTCAGTAGTGAAGTAGCAGGTCAGGGTGGTCTCTTGGGCTGCCCTTTACTCCGCGCACAGGGTGAGGACAGGGCTCCGACAACGAAGCCCTAAGCGGCGTTGGTTGAGTTCCCGTCACAAGACATCCTCATCGTTTTTGGAGTTGTTTCTCATGAAGCGTGCGCGTCTCCTCCCCGCAGTGGCCCTGCTGGCGCTCTCGCCCCTGGCCCTGGCGGCCTGCGGGTCGAGCGACTCGTCGTCGTCCTCCGGCAGCGGCAACTCCGGTTCCACGCAGTCCTGTTCCGCCTCCGGCAGGCCCACCGGCAAGGCCACGGCACGGCCCTCCGGCGCCCCCTCCGGCGCGCCCACGGGCGCCGCGGCCTCGGGCAGGCCGACGGGCATGCCGACCGGCAACGCCTCCGGCATGCCGACCGGTGGTCCCGGTGGGGGCGGCGGCCAGGGCGGCGGCCCCGGTGGCGGGTGCGGCGGCGGCCCGGGCGGCGGCCAGATGAGCGGGGCCCCGCAGCAGGGCTGACCGCGGCTCCCGCACAGCAGGGGCGGCACGCTCGTACACCGGGCGTGCCGCCCCTGTCGTATGCCTGTCCCGCGTGGGGCGCTCAGCCGAGCCAGTGCCTCCGCCCCACGCTGATCAACCGCATCTGCTGCTGGGCGAGTTGGGCCACGCGCTCGCGCTCCTCGGCCGACGCCTCCAGTGCCTCCAGGAAGAGCGAGGCCGTGATGAGCATCTGGTCGACATAGAGGTGGGCCAGCATCAGCAGGTCGTCGTCGCGCCAGCCCCGCGACTCGGGGTCCTTGGCGAGCTCGGCCTTCACCTCCTCGGCGAACCGGGCGAGTTGGTCCCGGATGGCCTCCCGTACCGGCTGCACCCCGCCGTGCCGTTCGCGCGCGATGAAGCGGACGTGGGCCGGATACGTGTCCACGTGGTGGGCGATCAACTCGACGGCCCGCGTGATGCGTTGGCCGCTGTCCGCCGGGGCCACCGTCTGCCGGATCATCGGATGCAGACTGCCCAGCGCCTCCTCGACGAGCGCGACCCCGAGGTCGGCCGTGGAGCGGAAGTGCCGGTAGAAGGCGGTCGGGGCGACGCCCACGGCCCGGGTGACCTCGCGCAGGCCGAGACTGCTCAGGCTCTGCTCCTCCAGCAGCCCCAACGCGGCGTCCAGCAACGCCTGTCGGGTCTTCTGCTTCTGTACCTGCCGGATGCCGAGGGTGTGACTCATGTCATCCAGTTAACAACTGTTCTCCGTAATTGGAAAGTCGCCGGACGCGCTAGACTCAAGTTCAGTGAACAGGTGTTACTACAACCGTTCACCGAAACGTAACGAGAGCCGTCCCGGACGTCCCGGACGTCCCGGTCGGCTCGGAGGGGGATTCATCCCATGCTGTTCCTCGTCGTAGCGCTCCTGCTGTTCGGCGTCGTGGTGGGCACCGTGGCCCACGCGCCGCTCGCCTTCACCGCCGTCGCCGCCACCGTCATCGCCGTATGGCTGGGCATCTTCGCGCTCCGCGAGCGGCACGGCCGCCGCAGCCGTACGACCGCCAACTGACCGTCCGCGGCTGCCAGTCGACCGCCCGACCCACCACCCGCCCGATCATCGGGAGCTGAAACCACATGCAACTCACCGCACCGGCAACCAGCAGCACCACCACAACCGCCAACGCCGCCGTGAAGCCCACCGGCCGTCGTGACGCCGACGGCATGGCCGTCGCGTCCTTCATCCTCGGCCTCGTCGGTCTGCTCGTGCTCAACGTGTTCCTCGGCCCGATCGCCATCGCCCTGGCCGGCGTGGCGCTGTGGCGCGGCACCGCCCGTCGCGGCCGCGCCTTCCTCGGCCTCGGGCTCGGTATCGCCGATCTGCTGGTCCTCGTCGCGTTCATGCAGCTGGACAACACGGTCTCCTGGAGCTTCTAGGAGGCCCGCCGGATCCAGCCAGGCGTGCCCGCCCCTCCGGGGTGCGCAGCGGGGCCCGTAGAATCGGCGTCACCATGGCATACCTCGACCACGCCGCGACCACCCCGATGCTTCCCGAGGCAGTCGAGGCGATGACGGCCCACCTGAGCATCACGGGCAACGCCTCCTCCCTCCACGCTTCCGGCCGCAAGGCCCGCCGTACGGTCGAAGAGGCCCGGGAGACCCTCGCCGAAGCGCTCGGCGCCCGCCCCAGCGAGGTCGTGTTCACCTCCGGCGGCACCGAGGCCGACAACCTCGCGGTGAAGGGCCTGTACTGGTCCCGCCGCGACGCCGACCCGGCCCGCACCCGGGTTCTGGCCAGCCCCGTCGAGCACCACGCCGTCCTGGACGCCGTCCACTGGCTGGGCGAGCACGAGGGCGCGACCGTCGAGTACCTCCCGGTCGACTCCTACGGCCGCGTCCGCCCCGAGGTGCTCCGCGAGGCGATCGCCCGCAACCCCGACGACGTCGCCCTGGCGACCGTGATGTGGGCCAACAACGAGATCGGCACGGTCATGCCGGTGCGTGAACTCGCCGACGTGGCGGGGGAGTTCGGCATCCCGCTGCACGCCGACGCGGTGCAGGCCTTCGGTCAGGTTCCGGTCGACTTCGCCGCCTCCGGGCTCGCCGCGGCAACCGTCTCCGGCCACAAGATCGGCGGCCCGTACGGCATCGGCGCCCTGCTGCTGGGCCGCGAGTACACCCCCGTACCCGTCCTGCACGGCGGCGGCCAGGAACGCCATGTCCGCTCCGGCACTCTCGACGTCCCCGCGATCGCCTCCTTCGCGGTCGCCGGCCGGCTCGCCGCCGAACAGCGCGAGTGGTTCGCCCGCGAGATCGGCGCCCTGCGCGACGAGCTGGTCTCCGCCGTCCGTACGGCGGTCCCGGACGCGATCCTCGGCGGCGACCCGGTGGACCGCCTCCCGGCCAACGCCCACTTCACGTTCCCCGGCTGCGAGGGCGACTCCCTGCTGCTCCTGCTGGACGCCCAGGGCATCGAGTGCTCCACCGGTTCGGCCTGCACGGCGGGCGTCGCCCAGCCCAGCCATGTCCTCCTCGCCACCGGCACCGATCCGGACCTGGCCCGCGGCACCCTGCGCTTCTCCCTCGGCCACACCTCCACGGAGGCCGACGTGGAGGCCGTGGCGAAGGCGATCGGCCCGGCGGTGGAACGTGCGCGCGCCGCCGGGCTGACCTGAGGGCCGTTCGCCTACACCCGGCCTAGCTCTCCGTCACCATGAGGGCGGCCATCATGCCCTCGTCCTCGTGCTGCAGGAGATGGCAGTGGAGCATGTACATATAGGTGTCGTCGGCGTAGTCGGTGAACTCCATGGCGATCTGGATCGAGCCGCCGCCGACCACTTCGTAGGTGTCGTACCAGCCGAGTTGGACCCCCGTCGGGGTGTCACCGTTGATCGCTATGAGCTGATACGGCACGTCGTGCAGATGGAACGAGTGTTCCAGCTGGGTGCTGTTCTTGATCGTCCAGATCTCCTTGGCGCCCAGCGTGGTGCTGATCATCGCCATGCCGGCCATGGTGGTGCCGGCCGAACCGTTGATCAGCATCGTCGTGCCGCTCTGGCCGAGCGTGATGGTGCGGGCGGTGAAGTCGCTGGTGTCGTACCGGTCGATGGTGTTGAGGGTGGAGGGCAGGTCGTCCGGGGTGTCGGTGCCGCTCGCGGTGACGGCCAGGACGTCGTAGGTGCCGCTGCCGCCGCGGACCCAGCCGGTGGTGATGACGGCCTGGAGCGTGGCGTCCGCGGTCAGGTCCATCACGAACTCGGCGCGGGCGCCCGCCACCAGCCGGATGGTCGTCACCTCGGCCGCCTCGGCGAGGTAGCCCTGGTCGCTGGAGATCTGGGTGAGGGTGCCGCCGTCGCTGCGCTGGATGGTGATGATGTCCGACGGCGAGGCGTTGAGCGCCCGGAACCGGGTGCGGGTCTTGGTGGCGGTGAAGCCGAGCGTGGTGGAGTCGACGTTCGTGCCGTTCAGCAGGACCGGGTAGCTGAGACCGCTGCTCAGGTAGCCGGTCAGGTCGTACTTGATGTCGCCGGCGCTGTCGACGGCGAGGCACTGGAAGATCAGCGGAACGTCGTCGACGCCGTAGTCGCTGGGCAGGTCGGCGGAGGTGGTCGAGTCGTCCTCGACGATGATCATGCCGGCCAGCCCGTGCACCGCCTGCTTGGCCGTCGTGCCCAGCGCGTGCGGGTGGTACCAGAGGGTCTTCGCGTCGTCGTCGACCGTGAACGTCGGCGACCAGGTGGTCCCGTCGGAGAACGCGACCTGCGGGCCGCCGTCCATCTTGGCCGGGACGTGGGCGCCGTGGAAGTGGACGGTGGTGTCCGCGCCCAGGCTGTTGGTGATGTTCAGCAGGACCGTGTCGCCGTTGGTCCACTTCATGGTGGGGCCGAGGAACGACTGGTTGTAGCCCATGGTGTCGCTGGTGACCCCGCTCAGCACCTCGGCGGTGCCGGTCTTGGCCTCCAGGGTGAAGGTCGTGGTGGTGCCGCTGGTCGTGCCCTCCAGGAGGTCCGGGATGACCAGGGTGCTGTCCGCCGCGGAGGCCTTGTTCTTCGCCGCGTCGTTCAGCAGGGCGAAGGCTCCGCCCGCCGCCGCGACCGCCGCGATGCCGGTCCCGGCCATCCCGCCGAGGAACTTGCGCCGGTGCAGACCCTTGCCCCGGACCGCGATGTCCTTGCCGTGCTCGCGCTTCTCGGCCGTGGACTTGCGGTGGTTGCCCTTCACGTCTCTGTTCTCTCCGGACGCGGGCTCGCTGGTGTGTGTCATGGGGCCAGAGATTTGACCTAAGGGCTGTGTAAAGACTGGGGGGTTGTTAGTAGCCAGCAGAGCAGTCTATGAAAGGTACGCGTGCGTGATCGCTCCCCAACTCCCCTTGAGTCAAAGTGGAGTTGGCGTGCCCCAGGTCACATCCGGAGCAGGGGACGCATCGGACACCGCCGTGACTGAAACGACTCATAGCCAAGCCGCCATGTGACGCGGGTCACGCTTGTGTCCGGTGTGCCCGCCTTACGAGCGTCATGTACCGGTCCCAGTCCCAGTACCGCCCGGGGTCCGTGTGATCGGTCCCCGGCACCTCCACGTGCCCGATGACGTGCTTCCGGTCCACAGGGATTCCGTAGCGCCCGCATATCTCCGCCGTCAGCCGCGCGGAGTTCGTGTACATCACGTCCGTGAACGACGACTTCCGGTCCACGAAGCCCTCGTGCTCGATGCCGACACTGCGTTCGTTGTACTCGCGGTTCCCCGCGTGGAAGGCCACGTCCAGCTCGCGGATCATCTGCGTGATGTCCCCGCGCTGCCGGACGATGTAGTGCGCGGCGGCCTGGTGCGAGGGGTCCTCGAAGGCCTTCACCGCGCTCGCGTAACTGCCCTGTGTGACATGGATGACCACCCGGTCTATCGCGTAGTCGTCCGGCCGGTCGGCCCGCCGGTAGTTCGCCGAGGACGCCGCCACCCACGTGGCCCCCGGAAAATCGACGGCCCCCGGAGTCCGCGGCTTCTCCACCCCCGGCGCCCGCCACCACAACCGCGCCAACTCGTCCCGAGCCACCACAGCGGTCCCTACGGCGGCCACGGCCCCGCCGATGAGCAGCGCACGCCGCCCGGGCCGCCGGCCGGCGGAACCCGGTGACGTGTCCGCGGCGCCCGTCGGCTTCCCCGCCGGATCGCCCCGATCGCCCTGACTGTCCTGACGACTTTGACGGTTCTCATCGCTCTGTGTCTCCCCCATGTGATCGTCAACGGATACTCGCGGGCCCCGGTTCCCGAGGACCCGTACCCTGGAAGGGTTATGACTGAGACCTCGCAGCGCCCCCGCCCCCTTCGCGTACTCGCCGCCATGTCGGGCGGCGTCGACTCCGCCGTCGCCGCCGCCCGCGCCGCGGAAGCCGGCCACGACGTGACCGGCGTCCACCTCGCGCTCTCCGCGAACCCGCAATCGTTCCGCACGGGCGCGCGTGGCTGTTGCACGATCGAGGACTCACGGGACGCCCGCCGCGCCGCCGACGTCATCGGCATCCCGTTCTACGTCTGGGACCTCGCCGACCGCTTCCGCGAGGACGTCGTCGAGGACTTCGTCGCCGAGTACGAGGCCGGCCGCACCCCGAACCCGTGCCTGCGCTGCAACGAGAAGATCAAGTTCGCCGCCCTCCTCGACAAGGCCCTCGCGCTCGGCTTCGACGCGGTCTGCACCGGCCACTACGCCCAGGTGATCGTGAACGAGGACGGCACCCGCGAACTGCACCGCGCCTCCGACATGGCGAAGGACCAGTCGTACGTCCTCGGTGTCCTGGACGAGCGGCAGCTCGCGCACGCGCTGTTCCCGCTTGGCGACACGGTGACGACGAAGGGCGAGATCCGCGCGGAGGCCGAGCGCCGGGGCCTCGCGGTCGCCAAGAAGCCCGACTCGCACGACATCTGCTTCATCGCCGACGGCGACACCCAGGGCTTCCTCGCGAACCGTCTGGGCAAGGCCGAGGGCGACATCGTCGACGAGTCCGGCTCCGTCATCGGCTCGCACGAGGGCGCGTACGGCTTCACCATCGGCCAGCGCAAGGGCCTGCGCATCGGCACCCCGGCCGCCGACGGCAAGCCGCGCTACGTCCTGGACATCTCCCCGGTCGACAACACGGTGACGGTCGGCCCGGCCGCCTCCCTCGACGTCAGCGGCCTCACCGCCGTCAAGCCCCGCTGGTGCGGCACGGCACCCTCCGGCCCCGGCACCTACACCGCCCAGCTCCGTGCCCACGGCGGCGAGACCGAGGTCACCGCCGAGCTCGTCGACGGCACCCTGGAGGTGTCGTTCAGCGAGCCGGTACGGGGCGTGGCCCCCGGGCAGGCGATCGTGCTGTACGACGACACGCGTGTGGTGGGGTCGGCGACGATCGCGACGACCACGCGCGCGGCGACGGCGATGGCCTGAGACCGGAGACCGAGACCAGGACGCCTGAGAGCAGGGCCCGAGACCGGGGCCAAGTCGTCGGGCGGCCGGGTCAGTTCGAGTCCGCGAAGAACTCGGCGAGCACGGGCGCGAGAACGGCCGGGTCCACCATGTGGGTCTGACCGTCCAGCGTGCGGTACGTCCCGTCCGGCGCCGCGTCCGCCACGGCCCGCGCGGCCTCCCGCATCCACTCGGCGCTCGCGCCGCCCGCGATGGTGAGCACCGGGACGGACAGGGACGCCAGCCGCTCCGCCGGTACCAGTCCGTCCCCCATGGCCGCGTCGTCGTAGGCGAGGGTCGGGGCGATGGCCTCCATGCCGGGCCACATGGGGGAGCGGCGGGCGCCGTCGATCATCTCCGGGGGTGCGCCGGTGAGCGCCATGAAGAGCGCGACGGCGTCGCTGTGGCGGCCCTCGGCGAGGAGTTCCGTGAGGCGCTCGGTGTACTCGGCGCGCTCCTTGGCGCCGGTCGCGTCGAGGGCGAACGGAGGCTCGTACAGGGCGACTTGGGTGACGGGCAGACCGCTTGCCGCCGCGTGCAGGGCGAGGGCGGCGCCGGACGAGTGGCCGTAGAGCGCCGCGCTGCCGCCCACGGCGTCGATCAGCGCCGCGAGGTCCTCCACCTCCCGGGCCACGGCGAAGGGCGCCGTGTCGCCGCTCGCGCCCCGGCCCCGGCGGTCGTAGGGGACGGCCCCGAACCGGTGCGCGAGCTGCGCGGCGAGCGGCAGCAGGCCGTCGCCCGTCGTCATCGCGCCACCGACCAGGACGACGGGCGGACCCGCACCGATGCGTTCGTACGCGATGGCGGTGCCGTCGCGCGAAACAGTCTTCTTGTCCATGTCGGTGAAGACTGCCGAAGGAACGCCGACTAATCGGTCACGACACCTCTACTTCGTAGAAGCAGAGGTGGTCCTTGATCTGGGCTACGTCGGGCTTGGGGTCGGGGTAGGCCCACACCAGGTCGGGGGAGTCCGGCAGGGACCAGTAGGAGGCGTCGCCCTTGAAGGGGCAGTGGGTGTGGGTCTCGGAGGGGGTCAGGAGGTCGAGGCGTACATCCTCCGGAGGGAGGTAGTACCGCACCGGAGAACCGGTCTCCTTCAGGACGAGGGGGCGGTCGCTCTCCGCCAGCACCTGGTCGCCGTGGACGACGCGGACGTGCCGGTCGCCCTGCTCGATCGTGATCGTGTGTCCTTGGGCCATACCGGAAAAGCACTCGCGGACGCCTGGTTCTTCCCGCGTACGGTGACGACATGAAGATCTGTGTCTTTCTCTCCGCCGCCGATCTGGACGAGCGCTACACGCGCCCCGCGCGCGAGTTCGCGGAACTGCTGGGCAAGGGCGGGCACACGCTCGTGTGGGGCGGTTCGGAGTCCGGGCTGATGAAGGTGGTCGCGGACGGCGTACAGGCGGCCGGCGGACGGCTGGTGGGCGTCTCGGTGACCTTCCTGGCGGCGTCGGCACGGGCGGACGCGGACGAGATGGTGATCGCAGGTGACCTCGCCGAGCGCAAGAAGCTGCTCCTGGAGAAGTCCGACGCCGTCGTCATCATGGTGGGCGGTACCGGGACCCTGGACGAGGCCACGGAGATCCTGGAACTGAAGAAGCACGGCCACACCGACAAGCCGGTGGTCCTGCTGAACACCGCGGGCTTCTACGACGGCCTGAAGACCCAGTTCCGGCGCATGGAGGACGAGGGGTTCCTGCCCGTCCCGCTCACCGACCTGGTGTTCTTCGCGGAGGAGCCGGTGGGGGCGCTGGCCTACCTGGAGGCGTCGCTCGGCACGCGGTGATGCGAGCATGGCGGACATGGCTACACATGTGATCACCGGAGCCGGTTCCGGCATCGGCGCGGCCGTCGCCCGCCGGCTGCACGCGCGCGGGGACCAACTCGTGCTCCACGCGCGCGACGCGGGCCGCGCGAAGGAACTGGCGGCGGAGTACCCGGGGGCGAGCACCCTGGTGGGCGACCTGGCGGACCCGGACAAGCTCAGCTGGGCGTTCTCGCACCAGAGCCTGCCCGACCGCGTGGACACGCTCCTGCACATCGCCGGAGTGGTCGACCTCGGCCCGGTGGGCGAGCTGACCCCGAAGACCTGGCGCCACCAGCTCAACGTCAACCTGATCGCCCCCGCCGAACTGACCCGCCACTTCCTGCCCCAACTCCGGCTGTCCGGCGGCCACGTCCTCTTCGTGAACTCCGGCGCGGGACTGCGAGCGAGCGCCGACTGGTCCGCGTACGCCGCCTCCAAGCACGGCCTGAAGGCCCTGGCGGACTCCCTGCGCCACGAAGAGCACGCCAACGGCGTCCGCGTCACCTCGGTCTACCCCGGCCGCACCGCGAGCCCCATGCAGGTCAAGGTCCACCAACAGGAGGGCAAGCAGTACGACCCCTCCCAGTGGATCGACCCCGAGTCGGTCGCGACGACGATCCTGATGGCGATCGACCTGCCGGCAGACGCGGAGGTCAACGACGTGACGGTGCGGCCGGGACGGTGAGCGGGGCGAGGGGTGCGGAGATCCTGGGCTGGCTCGACGAGGTCTGGGGGCGTACGGCAGCCGCGGTCGTCCTCGAAGGCGGCGACAACGGCGGGCCCCTCGCCGAACGCGGGCTCATCGGTGAGGTGTTCGATGCCGAGGACCTCGCGGAGCTGCGCACTCTCACCACGACCGGCACGTTCGCGGACGACATCTGCCGCTGCCTCGGCCGCGTGACCATTGCCCTGCTCGACACCGAGGGCGAGTTCATCGGGAGCGGCAGCGTGCACGGCGGGACGGACGTCTCCTGGGAGCGCGACCGCTTCTACAACAACCTGGAGGTCGCGGACCCGGAACGGCTGGCCGAGTTCCTGGAGAGGCTCAGGACCCGGATGCTTTGAAGCCCAGGCCGGCACGCTGCCACACCCCCGGAGGGTTCCGTAGTCTTCCGGGGTGAGCAACAGCAGCCAGTTCAGCTTCGGTCCCGCCACCGGTGTCGGTTCACTCCCCGGTGGTGACGCCCGTGAGGCCGCGAAGACCGCGACCGGTGCCTTCGAGGACTTCCCGTTCCTGCCCGAACTGCCCGCCCGGGGACCCGGCGCGGACATGATCGGCCGGACCGCGGGGCTGCTCGTCGAGGTGTACGCGCGTGTGGAGCCCAGCGGTTGGCGGATCGGGGACCGGCCGGGGCGGGACACGAAGCGGGCGTGGGCGTGGCTGGGGGAGGACCTCGACGCGTTCGAGGAGTTCACCCAGGGATACGAGGGCCCGCTCAAGGTGCAGGCCGTAGGACCCTGGACCCTCGCCGCCAGTCTGGAGTTGAGGAACGGTGAGTCCGTGCTCTCCGACCTCGGGGCCGGCCGGGACCTCGCGGGCTCGCTCGCCGAGGGCCTGCGCAACCACCTCGCCGACGTCCAACGCCGCGTCCCCGGCGCCCAGATCGTGCTGCAACTGGACGAGCCCTCCCTCATGGCCGTACTGCGCGGACACGTCAGGTCGGCGAGCGGGTACCGCACCCACCGCGCCGTCGACCGTCAACTCGTCGAGGACACGCTCCGCGAGGTCGTCGGGGTGCACGGGAACGGCCCGGTCGTCGTCCACTCCTGCGCACCGGACGTGCCATTCGCCCTGCTGCGCCGGGCGGGCGCGGCGGGGGTCTCCTTCGACTTCTCGCTCCTCACCGAGCGTGACGACGACGTGATCGGCGAAGCGGTCGAGGCCGGCACCCGGCTCTTCGCCGGTGTCGTGCCGGGCACGGACACCGCGTTGTCGGACCCTGCCGGTAGCGTCATGGGTGTCAGGACGCTGTGGCGCAGGCTGGGGCTGCGACCGGGACTTCTCGCGGAGGCGGTCACGATCACCCCGTCGTGCGGACTCGCGGGGGCTTCTCCCGAGTACGCGCGCCATGCCCTCGCCCACTGCGTCCGGGCGGCGAGATCCCTCGCGGACAACCCTGAGTGACGGAAGGACAACACGGTGGCCGGCGACAGGCAAGCGGAGACGACGGTGCCCGCAGAGGCACGGGAGAAGCACGCGCAGCTCGCTGAGCAGATCGAGGAGCACCGCTTCCGGTACTACGTGAACGACGCCCCGGTCGTCAGCGACGCGGACTTCGACAAGCTCCTGCGCTCCCTGGAGGCGCTGGAGGAGGAGTACCCGGAGCTGCGGACGCCGGACTCGCCGACCCAGAAGGTCGCGGGGGCGTACGAGACGGAGTTCACCTCCGTCGTCCACCGCTCCCGCATGCTCTCCCTGGACAACGCGTTCGACGACCTGGAGCTCGCGGCCTGGGCCGAGCGCGTCCACAAGGACGTCGGCAGCGCCGAGCACCACTTCCTGTGCGAGCTGAAGGTCGACGGCCTCGCCGTCAACCTGACGTATGAGCACGGCCGTCTCACGCGCGCGGCGACCCGCGGCGACGGCCGTACGGGCGAGGACATCACGCCCAACGTCCGCACGATCGCGGAGATCCCGGACCGCCTCACCGGCGACCGTGTGCCCGACCTCGTGGAGATCCGCGGCGAGGTCTACTTCCCGATGGAGAAGTTCGAGGAGCTCAACGCCCGCCTGGTCGAGGCAGGCGACAAGCCCTTCGCCAACCCCCGTAACGCGGCGGCCGGTTCACTGCGCCAGAAGGACCCCCGCGTCACCGCCACCCGCCCCCTGCACATGGTCGTGCACGGCATCGGCGCCCTGGAGGGCTTCGACGCCCTCACCCGCCTCTCCGAGGCGTACGGCCTGCTGAAGACCTGGGGCCTGCCCACCTCCCCGTACAACAGGGTCGTCGACGACCTCGACGGCGTACGGGAGTTCATCAGGTACTACGGCGAGAACCGCCACTCCGTGGCGCACGAGATCGACGGCGTCGTCGTCAAGCTCGACGAGATCCCCCTCCAGGGGCGGCTCGGTTCCACCTCCCGCGCCCCGCGCTGGGCGATCGCGTGGAAGTACGCGCCCGAGGAGGTCAACACCAAGCTCGTCAACATCCGTGTGGGCGTGGGCCGTACGGGCCGGGTCACGCCGTACGCCCAGGTCGAGCCGGTGACGGTGGCCGGTTCGGAGGTCGAGTTCGCGACGCTGCACAACCAGGAGGTCGTCAAGGCCAAGGGCGTCCTCATCGGCGACACGGTGGTGCTGCGCAAGGCCGGTGACGTCATCCCGGAGATCCTCGGTCCGGTCGCCGACCTGCGCGACGGCAGCGAGCGGGAGTTCGTGATGCCGGCCGAGTGCCCCGAGTGCGGGACCCCGCTGCGGCCGATGAAGGAGGGCGACATCGACCTCCGCTGCCCGAACGCCCGTGCCTGTCCTGCCCAGTTGAGGGAGCGCCTCTTCTACCTCGCGGGCCGCAAGGCGCTGGACATCGACCACTTCGGCTATGTGTCGGCGGCCGCCCTCACCAAGCCGCTGGAGCCGGCCGACCCGCCGCTGCGTGACGAGGGCGACCTGTTCGGGCTCACCATCGAGCAGTTGCTGCCCATCAAGGCGTACGTCCTCGACCAGGACAGCGGGCTGCCCAAGCGCGACCCGAAGACCGGCGAGGAGAAGATCGCGACGGTCTTCGCCAACCAGCAGGGCGAGCCGAAGAAGAACGCGCTGGCGATGCTGGAGACCATCGCGGCGGCCAAGGACCGCCCGCTCGCCCGCATCCTCACCGGCCTGTCGATCCGTCATGTCGGCCCGGTGGCGGCCGAGGCGCTGGCCCGCGAGTTCCGTTCGATCGAGCGGATCGAGCAGGCCACCGAGGAGGAGCTGGCGAACACCGACGGCGTCGGCGCGATCATCGCCGCCTCGCTCAAGGAGTGGTTCGCCGAGGACTGGCACCAGGAGATCCTCCGCAAGTGGCGGGCCGCCGGGGTCCGGATGGAGGAGGAGGGTTCCGCCGAGGACGAGGGTCCGCGCCCGCTGGAGGGGCTGACCGTGGTCGTCACCGGCACACTTGAGCACTTCACGCGGGACGGGGCGAAGGACGCCCTGCAGAGCCGGGGAGCGAAAGTGACCGGTTCTGTTTCGAAGAAGACGTCTTTCGTTGTCGTAGGTGACAATCCTGGTTCGAAGTACGACAAGGCAATGCAGGTCAAGGTGCCTGTTCTGAACGAGGACGGCTTTGTCGTCCTGTTGGAACAGGGCCCCGAGGCGGCCGCCGAAGTCGCGCTTCCGGTCGAGGAGTAGCGAGGAGCGGCGGTTGAAGGCCACCCGATCGGCGCATACCAGATGCATACGGGTGGCCGGGTCGCATTCGGGCAACCGTCTACGACCGCTGCCCGTGGAAGCCTTCTGCGGCCTACTGTTGAGGTGTGCACCTGCCGTGCCCAGCTGCGGTTGGGGCAACCCCCTGCTCTTGGTGAGCAGGGGGAGGGGTTTTCCAAACGCGGTGCCGTTGACGGAAGTCGGGCATCGGACCGCGTGGCGTGGGCACCGCCGGCTGTGAGAGGGACGGGAATGGAACCGACCGAGAGCGCCCCCCCGGACTCACTGCTGCGCCGGCTCACCGGCGCCTGGCGGGAGAGTCGTTGGGGAGCGCGACCCGTGGAGCGTCCGGGCGCCCAGCCGCGCGCCACCGGACAGTACTCCACACCGGACGCCCGGCACTCCGTACCGCTCTCCGCCGACCCGAGCTCAGGGCTGCCGGACGGCGAGGGCGCGCGCCACCTGACCTGGCCCGCGCTGCCCACGGCGGTCGTGGTCGCGGCCGGGTTCGTCCTCGGCGCAGGCTTCTTCCGGGCGTTCACCGGCGACCACGCGCTCTTCCCGTCCGGCACGGTCGGCTGGTCGCTCGCCGTCCTGACCGGCATCATCGTCGGCCACCTCGTCGCCCTCGGCCGCGCCCGCTGGTGGGGCGGCACCGGCTCGGGCGCCGCCCTCACCCTCGGCGTCCTGCTGCTCTACGGCTGGGTCGCCGCCGGCATGGTCAGCCTCACCGTCGTCGTCCTGGTCGGCATAGCCCGGCGCAACCGCTGGCGCCAGGGCGTGCTGCACGGCGCGGTGGACATCCTCGGCATCGCCGCCGGAGCACTCGTGCTGGGCGCCTTCGGACGAGTCCCGTCCGTCGAGACGCCGTGGAACCCCGACACCTGGACGGTCTACACCGCCCCCGAAGTGGTGCTGGTCGCCGTCGCCTATCTCGCCGTGACCCGCACCCTGCTCTGGTATCTGCACGCCCCGCGCCACGGCGGACTGCCCACCGTCGCCCGCACCGCCCTGCTCAGACAGGGGCTGGTAGCCGTAGCCCTGCTCGGCATCGCACCACTCATCTGCGTGGTCGCCGTAGCCCAGCCGGTACTTCTGCCCCTGTTCTCGATTCCGCTCATCGCCCTCGACTCCACCCTGTGGATGGCCCGGGCCAGGGCCGAGGAGCAGCTGCGCGACCCGCTGACCGGGCTGCCCAACCGGCAGTGGCTCCTGGAGCGCATCTGGACCGCCCTGGACGACGCCGAGCGCATCGGCGCCAAGGCAGCCCTCATGCTGATCGACCTCGACCGGTTCCGGTCGGTCAACGACACCCTGGGCCATCTCGCCGGTGACCGGCTGCTGTTGCAGATAGCCGACCGGCTGCGGGTGGCGCTGCCGCGCGGGGCGGAGGCCGCGCGGCTCGGCGGTGACGAGTTCGCCGTCCTGCTGCCCGTCGCCGACTCCACGACGTCCGCGACCCGGGTCGCCCGCAACCTCGTCGCCGCGCTCAGCTCCCCGCTCGACCTCGACGGGCTCACCCTCGTCCTGGAGGCCAGCGCGGGCGTCGCCGTCTTCCCCGACCACGCCCTCGACGCCGAGGGGCTGCTGCGCCGGGCCGACGTCGCGATGTACCAGGCGAAGCGGGACCGTACGGGCGTAGAGGTCTACGAGTCCAAGCGGGACTCCAACACCCCTGACCGGCTCGGCCTGTTGGGCGATCTGCGCCGCGCCCTCGACGCGCACGAGGTGCAGCTGCACTACCAGCCCAAGGTCCGCTTCGACGGTCAGGTCGCCGGACTTGAGGCGCTGGTGCGGTGGGTGCACCCGGAGCGCGGGAAGGTGCCGCCGGACGAGTTCATAGCGATCGCCGAGTCGTCCGGGCTGATGCCCCACCTGACGGAGTACGTGCTCGACACGGCACTCGCCCAGGTCGCCCGATGGCGTGCCCAGGGCCTGTTCGTACCGGTCGCGGTGAACGTCTCCCCGCGCGACGTCCACACCCCCGGCTTCGCGGGCTCGGTCGCCGCGCGCCTCGCCCGCCACGGCGTCCCGCCGGGCTCCCTCCAGCTGGAGATCACGGAACACGTCCTCCTGGAGGACCCCCAGCGCGCCGCCGACACCCTCAACGGACTGACCGGACACGGCGTGAAGATGTCCCTCGACGACTTCGGCACGGGCTACTCGTCCCTGGTGCATCTACGGCGGCTGCCGGTCAGCGAGTTGAAGATCGACCGGTCGTTCGTGGCCCGGCTCGCGGTGGACACGGAGGACGCGGAGATCGTGCGGTGCACTGTTGATCTCGCGCATTCCCTCGGGCTGCTCGTCGTGGCTGAGGGGGTCGAGGACGACGAGACGTGGGAGCGGTTGCGGGACCTGGGGTGTGACGCCGTCCAGGGGTGGCTTGTCGCTGCGGCGATGCCTCCGGAGGACATGACGGCGTGGCTTCGGGCGAGGGGTTCGCGGGGTTGGCAGCGGCCTCGCGCCGCGTTGCCCGCGGCTGCGGCGGATGATCCGGGGCGGATCGGCTGACTTTCGGGTGCGGGTCCGTCGTGGCCGGTCGCGCCCACGCGGCGGAGCCGCAACGCGACACAACCCCGCGCCCCCAGGTGTCTCACCTCGCCCCGGCTGCGAAGTGGGCGATCAACAGCGCCAGGCGCTGGTCGTGTGCCTTCTCCGGTAGGCGGCCGCTGCGCATCAGCGTCACCAAGCCGTGCAGGCCCGCCCAGTACGTCTCCGTCAGCAGGCCCGGGTCGTCGCCCTCGGCCGCGATGGGCTCGACGGCCTGGAAGATCTCGCCGAAGGCCGCCTGCAACGGCGCCGGTGCCTCCGGGGTGGCGAACGGCAGGTCGACCATGTGCGTGAACATCGCGTCGTAGAGGGCCGGGCGGCGGCGCGCGAACGACGTGTACGTCTCGCCGACCGCGCTCAGCGCCCCGCGCGTGCCCTTCGCCGCTGTGCGCGCCGTGCGCAGCTCGGCGGCCAGTACGGCGCAGCCTTCCACCGCCACCGCCGCCATGATCGCGCCCTTGTCCTTGAAGTGGCTGTAGAGGACGGGCTGGCTGTACTCGATCTCGGCTGCCAGGCGCCGTGTCGTCACGGCGTCCCAGCCCTCCGTCTCGGCGAGCTCCCGTGCGGCCGAGACGATCAGCTGCTCCCGCTCCGCCCGCTCGCGCTCCCGGCGCGTCTGAATCGTCATGACCCGGATTCTAGCATCGCTAGCGTTCCTGCCGTCGCTCTGTTAGCTTCGCTCTTGTCGCTAGCGCCGCTAGAAAAACGAGACGAGGAGAAGTGGCATGACCATCACCGCGTACACCCTGGCGATCGTGCTCGACCTGTTCTGCCTGTTCCTGGGCTACCGGTTCCTGTTCCAGCCCGGCCCCGCCGCCACCGGCTACGGAGTGCCGGCCGACCCCGGTGGCGGCGCCGGCGCCTACCTCACGATCAAGGGCCTCAGGGACGGCACGCTGGGCCTGGTGGGCCTCGCGGTGCTGGCCTTCGCCGGGGCGCATGCCGAGGCCTGGTTCATGCTCTGCGTGGCGGTCGTCCCGTTCGGCGACACCCTGATAGTGCTGCGCCACGGCGGAGCGAAAGCCGTGGCCTTCGGGATCCACTTCGCCACGGCGATCGTTGTGCTGATCAGTACCGTGCTGCTGTTCCTTGTCTGAGCCGTCCGAGTCGTACTCCTCTTCCTCATCCGATCTTCCTCATCCGAACGGGGTCCCGAAATGTCGTTGCTCGTACCGAAGTTCGACGAGTCCGTGATCGTGCGTGATGCCGAGGCCGAGGTGGTGGGCCGGGCGCCGACCACCGTGAAGCTGCTGGCGGACAGCAGCGCGACCGGTGGCGCGCTGTCCACCAAGCGCGTCACCCTCAGCGGGGGAGCGGACGGCGCGAAACCGCACTGGCACGACAACTCCGCCGAGATGTTCTTCCTGCTCGACGGCGCCGCCGAGATCCTCTCCGGCGACCAGGTCGTCACCGCCGGACCCGGTGACCTGGTCGTCGTCCCGCCTGGCCTGCCCCACGCCTTCGCCGCCGCGCCCGGCACCGACGCCGACCTCCTCATCGTCATCACCCCCGGCGTCGAGCGCTTCGAGTACTTCCGTCACCTGCAGCGCATCGCCCTCGGAGAGGTCGGCCCGGAGAGCCTCCTGGAGGTGCAGGAGCTGTACGACAACCACTTCACGAAGTGCCCGGTGTGGGACGCGCGAGGCCGGTGACCGGGGCTCCGGAGAAACCGTTTAACGGCTGAGGGCCCCCGCCCCATAGGATTGGCGCCAAACCACACACACTCACCCCAGAGGAACGCTGCATGCCTGGCATCACGCGCGAGGAGGTCGCCCACCTCGCCCGGCTGGCGCGTCTGGAGCTGAAGCCCGAAGAGCTCGAACACTTCGCGGGACAGCTGGACGACATCATCGGCGCGGTCGCCCGCGTCAGCGAGGTCGCCGACCAAGACGTACCGCCGACCTCCCACCCGCTGCCGCTGACGAACGTCATGCGCGCGGACGAGGTCCGTCCCTCGCTCACCCCCGAGCAGGCGCTCTCCGGCGCCCCGGCCCAGGAGCAGCAGCGTTTCAAGGTGCCGCAGATCCTGGGGGAGGACTAACCACCATGACGGACCACAGCAGCATCATCCGGCTCACCGCCGCCGAGATCGCCGCGAACATCGCGTCCGGCGTGCTCACGGCCGTCGAGGTCACCGAGGCCCACCTCGCCCGGATCGAGGAGGTCGACGCGAAGGTGCACGCCTTCCTGCACGTCGACCGCGAGGGTGCCCTCGCGCAGGCCCGCGCCGTCGACGAGAAGCGGGCCCGGGGCGAGCAGCTCGGCCCGCTGGCCGGCGTCCCGCTCGCGCTCAAGGACATCTTCACCACCGAGGGCATCCCGACCACGGTCGGCTCCAAGATCCTCGAAGGCTGGATCCCGCCGTACGACGCGACCGTCACCAAGCGGCTGAAGGCCGCCGACGTCGTCATCCTCGGCAAGACCAACATGGACGAGTTCGCCATGGGGTCGAGCACCGAGAACAGTGCCTACGGGCCGACCGGCAACCCCTGGGACCTCACCAAGATCCCCGGTGGCTCCGGTGGCGGTTCCTCCGCCGCGCTCGCCTCCTTCCAGTCGCCGCTCGCGATCGGCACCGACACCGGCGGTTCCATCCGCCAGCCGGCCGCCGTCACCGGCACGGTCGGCGTCAAGCCGACGTACGGCGCGGTCTCCCGCTACGGCATGGTCGCCTTCTCGTCCTCCCTCGACCAGGGCGGGCCCTGCGCCCGTACGGTCCTGGACGCGGCGCTCCTGCACGAGGTCATCGCCGGACACGACCCGCTCGACTCCACGTCGATCGACGCCCCGGTCCCGCCGGTCGTCGAGGCCGCCCGCAACGGCAGCGTGCAGGGCATGCGCGTCGGCGTCGTCAAGCAGTTCCGCGGCGAGGGCTACCAGGCAGGCGTCATCCAGCGGTTCGACGAGGCCGTAGAGGTTCTCAAGGAACTGGGCGCCGAGATCGTCGAGTTGGACTGCCCGTCCTTCGACCTCGCCCTGTCGGCGTACTACTTGATCGCGCCCTCCGAGTGTTCGTCGAACCTGGCCCGTTTCGACGGCCTGCGCTACGGCCTCCGCGTCGGTGACGACGGCACCCACTCGGCCGAAGAGGTCACCTCGATCACCCGTGAGGCGGGCTTCGGCCCCGAGGTGAAGCGCCGCATCATGCTCGGGACGTACGCGCTCAGCTCCGGCTACTACGACGCGTACTACGGCAGCGCCCAGAAGGTCCGTACGCTCATCACCCGCGACTTCGAGAAGTCGTTCGAGAGCGTCGACGTGATCGTGTCGCCGACGACGCCGACCACCGCCTTCCCGATCGGCGAGCGTGCCGACGACCCGATGGCGATGTACCTCGCGGACCTGTGCACCATCCCGACCAACCTGGCGGGCAACTCGGCCATGTCGCTGCCCTGCGGCCTCGCCCCGGAGGACAACCTCCCGGTCGGACTGCAGATCATCGCCCCGGCGCTGAAGGACGACCGCCTTTACAAGGTCGGCGCCGCCGTCGAGGCCGCCTTCGTGGAAAAGTGGGGCCACCCGCTGCTTGAGGAGGCACCGTCGCTGTGAGCAATGCACTGTCGAAGGCCAAGGGCTTCAAGAAGTCCAAGTCCGGCACGTACGTGTCGATGGCCACCACCGCGTTCGGCGCGCTGGGTGTCGCCAAGCAGATCAAGAAGGCGCGCACCGAGCACGACACGCTCCGTCTGATCGACGCCACGGTGTCCGCCGTCGCGCTCGTCACCGGCTTCGCCATCCTGTACCGCGAGCTGAAGCGGCTGGGCGACGACGACGTCCTGCTGGGCTGAGAGGGAAAGTTCACCGTGACCACCACGACCGACCTGGAGTCGTACGAGGACGCTCTCGCGTCGTACGACCCCGTCATGGGCCTTGAGGTCCATGTCGAACTCGGCACCAAGACCAAGATGTTCTGCGGCTGTTCGACCGAGCTGGGCGCCGAACCGAACTCGCAGACCTGCCCGACCTGCCTCGGCATGCCCGGCGCGCTCCCGGTCGTCAACGCGATCGGCGTCGAGTCCGCGATCAGGATCGGCCTCGCGCTGAACTGCGAGATCGCCGAGTGGTGCCGCTTCGCCCGGAAGAACTACTTCTATCCGGACATGCCGAAGAACTTCCAGACCTCCCAGTACGACGAGCCGATCGCCTTCAACGGCTACCTCGACGTACAGCTGGAGGACGGCGAGACCTTCCGGGTGCAGATCGAGCGCGCCCACATGGAGGAGGACACCGGCAAGTCGCTGCACGTCGGTGGCGCGACGGGCCGTATCCACGGCGCCTCGCACTCGCTGCTCGACTACAACCGCGCCGGCATCCCGCTCATCGAGATCGTCACCAAGCCGATCGAGGGTGCGGGGGAGCGTGCTCCCGAGGTCGCGAAGGCGTACGTCGCCGAGCTGCGCGAGCTGATCCGGGCGCTCGGTGTGTCGGAAGCCCGCATGGAACAGGGGCAGATGCGCTGCGACGTGAACCTGTCGCTGCGCCCGCACGGCCGCGAGAAGTTCGGCACCCGGAGCGAGACGAAGAACGTCAACTCGCTGCGTTCCGTGGAGCGCGCCGCCCGTTACGAGATCCAGCGCCATGCCGCGGTGCTGAACTCCGGCGGCACGATCATCCAGGAGACCCGCCACTTCCACGAGGACACCGGGTCGACGACCTCGGGCCGCGTGAAGGAGGAGGCGGAGGACTACCGGTACTTCCCGGAGCCGGACCTGGTGCCGGTGGCCCCCTCGCGCGCGTGGGTCGAGGAGATCCGCGCCGAACTGCCCGAGCAGCCGCTGGCCCGCCGCAACCGGCTGAGCGAGGAGTGGGGGATCACCGCGTTCGACATGCAGTCGATCCTCAACGCGGGTGCCATCGACCCGATCGTCGCCACGATCGACGCCGGTGCGGACTCGACCTCTGCCCGTAAGTGGTGGATGGGTGAACTCGCCCGCAGCGCCAACGAGTCCGGCAAGGCGCTCGACGAGCTGCCCATCACGCCGGAGCAGGTCGCCCGGGTCACCGCCCTGGTCACCGCCGGCGACCTGAACGACAAGCTGGCCCGCCAGGTCATCGAGGGCGTCCTCGCCGGCGAGGGCACCCCGGACGAGGTCGTCGAGAAGCGCGGCCTCAAGGTCGTCTCCGACGACGGCGCCCTCACCACCGCCGTCCAGGAAGCCATCGTCGGCAACCCGGGTATCGCCGACAAGATCCGCGGCGGCAAGGTGGCGGCCGCCGGTGCCCTGGTCGGCGCCGTCATGAAGGCCACGCGAGGTCAGGCCGACGCGGCCCGCGTCAAGGAGCTCATCCTGGAGCAACTGGGCGTCAGCGAAGGCTGATACGGCCGTAGGAAATCAGCCGTAGGAAATCAACAGCCCTGGGGGGATGCATCGGTTGCGATGCATCCCCCCAGGTGTGTCACTTCACAGGCGGCGCCCCACGACGCGTGTGAAGCCGATCAGATGTTCCACGTCGGCGTGTACCAGCTCCACCGACTTGCGTGCCATGTCCGCCATGAACTCGCTCGGGCTCTCCTGGGCGCACACCTCGCTCCACAGCAGCCAGTCGCGCCATCCGTCGGGCAGCCAGTCGGCCGTCTCGACCTCCACGGCCCTGCTGCGTGCCCAGTGCCTGCGCCACCAGGCGGGAGAGTGGAACGCCCAGAAACCCGGGTCCCATTCCCAGTACTCCTTCAGATGCTCCGGCGGCTCGTCCCCCGTCAGTTCCTCACGCAGTGCGGGCATCACGACGCCGATCCGTCCGCCCGGCTTCAACAACCTTGTCAGCGTGGGCAGATAGAGGTCGGCGGTGCCGAAGTACTGGTAGGCGTCGATCGACACGATCGCGTCGAACGTGCCGTCCCCGAAGGGGATGTCGTGAGCCTCCACCTGGAGGGGGAGGACGCGGTCCGCGACGCCCGCCTCGGCGATCCGTACGGCGTTCTCCTCGGACTTCACCCACAGGTCGGCGGCGGTGACCTGGAGGTCGTACTCCTTGGCGAGGAAGACGGAGGTCATGGCGCGCCCGCAGCCCAGGTCGAGCACGCGCGCGCCGGGGCGCAGGGTGTCCAGGCCGAGCGCCGGGGCCAGCCATTCCAGCAGCCACAGGGCGTGCGGGCCCATCTGGTTCTCGATGGTCCAGCGGGCGTCGTAGGAGTTGCTGCGCGGGTAGCGGGGGTGGGTCAGGCGGGCGGTCAGGTCGGTGTCCGGCATCGGTGAACGGTGTCCTCCGGTTCTGCGTAGGTTCCTATGAGGAAGCAACGAGATTGTGGAGGACGTCGGTTGGCCGCGCACCAGGTTTCTCAGGCGGAGGCGCTACGCTCGCCCGCCATGGACGGACGCGGAGATTCCGAGATACCGGACTTCGGGGACACGGCGCTGGACGCGCGGCGGGCCCGGTGGACGGCCGGGCTGACCGGTGCCGTGCTGGCCATCGCGGGGGTGGCCGCGGCGGTGTTGCGGGCGAGTGGGGCCGGGCCGGTGCTTGTTCCGGCCGCCTATGCCGTGGGCGCCGCGGTGTGTGCGCTCGCGTCCGCGCTCGGGTCCAGGGGCCGTACCAGACGGGCGCTTTGGCTGCTGGTCGTCGGGGCGATGGTGATGGCGCTGGGAGACCAGTTCGACTGAGGCGACGGTCAAGGCGGCAGTCCGGGCTACAGAGTTGCCGTTACTGTCCTGTGATCTGTCTCCCACTCCCGTGATCCAGCGCACGAACGTCATGAACGATCATTTTCTACTGCAAGAGTGGTCTCCGTATTGCTCATGCGTTCTTTGCGGGCTGTTCATCCCTTGAACCAGGATTCCCGGTCAAAGATCCACAATTCACCTTCCCCGGGAGCACGTTCGTGGCAGCCCTTGCCCGCTGGTGTGTTCGGCACCGCCTCGCCGCCGTCCTGTTGTGGCTCGTCGCGTTCGGCGGGGTCACCGCGGCCGCCGCCGTCACCGGCTCGGCGTACTCGAACGACTACGAGGCCCCCGGCACCGAGTCGGGTCGTGCGACCCAGTTGCTCAAGGAGGGGTTTCCGGGTCTCGGCGGCGACAGCGACACCGTCGTCTGGCGCACCTCACCCGGTTCCGTCCGCGCCGCCGCCGTCGAACAGACCATGACCGGCGCCCTCGACAGGATCGCCGACCTGCCCGGAGTCGCCTCCGTCGTCAGTCCGTACGACGGACAGGGCACGGGCCGGATCAGCGCCGACGGACGGACCGCCTACGCCACCGTCACCTTCGCGCACCAGGCCGAGGACATCGACAAGTCGGAGGCACAGGCCGTGGTGAACGCGGCGAAGGCCGCCCAAACCGACGGACTCCAGGTCGAGTTGGGCGGCAGCGCCATCGCGCTCACCGAGGCGTCGAGCGGGCACACCGCCGAGGTCGTCGGGGTCGCCGTCGCCGCCCTCGTGCTGTTCCTCGCCTTCGGGTCGCTCGCCGCCTCGCTGCTGCCCATCGGCACCGCCCTGGTGAGCGTCGGCACCGCGTACGGGGCGATCGTGCTGCTCGGGCACGCCATGACCGTCGCCGACTTCGCGCCCATGCTCGGCATGCTGATCGGGCTCGGCGTCGGCATCGACTACGCCCTGTTCATCGTGACCCGGCACCGGCGCGGGCTGAAACGCGGGCTGTCCGTCACCGAGGCGGTCACCAACGCGGTCGTCACCACCGGGCGCGCGGTCGTCTTCGCGGGCGCCACGGTGTGCATCGCCCTCCTGGGAATGCTGATCCTGCGCCTCGGCTTCCTCAACGGGGTCGCGATCGCCGCCTCGTTGACCGTGGTGCTCACCGTCGCGGCCTCCGTGACGCTTCTCCCGGCCCTGCTGTCCTTCATCGGCCCCCGCGCCCTCAGCCGCCGCGAACGGCGCCGACTGGCCGAGCACGGGCCCCAGCCGGAGCTCCCCACCGGCCTCGCCGCCCGCTGGTCCGCGTTCGTCGAGCGCCGCCCCAAACTGCTCGGCACCCTCGCCCTGATCGTCATGGCCGTCCTCGCGCTGCCCACCCTCGCCCTCCACCTGGGCACCTCCGACCAGGGCAACGACCCCAGGTCGTCGACCACCCGCCAGGCCTACGACCTCCTCGCGGCCGGCTTCGGGCCCGGCGTCAACGGCCCCCTCACCCTCGTCACGAAGATCGACGGCGCCGAGGACAAGCTCACCCTCGACAACCTCGACGCCACCCTCCGCACCACCGAGGGCGTCGCCTCCGTGACCCCGGTGACCTACGACGCCGGCGGTTCCACCGGGTACTTCAGCGTCGTACCGGACTCGGCACCGCAGTCGCAGAGGACCAGCGACCTCGTCGACCGGCTGCGGACCGAAGTGCTGCCGCGGGCCGAGACGGGCACCTCGCTCGACATCCACGTGGGTGGCGTGACGGCGAGCTACGACGACTTCGCCGACGTGATCGTCGGCAAGCTCCCGCTGTTCGTCGGGGTCGTCATCTCGCTCGGCTGTGTGCTGCTCCTGCTCGCCTTCCGGTCGATCGGCATCCCGCTCAAGGCCGCCGCGATGAACGTCGCCGCCGTGGCCGCCGCCTTCGGGGTCGTCGTCGCGATCTTCCAGTGGGGCTGGGGGAGCGAGTTCCTCGGCCTGGGACGCGCCGGACCGATAGAGCCCTTCCTCCCCGTGATCATGGTGTCGGTCCTTTTCGGGCTCTCCATGGACTACCAGGTCTTCCTGGTGAGCCGGATGTACGAGGAATGGCTGGAAACCGGCGACAACCGGCGTGCCGTCCGCGTCGGCCTCGCCGAGACCAGCCGGGTGATCAACTCGGCCGCCGTCATCATGATCTCGGTGTTCCTCGCCTTCGTGCTCAGCGGGGACCGCGTGATCGCCATGTTCGGCATCGCCCTCGCCTCCGCCGTCGCCCTGGACGCCTTCGTCCTGCGCACCCTCCTGGTGCCGGCCCTCATGCACCTCCTGGGCGGCGCCAACTGGTGGCTGCCCCGCGGCCTCGACCGCGTCCTGCCCCGCATCAGCATCGAGCCCCCCGAGTGCCGCGCCGCCCATGAGAGGCTGGCCGCCGCGACGGACGCCGAGGTGGCGGACGTCCTGGCGAAGGAGCAGGAGCAGGATGTACGCGATACCCCTGGGTGACGACGGAGCCGAACTGCGTCCCCTGGAGCCTTGGCACGCCGAGGAGTTCCTCGCGCACCTGGACCGCGGCCGGGAGTTCATCGGCCAGTTCATCACCTTCGGCTCCAAGGCGACGGACGTCGACTCCGCGCGGGCCATGCTCCAGCGCTACGCCGACCTGCGCGCCGCCGACGAAGCGTCCCTGCACGGCATCTGGCTGGACGGCAAGCTCGTCGGCGGGGTCCTCTTCCTGAACTTCCACGCCGACCAGGGCAACTGCGAGGTCGGCTGCTGGCTGGAACCCGCCGCCGCCGGGCGCGGACTGATCACCCGCGCGATACGGATTCTCATCGACTTCGCGATCGAACAGCGCGGCATCCACCGCGTCGAATGGCACGCCGCCGCGGGCAATGAGAAGAGCCTGAATGTTGCCCGCCGCATGGGCATGACCAGGGACGCGGTCCTGCGCGAGTCTCACCCCTACGGGGGCGTAAGGCACGACATAGAGGTGTGGTCCGTGCTCGCCCCCGAGTGGCGCGAGGCACGCGCGCGTGCGCAACACAGCGATCTTTAAGGAACTTCTCAGACTTCACCCCTACCGTGCGCATCATGGGTACCAAGACTGTTGACGAGGCCGCGAACGAGGCCACCGAGGTGAAGAGCGACGCGGAGACCGTCGATGTCACCAAGACCGACGAGGAAGTGACCGAGCCGGACACCGCGAACACCGAGGCCGAAGCCGCCGAGGACGAGGACGACCTCTCCGAGGAGGAGTACGCGGCCGAGCTCGCGAAGCTCCAGCTGGAGCACCCCGAGGAGGGCCCCTCCGGCGTAGGCCAGGGCGCAGCCGCCGTGGTCTCCGCCGCGCTCGGCTTCATCTCGCTCTCCGGCGGCTGGATCGGCTCCGTCGCCGCCGCCCGCGAGACCCTCGTGGGCCAGCTCCACACCGCCTCCACCGCGAGCGTGTCCACCCAGATCAAGGAGGTCTACGGCGACGCCTGGCACACCACCGCACTGTGGGCCGGCATCTTCGCCCTGGTCGGCGCCCTCGTGGGTGTCGCGGCCCTGATCCGCCCCGCGTTCGGCACCCCGGGCAAGCCGCAGGCCACCTGGATCAAGTCGGTCGCCTGGGCGGGCGTCGCGCTCGGTGTCGTAGGACTGCTCCTGGCCGTCCTGAAGTACACCGACGTCCTGCTCAGCCTGCCGTCGGCCACCTGACGGACGGCTCGCGCCACCGCACGTAATTCAGGGGTCTTAGGGCCTTCGTAAGCACCTTACGGAGGCCCTAAGACCCCTCACGCACGTCTAAGGCCCGCCCGGCCCCGCAAGATGCGGAACTCTCCCGATGTGGCGGACCCCCCTTGGAGACGAAGGTTGAGGCATCGCAGAAAGCGAAGCCGAAGAACCGCCTCCACCAAGGGACTTGAGATGTACGAGTTCGAACTCCACCAGATCCGTTCCGCCGAACTGCGCCGGCAGGCCGCCAACGAGCGGCTGGCCCGCGAGGCCGTGCGGGGCGCCCGCGCCGCCCGTCGCGAGCAGGCCCGGCAGGCCCGCCAGGCCGCCGAGGGGGAGGTGCATACCGACCGCCCCCGCAGGCACCTGTTCGCCCGTGCGTCGTGACCGCCCGGGCCCGGGAGGACGGTCGTACGGCGCCCGCCCGGCAGGTCCGCGGGGCGCTCCTCCCCGCGGCCGCCCTCCCGAAAACCGGTGCCGCGTTGTCAGACCCGCGTGACATGCTCGCAGGCGTGGAGACCAGGTCCGTCAGTCCGGTCTTCGTCGGCCGCGCCGACGAGCTGGACACGCTGAACGATGCGCTCGCCCGCGCCGCCGCGGGCGAGCCGCAGGCGTTGCTGCTGGGCGGCGAGGCCGGCGTCGGCAAGACCCGGCTCGTCGAGGAGTTCGCCACCGCCGCCTGCCGCCGGGGCGCCGTCGTCGCGCTCGGCGGCTGTGTCGAGATCGGCGCGGACGGACTGCCCTTCGCCCCGTTCTCCACCGCCCTGCGCGCACTGCGCCGCGAACTGCCCGACGAGCTGTCCGCCGCGGCCGCCGGCCAGGAGGAGGAACTCGCCCGGCTGCTCCCCGAGTTGGCGGAGACAGCCACCTTCCAGCGGGCCGGCCGGCACGACGAGGAGGGCATGGCCCGCCTCTTCGAACTCACCGCACGCCTCCTGGAGCGCGTCGCCGCCGAGCGCACGGTCGTCGTCGCCCTGGAGGACCTGCACTGGGCCGACGCCTCCACTCGCCACCTCCTCGCCTACCTCTTCCGCACCCTGCGCACCGGCCGCCTCGTCGTCCTCGCCACCTACCGCGCCGACGACATCCACCGCCGCCACCCGCTGCGCCCCCTGCTCGCCGAACTCGACCGGCTCCGCACGGTCCGCCGGATCGAACTGGGCCGCTTCAACCGGCAGGAGGTGGGCCGCCAGATCGCCGGCATCCACGCCGCCGAACCCGACCCCGCCCAGGTCGACGAGATCTTCGAACGCTCCGACGGCAACGCCTTCTTCGTCGAGGAACTCGCCGTCGCCGCCCACGACGGCTGCCGCAGCAACCTCACCGACTCCCTGCGCGACCTGCTCCTCGTCCGCGTCGAGTCACTGCCCGAGAGCGCCCAGCGGGTCGCCCGGATCGTCGCCGAGGGCGGCTCCACCGTCGAGTACCGGCTGCTCGCCGCCGTCGCCCGGCTCGCCGAGGACGACCTCATCGAGGCACTGCGGGCCGCCGTCGGCGCCAACATCCTCCAGGCGGCCCCCGGCGACGACGGCTACCGCTTCCGCCACTCCCTGGTCCGCGAGGCCGTCGGCGACGACCTGCTGCCCGGCGAGCGTTCCCGCATCAACCGCCGCTACGCCGAGGTCCTGGAGGCCGACCCGACGCTCGTCCCGGCCGACCAGCGCGTCATGCGCCTCGCGAGCTACTGGTACCACGCCCACGACGCCGCCAAGGCCCTCCCCGCCGTCCTGGACGCCTCCGTGGCCGCCCGGGGCCGGCACGCCCACTCCGAGCAACTCCGGCTCCTGGAGCGGGCGATGGAGCTGTGGGACACCGTCCCCGACGCCGTACGCGCGGGACTGCGCCCCGTGGACTACACCGAGGTGTACCCGCCCTGCGGCTGCGACCCGGAGACCACACCCCTGCGCTACCTCGACCTGATGGCGGAGGCCGCCGTCGCCGGGCGGCTGAGCGGGGAGCGCGAGCGCGCCCTGAAGATCACCAAGCGGGCCCTGCACCTCCTGGAGGACGAGGGCGACCCGCTGCGCGCCGCCTGGTTCTGGGTGCAGCGCTCCGTCCTGGTCCGTTCCCAGGCCCGCGGTGACGGCTGGCCGGAACTCGCCGCCGCGCAGGAGCTGGTCCGCGGACTGCCGCCCTCCGAGGTGCACGCGGAGGTCCTCGCCAAGGTCGCCGGCTGGTCCATGGTCCACGTCCCGGGACCCGACGCCTACGTGGCCGCCGAGCGCGCGGTCGAGTACGCGCGCATGGTCGGCGCCCGCGAGATCGAGATGGACGCCCGCCTCACCCTGGCCGGCCTCATGGTCGCCTCCGGAGACGTCGAGGGAGGCCTCGCCGAACTGGTCGAGGTGAACGAACGCACGGTCGCCGAGGGCATCTCCATCGTCGCCGGCCGCAGCTATGTGAACCTTCCCTCCTCCCTCCAGACCGTCGGCCGCTCCCGCGAGGCGGTGCCCATCCTGGAGACGGGGCTCGCCTTCGCCAAGAAGTTCGGCCAGTTCGACAAAGAGGCCTGGATCTGGGGAAACCTCGCCGAATCCCTGTTCTCCCTGGGCCGTTGGGACGAGGCCGCCGAGGCCGCGACCAAGTCGGAGCGCGTGGACCAGAGCGCCAAACCCCGCGGCTTCCACGCCCGCCTCCGCGCCGAACTCGCCCTCGCCCGCGGCAACCTGCCCGAGGCCCGCCGCCAACTGGCCGCCGCCCGCGAGCACTTCGGCACCCACGACGTCGCCCCCCAGCACCATCTGCCCCTGGAGCGGATCGAACTCCAGGTCGCCACCGCCGAAGGCCGCCTCCTCGACGCCCGCGCCACCCTCGGACTCGTCCTGGACTCCGGTTTCCTCCCCGGCACGTACTTCGAGGTCTGGCCCCTGCTGGTCACCGCGGCCATCGCCGAGACCCAGGCCGTCGGCCTGCCCGTCGCCGACCCCGGCCGCGCCAAGATCCTCGAACGCATCCGGGAAGCCGCCAAGCCGGTCCCCACCAACGTCCCCGTCTGGCAGGCCCACGAACGCTGGCTCCGCGCCGAACTCCTGCACGCCGAGGGCCGCTCCACCCCGGACAACTGGTCCGAGGCGGTCGCCGCCTTCGAATGCCTCGACCGCCCCTACGACCTCGCCCGCGTCCGGCACCGCCTCGCCGAAGCGCTGCTGTCCCACCCCGACGGGGGTGACGACGAGCGGGACCGCGCCACGGAACTGCTCCGCCTGTCCGCCGCCGTCGCCGACCACCTCGGCGCCCGCCCGCTCGCCGACTCCGTCGCGCTGCTCGCCCAGCGGGCCCGGCTGACCCTCACGAAGGCCCCGGAGCGGCGAGGGGTCTCCTCCGACCCGGCCGACCCCGTCGAGGCGCTCGGCCTCACCAGCCGCGAGCGGGACGTCCTGCGGCTGGTCTCCGCCGGCCGCACCAACCGGCAGATCGCCGAGGAACTCTTCATCTCCCCGAAGACCGCGAGCGTCCACGTCTCGAACATCCTCGGCAAGCTCGGCGTCTCGGGCCGGGGAGAGGCGGCGGCCGTCGCCCACCGGCTGGAGCTGTTCCCGCCCCACCCCTCCGACCCGCTCACCGCGCGCTCCGTGCGGTGAGTCGTACGCTGTAGGGGACCGGCACAGGGGAGGCGCCGTGTTCAACATGTTCGAGGAGTTGTTCTCACCGGGCCGCAAGCACACCCAGGACGAGGCCAACCGGCTTGAGCTGACCAGGGTCGACGTCGCGGACGGAGACCCCGGGCGCGGGCCGATAGACCTGGAGTCGGGCAGGGTGGTGGTGCGGGTGCGGGAATCTGGGGCGGAAGCCGAGCCGGGTGCCGAGTCCGGTTCCGGCGCCGAATCCGATTCCGGCCCTGATGCCGGTTCCGGTTCGGGAACCGATCCTGGTCCTGATGCTGGTGCCGAATCCGGTCCCGGTTCTGAAGCCGGTTCCGGCGCCGGGCCCGATCCCGGGTTCGCTGCCGATCCCGGATCTGAACCTGATTCCGGCCCCCGTCCCGCTGACGAAGCCGATTCCGGCCCCGGGACCGGTTCCGGTACTGGGCCCGCGTCCGATTCCTGACGCCGCTCCAGAGCCTGGTCCCGGTCCCGAGTCAGCTTCCAGGTCCGCTCCGGCATCCGCGCCCGAGGCCGCTCCCGATCCTGGCCCGGTGTCCGAACCCGCTCCGGTGTCCGAGCCCTAGGCCGCTCCCGACCCTGAGTTCACTTCCAAGGCTGCTCCAGGTCCCCGACCCGGAGGTCCGAGCTTGCTCCGCTCTCAGCCCTGGGACCACTTCCGAGGCCGCTCTCGCTCCGGGGTCCGAGCCCGACCTCACTCCCGACCCTGAGTCCGACCCGGAATCCGAGCCCGGGTCCGCTCCCGCTTCCGGTCCCGGGTCCGCTCCGGAGTCTGACCCCGAGACCACGCCGTCGCCCGGGCCTGCCGCGCTGGGGCCCGCGCCGCTCCCGATCCCGAGGCCGCTCCGTCGCCTGGGCCTGCTGCGCTGGGGCCCGCGTCGCTCGGAACCGCTCCATCGCCCGGGTCTGAGTCGCTGGACCCTGCGTCGCTCAGGTCCACCTATCGCCCGGTTCCGCCCCGTCGCCCGGTTCCGCCCCACCCGGACCTACGTCACCTGAATCTCCAGAATCCGGTCGTCGCCCGGCTTGGGCGTGCCCCGGCCGTCCGTGTTGCTGGTGATGAGCCACAGCTTGTCGTCGCCGGCCGAGACCACCGTGCGCAGGCGGCCGTACTCGCCGGTGAGGAAGGCCTGCGGGGCGGCGGACGCCTTCGTGCCGTCCAGGGGGATGCGCCACAGGCGCTGGCCCTTGAGCCCCGCCATCCATATGGAGCCCTCGGCATAGGCGATGCCGCTGGGGGAGGCGTCGTCCGTGTGCCACTGGGTGATCGGGTTGTGGTACTTGGGGTTGTCGCCCTTGCCCTCCGCGTTCGGCCAGCCGTAGTCGTCGCCCGGTGTGATCGCGTTCAGCTCGTCCCAGGTGTCCTGGCCGAACTCCGAGGCGAACAGCCGCTGTTCGGAGTCCCAGGCGAGGCCCTGCACATTGCGGTGGCCGTAGGTGTACACCGGCGAGTTCGGGAACGGGTTGCCCGGCGCCGGGTCGCCCTCCGGGGTCAGCCGCAGGATCTTGCCGCCGAGGGACTTCTTGTCCTGCGCCAGACCCCGCTGACCGCTCTCGCCCGTGCCCGCGTACAGCATGCCGTCCGGGCCGAACGCGATACGCCCGCCGTTGTGGATGTAGCCCTTGGGGATGCCCTTGAAGATGGTGTCGGGCGCGCCCAGCTGCTCACCGGCCGGCTTCTTCTCGTCGTACAGGACGCGGACGATGCGGTTGTCCGAGGCCGAGGTGAAGTACGCGTAGATCATGTGGTCCGAGGCGTAGTCCGGGGAGAGCGCGATGCCGAGGAGGCCGCCCTCGCCGGCCGGGGAGACCCCGGACACCTTGCCCAACTCCGTTTTCTTGCCGGTCTTCTCGTCGATCCGGGTGATCGTGCCGTCGTCGCGCGAGGACACGAGGAGGTTCCCGTCGGGCAGCGGGGCGAGGCCCCAGGGCGTCTTCAGGCCCTCGGTGACGGTGCGCAGCACCTTCACGGTGCCCTTGGCGGGCGGGGTCTGCTCGGCGGCCTGCTGGGAGGGCGAGGCGCCCGTAGCCGTACCACCGGACGACGTACCGGAGGACGCACTCGTGCCGTCGCCCGGAGACCCACCCCCGTCGGAGGAACAGCCGGCCGTCAGCAGGAGCGCGGACACGGCCAGGGCGGCCGACACGACTCGACGTTGCACGATCAGGTCCTTTCGACGGGCGGGTTCTACTTTTCATACACCGCTCGCGCCGCCCGGGTTCCCGATCACCGCGCACCGACGCACGATCGAGCCGTCGGGTCCGGAGAACCGGGGCGCCGGTCGGTCCCAAGCTCCGGAACCGGTACGGCTGCCGGCCTGGAAGCCGGAGAAGCCACCGCCCCCTCAGTCCCAAGACCCCAACGCCCCCGGCAACTCCGCCACCTCCGCAAGATCCTCCGGCGTCAACCGCAACCCCGCCGCCCCCGCGTTCTCCGCCACCCACCGCTCCCGCTTCGTGCCCGGTACCGCCACCACATGCGCCCCCTGTGCCAACACCCACGCCAGGGCCACCTGTGCCGGGGTCACCTCCGGACCGTGGCGGCGGGCCACCCGGCGCAGGCCGGCGACGATCGGCTGGTTCGCGGCGGTCATCTCGGCGGTGAAGCGGGGGTGGCGGGCGCGTACGTCGTCCGGTTCGAAGCCCTCGCCCGGGGTCAGGGTGCCGGTCAGGAAGCCGTTGCCCAGGGGCATCGCGGCCAGGAAGCCGACGCCGCGCGCCGCGCACCACGGCAGCAGCTCGTCCAGGGCCTCTGACGACCACACCGACAACTCCGCCTGTACCGCCGTGACCGGGAACACCTGTTGTACGCGCCGGAGTTGGCGGATCGTTCCGTCATGGAGGCGTGCCCCGGGGCGGCGGGCGGAGCGGGCGCCCACCGCGCTCATGCCCAACGCCCGTACTTTTCCGGCCTGTACGAGGTCCGCCATCGCGCCCCAGGTCTCCTCGACGGGGATCTCGGGGTCGGCGCGGTGGAGTTGGTAGAGGTCGATCACGTCCGTCTGGAGGCGGCGCAGCGACGCGTCGCACGCGCGTTTCACGTAGCCGGGGCGGCCGTTGGCCACGATGTGCTGTTCGCCGACCAGCAGGCCGACCTTGGTCGACACGAACGCGTCGGCGCGCCGCTCCTTCAACACCCGCCCCAGCAACAGTTCGTTGGTGAACGGGCCGTACATGTCGGCGGTGTCCAGCAGCGTCACACCCAGATCGAGCGCCCGGTGAACTGCCCTGACCGACTCGTCGCCCTGCCTGCGCGACCCGCTGTAGGCCCAGTGCATCGGCATGCAGCCGAGTCCGACGGCCCCCATCGCGAGCGCCCCCGCGCCGATCGTCCTGCGCTCCACCTGCTCGTGACCTTCCTTCTTCTCGCACCCCAACCTAACCTCTACGCGCGCGTGGCCCTGACATAGCCTCCTGACCATGACTGTTGACGTATGGCTGCCCATCCCGCCGGAGGAGATCGCAGGGCTCCCCGAGGGCCCCAACTACCTGTTCTGGGACGGGGGTGAGGACGGCGGTCAGGCGTTCCCCGGTGATCCCGCCGACTGCGTCCTATACGTAGTGCCGTACATGAAGCGTCATCCCGTGAAGACGCGGCCGCTGGAACAGATGCGGAATCTGCAGGTCATCCAGACGCTCACCGCCGGCATCGACGACATGACCGCGAGCCTCTCGTCGATCGTCCCGGGGGTGCGGCTCTGCAACGCGCGCGGAGTGCACGAGGCGAGCACCGCCGAACTCGCGCTGGCCCTGACGCTCGCCTCGTTGCGCGGTATCCCGGGGTTCGTGCGGGCGCAGCAACAGGAGCACTGGCAGGGGGACTTCCACCCGGCGCTCGCCGACCGGTCCGTCCTCATCGTCGGCTACGGGGCGATCGGTTCCGCGATCGAGGACCGGCTCACTCCCTTCGAGCTCACGCGGGTGGCGCGGGTGGCGCGCTCCGCGCGTGCCACCGCGCGCGGGCCGGTGCATCCACTCGCCGAACTGCCCGCCCTGCTCCCGGAAGCGGACGTCGTCATCCTGTCCACGCCCCTGAACGAGAGCACCCGTCACCTGGTCGACGCCGAGTTCCTGGCCCGGATGAAGGACGGGGCGCTGCTGGTCAACGTGGCCCGCGGTCCCGTCGTCGACACCAAGGCGCTGCTCGCGGAGCTGGAAACCGGCCGTATCATCGCGGCGTTGGACGTCACCGACCCCGAACCGCTGCCCCAGGGGCACCCGTTGTGGCACGCGCCCGGCGTGCTGATCAGTCCCCATGTCGGCGGGCCCACCTCGGCGTTCCTACCGCGTGCGAAGCGTCTGGTCGTCGACCAGTTGGGACGGTTCGTGAACCGGCAGCCGCTGAGCAACGTGATCCTTACGACAGGCGAAACGGGGAACTAGCCACAACAGGGCGGTAATCCGCTTCCGGCACCCTCCGCAACCTTTCGGAAGCGGGGCGTGTACGTATCTCCGCTGGTCGTTACGGAGCGTAGAGGAACTATGTCCCTGAGTGACGAGACTGGTGTATCGTCCCGGCAGGGGCTGCGCCGCGCACCGTTCGGCGCCGGGGATGGACATTTCAGACTGTGAGGGGGGCGACGGGCGATGCACGGCCTATGGACGAGCGATCCGACGCGGCGGGGCCGCCGACGGCGACCCTGGCGCACCGCCGCGCGCAGCCGCGGCCATCACGCCAACCACTGCGCTCACGGCGGTCATGGCGGCCGCGGCGGACATCACAGCAGCCACAGCCATCACCACCGCCGGCCCAACAGCCGCCGCAGGCACGCTCATCCAGCGCACCGGGGCCCGCGGGACCCGGGAGCGACGCGGACCGGGAGGGCCCGGTGAGTTCGCCACCGTCTCCGACGACCACCCTCAACGGGGCGCTCCGGGACCGGACTTCACCCGGGGCGCGGCAGCCACGCCCGCCGGCGACCGGCGGCAAGTGGAGCCTGGTCCAGCAACTCGTCCTGGCCCTGGTGTGCGCGGGATACGCCGTCGGTTCCGCGCTCGACTGGGGCTCCGCCCAACTCGCCCTGATCATGGGCGACTTCGGGCTCAGCGCGGCAGCCGGTACCGCCGCCGTCTCCTGCTTCCTCTACGCGCGAAGCCGCCGTATCCGCTTTCGACCCGCCTGGCTGCTGTTCTCGCTCTCGTCGGCGATGGCGGCACTGGGCAACGGAGTCTGGGGGTGGTACGAGGTCGTGCTGGAGCGACCCGTGCCCAGCCCCAGTTTCGCCGACCTGTTCTTCCTGTGCTTCGCGCCGCCCGCCATCGTCGGGCTCCTCGTCCTCGCCAAAAGGCCTGTCACCAAGGCCGGTTGGGTCTGTCTGGCGCTGGACGCCTGGCTGATCGGGGGCTCGCTGCTCACGCTGTCCTGGAGCCTCGCGCTGGCCCAGGCCGCCAAGTTCGACGGGCCGAGCGTGGCCCACACCGCGCTGTCGCTGGCGTACCCGCTGCTCGACATCGCGCTGGTCAGCATGGTGCTCGCGCTGCACTTCCGGCGCTCCTCGGTCAACCGCACCGCCGTGAACACCGCGATCGGCGCGCTGGCCCTGACCGTGATGTGCGACGCCCTGTTCACCTCGCCGCTGCTCCACAACAACTACCACTCGGGCCAGTTGCTCGACGCGGGCTGGTTCGCCGGCTCACTGCTCCTCGCGTACGCCCCCTGGGCCGCACCCCGGCGCACCCAGCCCGAGGACGACGGGCACACGCGCGTGGTGCACGAACACCGGCCCGGACAGCGCACCGGCGTCCAGCCGCAGGCCGCCGCGCCCGGCGCCGACCAGGGGCGGTATCCGGCCACCCGGCCCATCGCGGGTTCGCTGGCCGCGCTCACCCCGTATCTCGCCGCCGCCGTCTGCACGTTGGGGATTCTCTACAACGTGCTCAACGGTCGCAGCCCCGACCGCGTGGTGCTCATCACCGCGGGCTGCGTGGTCCTCGCCCTCGTGGTGCGCCAGGGCATCATGCTCATCGACAACATCACCCTCACCCAGGAGCTGGCCCAGAAGGAGAACCACTTCCGCTCCCTGGTGCAGGGCTCCAGCGACGTCATCATGATCGCCGCCCCGAACGGCATCCTCCGCTACGTCTCCCCGGCCGCCGCCGGTGTCTACGGCAAGGCCGCGGAGGAGCTGGTCGGGACCGAACTGGCCTCGCTGATCCACCCGGAGGACCTCGGCTGCGTGGTGCACGAGGTGCGCCGCTTCCTCACCGCCAGCCCCTTCGAGGAGTCCACCACCCGCATCGAGTGCCGCTTCCGCTCCGGCGACGACGGCTGGCTGAACGTCGAGTCGACGGTCAACCGCCACCACGGCGGCCTCATCTTCAACAGCCGCGACGTCACTGAACGGGTGCGCCTCCAGGCGCAGTTGCAGCACAACGCCGAGCACGACCCGCTCACCGACCTGCCCAACCGCGCGCTGTTCACCAAGCGTGTCCAGCAGGCCCTCTCCGGCCGCCGCTCCACCGACCGCGGCACGGCCGTCCTCTTCATCGACCTCGACGGCTTCAAGGCCGTCAACGACACCATCGGCCACCAGGCCGGCGACGAACTCCTCATCCAGGCCGCCCGTCGACTCGACGGCGCGGTCCGGCACGGCGACACCGCGTCCCGGCTCGGCGGCGACGAGTTCGCGGCCCTGATCGTCGGCGACGGCACCCGGGACCGGGCCGCCCGCGAGCGGCACATCATGGAGCTCGCCGACCGCCTGCGCATCACCCTGTCCCAGCCGTACCTCATCGACGGCAACGATGTCCGCGTCGCCGCCTCCATCGGCGTCGCCTTCGCCGAACCGGGCCTGGGCGCGGGGGAGTTGCTGCGCAACGCGGACCTCGCGATGTACCGCGCCAAGGGGGCGGGCAAGGGCCGCGTCGAGCTGTACGCACCGCAGATGCAGCAGGACGTCGTACGGAAGGCGGAGCTGGCCACGCGGCTGCGGGCGGCGCTGCACGACGGCGAGTTCGCGCTGCTGCACCAGCCCGTGGTGTCCCTGGTGGACGGCCGGATCGCGTCGGTGTCCACACAGGCGCGCTGGCGGTCCTCGCAGGGCGTGCTGTTCACGCCGGCCGAGTTCCTGCGGGTGGCCGAGGACAGCGACAAGACCGCCGAGCTGGGCCGCTGGATGCTGGAGGAGGCCGTAGAGCAGGCCGCCGAGCGGACCGCGACCGGGCTCGCCGTGTCCGTCGCCGTGCGGATAAGCGCGCGGCGGCTGCTGGACAAGTCGATGCCGCTCGGCTCGATCGAGGCACTGCTGACCCGGCACGGGCTGCCGTCAGGGTCGCTGGTGATCGAGCTGTCCGACACCGACCCGAGGATCTCCCTGGACGAGCTGGAGCGCCGTCTGACCGCCCTCAGGCGCCTCGGCGTCCGGATCGCCCTCGACGGCTTCGGCAGCGGCTACGCGGCCATCACGACGCTGCGGCGGCTCCCCGTCGACGTACTGAAACTGGACCGCAGTCTGGTCGAGGGCGTCGTCGAGTCCGCGCGGCTGCACAAGATCACCAGCGGGCTGCTGCGGATCGCCTGCGATCTCGGGCTGCAGTCCGTCGCCGACGGCGTCGATCTGCCCGAACAGGTGGTCGCCCTGCGCGCGATGGGCTGCACGCACGGGCAGGGCATGGCCTTCTCCGCGCCGCTGGACGAGTACCGGCTGCGCCGGGCCCTGTCGCGCGGCCACTATCCGGTGCCGCACGGCCCGGCCGAGCCCGCGTTCGCGGGGGGCGGCCTGGGGGTGTACACCAGTGGTGTGCCCGCGGTTTTCGGTGGCGGAACGGCCCTCCGCTCACATAATGAGACTCCCGTCCCACCCACTTGACAGTCGGTGCGTGCCGGGGGGAGGGTCAATGCCATGCGCACCCGAATTCTCGTACTTGGAAAGCGCGTCGGCTGAAGCTGGTGACGTCCGGACGGACCCGGAACTCCCAGCGACCGCACCCGGCGCGCTCCCCTCGCTTGCCTCACGGCACGAGGGGTTTTTTGTTGCACAGGAACCAGTCGTGCAGCAGCTAAACCCCGCACAAACCTCGCAAAAACCCTCAGCATCGAGAAGAGAATGACGATGACCGAGCAGGCCACCGGGGCCCATCCGCAGCCGCGGCCCCGATCCGGAGGACAGCAGTCCGCCCCCGAGCACGTCACGGGCGCGCAGTCCCTCATCCGCTCTCTTGAGGAAGTCGGGGCCGACACGGTATTCGGCATCCCCGGCGGTGCGATCCTTCCGGCGTACGACCCGCTGATGGACTCGACGCGGGTGCGTCACGTCCTGGTCCGGCACGAGCAGGGCGCGGGCCACGCGGCCACCGGCTACGCACAGGCCACCGGCAAGGTCGGCGTCTGCATGGCGACCTCCGGGCCCGGTGCCACCAACCTGGTGACCCCGATCGCCGACGCGCACATGGACTCGGTGCCGCTCGTGGCGATCACCGGGCAGGTCGCGTCGAAGGCGATCGGCACGGACGCCTTCCAGGAGGCGGACATCGTCGGCATCACGATGCCGGTCACCAAGCACAACTTCCTGGTCACCAAGGCCGAGGACATCCCGCGCGTCATCGCGCAGGCCTTCCACATCGCCTCCACCGGCCGCCCAGGCCCGGTGCTGGTCGACATCGCGAAGGACGCCCTCCAGGCGAAGACCACCTTCTCCTGGCCGCCGGTCATGGACCTGCCCGGCTACCGCCCGGTGACCAAGCCGCACGCCAAGCAGATCCGCGAGGCCGCCAAGCTGATCACCGCCGCGAAGCGGCCCGTCCTCTACGTCGGCGGCGGTGTCCTCAAGGCACACGCCACCGCCGAGCTGAAGGTCCTCGCAGAACTCACCGGAGCGCCCGTCACCACCACCCTGATGGCGCTCGGCGCATTCCCCGACAGTCACGAGCTGCACGTGGGAATGCCGGGCATGCACGGTGCGGTCACCGCCGTCACCGCGCTGCAGAAGGCCGACCTGATCGTCGCCCTCGGAGCCCGCTTCGACGACCGCGTCACCGGCAAGCTGGACAGCTTCGCGCCCTTCGCGAAGATCGTCCACGCCGACATCGACCCCGCGGAGATCGGCAAGAACCGCGCCGCCGACGTGCCGATCGTCGGGGACGCCCGCGAGGTCATCGCCGACCTCGTGCAGGCCGTGCAGAAGGAGCACAGCGAGGGCCACACCGGCGACTACAGCGCCTGGTGGAAGGACCTCAACCGCTGGCGCGAGACCTACCCGCTCGGCTACGAGCAGCCCGACAACGGCTCGCTCTCCCCGCAGCAGGTCATCGAGCGCATCGGCCAACTCGCCCCGGAGAACACCATCTTCGCGGCGGGCGTCGGCCAGCACCAGATGTGGGCCGCGCACTACATCCAGTACGAGAAGCCCGCGACCTGGCTCAACTCCGGCGGCGCCGGGACGATGGGCTACGCGGTCCCGGCCGCGATGGGCGCCAAGGCCGGAGCGCCGGACCAGACGGTCTGGGCGGTCGACGGCGACGGCTGCTTCCAGATGACCAACCAGGAACTCACCACCTGCGCCCTGAACAACATCCCGATCAAGGTCGCCATCATCAACAACGGCGCCCTCGGCATGGTCCGCCAGTGGCAGACCCTGTTCTACAACCAGCGCTACTCCAACACCGTGCTGCACAGCGGCCCGGAGGCCGACGGCAAGCAGCCGAGCGCGGGCACGCGCATCCCCGACTTCGTCAAGTTGTCGGAGGCGATGGGCTGTTACGCGATCCGCTGCGAGTCCCCCGACGACCTCGACAAGGTCATCGAGGAGGCGAACTCGATCAACGACCGCCCCGTCGTGGTCGACTTCATCGTCCACGAGGACGCCATGGTGTGGCCGATGGTCGCCGCCGGCACCTCGAACGACGAGGTCATGTTCGCCCGGGACGTCCGCCCCGACTTCGGCGACAACGAAGACGACTGAGCGAGAGAGACGAAAGAGAAATGTCCAAGCACACGCTCTCCGTCCTGGTGGAGAACAAGCCAGGTGTCCTCGCCCGGATCACCGCCCTGTTCTCCCGGCGCGGCTTCAACATCGACTCCCTCGCGGTCGGTGTCACCGAGCACCCCGACATCTCCCGCATCACGATCGTGGTGAACGTGATCGAGGCACTCCCGCTCGAACAGGTCACCAAGCAGCTCAACAAGCTCGTCAACGTGCTGAAGATCGTCGAGCTGGAGGCGGGTTCCGCGGTTCAGCGCGAACTCGTTCTGGTGAAGGTGCGCGCCGACAACGAGACGCGCTCCCAGATCGTCGAGATCGTCCAGCTGTTCCGCGCCAAGACGGTCGACGTCTCCCCGGAGGCCGTCACCATCGAGGCCACCGGCTCCAGCGACAAGCTGTCCGCCATGCTCAAGATGCTGGAGCCGTACGGCATCAAGGAGCTGGTCCAGTCCGGCACGATCGCGATCGGCCGCGGCGCCCGCTCCATCACCGACCGCTCGCTGCGCGCGCTCGACCGGTCCGCGTAACCCTCGTAGAAGAATCGTCTACGACCGGAAACGGGCGGCCGACAGCTGCCGGCCGCCCGCATTCCGAGACCCGGAAACTTCCCCTCCCGCCGCCGTCATACGGTGGGACGCAACACCTGCACACCAAGGAGAGAACCCAAAGTGGCCGAGCTGTTCTACGACGCCGACGCCGACCTGTCCATCATCCAGGGCCGCAAGGTCGCGGTCATCGGCTACGGCAGCCAGGGCCACGCCCACGCGCTGTCGCTCCGTGACTCCGGCGTCGACGTGCGCGTCGGTCTGCACGAGGGCTCCAAGTCCAAGGCGAAGGCCGAGGAGCAGGGCCTGCGCGTGGTGACCCCGTCCGAGGCCGCCGCCGAGGCCGACGTCATCATGATCCTCGTGCCGGACCCGATCCAGGCCCAGGTCTACGAGGAGTCCATCAAGGACAACCTCAACGACGGCGACGCGCTGTTCTTCGGCCACGGCCTGAACATCCGCTTCGACTTCATCAAGCCCCCGGCCGGCGTCGACGTCTGCATGGTCGCCCCCAAGGGCCCGGGCCACCTCGTCCGCCGCCAGTACGAGGAGGGCCGCGGCGTTCCGTGTATCGCGGCCGTCGAGCAGGACGCGACCGGCAACGGCTTCGCGCTCGCGCTGTCGTACGCGAAGGGCATCGGCGGCACCCGCGCCGGCGTCATCAAGACGACCTTCACCGAGGAGACCGAGACCGACCTGTTCGGTGAGCAGGCCGTGCTCTGCGGTGGTACGGCCGCGCTGGTCAAGGCCGGTTTCGAGACGCTGACCGAGGCCGGTTACCAGCCCGAGATCGCGTACTTCGAGTGCCTGCACGAGCTGAAGCTCATCGTCGACCTCATGTACGAGGGCGGCCTGGAGAAGATGCGCTGGTCGATCTCCGAGACCGCGGAGTGGGGCGACTACGTCACCGGCCCGCGCATCATCACGGACGAGACCAAGGCCACGATGAAGCAGGTCCTCGCCGAGATCCAGGACGGCACCTTCGCCCGTGAGTGGATGGCCGAGTACCACGGTGGCCTGAAGAAGTACAACGAGTACAAGCAGAAGGACGCCGAGTCCCTGCTGGAGACGACCGGCAAGCAGCTCCGCAAGCTGATGAGCTGGGTCGACGAAGAGGCGTAAGCCCGAAGGGCCGAGGGGCCGGAGCGAGCGCTCCGGCCCCTTTGTCCAACCCGTCCAGCCTCGGACGGGTGATCCTTCCACAGAGGCGCAGGACGACTGTCGGAGCGCCACTACACTGCCGTACTACATACGCGTCAGGCCCACAGCGTCGTGCGTCTCCGCGGCTAGCCCCTCCACCGCCTGCGGCCGTCGGGACGGCCGTCCGCACGCAATGGACTTGTGAGGACTCACGTGAGCTCGAAACCTGTCGTACTCATCGCTGAAGAGCTGTCGCCCGCGACGGTGGACGCCCTCGGGCCGGACTTCGAGATCCGGCACTGCAACGGCGCCGACCGGGGCGAGTTGCTCCCCGCGATCGCCGACGTGGACGCGATCCTGATCCGCTCGGCCACCAAGGTCGACGCCGAAGCGGTCGCCGCCGCACGGAAGTTGAAGGTCGTCGCACGAGCCGGCGTCGGCCTGGACAACGTCGACGTCTCCGCCGCCACCAAGGCCGGCGTGATGGTCGTCAACGCCCCCACCTCGAACATCGTCACCGCCGCCGAGCTGGCCTGCGGTCTGCTGCTGGCGACCGCACGCCACATCCCGCAGGCCAACGCCGCGCTGAAGAACGGCGAGTGGAAGCGCAGCAAGTACACGGGCGTCGAGCTGGCCGAGAAGACCCTCGGCGTCGTGGGTCTGGGACGTATCGGTGCCCTCGTGGCGCAGCGCATGTCCGCGTTCGGGATGAAGGTCGTCGCCTACGACCCCTACATCCAGCCCGCGCGGGCCGCCCAGATGGGCGTCAAGATCCTGTCGCTGGACGAGCTGCTCGAAGTCTCCGACTTCATCACCGTGCACCTGCCCAAGACCCCCGAGACGGTCGGTCTGATCGGCGACGAGGCGCTGCGCAAGGTCAAGCCGACCGTGCGCATCGTCAACGCCGCGCGCGGCGGGATCGTCGACGAGGAGGCGCTGTACTCCGCGCTCAAGGAGGGCCGCGTCGCCGGCGCCGGACTCGACGTGTACGCGAAGGAGCCCTGCACGGACTCCCCGCTGTTCGAGTTCGACCAGGTCGTCTCCACCCCGCACCTCGGCGCCTCCACGGACGAGGCGCAGGAGAAGGCCGGCGTCTCCGTCGCCAAGTCGGTACGCCTCGCCCTCGCCGGTGAACTCGTCCCCGACGCGGTCAACGTCCAGGGCGGCGTCATCGCCGAGGACGTCAAGCCGGGCCTGCCCCTCGCCGAGAAGCTCGGCCGCATCTTCACCGCGCTCGCGGGCGAGGTCGCGGTCCGCCTCGACGTCGAGGTCTACGGCGAGATCACCCAGCACGACGTCAAGGTGCTCGAACTCTCCGCGCTCAAGGGCGTGTTCGAGGACGTCGTCGCCGAGACGGTGTCGTACGTCAACGCTCCGCTGTTCGCGCAGGAGCGCGGCGTCGAGGTACGGCTGACCACCAGCTCGGAGTCCGCCGACCACCGCAACGTCGTCACCGTGCGGGGCACGCTCGGCAGCGGCGAGGAGGTCTCGGTCTCCGGCACGCTCGCCGGCCCCAAGAACCTGCAGAAGATCGTCGCGGTCGGCGACTACGACGTCGACCTCGCGCTCGCCGACCACATGGTGGTGCTGCGGTACGAGGACCGGCCCGGGGTTGTCGGCACGGTCGGTCGTGTCTTCGGTGAGGCCGGGATCAACATCGCCGGGATGCAGGTGTCGCGATCGGTGGCCGGTGGCGAGGCGTTGGCCGTGCTGACGGTCGACGACACGGTTGCCGCGAATGTGCTGGCGGAGGTTGCCGAGGAGATCGGGGCGACGTCCGCCCGCTCGGTGAACCTGGTCTGAGGTTCCAGACTGACGTTGCTGACTGACGTTTCCGTCTGACGTTTCACGAGAACGCCGGGTGGGTTGAGGAGATGATCCTCAACCCACCCGGCGTTTCTGTGTAGTTGGGGGTCACGCCTCCGCCTGCTGCGGTTCCGCCGAGACCGGCTCGGGCGCCTGCACCCGAATGCCCCGCAGGGTCCGCGCCGCCGCGAACGCCGCCCCCAGCAGCAGCACCGCCCCGGCGATCGCCGCGCCGTGCATGCCGTCGGTGAAGGCCTGGCGTGCGGTCGCCGTCAGGGCGTCTCCCGTGCGCCCCGGCAGCTGGTGGGCGACGGCCAGGGCGCCGCCGAGGGTCTCGCGGGCCGGGGCGGGGGCCGAGGTCGGGATGCCGTGGCGGTAGATCGCCGTACCGATGGAGCCGAGGACCGCCATGCCGAGGGCGCCGCCGAACTCCGCGCCCGTTTCCATCAGGGAGGACGCGACGCCCGCTTTCTCGACCGGGGCGCTGCCCATCGCGAGGTCCATGATCTGGGACATCACCATGACGATTCCGGAGGCGAGGACACCGGCGGCGGCCAGGACCAGCCAGAGGGAGTCGGTGCCGGTGAGGGCGAGCATGCCGTAGCCGCAGGCGGCGATCGCGAAACCGGACGCGACCACGTAGGCGCGGTCAACTCCCTTCTGGACGAGGGTGGTTGCGAGCGGGGCCGCCATGCCGATCGGTACCGAGGGGAGCAGGGCCCACAGGGCCGCCTCCATCGCGCTCTTGCCGAGTACGGACTGGAGGTACTGGGTGGTGAAGAAGGCCGAGCCCAGCATGCCGAAGGCGGAGAGGAGGTTGAGGGCGACGGAGGGGCCGAAGCCCCGGGCGCGGAAGAGGGTGGGGTCGATCATCGGGGAGGCGGTGGTGCGCTGCCTGTGGACGAAGAGTGCGGCGAAGAGCAGGCCGACCGGGATCGAGACGACGTACTGGACGTGCCAGCCCTCGGACGGGATCTCCTTGAGGCCGTAGATCACGGGCAGGACGCCGGCCATCGACAGCGGGACGCTCGGCCAGTCGAAGCGGCCGGGGGCGGGGTTCTTCGACTCGGGGAGCAGGAACGGGCCGATGAGCAGGAGCAGGGCCATCGCGGGGAGGTTGACGAGGAAGACCGAGCCCCACCAGAAGTACTGGACGAGGACACCGCTGAGCACCGAGCCGAGGGCGACCCCGGCCGTCATCACGCCGGACCACAGACCGATCGCCTTCGCGCGCTGGCCGGGGTCGGTGAACATCGTGCGCAGCAGCGCCATCGTCGAGGGCATCAGGGTCGCGCCGCCGATGCCGAGGACCGCGCGGGCGGCGATGAGGGTCTCGGCGCTGTTCGCGTAGGCCGCGATGACGGAGGCGGTGCCGAATGCGGCGGCGCCGATCAGGAGGAGCCGGCGGTAGCCGATGCGGTCGCCGACCGAGCCCATCGTCATCAGCAGGCCGGCCAGGACGAAGGCGTAGATGTCGAAGATCCACAGCTGCTGGGTGCCGCTGGGCTCCAGGTCCGCGCTGATCGCCGGGATGGCGAAGTAGAGGACGGAGACGTCCATGGAGACGAGGAGCAGGGGGAGCATCAGGACGCCGAGTGCGGTCCATTCCTTGCGTCCGGCACGGGAGTTGGGGGTGATCGCGGGGTTCGTCGAGCTCGTCATGAGGGCGAATGTACGCGCGTCTTAAACACTTGTCTAGAACGATTGTATAGTTCATGCGTCTAGGACGGTTGTATGGAATCGGCGGTACGGTGTGGGGCATGGGACACCGTGAGGATCTGCTCGAAGGCGCGAAGCGCTGCCTGCTGGAGAAGGGGTTCGCGCGCACGACGGCGCGGGACATCGTGAAGGAGTCGGGGACGAACCTCGCGTCGATCGGCTATCACTACGGTTCGAAGGACGCGTTGCTCGCGCAGGCCTACATCGCGCTGGTGGAGACGGCGTCCGACGGCTTCGAGGGAGGTGACGGGGGTGAGGGCGCGGAGATCGGCGGCGAGCCCGGTTCGCTGGAGCGGTTCCGGGCGGTGTTCTCGAACATCGTCGCCAGCATGAGCGAGCCCGGTTCGATGTGGGGGCTCGGCATGGAGATCATGACCATGGGTGGCAAACTGCCCGAAGTTCGCGATCAGTTGGCCCGGGCCCAGCGTGAAGGCGGGCGGGGCATGGTCGCGTTGATGACGAGCGTGCCTGAGGCGGAGGTCTCGGACGAGACCGCGGATACCCTCGGCGCCTTCTACATGACGCTGATCACGGGGCTCATCGCACAGTGGAACTTCGACCCGACGAGCGCGCCGGACGCGGAGCAACTCACCGAGGGGCTGCGCCAAGTGCTCGAAGGGGCACAGAAGTCACGCTGATCCGGGGGCCGAAGTGACAGCGATCCGGTGGGCGTACGGACGTCACGGCGATCCGGGGGCGGGAGTCACGGCGGTCCGGCGGATGTACGGACGTCACGGCAATCCGGGAGCGGGAGTCACGGCGGTCCGGCGGATGTACGGACGTCACGGCGATCCGGGGACCCAAGCCACGCTGTTCCGGGGGGTGTTCGCCGGTCCCGCAACGCAGGTGCCACCGCGCCCAGCATCAGCAACGCGGTCAGCGCAAAGGCCCACGGGTAACCCGTCAGGCCCGCCGCGATGCCGAAGCCTGCCGCGCCTACGCCCATTCCGCCGTCGTAGGCCAGGTTCCACAGGGCGCTGACCGTGCCGTACGAGGCGGCGGAGACGCGGGTGTACATCAGAGTCAGGGTGGCGTTCTGAGTGATGCCGAAGCCGGCGCCGAAGACGGCGGTGCCCGCGATGACCGCTACCGGGTTGGCAGTTGGGGCGATGACGAGGACGCCCGTCGCCGACAGGAGCAGGCCGGGGAGGACGAGGCGGGCGCTGCCGTGCCGGTCGCTGTGGCGGCCCGCGAGCCAGCGCGTCAGGGTCGAGGCCGCAGTCTGCACGAACAGGGCCGCCGCGATGACTCCGGCCGACGCCGACGGCACGGCCAGCGGTAGGAAGGTCACCACGATGCCGGCGGCGGTGGCGGTGGCCGCGAAGACCAGGACCGGCCGGAGCAGCGCGCCGGTGCGCAACCCCCGTACGACACCCAGTGGTTGCTCGGAGCGGTCCGTATGGTCCGTATGGTTCGGCAGTCCGAGGACGAAGAAGATCGCGGCCAGCGCGGCGAGACCGCCGGTGACGGCGACGGGGCCGTAGCCGACGCGGTCGGCCAGCCAAAGCCCCAGTGGCAGCGCGACCAGCGACGGCACGCCGGACACCACACCCACCAACGCGAGCCCCTCGCCCCGGCGTTCGTCCGGGATCAGCGACGCGGTGAGGGCGCCACCCGCGACGATCGTCAGCGCGAAACCGAGCCCCCGTACGAAGCACACCGCGACGATCCACGCGGCCTGCCCGGAGACGGTCAGCACCAACGCCGGTGCGCCGAGCAGGAACAGCCCCACGATCAGGGTCAGTCGATACCCGAAGCGCCCGACCAGCCGGGGTGTCACCAGCTCCCCGAGCACCGTCGCCAGCATCAACGAACCGGTCGCGAGCCCCGCCGCGCCTCCGCCGCCCCGCTCGGCCGCGTACGCCGGTACGACCGACAGCAGCAGGAAGAAACTGAGGCTGGCCCCGACCATGCTGACGAAGCGGAGGAGGAGGGGGCGCGTGAGGAGCGGGGGGTGCGTGCCCGAAGTTGCCTCGGAGGCAGGGGAGTTGGGGGAGTCCGGGGAGTCGGTGGTCTTCGGGGTGGGGCAGTCGGGGGGCGGGCCGGTCGTCATGACATCGACACTAAAGTCCCGCCGGGGCGTCGGTCAGCTCCAATTCCGGGCCACTGGACCGGTCACTCAGTTGAACAGCCTCCAGTGCCCCTCGGACACGACCTCGACACCACCACCGTCGGTCACCTTGATCGCGGTCTGAGCGTCGATGGCGTACGCCGGACCTGTTGTCGCGGCGGCCCAACGTTCCGCCTCCGCCATGGTGTTCTCCGGACAGCCCGGGCTGTCGAGGTGCGGGAAGAGGGAGAAATGGACGACTCCCAGCGCGCTGTCGTCACCGGTGGGCGGCTTCCAGTCGGCGAAGGTCTCCCCGATGCGCGGAGTCAGCACCATGCTTCCGGCGCTGAGCCCGACGTAGACCGTGTCGCACAGGGACGGGAAGAGGTCGGCCAGGCCGGACTCGCGCATCCAGTGGCACAGGTACAGCGCGTCGCCGCCGTTCACCAGCAGAGCGTCTGCCTCCCGGCCCCAGGAGACCCAGCGTTCCTTGTCGATGCCGGGCAGCGCGGTGAGCTCCAGTACGCCCACCGACTTCCAGCCCAACTCGGTCATGGGGCTGGGGGATTGACCGCTGATGAAACGCCATGGCCCGCCCGGGTCACCGTACGGGCCCCCATATCCCGCGGTGGGGATGCAGAGCGCGTCGGCCTCGGCGATCGGTTTGCCGAGGAGGTCGACCAGCGCCGCCAGGATGCTCGCGTTCCTGACCCCGGAGTCGGTGAGGAGAAGCTTCAACACGGCTCCACTCTGATCGCACGAGGAGAACAGCCGGGTGACTTTAGCATCGCCACGTCCAACTGCCCCTGCTCAGCGGGCTGTTCGCCGGGCATCGACGACGTGATGGATCGCGGACGAGGCGTCGACGGCGATGTGCGTGGGGCGGAACGTCGGCTCGGTCCACGGGCGGCCGTTCGACACCCACACACTGTGCGCGTCGATGCCTGTCGCGCCCCGGATGTCGGCGTGGGCCGAGTCGCCGACGACCCAGGACGACTGGAGGGTGGCCCCGACCTCGGCCGCCGCCGCGCGGAAGATCTCCGGTGCGGGCTTCTTGTGGCCGGCGGACTCGGAGATCACCCAGCCGTGGACCAGCGCATCGAGCCCGGTGTGCCGGATCTTCAACTCCTGTTGTACGACACGGCCGTTGGTGACGATCACGCATGTACAGCCCGCCACGACGGCCTTCGCGAGGGCGTCGCGCGTGGGCTCGGGCAGGGTGACTCGGTCGGCGGCGCCCCGGTCGAGGAACGTCCGTACGGCATCGCCGGTGACCGTCCCGCCGTAGCGTTCGGTCATCGCCTCGGCGACGGCCTGCCTCGGCGTGTGGCCGCTCGCGTCGACCGACATCAGCCAGACGAGGTCGTCCGGCGGCAGACCGTGCGCGGTCAGGAAGTCGGTGACCGCCTCCCGGAACGCGGCGTCGCGGTCGACCAGGGTGTTGTCCAGGTCGAGCATCAGCAGGGGCATGCCGAGCAGTAGATCACCGGCCGATCCTCACCGCCGCCGCGCCCAGGCAATGGATCACCCGCAGGCGATGCCTACAGCCGCGCCCTCTTCAACGCCATGTGGAGGAGCAACCGGTCCTCCCCGTCGTCCAGGTCCAGCCCCGTCAACTGCTCCACCCGGGACAGCCGGTAGTACAGCGTCTGCCGGTGGATCCCCAACTCGGCTGCCGCGCGCCCTGCTTGGCCCGCGCAGTCGAGGTACACCTCGGCCGTGCGGGCGAGTTCGTGGTGGGTGGGGGAGAGGAGGGGGGCCACCGCGGGGTCGTGGGGGGAGTCGGGGGAGAGGGAGGTCAGGAGGCGGTACGGGCCGATGTGGGACCAGTCGGCGACCGGGGCGAAGCGGGGTTCCGCGAGGGCCGCGCGGCACGCTGCCGTGGCTTCCTGCCAGGCGGTGCCCAGGTCGGTGAGGCCGATGCGGGGGGTGCCGATACCGGCGACGGGGGTGGTCTCACGCGGCGGTCGTGAGGCGCTGCTCGCCGGGGGAGTCCGGCCGTGTGTCGGTGGTCGTGAGGTGGTGCTCGCGGTGGGAGTGCCTCCGGCGGAAGACGCTTGCGAAGTGCCGTCGGCCCCCGCAATCCGGCCGTTTGCGGGGGGCCGCGAAGCCGCACTTGCCCCCGGTCCCCGCGTATTCCCCGGCACCTGCGCCGCCGCACTCGCCCCGGGCCCCCGCACATCCCCCAATACCCGCGCCGCCGCGGTTGCCGCCGGAGTCCGTACATCCGTCGTCCGCAGCCGTACCAGCACCGCCAGGCACTGCTCCTCCGCCGCACCCCACGGCACCGTGCACAGCGCCGTCGCGTGCGGGACCGTACGGGCCGACGGGGCGTCGTCCGGGTCGGCGGACGGCCAGGGGGCGATGCAGACCACCGCGTGCGGGCCGTCGCCGCGCGGGCCGAGGGCCGTGCGGAGGGCGGCCACCGCCATGTCCCGCTGCCAGCCGCGTTCGGCGGTGAGGACCGCGCGGAGTTCACGGGTCAGGTCGGCGCCCGCCTGGGCCTCGTCCGCGAGGAGCGCGCCGATCCGGGCCGTCACCTTCATCGCCGCGTCCAGCTGTGGAGCAGCGGGGCCCGGATCGTCGTCGTCCAGGAGCCAGACGTAGCCGAGGACGACACCCCGATGGCGTACGGGGAGGCAGATGCGGCCGCGGTAGACGCCCGCCTCGGGGGTCGGCGGGATGCGGACCGGGCCGGTGGCGCGCGTGATGCCGAAGCCCTCGAACCACGTGCGGATCGCCGCCGTGGAGCGCCGGGTCAGGATCGAGCGGGTGCGGACCGGGTCCAGCGCGGACGGGTCCAGGTCGCCCTCGCCGTCGTAGGCACCGAAGGCGATCAGCTCGAAGTCGCGGTTCTCCAGGGTCGCGGGGGCGCCGAGGAGTTCCGAGATCTCGTCTACGAGCTCTTGGTAGTCGCCGGTGGAATCGGATGTCACCCGGGCATTCTCCCGCATTCCCGTGTCGATTCCCGGCTGCCTTCATACATTTGTCTGAGATCTGTGGCACGGATGCGTGACAGCTGTCGATGGCCGACGATCGGAGAGATCCCTAGGTTTCACGGTGGTCCTGTCTGCTGGTTCTGTGGAGGTGCCCCGTGCTGGGTCCCGTGATTCTCGCCGCCTCGCGCAGCGATCAGATGCGTCGGCTGATCTCGGCGGCGCCGGTGACCAAGCAGGTCGTCGACCGCTTCATCCCCGGTGAGACCGTGGACGAGATCGTGCCGATCGTCCAGGACCTCACCGCCAAGGGTCTTGAGCTGACGATGGACGTCGTCGGCGAGGACATCACCACCCCCGAGCAGGCCGCCGCCGCCCGCGACGCGTATCTCCAACTCGTCGACCGGCTCAAGGAGTTGGAGCTGGGCACCCGGGCCGAGATGTCCATCAAGCTGTCCATGTTCGGGCAGGCGCTGGACGGCGGTCACGAACTCGCCCTCGCGAACGTCCGGCCCGTCGTCGAGGCCGCCGCCGCCATCGGTACGACCGTCACGCTCGACGCCGAGGACCACACCACCCTCGACTCGATGTTCGCGATCCACGAGGAGCTGCGGAAGGACTTCCCGCAGACCGGCTGTGTCATCCAGGCCTACCTCTTCCGCACCGAGTCCGACGCCCGCCGCCTCGCCGAGGCCGGCAGCCGCGTCCGGCTCGTGAAGGGCGCGTACAAGGAGCCCGCCGAGGTCGCGTACCAGCAGAAACACGAGATCGACAAGGCGTACGTCCGGATCCTGCGCATCCTGATGGAGGGCGAGGGGTACCCGATGATCGGCTCCCACGACCCGCGCCTCATCTCCATCGGCCAGGAACTCGCCCGGCGCGCGGGCCGCAAGCTCGACGAGTACGAGTTCCAGATGCTCTACGGCATCAGGAGTGACGAGCACCTGCGGCTCGCCGCCGAGGGTCACCGCATGCGCGTCTACACCGCCTACGGCACGGACTGGTACGGATACTTCATGCGGCGGCTCGCGGAGAAGCCGGCCAACCTCCTCTTCTTCGCACGCTCGACCCTTACCAAGGGCTGAACAGGGATTGACCCCAACACCCGCTCACGTACAAGGAGTTACGGATCTCATGGACGCTGTGACCCAGGTCCCCACCCCCGTCAACGAGCCGGTGCACGGCTACGCGCCCGGCTCTCCCGAGCGTGCCCGTCTTGAGGTCAAGCTCAAGGAGCTGGCCGAGAACCCGATCGACCTGCCGATGACCATCGGCGGCGAGAAGCGGCTGGGCGGCGGCGAGCGCGTGGACGTCGTACAGCCGCACAACCACAAGGCGCGGATCGGCACGTACGCCAACGCCACCCAGGACGACGCCCAGGACGCGATCGACGCGGCCCTCGCCGCCGCGCCCGCCTGGCGTGCGATGTCCTTCGACGACCGTGCCGCGATCATCCTGCGTGCGGCTGAACTCCTCTCCGGTCCGTGGCGCGAGACCCTCGCCGCGTCCACCATGCTCGGCCAGTCCAAGACCGCCCAGCAGGCCGAGATCGACTGTCCCTGTGAGCTCGTCGACTTCTGGCGCTTCAACGTCAAGTACGCCCGCGACCTGCTCGCCGAGCAGCCCCCGGCGAACTCCCCGGGCGTCTGGAACCGCCTCGACCACCGCCCGCTCGAAGGCTTCGTCTACGCGATCACGCCCTTCAACTTCACGGCTATCGCGGGCAACTTGCCGACGGCCCCGGCTCTCATGGGCAACGTCGTCGTCTGGAAGCCGTCGCCGACGCAGACCCATTCCGCTGTGCTGCTGATGCAGTTGCTGGAGGAGGCGGGTCTCCCCAAGGGCGTCATCAACCTCGTCACCGGTGACGGCATCGAGGTCTCCAAGGTGGCTCTTGAGCACCGTGACCTGGCGGCCATCCACTTCACCGGGTCGACCAAGACCTTCCAGTACCTGTGGAAGACGGTCGGCAACAACATCGAGAAGTACCGCTCGTACCCGCGTCTGGTCGGCGAGACCGGCGGCAAGGACTTCGTCGTCGCCCACCCGAGCGCGGACCGCGCGGTGCTGAAGACGGCGCTGACCCGGGGCTCCTTCGAGTACCAGGGCCAGAAGTGCTCCGCCAGCTCCCGGGCGTACATCCCGGCGTCGATCTGGAACTCCGGTTTCAAGGAGGAATTCGCCGCCGAGGTCGACTACTTGACCATGGGTGACGTCACCGACCTGTCGAACTTCATCGGCGCGGTCATCGACGAGCGCTCCTTCGCCAAGAACAAGGCGGCCATCGACCGCGCGAAGGCGGACCCCAACTGCACGATCGTCGCGGGCGGTTCGTACGACGACTCGGTCGGCTACTTCGTCCGCCCGACGGTCGTCGAGTGCAGCGACCCGACGAACGAGGTCTTCACGACGGAGTACTTCGGCCCGTTCCTCGCGGTGCACGTCTACGAGGACGAGAACTACGACGAGATGCTGACCCAGATGGAGTCGGTGTCCGACTACGCGCTGACGGGCTCGGTCATCTCCAACGACCGTGCGGCGGCGGCCCACACGATGGAGAAGCTCCGCTACGCGGCCGGCAACTTCTACATCAACGACAAGTCGACCGGTGCGGTCGTCGGCCAGCAGCCCTTCGGCGGCGGCCGCTCCTCCGGCACCAACGACAAGGCCGGCGCCCCGCAGAACCTGATGCGCTGGACCCTGACCCGCGCCATCAAGGAGACGCTGGTCGCGCCGACGGACTACCCGTACCCGCACATGGGCTGACAGCCACACAGGGCGCCCACAGCGGGCAGACTCCCCGTCATGACCCCAACCCGTATGCAGGACACGGCGGTTACGGCGGACGACGGAGTACGGCTGTGGGCCTCCCGGTCCGGCCGTGGCACACCCGGCACCACACCCCTGGTGCTGTGCCACGGCGGGCCCGGACTGTGGGACATGTTCGACGACGTGGCCGGGATGCTCAACGACCGTGCCACGGTGATCCGTTGGGACCAGCGCGGCTGCGGGCGCTCCGAGCCGTGCGCGGGCCCGTGGACCACCGGGCGCTTCGTGGCCGATCTCGACGCCGTACGACGGCACTTCGCGCTGGAGCGGATCGCGCTGCTCGGCCACTCCTGGGGCGCGTCGCTCGCCCTGAACTACGCGCTCGCCCACCCGGAACGGGTCGCCGCGCTCATCTACGTCAGCGGCACGGGCATCGGACCGGACACCGACTGGCACCCCGAATACGAGGCGAACCTCCTCGCCCGCCTCGGCGAGGACCCCCAATGGCTCGCCCGCTGGCGGGAGTTGCCGAGCGTGAGTCGTGAGCGGGCGGTGCTCCAGTGGTCGACCGAGTTCGTGGACCGGGAGCGGGCGATCCAGCACGCCGAACACATGGCCGACCCCTGGTTCCCCGTCAACTCCCCCTGCAACAAAGCCCTGAACGCCGAGGTGAGGCAGACCGCCGGCACCCCCGCCCTCCACTCCGCCTGCCGGGCGCTGGAGTTGCCCGTGGTCGTCGTGGACGGGGAGCGGGACATCCGGCCCCGCTCGGCCGTCGACTCGCTCGTGCGGGCCTTGCCGCGGGTGCGGCGGGTGACCCTGGCGAACGCCGGGCATCTGCCGTGGGTCGAGGATCCGTACGGATTCCGCGATGCGGTGATGATGGCGATGACGGCAGCGCGGTGAGCCCTCGTCTCCGATACTGACCCCGTGACCATCCGTATGCGCACCGTCCACACGGCCGACCTCACCCCGGCCGACCTCCGCGCCGCCCGCGAACTGCTGGACGCGGCCTTCGGCGGCGATCTCACCGACCAGGACTGGGAGCACGGCCTCGGCGGCCTCCACGCGCTGCTCGCCGACGACACCGGGCTCGTCGCGCACGGGTCGGTGGTCATGCGCCGGGTGCGGTACCGGGGGCGGTGGCTGCGGGTCGGGTACGTGGAGGGTGTTGGGGTGCGGCCCGACGTCCGGCGGCGGGGGTACGGGGGGCTCGTCATGGCCGAGCTTGAGCGCATCGTCGATCACGCCTACGACGTCGGGCTGCTCGGCGCCAGCGACGACGGGGCCCGGCTCTACACCGCGCGCGGCTGGCGGCTGTGGGGCGGCAAGATCTCCGCCCTCGGCCCGGACGGGATCGTCCATCTGCCCGAGGAGGAGGACAGCACCTACGTCCGGCCCGCGCTCGCCGGGCCCCTCGACCTCGGCAGCGATCTCCTCTTCGACTGGCGTGACGGGGACGTGCTCTGACGCCCCACCGCGTTTTGTGAAACCGCAGGTCAGCGGCGTGTGACTCGTTTCACCGTCTCAGATAGTAGGAAGTCCGAGTAATTGTGGAGACAGATGCGCTGTCCTGTCCTAGCTTTGTAGGAGCCGAACGTCTCGCTAGACCAAGCGAATGGCGGTCGTGAGCCGGACATCATGCAGGCAACCCCTGCGGTCCGTGACTCCCCACCCCCTCTGGGGGCACCTCCCACGCCCTTTAGGCAGTGGGGGAGTCTCGCACACCCCTTCCGCACTCCAGGATGTATCGAAGGAGTCGATTCTCCATGGCCGAGACGACCGCCCGCCGCCGAGTCCGCCACGTGTCCCGCACGAGCGAGTCCGAGCGCAAGAACGCCGCCGCCGCCCTCCAGCGCGCCCTCGACCGCCGGGACAACGGCGGCGAGACCGGCCACTGAGCCACCTGACTGTCACCAGTCACCACTTACCGGGAGCCGCGCCCGCACGGGGTGCGGCGCGGTCTCAGTGACCGCGCCGCACCTCGAAGTGGTCGATGCGCTTGCCGTTCCCGTCCAGGGCCGACACCTTGAGCCGGGGCGTGCTGCCGCTCTCCGCCTCCACCGAGAGGAGGGAGAAGCCCCGGTAGCGCACCCGCGACCACTCCACCGTCTCCGCCGTGGTGTGCTGGCCCTTCTCCCACTGCACGGTGTCGACCGTCCCGTGCCGCGTGACGTGCCCCTCGTAGCTCTCCTTGACGCCCGCCGGGAAGCCGTACAGATCACGCCCGCCGCCGCCCGCCGTGACGTAGACGATCCCGTCCCGCGTCGGATCGGTGGACGCGCCGATCGGTACCGCCCGGCCGACCGCGTTGTTCCTGATCGCGTCGGTCCGCTCGTAGACGTGGTTGTGCCCGTTGATCACCAGGTCCACCTGGTGCTTCGCGAACAGCGGCAGCCACGCGGCCCGTACCCCGCCGTCGGAGGCGTGCGAGGAGGTCGAGTAGGCGCAGTGGTGGAAGAAGACGACGACGAAGTCGACCCCCTTCGTCGCCCGCAGCTCACGCAGCCGGCCGTCCAGCCACTTCGTCTGCTTCCCGTCCGTGTAGCCGAGGTTGGCGGTGATCTCGTACGACACGTCGTTCGCGTCGAGCGCCACGACGCCGACGTTGCCGTAGACGAAGGAGTACACGCCGGGCGCGTGCGTCGGGTCGAAGCCGTTCTCCGGGAGGGACCAGCGGGCGAGCTGGCCGCCGTAGCCGTCGGGGGAGTACCAGGCCTCCATGTCGTGGTTGCCGGTCGTCACCATCCACGGGACGGACCGGGAGACGGGCTCGTTCTGCTTGAGGAACAGGTTCCAGTACGTCGGGTCGTAGCCGTCGGTCGTCTTGCCCAGGCCGTTGGTGTCGGCGTAGCAGATGTCACCGGCGTGGAGGTGGAAGGCGGGGTTCTCGCGCAGGACGACGTGGTCGTTGGCGGCGGCGGCGTTGCTCACGCCCTGGTCGCCGAAGGCCGTGAACACGAACTTCTCGGGGTTCCCCGGTGCCGTACGGAACGAACCGATCGTCGAGCGGTGTGCCGGTGCCGCCGGGTCGAAGCCCTCGTGGCCGACGCCGTAGTAGTACGTCGTGCCGGGGTGGAGGTCGTCCAGGGCCGCGTGCACGTAGTACTGCTCCACCGCGGGGCGGACGCCTGTCAGCCCGGGAGTGTGCAGGTCGCGTACCTCGGCGGTGATCCGGCGGCTCAGGTCGTCCGGCTTCAACCCCACGCGTACGTACGGCTTCCTGACCGCGAACGGGACCTGCCAGGAGATCCGCATCGCGGTCTTCGGGTCGGCGCCGAAGGCGAGATGGCGGCCGAAGGGGGTGACGACCGCGCCGGGCACCTTCGACGTGGCGGGGGAGGGGAGTGCCGCCTTGCCGTCGGTGGTGCCGCTCTTGCCGGCGCACCCCGTCAGCAGGCCGCCCGCCACCGCGCCTGCCGTCACCAGCGTGCGGCGCCGGGACAGTTTGGTGCGCAGGTACTCGTACTGCTCGGCCATGCTCATCCGGGTCGCGAGGTGTTCCGGGATGCCGACGTCGGGTGTCTCCATGTCGATGAAGTTCCCCTAGAACTCCAACGGGGGCCATGCGTAAGGGTGAACGTACGTCGAACGGCCGACGCCGGTGCCCGAGAACCATCCGTACCAGTCCGCATCATGGACACCCGGTGTCATCCCATGGGACGCGGAGTACGGTGTCGGGCATGTCTCGCAGCATCGATCTCGCAGTGATCCCCGGTGACGGCATCGGTCAGGAAGTCGTGGCCGAAGGTCTGAAAGTCCTCTCCGCCGTCCTTCCGCAGGATGTGAAGCTGGAGACCAAGGAGTTCGACTTCGGCGCCCGGCGCTACCACGCCACCGGTGAGACCCTCACCGACGCCGACCTGGCCGCGCTGAAGCCGCACGACGCGATCCTGCTGGGCGCGATCGGTGACCCGAGCGTCCCCTCCGGGGTGTTGGAGCGCGGCTTCCTGCTGAAGCTCCGCTTCGCCTTCGACCACCATGTGAACCTGCGGCCGAGCAAGCTGCTTCCGGGAGTCGCGACCCCCCTCGCCGGTGAGCCGGAGATCGACTTCGTCGTCGTCCGTGAGGGCACCGAGGGGCCGTACACCGGCAACGGCGGCACCATCCGCAAGGGCACCGAGCACGAGGTCGCCACCGAGGTCTCCGTCAACACGGCCTTCGGTGTCGAGCGCGTCGTCCGTGACGCCTTCGCCCGCGCCCAGGCCCGCCCCCGCAAGAAGCTCACGCTGGTCCACAAGAACAACGTGCTGACCTTCGCGGGCCACCTGTGGACGAACGTCTTCAACAAGGTCGCGGCCGAGTTCCCCGAGGTCACCACCGACTACATCCACGTGGACGCGGCGACGATCTACCTCGTCACCGACCCGGCCCGCTTCGACGTGATCGTCACCGACAACCTCTTCGGCGACATCATCACCGACCTCGCCGCGGCCGTCTCCGGCGGCATCGGCGTCGCCGCGAGCGGGAACATCAACCCGTCCGGCGAGTTCCCCTCGATGTTCGAGCCCGTGCACGGCTCCGCGCCCGACATCGCGGGCCAGGGCAAGGCCGACCCCACCGCCACGGTCCTGTCCGTCGCCCTCCTCCTGCGCCACCTCGGCTACGAGTCCGAGGCCGTCCGCATCGAGGACGCCGTCTCCGCCGACCTCGCGGACCGCACCGGCAAGCCCGCCCGCAGCACCACCGAGATCGGCGACGCGCTCGCCGTACGAGTAGCCGGCTGACCCGCCGACCACTCGAAAAACTCTCGCAGTATTTCGAAGCCGCCGGGTCGCAACCGCACCCGGCGGCTTTTCTTACGTCCCCGCCGGGTGCCACCATCATCCCTGGGTCGCATTCACGCCGTTTTCGTCCACGGTCCACCACGCGCGATAATCGAACGCGGAGCCGCGGAATGAGGGAATGCTCGGACGTCCTAACACTGGCCACTGGCAGTCGGGGCGTGAGCGCGGCCCGTCACACACAACCGGTGAAGGACAACCACTCATGACGACGCCCACGATCGAGCTCAAGCCCTCGGCCTCGCCACTTTCCGCCGCCGAGCGCGACGCGATTCTGACGAACCCCGGCTTCGGCCGCCACTTCACCGACCACATGGTGACGATCAAGTGGACCGAGGGCCGCGGCTGGCACGACGGCCAGCTCGTGCCGTACGGCCCGCTATCCCTCGACCCCGCGAACATGACCCTGCACTACGCGCAGGAGATCTTCGAGGGCCTCAAGGCCTACCGGCAGGCGGACGGCTCCGTCGCCACCTTCCGCCCCGAGAAGAACGCCCGCCGCTTCCAGACCTCCGCCCGCCGCCTCGGCATGCCCGAGCTGCCGGTCGAGACGTTCATCGAGGCCTGTGACGTGCTGGTCCAGCAGGACCGCGACTGGGTCCCGGCGCACGGCGGCGAAGAGTCCCTGTACCTGCGCCCGTTCATGATCGCGACCGAGGTCGGCCTGGGCGTGAAGCCCGCCAACGAGTACCTCTTCCTCGTCATCGCCTCCCCGGCCGGCGCCTACTTCCCCGGTGGCGTGAAGCCCGTCTCCATCTGGGTCTCCGAGGACCACGTCCGCGCCGTCCCCGGCGGCATGGGCGACGCCAAGACCGGCGGCAACTACGCCGCGTCCCTCCTCGCCCAGGCCGAGGCCGCCGAGCAGGGCTGCGCCCAGGTCTGCTACCTCGACGCGGTCGAGCGCACGTGGGTCGAGGAACTCGGCGGCATGAACCTGTACTTCGTCTACGGCGACCGGATCGTCACCCCCACCCTCACCGGCTCGATCCTGGAGGGCGTCACCCGCGACTCCCTCCTCACCCTCGCCCGCGACCTCGGCTACACCCCCGAGGAGGGCCGGATCTCCATCGACCAGTGGCAGCGCGACTCCGAGAACGGCACGCTGACGGAGGTCTTCGCCTGCGGTACGGCCGCGGTCATCACCCCGGTCGGCACGGTCAAGCGCACCGGCGCCGAGTGGCACCAGTCCGCCGGTGAGCCCGGCGAGGTCACGCTGAAGCTCCGCGCGGCACTTCTCGACATCCAGCGCGGCGACAGCGTCGACAAGCACGGCTGGATGCACAAGCTCGGCTAGGAACGGCTAGACCCGACTGGTCACTTCGGGGGTCGTCACGGACTCGGTCTCCTTGTCCGTGGCGGCCCCCGCCGTCAGCAGCACGTACGCCAGCCCGCCGACCGCCCCCGACAACAGGAAACTGCAGTCCACCCCGCCGGTCAGCGACAGCAGCGGCCCCTCGTACGACGGCAGCGACACCGCGAGCAGGCCGACCCCCGCGCCCACCGCCCAGGAGATGACCGCCTGGATGTTCCAGCCGGCGCGGTACCAGTAAATCCCGCCCCGCGAGCGGCGGTTGAAGACCTGGAGGGCATCGGCGTCGTACATCCCCCGGCACCGCACGAAACCGATGAGCGTGATGACCGCCCACGGCGTGCCGATCGCCGTCAGGAGCAGCACGAAGGACGTCATCGCCGACTGCGCGTTCCAGGCGTAGTGCCCGACGAAGACACACACCATGGCGACGACCGCGACCGCGCACGTGGCCCGGGCCCGGGAGGCGCGGGGCAGGATCGCGTCCAGGTCGAGGCCCATGGAGTAGAGCATCAGCCCGGCGTTGCCGACCGACCCCGCCGAGGCGGCGAGCAGCAGCGGGACCAGATACCAGGTGGGCGACGCCGACACCAGCGGGCCCGCGTAGTCGAGAGCCGCCCGCGCCCCGAACGCCGTGAACGTGCCGAAGAGTTGGGGCACCAGGAGCCCGGCGATCAGCCCGAGCCAGGTCGCGTGCAGGACCGTACGGGAGGTGTGGCGGACCGGGGAGATGTAGCGCGTGTAGTCCCCGAGGAGGGTGATGAACGCGATTGGCCCGGACAGGCCCGCCGCCACCGTCGCCAGACACCACGTCGGCCAGAACCCGCCCAGCAGATAGCCGCCCGCCCCCGGCAGCGCGCCGGTCGTGAAGTGCGGGGCGTACGCGATCACCCCGAGGACCAGCAGCGCCGTCATGCCGACGGACAGGACGCGGGACATGGCCAGCAGCACCCGGTAGCCGTACACCGCGCCCGCCACGGTCGCCGCCGCGAGCAGCGCGTACACGACGGCGTACGACGCCCCGTCGGCCGGCAGCCCGAACAGCCGCCCCAGCACGCCCACCATCACATCGCCGCCGATCCACACGGTCAGCGCGGTGTAGCCGAGGGCGAGGAGCAGCCCGACGACCGAGCCGACCAGCCGCCCCCGCACCCCGAACTGGGCGCCGGACGACGTCGACAGGTTGGTCGCGGTGCGCAGCGAGACCAGCGCCAGCGGGGCCGTGAACACCGTCCCGACCACCGTGCCCGCGACGATCGAGGAGACGGAAGCCCACCAGCCGAGCCCGAACGACGGCGGCAGCCAGCCGAAGATGATCACGCCGAGGCAGAGGTTGGAGCCGAGCAGGATCGACATGAGGTCGCGCGGGCCGCTGGTGCGCTCCGCGTCCGGGACGGTGTCGACTCCGCGCTGTTCTATCGGCATGGTGGGCCCACCTCTTTCTTAGAGTGACGTTCAATGTGAACCGGACGAGGGTGGCGCGTCAAGCGTTCCGCATATGGCTTTTACCGTTTAGAGTGATGCTCTAAAGGAGGGATATGGGATGAGGCTCACCCCCACGGAACGCGACCGCCTGCTGCTGTTCTCGGCCGCCGAACTGGCCCGCGCCCGCAAGGCGCGCGGCCTGAAGCTCAACGTGCCGGAGGCCACCGCGCTCATCGCGGACACGGTGTGCGAGGCGGCGCGTGACGGTGCTCGACTTGCCTTCGCGATCGAGCGCGCCCGCTCCGTCCTCGGTCCCGACGACGTCCTGCCGGGCGTCGCCGACGTCGTCACCGAGGTGCATGTCGAGGCCGTCTTCGACGACGGTTCGCGGCTCGCGGTGGTCTCGGACCCGATCGGCGGGGGACTGGCCGGGGACGCCCCGGGCGCCCTGCTCCCGGGACCCGTGCACGCCGAACCCGAGGCCGTCGTCCGCGTCACGGTCACCAACACCGCGACCGTCCCCGTCTCCGTGACCTCCCACTTCCACTTCTTCGAGGCCAACCCGCGCCTCGACTTCCCCCGCGCCGAGGCCTACGGCATGCGGCTCGCCGTACCCGCCGGATCCTCCGTCCGCTTCGGCCCGGGCGAGACCGCCGAGGTCGGCCTGCTGCCCATCGGCGGCGAGCGCATCGCGATCGGTTTCGCGGGCCTCGTCGACGGACCGCTCGACGCGCCGGGCGCGAAGGAAGAGGCCCTGCGCCGGGCAACTGCCTGCGGTTACCTGGGAGTTGAGCAGTGAACCCGTACGAGTACGCCGCCACCCACGGCCCCCGCGCGGGTGACCGCGTCCGCCTCGGCGACTCCGGCCTGACCATCCGGGTCGAGTCCGACTCGCAGCGCTACGGCGACGAGTTCCTCGCCGGGTTCGGCAAGACGGCCCGCGACGGACTGCACCTCAAGGCCGCCGCCGTGCGCGACACCTGCGATGTCGTGATCAGCAATGTGGTCGTGATCGACGCCGTGCAGGGCATCCGGAAAGTGTCCATCGGGATCAGGGAAGGGCGGATCTGCTCGATCGGGCGGGCCGGTAACCCCGACACCCTGGACGGGGTGGACGTCGTCGTCGGCACCGGTACCTCCATCGTGTCCGGCGAGGGGCTCATCGCCACCGCGGGCGCGGTCGACACCCATGTGCACCTTCTCTCGCCGCGCATCATGGAGGCCTCGCTGGCGTCCGGGGTGACGACGATCATCGGGCAGGAGTTCGGCCCGGTGTGGGGCGTCGGCGTCAACTCGCCCTGGGCGCTGCGCCACGCCTTCAACGCCTTCGACGCCTGGCCGGTCAACATCGGCTTCCTGGGCCGGGGTTCGTCGTCCTCGGACGCGCCGTTGATCGAGGCGTTGGCGGAGGGAGGCGCGTCCGGCTTCAAGGTGCACGAGGACATGGGCGCCCACACCCGCGCGCTGGACACCGCGTTGCGGGTCGCCGAGGAGTGCGACGTCCAAGTCGCCCTGCACAGCGACGGGTTGAACGAGTGCCTGTCCGTCGAGGACACCCTGCGGGTCCTGGAGGGCCGGACGATCCACGCCTTCCACATCGAGGGCTGCGGCGGCGGACACGTGCCGAATGTCCTGAAGATGGCCGGAGTTGCGAACGTCATCGGCTCCTCCACCAACCCCACCCTCCCCTTCGGCCGGGACGCGGTCGCCGAGCACTACGGCATGATCGTCTCCGTCCACGACCTGAAGACCGACCTGCCCGGCGACGCCGCGATGGCCCGCGACCGCATCCGCCCCGGGACGATGGGCGCCGAGGACGTGCTGCACGACCTGGGTGCGATCGGCATCACCTCGTCCGACGCGCAGGGCATGGGCCGCGCCGGTGAGACCGTGCGCCGCACGTTCGCCATGGCCGGGAAGATGAAGGCCGAGTTCGGCGCGCTCGGCGGTTCTCCGGAGACGGACCACGACAACGAACGCGTCCTGCGCTACATCGCCAAGCTGACCATCAACCCCGCGATCGCGCACGGACTTTCGCACGAGGTCGGCTCCATCGAGGTCGGCAAACTCGCGGACATCGTGCTGTGGCGGCCGGAGTACTTCGGCGCCAAACCGCAGCTCGTCCTGAAGTCCGGGTTCCCGGCGTACGGCGTGGTCGGCGACCCCAACGCGGCGACCGACACCTGTGAACCCCTCGTCCTGGGCCCGCAGTTCGGCGCGCACGGCTCGACGCCCGCCGACATCTCCGTGGCCTTCGTGGCCCAGGCGGCCCTGGACCAGGGCGGCGACGCCATGCCAACTCGCCGTAGACGCGTGGCAGTTCGCGGAACGCGGGGCATCGGGCCTGCCGACCTGCGGCTCAACTCCCGTACCGGGGCGGTCGATGTGGACCAGCGGACGGGTCTGGTCACCCTGGACGGCGAACCGATCCGCTCCGAACCTGCCGAGTCCGTCGCCCTCAACCGCCTCTACTTCCTTTAGAACCAAGAGACTTGGGACTTCTGATGAGCTTCCGTATGCCCCCCGAGTGGGCCCCGCACGAGCGCACCTGGATGGCCTGGCCCGGGCCCAACCCGACCTTCACCACTGCGGAGGAGCTGGCCGAGGCCCGCGCCGCCTGGGCGTCCGTCGCCCGCGCCGTGCGCCGCTTCGAACCGGTGACGATGGTGCACGGCCCGGGTCAGGGCGAGTCGGCGCGCGAGCTGCTCGGCCCGGACGTCGACCTGGTCGAGCGCGAGCTGGACGACGCGTGGATGCGGGACATCGGCCCGACGTTCGTCACCGACGACAACGGTGAACTGGCCGCCGTGGACTGGACGTTCAACGGCTGGGGCGCGCAGAGCTGGGCCCGCTGGGAGCACGACTCCAAGATCGCCCGCCATGTCGCCGACCTGGCCGGAGTCCCCGCACTCAGCAGCACGCTCGTCAACGAGGGCGGCGCGATCCACGTCGACGGCGAGGGGACGGTGCTGCTCACGGAGACGGTCCAGCTCGGCGCCGGCCGCAACCCCGGCTGGACGCGCGAGCAGGTCGAGGCGGAGATCCACGCCAGGCTCGGCACCACAAAGGCGATCTGGCTCCCGCACGGCCTCACCGGCGACTACGGCGTCTACGGCACCCAGGGCCACGTCGACATCGTCGCGGCCTTCGCCGGGCCCGGCACCGTACTGGTCCACAGCCAGCGCGACCCGGCCCACCCGGACCACGCCCGCTCGCAGGAGTACCTCGCCCTCCTCCGCGCCGAGACCGACGCGAAGGGCCGCCGCCTGGAGGTCGTCGAGGTCCCGGCCCCGACCGTCCTCAAGGACGAGGACGGCGACTGGGTCGACTACTCCTACATCAACCACTACCTCTGCAACGGCGGGGTAGTGCTCTGCGCCTTCGACGACCCGGGCGACGAGATCGCGGCCGGGATCTTCCGTCGCCTCTTCCCCGAGCGGACGGTCACACTGGTGGACGCCCGTACGATCTTCGCGGGCGGTGGAGGCATCCACTGCATCACCCAGCAACAGCCGAAGGTCTGAGGACCAGGGATCAAGGACCCGGCGGGAGGGAGTCGGACGATGGCCGGTGCGCGGAAGAACGCGCCGCCGCGCGAGGACGTCCTCGCCGCGGCCATGGGCATGATCGCCGAACGTGGCCTGGAGCAGCTCACCATGGCGGCGCTCGGCCGCGAGGTCGGCATGAGCAGCGGCCACCTCCTCTACTACTTCCACTCCAAGGACGAACTCCTGCTCCAGGCCCTGGAGTGGAGCGAGGGCAGGCTGGGCGCCGAGCGCGGCCGCCTGCTGACCCGCAGCACGGCCACCTCCCGCGAGCGCGTCGACGCGTACGTCGACCTGTACGTCCCGGACGGCCACCGCGACCCGCACTGGACCCTGTGGCTGGAGGTCTGGAACCGCTCGCAGAACGCCGACGACGATGCCCGCGACCGGCAGGCCGCCATCGAGGGCGTCTGGCACCGCGACCTGGTCGCGCTGATCGCGGAGGGCGTGTCACGGGGGGAGTTCCGGGCCGTCGACCCGGACCGGTTCGCGGCCCGGCTCCGCGCTCTCCTCGACGGTTTCTCCATCCATGTGGCGATCGGGCTGCGGGGCACGGACCGGGCGCAAGTTCTCGGCCACGTACGGGAGTTCCTGGACGAGGGGCTCCTCGCGGACGTGTGATCTTCCGTCCCGGTTGTACGCAATGCGACCGATTGACCCTGTGGAACCCGGTGCGTTTGCATCCCTGTGAGTCCCCGGTGCGGGACCGGGGGACGACGAGGTTTCGGGGGAAGCCATGTTGATGTCCAGACGTACCTCCACCATGTCCTTGGGGGCTGCGCTGCTCCTCGCGCTGGGTGCCGCCGCCGTCCCGGCCGACGCGGCACCGCACCGGCCGCCCGGTGCGGAACGGGTCAGCACCGCCGCCGACGGCAGCCAGGCCGACGGGTCGTCCGCCGAGGCCGCGATCAGCGCCGACGGCAGGTCCGTCGCGTTCACGTCGACCGCGCCGAGCTTCGGCTGCGCACGCTCCTTCTCGTGCCTGCGGGTGAAGAACCTGGCCACCGGCGGGGTGACCGCGATCGACCTCGGGCCCGGATACGCGTACAGCGCACCGGTGTTGAGCGCGGACGGGAGCCGGGTCGCGTTCTCGGCGGGCACCCGCTTCACGGCCCCTTACCTGTACGACCGCGCCACCGGCAGCGCGACGAAGCTGTGGCCCGAAAACCCGCCCGGATCCAACGAGTTGGGCCGCGTGGAGTCGCTCAGCCCGGACGGCACACACGTCGCGTACACCCTCGGCAACCGCAACGGCCCGGACGCCACCCGGCTCCTCTACGTCCGCGACACGGCCACCGGCACCGACGAACTCGTCTCACCGGCCGAGGAGGGCGACAAGAACGGCGCCTCCGTGAGCGGTGACGGCAAGCGGGTCGCGTACGGCATTCGCACCGCCTCCGAGGACGACCCGGCCGACGTCTACGTCAAGGACCGGGCGACGGGCGAGCGGACCCAGGTCGACAAGGGCCTCGGCGCCGCCTACCTGGTCCGCGTCACGGCGGACGGCCGCCGCGTCCTCCTCGACGCCGAGGGCGGACTGTACGTCCACGACCTGCGCACCGGGACATCGCGCCGCGTGGCCGAGGGGCGTCCGGAGTCGGTCACTGCGGACGGCCGGTACGCCGTCGTCTCGGGCGAGGACGGCACCCGGGTGCGCGACCTGCGGACCGGACGGAAGGGCGCCGCCCTCCCGTGGGACAGCCAGACCGGCCCGGACACACTGACCGCCAACGGCCTTACCGTGGCGTTCAGTTCGTCGGCGTCGTACCTGGTGCCGGACGACACCAACGGAGAGCGGGACGTGTTCGTCTACTCGGGCGGACTCGGCACCCACCCGGCCCCGATCCCGTACGTCACCGAACGGATCAGCCTCACGCGGGACGGGCAGCAGCGCACCACCGCGTCCCACGACCCGGTGATCGCGGACGACCGCAACCTCTCCTTCACGTCGGACGGCAGCGTCTTCGTCAACGCGCCCGGCGGCATCGGCGAGGTCAACGACGCCACCCAGAAACCCTCGTCCGAAGGCACGCCCTGCACCAGCGGACGCATGGTCGGTTACGTCGCCCCGCACGCGACCGACGGCGCCCCGGAGGTCTTCATCCGCAACCGCTCGGTCGGCAAGCTGACCGGCCTCGCCTCCTACCAGGGCGTCCGCTTCACCTGGATGGGACAGCCCGCGATGGAACCCGGCTGCCGCTGGATCACCTACGCCGCGACCCTGCCCGCCACCAGCACCGACCCCGCGCCGCAGCCGCGGATCTACCGCTTCACGTTCAACGGCGGCGCCGACGACCTGGTCAGCGCCCCCACCGGCAAGGCGGCGGCCAACCCGTCCATCAGCTACGACGGCCGGTACATCGCCTTCGAGCAGGGCGGCGCCGTCCACGTCCGCGACCTGGACACCGGCACCCTGGAGAAGGCCGCCGACAAGGCATCGGCACCCTCCATCAGCGATGACGGCCGCAAGGTCGCCTTCCAGCACGGCCGGGACGTCTACGTCCGTGACCTCGACGCCCGGACCACGACCCGGGTCGCCAAGGCCGCTGAGCCCTCGCTCTCCGGGGACGGCGCACGGGTCGCGTACACCTCGGGGGGTTCCGTGTACCTGCTCGAACTCGCCACCGGCAAGCGGCAGTTGATGAGCGCCGACCGCTGGGGCGGCCGTAGCGACCTCCCGGCCCTGCACCCGTCCGTGAACGACGACGGCACGGTCGTCGCGTTCGAGTCGGCGTCGGCCGACCTGGTGCCGGGGGACACCAACGGGGTCTCGGACGTGTTCGTGCGCCAGGCGAGTTGATCAACCGACTGTTCGCATCATGAGACGGACGGTGAGCACGGGCGCGGGTGTGCCAGACTGCGTCCGTGTTCTCGTTCGCCACGATTATTGGCAGCAGGCGCGCCGGTCCGCAGTGACCGCCTCGTACGACCAGGTACGGGCGGCCACCGTCGTCACTCGACCCGCGCGCAGACCTCTCGCACCCGCGAGGGGTTTTTCGCTTTTCTGGCCCACCTGCAGCCGGGAGAGCAGTGCGAGGGATCATTGAGGGACGGTGGAGCCGGTCATTCCGGTACAGACCGAGATTCAGATCCTCAGGAGCCAGACACCATGACGGAAACCAGCGAACTCGACGATTCGTTCCACGTCTTCGACACGACCCTGCGTGACGGCGCGCAGCGGGAGGGCATCAACCTCACCGTCGCGGACAAGCTGGCCATCGCACGGCACCTGGACGACTTCGGCGTCGGCTTCATCGAGGGCGGCTGGCCCGGCGCCAACCCGCGGGACACCGAGTTCTTCGCCCGCGCCCGGCAGGAGATCGACTTCAGGCACGCCCAGCTGGTCGCCTTCGGCGCCACCCGGCGGGCGGGCGCGAAGGCGAGCGAGGACCCGCAGGTCAAGGCGCTCCTGGACGCCGGCACCGAGGTCATCTGCCTCGTCGCGAAGTCCCACGACCGGCATGTCGAGCTGGCCCTGCGCACCACCCTCGACGAGAACCTGGCGATGGTCAGCGACACCGTCTCCCACCTGGTCGCCCAGGGCCGCCGCGTCTTCGTCGACTGCGAGCACTTCTTCGACGGCTACCGCGCGAACCCCGAGTACGCGAAGGCGGTCGTACGGTCCGCCGCCGAGGCCGGCGCGTCCGTAGTGGTCCTCTGCGACACCAACGGCGGCATGCTCCCGGCGCAGATCCAGGCCGTCGTCTCCACGGTCCTCGCCGACACCGGCGCCCGGCTCGGCATCCACACCCAGGACGACACGGGCTGCGCGGTCGCCAACACCCTCGCCGCCGTCGACGCGGGCGCGACCCACGTCCAGTGCACGGCGAACGGCTACGGCGAGCGCGTGGGCAACGCCAACCTGTTCCCGGTCGTGGCGGCCCTGGAGCTGAAGTACGGCAAGAAGGTCCTCCCCGACGGCAAGCTCCGCGAGATGACCCGCATCTCGCACGCGATCGCCGAGGTCGTGAACCTGACCCCGTCCACGCACCAGCCCTACGTCGGCGTCTCGGCCTTCGCCCACAAGGCGGGCCTGCACGCCTCCGCGATCAAGGTCGACCCGGACCTGTACCAGCACATCGACCCCGAGCAGGTCGGCAACACCATGCGGATGCTGGTCTCCGACATGGCGGGCCGCGCGTCGATCGAACTCAAGGGCAAGGAACTCGGCGTAGACATCAGCGGCGACCGCGAGCTGGTGGGCAGGGTCGTGGAGAGGGTCAAGGAACGCGAGCTGAAGGGCTACACGTACGAGGCGGCAGACGCGTCGTTCGAGCTGCTCCTCCGTGCCGAGGCGGAGGGCAAGGCCCGCTCCTACTTCGAGGTCGAGTCCTGGCGCGCGATCGTGGAGGACCGCCCCGACGGCACCCACGCCAACGAGGCCACGGTCAAGCTCTTCGCCAAGGGCGAGCGCATCGTAGCCACGGCCGAGGGCAACGGCCCGGTCCACGCCCTCGACCGCGCCCTCCGCGTAGCCCTCGAAAAGATCTACCCTCAACTCGCCAAACTGGAGCTCGTCGACTACAAGGTCCGCATCCTGGAGGGCAAGCACGGCACGTCCTCCACGACCCGCGTCCTGATCGCCACGTCCGACGGCTCGGCGGAGTGGTCGACGGTAGGCGTGGCGGAGAACGTCATCGCCGCGTCATGGCAGGCACTGGAGGACGCGTACACGTACGGCTTGCTGCGCGCGGGAGTTGAGCCGGCCGAGTAGACCGGCCTCAGCATGAGCGCTCGGCGAGTTTCTCGAACTCGCCGAGGCTCATGGCCCGGTTGTCGGCCCAGACCCGGCCGGGCTTGAGGGCGGTGATCTGTTCGGTGGAGAAGTCGACGATCCCGTTGTACGAGTCGCCGGTGATGTAGTGCCCGAAGACGAGCGAGTACGCGTGCTTCGGCAGGAGCCGTTGCTCACCCCGGTGCCGGGCCCGCCAGGCGGCCGGCGGCGAGAACAGCGGGAACTCGGCGTCCCCGCTCAGCTTCTCCTTCTTCACGTCCCACCCCGTGGTGACCGGCCCGCCCTGGGCGCTCGCGGCCGTCCCGTCGAGCGACGGCGACTGGTAACTGTCGTCCCCGCAGGGCCGGATGAGCGCGTACGGCGCCCCGTCCGCCCCGACCCGTATCCCGGCCAGCGGCAGATCGACGGCAGCGCACCCGCTCAGCAGCAGACACCCCGCCACCACACCCACAACCCCCGCCGCACCCCGACGACCCCGCGCCCGGGTCAGCACGAGTCGTCCACGAGGTCGTCGAAGTCGTCCCGGCTCATCGCGCGGTCGTCGGCCCAGACCTGGCCGGGGCTCAGCGACGTGAGGTCTTTCGCGGTGAAGTAGAGGTCGCCGGTGTACTGGACGCCGCCGCCCTCGTACACCTTGAACGTCAGGGAATAGGTGCGGCCGGGCGCCAGCTTCTGAGGCCCGGTCGCCTCGGTCCGCCACGAGCGGGGCGGCTCGAAGAGCGGGAACGTCGTCGTGCCGAAGGGCTCCATCGGAGGCCCTACGAGCGGTGTCTGCCAACCGGTGTCCGAGTCCGGGCTCTCCGGTGTCCCGCTCGCCCCGTCGGCCGTTTCCTCCTCGGTCCAGCTGAAGAGGTCGATGTCTCCCGCGCGGTCGTGACCGCACGGCTTCACCAGCGCGACCGGCTGTCCGTCCGTGCCCAGCCAGGCCGCGGCGAGTGGCAGCTGCGCCGGACTGCACGCGCTCAGTAACCCCATCCCGGCCGCCACACCCACAACCGTCCCTACGACACGTTTCGTGTCCCGCCCCCCGTCGAGGGCGGGACACGACCCGCCCCGCCTACTGCAGATGCCACTTCTGGTTGGCAGCCCCCGAGCACGTCCAGATCTGCGCCCGAGTCCCGTTCGTCGACGAATTGCCCGTCACGTCAAGGCACTTGTTGGCCGCCGTATTCACCACATCACCGGTCGTGGAGTTGTACGACCACTGTTGCGCGGCGGTTCCGTTGCAGTCGTACAACTGCACCTTCGCCCCGTCGGCCGTCGAAGCCGACGTCACGTCAAGGCACTTGCCGAGGGAGCGGACCGTGCCGTCGGTGCCCACGGTCCACTGCTGGGCGGTCGAGGAGTTGCAGTCGTAGAGCTGGACGGCCGTGCCGTTGGTGGTCGAACCCCCGGCCACGTCGAGGCACTTGCTGGCGAGGCCGACGAACGCGCCGGTCTGGCTGCCGCCGCCGGCCTGCGTGCCGGTCCAGGTGAAGGTGGCGGACGTCTTGCCGGGGAGGGAGTAAGTCGCGTGCTGGCCACCCCAGTTGATGGTCACCGTCTTCGCCGTGGACGCGTCGTTGTACGCGATCAGCGCCTTCGAACCGTCCGGGTTGCGCCATGCCACGTTGGGGACGTTCGTGGACGCCGTGGACGCGATCCGCTGGGCGCCGGGGCGGACGAACTTCGTCAGCTGACCCATCGTGTAGTACTCGACGGTGTAGTCGACGGTCCCGCTCGCGCTGTCGCCGTTGTGCACGGTGATCAGGCCGGTGCAGGTGCCGCAACCGCCGTTGTGCGGGCCCATGTTCTGGTCCACCGCAAGGGACCACTTGGTCACCGACTTCGCCCAGTTGCGGGTGTAGTCGATGATGTTGTTCATGTCCTCGCGCTGCTGGTTGGCGATCCAGGTACCGCCGGAGTGCTCGGTGCCGAAGGCGTCGAGGGTGGGGTACTGGTTGTGGACGGTGGTCTGCTTGGTGACGTCACCGCCGTAGCCGTGCCAGGCGATGCCACCGAAGTTGGGGTTCGAGCGGACGGCCGCGTCGTCCACGGTCGAGGCCGCGTACGAGTCGTACACGTCCCAGTTCCAGTCGTGCGCCAGCACCTTCGTGGTCAGGCCGGACGCGTTGAGCTTCGGGAGCAGCTCGCTCTTCGTGAAGTAGGCGAGCCCCGACGCGTTCCAGCTCATCGACGGGTAGCCGGAGCAACACGTCGGCTCGTTCTGGACGGTCACGTACGACACCGGAACGCCCTGGTCCTTGTACGCCTGGAGGTACTTGACGAAGTAGTTGGCGTAGGCGCCGTAGTCCTCGGACTTCAGCCAGCCCCCGTTGAGCGAGCCGCTGTCCTTCATCCACGCGGGGGCCGTCCATGGCGAGGCCATGACAGTCAGAGAGGGGTTGAGGGTCAGCGCCTGCTTGGTGAGCGGCACGACATCGGCCAGGTCGTGCGCGATCGAGAAGGAGTTGAGGTTCGGGTCGGTCTGACCGGCCGCCACGTCGTCGTACGAGTAGCCGTAGCGGGCCAGGTCGGAGGCGCCCATCGGGTTGCGCAGGAACGAAAGACCGATCCCGTCCGTCGGCGAGAACAGCTTGGTCATGGTCGCGTTCCGGGTCGCCGTCGACAGCGCGCCGCTGCTGTTCATCAGCCAGGCCGCCGTGTCCGTGAAGGACGCGCCGCCCCCGGTGAACGTCTGGTAGCGGGTGTTCTCGTCGACGGTGATGTTCTCGCCGCTGCCGCCCGTCCCGGACGAGAAGGCGAACGGCGTCTGGGCCTGGAGGCCGCGCGTGACATGGCGTCCGGCGGCGTCGTCGGTGGTGGTGAGCCAGGCCGTGACCTGTTCACCGGCAGCGTGTGCGGGGGGTACGGCCGCGGTGAAGCCGGCCACGGAGAGCAGTCCGGCGAGCAGCAGCCGGGCCGTGCGGGGGGTTCTCCTGGACATGGATGCGTTAGCCCTTCCTGACGAGATGTCTTGACGGGTCTGCGGGCCGTTAGTTAACTCACGGCGTGATCTAAGTCATGAGTGAACTGTGCGAACCCAGAGTGAACCAGAGCTCCAGAGCCGAGGGAAGGTCCATGCCAAGAACCGCCCTGCTCGTTTCCACCGCCCTGTGCGCCGCGCTGCTGTCACCGGCCGCCGTCTCCCAGGCGGCCGCCGCCGCCGACCCAGCCCCCACCCCCGTCGACCGCTTCGAGGGCGAGGTGCCCTTCGCGAGCCAGCCCGCCGAGGGCATCTTCACCTGGGGCGGTGACACCGACGACCCGCCCCAACTCGCCCTGACCGCGAGACCGGACGCCCCCGAGGGCGCGAAGGTACTCACCGGGACGTACGACATCAGCGGGTACGGCGGCTTCACCCACGACTACGCCGCGACCGAACCCGGCCACGACTGGTCCGCCCACCAGGGCATCCGCTTCTGGTGGGACGGCCAGAACACCGGCAAGGCCTCCAACTTCGAGATCAAGGACGGCGGCGCGAACGGCGAGGCCTCCGAGCTGTGGACGACGTCCTTCACGGACGACTTCACCGGCTGGAAGCAGATCGAGATCCCGTTCACGAACTTCGTCTACCGCACGGACTACCAGCCCGTCGGCGGCATCGACCACGTCCTCGGCCTCACCCAGATGTGGGGCTACGCGGTCACCCTCCCGGTCGGCATCCACGGCCAGTTCGCCATGGACGACGTCGAGTTGTACGGCAAGGCCGACCAGTCCCTGCGCGCCTCCGTCACCACCGACTCGGCCGTCTACCCGGTCAAGGAGGGCGGTACGGCCGCGGTCAAGGTCACCGTCTCCACCACCGGCGCCGTCCCGCTCGACGATCCGGTGACGGTCGCCTACACGTCCGACGGCGGCACCGCCACCACCGGCAAGGACTACACCCCGGTCTCCGGCACGCTCACCTTCCCGGCGGGCACCGCGTCCGGCGCCACCCAGACCGTCAAGGTCCGCACGCTGAAGGACAAGTCGGCCGAGAACGCCGAGACGATCCCGCTGAAGCTCACGGTCACCGGCGCCAAGGCCCCGACCGAGAACCCGCAGGTCGTCATCGACGCGCACGGACTGCCGTACCTGGACAGCAAGTTGCCCATCAAGAAGCGCGTCGCCGACCTCGTCAAGCGCATGTCGCTGGAGGAGAAGGCCGGGCAGATGACCCAGGCCGAGCGCGGCGGTGTGGGCACCGGCGCCGACGTCGCCACCTACGACCTCGGCTCGCTGCTCTCCGGCGGCGGCTCGACACCGACGCCCAACACGGCGGCCGCCTGGGCGAAGATGATCGACTCGTTCCAACTCCGGGCGCAGGCAACCCGGTTCCAGATCCCGCTGATCTACGGCGTCGACGCGGTCCACGGCCACAACAACCTGGCCGGCGCCACGATCATGCCGCACAACATCGGCATCGGCGCGACCCGCGACCCCCAACTCGCCGAGAAGGCGGGCGCGGTGACGGCCAGCGAGGTCCGCTCGACCGGCGTCCCGTGGGACTTCGCCCCCTGCCTCTGCGTCACCCGTGACGAACGCTGGGGCCGCTCCTACGAGTCGTTCGGCGAGGACCCGGCGCTCGTGCAGTCCATGGAGACGGTGATCCAGGGTCTCCAAGGCGCCGCGAACGGCAAGCAGTTGAAGGACGACGACAAGGTCCTCGCCACCGCCAAGCACTTTGTCGGCGACGGCGGCACCGCGTACGGCTCCTCCACGACGGGCACGTACACGATCGACCAGGGCGTCACGACCGTCACCCGGCAGCAGCTGGAAGCCATCCACCTGGCGCCGTACCAGACGGCCGTCGACCGGGGCATCGGCACGGTCATGCCGTCCTACTCCTCGCTCGACATCGTCGGCGACGGCCTCGGCCCGGTGAAGATGCACGCCCGCGCCGACATGATCAACGGCGTCCTCAAGAACCGCATGGGCTTCGACGGCTTCGTCATCAGCGACTGGAACGCCATCGACCAACTCCCCGGCGACTACGCCTCGCACGTCGACACGGCGGTCAACGCGGGCGTCGACATGATGATGGTCCCGTACAGCTACAAGGACTTCAGCTCGACGCTCATCGCCGAGGTGAAGGCGGGCCACGTCACCGAGAAGCGGATCGACGACGCCGTATCGCGCATCCTCACGCAGAAGTTCAAGCTCGGCCTCTTCGAGAAGCCGTACGCCGACACGAGCAACGCGTCGAAGATCGGCTCGACTTCGCACCGGGCCGTGGCGCGGCAGGCGGCGGCCGAGTCGCAGGTGCTGCTGAAGAACGCGGGTGGCGTCCTGCCGTTGAAGAAGAACCAGAAGGTCTACGTCGCCGGTTCCAACGCCGACGACCTCGGCAACCAGACCGGCGGCTGGACCATCACCTGGCAGGGCTCGTCCGGCACGAACACCACCGGCACGACGATCCTCCAGGGGATGAAGAACGCCGGCGGCGATGTCACGTACTCCAAGGACGCGTCCGCCTCGACCAGTGGCTATGACGTGGGTGTGGTCGTCGTCGGCGAGACCCCGTACGCCGAGGGCGTGGGCGATGTCGGCAACGGCAACGACCTGACCCTCACCCCGGCCGACCAGGCAGCCGTGGACAAGGTGTGCGCGGCGATGAAGTGCGCGGTGCTGATCGTCTCCGGGCGACCGCAGCTGATCGGGGACCAACTCCCCAAGATCGGCGCCCTGGTGGCCTCCTGGCTGCCCGGCACCGAGGGCGACGGCGTGGCCGACGTGCTCTACGGCAAGCGGTCCTTCACCGGTCAACTCCCGGTCACCTGGCCGAAGTCGGAGGCCCAGCTCCCGATCAACGTGGGTGACACGTCGTACGATCCGCAGTTCCCGTACGGCTGGGGACTGACGACGCAGACGAAGGCACCGACGGGTGGCGCGTCCACCCTGAAGGCGCTGGAGAGCGCGGCGGCGCACGCCAGGTCGGCGGAGACCGGCAAGGCGCTCGTCACCAAGGCGCGGCTGCTCGTGCAGGCGAAGGTGGGGCAGAACGTGACGGCGGCGGTGTCGAAGCCGTTCGCCGACGCGGACCATCTGCTGCTGACGGGTAAGTACGCGGCGGCTGTGAAGAAGTTGGAGGAGGCGTACAAGGCGGCGTAGACCCTGTCCTGTTCGCTTGCTCCCGCACCCCCTGTGGCCTCAACGGCGCGGGGGGTGCGGTCAGTTGGCGGGTAGTTCCACCGTGATGCGGAGGCCGCCTGCCGGGCGTGGGGTCAGCGTGAGGGTGCCGTCGTGCGCGCCGGTGATGGTCTTGACGATCGCCAGGCCGAGGCCGACTCCCGCGTGGTCGGTGCGGACGCGTTCGGTGCCGCGTTGGAAGGGCTCGGTGAGGGTCGAGACCTGGTGCGGGGTGAGCGGGTCGCCGGTGTTCTCGACCGTGAGGACCGCGGAGTTGGGGCCGACGGCGGTGGTCACCCAGACGGTGCCCTGCTCGGGGAGGTTGTGGACGATCGCGTTCTGCACGAGGTTCGTGGTGAGTTGGAGCAGGAGCGGCTGCGAGCCGCGGGTGGGGGTGATGTCGCCGTCGGTCTCGATGGTGACGCCGTGCTTCTCCGCGAGGGGGAGGAGCGTCTCGGTGGCTTCTTCCGCGACGAGGGAGAGGTCGACGGGTTCGCGGGTGAAGGACCGTTGGTTGGCGCGGCTGAGCAGGAGCAGGGCTTCGGTGAGGTCGATGGCTCGGGTGTTGACGGCGTGGAGGCGGTCGACGAGTTCACCGGTGTCGTGGTCCGGGTCGGTGCGGGCCACGTCGAGCAGGGCCTTCGAGATCGCCAGCGGGGTGCGCAACTCGTGGGAGGCGTTGGCCGCGAATCTCCGCTGTTCGGCATCGTGTGCTTCGAGGCGCGTGAGCATGGCGTCGAAGGCGTCGGCGAGTTCACGGAACTCGTCCTTGTGGCCCGGGAGTTGGATCCGGTGGGAGAGCGAGCCGTCCGTGGCCATGCGGGTGGCCTCCGTGATGCGGGTCAGCGGGGCGAGCATGCGGCCGGCGAGCAGCCACCCGCCCACGAGGCCGAACACCAGCAGGAACGCGAGGACGGCGGCCGCTCTCGGCGCGAAGACCTCAAGGAGGGCGGAGCGGATGGGGAAGACCCCGTCCGTGGGCCTGTCGTCGGGGTTGATGAGCATCGCCCGGTCGGGGACGTAACGGAGGAGGAACACCCACACCGCGGTGAGCAGCAGGGCGCCCGCCACCATGAGGAATCCGGCGTAGCTGAGGGTGAGTTTGAGGCGGACGCTCAACCCGGGCGCCCTATCCACGGCCTTCTCCGTCGGTTCCGTAGGCTCCGTCGCATCCGGCCCCGGGCTGAGCGTCGATGCGGTAGCCGACGCCCGGCACCGTGGCGATGATCCAGGGTTCGCCGAGCCGCTTGCGCAGCGCCGAGACGGTGATGCGTACGGCGTTGGTGAACGGGTCGGCGTTCTCGTCCCAGGCCCGCTCAAGGAGGTCCTCGGCGCTGACGACTCCGCCCTCGGCGGCGACGAGGACGTCGAGCACGGCGAACTGCTTCCTGGTCAGCGCGACATAGCGGCCGTCCCGGTAGACCTCCCTGCGGAACGGGTCGACGCGCAGGCCCGCCAACTCCCTTACCGGCGGCCTGTTGTGGGCGCGTCGACGGTCCAACGCCCGCAGCCGGAGCGCGAGTTCCTGGAGTTCGAAGGGTTTCGTGAGGTAGTCGTCGGCGCCGAGTTCGAACCCGCTGGTCTTGTCGTCGAGTCGGTCGGCGGCGGTCAGCATGAGGATCGGCATCCCGCTGCCGGAGGCGACGATGCGGCGGGCGACCTCGTCGCCGGAGGGGCCGGGGATGTCGCGGTCGAGGACGGCGATGTCGTAGGCGTTGACGCTCAGCAGTTCCAGCGCGGTGTTCCCGTCCCCCGCGATGTCGGCCGCGATCGCGGCCAGGCGCAGGCCGTCGCGGATCGCGTCCGCCAGGTAGGGCTCGTCCTCGACGATCAGCACACGCATGGGTTCGATGGTAGGAGTCGGCACCTATCGTCCGCGTATCGAAAACTCCATACGCGACGGCAACACCGGACCGCCTTGAGTGACAAGGTGAAGATCCCCCGGATTCCTCTCGCCCCCTGGAAACGCCGCCTCGCCCCCTGGGATCGCCGCCCGGAGCTGGCGGTGCCGGCCCTGCTGCTCGGCCTGCTCATGCTGCTGCACGCCCAGATCCCGAACATCGCGGGAATGGGCAGCCTGGTGGAGAACCTCCTGCCGTGGTTCGGCCTGTACGTGCCGGTGCTGCTGGCCGCGGCTTTGTGGCGCCGGTCCGCCGTCGGGGTGGTCGCGCTGGTGCTGCCGGTCACGGTGTGGCTGAGCCTCTTCGGCGGGCTGCTCACCGACAAGTCCCACCCGGGCGGCGACCTCACCGTGGTGAGCCACAACGTCGGCGCGGGTAACTCCGACCCGGTCGGCACCGCCCGCCAACTGGCCGCATCCGGCGCGGACTTGCTGGCGTTGGAGGAGCTGACCGACCAGGCCCGGGGCACGTACGAGAAGGGGCTGGCGAAGGCGTACCCGTACCACGAGGTGCGGGGCACGGTCGGGCTGTGGAGCAAGCTGCCGCTGTCGGACACGCGGTCCGTCAACGTCGTAGAAGGCGATGTCGGGCCGCTGGCGAAGACCAAGCCGCCCGAATCGGCGGCGGAGGCGGCGGACGAGGTCCGGGCGCTGCGCACGACGGTGACCACGGTTCACGGGCCGCTGGCGGTGTACGTGGCGCACCTGGGTTCCGTGCGGGTGATGCCCAGGCACGGCTTCTGGACGGACTCCCGCGACTTCGGCGTACTCGCGCTCACCAAGGCGATCGCCGCCGAGCCGAACAAGCGGGTCGTACTGCTCGGCGACCTGAACGGCACCACGGACGACCGCGTGTTCCACGGCCTCACCTCGCGGCTGACCTCGGCCCAGGAGGTGGCCGGGAACGGCTTCGGCCTCACCTGGCCCGCCGCTTTCCCGATCGCTCGCATCGACCAGATTCTCGTACGAGGGGTACGGGCGCGGAGCTCGTGGGTGCTGCCGGAGACCGGTAGCGATCACCTGCCGGTGGCGGCCCGGATCAGCTGGTGAGCGGCGGCCGACGAGCGGACACAGGTGGGCCGACCAAAGGGACCGGCTTCGGGTAGCGTCGAATCATGAAGGCCGTCGTACGGATTCGAAGCCTCTCCGGGTTGCTGCTGGCCCTGCTGCTCGCCGCCCTGATCATGGCGTCCCCGGCCGCCGCGGACACCGGCGTCTCGACGATCGGGCAGGCGTTGCGCAAGAGCCCGGTCTACGTCGACCCGTCGGCGAGCGGCCGGCTGTCGACGGCGGACGCCGACGCTCTGGCCAAGCGGATCAAGGACGCCGACAAACCCGTGTTCGTCGTGGTCCTCCCCGCCGACTTCCCGAAGACGACCTTCTCGAACCTCCGCACCGCGACCGGCATCACCGGCCTCTACGCGGTCCGCTTCGGTGACCGGTTCGACGCCCGCGCCGACTCCTCCGTCCTGTCGAACACCGCCGTGCGGAACCTGGTCGGCAGCGTCCAGGGCGAGGACGCGAAGACCCAGCTCACCGACTTCACCGACCGCGCGCTCGCCAGCATGGGTGGCTCGGCGCCCGCGTCCTGGGGCGGTTCCTCGGACGGCGGCGGGGGAGTCTCCGGTACGGCGCTGATCGTCGCGGGCGGGGTGCTGGTGGCCGGTGGCGCGGGGGCGTACACCCTCGTGCGTCGCAGCCGCCGCCGCAGGCTGGAGGAGCAGCGCGCCGCGCTCGACAAGCTGCGGGTCGTGGTCGACGAGGACATCACGGCCTTCGGCGAGGAACTGGACCGTCTCGAATTCCACCCGGCCGAGCCCGGCGCCGACGACGCGATGCGCGCGGACTACGAACGTGCCCTCGACGCCTACGAGCAGGCGAAGTCGTACATGGCGGCGGCCACGAAACCCGAGGACGTCCGGTCGGTCACCCAGGCACTGGAGGACGGCCGCTTCTCCCTCGCCCAGCTCGCCGCCCGCCGCGAGGGCCGCCCGCTGCCCGAGCGCCGGGCCCCCTGTTTCTTCGACCCGCGCCACGGCCCCTCGGTCGCCGACGCCACCTGGACCCCGCCCGGCGGCGCACCCCGCGAGGTCCCGGTCTGCGCGGCCGACCAAGCTCGCCTCGCCGACGGCCGGGACCCGATGATCCGCGAGGTCGACACGGACTACGGCCGCCGCCCGTACTGGGACGCCGGCCCGGCCTACGGCCCCTGGGCAGGCGGCTACTTCGGCGGCGGCCTCCTCCCCGGCCTCCTCGTCGGCACGGTCCTCGGCAGCATGATGTCCACCCCGTCCTACGCCTCCGACTACGGCACGGGCTACGGCGATTTCGGCACCGGCGGCTACGACGGCGGCGACGTCTCCGGCGCGAACTTCGACCCGGGCGACTTCGGCGGCGGCTTCGGCGACGGCGGGGGAGGGGACTTCGGTGGCGGCGACGGTGGCGGCGGAGGGGACTTCGGCGGGGGTTTCTGACCCGCTCACGTATCCGGCGTCGAGGTATCCGCCAGCCGCTCCATCAAGGCCGACGCCAGCTCCAGCACCCCTCTCTCCGTCGCGCTGAGCGACGCCAACGCGTCCGCCAGCCACACATCCCGCTCGACCATGTCCTGGTCCAGCGCCCGGCGACCCTTCGCCGTGAGCGTGAGGACGGACTGGCGCCGGTCCACCGGGTCCGCCTCGCGGGCGATCAGCCCCTCCGTCTCCAGTTCGGCGAAGACGCGGGTGAGGGACTGCGGCCGCTGCCGCTCGGCCGCCGCGACCTCGCCGGGGGTCGCGGAGTGATGCCGGTGCAGGTGTCCGAGGACGATCAGCTGGTTCGGAGTGAGCCCGGCCTCGTTGCCGCGCTCCTGCCGTAGCCGCCGGTTGAGCCGTACGACGCCACGACGGATGCGGGCGGCCTCGGGGAGATGATCCATGCCGGATATCGTACGCGGACGCTTACTATTCAGAGTCCATAGAGCCCGCTAATCTCGTGATGGTGACCCAGAAACTCATACGCAACGCGTACGAAGCGGCTCTGACGATGACCGCCGTGCTGCTCAGCTGGGGCATCGCCCTCTGGCTGGAGGGCGCCGAAGGACTCCACACCGACGTTCTGGTCCTCGCGGTCGCCCTGACCCTCACCCTGTCCTCCAGCCAGCGCACCGCCGACACCCGCCGTCGGCTCACCGCGCTCGTCCTGCTGCCCGTCACGGCCGGTGCCTCGATCTTCGTCGGGCGGCTGATCGGCTCCCACTACGCGCTCGGCGCCGCCGTCTTCACGGCGGGCATGGCGCTGGCGATCTGGATCCGCCGCTACGGCCCCGCCGCCACGAAGGCCGGCACCCTGCTCGCCCTCCCGCTCGTGACGCTCCTCGTCGTACCCGGTCCCGCGCTGCCGGCCAAGGCGCAGAGCGGGCTGGTCACTTGGGGCTGGGCGGCGTTGGTCGGGGCGCTCGCGTGTGCCGGGGTCTGGCTGGTGCAGGGGCTGGGCGACCGGTTCGGGCCCCCGGCCTGGCGTGCGGAACCCGGCCCCGGTCAACCTCCGCGCCGCTCCCGCCTCCACCCCCGCCCCAGCACCCGCATGGCCCTGCAGATGGCGGCCGGGATCGCCGCCGCGTTCATCCTGGGGCGGCTGTTCTTCGACGACCACTGGCCGTGGGTCGTCCTCACCGCGTACGTCGCCGCGAGCGGCAACCGCGGCCGAACGGACGTACTGCGCAAGGGAATTGAACGCCTCGCCGGAGCCACGGTCGGCACGCTGCTGGCCGCGGGTGTCGCGGCGGTCGGGGTCACCGGCGACACCGCCGTGGCGCTCATGTTCGCCGTCCTCGCGGTGGCGTTGTGGCTGCGCCCCCTCAACTACGCCTACTGGGCCGCCGGAATGACCTGTGCCCTCTCCCTCCTCCTCGGCTACTTCGGCCAGGACGCCCTCAGCCTGTTGCCCACCCGGCTCGAAGGGATCGCGGTCGGGGCGGTGTTGTCGGTGGCGTCGGCGTGGTGGCTGCTGCCGGTGCCGCGCGCCCGCCGCCGTCAGCCGGTCCTCGGCACGACGAGTCCCGTCTCGTAGGCCATCACCACGGCCTGCGTACGATCCCGCAGCCCGAGCTTCGACAGGATCCGGCTGACGTGTGTCTTCACGGTCTCCTCGCCCACGTGCAGCCGTTCGGCGAGTTCGGGGTTGGACAGCCCCTCCGCGAGCAGCCGCAGGACGTCGGTCTCGCGTGGGGTGAGGACGTCCAACTTGCTCTGCGCGGGCGCCTTCGGGCGCATCCGCGCGAACTCGGCGATCAGCCTCCGCGTGATCCCGGGCGCGAGCAGCGCCTCACCGGCGGCGACGACCCGTACCGCGTCGAAGAGCCGTTCCGCGGTCACGTCCTTCAGCAGGAACCCGCTGGCACCGGCGGCGAGCGCGTCGTAGACATGCTCGTCGAGGTCGAAGGTGGTCAGCACCAACACCCTTGGTGTCGCAGGCCCGTTCTGGAGGCGCGCGGTGGCCTCGATGCCGTCCATGACCGGCATCCGTACGTCCATCAGCACGACGTCCGGCGACTCCTCGCGGCAGACGCGTACCGCCTCGGCGCCGTCGCGGGCCGTGCCCACGACCGTGAAGTCGGCCTGGGTGGCGAGGATTCCGGCGTATCCGAACCGGACGATCTCGTGGTCGTCGGCGACGACGATCCGGATGCTCATGGCAGCGCCTCCGCCTCCGTCTCCTCCGACTTGACGGGCAGTCGCGCCTCGACCAGGAACCCGCCGCCGGGAGCGGGACCGGTGCGCAGGGTTCCCCCGACCGTCGCGGCCCGCTCGCGCATCCCGAGCAGGCCGTGGCCGGAGAGGGCTGAGAGGTCGGCGACGGACCCCGGCCCGTTGTCGCGCACGCGCAGCGCCAAGTCACCGTCCCCATAACGGAGTTCTACGTCCACCGCCGCGCCCGGCGCATGCCGGCGGGCGTTGGTGAGGGCCTCCTGGACGATCCGGTACGCGGTGACCTCGATGCCGGGATCCAGCGGGGCGATGGGGCCGCTGACGATGAGGCGGGTGCGGGAGCCGGCCGCGTCGCGTGACTCGTCGACGAGGTCGATGAGTTGGCCGAGGCCGGGCTGGGGGCGGCGTTGGACTCCTGTGTGGGCGTCCTCCCGCAGCACGCCCAACAGCCGCCGCATCTCGGTGAGTGCGGTGCGCGCGGTGTCGCCGATGGCGAGGAGGCGGGTGGCGCCCTCGGTCGGCAGCCCGGGGGTGGTGAGCCGGGCAGTCTCGGCCTGAACGGCGATCATCGAAATATGATGCGCGACGACGTCGTGCAACTCCCGTGCGATACGCGCCCGTTCACCCCGGGCGGCATGTTCGAGGAGGGTGTCCGCGAAGGCCTGTTCGGTCGCGCTGTGCGCCTGTGCCGTGCTGCGTACGTGGTGGGCGATGCCGGTGGCCGCGGCGGCGGAGGCGAGGGTCGCGACGAGGACGGCGACGATCCGGGTCAGTTCCTCGTGGCTGCCGAGGGCGATCGCGACGTAGGGGAGGACGAGCAGCCCGCCGAGGCGGGTGGCTCCGGCGCGGCCCAGCACGTACACGCACACCAGTTGGGCCACGACCCCGCCGACGGTGAGCCCTCCGAAGGGCACGAGCGAGAGCACACAGGCGGCACTGAGCGCGAGGGCGGCGCAGGTCCGGGCGAGCCGTCCCGTGCCGAGGACGAAGGCGAGGGGGAGCGTGGAAGCGAGGCCGAGCAACAACAGGGCGGCGAATCCACCGGCCAAATCGGCACTACGGAGAAGGACTTCGCAGACCGAGAGCATCGCGAGGGCGACCCCCACGACCACGGCACGGGTAGCGGCTTCGGTGGTCCGCCACCGGGACATCACCACCTGTACGCCCCCGTTCCTGTCACCCACTCCGTCATTGTGCCGACACCTCTCCCCGCGGGCGTCCCCCTCGTGAGGGACCTCCCTTGCGTGACGACGGGCGGGGTTCGTCGCCCCTAGCCTCCCTCAACATGAGTCACACAACCGATGCAAGCATCGAAGTCCGGGACCTGCGCAAGCGGTTCGGGCGGACGCTCGCTGTCGATGGGCTGTCCTTCAGGGTCGAGGCCGGTACGGTGACCGGCTTTGTCGGTCCCAACGGCGCGGGGAAGTCCACCACCATGCGGGCCGTGCTGGGGCTGGACGCCCTTGACGGGGGGCAGGCGTTGATCGGGGGGCGGCCCTATCACGCCCTGCGTACCCCCTTGTTGGAGGTCGGTGCCCTCCTCGACGCGGCCGCTCTGCATCCCAGCCGGCGGGGGCGTGACCATCTCCGGTGGCTGGCCCACTCCCACGGTCTGTCCATGCGGCGCGTGGACGAGGTGCTCGAACAGGTCGGGATGGAGGAGGCCTCGCGGCGGAGAGCAGGGGGTTACTCGCTCGGTATGCGTCAACGGCTCGGTATAGCCGTCGCGTTGCTCGGCGATCCTCCGGTGCTGCTCCTCGACGAGCCGGTCAACGGCCTTGATCCCGAAGGGATTCAGTGGATCCGGACCCTCCTGCGGCATCTCGCCTCCGAGGGCCGGGCGATCCTCGTCTCCAGTCACCTGATGAGCGAACTGGAGGACACCGCCGACCACTTGGTCGTCATCGGGCGGGGCCGTCTGATCGCCGACACCGCCGTGGCCGATCTCCTCGCGGCGGCCTCCGGCGACCGGGTGCGGCTGCGCACGAGCAGTCGTACGGAAGCGATGGAACTGCTGGCCCGGGAAGGCGGGACGGTCGCTGTCGTCGATCGCGACGTCCTGACCGTCACCGGTCTTTCCGCCGAACGGGTCGTGGAGCTGCTCTCCGCCTCCCGGGTCCCCTTCGCCGAAGTGGGCGCCCATCGGGCCTCGTTGGAGGAGGCCTACATGGAACTCACCCGGGATGCCGTCGAGTTCACGTCCACGCCCGCCGAAGAGGTAGACGAGGTGACCCGGTGACGACGACCAGGACGGTTCCGCCGTACCGTTCCGCCCTCCATCCCGCCCGGGCCGGCTTCGGGCGGCTGCTGCGGGCCGAGTGGGCGAAGTTCTGGACGGTCAGGGTCTGGGCGGCGGTGTTGGCGATCGCCGGTGTGGTCGTGGTCGTGGTCTGCCAGTTGGGGGCGAGTGGGTCCACTGTGGGCGGTGGACCGCCGGTCGTCCTCGGGCCGGGGGGCGAGGTCGTCAACGACTCCTTCCGATTCGTCCACCGGCCGTTGACCGGCGACGGTACGGTCACCCTTCGCGTCACCGGCTTGAAGAGCGCGTCCGGGCAGTCGCTGGAGCCCTGGACCAAGGCCGGGATCATCGTCAAGGCGAGCCTGAAGCAGGGGGCGCCGTACGCGGCGGTGCTGGCGACGCCCGCGCACGGGGTCCGTATGCAGTGGAACTTCACCCACGACATGGCGGGGCCGGGCAGCGATCTGGCGAAGGCTCCCCAGTGGCTGCGGTTGAAAAGGCTGGGGGGAAAACTAACCGGCTATGGGTCGGTAGACGGTGAGAAATGGACCCGGCTTGGGGAGGTGGGGGTCGGGGGGCTGGGGAGGACGGTTCAGGTGGGGGTGTTTGTGGCGTCTCCCAACCGTGAGGTCGTGCATCGGTCCTTCGGCGGCACGAGCGCGGTGTCGGGCAGCGGCCAGGCCACCGGCACCTTCGACCACCTCAGCCTCACCGGCACGTCGGGTGCGGGCAGTTGGACGGCCACGGACGTCGGCGCCCCCGCCCCCGACGCCCCGCCGGGGAGCACGCGGCCGGGCGCGTCGACGGTGACCCCGGCGGGCGTCTACACCCTCACCGGCCAGGGAGACATCGCCCCGGACGAGAACAACCCCGACATGGTCCAGATGAGCTTCCAGGGAGTGTTCGTAGGCCTCCTCTTCATGGCCACCCTGGGCACGCTCTTCGTGACGAGCGAGTACAAACGAGGCCTGATCCGTACGACGTTCACGGCGACGCCGTCCCGACTGAAGGTACTGGCGGCGAAGACGACGGTGATCGGAGCCGTCACCTTCACAACAGGCCTGCTGGCCACGGCAATCGGCTTCACCCTGGCGCAGAAAACACTCCGCTCCAACGGCTTCAAGCCCCCCGCGTTCCCCGACCTCTCCCTCCTGGAGAACCCGGCACTGAGGGCGGTCGCAGGCAGCGCGGTACTCCTCTCGCTGGTCGCGGTCCTGGCCCTGGCCGTGGGAGTCGTGCTGCGCAGCAGCGCGGGCACGATCGCGACGGTGGTGGTCCTGGTACTCCTCCCGCAGATCCTCTCCGTGGCCTTGCCGCTTCCCGCGGCGCAGTGGCTGCTGAGGGTGACACCGGCGGCGGCCTTCGCGATCCAGCAGGGGGTCACGTACTACCCGCAGGTCCACCACAACTGCCTTCCGGAGAGCGGTTGTTACCCCCTCACCCCCTACCACGGCCTGGCGGTCCTGGCGGCCTACGCGGCGGCGGCCCTGCTCCTGGCGGCCTGGACGCTCAGGAGGCGGGACGCATGAGGTGGTTCGATCCGCTGCACGCCGAATGGACCAAACTCCGTACGCTGCCCAGCACTTGGTGGCTCCTGGCGGCAACGGTCGCCCTGACGGCGGCGGTCGGCGCGGCGGCGGCCTCGTCGCTCACGACCCAGGTGTGCCCGTCACCGACGGCCTGCCACGAGGACACGGTCAAACTGAGCCTCACGGGCGTCCAGTTGAGCCAGTCGGTGTGCCTGGTGCTGGGTGTGCTGTCGATGGGCGCGGAGTACAGCACGGGCACGATCCGCACGACGCTCACGGCGATGCCGGGACGGTGGCGGGTCCTGGCGTCCAAGGCGGCCACGCTGTCCCTGCTGACGGCGGTGACGGGAGCACTGGCGGTACTGTCCGCCCTGGGCCTGTCCCGCCTGATCCTCCCGGGCCCCACGGACACCGCGACGCTCCGAGCGGCGGCAGGCTCGATCCTGATCCTTGTCCTGGTGACGCTGCTAGGCCTGTCCCTGGCGACCCTGCTCCGCGACACGGGCGGCGCGATCACCCTCGGCCTGGGCATCCTCTACGTAATCCCGATCCTGTCCCGCCTGGTCAACTCCCCGACCTGGCAACACCGTTTACAACGCTGGACCCCCATGCCGGCGGCCCTCTCCATCCAGGCGACAAAGAACCTGGAGAGGCTGGCGATCGCTCCGTGGCCGGGGTTGGGGGTGCTGGCGGCTTACACGGTGGGGTTGTTGGCGGTCGGGGGAGCGGCGTTCAGGATCAGGGACGCGTGACCTGACCGAGGAACTCGCTCCAAGTCCCGGGCGAGACAGTGAGGATGGGCCCGGCGGCGACCTTGGAGTCACGAACGTGAATGGCGGCGGGGTGGGCGGCGACTTCGATGCAGTCCCCGCCCTCGTTGCTGCTGTGACTGGACTTCCGCCAGGCGTAAGCGACTTCGATGCATTCGCCGCCCTCGCTGCCGCTGTAGCTGGACTTGAACCACGCCAAGTGCTGCCGTGCTGCGGTGTTCATCACTCTCCTAGCAGTCTGTCCAGGAGGCGCGCACTCTCGTCGGGAGAGAGGGCCTGTGACCGCAGCATTCCATACTTCAGCTGATAGACGCTGACCTCGTCCGGATCGTCCACCAGGAAACTTGCGCGCTGCACCTCCAGGTAGACCACGTGATCGTGATCGGGTGTCTCCAACAGGATCATGGGCCCAGCGAGACCCGCGTGCGGTACACGCCCCATGGGCATGATCTGGATCCCCATGTGAACGAGGTCGCAGGCATCCCGCAACTTACGGACCTGCGCTCGCATGACTTCAGGGCCGCCGAGGGCCGTCCGCAGGATCGACTCCTCCAAGATGAAGTGACCGAACGGCGGTTGCTTGCGCTGCCAGATCTTCTGCCGCTCCATCCGCGAGGACACCCATTGCTCTTCCGTCTCGTCCTCGAAGCGCGGGAAGCGGCTCTCGAAGGACGCACGGCAGTAGTCCTCCGTCTGAAGGAGGCCGGGAATCATCTGTGTCTGATACGAGAGGATGCTGACTGCGCTCTGCTCGATGTCGACTAACCCCTGCGCGAACTGCGGCATCCGCTCCCGCACCGGCAACTTGTCCACGAGGGCGAACAACGCCCCACCCGTGTGCAGCAGTTCATCGAACTCGATCGCCCGATGCTCCTGCAGCGCAAGCCGTCCTTGTTCGATGGACCTGATGGTGTCAACGTGCAGATTCGCGATCTCCGCGAACTGCTCCTGTGTGAGCCCCGCCTGCCTCCGGAAGTGGGCGACGAGCCCGCCGACCGCCTGCCAAGTACCGACCTTCTTGGGCCTCTTCGCCGATTGCATGCGTGTCCCTTTCCCCCGCGCACACCCGAAGTCGTCGTAGTCAGGTCGTAGAGAAAACAAATACGACCTCACTCACTGACCCACGATAGTGACTGCCTGTGACAGTGGCCCCATGAACGAACAACTCCAACAAGGCCACACCCGCGAGGCGTTCTACCGACGCGACCGCAGATCAGTCGCGCTGGCCCGCACGTTCACCCGGAACACCCTCGCGGACTGGGGGATCACCGACCGCACCGACGATGTCCTGCTCTGCGTAAGCGAGTTGACGACCAACGCGATCCTCCACGGCGTACCACCGGGGCGGGGCCTCGCCCTCCGCCTCTGCATCCACCTCGACGGAGTCCTCCGCATCGAGATCCACGACAGCGGCACCGGCGAACTCCGCAAGGTCAGGACCCCGTACCGGGACCTCCACGCGGAAGACGGCCGGGGCCTGATGCTGGTCTCCGTCCTCGCGGACAAGTGGGGGGTGGGGGAGCGGGCGCCGGGGAAGGTGGTGTGGTGCGAGTTCGCGGTGGGTTATGGCTGAGCGTCGAGGATCGCGGCGATGTGGGGCTCGTCGCCGAACTCCTGCAACAGATCCAGGGCTTGGCGCCTGGCTGACAGTGCCTCCTCGGTGCGGTCGAGCTGGAGAAGCACGGTGCTCATGCCGGCCCGGGCCAGGGCTTCTCCAAGACGGTCGCGAAAAAAGGCGAACCAGTTCAGTGCCCGGGTGTGGGCTCCGAGCGCCTCGTCATGCAACCCCAACTCGTTCCAGGTCCGCCCCAGCCTGTTCCAGACGTTGGCCCGGTGGTACCAGTCGCCGGATTCGGCGCACAGCCCCAGAACACGGACGAAGGCGGTGACGGCCTCCTCGTGGCGGCCCTGCCTGAGAAGGGTGACGCCTAGACCGTCATGGGCTGCTGCCTCGCCTCTTTCGTCGCCGAGTTCCACGTGGATGGCCAGGGTTTCTTCGAAGATGGCGCGTGCCGTTTCCGTGCTACCCGCCTCAGTCAGGGCAGCGCCGAAATTGATGCGTGCCCTGGTTGTCTGCCGCAACAAGCCGATGCGGGCTGCCATCCGCAGGCTGCGATAGTGGGCAGCCATCGCGTCGTCATACCGTCTGAGCGCTCCCAGCGCGACTCCGATGCGGTCCCACGCTATCGCCTCTCCCTCGGTGTCGCCGGAGTCCTCGGACAATCGCAGGGCTCGGCGCTGGGCGGTCTCGGCCTCCTCGAACCGCCGCAGATGGAACAGGGCTACGCCGTGAGCACCTGACGCCCTGGCCTCGGCCCAGGAGTCGTGGACCCGGCAGGCGGATTCATATGCGGCCTTCGCCACGGTGGCCCAGTCGTCGAAAGCACGGCGAAGGAGGAGGTAGCTGTCCAGGTACAGGGCGATCAGTAGAGAGCCGGGCCGCCCCTTGTCCTCGCCGTCGGTCCAGTGGGCGATCTCCAGCAGTCCCGTACGCTCGGAGTCGAGCCAGTTCAGGGCGAGTTCGCGTGTGTTGAAGTGATCTTGGGATGCCTCTTCAGGGATCCCCTCGACGCGAGCCTTGGCGGATACGAGCAGTTGGAGGTAGGCCTCCAGCAACCTCTTCCGGCCCTCGGCCACTTCCTCCTGCGCCCCGGGATCCTCGACGGCGACGAGTTGGGCGTAGAGCCGTACGAGGTCATGCATCACCCAGCGCTCACCACCCGGGAACGGGGCGAGGAGCGAGACAGCGGCTAGTTCGTCAAGGAGCGGTTCCAGGCGCTCCCGCTCCAGCGAGGTCAGGGCGACCGCGACCCCGAGCCCGATACTGTCCCCCGGCGCCTGCCCCAACAGCCGGAAAACCCTGGCGAGTTCAGGCTCCATCCGCGCATACATCACGTCGAACACGGGCCGCAGACTCAGTTCCTTGCCGTACTGGTCAACCCCCTTCGCCCGCAACGCCCGTACTCGATCCTCGGCGGCCCGCAACTCCTCGACCAGCGTGGAAACCGGCCGCAGCCGACGCCGCCGTAGCAACGCGGAGACGATCAGCAGGGCGAGCGGCAAGTGCCCACACAGTTCGGCGAGTTGCCGTACAGCCTCCGGCTCATCCGCAACCCGACGGTCCCCGGGGTCGTACCGCCGTAGTGACCGGTCGATCAAGTCCCGCGACGCGTCCGGCGACAGCCCGTCGACCCTGAACTGCCGTACCGGAAGCGAGTCCTGGACCTCCCGGGAGGTCACCAGAACCCGATGCCCGCCCCCTTCTCCCGGCAACAGGGGAGCGATCTGGGCCGGGTCGGACGCGTTGTCCAGGACGATCAACACCGGGTCACGGGAACTCAGTTCGCCCCGATACCGCGCGTACTGCTCATCAGCCGTAGGCGGCAGATCCGCATCCCCCACCCCCAGCGCCCGCAACAACGCCAGCACCGCCTGATCTGCCGTCACCGGAACCTCGTCGTACCCCCGCAGATCGACGAAGAGCGCACCCCCGGAAAACCAACCCCGCCCCCGCGCCGCATGCGCAACACACAACGCCAGCGCGGTCTTTCCGACGCCGCCGAGACCCGCGACGGCGGAGATGACAACAGACTCGGAACCCCCGCCGACCCCGGGATCAAGCGCACCCAGCAGCTCGGCCATCTCGTCCTCACGACCAGTGAAAACGGCGGGCGCGGCCGGCAGCGCGGACAGCGCCGTGGGGGAGGGGGCCGCACGCGGGGACTCCGATTTCCCCGTCACGGGCCCGTGGAACGTACCGCCCCGAAAATCGAAGTAATCCCCGTCGCCCACTCGACCCGCCCACCGCTCGTCCCCACGCAACACCACCCACTGCCGTACCCATAGTGCCCGGGATGTCAGTGGGTCGTCCTAGGGTCAACAGACACAGGCAGGGCGTCTGTTCGTTGCGGAAAGGGGCGGCACATGGGCGACGACATTCAGTGGCTGGTGGGTGCTACGTCGAGCTCCGGATGGATGCTGGACGTCCACTTCGCCCGCGGCATCGGCGTCGAGGAACTGGCGCTCCGCCTGGGCGCTCCCCTCGGGGCGAGGGCGGAGCCGATGACCGACGCCGAGGTGGCTGATCTCGACATCGACGCCTACCCCGACCGCGGGCCGGGCAGCGCCGTGATCCGCGTCGGCGAGGACGCCGGCTGGGCGTTCGCCATCACGTACGGCCCCTACCTCGACCGGCTGGCGGAGGTCTCGCGGGACGGCGTGGAAGCCGTCCACTACCACTACAACTCGGAGCACCCGCCCACCACCGTCCTGTACGCGCGCGACGGCCGCACCGTCTGCGGATTCGGGCTCTGCGAGGAGAGTCACCGCTACGGGCACGAACCCGATCTGCTCCTGCCCGACCTCGTGGCCGCGGGGATCCTGCGCCCGGACGGAGACACCTACCGCGATCCCGGCATCGGCATCGATGACTACGAAGACCGCAAGCGCCTCGGCCTGGCAATCTTCGAGGAACGCTTCGGCCTCTCCCTGCCCCGCTCCGTACTCGCCGAAGACCCCCTCCCGGTGTACGCGATCATGGGTTCACCGGCCCCCGACTTCGAAGAGATCTCCGCGTGGGCCGCAGCCAACGGCAAACCCCTGCCCGACACACACCTGCGCCTGATCCCGGCCGGCCTGCGCAAGGAGTACGAGCGGGCCACCGACCCCGAGTGGTGGCAACGAGGGGCACACCACCTCACCGCACGCGTCGAGTGGAGCCCCCATGCATGAACTCACCCGCCCCCAAGCCCGCCGGATCGCCATCCAGGCCCAACTCCTCGACGCCCACCCCCCCACCGAACTCCACGCGGTCGTACGCCAGTTGACCCTGCTCCAGATCGACCCGATCGCAGCGATCGCCCCCAACGCCGACCTGGTCGCCTGGAGCCGCCTCGGCTCGTCGTACGCGCCGGACGAGCTGACGGCGGCGCTCAAGGACCGGACCCTCCTCGAACTCCGCGCGATGATCCGCCCGAGCGAGGACCTGGCGCTGTACCGCGCCGACATGGCCGTATGGGAAAGGGAGTCGAAGCACTATCGCGAGTGGGTCGTCGCCAACGACGCCTGCCGCCGCGACATCCTCGAACGGCTCGGTGGTCAAGGGCCGCTCACCTCAAGGGAGTTGCCCGACACGTGCGCGGTGCCGTGGAAGTCGTCGGGGTGGACGCACAACCGTAACGTCAGTCAGCTGCTGGAGCTGATGGTGCTGAGGGGGGAAGTCGCGATCGCGGGGCGCGCGGGGAGGGAGCGGCTGTGGGACCTGGCCGCACGCGTCTACCCGGACGAACCCGCCGTGCCGCTCGACGAAGCGCGCCGCCTGCGTAACGAACGGCGGCTGCACGCCCTCGGTATCGCCCGCGCCACCGGCACCGCACTCCCGGTCGAACCCGCTGTCGTCGGCGAGGCCGGCGAACCGGCCGTCGTGGAAGGGGTGAAGGGGGAGTGGCGGGTCGATCCGGCGTACCTGGAGCGGCCGTTCAGCGGGCGGGCCGCACTGCTCTCGCCGTTCGACCGGCTGATTCACGACCGGAAGCGCACCGCCGAACTCTTCGGCTACGACTACCAGTTGGAGATGTACAAGCCGGCCGAGAAGCGCCGCTGGGGTTACTTCGCCCTGCCGATTCTTTATGGTGACCGGCTCGTCGGGAAGCTGGACGCCACCGCCGACCGCAAGGCCGGCGTGCTCCTGGTGAACGCCGTCCATCAGGACGTGGAGTTCACCCGGAGCATCGCCGATGCCGTGGACGCCGAGATCGAGGATCTGGCGGTCTGGCTCAAGCTCAGGCGCTCTTGATCGCCGAGATGTCGAAGTTCAGCTTGATCTTCTCGGAGACGAGGACGCCACCGGTCTCCAGCGCCGCGTTCCAGGTGAGGCCGAACTCGGAGCGCAGGATCTCGGCCTTGCCCTCGAAGCCGACGCGCTCGTTGCCGAACGGGTCCTTCGCCGCGCCGTTGAACTCCAGGTCGATGGTGATCGGCTTGGTGGTGCCGAGGATCTCCAGGTCACCGGTGATGCGGTAGTCGTCGCCACCGAGGGACTCGGCGGAGGTGGAGCGGAAGGTCATCGTGGGGAACTCGTCCGTCTTGAAGAAGTCCGCGCTCTTGAGGTGACCGTCACGGTCCGGCGAGCCGGTGTCGATGCTCTCCATCTTGACGTCGAGGGACGCGGTGGACTTGGCCGGGTCACTGCCGTCCAGGTGCAGCGTGCCGGTGAAGTCGAGGAACTTGCCCTTGACGTTGGTGACCATCGCGTGGCGGGCGGTGAAGCCGAGCGTGGTGTGCGACGGGTCGATGCTGTAGTCGCCGGTCAGCGCGGCCAGGTCGGGGTTGACGGCGGCGGGGGCCGAGGTGGTGTCGGTCTCGTCGCTCTTGCGGCCGAAGATGCCCATGACGTGCTCCTAAAGGGGACGGGAGTGGTGCGGGGGTGATGCGGGGATGAATCTGTTGAACGTTCAACGATGCCAACACGAAGGACCGTAGACCTATTCCATTCAATTTTCAACATCATCCGCAGGGTGTTGCGCCAACTACTACGAGTACGCTCTCCTGGCGGTCCCGGCAACGCGAGAACCGCTCCGGGAATCACTCGCGAATCACTCCGGAGATGGCATCCGCCGCACATGAATGTGAGGTGGCTCTCAGCTGTCGGGTTTGTGTAACCCCTACAACCAGCATGCCCCGTGAGCAGTCGGAACGGCTGCATGCCGGTGAGGTTCTGTTCAGGGGTACCAGGAAAACGGTCCGGAGACTGTGCAGAGTCGACGGCGCCCTTTCCTCGGTCCCCTTCGTAGGGTCAGTACATGACCGTTTTGGATGAGGCGCCGGGTGAGCCGACTGACGCGCGTGGGCGAGTGGCCGAGCTGCACGAGATCCGTGCGCGGGCACTGGCCGGCCCGAGCGAGAAGGCGACCGAGGCGCAGCACGCCAAGGGGAAGCTGACCGGCCGGGAGCGCATCGACCTGCTCCTCGACCCCGGGTCCTTCCGCGAGGTCGAGCAGTTGCGCCGGCACCGCGCCGTGGGCTTCGGCCTGGAGGCCAAGAAGCCGTACACCGACGGTGTCATCACCGGCTGGGGCACGGTCGAGGGCCGCACGGTCTTCGTCTACGCGCACGACTTCCGGATCTTCGGCGGCGCGCTGGGCGAGGCCCACGCCACGAAGATCCACAAGATCATGGACATGGCCATCGCGGCCGGCGCCCCCCTGGTCTCCCTGAACGACGGTGCCGGTGCCCGTATCCAGGAAGGCGTCAGCGCCCTCGCCGGCTACGGCGGCATCTTCCAGCGCAACACCAAGGCCTCCGGTGTCATCCCGCAGATCAGCGTCATGCTCGGCCCGTGCGCCGGCGGCGCGGCCTACAGCCCGGCCCTCACCGACTTCGTCTTCATGGTCCGCGAGACCTCGCAGATGTTCATCACCGGCCCCGACGTCGTCAAGGCGGTCACCGGTGAGGAGATCAGCCAGAACGGCCTCGGCGGCGCCGATGTCCACGCCGAGACCTCCGGCGTCTGCCACTTCGCGTACGACGACGAGGAGACCTGCCTCGCCGAGGTGCGCTACCTCCTGTCGATGCTCCCGCAGAACAACCGCGAGAACCCGCCCCGCGCCGAGTCGAGCGACGAGGCCGAGCGCCGCTCGGAGATCCTGCTGGACCTGGTCCCGGCCGACGGCAACCGGCCGTACGACATGACCAAGGTCATCGAGGAGATCGTCGACGACGGCGACTACCTGGAGATCCACGAGCGCTGGGCCCGCAACATCATCTGCGCGCTGGCCCGCCTCGACGGCCAGGTCGTCGGCATCGTCGCCAACCAGCCGCAGACCCTCGCGGGCGTCCTGGACATCGAGGCCAGCGAAAAAGCTGCGCGCTTTGTCCAGATGTGTGACGCTTTTAACATTCCGATCGTTACGTTCCTGGACGTTCCGGGATTCCTTCCCGGCGTCGACCAGGAGCACGGCGGAATCATCCGGCACGGAGCGAAGCTGCTCTACGCGTACTGCAACGCCACCGTGCCGAGGATTTCGCTCATCCTGCGCAAGGCGTACGGAGGTGCCTACATCGTCATGGACAGCCAGTCCATCGGCGCCGACCTCACCTACGCCTGGCCCACCAACGAGATCGCCGTGATGGGCGCCGAAGGTGCCGCCAACGTCATCTTCCGCCGCCAGATCGCCGACGCCGAGGACCCCGAGGCGATGCGGACGCGCATGGTCAAGGAGTACAAGTCCGAGCTGATGCACCCGTACTACGCGGCTGAGCGCGGACTCGTCGACGACGTCATCGACCCCGCCGAGACCCGCGAAGTACTCATCAAGTCGCTAGCGATGCTGCACACCAAGCACGCCGACCTGCCCTCGCGTAAGCACGGCAACCCCCCGCAGTAACCCAGCGGACCCTCCGCGCCACCCGCGCGGAAACCTCAGCCACGGAGACTGAACCTATGAGCACCCCTGACATTCGTGTCGAGAAGGGCCACGCCGAGCCCGAGGAAGTCGCCGCCATCACGGCCATCCTCCTGGCCCGCGCGGCGGCCGCGCCTGCCGAAGCTCCGGCCCACCGTCCGCTTCCTAAGGCCGGCTGGCGTCGGCTGGAGCGCGAGGGTGGATTCCGGGCTCCGCACAGCTGGCACTGAGCACCGGTTCAACGCGCTTACTGCGGCCCCACTTTTCCTGCGGGAGGGTGGGGTCGTTGGCGTTTGCGGGTCAGGTGATGCTGAGGTTCTTGATCGGGAGGTCGAGGGCGGTGATGGGGTCGCCGTCAGGGGACCAGCAGGACCTGAGACTCAGAGAGTCGAGGGAACTGAGGTCGCGGTAGGCGCGGGAGTCAACAGGCACGTCACAGTCCTTCAGCGTGAGCTTCCGCAGTTCGGCCGGAAGGGGTTCACGTACTGTCAGCCATTCTGTCAAGTGCATGCCGCTGAGGGTGAGGTCGTGGAGCCCGGGCATGGCGGAGACGCTGCTCAGGCCACGCAGCGTGCACGTGCTCGCGGTCGACAGAAGAAGGTTCTCGACATCGGGGAAACTTCCCAAAGTGGTTAGGTCGCTGGACCCACTCAGCTTGTAAAGGTTTAGCCGGGACGTGGCCGGCCCAAGGCGCAGATTGTCGAGGCCGGCAGTTCCTCCGCGACCGAGCCCTAGGTGGAGGAGTTTCCCCAAGTTCTCCATGGATTCGAGGCCGTGCAGCTTTCCTCGCCCCTGGACCGTTAACCACTCCAGATGTGGGTGGGCCGTCAGCACCGAGAGGTCTCCTGGGCCACGGAGGTTGGTGACCAACAGACCCAACAGGGGTGGGAGCTGGTCCATAGCAGCGAGCGCCGGGAGCGGGTACTGGATCGACAGCGACGTGATGGACTTCAACCGGGTCACTGCACGCCACTGTTGGGAGTGCGTGAGACTTACGAGGTGTCCCACCAGCGGCAGCCCGCCCAGAACCTGCTCGCCGTAGGCGTCCGCATCGAAGTACGCCCACGCCTTGATGATTTCGTCGACGACGAAGTAGCGCCGATCCTCGGTGTACCCCACCATCAACGCCAACGCCTCCTTGCCGCCGACCATCGCCACGGTCCGCACTGTCTGTCTCGCGGCCTTCTCCGTCAGCTCGCCCAGCGAACGGGGCAACCGCCGCAGCAGGCTCGGACCCACAGCCGCCAGCGCCGGTGGGTCCGTGCGCCGGCGAGCCGGAAGCAGCGCCGACATCGCCTCGTCCAGCCGCCCCGCCAACTCGTCCGGAATCGTCGGTAACGTCTCCTGACAAGAAGCCGCGAGTAACCGCAACACCCGCGCATACCTGGGCTCAGCCTCCGCCCGATCCAGGATCCCGTCCAACAACTCCTGCCGCTGACGGGAGTTGGCATGCCCCGCAGCCATGATGATCGTCTCGCGCCACAGGTCCAGGTGGGCCCGTCCGACCAGGTTGCCGATCCGGTCCTCCTCCGTGGCCTCCTCGGCGGCAAGGTACTCCTGGAACGTCCGGTGGACGAAGTCGAGACGCCCCTCGACGGGGGAGCGGAGGATCCCGGAGCGGTCCCGCAACTGTTCCAGGACCCCGTGGCCGTCCTGTACCTCCAGGTGCCGCATCGCCGAGAGCTTGGCCGCGACGTGGACGGCGGCCTGGTCCAGGGCGATCTCGCTGCGGTTGTTGTCCGAGAGGCGCCAGGCCAGATCCCGCAGCACGACCAGCTTGTCGCCGAGGCTCAGCTTGCTGTTCAGCGCGCTCGGTACGTTCCGGTCGGCGTCTCGGTCGTGGACCAGGGTGTGCAGGGCGTTGCGGTACAACTCCATCCGGTCCCGGGGGAGTTGGCTGCCCCGGTTCAGGTGCATCGCGCAGAGCATCGCGGCCAGCAGCGGGGTGCCCGCCAGGGACTGGAGGTGGGCGCGGTCCTTGAGGCTGTTGAGCAGGGACTGTTCGTAACGCGGCAACTCGTCGACACCGCAGGGGAGTTCGTCGCCCAGTTCGCGGACGGCCTCGTGCCACTGCCGTACGAACGCGGCCAGGTCCGGGGGTGTCATCCGGTCCAGGTGGAGCGCGGTGAAGTCCTCCCGGCGCAGCCAGTCCGCCCCGGCGGCGGTCGGACGTGAGGTCACCACCACCCGTATGCCGCCGTACGTCGCGAGCAGCTTGCGCAGCCAGTCCCGTACCGATCGGCGTTCCGAGCCGAGCAGCTCGTCCACTCCGTCGACCAGCAACAGGACCTTGTTGTCCCGCAGTTGGCGTTCCACCCAGCCCCTGGGCATGATGCCGGTGATGTTCCCGGCGACACCGTCCAGCAGTTCCTCGGGCTTCTTGGGGAGCGAACGGCCGCTGTACTCGCGGAGCTTGACGAAGACGGGCGTGAGGCCGTTCCAGTCGGCGAGTTCGGCGGTGAAGGCGCCCCGGGCCGCCGTGATCGCCAGCCAGCGGAGCAGTGTGGTCTTGCCGGAGCCGGCCTCGCCGCGCAGCAGGACCCTGGACGCCCCACCTAGCGCCGACTCCACCCGCATGCCGGAACTCTCCGTCCCGGACTCCTCCCAGCCGCTCAGGTCCGGCCTGAGGGGCAGTGCGCGGGCCGTGCGGCGGCGGGTGCCGTCGTCCCCGGTGGCGCGCAGGCTGACGTAGGCCACCGACAGCCGGACCTGAGCGGCCGCGCGGTCGGACGTACGGCGGAACAGTTCCACCTCGTCGAGGGTGTTGCTGACCAACTCCATGTACCAGCGGCGGAATTCCTGGTCCTGGTCGGTGCCGTCCGGGGCGAACAGGGAGCGGTCGGGGAGGCGTTCGAGGACGCGGGCGACCCGGTCGCTCAACGAGCTGGTGCGGGCCAGGAGTTCGGCCAGGGTCCGCTCCTCGAAGACCGGGAGGGTCCGCACGATGCTGACGTAGTACTCGCAGCACTCGCTGAAGAGGAGTTCGTAGAGGCGCGTCTCGGGTTCGTTCAGGCCGACCGGTGGGTTCACCGATGCCGTGATGCGGCGGATCAGTTCGGCCGGCTGCGCGTCGGCCGCCAGGACCGCCTCGTCGGAGAGGTCGGCGCGGGCGAAGGTGTCGCACACGCCGTTGAGCGCCGCCTCGCGGCCGCTCTCGTCCAGGCCGCGGAACTCCTGGGCCAGGAACGGCTCGATCCGCGCGGCCACCGTGTCGGCCATCTCCTCGAACTGGCGCTGGACGCTGCGCTGTTGGCGCAGGCCCGACACCCGCAGCCGTACCAGATCGTCCATCGGCAGCCGGCGCTCCTGCTCGCGCCGCTTGCCTCCCAGCCACGTCTGCGCCGCCGCCTTCACCACGGTCGTCCCCAGACGCAGTGCCGCCGCCTCCGCGCTCATCCCGTCCCCCTTGCCGAACCGAAGAGCGTTCATTGTGGCAGGGGGGTACGACAAAGGGGCCTACTCCAGACGGAGTTGGCCCCTTGACGTCGAAATGCCGCGTGCTACCGCAGGCGGGCCATGAGCGCGTGCTCGACCAGCGTGATCAGCGCCGACTTGGCGTCCGCGCGGTGGCGGGCGTCCGTCGTGATGATCGGCGCGTCCGGACCGATCTGCAGGGCCTCGCGGACCTCGTCCGGGTTGTACGGCTGCTGGCCGTCGAAGCCGTTGAGGGCGATGACGAAGGGGAGACCCGAGTTCTCGAAGTAGTCGACCGCGGGGAAGCAGTCGGCGAGACGACGGGTGTCCACCAGCACGATCGCGCCGATCGCGCCGCGCACCAGGTCGTCCCACATGAACCAGAAGCGGTCCTGACCCGGCGTACCGAAGAGGTACAGGATCAGGTCCTGGTCCAGGGTGATACGGCCGAAGTCCATCGCGACCGTCGTGGTCGTCTTGTCTCCGGTGTGGGTGAGGTCGTCGATGCCCGCGGACGCGGACGTCATCACAGCCTCGGTACGCAGCGGGTTGATCTCCGAGACGGCCCCGACGAACGTGGTCTTGCCCACGCCGAAGCCACCCGCCACCACGATCTTCGCCGAGGTGGTGGAGCGGGAAGGCCCTCCGCTAGAGCTTGCGAAGTCCACTGAGCACCCTTTCGAGCAGTGTCACATCTGGCTGGCCGCCGGCGTTCTCGTCGCCGCCGGGTTGATGGATGGCGACCAGGCCCGCCTCCGCCAAGTCGGCGACGAGGATCCTGGCCACACCGAGAGGGATCGTCAGGAGGGCCGAGATCTCGGCCACCGACTTGATCTCCCGGCAGAGGTTGCAGATCCGCTGATGCTCGGGCAACTGGCCCTGCATCTGGTGCGGCTGCGCGGTGGTGTGCACCAGCGCCTCGATGGCGAGCTGGTAGCGGGGGCGGGTCCGGCCGCCGGTCATGGCGTACGGACGCACCAAGGGGTTGCTCGTCGACCCGGCGGGTGCCGACTCGGGGGAGCGCCGATGGGGCTGCACAGGCTGGATGCGCGGCGCCGGCGGCTGGTCGTACGGGGACGGGCCGGGACCCTGCGGGCCCTGGGGGTACTGCGGGCGGCGCGGGGACGGCGAGGAGGGGAAGTTGTACCGGTTCTGGGAACCGTCGCCCTGCCCCTGGCCGGGGCCGTACGACCAGTTGCCCGAAGACGAACCGCCTGGGGGTGTTGCCACTTTCTCCTCCTCCGACTGTGCCGGGCACCCATCAATGTGGAGCCGCGTCCCGAAACCTTATGGCCTCGGGACGCCAAAACGCACCGTCCGTCTGTTAGTTGAGAAGGCTCCCCTGGAGCTCTGCTCGAAGGTCCGGGGTCAGGACCGTGCCCGCACGGTCCACCAGAAGGGCCATCTCGTACCCAATGAGGCCGATGTCCGCCTCGGGGTGCGCGAGAACCGCGAGCGAGGAACCATCGGATACGGACATGAGGAAGAGGAATCCCCGCTCCATCTCCACAACCGTCTGGTTCACGGCGCCGCCCTCGAAGATGCGGGACGCGCCCGCGGTCAGCGAGGTCAGACCCGACGCGACGGCCGCCAACTGATCGGCACGGTCACGCGGGAAGCCGTCGGACATCGCCAGAAGGAGTCCGTCGGCGGAGACCACCACCGTGTGGGACACCCCAGGGGTGTTGTCCACGAAGTTGGTGATCAACCAGTTCAGGTTCTGCGCCGCCTGGCTCATCGGGCTCACACTAACGCTCCTGGTTGTAGGTGCTGTCGGAGCCGAAGCCCCGGCCGTTCGTTTCACTGCCTTCGCTGCGTCCCCGTTGGACCCCGCGGCGCAGGTTGCTGAGCCTGCCCCGGATGTCCTCGGGAGCGCGGGAGACCTGGGGGCCGCCCTGCGGGGTGCTCTCGGCGGTGCCCTCGACCAGGTTGGCCTTGGGTACCCGCCGCGGCAGGCCGGAGGAGGTGACCCCGCCCGCCTTCGGCTTCTTCAGCGCCGACGCCTGCTGCCAGCGCTCGTCGTTCGCCGACCGCCAGTCCACGGCACCGGTGCCGCCGTTCGCCGTGCCGAAGACATCGACCTTGCTCTCCGGCGCCGCTGAGGCCGACTGCGCGGGCTGCGAACCGTTCGTACTCGTACCGTTCGCGGCCGAACCGCGGCGCGGAAGTCCGGCGTCGGTCAGCGCGTGGACGGCGGAGGGAGCCGGTCCCGGACGCTCGAAGCCTACGTGGTCCCGCTCACTCACGTCAGCGGCCTGCGTGGACTCCGCTTCCGGAGCGTACTGGTCCGGGTACCCGTTGCGGTAACCGTCCTGCTGCGGCCAGTCGTCCTGGTAGGACTGCTCTTCGAAGCCCGAGAACGTCTCCGACCCCGTGGGGTGCTGTGACGCGCGCTCGTCCTGCGCCGGCTCCGCGTAACCCGGCTCCGGGTAACCGCCGTTCGACGGGAAGGAGTCGGCCTGCTGCGGTGCCCCGCCGTTCGGCGGGAAGTACTGCTCGTCGTACGAGGGCTGGCGCGGCTCGTCGTACGACGTCTGCTGCTGCTCCTCGTACGCCGGCCGGCCGGTGAACCCGGTCGGCTGGTCCTGGTAGCCCTGCTGGCCGTTGCCGTACGGCTGCTGCTGCGGGGCGTCGAACTCGTTGAACTCCGCGTACTCGCCCGCTTCGAGCTCCTGGCCCGGCTTCTGGGACTCCAGGGCCGCGCGGCGCTCCTCGCGCATCAGCGAGCGGCCCACCGGGTCCAGCTCGCGGATGTCGTCCGGCACCTCGGAGTAGCGGGTGTCGTCGAAGCCCAGCTCGGCGGCCGTGCGCAGCGGGGCGTGGTTGAAGTCCTCGCCCTGGAACTGCTGCTGCGGCTGCTCCGGCATGATCTGCGAGACGGTGAACTCGTCGCGCTGGAGCTGCGACTCACCACCGCCACCGTGCGTGATCGCGTCCGGCAGCATGACCAGCGAGGTCGTGCCGGCCTGCTCGCCCGAGGGGCGGAGCTGGACGCGGATGCCGTGCCGGTCGGAGAGGCGGCCGACCACGAACAGGCCCATGCGCTGGGAGATCGCGACGTCCACGGTCGGCGGGTTGGCCAGCTTGTGGTTGATGTCCGCGAAGTCCTCGGCGGTGAGGCCGATGCCCTTGTCGTGGATCTCGATCATGACCCGGCCGTCGGGGAGCCGGGTGGCCGTGACGCGGACCTTGGTCTGCGGGGAGGAGAACGTCGTCGCGTTCTCCAGCAGCTCGGCGAGCAGGTGCACGAGGTCGGTCACGGCGCGACCGTGGATCTCGGCCTCCGGGACGCCCGACAGCTCGATGCGCTCGTACTGCTCCACCTCGGATGAGGCGGCGCGCAGCACGTCGACCAGCGGGACCGGCTGGTCCCAGCGGCGGCCGGGCTCCTCGCCGGCGAGGACCAGGAGGTTCTCGCCGTTGCGGCGCATACGGGTCGCGAGGTGGTCCAGGCGGAAGAGGTTCTCCAGCTGGTCCGGGTCGGCCTCGTTGTTCTCCAGCTCGGTGATCAGGGTCAGCTGGCCCTCGATCAGCGACTGGTTGCGGCGCGACAGGTTGGTGAAGATCGCGTTGATGTTGCCCCGCAGGAGGGCCTGCTCGGCGGCCAGTCGTACGGCTTCGCGGTGGACCTGGTCGAAGGCTCTGGCGACTTCGCCGATCTCGTCGGTCGTGGTGATCGGGATCGGCGAGATCCGGGTGTCCACCCGGCCGGGGTCGGTGCGCGAGAGCTGGTCGACCAGCATCGGCAGCCGCTGCTCGGCGATGCCGAAGGCGGCGTTGCGCAGCTGGCGCATCGCGCGGCTCATCTGCCGGGCGACGGCACCGGCCAGGATGAAGGCGAGGAGCAGGGCGACGACGACGGCGGCACCGGTGATGATGGCGTCCCGCTTGGCGGTGTCGGCGATGTCCGACGCCTCGCTCACCGCGGTGTCGGCCTTGTCCTCCTCGATCTTGCGGTACGCCTCGTACTTGAGGGTCGTGCCCGCCCACCAGTTCTGCGCGGTGATGCCCTTCTCGGCGAGAGCCGCGCGCGCCGAGGCGTCCGTGGTCTGCAGCTGGGACATCGCCGTGATCATGTCGATCGGGTTGGCCGGCGGCGGTACGTACGTCTCGTTCGCGGCCTTCGCCTGCGCGGCGGCCTGCTTGACCATGGTCGCGCCGTCGGTCTTGACCTTCGCCATGGCCGTGTTCAGCTTCGCGATGTCCGCGTCGGTACCACCGGCCTGGTACTCCTGGATGGCGATGCCCTCCAGGTACGCGTACGAGGTGATGGCGGTGCGCTGGGTGGCCAGGCTGCCCTGGCCGGGGCCCGGCTTCACCAGCAGGTGCATGCCGATGGAACGCTCCAGGGAGAGCGCGCCCTTGGCGAGTGCGATGGCGTAGACCGAGCGGCCGTAGCTGGTGATGTTGCCGGTGCCGAGGCCCAGTTCGTTCGAGAACTCCAGGAGCGGGTGCTCCAGGTTCACGTAGGCCTCTTCGGTCTGCACGCCCGTGAACTTGGTGGTGTACGCGGCGGCCCGGATGGACGTCAGCTGCGGCTCCACCTTGCGGAAGCGGCTGAGCCGGCGCTCCAGGCCCGACTGGTCCGGCATGTTCTGCGCGGCCTTGTCGAAGGTGTCCGCGGCGTCGTCCGTGGCCTTGCGGGCGGCGACGACCGTCGGGTCCTTCACGCCCTTGCCCAGCAGCAGCGGTGCGGCGGTCGTGTCACGCTCGTTGGTGATCGCGTTGCTGTAGGTCAGGGCCGCCTGCACCAGGCGGGCGGTCTTCTCCGCGTCCTCCGCGTTCTGCCAGGTGTCGATCGAGCTCCTCACCTGGAAGCCGCCCATGACGAGGCCGACCACCACGGGTATGAGCAGAATCGCGTTCAGCTTGGTCGGCACCCGCCAGTTGCGGGCGGAGAAACGGCCGCCGCTCGGAGCCGGCAGTGCCGTGGGCTCCGAGCCTGGCACAGGGGCGGGCGCCGCTCCGCGCGGCGGCGGGGTGAAGTTGCCCCGGGCCGACGGCTCGGGACCGTTCTTGCTTCGCCTCACTCGACCAACAACCTTCCGGCGGTCGGCACCTATCGTCGTGCCGCAGTGTCTCAAGCCCGTCAACGACCTCTGCCTATCAGTACGTCGTTGACTATTGGGCAGTTCACGCATTCCAGCACGTCAGCATGCGCGATTCCAAACAGTCGGAACCGCGGATTCCGAGTGATGTAAGCCCCAGATAAAACGGTCATAAAGAGCGAGCCCCGCCAAAAGACGGGGCTTTGCTAGCGCAGTGGCACCGGATGACCGCGACGCGTTGCGGTACCACCCGATTCCTCTGCCGAAACGTTATGAACACCGGGGCCGACCGTGTCAAAGGCCACAGCCGGCTCCGGGGCGTCTACGACAACTGCCGTATGGCGCTGCCGACTTGAGAACTGCATACAGAGGCCCGCCGAAAGCTACCGCAGCCGGGCCATGAGCGCGTGCTCGACCAGCGTGATCAGCGCACTCTTGGCGTCCGAGCGGTGGCGGGCGTCCGTCGTGATGATCGGCGCGTCCGGACCGATCTGCAACGCCTCGCGTACCTCTTCGGGGTTGTACGGCTGGTGGCCGTCGAACCCGTTGAGGGCGATGACGAAGGGCAGCCCGCTGTTCTCGAAGTAGTCGACCGCGGGGAAGCAGTCGGCGAGACGGCGGGTGTCGACCAGGACGACGGCGCCGATCGCGCCGCGCACCAGGTCGTCCCACATGAACCAGAAGCGGTCCTGACCCGGCGTACCGAAGAGGTACAGGATCAGGTCCTGGTCCAGGGTGATGCGTCCGAAGTCCATGGCCACCGTGGTGGTGGTCTTGTCCCCGGTGTGGGTGAGGTCGTCGATGCCCGCGGACGCGGACGTCATGACGGCCTCCGTGCGCAGCGGGTTGATCTCCGAGACGGCACCCACGAACGTGGTCTTGCCGACGCCGAAGCCACCCGCCACCACGATCTTCGCGGAGGTGGTCGCCCGCCCTCCGTCAGAGCTTGCGAAGTCCACTGAGCACCCTTTCGAGCAGCGTCACGTCCGGTGCGCCGCCGTTGTTCTCGTCGCCGCCCGGCTGGTGGATGGCCACCAGTCCGGCCTCGGCGAGGTCCGCGACGAGGATCCTGGCCACACCGAGGGGCATGGCGAGGAGTGCCGACACCTCCGCGACCGACTTGACCTCGCGGCACAGGTGGCAGATGCGCTGGTGCTCAGGGAGCAGTCCCATCAGCGCTGCCGGGTCGGCCGTGGTGCTGATCAGCGCCTCGATGGCGAGCTGGTAGCGCGGCCGGGTCCGGCCGCCGGTCATCGCGTACGGACGGACCAGCGGCTGGTCGCCCTCGTCCCCGTACGGCTCGGCGTACGGGTCGTGAGAGGCGGTGGGCGGGGTCATGAATCCTCCGGGCGGGACAGCAAGTCGGTCGGGCTAGCCGTCTGACAGGGCCGGTGGGGGGATTGTGGCGGCCGGACGGTGATTTGGTGAGACGGGTGGTGCCGGGGCCGGTCAGTGAAGCAGACTGCCCTGGAGTTCGGCGCGCAGGTCCGGTGTGAGGACCGCCCCCGCACGATCGACGAGCAGTGCCATCTCGTAGCCGACGAGACCGATGTCGCACTCGGGGTGCGCGAGCACTGCCAGGGACGAGCCGTCCGAGACGGACATGAGGAAGAGGAATCCCCGTTCCATCTCCACGACCGTCTGTGCCACGTCGCCGCCCTCGAAGATCCGGGATGCCCCGGCCGTCAGCGAGGTGAGCCCGGAGGCCACGGCCGCGAGCTGGTCGGCGCGGTCGCGCGGGAACCCTTCCGACATGGCCAGAAGGAGTCCGTCGGCAGACACGACGACGGTGTGGGACACCCCGGGGGTGTTGTCCACGAAGTTGGTTATCAACCAGTTGAGGTTCTGTGCCGCCTGGCTCATCTGGCTCAACTAACGCTCCTGCTGGTGAGTGGGGCTGGGGAAGCTGCCGGTCTGGCCGGTACCCGTACCGGCCTGTCGACCCTGTGCGATGCCCCGACGGAGATTGGTCAGCCGGCCGCGTACGTCATCAGGCGCACGCGAGACCTGCGGACCGGTTTGGTGCTGTTGCTGCTGAGCCGTGCCCGGGACGAGGTTCGCCCTGGGCACCCGGCGCGGCAGGCCGGAGGTGGTGACGCCGCCCGCGGCCGGTTGCCGTACACGCTCTGCCTGCCGGACGAGGTCGTCGTTCGGCGAGCTGCGCCACGTACCGCCCGTGGGACGTTGGGGGGGTGTCGCCGGAGCCGACGGTGCCTGCGGCTGCGGGGCGGGAGCGGAGCCGTTGGTCTGGCTCTGCTGTTCCGCCTGCTGGCCGTGGAACCAGTTGGTTTCCAGCGTGTCGTACAGCGGCGTCCTGCCGTCACCGGGACCCGTGGCAGGCGGCAACGCCTCGGGCTCCTGGCGGGTGGGACGCTGCGGGGCGGGCGGCCGCCCGGAGCCGAGGTCGGCGCCGTTGCGGTTCCCGTTGACCTGCGGCCGCTCGAACTGCCCGGTGTTCGCGGGGTTCTGACGGTTCGGCAGATTGTGCTGACCGGTGGAGCCGTTGTCAAAGCCGGGTGTCGCGAACTGACCCGTGGAGCTGGGGTCGTACGCCTGCGGGACGGCGAACTGTCCCGTGTTGGCCGGGTTCGACGGGTTGTTGGCCGGGCTGTTCGGGGCGCCGAAGACGTCCGAGCGGACGAACTGGCCGCCGTTCTGCGGGGAGTTGGCGCCGGGACGCGGGGCGTCGAACTCCGGCCGCGGGAACGAGCCGGTGTCCGCCGGTCCACCCGCACCGGGGCGCGGCAGCTGCCCGCCGCCCTGCGATCCGTTCGCACCGGGACGGGCGAACTGCCCTGTGTCCTGAGGCCCGTTGCCGCCCTGCCGGGGGAACTGGCCGGTGTTCTGCGACCCGTTGGCGCCGGGACGCGGGAACTGGCCCGTGTTCTGCTGCCCGTTGGTGCCCGGTATCGCCGGCATCTCCGTCGTGGCCGCGGGGCCCTGGCGGTCGTCGATGCGCGGCATCCGGGAGGTCTGCTCCGCGTCCCGCTCGTCGTGACCGCGCGGGGCGTCGAGGTTGCCGCGGCCCAGCGGGGGCTGCGCGTTCTCGTCGCTCCAGCTCGGGCGCTGGCTGTTGTTGCCGCCGGGCAGCTCGGCCCGCGCACCACCGCGCGGCGGGAGCTGCGGCTGACGCCCGCGACGCCGGCCACCACCGCGGGGCGGCTCGGGCTCGTCGTTGCTCGTGCGCTGCGGCGGCACCGGGTTGCCCTGCGGCGGGGGTCCGCCGAAGGCGTCCTGGCGACCGTCGCCGAAGCCCTGCGGGGTACCCGTACCGGCGGCCTGCATACCCTGCGGGACACCCGGAGCCTGGCCGAAGAGACCGGCACCGGAACCCGCGGCCGGACGGCCCTGCGGCGCCGAGGGACCCTGAGGCCCACGCGCACCGCCCGGACCACCGGGACCGCCGGGTCCACCCGGACGTCCACCGCCCGTACCGGGCAGCGCGGCCCGCGGGCCCTGACCGGCACCGACCGCGCCGCGCGGAGCGGCCCCGGCACCGAGAAGTCCACCGTTGCCTGCGGGCGCACCCGCGCCGAGCGCGGAACCGGTCTGGCCGTTGCCCCGGCGGGCCGCACCGGCACCGGCCGCGGCAGCCGCCGCGGCGGAACCGACGGCGGCCTGACCGGGCTTGCCCGGAGCGGGCTTCTTGCCGCCCTGGGCGACGTCGACGGGAAGCATGACCAGCGCGGTCGTACCACCGGAGTCGGAGGGACGCAGCTGGATGCGGATGCCGTGGCGCTGCGAGAGGCGGCCGACCACGAACAGACCCATGCGGCGGGAGACCGAGACGTCCACGGTGGGCGGCGAGGCGAGCCGCTCGTTGATCGCCGCGAGGTCCTCGGGGGAGAGGCCGATACCGGTGTCGTGGATCTCGATCAGGACGCGGCCGTCGGGCAGCGCGTGACCGGTGACCTTGACCTTGGTCTGCGGCGAGGAGAAGGAGGTCGCGTTCTCCAGCAGCTCGGCGAGGAGGTGCACGAGGTCGTTGACCACACGGCCGGCCACTTCGGTGGTCGGCACGGAGGAGAGCTCGATGCGCTCGTACTGCTCCACCTCGGAGGCGGCGGCGCGGAGCACGTCGACCAGCGGGACCGGACGGGTCCAGCGGCGGCCGGGCTCTTCACCGGCGAGGACCAGGAGGTTCTCGCCGTTACGGCGCATGCGGGTCGCGAGGTGGTCGAGCTTGAAGAGCGAGGACAGCTGGTCCGGGTCGGCCTCGCGGGACTCCAGCTCGGAGATGAGCGAGAGCTGACGCTGGATGAGGCCCTGGGAGCGGCGCGAGAGGTTGGTGAACATCGCGTTGACGTTGCCCCGCAGGAGGGCCTGCTCGGCGGCGAGGCGGACGGCCTCGCGGTGCACGTCGTCGAAGGCCGCGGCCACCTGGCCGATCTCGTCCCGGGAGTGCACACCGACCGACTCCACGGACGTGTCGACGTCCTGCGGGTCGGACTCGGAGAGCTGCTTGACCAGCTCGGGCAGCCGGTCCTGGGCGACCTTGTTGGCGGTCTCCTGCAGGCGGCGCAGCGAGCGGATCATGGACCGGGCGATGACGAAGGCGCCGACGAGGGAGACACCGAGCACGAGCAGGATCAGCGCACCGGAGATGATCGCCTCGCGCTCGGAGGCGGAGCGCAGCTCGCGGGCCTTCTGCTCCATGTCCTCAAGGAGCGTGTGCTCGATCTTCTTCATCTGCTCGATCTTGGTCGAGCTGTCGTCCACCCAGTCCTTGTAGGACCGCTTGTCCAGCGAGGCCAGGCCGTTGGCGTTGTCGAGGACGCGCTGGGCGTAGGTGTCGGCCGACTCGATGGTCGGGTTGCCGTCCTCGATGGGCGCGATGAGTTCCTCGGCGCCCTGGTTGCCGTAGATGTTGCGGAAGATGCTCAGTTCCGACTTCTCGCTCTCCAGAGCGGAGTCGGCGTAGAGCCGGTCGTTGGCGGAGAGGTTGCCCTGCTGCGTGTTGTTGTTCGGCAGGGCCGCCGCGATCACGGCGCGCTGCACGGACGAGAACTCCTTGGCGGCGGAGAAGGCCGCCAGGGCGCGGGTGCGCTGGATCATCTCCGGGTTGCTGGTCGCCTCGGCCATGTCCTGCGAGAGGTCCAGCAGCTGGCTGATCAGACGGTGGTAGGCGTCGACCGTCTGCGTCGAGTTGCCCTTCGACTGGTACGCCGACTTGCGGATCTTGTCGAGGTTGTCCAGCTCGGTCGCGAGACCGACCAGGCTCTCCCGGACGCCCTGGAGCTGGCCGGTCTTGCTGGCGCTGTCCACCTCTTCCGAGGCGTTGATGAAGTTGTCGCGGGCGCGGTCGGTCTTCTCCTCGTAGCCCTTGACCTCGTAGTCGGTGGCCTTGCCGCCGTGCGAGAGGGGACCGGCCGACTGGTCGCGCTCCTCCTGGAGCGCGGTGGCCAGCTCGGTGGCCTGCTTGGTCATGTCCGTCAGCAGCTTCATGTTGTCGAGCTGCTGGATGTCGGTCATGGAGTCGCTGATGCGCAGGGCGCCCAGCGAGGTGGCCGCGACCACCGGGAGCGCGAGCAGCGAGACCAGACGCGTGGAGATGCGCCAGTTACGCAGAGCGACGCGCGATCCGGGTCCTGGAGTGCCCGACGGCGGCTTCACCGAGGGCGTGGGGGTCGGGGCTGCGGACACACCGGGGCGCCCGGGGCCTCCACCGTCGCCTGACGGTGCCGGGCCCGGGTTCTGGGCGTGCTGGGGCGAGGAGCTGCCGGTCTTGGGGCCAGCCCCGCCATGCGGCTCCGGCTCCGCCGAAGCACTGCCATCCCTCTTGAAACGTCCCTGCACTAGCGTCGCAACCTCTGGACCAGGCGCCCCTCCGCGCGAACGGAAGGACGGTGTCGGCGTCTTAGGGAGCGCCCTGAACGCGCCCCCCAGTGTGTGGTCGTGAGTGACCGGCGCTCCCCCTTCCGCCGCCCTCGGCGCTGCGTTGCGCCCTCTGCGCGCCGGGCTGATTCTGCGGCGGTCCGTGGAATTCCAGCACAGTGCCGGATCTCCAACAAGGCCCGTAGGCCAGGCTGTGACCTGTGTGACACCGCGTGAGGGGTGCGTCACGAGACGTAGAAAGCTATTCACCCCAAAGGGTGCATATCCCCACGACCCCTGAGGGCATGCCATGTGCCCAAGTCGCCATGATCAGGAGCGGAATGACAGCTTCAAGGGGGCAATGTCCGTTTCGTTGAGGTGAGTTGGGGGTCCGAATTGGACGCTTTGACCATACGGCCGTGAGCAAACTCACACGCAGATCAGGGGCTCTTCGCGTCTTCGGCCCGGAATTGGATGTTTAGCCTGACGCTTTACATGAGGGCACATACTGCCAACCACCCACCCACGGACGACGAGGGTCGAGTACAACAGTGAAGACCACGATGATGTTCCGCAACATTGCCAATCCGCGCCGCACGACGCTGGCACACCTCACGGACGCCGAGCCGCTGCAGGCGCCGGAGCTGCAGGAACACTCGCTCGACCTGCCGGCCCAGACCGCCAACCCGCGCCGCACCATCCTCATGGAGATCCCGGTCACCGCCGCCGCGGAGTAATCGCGCGAGCAGGGCTCCCGCACCGCGTTAGCCTGGAGCGTCAGACTCCAGCCAGCTCAGTGAGGGGCGCCAGGATCCCGTGCGCATCGCCAGATTCTCCATCGACGGGAACGTCGCCTTCGGCGCGGTCGAGGGCGACAAGCCGGACGAGCTCGTCCTCGACATCATCAAGGGCATCCCGTTCGCGGACTTCGAGCTCTCCGGTACGAAGGTCCCGCTCAGCAAGGTCAGGCTGCTGCCGCCGGTCCTCCCGAACAAGATCGTCGCCTACGGCCGCAACTACGCCGAGCACGCCCGGGAACTGGGCAACGACGTGCCGGACGTCCCCTTCGCCTTCTTCAAGCCGTCCACCTCGGTGATCGGCCCCGGCGACGACATCCAGTACCCCTCCTTCACCGAGGACCTCCACCACGAGGCCGAACTGGCCGTCGTCATCGGCCGGATGTGCCGTGAGGTCCCGCGCGAGCGCGTCAAGGACGTCATCCTCGGCTACACCTGCGCCAACGACATCACCGCGCGTGACGTCCAGAAGCGCGAGAAGCAGTGGGCCCGGGCCAAGGGCTTCGACACCTCCTGCCCGCTCGGCCCCTGGGTGGAGACGGACCTCGACCCGAGCGACCTCACCATCCAGCTCACGGTCAACGGACAGCAGCGGCAGCTCGGCCGCACCAGCGAGATGATCCACTCGATCGAGGATCTCATCGTCAACATCACCGAGGCCATGACGCTGCTCCCCGGCGACGTGATCCTCACGGGCACCCCGGCAGGCGTCGGACCGCTCACCGTCGGCGACGAGGTCGCCGTCTCCATCGAAGGCATCGGCACTCTCACCAACAAGGTTGTCAAGCGTGGCTAGCGCACCCGTACGCGTCCGTTTCTGCCCCTCGCCGACCGGCAACCCGCACGTGGGCCTGGTCCGCACCGCCCTGTTCAACTGGGCGTTCGCCAAGCACCACCAGGGCACCCTGGTCTTCCGCATCGAGGACACCGACGCGGCCCGCGACTCCGAGGAGTCGTACGACCAGCTGCTCGACTCGCTGCGCTGGCTGGGCTTCGACTGGGACGAGGGCCCCGAGGTCGGCGGCCCGCACGCGCCGTACCGCCAGTCGCAGCGGATGGACATCTACAAGGACGTCGCGCGGAAGCTCCAGGACGCCGGCCGCGCCTACCACTGCTACTGCTCCACGGCCGAGCTGGACGCCCGCCGTGACGCCGCCCGCGCCGCCGGGAAGCCGTCCGGCTACGACGGCCACTGCCGCGACCTGAGCGCCGAGCAGATCGACGCCTACAAGGCCGAGGGCCGCAGCCCGATCGTCCGCTTCCGGATGCCCGACGAGACGATCACCTTCACGGACCTGGTCCGCGGCGAGCTGACGTTCACCGCGGAGAACGTGCCGGACTACGGCATCGTCCGGGCCAACGGCGCCCCGCTGTACACGCTGGTCAACCCGGTCGACGACGCCCTGATGGAGATCACCCACGTCCTGCGCGGCGAGGACCTGCTCTCCTCCACCCCGCGCCAGATCGCCCTCTACAAGGCGCTGATCGACCTGGGCATCGCCAAGGAGATCCCCTCCTTCGGGCACCTGCCGTACGTGATGGGCGAGGGCAACAAGAAGCTCTCCAAGCGCGACCCGGAGTCCTCGCTCAACCTCTACAGGGAGCGCGGTTTCCTGCCCGAGGGACTGCTCAACTACCTTTCCCTGCTGGGCTGGTCGCTCTCGGGCGACCGGGACGTCTTCTCGATGGACGAGATGGTCGCGGCCTTCGAGATCTCCGACGTGAACCCGAACCCGGCGCGCTTCGACCTGAAGAAGTGCGAGGCGATCAACGCCGACCACATCCGGCTGCTCGACGTGAAGGACTTCACCGAGCGCTGCGCCCCGTGGCTGCGGGCCCCGTTCGCCCCCTGGGCGCCGGAGGACTTCGACGAGGCCAAGTGGCAGGCCGTCGCGCCGCACGCGCAGACCCGCCTGAAGGTGCTGTCGGAGATCACGGACAACGTCGACTTCCTGTTCCTGGCCGAGCCGGTCGAGGACGAGGCGTCCTGGACGAAGGCCATGAAGGAGGGCTCGGACGCCCTTCTCCGCACGGCCCGGGAGAAGTTGGAGTCCGCGGACTGGACCTCGCCCGAGTCCCTCAAGGAGGCCGTCCTGGCCGCCGGTGAGACCCACGGCCTCAAGCTCGGCAAGGCGCAGGCCCCGGTCCGCGTCGCCGTCACCGGCCGCACGATCGGCCTGCCGCTCTTCGAGTCCCTGGAGATCCTCGGCAAGGAGAAGACCCTCGCCCGGATCGACGCGGCCCTCGCCAAGCTGGCCGCGTAACGCACGCGCGCGTGAAGGGGCGGCAGCCGCAACGGCCTGCCGTCCCTTCGGCGTTGTCAGTGCGGGGCGTTAGGGTTCCGGATCATTGAAGATCGTTCAGGAGAGGCGCCTTTCATGCCGATGACCGCTCGTGACTACACCTGGCTGTTCACGCCGGGCAGCGAGTTCAGGGAGGACGAGACCGGCACGGTCGGCGTGATCCACCTCGTCGACGGCGGCCAACTCTGGCTCCCCACCGGCCAGGTGACCGCCTGCGACCCCTTCGTCGGCCTCGGCCAGGGCGAGGCCGAACCCTTCACGGTCGCCGTGACTCCCGGCCACTACCGGGTCGAAGCGGCCGTCGCCACCCTCACCCGGCCCGACCAACTCCCGTCCGACGACCCCCACTTGCGCGTGGCCGCCGCCCGCCTGGTCATACGGGACGAGCCCACCGCCGCCTGGGAACTCGCCCTCCAGCCCGGCCAGGACCTCGCCGAACTCACCGAGGACGAGTTCTACGGCTACGGAGTCGACGCCGGTACGGGCGCGTTCTACGACGCGTCGGTCGACGGCTCCTTCCCGGAGTGCGAGGGCGACGCGGGCCCGCTGTGGGACGCCTTCGAGCAGAACAAGTGGGCCCCGGGACCCCACCTGATCACCGCCCCCGACACCGGGCACAACCTGGCCGCCTTCACCTCCGGCTGGGGCGACGGCGCCTACCCCACCTGGATCGGCCGGACGGCGGCCGGTGAAGTCACCTGCTTCGTCACGGACTTCTTCGTCGTCCCCGAGTGACGACAGGCAGGGGGGAGACGCGCCCCCGGGCTCCGGGTTACCGTCGGATCATGACCATTCGGGCCGTTGTCTGGGACGTCGACGACACCTTGTTCGACTACACGGGAGCGGACCGCGCGGCCATGCGCGAGCACCTCCTGGCCGAGGGACTGGCCGACGGGCACGAGAGCCTGGCGGACGCCCTGGAGCGCTGGCGGCTGGCCACCGAGTTCCACTGGGCACGCTTCTCGGCCGGCGAGGTCTCCTTCGAGGGACAGCGGCTGGACCGCGTCCGGCTGTTCCTGGACCGGGAGTTGACCGACGCCGAGGCCGAGGACTGGTTCCAGCGCTACAAGGCCCACTACGAGACCGCCTGGGCCCTCTTCCCGGACGTCCTGCCCGTCCTGGACGCCCTCGCGGCCACCCACCGGCACGCCGTCCTCTCCAACTCCAGCCTCATCGTCCAGGACCGCAAACTGCGCGCCCTCGGTGTCCACGACCGTTTCGAGGCCGTCCTGTGCGCGGCCGAGCTGGGTGTCTCCAAACCCGAGGCGGGCGCCTTCCTCGCGGCCTGCGAGGCGCTGGAACTGCCGCCGCACGAGGTGGCGTATGTCGGAGATCACCCCGAGATCGACTGGCAGGGTGCCGCGGACGCCGGACTGCTGTCCGTGTGGATCGACCGTCACGGCGCGCACACTCCTGGTGAGGCCCTCGTGGGGCGGCACCGGATCGCCTCGCTCGCCGAACTCCCCGCGCTCCTCGGCGCTGATACCCGTTTTGGAGCCCCGTCCACCTTCAGGTAATGTTCTTCCTGCGCCGCCGGAGAACAGACCGAAAGGTCGGCTACCTGGGGGCGAACGCTAGAACAAGATCCCGACAGGGATTGAGTCTTAGTGGCCTATGGTGTAATTGGCAGCACGACGGTTTCTGGTTCCGTTAGTCTAGGTTCGAGTCCTGGTAGGCCAGCTCGCAGAGCTCATCTGCAACCGCAGAGGTCAACTCTGCAAAGCCCCCGTTGTGTAGCGGCCTAGCACGCTGCCCTCTCACGGCAGTAGCGCCGGTTCGAATCCGGTCGGGGGTACAGATCCTTCCCAGGAAGGTGGTCCGGGTCGCACCCGCCACCTCTCATGCAGGATCGCTAGGGCCCCCGTTGTGTAGCGGCCTAGCACGCTGCCCTCTCACGGCAGTAGCGCCGGTTCGAATCCGGTCGGGGGTACGCTTTACCTTGAATCACCTTGGTCTATGGTGTAATTGGCAACACTACGGTTTCTGGTACCGTCATTCTAGGTTCGAGTCCTGGTAGACCAGCTTTGATCTGCGGAAACGCACGATCTGGGCCCCCGTTGTGTAGCGGCCTAGCACGCTGCCCTCTCACGGCAGTAGCGCCGGTTCGAATCCGGTCGGGGGTACGTACAGCAGAGCCCCTCCACTTCGGTGGAGGGGCTTTCGCGTTGTCCGCCCGGTGCGTCAACTCGGCGTGGTTCACCAGGAGTTGGGGGACCGGACAGGACGAAGGGCCTGCCGCGGCGTTGAGGCAGGCCCTCCTTGAGATGTTCCCGGCGGATCAGCCGGTGCGGCGCAGGGCCTCGGAGAGGCGGGCGGCGGCGTCGATGACCGCCTGGGCGTGCATACGGCCCGGGTGACGGGTCAGGCGCTCGATGGGGCCGGAGACGGACACGGCGGCCACCACGCGGTTCGAGGGGCCGCGCACCGGCGCCGAGACGGACGCGACGCCCGGCTCGCGCTCGCCGATCGACTGGGCCCAGCCCCGGCGCCGTACGCCCGAGAGGGCCGTGGCCGTGAAGCGGGCGCCCTGGAGGCCGCGGTGCAGGCGCTCCGGCTCCTCCCAGGCCATCAGGATCTGGGCCGAGGAGCCGGCTTTCATCGTGAGCGTCGAGCCGACCGGGACCGTGTCCCGAAGTCCGGACAGACGTTCCGCCGCGGCGACGCAGATGCGCATGTCGCCTTGGCGGCGGTAGAGCTGCGCGCTCTCGCCCGTGATGTCCCGCAGATGCGTGAGCACCGGGCCCGCCGTGGCGAGCAGACGGTCCTCGCCGGCGGCCGCGGCCAGCTCGGCGAGACGGGGGCCCAGAATGAACCGGCCCTGCATGTCGCGCGCCACCATGCGGTGGTGTTCCAAAGCCACGGCCAGCCGGTGTGCCGTGGGTCGTGCCAGCCCGGTCGCCGCGACCAGACCCGCGAGGGTGGCCGGACCGGACTCCAGAGCGCCCAGGACAAGGGCTGCCTTGTCCAGGACGCCGACGCCGCTACTGTTGTCCATGAAACGATACTCGCGTCTCACTCTGTGAAACGCAAGTTCCTTTTTTCGTGAGACGCGCAACTCTTGTAGGCACAGCGGCCCGCGGACCAACGGGCCAGGCGGCGGCTGCCCGTGAACCAGGGGTGCGAGCGCCGTCTCCTCAAAGATCTCTAGTTGGGCCGGCGCTGTTTCGCCGGCCGGAGGGAAAGCGATGGGTAGGACACTCGCGGAGAAGGTCTGGGACGACCACGTCGTCCGGCGCGCCGAGGGCGAGCCCGACCTCCTCTTCATCGATCTGCACCTGCTGCACGAGGTGACCAGCCCGCAGGCCTTCGACGGTCTCCGCCAGGCCGGGCGTCCCGTGCGGCGCCTCGACCTCACCATCGCCACCGAGGATCACAACACCCCGACCCTCGACATCGACAAGCCCATCGCGGACCCGGTCTCCCGGGCCCAGCTGGAGACGCTGCGCAAGAACTGCGCCGACTTCGGTGTGCGCCTGCACTCCCTGGGCGACGTCGAGCAGGGCGTCGTCCACGTCGTAGGCCCGCAGCTGGGGCTGACCCAGCCCGGTACCACGGTCGTGTGCGGTGACTCCCACACCTCCACCCACGGCGCCTTCGGCGCTCTGGCGTTCGGCATCGGCACCTCCCAGGTGGAGCACGTGCTGGCCACCCAGACGCTGCCGCTGGCCCGCCCGAAGACCATGGCCATCACGGTCGACGGCGAACTGCCCGACGGCGTCACCGCCAAGGACCTGATCCTCGCCATCATCGCGAAGATCGGCACCGGCGGCGGCCAGGGCTACATCCTCGAATACCGCGGCTCCGCCATCGAGAAGCTCTCGATGGAGGCCCGCATGACCATCTGCAACATGTCGATCGAGGCCGGCGCCCGCGCGGGCATGATCGCCCCCGACGAGACCACCTTCGAGTACATCAAGGGCCGCGCCCACGCCCCGGAGGGCGAGGACTGGGACGCCGCCGTCGCGTACTGGAAGACCCTGAAGACCGACGCGGACGCGGAATTCGACGCCGAGGTCGTCATCGACGGTCCCTCGCTGGCGCCGTTCGTCACCTGGGGCACCAACCCCGGTCAGGGCGCGCCGCTTTCGGCGTCCGTCCCCGATCCGGCTTCGTACGAAGACGCTTCGGAGCGCTTCGCCGCCGAAAAGGCCCTGGAATACATGGGGTTGGAGGCCGGCCAGCCGCTGCGCGACATCAAGGTGGACACCGTCTTCGTAGGTTCGTGCACCAACGGCCGTATCGAGGACCTGCGTGCGGCCGCCGCGATCGTCGAGGGCCGCAAAGTCGCCGACGGCGTACGGATGCTGGTCGTCCCGGGCTCCGCGCGGGTCGGTCTGCAGGCCGTCTCCGAGGGCCTGGACGTCGTGTTCAAGGAGGCCGGCGCCGAATGGCGGCACGCGGGCTGCTCGATGTGTCTGGGCATGAACCCGGACCAGTTGGCGCCCGGTGAGCGCTCCGCGTCCACCTCCAACCGCAACTTCGAGGGCAGGCAGGGCAAGGGCGGCCGCACGCACCTCGTCTCGCCGCAGGTCGCCGCCGCGACCGCCGTGCTGGGCCACCTGGCCTCGCCCGCCGACCTGTCCGACGCCCCTGTGCCCGCTGGAGTCTGAGAGTCATGGAAGCATTCACCACGCACACCGGCCGGGCCGTCCCGCTGCGCCGCAGCAACGTGGACACCGACCAGATCATCCCCGCCCACTGGCTCAAGAAGGTGACCAGGGACGGCTTCGAGGACGGGCTCTTCGAGGCCTGGCGCAAGGACGAGAACTTCATCCTCAACCGCCCCGAGCGCAAGGGCGCGACGGTCCTGGTGGCCGGCCCCGACTTCGGTACCGGCTCCTCGCGTGAGCACGCCGTGTGGGCGCTGCAGAACTACGGCTTCAAGGCCGTCATCTCGTCCCGGTTCGCCGACATCTTCCGCGGCAACTCGCTCAAGAACGGCCTGCTCACGGTGGTTCTGGAGCAGAAGATCGTGGACGCGCTGCAGGACCTCACCGACAAGGACCCGCAGGCCGAGGTCACGGTCGACCTGGAGGCCCGCGAGGTGCGCGCCGAAGGCATCACCGCCGCCTTCGAACTCGACGAGAACGCCCGCTGGCGGCTGCTGAACGGCCTGGACGACATCTCCATCACCCTCCAGAACGAGGGCGACATCTCCGCGTACGAGGCCAAGCGCCCCTCGTACAAGCCGCGGACGGTCCAGGTCTGACCCGAAGGACCTCACGAGGCCTTCCCCGAGTCGAGATTCGGCCACGCGACACCCCGTCTGTACCCCCGATCGCCACGATTGGGGGTACAGCCATGTCTGCACCCGAACGGCCCTGCGCGCCTGCAACGCTTTGCTCAACTCCCTGTGTTAGACAGGGTGTTGACGGGGTAGGCGCAGCTTTGAGCCAAGGCTGCCGCCGGGCTCCGGAACGCTGTTTGAGGCACCAGTTGCTACCCCCGCAGGCGACAACTCGCCCCAGATGGCACAATCTGTGCATGGAACACGACGGCCAACTCAAGCTCTATGCGGCAGTCGCGGACCAACTCAAGGAAGCGCACACAAGGGTGCGCGCACTGCAAGTCCCGGAGGGCGTACGGATGGCGCTGGCCCGGAAGCTGCTGGTCATTACGGCCGCGGCCAAGCACGATCTCGCCGACGCGACAAGGCGGCTGGACCGGTTCACAGAGGACCTCGACGCGGGTCGATTCCCGGAAGAGGAACGCTGAAACAAGTCCAGGACAGCCGAGTTCGTTGCGGCGCACGGGTGATTAGCCCGTTTCGTGTTTGATTTGCGGTATATATCTGCCTAACGTGCGAAAAAGCCGGATCAGTTTCGTTCCGGCAATGTCTCCGAAGGGGAAGACGTGAACAAGGCGCAGCTCGTAGAAGCGATTGCGGACAAGGTCGGTGGCCGTCAGCAGGCCGCCGAGGCGGTCGACGCGGTTCTGGACGCAGTCGTCCGTGCCGTCGTCAATGGGGACCGTGTCTCGGTCACCGGCTTCGGTTCGTTCGAGAAGGTCGACCGTCCGGCCCGTTACGCCCGCAACCCCCAGACGGGCGAGCGGGTTCGGGTCAAGAAGACCTCCGTGCCGCGCTTCCGCGCGGGCCAGGGTTTCAAGGACCTGGTGAGCGGCTCGAAGAAGCTCCCGCGCGGCGGCGAGGTCGCCGTCAAGAAGGCGCCCAAGGGCAGCCTGAGCGGCACCGCTTCGGCGACGGTCAAGAAGGCCGCGGCCAAGAAGACCACCGCGAAGAAGGCCACGGCCGCCGCGAAGAAGACCGTGGCGAAGAAGACCGTCGCCAAGAAGACGGTCGCGAAGAAGGCCACGGCCAAGAAGGCCACCGCCAAGAAGACCACGGCGACGGCCAAGAAGACGGCGGCCAAGAAGGCCACCGGCACCGCCAAGAAGGCGACGGCCAAGAAGGCCCCCGCCAAGAAGTCGGCGACGCGCAAGACCACCGCCAAGAAGGCCACCACCCGCTAGTCACGGGGCGCAGGGCACTCACGCGCCGGGCCGGACTCCCTCTGGGAGTCCGGCCCGCGGCGTGTTCAGGAGCGTACGGAGGGGGAGCGTACGGAAAGGGTGTTCAGAAGGTCTGCAGCGTCACCAGCGTGACCCTGAGGCCGTCCTGGGGCCCCTCGGTCTCGATCCGCACCCGCTGTCCCGGCCGCAGCAGCCGCAGCCCGCCCGCGTCGAACGCGGCGGCGTCGAAGGACACCGGGGTGCCGTCGTCGAGCAGCACACTTCCGGTACGGGTCCCGGCGTCGTAGGTGTAAGCGGTCGCCTGCATGGGCGCAGCCTACTGCCGGTCACTGCCCCGGAATCAGCAGCCCCGCCGCCGCTGCCGCCGTGCGCGGCCCCACTCCGAGGGCCAGTGCCGCCCGCAGGTCCTCGCCGGTGTCCACGTCCTGTCGTACGGAATCCACCGCGTCCAGGGCGAGTTCGTTCGCCCCCGAGGCGCGATGGCGGGCGCGGGAATCCGTGCCGAAAGCCGGGCGCAATTCGCGGCCCTCTCGCGCGGTGAGCAAGGTGGTGCCGATTGCGGCCGCGTCCGGGAGAAAAGCGCGCGGGAATTCGGCGGCCGCATCCAGGACCCGGGCCAATTCCGCGGGGCGCAGAGCCGGCAGATCGGCGTTCAGGGCCGCTACGGCGCTTTCGGGTCGGGAAACCCGCACGACCCCCGCCGCGTGCCGCAGAGCGGCGTTCAGGCCGCCTCCCGGCTCGTCGGCGACGATCCGGGCGCCCAGCGCGGCCAGTTCGCGGCCGGCCAGGGCGTCGTCCGTGACGACCGCCACATCGCGGACCGCCGGGCAGGCCAGCGCGGCCGCCACGGTGTCCTGCGCGAAGGCGAGGGCGAGGCCCGGGCGCAGCCCGTCGCCCGCGGTGTCCGAGAGCCTGCTCTTGGCGCGCGCCAGAGGCTTCAGGGGGATGACCAAGGTCCACTGCACGGGCGTTCCGCCCCTCTCTTGTCGCGGCCATTGTCACCCGGCACCCCTGGCGGTGTCGGTGGCGGGGCGTACGGTGTTCTCGACAGACCGACGGCCTGGGGCGACACTTGTGCGGCCCCCCGGGTCCAAGAGGAAGGTGTTCGCGTGCCCCGCCGCAGAATCGGGTTCTGGTACCGCTTCGCAGCGGTCCTCTGCAAACCTCCGCTGGTGGTTCTGATCAAGCGGGACTGGGGCGGAATGGAGCACATTCCGGCCGAGGGCGGGTTTATCACCGCGGTGAACCACAATTCACAAGTGGACCCCTTCGCATACGGACACTTTCAGTACAACACCGGACGTGTTCCGCGATTCCTGGCGAAGAGCAGCCTTTTCGGGAAGGGATTCGTCGGCGCCGCGATGCGCGGCACCGGACAGATCCCCGTCTACCGCGAGACCACGGACGCGTTGAGTGCCTTCCGCGCCGCGATCGACGCCGTGGAGCGCGGTGAGTGCGTCGCGTTCTATCCCGAGGGCACCATCACCCGGGACCCCGATCAATGGCCCATGGCCGCCAAGACCGGTGCCGCGCGGGTGGCCCTGCAGACCCAGTGCCCGGTGATTCCCGTAGCGCAGTGGGGCGCCAACGAATTGCTCCCGCCGTACGCCAAGAAGCTGCACGTCTTTCCGCGCAAGACCAGCCATGTGCTCGCGGGCCCGCCGGTGGACCTCACGCGGTTCTACGGCAAGGAGATGAGCCCGGACCTCCTCAAGGAGGCGACCGAGGTCATCATGGCCGACATCACCCGCCTGTTGGAGCGGATCCGCGGCGCGAAGGCGCCCGAGGTGCCCTACGATCCGCGCCGCGAGCGGATCGAGCAGCGGCGCCGGACGGCCGCGGAGACACAGGAGTTGGAGGCTCAGGCCCAGGCGGCACTTGAGCCGAAGGTCGAGCAGGAAGAGGGGCAGGGCACGTGAGCAAGCCGGTCAAGGCGGCTGTCTTCAGCGCCGGTTCGTGGGGCACGGCTTTCGGCATGGTGCTCGCCGACGCGGGGTGCGAGGTCACACTGTGGGCGCGTCGCCCGGAGGTCGCCGAGGCCATCAACTCCACGCGTACGAACCCCGATTACTTCCCCGGCGTGGAACTCCCGGAGAACCTGCGGGCCACCACCGACGCCGCCGAGGCCGCCGCCGACGCCGACTTCACCGTCCTGTCGGTCCCTTCGCAGACGCTGCGCGCCAACTTGGCCGACTGGGCACCCCTGTTGGCGCCCGACACGGTCCTCGTCTCGCTCATGAAGGGCGTCGAGCTCGGCTCCGTCATGCGGATGAGTGAGGTCATCGAGGACGTCGCCAAGGTCGGCCGGGACCGTATCGCCGTGGTCTCCGGGCCCAACCTCGCGCGCGAGATCGCCTCCCGGATGCCGGCTGCCGCGGTGGTCGCCTGCACCGACGAGGCCGTGGCCCGCCGGCTCCAAACCGCCTGCCACACGCCGTACTTCAGGCCGTACACCATCACCGACGTCGTGGGCTGCGAGCTCGGCGGCGCGGTGAAGAACGTGATCGGGCTCGCCGTCGGCATCGCGGACGGCATGGGGCTCGGGGACAACGCCAAGGGCTCGCTCATCACCCGCGGTCTCGTCGAGACGACCCGGCTCGGCCTCGCGATGGGCGCGGACCCGCTGACGTTCTCCGGACTCGCGGGCCTGGGCGACCTCGTGGCGACCTGCTCCTCGCCGCTGTCGCGCAACCACACCTTCGGCACCAACCTCGGCAAGGGCATGACCCTCCAGGAGACCATCGCGGTCACCAAGCAGACCGCCGAGGGCGTCAAGTCCTGTGAGTCCGTGCTGGACTTGGCCCGGCGGCACGATGTCGACATGCCCATCACGGAGACGGTGTTCGAGATCGTGCACGAGGGGAAGTCGCCGGTGGTGGCGGTCAAGGAGCTGATGTCGCGCAGCGCCAAGCCGGAACGACGTTGAGCGCTCCGCTGGGTGGGGCGGCGGGTGAGGGGTGCCTTGTGCCGTCGGGCGGCTGCGGCGCCGTCGTGGCTGGGCGCGCGGTTCCCCGCGGGGCGCTGATCGAACCGCCGCTCGTCAACGGACGCTGACTCGAAGCACTACCACCGGGTACTCTCATCGCGATATGAGCACCGAGAACCTCTCCCAGAGCCCCGAGCAGCCGCCTCGCAAGCCGCGTGTGGCCGTCGTGTTCGGCGGTCGCAGCTCCGAACACGGGATCTCCGTGGTCACCGCCGGCGCCGTCCTCGCGGCCATCGACCGGACCAAGTACGACGTCCTGCCGATCGGCATCACCCGCGAAGGCCGCTGGGCCCTGACCGCCGACGCCCCGGAGCGGATGGCGATCACCGACCGCCGCACCCCGGACGTCGACGAACTCGCCGAGTCGAGCGAGGGCGGAGTGGTGCTCCCGCTCGACCCCGGGAACCGTGAAGTCGTCGTCAGCGAACCGGGATCCGTGCCCAAGGCGCTCGGCGAGGTCGACGTCGTCTTCCCCGTCCTGCACGGCCCCTACGGCGAGGACGGCACCCTGCAGGGACTCCTGGAGCTGTCCGGTGTGCCGTACGTGGGCGCGGGTGTGCTCGCCTCGGCCGTCGGCCAGGACAAGGAGTACATGAAGCGGGTGTTCACCTCGTTCGGCCTCAAGGTCGGCCCCTACGTGGTGATCCGGCCGCGCGAGTGGCAGCGGGACGAGTCCGCCGCGCGCAAGAAGATCGTCGACTTCGCGGGCGAGCACGGCTGGCCGCTGTTCGTGAAGCCCGCGCGCGCGGGGTCGTCGATCGGCATCACCAAGGTCGACGACCTGTCCGGTCTCGACGAGGCGATCGAGGAGGCGCAGCGGCACGACCCGAAGATCCTCGTGGAGGCCGCGCTGCGCGGCCGCGAGATCGAGTGCGGGGTCCTGGAGTTCGAGGACGGACCGCGCGCGAGTGTGCCCGCCGAGATTCCGCCGCCCCAGGAGCACGCCTACTACGACTTCGAGGCGAAGTACATCGACTCGACCCCGGGTATCGTGCCCGCCCCGCTGACGCCGGAGGAGACCGCCGAGGTCCAGCGGCTCGCGGTGGACGCCTTCGACGCGGCCTCCTGCGAGGGGCTTGTGCGGGCGGACTTCTTCCTTACTGAAGACGGCGAGTTCGTCATCAACGAGATCAACACGATGCCCGGGTTCACGCCGATCTCGATGTACCCGCAGATGTGGCAGGCCAGCGGTGTCCCCTACGGGGAGCTGGTCGATCTGCTGGTGCAGGCGGCGCTGCGCCGGTCCACGGGACTTCGCTGAGCCGCTCGCTCCGGTGGCTTGAGCCGGGCTAGTCGGCGATCCCCGCGGGGATCGCCTTCTTGACGGACTTCGCGAGGTCGACCAGGGGCGCCATGCCGTCTCCGGTGCGGTCCTTCGGGATGGTCACCTCTACGTAGGCCTTCCGCAGCGTCGTGGTGAAGCGGAAGGAGCCGTCGTCCTCCTTCTGGAGGAGCCAGCCGACGCCGTTCACCTCGACACCGTCGGCCTCCGGGTCGTTCATCTTGGCGGGTCTGACGACACCGCAGCGCAGTATGATCGCCGGGTTCCCCCAGCCCGCGGTCAGTGCGGACGCGGGCTCGGGATCCCGGCGGCCCTGGTCGTCGACCTTCGACGGCAGCACCTTGTCCAGGTTCCGGCACAGCCCGGTGACCTTCGCGCCCGGCGAGGGAACCGCCGCCGACGCGCTGTCGTCTGCTGAGGAGCAGCCCGCGACGGTGATCAGCGCGGCGAGCACGGACAGCCCGATGACAGAACGGTGCCGGTGACGGAGAGAGTTCACCGGCCAAGGGTAGACGGGGGCTACAGATGCACCACCGGGCAGGTCAGGGTGCGGGTGATGCCGTCCACTTGCTGGACTTTGGCGACCACCATGCGGCCGAGGTCGTCGACCGTGTCGGCCTGGGCCCGCACGATCACGTCGTACGGTCCTGTCACGTCCTCGGCCTGGATCACTCCAGGGATCTTGCTGATCGTTTCGGCGACGGTCGACGCCTTGCCGACCTCCGTCTGGATCAGGATGTACGCCTGTACCACGGAACCTCCAGGGCGGCCACGAGGATCATGTGGGGAAAAGGAACGCCACGGTATCGCGTCGCCGCTCGCCGCGGGGAGACCCGCGGAGGCCCGACACGACTTGGCCCCCGTGCCGGGGCGCGGGCACGACTGAAGTCGACGGTCACCTCGACCGTACCGAGCACACCGACGGCTCGCGACCGGGCGCTGCCGTCACGAGAAGAGGACGAACGATGAAGGGCACCGTCGGTGAGTTGGGGGAGTTCGGGCTCATCAGGGAGCTCACTTCCCGGCTCACCACCACCCCCGCGGTCCGGGTCGGCCCCGGCGACGACGCCGCGGTCGTGGCCGCGCCCGACCGCAGGGTCGTGGCGAGCACCGACATCCTGCTGGAGGGCCGCCACTTCCGCCGCGACTGGTCCACGGCCTACGACGTCGGACGCAAGGCCGCCGCGCAGAACCTCGCGGACATCGCGGCCATGGGCGCCGTACCGACCGCGCTGCTCCTCGGCCTGGTCGTACCGGCCGAACTCCCGGTCACCTGGCCCATGGAGCTGATGGACGGCCTGCGCGACGAGTGCCAGGTCGCGGGTGCCTCGGTGGTCGGCGGCGACGTCGTACGCGGCGACACGATCATGGTGTCGATCACCGCGCTCGGCGATCTGCGCGGCCGCGAGCCGGTCACCCGGGGCGGCGCGCAGCCCGGTGACGTGGTCGCCGTGACGGGCTGGCTGGGCTGGTCCGCGGCCGGGTTCGCGGTGCTGTCGCGGGGCTTCCGCTCGCCGCGCGCGTTCGTGGAGGCGCACCGGCGCCCCGAGCCGCCGTACCACGCGGGTCCGGCGGCGGCCGGGCTCGGCGCGACCTCGATGTGCGACGTCAGTGACGGGCTGATCGCCGACCTCGGGCACATCGCGGAGGCCAGCAAGGTCCGCATCGACATCCGGTCCGGTGCGATCGACGTCCCGACGCAGATGAACGACATCGGGCAGGCCGTCGGCGTCGACCCCATCCAGTGGGTGCTCACCGGGGGAGAGGACCACGCGATCGTGGCGACCTTCGCGCCGGACGTGAAGCTGCCGGCCCGCTGGAAGGTGATCGGCGAGGTCCTCAACCCGTCGGCGCTGCCCCAGGTGACGGTCGACGGGGCGCCCTGGACCAGCAAGGGCGGCTGGGACCACTTCGGGGACATCGAGTCGTGAAGCCCCTCGTGCTGACGGTGGCCGGCTCCGACTCCGGTGGAGGGGCCGGGATCCAGGCCGACTTGAAGACGATGCTCGTGCTCGGCGTGCACGGCATGAGCGTCGTCACGGCGGTCACCGCGCAGAACTCCCTCGGCGTGCAAGGGGCTTGGCAACTTCCGGCGGAGGCGGTGCGCGCCCAGTACCGCAGCGTCGTCGACGACATCGGCGTCCAGGCCGTGAAGACCGGGATGCTCGCGTCGGCCGAACTCGTCGAGACGGTCGCGGCGTTGATCGGCGGCACGGACGTCCCTACCGTCGTCGACCCGGTGGGCATCTCGAAGCACGGGGACTCGCTGCTGGCGGCCTCCGCGCTGGACGCCGTGCGGACGAAGCTGTTGCCGGTGGCCACCGTGGCCACGCCGAATCTGGACGAAGTGGCGCAACTCACCGGCGTGCGCGTCGACTCGGAGGAGCAACTGCGGGAGGCCGCGGCTGCTGTGCTGTCGTACGGGCCGCGTTGGGTGTTGATCAAGGGCGGTCATCTGCCGGGTGACGCCGTGGATCTGCTCACCGACGGTACTGAGGAGCACTGGCTGCGGGCGCCCCGGTACGACAACCGGCACACCCATGGGACCGGCTGCACGCTCGCTTCGGCGATCGCGTCACAGCTGGCGAAGGGGCAGTCGGTGCCGGAGGCCGTGGCGGTGGCGAAGGACTACGTCACCGGGGCGATCGCGGCGGGGTTCGCGCTGGGTGGGGGGATCGGGCCGGTGGATCACGGGTGGGCGTTGCGGCGCGAGGCTTTCTGAGAGAGCACCGCAAAAAGCCGGCCCACACGAGGTGGACCGGCTCGATGCAGCGAACCAGCAGTGGCCGCGCGCTCAGCAGTGCGTCAGCGCGAGACCTTGCCGGCCTTGATGCACGAGGTGCAAGCGTTCACGCGCTTCGGCGTCCCACTGACCACGGTACGGACGCGCTGGATGTTCGGGTTCCAGCGACGGGACGTACGGCGGTGCGAGTGCGAGATGTTGTTGCCGAAGCCCGGCCCCTTGCCGCAGACGTCGCAGTTGGCAGCCACGGGTCACTCCAAAGACTTCAGATGCACAGATGCACTTACGGATGATCCCGGCATGCCGGGATCGAGATCGTAGGATCTGGAAGTGGCACTGCCAGGGGGGATGGCCCGATCGGGATCGGGCAACCGGAGCAGCATACAACGACCGCGCCAGTACAACGAAACTACCATGCCTGGTCGGGGGCCCGCTCCGGCCCTCCTCGGGCCCGGGCCGCTCCGGGGTCTACGCTGCGTTGCCAGTCCAGCAGCTCAAGGAGGCGCAGGTGCCGCAGGTGCCGCAGACATTCTTCGATGCTCTCGCGGTGCGCACCTGGTGCGGTCTCGCGCTGCGGGCGCTGGGGCGTGCGCGCGAGGAGATCGACGCGATCAACGTGTACCCGGTGGCCGACGGGGACACCGGCACCAACCTGTACCTGACCATGGAGTCCGCCGTCGCCGCGGTCGACGCGGTGTTCGACGGACACGGCACCCTGACCGAGCGGAAACCGCCGCTGGCCGACGCCGCCCGCGCGATGGCCCACGGGGCGCTCATAGGGGCGCGCGGCAACTCCGGGACGATCCTCGCGCAGCTGCTCCGGGGCATGGCCCAGGTCCTCGCCGCCGACGGTGAGACGGCTCACACGGACGGAGAAGGCCTACGGCTCGCGCTGCGCCGCGCGGCCGACTCCGCCCGGCACGCGGTGGCCCACCCCGTCGAGGGCACGGTCCTCTCGGTCGCCTCGGCGGCGGCGGACGCGGCCGACGGCACCGACGGCGACTGCGGGACCGTCGCACGGGCCGCCTACGAAGGAGCGTGCGCGGCGCTGGCCGCAACCCCGGGGCAACTGGCCGTCCTAGAGCGCGCGGGAGTCGTCGACGCGGGCGGGCGGGGGCTGGTGGCGGTGCTGGCCGCGCTGGTGGAGACGTTCACGGGGGAGGTGCCGGTCTTCACGGTCCTGGAGGCGCACGCACGCGTGGAGGCCGTTCTGGATTCAGGTGCTCCCGAAGGCACCCCTTGCGAGGGCGGTGGTCCCGCCTTCGAGGTGATCTACCTCCTGGAAGCCGACGACTCGGCCGTGACGCGGCTGCGGGAGCGGCTGGACGCCCTCGGCGACTCGCTCGTCGTGGTCGGCGGCGACGGCCTGTGGAACGTCCATGTACACGTCGACGACGCGGGTGCCGCCGTGGAGGCGGGTGTCGAGGCCGGACGGCCGTACCGGATCCGGATCACCCACTTCGGGCTCGGTGACGTCCACACCACCGGTGCCGAACGGCCGCCCAGGGAGCGCGCCCAGCGGGCCGTCGTCGCCGTGGTGCCGGGGGAGGGTCTTGCCGGGCTCTACGGCGAGGCCGGCGCGACCACCGTGCTCGCGCGCCCCGGGGAGCCGCCCGCCAGCGGGGAGTTGGTCGCGGCCGTACGGCGGGCACACGCGCGTGAGGTCGTGCTGCTGCCCAATGACGCCGAGCTGCGTCACACCGCCGCCGCTGCCGCCGAGCAGGCCCGGGCCGAGGGCATCAGGGTCGCGCTGATCCCGACGCGCTCCGCGGTCCAGGGGATCGCCGCCCTCGCCGTGCACGAGCCGGAGCGCCGCTTCGACGAGGACGTCGTCTCCATGACCTCGGCGGCGGGCGCGACCCGCTACGCCGAGGTCGCCGTCGCCGAACGCCAGTCCTGGACCATGGCCGGCATCTGCCAGGCCGGGGACGTCCTGGGCCTCGTCGACGGCGACGTGGCGGTGATCGGCGCCGATGTCACGGCCACCGCCCGGGCCGTCCTCGACCGCATGCTCGCGGCCGGCGGTGAGCTGGTCACGCTCGTCCTCGGCGACGACGCACCCGTGAGCGTCGCCGACATCCTGGAGATGCACGTCCGTGAGTCGTACCTCGCCGTCGACACGGTGGTGTACCGGGGCGGCCGGCAGGGTGCCCTGCTGCTCATCGGCGTGGAGTAGGCACCAGCCCCACCCCAACTTCCCCTACTTATCGGTCTGCTCCTCCATCAGCTGGAGCAGCTGCTCCGCCTCGGCACGACGGGCCCGTACCGTCTCGTCGCCGTCGTCGGCACCCTCGTAGGCCTTCAGCACGCCACGCGCGCGTGCCGCCGCATCGGCGGGGCGGCTGAGGTCGGCCTCCAGCCAGCCCGCGGCGAGTTCGGCGGCGGTGCGGGTGTGCACCGCGCCCTCCCCGAGGGCGGCGAACACGGTGACGGACTCCGCGGTCTGCGTCAGGGCGTCCTCGAACGCGGCCTGGATCGCGGTGTCTTCGGCCTCTTCCGCGACGGAACGAGCCAGCAGCTCACCGAACTGCCGGTGGGTGTGGCCGAGTTCACCGGTGAGCCGCTGCCGCGCCTCCTGGTCGTCGGTCACGAGCAGCGCGGCCTCGCACTCCTCGATCGCGCCCGCCATCAACTCCCGCGCGCGGTCCAGGCCCCGGTCCGCCCGGTCCGCGCGCAACGCCAGCCACGCGCGGGCGCGCAGCGAGCGGACGAGCCCGTGCACGTTCCCCAGGGACCGCCACAGGTCGCCCGCGCGCTCGTACGCCTGGTCGGCCTCGGCGGGCAGCTCCGCGTGGCCCAGCGACTCGGCGGCGAGGTGGGCGAGCGTCGCGTGGTCGTTCTGCTCGGGCCAGGTCCGGGCGATCTCGGCCGCCTGCAACCGCCGTTCGGCCGCCGCGCGGTGCTCGCCCAGCTCGCTGAGACAGTCACCGAGCCACCACTGCGTCTGGACGATCGCGCCGTCGCCGTGCGTCTCGACGCTCAGGTCGGGCAGCGCCGACTCCAGCACCTCGGCGGCCTCGGCCCACCGGCCCTGGCGCAGCAGGAAGCCACCGAGCTGGTGCCGCGCCCAGGCGCCCAGCGTCGGCCCCTCACCCGCCTCGTCGGACCAGTGAGCGGCCTCCAGGGCATGCTCAGCGGCCTCCTCGGACCGCCCCCGGCCCCCGAGCACCTCGGCGAGCTGGAGATGCAGCTGGGCCCGTCCAGGGGCCTCCAGGTACGGTCCGCCGTGCTCCAGGGCCGCCCGCAGCGCGCGCTCCGCCTCCGTGACGTCGCCGAGGTGATGGGCGAGCCCGGCCAGCCGGGCCTCGTACTCCACCGCGAACCACGGCAGCCCCGCGACGACGAACGCCGTCGACGCCTTCGAGAACAGCCGCACGGCCGTCTCCACATCCCCGCCCCGCACCGCGAGTTCAGCCAGCATCGCCTGCCCCTCGGCACCCCGCGCGGCCAGCCGCACATCGGCCACGTCACCCGGAAGGGGCTGCCCCTCGACGAGGGCCAGCACTTCCCGTACGGCGGCCTCGGCGGCGGCCAGATCCCCGCTGTCGGGTTCGTGGTCGGGGGAGTCCCCGTGGACCCTGCGCATCAGGATGCGCGCCCGGCTCATCAGCACGGCCGCCGTCTGCCGTACGCCCGTGCCGTCCTCGGCGTACAGGGCGAGCACCCCGTCGTACGGCTCGGCGATCGCCGCGAGAGCCTCGTCGACCTCGCCCGTGAGAGCGCGTACGTACGCTCCACGCGCGCGTGCCGCCCACGCCTCCCCGGGGTCGCCCGCCTCGGCGAACAGCCCGGCCGCGCGGTCGAAGAGGGCGATGCCCTCGGGGCCCCGGTCCATCGCCTGGTGGTCGGCGATCTCGGCGCGGTCGCGGGTGGACAGCTCGACGTCGTCGGCGGCCCGGGAGACCGCCAACCAGGCCTCCACGGCGTGTGGTTGGAGGGTGTCCGACAGCCGTCGCGCCTCCGTGAGGAGCGCGGTGAGGTCCTTCTCCGGGATGACCTCGGGTGCCGCGGTCGGTACCGGTGTCGCGATCGGCCGGCCCGCCGAACGCACTCCCAGGGGGAGCCGTTCCACCAGCGGCCGCTGGTCCATGCGCGCGCGTGCCCGGTCGCCGACGTGGGTCGTGCCGTTGCGCTGGTCGAAGCGGGCGGCCAGGGAGAGGGTCTCCACGCGTGCGTGGGCGGCGAGTTCGTGTGCCGTCCAGGTCCGGCCGGTCGGGCCCGGTACCTGCTGGTCGCCGAGGCCCAGCTCGGTCAGGCGGTCCATCAGCAGGGTCACCACGGAGAGGAAGTCCAGTCCGCTGCGCGGGTTCCCGGAGTCGGTGAAGTACGCCGGACGCTCCGCGAGCAGCTCCAGACCGCGTGCCTCGTTGCCGCTCAGCGCGCAGAACTCCACGTGGTCCGCGTAGGCGCCCCGCATGCTCTCCATGGGCCGTACGAGACGGAAACCGCGCAGGTGATGGGCGCGCGCTTCGTCGGCCCGCCCGAGGCGCAGCAGCGGGGTCAGGGAGGACGCGAGGACGGTGTGCGGCTCGTGGGCGCAGGTGAACTCGCCCTCCAGGACCGGCGCCCACAGATCGAGGGCCTCGGCGTACCGCTCCTGGTGCACCTGCCACTCGCCCTGGGTGTGCAGTTCGCACGCGTGGCAGTCGGCCATGGTGTCGCGGTCGGCGGCCAGCCACGCGGCGTACGCCCGCTCGGCCCGCGCCAGGTCGCCGACGTGCGAGGCGACGCTGAACTCGGCGCTGCGCACGGCCCGTTCGGAGTGTCCGGCCAGCCGGTAGCGGTGCTCCATCTCGCCGAGCCACTTCTCGATCGACGCGAGCGGGATGTGCGGCTGGCCCAGCATCCCGGACGACATCCACTTGAAGACCCAGTGCAGCGAGTGGACCTCGTACTCGTCGAAGTCCTCGGGCCGCTCGTCCCACATGCGCAGCAGGCGCGCGAAGGGGACGAACATCTTGTCCTTCTCGGAGCTGTAGTTGTAGACCTTCAGCTGGTGTCCGAGCGCCTCGATCACCGCGAGCGGGACGTCCAGCTTCTCGGCCTCGCCCAGCAGCTGCTCCGCGCGCGCGTTGCGGGCCGGCCCCTCCGGCTCCTCGGAGTTCTCCGCCATCGCCCGGCGCAGCGCGTCGAAGTCCGTGATCCCTGTCATCAGTGCTCGCCCTCCCCGTGTGTGGCCCACTCCAGGAGGCCGATGAACGCCCGGTTCAGCAGTGCCGAATCGGCGGGGCGCAGTGGTCGCTGCGCCATCAGGAGTGCCTGCCCGTAGAGCGACTCCGTGGCCGTCCCGATCAGGTCCCGGTCCCCCAGCGAACTGATCCGCCGGATCAGCGGGTTGAGGTGGTTGAGCACGAGACGCGCGCGTGGAGCACTGCCCCGCAGCGAGCCCAGGATGCCCGCCCACAGGTCGTCGGCCTGTTCCTCGGCCTCCGCGCGGGCCTGCTCGTGCCGGGCGGACCGGTCGTCCAGGTGCAGCGCGGGCACCGACAGCGGATGGAAGGCCCGCAGGACGACATCGCAGCCCAGGGGGTCCAGCTTGGCCCGCGCGGCGGCCAGGAAGTCCGCCAGCGCCAGCTCCTCGGCCGGGTCCACCGAGTCCAGGTGCGCGGTCACGGTGTCCGAGTCCAGCTCGGCGACCACCGTCCCCGGGCGCACCGACGGCAGCGCCTCGACCAGCTCGCCGTCGTAGGTGTAACCGCCGTTGATCACCCCGATGCCCTGCGCGGACGCGATCGGGGCGACCTGCCGGTACTCCTCCACGGTCCGCGTGAAGTGCACCACCGGGTGGCGCTGTGCGAACTCCTCCAGGGACACCCGTCCGTCGGTCGTCTCGAACGGGAGCCACGGCAGCATCGTGCGCAGCATCTCCTTGTCGTGCCGCGCCAGGGACTTCACCCCCAGGTGGTGCACCGACAGGAACGCGGCAAGACGCTCCGGATCACCCGCCGCGAGCCCGGTCAGCCAGGCCCGGATCCGCTCTCCGAGCGCCTCCCGTACGGCGGCCAGCGTCTCGTCCTCGTACAGCGACTCGCGCGAGGCCGTGGGCCGCAGACTGTCCGTGTCCAGCACACAGCGCACGAAGAACGCCCAGTCGGGCAGCAGCTGTTCGGCCCGCTCGGTCAGCAGCATGCCCTTGAGATGCACCCGGTGACTCGCCCGCTGCGCCGGACTCACGGCACCGGGAAGGACGTAGGCCACCCCCCGGATCCCCGCGAGCGGCACGGACAGGTCGATCGAGTCCAACGGCGTGAACCCGAACAGCTCGTGACAGTGCCGCGCCAGCGCCACCCTCCGGGTGCTGGGACTCGGGTACGACCGGTCCCAGGGCGCGGGCAGGTCGGTGACCGCCTCGCCGTCCACGCGCACGTCGTACGGCAGCAGCGCCCCGAAGTCCCGGGCCAGCGCGAGGACCTTCTCCTTGGTGAGCCACTCACCGGCGCCCGCACGCGCCACCAGGTGCACGGTGGTGCCCGGTTCGGGGCGTTCAGCGTCGGGCAGGGTCCGCACGGTGTACGAGCCGTCGTCGGTCGCCGTCCACTCCACGGGCGGCGCGTCGGGCGTACGGGCGCTGCGGCTGACGACCCGGATCCGCTCGGCTACCACGAAACAGGCGAGCAGCCCGATGCCGAACTGCCCGAGGAAATCGGAACGGGCCTCCTGGAGCCCGTCGGCGCGCTTGGAGCTACGGCCGATGGTCGCGAGGAGGTTGTGCACGTCCGCCTCGGTGAGCCCGACGCCGGAGTCCTCGACGCGCAGGGTGCCCCCGTCGGCGAACAGCCGTACCAGGGCAGGGGAGTCGGGCTGCTCGGCCCGGCGGGCGGTGATCGCGTCCACGGCGTTCTGCAGCAGCTCGCGCAGATAGACCTTGGGGCTGGAGTAGAGGTGATGGGAGAGCAGGTCCACCAGACCGCGCAGGTCGACCTGGAACGTGTGAGGTGACTGGGATGCCTGGGATGACTGTGAGGTCTGGGAGTCCATCGTCGCAGCGCCGAGGTGGGGGAAGTGCGAACGGCGCGAGGGTCGGGCGGTCCCTGTGAGGCGGTGACCGCGGGGGATGGCCGGAGCGCGCCATCCTAGGCCTCGAACGACCCGCCTGACCAGGAGTTTCGCAAGACGTATACGGCATTGTCAGTGGCGTGGTGTGCAATGGATCTCGTGCCCGCACTGGAAGAACCACTGAAAAAGGTGCTCGGCCCCGCCACCGCGAAGGTGATGGCCGAGCATCTCGGCCTGCACACAGTGGGCGACCTCCTGCACCACTACCCGCGCCGGTACGAGGAGCGGGGCCAGCTCACACACCTCGCCGAGCTGCCGATGGACGAGCACGTCACCGTGGTCGCCCAGGTCGCCGACGCCCGGCTGCACACCTTCGCGTCCAGCAAGGCCCCCCGGGGCAAGGGGCAGCGTCTCGAAGTCACGATCACGGACGGCAGCGGCCGGCTCCAACTCGTCTTCTTCGGCTCGGGAGTTCACAAACCCCACAAGGAACTGCTGCCGGGCACGCGCGCGATGTTCGCCGGCAAGGTCTCCGTCTTCAACCGCCGTCTTCAACTCGCTCATCCGGCGTACGAGTTGCTGAAGGGCGACGCCGAGGAGACGGTGGAGACCTGGGCGGGCACCCTGATCCCCATCTACCCCGCCACCTCCAAACTGGAGTCCTGGAAGATCGGCAAGGCCCTCCAGACGGCACTGCCCAGCGCCCAGGAGGCCGTAGACCCGCTCCCGGACTCCCTCCGCGAGGGCCGCGGCCTGGTCTCCCTCCCCGAGGCCCTCCTCAAGATCCACCGCCCCCACACCAAGGCGGACGTCGCCGCAGCCCGCGACCGCCTCAAGTGGGACGAGGCCTTCGTCCTCCAGGTCGCCCTGGCCCGTCGCCGCCACGCGGACTCCCAACTCCCGGCCGTAGCCCGCAAACCGTCCCCCGACGGTCTGCTCTCGGCCTTCGACGACCGCCTCCCGTTCACCCTCACGGACGGCCAGGTGAAGGTCTCCAAGGAGATCTTCGACGACCTGGCGACGGAACATCCGATGCACCGACTGCTGCAGGGGGAGGTTGGTTCGGGCAAGGCGCAGCCGCTCGACTCGCTCGTGCTCACGCCTGCCGGGTTCCGTCGTATGGGCGATCTGAAGGTGGGGGACGAAATTGTTGTGCCGGACGGGGAAATCGCGCTGATCGACGGGGTCTTCCCCCAGGGAGAGCGCGAGGTCTGGCGCTTGGTCCTTTCCGACGGAAGCCACGTGGAGTGCGACGACGAGCATCTGTGGATCGTCGGCACGAGCCGCGGATGGCACCGAGGACAAGCTCCCCAAGTCATGACGACCAGGGAGATCCGCCTGGACACGTTCAAGGCCGACGGATCTTCGAAGTGGTACCTCCCGGCGGCGGCCCCGGTCGATCTCGGAGACGACTGCGGACTGCCTCTCGATCCCTACCTCTTCGGTCTTCTCCTGGGAGACGGCTCATTCCGGCATGATCTGCGATTTTCCACGATCGACGACGAGATTCGTGATGCCGTGGCGACAGCTGTGGCCCCGGAGTGCCAAGTGGTCCCGGTAAAGGGTCCTTGCTGCGACTTCACCATTCAGCTCGCCCAACGGGCCGGAGGCGTCCGCAACCCCGTGATCCAGACCCTGCGTGGGTTGAGTCTCTGGGGTGTCACATCTCACGGCAAGTTCGTTCCCGACGAGTTCAAGAACACCTCGGTCAAGAACCGTCTTGCTCTGCTGCAAGGGCTGCTGGACACGGATGGCACCGTCCACGCGGACGGCTTCAGCATCTCGTTCTGTTCCGCCTCGCTCGCACTGGCGAACGATGTCGCTTGGCTGGTGCGTTCGCTCGGCGGTCGAGCGCGCGTCCTGCCGAAGAAGGCGGCCTTCAACGTCTCCGTGGCCCTGCCTGACGAATATGCTCCGTTCAGGCTCGTCCGCAAGGCCGAACGAGTAGGGCCCAGGCCGAAATACAACACCTTCCGCCGCGGAATTCGAGCAGTTGAGTACGTCGGACGTAAGCCCGTCCAGTGCATCAGCGTCGCGCACCCCAGTCATGCCTACGTCACCGACAACTTCACAGTGACCCACAACACCATGGTGGCCCTCCGAGCCATGCTCGCCGTGGTCGACGCGGGCGGTCAGGCCGCGATGCTCGCGCCCACCGAAGTGCTCGCGCAGCAGCATCACCGGTCGATCACCGAGATGATGGGGGAGCTGGCCGAGGGCGGGATGCTGGGCGGAGCCGAGCGGGCCACCAAGGTCACGCTGCTCACCGGCTCCATGGGGACGGCCGGCCGCCGTCAGGCCCTCCTCGACCTCGTCACCGGCGAGGCCGGGATCGTGATCGGCACGCACGCGTTGATCGAGGACAAGGTCCAGTTCCACGACCTGGGCCTGGTCGTGGTCGACGAACAGCACCGCTTCGGCGTCGAACAGCGCGACGCCCTTCGGAGCAAGGGCAAGCAGCCCCCGCACCTCCTCGTCATGACCGCCACCCCCATCCCGCGCACGGTCGCTATGACGGTCTTCGGCGACCTGGAGACCTCGGTCCTCGACCAACTCCCGGCAGGCCGCTCACCCATCGCCAGCCATGTGGTCCCCGCCGCCGACAAGCCCCACTTCCTGGCCCGCGCCTGGGAGCGCGTCCGCGAGGAGGTCTCCAACGGCCACCAGGCGTACGTCGTCTGCCCACGCATCGGCGACGAGGACGACGACCCCAAGAAGGCCGGCAAGAGCAAGAAGAAATCCCTGGAGGACGAAGCCGAGAAGCGCCCCCCGCTCGCGGTCCTCGACATCGCGGCCCAGCTCGCCAAGGGCCCGCTCCAGGGGCTGAGGATCGAGGTGCTGCACGGCCGTATGCACCCCGACGACAAGGACGCCGCGATGCGCCGCTTCGCCGCCGGGGACACGGACGTCCTGGTCGCGACGACGGTCATCGAGGTCGGCGTCAACGTGCCCAACGCCACGGCCATGGTGATCATGGATGCCGATCGCTTCGGGGTCTCCCAGCTCCACCAGCTCCGCGGGCGAGTGGGCCGTGGCTCGGCCGCCGGACTCTGCCTCCTGGTCTCCGAAATGCCCGAGGCCAGCCCGGCCCGCCAACGCCTCAACGCCGTCGCCTCCACCCTCGACGGCTTCGAACTCTCCCGCATCGACCTCGAACAGCGGCGCGAGGGCGATGTGTTGGGGCAGGCGCAGTCCGGTGCGCGCACTTCCCTCCGGGTCCTGTCGGTCATCGAGGACGAGGAGGTCATCGCGGAGGCGCGGGAGGAGGCGACGGCGGTCGTCGAGGCCGATCCCGAGTTGGAGCGCCTCCCGGGCCTGCGTGTAGCACTGGACGCGTTGCTGGACGAGGAAAGAGAGCAGTACCTGGAGAAGGGCTAGGGGCCACCCACCCAGGGGCGCGGGGAACTGCGCGACCAGCCACACTGATACCTGAAGACGCCCACAAGCAAGGACTCAAGATGACCCGCGTGATCGCCGGCGAAGCCGGCGGACGTCGACTCGCAGTGCCGCCAGGCACCGGCACCCGCCCCACCTCCGACCGCGCACGCGAGGGCCTCTTCTCCACCTGGCAGTCCCTCCTCGGCGCTCCTCTCAACGGCGAACGAGTCCTCGACCTCTACGCGGGCTCAGGCGCCATCGGCCTCGAAGCCCTCTCCCGCGGCGCGAGCCACACCCTCCTCGTGGAGGCCGACCCGAAGGCCGCCCGCGTCATCAGGGAGAACGTCAAGAACATCGGCCTCCCCGGTGCCGAGGTCAGGGCGGGCAAAGCGGAGCAGATCGTCCAGACGCCGGCGCCGGCAGACCCGTACGACATCGTCTTCCTCGACCCGCCGTACGTTGTCGCAGATCACGATCTTCGGGAGATTCTGCTCACACTCCGGTCCGGGGGCTGGCTCGCGCCGGACGCGCTCGTCACCGTGGAGCGCAGCACCAGAGGCGGCGAATTCGGGTGGCCGGACGGATTCGACGCGATCCGGGCCCGTCGCTACGGCGAGGGGACCTTTTGGTACGGTCGCGCCGCCTCTACGTGCGAAGACGCACGATGACCGGACCGGAGAGCGAGGGAACTCAGTTGCGCCGCGCCGTTTGTCCGGGGTCGTTCGACCCCATCACCAATGGACACCTCGACATCATCGCCCGTGCCTCCAGGCTGTACGACGTCGTGCACGTCGTCGTGATGATCAACCAGTCGAAGAAGGGCATGTTCACCGTCGACGAGCGGATCGAGCTGATCGGCGAGGTCACCGCGGAGTTCGGCAACGTCCAGGTCGAGGCGTACCACGGCCTGCTCGTCGACTTCTGCAAGCAGCGCGACATCCCGGCCATCGTCAAGGGCCTGCGCGCGGTCAGCGACTTCGACTACGAACTGCAGATGGCCCAGATGAACAACGGGCTGTCGGGCGTCGAAACCCTGTTCATCCCCACCAGCCCCACCTACAGCTTCCTGTCGTCCTCGCTGGTCAAGGAGGTCGCGCAGTGGGGCGGCGACATCTCCCACCTGGTGCCGTCGATCGTCCTGGAAGCGCTCCACGAGCGGCTCGGCCAGGGCTGAGGCACTGACAGTGCGTCACCCGGTGTCGGGCGGGGCGGGTGTGGTCGTACAGTCGACCCGTCCGTCTCCAACACGTCGGTAGAGAGTGGCGAGCACACGGTGGACGTGCAGAAGAAGCTCGACGAGATCGTCGCCTCGGTCTCCAGCGCCCGGTCCATGCCCATGTCGGCCTCGTGCGTGGTCAACCGCGCCGAGCTGCTCACGCTCCTCGAAGAGGTGCGCGCGGCCCTGCCCGACTCGCTGGCGGAGGCGCAGGAGCTGATCGGCGGCCGGCACGAGATGGTCGAGCAGGCCCGCCAGGAGGCCGAGCGGATCATCCAGACCGCGCACGCCGAGCGCGGCTCGCTGATCTCCGACACCGAGGTCGCCCGCCGCTCGCAGAACGAGGCGGACCGCATCCTCGCGGAGGCCCGTCAGGAGGCCGAGGAGGTCCGCGCGGAGGCCGACGACTACGTCGACTCCAAGCTCGCCAACTTCGAGGTCGTCCTGACCAAGACCCTCGGTTCGGTCGGCCGCGGCCGCGAGAAGCTGCTCGGCACGGGTCCCGGCATCGACGACCAGGGCTACGAGGACGAGGACGCCCCCGAGCGCAGCCACGACCCCGAGACCCTGCGCCGCGACGCCGACGCGTACGTGGACGTCAAGCTCGGCGCCTTCGAGGCGGTGCTCGCCAAGACCCTGCAGGCGGTGGGGAAGGGCCGGCAGAAGCTGCACGGCCGGCTCGCCAGCGACGACCTCGGCGCCCTCGCCCTCGACGACGACGGCAACCAGGTCCAGCACACCAGCGACGCCGACTACCTCGCCGACCTCGCGACCGTCACGGACACCCCGGTCTCGGCCACCCCGCTCCAGCCCGAACAGCAGGACTACGCCCCGCAGGCGGCCTACGACTACCAGCAGACCGCGCAGCAGCAGGACCCGTACGGCTACCAGCAGCAGGGGTACGTCCAGCCCCAGCAGCAGGACCCCTACGGGTACCAGCAGGCCGACCCCTACGCCTACCAGGGCTACGACACCGGCCAGCAGCCCGTGTACGACCCGAACCAGATGCAGCAGGCCCAGCTCGACCCGCAGCAGACCCAGCAGGCCCAGGCTCAGCAGGGCTACGCGCTCGACGAGACCAGCCTCTTCGACACCGGCATGATCAGCGCGGAGCAGCTGCGGGCCTACGAGCAGGGTCGCGGCCTGTAGCGATCCGGGCCGGTGGCCGAGAGCGCACACCGGATTGGGCCGTGAGCGAAAGGTCCAGTATCCTGGCTCTTCGGTCGCGTGTACGTCCGCGATCACCGCTGCCCGGAAGCACCGAAGGGCAGCGCCCCATGAGCTCAGCAGACCGAAAGAACAGGGATGGCTCTGAACGCCCGCCTCGACCACCGCAACCCTCTCGTGTTCGACACTCACGAGCTGGGTCGGCGTCCTGGTGCGCTGCAGCGCCTGAACCGTTCGATCGACGCTCCCAAGGATCTCGGGATCCAGGGGGTCATCGGAGTGCCGGAAGGCGCCCCGGTGGAGCTCGACCTCCGCCTTGAGTCCGTCATGGAAGGGGTGCTTGTCACAGGCACCGCCCGTGCAACGGCCAAGGGGGAGTGCGTAAGGTGTCTGGAGCCGCTGGAGCTGTCGCTCGAAGCGGACTTCCAGGAGATGTTCTCGTACCCTGACGCCGACGACCGTGGCCGCGTAAAGGCGGAACCGGTCGACGACGCCGAGGAAGACGAGGACAGGCTCTTCATCGAGGACGGCTTGTTCGACCTCGAATCCGTGCTGCGCGATGCGGTGGTGCTCGCACTGCCGATGCAGCCGGTGTGCCAGGACGACTGTCTGGGCCTCTGCTCCGAGTGCGGGGTACGGCTCACGGACGACCCGGACCACCACCATGACGCCGTCGACATCCGTTGGGCGGCACTGCAGGGACTCGCCGGTTCACTCGAAGACGGCGAGAAGGACGAGATCAGTGGCGAAGCGCCCCGACCGGCGCGCGCCAACGAGAAGCAGGAGAAGTAGCCGTGGCTGTTCCGAAGCGGAAGATGTCGCGCAGCAACACGCGCCACCGCCGGTCGCAGTGGAAGGCTGCGGTCACCCCTCTGGTTGCGTGCGAGCGCTGCCACGAGCCCAAGCAGCAGCACATCGCGTGCCCTTCTTGCGGCACGTACAACAAGCGCCAGGTCCTCGAGGTCTGAGCGGCTGGTGAGAGGCTCCATGTCTGACGTCAAGGCGGACTCAGTCGCCAAGAAACAGGCGGACACGGCCTCGTCCCACACGCTGTTGGAAGGGCGGCTCGGGTATCACCTCGAGTCCGCCCTTCTGGTGCGTGCGCTGACCCACCGTTCGTACGCGTACGAGAACGGCGGTCTGCCGACGAACGAGCGGCTGGAGTTCCTCGGGGACTCCGTGCTCGGCCTCGTCGTCACGGACACGCTGTACACCACCCACCCCGACCTGCCCGAAGGCCAACTGGCCAAGCTGCGGGCCGCGGTGGTCAATTCTCGTGCACTTGCGGAGGTCGGTCGCGGTCTGGAACTCGGCTCCTTCATCCGGCTCGGCCGTGGTGAAGAGGGCACGGGAGGCCGGGACAAGGCGTCCATCCTCGCCGACACCCTGGAAGCGGTGATCGGCGCGGTCTATCTCGACCAGGGCCTCGATGCGGCCTCCGAACTGGTGCACCGCCTGTTCGACCCGCTCATCGAGAAGTCCTCGAACCTCGGTGCAGGCCTGGACTGGAAGACCAGTCTCCAGGAGCTCACCGCGACCGAGGGGCTCGGTGTCCCCGAGTACCTGGTCACGGAGACCGGCCCCGATCACGAGAAGACCTTCACTGCTGCCGCCCGCGTCGGAGGCGTCTCGTACGGCACCGGCACCGGCCGCAGCAAGAAGGAGGCGGAGCAGCAGGCCGCCGAGTCCGCCTGGCGGTCCATCCGGGCCGACGCGGACGAGCGAGCCGAGAAGGCGAAGGAGGCGGCCGAACAACAGGCCGTCGAGACCGCCGCCGAGGCCGCTGAGCAGCCTGCCGAGGAGAACACCGACACGTCGTCGGCCTCCGCCTGACCGAACAGCGCGACCCGAGCGCCCGTCCCCGAGTGGGGCGGGCGCTCGGCTCATTCACCCGTGACCACAGGGGATGCCATGCCCGAGTTGCCCGAGGTCGAGGTCGTCCGGCGCGGTCTGGAGCGGTGGGTCGCCCAGCGCACCGTCGCCGACGCCGAGGTACTGCATCCGCGTGCGGTACGACGTCATGTCGCCGGCGCCGACGACTTCGCGCACCGGCTCAAGGGACATCGGATCGGCACCCCGAGCAGGCGCGGCAAGTACCTGTGGCTGCCGCTGGAGGACACCCACCAGGCGGTGCTCGCGCACCTCGGGATGAGTGGTCAACTCCTGGTCCAACCACACGAGTTGCCCGACGAGAAGCATCTGCGCATCCGGGTCCGGTTCGCCGACTCCCTCGACACGGAACTCCGCTTCGTCGACCAACGCACCTTCGGTGGGCTGTCGTTGCACGACACCACTCCGGACGGGCTGCCGGACGTCATCGCGCACATCGCGCGTGACCCCCTGGACCCGTTGTTCGACGACGAGTTGTTCCACCAGTCCCTGCGCCGCAAGCGGACGACCATCAAACGGGCCCTGCTCGACCAGTCGTTGATCAGCGGAGTCGGCAACATCTATGCGGACGAGGCCCTTTGGCGGGCCCGCGTCCACTACGAACGCCCGACCGCGAGCTTCACCCGCCCGCGCACCGCCGAACTCCTGGGCCACGCACGGGATGTGATGAACGCGGCCCTCGATGTGGGCGGCACCAGCTTCGACAGCCTGTACGTCAACGTGAACGGCGAATCGGGCTACTTCGACCGCTCGCTCGACGCGTACGGCCGCGAGGGTCTGTCGTGCCGGCGCTGCGGTACGCCGATGAGCCGGCGGGCGTGGATGAACCGGTCCAGCTACTTCTGCCCCAAGTGCCAGCGGGCGCCGAGGGTTTAGCGGCTGCCGAGGGTCTAGAGGGCGCCGCGCGTCTCGTCGTAGCGCGTGCGGGCGGCGAGGACGTCGTCCATGTGGGACTCCATGAACTCGACCAGTCCCTTGAGGCGTTCGGCGACGCCGTGTCCCAGCGGGGTCAACTCGTAGTCCACACGCGGCGGGTTGGTCGGCTGGGCCTCGCGGTGGACCAGGCCGTCGCGCTCCAGGGCGTGCAGGGTCTGCGAGAGCATCTTCTCGCTCACGCCGTCGACGCGGCGCCGCAGTTCGTTGAAGCGCAGCGAGCCCTCGTGCAGCGCGCACAGGGTGAGTCCGCCCCAGCGGCCCGTGACGTGCTCCAGGGTGCCTCGGGAGGGGCAGGCCTTCGCGAAGACGTTGTACGGGAAGCTCTGCTCCTCCGTACGCTCCTGGGTCGTGTCCATGTCGCCAGGGTACGCGAACACAGCGCTAACCGACAGGGAGCACTAACCGGTGGTTAGTGCTCCCTGTCGGTGTGTTCGTCCTAGTACCCGAAGTCCTGCGTCCACCAAGGGCCGCCGGTGCCGAAGTGCACACCGACGCCCAGGGTCTTGAAGTCGCAGTTCAGGATGTTGGCCTTGTGGCCGGCGCTGTTCATCCAGGCGTCCATGACCGCGGCCGCGTCGGCCTGGCCGCGGGCGATGTTCTCGCCGCCGAGGTTGGTGATGCCGAGCTTCTCCGCCCGGTCCCACGGGGTGGCCCCGCTGGGGTCGGTGTGGTCGAAGAAGTCCTGGTCGGCCATCTGCTGGCTGAAGTTCTCGGCCAGGGTCGTCAGCGAGCTGTTGGCGGCCACCGGGCTGCAGCCGACGAGCGCCCGCTGCTCGTTGACGAGCTTGAGCACCGCGGCCTCGGCGGCGGCCTCCGCGGAGACCGTCACCGGTGCGTCGGCGGACTGCGTGGGCGCCGGAGTGGTGGGCTTCGCCGAGGGAGCCTTGGTCGTCGGCTCCTCGGTCGGGGTGGCCGCCGGCTTCTTCGCCGGGGCCTTGGTGGCGGGCGCGGTGGCGGACTTGGTCGGAGCCGCCGACGGGGAGGCCGCGCGGTTCGCGTCACGGCTCGTGGACGAGCCGTCGTCGCGGGACTCCGCGCTGCCGGAGGTACCGCCCTGCTCGGTCGCCGAGTTGGACGGCGAACCGGCGGCCTGCACCTTGTCCGAGCCGCCACCGCCGCCGAGCTTGTAGTTGTCCAGCCCCGGCATCGCGCCCGCGGCGACCGCGACCGTGCCGATGGCGACGGCGGCGGAGACACCGAGCAGGCCCGTCTTGACCGGCGTCACGCTCTTGCGCTTACGACGGCGACCGCGGCCCGGGCGTGAGCCGTCGCCCCGGGAGGAGGTGGGGCCCGCCGCCTCGGGGAAGACCACGGCGTAGTCCTCCTCGGTGGCGAACAGATAGGCCTCGCTCTTCCGGCGGGAGTCGGCCTTGAGCCGGCTCTCGGCCTTCAGGCGGGCCTCGCTCTTCGGCGGGACCTCGTGGTTCGCGCGGCCCTCGTGGACCCGGTGGTCCGTGGGGGCCTGGTGGTTCGGGTGGGGCTGGTGGAACTCGGCGGGACCCTCCGGGTGGAGATAGGGCGCCATGCCGATCGTCGAGCCGTCGGCCGGGTTCCAGTCGAAGCGGTCGTTCCGGTTGGAGTGGTCGGCGCGGTCGTTCCAGTCGTACGAGTCATGCGGGTCGTAGCCGCTCGTGTATGAGCCGTGCGTCTCTGTGACCCCCGTGGCGCGGCTCGTGGCGGCGCGGCCGGCGGCGGAGCGTCGGTGGCGTCCCATGTCCTTGCCTTTCGTCCTTGCGGTCAACTCGTCCGTGCGGTGACCCAGCTCACTCGATCGAGTGAGTTTCATATGAGATTCATTGGGGCGGACGGTACCGCATGGCGCGAGGGGAGCAAGTGCCCAGAGAGGTTTTGGCCGGTTAGGTTGCAGCCATGAGCGAGGATGTGCGGATGGTCGCCTGGGTGCGAGGGCGTGTGCAAGGTGTGGGTTTTCGGTGGTTTACCCGTGCCAAGGCTCTGGAGATCGGCGGCCTGAGTGGTTTTGCTCTCAATTTGGGCGACGGACGCGTCCAAGTGGTCGCAGAGGGATCACGTGAGGGCTGCGAAGGACTCCTCGACTGGCTCCAGGGGCACGACACGCCCGGGCGCGTGGACGGCGTCACCGAGATCTGGGACACACCTCGCGGCGGCTACGACGGCTTCGCGATCCGCTGAGCACAAACTGCGAAACGGTGTAAAGCGGCCCTGGCGGAAGCGGAGGGACATGCCACCGGCAGCTGCCCTCAGCAGAAACTGCCTGGTGGTTGCCAAGAACGGCTCGCTCTGGCAGGCTCCGCACCTAAGGATGATCGCCACACCCAGCGAGGCCCCGTAGGAGTCGCAGCGCCGCCCGGTCAGGGCCGCGTGCCCCCGGGTCGCCCGCCAATACGGGGCGTGATCGTGTTGACCGTCAAACTTTTTGGTGAGACTCTGAAAGCCCCGCGCACCTTAGCTGTTTGGCATGGAAGAACAGCAGAGCAACACCCCAGTTTGTCAAGCATCGCGGGTGCGATTCCCTCACGACCCACACCGCTTCGGTCGGTCACTCAGTGTGGAGGACCATCCATCATGGCAAAGGCGCTTCTCGGTTACGTCGGCGGCTCTGACCCGCGACTCCTCGCCGAGATGCGACGGCTCCAGCAACGCGTCCAGGACCTGGAATCCGAGCTCGTTCGGATCCAGGACGAGAACGACGCGCTGACGGCTGCCGCAACTCACGATTCGCTTCTCGAGCTCGACGCACGCCAGGCGGAGCCCGCGCTCACCTGATCACTGCGACGCACCACATGACAAGCAGTGGTCGGGCGGCCTGCATCAACCGCTGAATTGTCAGAGTTTGCAAGGGACGCTTCGGCGTCCCTTCTTTCTTTCCCCCGTGCTGCCTCCACCCTCTTTAACGTTTGGTGTGCCCTGCACGTTCAAGGGCGAAACCGCGGGGAACCGGACGTTCATGGAGAGAGCGAGCAGCGGAAGGTAGAGTCCAGCGGCGTGCACCTCAAGGCCCTGACCCTGCGGGGGTTCAAGTCGTTCGCCTCGGCGACCACGCTCCGGTTCGAGCCGGGGATCACGTGCGTCGTCGGACCGAACGGCTCGGGCAAGTCCAATGTCGTGGACGCGCTCAGCTGGGTCATGGGCGAACAGGGTGCCAAGTCGCTGCGCGGCGGCAAGATGGAGGACGTCATCTTCGCCGGCACCACCGGCCGCCCCCCGCTGGGCCGCGCCGAGGTGTCCCTCACCATCGACAACTCCGACGGGGCACTGCCCATCGAGTACGCCGAGGTCACCATCACGCGGATCATGTTCCGCAACGGCGGCAGCGAGTACCAGATCAACGGCGACACGTGTCGCCTCCTCGACATCCAGGAACTCCTCTCCGACTCCGGTATCGGCCGCGAGATGCACGTCATCGTCGGCCAGGGCCAGCTCGACTCCGTGCTCCACGCCGATCCCATGGGCCGCCGCGCCTTCATCGAGGAGGCGGCCGGAGTCCTCAAGCACCGCAAGCGCAAGGAGAAGGCGCTCCGCAAGCTGGACGCGATGCAGGCCAACCTCGCGCGCGTGCAGGACCTGACGGACGAACTCCGCCGCCAACTCAAGCCCCTGGGCCGCCAGGCGGCGGTGGCCCGCCGCGCGGCCGTCATCCAGGCGGATCTCCGAGACGCGCGCCTGAGGCTGCTGGCCGACGATCTCGTACGACTGCGCCAGGCGCTGAACACCGAGATCGCCGACGAGGCCGCACTGAAGGGACGCAAGGAGGCCGCCGAACTGGAGCTGCGTAAGGCGCTCCAGCGCGAGGGACTCCTGGAGGACGAGGTACGGCAGCTCACGCCGCGCCTCCAGCGCGCCCAGCAGACCTGGTACGAGCTGTCCCAGCTGGCCGAGCGGGTACGCGGCACGATCTCGCTGGCCGACGCCCGGGTGAAGAGCGCGACGTCGGCACCGCCGGAGGAACGGCGGGGCCGCGACCCCGAGGACATGGAGCGCGAGGCCGCCCGCATCCGCGAGCAGGAAGCCGAGTTGGAAGCGGCCCTGGAAGCAGCCGAGCACGCCCTGGAGGACACGGTCGCCCATCGCTCCGAACTGGAGCGGGAGTTGACGGCCGAGGAACGTCGTCTGAAGGACGTGGCCCGTTCCATCGCCGACCGCCGCGAGGGCCTCGCCCGGCTCAACGGCCAGGTCAACGCGGCCCGTTCACGCGCAGCCTCCGCTCAGGCCGAGATCGACCGCCTCGCCTCCGCCCGCGACGAGGCCCAGGAACGAGCGGTCACCGCACAGGAGGAGTACGAGGCACTCCAGGCAGAGGTGGACGGCCTGGACGCCGGCGACGCGGAACTCTCCGAGCGGCACGAGGCGGGCAAGCGCCAACTGGCCGAGGCGGAGGCCGCGTTGACGGCAGCGCGGGAAGCGGCCACGGCGGTGGAACGCAAGCGGGCCGCCACCCAGGCCCGCCACGAGGCGCTGGCGCTGGGCCTACGGCGGAAGGACGGCACCGGGATACTGCTCGGCGCCCGCGACCGCCTCACCGGAATTCTGGGCCCAGCAGCGGAACTGCTGACGGTAACCCCGGGCCACGAGGTAGCCCTGGCGGCGGCCTTCGGCGCGGCGGCGGACGCGATCGCGGTGACAACTCCGGCGTCGGCGGCGGACGCGATCCGCTTGCTGCGCAAGCAAGACGGGGGCAGGGCGGCGCTGCTGCTGGCAGGAGCCCCTGAGTATTCGACCCCGGTGACTGAGGCGCCTCAAAGGGGCGCGGGACAGCAGCCATTTGCGGCTCCGCCGCGGAGCGCGACCAGCCACGACGAGCCCGCAGGCAACAGACAGTCCTTCGCCGCTGATTTCGTCCGCGCCCCCGCCGACCTCATGCCCGCAGTCCGCCGCCTCCTGCACAACTACGTCGTCGTGGACACCCTCGAAGCCGCCGAAGAACTCGTATACACACACCCCGAGTTGACCGCGGTAACCGCCGAAGGCGACCTGCTCGGCGCCCACTTCGCCCACGGCGGCTCCGCAGGCGCCCCCAGCCTCCTCGAAGTCCAGGCCTCCGTAGACGAAGCCGCAGCCGAACTCGAAGAACTGGCCGTCCGCTGCGAGGAGTTGGCAGACGCACAGCAGGCCGCAGGCGAGCGACGCAAGGAATGCGCCGCGCTGGTTGAGGAGTTGGGGGACCGGCGCCGGGCCGCCGAGCGCGAAAAGTCGGCTGTGGCACAGCAGTTGGGGCGGTTGGCGGGCCAGGCGCGTGGCGCCGCAGGCGAGGCCGAGAGATCGACCGCGGCGGCGGCACGAGCACAGGACGCGCTCGACAAGGCCGTAGATGAAGCCGAAGTCCTCGCTGAACGGCTGGCTGTTGCTGAGGAGATGCCGGTCGAGGAGGAGCCCGATACCTCCGTGCGGGATCGGTTGGCCGCCGACGGGGCCAATGCTCGGCAGACCGAGATGGAGGCTCGGCTTCAGGTTCGTACGCATGAGGAGCGGGTCAAGGGGCTTGCCGGGCGGGCCGATTCGCTGGATCGGGGGGCCCGGGCCGAGCGGGAGGCACGCGCGCGGGCGGAGCAGCGGCTCGCGCGGTTGCGGCATGAGGCGGCCGTCGCGGAGGCTGTTGCCTTCGGGGCGCGGCAGCTGCTCGCGCACGTCGAGGTGTCCCTCGCCCGCGCCGACGAGGAGCGCACCGCCGCCGATGCCGCCAAGGCGCGGCGCGAGCAGGAGCTGGCCGCCGCCCGGATTCAGGGGCGCGACCTCAAGGGTGAGCTCGACAAGCTGACCGACTCGGTGCACCGCGGTGAGGTGCTGGGGGCCGAGAAGCGGATGCGGATCGAGCAGCTGGAGAGCAAGGCGCTGGAGGAGTTGGGGGTGGAGCCTGCGGGGCTGATCGAGGAGTACGGGCCGCATCAGCTCGTGCCGCCCTCGCTCGCCGCCGAGGGTGAGGTGCTCCCGGACGACCCGGAGGACCCGCGCAACCAGCCCCGTACGTTCCACCGCGCCGAGCAGGAGAAGCGGCTCAAGTCGGCCGAACGGGCGTACCAGCAGCTCGGGAAGGTGAACCCGCTCGCGCTGGAGGAGTTCGCGGCGCTGGAGGAGCGGCACAAGTTCCTCAGCGAGCAGCTGGAGGACCTGAAGAAGACCCGCACCGACCTGCTTCAAGTGGTGAAGGAGGTCGACGAGCGCGTCGAGCAGGTCTTCACCGAGGCCTACCGGGACACGGCCCTGCAGTTCGAGGGTGTCTTCAGCCGGCTGTTCCCCGGTGGCGAGGGGCGGCTGATCCTGACCGATCCCGACAACATGCTGACCACGGGGGTCGACGTCGAGGCGCGTCCCCCGGGCAAGAAGGTCAAGCGGCTCTCGCTGCTCTCCGGCGGGGAGCGGTCCCTCACCGCCGTAGCGCTCCTCGTGTCGATCTTCAAGGCACGGCCCAGCCCGTTCTATGTGATGGACGAGGTCGAGGCGGCGCTCGACGACACCAACCTCCAGCGGCTGATCCGGATCATGCAGGAGCTGCAGGAGGCCTCGCAGCTGATCGTGATCACCCACCAGAAGCGCACGATGGAGGTCGCCGACGCGTTGTACGGCGTCTCCATGCAGGGCGACGGGGTGTCGAAGGTCATCTCACAGCGTCTCCGCTAGACCTTCATCGTGCGTTCAAGTCCTGAACACACTGCGGTGACCTGTGGGGTTGGAATTCACACCAGACCCCCTATTGACTTCGAAACTTGAAGGCATAGTCTCTGCAACGTTGCTTTTACCTTCAGGTGGTGGGCAGCGGGAAGCTGTGCGCCACTGGAAGGGTCGCCCCCCCACCCCGGCAGCGACGCCGGTGGCCTCAGGAGTTACACGTGACCAGCACTGCGCAGGCACCTCAGTCAGGAGCCGGGCCGGCTCATCCCGAACATCTCGCGCACGTCATCTTCATCGCGGCGGCGGCCGCGATGGGCGGCTTCCTGTTCGGCTACGACAGTTCCGTGATCAATGGTGCCGTCGAGGCGATCCGCGACCGCTACGACGTGGGCTCCACGGTCCTGGCGCAGGTCATCGCCATCGCCCTGATCGGCTGTGCCATCGGCGCGGCGACCGCCGGCCGGATAGCCGACCGCATCGGCCGTATCCGCTGTATGCAGATCTCCGCCGTGCTGTTCACCATCAGCGCCGTCGGTTCGGCGCTGCCCTTCGCGCTCTGGGACCTCGCCTTCTGGCGGGTCATCGGCGGTTTCGCCATCGGTATGGCCTCCGTCATCGGCCCGGCCTACATCGCCGAGGTGTCCCCGCCCGCCTACCGCGGCCGGCTCGGCTCCTTCCAGCAGGCCGCGATCGTCATCGGCATCGCGATCTCCCAGCTGGTCAACTGGGGTCTGCTGAACGCCGCCGACGGCGACCAGCGCGGCAAGCTCATGGGCCTGGAAGCCTGGCAGGTCATGCTCGGCGTCATGGTGATCCCGGCCATCCTCTACGGCCTGCTCTCCTTCGCCATCCCCGAGTCCCCGCGCTTCCTGATCTCCGCGGGCAAGCTGAGCCGCGCGCACGAGGTGCTGCGTGAGGTCGAGGGCGACGACATCGACCTGGACGCCCGCGTCGCCGAGATCGAGCACGCGATGAAGAGCGAGCACAAGTCGACCTTCAAGGACCTGCTCGGCGGTGGCGGCTTCTTCTTCAAGCCGATCGTCTGGGTCGGCATCGGCCTCTCGGCCTTCCAGCAGCTCGTCGGCATCAACGTCGCGTTCTACTACTCCTCGACGCTGTGGCAGTCCGTCGGCGTCGACCCGACGCAGTCGTTCTTCTACTCCTTCACGACGTCGATCGTGAACATCATCGGCACCGTGATCGCCATGATCTTCGTGGACCGCATCGGCCGTAAGCCGCTGGCCCTCATCGGCTCGGTCGGCATGGTCGTCGGTCTCGCGCTGGAGGCCTGGGCCTTCTCGTACCACCTCGTCGACGGCAAGCTGCCCTCCGCGCAGGGCTGGACCGCGCTGATCGCGGCCCACGTGTTCGTCCTGTTCTTCGCCCTGTCCTGGGGTGTCGTGGTCTGGGTCTTCCTCGGCGAGATGTTCCCGAACCGGATCCGCGCCGCCGCCCTGGGTGTCGCCGCCTCCGCGCAGTGGATCGCCAACTGGGCCATCACCGCGAGCTTCCCGTCGCTGGCCGACTGGAACCTCTCCGCGACCTACGTGATCTACACGGTCTTCGCCGCGCTCTCCATCCCGTTCGTCCTGAAGTTCGTGAAGGAGACGAAGGGCAAGAGGCTGGAGGACATGGGCTGACCAGGCCCTCCCCACAAGCTCGGGGAGACGGGCTCAATCCCCCGCCGCCCGTCTCCCCGAAACCACCCCTCAGTCACCAGATGAGGACGCCGCCGCCGATCTCCCTGGCCCGGAGAGCGGCGGCCTCGATGTTGTCCAGGCGGCTCTCCACGAGGTCGGTACGTTCCCCGACCGCCGCGGCGACAGCTTCCAGATGCTCCCGCAGCAGCGCGAGCTCGCGCAGGAACTCCGGTACGTCCGAGGCCTCGACGTACAGGTCGCTGGAGGCCAGCACGGGAAGGTACACGCAGCCCAGCGAGCGCACGGGCGCCGAACCCCAGACGGTCTCGCGCCAGTTCTCGAAGCCGGCCGAGTCGTTGCACCCCTCCGGAACGTCGAGCACGTTCCACTGGCCGTCCGCGTCACGCAGGAACACATCCACAGCCAAGGTCATGACCGCAGTGGACCACCGGTCGACCGGCCGGTCCACCGGTTGCGGGTAAAGGTCACCCTCCGAATCGGGGTCACTCCCCGAGCCGCGGCAGCACCTGCTCCGCGAACAGCCGCAGGCTGCGCCATCCCTCGTCCACCGGCATCCCGCCCGACAGCGGATGCAGGACGAGGTTGTCGAGCCCCAGCGCCACGCACTCGTCCGGCGTGAGGATGCGGTAGACGCCCTCCGCGCGCAGCTCCGCCACGGTCGTCGCCCCCGACTTCACCGCCGAGCGGATGTCCCCGGACTGCCACGAGGCGTACGTCCGCGCCTCGTGCAGGAAGTGCGCCCCGTACTCGGCCCAGGCCCGGTCCGGGTCCTCGGCGATGTGCAGCAGCGGGGTCACCGCCCCCGGCATCATCGTCCAGCCCTCCGTACCGTACTCGACGAGCCGGTCCTTGTAGTACGCCTCCAGGTCCGGCAGGTGCGCGCTGGGGAAGAAGGGCAGGCCAAGGCGTGCGGCCCGACGCGCGGCGGCCTTCGAGGAACCGCCGACCAGCAGCAGGGGGTGCGGGTCGGAGAAGGGGCGCGGGGTGACCCGTACCGTACGGCCGCGGTACTCGAACTCCTCGCCGGACCACGCCTTCAGGACCGTCTCCAGCAGCTCGTCCTGGAGCTTGCCCCGGCGCTTCCAGTCCACGTCGAACTGGGCGTACTCCTCGGGCCGGTAACCGATCCCGGCCACGGTCACCAGGCGGCCGCCACTCAGCAGATCGAGTACGGCGATGTCCTCGGCCAGCCGCAGCGGGTCGTGCAGCGGGCCGATGACCGCCGAGACCGTCACCGCGATGTGCCGGGTCGCCCCGAACACCGCGCCCGCGAAGGCGAAGGGCGACGGCAGCCAGTTGTTGGCGACACCGTGGTGCTCCTCCGTCTGCACGGTGGTGATCCCGTGCTCGTCGGCGTACGTGGCCATCTCCAGGGCGGCCCGGTAGCGGGCGCTCAGTGAGGCGGGGGTGGCGCCGGGTTCGACGAGGTTGAAGCGTACGACCGAGACGGGCATGGGAGGTCCCCCTTCGTGTGTGGTGGGGGACGCTAGCTGACGGTGCATCAGATGGCCATGGGCGCGGCTACGGCCGTCCGGGCTTCCTCGTGTGTACGAGGCCGGGGGCGTCCGACGCCCCCGGCCGTGCCCGCGCTGGGCCCCGGCGAGACCCATGGCTGATACTGGGTGGGTTATGGAAACCGTCATCCTTGCTGTAGTCATCGCCGTGGTCGTGCTCGGTGCGCTCGGCGGGCTCGTCGTCGGCAGCCGGCGCAAGAAGCCGCTGCCCCCGCCGCCCACCTCCGTGCCCGACATCACCGCCCCGCCGGCCGAGCCGCACGTCGGCGACGAGGCCGAGACGCCGCGCGACGAAGCGCGCCGGACGATAGAGGAGGTGGATCTTCCGGACGGCTCGGCTCCGGTCGTAGTCGAGGAGCCGCCCGCCGCACTCGATGTTCCCGAGCCGACCGCCGGACGGCTCGTCCGGCTGCGCTCGCGGCTCTCCCGCTCCCAGAACGCGCTCGGCAAGGGGCTCCTCGTGCTCCTGTCGCGCGAGCACCTCGACGAGGACACCTGGGAGGAGATCGAGGAGATCCTCCTCACCGCCGACGTCGGCGTGGCGCCCACCCAGGAACTGGTCGACGGGCTGCGCGAGCGCGTGAAGGTGCTCGGCACCCGCACCCCGCAGGAGCTGCGCACGCTGCTGCGCGAGGAGCTGCTCAAGCTGGTCGGCACCGACGTCGACCGCACGGTCAAGACCGAGCCCGAGGACCGCAAGCCCGGCATCGTGATGGTCGTCGGGGTCAACGGCACCGGCAAGACCACCACCACCGGCAAGCTCGCCCGCGTCCTCGTGGCCGACGGGCGGACCGTCGTGCTCGGCGCCGCCGACACCTTCCGGGCCGCCGCCGCCGACCAGTTGCAGACCTGGGGCGAGCGCGTCGGTGCCCACACCGTGCGCGGGCCCGAGGCCGGTGACCCCGCCTCCGTCGCGTTCGACGCGGTGAAGGAGGGCAAGGAGATGGGGGTCGACGTCGTCCTCATCGACACGGCCGGGCGGCTGCACACGAAGACCGGGCTCATGGACGAGCTGGGGAAGGTCAAGCGGGTCGTCGAGAAGCACGCGCCGCTGGACGAGATCCTGCTCGTGCTCGACGCCACCACCGGGCAGAACGGGCTGGTGCAGGCACGGGTCTTCGCCGAGGTCGTCGACATCACCGGGATCGTCCTGACCAAGCTCGACGGTACGGCCAAGGGCGGCATCGTGATCGCCGTGCAGCGTGAACTGGGTGTGCCGGTGAAGCTGATCGGGCTCGGTGAAGGTGCGGACGATTTGGCGCCGTTCGAGCCGGAGGCGTTTGTTGACGCCCTTATCGGCGACTGACGTTCCCTGGGTTGCGCGGTTCCTCTGTCCGCGCGCCGGTGGGGGCTTGTCGCGCCCACGCGGCGGAGCCGCAGATGTCACAGCCCCGCGCCCCTTGCGGGGGCGCTGTAGTCGGCCCCCGTTCAAAAAGTGCCCGTCCCCAACTCGCGGTTGGGGACGGGCACTTCGTCGTTCTACGACTACGCGCGCGACCTGTGTGCCACGTACGCCAGCGTGCCCAACAGCAGCCGCGCGGCCGGTGGTTTGGTCGCCGAGTCGAGGGCGGGGGAGCGGAGCCAGCGGACCGGGCCCAGGCCTCCTCGGTCGGAGGGCGGGGCGGTGATGTGGGTGCCCGGGCCCAGGCCGCGGAGGTCGAGGGAGGTGGGGTCGTCCCAGCCCATGCGGTAGAGGAGGGCGGGGAGTTCGGCGGCGGCGCCGGGGGCGACGAAGAAGTGGGCGCGGTGGTCGGGGGTCGCCGCGACCGGGCCGAGCGGGAGGCCCATCCGCTCCAGGCGGGCCAGTGCGCGGCGGCCGGCGGGCTCGGCCACCTCGATCACGTCGAACGCGCGGCCCACGGGCAGCATGATCGCGGCGCCGGGCAACTCGGCCCAGGCGTCGGTGACTTCGTCGAGGGTCGCACCGGCCCGTACTTCCGGAGCGAAGGTCAGTGGATGTGCGCCCGGCGTGGGGCACTGGGTGTCGCCGCAGGAACACGCGCCGCCCGCGGCCCGTGCGCCCGCGACCACGTCCCAGCCCCACAGGCCGGTGAACTCGGCCACCGTTGTGCACTCCGACGCGCGGCCGCGGCGGCGCGTGCCGGACCGGATGTCGCGGATACCCCGGCTGCTGCCGATCGTGAAGCCCATGCCCCCTCCAACGGGTCCAACGCACCGGTGGTTACGAGACGGATGCGTGTCGTCACTCTGTGTTCACGCCTGCCCCGTGCCGCGTGGTCCAGGCGGCGTCCGGGAGTGCCTTGGGTGGTGTGCTCGACGGTGTGCGCCCCTGCGTGCACCGCTGCGCCCACCTTCGGCCGTCCTATGTCAAGTGAATCGTGCGCGGGCAACCGTAGGTTCATTCGAAGGGGTGGCGAATGGTGGCGTTTCCGGGATCGCCGTGGCTGGACGGGTGATCGTAGGATTACTTTGAGTGCACAAGTCCTCGGGGCACATGCGCTTGTGGGTATGCCGGAGGCAACTCGTCATCTCGTTCGAAGGGTGACAAGTGCGGGACGGGAAGCCGTATTTACCGGCATTCTGATAGGGCTTGGCGCACAGCGGCGACAAGTGGTTCCAGGGATGGGGGCGTTCCAGTGGGCGGCAACGGCGGAAGCGGGACAACCGCGGCCAGTACGGAGAAGCGCCCCAATGAGCTGCTCGGCTCGTGGTTCGTGCGCAGCGGCTGGTCCAAGGGTGAGCTGGCGCGTCAAGTGAACCGCAGGGCGCGACAGTTGGGGGCCAACCACATCTCCACGGACACCTCGCGCGTGCGCCGCTGGCTGGACGGCGAGAACCCGCGCGAGCCGATCCCGAGGATCCTCTCGGAGCTGTTCTCCGAGCGCTTCGGCTGTGTCGTCTCGGTCGAGGACCTGGGCCTGCGCGCGGCCCGCCAGGCACCCTCCGTGTCCGGCGTCGACCTGCCGTGGACGGCCCCGCAGACGGTGGCCCTGCTCAGCGAGTTCTCCCGCAGCGACCTCATGCTGGCCCGGCGCGGCTTCCTCGGGGCCTCGCTGGCCCTGTCCGCGGGACCGACGCTCATCGAGCCCATGCAGCGCTGGCTGGTCCCCGGCCCCTCGGCCCACCACCCGGAGCCCGAGCCCGCGAGCGCCTCCCGGCATCAGGGGCGGCTCTCCCGGCCCGAGTTGGAGCTGCTGGAGTCCACCACGGCGATGTTCCGCAAGTGGGACGCCCAGTGCGGCGGCGGCCTGCGGCGCAAGGCGGTCGTAGGACAGCTGCACGAGGTGACCGACCTGCTTCAGGAGCCCCAACCCGAGGCCACCACGCGGAAGTTGTTCAAGGTCGCCGCCGAACTCGCCGAGCTGGCCGGGTGGATGTCGTACGACGTGGGGCTCCAGCCCACCGCGCAGAAGTACTTCGTCCTCGCCCTGCACGCCGCCAAGGAGGCGGGCGACAAGCCGCTCGGGTCGTACGTCCTGTCCAGCATGAGCCGGCAGATGATCCACCTCGGGCGGCCCGACGACGCGCTGGAGCTGATCCACCTCGCGCAGTACGGCAGCCGGGACTGCGCGAGCCCGCGCACCCAGTCGATGCTGTATGCGATGGAGGCCCGCGCCTACGCCAACATGGGGCAGCCCGGCAAGTGCAAGCGGGCCGTCCGGATGGCCGAGGACACCTTCGGGGACGTACACGACTGGGACGACCCGGACCCGGACTGGATCCGTTTCTTCTCCGAGGCCGAGCTGTACGGCGAGAACTCGCACTCCTATCGCGACCTCGCCTACGTCGCCGGCCGCAGCCCCGCCTACGCCTCGCTGGCCGAGCCCGTCATGCAGCGGGCGGTGGACCTCTTCGCCAAGGACGAGGTGCACCAGCGGTCGTACGCACTCAACCTCATCGGCATGGCCACCGTGCACCTCCTGCAGCGGGAGCCCGAGCAGAGCGCGCTGCTGGCGACGGAGGCGATGACCGTCGCCAAGAAGGTGCGCTCCGAGCGCGTCAACACTCGTATCCGAAAGACCGTCGACACGGCGGTCCGCGACTTCGGTGAACTGGCCGTGGTCGTCGACCTCACCGACCGGCTCGCGATCGAGCTGCCGGAGACCGCCGAAGCGGTCTGACACCCCGAACCCCGGCCGCGGCCGGCCCTCCCGAACCGCCCGACTCGGCTCCCCCATGCCAGGTCATCGGAAGGCCGACCGCGGCCGGTCCTGTCCGCGGACACCGAGCGGGTGGCGCCGGTGCGGCAGGTGAGGTCCGGGTGGTCGGAGGACCGTCCGGCTCTTCGGAACTCGTATTCGAAAGACCGTCGACACTGCGGTACGCGGTGTCCGTGGTCCGGCCGAAAACGTCGGCCCCGCCGAGAGGGTCCCGACCGGGCCCCGGGAGAGCGCCGAAGGGGTCCGAGCCCCATGCCCCGGCGCCCCCGCGCCGAGCCGTCGGGAGGCGGACCGCGGCCGGTTTCCGGCCGTCGGAAAAGGTTGCGCCACGATAACGATCGCGCGGCCGGAGATCCGGCGGTTCATCGACGCGTAACACGCACGGCGCCTTCGTCACTCCGGTGAAACATCGAGGGGCTTCGACGGAAACCGCGCTGCGCCAATCTCATGGCGCATAACCGGACCCCCCGCCTTGACCGGACCGCATACAGGCTTCGCCCGCACGGGGCCGTACAACCGACGAGGAGACGCCGATGGCATCAGCCGCCATCACGCTTGCCGCTGAGGCACCCAAACTGTCCTCCGCGAACACAGGCTTCATGCTGATCTGTTCTGCCCTGGTGCTGCTCATGACACCGGGACTCGCCTTCTTCTACGGAGGCATGGTCCGCGTCAAGAGCACCCTGAACATGCTGATGATGAGCTTCATCAGCATCGGGATCGTCACCATCCTGTGGGTGCTCTACGGCTTCTCGCTCGCCTTCGGTTCGAGTAACGGCTTCATCGGCTACGACTCCCACTGGCTCGGCATGAGCGACGTCGGCCTGACGGACCTCTGGCCCGGCTACACCATCCCGATCTTCGTGTTCATGGTCTTCCAGATGATGTTCGCCGTCATCACGCCCGCCCTGATAAGCGGTGCCATCGCAGACCGCGTCAAGTTCTCGGCCTGGGCGCTCTTCGTCGCCCTGTGGCTCACGGTCGTCTACGTCCCGGTCGCCCACTGGGTGTGGGGCGCCGACGGCTGGGCCTACAAGCTCGGTGTGATCGACTTCGCCGGTGGTACGGCGGTCCACATCAACGCCGGTGCCGGCGCCCTCGGCGTCATCCTGGTCATCGGCAAGCGTGTCGGCTTCAAGCGTGACCCCATGCGTCCGCACAGCCTCCCGCTGGTCATGCTCGGCTGCGGTCTGCTGTGGTTCGGCTGGTTCGGCTTCAACGCCGGCTCGTGGCTCGGCAACGACGACGGCGTCGGCGCGCTGATGTTCGTCAACACCCAGGTCGCCACCGCCGCCGCCATGCTCGCCTGGCTCGCCTACGAGAAGATCCGGCACGGCGCGTTCACCACGCTCGGCGCGGCCTCGGGTGCCGTCGCCGGTCTGGTCGCCATCACCCCGTCCGGTGGTGCGGTCTCCCCGCTCGGCGCGATCGCCGTCGGCGCCATCGCCGGTGTCGGCTGTGCCGCGGCCGTCGGCCTGAAGTACAAGTTCAACATCGACGACTCCCTCGACGTCGTCGGCGTCCACATGGTCGGCGGTATCCTCGGCTCCCTGCTCATCGGCTTCTTCGCCACCGGCAAGGGCCAGTCCGCCGCGACCGGCGTCTTCTACGGCGACCACTCCTTCACCCAGCTGTGGAAGCAGTTCGCCGGTGTCGGCGCGGTCCTCGGCTACTCCCTGGTCGCCTCGGCGGTCCTCGCCTTCCTCATCGACAAGACCATCGGTATGCGGGTCACCGAGGACGAAGAGGTCGCCGGCATCGACCAGGCCGAGCACGCCGAGACCGCATACGACTTCAGCGGCGCCGGCGGTGGCATCGGCAGCTCCGCTCTCGCCGCCCCGGAGACGAAGAAGGTGGACGCATGAAGCTCATCACCGCCGTCGTGAAGCCCCACCGGCTCGACGAGATCAAGGAAGCCCTCCAGGCCTTCGGGGTCCACGGTCTGACGGTCACCGAAGCGAGCGGCTACGGTCGTCAGCGGGGACACACCGAGGTCTACCGGGGCGCCGAGTACACGGTCGACCTGGTCCCCAAGATCCGCATCGAGGTGCTGGCCGAGGACGACGACGCCGAGCAGCTGATCGACGTCATCGTCAAGGCCGCCCGAACCGGCAAGATCGGTGACGGCAAGGTCTGGTCCCTCCCGGTCGAGACGGCCGTCCGGGTCAGGACCGGCGAGCGCGGACCGGACGCGCTCTAAAAAGAAACAGAACAGGAGTCGCTGGGTGTCGAGTACGGACGTGCGCAAGGATGCAGAGGACTCCGGACCCAGCGGCTATGCGGCGGCCCGGCTGCGCCTCCTCACTGAGGGGGTGCGGTCCGGGCCGCCGCGCCGTGCGGCCCTCGCCGAACTGACCGACGACTGGCTGACCGGCCTCTTCACCGCCGGCTCCGAGGCCCTCAAGGGCGTCTCCCTGGTCGCCGTCGGCGGCTACGGCCGCGGCGAACTCTCCCCGCGCAGCGACCTCGACCTGCTCCTCCTGCACGACGGCGGCGACTCCGGCGCGGTCGCCGCGCTGGCCGACCGCATCTGGTACCCGGTCTGGGACCTCGGCCTCGCCCTCGACCACTCCGTCCGTACCCCCGCGGAAGCCCGCAAGACCGCCGGCGAGGACCTCAAGGTCCAGCTCGGCCTCCTCGACGCCCGCCACATCGCCGGCGACCTCGGCCTGACCGCCTCCCTGCGCACGGCCGTCCTCGCCGACTGGCGCAACCAGGCGCCCAAGCGCCTCCCCGAACTCCAGGAACTCTGCGCCGAACGCGCCGAGCGCCAGGGCGAGTTGCAGTACCTCCTCGAACCCGACCTCAAGGAGGCCCGCGGCGGCCTCCGCGACGCCACCGCGCTGCGCGCCGTAGCCGCCTCCTGGCTCGCCGACGCCCCGCGCGAGGGCCTCGCCGACGCCCGCCGCCGGCTCCTCGACGTGCGCGACGCCCTGCACCTCACCACCGGCCGCGCGACCGACCGGCTCGCACTCCAGGAGCAGGACCAGGTCGCCGCCGAGCTGGGCCTCCTCGACGCGGACACCCTGCTCCGGCAGGTCTACGAAGCGGCACGCGTCGTGTCGTACGCCAGTGATGTCACCTGGCGTGAAGTGGGGCGCGTGCTGCGGTCGCGCGCCGTGCGGCCGAGGCTGCGCGCCATGCTCGGCGGGGGCGCGAAACCCGCCGCCGAACGCTCCCCGCTGGCCGAAGGGGTCGTAGAACAGGACGGCGAGGTGGTGCTCGCCCGCGCCGCACGCCCCGAGCGTGACCCCGTCCTTCCGCTGCGCGCCGCCGCTGCCGCCGCGCAGGCCGGTCTTCCGCTCTCGCTGCACGCCGTACGGCGCCTCGCGGCCACCGTTCGCCCGTTGCCCACGCCCTGGCCCGCCGAGGCGCGCGAACAGCTCGTGACGCTGCTCGGTTCCGGGCAGCCCACGGTGGACGTGTGGGAGGCGCTGGAGGCCGAGGGTCTGATCACCCGCCTTCTCCCCGACTGGGAGCGGGTGCGCTGCCGCCCGCAGCGCAACGCCGTGCACATCTGGACCGTCGACCGGCACCTCATCGAAACCGCCGTCCGCGCCTCGGAGTTCGCCCGCCGCGTCAGCCGCCCCGACCTCCTGCTGGTCGCCGCGCTGCTGCACGACATCGGCAAGGGCTGGCCCGGCGACCACTCGGTGGCCGGCGAGATCATCGCCAAGGACGTGGCCGCCCGCATCGGCTTCGACCGCGCGGAAGTCGCCGTACTCGCCACTCTCGTACGTCATCACCTGCTGCTCATCGAGACGGCGACCCGGCGTGACCTGGAGGACCCGGCGACGGTCCGTTCGGTCGCCGAGGCGGTCGGGACGACGAGCACCCTGGAACTGCTGCACGCGCTGACCGAGGCGGACGCGCTGGCCACCGGACCGGCCGCCTGGTCGTCCTGGCGTGCGGGCCTCGTCACCGACCTGGTCAAGCGGGTCGCCGCGGTCCTCTCCGGGGACGCCCCCGAGGAGCCCGAGGCGGGCGCGGCCACCGCCGAACAGGAACGGCTCGCGATCGAGGCGGTCGCCACCGGCGGCCCGGTGCTGGCCCTGCGCGCCCAGACAGAACCCCCGACCGAGGACGAGCCCGCCGGTGACCCCGAACCGCTCGGCGTGGAACTCCTGATCGCCGTACCGGACCAGCCGGGCGTGCTCCCCGCGGTGGCCGGCGTCCTGGCGATGCACCGCCTGACGGTCCGTACGGCGGAGCTGCGCGCGCTCGACCTGCCGGACGGCGTGGAGGGCTCGGTGCTCCTGCTGAACTGGCGGGTCGCCGCCGAGTACGGCTCCCTGCCCCAGGCCGCCCGGCTGCGCGCCGATCTCGTACGGGCTCTGGACGGATCCCTGGACATCGCGGGCCGCCTCGCCGAGCGCGACGCCGCGTACCCGCGCCGCCGGGGTGTCGTGGCCCCGCCGGCCCGCGTGACGGTCGCCCCGGCCGCCTCCCGGCACGCCACGGTCATCGAGGTGCGCGCGCACGACGCCCCGGGGCTGCTGCACCGGATCGGACGGGCCCTCGACGACGTGGGGGTACGGGTCCGCAGCATGCACGTCTCGACCCTGGGGTCCAACGCGGTCGACGCGTTCTACGTGACGACCGCGGAGGGTGTGCCGCTGGTGGGGGACGAGGCGGCGTCGGTGGCACGGAAGCTGGAAGAGACCCTGCGGGCCTGAGCCCGTCCCGGCTTTCCGACCCCGCGGGCGGGGACGATTCGCTTGCGCGGCCGGATACCCTGGAAGACGCTCACACTGCCCCCGACTCCGAGGACCGACGCCGCCGTGTTCGATACTCTCTCCGACCGCCTCTCAGCGACCTTCAAGAATCTGCGCGGCAAGGGGCGTCTGAGCGAGGCGGACATCGACGCCACCGCGCGCGAGATCCGTATCGCCCTCCTCGAAGCGGACGTGGCGCTGCCGGTCGTACGGACGTTCATCAAGAACGTCAAGGACCGCGCCCTCGACTCCGACGTCAACAAGGCGCTGAACCCGGCCCAGCAGGTCCTGAAGATCGTCAACGACGAACTCGTCACGATCCTCGGCGGCGAGACCCGGCGTCTGCGCTTCGCCAAGAACCCGCCGACCGTGATCATGCTCGCGGGTCTGCAGGGTGCCGGTAAGACGACCCTCGCGGGCAAGCTCGGCAAGTGGCTCAAGGACCAGGGGCACTCGCCGCTGCTCGTCGCGGCCGACCTCCAGCGCCCGAACGCGGTGAACCAGCTGAGCGTCGTCGCCGAGCGCGCCGGTGTCGCGGTCTACGCGCCCGAGCCGGGCAACGGTGTGGGCGACCCGGTCAAGGTCGCCAAGGACTCCATCGAGTTCGCGAAGTCCAAGGTCCACGACATCGTGATCGTGGACACCGCGGGCCGCCTCGGCATCGACCAGGAGCTGATGCAGCAGGCCGCGGACATCCGTGACGCGGTCTCGCCGGACGAGATCCTCTTCGTCGTCGACGCGATGATCGGCCAGGACGCGGTCAACACCGCCGAGTCCTTCCGCGACGGCGTCGGCTTCGACGGCGTGGTGCTCTCCAAGCTCGACGGCGACGCCCGCGGTGGTGCGGCCCTGTCGATCGCCTCGGTCACCGGCAAGCCGATCATGTTCGCGTCGAACGGCGAGAAGCTCGACGACTTCGACGCCTTCCACCCGGACCGGATGGCCTCCCGCATCCTCGACATGGGTGACCTGCTCACCCTGATCGAGCAGGCGGAGAAGACGTTCAGCCAAGAAGAGGCCGAGAAGATGGCCTCCAAGCTGGCGTCCAAGAAGGGCCAGGACTTCACCCTCGACGACTTCCTGTCCCAGATGGAACAGGTCAGGAAGATGGGCAGCATCAGCAAGCTGCTCGGCATGCTCCCCGGCATGGGCCAGATCAAGGACCAGATCAACAACCTGGACGAGCGGGACGTCGACCGTACGGCCGCGATCATCAAGTCGATGACCCCGGCCGAGCGCCAGGAGCCGACGATCATCAACGGCTCGCGCCGCGCCCGTATCGCCAAGGGCTCCGGCGTCGAGGTCAGCGCCGTGAAGGGCCTGGTCGAGCGGTTCTTCGAGGCCCGCAAGATGATGTCCCGCATGGCGCAGGGCGGCGGGATGCCCGGCATGCCGGGGATGCCGGGCATGGGCGGCGGCCCCGGCCGCACCAAGAAGCAGCCCAAGCAGGCCAAGGGCAAGCAGCGTTCCGGCAACCCGATGAAGCGCAAGCAGCAGGAGCTGGAAGAGGCCAAGCGCCGCGAGGCCGGCGCCGCGCAGGGCGGCAACGCGTTCGGACTGCCCGAGCAGGGCGGCCAGGACTTCGAGCTGCCGGACGAGTTCAAGAAGTTCATGGGCTGAGCTTGAGAAGGTCCATGGGCTGACAGCCCGTCTTCTACGTCGCCGAGGGCGCCCTTCTTTTGAAGGGCGCCCTCGGCGCATGCTGGGCGTGCCGACGCCTGGCGCGTGTCGTAACTTGCCGATATGACCAACCCCGCGCCGCCGCGCAAGTCTCCCGACCAGCCCTGGCGTACCGAGGGCACTCCGGACGAGCCCCCGAAGCCGTCGCCGGGTGGGAAGAAGATGCGCGGCGGCTGGTGGAGCCTGATCCTCACCGCGCTGGTCGTGTACCTGGTCGCGAACCTCATCCTGTCGTTCTTCAACGAGGGCGACGAGCCGACGATCTCGTACACGGAGTTCAGCAAGCAGGTCGACGCGGGCAACGTCACCAAGATCTACGCCAAGGGCAACGCGATCCAGGGCCAGCTCAAGAAGGAGCAGAAGAACCCGGACGGCGACGGCAAGTACACCAAGTTCGACACCGAGCGGCCGACCTTCGCGGACGACCAGCTCTGGGAGGACCTGACCAAGCACAACGTCACCGTCACGGCGGAACCGGTCGTACAACACCGTAGTTTTCTGGCCAATCTGCTGATCTCGCTGGCCCCGATGCTGCTCCTGGTCGTCCTGTGGCTCTTCATCGCGCGGCGGATGAGCTCGGGGCTCGGCGGCGCGGGCGGCATGCTCGGCCGCAAGGCCCCGCCCAAGCCGGTCGAGCTGGAGCCGGGCAAGCAGCGCACGACGTTCGAGGACGTCGCCGGCATCGACGAGGTCGAGGGCGAGCTGAACGACGTCGTCGACTTCCTCAAGAACCCCGACGAGTACCGCAAGATGGGCGCCAAGATGCCCCGGGGCGTGCTGCTCGCGGGCCCGCCCGGCACCGGCAAGACGCTGCTCGCGCGGGCGGTCGCGGGGGAGGCGGGGGTGCCGTTCTTCTCGGCCTCGGCCTCCGAGTTCATCGAGATGATCGTCGGTGTCGGTGCCTCACGCGTGCGTGAACTGTTCGCGGAGGCCCGCAAGGTGGCCCCCTCGATCATCTTCATCGACGAGATCGACACCATCGGCCGGGCCCGCGGCGGCGGCAGCGGCATGGGCGGTCACGACGAGCGCGAGCAGACCCTGAACCAGATCCTCACCGAGATGGACGGCTTCTCCGGCTCCGAGGGTGTCATCGTCATCGCGGCCACCAACCGCGCCGACGTCCTGGACCCGGCGCTCACCCGCCCCGGCCGCTTCGACCGGGTGGTCATGGTCTCGCCGCCCGACCGGGGTGGCCGCGAGGCGATCCTGGAGATCCACACCCGCCAGATCCCGCTCGCGAAGGACGTGAACCTCGCCCAGGTCGCCCGGACGACCCCGGGCATGACCGGTGCCGAACTGGCCAACCTCGCCAACGAAGCGGCCCTCCTTGCGGTCAAGCGCAAGCAGGACCAGGTCACCCAGTCCGACCTCTCGGAAGCCCTGGAGAAGGTCCAACTGGGCGCGGAACGCCCGCTGGTGATGCCCGAGGAGGAACGCCGCCGCACCGCCTACCACGAGAGCGGCCACGCCCTCCTCGGCATGCTCCAGCCCGGCGCCGACCCCGTCCGCAAGATCACCATCGTCCCGCGCGGGCGAGCCCTCGGCGTCACGCTCTCGACGCCGGACGCGGACAAGTACGCGTACACCGAGGAGTACCTGCGCGGCCGCATCATCGGCGCCCTCGGCGGCATGGCCGCGGAACAGGTCGTCTACGGCGTGATCACCACCGGTGCCGAGAACGACCTCGAACAGGTCACCAACATCGCGCGCGGGATGGTCGCCCGCTGGGGCATGAGCGAGCGCGTCGGCCGCCTCTCGGCCCTCCCCAGCGACGCCCAGCAGGCCTACGGCCTCGCCGCGGCGCCGCAGACCCTGGACGTGATCGACGACGAGATGCGCCGCATCGTCGACGAGTGCTACGACGAGGCCATCCGTAAACTCGGCGACCACCGCGACCAGTTGGACGCGCTCGCGGCGGCCCTCCTGGAGAACGAGACCCTGGAGGAGACGGACGCGTACCGGATCGCGGGCGTCACGCGCCTCTTCAAGGAAGAGCCGTAGTCATCCTCTGGCCGTACGCGCGATGAGTCATCCTCAGGTCGTACGTGCGATCAGATACCGGAACACGTTCGGCATCCACACCGTCCCGTCCTGCCGACGATACGGATGCAACGCCTCCGCCAATTCCTTGTCGACCTGCGCCTGGTCCGTCGCGACGATCGCCGCGTCGAAGAGCCCCGTCGACAGCAGCCCCCGTACGGCACTCTCGACGTCGGCGTACCCGAAGGGGCAGGCCACCCTCCCCGAGCCGTCCGGCCTGAGGCCCGCGCGGTGGGCGACCTCCTCCAGGTCGTCGCGCAGCACCGGGCGCGGGCTGCCCGTGCCCCGCAGCGGATCCGCCAGCCTGGTGGCCACCCGCAGCACGGACGCGGTCGCGCAGCGCTCCGACGGACCCCAGCCCGCCAGCACCACGGGTGTCCCGCGCGCGGCGAGCGGTGTCGCGGCGGCGAGCGCGTCGCCGAGTCCCTCCGAGTCGCCCGCGAGACACCCGATGGGCTCGAAGGCGGTCACCAGGGTGACCGCGGGCGTCTCCGCGCCGGCCGCGTCCCTGGGGGAGCCGTAGACGAGCCGGGTGTGCGCACGTGCGCGTGGGGACCAGGCGGCCGGCAGCAGCCGCTCGCGGGCGAGGGCCAGGCGTTCGGGGGAGAAGCGCTCGACACCGGTGACCGTCGCGCCTCTGGAGGCCGCCATCAGCAGGGCGAGCCCGGAACCGCAGCCGAGGCCGAGCAGCCGGGTGCCGGATCCCACTTCCAGTCGCTCGTAGACCGCTTCGTAGAGCGGCACCAGCATCCGCTCCTGGATCTCGGACCAGTCACGCGCGCGTGCACCCAGGTCCACGCGGGGCGCTGGCCCCGCGTGAGGCAGGTACTGCCGCACGAGCGTAGGTGTCATGGAAAGCGCCCCAATCCGCCGAGAGTTGTGGCCGTGCCCGTTTCCGAGGCCCCCGTGATGTGCGCCCGCACTTCCCCCGTATGCCAGCAAACTCCGCACGCGCTACGGCGTCCAGGGGTTGTGGGCCCCGGCTTGTGGCTTGCCTGTGGGAGTGGCGAGAATTCACATGACGGCAACGTGGGCCCGTACCATCGCGCCATGGCAAAGGCACCCGTACTCACGCCGCGGGCGGAAGATTTCCCCCGCTGGTACCAGGATCTGATCAGCAAGGCCGAGCTGGCCGACAACGGCCCGGTGCGCGGCTCCATGGTCATCCGACCGTACGGGTACGGCATCTGGGAGCGGATGCAGGCCGAGATGGACGCCCGCATCAAGGAGACGGGCACCGAGAACGCGTACTTCCCGCTGCTGATCCCGCAGTCCTACCTCGCCCGTGAGGCGGACCATGTCGAGGGCTTCGCGCCCGAGTTGGCCGTGGTCACGCACGGCGGCGGCAAGGAGCTGGAGGAGCCAGCGGTCGTTCGGCCCACCTCCGAGATGATCATCAACGAGTACTTCTCGAAGTGGGTGCAGAGCTACCGCGACCTGCCGCTGCTGATCAACCAGTGGGCGAACGTGGTCCGTTGGGAACTGCGCCCCCGCCTCTTCCTGCGCACGAGCGAGTTCCTCTGGCAGGAGGGCCACACGGCGCACGCGACCTACGAGGAGGCGCGCGACTTCGCCGCGCACATCCACCGCCAGGTGTACGAGGACTTCATGGTCAACGTCCTCGCGATGGACGTCGTACCGGGACGCAAGACGGTCAAGGAGCGGTTCGCGGGCGCGATCAACACCCTCACCCTGGAAGGGATGATGGGCGACGGCAAGGCGCTGCAGATGGCGACCAGTCACGAGCTGGGCCAGAACTTCGCCAAGGCCTTCAACACCCAGTACCTGTCCAAGGAAGGCAAGCAGGAGCTTGTCTGGCAGACCTCCTGGGGCTCCACCACGCGCATGATCGGCGCCCTGGTGATGATGCACGGCGACGACGACGGACTCCGGGTGCCGCCGCGGCTGGCACACATCCAGGTGGTCGTCCTCGCGATCAAGGGCGACGAGGCGGTTCTGGCCAAGGTCCGCGAGATCGGGGCCCGGCTGAAGGCGGCGGGCGTGCGCGTCCGCGTCGACGACCGCACGGACATCCCCTTCGGACGCCGGGCCGTCGACTGGGAGCTGAAGGGCGTGCCCGTACGGATCGAGGTCGGACCCCGTGACCTGGAGAACGGCACGGCGATGCTGGCCCGCCGCATCCCCGGAGGCAAGGTGCCGGTGGCGATCGACTCCCTCGTAGAGCTGCTTCCCGTAGTCCTGGAGGAGGATCAGGCGCTGCTGCTGAGGCAGTCCCGCGAGCGGCGCGAGTCCCGTACCTCCGAGGTGTCGACGATCGCGGAGGCGGTCGAGGCCGCCACCGCCGGCGGCTGGGCGCGCATCCCGTGGGCCACGCTCGGCGAAGAAGGCGAGGCCGAGCTGGCCGAGCACGCGGTGACCGTACGGTGTCTGGTCGCCGAGGACGGGTCGGTGCCGGACGACGACAAGACGCCCGGTAACGTCGCGGTCGTCGCCCGCGCTTACTGAAGCGGCGGGCTCCGGCGGGAGAGCGACCGAAACGCCCCTTGCGCAACGGCGGACATCAGCTCACCCGGCGCGCGGACACCGTCTACGCGCCGGGTCGTACGTGGGCCTACGCACCACCTTGTGCTGAGCTGTGAGGCTTCTCCGCAGATCAGCGCACCCGCCCTCCTCCGGACGCATCAGCGGCAACTGACGGGTACGTGCAAATTATTTGGGATGCCCCGGAATCGGAACACAGGGGCACTCCGGCTCGTTGTCATTACGTGAGCACGACACAGACACCACCTGTTCTCGCCGCAGAGCTGGCAGAGGCGTGGGCCGATATTCAGCGGTACCACCCCGAACTGCCCGATCTGGCCGCGCCCGAGTCCCTGATCGGAGAGTCGTCGTCCGCCTGCGGACACGAGCTCTCCTTCGAGCGACTGCTGCATGAGGCAGTCCATGGCATCGCCGCTTCGCGCGGCGTGCGTGACACGTCCCGCGCCGGCCGCTACCACAACCGCAGATTCCTGGCGATCGCCGAGGAGCTGGGCCTGGACCACCCCGACGAACCGCATCCCAGCAGCGGTTTCTCGCTGGTCCAGCTCAACCCCGAGGCGAAGCGGCGCTACCGGCCGACGATCGAGCGCCTCCAGCGCGCGCTCAAGGCCCACACCGTCGCCACCTCGGCGGACACCTCCCGTACCTTCCGCGGCCCGGCCGCCCGTCACGGCTCGTCCGGTGGCGGCGTCCGCGTCAAGGCGGTGTGCGACTGCGGTCGTAACGTACGGGTCGTCCCGTCGGTGCTGGCCCAGGCGCCGATCGTGTGCGGGGGCTGCGGCAAGCCCTTCCGCATCCCGGAGGTCATGGGCGCGGCCTGAGGACGCGGCTGCTCGTGGCAGCCGCATCCCGCAGGCCGCGGGTTGCGCACACCCGCGCCGGTCACCTCCCGGCGCCGGGTGTGCCTTCCGCATGGGCGGGGGCATGCGGGGGCATGCTCCCCGGTCGGGCGGACCGCCGGGGTGTGGCACAATGGCTAGCTGTACTCGACAGCCGCACAGGAACCCTCTCGCCTCCGGCTGACGCGTCCATCGGGCACTCGGGTACCGCAACCCCACGCGGCCGTCTCGCCGTGCCCAATCACGTCAAAACCAGGAGAACCCACTCCCGTGGCAGTCAAGATCAAGCTGAAGCGTCTGGGCAAGATCCGTTCGCCTCACTACCGCATCGTCGTCGCCGACTCCCGTACCCGCCGTGATGGCCGGGCCATCGAGGAGATCGGCCTGTACCACCCGGTGCAGAACCCCTCGCGCATCGAGGTCGACACCGACCGCGCGCAGTACTGGCTGAGTGTCGGCGCGCAGCCGACCGAGCCCGTGCTCGCCATCCTGAAGCTCACCGGCGACTGGCAGAAGTTCAAGGGCCTGCCGGCCCCGGCTCCGCTGCTCGTGGCCGCGCCGAAGGCCGCGCGTCCGGTGTTCGACGCCCTCGGTGGCGACGACGCGAGCAAGGGTGAGGCGATCACCCAGAAGAAGAAGGCTGAGAAGAAGGACGAGGCTGCGGCCGAGTCCGAGTCGACCGAGGCCTGAGCATGCTCGAGGAGGCTCTTGAGCACCTCGTGAAGGGCATCGTCGACAACCCTGACGATGTGCAGGTCGCCTCGCGCGACCTGCGTCGTGGGCGCGTGCTGGAGGTCCGGGTGCACCCCGACGACCTCGGCAAGGTGATCGGTCGCAACGGCCGCACCGCTCGCGCTCTGCGCACCGTCGTGGGTGCCATCGGCGGCCGAGGTGTCCGCGTCGACCTTGTCGACGTGGACCACGTCCGCTGACGTTTATCGCACACCGGCTCGGGCCGGGGAGGGCCTGCGGGCCGTCCCCGGCCCGTCGTCGTACTACAGGAGATCAAGCACAGTGCAGCTGGTAGTCGCTCGTATCGGCCGTGCCCACGGCATCAAGGGCGAGGTCACCGTCGAGGTACGCACCGACGAGCCGGAGCTCAGGCTCGCGCCCGGCGCCGTCCTGGCCACCGAACCCGCCTCCACCGGCCCCCTGACCATCGAGACGGGCCGCGTCCACAGCGGCCGCCTCATCCTCCGCTTCGAGGGCGTCAGCGACCGCACCGGCGCCGAGGCCCTGCGCAACACCCTCCTGATCGCCGAGATCGATCCCGAGGAGCTGCCCGAGGAGGAGGACGAGTACTACGACCACCAGCTGATGGACCTCGACGTCGTCACCAAGGACGGCGAGGAGGTCGGCCGGATCACCGAGATCTCGCACCTGCCCTCCCAGGACCTCTTCATCGTGGAGCGTCCCGACGGCAGTGAGGTGATGATCCCGTTCGTCGAGTCGATCGTCGTCGAGATCGACCTGGAGGAGCAGCGCGCGGTCATCGACCCGCCGCCCGGGCTGATCGACGACCGGGCCGAGGTCGTGTCCTCCAAAGAAGACCCTTCAGAGGACGCTTCTTCCGAGGACGCCGACGCATGAGGCTCGACGTCGTTACGATCTTCCCCGAGTACCTCGAACCGCTGAACGTCTCCCTCGTCGGCAAGGCACGCGCGCGTGGGCAGCTGAATGTGCACGTGCATGATCTGCGCTCCTGGACGTACGACCGCCACAACACGGTCGACGACACCCCCTACGGCGGCGGCCCCGGCATGGTCATGAAGACCGAGCCCTGGGGCGACGCCCTGGACTCCGTCCTGGCCGACGGCTACGAGACGGGCTCCGGTGCGCCGGCGATCGTCGTGCCCACGCCCAGCGGCCGGCCTTTCACCCAGGAACTCGCCGTGGAACTCTCCGAGCGGCCCTGGCTGGTCTTCACGCCCGCCCGCTACGAGGGCATCGACCGGCGGGTGATCGACGAGTACGCGACGCGGGTGCCCGTCTACGAGGTGTCCATCGGCGACTACGTGCTCGCCGGCGGCGAGGCGGCCGTCCTGGTCGTCACGGAGGCCGTGGCACGGCTGCTGCCGGGTGTCCTGGGCAACGCCGAGTCCCACCGCGACGACTCCTTCGCGCCCGGCGCCATGGCCAACCTCCTGGAGGGGCCGATCTACACCAAGCCGCCCCAGTGGCGTGGCCAGGGGATCCCGGACGTGCTGCTCAGCGGCCACCATGGCAAGATCGCCCGCTGGCGGCGCGACGAGGCGCTCAAGCGCACGGCCGCCCACCGCCCGGACCTGATCGAGCGCTGCGAGCCCAAAACCTTCGACAAGAAGGACCGCGAGATGCTCTCGATCCTGGGCTGGTCACCGGACCCGGCGGGGGAGCCGTACGGCCGATTTTGGCGCAGGCCGGACGGCGTGGAAGAATAGGTGGCTGTTGTGCGTCGTCCGGCGTGCGCCCCTGCCACAGGGGGACATGACGCCCGCCCCGACACGGACAGCATCCTTCACCTCACCTAACTCCCGTCGGTGACCTGTGGCATCGATGAAGAAAGCAGACGAAATGTCCCACCTGCTCGACATCGTCGACGGCGCCTCGCTGCGCACCGACATCCCGGCCTTCCGCCCGGGTGACACCGTCAACGTCCACGTCCGCGTCATCGAGGGCAACCGCTCCCGTGTGCAGCAGTTCAAGGGCGTAGTCATCCGTCGCCAGGGCGCCGGTGTCCGCGAGACCTTCACGGTCCGCAAGGTCTCGTTCTCCGTCGGCGTCGAGCGCACCTTCCCGGTGCACACCCCGATCGTCGAGAAGATCGAGCTCGTGACCCGTGGTGACGTCCGTCGCGCGAAGCTGTACTACCTCCGTGACCTGCGCGGCAAGGCCGCGAAGATCAAGGAGAAGCGCGACAACTGAGCTTGATACGGGGTTCATATCGGGGCCGGATAACATCTGGCTCCGATGGACACCGAAGCACAGCACACGGAGCGCGACCGCTCCTCCCGCCCTTCCGACTCCGAGCACACCTCGGACACCGGAGGGCCGGAGGACCGGTCGCGTTTCGCGTTGGTGTCGCGGGTCGCCGAATGGCTGCCCGGCGGCCGGATCACCCTGACTGCCCTGGTCTGTCTGGTGTTCCTGCTGCTGCTCAACACCTTCTTGCTGCAGCCTTTCCAAATTCCCAGCGGATCCATGGAATCCGGATTGAGGATCGGCGACCGCGTTCTCGTAAATAAGTTGGCGTACCGTTTCGGTGCTCATCCGCGGCGCGGCGACATCGTCGTGTTCGATGGAACCGGCTATTTCGGGGACGCCGACTACATCAAGCGCGTTGTGGGTGTGGGGGGAGACCGCGTGGTCTGCTGCGACGAGAAGGGGAGGCTCCAGGTGAACGGGCGGTCGGTCGACGAGACGGCGTTCCTGTACCCCGGGGACGCTCCGTCCACCGTGGCTTTCGACGTGGTCGTGCCCGACGGCACGCTGTTCGTCCTCGGTGACCACCGCGGCGACTCAAGTGACTCCCGGGACCACCTGGGCGACCCGGGCGGAGGCATGATTCCTGTTGGTGACGTCATCGGGCGAGCCGACTGGATCGTCTGGCCCGCCGGGCACTGGACCCACCTCGTCCGACCCGGCGCCTACGCGCGCGTACCCGCCGGGGACGGCGTCCATGGGTAACCGCGGCAGGCCGCGCGGCGCGACGCCGCCGGGCGGCTCCTTCGGGAACGAGAACCTGCTGCCGACGGGCTTCCGGCGCGCGGGCGCGGGCGCGCCGGCCCCGGCCGGGGGTGCCGGCCGCAGCCGGGCCGAGCGGCGCAAGCTCCAGCGCAAGGTCAAGCGGCGCCGACGGCGCTCCGCGGTCCGGGAGATACCCCTCCTGGTCGGTGTCGCGGTCCTCATAGCCCTCGTCCTGAAGACCTTCCTCCTCCAGGCGTTCGTGATTCCGTCGGGCTCCATGGAGCAGACGATCCGCATCGGCGACCGTGTCCTGGTCGACAAGTTCACCCCCTGGTTCGGCTCCGAGCCCAAGCGCGGCGACGTCGTCGTCTTCCACGACCCGGGCGGCTGGCTCGCGGACGAGCAGACCACCAAGAAGAACGACCCGATCGTGGTCAAGCAGGTCAAGGAAGGCCTCCAGTTCATCGGCCTGCTGCCGTCCGACAACGAGAAGGACCTCATCAAGCGCGTCATCGGCGTCGGCGGCGACCACGTCAAGTGCTGTGACGCACAGGGGCGGGTGACCGTCAACGGCGTCCCCCTGACCGAGGCCGACTACCTGTATCCCGGGAACGCACCGTCCGAAACGGCGTTCGACATCACCGTCCCCAAGGGGCGGCTGTGGGTGATGGGCGACCACCGGGGCAACTCGGCGGACTCCCGCGCACACCAGAACACGAGCTACGGAGGCACGGTCGCGCTCAGTTCGGTGGTGGGGCGGGCGAAGGTGATCGCCTGGCCCATGGGCCACTGGACCAGCCTGAACGAACCTAAAACCTTCGCATCGGTTTCCAACTCCGTGTCGGGGACGACCGCCGGTCCCGAACTGTCGCATAGGGTTGCCCCGGTCGATCCGAACGGATCGGTCCAACTCCCGAGCCCTGCGGAACTCCCGCTCGTTATGGGAGTGGTGGGCCTGCGTCGAGGATGGGGCAGGCGGCGGCACAGAGTAAGGAGTTGGCGTGGGGGATGTGGCGGTTGGCGCACGGTCCGGACACGACGGCGAGGAGCACCACGGACGTCCCGTGGGAGCGCCCGCCCCGGCCGCGGACAGCGCCGTGACCTCAGGGAGTGACTCCGGCCCGGACGAGGACGGTACGGCGCCGGGCGACGCGACCCGCACCGAGGAGCAGGGGCCGGGCGACTCGGCCCCGCAGCCGAGGAAGCCGCGCTCCTTCTGGAAGGAGCTGCCGATCCTGGTCGTCATCGCGCTCGTCCTCGCGCTGCTGATCAAGACCTTCCTGGTGCAGGCGTTCTCGATCCCCTCCGACTCGATGCAGAACACCCTCCAGCAGGGTGACCGCGTCCTGGTCGACAAGCTCACCCCGTGGTTCGGCTCCAAGCCGGAGCGCGGCGAGGTCGTCGTCTTCCACGACCCGGACGACTGGCTGGCGGGCGAGCCGGCGGCGGACCCCAACGCCCTGCAGACCGTGCTCAGTTGGATCGGCCTGATGCCGTCCGCGCAGGAGAAGGACCTCATCAAGCGGGTCATCGGCGTCGGTGGCGACACCGTCTCCTGCAGCGGCACCGGCCCGCTGATGGTCAACGGCAAGGCGCTGAACGAGCCGTACGTCTACCCCGGCAACACCCCGTGCACCAACGACGACCAGGGCGGCCAGTTCACCGTCAAGGTCCCCAAGGGTGACATCTGGGTGATGGGCGACCACCGGCAGAACTCGCGGGACTCGCGCTACAACCAGTCCGACAAGCACCACGGCATGGTCCCGGTGAAGGAGGTCGTCGGCCGCGCGATCGTCAAGGCCTGGCCCATCAACCGCTGGGGCACGCTGCCGATCCCGGACACCTTCGACCAGACGGGCATCAACACCCAGGCCTCGGCCTCCCGCCTCCTGACGGCCGCTCCGGAGGGCCTCGCCCTCGTCGGTGTCCTGCCGTTGGTCCTGTGGCGTCGCAAGCGGTCGGGCAAGGACGAGTAAAGGCCTTGTAGAGCTTGTGACCTTGGTCCCGGAGGAAGGGCTGACCACCCTCGGTACCGCCGGGTAGGGTGCGGACCCATGGGTGGCGAGAGCGCAACACGTACGGCCCCGCGTACCGGCGGTGGCACAGGCAAGGGCCCGGTGGGCAGCCGGACCGGACAGCGGTTGTCCGGACTGGCCGTCGCGCTGGGCCTTGTGCTGTTCCTCGGCGGATTCGGCTGGGGAGCGGTGGTCTACCGGCCGTACACGGTGCCGACCAGTTCGATGACGCCGACGATCGACGCGGGCGACCGGGTGCTGGCCCAGCGGGTCGACGGCGACGAGGTGCACCGCGGCGACGTCGTGGTCTTCACGGACAAGACCTGGGTGACGAACGCGCCGGTGGTCAAGCGTGTGGTCGCCGTCGGCGGGGACACCGTCTCCTGCTGCACGAACGGCAAGCTGGTCGTCAACGGCAAGCAGATCGCCGAGGACTACCTCAAGGGCGGCGCGGCCGAGGACAAGACGATCCCGACGGTGAAGGTCCCCAAGGGCCGCCTGTTCCTCCTCGGCGACGAACGGCAGGGCTCCCTGGACTCCAGCGCCCACCTCACGGACGTCGCCGCCGGCACCGTCGCGAGCAGCGCCGTGAGCGCCCGCGTGGACGCCGTCGTCTGGCCCATGAAGGGCATGCTGGAGCGCCCCACCGGCTTCGAGCCGCTCGGCAGCCTCTCCCACCCCGGCCCGCTGGGCACGATCCTCGCCGTCATCGTGGCGGGCGCGGTCCTCGTCCTCGGCGGCGGCGCCTACGGCCCGATCGCCAAGCTGGCGGCCGGCCGCCGCGCCCGCACCCGGACGGAGCCCGCCGGTGCCCGCTGAGGCCACCGAGGAGGGCGCGCACGGCGACTCGTACGAAGGCGGCCTGCGCAAGGTCGCCCGGGTCGTCCTGCTCGACCCGCAGGACCGCATCCTGCTGCTCCACGGCCACGAGCCGGACGATCCGGCCGACGACTGGTGGTTCACACCGGGCGGCGGCCTGGAGGGCGACGAGACCCATGAGGAGGCCGCCCTACGGGAACTCGCGGAGGAGACCGGCATCACCCAGGTCGAACTCGGACCGGTGCTGTGGACGCGGACCTGTTCCTTCCCGTTCGCGGGCCGCCGCTGGGACCAGGACGAGTGGTACTACCTGGCCAGGACGTCCGCCACGGCCGAGGGCGTGCCCGGCGCCACGGCCCTCACCGAGCTGGAGCGCCGCAGCGTCTCCGGAGCACGTTGGTGGACGTACCGGGAACTGGACCGGGCGCATGAGACGGTGTATCCGACCAGACTCGCCGAGCTGCTCCGCAGGCTGCTCGACGAAGGTCCCCCGGCCGGGCCCGTGACCCTTGACACCGAAATCGTCTAGGGGCTTACGGGACTGGCGCACAATGGTGGGATCGCACGGGTGAAGGGGAACATGCCATGAGCGCCGAGGACCTCGAAAAGTACGAGACCGAGATGGAGCTGAAGCTCTACCGGGAGTACCGAGATGTCGTCGGTCTGTTCAAATATGTGATCGAGACCGAACGGCGCTTCTACCTCACCAACGACTACGAGATGCAGGTGCACTCGGTCCAGGGCGAGGTGTTCTTCGAGGTGTCCATGGCGGATGCCTGGGTGTGGGACATGTATCGACCGGCTCGTTTCGTCAAACAGGTCCGTGTGCTCACGTTCAAGGACGTGAACATCGAGGAGCTGAACAAGAGCGACCTGGAGCTGCCGGGCGGGTGACGGTGGGTACCCGCGGGGTGGGTTTCACCCGTGTGGGTGACGGAGTTCTCCACAATCACTGAACGGTCCACCAAGATCCACTTGGTGGACCGTTCCGCGTGACGGTTGGTGCCGGAGGTGGTGCCGACATGAACGCACGCAGTGCACTCGGCAAGTACGGCGAGACGGTGGCCGCACGACGGCTGGTCGCGGCCGGCATGACGGTCCTGGAGCGCAACTGGCGCTGTGGCAGGACCGGCGAGATCGACATCGTGGCGCGGGACGGGGACGCCCTCGTCGTCTGCGAGGTCAAGACACGGCGGGCCGGTGCCTTCGAGCACCCGATGGCCGCCGTCACGCCCAAGAAGGCGGAGCGCCTACGCGGCCTCGCCGAGCGGTGGATCCACGCGCACGGCGGAGCCCCGCCGGGAGGGGTCCGCATCGACCTGGTGGGCGTCGTCCTGTCCCGGCGCGGCGCAGCCGTGGTCGAGCACGCTCGGGGGGTGGCCTGAGATGGGGTTCGCTCGAACGTGTTCGGTGGCGCTGGTGGGCGTCGAGGGTGTGGTGGTCGAGGTCCAGGCCGACCTCGAACCGGGCGTCGCCGCGTTCACGCTGGTGGGACTGCCCGACAAGAGCCTGACGGAGAGCAAGGACCGGGTAAGGGCCGCGGTCGTCAACTCGGGCGCGCCCTGGCCGCAGAAGAAACTGACCGTCGGGCTCAGCCCGGCGTCGGTGCCGAAGAGCGGCAGCGGGTTCGACCTCGCCGTGGCGGCGGCCGTCCTCGGCGCGGCCGAGCGGATCGATCCGCGCGTGCTCGCCGACATCGTCATGATCGGCGAACTCGGCCTGGACGGACGGGTCCGGCCGGTCCGGGGCATCCTGCCCGCCGTGCTGGCCGCGGCCGACTCCGGATACGAGCAGGTCGTCGTCCCGGAGTGCGCCGCCGCCGAGGCGTCCCTCGTGCCCGGGGTGTCCGTCCTGGGCGTGCGCACACTGCGGCAGCTGATCGCCGTACTCGCCGACGAACCGGTACCCGACGAGGATCCGGACGAGCTGGGTCGCCCGGACCCGCTGCTCGCCGGGCTCCGCATGCCCGGCACGGGCGCCGCCACCGGGATGCACAGCGTGGGCGCGTCCCAGCACGACCCGGGGCACGATCTCGCCGATGTCGTCGGCCAGTTCTCGGCGCGCACGGCGGTGGAGGTCTCGGCGGCCGGCGGCCATCACCTGTTCCTCGAAGGCCCACCCGGGGCCGGGAAGACGATGCTCGCGGAGCGGCTGCCCGCGGTCCTGCCCCGGCTCGACCGGCAGGAGTCGCTGGAGGTCACGGCGGTCCACTCGGTGGCGGGCCTGCTGCCCCCGGGCAAACCCCTGATCGACGTCGCTCCGTACTGCGCCCCGCACCACTCGGCCACGATGCAGGCCCTCGTCGGGGGCGGCCAGGGGATCGCGCGGCCCGGGGCGGTGTCGCTGTCCCATCGAGGCGTCCTGTTCCTTGACGAGACACCCGAGTTCAGCGGCCAGGCACTGGATGCGCTACGGCAGCCGCTGGAGGCCGGGCATGTGGTGATCGCGCGCAGTGCGGGCGTCGTCCGGTTCCCGGCGAGATTTCTGATGGTGCTCGCGGCCAACCCCTGTCCGTGCGGCCGTTTCTCGCAGACCGACGACCTGTGCGAGTGCGCGCCGATGTCGATCCGGAGGTACCAGGCCAGGCTCTCCGGGCCGCTGCTCGACCGGGTGGACCTGCGGGTGGAGGTGGACCGTGTCACGCGGGACCAGCTCACCGGGCGCGGTTCGCGGGGCGAGTCCACGGCGACGGTCGCGGACCGGGTGCGGGCGGCCAGGGAGCGGGCGGCGGCGCGGCTCGCGGACACGCCCTGGCGCACCAACAGCGAGGTGCCGGGCCGTGAACTGCGCAGTCGCTGGCACGCCGAGCGCGGGGCGATGGACGAGGCCGAGCGCAGCCTGGAGCGCGGTGCGCTCACCGCGCGCGGTCTCGACCGGGTGCTGCGCGTCGCCTGGACGGTCGCGGATCTGGTCGGCCACGACCGACCCGGGGCGACCGATGTCGCCCTCGCCCTCCAACTGCGCACGGGCGTACCGCGAGGCGTGCCGATGGCCATCGGGGCGATGACATGACCCGGGCCGATGACATGGGCGGGGTCAATGACCGGACGGGGGGCGATGGTTGGGCTGGGAGTCATGATCGGGCTGGGGCTGGGGCTGGGGCTGGGGCTCATGGCGCTGGCGGGGCCGATGACCGGGCCCGGATCGATGGCGCGACCGGGGCCGACGACCGGATGGGGGCCGATGGCCAGGCCGGGAGTCCTGATCGGGCCGGGGCTGATGACGCTGGCGGGGCCGATGGCCGGGCCCGGACCGATGGCACGACCGGGACCGGTGAATTGGGCGGGGCCGATGGCTGGATCGGGACCAGTGGCGCGACCGGGGTCCATGGCTGCGTCCGCGCCGATGACCGGGTCGGGACCCATGGCCGGGCCGGGGCCGACGATGCGACCGGGGTTGATGACCGGGCCGGGACCCAAGGCGCGGGCGACGACCTGCTCGCCCGCGTCTTCCTCGCCCGGGTCGCCGAACCCGGCGACGAGGTCGCCGGCCGGTGGATCCGGGAGCTCGGAGCCGTGGAGGTTGCCCGGCGGCTGCGGAACGGAGGGCCGCAGCTCACCGGGGTGACCGACAGGCGGTGGGCCGGGCTGTGCGCACGGGCCGGACTGGTCGAGCCCGACCGGGACTTGGCCGTCGCGCAGGATGCCGGCGTCCGGTTCGTGTGTCCCGGTGACGTCGAGTGGCCCGCCCAGCTCGACGATCTCGGGGACGCGCGGCCGATCGGACTGTGGGTGCGCGGGCATCCCAACCTGCGGATGTGGGCACTCAAGTCGGTCGCCGTCGTCGGCGCCCGCGCCTGCACCGAGTACGGCGCGCACATGGCGGCCACCCTTGCCGCCGGACTGGCCGAACGCGGCTGGGTGGTCGTGTCCGGTGGCGCCTACGGAGTCGACGGCGCCGCCCATCGCGGCGCCCTCGGCGCGACCGGCGTCACGGTCGCCGTGCTCGCCTGCGGCGTCGACCGGCCCTACCCGCGCGGGCACACCGAGTTGATCCGCAGGATCGCCGAACAGGGGCTCGTGGTGGGCGAGTTGGCGCCCGGTGAGCATCCGACGCCGAGCAGGTGTGTTAACTGCACCATCGTGACGCCAGTTGGCGCGCGATGACTGTGTAGCTCCTGGAGGCCCGAGTGGCGACCCTGCATCACCAACTCATGGAAGGAGGCGTTGACTTGCCCCGCATCGGCTCAGTGGTTCAGCTGGATACCCAGCACCCGCCGTACGTCGTGGTCGGCAGGGATCGCCTGCCGGTCGAGCCGACGGTGCCCTTCCTGCGGGATCTGTCACTCGGGGACAACAGTCCTCTCACGTGCCGCAGTTACGCCTACGACCTGCTGCGCTGGTTCCGGGTGTTGTGGCTTCTCGGTGTCGAGTGGGACAAGGCGGTCGAGGCGGAGACGGCGGCGATGGTGGGTTTGCTGCGTTCAGCCGCGAACCCGCAGCGGCGCCGGAGCAACCCGGACGCGCCGCGGCCCGGCTCGGTCAATCTGCGGACCGGAAAGCGGTACCTGAAGCCCGGCTACGCCGCCAGCACCATCAACCATGCCCTGACGGTGGTCAGTTGCTTCTACGACTTCCACGCCGAGTCGGGACGGGGACCGGTCATGAACCCGGTTCCCGCCTCGCAGGCCCGCCGGCAGGCGCTGGTCCACCTGGACCCGACCGAGCCGGTTCCGGTCTTCCGCCGCGCCCGGCTGCGGCAGAAGGCGACCGGGGCGGATCCCCGGGCGATCCCGGACGCGATGTGGGAGGAGTTCTTCGCGGCCTTGAACCACAATCGCGACCGGGCCGCCATCCTCCTCTATGTCTCCAGCGGGGCCCGCGCCAGCGAGCTGCTGGGCGTCACTCCAGCGGACATCGACTGGTCGGGCCAGCTCGTCCACGTGATCTCGAAGGGGACGCGTGAGCGCGAGGCGATACCGGCGAGCCCTCAGGCTCTTGTGGTGCTCGCCGCCTACCTCGATGCCGCCGGCCTTCCCCCGGCCCACTCGCCGATCCTGCGTGCCCGCCGCGGCCCGGACAGGCCGCTGACCTATTGGGCGATGCGCCGGGTCATTCAGCGCGTGAACGAAAAGCTGAAGACCAACTGGAGCCTGCACGATCTTCGGCACACCGCCGCCGAGCGCATGGCCAACGACCCCAACCTCACCCTGGTCGAGGTGCGGGCCATCCTCCGCCACACCGACCTGGCCACCACCGGCCGCTACCTCAGGGCCCGGGTCGAGGACCTCTTCGACGCCCTGCAGGCGCACTACAACCGCCCGAAGGTCGAGCGGAGCATCCCGTCCGGCTACGACCCCGACGACTTCAAGGCGGTGTTCGGTGGCTGACGGCCCGACCGTCACCGACGAGGTCTCCACCCTCCGCAACCGGCGGGTGAACTACGACCCGAAGCCGTCCGTCCCCGCCCCCGCGACACGGTTCAACACCGCGTCGGTCAAGGCGGAACCTGCGCCGCCGCCGGAGAAGCCACCGCTGCCGTTCGGTGACCTGTCCTGCGCGTCAGTGCGGGAGATAGTCCGAGTGCTCGGAGAGACGGCCCCGATGGCAGCGGACCTGCGCCGGCGGTCGGTCAAAGGGATCGAGCGGTTCTTCGGACACCTCGACACGCTGCCGGGCAACACCTGGCAGGAACGCTGGGCCGCAAGCGGTTTCGACAACGATCACGACAGCGTCCCCGTGACGTCGCAGGCGTCGGACAGGCAGGACGGCAACACTCTGGTCGCCGGGGCGAAGCTCGCGTTCTGCATGCGGATCATCAAGCCGTCCGTCGCGGGCCTGCGGGTCAACAGGTTCAGGCAGTACGAGCAGTTGTTCCGCGTTCTCCAGCAGGACCCCTATCTGGACTCGTTCTTCAAGGCCGTCGACGGGCACGCGAACCTGCGGCACGTGCACCGAAGCCGGGCCCAGTTCGACCTGGCGGCAGCACTGACGACTGGCGGCATCGCTCTGGAGGACCTGACGCCGTCGGCCCTGATGCACTACTCCGTCGAGTCACGCCGCCTGGGCGTCAGCCATGGGGCGGGCGGGCGCACCGACCGGTTCTCCGCCCTGGCCGCCTGGATCGTCCTGCACGGCATGGGGCATTTCCCGCCCGGAACGCCGCCGACCCTGCGGGCCGCGGTCTCCAGCAACCAGCGCACGATCGAACAGCTCGTTGACCGCTACCCGATCGCCCACCAGGGCGTCCGGCAGTTGCTGGTCGACTACCTCCGCCGCCGGCGCGTGGAGGCGGACTACACCACGATCGACAGGCTCTCCCGGCATCTGGCCAGCCACTTCTGGGCGAAGGTCGAGCAGATCAATCCTGGGCAGGCCGACCTCATCCTCGCCTCCGAGGTCTACGACCAGTGGCGGGCCGAGATCCAGCTCTGGGACAGGGACAAGGACAAGAAGCGCAAGGACGCCTCCGGCATCCTCCTGGCCGTCCGCGGCCTCTACATGGACCTGCACAGCTGGTCGATCCAGGAGCCCGAGCGCTGGGCCCAGTGGGTTGCTCCCTGCCCGGTCCGGCGGCGGGATCTGAAGGGATTCGCCAAGCGCAAGCGCGAGGTCAACCAGCGCATGGCCCACCGGGTTCGCACCCGGCAGCCTCTGCTGCCCGCCCTGGTCGACCACGTCGAGTCCCGGCGTGAATACCTCGCCGGCCTGCTGGAGGCGGCCCGCGACATCCCGCTCGGCGAGTCCTTCAGCTATGCCGGAGCCAACTACCAGCGCGCGAACTCCAAACGCGACCAGCAGCGAGCCCGCCACGAGAAGAACCCGGCGGTCCGGGTCGTCGGTCAGGACGGGACGACCGTCGACGTCACCGCCGCCGAGGAGACCGCCTTCTGGGAGTGGGCCCACGTCGAGGTTCTGCGGCACAGCGGCATCCGCGTCGAGGAGCTCGTCGAGCTCACCCACCTGAGCATCCGGCAATACCAGCGGTCGAACGGCGAGGTCATAGCCCTGCTGGTCATCGCTCCTTCCAAGAGCGACCGAGAACGGGTCATCCCGATGTCGGCGGACCTGTTTCACGCGATTGCCCAGATCATCCGTCGCCTCACGGCGGGCGGGCGCACCATCCGGCAACTGAGCCGCTACGACCCGCACGAAAAGACCTGGTCGGAGCCCATGCCGTTCCTCTTCCAGCGGCAGATGGGCACCGTTCACGGCGTCGTCGCCCCCGCGACGGTGCTGCACATGCTCGCTCGCAGCTGCGAGGAACTCGCCGAGACCAGACCGGCGTTCGAGGACCTGACCTTCACGCCCCACGACTTCCGAAGGCTCTTCGCCACGGAGATCATCAACGGCGGCCTGCCGATCCACATCGGCGCCGCTCTGCTGGGCCACCTGAACCTGCAGACGCTCCAGGGCTACGTCGCGGTCTTCGCCGAGGACGTCGTCACCCACTACCAGCGGTTCCTCAACCACCGGCGGAACCTGCGGCCCGAGAGCGAGTACACCGAGGTCACCACCGAGGAATGGGTCGACTTCGAAGAGCACTTCGACAAGCGCAAGGTCGAACTCGGCAACTGCGCACGCCCTTACGGCACCGGCTGCCAGCACGAACACGCCTGCATCCGCTGCCCGATGCTCCAGGTCAACCCCAAGACGCTGCCCCGGCTCGCCGAGATCGAGAAGGACCTCCTTCTCCGACGCAAGCGAGCCGAGGCCGAGGACTGGCTCGGCGAGATCGAAGGCATCGACATGACGCTCACCTTCCTCCGAACGAAGCAGGCCGATGCCGCCCGCATCCTTCACCGCCCCGTCGTCAACCTCGGCATGCCAGCCCGTCCCCGTGAGGAGAGAACATGACCAAACAAGATCAACTTGCAATGGTGCAGAGAAGGTTCATCCTCCGGAACAGGGTGATCGCCGCGCTCACGCGGGGCACCGTGGTGGTCGAGGCCGCGTACCGGAGCGGGTCGCTCGTCACGGCGCGGGCCGCGCAGCGGTTGGGGCGCCACACGATAGGGGTGCCCGGCCCGGCCACGAGCTCCCTGTCCGCCGGTGTGCACGAACTCCTGCGCGGGGACGCGGTGCTGGTCACCGACGCGGCGGAAATCGTCGAACTGGTCGGCGGCATGGGCGAACTGGCCCCGGACCGACGCGGACCGGTGCTCCCGCGCGACCTGTTGGAGCCGGCCGCCCGGCGCATCCTCGCCGCACTGCCCGGCAACAGGGCCGCGCCGCCGCGGGAGATCGCGCGCGGCGCGCAGACCACGGAGGACGACGCGATCGCGAGACTGTACGAACTCCGAGCACTTGGTTACGTCGAACGACACGGCGACGGCTGGAAGTTGACACGCCAGGCGATGATCTCGGTCCGGCCCGATCGGGGGCGCCGCTGACCGAGCGTGTTCGGCCGTCCGGGGGAACCCCGACACCCTTGGGAATTCCCGCAGTTGGCGCATTCCGATGATCACGCAGAGCGATCGGAGCGACCCGTTCCGGCACCCCGTCGAACGCGTCCGTGCCCAGTCCGGGCCCCGCCCTTCGCGCACCGCGACACTCCAGTCACGCTACGCTCACGGGGATTCCGGCACGGACCGGCATCTCCCCATCACTCCGACAGCTCACCCATGCACCCCCACTTCACGGCAGAACGGCACAAGGCGACGAATGCCCCAGCACACCTCCGGGTCCGACCGGGCGGCGATCCCCCCAGCCGCCCGTGACGGTGGCAGCGTCCGGCCGCCCGCTCCCTCGACGCTCGACGAGCTGTGGCGGTCGTACAAGACGACGGGCGACGAGCGGCTGCGTGAGCAGCTGATCCTGCACTACTCGCCGCTCGTGAAGTACGTCGCGGGACGGGTGAGCGTCGGGCTGCCGCCCAATGTGGAACAGGCGGACTTCGTGTCGTCGGGGGTGTTCGGACTGATCGACGCGATCGAGAAGTTCGACATCGAGCGGGAGATCAAGTTCGAGACGTACGCGATCACCCGCATCCGGGGCGCGATGATCGACGAACTGCGCGCGCTGGACTGGATCCCGCGCTCGGTACGGCAGAAGGCGCGCAACGTGGAGCGGGCGTACGCCACGCTGGAGGCGCGGCTCAGGCGGACCCCCAGCGAGGGCGAGGTGGCCGCCGAGATGGGCATCGCGGTGGAGGAACTCCACGCCGTCTTCAGCCAGTTGTCGCTGGCGAACGTGGTCGCCCTGGAGGAGCTGCTGCACGCCGGCGGCGAGGGCGGCGACCGGCTCAGCCTGATGGACACCCTGGAGGACACCGCCGCCGACAACCCGGTGGAGGTGGCCGAGGGGCGGGAGCTGCGGCGGTTCCTGGCCCGGGCGATCAACACGTTGCCCGAGCGCGAGAAGACCGTCGTCACGCTGTACTACTACGAGGGCCTCACCCTCGCCGAGATCGGCAACGTGCTCGGGGTGACCGAGAGCCGGGTCAGCCAGATCCACACCAAGTCCGTGCTGCAGCTGCGCGCCAAGCTGGCGAGTTTCGGCCGTTGAGTGAAAGCCGTACGGCCTCCTCGACCTCGCAGAATCGTGCCTGCATGGCCTGGGTCACTCCCGCCCGGGGTGTGCCGTCCGTAGAGTGGTTGACGTGCCAAGGATTCGAGCGGCCTCCGTGGCCGAGCACCGGTCGATGCAGCGAGCCGCCCTGCTGGACGCGGCTCGTTCCCTGCTGTCCGAGGGTGGGACGGAGGCGCTGACGTTCCCGGCCCTGGCCGAGCGGACGGGGCTCGCGCGGTCGTCCGTGTACGAGTACTTCCGCTCGCGGGCCGCTGTCGTCGAGGAGCTGTGCGAGGTCGACTTTCCCGTCTGGGCGGCGGATGTGTCGGCGGCGATGGAGGGGGCGTCATCGCCGGAGGGCAAGGTCGAGGCGTACGTGCGGCAGCAGCTCGCGTTGGTCGGGGATCGGCGGCATCGGGCTGTTGTCGCCATCTCCGCGAGCGAACTCGATGCGGGGGCTCGGGAGAAGATCCGGGCCGCGCACGGGGGGCTGGTGGCGATGATCGTCTCCGCGCTGGCGGAGATGGGGCATGGGGAGCCTCGGCTGGCGGCGATGTTGGTTCAGGGAGTCGTGGACGCGGCTGTGCGGCGGATTGAGCTGGGGGCTGCGGAGGATCCCTCGGTGATTACCGAGGCTGCGGTGAGTATGGCTTTGCGGGGGGTTCTGGGCTGAGTTCCGGCTGCGGGCCGATGGGGACCTGGTGGGGGCTGGTCGCGCCCCGCGGCCGAGCCGCACATCAAATAAGCCCCGCGCGCCTAGAGGGGCGCACTCAGCACCGGCAACAAGCGTGACGGCCCTCTGTTCAGTAGCCATGGGGGCAGTAGCTCCAGCGGGTTCAAGTACGTCTCCCCTCTCAGCAGGCCCCAGTGCACGCACGTCGTTGCACAGTGGGAGCCGGTGATCTCCACCGTCCCCACCACCTCGCCCGGCGTCACCTCGTCGCCCTTCTTCACGGTCGCGGTCACCGGCTCGTACGTCGTGCGTAAGTCCGTGCCGGTCAGTTCGACCGCGACCACCCCTCTTCCCGCCACCCGGCCCGCGAAGGACACCCGGCCCGCCGCCACCGCTCGTACCTGAGCGCCCGCCGGGGTTGCCAGGTCCACGCCTCGGTGGCCCCGGGCGTAGACCGTCGCCGGGGGCTCCCAGCCTCGTAGGACCAAGGGGTGGGAACCGACCGGCCAGGTGCTCGCGATCGCCGGTACGGAGGGGATGGGGATCCCGGGTGTCGGGGGAGGGGTGTCGCTTGCCCGGGCCGTGCAGGTCAGCAGGGTCAGGAGGAGGGCCAGAAGTAGGGCGAGGGCAATACGCACAGGTCGGTCATCTCGTCGCGTCCGCATGGCACAAACCGTGCCGTACCCGTGCCGATCATGGCCGGGACCTGTGGACCGGCGTGGGGTTGTGGACAACGGCGTCACCCGGTGCTTCGCGGGTCCCGTACACTTCCTTTGGCGATCCGGGTCACCGGGTCGACTTCGCACGCCCCGGCATCCGGTCCTCCGTCGCAAGACGAAACCGGTGTCAGCGCTCCTCGGTCCTCTGGGCACGCGCACGTGGGCGTCAGGCGCGAGTGCCGTCCGGTGCTCGCGGCACAACCGAGTAAATCAAGGAGAACGGCCATGGCCGTCGTCACGATGCGGGAGCTGCTGGAAAGCGGCGTCCACTTCGGTCACCAGACCCGTCGTTGGAACCCGAAGATGAAGCGCTTCATCTTCACGGAGCGCAACGGCATCTACATCATCGACCTGCTCCAGTCGCTGTCGTACATCGACCGCGCCTACGAGTTCGTCAAGGAGACCGTCGCCCACGGCGGCACGGTCATGTTCGTCGGTACGAAGAAGCAGGCGCAGGAGGCCATCGCCGAGCAGGCCACCCGCGTCGGCATGCCCTACGTCAACCAGCGCTGGCTGGGCGGCATGCTCACCAACTTCTCCACCGTCTACAAGCGTCTGCAGCGCCTCAAGGAGCTTGAGCAGATCGACTTCGAGGACGTCGCCGCGTCCGGTCTCACCAAGAAGGAGCTTCTCGTGCTCTCGCGCGAGAAGGCCAAGCTGGAGAAGACCCTCGGTGGTATCCGCGAGATGTCCAAGGTTCCCAGCGCCGTCTGGATCGTGGACACCAAGAAGGAGCACATCGCGGTCGGTGAGGCCCGGAAGCTCAACATCCCGGTCGTCGCCATCCTCGACACGAACTGCGACCCCGACGAGGTCGACTACAAGATCCCGGGCAACGACGACGCGATCCGCTCCGTCACCCTGCTCACCCGCGTGATCGCCGACGCCGTCGCCGAGGGCCTCATCAGCCGCTCCGGTGTCGCCGCCGAGGCCAAGGGTGACAAGGCCGCCGGCGAGCCGCTCGCCGCGTGGGAGCGCGACCTGCTCGAAGGTGAGAAGAAGGCCGACGAGGCTCCGGCCGCCGAGGCCCCCGCCGCCGAGGCCGAGGTGCAGACCTCCGCCGAGACGGAGAAGGTCGCCGACGCCGAGCAGGCCGACGAGGCTCCGGTTGCCGCCGAGGCCGCTGCCGAGGTCGTCGAGGCCCCCGCCGCCGAGGTCGAGGCCGCTCCGGCCGCCGAGGCCGAGCAGGCCTGACCTTCCGGGCCAAAGGGCTGACAGAAGGACGGCGGGTGGTGCGGACCGCGCCACCCGCCGTTCATCCACAGCCCCTAGATCTTCGTAGCCCGTAGATCCTTGGCGGAAGCTCGCGCTATCCGCGGCCGCCGCCGACTTCGAGACTTCGAACTCCGAGAAGAGATTCACAGATCATGGCGAACTACACCGCCGCCGACGTCAAGAAGCTCCGCGAGCTCACCGGCGCCGGCATGATGGACTGCAAGAAGGCCCTGGACGAGGCCGACGGCAACGTCGAGAAGGCCGTCGAGGCGCTCCGTATCAAGGGCCAGAAGGGCGTCGCCAAGCGCGAGGGCCGCTCCGCCGAGAACGGCGCCGTGGTCTCCGTCATCGCCGACGACAACACCTCCGGTGTCCTGGTCGAGCTGAAGTGCGAGACGGACTTCGTCGCCAAGGGCGAGAAGTTCCAGGCCGTCGCCAACCAGATCGCCCAGCACGTCGCCGCGAGTGCCCCGGCCGACATCGAGGCGCTCCTCGCCTCCGAGATCGAGCCCGGCAAGACCGTCCAGGCGTTCGTGGACGAGGCCAACGCGAACCTGGGCGAGAAGATCGTCCTGGACCGCTTCGCCCAGTACGCCGACGGCTACGTCTCCGCGTACATGCACCGCACGATGCCCGACCTGCCCCCGCAGATCGGTGTCCTCGTCGAGCTGGACAAGCCGAACGCCGAGGCCGCCCGCGGCGTCGCCCAGCACATCGCCGCCTTCGCGCCGAAGTACCTGGCCAAGGACGACGTGCCGGCCGAGGTCGTCGAGTCCGAGCGCCGTATCGCCGAGGAGACCACCCGCGCCGAGGGCAAGCCCGAGGCCGCGATCGCCAAGATCGTCGAGGGTCGCGTCAACGGCTTCTTCAAGGACGCGACGCTGCTCGGTCAGCCGTACGCGCTCGACCCCAAGAAGTCCGTCCAGAAGGTTCTGGACGAGGCGGGTGTCACCCTGAAGCGCTTCACGCGCATCAAGGTCGGCATCTGAGTCCGTACCGCGATCGACGCGCGGCGCCCGGCGGAATCCCGCTAGGGTCGTCAGCAGTCGGCCCGGTACGCCGTCGCGCACGCGCGCGTGGCGGACGACAGCAGATCTGACGAGGAGGCCATTGCCGAGCATGGGATGCGACAGACACCCCACCGGCAGTGGCCTTCTTCGTATGTGCGACCACGTTGAAGAGGCGAGAACTCCATGACCACCAAGCCCCAGAAGAGCGACGACGGCAAGGTACGCGGCCGGTTCATGCTGAAGCTGTCCGGAGAGGCCTTCTCCGGAGGCGGCGGCCTGGGCGTGGACCCCGACGTGGTGCACAAGATCGCCCGTGAGATCGCGGCCGTCGTGCGGGACGGCGCGGAGGTCGCCGTCGTCATCGGCGGCGGCAACTTCTTCCGCGGCGCCGAACTCCAGCAGCGCGGTATGGACCGGGCCCGCTCCGACTACATGGGCATGCTCGGCACGGTGATGAACTGCCTCGCCCTCCAGGACTTCCTGGAGAAGGAGGGCATCGACAGCCGCGTCCAGACCGCCATCACCATGGGCCAGGTCGCCGAGCCGTACATCCCGCTGCGCGCCGTGCGCCACCTGGAGAAGGGCCGCGTGGTCATCTTCGGCGCCGGTATGGGCATGCCCTACTTCTCCACCGACACCACCGCCGCCCAGCGCGCTCTGGAGATCAACGCCGAGGCGCTGCTGATGGGCAAGAACGGCGTGGACGGGGTCTACGACTCCGACCCGAAGACGAACTCCGAAGCCGTCAAGTTCGACTCGCTCAGCTACGGCGAGGTCATCACCCAGGACCTCAAGGTCGCGGACATGACCGCCATCACGCTGTGCCGCGACAACAAGCTTCCGATCCTGGTCTTCGAGCTTCTGGCGGAGGGCAATATCGCCCGCGCCGTCAAGGGTGAGAAGATCGGCACGCTTGTGGGTGACCAAGGCAGCCAGGGCTGATGACCCTGACCGGGGGATGGACAATGTCCTGCCGGTCGGGAACCGTGCAGGAAGAAGACGCGACGCAGCCGGCCGCCGACGCCGACACAGCACAGCAGCCGGGCCTACTCAAGACACGCAGGAGCAAGTGGTGATCGAAGAGACCCTCCTTGAAGCCGAGGAGAAGATGGAGAAGGCCGTCGTGGTCGCCAAGGAGGACTTCGCCGCGATCCGCACCGGCCGTGCGCACCCGGCGATGTTCAACAAGATCGTGGCCGACTACTACGGCGCGCTGACGCCGATCAACCAGCTGGCCTCGTTCTCCGTACCGGAGCCGCGGATGGCCGTGGTGACCCCGTTCGACAAGACCGCGATGCGGAACATCGAGCAGGCGATCCGCGACTCGGACCTGGGCGTCAATCCCAGCAACGACGGAAACATCATCCGAGTGACGTTCCCCGAGCTGACCGAGGAGCGCCGCAAGGACTACATCAAGGTGGCCCGGGCCAAGGCCGAGGACTCCAAGGTGTCCATCCGCGCCGTCCGCCGCAAGGCGAAGGACGCCCTGGACAAGCTCGTCAAGGACAAGGAGTCCGGCGAGGACGAGGTCCGTCGTGCGGAGAAGGAGCTCGACGACACCACGGCGAAGTACGTCGCCCAGGTGGACGAACTCCTCAAGCACAAGGAAGCGGAGCTGCTAGAGGTCTGATGAACGACTCTTCCTGGGGGGCGCCGCCACAAGCCGGGTACTGGGGGCCGCCCGACCAGGGGCCTGTCCAGGGGGCTGCCCCGGCGGGTCCCACGTACGATGCGCCTGAGGCGCAGCAGACTCGCCCCATGCCCATCGTGCCCGACGAGCCCGCATACGGCGGACACCAGGATGACGACCGGGGGGCCGCTCGGCTGAGCGGTCCCTTGTTCCGCGACGAGACGCAGCAACCGCCGTACGACGTACGGCAGCCGCAGCCGTACGACCCGCGGACGCAGCCGACCGACCTGCCGCCGGCGCAGCCCTACGGGGCGGTGCCGCAGAATCCGGAGCCCATGCCCGACGTCCCGCCACCGGCACCCGCCCCGCAGAAGAAGAGCGCGGGCCGGGACCTGGGTGCGGCCATAGGGGTCGGCGTCGGGCTCGCCGTGGTGATCGTCGCGTCCCTCTTCGTGGTGAAGGCCGCGTTCGTCGGAGTGATAGCGGTCGCCGTCGTGGTCGGCCTGTGGGAGCTCACCTCGCGGCTGCAGGAGCGCAAGGGCATCAAGGCGCCCCTCGTGCCCCTCGCGGTCGGCGGCGCTGCGATGGTCGTCGCCGGTTACGTCCGGGGTCCTGAGGGCGCCTGGGTCGCCATGGCGCTCACCGCGCTCGCCGTCCTCGTCTGGCGGATGACGGAGCCGCCGGAGGGCTACCTCAAGGACGTCACGGCCGGCGTCTTCGCGGCGTTCTACGTGCCGTTCCTGGCCACGTTCGTCGCCCTGATGCTCACCGCCCACGACGGCGCCTGGCGGGTCCTGACGTTCCTGCTGCTGACCGTGGTCAGCGACACCGGGGCGTACGCCATCGGCTGGCGCTTCGGCACGCACAAGCTCGCGCCGCGCATCAGCCCCGGAAAGACCCGCGAGGGCCTGTTCGGGGCGGTGTCCTTCGCGATGGTGGCGGGCGCGCTGTGCATGCAGTTCCTGATCGACGACGGCAGCTGGTGGCAGGGCCTGATCCTGGGCCTCGCGGTCGCGGCCAGCGCCACGCTGGGCGACCTCGGCGAGTCCATGATCAAGCGGGACCTCGGCATCAAGGACATGGGCACGCTGCTGCCGGGGCACGGCGGCATCATGGACCGGCTCGACTCTCTGCTGCCGACCGCTCCGGTGGTGTGGCTGTTGCTGGTGCTGTTCGTGGGCTCCGGCTGAAACACGGCCTGACCTGCTGTTCTGTACGTGAGGGGCTCGTTGTCCACAGGGCGGCGAGTCCCTCTTCGTATGTCTGCGACACTGGTAGGGCCATGCCTAAGCCCGGAGAACTCACATTCGTCGCCCCCCGCGGAGCCCAGAAGCCGCCGCGGCACCTTGCCGATCTCACGCCCGCCGAGCGCAAGGAAGTCGTCGCCGCGGTCGGGGAGAAGCCGTTTCGCGCCAAGCAGCTCTCGCAGCACTACTTCGCGCGCCTCGCACACGACCCGGCGGAGTGGACCGACATCCCCGCCGGTTCGCGCGCCAAGCTGCAGGAGGCGCTGCTTCCTGAGCTGATGACCGTCGTACGGCATCTGTCGACCGACCAGGAGACCACCCGCAAGACGCTGTGGCGGCTGTTCGACGGGACGCTCGTCGAGTCGGTGCTGATGCGGTACCCGGACCGGGTCACCATGTGCATCAGCTCGCAGGCGGGGTGTGGCATGAACTGCCCGTTCTGCGCGACCGGACAGGCCGGCCTGGACCGCAATCTGTCGACCGGTGAGATCGTGCACCAGATCGTCGACGGGATGCGCGCGCTGCGCGACGGCGAGATTCCCGGCGGTCCCGCGCGGCTCTCCAACATCGTCTTCATGGGCATGGGCGAGCCCCTCGCCAACTACAAGCGGGTCGTCCAGTCGATCCGCGCCCTCACCGACCCCGAGCCGGACGGCCTCGGCCTCTCGCAGCGTGGGATCACCGTCTCGACGGTCGGACTGGTCCCGGCGATCCACCGCTTCTCCGACGAGGGCTTCAAGTGCCGGCTCGCGATCTCGCTGCACGCTCCTGACGACGACCTGCGCGACACCCTGGTCCCCGTGAACACGCGGTGGAAGGTGCGCGAGGTCCTCGACGCCGGCTGGGAGTACGCGGCGAAGTCGGGGCGCCGGCTGTCCATCGAGTACGCGCTGATCCGTGACATCAACGACCAGGCGTGGCGCGGTGACCGGCTCGGCCGGCTCCTCAAGGGCAAGCCCGTGCACGTCAACCTGATCCCGCTGAACCCGACGCCGGGCTCGAAGTGGACCGCCTCCCGCCCCGAGGACGAGAAGGCGTTCGTCGAGGCCATCGCGGCCCATGGGGTGCCGGTCACCGTCCGGGACACCCGGGGCCAGGAGATCGACGGAGCGTGCGGCCAACTCGCCGCCACCGAGCGGTGACCCGGTAACCTGTTCCGCGTAGTACACGCAGGTACATCTTCATATTCCGACAGGGGAGCGCCACAGCGCTGAGAGTGCGGGATTGTCCGCAGACCCTCTGAACCTCGCCCAGGTCATTCTGGGTAGGAAGTTCGGTCACCACTCTTGCTGTTGCGCCCTGCCCACGTCCTGTGGGCGGGGCCGCGTCTCTTCCTGGACACCCCAGGAGGAAAACACCCATGCACCACACCAAGACCTTCATGGCCGCGGCCGTCGGCCTCGGCCTGCTCACCCTCTCCGCGTGCGGCTCGTCCGACAGCGGCAGCGGCGGTGACTCCAAGACCGTCACCCTCGTCAGCCACGACTCGTGGGCCGTCTCGAAGAGCGTCCTCAAGGACTTCGAGAAGCAGTCCGGCTACACCGTCAAGGTCCTCAAGGACGGCGATGCCGGCCAGGCGGTCAACAAGGCGATCCTGACCAAGGACAACCCCCAGGGCGACGTCTTCTTCGGCGTCGACAACACCCTCCTCTCCCGCGCGCTCGACAACGGCCTCTTCCAGTCCTACGACGCGAAGGGCTCCACGCTCGTCAAGCCCGAGTACCGCGTCGACCAGACCAAGCACCGGGTCACGCCCATCGACACCGGCGACATCTGCGTCAACTACGACAAGGCCTACTTCAGCAAGCACAAGCTGACCCCGCCGACCTCGTTCGCGGATCTGGTCAAGCCCGAGTACAAGAACCTCCTCGTCACCGAGAACGCGGCCACCTCCTCGCCCGGCCTCGGCTTCCTGCTCGGCAGCGCCGCGCAGTTCGGGGACGACGGCTGGCAGGGCTACTGGAAGAAGCTCAAGGCCAACGGCGTCAAGGTCGTCGACGGCTGGGAACAGGCCTACGACCAGGAGTTCTCCGGGTCCGCCAGCGGCAAGAAGGCGGGCGGCGACCGGCCCCTCGTCGTCTCGTACGCCTCCTCGCCGCCCGCCGAGGTCATCTACGCCGACCCGAAGCCGACCACCGCGCCCACCGGGGTGTCGTACGGCACCTGCTTCCGGCAGACCGAGTACGCGGGGCTGCTCAGCAACGCCCAGAACACCAAGGGCGGCAAGGCGTTCCTCGACTTCCTGCTGACCAAGGAGTTCCAGCAGGACATGCCGCTCAACATGTTCGTCTACCCGGTGATCCAAGGCGCCCAGGTGCCGCAGGAGTTCGTGAAGTACGGCCGCCAGGCCTCGGACCCCGAGACCATGGCGCCCGCGAAGATCGCCGCCGACCGGGACCAGTGGGTCAAGTCGTGGACCTCGCTCGTACTGAAGTAGCCGAAGCGGCGGCTGAAGCAGCCCCGAGGCGGACCCGTAAGGGGAACGTGACGCGGCTCGGGCTCATGGCCGTGCCCGTCGCGTTCTTCGCGGTGTTCTTCGCCTACCCCGTCGCCGCGATCGTCGCGCGCGGCCTCAAGGTCGACGGCGCCTGGCAGTTGGGCCGTATCTGGGATGTGCTGGCGCAGTCCGACATCCGGCACGTCCTGTGGTTCACCACTTGGCAGGCGCTCGCCTCGACCGCGCTCACGCTGCTGATCGCGCTCCCCGGCGCATACGTCTTCGCGCGCTTCGACTTCCCCGGCCGACACGTCCTGCGGGCCGTCGTGACGGTCCCGTTCGTGCTGCCGACGGTCGTCGTCGGTACGGCGTTCCTCGCGCTCGTCGGCCGGGGCGGGCTCCTCGACGACCTGTGGGGCGTACGGCTGGACACCACCGTGTGGGCCATCCTGCTCGCGCACGTCTTCTTCAACTACGCGGTCGTCGTACGGACGGTGGGCGGCCTCTGGGCCCAGCTCGACCCGCGTCAGGAGGAGGCCGCGCGGATGCTCGGCGCGTCCCGGCTCCGGGCCTGGCGGACGGTGACGCTGCCCGCGCTCGGGCCCGCCGTGGCCGCGGCCGCGCTGATGGTCTTCCTCTTCACCTTCACCTCCTTCGGCGTGGTCCAGATCCTCGGCGGCCCGACCTTCTCGACCCTCGAAGTCGAGATCTACCGCCAGACTTCGGAGGTCTTCGACCTGTCCACGGCGGCCGTGCTGACGATCGTCCAGTTCGTCGCGGTCGGCGCGATCCTCGCCGTCCACGCCTGGACGGTACGACGACGGGAGAGCGCCCTACGGCTGGTGGACCCGTCGGTGACCGCACGGCGCCCGCGCGGGGCCGGCCAGTGGACCCTGCTGGCCGGAGTCGTCGCGTCCATCGCCGTACTGCTTCTGCTGCCGCTCGCCGTGCTGGTCCAACGGTCTCTGGACACAGCGGACTTCGGCTACTACCGCGCGCTGACCCACGACGACGGCGGCACCTTCCTGGTCCCGCCGATCGCCGCGATCGGCAACTCGCTGGAGTACGCCGTCGCCGCCACCGCCATCGCCGTGGTGATCGGCGGTCTCGCCGCCGCGGCCCTCACCCGGCGCGACGCCGGGCGGCTGGTGCGGGGCTTCGACGCGCTGCTGATGCTGCCGCTCGGGGTGTCCGCGGTGACGGTCGGCTTCGGGTTCCTGATCTCGCTCGACAAACCCCCGGTGGATCTGCGGAGTTCATGGATCCTGGTGCCGCTCGCGCAGGCGCTGGTCGGCGTTCCCTTCGTCGTACGGACGATGCTGCCCGTGCTGCGGGCGGTGGACGGGCGGCTGCGGGAAGCGGCGGCCGTGCTCGGGGCGTCGCCGTGGCGGGTGTGGCGCGAGGTCGATCTGCCGCTCGTACGGCGGGCGTTGCTGATCGCCGCCGGGTTCGCGTTCGCGGTGTCGCTGGGCGAGTTCGGGGCGACGGTGTTCATCGCGCGGCCCGACAACCCGACGCTGCCGGTCGCGGTGGCGCGGCTGCTGTCCCGGCCCGGTGATCTCAACTACGGCCAGGCGATGGCCCTTTCGACGATTCTGATGGTGGTGTGCGCCGTGGCCCTGCTGGTGCTTGAGCGGCTGCGCACCGACCGGACGGGGGAGTTCTAGATGCCGCCGAACATGCCGCCGAGCGTGCCGCAGAACAGGCCGCTGCTGAGCCTTGAGGGCGCGACCGTACGGTTCGGCGGGCGCCCGGTGCTGGACGCCGTCGACCTCGGGGTCGTCGAGCACGAGATCGTGTGTGTGCTCGGGCCCAGCGGGAGCGGCAAGTCGACCCTGCTGCGGGCGGTCGCCGGGCTCCAACCCCTGGACTCCGGGCGGGTGTTGCTCGACGACCGGGACCAGTCGGGCGTGCCCGCGCACAAGCGCGGGGTGGGTCTGATGTTCCAGGACCACCAGCTGTTCCCGCAGCGGGACGTGGCCGGCAACGTCGCCTTCGGGCTGCGTATGCACGGGGCGTCGAAGAAGCAACAGGACGACCGGGTGGGCGAGTTGCTCGACCTCGTCGGACTGCCGGGTGCCGCCCGCCGTGCCGTCGCCGGGCTGTCCGGGGGTGAGCAGCAACGGGTTGCGCTCGCCCGCGCCCTGGCGCCTCAGCCCCGTCTTCTCATGCTCGACGAACCGCTCGGCCAGCTCGACCGGTCACTGCGGGAACGGCTGGTCGTCGAACTCCGGGAGCTCTTCGGCACGTTGGGCACGACCGTGCTCGCGGTCACGCACGACCAGGGCGAGGCGTTCGCGCTGGCCGACCGGGTCGTGGTGATGCGGGACGGGCGGATCGCCCAGTCCGGTACGCCACTTGAGGTCTGGCAGCACCCCGCCGACGAGTTCGTGGCCCGCTTCCTGGGCTTCGACAACGTGGTCGAGGCCACGGTCGCAGGGGAAGCCGCCGACACCCCCTGGGGCAAGGTCCCGGTCCCCGAGGACGCCCCCCAGGGCACCCGCACACTCCTCGTACGCCCCGCAGGCGTACGCCTGTTGCCCGCCGACGAGGGCCTGCGCTGCACGGTCGCCGCCCGCACCTTCAAGGGCACCCATGTCGCCGTACAGCTCCAGCCGGAGGACGCGCCGCGGCTGGAGGCTGCGTGCGCGTTGCGGGAGGCGCCGGAGGTCGGGGGCGTGGTCGGGGTGGAGTTCGACGCGGCCGAGACCGTCGTGCTCGGCGGCCGGTAGACATGTGTGTGGCCCGTCCCCACGAACCGGACGGGCCACAACAGCGGGTGGTTCAGCGGCTGTTGATCAGCTGCCGTTGCTCGCACCGCGACGGCGCATGCCGAAGTAGACGGCTCCGCCGCCCACGACGACGAGGGCGCCCGCGATGCCGGCGATCATGCCGGTGTTGGAGTTGGCACCGGTCTCGGCGAGGTTCGAGGAACCGGCCGCCGGGGACGGCGCGTTGTCGGTCGTCGTCGCGGGAGCGGTGCTGCTGCTCTCCGTGGCCGACGGGGTCGGGGTGTCGGACTCGGCCGGAGTCGAGGCGGTCGCCGACGGCGTCGGGGAAGCCTCCGTCGGGGTCGGGCTGGGCGAGTCCGTCGCGCAGGCCTTGGACGGGGTGGTCAGGTTCGGCGTGATGTCCTTGTCGACCTGGTTGCCGGCCTTGACGTGAACGCGGTACGTCGCGTTCGGCTGCCAGTCCTCGGCGAAGGTGATGGTGACACCCTCCTTCGAGCCCTTGACAGTCTGCGCGTCGCCGATCTGCTTGGCGTCGGAACCGTTGTTCTCCAGGAACACCGTGATGGTCGCCTCGGCAGCGGAGGCGTCCTTGTCGGTGACGGTGATGACACCGTTGGCGCCGTCACACGTGGCTTCGGCGGAGAACTCGCTGATGTTGCAGGCGAGCGCGTTGCCCGCGAATCCGAGTGCGAGTGCGGCCGAGGCGGACGCGACACCGAGGATGCGTACGGAACGTCGAGATATGGACACGTTTGCCCTTCACGGGATGTGCAACTGCGGGGGGTTTAGGGGGAGATGGGGCGGCAATGAGGTGAGGCACCACTACCCCCAGGAGTCTCACTGGTCTATAAGTGCTGCGTAAGCAGTGTCAATGCATATGCGGTGTACAGCAGTTGCCTTTACCTGCACTTTAATCAGTGAGACGTTTCAGTGCCTCCGGAGCCTCCTCGATCCGGTCAACGAGGGCGATACGGGCCTCCATTGGCCGTTCCCGGGCAAGTGCACGCAGCAGCGGCCAGGTCGGCAGCCGCTCCGTCCAGTGCTCCCGGTCCACGAGCACCATCGGCGTGGGCTCGCCGCGCGACTCGTAGTAGTTCGGCGTCGCGTTGTCGAAGATCTCCTGTACGGTCCCGGCCGCGCCCGGCAGGAACACCACACCCGCGTTCGAGCGGGCCAACAGGCCGTCCTCGCGGGTGGCGTTGGCGAAGTACTTGGCGATGTGCGACGCGAACGCGTTCGGCGGCTCATGGCCGTAGAACCACGTCGGGATGCCGATCGAGTGGTTGCCCTTGGGCCAGCGGGTGCGGACCTCGAAGGCGCGATCCGCCCAGTCGGTGATGGAGGGGCTGAACGACGGTGATCCGGCGAGGAGTTCGCACGCCTCCTCCAGCATGGCGTCCTCGTACGGCGCCGCGTACGCGCCCAGGTTGGCCGCCTCCATCGCGCCGGGTCCGCCGCCGGTCGCCACCGTGAAGCCGGCCCGGCTCAGCTCGCGGCCCAGGCGAGCGGCACCGCCGTAGGCCGCCGTCCCGCGTGTCATCGCGTGGCCGCCCATCACGCCCACCACCCGTGCGCCGCGCAGGAGTTCGTCGAGGGCGTCGGAGACGGAGTCGTCGTGGACGGCGCGCAGCATCGACGCGTATATGTCGCCGTCGGCCTTGGTCCGCTGGAACCAGGCGTACGCGAGCGCGTCCGGGGTCTGCTCGTACCCCTTGTCGAGCGAGGCGAACAGCTCGTCCGGCGTGTAGAGACGGCCGCGGTAGGGATCGAACGGGAGGTGCGGGACGGGCGGGAAGACCAGGGCGCCGTCGGCCCGGATCTTCGCGGCCGCCTCCTCGCGCATCGGGCAGCCGAGGAAGACGGCGCCCGAGGTGTCCGTGGTGAGCAACTCCCGCGTACGGTCCGTCAGATCGACGCCCTGGACGCGGTGTCCGGCGAGAGTGCCGCGGGACGAGACGGTCGCGTCGAAGTCCTCGACCGTCTCGATCTCGCGTTCGTCGTGGTGGGCCGCATGGGCCGGGCTCGTCTGCACCCGCCCATGCTAGGCACCGAGTTGCTCAGCCCTGGACGGCCGCCGGGTCCATCCACACGATCTCCCAGGAGTGGCTGTCGAGGTCCTCGAAGGAGCGGCCGTACATGAAACCCTGGTCTTGGACGTCGTCGTTGGCGGTGCCGCCCGCCGCGACCGCCTTGTTGATCAGCTCGTCGACCTTCTTGCGGCTCTCGGCGCTCAGGCACAGCAGCACCTCGCTGGTCTTGGCCGAGTCGGCGATCTCCTTCTTGGTGAAGTCGCTGTAGCGCTTCTTCTCCAGGAGCATCGCGATGATCGTCTCGCTGATCACGACGCAGGTGGTGTCGTCGGTGCTGAACTGCGGGTTGGTCGAGAAACCGAGCTCGGTGAAGAACTTCTTCGACGCGGCGGCGTCGTTCACGGCCAGGTTCACGAAGATCATCTGCTGGTACATGCTGGGGCCTCTCCCATCGGGCGTGCGTGCTATTCGGTGGGTAGACGGGCGGCCGACACAAAACTCATCGGTGGGCGAGCGGAAGTGCCGCGAGTTCGGCGATCACGACGGTCAGCGGCACGAACAGGGCGAGCAGCGCGCCCGCGCGCAGGGCTGCCGCGCTGCGCAGCACGGTGGCCGGGGCGCCGAGCCGTACCAGCGCGGCCGTGGTGGCGGCGCGGGCCTGCCGGGCCTCGACGGCGGCGGTGAGCAGGGTCGCCACCGTGCAGCCGGTCACCAGGAGCGTGCCGAGGGTCGTCAGCGGGCCGACGGACGCGTCCGTGTCGTACAGCGCCGTCATCGCGTACGCGCCCGACGCCACCGCGCAGACCACGCCCAGCGGGCGGCCGATGCGGGTCGCCTCCTCCATGAGGACCCGGCCCGCGAGGAGCCGGAGGGCGCCCGGGCGCACGGCTTGGAGGAGCCGTCCGCACAGGTGGGTGAGGCCGGGGCCCGCCAGGGCGAGACCGAGCGCGGTCAGGACCCAGCCGGCCAGCACCCCCGCGGGGCCGCCCGCGTGACCGCCGGGCATCGACAGCCCGTCGGTGTCCGCCGTCCGGTTCGCGTACGCCTCGACGGCGAGCCCGGCGGCGAGGACGGCCACACCCCAGGGGAGGCCCTTGGGGACCTCGCGGGGGGCCGGGGGGCGGGTGGGGTCCAGGTCGACGGGGCCCGTGACGGTGGCGGTCGGCTCGGCGTCTGCTGCGGGCTCGGGCGCAGGGGAGGGCGCCTCCTCGACTGCCGCCGTACGGCCGCCCGTTCGCAGGTGGGCGCCGAACCTGCCGTACGCCCCGAAGGTCTCGCGGGTGCCCGACTTGCCGTAGGCGCCGAAACGGCCGTAGGACCTCGGGCCGTTCTTCGTCGAGGACGGGCGCTTGGTGTCCTTCGGGCGGAGGGTCAGGGCCACCGAGACGGACGCGGTCACGGGGACGAGTGCGAGCAGGGTGAGTGCGGCGGGGAGGGGGAGGGGGGTGTCCGAGGCGAGGAACTCCGCCGCCGCTCCGTCGAAGGGCATGCCCGTGAGGTCGCCGCGGAGGTGGAGGAAGAAGAGCAGGGCCAGCATGGAGCCGAGGGTGCAGGCGAGGGCTGTCGTGGTCGCCGAGATCGCCATCAGGCGGCCCGGGCCGAGGCCGATCGCGGAGAGGCCGGGGCGGGGTTTCGTCGCCGGGTCGGTGCGGGCGACGGCCACCGCGAAGTACACCGTGGCGGCCAGCGGGGTCGCGCACCAGGCGAGGCGGAGGGCCGCGGCGGCGGGGGAGTCGGGGTGGCCCATCGCGTAGCCGAGGGTGCAGAGGAGGAGGAAGCCCGTGCCCGCCGAGGCCACCGCGACCAGCAGGCGGCGCAGTTGGACGGCGGGGTGCGAGCCGCGGGTCAGACGGAGAGCGAGCACGCGGCCCGGCCTTCCGACTCGGCGACCGGGGGGAGGTGAACCGTGTTCACACGGCGTCCGTCCAGAAGCGACACCGTACGGTCCGCCAGGGCCGCGGTCTCCGCCTCGTGGGTCGCGAGGACGACCGTGATGCCGTGCGAGCGGGCCGCCGTCGTGAGCGTGCGCAGGACCTGGGCGCGGTCCGCGCGGTGCAGCGGGGCGGTCGGCTCGTCGGCGAACAGGACCGTCGGCGCCGGGGCCAGCGCGCGGGCGATCGAGACGCGCTGGCGCTCCGCCTGGCGCAGCTCGTGCGGGCGCTTGCGGGCGTGGTCGCCGATGTCGAGGCGGTCGAGCCACTCCAGGGCTGCGGTCTTGGCGCGCCGGCGGCTGGTGCCGCGCAGCATCAGGGGGAGGGCCGCGTTCTCCCAGACGTTCAGCTCCGGGACGAGCACGGGCGCCGGGTCGATCCAGCCGAAGCGGTCGCGGCGCAGCCGTTCCCGGGTGAGCGGGCCCATGGTGTGCACGGGCACGCTGTTGAACCAGACCTCGCCGCGGCTCGGGCGCTCCAGGCCGGAGAGGCAGCGCAGCAGGGTCGTCTTGCCGCTGCCGCGCGGGCCCATGACGGCGAGGATCTCGCCCTCCCGGACCCCGAGCGAGACGCCGCCGAGCGCGGGCGTTCCGTCGTGGTGCTGGAAGTGCAGGGCACGTGCCCAGAGCACGTCGTTGTCCGGCGGGGCCACCATGCGCGTACACCTCGTTCTGATCCGTTTTCCCGTATCGCATCCCCCGTCCGGGGGAACGAAGGCAGGGCCGATCGGTCACTGGCACGCTAAGGAGGGGGCGAAGGGAGCCCGGACAGCACACGGCCCCGGGCCGCCGTTTCTCACTCGAACGGCGGCGCCGGGGCCGGTGTTGATCATCCAGAAGGAAGATCCGAACCTCGGAACGATCAGAGCTTCGTCCAGGCCTCCGTGAGCACCTGGCGGACGATGCCCTCGATCTCGTCGAAGGTCGACTGGTCGGAGATCAGCGGCGGCGACAGCTGGATGACCGGGTCACCGCGGTCGTCGGCGCGGCAGTAGAGGCCGTACTCGAAGAGCTTCTTGGAGACGAAGCCGTAGAGCACGCGCTCCGACTCCTCGTCCGTGAAGGTCTCCTTGGTGGCCTTGTCCTTGACGAGCTCGATGCCGTAGAAGAAGCCGTTGCCGCGGACGTCGCCGACGATCGGGAGGTCGTGCAGCTTCTGCAGGGTCTGCAGGAAGTTGGCCTCGTTGTCGAGGACGTGCTGGTTGAGGCCCTCGCGCTCGAAGATGTCGAGGTTGGCGAGGCCGACCGCGGCGGAGACCGGGTGGCCGCCGAAGGTGTAGCCGTGCAGGAAGGTGTTGTCGCCCTTGTAGAACGGCTCGGCCAGGCGGTCGGAGATGATGCAGGCGCCGATCGGGGAGTAGCCCGAGGTCATGCCCTTGGCGCAGGTGATCATGTCCGGGACGTAGCCGAACTTGTCGCAGCCGAACATCGTGCCCAGGCGGCCGAAGGCGCAGATGACCTCGTCGGAGACCAGGAGCACGTCGTACTGGTCGCAGATCTCGCGCACGCGCTGGAAGTAGCCGGGCGGCGGCGGGAAGCAGCCGCCGGCGTTCTGCACCGGCTCCAGGAAGACCGCGGCGACGGTCTCCGGGCCCTCGAAGAGGATCTCCTGCTCGATCTGGTCGGCGGCCCAGCGGCCGTAGGCCTCCGGGTCGTCGCCGAAGAGCGGGGCGCGGTAGATGTTGGTGTTCGGGACCTTGTGCGCGCCCGGCACCAGCGGCTCGAACGGGGCCTTGAGGGCCGGGAGTCCGGTGATGGACAGGGCGCCCTGCGGGGTGCCGTGGTAGGCGACCGCGCGCGAGATGACCTTGTACTTGGTCGGCTTGCCCTGCAGCTTGAAGTACTGCTTGGCGAGCTTCCAGGCAGTCTCTACGGCCTCGCCGCCGCCGGTGGTGAAGAAGACCTTGTTCAGGTCGCCCGGCGCGTAGTGGGCGAGACGCTCCGCCAGCTCGATGGCCTTCGGGTGGGCGTACGACCAGATGGGGAAGAACGCCAGCTCCTGCGCCTGCTTGGCGGCGGTCTCGGCCAGCTCGGCGCGGCCGTGACCGGCCTGGACCACGAACAGGCCCGCGAGACCGTCGAGGTAGCGCTTGCCCTTGTCGTCGTAGATGTAGGTGCCCTCGCCACGGACGATCGTGGGAACGGGCGCGTTCTCGTACGAGGACATGCGGGTGAAGTGCATCCACAGGTGGTCGTACGCGGTGCGGCTGAGGTCCTTGCTCACGGTTATCGGGTTCCCCACATGTAGGTCTGCTTCTTGAGCTTCAGATAAACGAAGCTCTCGGTGGAGCGCACGCCGGGGAGAGCCCGGATGCGTTTGTTGATGACGTCCAGCAGGTGGTCGTCGTCCTCGCAGACGATCTCGGCGAGGAGGTCGTACGAGCCCGCGGTCATCACCACGTACTCCACTTCCGGCATGGCCGTCAGCGCGTCGGCGACGTTCTCGACATCACCTTCGACGTTGACACCGACCATCGCCTGTCTGCGGAAGCCCACGGTGAGTGGGTCCGTGACGGCGACGATCTGCATGACGCCCTGGTCGAGCAGCTTCTGGACGCGCTGACGCACGGCCGCTTCGGAGAGGCCGACGGCCTTGCCGATCGCGGCGTACGGCCGGCGGCCGTCCTCCTGGAGCTGCTCGATGATGGCGAGGGAGACGGCGTCCAGATGAGGAGTGCTGCCGTTCCTGGACTCGCGGGAGTCCCTCTGTTCTGCGCTGCGACTGGCCACGGCTTCACTGTGCACGACGTCTCGACCGTTCCGCAAGGCCGCTTCGATGAAATTCGTTGTTTACGTGGTCGAGACTTGCGGATTTCGTAGCCTTGACGCGATCGGGGGTGTTGAAAACGTGGGCTGGGCGATTAGTGTGGGTGTCTCAGTGATTGGACACCTGAACTTGGAGGGCCGGCAGTGAGCACCGAACTGCGTCGTCTGCGCAATTACATCGACGGTGAGTTCCGGGACGCCGCCGACGGACGGACCACCGAGGTGGTCAACCCGGCGACCGGTGAGGCGTACGCGACCGCGCCGCTGTCCGGGGCGGCGGACGTGGACGCCGCGATGGCGGCCGCCGCGGCGGCCTTCCCGGCCTGGCGGGACGAGACCCCGGCCAAGCGGCAGAAGTTCCTCCTGGACATCGCCACCGCGTTCGAGGAGCGCGCGGAGGAGCTGATCGCGGCGGAGGTGGAGAACACCGGCAAGCCGATCGGGCTCACCCGCTCCGAGGAGATCCCGCCGATGGTCGACCAGATCCGCTTCTTCGCGGGCGCGGCCCGGATGCTGGAGGGCCGCTCGGCGGGCGAGTACATGGAGGGCATGACCTCCATGATCCGGCGCGAGCCGATCGGTGTCTGCGCGCAGGTCGCGCCGTGGAACTACCCGATGATGATGGCCGTCTGGAAGTTCGCCCCCGCGCTCGCGGCCGGGAACACGGTGGTGCTGAAGCCCTCGGACACCACCCCCGCCTCCACCGTCCTGATCGCCGAGATCATCGGCTCGATCGTGCCCAAGGGCGTCTTCAACGTCGTGTGCGGCGACCGGGACACCGGCCGCGCGATGGTCGAGCACCACACCCCGGCGATGGCCTCCATCACCGGTTCGGTGCGCGCGGGCATGTCGGTCGCCGAGTCCGCGGCCAAGGACCTCAAGCGGGTCCACCTGGAACTGGGCGGCAAGGCACCGGTCGTGGTCTTCGAGGACACCGACATCGCCAAGGCCGTCGAGGACATCTCGGTCGCGGGCTTCTTCAACGCCGGCCAGGACTGCACGGCCGCCACCCGCGTCCTCGTGCAGGAGGGCATCCACGACGAGTTCGTGGCGGCGCTCGCGAAGGCGGCGGCCGAGACGAAGACCGGGCAGCCCGACGACGAGGACGTGCTCTACGGCCCCCTCAACAACGCCAACCAGCTCAAGCAGGTCACCGGCTTCATCGAGCGCCTGCCCGCGCACGCGAAGGTGGAGTCCGGCGGTCACCGGGTCGGTGAGGTCGGCTACTTCTACGCGCCGACCGTCGTCTCAGGGCTGAAGCAGGACGACGAGATCATCCAGAACGAGGTCTTCGGCCCGGTCATCACCGTCCAGTCCTTCACGGATGAGGCCCAGGCCATCGAGTGGGCCAACGGCGTCGACTACGCCCTCGCCTCCTCGGTGTGGACCAAGGACCACGCCCGCGCGATGCGGCTGTCGAAGGCGCTCGACTTCGGCTGCGTGTGGATCAACACCCACATCCCGCTCGTCGCGGAGATGCCCCACGGCGGCTTCAAGAAGTCCGGCTACGGCAAGGACCTCTCGGGCTATGGCTTCGAGGACTACACCCGCATCAAGCACGTCATGACGTCGCTGGACGCGTGAGCGTTCGCAGATCTGTAGGAACAACTGCGCGGCCCCGGACGGGAGTTGACCGTCCGGGGCCGCGCTGTTTCCTTGTTCCTTCTTCGTTCTTTCTTCTTTGCCGCGCACGCTCCGTGTGAACGGGCGGTTGCTTCACAGGCAACCGATCGACAAGGTGTCGGGTCCACAGGAAGCCGCTCGACGCAGCGTCCATTGATCGGGCACGGGCCGGCGGGTCATGCTGCGCGGGTGCCCCAGACTCCGAAGTCGTATCCGCCCTCCCGTCGCTCCCTGCTGCGCGCGCTCGGCGGAACCGCCGTGCTCGGCGCGCTCGCCGGGTGCGGTGTGCCCGCCGCGTACGTGAAGGCGGGGGACCGTGCCGGCGCCGATCTGTCCGCCAAGGACAAGCGGCTGACCTGGGCGAACTGGCCGTTGTACATCGACACCGATGACGACGACCAGACGAAGCGGCCCACGCTGGACGCCTTCGAGAAGAAGACCGGGATCTCCGTCGACTACATCGAGGAGATCAACGACAACGACGAGTTCTTCGGCAAGATCAGCCCGGCGCTCATGAACCACCAGCAGACCGGCCGCGACCTGATCGTCATGAGCGACTGGATGTGCGCGCGGTTCGTCCGCCTCGGCTGGGTCCAGCGGATGGACCGGTCAGCGCAGCCCAACGTGGCGAAGTACCTTGACCCGCAGCTCAGTTCGCCTGCCTTCGACCCGGGCCGCCGGTACACCGTGCCGTGGCAGTCGGGCATCACCGGTATCGCGTACAACCACCGCAAGCTCGGCCGCGAGATCCGCCATGTCTCCGACCTGTGGGCGAGCGACCTGAAGGGCCGGGTCACCCTGCTCTCCGGGCTCGACGAGGCGTTCGCGCTGCTGATGCAAGGCAACGGCGTCGACATCACCAAGTGGACCGCCGCCGACTTCTACAAGGTGTGCGACCAGGTACAGACCCAGATCAGCCGGAACCAGATCCGCCGCTTCACCGGCAACGACTACACCAAGGACCTGGTCAGCGGCGACGTCCTCGCCTGCCAGGCCTACTCCGGCGACGTGATCCAGCTCCAGGCCGACAACCCGGACATCCGCTTCGTCGTCCCCGAGGAGGGCGCCGAACTCTGGGCGGACTCCCTGATGATCCCCGACCTGGCCCGTCACAAGACCAACGCCGAGAAGCTGATCGACTACTACTACGACCCCGAGGTCGCCGCGGAACTCGCCGCCTGGGTCAACTACGTCTGCCCCGTCCCGGCGGCCCAGGCCGTCCTCGCGGCCTCCAAGGACAAGGACACCGCGGAGCTTGCCGAGAACCCGCTGATCTTCCCGGACTCGACGATGCGGAAGCACCTTGCGATCGCGCGGGACATCACGTCGACGGAGCGGGTGGAGTTCGCGAAGGAGTGGAACAAGATCGTGGGGTTGTAGGGGCAGTGTCGCGGATGTGACCAAGCATCTCCTCCGGGGCTACGGCGACTGCGTCGACGGACAGCGGCTCGGCTTGGTCGCGCGCTGCCGTGCGTTTCGTCGCGTGGAGCTTCTGCCCCCCGGATGGCGGCCTGCGGTCGGAGCACAGCTCGGCCATGTCCGCGCGGCGCCCGGTCAGCGGCTTGAGCCCGGTGGCGGCTTCGTAGGACGGGTGGACGTGCGCGTGGACGTCCCTGCGCCTCGTGGTCTCGTCACATCATTGTGTTCGGTTCGGTGGGGGAGTGCCCCGGTCCGTGGTGGTGGACCGGGTGGACCGGGGCACTGGTCGTGAGGGTCAGCTGACCGCCCTGGCGGCGTCCTCGATGAGGTTGGCGACGGCCTTGGGGTGGCTGATCATCGCGACGTGGGACGAGCGCGGTACTTCGACGACCTTGCGCGCGTTCGCTCGGCTGTACATCCAGCGTTCGCAGGCCGGCGGGATCGCCTTGTCCTGGCCGGCGACCAGGCCCCAGACCGGGATCGTCTTCCAGGCCGCGGCTGTGGTCGGGAAGGTGAAGGAATCGGCGTCGAACGGCCGTTGCGTGGCCTGCAGGATGCGGAAGTCGGCGGGGGAGATGTCGGCGGCGAAGGCCGCGTGGCCGTCCTTGCTCAGGTAGAGATCGGTGCCGGTCGTGCCGTCGGCCTTCGTGTACGGGACCGGGACGCTGACCGGCCCGACCTCGCTGCCGGGGAACTTGGTGATGAGCTCGCCCTGCGTCTCGCCGACGTCGGGTACGAACGCGGCGATGTAGACCAGTGCCTTGACGTTGTACTTCCCGGCGGCGGCGTTCGTGATGACCGTGCCGCCCATGGAGTGGGCGACCAGGACGACCGGTCCGCTGATGGAGTCCAGCAGGCTCGCGATGTACGGGGCGTCGGTGGGGATGCCTCGCAGCGGGTTCGACCCCGCGATCGTGGTGTAGCCCTTGTCCTGCAACTCCCCGATGGTGGCGTTCCAGCAGGACGAGTCGGCGTAGCCGCCGTGCACCAAGACGATCGTGGGCTTCACCTTCGACTTCTCCTCACCGGTGCCAGTCGTGGCCGTCGCCGCGCCGGCCGTTCCTTCTGAACCGGCTATCAGCGCCGCCGACCCGGCCAGCGCCGCTCCGGCGGCCAGCACCTTGCGGCGGGAAACATCGGAACTCATGGGACTCCTCACGCACGGGGGTTGGGGGAATGGGTGTGACGGAGGCTTCGCCGCTGAGCCGCCACGTAAGGACGGCGTCCTTTGGGTGCGTGCGCATGGCGAACTCCTGGAAGACAAGGGGGAGGGACGGATCGGCGGCTGCGCGGGGCGTGCCACGTCTCCTATCGGCCGGAGAGTGTCTGAGCCGCCTGGTGGATGACGGCCGCCACGGCGGTGGGTTCGGACACGTAGACGGCGTGACTGCCCGGTGTCTCCGTGACGGTGGCGCCGGCGCGCTCGGACATGGCGCGCTGGGCCGTCGGCGGGATCATGCGGTCGTCGGTCGCGACCAGATACCAGGACGGCTTGGTCCGCCAGGCCGCCTCGGTGACCACTCCACCCAGCGCGGCGAGGCCCCAGGGAACCTGCGAGTCGGCCATGAACGCCGCCAGCTCCTCGGGCACATCCGCCGCGAACGAGGCGGCGAACTTGTCGCGGTCCAGGAACAGGAAGCCGTCCCGGGGCGGCAGGATGGGCGGCACCGGGTCCCCGGGCGCCGGGTCGGCGATGAGGGTGCCCACCGACTCGCCCTTGTCGGGGGCGAAAGCGGTGATGTAGACGAGGCCGGTGACCTTCTCGTGGTTGCCGGCCTCGGTGATCACGGCGCCGTCGTAGGAGTGGCCGACCAGGAGAGCCGGGCCGTCCAGCGCATCGAGGAGCTGGTGGGTGGCCGCGACGTCGCCCCCGAGGGAGAGCGTCGGGTTCTGCACGACGCTGACGCGATATCCCTGCCTGCTCAGGATGGTGTGGACGCCCTGCCACCCGGAGCCGTCCACGAAGCCCCCGTGGACGAGGACGATGTTCTTGGGTTGCGGGTTCTCGCTCATCACTTCTCCTGTGTCATCGAACGGATGAGGTCGCCCGGCATTCCCACAGCCCTGACGACAGGACTGTCTTACGGGCTTCCGCCAGGTCCGCACAGATATAGGGAGGTCTGGCACAGGAAAACTGACACAGCTGAGCCATACGATGCAGATCATGCGACATGAACTCGATGAAACGGACCGCCGCATCGTGGCTGTCCTGCTCGCGTCGCCCCGCGCCTCCTGGCGCGAGGTCGCCCACTGCCTGGAACTGTCGGAGCGCACTGTCGTACGCCGGGTCGCTCCCCTTTACGCCGACGGCACTCTGCGCGCCACCGTGGTCCGCAACCCCACCCACATCCCCGGCGTCATCCCCATCTCGCTGCGCATCCACTGCCGTCCCAACAAGATCCGGCACGTGGCCGACGCCCTCGCCCACCGCAGCGACACCATCTGGGTCGACATCCTCGGTGGAGGCGACGAGATCTCCGCCGTCTTCTTCCTCGACGGACCCGAAGCCCGCAACACGCTTCTGCTGCGCGACCTGCCCGCCACCGACGCGGTGAACTCCTGGACCGCCCAGACCCTGCTGCGCGTCTTCCCCAACGCGTTCCGCTGGACCGCCGGCCTGCTCACCCCCGAGGAATCCGCCCGCCTCGCCCCCGCCCCGCTCGTCGCCGCACCCGCCCCGCTCGCCCTGGACACCGCACTGATCACAGCCCTGGCCGAGGACGGCCGCGCCACCTACACCGACCTCGCCCACCGTGCCGGCACAACCGCCCTCACCGCCCGCCGACGCCTCGACGCACTTGTACGCGGCCTCGTCGTACGCCTGGCCACCGAAGTGGACCTCGCCCTGCTCGGCATCCACGCCGAAGCCCTGCTGTGGATCACCGTGCAGCCCGGCGCGCTGCAGGAGACCGCCCAGACCCTCAGTACTCACCCCCAAGTCCGATTCACCGCGGCCACGACCGGACCCGCCAACCTGCTGATCACCCTTGCCGCAACCGACCTCGACGCCCTCTACACCTTCCTCACCACCACCATCGGCACGCTGAGCCAGATCGTCGCCGTCGAGATCACCCCGCTGCTCGCGACCGCCAAACGCACCGGCCTCATCCGCCGGGCGACACCGTCGAAAGCGGGCGGTGGATGACCGATCGGTCGTATCAAGGGCGTGTCCCATGATCTGCATGACAGGGCGCATCCGTGACATGTTTCCTGCTTCCTGAACCGCTGGACGCGTACAGGTCGGCAGAAGGCCCGTATGACGGTGTTCTCGCGAAGGCGCGAAGGCTGAGCGATGGACGCGTTGAGAACGGGAGATGGCCATGACCGATCACGGTGCCGATCTGCTGATCCGGGCCGCCGCGGTGCACACGCTGCTGCCGGGGCAGCCTCCCCAGCGGTCGCTGGTGGTGCGCGGGGACCGCATCGTCGCCCTGTCGCCCGACCCGCACGGCCTCGACGCCTGGGTGACCGGGCGAACCGCGGTCCATGATCTGCCCGGGGCCACGGTGCTACCGGCCTTCGACGACACCCACACCCATCTGATCTTCGCCGGATTCAGCGCGCACGACGTCCCGGTCCACCAGGCCCGTACCCTCGCCGAGTTCCTGGATCTGATCAGGCAACGGGCCGCCGCCACCCCCGAAGGCGAGTGGATCCGCACCACCACCAACTGGCAGGAGCTGAACCTGGCGGAGCGGCGGATGCCCACCGCCGCCGAGCTCGACCGGGCCACCGACCGCCACCCGGTACTGGTCAAGCGCGGCGGCCACAACGACGTCGTCAACACCTACGCGCTGCGCCTGGCGGGCATCACCGAGGACACCCCCGTACCGCCGGGCGGCGTGATCGGCCGTGACGCCGACGGCCGGCTCAACGGCCGGCTGATCGACAACGCCATGGGCCTGGTGGAGCGCCTCGTCCCCGCGGAGGACCGGGCCCGGCAGATCGACGGGCTGCGCATCGCCAGCGGCCAGTACGCCGCCACCGGGATCGGTACCGTCCGCGACTGCATGGTCTTCCCCGAGACCTACGCGACCCTGCTGGCCGCCCGTGAGGCAGGGGCGCTCAGCACCCGGGTACGCGCACTGATCTCGGCGTTCGGCCGGACCAGCACGGCCGAGATCGAGGACCTGCTCGACACCATGGAGGACTGGCGCTACAGCGCCGACCCGTGGCTGCGGGTGTGGGGCGTGAAGTTCGGCCTCGACGGCGGGCTGGAGGCCGGAGCCACCGAAGAGCCCTACGCCTGCGACCACGCCTTCTCCGGCATGCTGACCTGGGAGCCCGACGCGCTGGCCGAGGCGGTCGAGGCCGTGGTCCGCCGCGGCTGGCGGGTCGGCACCCATGCCTACGGCGACCGTGCCGTACGCGTCCTCCTCGACGTCTACGAACGCGTCCTCGCCCGCAACCCCGGCCTGCCCGCAGGCACTCTCGTCATGGAACACGCCGGCCTGGCCGGCCCCGAACAACGCGCCCGCGCCGTCGAGTTGGGCATCCCCGTCACCATCCAGCAGCCACTGCTGCACGACACCGCCGAGGTCGAGCGGGAGTACTGGGGTCCGGAACGGGTCGCCGCGCTCTTTCCCGCCCGGGGCTGGCTCGACCAGGGCGCGCAGATCACCGCCGGATCGGACTTCCCCGTCGGGCAGTTCGGCGCCATGCGCTCCGTCTGGGGCATGACCACCCGTCAGACCGTCATCGGTGTCCAGGGACCCGAGCACGCCATCACCTACGACGAGGCCGTCGCCCTGCACACCACCATGGCCGCCCGGCTGCACGACGAGGAACACCTGCGCGGCACGCTCACCCCCGGCCGTCTCGCCGACCTCACCATCTGGGACCAGGACCCCGCCCAGTGCCCGAGCGACGCCCGACGCGACCTGAACCCCACGCACACCCTGCTGGGCGGCCGTTTCGTGCACGGCCCGAAGCACACCGCCTGACCCCGGCGACAGCCAGTTCGTAGCACGAAGAACACCGAGGAAATGGGGAACATCATGGATGACTCGACAGCAGGCATTCAGGTCGCCACGACAGGTGGCCTGGTGCGAGGCGCACACCAGGACGGGCTCGCCGTCTTCAAGGGCGTGCCCTTCGCCGCTCCGCCGGTCGGTGACCTTCGCTGGCGCCCCGCTCAGCCCCACCCGGGATGGGCCGACGTCCTGGACGCCACGGTTGCCGGGCCCAGCGCACCTCAGCACTATGTGGAAGAGCCGGACCCCCTACTCGGCGGCCATGTTTTCCCGCCCTTCGACGAGGACTGTCTGACCCTCAACGTCTGGACACCGGCTGCCGACAGCGCCGCGCGGCCGGTCCTGATCTGGATCCACGGCGGCGGGTTCGTGTCGGGATCCGCCAACGTGCCCTTCTACGCCGGCGACACCTTCGCCCGCGACGGCGACCTGGTCGTGGTGACGATCAACTACCGGCTCGGAGCGCTGGGTTTCCTCTATTTCGGATCAGAGCACGGCGGTTCGGACACGGAACCCGGCAACTACTGGCTCACCGACCACGTCGTGGCCCTGCAATGGGTCCGGGACAACATCGCCGCCTTCGGCGGAGACCCCGACAACATCACCATCGGCGGACAGTCCGGTGGCGCCTACTCCGCGGTCGCGCTCGCCGGGCACCCGGAGGCCAACACCCTCTTCCACCGCGCCATCCTCCAAAGCACCCCCCTGGGCTTCCATCTCCCGAACCGCACCGAATCCCAGCAGATCACCGCCACGTATCTGGACATCGTCGGCGTCAAGAACCTCGACGAACTGCGCCAGGTCCCCTGGACCCGCCTGATCGAGGCGTGGCCCGAGATGTTCGAACGCTCCAACAAGTGGGGCCACTTGGCGGTGCCGATCAAACCGGTGCTCGACGGCGTGACCATGGCTCGCGATGCGGTGGAACTGGTCCTTGACGGAGCCGCACTCGACATCGACATCCTGATCGGGTGGACCAGGGAGGAAGCCAACCTCGTGGCCGTCTTCCCGATGTACGCCGACGCGACCCGGGAGCAGGTACTGGCCCGCGCGGCCGAGTCCTTCGGAGACAAGGCCGCCGAGGTCTACGCCGCCTACGAGGCCCGGCGTCCGGGCGCAACGCCCCTACAGGTCCTCCTGGATCTGCTTTCCGACGAGAGGATCGTCGAGCCGGCCATCGAGGTGGCCGAGACGCGGGCCGCCCGCGGGCGACCGGTGTGGGCCTACCGCTTCGACTACCCGACCCCCGCGTTCGACGGCCGCCTGGCCGCCCCGCACTGCCTGGAACTGCCGTTCGTGTTCGACAACTTCGGCAACTGGTCGCAGGCACCCCTGGTCGAGGGCATCGAATCGCCTGCCCGGGACGGCCTGTGCGCGGCGATGCACCAGGCCTGGATCTCCTTCATCCGCACCGGAGACCCCAACCACGCCCAACTGCCCACGTGGGAGCGCTACACCGAGGACAGGCCCACGACGATGCGATTCGACACCGTCAGCACCACCACCGAGAACCCGCGAGAGCTCTAGATGACTGTTTCCAAGGGGTAGCGGCATGCATGCGAGGGTGCCCAGTCTCGATGTGTGACGACCGAGACGGACACCCTCGCAACTGCGGGACTCTCCAGCCGCGCCATCCTGGAGCTGCTGCCCTGCATGGACTCGCCGAGTCTCGACAACTCCCGGGCCGCGCTCAAGCGAATGGCCCAGGAACGCGAGAGGCTCTCGTCCCACATCACCGACCTCATCAACACCCGCGACGCGCTGGACACGGCGATGGCCCGGGTCGCGCGGGACCCAGCAGGTGCGGGTCCATCGACGGACCCGCGTATCCGCCGCCTGGTCCTGTGGTATCTCGCCGAGTCCGGAGCCGTGGGCCTGCCCGCGTCGGGCGACGCGGAGAGTGATGCCGCGGGGACACGCACCCCGGTCCAGCCAGAGGGGACGTCCGGCCTGTCGAGACCAGACGCATCCACGATCCGTCCCCGCACCGCCTGGGCTTTCATCGGCGCTGTCGACAACTCTCACGAACGATGCCTCGTGCCGACCATCGATCCTCGTCACAATCCGCGGCGCGCGTGCCCTGTTCGTCCGTGCTTTCCGGCAACTCCCTTGCCCGGATTGAGAGTTGTGGCGCGATGTGCGTGGAGTCGGGAGGGGTTCTCGCATGGTTCCGGGGATCCGGTCCCGGGAACGGAAGGGGCGGGGGAACCCACTCGGCGCTCGCGAACAGGCGGGCGCCGCTCCATGCGATGGGAGACCGATCAACGATGTTCACTCCGGTGCGGAGAAGAGTACGGACGGCCGCGCTCGCGCTCTCGACCATGGCGGCACTCGCCCTGGGCGCGACCGCCACGAGCGGCGCGGCAGCGGCCCCCGCCGCCGCGAAACAGGGACCGACCTCGGTGGCGTACGTCGAGGTGAACAACAACAGCATGCTGAACGTCGGCAAGTACACGCTCTCCAACGGCGGCGCCAACGTCTTCGACATCGCCGTGATCTTCGCGGCGAACATCAACTACGACACGGGCACGAAGGCGGGGACCCTGTACTTCAACCCGAACGTGCAGCGCGTCCTCGACAACGCCGCCACCCAGATACGGCCGTTGCAGCAGAAGGGCATCAAGGTCGTCCTCTCGGTGCTCGGCAACCACCAGGGCTCCGGCTTCGCCAACTTCCCGTCCCAGCAGACGGCTTCGACGTTCGCGAAACAACTGTCGGACACCGTGACCAAGTACGGCCTCGACGGCATCGACTTCGACGACGAGTACGCCGACTACGGCAACAACGGCACCGCCCAGCCCAACGCCAGCTCGTTCGTGTACCTGGTGTCGGCACTGCGCGCCAACATGCCGACCAAGATCATCAGCCTCTACAACATCGGCCCGGCCGCGTCGCGCCTGTCCTACGGCGGCGTCGACGTCACGTCCAAGTTCGACTACGCCTGGAACCCGTACTACGGCTCCTGGCAGGTCCCCGGCATCGCCCTGCCCAAGTCGAAGCTGTCGCCGGCGGCCGTCCAGATCGGCGGCACCTCGCAGAGCACGGCCGCCTCCCTCGCCGCCCGCACGGTCAGTGAGGGGTACGGCGTCTTTCTGACGTACAACCTCGACGGCGCCGACCGCAGCGCCGATGTCTCCGCGTTCACCAGGCAGCTGTACGGCAGTGACGCCCACTACACGCCGTAGGCCGACCGGGCTTCCTGGCGTCCGGTGCCCCCTCGGGGCTTGTTCCGTCCCGTAGGACCGAGCCTCGGGCCGACCGCGTCTTCGACAACGTTGTCGAAGACGCGGTCGCCGCAGGTACCGCAGGCGGGCGGGCAGGCGAGCAGTTGGTTCAGAGGCTGCCCTACGGCTGCTCGACGTGCCCGGCGGAGCGGACGCGGCAACCGCCTTGCGCGCACTGCCCGTTGAGCGACTGCTGTCCGCCTACGGCCAACTCGCGGGGCAACTCGCGCGTCCGGGCAACGCGGCCCCTCCCATGCATCCGGTGCTCGGCGGCCCCGGCCTTCCCCGCGACCTGCACGGGGCACTCGCGGACGGCGGGCTGGAGGGCAAGCCGCTGCTGATCGGCACCACCCGGGACGAGGCGACGGCCTTCACCGCCTTCGACCCGCACATCCAGAACCTCGGAGTCGACGGCGCGTTGGACCTGCTGGCTGCTCAACTGGGCGAACCTGCGCATGAGTTGTACGCGCGGTATGCCGCCCGCTTCGAAGAGCCCACCGCGGCACGGGTGTTCACCGACGATCTGTTCCGCGCCGACTCGTTGCGGATCGCCGACCATCACGCTGCGGGTGGCAACGCGACCTACGTGTACGAGTTCGACTACCGGCCGGCTGAGGATCCGTATGGGCTGGGTGCCACCCACTGCGGTGAACTGCCCTTCCTTTTCGGCACGTTCGATGCCTTTGCGGGCAGCCCGATGTTGGGCCGGCCAACCGTTGCCGCACGGGCCCTGGGGCACACGTTCGCGACCGCGGCCGCCGAGTTCGTTGCGCGCGGATCGGTGCACGGCTGGCTGCCCTATACGCCTGGGACGGCGGCCCGGGTCCGGCACTTCGGCTGACATCTGGCGCTTCGGCCGGGGCACATCAATCCACTTTGTCGTGACTGGCCCTGTCCTCGCCGTGGGGGCACCCGTTGGGATGGACCTGCTCTCGTCGAAGCCGCTTGAAAGGACTTGATGACCATGCCCCGTCCCCGCTCGTTCGTGCAGGTCGACGTGTTCTCCACGCGCCCCTACTCCGGTAATCCGGTCGCGGTCGTCCTGGACGGGACGGGTCTGAGCGACGAGGAGATGCAGGGTCTGGCGCGCTGGACGAACCTGTCCGAGACCACGTTCGTGCTGCCGCCCACCGTCCCCGAGGCGGACTACCGGCTGCGGATCTTCACCCCCGGGGGCGAGCTGCCGTTCGCCGGGCACCCCACGCTCGGGTCCGCGCGGGCCTGGCTGGACGGTGGTGGCACACCGCGGGACGACGAACGCATCGTGCAGGAGTGCGGCGCGGGACTGGTCGCCGTGCGGCGGGGTGAGGGGACGCTGGCGTTCGCCGCTCCGCCCCGGGTGCGGGAGGGGGCGCTCGACGAGGACCAACTGCTGCGGATCGTGGGCGCGTTCGGGATCTCGCGGGACCGGGTCGTGGCGCATCAGTGGGTCGACAACGGGCCCGGGTGGGCCGTGGTGCAGTTGGCCACGGCCGGGGAGGTGCTCGCCCTCGAACCTGACTTCTCCGGCTTCCCGGACGCGATGGTCGGGGCGATCGGGGCCCACCTCGACGGGTCCCGGCACGCGTTCGAGATGCGTACCTTCGCCCCCGCCGCCGGTGTGCCCGAGGACCCCGCGTGCGGGAGCATGAACGCCGGCGTGGGGCAGTGGCTCACCTCGACCGGTGGCGCGCCCTCCTCCTACCGGGTCTCGCAGGGCACGCGGCTGGGGCGGGCCGCGAGCATCGAGATCAGCGCCGACGCGGACGGCACCGTGTGGGTCAGCGGTGCCGCCGTCGTGTGCGTCCGCGGCACCATCACGCTCTGACCGTCATCCGGCTTCGGTGTCGGCGGTGAGCGTCTTCATCGTGACGTAGCTGGTCACCGTGGCCACGCCGGGCAGGGTCGCCAGCTGGTTGGCGTGGAAGTCCTCGTAGGCGGGGAGGTCGGCCACCTCCACCTGGAGGAGGTAGTCGAAGTTGCCGGTGATGTGGTGGCAGGCGACCACCTCGGGCAGCCGGGTGACCCCGCGCTCGAACGCGACGACGTCCGCGCGAGTGTGCCGCATCAGCCGTACACCCGCGAAGACCCGCAGGCTGCGGCCGATCGCGGCGGGGTCGATCAGCGCGCGGTAGCCGCGGATGACCCCCGCCTCCTCCAGTTGGCGCACGCGCCGCAGGCAGGGGGACGGTGAGAGTCCGACCCGGGCGGCGAGTTCGTTGTTGCTGATACGGCCGTGCGTTTCGAGCACGGCCAGAATCGATCGGTCCACCTCGTCCATGGCGGCAGATTATTGCGCCGGAGGCGCGGCTACCACAATTGTGCGTCTGCATCGCGCGCAATTTGCTGCCAAAGTTGCCGAGATCCGGTCACTTCGGACTGTCGCTCGGTCACGCTTCATGGAGCACCACTTGTGGAGTCACCCCGACGGTCCAGGTCCACGGAAGGGCAGCCATGCCGGGCAAGAGCACCATCACCGTTCACGCCGATCGCGAGGTCCATCCCAGCCGTGCCGTGGCCCCGCCCATCTACCAGACGGCGGCGTTCTCGGCCGAGGACGCGGAGATGTTCGCGCGAGGGGCCGTAGAACCGCGCGGCAAGGACTTCTACACCCGGTTCGGCAACCCGAACCATGCCCAAGTCGCCGCCGTCGTAGCGGAGTTGGAGAACACCGAGGCGGCCATGGTCACCGCGTCCGGGATGGCCGCGCTCACCACGGCCGTGCTGGCGCTGGTGTCCGCCGGCGACCATGTCGTCGGGCAGCGGTCCACCTACGGGGGTACGGCGTCGGTGCTGCTGAACCTGCTGCCGCGTTTCGGTGTGACGACCACGCTGGTCGATCAGACCGACCCGGAGGCGTTCGCGAGGGCGCTGACCCCGCAGACCCGGCTGATCCTGGTGGAGACCCCGAGCAACCCGTTGCTGCAGATCACCGACCTGCGGGCCGTAGCGGACCTGGCCCGTGCGCACAGCGTCCTGACCATGGCGGACAACACCTTCGCCACCCCGCTGAACCAGCGGCCCGTGGACTTCGGTATCGACCTGGTGTGGCACAGCGCGACCAAGTATCTGAACGGTCATTCCGATGTGTCCGCGGGAGTGCTGGCCGGGCCGGCCGAGATCCTCGACCGGATATGGGACGTCGGGCTTCTCACCGGTGCCACGCTCGGGCCGATCGACGCGTGGCTGTTGCTGCGCGGGATGCGGACCCTGCCGTTGCGGGTGCCCCGGCACAACGCCAACGGGCTTGCCCTCGCTGAGGCGTTGAGCTCGCATCCGGCGGTGACGAAGGTGCACTATCCCGGGCTGGCGGCGCACCCGCAGCACAAGGTGGCCGTGGACCAGATGAGTGGTTTCGGCGGGGTGCTCGGCATCGAGTTCGCCGGTGGGTTCGATATGGCCGACGCGTTCCTCGGGCGGCTGCGTTACCCGCGCCGGTCGGCCAGCCTCGGGGGCGTGGAGTCGCTGGCCGTGCATCCGGCGTCGATGTGGCGCGGGATGCTCAGCGAGCAACAGCTCGCGGAATCCGTTCCGTTGGGGCTGGTCCGGCTGGCGGCGGGCACGGAGGACACGGCGGATCTCGTCGCGGACGCGCTCGCGGCGGCCGATGCGGTGCTGGCCGAAGCCGCGACCGGCTGAGATCGATTGAGATTGAGACCGGCTGAGACCGGCTGAGCGGGCGGCCGTTCGCGAACAGCCCTTCCCCGAGCCGGAGTTCGGCCAGGGCCCCCACTGGTTCACCTGGCCGCGCGGCCCAACCTCCGGCACCCCCCTACTAGTTCAGGCACCCCCACTCGTAAGGAGTTCCCCCGATGAAGACCCTGCTCACCGGCGGCACCGTGGTCAGCATGGACCCGGCTGTCGGCGATCTCGAACGTGGTGACGTGCTGATCGAGGACGGTGTGATCGTCGAAGTGGCGGAGCGCATCGACGCGCGGGACGCCGAGGTGATCGACGCGACCGACCGCATCGTGATGCCCGGGTTCGTCGACAACCACCGCCACTCCTGGCAGACCGCGTTCCGAGGCGTCGGCGCGGACTGGACGTTCCCCGAGTGGGCGCTGGCCATGCACCGCACGGTCAAACCCCACTACCGGCCCGAGGACGTCTACGCCGGCACCCTGCTCGGCCGTCTGGAGGCCCTGCACTCCGGGGTGACCACGATGCTGGACTGGTACCACGTCGCGCAGAGCCACGCGCACGAGGACGCCGCCGTCGCCGCGCTGCGGGACGCGCCGGGGCGGTCGATCTTCTGCCTCGGCGCCGGTTGGGGCACCGCCGACTCCGTCGACGCCGACATCCGCCGCGTCCGGTCCGAGCTGCCCGGCGACGGCCTCGTCACCATGACGTTCGGCCTGCGCGGACCCGACGACACCGGCATGGACACCGTCGCCCGGGAACTGAAGCTGGCGGACGAACTCGGCCTGCGCACCAGCCTGCACGTCGATCCGGGCGGCACCAGCCCCACGGTCGCCGATCTGCGCGAGCACGGTCTGCTGCGGGAGACCACCACGTTCGTGCACGCCAACGGGATCAGTGACGAAGAGCTGCGGATGCTCGCGGATGTGGGCGCTTCGCTGTCCGTCAGCCCGGACGTCGAACTGAAGATGGGCTTCGGATCGCCGGTCACCGGGCGGGCGCTGGCCGCGGGCGTGCGCCCGACGCTGTCCGTCGACGACGTCCCCTCGGCCGGCGGTGACATGTTCTCCACGATGCGTACGGCCTTCGCCGTGCAGCGCGGTCTCGACGGCGGCCTGCGCTCCCGCGACCTGCTGGAGTTCACCACGATCGACGCCGCCCGCTCCTGCGGACTCGGCGCCCGGACCGGCAGCGTCACCCCCGGCAAGGACGCCGACCTGATCCTCCTGCGCACCGACGACCTGACGGTGTTCCCGGTCACCGACCCGGCCGGCAGCATCGTCAGCGCCGGCCATCCCGGCCTGGTCGACACCGTCCTCGTCGCCGGTCAAGTGGTCAAGCGTGACGGGGTGTTGGTGGGCGTGGACCTGCCGGCGCTCAGGGCCCGGCTCCTCGCGTCCCGCGACCGGATCGCGGCGGCCGCGGGCATTCCCCTCGACGGGACATGGCACCCACGGCCGGAATCGAAGTAGGCGCACGTGGACGAACCCGGGGCAGGCCCCTGCCCAACCTGCCCGCTCGGGCTCCTCACACCGCGTCCCCGCCCTCCAGCGCCGAGGGATTCAGCGACGCCAGCAACTTGAGCAGCAGCGCGTGCGTCTGCTCCTGCTCCGCCGGCGTCAGCGCCTGAAGTGCCTCGGCGTGGGCGGCGTCCACCGTCTCCGCGGCCTCCGCGGCGAGCCGTACGCCGGCCTCGGTCACGTGCAGGCGCTGGGTGCGTCGGTCGCCGGGCGTGGTGCGGCGCTCCAGCATCCCGCGCTCGACCAGCCCGTTGACCGCCGTACCCATCGACTGCGGGGTGATCGCCGCCCGGCGTGCCGCGGTCGCGCTGGAGACGCCCGGGTCGAGGACGGCCTGCATCAGGGCCCGGTGCTGGGCGAGCGTGAGCTGGAGCGGGCGCAGGGCGCGCTCCATCCGGGCCGCCATGATCTGGCCGATCTGCCAGGCCACATAGCCGGTACGGCGGTCGGGATGCTTCACGGGACGGACCTCTTCTGCGGGACGCCCTGCGGGCGCTTCTTGGCGGGCACTTTTGTAAGGCAGCTGATGGTGATGTACAAATATTATCAGTTGCCTTCTAATCTAGGACCGCTCCGATGTCCCAGCAAGTCGCACCCCGAGCCACCGGCACGAACGGCACCACCGGCGCCCCCCGACAGCCGCACAAGCACGCCCTGGACGTGGCCCACCCACCCCCGGGCCCCGGAAACCTGCGTGCCGTCCTGCTCCCCGTGGCGGTCGTGCTGCTGATCGGCGCCGTGTTCGTCAGCGTCTATCTCGCTGCCTTCCACGCCCCGAGCCCCCACCAACTCCGCGTCGGCACAACGGAGATAGGCACCGCGCAGGCCCACCTGAACGAGGACCTGGAGCGCGTCGCCCCGGGCGGCTTCACCGTCGAGACGTACCCCGACGAGTCCGCCGCCCGGAACGCCGTACAGGACAGAAAGGTCTACGCGGCCTACCTCGGCGACGGAAAGCTCCTCTACGGCAGCGCGAACGGTGCCGCCGTCACCGCGACCGTGACCACCGCCTTCGGCTCCGTGGCGCACGCGGAGCAGCGTGAACTCGCCGTCGAGGACGTCGCCCCGGCCGCGGCGGGGGACACCCGGGGCCTCTCCGTCTTCTACGCCGCCTTCGGTCTGGTCCTCGCGGGTTACCTCTTCGGTATGACGACCTACCAGCTCGCGCCCCGCCTCCAGTACCGCTGGCGGATGGCCAGCCTGGCCCTGTTCGGCGTCGTCGGTGGTCTCCTGATCGCGACCATCGCCGGAAGTACGGGCTTCGGCGCGCTGCCCGGTTCGTTCCTGCCGCTCGTCGTCGTGATCTCCCTGATGGGCGCGGCGGTCGCGGCCACGACCATGGTCCTGCTACGGCTGTTCGGCTCGGCGGGCGTCACCCTCGCGTCGATCCTCATGCTGATCCTCGGCAACAGCAGCAGCGGCGGCATCATGCCGGCCGCGTACCTGCCGGGCTGGCTGCGCCCGCTCTCCGAGATCCTGCCGGTCGGCGTCGGCGTCCGCGCGATGCAGGGTCTGTCCCGGTTCCAGAACGACGGCCTGTCCCGCGCCCTGGTGATCCTTCCGGTGTGGGTGCTCGGCGCCGTCCTCGTGCTCTATCTCAAGGACGTGTACCGGCGCGGGGCACGGGCCGAGACGCCTGCGCGTGCGGGGGAGAAGGGCGCGCCGGGGCCCGAACCCGTGACCGGCTGACCTCGACGTACCGGGCCTCGCCGGGCCTGCCGGGTTCGCCGGTCCTGTCCGGGGGCGTGCATCCTGGAGGCAGGTGAGGATCTCCCTCCGGGAAAGGAACCATCGATGGATGCGCAGGACGAGCGGTTCGACGTCGTCGTACTCGGCGCCGGCCCCGGCGGCTACGTCGCCGCCATCCGTGCCGCCCAACTCGGCAAGCGGGTCGCCGTGGTCGAGGAGAAGTACTGGGGCGGTGTCTGTCTGAACGTGGGCTGCATCCCGACCAAGGCCCTGCTGCGGAACGCCGAGTTGGCGCACATCTTCACCCGCGAGGCGAAGACCTTCGGCATCAAGGTCGAGGGGGAGGTCTCCTTCGACTACGGCGAGGCGTTCCGCCGCAGCCGCCGGGTCGCGGACGGCCGGGTCAAGGGCGTCCACTACCTGATGAAGAAGAACAAGATCACGGAGATCGACGGCCGCGGCACCTTCCTCGACCCGCACACGCTCCAAGTGGCGGGCTACGACGGCGAATCGCGCACGATCGGCTTCGAGCACTGCGTCATCGCCACCGGCGCCACCCCCAGGCTGCTGCCCGGCACCAAGCGCACCGCGCGCGTGGTGACGTACGAGGAGCAGATCCTCGCCGACGACCTGCCGCGGTCGATCGTCATCGCGGGCGCAGGCGCGATCGGCATCGAGTTCGCGTACGTCCTGCACAACTACGGCGTGAAGGTCACGATCGTAGAGTTCCTGGACCGCATGGCACCCCTCGAAGACGTCGAGGTCTCCACCGAACTCGCCAAGCAGTACCGCAAGTTGGGCATCGACGTCCTCACCTCCACCCGCGTCGAGTCCATCGACGAGTCGGGCCCGCAGGTCCGCGTCACGGTCACGGGCAAGGACGGCGCCCAGCAAGTCCTGGAAGCCGACAAGGTGTTGCAGGCCATCGGCTTCGCCCCGAACGTCACCGGCTACGGCCTGGAGAACACCGGCGTACGGCTGACCGAGCGCGGCGCGATCGACGTCGACGGGCATTGCCGTACGTCCGTCCCGCACCTGTACGCCATCGGCGACGTCACCGCGAAGCTGATGCTCGCGCACGCCGCCGAGGCGATGGGTGTGATCGCCGCCGAGACCCTCGCGGACGCGGAGACGATGGAGCTGGACTACGCGATGATCCCGCGCGCCACCTACTGCCAGCCGCAGATCGCCAGCTTCGGCTACACCGAGGCGCAGGCACGGGAGTTGGGGCACGACGTCAAGGTCGCGAAGTTCCCGTTCACCGCGAACGGCAAGTCGCACGGCCTCGGCGACACCACCGGTTTCGTGAAGCTGATCAGCGACGCGAAGTACGGCGAACTCCTCGGCGGCCACCTCATCGGCCCCGACGTCACCGAACTCCTCCCCGAACTCACCCTGGCCCAGCAGTGGGACCTCACCGTCCACGAGGTCGCCCGCAACGTGCACGCCCACCCGACGCTGGGCGAGGCGGTGAAGGAAGCGGTGCACGGCCTCGCGGGGCACATGATCAACATGTGAGCCGGATGGCCCCCGACCGACTTTGCCCGCTCTTTACAACCCACCCTCCCGCTGCCTCGTCTCTCCGCTCGATCAACAACCCGCCCCACCACCGAACCGTCCGACGGACCCGGTGGGGCGGCCGACGAGAGAGAGCGATTCATGCGCCGAACTGTCCTCAGCGCCCTGGCACTCACGTGCGGCGCGGTCCTGGCGAGCACCGCGCCCGCGTTCGCGGCCGGGGCCTCCGCGTCCCCGACCCGCGCCCCGTCCACCGCGCCGTCCGCGGTGCCGAGCGCCACCAAGGCGCCGACCCCGGCCTCCAGTGACGAACCCACCCGGAGCGCGAGCGCCGCACCCTCCGCCGTACCGTCCGCCGCGTCCACCCGGGCCCCGAGCCAGGTCGCCGAGGTTCCCAGCGGCGCCCCGGACACCGGTGTCACGCCGGTGTCGAAGTCGTCCGACGACCTGACGACCACGCTGGTCGGCGGGGGAGCCGCCGCGCTGGTTGTCGGCGGCGGCGCCTTCGTCGTCGTACGGCGCCGGAGGACGACCGGCGTATGACCTCGCTCTCCAGGCGCGCCTTCGTCACCGCGGCGACGGCAACGCTGCTGGCCGGCTGCGGCGGGCACGGGACCACCTCGGCCGCGAACGCCCCTCAGCAGCAAGGGAGTTCGACGCCCTCCGGACAGTCCTCCGCGCCACCCTCCGGCAAGACGGCACACGCCCTCGCGCGTTCCGTCCCGGTCACCCTGCGCGTCCCGGCGATCGGGGTCGACACCCCGGTCATGCAGCTGGGGCTGGCCTCGGACGGCACCGTGCAGGTGCCGCCGATCACCGCGCACGACCGGGCGGGCTGGTACCGGCACTCGCCGACACCCGGCCAGACCGGGCCGTCGGTGATCCTCGGGCATGTGACCGTCGGCGCGTACGGGGACGGCGTCTTCCGCCATCTCGCGAAGCTGCGCAAGGGCGACCGGATCGAGGCGGGCCTGGAGAACGGCACGACGGCCACGTTCACCGTCACCACCGTACGGACGGTCGCCAAGGCCGAGTTCCCGTCCGACGAGGTGTACGGGAACGTGGACCGCCCCGAACTGCGTCTCATCACCTGCGGCGGGACCCGCACCGGTACGGGATACCTCGACAACGTGATCGTCTTCGCCACGCTGACCGGCTGAACTCCCGTACCCCGCACGTACTTTGCACGTCACGACCATGGAGAGCGTTGAAACGGTCCCGCGAGAGGGCAGCGTCCGAACTGTTCGCCGCCGTCTACCCGCGCCTCGCCGGCTGGTGCCGCCGTCTCGTCGACGACGACGAGACGGCGCACGAGATCGCCTCCGAGGCGTTCACCCGGCTCTGGGCGCGGTGGACGAAGGTGACGGAACCCCGCGGCTTCCTCTACGTCACCGCGGCCAACCTCGTCCGGGACCACTGGCGCAAACTGGAGCGCGAACGCCGGGCCGTGCGCCGCGCCACCACGGAGGAGGCGGTCCGCCCACCGACCGAACAGGAAGACCCCTCGGTACGGCTCCTCGTACAGTCCCTGCCCGAACGGCTGCGCGTCCCGATCCTCCTGCACTACTACGCTGACATGCCGATCCGGGAGGTGTCCGTGCTGACCGGACGCAAGGAAGGAACCATCAAGGCCGACCTCCACGCGGCCCGCGAACTGCTCCGCGCCCATCTGAGGAGAAGCCTTGACCACACACTTTGACGAGGGAGACGAGGGCCCGGACATCGACCCCGACGACCCCCTCACGGTCATCCTGCGCCCCTCCTCCGAGTACCTCGGCCCTCCCCCCGGCCGCTACGAGACGATCCGCCGCGGCGCCAACCGCCGCCGCCTGCTCCGCGCGACGGTCGGCGCCGGCGCGACCTGCGCGGTGATCGTCCTCGCGGCCCTCCCGTTCCGCCTGGCCCACCACGACTCGCCCACGACCCCCACGGTCCCCCTCGCCCCACCCCCCGCGAGCACCAGTCCTACGCCCCCGCCCGCCCCGTCGGCGACGAGGGCACCCAGTCCGAGGGCGAGTGAGACCCCGAGTTCCCCCGCCGACGCCCGGAACCCGAGCCACACCGCGGTGCCCACCACGGAACCGTCCAAGGCCCCGACGGCATCCGCCTCGGCACCTTCATCGGCGCTCACCTCGTCCCCGACGACCGCACGCTCCGTCGAGCCGTCGGCCGTGCAGACGCACACGGGGTAACTTCCGCGCCCGCCCCGGCTACTTGAGCGCCGCCAGTGCGATCCGCTCCGCGACCGCGTTCATCGACTCGCCCTTGGCGTCCGTCGAGTCGACCGAGTAGACGAGGGTGCGGGAGAGGTCGCGGGTGGCGAGGACGACCGTGCTGTAGCCGTACCGGGAGCCCGACTTGAGCCAGTAGACCTTGCCGCCGTACTCGAAGCGTTGCAGGCCCGCGCTGTAGCTCGCGCCCTCGATGCCCGCCGGGACCGTGAACATCTCCTTCAGTTGCGGGCCCGGCACGATCCGGCCCCGGAACAGTGACGTGATCAGCCGCTCCAGGTCGGCGGTCGTCGAGATCATGTCGCCGGCTGCCCAGCGGTCGGCCTGGTTCCAGTCGGTGACGTCCACGAACTTCGTTGTGCCGTCCGCCTGTTGGACCAGCTGGTAGCCGTGGTTGTGCGGGCCTCGGATGCGCGGGTCGGTGCCGGGGAAGTACGTGTCCCGCATGCCCGCCGGGCGCAGGACGAGGCGGGTGGCCTCCGAGGCGTACGAGTGGCCCGTCACCCTCTCGATCAGCAGGCCGAGGACCGTGTAGTTGATGTTGAGGTAGTCCTGCCGCTCGCCCGGCCGGAACTCCGGGCCCTTCGCCACCGCCGACGCCACCACCTGTCTCGGCGTGAGGGTGTCGAAGCGGTGCGCGTACTGGTCCTCGAAGGCGTCCCCGAAACCGTCGCCGGCCTGGATGCCACTGGTGTGGTTCAGCAACTGCCGTACGGAGACGGGCTCGAAGGCCTTCGTGAGCAGCCCCGGCAGGTAGTGCTGGATCGGGGTGTCCAGGTCGACCTTCCGCTGCGCTGCGAGCCGTAGCACGGTCGCCGCCGTCACGACCTTCGTCGTCGAACCCGCCCGGAAGCGCGCGTCGGGGTCGGCGGCGGCACCGCTCTCCAGATCGTGCACACCCGAACTGCCGCGCCAGGTCCCGTCCGTGCCTCCCACCCGTACGAGAGCCGCCGTCGCGTCGGCGTCAGGGAGCCCGGCGAGCGCCGCGCGCAGCGCTTCGGCGTCCGGTGCGGCCGTCTGCCGCGCGGTGGCCGACGGGGGCGCGGCGAACGCGGGCGCGGCCAACGGGCCTGCCGCGAGGGCGAGTACGAGGGAGGCGGTGAGGACGGTGGTGCGACGGCGGGCGCGCATCGAGCGCATCGGCTGCTCCTGAGGTCTCCGGTGGCTGTCGGTGATCAGCCTCGTCCCGCTCGGTCGTAGGCGGATCGTCGGCGAGGAGGGCGCCACCCCTGGTGCAGCCCGGACCAACTGCCGTACAGGACAAGGGGTTTGTGGGGGATGCCCCCTACGGGATCCAACTCGGCGCCGGAAAAACTGTTATCGCGGAGGCCTTCACTCCGTCTCCCTCTGCGTCCCCAGTCTCCTCACGCACCGGAGCCACCCACATGGCCACCAGCGCACGCAAGCCCACCAACAGGCACCGCCTCACCCGCCGGGGCCTCTTCACCCTCGGCGGCGGAGTCGCGGCGGCGGGAGTCGTCGGCGGCGGTATGGCCGCGTTCTCCGGGGGAGGGGCGGACGCCGCGCAGACCGGCACAGCCACCGCCATCGGCACCGCGACCGCCCGGCCGCAGGCCCTCGTACACCCGGGCATGCTGCACAACGCCGGTGACCTGCACCGCGCCGAGGTCCGCGTCGCCGCCCGCAAGGACCCCTGGCTGAAGGGCTGGACGCGGCTCACCGACAACCGCCATTCCGCGAGCGGTTGGCAGCCCCGCCCGCAGGCCGTCGTCGTACGCGGCGGCACCGGCCAGAACTACGTCACGATGTACAACGACATCCACGCCGCCTACCAGAACGCCCTGCGCTGGAAGATCGGCGGCACCAAGGCCAACGGCGACACGGCCGTCGCCATCCTCAACGCCTGGTCGGCCACGCTCACTTCGGTCAACGGCAACGCCGACCGCTTCCTGGCCGCCGGCATCTACGGCTACCAGTTCGCGAACGCCGCCGAACTCGTCCGCGACCACCCGCACTTCGCGTTCGCCCGCTTCAAGAAGATGATGCGCACGGTCTTCCAGCCGATGAACATCGACTTCCTCGCCCGCCACAACACCGCCAACATCACCAACTACTGGGCGAACTGGGACCTGTGCAACGTCGCCTCCCTCATGGCGACCGGCATCCTCTGCGACGACCGCGCCACCTTCCAGCGCGCCGTCACCTACATGAAGTCCGGCGCGGGCAACGGCTCGTTCAGGCACGCCATCCCCTTCGTCTACGCCGGCCAGAACCTCGCCCAGTGGCAGGAGAGCGGCCGCGACCAGGGCCACACGATGATGGGCATGGGCCTCATGGGCGCGATCTGCGAGATGGCCTGGAACCAGGACGTCGACCTCTACGGCTACCTCGACAACCGGTTCATGAAGGCCGCCGAGTACGTCGCCAAGTACAACCTCGGCGCGGCCGTGCCCTTCACGACGTACGGCTGGCGCAGCGGTCAGGGCAACGGGCGGTACATGGAACAGCCTGTGATCTCCGACGCATCCCGGGGCGCTGTTCGCCCGGTCTGGGAGGTTCTGTACAACCACTACGCCCGCCGACGACGCCTCTCCACCCCGTTCATCACCCTCATGGCTGAGAAGGTGCGTGCGGAGGGCGGTGGCGGCGACTACGGCCCGAACAGTGGCGGTTTCGACCAACTGGGCTTCGGGACGCTGCTGTACAGCAAGTGACGTCGGGGGACATCGGGTGATGCCGGGGAGGGCGAGGAACGACGTGGACGGGCGGCAGTGGCGCTCCACCATCGCGGCGGCGCAGGCCGGTGACCGGCGGGCGCTGGACGAACTGGTCGCGGGCTGGCTGCCGTTGGTCTACAACGTGGTCGGCCGCGCCCTCAATGGCCATGCGGACGTGGACGACGTGGTCCAGGAGACGATGCTCCGCGCCGTCGACCACCTCGGTTCGCTCCGCGACCCCGACAGCTTCCGTTCCTGGCTGGTGGCGATCGCCATGCGCCAGATACGGGACCGGGCGCGCCGGAAGACCCCGGACCGGCTGCCCGACGGCCTGCCGGGCGATGCCGCCGACTTCGCCGAACTCACCGTCCTGCGGCTCCAGTTGGAGGGCCAGCGGCGCGAGGTCGCGGAGGCGGTGCGCTGGCTCGACGACGAGGACCGCCAGCTCCTCTCCCTGTGGTGGCTGGAGGTCGCGGGCGAACTCACCCGCCGCGAACTGGCATCGGCGCTCGGCATCAGCCGCCAGCACGCGGCGGTCCGCGTCCAGCGCATGAAGGAACGCCTGGAGACCGCCCGAGGTGTCGTCCGCGCCCTCGACGGCGCCTGCCCCGACCTCCGTGACCTCACCGCCCGTCGGGACGGCCGCCGCGACTCGGTCTGGCGCAAACGCCTGGCCCGGCACCTGCGCGGCTGCGCCTACTGCGGCGACCCGCGCGAGTCCGTCGTACCCGCGGAACGCCTCCTTGTCGGCATCGCCCTCGTCCCGCTCCCGCTCGGCTTCACGCTGTCGCTGGCCTTCGGGGCGAAGACGGCTGCGGCTGCGGCGGGGGTCGCTGGTGCGGCCTTCGGGCTCGGGGCGAGCGGGGCCGCTGGGGCAGCGGGAGCGGCCGGTACGGCGGGGCTCGCGGGCTCGACCGGCGCGGCAGGGGCCGTAGGTGCGACGGGGTTCGCGGGTTCGGTAGGGGCTTCCGGGGCGGCCGGGGCCTCTGGTGTCGCGGGTGCTGCGGGCGTCGCCGGTTCCGCAGGCGCGGCGGGAGCCGTCGGCGCCGCAGGAGCTTCGGGCATCGGAGGTTCGGCAGGGGCCGCAGGCGCTTCCGGTGTCGCGGGTTCGGCGGGAGTTTCGGGAGCCTCCGGGGCTGCGGGCTCGGCCGGGATCGCCGGTTCGGCCGGTGCGCCCGCCGGCTGGTCCGCCAAGCTGCTCGGGGTGTTGACCAAGCCAGCCGTCGCCGTGGCGGCCGGCGCGACGATCGCCGCGGGCGGTGTCTACGTCGTCACCCAGTCCCCGAACGACCCACCCCCGAAGGCCCTCACCCCCACCGCCGCAGCCACCACACCCGGCCCGGGAACCGGCACCCCGACGACCCCCGCATCACCCTCACCATCCGCATCCGAGTCATCCTCACCCTCCCCGTCCACCTCCCCGTCGAAGACGACCACCGGCCCCTACGGCTCGGTCGTCGACGCCGTGGACCGGGCGCCGGACCCCAGCACCCCGCCCGCGGCGCTCCCGCACCGCCTCGCCTCCGGCGTCACCAGCACCGGCGGTGCGCACGCCACCATGAACCACCGGGGTGACAACGTGACGCTCAGCGGCCAGGGTTACGTCCTCGTCCGCTGGCAGATCTCGCCGCAGTACCGCAACGGCGCGCTGGTCATGCCGAGTTGGACCGCCCTGAAGGGCAAGCTGTTCCACGTGGCCTCGGGCGGCGGCCGCCGCATGGACGACCCCGTCAGCACCGCCGACACCACCGCGACCGGCATGGGCAGCTCCACCACCGGCTACGACGTCCTGCCCACCGGCACCCAACAGATGTGGCAGAACGAGTACTTCTACGTCGACGGCAGCGTCACCCTCACCGTCAACGAACGCGGCGCCGACTACGGCCTCAACGTCTTCCCCACCACCTGGGACGCCGTGGAGAAGGACATCACCACCGGCCCCGCCCAGGGCGCGACCCGCTACGGCCTGACCCGGGACACCGGCAAGGACAGCACCCCGATACCGCAGTTCGTCACCCGTACGACCCCGGCCGACCCGGCGACCGTAGCTCAGGAGTCCCGCGTGTAGTGGTCCTGCGCGGCCATGACCTCGTCCCCGTGCTCGAAGGCCCATGCCCCGAACGCGTCGATCGGGTCGAGCAACGTCCGCCCCAGCGCGGTGAGTTCGTACTCCACCCGCGGTGGCGAACCGCCGTACGGCCGCCGCGCCACGAGCCCGTTGAACTCCAGCCGCCGCAGCGTCTCCGTCAGCACCTTCTGGCTGATCCCGCCGATCCGCCCGCGCAACTCACCCGGCCGCCGCGGCCCGTGCCGCAGGGCCCACAGCACCACGCAGTTCCAGGTGTTGGCCAACAGGTCGAAGGCGAGCCGGGCCCGGCAGTCGGCGAGGAACACCGAGTCCGTCGGGTTCGTCGGGTCTGAGGTCACGCACCACATGGTGCCCGAGCGGCTTCCTACTGTCGTGGCATGAAGAGTGGCATGCGGATGCGCATAGGAATTCTCGGCACCGGAGGCATGGCGGATGCCCTGGGCACGCAGTGGATCCGGGCCGGACACGAAGTGCTGTTCGGCGGGCGGGACTTGGGGAGGGCCGAGGCACTGGCACGACGGCGGGGAGGCCTGTCCGGTGGCTTCCGCGAGGCCGCCGATTTCGGCACCGGTGCCGTACTGGTGGCGTTGCCCTGGGACGCCGTAGCGGAGGTGGCTCGGCAACTCCCCTTGGCCGGACGGGTGTTGATCGACTGCACGAACCCCGTCGGCGCCGGCTTCCGCCTGCTCACCGCGGGCGGTCCCTCCGCCGCCGAGCGACTCGCCGCCGCAGCCGGTCCCGAGGCGCACGTCGTCAAGGCGTTCAACCTCTGCCACGAGGACGTCTGGCGGCTGACACCGCCGGTGTTCGACGGCCGCCCGCTCGGCGTTCCGCTGAGCGGAGACGACGCCGAAGCCCTCGCGGTCGTAGGGCAGTTGGTGCGGGATGTGGGGTGCGAGCCGTTCGCGGCAGGGGAGTTGGGCCAGGGGGCGGGGTTGCTGGAGGCGACCGCCGCGCTGCTGATCCGGCTGTGGGTGCGGGAGGGGGTGGACGCTCAATCCATCGCCCCGCCAAGGGAGTTGGCGGGGCGGCGGGACGCGTCCCTCAGCCCTTCTTCCTGAGCCCGCAGAGCACGTCGACGCGATTGGTGGTGATCGAGTCGACGCCCATGTCGAGGAGGCGGCGCATCGAGCGGCGGGTGTCCGGGGTCCACACCGACAGGAGGTAGCCGTCGCGGTGGACGCGTGCGGTGAGGTCCCGATCGACCAGTGTGAAGCGGTAGTTGAGCCAGCGCGGCCGTACCGCTTCGAGGACCGCCGGGCGCGGGGGAGCGAGCGAGGTCCAGGTCAGGGCGATCTCGGCGGACGGGTCGGCCGCGCGGACGGCGAGCATGGCGTCGGCGCCCGCGCAGTAGTACACGCGGTCCTCCGCCCCGTAGTCGCGGATCTCGTCCACGACTCGGCGCACGGCCCGTGGGTCGGCGGGGCCGGGCAGGTCGACCATGACCCGGCTGCCCTCGGTCGCGGCCAGCGCCTCGACCAGTGTCGGCACCCGGCCGTCCGTGAGCCCGCGCACCTCGTCCACCGACAGCGACTTCAGCGGCCGGTCCAGCTCCCACAGCCGTTTCAGCGTCTCGTCGTGCAGCAGCACGGGGACGCCGTCACGGGTCAGCCGTACGTCGAACTCGACGGCGTCCGCGCCCTGGTCGAGCGCGGAACGCAGCGAGTCGATGGTGTTCTCGCGGACACGGTAGGGGTCGCCGCGATGGCCCACGGCGGTCACGTTCTGCATGGGCACATTCTGCTGGTTGGCAGAGCGCGCCGGTCCGTCAGGGGGCGAGCCACGCCGAGGTGTAGGTGTCGATCTCGTCGTTGATCCGGGCCTTGCCGGCCGTGTCGAGGAAGGAGGCCCGCACGGCGTTCTTCGCGAGGTCGGCGACACCGCGTTCGTCGAGGTCGAGGAGGCGGGCGGCGACCGCGTACTCGTTGTTGAGGTCGGTGCCGAACATCGGCGGGTCGTCGGAGTTGATCGTGACGATGACCCCGGCGCGGACGAACTCCTTGATCGGGTGCTCGTCGAGCGTGCGGACCGCGCGGGTGGCGATGTTGGAGGTCGGGCAGACCTCCAGCGCGATGCCGTGCTCGGCGAGATGCGCGAGCAGCTTGGGGTCCTGGGCGGAGGTGGTGCCGTGGCCGATGCGCTCGGCGCGCAGGTCGTTCAGGGCGTCCCAGACCGTCTCGGGGCCGGTGGTCTCACCGGCGTGCGGCACGGAGTGCAGGCCGGCGGCGATGGCCCGGTCGAAGTACGGCTTGAACTGCGGCCGCGGCACCCCGACCTCCGGCCCGCCGAGCCCGAACGACACCAGCCCCTCCGGCCGTACGCGATCGTCGGTCGCGAGCCGCACGGTCTCCTCGGCGGCTTCGAGCCCCGCCTCCCCGGGAATGTCGAAGCACCACCGCAGCACGGTCCCGAACTCCGCCTCGGCCGCCTTGCGGGCATCCTCGATCGCGTCCATGAAGGCCCGCTCGTCGATCCCACGCCGGGTCGACGAGAACGGCGTGATGGTCAACTCGGCGTACCGCACCTGCTGCCGGGCCATGTCCCGGGCCACCTCGTAGGTCAGCAGCCGTACGTCCTCGGGAGTGCGGATCAGGTCTACGACGGACAGGTACACGTCGATGAAGTGCGCGAAGTCCGTGAAGCTGAAGTAGTCGACCAGGGCCTCGGGGTCGGTGGGCACCCTGGAGTCGGAGTGCCGGGCGGCCAGCTCCGAGACGATCCGCGGGGAGGCGGAGCCGACGTGATGGACATGCAGTTCGGCCTTCGGCAGCCCAGCGATAAAGGCATGCAGGTCACGGGCCTGACCGGCGGCGGTTGCGGCGCTGTGGTCGGACAAGGTTCCTCCCCGGAACGGCGCCCCGGGCAGTGCCGTGCGGGACGCGGGTGATCGGCTGATCGTTGACTCGGGATCATCGTAGGCCGGGGTGGGGTGAGGGGGCGTGGGGTGAGGGTGCTTGGGCGGGGGAGGCGGTGAGAAGGGGTTGCTCGGCGGTTGATGGGGACGGGCGGTGTGGGGGGTGCGAGTGCGGATGCGGGTCGCGGCTGGTGGCGTTGGTACAGGTGATGCGGGGCGGCGACAACTGCCGTGGCGCTGGGCAGCGGGCGGCCAGGGGAGTTCCGCGGATCCGGTCGGAGGAAATGAGCGGCCCCTCACCAGCGCCGGTGAGGGGGGCAACGGGGGAGTGTGTGCCCCCCCCGCGTCTGCGGCATGATCCGCCGGACAGGTTCTGGTGGGGCGGGTCGGTATCGGTGGTGGCGTCCTTGCTTCCAGCCAACCAACCCAACCCAACCCCGCCCGGAACCGGCGTAGCCGATGCCGACGTCATCCGTGACAGCCCAGGTGGCAGGACTGTCAGTGGAACGCTCTAGCATGGTCGCTCTGACGAAGGACCGACGGGGACGGGGACGAAACGTGGGGGACCAGACACAACCGGACGCCGGTGCGGGAGCGAACCGCGACCCGTGGGCACCGCCGGAGAGCAGGCCATCGCTGGAGAAGGGCGCCCAGCCGCCCACCCCCGGCCACCAGCCCCACCCGCAGGACCAGCCCCCGCCGCAGCCGCAGTCACCGTCCGTGCACAACCAGGCCACCGTGACCGCCATGCCGGCCGAGGGCTTCGCCCCGCCTGGTTCCGCGGCACCTGGCGCGACCCCCGGTGCCCCCAGCTACGGCCCACCCGGCACACCCCCAGGCCTCCCCACCTACGGCGCTCCCGGCTACGGCCAGCCCAACACCCCCGGCGGCTACGCCCAACCCGGCCCACCGAACGGCCCCGGCCCGGGAATGCCCGGCGGCCCGGGAATGCCAGGAGGCCCCGGAGTGCCAGGTGGCTACGGCTACCCCGGCTACCCGCAGGGCTACGGCTGGCCCGGTATGCCGATGGCCCCGCAGAACAACATGGGCACCGCCGCGATGGTGCTGGGCATCCTGTCCTGCTGCCTGTTCTGCTTCTACGGCGTCGTCTCCCTCGGCCTCGGCATCACCGCGATCATCCTCGGCGTCAAGGGCAAGAAGCGGGCCGACCGGGGCGAGGCCACGAACCGAGGTCAGGCCCAGGCGGGTTTCATCACGGGCATCATCGGGACCGTCCTGGGGGTCATCACGGCCGCCGTGATGATCGCCACCATCGTGTTCGCCATCAACCACGGAGACAGCACCGACACCTCGGACACCGACCCCTTCTACAACTCCGCCCCCAGCCTGACGGCCCCGGCCCTGCCCCAGGCCTGACCCCGCCCCGCCTGGTCAACCGGTCATTCGGCCGCGTGCTCCGACACTCACCTGGAGGCACGCCCACGGCGACGGCTTCCGCTCCCCGCCGCCTCCAGCCTGACGGCACTCGTCCTGCCCCAGGCTTGACCCGCCCTGGCAGAAGCCCCACCTCACACCCACGACAGCCGGGGGCGTGCCCATGCCGGTGACCATGGGCACCTCTCCCACCTGGGTGCCCCGCCCTCTTCGAGCCTCCGCCGGCACCAGCGATACAGGCTCCGCTCACGCCCGTCGAGCCACCGACGCACTCGCGCCCGTCGTCGCACCCGCGCCCGTGATCGTGTATCCCCGACCGCCCGACCGCCCGACCGCCCGACCGCCCGACCGCCCGACCGCCCGACCGCCCGACCGCCCGACCGCCCGACCGCCCGACCGCCCGACCGCCCGACCGCCCGACCGCCCGACCCTGCGCCCTCGCCCCTTGACCCTGCCCACCCCAATGCCCTCAGGGGCGCGGGGCTGAATCGATATGCGGCTCCGCCGCGTGAGCGCGACCAGCCCCCACGCACCCGCACCCGGCAACCAGCCCAAGCCACCCACTACCCGCACCCCGCAACGAGCCCAAGCCACCCACCACCGGCATCCCGGTGACCGTGCCCCGCCCCCATCCCCGACCTCGTCCTCACCGCCCCCCGAGCCGCTCAGCCCGGGGCCCCCGCTCAAGCCCCCCGCCGCTCAGCTCGCCGTCACCCCTCCCGCAACCGCCTCCGAGCCACCATCAACGCGAACCCCAACAAATTCGGCCCCCGCCACCGCTCGGGATCCCCCGCCGCCACGTCATCCGCGGCCAGCCCGATCCCCCACACCCGGTCCACGGGACTCGCCTCCACCAGCACCCGATCCTCCGTGCCCAGCAGAAACGCCCGCAGTTCCGCATCCCCCGCGAACTTGTGGACGCTCCCCTCGACGACGATCCCGAACCGCTCCCGCGCCCAGATCGACTCGTCGAACCCCCGCACCAGCCGCCCCGCCTTCTTGGCCTGGGACGGATGCCCCGCGGCCAGCACCCGCGCAAGGGCGTCCTCGTCGCCGAACAGCCGCGCTTTCCCCGCCATCATCCAGTGCTCGGCGGTCGCATACGTCACCCCGTCCACGGTGAACGGCGACGGCCACCACTGGCTCAGACAGCTCGCGCTCACGCGGCCGTCCGGGCGGGGCCGGTGGCCCCAGAAGTGCAGGTACTTGACCCTGGCCCCGGCCCGCACTTCCCTGATCAGGGCTTCCTGCGAGTCGATCTTTTCCGCGGCCCCCGCCGCGAGCTTCCCCGTGATCCCGTCCATACACGCGAGTCTTGCAGGCACCACTGACACTCCGTCCCCCCTTTTCCACACGGACTCGACACCTGGTCGAAGGATTCCGTCGCGTAACCAAAAGGCAACAACGGAATCACTTGTTGGAGTCCCTTTGCTCTGTCAGGATCGGCATTCAAATCGAGCTGGAGCTACGCCACCCGCCAGCGGACCAAGCGGGGCGAAGGCGGAGGAGAGCGACATGCACAACCCGGGCAGCGTCACCCCGGAACGATTCCCCGCACAGGAGTACTTCGCCGACGGCGCGCAGTTCATCGCGGGCCGCCTGACCAAGGGCACCTCGGGCCACACCCATGCCGTCGTCGACCCGGCCACCGGCGAGGACGTCTACACGTACGAACTGGCCGGGACCGACGACGTGGACGCCGCCGTGGCAGCCGCGCGCGCCGCGTTCCCGGGCTGGTCGGGGGCCACGCCCGGCGAACGCTCCGACGCGCTGCACCGTTTCGCCGCCGTACTCGCCGAGCGCGCGGACGACTTCGCCCGCGCCGAGTCCCTCCAGTGCGGCAAGCCCCTCAAGCTGACCCGCGAGTTCGACGTCCCCGGGACGATCGACAACACATCCTTCTTCGCCGGTGCCGCACGGCATCTGCAGGGACAGTCCGCCGGTGAGTACTCCGGCGACCACACGTCGTACGTACGCCGGGAACCCATCGGTGTCGTCGGCTCCATCGCGCCCTGGAACTATCCTCTCCAGATGGCCGCCTGGAAGATCCTGCCGGCGATCGCCGCGGGCAACACGATCGTCCTGAAGCCCGCCGAGCTGACCCCGCTCACCTCGCTGATGTTCGCGCAGGCCGCCACGGAGGCGGGCATCCCGGACGGTGTCATCAACATCATCACCGGCGCGGGGAAGGTCGCCGGTGAGCATCTCGTCGGTCACCCGGACGTGGCCATGACCTCCTTCACCGGATCCACCGCCGTCGGCAAGCGCGTCGCCGAGATCGCGACCGCCACCGTCAAGCGCCTCCACCTGGAGCTCGGCGGCAAGGCACCCTTCGTGGTCTTCGACGACGCGGATCTCGAAGCCGCCGTCAACGGAGCCGTCGCCGGTTCGCTCATCAACACCGGGCAGGACTGCACGGCCGCCACGCGCGCGTACGTGCAGCGGCCCCTCTACGACGCGTTCGTCCAGAAGACGGCCGCCCTCATGGCGAGCGTCCGGGTCGGCGATCCCTTCGCCCCGGGCACCGACCTCGGGCCGCTGATCTCGCACGTCCAGCGCGACCGCGTCGCCGGGTTCGTCGACCGGGCGCGTGGCTACGCGCGCGTGGTGACCGGCGGCGAGGCTCCTCAGGGAGATCTCAAGAACGGCGCGTACTATCGCCCAACCCTGGTCGCGGACGCCGCCCAGGACAGCGAGATCGTGCAGTCCGAGCTGTTCGGACCGGTCCTGGTCGTCCTGCCCTTCGACACCGACGACGAAGGCATCGCGCTCGCCAACGACACCCCGTACGGCCTCGCGGCCTCCGCGTGGAGCCGGGACGTCTACCGGGCCAACCGCGCGACCCGCGAGATCAAGGCCGGCTGTGTGTGGATCAACGACCACATCCCGATCATCAGCGAGATGCCCCACGGCGGATACAAGGCGTCCGGCTTCGGCAAGGACATGTCCGCCTACTCGTTCGAGGAATACACCCAGATCAAGCACGTCATGTTCGACAACACGGCGGTGGCCCGCAAGGACTGGCACCGCACGATCTTCGGGGACCGATAGCAGAACTGACGGCCGCCCGAGCCGCGGCCGTCTCCTCCCGAAAGGGCAGCACGCGCATGAAGCAGTACGAGCCCGACCGCCTGACCCCGGCCGAAGTGGCCGCCGTACGGCGCAGCTTCCGCAAGAGCCGGTCCGCCATGACCCGCCGTTCGGTGCTGCGCGCCTCCGCGGGCGGCGCGCTCGCGGTCGGCGGCCTCGGCGCCCTGAGCGGCTGCGGGATCCCCGCGGCCGGCAAGACACAGGGCGGCGTGTCCGCCGACGACCACTCGGCCACGGAGAAGGAGATCGACTTCTCCAACTGGCCCGAGTACATCGACACGGACGAGAGCGGCAACCACCGCCCGACGCTGGACGCGTTCACCAAGCGGACCGGCATCAAGGTCAAGTACACCGAGGACATCAACGACAACGACGAGTTCTTCGGCAAGATCCAGCCGCAGCTCGCCGCCGGCCAGTCCACCGGCCGCGACCTGATCGTCCTCACCGACTGGCTGGCCGCCCGCATGATCCGCCTGGGCTACGTCCAGAAACTGGACGCGTCGAACCTGCCGCACGCCTACGCCAACCTGTCGGACCAGTTCCGCAGCCCCGACTGGGACCCGGGCCGGGCGTACTCGTACGTGTGGCAGGGCATCTCCACCGTCATCGCCTACAACAAGAAGGCGCTCGACGGCGTCGAGGTGAAGTCGATCTCCGACCTCCTCGACAACCCCAAGCTCAAGGGCCGCGTCGGCTTCCTCACCGAGATGCGCGACAGCGTCGGCATGACGATGCTCGACATGGGCAAGGACCCGGCGAAGTTCACGACCGACGACTACGACGCGGTCATCGCCCGCCTCCAGAAGGCCGTCGACAAGGGCCAGATCCGCCGCTTCACCGGCAACGACTACACGTCCGACCTCACCAAGGGCGACTTCGCCGCGTGCGTCGCCTGGGGCGGCGACATCGTGCAACTCCAGGCGGACAACCCGGACGTCGGCTACGTCATCCCCGCCGCCGGCTACATGACGTCGACCGACAACATGCTGATCCCCAACAAGGCGCGCCACAAGACGAACGCCGAGCGGCTCATCGACTACTACTACGAGCCCGAGCCGGCCGCCGAACTCGCCGCCTACGTCAACTACGTCAGCCCGGTCGCGGACGTGAAGCCCTACCTCGCCAAGATCGACAAGTCGGCGGCGAGCAACCCGCTGATCCTTCCCGACAAGGCCATGGCGGCCAAGTCCCACGCCTTCCGCTCCCTGAGCTCGAAGGAAGAGACGGCCTACCAGCAGAAGTTCGCAAAGCTCACAGGGGCGTGACGACGATGAACACCAAGGACAACAGCGGCGATGTCCGCCTCTCCGGTATCAGCAAGACCTACGACAACGGCTTCACCGCCGTGCAGCCGCTCGAACTGACCGTCCCCCAGGGCTCCTTCTTCGCCCTGCTCGGCGCCTCGGGCTGCGGCAAGACCACCACCCTGCGCATGATCGCCGGCCTGGAGGAACCTTCCTCCGGCACCGTCCACCTCGGCGACCAGGAAGTCACCGACCTCCCGCCCTACAAGCGGCCGGTGAACACCGTCTTCCAGTCGTACGCCCTCTTCCCGCACCTCGACATCTTCGAGAACGTCGCCTTCGGTCTGCGCCGGCGCGGCATCAAGTCGGTGAAGCAGCAGGTCGTCGACATGCTCGACCTGGTCCAACTCGGCGAGCAGGCACGGAAGAAGCCGCACCAGCTCTCCGGCGGCCAGCAGCAGCGTGTCGCCGTCGCCCGCGCGCTGATCAACCACCCCAAGGTGCTCCTCCTCGACGAGCCCCTCGGCGCCCTCGACCTCAAGCTGCGCCGCCAGATGCAGCTGGAGCTCAAGCGCATCCAGACCGAGGTCGGCATCACGTTCATCCACGTCACGCACGACCAGGAGGAGGCCATGACCATGGCCGACACGGTCGCCGTGATGAACGCGGGCCGCGTCGAGCAGCTCGGCTCGCCCAGCGACCTCTACGAGAACCCGAACACCACCTTCGTCGCCAACTTCCTCGGCACCTCCAACCTCATCGAGGCCGAGGTCGACTCCAAGAGCGGCGACGACATCATCCTCAAGGCGGGCGGCGGCAAGCTCGTCCTCCCCGAGGCGCGATGTTCCGCGCCCACGACGACCGGCGGCAAGGTCCTGGTCGGCGTACGCCCGGAGAAGATCACCCTCACGCACGCCGACGACGCGGGCGAGATCCCGGCCGGCCGCAACCGCATCACCGGCAAGATCGCCGACTCCAGCTTCATCGGCGTCTCCACCCAGTACGTCATCGACAGCCCGGTCTGCCCCGAGTTCGAGGTCTACGCCCAGAACATCGACCGCGACCTCCGGCTCCGGCCCGGCGCCGACGTCGTCCTGCACTGGAACCCGGCCCACACCTTCGGCCTCGACGCCGCCCAGGACATCGACGCGGGCGTCGACATCGTGGAGGAGGCCGCCTGATGGCCGCTGTCACCGAGGCGCCGCCCCTGGCGCCCGCGCCGGAGGAGAAGCCGCCGCGCAAGAAGAGGGGCCGCTGGACGCCGTACTGGCTGCTGCTGCCCGGCATTCTCTGGCTGATCGTCTTCTTCGCGCTGCCGATGATCTACCAGGGCTCCACGTCGATCCAGACGGGCTCCCTGGAGGACGGCTACAAGGTCACCTGGCACTTCGTCACCTACTGGGACTCGCTGTCCGAGTACTGGCCGCAGTTCCTGCGCTCGGTCCTCTACGCCGCCGCCGCGACCATCCTCTGTCTGCTGCTGGGGTACCCGCTGGCGTACCTCATCGCGTTCCGCGCGGGACGCTGGCGGAACCTGATCATGATCCTGGTGATCGCGCCGTTCTTCACCAGCTTCCTGATCCGCACGCTCGCCTGGAAGACGATCCTCGCGGACAGCGGCCCGGTCGTCAGCGTCCTCAACACGCTGCACGTCCTGGACGTCACCAACTGGCTCGGCTGGACCTCCGGCGACCGCGTCCTCGCCACACCGCTCGCCGTGGTGTGCGGACTGACGTACAACTTCCTGCCGTTCATGGTGCTTCCGCTCTACACCTCGCTGGAGCGCATCGACGGACGGCTGCACGAGGCGGCCGGCGACCTCTACGCCAAGCCGTTCACCACCTTCCGCAAGGTCACCTTCCCGCTGTCGATGCCCGGCGTCGTCTCCGGCACCCTGCTGACCTTCATCCCGGCGGCCGGTGACTACGTCAACGCGGAACTCCTCGGCTCCACCGACACCCGCATGATCGGAAACGTCATCCAGACGCAGTTCCTGCGCATTCTGGACTACCCGACAGCGGCCGCTCTTTCCTTCATCCTCATGGCCGCCATCCTCGCCATGGTGACCATCTACATTCGCAAGTCCGGGACGGAGGATCTGGTTTAAATGGCCGTCGTACGCTGGTTCAAGCGTCATTTCGTCGTCATCGCGGGCCTGTTGACCCTCGGATATCTCCTCCTTCCGAACGTCATCGTCACGGTGTTCTCCTTCAACAAGCCGAAGGGGCGCTTCAATTACGAGTGGCAGCAGTTCTCGCTGAACGCCTGGGAGAAGCCGTGCGGTGTCGCCGACATGTGCGGCTCGCTCTCCATCAGCCTCCAGATCGCCGTCTGGGCGACCATCGGCGCCACGCTGCTCGGCACGATGATCGCCTTCGCGCTGGTCCGCTACCGCTTCCGCGCACGCGGCGCGATCAACTCGCTGATCTTCCTGCCGATGGCGATGCCCGAGGTCGTCATGGCGGCCTCGCTGCTCACCCTGTTCCTCAACATGGGCGCCCAACTGGGCTTCTACACCATCCTGATCGCCCACATCATGTTCTGCCTCAGCTTCGTCGTCACCGCCGTCAAGGCCCGCGTGATGTCGATGGACCCCCGTCTGGAACAGGCCGCCCAGGACCTCTACGCCGGCCCGGTGCAGACGTTCCTCCGCGTCACCCTGCCCATCGCGGCCCCCGGAATCGCGGCAGGCGCGCTGCTTTCCTTCGCGCTCTCCTTCGACGACTTCATCATCACCAATTTCAACGCGGGTTCGACCGTCACCTTCCCCATGTTCGTCTGGGGTTCGGCACAGCGCGGCACACCCGTTCAGATCAATGTCATCGGTACGACCATGTTCCTCGTCGCCGTATTGTTGGTCCTCGTCTCCATGGCGATCACCAACCGCCGCAACAAGGTCAAGGCATAACCGCACTATCCCTGTAGGGAGTTGAAATCATGGCCCCGAGCGCCATGAGCCGCAGCAACAACTGGACCAAGTCCCTTTCCGAAGCACGGCCGGTGCCGTTCTGGCTGGACGACCCCGGCAAGCCCCACCCCGAACCCGCGCTCACCGGCGCCGAGACCTGCGACCTGCTGGTCGTCGGCGGCGGCTACAGCGGACTGTGGACCGCGCTCATCGCGAAAGAGCGCGACCCGCAGCGGGACGTGGTGCTGGTGGAGGGCCGCGAGGTGGGCTGGGCCGCCTCGGGCCGCAACGGCGGGTTCTGCGCCGCCTCGCTCACCCACGGACTCTCCAACGGCCTCACCCGCTGGCCCGACGAGATCCACCGGCTGGAGGAACTGGGCGCCCGCAACCTCGACGCGATCGAGAGCGCGGTCGCCCGCTACTCCCTGGACTGCGAGTTCGAGCGCACCGGCGAGATCGACGTCGCCACCGAACCGCACCAGGCCGAGGAACTCCACGACTGGTACGGCGAGTTGGAGAGCAAGGGCCTCGCCGAGGGCACCGAGTTCCTGGACGCCGAGGCGCTCAGGGAGCAAGTCGACTCCCCGACCTTCCTGGCCGGTCTGTACGACAGCCGGGGCGTCGCGATGCTCAACCCGGCCAAGCTGGCCTGGGGGTTGAAGCGCGCCTGCCTCCAACTCGGCGTCCGCGTCTACGAACACACCCCCGCCCTCGCCCTCAAGCCGTACGGCGCCGGCATGGCCGTACGCACTTCGTACGGCTCGGTCCGGGCCCGCCGGGTCGCGCTCGGGACCAACATCTTCCCGAACCTGGTCAAGCGCGTCCGCTCGTACACCGTCCCGGTCTACGACTACGCCCTGATGACCGAACCGCTCAGCGCCGACCAGTTGGCGTCGATCGGCTGGAAGAACCGCCAGGGTCTCGGCGATTCGGCGAACCAGTTCCACTACTTCCGGCTCTCCGCCGACAACCGCATCCTGTGGGGCGGTTACGACGCGATCTATCCCTACGGCGGCCGGGTCCGCGCCGAGTACGACGACCGGCCGGAGACGTACGCCAAGCTCGCGGAGCACTTCTTCACCTGCTTCCCTCAGCTGGAGGGGCTCAACTTCAGCCATGCGTGGGGCGGCGCGATCGACACCTGCTCGCGCTTCTCGGCGTTCTTCGGCACCGCCCACCAGGGCAAGGTCGCGTACGCGGCGGGCTTCACCGGGCTCGGCGTCGGCGCGACCCGCTTCGGCGCGGACGTGATGCTGGACCTGCTCGCGGGGGAGCGGACCGAGCGCACGGAACTGGAGATGGTCCGCAAGAAGCCGCTGCCGTTCCCGCCCGAGCCCTTCGCGTGGACGGGCATCGCACTCACCAAGTGGTCGCTGGCGCACGCCGATTCGCACGGCGGCCGGCGCAACCTCTGGCTGAAGACGATGGACAAACTGGGCCTCGGCTTCGACAGCTGAGCCCGTCTGCCCGACGGGTGTGATCCAGTTCACTCCTTCGGGGTGCCGGAACCCGCGTAATGCCTGGCGGAGACCTCCCTCTCTCCTGTGACGCGACCAGCGTCGACATGAGAAAGGGAGGTCTCCTCATGACTGGGGCGAAGACGGCCGTCGAGTGGCTGGCATCCGTAGCTCCGGATCCGGAGGCCTGCCGCTGGGAATGGGAGCGCAACCCCCTCGGGGTCGCGCTGCTGCCCGCCGGCAAGGCCTGGGACGTACTCATCCTGCCGGGTGAGCTCGGCTATCCCACGCTCGATGTGCTCACCAGGGTCATCGATCAACTGGGCCCGGTACTCGTCGACTTCGGCGACGCACGGATGGGCTTCCTCGTACCGCCAGGCACCGCGAGCCGCTGGCTGGGCACGGGGATCCGTACGGCAGGACTCGGCACCTGGATCGTCGTGCCGTACCCCGGCCGGTCGACCGGCGGAGTCCGCTGGCTGGTACCGCCGGACGGCTCCGGCACCCTCACCGACCCCGCACTCCTCGAACTCGCCATGCACGAGGCGGCGGCGGGCCTGGCCACGGAAGGGGAGGACGGGTAACTGATTGAGGTCTTGACAAGCTAATTGGTCTGGACCAAATTGGGCGCGCTCCACCCCTCCAATTCCCCCATGCCCGGAGGCACTTGTGGACCGCACCAGACCCGTCCTCACCATGCTCACGGTCGCGGCCCTGGCCGTGTCCGGATTCACCGCGCTCTCGTCGGTCGCCCGTGCGGCCGACGCGGACCTGGCGAAGAACGGAGGCTTCGAAGCAGGCCTCGACAGCTGGTCCTGCACCGCGAACAGCGGTACGACGGTCAAGTCGCCCGTGCACGGCGGCAGTTCGGCGTTGCAGGCGACCCCGGCCGGCAACGACTACGCCCAGTGCGCGCAGACGGTGACCGTGCAGCCCAACTCCCAGTACTCGCTGGCCGGTTACGTCCGCGGCAGCTACGTCTACCTCGGCGCGAGCGGCACCGGCACCACCGACGTCTCCACCTGGACCCAATCGGCCCCCGACTGGCAGCAGTTGACGACGAGCTTCCGCACCGGCCCGTCCACCACCAAGGTCACGATCTACACCCACGGCTGGTACGCCACCGGCGCCTACTACGCCGACGACATCTCCCTCACCGGCCCGGCAGTGGACGTAGGCCAGCCGCCCGCCACCCCGACGGGCCTCGCCGTAGGCTCCGTGACGTCCTCCTCCGTCGCCCTCTCCTGGTCCGCCGTCACCGGCGCGACGAGCTACGCGATCTACCGCGACGGGGTCAAGGTCCAGACGGCGAGCGGCACTTCGGCCACCGTGAGTGGGCTGTCGGCCGCGACGGCGTACAGCTTCCAGGTCACCGCGGTGAACGACGCGGGCGAGTCCGCGAAGTCGACGGCGGTCACCGCGACGACGTCCACCGGCTCGGGTCCCACCTCCGGACTGCCGACCCACGCCCTGGTCGGCTACCTCCACGCGAGCTTCGCCAACGGCTCCGGCTACACGCGCCTGGCCGACGTCCCCGACAGCTGGGACGTCATCGACCTGGCCTTCGGCGAACCGACCTCCGCCACTTCGGGCGACATCCGCTTCAACCGCTGCCCGGTCAGCGAGTGCGCGAACGTCGAGAGCGACGCCGACTTCAAGGCGGCCATCAAGGCCAAACAGGCGGCGGGGAAGAAGGTGTTGATCTCCATAGGCGGCGCCAACGGCCAGGTCCAGCTGACCACCACGGCGGCCCGCGACACCTTCGTCTCCTCCGTCTCGAACATCATCGACACCTACGGACTCGACGGCTTGGACATCGACTTCGAGGGCCACTCGCTGTCGCTGGACGCGAGCGACACGAACTTCAAGAGCCCCACAACTCCCGTGGTGGTCAACCTCATCGCGGCCCTGAAGACCCTGAAGGCCAAGTACGGTGCGAAGTTCGTCCTGAGCATGGCGCCCGAGACGTTCTTCGTGCAGATGGGCTACCAGTTCTACGGCACCGGCAAGTTCGGCGGCCAGGACCCGAGGTGCGGGGCGTATCTGCCCGTCATCTACGCCCTGCGCGACGACCTCACCCTGCTGCACGTCCAGGACTACAACTCGGGCCCGATCATGGGCCTCGACAACCAGTACCACACCATGGGCGGCGCCGATTTCCACATCGCGATGACGGACATGCTGCTCACGGGCTTCCCGGTCGCGGGTGACACCAACAACATGTTCCCGGCGCTGCGCCCCGACCAGATCGGCATCGGCATGCCGGCGTCGGTCAACGCGGGCAACGGCTACGTCGCCCCGGCCGAGGTCACCAAGACGCTGGACTGCCTGACGAAGAAGGTGAGTTGCGGCTCGTACACGACCCATGGCACCTGGCCGACCCTGCGCGGGCTGATGACCTGGTCGATCAACTGGGACCGGTACTCGAACTGGGAGTTCCAGAAGACGTTCGACGGCTACTTCGGCTGAGGTCCGCTGCGAAAGCGGGCAAAGCGGGCGAGGAAGAGCCACAGTGAGGCGAGCAGCACCGTACCGAGGCACCAACTGGCCACGACGTCCAGTGGCCAGTGGTAGCCCCGGCGGACCAGCCCGAAGCTGACGGCGGCGACCAACAGGGCGCAGGCGATGACCAGTTCGCGGCGGGCGTACGTCGTCCGGAGCCAGGGGAGGAGGAGCAGGGTCGCGGAGCCGTAGGCGATCATCGCGGTGGCCGTGTGGCCCGAGGGGTAGTAGCCGGTGCCGGGCGGGACCGCCGGGGTGCCGCCGCGGGCGATCAGTTCCTTGAGGGGGACGACGATCGCCGGGACCAGGGCCATCAGCACGGCCGCCGCGAGGGGTGGCAGCCACCAGCGGTCCGTACCTGTGGCACGGCCGCGCCATCCGACGTAGACGAGAACGACGACGAGGACGGGTACCGCGACCTGGATGTTGCCGAGGTCGGCGAGGAGTTCGGAGGCCCGGTCCGGGTGGACGAGTGCGCGGCTGAGGCGGGTGTCCAGGCGGAGGAGGGGGCCGTCGGCCGCGACCTGCCAGGTGATCACCGCGAAGAGGAGCGCGGGAAGGGCGAGAAGCAGCCAGAAAAAGGAGGTCGGCCGGCCCGGAACAGGGGGGGTAGTTCCGAGCCGGCCGTCCGGATCGGATGGCCGGCCGCCCCGGGGGGTTTGGGGCGGGCGACTGTCCGATCGGTGAGGAGATTCGGAGCCAGAGGCTCCTGTTGTGTGCGCGAGGGCACGACCAGGTCGAAGCTGGGGAGGCCCCGGCCTGAAGTCGCCCACAGTCCCCTGTGGGCGGGGTGTATCTCTCATCTGGGTAGAACCTACGGCAGTGGCTGCGGGTACGACAGGCGGAATCGCGTCCCGTCATGCACCCCGCACACCTTCTTCACACGGCCTGACGCCCGCCGCACCGGTCCCGGAATCGCTGTGGATGAAACGGGTGGGGCGGTTGAGGCGTATGGGGCTCAACTCCTGTGCGGGGGCTGGGAGTTGCGTGTGGCCCGGATGTACGGGCGGGGGTGGCTCAGATACGTGCGAACGCCTGCTCGATGATGTCGAGGCCCTCGCTCAGCAGGTCCTCCCCGATGACCAGCGGGGGCAGGAAGCGCAGCACGTTGCCGTAGGTGCCACAGGTCAGGACCAGCAGCCCCTCCTGGTGGCAGGCCTTGGCGAGCGCGGCCGTCGCCTCCGGGTTCGGCTCCTTGGTCGTACGGTCCTTGACGAGCTCGATGGCGATCATCGCGCCGCGCCCGCGCACGTCGCCGATGATGTCGAACTTCTCCGCCATGGCCCCGAGCCGGACCTTCATGACCGCCTCGATGTTCTTGGCCTTGGCGTTGAGGTCCAGCTCCTTCATGGTCTCGATCGAACCGAGCGCACCGGCACAGGCGACGGGGTTGCCGCCGTAGGTACCCCCCAGCCCACCGGCGTGCGCGGCGTCCATGATCTCGGCGCGCCCGGTGACGGCGGCGAGCGGCAGCCCGCCCGCGATGCCCTTGGCGGTGGTGATGAGATCCGGGACGACACCCTCGTCCTCACACGCGAACCACTGCCCCGTACGGCAGAACCCGGACTGGATCTCGTCGGCGACGAAGACGATCCCGTTGGCCTTGGCGAACTCGCTGAGCGCCGGCAGGAAGCCCTTCGCCGGCTCGATGAAGCCGCCTTCGCCGAGGACCGGCTCGATGATGATCGCGGCGACGTTGTCCGCGCCGATCTGCTTGTTGATCATGTCGATGGCCTGCGCGGAGGCCTCGGCACCGGCGTTGTCCGGACCGGTCGGCCAGCGGTAGCCGTAGGCGACCGGGACGCGGTAGACCTCGGGCGCGAACGGTCCGAAGCCGTTCTTGTACGGCATGTTCTTCGAGGTCAGCGCCATGGTGAGGTTGGTCCGGCCGTGGTACCCGTGGTCGAACACGACGACGGCCTGGCGCTTGGTGTACGCCCGCGCGATCTTCACGGCGTTCTCGACGGCCTCGGCGCCGGAGTTGAACAGCGCGGACTTCTTGGCGTGGTCACCCGGGGTCAGCTCGGCGAGCGCCTCGGCGACCTCGACGTACCCCTCGTAGGGCGTGACCATGAAACAGGTGTGGGTGAAGTCGGCGAGCTGTGCGGTGGCACGGCGTACGACGGCCTCGGCGGACGCGCCGACGCTCGTCACGGCGATGCCGGAACCGAAGTCGATGAACCGGTTCCCGTCGACGTCCTCGACGATCCCGCCGCCCGCGCGCGCGGTGAACACGGGCAGCACGGAGCCCACACCGGCCGCGACCGCGGCGGTACGGCGGGCCTGCAGCTCCTGCGACTTCGGGCCGGGGATGGCGGTGAGAACGCGGCGCTCCTGCGGAAGTGCGGTCATGAGGGGCTCCTGGGGTGGTGCGGACGCTTTTCTTCTTTCTTCCTTTCTCGCAGGCTAGGGCGGGTGACCGGGGGTGGGCATGCTCCATGTGGGCGGTGTCGGGGGTGGGGGTTGTCCGTCGTGGACAGTGCCGGGATCACGAGGATCGGTATGGACCCGGCCATGTAAGCGGTGAACTCCCCTTGTGGGCGCGTTAGATTGACTCGCTGACGGTGTACGGAACGGCTGGTCAAGGGGCGAGGGCGAGGGCGAGGACGATGGACAGCGACGGGACGCGGGACGCGCAGGGCACGCATGCGAACCCTGTGCCGCGTCCGGCGGGACCGGCAGACCCGCCGGGGCGGCGCGCCGTACCGCCGAGGCCGGCGCACGCACCGAGCGCGGCCGGCCCCGCCGTGGCCGACTGGCTCGACGAGCCCCGGCCCGCCGCGGGACCCGGTGTCTGGCGGTTCGGATACCGCGTGCCCAAGCCGGAGCGGAAGACGGAGCGGCTGTCACCGATCACCATCGTCGGCGTCGTCGTCCCGCTCCTCGTGGGCATGGTGCTGTGGTCGCTGTGGAAGCACGGCAGCATCCCCTACCAATGGGCACTGCTGAGGGTGCTCACACCGGGCGACTGGTGGTGGTCCGGCACCACGACACCCAAGGGCAAGGGCGTCGAGGCCGTGATCGTCGCCGACGGCGTGTTCTTCGCCCTCCTCGTCTACGGCATGGGACGCCTGGGGAGCTGGCCGGACATCATCCGGCACCTCGTCACCCGCCGCCCGCAGCCGACGCGGGCGCTGCTCGCCCTGCTGGGCGCGGTGATCGCCCTGAACCTGGTCGTGGTCCCGAGGATCTTCCCCGGTGTCGGCTGGGACGCGCTTCCGGTGGCCCGCCCCGTGTACCACCTCATCGCCCTTCTGCCGGGCGGCTACGACCTCATCTCCACGCCGCTGGTGGGCAACCTGCTCTACGTGGTCATCGGCGTGCTGGTCGTCTGGCCGTTCGCCCGTATCGGCGGCTGGCTGCCACTCATCCGGCAGCGGTACGGCGCGGGCGACACCGCGGCTCAGGCGACCGTCCCCGAGCAGGCGCAGGCCGCCGGGTCACCGTCGCACTGGCCCGAGCTTCGCGAGGCGGGGCAGTTCGAGGCCGCGGACGTCCTCACCGCCGAGGTGCGGGCGGGGTGGATGAACGACGTGGACTGCGCGCGCGTCGAACACGCCTGGAAGCAGGCTCGACGGACCGGCGACCTCGCGTCCTTCACCGACACCGTGCTGCGTTCCGGGGGCGGCGCCTGGATCCACCCCTCCGGCGCCCGTGACCTGCCCGGCCGTGTCGCCCGGCACGACCTGCTCGCCGGTCAGGTGCGGATCGGGACCTGGGCCGCGGGTGAGCGCACCCCGCTCGCCTACCGCGGCGCCGGCAGCGCGCTCGGCCCGGACACGCTGGGGACCTCGCTGCTCGTCGTCGGACCCTCGGGTTCGGGCAAGACGCGGCACGTGGTGCGGCCGGTGGTCGAGAACCTCACCCTGCAGGCACTTACCGGCCGGTGTGCCGTCGTCGTGGTGTGCGCGACCGGTGCGCCGCTCGGCCCGGACGACGCGTTCGACGTGATCGTCCGTGTCGGCGACCCGGCGTCCGTCCACGACCTCGACTTGTACGCCGAGTCCCACGACCCCGACGAAGCCGCGGCCCTGCTCGCGGAAGCCCTCGTCGGCGACCTCGACACCGTGGACACCCAGCGTTCCGCCACCGTCCTCGCCCAGCTCCTCGGCCCCTACCGGGCCGCGTACGGCAGGTTCCCCGCACTGCCCGTGCTGCGCGAACTCCTGGAGAGCGAGCCGAGGGCGCTGGCGGAGCTGAGCGCGGCACTCACCGACGACCAGCACGCCGTGATGCGCCGCGAACTCGACTCCCGTATGCGTCATGCCGGCGGCGGCAACGACCCCGGCCAGGCCCTCGCCGACCGGCTCGCGCTGCTCGACCGCCCGGTGTTCGCCGAGTTCTTCGGAGCGGGCGGCGGAACCGTACGGCCGTTCTCGCTGCGCGCCGTCGCCCACCATCCGCTGCGGGTCCGCATCGACCTGCCCGAGCACGGGCACGACGAGGCGGCCCGGCTGCTCACCCGGCTGGTCCTCGCGCAGTTCGCCGCGGTGGTGCGTGGCCGTGAGCGCGGGCACTTCGCCTGCCTCGTCCTCGACGACGCCACCGGCGCGGTGAACACCGAGTCGCTGCGCCGGATCCAGCGGCTGCGGTCCGAGAACGCGGGCGTCGTCCTCGCCCTGCGCACCGTCGGTGACGTGCCCGAGGCCCTGCACGGCCCGCTGTACGGTGCCGTCGGCTGCCGTATGGCGCTGGCCGGCGTCACCACCTGGGACGGTAGCCGCTTCGCTCACGCCTGGGGCACCGAGTGGGTGGAGACCAAGGACGTCGCCAAGCACACCGTCTTCGCCGACCAGCCCATGACCCGCGCCATCCACGCCCTCCGCAAGCTGGTCACCGGCAAGGCCGTGACCACGGAGGCCGTGACCGTCCGCCAGGTCGAGCGGGAGCGCTGGTCCGCGTCCGAACTGGCGCACGGGGTGCCGGCCGGCCACGCCGTACTGTCCCTGACCAGCGTGAAGGGGGAGCACGCACCGCCGCTGCTGGTGGATCTGCGAGCCCCAGCCCCCTGAACCGGACATACAGGTACGCCCCGACCATACGGTGAGGCAGAATCGGCTCAGGCAGTTCATACGCGACGGCCAAAAGATCGACGTGATCGCCAGTTCTTCCTCCACCTGAAGGCACCATGCCCCCCACGCTCGCCTCGCTCGTCCACCACTCCGCGCTCAAGCTCACCGTGCGCGCGGGCGAGGACCACTTGGACGTGCCCGTGCGGTGGGTGCATGCCAGTGAGCTGGCCGATCCGGTGCCGTACATGGAGGGCGGGGAGCTGCTGCTGATCACCGCGTTGAAGTTGGACGCGGAGGACCCGAAAGCCATGCGGCGGTATGTGAAGCGGCTGGTGGGGGCCGGGGTCGTAGGGCTCGGGTTCGCCGTCGGGGTCAACTACGACGAGATTCCCCAGGCGCTCGTCGACACCGCGGGGGAAGAGGGGCTGCCGCTGCTCGAAGTCCCCCGGCGCACCCCCTTCATCGCGATCAGCAAGGCCGTCTCCGCGGCGATCGCCGCCGACCAGTACCGCTCCGTCACCGCCGGCTTCGCCGCGCAGCGCGAACTCACCAAGCAGGCCCTCACCGACGGCCCCGAGGGACTCCTCGCCGCACTCGCCGCGCAGGTCGACGGATGGGCCGCGCTCTACGACGCGTCCGGCGCCGTCGTCGCCACCGCACCGGAGTGGGCGGGCCGCCGCGCCGCCCGGCTCACGGCCGATGTGGAGCGGCTGCGGGACCGGCCCGCACCGGCGTCCTCGGTCGTGGGCGGGCCGGACAACGAGGACCGCGTCGAACTGCACACCCTCGGCACCGGCCGCCGCCCGCGCGCCGCACTCGCCGTAGGGACGGAAGCGGCGCTCGGCACGGCGGAGCGGTACGCCGTGCACTCCGCGATCGCGCTCCTGACCCTCACCACGGAACGCTCGCGGTCCCTCCAGGCCGCCCATGAGCGGATCGGGGCGGCGGTGCTGCGGCTGCTGCTCGCCGGGCATCCGGACCACGCGCGGGCGGTCGCCGGGGACCTGTACGGCGGGCTGCTCGACGCGCCGTTCCGGATCATCGTGGGGGAGTCGGCGGACGGTGAGCCCCTGGACGGGCTCGCCGAGGTCGTGGAATCCGCTGCCGCGCGGTCCGGGGAAGCCGTGCTCGTCGTAGCGGAAGGGCCGGAACGGCTGGTCGTGCTGGCCGTGGACGGTGGTGCCGCCGTGGAGGCGTGCGGCGAGTACGCGGCGACGCGGGAGGGCGAGCGGGCCTCCTCGACCACCGGCGAGCACAGCGGCGACGAGAGCGAACTCGTCGTCGGGCTCTCGGCTCCGGCCGGGCCCATCGCCGCCGCGGGCGCCTACAAGCAGGCCGAGCAGGCCTTGTCCGTGGCCCGGAGGCGGGGGCGGGTGCTCGTCGAACATGAGCAACTGGCCGCCGGGTCCGTGCTGCCGCTGCTCGCCGACGACGCGGTGCGCGCGTTCGCGGACGGGTTGCTACGGCCGCTCTCCGAGCACGATGCCACCGGGCGCGGGGACCTCGTCGCCTCGCTGCGGGCGTGGCTGTCCCGGCACGGGCAGTGGGACGCGGCGGCCGCCGACCTCGGGGTGCACCGGCACACCTTGCGGTACCGGATGCGGCGCGTCGAGGAGATCCTCGGGCGGTCGCTGGACGACCCGGACGTACGGATGGAGTTGTGGCTCGCGCTGAAGGCGACGGCCGCCGCGGAGTAGGCGGCATCTGCCGAACTGGAGTGTCCGCGCCAGGCACTGCTACGGCCCGGACAAACGCAGGCTCGCTTCCCCGCACCTACGGTGGAGCGAGTAGCACCGAGTACAAGCACCCCCAACGCGGAAGGGCCGGCACACGCAATGCCCAACGAAACTGTGGCAGTCACCCACGCCTTCTGGCTCGCCGGCCGCCAGGCCACCGGCGAGGACACCTTCGACGTCACCTCGCCCTGGGACGGACGCCTCGTCGGCAAGGTCAGCGTGCCGACCGACGCCCAGGTCGAGGAGGCGGTGGCCGCCGCGTACGCCGTACGGGACGAGTTCGCCGCGACCCCCGCCCACGTCCGCGCCGCCGCCCTCGACCACGTCAGCCGGCGTCTCGTCGAGCGCACCGAGGAGATCGCGCAGCTCATCTCCGCCGAGAACGGCAAGCCGATCAAGTGGGCGCGTGGTGAAGTCGGCCGCGCGGTGTCCGTGTTCCGGTTCGCGGCGGAGGAGGCCCGGCGGTTCAACGGCGGCGAGGCCCAGCGCCTCGACACCGACGCCGGCGGCCAGGGCCGGCTCGCCCTCACCCGGCGCTTCCCGAAGGGCGCCGTCCTCGGCATCGCGCCCTTCAACTTCCCGCTGAACCTGTGCGCCCACAAGATCGCCCCCGCGATCGCGGCCGGCGTGCCGATCATCCTCAAGCCCGCCCCGGCCACCCCGCTCTCCGGCCTGATCATCGGCGACCTGCTCGCCGAGTCGGAGCTGCCCGCCGGTTCGTGGAGCATCCTGCCGGTCGCCAACGACCACATGCCCGCCCTCGTCCAGGACGAGCGGCTGCCGGTGATCTCCTTCACCGGTTCGGAGAAGGTCGGCTACGCGATCATGGACTCGGTGCCGCGCAAGCACTGCACCCTGGAGCTGGGCGGCAACGGCGCGGCCGTGGTCCTCGGGGACTACGCCTCCGACGCCGACCTCGACTGGGCCGCGACCCGCATCGCCACGTTCTCCAACTACCAGGGCGGCCAGTCCTGCATCTCGGTGCAGCGGGTCATCGCCGACGCCGCCGTCTACGACCGGCTGCTCCCGCGCATAGTCGCCGCCGTCGAGGCCCAGGTCACCGGCGACCCGAGCGACGACAAGACCGACGTCGGGCCGCTCGTCAGCGAGGCCGCCGCGCAGCGCGTCGAGTCGTGGGTCCAGGAGGCCGTCGAGGCGGGCGCCACCCTCCTCGCCGGCGGCAAGCGCGACGGCGCCTCGTACGCGCCGACCGTGCTCACGGACGTACCGGCCGACACGACGATCTCCTGCGAGGAGGTCTTCGGACCGGTCCTGACCGTGACGAAGGTGGACGGCGAGGCCGCCGCCTTCGCCGCCGCCAACGACTCCAAGTACGGCCTCCAGGCAGGGGTGTTCACCCACGACGTGCAGGTCGCCTTCCGCGCCCACCGCGCCCTCGAAGTCGGCGGCGTCGTGATCGGCGACGTCCCGTCCTACCGCGCCGACCAGATGCCCTACGGCGGCGCCAAGCAGTCCGGCGTCGGCCGCGAGGGCGTCAAGTTCGCGATGGACGACTACACCTACGAGCGGGTGCTGGTGCTCACGGGCCTCGCGCTCTGACCGGGCTCGGGACGAGAGCGGTCGCTCTGACCGTTCTCTCACCGAGCAGCCCTAGCTAATGGGATCCATTTTCATATAGCCTCCCCGAAGGGGCCCGGCACCGATGCCTTCCGGTGCCGGGCCCCTTCTCTGCCGCCGGCTGCCTCCGGACCCTCAGCCGGAGAAGCCGACGTGCGCGAGCCGCAGCGGGCCGCGCAGCTTCAGGTGCACGTCGTGCACGCCCTCGGCGACGATCGCGGCGCCGAGCGTGGTGTAGTCGTACGGGCCCGACGTCGGCCCGGGCAGGGCGAGTTGGGCGAGCGCCGGGCCGCCGTCCAGGGACAGTTCCACGACGCCCTCGCCCGCCACCTCCACGGTCACCTCCGTGACACCGGTGCCGAAGTCGCAGTGCCGGTAGGTCAGTTCGGCCGTACCGCCCTGCGCCGGGGTCACCGCGTCGCCCGCCGCCTTCGTCCGGTCGACGATCTCGCCGCCCGACTGCTCGTCGAAGTCGGCCGCGTCCAGGCCGTGTTGGAGGAGGGGGCGGGGGGCCGCGGGCTCGCCGTCGAGCGTCACCGTCGTACGGAGACGGATGTCCTCGCTGGAGGCGCCGAGGAGGAGTTCGTACGGACCCGGTTCGAGGCGGTGGCCACCCCGTGCCACGTCCCAGAACTCGAAGGCGGACAGCGGGACTTCGAAGGACAGCACCGCTGCCTCGCCCGGCGCGAGGGTCACGCGGCGGTGTGCGGCCAGTTCGCGGCGCGGACGCGGGACCGACGGGTCCGTGGCGCGGGTGTACAGCTGCGCGACCTCGTCGGCCGTCACATCGCCCGTGTTGGTGACCGTGAACTGCACGTGCACCGCCCCGAGTTCGACCTGCGCCGTGAGGCCGCCGTACGTGAAGGACGCGTACGACAGGCCGTGGCCGAAGGGGAAGAGAGGGGTGCCCTCGAAGTAGAGATACGTCTGGCGGCCGCCGATCACGTCGTAGTCGAGGAGGTCGGGCAGGTCGGTGTCGGCGGCGTACCAGGTCTGGGGGAGGCGGCCGGCGGGGGAGACGTCGCCTGCGAGGACGCGGGCCAGGGCGGCGCCCGCCGCCTGGCCGCCGTGGGCCGTCCACAGGGTCGCCGGGAGTTCGGCGGGGTCGACCGTGTACGGGTACGCGGAGACCAGGGCCAGGACCGTGTTCGGGTTGGCGGCGCGGGCCGCGCGCAGCAGGCGCTGTTGGTGGGCGGGGAGTTGGAGCGTCGTACGGTCCTCGGTCTCGCGGCCGTTGATGTGCGGGTCGTTGCCCGCGACGACGAGCACCACGTCCGCCGCCTCCGCGACCCGGGCCACCGCGTCCTCGCCGCGCTCGGCGACCACCAACTCGAAGACTTCCGCGTTTTCCTCGGCAACCTTCACGCCGTCGGCGGCGACAGAGACGTGGCGACCCGTACCGATGTGCAGCAGGAGGTGACCGTTCTCGTGGGGTTCCAGGCGGAATGTCTCCTGGACGACCCAGCCTCCGGGCTGGTCGGCGGAGGCGCGGACGTAGCCGTCCTCGGCGACCGAGAGGTAACGGCCGTCCGGGGCGCGGAGGGTGAGGACGCCCTCGCCCCAGTCGACGAGGGCGAGTTCGGTGCCGGTGTCGTCCGTGGTGAGGGGCGGGAGGTCGGTGCGGCCGGCGAGGAGGGCCGGGTCCAACGCGCCCTCGGCGCCGCGTACTTCGTCTTCCGCGTCCGCCAACGGGACGTGCAGGAAGGTGCCTTGGGTGGTGCGCAGCCGGACGCGGTCCACGCCCTCCGCGAACTCGACGCGCTCGGCGCCGAATTGCTCGTACAGGCCCTCCAGCGGGGTGGAGCGGTGGATCAACGTGCCGCTGTACCAGTCGAGTTTGCACTCGTCGGCGAGCAGGCCGACCACGGCCAGGCGGGTGTCGTGGGCGAGGGGCAGCAGGTCGCCGTCGTTCTTCAGGAGGACCACCGCCTGTTCGGCGGCCTCCTGGGCGAGGGCCCGGTGCGCCGGGGTGTCGAAGTCCTCGATGCCGGCGTGCGGGTCCTGCGCCGGGTCGAACTCGCCGAGCCGGAACCGCACCGAGAGCTGACGGCGGACCGCCGCGTCGACGTCCGCCTCCGTCAACAGGCCCTGGTCCAGGGCACCTTGGACCCGCGCCACGATCGTCGAACCGTCCGTGCCGTGGTCGGTGAAGCTGTCCACGCCGGAGAGGAGCGAGGCGGCCGTCGCCTCCTCGTGGGTGTCGAAGTAGTGCTCGGAGTCGACCAGGTTGGAGGGCGCGCCCGCGTCCGAGCAGACGAGGAGGTCCTCGTCGGTCCAGGTGCGCAGATGCTCGCGGAGGTAGGGCGAGACGTGGTTGGGGCGGCCGTTGACCAGGTTGTACGCGGGCATCACGCCCGCCACCGCGCCCGCCTCGACCGTCTCGCGGAAGGCGCGCAGGTCGTACTCGTGCAGCACGCGCGGGCGGACCGAGGACGACGAGATGTCGCGGCCCGTCTCGTTGTTGTGCGCCAGCCAGTGCTTGAGGACGGGCGCCGTGCGCCAGTACGTCGGGTGGTCACCGCGCAGGCCGCGCGTGTACGCCGTGGCGATCGCCGAGGTCAGCTTCGGGTCCTCCGAGTAGCCCTCCTCGTTACGGCCCCACAGTGGATGGCGCAGCAGATTCACCGTGGGGGACCACACGTTGAGGCCGACGCGGTCGTCGCGGGCCCGCATCGCGCGGACCTCCTTGGACACCGCGTCGCCGACCCGTCGTACGAGATCCTCGTTCCAGGTCGCGCCCAGGCCCACCGCCTGCGGGAAGACCGTCGCCGGGCCCATCCACGCGACGCCGTGCAGGGCCTCCTGGCCGGTGCGGAACGCGGCGACGTCCAGACGCTCCACGGCGGGCGCGTACTGGTGCAGGAAGCCGACCTTCTCGTCGAGGGTGAGCCGCGACAGGAGGTCGTCGATGCGCTTCGCGAACGGCAGGTGCGGATCGCGGAAAGGCGGCGTAGGCGGCGTTTGTGCGGTCACGTGGGGTTCCCCTTGCGATGGAGCGGCGCGGCTCTTTCGAAGCGCTTCGATGCTGATTCGATGCGGGTCAGGTGTCAAGAGACCTTCACCGTTATTTCAAGCAGCACATACGGACAGGTCATGCCCAGCGCCTCCGAGGAATCTTGGGAGCGACCCTTGTGCACCCTTGGGTGTTCACTTAACCTCGCAGCAACATCGAAGCGCTTCGACTAAGTGCTCTGTTCCACTCAAGACACCGCAGCCGACGGCTCCACCGCCGGGTGTCCTGGTGCGCCATGAAGGGTTGACGCAATGACGCCGAACGCCTCCGCCGCCTCCGCTCCCAGCCGGAGAAGCTTCCTCGCCTCCACGGCGGTCGCCGCCGCAGCGGTGGCGGGAGGGGTACCGCTGCTCTCCGCCTGCGGGGCCTCGAACAGCGGGTCGGGCGGGGGCAGTTCGGAGGGCAAGGGCGTCAAGAAGCTGCTGCCGGCCTTCGTCGCCGGCAACGTGGTGGCCCCGGACATCGCCGCCAAGAACGGCTCGGCGGTCGGCTTCACCAGCAAGCTGGACCTCGCCGGCCTGAAGACCTCGGTGCCGAAGAAGCTCGGCAAGGGCGGCAAGGTCTCCATCATGTCGCCGTTCTGGGGCTCCCCGCCGAAGAACGACAACGCCTACTACAAGGCGATGAACAGCCTCATCGGCGTCGACGTGGCCTGGCAGAACCAGGACGGCAACACCTACGACCAGAAGCTCGGCGCGGTGCTCGCCTCCAGCGACATCCCCGACATCGTGGTCGTCCCCGGCTGGAACATGGGCGGCAAGATACCCAGCGCCATCATCGGCAAGTTCGCCGACCTCGGCCCCTACCTCGCCGGCGACAAGGTCAAGGACTACCCGAACCTCGCGGCGATCCCCACCGACGCCTGGCAGCGCTGCATCTTCGGCGGCAAGCTGCGCGGACTGCCGATGCCGTCCTCGTACGTCCCCAACATCGTGCCGCTCTACCGCAAGGACATCTTCGACAAGGAGGGGTACGAAGTCCCCACCTCCGCCGACGAGTTCATGGCCCTGGCCAAGGAGATCACCAACGCAAAGGCCAAGCGCTGGGCCTGCCTGGACATGAAGTGGACCGCCTTCAACATGTGGGGCGTGCTCTCTGGCAGCGAGAAGTCGCTCGGCTGGAACCTCGTCGACGGCAAGCTGGTCAACCGCATCGAGACCCAGGAGTACCTCGAAGCGCTGGAGTGGACCCGCAAGCTGTTCGCCGCCGGATACGTGCACCCCGACGCCAAGTTGGGCAAGAGCGCCGCCACCGACCCGGGGCCCAAGTTCGCCGCCGGCGAGTTCCTCATCTACAACCAGGACATCTCGCAGTGGTGGAGCCGCACCGCCGAACAGGCCACCCAGAACCCGGACTACAAGATCTGGGGCATGGACATCTTCGGCCACGCGGGCGGCGACCCGACCCTCTGGGCCGGCGAACCGGCCGGCATCTTCGCCTTCATCAGCAAGAAGGCCTCCGAGTCCGTCATCCACGACGCGCTGGCCGTCGCCAACGTCACCGCCGCGCCGTACGGCACCAAGGAGTACATGCTCACCAACTACGGTGTGGAGGGCACCCATTACACCGTCAAGAACGGTGTGCCCACGAAGACCGACCAGGGCAACAACGAGGTCATCAACGCCTTCGTCATGGTCGCCAGCCCCGCCGCGACGATCGCCCACCCCGACTTCCCCGAGGTCGCCAAGGCGCAGGTCGAGTGGCAGCAGCGGATGGGCGCCTTCACAAAGAAGTCGAGCTTCTACGGCCAGCAGATCACCGAGCCGAGCCGCTACACCAACCTCTCCAACGACTTCGAGCAGTTGGAGGACGACATCGTCCGCGGCCGCAAGAAGATCAGCGACATGCAGCAGGCCGTATCGGACTGGAAGAGCAAGGGCGGCGACCAACTCCGCGCCTGGTACCAGAAGTTGCTCGACGACAACGGCACGGCGGCGAGCTGACCGGGTACCGAGGCGAGGAGAACGGCCGTGTCCCACAGCACGGTGCCTCGGAGCAGGACCGAGGCCGACACGACGGGAAAGACCCCGGTGGCGTCCGGCGGCGCCACCGGCCCCCGACGCAACCGCCCCAAGACGAAGGTGAGTTGGCGCCTCAGGTTCAGACGCGACCGCGTCCTGCTCCTGATGACCCTGCCGGCCGTCCTGCTCATCCTGGTCTTCAACTACCTGCCGATCCTGGGCAACATCGTCGCCTTCGAGGACTACGACCCCTACGTCAGCGACAACGGCATCGTCTCGATGCTGCACAGCCCCTGGGTCGGCCTGGAGAACTTCCAGCAGATCTTCGCGGACTCCGCCTTCTGGAGCGCCGTACAGAACACGCTCGTCCTGTTCTTCCTCCAGCTCATCCTGTTCTTCCCGATCCCGATCCTCCTCGCGCTGCTCATCAACAGCGTGGTCAGGCCCCGGGTCCGGGCGCTCTCCCAGGCGATCCTCTACCTCCCGCACTTCTTCTCCTGGGTGCTGGTCATCGCCGTCTTCCAGCAACTCCTGGGCGGGGCGGGGCTGTTCTCGCAGCTCCTGCGGCAACACGGCTTCGACGGCCTCGACGTCATGACCGACCCCAACACGTTCAAGTTCCTCATCACCGCGCAGAGCGTGTGGAAGGACGCGGGCTGGGGGATCATCGTCTTCCTCGCCGCGCTGTCGTCCGTCAGCCCCGATCTGTACGAGGCCGCCGCGATGGACGGCGCGGGGCGGTGGCGCCGCATGTGGCACGTCACGCTGCCCGCACTCCGGCCGGTGATCGCGCTGCTGCTGGTGCTGCGTGTCGGCGATGCGCTGACCGTCGGCTTCGAACAGATCCTGCTCCAACGCGACGCCGTGGGACCGGGAGCGGCGGAGGTCCTCGACACCTTCGTCTGGTGGAACGGCGTCCGCAACCAGGACTTCGGCTACGCGGCCGCCGCCGGACTCGTCAAGGGCGTGATCAGCCTCGGGCTGGTCCTCGCCGCGAACAAAGTGGCCCACCTCATGGGCGAGCAGGGGGTGTACAAGAAGTGACCGCCGTCATCGACAAACCCGTCGAGCCCTCCAGGTCTGCCAAGTCCGTACGGCCGCCAGGGCGTTGGGCCGCGCCACCCCGGCCCACCTGGGAGGAGGAACCCGGCAAGGTCGGTCTTGCGGGCAAGGGGCTCGTCCTCACCCTCGCCTGCCTCGCGATCCTCTTCCCGCTGTGGATCGTCCTCGTCACCAGCCTCTCCTCACGCAAGACCATCGACCAGGCCGGCGGGCTCGTCATGGTGCCCAAGGGCATCACCTTCGTCGCCTACAAGGAACTCCTCAGCGGCGGCCAGGTCACCCGCGCGGCGATCATCAGCGTCCTCATCACCGTCGTCGGCACGGCGTTCTCCATGGCGGTGTCCGTGCTGTGTGCGTACGGGCTCTCGCGTATCGGGTCGCTCGGGCACCGGTGGATTCTGATGATGATGCTGGCGACGATGTTCTTCAGCGCCGGGCTTATCCCGACGTATTTGCTCGTCCAGTCGCTCGGCCTGACCGACAGCTATCTCGCGTTGATCCTGCCCAGTGCGCTCAGTGTCTTCAACATCCTTGTGCTGCGCGGGTTCTTCATGGGGATCTCGCAGGAACTCATCGACAGTGCGCGGATCGACGGCGCCGGTGACTTCCGGATTCTGTGGGTGATTGTCATGCCGTTGTCGCGTGCGGTGCTGGCTGTCATCACGTTGTTCTATGCCGTGGGGTATTGGAGTGCCTGGTTCAACGCGTCGCTGTATCTGAACGACCAGGACATGATGCCGTTGCAGAACGTCATGATCCAGCTGGTGCAGAAGCAGGAGGCTCCGGTCGGGCTTGGCCAGGCCATCAAGACGGGGGAGTTGTCGGGGCTTGCCGTGCAGATGGCGGTCATGGTGATGGCTTTGTTGCCGGTGGCTGTGCTTTCGCCGTTTGTGCAGCGGCATTTTAAGAAGGGGATGCTCACAGGCGCCGTCAAGGGCTGAATTGGTTGTCCTTTGTCTGCGGGTGCGTGGGGGCTGGTCGCGCCCACGCGGCGGAGCCGCAAATCGATACAGCCCCGCGGCCCCTTAGGTAGGAATCCTCACCCCATCTCATACAGCGAGGTATGTGCATGCTTGCGTCCCGAGTGAGCCGCCGGGCCGTTCTTGCCGGGGCTGCGGCTGGCGCCGCGCTCACCACCGTGCCGGCCCTCACAACGCGGGCGCAGGCGGCGGAAGCCACCACAGTCACCCCTTCCTACCGCTGGCGCAACGCCGTAATCGGCGGCACCGGATTCGTCACCGGCGTCCTCTTCCACCCCTCCGTCCGCGGCCTCGCCTACGCCCGTACCGACATCGGCGGCGCCTACCGCTGGGACGACCGGGTCGCCCGCTGGACGCCCCTCACCGACCAACTCGGTTCGGACGACTGGAACTTGCTCGGTGTGGAGGCCATAGCCGTCGACCCCGCGCACCCGAACCGGCTGTACCTCGCCGTCGGCACGTACGCCCAGTCCTGGGCGAGCAACGGTGCCGTACTCCGCTCCGAGGACCGGGGCACGACCTGGTCCCGCACCGACCTCACCGTGAAGCTGGGCGGCAACGAGGACGGGCGCGGTGCGGGGGAGCGGTTGCTGGTCGACCCGCGTGACAGCGACACCCTGTGGCTCGGCACCCGGCACGACGGGTTGCTCAAGTCGACCGACCGGGGCGCCACTTGGGCAGCCGTCAGCGGCTTCCCGGCGACCGCCAGCGCCTCCGGGCAAGGCATCACCTTCCTCGTCGCCGTCGGACGTGCCGTCTACGCCGGCTGGGGCGACGGCGACGGGACCGCGAGCGCCGTCAACCTCTACCGCACCACCGACGGCACCACCTGGACCGCAGTCCCCGCGCAGCCCACCGGCACCTCCGCCAAGGTTCCGATCCGGGCCGCGTACGACGCACGTGCCCGCGAGCTGTACGTGACGTACGCCGACGCGCCCGGGCCCAACGGCCAGTCCACCGGCAGTGTGCACAAGTTGGCCGTCGCGAGCGGGACTTGGAGCGAGGTCACACCGGTGAAGCCGGGCGGGACCACGTCCGACGGGTCCGTCGACAGCTTCGGGTACGGCGGAGTCGCCGTCGACGCCCGTCGCGCAGGCACCGTCGTCGTTTCCACCAACAACCGCTGGGCGGCCGTCGACACCCTGTACCGGACCACCGACGGCGGCCGTACCTGGACGTCCCTCAAGGACGCTGCTGTGTTCGACGTGTCCGAGACTCCTTTCCTCAACTGGGGTGCGGATCAGCCGAAGTTCGGCTGGTGGATCCAGGCCGTGGCCGTCGACCCGTACGACTCGAAGCACGTCGTCTACGGCACCGGTGCCACCCTCTACGGCACCCGTGACCTCACGCACTGGGCGCCGCGGATCCGCGGCCTGGAGGAGACGTCCGTGAGACAGCTGATCTCGCCCCCGGTCGGGGAGGCACACCTGATCAGCGCCTCGGGGGACATCGGCGTGATGTACCACGAGCGGCTCACGGCGTCTCCGTCGCGCGGCATGGCGACGAACCCCGTGTTCGGGTCGGCGACGGGGATCGCGCAGGCCGCGGGCAGGCCGTCGTACGTCGTCCGCACGGGCTTCGGTGACCACGGCAACGGTGCGTACTCCCGCGACGGCGGGCGGAGCTGGGCGCCCTTCGCTGCCCAGCCCGACATCGCCGGGGACTCACCGGGGCCGATCGCCACCAGCGCCGACGGCGGTACGCTGCTGTGGTCCTTCGTGCACTGGGACGGCACGAAGTACGCGGCTCACCGCTCGGCGGACAACGGCGCGACCTGGACCGAGGTCTCCTCCTTCCCGAAGGGCGCCACGCCGGTCGCCGACCCGGCCGACCCGACGCTCTTCTACGCATACGACACCGACACAGGAACGCTATACGCCAGCACTGACAGTGGCGTCTCGTTCACTGCGCGTGCGAGTGGGCTGCCCGCAGGGGACAGTCAGTTCCAGCTGGTCGCGGCGCCAGGCAGGTCCGGTGACCTGTGGCTGAGCGTCAAGTGGAACGGGCTCTACCGGTCCCTCGACGGAGGCGTCGGCTTCTCGAAGGTCGCCAGTTGCTGGGCCTCGTACACCCTGGGCTTCGGCAGACCCGCGCCCGGCGCCGACTACCCCGCGATCTATCAGGTCGGCTCCACCGAGACCATCACCGCCGTCTACCGCTCCGACGACGAGGCGCAGACCTGGGTGCGCATCAACGACGACCAGCATCAGTGGGGTTGGACCGGCCAGGCCATCGTCGGTGACCCGCGCGTCCACGGCCGCGTGTACCTCGCCACCAACGGGCGCGGCATCCAGTACGGGGAGCAGATCTGATGCCTCAGCTCAGTGACACCACCCGCGGGCGCATCCTCTTCGGCGGTGACTACAACCCCGAGCAGTGGCCCGAGGAGACCTGGCACGAGGACGTCCGGCTGATGAAGGACGCCGGCGTCAACTCCGTCACCCTCGGCGTCTTCTCCTGGGCCAGGCTCGAACCAGAGCCCGGGGCAAGGGAGTTCGGCTGGCTCGACCGGCTGATGGATCTGATGCACGGCAGTGGGATCGGCGTCGTCCTCGCCACGCCCACCTCCTCCCCGCCCCCGTGGCTGGGCCGCCTCCACCCGGAGACCCTGCCCCGCGATGCCGACGGCCGCATCGAATGGTGGGGCGGACGGCAGCACTTCTCGCACTCCAGCGCCGTCTACCGCAGCCACGCCGCCGCCATCACCGAGGCCCTGGCCGCCCGTTACGGCGGCCACCCCGCGCTCACGATGTGGCACATCAACAACGAGTACTGCACCTTCGACTACGGCGACGAGGCCGCCGTCTCCTTCCGCCGCTGGCTGCGAACGCGATACGGCACGCTCGACGCCCTCAACTCGGCCTGGGGCACGGCATTCTGGAGTCAGGGCTACGACACCTGGGACGGCATCCTGCCCCCGCGTCACGCCCACTACCTCAACAACCCCACCCACGTGCTCGACTTCCGGCGCTTCACCTCCGACATGCTCCTGGAGTGCTACACCGCCGAGCGCGACATCGTCCGCCGGCACACCCCGCACATCCCGGTCACCACCAACTTCATGCCGTTCTGGGTGGGGCAGGACGGCTGGCGCTGGTCCGAGGAGGAGGACGTCGTCTCGGTCGATCTGTATCCCGATCCACGTGACCCCCTCGGTGCCCAAAGTGCCGCGCTAGTCCAGGACTTGACCCGTTCGCAGGCGCGCGGTCCCTGGATGCTCATGGAGCAGGCGGCCGGGCCGGTCAACTGGCGTGGCGTGAACCACCCGAAGCCGCGCGGTCTCAACCGCCTCTGGTCCCTCCAGGCCGTGGCGCGTGGCGCCGACGCCGTCTGCTACTTCCAGTGGCGCCAATCCCGGCAGGGCGCCGAGAAGTTCCACTCCGGGATGCTCAGTCACGCGGGGGAGCGGGGCCGCACCTTCCAGGAGGTGAAGCAGCTCGGCGCCGAACTCGTCCGGATTGGCGGCGAGGTGACAGATACTCACATCACCGCCGACATCGCGATCCTGCACGACTGGAACGCCTGGTGGGCCGGCGCGCAGGACGGTCGTCTCTCCACCGAGGTCGACTACCCGGAAGTCCTCCGCGCCTGGCACCGCGCCCTGTGGGAATCCCACCTCACCACCGACTTCGCCCACCCCGAACACGACCTCTCCGCCTACAAGTTGGTGGTCGTCCCGCAGCTCTACCTCCTCACGGACACCGCGATCGACAACCTCCTCGCGTACGTCCGAGGCGGCGGCACCCTCGTCTCCGGCTTCCTGACGGGTGTCGCCGACGAGGACGACCGCGTACGCCCCGGCGGCATGGACGCCCGACTCCGCGAACTGTTCGGCATCCGCACCCTGCACGAGTGGTGGCCGCTGGACGCGGGGGAGACCGCCGAGTGCGAGGGCTTCCGCAGCACGCTCTGGTCGGAGGAGATCGAGCCCGAGGGCGACAACGTCGATGAGGTAATCCCCTACAAGGGCGGGGAGTTGGACGGCCTCCCTGCCGTCCTGCGCAGGGGCAAGTCCTGGTACGTCTCGACCCTCCCGGAGCCCCACGCGCTGCGCGCGCTGCTCGCCCGTATCGCCACCGACGCGGGGGTCCGCCCCGTGCTCGCCGGGCTCCCGTTGGGCGTCGAGGCCGTACGGCGTGGGGAGTTGCTGTTCCTCCTCAACCACAGCCGCGAGCCAGTCACCGTCGAACTCCCGGGCACCCACCACGACTTGCTCACCGGCGAGACCGTCGAGGCCGAGATCACCCTCGGCCGCTACGGCGTGGCGGTGCTGCGACCATGACCGGCGACTCCGCACCCACCGACCTCGCACCCACCGACCCCTCGCCACCAGGCCCCGCGCACACCACCTGGGAACCCCTCCCCGCCACCCGCTGGGAGGACGCCTACCTCAGCGGCAACGGCCACCACGGCGTCCTCGTGTTCGGCGATCCGAACGACGACCGCGTCATCGTCACCCACCACACCCTCGTCCGCCCGAACGGCGCCGAACACGCCAGGCCGCCACACCTCGCCGCCGAACTCCCTGCCCTCCAAGCCCGGTTGCTCGCCGGTGACCTCACTGCCGCCGAGAGCTTCACGGACGACCGCCCGCTCCAATGGGTGCAGCCGTTCCACCCGGCCTTCCAGCTACGGCTGCGCAGGCAGCCTGGCGCGACAGGCCGCGACTATCGCCGTAGCGTCGACTTCACCACCGGCGAGGTCACCGCCACCTGTGAGGCCACCGACACTCACGCGGACTGGCGCAGCCGCGTCTTCGTCTCCCGCGCCGACGACGTGATCGTCCAGCACATCACCGCCCCGGACCTCACCCTCGACCTCGCCCAGGACCATCAACTCCCGGGCGCTCCGGCAGGGTTGGGGGTCGGCAACGGCACCCTCCTGACCTCCGACGGCGCTGTTCTCACCCTCCGTGTCCGCTATCCCGACAGTGACCGCGCGTACACCGGAGTCACCCTCGTCGTGGTCACCGGTGGCACAACACGGCTCACCTCGCCGGGAGTTCGGATCGCCGGGGCCGGCGAGGTCCTTCTCCTCACCCGAGTCCGGCGCCACACCGGCGAGCTGGATGTCGTAGAAGAGACGCGCGCCCTAAGGGAGTTGCTCACCGACCGGCAGCAGTCCTACGACGCCCTTCTCGACCGGCACCTCGCCCTCCATCGCACGGCTTACGCCCGTGTCACCCTCGATCTCCATGCCGACGACGCCGAACGCGTCCTCCCCGGGAGTGAGTTGCTGAAGCGGACCCACAGTCCTGCCCTCCTCGAACGGCTCTTCGCGGCCGGCCGGTACCACCTGCTCTCCTCCAGCGGACTGTTCCCGCCCCGGCTCACCGGACTGTGGACCGGCGACTGGAACACGGCATGGTCGGGGGCGTTCACCAACGACGCGAACCTCAACCTCCAGACCGCCTCCGCCGCGATCGCCGCCCTCCCCGAAGTCACCGACGCCCTCGCCTCCCTGATTCATCGTCAGCTCGACGACTGGCGGGAGAACGCCCGTGCCGTCTTCGGCGCCCGGGGTGTCGTCGCGCCCGCGCACAGCGACGGGGAGTCAGGGCTGTCGTACCACTTCAGCCGTGAGTACCCGCTGCACCTGTGGACCGCAGGCGCCGACTGGCTGCTCAAGCCGCTCGTCGACCACGACGAGACGCGTGGCGAGCGCGATCCGCGTACCGCCGCCGTACTGGCCGAAATCGCCCTGTTCTACGAGGACTTCCTCAGCCGTACCGATACAGGCGGCCAACTCGTCCTCGTCCCTTCCTACTCACCCGAGAACCGTCCCGCGAACGCCAACGCCAGCTGGGGCGCGATCAACGCGGCAATGGACCTCTCCGCCGCCCGGCACGCGTTCCACACCGCTGCCGCATATCACCCGGGCACGCCGGAGGCCCTCCGTTGGCGTGCCCTCGCCGACCGGCTGCCGCCGCACCGGGTCAATTCCGAAGGCGCGCTTGCCGAATGGGCCTGGCCGGGCCTCGACGACACCTACGACCACCGGCACCTCAGCCATCTCTACGGTGTGTGGCCGCTCGACGAGATCAACCCGTACGACACCCCGCGGCTCGCCGTCGCCGCGCACCGCGCGCTCCAACTCCGGGGCGCCGAGAACGACTCCGCGCACGGACACCTCCACCACGCGCTCGTCGCCGCCCGGCTCCGGGACGGTGAACGGGTCGCGCACGCCCTCGGGCAGGTGCTCGACGGCGACTTCTTCCACGCCTCGCTGATGAGCGCGCACTACCCGAACCGCGACGTCTACAACGCGGACGCCGCGCACACCCTGCCCGGCGTGCTCGTCGAGGCGCTCGTGCAGTCGACCCCGGACCGGCTGGTCCTGCTGCCCGCGCTGCCGGCGGCGTATCCGCACGGTCAACTCACCGGCGTACGCACGAGGTTCGGGGCGGAGGTCGATCTGAGCTGGACGCCCCACTCCGCCACAGCGCTGATCCGGCCGTCCCGGACTCACCGCGTCGAACTCCGGACTTCCTCCGGCACGGAGCCGCTCGACCTCGTCGCCGGAGAAGACCGCGTCCTCACCCTGGGGGCGCGGTAGCCACTCGCACCTCCCCCCACCCATGGAAGGGACACCATGGCAACACGCAAGCCGGGCCGCGTACTCACGGCCGTTCTCGCCCCCGCACTCGCGCTCGGCGCCACCGTCGCACTCGCCTCGGCCCCCGCCTCCGCCGCCGTCTGGAGCTCCTGCGACCAGTGGGGCACCACGACCCTGAACGGCTACACGCTCTACAACAACATCTGGGGCTCCGGCGCCGGCAGCCAGTGCATCTGGGCCAACTCCGGTACCAACTGGGGCGTCAACGCCAACCACCCCAACACCGGCGGCATCAAGTCCTACCCCAACGCCAAGAAGGTGATCAACAAGTCGATCACCTCGCTCGGTTCGCTCAAGAGCAGCTACAACGTCACGGTCCCGTCGTCCGGCGCGTACAACACGTCGTACGACATCTGGGACACCAACTACGACTACGAGATCATGCTCTGGGTCAACAAGACCGGAGCCGTCGGTGCCCTCGGCACCTCGCAGGGCACCCTCACGCTGGGCGGTTCGACCTGGACCGTCTACAAGGGCAACAACGGTGCCAACGACGTGTTCTCGTTCCTGCGCACCTCCAACTCGACCTCCGGAACGGTCGACATCCTGCCGATCCTCAAGTGGATCAAGGACACCAAGGGCTGGTTCGGCAACGTGACCATCGGGGACCTGCAGTTCGGGTTCGAGATCACGTCCTCGTCCGGCGGGCTCGACTTCACCACCAACAGCGAGAGCGTCACCAGTAGTTGACCCATCCGGGCACCCCGGTGCTCCGCTCAGCCGCCCGGTCCTCGTACTCCGCGAGGGCCGGGCGGCGCCACGACGAGCGCGGCGACCCAGCAGCCGAGTCCGGCCAGCACGAGGCCGAACACCGCCGGATTGACGTACCCGGGAACGGTGTCGGTGACGTAGCTGCCCCCGCCCGTCATCTCGCAGACGAACCTGAGCGGGACGAAGTCCACGGAGTAGTCGACGACTTGGGCGGCTCTGGGGTCCTCCGGCCCGCCCTCCTGCCCGTCGGTCGTACGACAGGGCAGTATCGGCGAGGAGTCGGCGCCGCCGTCCTCGGCCTGGACGAGCGCGCCCAGGACGTGGAGCAGACCCCAGAGATACAGGGCGAACGCGGCGAGGCCCGCAACGATGGCGAGCTTGCGTAACACCATCGGAGGAGTCCAGCAGAACAAGATCGGTACGGCTGTGACGGAGCCCACAGTTCCGCACAACGGAAGCGTCACGGCTCGGGCGCCCGCCCCCCCACTGGGCGCCCCAACTCCTACTCCGTCACCGGCAGCGTCGCCCCGTCGCGCAGGAACAGCGGGATCCGGTCCAGCGGCGCGTCGACCGTGACCACCGTACCGCCCTCGTACGTCTCGCCCGTCCACGCGTCCGTCCACCACGCGCCCGCCGGGAGATACGCCGTACGGACCGTGGCGCCCGCCGTCAGCACCGGGGCGACCAGCAGGTCCGGGCCGAAGAGGTACGCGTCGTCGACCGACCAAGTCGCCGGGTCCGCCGGGAATTCGAGGAACAGCGGGCGCATCACCGGCAGCCCCTCCTCGTGCGCGGCCCGCATCACGTCGAGGACGTACGGCTTCAGGCGCTCGCGCAGCCGCAGGTACTTCTCCAGGATCGGCAGGGCCCGATCGCCGTACGACCAGACCTCGTTGGGGCCGCCGGTCATGTCGGGGCCCAGCGGCATGCCCGGGTCGCGGAAGCCGTGCAGCCGCATAAGCGGGGACAGCGCGCCGAACTGGAACCAGCGGACCATGACTTCGCGGTACGCCGGGTCGTCCGGGTCGCCGCCGTGGAAGCCGCCGATGTCCGTGTTCCACCAAGGGATGCCGGACAGCGCGGTGTTGAGGCCCGCGGCTATCTGGCGGCGCAGGGTCGGGAAGTCGGTGCCGATGTCACCCGACCAGAGCGCCGCGCCGTGGCGCTGACTGCCCGCCCACGCCGAGCGGTTGAGGGTGATGACCTCGTCGTCACCGACGCCCTCGGCGCGCAACCCCTCCGCGAACGTACGGGAGTTCTCGGCCGGATAGAGGTTGCCGACCTCCAGGCCCGGGCCCGCCCAGTAGCGCAGGTTCTCCTGGAAGCCCGGCTTCAGCTCGGGCTCGCACGCGTCCAGCCAGAAGGCCGTGATCCCGTACGGCACAAGGTAGTTGTCGCGGATCTTCGACCACAGGAAGTCGCGGGCCTCGGGGTTGGTGGCGTCGTAGAAGGCCACCTGGACCGTCGACGCGACCCCCTTGTCCGGCCAGTCGGCGTGCGCCATCGGGCCGTACTGGGTGCCGATGAGGTAGCCGCGCTGTTCCAGTACCCCGTGGTTCTCGCTGAGGGGTGACACCGACGGCCAGACGCTCACCACCAACTTCACGCCCAGCTCGTCCAGTTCGCGGACCATGGCCGCCGGGTCGGGCCACTCGGCCGGGTCGAACTTCCAGTCGCCCAGGTGCGTCCAGTGGAAGAAGTCGCAGACGATCGCGGAGAGGGGCAGCTCCCGGCGCTTGTACTCCCGTGCCACGGCGAGGAGTTCGGCCTGGGTGCGGTAGCGCAGCTTGCACTGCCAGAAGCCCGCCGCCCACTTCGGCAGCATCGGCGTACGGCCCGTCACCGCGCTGTAGCGGCGCTGGCCGTCGGCCGGGTCGCCCGCGGTGATCCAGTAGTCGATCTGCCGGGCCGAATCGGCGACCCAGCGCGTGCCGTTGCCGGCGAGTTCCACGCGGCCGATCGCCGGGTTGTTCCACAGCAGGGTGTAGCCGCGGCTGGAGACGAGCACCGGGATGCCCACCTCGGCGTTGCGCTGCACCAGGTCGAGGACCAGCCCCTTCTGGTCCAGCTTGCCGTGCTGGTGCTGGCCGAGGCCGTACAGCTTCTCGTCCTCGTACGCGGCGAAGCGCTGCTCCAGGCGGTGGTGGCCGTTGCCGACCGCCGTGTAGAGGCGCGAGCCGGGCCACCAGAAGTGGGCGCGGGCCTCGGCGAGCAGCTCGGCGGAGTCGGCGGTGCGCAGGAAGCGGATCAGGCCCTCGGCGTCGACATGGACGGTCAACTCGCCGACGGTCAGCTGTGCTTCACCCTCGCCGATCTTGATCGAGCCGTCCGTGGTGGGGGGTTCGTCGACAAGGGCACCGGGGAGCCCGTCGAGGAGGGGGCCGCCGAGCCGGGCCCGCACCCGGACCGCGTCCGGACCCCAGGGCTCGATCCGTACGGTCTCCTGGCGCCCGCTCCACTCCAGCGCGCCGTCCCTCTCACGGAACGTTCCGACGGTGGGGGAGGACTGCGCGAGACTGACCTCGGACTGGATTTCGGCAGGCTGATTCACGAGGAGTGCTCCTGGAGGAAAGCAGACAGGGGGTAACCGCACAAACACGTGGAGCGTGGCTGGTCAAGAAGCTGACGGCGCCGGCCCCGTACTCGCCCGCATCGTCAACTCCGGTGTGATCAGCACGACTTCGTCGCTGCCACGGCCGTCGAGCTTGGCCACCAGGTGCTCCACGGCGTAACGGCCCATCTCCTGCGCGGGGATGGCGACGGACGTCAGCCGCACCGAGGCCTGGGTGGCGACCTGGTCGGGGCAGACCGCGACCACCGACACGTCCTCCGGCACGGCCCGGCCCTGCTGGCGCAGCAGCGCGAGCAGCGGCTCGACCGCCGACTCGTTCTGCACGACGAAGCCCGTGGTGCCGGGGCGTTCGTCGAAGATCCGGGCCAGGGTCGTCGTCATCGCGTCGTACCCGCCCTCGCACGGCCGGTGCAGCACCCGCAGGCCCAACTCCCGTGCCCGGGAGCGGAGTCCGTCGAGGGTGCGCTCGGCGAAACCGGTGTGCCGCTCGTAGACGGCGGGGGCCTCGCCGATGACAGCGATGTCGTGGTGACCGAGCTTGGCGAGGTGCTCGACGCACAGCGCGCCGGTCGCGCCGAAGTCGAGGTCGACGCAGGTCAGCCCGGTGGTGTCGGCGGGGAGGCCGATCAGTACGGAGGGTTGGTCGGTGCCGCGCAGCAACGGCAGCCGCTCGTCGTCGAGTTCGACGTCCATCAGGATCATCGCGTCGGCGAGCCCGCTGCCGGTGACCCGGCGCACCGCGTCGGGACCCTCCTCGCCGGTGAGCAGCAGCACGTCGTAGCCGTGCAGGCGGGCGGTGGTCGCCACGGCGATGGCGATCTCCATCATCACCGGCACGTACATGTCGGTGCGCAGCGGCACCATCAGCGCGATGATGTTCGACCGGCTGCTGGCCAGGGCGCGGGCGCCCGCGTTCGGGTGGTAGCCCAGCTCGCGGATGCTCTGCTCGACCCGCTGCCGGGTGGCTCCGGAGATGGACCGCTTGCCGCTGAGGACATAGCTCACCGTGCTCGCCGAGACTCCGGCGTGCTGGGCGACCTCGGCGAGGGTGACCATCCAGCTCTCCAAGCTTTGTGAAGCGCTTCGACAGTGCGCGTTGCTGACAAGGGCGGGTGGGGGTGGTTCGACATTAGCTTCAGGCGGTGTGGGTGTCCATAGGTTGTCGAAGCGCTTCGACACTTTCTCGAAACGCCGGGCTCCGAGAGTTTCTCCGGGTGGGGGAGGCAACCTCCAGGCGGGTCAGCGGCCACTGAGAGGTCGTAGCGGCCGCTGACGGGCCGTAGACGAACCGTCCCCCGGAAGGACCCCCGATGCAACACCGCAGACCCCGCCTGTCGAAGAAGGCGAAGGTGCTCGCCGCCGCCTCGGTCGCGCTGACGGCCCTCGCCGGTGTCACCGTCGCCCAGGCGGGTGAGTCGAGCGAGAAGTGCACGGCCGACGACACGGTCACCCTCGGCAAGTACTACGTGAACAACAACCAGTGGGGCCGGGACAAGGCCACCGGCAGCCAGTGCGTGTGGGACAACTCCCCGTCCGGGTCGACCATTTCGTGGGGCACGTCCTTCAACTGGGCCAACAACAGCAAGGGCACCGACGCCGACGTGAAGACGTTCGCGAGTACCGTCCTCGGCTGGCACTGGGGCTGGAAGGTCGACAAGGCCACCACAGGGCTGCCGGTCCGCGTCGGTGACCGCAAGCCGGTCAAGACCGGCTGGGAGTTCGCGCTCAGCGGCAACCCGGGCACGCTCGACGTCGCGTACGACCTGTGGCTGCACTCCAAGAACACCGCCGACTGGGCCGACCAGCCCACCGACGAGATCATGATCTGGCTCAACCGGCAGGGCGGGGCCGGCCCGCTCGGCACCAAGTACGGCAGCGTCAGCCTCGACGGCGCGATGTGGGACATCTACCAGGGCAACATCGGCTGGAACGTGTACTCCTTCGTCCGCCGGACCAACACCACGAAGGCGTCCCTGAACATCGACGACTTCACGCAGGCGCTGGTCCGCCGCAAGCTGCTGAGCAACGACAAGTACCTCTCCGGCATCGAGTCCGGCACCGAGGTCTTCAAGGGTTCGGGGCGGCTTGACACGAAGGCGTACTCCGTCGACATCGGCTGAACGGACGCGCGAAGGGTGGCTGCTTCGCGGTGGATCGGGTACATACGAACGGGTAGCACCCGTCGGTAACCGCCATGGTCCGAGGGCCCGATTCGCGGCGAGGTGAGCCTCATGTCCGCTCCATCCAGCAAACCCACCGTCACCGAGCGAGAAGCCCGGCAGGTGGCGGAGGCGGCCCGGGAACAGGACTGGCGCAAGCCCAGCTTCGCCAAGGAACTGTTCCTCGGCCGCTTCCGGCTCGACCTGATCCACCCCCACCCCCTGCCGGCCGCCGAGGACTCCCGGCGCGGCGAGGAGTTCCTCGCGAAACTGCGCGTCTTCTGCGAGACCCGGATCGACGCCGCCCGCATCGAACGCGAGGCCCGCATCCCCGACGAGGTCATCAGCGGCCTCAAGGAGATCGGCGCCCTCGGCATGAAGATCGACACCAAGTACGGCGGCCTCGGCCTCACCCAGGTGTACTACAACAAGGCGCTGGCGCTGGCGGGCTCCGCCTGCCCCGCGGTCGGCGTGCTGCTCTCCGCCCACCAGTCGATCGGCGTACCGCAGCCGCTGAAGCTGTTCGGCACGGACGAGCAGAAGGCGGAGTTCCTGCCCCGCTGCGCCCGCACCGCCATCAGTGCCTTCCTGCTCACCGAACCGGACGTCGGCTCCGACCCGGCACGCCTCGCGACCAGCGCGGTGCCCGACGGGGACTCCTACGTCCTCGACGGGGTGAAGCTCTGGACCACCAACGGCGTCATCGCCGACCTCCTGGTCGTGATGGCCCGGGTGCCCAAGAGTGAGGGCCACAAGGGCGGCATCACAGCGTTCGTCGTGGAGACCGACTCGCCCGGCATCACCGTCGAGAACCGCAACGCCTTCATGGGCCTGCGCGGCATCGAGAACGGCGTCACCCGCTTCCACCAGGTCCGGGTCCCGGCCGCCAACCGCATCGGTCCCGAGGGCGCGGGCCTCAAGATCGCCCTCACCACCCTCAACACCGGCCGCCTCTCCCTCCCCGCGTCCTGCGTCGCGGCCGGCAAGTGGTGCCTGAAGATCGCCCGCGAGTGGTCGGCGGCGCGTGAGCAGTGGGGCAGGCCGATCGCCGAGCACGAGGCCGTGGGCGCGAAGATCTCCTTCATCGCGGCGACGACCTTCGCCCTGGAGGCCGTACTCGACCTGTCCTCGCAGATGGCGGACGAGGACCGCAACGACATCCGCATCGAGGGCGCGCTGGCCAAGCTCTTCTCCTCCGAGATGGGCTGGCTCATGGCCGACGAGCTGGTCCAGATCCGCGGCGGCCGAGGCTTCGAGACGGCGGAATCCCTCGCGGCCCGCGGCGAACGGGCGGTCCCCGCCGAACAGGTCCTGCGCGACCTCCGGATCAACCGCATCTTCGAGGGCTCGACGGAGATCATGCACCTCCTGATCGCCCGCGAGGCCGTCGACGCCCACCTCAAGGTCGCCGGCGACCTCATCGACCCGGACAAGTCCCTCCAGGACAAGGCGAAAGCGGGCGCCAACGCGGGCGTCTTCTACGCCAAGTGGCTCCCGAAGCTGGTCGCGGGCAGCGGCCAACTCCCGGGCACCTACGGCGAGTTCCGCCACGACGTCGACCTCTCCCGGCACCTTCGCTACGTCGAACGCGGTGCCCGCAAACTGGCCCGCTCGACCTTCTACGCCATGTCCCGCTGGCAGGGCCGCATGGAGACCAAGCAGGGTTTCCTGGGCCGGATCGTCGACATCGGCGCGGAACTCTTCGCGATGAGCGCGGTCTGCGTACGGGCCGAACTCCTGCGCACCCAGGGCGATCACGGCCGCGAGGCCTACCAACTCGCCGACGCCTTCTGTGAACAGTCCCGCATCCGCGTCGAGGAACTCTTCGGCCGTCTGTGGACCAACACCGACGCCCTCGACCACAAGGTCGTCAAGGGCGTCATGGGCGGCGCGTACACATGGCTGGAGGAAGGCATCGTCGACCCGTCGGGCGAGGGCCCGTGGATCGCCGACGCCTCCGACGGTCCGAGCAAGGTGGAGAACGTGCACCGAACCATCAACTGACCCCGGATCAGCAGTACTTGTCGCTCGGATCCCGCGTCGTCCAGGAGCAGGTGTCGACCTTGCTGCCGGTCGCTCTGGTCAGCGTCGCGGTGTCCTTGGTGTTGTTCCAGACGTACCAGCCGCGGTTCTGGTACGTGTTCGACGCGGTGTCCGAGCCCTTGCCGGTGTGCACCTTGATGTACTTGCCGGCGCCGATCTTGATGTTCTTGAAGACGTAGCGGTGGTTCGAGACGTCCTTGAGGACCCACCCCTTGAGCGAGATGGCCGACCGGCTGGTGTTCTTGATCTGCACCCACTCGGCGTTGAGGCTCGTGTTGGAGCCGTGGTCCGAGCCGGGGCTGTCGAACCAGACGCGGTAGATCGTGACCCCGCCGGCGGCCTCGGCCGGGGTGCTGAGCAAGGTGCCGGTGAGTATCGCGGCGCCCGCGAGCGCGGGCAGGGCAGCGCGTATCCGCATGGAGAATCCCCCCAGGATGTCGTCCACTGGCCGGTCGTCCACCGGCGCAGGACTGAAGTGTTATCACAGGACCTTCACGCCGTATTCACAAAGGGGGATTTCCCTTCAATCACCGACGAGAGCCGATAAGCCACCCGCCCGAGGGAACCGCTGTCCACCCGGGCATCCGTTGCGGCAACAATGGAGGGATGAGCGACAGTCCAGCACCCCTCGCCGACCCACATCTCGTCTACGACCCCGTCGTGGGCGACGGTCCCAAGGCCCTGGTGATCCTCGGGTCCACCGGGTCCATCGGCACGCAGGCCATCGACCTGGTGCTGCGCAACCCGGACCGCTTCCGGGTCACCGCACTCTCCGCGAACGGCGGCCGGGTCGGGCTTCTCGCCGAGCAGGCGTACCAGCTCAGGGTGCGGACGGTCGGGGTCGCCCGCGAGGACGTCGTACCCGCACTGCGCGAGGCGCTCGCCGCGCAGTACGGCGCGGGGGAGCCGCTCCCGGAGATCCTCGCCGGTCCTGACGCGGCCACTCAACTCGCCGCCTCCGACTGCCACACCGTGCTGAACGGCATCACCGGGTCCATCGGACTCGCGCCCACCCTCGCCGCCCTGGAGGCGGGCCGCGTCCTCGCGCTCGCCAACAAGGAGTCGCTCATCGTCGGCGGCCCGCTGGTGAAGGCGCTTGCGAAGCCCGGCCAGATCATCCCGGTGGACTCCGAGCACGCGGCGCTGTTCCAGGCCCTCGCGGCCGGCACCCGCGCCGATGTCCGCAAGCTGGTCGTCACCGCGTCCGGCGGCCCCTTCCGGGGTCGTACGAAGGCGGACCTGGCGCGAGTGACCGTAGAAGAGGCACTCGCGCATCCCACCTGGGCGATGGGGCCGGTGATCACGATCAACTCGGCGACCCTGGTGAACAAGGGGCTCGAAGTGATCGAGGCGCACCTGCTGTACGACATTCCCTTCGATCGCATTGAGGTGGTCGTGCACCCGCAGTCGTATGTCCACTCGATGGTGGAATTCACGGACGGTTCGACACTCGCCCAGGCGACGCCCCCCGACATGCGCGGGCCGATCGCCATCGGGCTCGGCTGGCCCGAGCGGGTCCCGGACGCGGCGCCCGCGTTCGACTGGAGCAAGGCGTCGACGTGGGAGTTCTTCCCGCTCGACACCGACGCGTTCCCGTCGGTCGGGCTGGCCCGGCATGTGGGACAGCTCGCGGGCACGGCCCCGGCGGTGTTCAATGCGGCGAACGAGGAGTGCGTGGAGGCGTTCCGCGCGGGCGCGCTGCCGTTCAACGGAATCATGGAGACGGTGACACGGGTGGTCGAGGAACACGGGACACCGGCCACGGGAACTTCCCTGACCGTGCCGGACGTCCTCGAAGCGGAGACCTGGGCACGCGCCCGGGCCCGCGAACTGACAGCGCAGACGACCACGGCGAACGCGGAGGCGCGTGCATGACAGCCCTGATGATGATCCTCGGCATAGTCGTCTTCGCGGTCGGCCTGCTGGTCTCGATCGCCTGGCACGAGCTGGGGCATCTGTCCACGGCGAAGCTCTTCGGCATCCGGGTGCCCCAGTACATGGTCGGCTTCGGCCCGACCATCTGGTCCAAGCGGAAGGGCGACACCGAGTACGGCTTCAAGGCCATCCCGTTCGGCGGCTACATCCGCATGATCGGCATGTTCCCGCCCGGACCCGACGGCAGGATCGAGTCCCGCTCCACCTCGCCCTGGCGCAGCATGATCGAGGACGCCCGCTCGGCCGCCTTCGAGGAGCTGGAGCCCGGCGACGAGTCCCGCCTGTTCTACACACGCAAGCCCTGGAAACGGGTCATCGTGATGTTCGCGGGCCCCTTCATGAACCTCATCCTCGCCGTCGCGCTCTTCCTCACCGTCCTGATGGGCTTCGGCATCTCGCAGCAGACCAACACGGTCAGCTCGGTCTCCGAGTGCGTCATCGCGCAGAGCCAGAACCGCGACACCTGCAAGAAGTCCGACCCGGCCTCCCCGGCCGCGGCAGCGGGCCTGAAGGCGGGCGACAAGATCGTCAGCTTCAACGGCGTGAAGACGACGGACTGGAACAAGCTCTCCGACCTGATCCGCGCCACCCCCGGCAAGACAGTCCCGATCGTCGTCGAGCGCAAGGGCCAGGCCCTCACCCTCCACGCGAAGATCGCGTCGAACCAGGTCGCCAAGAAGGACTCCAGCGGCCAGATCGTCCAGGGCCAGTACGTCACCGCCGGCTTCCTCGGCTTCAGCGCGGCCACCGGCATCGTCCGCCAGGACTTCGGCGACTCGGTCACCTGGATGGGAGACCGCATGGGCGAGGCCGTCGACTCCATCGCGGCCCTCCCCGGCAAGATCCCGGCCCTGTGGAACGCGGCCTTCGACGGCGCCCCCCGCCAGGCCGACTCCCCGATGGGCGTGGTCGGCGCGGCCCGCGTGGGCGGCGAGATCTTCACGCTCGACATCCCGCCCACCCAGCAGCTGGCCATGGCCCTGATGCTGGTGGCCGGCTTCAACCTCTCCCTCTTCCTCTTCAACATGCTCCCGCTGCTCCCGCTCGACGGCGGGCATGTCGCGGGCGCGCTGTGGGAGGCGCTGCGGCGGAACCTGGCGAAGGTGCTCAAGCGCCCGGACCCGGGCCCGTTCGACGTGGCGAAGCTGATGCCGGTCGCGTACGTGGTGGCCGGGATCTTCGTCTGCTTCACCCTGCTCGTCCTGGTGGCAGACGTGGTTAACCCAGTCAAAATCTCCTAGCCATTCGTGGTTTGTGGCGGCCCGGCATCTTCTGTGCCGGGCCGCTCTCCATTGAGTGGGTTTACGGCCGGGATGTGCTCGGGCCCGCACGGTTGACGTAATCTCGAAGCCTGGAGCCCGCTGTTCCGGGACCGGGGCCTTGATCCACGACTTGGGGTTGCACAGCAGATGACTGCGATTTCTCTCGGCATTCCGTCCGTTCCGACCCGGCTCGCCGAGCGCCGCAAGAGCCGGCAGATCCAGGTCGGCACCGTGGCGGTCGGCGGCGACGCGCCGGTGTCGGTGCAGTCCATGACGACCACCCGTACGTCGGACATCGGCGCCACGCTCCAGCAGATCGCCGAGCTGACCGCGTCCGGCTGCCAGATCGTCCGCGTGGCCTGCCCCACGCAGGACGACGCCGACGCCCTCGCGACGATCGCCCGCAAGTCGCAGATCCCGGTCATCGCGGACATCCACTTCCAGCCGAAGTACGTCTTCGCCGCGATCGAGGCGGGTTGCGCGGCCGTACGGGTCAATCCCGGCAACATCAAGCAGTTCGACGACAAGGTCAAGGAGATCGCGCGGGCCGCGAAGGACCACGGCACCCCGATCCGCATCGGTGTGAACGCGGGCTCGCTGGACGCTCGACTGCTGAAGAAGTACGGCAAGGCGACCCCCGAGGCGCTGGCCGAGTCCGCCCTCTGGGAAGCGTCCCTCTTCGAGGAGCACGGCTTCCAGGACATCAAGATCTCGGTCAAGCACAACGACCCGGTCGTGATGGTCGAGGCGTACCGCCAGCTCGCGGCCCAGTGCGACTACCCGTTGCACCTCGGCGTCACCGAGGCGGGCCCGGCCTTCCAGGGCACGATCAAGTCGGCGGTGGCATTCGGCGCCCTCCTCTCGCAGGGCATCGGCGACACCATCCGCGTCTCCCTCTCCGCCCCGCCGGTCGAGGAGGTCAAGGTCGGCAACCAGATCCTGGAGTCCCTGAACCTCAAGCCCCGCCGCCTGGAGATCGTCTCCTGCCCCTCCTGCGGCCGCGCCCAGGTCGACGTCTACAAGCTGGCCGAGGAGGTCACGGCGGGCCTGGAGGGCATGGAGGTCCCGCTGCGCGTGGCCGTCATGGGCTGCGTCGTGAACGGCCCCGGCGAGGCGCGCGAGGCCGACCTCGGCGTCGCCTCCGGCAACGGCAAGGGCCAGATCTTCGTCAAGGGCGAGGTCATCAAGACCGTCCCCGAGTCGAAGATCGTGGAGACGCTGATCGAGGAGGCGATGAAGATCGCCGAGCAGATGGAGGCGGACGGGATCGCCTCCGGCGAGCCTTCGGTGTCGGTCGCGGGCTGAAGGTCTGCTGCGGGCCGAGGGGTCTGGCTCGGGCCGTAGACCAGGTTCTCGGGCTCCACTTGTCAGCGCCGGTCGGCACAATCAGCCCGTCCGGCGCTTGAGGACGAGGCCGTCCAGGCCGAAAGCGGGGGTCTGGGGGCGCGGCCCCCAGGGACGGCGACCCGACCCACCCCCACTCAGAAGCGAACGGCAACACAGGGCGGCACCGCTCAGCTTCCGCAGGTACAGTGCGGAGATCAGCAGACCTTAGGGTGAGGCCCCGCACGTGTTGACCCAGACCACCTCTCGGGTGCTCGAACCGAGCGACCTGGACGCCGCGCTCGCCGTGCTCGACCGCGAGCCGGTCACGAACGCCTTCGTGACCTCGCGGGTGCAGGTCGCGGGCCTCGACCCCTGGCGGCTCGGCGGCGAGATGTGGGGCTGGTACGAGGACGGCATGCTGACGTCCCTCTGCTACGCGGGCGCCAACCTCGTCCCGATCTGCGCGACCCCCAGAGCCGTCCGCGCCTTCGCCGACCGTGCCCGCAGGGCCGGCCGCCGCTGCTCCTCGATCGTCGGCCCGGCGGAGGCGACGGCCCAACTCTGGCGCCTCCTCGAACCGAGCTGGGGCCCGGCCCGCGAGGTCCGCGCCCGCCAGCCCCTCATGGTCGCCGACCGCATGCCCACCGACATGGCCCCCGACCCGTACGTCCGCCGTATCCGCAAGGACGAGATGGACACGATCATGCCGGCGTGCGTGGCGATGTTCACCGAGGAGGTCGGCGTTTCCCCGCTGGCCGGCGACGGCGGCCTCCTCTACCAGGCCCGAGTGGCCGAACTCGTGGGCTCAGGGCGCTCGTTCGCCCGCCTCGACGAGTACGGCAAGGTCGTCTTCAAGGCGGAGATCGGCGCGGCAACACCGAAGGCCTGCCAGATCCAGGGCGTGTGGGTGGCCCCCGAGTACCGGGGGATGGGCGTGGCGGCCCCCGCGATGGCAGCGGTACTGCGTTACGCGTTGGCGGATGTCGCCCCGATGGTCAGCCTCTACGTGAACGACTTCAACACCCCGGCGAGAAGGGCGTACTTGAGGGTCGGCTTCCAAGAGGTCGGCGCCTTCATGAGCATCCTGTTCTGAAGGCCTTCGGGGGCGCGGGGCAGTGACACGTGCGGCTCCGCCGCGTGGGCGCGACCAGCCACGAACGGCCCGCACCCGAATAACGACCGAACCACCCCTGTACTCTCCCCACATGCGATTTCCCGGTCACGGTCACCGCCACCCCGAAGACGTCGTGATCGGCCCCCTGGACCTCTCAGCCCGCGTGGACGAAGCCCTCGCCGTACAGGCACTCGCATTCGGCCTGGGCCAAGAGGAAGTGGCAGTACGACGCCAGATCGTCCTGCGCCACATGACCTACCCCGGCGCCCGCGCCCTCGGCGCCACCACCGAGGGCCGACTGGTCGGTTTCGTCTACGGCATGCCCAACAACCGCGCCCACTGGTGGTCCACAGTCGTGGAGCCGTACCTGCGGACCGGCGACCACGACGACTGGCTCGACCACTCCTTCGTGATCACCGAGCTGCACGTCCACCCGCGCTACCAGAACCGCGGCGCGGGCCGTTCCCTGATCACCACCATCACGGACGCTGCCACCGAACCCCGCTCGATCCTCTCCGCGATCGACACCGACAGCCCGGCCCGGGGCCTCTACCGCTCCCTCGGCTACGAGGACCTCGCCCGCCAGGTCCTGTTCCCGAGCGCCCCCAAGCCGTACGCCGTCATGGGCGCCCCGCTGCCGCTGCGCCATCGTTAACCGATTTCCACCGGCGCAGCGCGCCCGGCTAACCTCCTAGCCATCACCCTTTCCCGGCAGGAGTACAGGAACCATGGCGAACGCACCGGTCCAGCGCATGTCCCAGTTGATGGCGAAGACGCTGCGCGACGACCCGGCGGACGCCGAGGTCCTCAGTCACAAGCTGCTCGTGCGGGCCGGCTACGTCCGCCGTACCGCGGCCGGCATCTGGTCCTGGCTGCCCCTCGGCAAGAAGGTCCTCTCCAACGTCGAGCGGATCGTGCGTGAGGAGATGGACGCGATCGGCGCCCAGGAGGTGCTGCTCCCCGCGATCCTGCCCCGCGAGCCGTACGAGGCGACCGGCCGCTGGGAGGAGTACGGCCCCGAGCTGTTCCGCCTCAAGGACCGCAAGGGCGGCGACTACCTCCTCGGCCCCACCCACGAGGAGATCTTCACGCTGATCGTGAAGGACCAGGCGTCCTCCTACAAGGACCTGCCGGTCATCCTCTACCAGATCCAGAACAAGTACCGCGACGAGGCCCGCCCGCGGGCCGGTGTGCTGCGCGGCCGTGAGTTCCTGATGAAGGACTCGTACTCCTTCGACACCGAGGACGAGGGCCTCGCCCACTCCTACGCCCTGCACCGCGAGGCCTACCAGAAGGTGTTCGCGCGCCTGGGCCTCGACTACCGCATCTGCGCCGCGACCGCGGGCGCGATGGGCGGCTCCAAGTCGGAGGAGTTCCTCGCCCCGGCCGAGGCCGGCGAGGACACCTTCGCGGACTGTCCCAACTGCGACTTCGCCGCCAACACCGAAGCGATCACTTACGAGTTGAAGCCCGTGGACGCCACCGGCGTGCCCGCGCTCGAAGAGATCCCGACCCCCGACACCCCCACCATCGAGACCCTCGCCGCCCACCTCGGCGTAGCGGCCTCCGCCACGCTGAAGAACCTCCTCGTGAAGGTCGACGGCGAGATCGTGGCCGTAGGCGTCCCCGGTGACCGCGAGGTCGACCTGGGCAAGGTCGAGGCCCATTTCGCCCCCGCCGTAGTGGAGTTGGTGACGGCGGAGGACTTCACCGGCCGTCCCGACCTGGTGCGTGGCTACGTCGGTCCGCAGGGCCTGGGCGAGAAGGTCACGTACATCGCCGACCCGCGCGTGGCCCCCGGCACCTCGTGGATCACCGGCGCCAACAAGGACGGCGTGCACGCCAAGAACGTCGTCGCGGGCCGTGACTTCGAGGTCGGCGAGTACGTCGACGTCGTGGTCGTGCAGGAGGGCGACCCCTGCCCCAAGTGCGGCACCGGCCTCAAGCTCGACCGCGCCATCGAGATCGGCCACATCTTCCAGCTCGGCCGCAAGTACGCCGACGCCCTCAAGCTCGACGTCCTCGGCCAGCACGGCAAGCCGGTCCGCGTGACCATGGGCTCCTACGGCATCGGCGTCTCCCGCGCGGTCGCCGCCCTCGCCGAGCAGACCGCCGACGACAAGGGCCTGTGCTGGCCCGCCGAGGTCGCCCCGGCCGACGTGCACGTCGTGGCCGCGGGCAAGGCCCTCCAGACCGAACTCGCCCTCGACGTATCGGAGAAGCTGCGCGCGGCCGGCCTGCGCGTCCTGGTCGACGACCGCGCCGGGGTCTCCCCGGGCGTGAAGTTCACCGACTCGGAGCTGATCGGCGTACCGCAGATCCTGGTCGCGGGCCGCCGCTCCGCCGAGGGCGTCCTGGAACTGAAGGACCGCAGGACCGGCGAGCGCGAGGAACTGACGGTCGACGAGGCGATCGCGCGCCTGACCGCGCAGTGAGTGATTGAAGCCTCAAGCAATTTAAGATTCCTCTCAGAGAGTTCTCGGGAGGCGTATGGGCGCCTCACAGACTTCTCTCAGGCTGGTCCCCGACCGTAGTGAGTGACAGAGAGTCACTGCGGAGGGGAACGGTCATGACAGTCAAGGAGCGCGGGGCCGCTACGGCGGTCCGCAGAGGCAAGCGGCGCATCGCGGCCGCCACGGCGGCGATCACGCTGGCCGCGGCGGCCGGGGTGTTCGCCCTGGTCGGCACGATGCAGTCGGACGCGGAGGCGGACACGGCGGCGAGCAGCACCGGCACGAGCAGCTCGTCGTCGTCCTCGACACCCTCGCCGTCCGCCTCTTCCAACACCTCGTCCACGTCGGACAGTTCGACCACTTCGCCGTCCTCATCCTCCTCATCTTCTTCGTCCTCGTCCTCGTCGGACCTCCAGTCGTCCTCGTCCGGCGTGACGTCGTCGTCCGGCAGCTCCACCGACTCCACGTCGGGAGCGTCGTGATGAGCACAAGCACAGCGCCCCCGCGCACCACGGCCGCCGCCGACTGGCGTGCCCTCGGGACAAGCGTCCGGCTGGTCGTCACCGACCCGGCCCTGCTGGACTCCTGCAACCTGCTCCTCGCCCGGCACCTCGCCGAGGTCGACGCGGCGTGCAGCAGGTTCCGTACGGACTCCGAACTGACCGCGCTGGACGCCTCGTTGGGCCGCCCGGTCACCGTCAGCCCGCTGCTCGCCGAGGCGTTGGCGGTCGCGCTGCGCGCCGCCGAGGCGACGGACGGCACGGTCGACCCGACGGTCGGCTCGGCCATGAACGCCATCGGCTACGACCGCGACTTCACCCTCGTCCAGGAGGACGACCGCCCGATCCGGCTCACCGTGAAGCGCGCCCCGGGCTGGCGCACGATCGACCTGGACCGTACGACGGGCACGGTCACCGTCCCGGCCGGCGTCCGCCTGGACCTCGGCGCCACGGCGAAGGCCTGGGCCGCCGACAAGGCCGCCGCGATGCTCGCCCAAGTGGCCGGCTGCGGAGTCCTGGTGAGCCTCGGCGGCGACACGGCCGTCGCGGGGGAGCCCCCGGCCGGCGGCTGGAACATCCGCGTCCAGGACGTCACCGGCTCCGTCGACGAGACGCCCGCGCACGGTACGTACGCCACGATCGGCCTGCGCTCCGGCGGCCTGGCCACCTCGGGCACGGCGGCCCGCCGCTGGCGCCGGGGCGGCTACGAGCTGCACCACATCGTCGACCCGCGCACCGGCCTCCCCGTCCGCAGCCCCTGGCGCACGGTCTCGGTCGCCGCCGCGACGAGCGCCGACGCCAACGCGGCGAGCACGGCGTCCCTGGTCAAGGGGGCAGGCGCGGAACGCTGGTTGACGCGCCTGGGCCTCCCCGCGCGCCTGGTGGCGCAGGACGGCACGGTCGTCACGACCCCGGGCTGGCCCACCCAGCAGGCGGTCGCCGTATGAGCTCCGAGATCCTCTGGTACGCCAACCGCGCCACGGGCGCCGTCTGCCTGGTCCTGTTCACGGTCGTCGTCCTGCTCGGCATCGCGGTCCGGCTGCGCACCCGGCTTCCCGGCCTGCCCCGCTTCGGCACGGTGAACCTGCACCGCACCCTCTCCCTCTCCGCAACCGCGTTCCTGGCCCTGCACATCGCGATGGCGGTGATCGACGGATACGTGAACATCACCGTCGTCGACGCGGTCGTCCCCTTCGTCTCCGACTACGAGCCGTTCTGGCTCGGTCTGGGCACGGTCGCCTTCGACCTGATGCTCGCGGTTCTGGTCACCAGCCTCCTCAGGGAACGCATCGGACACCGCACCTGGCGGGCGCTCCACTGGCTCGCGTACGCCTCCTGGCCGGTCGCCCTGATCCACGGCATCGGCATCGGCACGGACACCGGCACCGACTGGATGACCTGGCTGACCGTGTCCTGCGTGGCCGCCGTGGTCGCCGCCTTCGGCATCCGCACGGCCCACTCCGCCCGCGAGTCCCGCCGCACCCCCGCGGCCCTGCTCCGCACCGCCGAAGGAGCCCGCTCATGACCAGCACGACCTTCACCGACGTCTACATGTCCCCCCGCCTCCTCGCCCCCGGTGGCACCGCGGCCGACCTCTCCACCCACGAACTCCGCTACGGCCCACTGTCGTACGGAGATCCCGACACGCTCCTGAGAACGGTCGCCGAATCCGGCCTCACCGGCCGTGGAGGCGCCGCGTTCCCGACGTACCGCAAACTCGTCGCGGTGGCCGACGCGAGCCGTCGAACGGGCCGTGCCCCCGTGGTCGTGGCGAACGGCGCGGAGGGCGAACCGGCCAGCCGCAAGGACAAGACGCTGCTCCGTCTGTCGCCCCATCTGGTCCTGGACGGGCTGCAGTTGGCGGCGCGGGCGGTGGGCGCGGGGGAGGCGTACCTGGCGGTGGAGGACGGCGCGTCCTACCTGGAATCGGCCCTGACCCAACGCAACGACCCGGTGAGCGTGCGGGTCGTCCGCCTGCCCAAGCGATTCCTGTCGGGGCAGGCCTCAGCACTTGCGCAATACGTCTCCGGGAACACCCCGTTGCCCCGCCACCAGCACCCGCCGGTCCGTGAACGCGGAGTGGGCCGGGCCCCCACCCTCGTCCAGAACGTGGAAACCCTGGCCCACCTGGCCCTGGTCGCCCGCTACGGCGCCGACTGGTTCCGCAGCGCCGGCACGCCCACCCAGCCGGGCAGCACCCTGTGCACCCTGCACGTCCCGGGCCGCGAAGTCCGGGTGGTGGAAGCCCCGTTCGGCCTCCCCCTGAACCGCCTGCTCCCCCTGCACGGAACCTCCGCGGTACTGGTGGGCGGCTACCACGGCACCTGGATACCGGCCCACGAGGCAGCCCAACGCACGCTGGACGCAGGGGACTTGGGAGCAGGCGTCCTCGCCGCACTCCCGGCCGACCGCTGCGGTGTAACCGAAACCGCCCGCGTTCTCCGCTACTTGGCCCTGCAATCAGCGGGCCAGTGCGGCCCCTGCCTCAACGGCCTCCCGCGCATGGCCTCCGCCTTCCAGACCCTGGCCACCCCCGGCCCCCAGGCCAACACCCGCCAGGACCTGGCCCGTTGGTCCGGTCTGGTAGAGGGCCGAGGCGCCTGCCACCACCCCGACGGCACGGTCCGCCTGGTCCGCAGCGCGCTGACCGCCTTCGCCCCTGAACTGGACGCCCACGCAAGGGGTTTGTGCACCGCGAGCGACCCCACCCCCTTGCTCCCGATCCCGAACGAGGCCCACTGACCATGGACCAGAAGACGCAACAGAAGACGCAACAGAAGATCGACATCGACTGGACGGCGTGCCAGGGACATGGCTTGTGCGCGGAGCTGCTCCCGGAGCACATCACCCTGGACGAGTGGGGATACCCCCTGGTGGACGGAGCCCCTATACCGCCCCGCACGATAAAACGCGCGCGCAGAGCAGCCTCAGACTGCCCCGTCCTAGCCCTGAAACTAACGCCCAGGGCAACCCCTTAAGGGGCGCAGGGAACTGCCCGCCCAGCCCCCACCCACCCGCACCCAGAACACGACCTAAAGCCACCCGGCGAATTCCAGCAACAACTCGGCATCCCGAGGCCGTCCCACGCGCAGTGCCCGCACCCCGGACTCAACCGCCCGGAACAACGTCCACCCCCGCAACCGCTCCTGATCCACATCCAAAGACTCGGCAAGTCGCTTGACCCGCCGCCGAGTTGTGGAAGCCCCCGAAGGCGTGGCGATCAGATCCTCCACCCGGTCCCGAACCAACCGAGCCAGATCAAACGCACACTCACCCACGACAGGATCCGGCCCCACCGCAAGCCACGGAACCCGCTCAGCAGCCAGCACCTTGCTCTGCCGAAACGTCCCATGCAGCAACCGAACCTCAGGCGGCGCAGCCAACAACGACTCCCGAGCCTCCAACGCGGCCGAGACCAACGAGGCGACCTCCGGCCCACTGCCGCGCATCACCCGCGCCTGCCGCCCCGTCCGCTCGGCCACAGTCTCAAACGCATGATCACCGGGCGGCTCCACCCACAACCGCCGCAACGTCCCCGCCGCTTCGAGCAACGCCTTCGCCTCGGGCAACGACCGCACCGACACATCGGGATGCAACCGCTCCAGCACCAGCACACCCTCGGCCGAGAACGGCTCGACCAGCTGCACGGCGCCCAGTCCACCCCACCTGGCAAGCGCGGCCCGCTCGCTCTCCGGGCGGGCCCGACGAGGGGCCAGCTTCAGTACGGCCTGAGTCCCATCGGCCCGCCGCACCAGCACGACCAGACTGCTGCGCCCGCCGGGCACCTGCATCCGCTCAACGGTCAACTCGCGTAGATCGACGGCCTGTCGGGCCACCTCGGGCAGCTTCTCCAACCAGTCGTCACCGCTCGGTGCCGTCTCCCCGAGCGCCCTCACCAGACGCTGCGGCGGTTCGAAAGCCATGCGCGAGTTGTTCCCTTCCTACGGTCCTGCGGTCTTGCGTCCCGGTGCGGATCACGCCGTGGGTGTCGCCGAGGCCGTGGGGGTCGCGGCCCGCTCGGCGAGACCAGGGAAGGGTACGCTCCCGCCGCGCCAGCGCACCGCGCGGACCGCCGCCTCCCGCAGCGCCTCCGCGGCCGTACCGCGCACCCCGCCCGTCGACGCCCGCACGAGGTCGGAGTAGACCCCGGCCACCCGGTCCTCCAGCTCCGCGGCGAGCAGTACGGCCGCCGCCGAGTCCGGTACCGGGAACGGCAGCGCGTACGCGGCGGACGCGGCCACGGGCTTGCCGCCCAGGTCCCGCACCTCGCGGACCAGTGCGTCGCGCCGGGCCCGGTGGGCGTCGTAGGCCGCCTTGGCCTCGGTCCGCCGGCCCTCGCGGATGCGCCCGCCGACGACGCCGTAGCCGTACACCGCCGCGTGCTCGGCGGCCAACGCGGCCTGTAGCGCGGTCAGTTCCGCGGTCTTTTCCTCGCTGCTCACTTGGCACCCTCCGTCAGCAGATACGCGTGCGCGGCCCCCGCGGCGGCCACCGAGGCCAGCAGCCGGGCCAGTTCGCCGGGCAGATCGAGCAGCGCCTTGGCCCGCCGGTCGGCGAGGGCCCGCTCGGCGGTGGCCAGATCGGCCAGGGCATCGCCAGGGGTCGCCGCAACGGGAGCGGACGACGCGGACGCCGATGCCGACGGCGAGGAAGAAGCCGTAGAGCCGCCGCTTCCGCCGCCGAAGGCCGCCGCGTGCCGTACGACCTCCGCCCGCAGCGGGTCCAGGCGGTCCGCCAGTGTCGGGTGCGCGGCGAGTACCTCGTCGTAGTGCTGGAGGAGGGTCTCGCTGTCGGTGGCCGCACGCGCGCGTGCGTGTTCGGCGGCGGACTCGCTGCCGCCCGTGGTCCCGGAGTCGCCCCCGTCGGTGGAGCAGCCCACCAGGAGGGCGGCTCCGGCGGCCGAGGCGAGCAGGCTCCTTCTGCGCGGTCCCAGGAGGGTGCGCGGAGGTGGGGGGAACGGCACGGCAGATCGTCCTCGGGGGGCTCGTACGAACGAAAAGGCGGGAAGGGCGGCGCGCCCGTGATCACGGTACCCGCGCGTGTGCCTGACGGCAGTCACCGGCACCGGTCCGTCCGCAGGTGGACGGCAACACACCCCGGGACCGGATACCCTTTGTGCAGACACGCGCCCTACCCACAACAGCACACGCGGCCGAGGAGTCACCCGGATGAGCACGACCCAGAGCGAGAGGCTGCGAGAACTGCTGGAACCGCTCGTCGGTTCCCAGGGACTCGATCTCGAAGAGGTCGCGGTGGATTCCGTCGGGCGCAAGCGGGTGCTGCGCGTGGTCGTCGATTCGGATACGGGTGCCGATCTGGACCAGATCGCCGATGTGAGCCGCGCGCTCTCGGCGAAGCTCGACGAGACCGACGCGATGGGTGCGGGCGAGTACACCCTGGAGGTCGGGACCCCCGGCGCCGAGCGCGAGCTCACCGAACACCGTCACTACGTACGTGCCACCGACCGGCTGGTGAAGTTCCAGCTGGCCGAGAGCGGTGAGCTGGTCGCCCGGATCATCGCGGTGGACGACGACGGCATCGATGTGGAAGTGCCCGGCGTGAAGGGGCGCAAGCCCACCGCCAAGAGGCTCGCCTTCGCGGAGGTCGTCAAGGCCCGCGTCCAGGTCGAGTTCAACCGCAAGAACAAGAACGACGACGTCGAAGACGTCACGGACACCACAGACAACGAAGAGAACGCAGAGGAGGCGTAGCCGTGGACATCGACATGAGTGCCCTGCGGGGCTTGGTGCGGGAGAAGGAGATCTCCTTCGACCTGCTGGTCGAGGCGATCGAGTCGGCGCTCCTCATCGCCTACCACCGCACCGAGGGAAGCCGCCGCCACGCGCGCGTGAAGCTCGACCGGGAGACCGGTCATGTGACCGTGTGGGCGAAGGAGGACCCCGAGGACCTGGAGGAGGGGCAGGAGGCGCGCGAGTTCGACGACACCCCGTCCGACTTCGGCCGGATCGCCGCCACCACCGCCAAGCAGGTCATCCTGCAGCGCCTGCGGGACGCGCAGGACGACGCGACGCTCGGCGAGTACGCGGGCCGCGAGGGCGACATCGTCACCGGAGTCGTCCAGCAGGGCCGCGACCCGAAGAACGTGCTCGTCGACATCGGCAAGCTGGAGGCCATCCTGCCGGTGCAGGAGCAGGTCCCCGGCGAGACGTACCCGCACGGCATGCGCCTTCGGTCGTACGTCGTACGGGTGGCGAAGGGTGTGCGCGGTCCGTCCGTGACGCTGTCCCGTACGCATCCCAATCTGGTGAAGAAGCTGTTCGCCATGGAGGTCCCGGAGATCGCCGACGGGTCGGTGGAGATCGCCGCCATTGCGCGCGAGGCCGGCCACCGTACGAAGATCGCCGTCCGCTCCACCCGCAGCGGTCTGAACGCCAAGGGCGCCTGCATCGGCCCCATGGGCGGCCGGGTGCGCGCGGTGATGGGCGAGCTGAGCGGCGAGAAGATCGACATCGTCGACTGGTCGGACGACCCGGCCGAGATGGTCGCCAACGCGCTCTCCCCGGCGCGGGTCTCCAAGGTCGAGGTGGTGGACCTCGCGGCCCGCTCCGCGCGCGTGACGGTGCCGGACTACCAGCTGTCCCTGGCGATCGGCAAGGAAGGGCAGAATGCCCGGCTTGCGGCCCGCCTGACAGGGTGGCGCATCGACATCCGTCCGGACACCGAACAGCCGTCCGACCAGGCAGGGGAATAGATCTCGGCCGCGAGTGGCTTAGATCACGACAACAACCGTTCGATTCTTCCCCCGAAGGGGTGAGGTCGGTGCGGGGAGGTAGACTTAGCAGTGTCTGGCCGGACGCGAGCCCGCGCATGCCCTGAACGCACCTGTGTGGGGTGCCGGGAGCGAGCGGCCAAGAAGGAACTGCTGCGCATCGTGGCGGTCGAGGGCGAATGCGCTCCCGATCATCGCGGTACGCTGCCCGGCCGGGGCGCGTATCTGCACCCCGCCCTGGTCTGTCTCGACCTGGCGGTACGCCGCCGGGCGTTCCCACGGGCGCTGCGTGCCCAGGGAACGCTCGACACAAAGGCGTTGCGTCTCTACGTCGAGTAGGCGTCACAGTGAGAGCGAGTCGTACGGAACCTCCGTGCGGCCCGGTATTCCGCGAGTTGGAAGTAGGTCGAGATTGCGATGAGCACTCGATGAGCACGCGATGAGTACGCCCATGAAGTAGCGACGGTCCGGACGCACCCGGACCTAAAAGGAGCGAAGTGGCTAAGGTCCGGGTATACGAACTCGCCAAGGAGTTCGGGGTGGAGAGCAAGGTCGTCATGGCCAAGCTCCAAGAACTCGGTGAGTTTGTCCGTTCGGCGTCCTCGACGATCGAGGCGCCCGTTGTACGCAAGCTGACAGACGCCCTCCAGCAGGGCAGCGGAGGCGGCAAGCCCGCCCCCGCACGCAAGGCTGCCCCGGCTCGTCCGGGTGCCCCCTCTCCGGCGCAGGGTGCCCGTCCGGGTCCTGCCGCCCCGCGCCCGCCGGCCCCGAAGCCGGCCGTCGCCGAGAGCGCCGTCGAGGCTCCCGCAGCCCCGGCCGCGCCCGCCGCACCGGCCTCCGCCGGTGGTCCCCGTCCGGGCCCGCGGCCCGCGCCGCGTCCGGCTCCGGCCTCGCCGGCGCCGACCACGCCCGAGTTCACCGCCCCCCCGGCGGCTCCCGCGGCTCCGGCCGCGCCTGCCTCCAACGGCGGTTCCAGTTCTGCCCCGCGTCCGGGCGCCCCGCGTCCGGCCAGCCAGGCTCCCCGTCCGGGCGGTGCCCGTCCGGCCGGTCCCGGCCAGGGTGGTCAGGGTCGTGGCGACCGTCCCGAGCGCGCTGACCGCGGCGACCGTCCCGGCGCACCCCGACCGGCCGGAGGCCACGGCGGTCCCGGCGCGCGTCCCGGTGCTCGTCCGGCCGGTCCCCGTCCGGGCAACAACCCGTTCACCTCCGGTGGTTCCACCGGCATGGCACGCCCCGGGGCGCCCCGTCCCGGTGCACCCCGACCGGCCGGTGGCCACGGCGGTCAGGACCGTCCGGGCGGTGCTCCCGGTGGCGCTCCGCGTCCGCAGGGTGCCGGCCAGGGCGGTCCCCGTCCCCAGGGCGCTTCGGGCGGTGCCCGTCCGGGTGCTCCCGGTGGCGCGCGTCCGAGCCCGGGCGGCATGCCCCGTCCGCAGGGCGGCGCTCCGCGTCCGGGTGGTGGCCCTGGTGGCAACCGTCCGAACCCCGGCATGATGCCGCAGCGTCCCGCTGCGGGTAGCCCCCGTCCCGGTGGCGGCCCCGGTGGCCGTGGTCCGGGTGCCGGTGGCGGTCGTCCCGGTGGTCCCGGTGGCGGTGGCGGCGGTCGTCCCGGTGGCGGCGGCGGTTTCGCCGGTCGTCCGGGTGGCGGCGGTGGCGGTTTCGCCGGTCGTCCCGCGGGTCCCGGTGGCGGTGGCGGCGGTTTCGCCGGCCGTCCGGGTGCTCCCGCCGGTGGCGGCGGTGGCCGTCCCGGCTTCGGTGGCCGTCCCGGTGGTCCGGGTGGCCGCGGTGGCACACAGGGCGCCTTCGGTCGTCCCGGTGGTCCCGCGCGTCGCGGTCGCAAGTCGAAGCGGCAGAGGCGCCAGGAGTACGAGGCCATGCAGGCCCCGTCGGTCGGCGGTGTGATGCTGCCTCGTGGCAACGGACAGTCCGTCCGTCTGTCGCGCGGTGCGTCCCTCACCGACTTCGCCGAGAAGATCAACGCCAACCCGGCGTCGCTCGTCGGCGTGATGATGAACCTCGGCGAGATGGTCACTGCCACGCAGTCCGTCTCCGACGAGACGCTGAAGCTCCTCGCGGACGAGATGAACTTCGTCCTGGAGATCGTCAGCCCGGAGGAGGAGGACCGCGAGCTCCTGGAGTCCTTCGACATCGAGTTCGGCGAGGACGAGGGTGGCGAGGAGTTCCTCGTCGCGCGTCCGCCGGTCGTGACCGTCATGGGTCACGTCGACCACGGTAAGACCCGACTGCTGGACACCATCCGCAAGACGAACGTCATCGCGGGCGAGGCCGGCGGTATCACGCAGCACATCGGTGCGTACCAGGTCGCCACCGAGGTCAACGGCGAAGAGCGTCGGATCACCTTCATCGACACCCCGGGCCACGAGGCGTTCACCGCCATGCGTGCCCGTGGTGCCAAGTCGACCGACATCGCGATCCTCGTGGTGGCGGCCAACGACGGCGTGATGCCCCAGACGATCGAGGCGCTGAACCACGCCAAGGCGGCCGACGTGCCGATCGTGGTCGCGGTCAACAAGATCGACGTCGAGGGCGCGGACCCGACCAAGGTGCGCGGTCAGCTCACCGAGTTCGGTCTGGTGGCCGAGGAGTACGGCGGCGACACGATGTTCGTCGACATCTCCGCCAAGCAGGGCCTCAACATCGAGAGCCTGCTGGAGGCCGTGGTCCTCACCGCGGACGCCTCGCTCGACCTGCGGGCCAACCCGGAGCAGGACGCGCAGGGCATCGCGATCGAGTCCCACCTGGACAAGGGCCGCGGCGCCGTCGCGACCGTCCTGGTCCAGCGCGGCACCCTGCGGGTCGGCGACACCATGGTGGTCGGCGACGCGTACGGCCGTGTCCGCGCGATGCTCGACGACAAGGGCGACAACGTGGAAGAGGCGGGTCCCTCGACCCCGGTCCTCGTCCTCGGACTCACCAACGTCCCGGGCGCCGGCGACAACTTCCTCGTCGTCGACGAGGACCGCACGGCACGTCAGATCGCCGAGAAGCGCGCGGCGCGCGAGCGCAACGCCAACTTCGCCCGGCGTGGTGTCCGGTTCTCCCTGGAGAACCTGGACGAGGCCCTCAAGGCCGGTCTGGTGCAGGAACTCAACCTCATCATCAAGGGCGACGCGTCCGGTTCGGTGGAGGCTCTTGAGTCCTCGCTGCTCCAGCTCGACGTCGGCGAAGAGGTCGACATCCGCGTCCTGCACCGCGGCGTGGGTGCGGTCACCGAGTCGGACATCGACCTGGCGACCGGCTCCGACGCGATCGTCATCGGCTTCAACGTCCGCGCTGCGGGCCGCGCGGCGCAGATGGCGGAGCGCGAGGGCGTCGACGTCCGGTACTACTCGGTGATCTACCAGGCCATCGAGGAGATCGAGGCGGCCCTGAAGGGCATGCTCAAGCCGGAGTACGAGGAGGTCGAGCTCGGCACGGCGGAGATCCGCGAGGTCTTCAAGTCGTCCAAGCTGGGCAACATCGCCGGTGTCCTGGTCCGCTCCGGAGAGGTCAAGCGCAACACCAAGGCGCGCCTCGTCCGCGACGGCAAGGTCATCGCGGAGAGCCTCAACATCTCCGGGCTGCGTCGCTTCAAGGACGACGTCACCGAGATCCGCGAAGGGTTCGAGGGCGGTATCAACCTCGGCAACTTCAACGACATCAAGGTCGACGACGTCATCGCGACGTACGAGATGCGCGAGAAGCCTCGCGGCTGATCGACACAGCACGCGATCGGGGCCGGTCGGCGGAGAGAATTTCCGTCGATCGGCCCCGGCCGTTGCGTGTACGGTTCCTGTATCGGCGTCCGAGACCGGCGCCCATACCCCGAACCGGCGGGACATCCGGACACACATGTATGTGGGGACTCTGTCCTTCGACCTGCTCCTCGGCGACGTCCACTCGCTGAAGGAGAAACGCTCTCTCGTCCGTCCGATCGTGGCCGAACTCCAGCGCAAGTACGCGGTGAGCGCGGCCGAGACGGGCAGTCAGGACCTCCATCGCAGGGCCGAGATCGGGCTCGCGGTGGTCTCCGGGGACACGGGACACCTCACCGACGTACTGGACCGCTGCGAGCGACTCGTCGCCGCGCGGCCCGAGGTGGAACTGCTCTCCGTTCGACGCAGACTCCACAGCGACGAAGACTGAAGCCGGACGAAGACTGACGCCGGACGAAGACCGAAGCAAGCGGCAAGACGTAGTTGCAGCAAGACGTAGTTACTAAGGAGACGGACCAGTGGCCGACAACGCGCGTGCCAAGAGGCTGGCGGACCTCATCCGAGAGGTGGTGGCCAAGAAGCTGCAGCGCGGGATCAAGGATCCGCGGCTCGGCACGCACGTCACCATCACGGACACCCGGGTGACCGGTGACCTGCGGGAGGCGACCGTCTTCTACACGGTGTACGGGGACGACGAGGCGCGGGCCGAGGCGGCTGCCGGACTGGAGAGCGCCAAGGGCGTGCTCCGTTCCGCGGTGGGCGCCGCGGCGGGCGTGAAGTTCACGCCGACCCTCACCTTCGTCGCGGACGCACTCCCGGACACCGCCAAGACCATCGAGGACCTCCTCGACAAGGCACGGCAGTCCGACGAGAAGGTACGCGAGGTCTCGGCGGGCGCCGCGTACGCGGGTGACGCGGACCCGTACAAGAAGCCGGACGACGAGGACGAAGACGAGGACGACACCGCCGAATGACCGAGAAAACCCCGACGCCCGACGGCCTTGTCATCGTGGACAAGCCGTCGGGCTTCACCTCGCACGACGTGGTCGCCAAGATGCGCGGCATCGCCCGCACCCGCCGCGTCGGGCACGCAGGCACCCTCGACCCCATGGCGACGGGCGTGCTCGTCCTCGGTGTCGAGAAGGCGACAAAGCTCCTGGGGCATCTCGCCCTCACGGAGAAGGAGTACCTGGGCACGATCCGCCTGGGCCAGAGCACCCTGACCGACGACGCCGAGGGCGAGATCACGGGGTCGACAGACGCCTCGAAGGTCACCCGGGACGCTGTCGACGCCGGGATCGCCAGGCTCAGCGGCCAGATCATGCAGGTCCCGTCCAAGGTCAGCGCCATCAAGATCAAGGGCGTCCGCTCCTACAAACGGGCCCGCGACGGCGAGGACTTCGAGATCCCCGCCCGCCCCGTCACCATCTCCTCCTTCGCGGTCTACGACGTCCGGGACGCCGTCGCCGAGGACGGCACCCCCGTCCTGGACCTGGTGGTCTCGGTTGTCTGCTCGTCCGGCACCTACATCCGGGCCCTGGCCCGCGACCTGGGCGAGGACCTCGGCGTGGGAGGTCACCTGACCGCCCTGCGCCGCACCCGCGTCGGCCCGTACAAGCTGGACACGGCGAAGACCCTGGACCAGCTCCAGGAGGAGCTGACCGTGATGCCGATCGCCGAAGCCGCCGAGGCCGCGTTCCCCCGCTGGTCCGTGGACAGCAGGCGGGCGAAGCTGCTGCTCAACGGTGTCCGCCTGGACATTCCCGAGGAGTACACGGGCGTCGGCGCGGTCGGCGTCTTCGACCCCGAGGGCCGCTTCCTGGCGCTCGTGGAGGAACAGAAGGGCAAGGCCAAGAGCCTCGCGGTCTTCGCCTGAGAAACGCTCCCTGAGCGGGGCGGGCTCTCAAGTCCCGCCCGTGGAGCGGCGGTCACGGGGTCTACGTTCCCGCCGCTCCACGGTCCCCCCTCGGTTCCCCCACCCCTAGGGTGTATCCAACCCTCCGCTTCTATTCACCCGTCCGGGCAGGCGCTCGGAGTGAACCGAGGGAGCGGAAGGGGGCGCGTTCACCACGCGATCTGTCCCGCTGATCACGCCACGCCTACCGTCGAACACAGGGCATGGGTACGGCGGGGAGGTTCGACCATGGCGGGACGTGGCCCGCGGACGGGCGGCGGCCGTCGGACGCGGGAAGACGCACGGGCGGAGCGGTCGACGCGGGGCGCCGTGTCGGCTGTCGGTGACGCGACAGGTGCCGTGCCCGCTGCCGGTGACGAGTCCTTGGTGCGCATCCGCGACCTCGCCGGGCGCCCGCGCGGCACCGGCTTCGTCGCCGACCACCACGGCACGGTGATCACCAGCCACGAGGCCGTCGACGGACTGCCCCGCCTGGTCCTGCACGCGGCCGGCGACCGCACCTGCCTAGTGACCGCCGACGCGGTGACCCCCCTGCCCGCCCTCGACCTGGCCCTCGTCCGCACCGAGGGCCTCGGCGTGGACCCGCTCCCCGTCACCGTCCGGGACCGCGTGGAGACCGGCACATACGTACGCGTGGCTGCGGACCGCTGGCGCGAGGCCCGCCTGCTGGGCGCGACCTCCGTGACCTACACGGCCACCGACCGCTTCCATCTCCTCGACGACGCCCTGGAGCTGGCGATCGGCACGGCGGGACGGGACGCGCTGCGGCTGGGTGGGGGAGCGGCCGGGGGCCCGGTCCTCGACGCGGTGACCGGAGCGGTGATCGGTGTCCTCGGCACGGCGTTGCAGTCCGGGCAACGGGACACGGGGTTCGCGGTGCCGCTGCGCCAAGTGCCGGATGGGGAGCGGCGGTTGGTGGACCTCCAGGGCGGCCCCTTGGGTGACCTCCTCGCGCGCAACGCGGCGACCGTGCCCGCGTACGGCGCCGACCTCAATCTGGCGGGAGTCCTGGAACTGACGGCCACCTCGGTGGGGTCGGACGGGCCGCCGGGGGCGCTCGCGGGGTTCGTCGGTCCCGGGCGCGACGGCGACGGTGCGTGTGTGGTGGAGCCGGTCGAACGCCCTTCGCTGGTACGGGAGTTCGCCGCCTTCGTCGAGAGCCCGGCCGCCGTGCTCGGGCTCGTCGGGGCGCCGGGCAGCGGCCGTACGACGGAACTCGCGGCGCTCGCCGCGCGGCGCAACGGGGGTGCGGAACCGGCCCCCACGCTGTGGTTGCGCGGCGCCGATCTGCGGGACGGTGACGCGTCGGTGGCGGACGCGGCACGCAGGACTGTGGAGCGGGCGGCACGGATCGTCGCCGCGTCGGTCTCGCCGCCGGGGGACTCCGGTGACCTCGACGACCTCGGCGATGTCGGTCCTGAGCGGCTGGCGCGGGTTGCCCGTGACGCCGGGCGCCCCTTGCTGTTGCTGCTCGACGGGCCTGAGGAGATGCCGCCGGTGCTGGCACATCGGCTGGCCGAGTGGACCCGGGGGACGGGGGAGTGGTTGCGGGAGAGCGGGGCGCGGCTGGTGGTGGGGTGTCGGGCGGAGTACTGGGAAGGGGCGGGGTTTTCGGGGGAGTTGCTGTACGGCGGGGTTGCTTCGGGGGCGGCTGCGGCTGGTGGGGGTGGTTCGGCGCGAGGCGGGGAGCCCGCCGATCCGCTCCACTTCGGGACACCCGAGCCCATTGACGCAGGCCCGCATCACTCAGCCCGTCCGGCGTTTGAGGACGAGGCCGTTCAGGCCGATGGGGGGTCTGGGGGCGCAGCCCCCAGGACGGTGCTGCCGGCCTGCGTTCAGCTTGGGGACCTGCGGCCGGATGAGGCCCGCCGAGCCCGCGCGGCTTACGGCGTTCCGGAGGGCGTCCTCACCGGACCCGACGCCCGGCACCCCCTCACCCTCCGGCTTCTCTCCGAGGTGCTCGCCGCGCTGCCCACCGCCCCCGACACCCAGCTCGACCGCGACGACGTGTTCGCCGCCTACCTGGACCTCATGTGCCTCCGCATCGCCGTCCGACTCGCCGCCGAGAACGGGCTGCGCGGCACCGCCGTACGGCGCCTAGCGGCGAAGGTGTCCGGGCAGGTGCACGAGGCGGCGCGGCGCAGTCTCGGGCCTGGGCAGGGGGAGTTGGACCGGGAGTCGTTCGAGGCGGTGTTCCCGTGGGGACCCGCGCCGGCACGGCTCGGCGGCGGAACCGGGTGGGCGTCCGCCGTCCTCACCGAAGGGCTGCTCGTGCCGGCCGGCACCGGATACCGGTTCGCCCACGAGGAGTTGGCCGACTGGATCCAGGGCACGCACCTCGACCTGGACGAGGCTCTGCGCGCTCTGGTGCACCGCCCCCGTACCCCACGGGCCGGGCATCCCCTCCCCGTACCGCACCACCGCATCGGCCCCGTCGTACAGGCCCTGCTGCTCCTCGCCCGGCAACACGGCACCCACCAACTGGCCGTACGACTGGAGGAGTTGACGGACGCCCTGAACGCCGACCCGGACTCCTGGTGGGCCGCACGGCTGCTCGCCGAGGTGCTGCTGAGGGTGCCCGACGCGACGCCGTACGGCAACGCATTGCGGCTGCTGGCCGACCAGTTGGTGGCCCGGAGGCAGCAACAGGCGGCCGTGCCGAAGGAGTTCGCGCCGGAGTTCTGGACCGCGCTGCACCTGCCGCACGCCGAGCGGTTCGAGTTGCTGCGGCGGCTCGTGCTCGCCGACGACGCCCCGCAGGACGCCACCGCCCCGCCCCGATTCCTGGACGCCGCCGCCGAGTTGCTCGCCGCCGACCCCGCCGCCGTACAGCCGCTGCTGACCCGGTGGTTCGACGACGAGCGGCCGTTGCCCGCGATGCCGGAGGCGACCGTGGCGACGGCCGCGCAGGCGTTGCTGCACACGCATCGGCGACGGGCGCTGGACGATCTGACGGAGGTGCTCGTCGGCTGTGCGCACGGGCGGGCCGACGAACTCCTCGCCGTACTGGCCGAGGAGGAGCCGTCGGCGGTGTGCCGGGCGGTGGACCGGTGGGCGCACGACGAGCGGCCGGCGCGCAGGGTGGCGGCGGTGGCGTACGGACTGCGGGCTGCACCGCACGTACGGACCGAGGCCGACCGTGAACTCCTGCGCTACGCGGCCGAGTTCCTCCTGGCCCGCCCCGCCGACTCCACCCTGCACGGCGGCGCGCTCGCCCTCCTCGTCCGCGATCCGCACACCCGCACCCGCCATCTCCCGCAGGCGCTACGGCACTTCGCGTCCGGCGACCCACAGTTCCCGCCGAGCGCGCTGGCCGCTGCCCTGACCACGCACCCCGAACCGGTCCTGGAGGCCTTCCGCGCCCGGCTGCACGGACCGCACGCGAGCGAGGCGGTCCGCACGCTCGCCGACGTGGCGACCCCGTCGCTCGTGCGCCGGGCCGCCGCCCTGGTCCGCGAGACCGCCGTACGGTGGCCGGAGACGGCCGCGTACCTCGGCGTCTACGTCGACCGGTGCCTCGACCACGGCCCTGCCGCCCGCGCGACCCTGTTCCCCCTGGTCACCGGTCTCCTCGACGGCGGCCCGGCGTCGGTGCGGACGGTCCTCGCGGCCGTGCTCGCCGCCCCCGGCACCCCGGCTTCGCGCCCCCTGCGCCGCGAACTCCTGGAGTTCCTGCTCGCGCACGAGCACGACCCCGCCGTACTGGACGCGCTCCTGCACACGGCCGGCCGCCGTGACGACGACGAGATCCGCGACCTCGTCCACCGCACCGGCCGGCTGCTCGTCCGTACCCCCGCGGGCGCGACCCGTTTCGACCGCGGGCTCGTCGACCTGGGCCGCCACGTGCCCGGCTTCGCCGCCCTGATGGCCCGCTGGCTGGCCGACACCCCGGAGGACTGGGCGGCGGTGGTCGGACCCAGCACGCGGCGCATGATCGAGAACCTGGCCGGGGTGGGGGTTCCCGCATAGCGGCCTCGGTACGTGCGCCCGGTCACAGCCTCCAGGCCGATGCGGGCCGGAGGCCCCCGGCATGGCACCCTTAGACCTGCGTAAGAGGTCAATGACACAGGTCTACATACGGACACGGGTTCGATGAGGAGCGGTCACAGTGCAGCGCTGGCGTGGCTTGGAGGACATCCCTGAGGACTGGGGGCGCAGTGTCGTCACCATCGGTTCTTATGACGGGGTCCACGGCGGGCACCAGCTGATCATCCGGCATGCCGTGGAGCGCGCCTGTGAGCTGGGCGTTCCCTCGGTCGTCGTCACCTTCGACCCGCACCCCAGCGAGGTCGTGCGCCCCGGCAGCCACCCGCCGCTGCTCGCCCCGCACCACCGCCGGGCCGAACTGATGGCCGAGCTGGGGGTCGACGCGGCGCTGATCCTGCCGTTCACCAAAGAGTTCTCGAAACTGTCCCCGGCCGACTTCGTGGTCAAGGTCCTGGTGGACAAGCTGCACGCGAAGGCGGTCGTCGAGGGCCCCAACTTCCGCTTCGGCCACAAGGCCGCGGGCAATGTGGCCTTCCTGATCGAGCAGGGCAGGACATACGACTTCGAGGTAGAGGTGGTGGATCTTTACGTGAGCGGTGCGGCGGGCGGCGGTGAGCCCTTCTCCTCCACACTGACCAGGCGCCTGGTCGCCGAGGGCGACGTCGAGGGCGCGCGCGAGATTCTCGGCCGCCCGCACCGGGTGGAGGGCGTCGTCGTGCGCGGCGCCCAGCGCGGTCGCGAAATGGGCTTCCCGACGGCCAACGTCGAGACCCTGCCCCACACGGCGATCCCGGCGGACGGCGTCTACGCCGGTTACCTCCACGTCGACGGAGAGGCCATGCCGGCCGCGATCTCCGTCGGCACGAACCCCCAGTTCGACGGCACCGAGCGCACGGTGGAGGCGTACGCGATCGACCGCGTCGGCCTCGACCTGTACGGCCTGCATGTCGCCGTCGACTTCCTCGCCTTCGTGCGCGGCCAGGCGAAGTTCGACTCGCTGGAGGGCCTGCTGGAGCAGATCGCACAGGACGTGAAGCGGTGCCGGGAGCTGATCTCGACGGATGCCGGGGATGCCGGGTAGCTGTTCTTCTTTCTACGACGCGAAGGGCGGCCGGTGCTGGTGAGCACCGGCCGCCCTTCGCGTCACTGCTGCGGGGGTGCGGGCGGAGGGGGCGGGGTCTGGTCGCCGTCCGGTTGCGCGTAGCCCGGGTGCTGCGGGTACGGCGGCGGAGGCTGCTGACCCGAGTGCTGGGGGTACGGCGGGGCGGGCTGCTGCGCCGGGGGCTGACCCTGCTGGGGGTAGGGCTGCTGGCCGTACAACTGCTGGCCGGGGTGCGGCGGTTGGTGCTGTTGCTGCTGCGGGTAGGGACCCGGCTGGCCGGGAGCCTGCTGGCCCGGGTACTGCTGCTGGCCCGGATAACCCGGCTGTCCCTGTTGCCCGGGCTGTCCCGGCTGCCCCTGCTGACCCGGGTACCCCGGGTACCCCGGGTATCCCTGCTGGCCCGGCATCGGCGGGGCCAGTACCGGCGGGGGATTGCCGTCGCTCGTCCACAGGCCGTGCATCTGCTGGTGGCGGACGAAGTCCTCGGCGACCAGGGCCGCGAGGTTGAAGTACGACTCCCGGACCTTCGGCCGCATCATGTCGAGGTCGACCTCCGCACCGGCGGCGAGATGCTCGTCGAACGGCACGACCACGACACCCCGGCAGCGCGTCTCGAAGTGGCTGACGATGTCCTCCACCTTGATCGTCTTGCCGGTCTCGCGGACGCCGGAGATGACCGTGAGCGAGCGTGAGACCAGGTCGGCGTAGCCGTGCGCCGACAGCCAGTCCAGCGTCGTACTCGCACTGCTCGCACCGTCCACGGACGGCGTCGAGATGATGATGAGCTGGTCGGCGAGGTCGAGCACACCGCGCATCGCGCTGTAGAGCAGACCGGTGCCGGAGTCGGTGAGGATGATCGGGTACTGGTTGCCCAGGACGTCGATCGCGCGGCGGTAGTCCTCGTCGTTGAACGTCGTCGAGACGGCCGGGTCGACGTCGTTGGCGATGATCTCCAGACCGGAGGGCGCCTGGGACGTGAACCGGCGGATGTCCATGTACGAGTTGAGGTACGGGATCGCCTGGACCAGGTCGCGGATGGTCGCGCCGGTCTCGCGGCGCACGCGGCGGCCAAGGGTGCCGGCGTCCGGGTTGGCGTCGATCGCGAGGATCTTGTCCTGGCGCTCGGTGGCGAGGGTGGAGCCCAGCGCGGTGGTGGTCGTGGTCTTGCCGACACCGCCCTTGAGGCTGATCACCGCGATCCGGTAGCACGACAGCACCGGCGTACGGATCAGCTCCAACTTCCGCTGCCGCTCGGCCTCTTCCTTCTTCCCGCCGAGCTTGAACCGCGAGGGCGCGGCACCGGGCCGGCCGCTCTTGGCCTTCTGCTTCTTGTTGCTGAGCAGCCGGTCCGACGACAGCTCCACGGCAGCGGTGTAACCGAGCGGCGCGGCACCGGGGTTGGTCGGCTGCCGCTGGTCGTGCTGCATGGGCTGCGGCCAGGCGGCGCCGGTGCGGGGGTCGACCGGGGGCTGGGCGGGGGACTGGGGGTGCGGCTGCGCCTGCGGGGGCTGCGGTGCCTCGGGCTGGGCCTGCTGTGCGGGAGCGGGGGGCGCCGGGGGGAAGCCGTAGCCGCTCTGGGGGTTGGGCGGGCCCGGCTGCGCGGGTGCAGGAGGGAAGCCGTAACTACCTTGCTGGTCCGGTGCGTTGGGGGCGGGCGGGCCCTGCTGCGCCGGTCCCTGCGGGAAGCCGTAGCCGCCCTGCTGGTTCGGGGGTGCCGGGGTGGGCTGGGCCTGCTGCGCGGGCGGGAGCGGGAAGCCGTAGCCGCCGGCTTGCTGGTTCGGCGCGGCGGGGTTGGGCTGGCCCTGTTGTGCGGGTGCAGGGGGGAAGCCGTAACTGCCCTGCTGGTCGGGCGTGTTGGGGGCGGGCTGGGTCTGCGGTGCCGGTGCTGGTGGGGGTGGGAAGCCGTAGCCGCTCTGCTGGTTCGGCGCGGGGGCCGGGGGTGTGGGGGGCGGGAAGCCGTAGCCGGTGGGGCCCGCCATGGGTGTGGGCGCCGGGCCCTGCGGGGTCGGCGTCGGTGGTGCGTCCCAGGCCGCCGGTGCCGGTTGCGGTGGGTGCGGCTGGAACGGGGGTTGCTGCTGGGGCGGCAACGGCGGCTGGGCCGGGGCCGCGACGGGCTGCTGCGGCGCGGGCGGTTGGGGCGCGGCGGGGTCCACCGACAGCTGCTGAGCCTGGGGGTGGGGCTGCGCGGGCCACTGGTCGGCCGGGGCCGGGGCGGCGGGCTGGTAGGAGGGCGGCAGCGGCGGGACACCGCTCTGCGGGGCCGGCGGGGGAGCCCAGGCGGGAGGGGCTTCCTGTACGTCAGCCGGTACGTCACCGGTGGCGCCCGTGGCCGGGTCGGCGGCCTGGGGGGAGGCGGCGTCGGGCGTGGACGGCGTGGCCGGGGCAGACGGCGTGGCGTCGATGCTGCTCGGCTCGTGCTCCGGGGCGCCGGTCACGTCACCGGCCGCGTCATCCGCCGGGGCGTCGGCCGGGTCGGCGGCGGGATCCGTGTCGGGGGCTGCCGTAGAGGCAGAAGCGTCGTCGGTGCTCTCGGCGTCGGCGTCGGCGTCGGTGGAGTTCGCGGATTCCGTGGAGTCCCCGGTGTCCGTGTCGGCGACCGCGCCGTCCTCGTCCTGAGTGCTCGCCTCTGCGGCGTCGGTGCCCTCGGTGTCACCGTTCTCCGGAGCCTCGCCCTCGAACTCCGGCTCTCCTGAACCCGATTCCGCGTTACCGGTGCCTTCGGCGGAACCTTCGGCGGTGGTCGCCGGGGTCTCCGCATCGGCCTGCTCAGGTTCGGCCTGCGCCTCCGCACCCCGCTCCGCGATCTCCCGCTTCAACGAGGCGGAGGAGATCCGCATCGTCGCCCCGCTCGCGAGGTCACCATTCTCGGGCTCCTCCTCGGGGGCCGCCGGCTGCGGAACCGCCGCCGCAGGCGCCCAGCCGGCCTGGAAGCCGGAGTTGTCCGGCGGTGCCGGCACCGGGAACGCGGGGCCGACCGGAGGTGCTGGAGGCGGGGGCGGCATCGCCGTGCCGTTCGCCGGAGTCGGCGGCGGTGAGGCCTGCGCGGACGCGCCCGACGCGCCGGACGAGTTCTGGGTGTACCAGGCCGGCGGCGCGTAGTCGATCGTGAACTCGCCCGTCATCTCGATGGCGGACTCGTCGTCGGGCTGGTCATCGCCGGGCGTGGCCCAGCCCCCGCGGATCCCGTCCCGATCGCTGCTCACAATTCCTCCTGGTGTGGTCGAGCACCCTCATGTCGTTCCGGGGCGACCGCTCGTGTCGTACGGGCCCGGTCCGCCGAAAGCGTCGGGAACGGTCGGTCGGCGGCCCGAATCGATCGGATCCGCCCGGCCCGTCCCCCGAAGCGCTGTCGGCCCGGCCGCGGGCCCTGTCGTGGCGCCCGGTCCCAGCCTAATCACCACAGGCAACCTCACGGCAGGCCCGTCCACCCCTCCGCGTCCGTCCAACGCGCCCCATGACGCCCTGAACCGGCACACGTGCCCGCCAACTCCTCGCGCAAAACGGGTGATAGCGGCGCGCATCCTCTACGAAAGAGGGGGTGAAAGGGGCCTAATCATTCAATGTCGGTCAGTGGTCCGCCGGTTCAGTCCATCCGGCGTGGTGTACCCAACAATCCGATCTCGGCGTCCGTGGGCTGTGTCATCACATACTGCCGGTCGCGGTCGCCGCACCAGAGCGTGACGCCGTCCGGGAGCGTGGGCAGGGAGTCGACGTCGGCCCGGGGGAGCGCCATGGCGCGGCCCAGCTCCGCCGCCTCGTCCGGCGAGATCCGCTGCACACCGACGAGCCGAGCCTGCCGTATGAGCCGGGGTGCGACGGGACTGAGATACGGCAGCAGGGTCAGCACCGACTGCCAGGGCCCGGACACGACCCGCCCGCGCGGCGGACGCATGCCGCAGTCCCGCACCACGAGCACGGGCGTGCCCGCCGAGGCGCCCTGTGGCTGGACGCGGCCCACGTCGTACACCGCCAGGCCGTTCTGTCCGCCGCCCATGGCGTGGACCATCTGCATCCAGGCCTGTGGGCGGCCGGTCTCCACGGCGACGCGCGCCCCGGTCGCCGCCGCTCTGAGGGCGATGACCTGGGCGGTCCACAGGCCGCCGATGAGGACGACGTCGTACGGAGTGGGCCGGTTGAGGCCCAGCACCGCGGGCTGTCCCTCGGCGTCGACGCCGATCACGACGCCGTCGTCCCCGATGGGCAGCGCGAGCGCGTCCACCTGCTCGGGGGAGAGCACATGCCGTCCGTGCCGCGGACCGATCAGGCCGAAGCCGCTGCGCAGCATCTCCATCGCGGTCATCGGGCACCTCCGAGGGGCAGCGTGGCGAGCACACCCGGGAGCTGCTCGCGGTCGAGGCGGGCCAGTGCCAGGCCCGTGTGCCGTGCCGCGCCCTCCAACGCGCGCCGCGCCGCGACCAGTTCGTCGTCACTGCGGCCCGTCACCCGCAGGTGTCCGCACATCGACACCTCCTGGCGCTCCCCGCGCGCGAGCGTGAGGCTGAACGTCGTGGCGAGCGCCGGTGTGGCCGTGAGCAGGGCGATCAGCTGCGGCAACGACGGGCCGCGACCGCCCAGTTGGGGCCAGCGGCGGATCCAGTACGTCGTGTGTCTGCGGTTGTCGCAGCGCCAGCTCCGGCTGGACTCCTCGGTCCGGCGCTCCCGCGTCTCGGTCCGTCCGGCCTCCGCCGTCACCAGGGGGTTCGCGCAGGCGGAGGTGGCGAGGGCCGCGGTCAGCTCCTCCTCGTTCAGGATCGTCGTGCGGAAACCGGCGCCGGTGAGGCGGCTCGCGAGATGGTCGGCGACGCGCACGACGCACTTCTGCGCTCCGGTGAGCCCTCCGCCCCGGGCGGCCACGGCCTCCAGGCACTGCTCGGGGTCGAGCTTCAGCGCGATCCAGGTGATGCGCACCGCCGGGGCGCCGGTCTGCTCCTGCAGCGGCGCGTAGTTGGTGACGGCCACGGAGTGCTGGGGCAGGTGCAGCGCGGGCGCGGGCTGGGTGTGCAGCACGAGCTGCGCCGACTCCAGCCGGATGCCGTCAACTTCGAGCGCGTCCCGCACCAGTGCGAGCGGCAGCGGATGCCGGCTGCGGTCGGCCCGCAGCGCGGTGACATCGGCCTCGACCTGCACGACGGCGGTCACGAAGGTGCCGTCCCCGATCAGCCCGATCGGGCGCCGGTCCCGGCCGCCGTACGAGTACGTCCTCAGGGTGGGGTCGCACTCCACGGCCGGTGCGAGACCGGGCTCCGTGCCCGGCGGTGTCTCCGTGGTGGCGGCGCTCTTCTGGCGTGCCTTCAACGCCCGCGCGGTACCCAGCCATTCGGGCAGGGAGCGGCCGCGCCGGCGGACGAAGGCGAGCAGCACGAGCGCCACGGCGACGACGCCCGCCGGCACCAGCGCCATGGGGTCGATCGCCCAGCCGACGAGGAGGACGGCCGCCGCGATCTCCAGCAGGACGAGCCGTTGCAACCGGAATGCCCCGCCCTGTCCGCGGCGCGTCCTGAGATGAAGTCCGCCCGGCCCCTGGGACGGAGTGCCCGCCGCGGACGGCGGCTGCGCGGACCCCGGCCCGGGCGTCCCGGAGCCCCTCGTCCGCGACCGGTCACGAGACCGCGTCCGCGTTCCGGAAGCCATCACTCCATCCCCCCGTATTACTCACAACTCACCGCTGTTTCAGCACCACATAGGGCCCCTGAAGGTCCAGGTACCCTACCCGCTCCCCACGTCCCCGCGGATACCAGGCATAGTAGGTGCCCGGTCTGACATCGATGGGCGGGGGACGGCGGACCCCCGAGCGCTGCCCAGGCGGAACACGGGGAGAGACAGACACAGATGGCATCTCGGCGGGACCAGCTCAACGCCTACACCTTCGCGAAGCGCCGCATGCTGGCGTCCTTCGTGCAGTCGTCCCCGGACGGTTCGGAGGAGGGGGCACCGCGACCGCTGCGCGGAGTGGTGCCCGGCGTCATCGTGGGCGTGGTCGTCATGGCGGTCTTCGGCGCCTGGGGCATGTTCAAACCGACGGCGCCGCAGGGCTGGGACACCCCCAAGTCGAAGGTGATCATCGCCAGCAAGTCGACCACCCGCTACGTCGTCCTGAAGACCGACGGCAAGGCCCAGCTGCACCCCGTCCTCAACATGGCGTCCGCGAAGCTGCTGCTCAACCCCGGCCAGGGCGAGGTCGTCACCGTCGACGAGTCGGTCCTCGACGGCGGCAAGATCCCGCACGGCGTCACCGTCGGCATCCCGTACGCCCCCGACCGTCTTCCCTCGGCGAGCGAGGCGGGCGCCGAGAAGCGCTGGGCGGTCTGCGAGCGGCCGAGCGCGGGCGGCGGTTCCATCCAGAAGGCGGCGCTGGTCCTCGCGAAGCGCGACATGAAGAAGACCGAGGGCAAGCAGCGGTTGCGGGGCGGAGAGCTCCTCTACGTAGTGGACCCGGACAAGAACCGCTACGTGGTGGACGCGAGCGGCACGGCTTACCCCGTGGACAAGAGCGACGAGCTGCTGCTGCGGGCCGTCGTCGGCACCGGCCGCGTGCCCGAGCGCGTCTCCCCGGAGTGGCTGGCCACCCTGCACCAGGGCGACCCGATCGCCTTCCCGAGCATCGGCGCCACACCCGGTACGGCCGCCGGCGCCCCGGGCGAACTGGACAAGTCGACCAACAGGGCGGGCATGGTGCTCAAGGCCTCCGACGCCAGCGGTGAGCACTACTACGTAGTGCTTCCTGGCAAAGTCGCGCAGGTCTCCGCCTTCGTCGCCCAACTCCTGCTGTCCAGCAAGGATCTGGCCCCGCTCGGCCAGGCCGGTCACGCCACCGGGGTGAGCGCGGGCGAGATCACCCCGGAGGGGACCTTCGGCGCCGAGAACCGCTGGCCGACCAAGGAACCCACGGCCGTCAACGAGGCCTCGGACGCGTCCGGCAGCCGCAGCACGATCTGCAACGTCCTGGAGAAGGTCGGCGACAAGGGCGCCACCACCCTGACGACCTGGGCGGGCACCGACTTCCCCGCCCCGCTCCCCACCGACTCCACCAGCGCCTACGTCACGCCTGGCTCCGGGCAGCTCTTCCGCCAGTTCCAGGGCGAGGAGACCAAGGCCGGCCCGGTCTTCCTGGTCACCGACACGGGGCTGCGTTACGTCCTGCAGTCCAACGCCGACAGTGCCACGAACGACGCGGGCATCGGTACGACGGCCAAGGAACGCCAGCAGGAACAGCAGGAGGCCGAGCAGGCCCAGATCCGCCTCGGCTACGCCGACGTCGACCCGGCGCCGATCCCCGCCTCCTGGTCCGAGTTCCTGCCCACGGGCCCCCGCCTGTCGACGGCGGCGGCACGTCAACCGCAGGGTTCGTAGGGGGAGTCGGGCATGTCGTACGCACCTTCCCCCCGCCCCCTCCGCGCCACGGCGGCGATGGCCGCAGCGGTCGCGACCCTGGCCGTGTCCACCGTCGTCCTCGCGCCCCCCGCGGCGGCGGACGACAGCTTCTCGGACCAGTGCACGTTCCCCAACAAGGAGTACCCGGGCCGCCCTTGGGCTCTGCAACGCGTCCTCCTCGACGAGCTGTGGAGCCGGTCCAAGGGCAAGGGCGTACGGGTGGCGGTGATCGACACCGGCGTGGACGTGAAGAATCCCCAGCTCACCCATGCGGTGGACGTGAAGAGCGGCCGTAACTTCATGCCCAGGAACCTCAAGGACAGCAACGGCGACAAGATCGCGCGGGGCAGCGAGAACGGCACGACCGACACCGTGGGACACGGCACCAAGGTCGCCGGCATCATCGCCGCACGCCCGGTCGGCGGCACCGGTTTCGTGGGCCTGGCCCCCGAGGCGACCATCATCCCGATCCAGCAGAACGACGCGGACGGCCACGGCACGGCGCAGACGCTCGCGGCGGCGGTCACCTACGCGATCCAGGCCAAGGCCGACGTCATCAACATCTCGCAGGACACGTCGAACGCGGTGAAGCCGGACCCCTCCCTGGAGGCGGCGATCGACACGGCACTGTCGAAGAAGATCGTGGTCGTCGCGTCGGCGGGCAACGGTGGCCAGGGCGGCAACGTCAAGAAGACGTACCCGGCGTCCTTCCCCGGCGTCCTCGCCGTCGCGGCCTCCGACCGCAACAACGAACGCGCGTCCTTCTCCCAGTCCGGCGACTTCGTCGGCGTCGCGGCACCCGGCGTCGACATGATCTCCACCGTCCCCAAGGGCGGTCACTGCTCCGACAACGGTACGAGTTTCTCGGCGCCGTACGTCGCCGGCGTCGCCGCGCTGATCAAGGCGAAGCATCCGGACTGGACCGCCCGCGAGGTCGTCGCCCAGATCGAGCAGACCGCCGAGCGCACCATCGCCGGCCACGACCGCCTCGTCGGCTGGGGCGTCGTCGACCCGGTCCGCGCGCTCACGGAGGACGACCACCCGATCGAGTCCCCCAACCCCCAGGAAGGCCTCACCAAGGCCCAGGCCCCGTCCCCCGCGAAGCTCCAACTCGGCGAGACCGCCGACGAACACGACGCCCGCCTCGCGACGTACGTAGCCCTGGGCGCGGCCGTGCTGGTGGCGGGACTCGGCGGTACGGCGGTGGCGACGCGGGACGCGCGGAAGCGGGCGCGGAGGGTCGCGGGGCTGAACTGACGTCCGGCGGACCCACGGGTGGCGCCCCTACACCCTCCCTCTGTCTGTCAAGAGGCCGCGACCTGCGAAGGAGCAGGCCCACGGCGGAAGTTGACGGAACCGGACGACGCCATTCGCAATGGCCACGCAGCAACGACGGCTCCGCGCCACCCCTCCGCCCGCCATGACGCTCACTCACATGTGTGCGGCTACGGCGACTGAGTAGCCGTACTCAGGCCGTCGGCCCGCAGGTCACGTAGCGTCAGGGGGCCGCAGTTGCCCAGGTGGACGCGAGAGCGCGCCGTGAAGGAGCAGTGAAGCTTGGCCGAGTGGTAGCACAGCTGTCGCATAAGGCAGTTGGGACTGTCACAGGAAGCGACTAGAGTGATTGCGTTGCGGAGAGGAACGCTCACGGGGTGCAGTCGCTCAGGGGCGAGCGACGAAAAACGGGGAGGGAAGGCATCATGCTTCCTGCGGACATGACAGGCGGGGCATCACCGAAGACGGCTGCCGACCTCAAGGTCGGCGCCGACGTACTGATGACGTTCAAGCAGCGCATCGACAAACTGCTGTCCGAGTTCGAGGACTCGGCGGGCAGCGCTTCCAAGTTGGGCGCACACCGTGTCTCGCGGGCATCCCTCAGCGGCCACGGCCTCGACTTCCATGAGGCGGACGCGCTGTTCACCCAGTACCAGTCGGTCCACGAGCACATCACGCAGCTCTCCAAGACGCTGGGGCTGCAGATCGAGGCCATGGGCATCGCGACGCAGGGCGCGCAGAACGGCTTCGACAACCTCGATGACGACCAGCGACGCCGTTTCTGGGAGATCCAGGTCGAGACGGACCGCCTGTACACCGAATCCCAGGAGAAGAAGTCCGGCGAGGGCGAGCGGAAGCTGAGTGACGCCAAGAGGTCCACGAAGGGACTCCAGTAGTGAGCGGGGACGACAAGGCGCCGAAGGAGCTGACCGACCAGCAGCGTGTCGACCTCCAGGTCGGCCAGGTCGACGCACTGGCCGGGGTGTCGGAAGTGATGCACGACGCGTTCGGAGCGAAGCGCGTCCGCCTCCTGACGAACGGCAAGGTCACCGACTTCGAAGACCACAGGCTCAACCCCATGATCGACCTGGTCCACCAGTCGAACCCCGCCGACCTGGAGCACGCGGGCGAGACCTTGGCGAAGGCCAGCAAGGCGATCAACGAAGCTGCCGTGGAGCTCAGGCGTCATCTCAAGCACGCGGGTGAGGACTGGCAGGGCGACGCGGGTACGGCGTTCCAGAAGTGGGGCGAAGGCCTCGCCACGCACACCGAGAGCCTGGCCACGTACGCCGACGGCGCCGGAGTGCAGGTCACGGCCGCCGCGACGGGGCTCGCTTCGGTGCGCAGCTCCTTGCCGCCGCGGGACACGCGCCCCGTCTTCGACCAGAAGAAGCCGGGACAGCTCCCGGTACTCCAGCAGTTCGAGGGCAACAAGCAGTACACCGAGGCGGTCCAGGTCGAGAAGGACCGCCAAGAGGCGATCAACCAGATGAACCGGCTGGCGTCGTTCTACTCGGTGTCGGGGTCGGAACTGGCGAAGTTGGAGAAGGCGGCGCCGGAGCCGTATCGGGCGATGCCCAGTGTGGGGATGCGGCCGCCGGACGACAGAGTCGTTGCCAGTGGTTCCGCGAATAACTCCACCCCGAGTTCAGCCCACCAAGCAGTTGTCCGCGAGAGTGGAGGCGGCCATGTCAGTGTGCCGAGCGATGTCTCCGGCGACAATCTGCCAACTGAGCATCACCCCGCGAACACGAATCTCGACGTGCATCGGCCCGCTGTCGGTACCGAGATCAACAGCGTCGGCACGCTGCCACCGGAGACTGTAAAGCCGACGCCAGTGACTCCCACGCCGTCTGTGACAGGGCCCAGTGGTCCTTCGGGAGGGATGCTGCCTCCCTCGGGGATCGGCGCGGTACCTCCCGCCTTCGGGGGACCGGTCGGGCGCGCTGCCGGGCTTGGCGGCCGGACTCCTGGATCGACTCAAGGGCGGGTTACCACCTCTGAGGGGACCGCTGCCGGAGGCCGCACCGGACGTGGCCCTGCGGAACCGGTGGGCCGTGCATCCGCAGTTGGCCAACAGGGTGCCCGTGGTCCTGCGTCTGCGACGGGCAGGTCGCCCATGGGGCGGGGTGTCACCGGCGGTGTGCCTAGGAGCGCGGGTACGACCGGTTCACGCACAGGTGGTGCGCCGGGCGGGCGTGTGGGCGGCGTGCCCGGTCAGCCTTCGCCTCGGACCGGCCCCGGAGCCACGGGCGCTGCGCGCACGGGTGGTGTGGTCGGTGGTAGGCCTACTTCTCAACCCGGCCCGAATGCGACGGGTGCCAAGGTTCCGCGTGGCACGGTCGTCGGCGGCGGGGGAGCATCTGGTGCTCGTCCGAACGGTGAAAGGCCGGGTCAGCGCGGAGTGATTGGTGCGAACAACCCGGAGCGGGGCACGAAGCAGGGGCAGACTCAGCGCCGGTCTCCGGGTAATACGGAGGGCGTTGTCGGCGAGCCCGCGAGTCGAGGCAGCGGCAAGGATAACGGAGCAGCGTCTCGTGGTTCTGGCATGGTGTCCGGTTCTCCCGAGGGCAGCAGCCCTGATCGTGCCGCTGGCAGGACAACGCGGCGTCAACAGCACCCTGCTGAGGACAAGAAGCGCTCACGTAATGACGCGCGGCGCGGCGATGCGCCGTCGGCGACCGACTGACCGAAACGACCGAGGACGTACAGAAGCATGAAGTCAGGGACTGGCGTACGCCGCATCCGGGCCGCGCTGTGGGCGAGGAGCGCCCGGAGGCATGTGACCACCGTGGGCGCGACGCTCGGTGCTTTGGCCGTCATGTCTGTTGGGCTCGCCCCTTCGGCGGCTGCCGACGACATCCAGTCGCAGCAGTGGTACTTGGACGCGATGAATGCCCAGGGGCTGTGGAAAGCCAGCACAGGTAAGGGCATCTCGGTCGCGGTCGTCGACACTGGTGTCAACCCGGACACGAGTTCATTGAAGGGGCAGGTGCTCCCTGGAGTCGATGTCACGGAGGCCGCCGGCGATGAAACGAATGACTATGAAGGCCATGGCACTTCAATGGCCGAACTGATCGCGGGGACAGGCAGCGGGGGCGGCCTGAGAGGCGTTGCGCCGGGGGCCAAAATCATCCCGATCCGCACTGCGCTTACGGGAATCGACAAGAAGGCCGAGAAGCAGGGCGACACTACGGTGAAGGCCATCCGCGCCGCTGCCGATTCCGATGCGAAGATCATCAGTATGTCGTTCGGTGGCGATTTCCCGATTGACGGCGAGCCTGAAGCCGTGCAGTACGCGCGAGGTAAGGGAAAGCTGCTGATCGCCAGTGTGGGAAACGGCGCTGATCAAGGCGAGAATTACATCGGTTATCCCGCCAAAGACCCGGGCGTGGTCGGCGTCTCAGCCATCAACGAGAACGGCGAGGTGGCAAAGTTCTCGGAGAGCGGTGCTTACGTTGATCTGGCCTCGCCCGGCGTGGACGTGCCGGTCTGGTGCAACAACAAGTTCAAGTCCTACTGCTCCAAGAGCGCTGGCACCAGCCAAGCCACCGCCATCGCCTCCGGCGCCGCCGCCCTCATCTGGTCCGCTCACCCCAAGTGGACTGCCAACCAGGTCCTCCGCGTCATGATCGACACCGCAGGCCGCGATTGGCCGAAGAACACCCCGAGCCGGTACCTCGGTTACGGCACGATCCGGCCGGCGCAGGTTCTCCTGAAGGGCAAGGGAGACCCCGGAGCCGCCGACATCGATCCCGTCAGCAACAAGAAGACACCCGGGCTGACCACCGGCACCGCCGCCTCGCCCTCCGCCTCCGCGTCAACCTCGTCCCAGGCCCCCAACTCCACATCAGGCGGCCAGACTTCAGCCGCAGCATCGACGTCCGACTCGTCCGGCAACACCACCCTGTGGGTCGCTCTCGGAGCCGCGGCGGCCGTCGTCGTGCTCGGCGGTGGAGCCTTCGCGGTGGCTCGTTCGCGGCGAGGCGCATGAGAGCTCGTACACCGGGCTCACCCGACCAACCAGCGCTTCACCACTCGGTGTCGCGTCACAGGAACACCAACCTCTCTCGCGAAAGGGAGTGCCGAGATGGCTGACGGCCGCAAGCTTGATGACGCACATGTACAAAAGCTCCAGACGAACGTCATCGACAGGTACGACAACGTCAAGAAGCACCTGCAGAAGCTCCAGGGCTGCATCGACATGATCGAGGCGAACTGGACGGGCCACGGTGCCAACGCCTTCAAGACCAAGCAGCACGAGATCAACGACCACATGGTCGGGATCGGCCGCATGCTCGACGACTTCCTGAACGGAATTCACCTCACCAAGCAGGACAAGGACAAGTTGGAGGACGAACTCCACTCCACGATCTCCAGCATCGAAGTGGACGCCGGTGCGAAGACCTCGGCGCTCAACCTCTACTGACCGCCCCGAGCGTCGTACCCCGGACCGCGAGGTCCCTCTCACATCGTCAAGGAGATGAGGAAACATGACCGGCACGCCGCACATGCAGGATCTCGCCGTCAAGTACGGCACCCTGGACGCGCTCGCCACTGAACTCGGCAATCTGGCCAAGCAGTTGGAGAGCGACCTCACGGCCCTGAAGAAGGGCGTCCACGACGCGTCCGAGGGCTGGGCCGGTGACGCCTACGAGTCCTTCAACCGGAAGTCGAGGGAGTGGGACGGCCACACCAGCGCCATCCACCAGGCGCTGCTGTCCATCACGCAGAAGGTGCACCAGGCCGGCGGCGACTACCGCGGCGGCGACAAGAAGGCGGCCAGCTTCTTCGAGTAGTCGAGCGGGACAGACGGCCGGAGACACCGGGGTGGGCACGCACGGGAGGTGCCCACCCCGTCTTTGCGTCTCCGAGCCGCAATGCGGGGTGAGCGGGACAGCAGCTCAACTCGCCTGCTTACACCCCTGCTTGGCCATGGCCCTCGGGAAGTAGGACCCCAGGAACGAGCGCAGCGCGTCCCGCCGCTCCGAGGTCTTCGCGGGAGTCTTCTCCTGGAGTTGCACCAACGCGACGAACTTGCGCTGTCGGCCTTCGTACGTGCACGCGGCCACCGCCAGGGCTCCGTTGTCCGCCACCCTGGCGCTGTCACCGATGTCGGCGGAGGCGGGGTGGCCGAGACGTACCAGGGCCCGGTCCTGGACCTTGATGGGGTCGGTCTCCGCGGGAACGACATCGCCCGACAGGTAGACGACCAGTTTGCCGTCCACCGACAGACGGCAACGCGGGCTCTCCTGCCCGGCGTTGTACGCGCGCTGGGTGAGCTTCTGTCCGTCCGGCAGGAAGGGCGACAGAAGATCCGAGTCGACGGCCACTCCGCAGACCTTGCCCGGAACGGTGTAGGCGCGTGAGCCCGAGTCCGTACAGCCGGCCGTGGCCAGGACGAGCAGCGTCACCGCAGTAGCAGCAGCCGCCACGCGCCGCGCCGAAGGTCCTGATGCACCCTTGATCACTGATTGCCCGCCAGTCCTTGAGCCCGCGCGTTGCCGTCGAAAGCGGCACCGTTGATCTCGGAAGTGAGTGTGTATCTGTTGCTGCTGCCGTGGTTCGGATTGGCGTCGATCCACAGGTCGCTGAGCTTCTGCAACTGGTTCTCCCGTGCGGTGAACACCTCGCCGTTCTGGCGTGCGTTGTCGTCGTCGATACGGGCCTGCTCGTCCAACTGCCATTGATACGCGAGGGCATCGACACCGCGCTGGGCCGCGTCACCGACGACCGGAATGAAGTTCACGGCGCCGCCGAAGCCGTGGTAAAGCCATTTGGCATGCCACGAAGGATCATCCTTGTCGGTCGCCAGGGCCTGATAGCGGGCCTCTTCCAGGAAGCCCACCGTGTGCCCTGCTCTGAGCAGGGTCTCCTTGGGGTCGCTGGGGTGGTCCGTGTAGATGTCGCGGACCATCTCCTTGTTCAGGCCGTCGTTGAGGATTCCGTAGGCGTGCTGGTCCCGCGAGACCTGTTTCGTCACTTCCAGTAGTTGGTGCCGGTCGAGCTGGCGGGGGTCACCGGGATCGTCCGCTAGTGAACTCGCCGTGTTGTGCACCTCGTCGCCGTAGTTCACCAGCACTTTCGCCATGTCGTCGCGCATCTCGGGGGCGAAGTCGTCACCCGTGCCGGAGATGATTTTCAGCGACCGGTCGAGGACGCTCCGGTTCTCGGCGCTGTGTTGCACCGGAACGGCATGGGGGTCGTTGGGGTTGACACCGGTGGCCGCGGCGACGAGCGCGTTTCCGGTGGCGTCGCGTGACTGGTTTCCGTCGTGACTGTTCAACGGTGTGTCGTCGAACGTGGGGCGGTCTTTGAGAACCCATTCCGCGTTGTCCTGGGGCTGGGTCTCGTTGAAGAACGCGGTCGCGGCATCGGGGCTGTTCGACAGGGCTGTCATGAAACCGGTCATCGGGTCCCGGCCGAAATCCTCGCCGATGAAATTCATCTTGGGCATGAGCGGCCCACCGCTGCCGTTCCAGTAATGGTCGGGAAGCTGCATCTTCTTCTCGGTCGAGACGAGAGCGTTCCCGTACCTGTCCAGGAACGCGTCATCGTAGTCACCCACGCGCATGAGATTGCTCATGAGCTGGAAGCCGTAGACCTGCGTCCCACGGGTCTGAATACGGTCGTCCGCCAGGTTGACCATGCCGTCCTCCCACTGCCGCATGGCCGGTGAGTCCGAGCGTGTCGCTCCGGCGAGGGTGAGGCCGAGGTTCTTCTGGAGATCGCCGAGTTGGTCCAGGCGGGCCCGCTGGAGATCGCCTCCGTCGGAGGGATCGGAGAGGTCCGCCCAGAAGTCCAGCACGCCTTTCGGGCCCAGCGTGGTGGCGAACTTCTCCTGGAAGAGGGGATCGTTCTTGTATCCCGCGAGCTGCCGGTTGAGATCGTCGAATTCCTCAAGGGACATGGAGTCCCCCTTGGTCTTGATGAGATTCGCGTATTTCTCGGCGTCCTTGAGTGCCTGCGCGGCGGAGTCCCGGTCCTCGTACGCCGCGCCGGAGAAGCCGTACTCGGCCTCGTCCGCTATCGCCCGCAGCGCGTCGGAGGCGGTGTCGTCGCTGTGGGTCGCCCTGCTGAGGAGGCGTTTGACGTCCTCGCACAGTTCGTCCACGTCCTGTTGGCTGTGCTCGGGAACCGTGGTCCCCTTCGCGGTGCGGTCGGGGTGGATGTTCATGGTGACGGTGAAGGAGCCTTTGCCGGTGTCCATCACGGTGAGGTTCTTCTTGAGACCCCGGGAGATCGTCTCGACCAATTGGTCGTGGTAGCCGACGAGTTCGTCGTGGGTGTCCTTGAGAATGTTGTAGATCGTCGTCGCCTGGGTGTGGGCGTCGGTGAACTCACCGGCCGTCTTGGTGATGAACTCGCGGGAGACGGTCGCGTTGACACCGGACCAACTGGCTTTGTCGGCCAGCCCCTTGAGGCCTTCACGCGCGTCCTTCTCAAGGGCTTCCAGGTGTTTCACCACACCGGACCAGTCGTCTATGGCGGTGCCGAGCGAGGCGAAGTTCCCGAACCGGAGCGTATCGAGGTCCATCAGTGACCCGTCCCTTCACTGAAACCCTTGTCCAGTGTCGAGATGCTGCTGATCTGGCCGGATATGTAGAACTCGTCGCCCTGGTGCGCCTTTTTGGTGTAGTCCATGTGGTTGGAGATATGTGCGCACGCGTCGAGCAGACTCGTGAGCTGCTCTTCCCACCGCTGCTGTACGTGGTCCACCGCCCCGCCGAGCCTGAACCCCTGGGTCGTGAGATCCGAGGCCGCGGTCTGGCTGCTCGACCAGGCGTCACGGCCGTACCGGCCCAGATCCTGCCAGAGCTTGAACGCCCGGTCGCCGATCGCCGCCAGATCCTTGTTGTTGACGGTCAGATCACCTTGCGGTGTGCTGCCGCCGCCGTCTGCCGGAAGCTGATTGAGCTGCATGCGTGCGGACTGCTTCCGCGCTGCCTGACTCTTCAGCTGTTCCCACTCGTCCCATGTCACGCGTGGACCCCTTCCCCGTGCCCCCGTAGGACCCCGCCCGTCGGACGGGACCAGTCCGTCAACCTACCCAACAGGCCGGTCAGGAGCCCTGGTTCAAGGGACCGGACCGGCCTCGGCCGACCGTCAGTACACCGTCTCCGGCAGCAACCCCGTCTGCACCAACGGCTTCCCCCGCTTCCGTGACACGAACACCCCTCGTCCCGCGGGCATCGGCCGGGGCCGCACCCCGCCCAGGACGTCGCCCTCGCCGGGGTCGCCCGCCAGGACGACGCCCTGGGCGCCCAGCTCCTGCATCCGCTGCATGAACGGCTCGTACGCGGCGCGTCCGGCGCCCGCCGTGGAGCGGGCGATGATGAAGCGGACGCCGACGTCACGGGCGAACGGCAGCATCTCCGTGAGGTTGCCCAGCGGGTTGCCGCTGGACGTGGAGACGAGGTCGTAGTCGTCCACCACGACGTACACCGTCGGGCCCTGCCACCAGCTCCGCTCGCGGAGTTGCCGGGCCGTGACGTCTGCGGTCGGGGTACGGCGCTGCATCAGGTCCGCCAGGGCGACCATGTGATGGTCCATGGCGTTGGACATGGGGATGTACTCGGCGAGGTGGGAAGCGGGCGTCGCGTCCAGCAGGGAGCGCCGGTTGTCGATGACGAAGAGCTTCGCCTCGTCGCCGGTGTACCGCTCCGTCAACTGCTTGACCAGCAGCCGCAGCAGGTTCGACTTGCCCGACTCGCTCTCGCCGAAGACGAGGAAGAACGGGTCCTGCTCGAAGTCGACGAAGACCGGCTCCAGATTGTTCTCGTCGATGGCGAACGCGACACCGCGCTGCGGAAAGCGGTCGCCCGGCGGCAGCTGTGCGGCGGCCAACTCGCGCGGCAGCAGCCGTACTTCGGGCGCGCCCGGCGCCTCCCAGTGCCGGGACACCTCGGTCGCCAGCGCCTGGGTGGCGTCGGCCAGGTCCGTGTCCGAGACCAGGCCGTCGATGCGCGGCACCGCCCCCATGAAGTGCAGCCGCTGCGGCGACACACCGCGTCCGGGGACGCCGGTCGGGACGTTCACCGCCACCTTGCGGTCGATCTCGGAGTCCATCGTGTCGCCGAGGCGCAGTTCGAGGCGGTTCATCAGGTGGTCCTTGAGGTTCGCGCGGACCTCCATCGACCGGGACGCGGTGAGCACCAGGTGGATGCCGAAGCCCAGGCCGCGCGCGGCGATGTCCAGCACCGCCGCCTCCAACCCCTCATAGTCCGCACGGAAGTTGCCCCACCCGTCGATGACGAGGAAGACATCGCCCCAGGGCTGGTCCGTGACCGAGATCTGGCCGCGCGCCCGGCGGGACCGGAACTCCGCGATCGACGGGATGCCCGCAGCGCGGAAGTACTCCTCGCGACGCGTCATCACGCCGTACACCTCGGAGACCGTGCGCCGGACCTTCTCGGGGTCGAGGCGGGAGCCGATGCCGCCCACGTGCGGCAGACCGGCCACCGAGGACAGACCGCCGCCGCCGAAGTCGAGGCCGTAGAACTGGACTTCGTGCGGGGTGTGGGTCAGGGCGAAGGCGCAGATCAGGGAGCGCAGGAGGGTGGACTTGCCGGACTGCGGGCCGCCGACGATCTGCATATGGCCGGCCGCGCCCGAGAAGTCGGTCCACAGGTGGTCGCGGCGCTGCTCGTACGGCTTGTCGACCAGGCCGACCGGGACCACCAGCCGGCCCGCGCCCTCGTAGCCGGGCTGGGTGAGTCCGCGGCCCGGCACCGCCGTGAGGCCGGGCAGGAGGCCGTCCAGCGAGGGCGGGCTGTCGAGCGGCGGCAGCCACACCTGGTGGGCCGCCGGACCCTGCGCCTCCAGCCGGCGCACGATGACGTCGAGCACCGTGTCGGCGAGCGCGTCGTCGATGTCCGGGGACTCGGTGCGCTGCTGCGGCACCGCCGTGTACCGCACCGGCACCTCGGCCGCCGTGAACAGCACCGGCTGCCGGTCGACCGGCAGTTGACCGGCACCGAACGACGCCTGCGGGGAGCCCGAGCGGTAAGTACCGGACACGTAGGCGGCCTTGAACCGCACCATCTCGTCCGTGCCGTACTTCAGGAAGCCGGACCCGGGGACGTTCGGGAGTTCGTAGGCGTCCGGCACGCCCAGCGCGGCCCGCGACTCGGCCGCCGAGAAGGTGCGCAGACCGACGCGGTACGACAGATAGGTCTCCAGACCGCGCAGCCGGCCCTCCTCCAGGCGCTGCGAGGCCAGCAGCAGATGCACGCCGAGCGAGCGGCCGATCCGGCCGATCTGCACGAACATCTCGATGAAGTCCGGCTTGGCGGTGAGCAGTTCGCTGAACTCGTCGATCACCAGCACCAGGGAGGGGATCGGCTGCAGCGGGGCGCCGGCGGCGCGTGCCTTCTCGTAGTCGTGGATGTTGGCGTAGTTGCCCGCGTCGCGCAGGAGTTGCTGGCGGCGGTTGAGCTCGCCGCGGATGGAGTCGCCCATGCGGTCGACCAGCGTCAGATCGTCCGCGAGGTTGGTGATCACGGCCGCCACGTGCGGCATCTGCGCCATGCCGGCGAAGGTGGCGCCGCCCTTGAAGTCCGCGAGGACGAAGTTCAGCGTCTCCGAGGAGTGGGTGACCGCGAGACCGAGGACCAGGGTGCGCAGCAGCTCGGACTTGCCGGAACCGGTCGCGCCCACACACAGCCCGTGCGGGCCCATGCCCTCCTGCGCGGCCTCCTTGAGGTCGAGCATCACGGGCCGGCCGTCCTCACCGAGCCCGATCGGCACCCGCAGCCGCTCCGCCAGCGAACGCGTCCGCCAGGTGCGCTTGGTGTCGACGGAGGCCGCGTCACCGAGGTTCAGCAGATCGGTGAACTCCAGGTTGGCGAGCAGCGGTTGGTCGTCGTCCCCACCGGACGCCATCCGCAGCGGCGCCAACTGCCGCGCGAGCGCCTCGGCGGACTCGTACGACAGGGCGTCGGGAGTCCCTTCGTAGACGTCTCCGTGACCGGACTCCAGATGCAGCGACTTAGGCTGTACGACGATGGAGAGCTCGCCGCGGACCGCGGCCGGTTCGCCGGGGACGACGTCGACGAGCGTCACACCCTGCAGGCCCTCGGGGTTGGCGAGGACCGAGTCGGGGGGCAGGGAGACCCCGTCGAGGACGACGACGATGTGCGGCTCGTCCGGCAGCGGTGTCGCGTCGGGGTGGAAGCGCGGCCGGCCGGTCAGCCGGGCGGAGATCAGGTTCTCCAGCTCGCGGAGGTCGCTGTCGATCAGCCGGCGGCTGCCCGCGCCGTCCGTGGCACCGGGAGCCTGCGCGTGCGGCAGCCACTTGGCCCACTCCCAGTGGGGCAGGGCCTCCCTGGCCGCCGCGACCACGATCACCAGGTCCTCGGGCGAGTGCAGCGCGGCCAGCGAACCGGCCAGGGCCCGCGCGGAGGACCGTACGGACTGCGCCTCGCCGCTGATGGTGAGGTAGGAGAAGGCGCGCAGGGAGACCGCCATCGGCAGGTCGTCGAGGGTGCCGTGGACGGACAGGAAGCGCTGCATCGCGCCCGCCGTCAGCGGCTCCAGCTGCTCGACCCCGCCGGTCTCGGGGGCGATGAGCGGGGTGGCGAGCGACTGCCGTCCGAGGCCGATGCGCACCTGGCCGAAGTCCTCGTCGCCCGGCCGCCGTTCCCACACCCGGCTGCCCTCGGCGACCAGCGCCCAGAGCTGCTCGGGGGAGGGGTGCAGGTAGTACTGCGCGTCGCGCTGTGCCCGGGCGGTGTCCAGGGCGGTCCGCCGGGTCTGCGCCAGGTAGCGCAGATAGTCGGTGCGCAGATCCGCCAGCTGGCCCTGGTTGCCGCGGCGGAAGCGGACCACCATCGCGATGGACATGGCCACCGTCGAGACGATCATCACCATGCCCATGATCTTCATGAACGGCTGTCCGCTCGTGAAGAAGAAAACCACCGAGCCGCCCATGCCGAGTGTCGGCAGCAACTGCATCAGGACGCTCTCCTGATGCCCCCGAGGCAACTCCGGCGGCGGTTGCAGGACGATCTCGTCCGTGGGCACCTCGGACGGCAGCGCGCGCGGCGGGCGCTTGACGACGATGTGGCTCACTGCTCACCAATTCCCTTGCGCGGCCCCGGGACTACCGTCCGCCACCCCGTGTCAGGCGGACGCAGGCCGCCGCGCGATCCTACTGACTTCGTGCGGGACGGGTGAGCGGTAGGGTGCCGGATGTTCGCGTGAGCACACGCCAACCACGTTGGGAAAACAGGGCATTCCGCGCGATGTGAAGGTATGCGGAAGGCACCGCGCGACACCTTCACGACGCAGACGCACCATCACCATTGAGGGGGATCAACAGGTGAGCATCACGGCCTCCGCGGCGGGCGGGCCCGGTACCGGAGCCCCTGTCGGCACCGGACCGGGGCTCGGTTTCTGCCGGGTCACGATCGTCGCGCCCGACAGCCGGATCGACGTGGCACTGCCCGACGACATTCCGGTCGCCGACATCTATCCGGAGATCCTCAGGCTCTCCCGGCAGAGCCCCGCCGAGGGCGCCCCGGTCGGCTATCACCTGGTGCGCCGGGACGGCACCGTCCTCGACAGCTCCCGCACGTTCGCCGGCCAGCGCATTCTCGACGGCGAACTCCTCACCCTGCGCCCCTTCTCCGAGTCGCTCCCGCCGGCCGTGTTCGACGACGTGTCCGAGGCGGTCTCGGCCGCGGTGACCCGCGAACACACGCTGTGGGACGGCGAGTTGACCCGTGCCGCCGGCCTCGTCGGCGGCGGTGTCCTGCCGGCCCTGCTCGCCTTCGTCGCCTGGACCGCCGACCCGCGCCACGACATGAACAGCCTGCCCGGCATCCTCGCCGCGGTCGTCGGCGTCCTGCTGGTCGTCCTGGCGTGCGTCCGCGCACGCGTCTACGACGACCGGTCCTCCGCCATCGCGCTGGGACTCGGCGCCCTGCCCAACGTCGGGGTGGCCGGCTCGGGCCTCCTGCCGCTCACCGACGGCCAGGGGATCGGCAAACTCCAGTTCCTCCTGGCGTGCGCGGCCGTGCTGGTGGCCGCCGTCGTCCTCACCCTGTGCTCACCCGGCGGGGACGCGCCGTTCGTCGCCCTCGTCTTCGCGTCCGCGGTCGGCCTGATCGTCGCGTTCACCGCGATCCGGGCCCACTGGACGCCGTCCGAGATCGCCGCCCTGTGCGCCCCGGTCGCGGTCGGCGCGCTGGCCTTCCTGCCGGGCCTCTCGATGCGCTTCGCCCGCCTGCCGATCGGCTTCGACCCCCCGAACACCGCCCCGCGCAGCGCGTACGGCGCCGAGCCCGCCGCTCAGGAGGCGGTCGACACCGAACGCGTCGCCGCCCAGGCACGCCGCGGTCACGAACTCCTCGTCGGCCTCGTCGGAGGCTGCGCGGTCACCGCCGTCGGGGCCACGGCCGTCCTCGGTTTCTCCGACGACGTCTGGGCCCAGCTGCTCGCCCTCGCGACCGGTGTCGCGCTGCTGATGCGCGCCCACCTCTTCCGCTACACCGCCCAGGTCGCCCCCGTCCTGGCCGCCGGACTCGGCTCCCTCGTGCTGCTCGGCCTGGGCCTCGCGCTCAACCCGCCGAACTCCCTGATCCACGAGGCGCTCCACGGCGACCGTGGTGGCCTGGACATCCGCACGGTCTGGCTCGTCGCGGCGATCGCGGCGGCCACCGCACTCGTGACCTCGATCGGCCTGATCGTCCCGCGCAGCGGTCTCACCCCGTTCTGGGGGCGTTTCCTGGAGATCGCCGAGGGCTTCGTCCTGCTGACGCTGGTGCCGCTGGCACTCGCCGTCTTCGACGTGTACGCGACGGTCCGCTCGCTGACGAGCTGACGCGGCGTCACCGACAGCCGAAGAGAAGCAGACGTACGACGACGTACCAGCGATGAAGACGACGTACTACCGATGAAAAGGCGCCGAAAGGATCCGCCCGCGTGAGCTTCGGCCCACCCCCCTCCCAGTACACCCACTCCGTCCTCACCCAGAACGACCAGCACAAGAGGCGTCGCCGGAACCGGCTGCTCGGGCTGCTCGCGGTCGTCCTCGTGGCGGCCGTGGGCACGGCCGGCCTTCTCGCGGCAAGGGGCGACGACAAGAAGAAGGCGACGACCGACAACGCCCCCGCGGCGAGCCTGGGACGCCTCGACGTCCGGGACACGGTCGAGAAGAAGCCCGCCACCACCACCGGCGACATGGCGTTCCGCTTCTCGATCGACGACGCGGCCGCCGGCGAACACACCGAGATGCCCGGCACCTGGGCCACCGACAAGATCCTCGCCAAGGGCATCAACCAGACGCTGGTCGGCTTCAGGACGGACACCGACGCCGCACCGGGCGACGAGGTCTGGAAACTCCGCCTGGCCGGCCCGATCTGCGGCTACACCCGCCGTGTGACCGGCGAGAACCGTACGGCCGTGGTCTTCAGGGACAGCAAGGACAAGGCGTCCCTCTGCGACCACGTCGCCTTCTTCGACCTCGACGACGGCAAGCAGATCTGGGAGCACGAGTTCCCCGTCTCCACCATCGGCGACGAACCGGGCACCCCGACGGACGGCGCCACCCAGGACACCCCGAGCGTCACCCTGACCCACGCCACCGTGACCGTCACCTGGGGCGGTGGCACGGACGCGTACGACATGGACTCCGGCGAGCGGACCTGGCGTACGACGGAGTCCGGCTCGTGCCAGGACATGGGGGCCGCGGGCGGACGCGCCCTGCTCGTGCGGCTCGAATGCTGGGACGACAACACGACCGCAGCCTCCTGGCAGACGATCACCTACAAGGTGCGCAAGGTCGATCCCGGCACGGGCAAGGAGAAGTGGACGTACGCCGGGACCAAGGGCCTCCGGGATCTCGAACTGCCGTCGAGCGATCCGCCCGTCGTGGCCATCTCGGCGGGGGAGACGGGCTTCACCGAGCTGCTCTCCCTGGACGACCGGGGCACAGTGCGCGCCACGATCGGCCTGACCAGCGGAAGCTACGTCGGCGACTGCTCCGACCAGGTCGACTACCTGGTGATCGACGACTGCCAGACGATCGCCGTCGGCCTCGGCCAGGTCTTCGTCCGGAGCAAGGAGGCGGGCGCCCCGCACAACTCGAACTGGATCATCGGCTTCGACCTGGCGACCGGGAAGACGACGGAGAAGTTCGAGTCCGGGCCCAACTCCCTGCTGTACCCGCTGCGCGTGAGCGGCAGCCGGCTCCTCGCGCTGCGGATGAGCGACGACCGCATCTCGCCGTCGGCACTCGTCAGCCTCGACCCGAGGACCGGCAAGGAGACCCCGTACCTCTACTTCGGGGTGCCGTCGGACGCCGACACCCTCACAACCCTCGACGCGAACGACATCCTCGTCCAGGACGGGCGGCTGTTCTTCGCGGCCCACGCGGCGGACGGTCCCAGCAGCGGCAAGGCGTGGACCTGGCTGGTCCTGGGCATCGGGAGCAGCGCCACGAAGCAGTGACGGCAAGGTGCAGTGATGGCAAAAGGGGCGGCACGCGTGCGCGTGCCGCCCCTTCTTCGTGCGTACGGCCGTACGACTACTGCTGCTCCTCCGGAGCCGGCTCCAGATCGAACTCGCCGTCCCGTGCGCCCAGCACGAAGGCCGTCCACTCCGCCTCCGTGTACCGCAGCACGGTGTCCGGGTCGAGCGACGAGCGCATGGCGACCGCGCCGTCGGGCAGGTCGGCGATCTCGACGCGCTCCTCGTGGTCCTCCGTGCCCGGCGCGCTGCGCCACTCGACACCCGAGATGTCGAGGGCGTACAGCTCGTCCCGCTCCCGCTCCTTGCGTGCCTTGATCTCCTGCTCCGTCTCCGCCATGGCGAAGCGACCCCTTCCGGACGAACCGACGTGTTCCACGCTTCCATCCACGGAAAATTCGTTCCATCCATGGATGGAGATCACCCTAGTGGCCGTATCCGCCCCGGTCAGGGCCCTTCACAGAGCTGGACCGAGGTGTCCCCTCAGGCTGGTACGCTGTGTAGCGGCCGTTTGTGTACGCACCCCCGGAGCTCACCGCTCTGGAGGCAGCGCCCAGCGGATCCCGCCTCCCGAGTTTTGGAAGCTCCCCTGAGAAGTGGACCAGGGGCACTCGGTGGCACATCTCAGACTACGAGGAGTACGCGTGTCGCTCGACGCCGCTACGAAGAAGCAGCTCATCAGTGAGTTCGGTCAGAAGGAGGGCGACACCGGCTCCCCCGAGGTCCAGGTCGCCATGCTCTCGCGCCGGATCTCGGACCTGACCGAGCACCTCAAGACCCACAAGCACGACCACCACTCCCGTCGTGGTCTGCTGATCCTGGTCGGTCAGCGCCGCCGGCTGCTCCAGTACCTGGCCAAGAAGGACATCCAGCGCTTCCGTGCGCTGGTGGACCGCCTGGGCATCCGCCGCGGTGCGGCGGGCGCCAAGTAAGACGCCGTGAAGGGAGCGGTTCCCGAAACGATCGGGAGCCGCTCCCTTTGCCGTATGTGCGGATTGCCCGTACGTGCGGAAACGTGCGGAGTGTCACTCACGCTTTGTAGTGTGGTAGCACAACGCACGATGTGAGACGCAGGACGTACGACCCAGCACGACCACGTGCGACAGAGCACGACCACGAAGAGGAGAAGCGCGCCTCGCAGCCGCCGGTCCTCGGTAGTGGCCCCCGGGCAGGAAACCCCGGGTGCTTCGATCGAAGACCGGCCCGCACCAGACAGCGCTTCTCCGCCACCGTCCCCCCGCCACACGGGCGGGGAGGGACGAAAGACGACAAGTAACGGAGAAAACGCTAGTGGAGAACGAGACCCACTACGCCGAGGCCGTCATTGACAACGGTACTTTCGGCACCCGCACCATCCGCTTCGAGACGGGCAGGCTGGCCAGGCAGGCCGCCGGCTCCGCCGTGGCGTACCTGGACGACGACACCATGGTGCTGTCGGCCACCACCGCCTCCAAGAAGCCCAAGGAAAATCTCGACTTCTTCCCCCTCACGGTGGACGTCGAGGAGCGGATGTACGCCGCCGGCAAGATTCCCGGCAGCTTCTTCCGCCGTGAGGGCCGTCCCTCCGAGGACGCGATCCTCACCTGCCGGCTGATCGACCGCCCGCTGCGCCCGTCCTTCAAGAAGGGCCTGCGCAACGAGATCCAGGTCGTCGCCACGATCATGGCCCTCAACCCCGACCACCTGTACGACGTCGTGGCGATCAACGCCGCCTCCGCGTCCACGCAGCTGGCCGGTCTGCCCTTCTCCGGCCCGATCGGCGGCGTCCGCGTCGCGCTGATCAACGGCCAGTGGGTCGCGTTCCCGACGCACACCGAGCTTGAGGACGCCGTCTTCGACATGGTCGTCGCCGGCCGCGTCCTGGAGGACGGTGACGTCGCGATCATGATGGTCGAGGCCGAGGCCACCGAGAAGACCATCCAGCTGGTCGCGGGCGGCGCCGAGGCGCCCACCGAGGAGGTCGTCGCCTCCGGTCTGGACGCCGCGAAGCCCTTCATCAAGGTGCTCTGCAAGGCCCAGGCCGACCTCGCCGCGAAGGCCGCCAAGCCGACCGGCGAGTTCCCGGTCTTCCTCGACTACCAGGACGATGTCCTGGAGGCCCTGACCGCCGCGGTCAAGAGCGAGCTCTCCCAGGCGCTCACCATCGCCGGCAAGCAGGAGCGCGAGGCCGAGCTGGACCGCATCAAGGAGATCGCCGCCGAGAAGCTGCTCCCGCAGTTCGAGGGCCGGGAGAAGGAGATCTCCGCCGCGTACCGCTCGCTGACCAAGTCCCTGGTGCGCGAGCGCGTCATCAAGGACAAGGTCCGCATCGACGGCCGTGGCGTCACGGACATCCGTACGCTCGCCGCCGAGGTCGAGGCCATCCCGCGCGTGCACGGTTCCGCGCTGTTCGAGCGTGGCGAGACCCAGATCCTGGGCGTCACCACCCTCAACATGCTCCGCATGGAGCAGCAGCTGGACACCCTCTCCCCGGTGACCCGCAAGCGCTACATGCACAACTACAACTTCCCGCCGTACTCCGTCGGCGAGACCGGCCGCGTCGGCTCCCCGAAGCGCCGCGAGATCGGCCACGGAGCGCTCGCCGAGCGCGCCCTGGTCCCGGTCCTGCCGACGCGCGAGGAGTTCCCCTACGCGATCCGTCAGGTGTCCGAGGCCCTCGGCTCGAACGGCTCGACGTCCATGGGCTCGGTCTGCGCCTCCACCATGTCGCTGCTGAACGCCGGTGTGCCCCTCAAGGCCCCCGTCGCCGGTATCGCCATGGGCCTGATCTCCCAGGAGATCAACGGCGAGACGCACTACGTCGCCCTCACCGACATCCTCGGTGCGGAGGACGCCTTCGGCGACATGGACTTCAAGGTCGCCGGCACCAAGGAGTTCGTCACCGCCCTCCAGCTCGACACCAAGCTGGACGGCATCCCCGCCTCCGTCCTGGCCGCCGCTCTCAAGCAGGCCCGTGACGCCCGCCTCCACATCCTCGACGTGATGATGGAAGCGATCGACACGCCGGACGAGATGTCCCCGAACGCCCCGCGGATCATCACCGTCAAGATCCCCGTGGACAAGATCGGCGAGGTCATCGGCCCGAAGGGCAAGATGATCAACCAGATCCAGGAGGACACCGGCGCCGACATCACGATCGAGGACGACGGCACCATCTACATCGGTGCCGCGCAGGGCTCGCAGGCCGAGGCCGCTCGCGCAGTGATCAACGGCATCGCCAACCCGACCATGCCGGAGGTCGGCGAGCGCTACCTGGGTACGGTCGTCAAGACCACCACCTTCGGCGCGTTCGTGTCGCTGCTCCCGGGCAAGGACGGTCTGCTGCACATCTCGCAGATCCGCAAGCTCGCCGGCGGCAAGCGCGTGGAGAACGTCGAGGACGTCGTCGGCGTGGGCCAGAAGGTCCAGGTCGAGATCGCCGAGATCGACTCCCGCGGCAAGCTCTCCCTCATCCCCGTCATCGAGGGTGAAGAGAACGCCGAGGACGACAAGAAGGACGACGACGACAAGTGACGTCGACCAGCACCACGACGACGGCCCGCACCTCCTCGGAGGCGCGGGCCGTCGCCCGTACCCAAACCCTCATCCAGGGCACCAACGGCATCGGCACGGTCCGCAAGACCACCCTCCCGGGCGGCCTGCGCATCGTCACCGAGACGCTGCCCTCGGTCCGCTCCGCGACCTTCGGCATCTGGGCACACGTGGGCTCCCGCGACGAGACACCGTCCCTGAACGGCGCCACGCACTACCTGGAGCACCTCCTCTTCAAGGGCACGCACAAGCGCAGCGCGCTGGACATCTCCTCCGCGATCGACGCGGTCGGCGGCGAGATGAACGCGTTCACGGCGAAGGAGTACACGTGCTACTACGCGCGCGTGCTCGACACCGACCTGCCGCTCGCCATCGACGTCGTGTGCGACATGCTGACGGGCTCCCTCATCCGTGAGGACGACGTCAACGTCGAGCGCGGCGCCATCCTCGAAGAGATCGCCATGACGGAGGACGACCCGGGCGACTGCGTGCACGACCTGTTCGCGCGCACGATGTTCGGCGACAACCCCCTCGGCCGCCCCGTCCTCGGCACGGTCGACACCGTCAACGCCCTCACCGCGGACCGCATCCGCCGCTTCTACAAGAAGCACTACGACCCGACCCACCTCGTGGTCGCGGCCGCCGGCAACATCGACCACGACAAGGTCGTACGACAGGTCCGCGCGGCCTTCGACAAGGCGGGCGCCTTCCGCACCCCCGAGGCGGCGCCCATCGCCCCGCGCGACGGTCGCCGCGTGCTGCGCTCCACCGGCAAGGTCGAGCTGATCGGCCGCAAGACCGAACAGGCGCACGTCGTCCTCGGCATGCCGGGCCTGGCCCGCACCGACGAGCGCCGCTGGGCGCTGGGGGTCCTCAACACGGCCCTCGGCGGCGGCATGTCGTCCCGCCTCTTCCAGGAGGTCCGGGAGAAGCGCGGCCTGGCCTACAGCGTGTACTCGTACACGTCCGGCTTCGCCGACTGCGGCCTCTTCGGCGTCTACGCCGGCTGCCGGCCCTCGCAGGTCCATGACGTGCTGAAGATCTGCCGCGACGAACTCGACCAGGTCGCCGAACAGGGCCTGTCCGACGACGAGATCGGCCGCGCCGTCGGCCAGCTCCAGGGCTCCACCGTCCTCGGCCTCGAAGACACGGGCGCGCTGATGAACCGCATCGGCAAGAGCGAGCTGTGCTGGGGCGAGCAGATGTCCGTCGACGACATGCTGGCCCGGATCGCGTCGGTCACCCCGGACGAGGTCCGCGAGGTCGCCCGCGAGATCCTGGGACAGCGGCCCTCGCTGTCGGTCATCGGCCCGCTCAAGGACAAGCAGGCGGCCCGGCTGCACGACGCCGTCGCTTAACACCCGCCTTCGGAACCCGTATCCGGTAAGGAAGCAAGAACGATGAGCAAGCTGCGCGTGGCGGTCCTCGGTGCCAAGGGCCGGATCGGCGCCGAGGCGGTACGAGCCGTCGAGGCCGCCGAGGACATGGAACTGGTGGCCGCCCTGGGCCGGGGCGACTCACTGGAGACACTCACGGAGTCCGGCGCCCAGGTCGCCGTCGAACTGACCACCCCCGCCTCGGTGATGGACAACCTCGACTACTGCGTGGGCCACGGCATCCACGCCGTCGTCGGCACGACGGGCTGGACCGACGAACGCCTCGCGCAGCTGAACGGCTGGCTGGCCAAGTCTCCGGAGACGGGCGTCCTCATCGCGCCCAACTTCTCCATCGGCGCCGTACTGACCATGAAGTTCGCGCAGATCGCCGCGCCCTACTTCGAGTCGGTCGAGGTCATCGAACTGCACCACCCGAACAAGGTGGACGCCCCCAGCGGCACCGCCACCCGTACCGCCCAGCTCATCGCGGAGGCCCGCGCCAAGGCGGGCTCGGCCCCGGCGCCGGACGCCACGACCACGGCCCTGGACGGCGCGCGCGGCGCGAACGTCGACGGCATCCCGGTGCACGCCGTCCGGCTGCGCGGTCTGCTGGCCCACCAGGAGGTCCTGCTCGGCGGCGAGGGCGAGACGCTGACCGTCCGCCACGATTCGCTCCACCACAGCAGCTTCATGCCGGGCATCCTGCTCGGCGCCCGCCGCGTGGTGACGACCCCGGGCCTCACCTTCGGCCTGGAGCACTTCCTGGACCTGGGCTGACATGCGCGCCAAACTCACCTACGCCGTCACGGCCGCCGTCCTGGTCTTCTACTTCGTCCTGGCCGGCAGCCGCGGCGTCATGCTCATACAGTCCGGCACGCTCATCACGGTCACCTTCGGGATCGCGGTCCTGATCCTGCCGGTGATCGGCATCTGGTTCCTCTGGAAGAACACCCAGTTCGTCCGCAACGCCAACAAGCTCGCCGCCGAACTCGACGCCGAAGGCGGCCTGCCCGTCGACGAGTTGAGGCGCACCGCAGGCGGCCGCATCGACCGCGACTCCGCCGACGAGGTCTTCGCCAAGCGCAAGGCCGAGACGGAGGACGCCCCCGACGACTGGCGCAACTGGTTCCGCCTCGCCGTCGCCTACCACGACGCCCGCGACACCCCCCGCGCCCGCAAGGCCATGCAGCGCGCGATCGCCCTGCACGACGGCCGCCCCGTCCGGGCCTGAACGCCCGTATGCCGAAGGGGCCGCCCCGCACTCACTGCGGACCGGCCCCTTCGGCATACGACTGCTCGGCTTACGGCTGCTGTCGGACGGTCAGCTCCGCCGGTACTCGTCGGACCACACCTCGACCGAGTCCGCGGCCCGGTCGAAGGAGGAGGCACGCGCCACGAAGTCGATGTCGTGCGTGGTCAGCAGCGCGGTCACGTCCTCCGGAGCACGGTCCTTGCGTACGAGGACCAGCGCCTGCCCCTGCACCGTGCGCGGCAGTCCGAGCCAGCGCACCGGCTGCTGCACCGTGCGCACGGCGACGACACGGTCCCACCGCACCGTCAGGGTGAAGAGGAACCGCACCCGGCGCAGCCCGCGCGCGCTCACCCACACGCCCATGCGCAGCAGCCGCAGGGCGCAGAGGATGACGACCACCGCGATACCGAGGATCACCGCGGCCTCGGACCGCGAGCCGGTCAACGCGATGATGACCGCGGCGAACAGCACGTACGACGCGAGCAGCAGCACGAGCGCCGCTGCCGCCACCCGCCACGGTCCGGGCCGGTAGGGGCGCCGCCAGCGGTCGCGGTCGTCGAACGGCAGCGCGAGCTCGTCCGCGGCCTCGAATGCGCGGTCGGCCGTAAGGAAGGGCAGGGGCACGGCTGGTGTCCTCACTGAATCCATGCGTGGGCTGTGCCCGGTGAGGCTATCCGGCCGTGTTCCCGCTCACCACCGTTGGGGGTCCGGATGAGTCATGGTCAGCTGTACGGCTGCGCGCCAGGTCAGCGATTGTCGGCGGCCTGCGACTGCTGGTGCTGGGTCGAGAGGTTGTCCTGGGACAGCGCCGGCATTCCGAGGACCAGGGAGCCCACGATTCCGGCGACGATGGTGAGGCCCAGGAGCCAGCGCCCGGCCATCTGACCAGCGGACGCACGCTCACGCGGCGGCGGGGTGACATTGCTGCGGAAGCGGTCGGTCTCGGCGATGAAGGCGAACGGAACGGGTTCGCGCCGACGGGACATCGGTGGTGCTTCTCCCCTCTGGGGTCGAATCGGGATCGAACGGGTGGCTCTCACCAAGACAGACGAGCGAACGCCCCAATTGGTGCCCTGTTTCACCGAATTCGCAGAAGTTCGCCAATGAATGTCGCGGCACGGCACCGAACGCCCCGATGTCAGTGCCGGGCCGTAGAGTGGGCGCCGCCCGAGAGACGTGATGGAAGGACCCTCCGAGCCGTGACCGACACTCCCGCCGACGACCTCAAGCCCAGTTTCCGCAGTGACGTGACCGTCGAGCTGGTCAAGCACACCGCGTCCGACGCGGACGTGCTCTTCGCCGCCCGCGTCTCGACGATCGGCGAGCAGTCCCTGGAGGAGATGGGCAAGGACCCCGAGCGCTCCAAGGGCCTGATCAACTACCTGATGCGGGACCGGCACGGCAGCCCCTTCGAGCACAACTCGATGACGTTCTTCATCAGCGCCCCGATCCTCGTCTTCCGCGAGTTCATGCGGCACCGGGTGGGCTGGTCGTACAACGAGGAATCGGGACGGTACAGGGAGCTCCAGCCGGTCTTCTACGTCCCCGGGGAGTCCCGCAAGCTGGTCCAGGAGGGCCGTCCGGGCAAGTACGTCTTCGTGGAGGGCACCGAGGCCCAGCAGGAACTGGTCGGCCGCGCCATGGAGGACTCGTACCGCCAGTCGTACGAGGCGTACCAGGAGATGCTCGCCGCCGGCGTCGCCCGCGAGGTCGCCCGCGCGGTGCTCCCCGTAGGCCTCTTCTCCTCGATGTACGCCACGTGCAACGCGCGCTCGCTGATGCACTTCCTCGGACTGCGCACGCAGCACGAGTTGGCGAAGGTCCCGTCCTTCCCGCAGCGGGAGATCGAGATGGTCGGCGAGAAGATGGAGGAGCAGTGGGCCAAGCTCATGCCGCTCACCTACGCCGCCTTCAACGCCAACGGCCGTGTCGCCCCGTAGCGCACCTCTGTTTGCCGATCGGGCACACATGTACGGGTGGGCCGCACGAAGTGTCCGTATTGCGGCATTTAGAGAAGTTCATCTAGCCTGATCAAACGGACCCGGCACTGCTTGAACCCCCGAGCAGGCAGTGCCGGGCTCCACATTTGTCATGACTTGTCGCCTGCCCCTAAGGCAGACCCCGCATTGAGCAGCGAGTAGCGTGTTACCCATGGCTCCGACCTCCACTCCGCAGACCCCCTTCGGGCGGGTCCTCACCGCCATGGTCACGCCCTTCACGGCGGACGGCGCACTCGACCTCGACGGCGCTCAGCGGCTCGCTACCCACCTGGTGGACGCAGGCAACGACGGCCTGATCATCAACGGCACCACCGGTGAGTCCCCGACCACCAGCGACGCGGAGAAAGCGGATCTCGTACGAGCCGTACTGGAAGCGGTCGGAGACCGCGCCCACGTCATCGCCGGCGTCGGCACCAATGACACCCGCCACAGCGTCGAACTCGCCCGCACGGCCGAACGCACCGGCGCGCACGGCCTGCTCGTCGTCACGCCGTACTACAACAAGCCCCCGCAGGAGGGCCTCTACCGGCACTTCACGGCCGTCGCCGACGCCGCCGAACTGCCGGTCATGCTCTACGACATCCCCGGCCGCAGCGGCGTCCCGATCGGCACCGAGACACTGGTCCGACTCGCCGAGCACCCGCGGATCGTCGCCAACAAGGACGCCAAGGGCGACCTCGGCCGCGCCAGCTGGGCGATCGCCCGGACCGGCCTGGCCTGGTACTCCGGCGACGACATGCTGAACCTGCCGCTGCTCTCCGTGGGCGCGGTCGGCTTCGTCTCGGTCGTCGGCCATGTGGTCACACCCGAACTGCGCACCCTGGTGGAGGCGTACGTCTCCGGTGAGGTCCAGAAGGCCACCGAGATCCACCAGAAGCTGCTCCCCGTCTACACCGGCATGTTCCGCACCCAGGGCGTCATGACCACCAAGGCCGCGCTCACCCTCCAGGGACTGCCCGCCGGACCGCTGCGCTCACCGATGGTCGAGTGCTCGCCCGAGGAGATCGCCCAGCTCAAGATCGATCTTGCCGCCGGCGGGGTACAGCTCTGACAACGGACTTCACAACTGAATACGCGGGGCTTCGGCGCCCGCACCCCACATCCGATAACTGCATTTGCACGAACGTCATGCGCGCCACGTGCCCACAGGTACGTGGCGCGCATGGGTAGGAGAGTCTTTTGAGTCATCCGCATCCTGAACTCGCCCCGCCGCCCAAGCTCCCCGAAGGCGGCCTGAGGGTCACCCCACTCGGCGGCCTCGGGGAAATCGGCCGGAACATGACGGTCTTCGAATACGGCGGCCGTCTGCTCATCGTCGACTGCGGCGTGCTCTTCCCCGAGGAGGAGCAGCCCGGAATCGACCTGATCCTGCCGGACTTCACGTCCATCAGGGACCGCCTCGACGACATCGACGGCATCGTCCTCACGCACGGCCACGAGGACCACATCGGCGCGGTTCCGTACCTCCTTCGCGAGAAGGCGGACATCCCGCTGATCGGCTCCAAGCTGACCCTCGCCCTCATCGAGGCGAAGCTCCAGGAGCACCGCATCCGCCCGTACACGCTTGAGGTCGCCGAGGGGCACCGCGAGCGCATCGGCCCCTTCGACTGCGAGTTCGTCGCGGTCAACCACTCGATCCCGGACGCGCTCGCGGTCGCCATCCGCACCCCCGCGGGCATGGTCGTCCACACCGGCGACTTCAAGATGGACCAGCTGCCGCTGGACGGTCGGCTGACAGATCTACACGCGTTCGCACGACTGAGCGAGGAAGGCATCGACCTGCTCCTCGCCGACTCGACGAACGCCGAGGTCCCGGGATTCGTCCCGCCCGAGCGCGACATCTCGAACGTCCTGCGACAGGTCTTCGGCAACGCCCGCAAGCGGATCATCGTGGCGAGCTTCGCCAGCCACGTCCACCGCATCCAGCAGGTCCTGGACACGGCGCACGAGCACGGCCGCCGGGTCGCCTTCGTCGGCCGCTCGATGGTCCGCAACATGGGCATCGCCCGTGACCTCGGCTATCTCAAGGTCCCGCCGGGCCTGGTGGTGGACGTCAAGACGCTCGACGACCTCCCGGACAGCCAGGTCGTCCTGGTCTGCACGGGCTCGCAGGGCGAACCGATGGCCGCCCTGTCCCGCATGGCCAACCGGGACCACCAGATCCGCATCGTCGCGGGCGACACGGTGATCCTGGCCTCGTCGCTGATCCCGGGCAACGAGAACGCGGTCTACCGCGTGATCAACGGCCTCACCCGCTGGGGCGCCAACGTCGTCCACAAGGGCAACGCCAAGGTCCACGTCTCCGGACACGCCTCGGCCGGCGAGCTGCTGTACTTCTACAACATCTGCCGGCCGAAGAACCTGATGCCGGTCCACGGCGAATGGCGCCACCTAAGGGCCAACGCCGAACTGGGCGCCATGACAGGCGTTCCGCACGACCGGATCGTCATCGCCGAGGACGGCGTGGTCGTCGACCTCATCGAGGGCAAGGCCAAGATCTCGGGCAAGGTCCAGGCGGGTTACGTCTACGTCGACGGCCTCTCGGTCGGCGATGTCGGCGAGCCCGCGCTGAAGGACCGCAGGATCCTGGGCGACGAGGGCATCATCTCGGTCTTCGTCGTCGTGGACTCGTCCACCGGCAAGATCACAGGCGGCCCGCACATCCAGGCCCGCGGCTCCGGCATCGACGACTCCGCCTTCGTGGACGTGGTCCCGAGGATCACGGAGGTCCTGGAGCGCTCGGCCCAGGACGGCGTCGTGGAACCCCACCAGCTGCAGCAACTGATCCGCCGCACGCTGGGCAAGTGGGTCTCCGACAACTATCGGCGCAGGCCGATGATCCTCCCGGTCGTCGTGGAGGTCTGACCGTCGTACGACCCCTCGTACGCGTGAACCTGGAGCGGGCCGCCTCGATTTGCATCGAGGCGGCCCGCTCCAGTACGTTTACGGCTCCGCCTGAGGGGGAACCCGGACACTTCGCGTGTACGGGAGCCACTCCCGAAGGGCCGGAAAATCCGACTCAGAACTTCTGATAAAGTCGGAACCGCCGGAAAGGGAAACGCGGAAGCGGAAACCTGGAAAGCACCGAGGAAATCGGGACCGGAAACGGTCTGATAGAGTCGGAAACGCAAGACCGAAGGGAAAAGCCCGGAGGAAAGCCCGAGAGGGTGAGTACAAAGGAAGCGTCCGTTCCTTGAGAACTCAACAGCGTGCCAAAAATCAACGCCAGATATGTTGATACCCCGTCTCCAAACATCATCTGATGTCTGGGACGAGGTTCCTTTGAAGAAAACATACAGCGAGGACGCTGTGAACGGTTCGGGCTTATTCCGCCTGACTGTTCCGCTCTCGTGTGTGTCGTTCCCGATTACGGGAAAACATTCACGGAGAGTTTGATCCTGGCTCAGGACGAACGCTGGCGGCGTGCTTAACACATGCAAGTCGAACGATGAACCACTTCGGTGGGGATTAGTGGCGAACGGGTGAGTAACACGTGGGCAATCTGCCCTGCACTCTGGGACAAGCCCTGGAAACGGGGTCTAATACCGGATAATACTCCTGCACTCATGTGTGGGGGTTAAAAGCTCCGGCGGTGCAGGATGAGCCCGCGGCCTATCAGCTTGTTGGTGAGGTAATGGCTCACCAAGGCGACGACGGGTAGCCGGCCTGAGAGGGCGACCGGCCACACTGGGACTGAGACACGGCCCAGACTCCTACGGGAGGCAGCAGTGGGGAATATTGCACAATGGGCGAAAGCCTGATGCAGCGACGCCGCGTGAGGGATGACGGCCTTCGGGTTGTAAACCTCTTTCAGCAGGGAAGAAGCGCAAGTGACGGTACCTGCAGAAGAAGCGCCGGCTAACTACGTGCCAGCAGCCGCGGTAATACGTAGGGCGCAAGCGTTGTCCGGAATTATTGGGCGTAAAGAGCTCGTAGGCGGCTTGTCACGTCGGGTGTGAAAGCCCGGGGCTTAACCCCGGGTCTGCATTCGATACGGGCTAGCTAGAGTGTGGTAGGGGAGATCGGAATTCCTGGTGTAGCGGTGAAATGCGCAGATATCAGGAGGAACACCGGTGGCGAAGGCGGATCTCTGGGCCATTACTGACGCTGAGGAGCGAAAGCGTGGGGAGCGAACAGGATTAGATACCCTGGTAGTCCACGCCGTAAACGGTGGGAACTAGGTGTTGGCGACATTCCACGTCGTCGGTGCCGCAGCTAACGCATTAAGTTCCCCGCCTGGGGAGTACGGCCGCAAGGCTAAAACTCAAAGGAATTGACGGGGGCCCGCACAAGCAGCGGAGCATGTGGCTTAATTCGACGCAACGCGAAGAACCTTACCAAGGCTTGACATACACCGGAAAGCATTAGAGATAGTGCCCCCCTTGTGGTCGGTGTACAGGTGGTGCATGGCTGTCGTCAGCTCGTGTCGTGAGATGTTGGGTTAAGTCCCGCAACGAGCGCAACCCTTGTCCTGTGTTGCCAGCGTGCCCTTCGGGGTGACGGGGACTCACAGGAGACCGCCGGGGTCAACTCGGAGGAAGGTGGGGACGACGTCAAGTCATCATGCCCCTTATGTCTTGGGCTGCACACGTGCTACAATGGCCGGTACAATGAGCTGCGATACCGTGAGGTGGAGCGAATCTCAAAAAGCCGGTCTCAGTTCGGATTGGGGTCTGCAACTCGACCCCATGAAGTCGGAGTTGCTAGTAATCGCAGATCAGCATTGCTGCGGTGAATACGTTCCCGGGCCTTGTACACACCGCCCGTCACGTCACGAAAGTCGGTAACACCCGAAGCCGGTGGCCCAACCCCCTTGTGGGGAGGGAGCTGTCGAAGGTGGGACTGGCGATTGGGACGAAGTCGTAACAAGGTAGCCGTACCGGAAGGTGCGGCTGGATCACCTCCTTTCTAAGGAGCATCTAGGCCGCCAAGTTCGCTTGGTGGTCCAGGGCCATTACGTCGGCAGATGTCCGACGGTGGTTGCTCAAGGGTGGAACGTTGATTATTCGGCACTGTCGGTCATCTCTTGGCTGCGAGTACTGCTCTTCGGGGCGTGGAAAGCTGATCATGAGTGGCGATGGTGCCGGGCACGCTGTTGGGTGTCTGAGGGCACGGCCGAGAGGCTGCCTTCAGTGCCGACCCCAGTGAACTTGCCCAGTAGGGCAGGGTGATGGGTGGTTGGTCGTTGTTTGAGAACTGCACAGTGGACGCGAGCATCTGTGGCCAAGTTTTTAAGGGCGCACGGTGGATGCCTTGGCACCAGGAACCGATGAAGGACGTGGGAGGCCACGATAGTCCCCGGGGAGTCGTCAACCAGGCTTTGATCCGGGGGTTTCCGAATGGGGAAACCCGGCAGTCGTCATGGGCTGTCACCCTTGCCTGAACACATAGGGCAAGTGGAGGGAACGCGGGGAAGTGAAACATCTCAGTACCCGCAGGAAGAGAAAACAACCGTGATTCCGGGAGTAGTGGCGAGCGAAACCGGATGAGGCCAAACCGTATACGTGTGAGACCCGGCAGGGGTTGCGTGTACGGGGTTGTGGGATCTCTCTTTCACAGTCTGCCGGCTGTGAGACGAGTCAGAAACCGTTGATGTAGGCGAAGGACATGCGAAAGGTCCGGCGTAGAGGGTAAGACCCCCGTAGTCGAAACGTCAACGGCTCGTTTGAGAGACACCCAAGTAGCACGGGGCCCGAGAAATCCCGTGTGAATCTGGCGGGACCACCCGCTAAGCCTAAATATTCCCTGGTGACCGATAGCGGATAGTACCGTGAGGGAATGGTGAAAAGTACCGCGGGAGCGGAGTGAAATAGTACCTGAAACCGTGTGCCTACAAGCCGTGGGAGCGTCGCTCACAGAGTTTACTCTGTGGGTCGTGACTGCGTGCCTTTTGAAGAATGAGCCTGCGAGTTTGCGGTGTGTTGCGAGGTTAACCCGTGTGGGGAAGCCGTAGCGAAAGCGAGTCCGAATAGGGCGGTTTAGTAGCGCGCTCAAGACCCGAAGCGGAGTGATCTAGCCATGGGCAGGTTGAAGCGGAGGTAAGACTTCGTGGAGGACCGAACCCACCAGGGTTGAAAACCTGGGGGATGACCTGTGGTTAGGGGTGAAAGGCCAATCAAACTCCGTGATAGCTGGTTCTCCCCGAAATGCATTTAGGTGCAGCGTCGTGTGTTTCTTGCCGGAGGTAGAGCACTGGATAGGCGATGGGCCCTACCGGGTTACTGACCTTAGCCAAACTCCGAATGCCGGTAAGTGAGAGCACGGCAGTGAGACTGTGGGGGATAAGCTCCATGGTCGAGAGGGAAACAGCCCAGAGCATCGACTAAGGCCCCTAAGCGTACGCTAAGTGGGAAAGGATGTGGAGTCGCAGAGACAACCAGGAGGTTGGCTTAGAAGCAGCCACCCTTGAAAGAGTGCGTAATAGCTCACTGGTCTAGTGATTCCGCGCCGACAATGTAGCGGGGCTCAAGCGTACCGCCGAAGTCGTGTCATTCATACAACAGGGCCAACGCCTGTATGGATGGGTAGGGGAGCGTCGTGTGCCGGGTGAAGCCGCAGCGGAAGCTAGTGGTGGACGGTTCACGAGTGAGAATGCAGGCATGAGTAGCGATACACACGTGAGAAACGTGTGCGCCGATTGACTAAGGGTTCCTGGGTCAAGCTGATCTGCCCAGGGTAAGTCGGGACCTAAGGCGAGGCCGACAGGCGTAGTCGATGGATAACCGGTTGATATTCCGGTACCCGCTGTGAAGCGTCAAACATCGAGCCCATTAATGCTAAGGCCGTGAAGCCGTTCCGGACCCTTCGGGGAATGGAAAGTGGTGGAGCCGCCGGCCCAAGATGGTAGTAGGTGAGTGATGGGGTGACGCAGGAAGGTAGTCCATCCCGGGCGGTGGTTGTCCCGGGGTAAGGGTGTAGGACGAGTGGTAGGCAAATCCGCCACTCACATAGTCTGAGACCTGATGCCGAGCCGATTGTGGTGAAGTGGATGATCCTATGCTGTCGAGAAAAGCCTCTAGCGAGTTTCATGGCGGCCCGTACCCTAAACCGACTCAGGTGGTCAGGTAGAGAATACCGAGGCGTTCGGGTGAACTATGGTTAAGGAACTCGGCAAAATGCCCCCGTAACTTCGGGAGAAGGGGGGCCATCACCGGTGAGAGGATTTACTCCTTGAGCTGGGGGTGGCCGCAGAGACCAGCGAGAAGCGACTGTTTACTAAAAACACAGGTCCGTGCGAAGCCGTAAGGCGATGTATACGGACTGACGCCTGCCCGGTGCTGGAACGTTAAGGGGACCGGTTAGTCACTCTTCGGGGTGGCGAAGCTGAGAACTTAAGCGCCAGTAAACGGCGGTGGTAACTATAACCATCCTAAGGTAGCGAAATTCCTTGTCGGGTAAGTTCCGACCTGCACGAATGGCGTAACGACTTCTCGACTGTCTCAACCATAGGCCCGGTGAAATTGCACTACGAGTAAAGATGCTCGTTTCGCGCAGCAGGACGGAAAGACCCCGGGACCTTTACTACAGTTTGATATTGGTGTTCGGTTCGGCTTGTGTAGGATAGCTGGGAGACTGTGAACTCTGGACGCCAGTTCAGGGGGAGTCGTCGTTGAAATACCAGTCTGGTCGTGCTGGATGTCTAACCTGGGTCCGTGATCCGGATCAGGGACAGTGTCTGATGGGTAGTTTAACTGGGGCGGTTGCCTCCTAAAGAGTAACGGAGGCGCCCAAAGGTTCCCTCAGCCTGGTTGGCAATCAGGTGTTGAGTGTAAGTGCACAAGGGAGCTTGACTGTGAGACCGACGGGTCGAGCAGGGACGAAAGTCGGGACTAGTGATCCGGCGGTGGCTTGTGGAAGCGCCGTCGCTCAACGGATAAAAGGTACCCCGGGGATAACAGGCTGATCTTCCCCAAGAGTCCATATCGACGGGATGGTTTGGCACCTCGATGTCGGCTCGTCGCATCCTGGGGCTGGAGTCGGTCCCAAGGGTTGGGCTGTTCGCCCATTAAAGCGGTACGCGAGCTGGGTTTAGAACGTCGTGAGACAGTTCGGTCCCTATCCGCTGCGCGCGCAGGAACATTGAGAAGGGCTGTCCCTAGTACGAGAGGACCGGGACGGACGAACCTCTGGTGTGCCAGTTGTTCTGCCAAGGGCATGGCTGGTTGGCTACGTTCGGGAGGGATAACCGCTGAAAGCATCTAAGCGGGAAGCCTGCTTCGAGATGAGTGTTCCCACCCCCTTGAGGGGTTAAGGCTCCCAGTAGACGACTGGGTTGATAGGCCGGATCTGGAAGGCGGGTAACCGCTGGAGGTGACCGGTACTAATAGGCCGAGGGCTTGTCCTCAGTTGCTCGCGTCCACTGTGTTGGTTCTGAAACCACGAACAACCCCATGCCCGGGGGCCACTGGGTGTGGTGCGGTTGTCTGTTTCATAGTGTTTCGGTGGTCATAGCGTGAGGGAAACGCCCGGTTACATTTCGAACCCGGAAGCTAAGCCTTACAGCGCCGATGGTACTGCAGGGGGGACCCTGTGGGAGAGTAGGACGCCGCCGAACAAATATTGAAAGGGTTGGATCCTGAACTTCGGTTCGGGGCCCAACCCTTTTTTGTTTGCCGTCACTTGAAGTTCACGTTGCGCAATCACCATCCGAGCATGGGTACTGCTGCAATGCTCAGGGCCGCAGGCGTCGGACTCGGTGACGAGGTCGTCGTGCCGGCGTTCGGGAACGTGGAAGTCGCCGAGGCCGTCACCCTCGCGGGTGGGCTGCCGGTGTTCGCCGACATAGATCCGGTGACCTACTGCCTCGACGCGTCCGCTGTCGAAGCGGCCGTAACTCCGCGTACGGCGGCGATAGTTGTCGTGCATCGATTCGGGCGGTCCGCTGATGTCGGGCGGTTGCTCGGGGTCGGGCAGCGGCATGGGTTGCTGGTGTTGCAGCAGGGGGAGTCCGAGGCGCCGTACGACGAAGTCGCTCAGCGGCGGGAGCGGGCTGCCTATCTTGACGCGAAGTTGCGTGGGGTGCGGACGCCCGATGGTGGTGACGGGCACACCTACCAGCAGTACGTCGTGCGGGTGCCGGGGAACGGGCGGCCGGATCGTGACGCCTTCGCTCGGGCCGTGCGTGGTAGGGGAGTTGAGTGCCGGGTGCCGGTGAAGACTCCTGTGCATCGGCTGCCGGAGTTCCGGCGGTGTGTGGCTCTGCCCGAGACCGAGCGGGCCGCGGACGAGACGCTGGCGCTGCCCGTGGACGCCTCGTTGACCAAGCGGGAGATGCAGAGGATCGTTTCTGCATGCAATGCGCTCGGGGGACTGTTGCAGCCCGCTTTCTGATCGAGTCGGGGTCGGGAGGCGGTGGTTGGGCGCACGGGCCTGTTCGGGGTATGATTCTTTTCGTTGCCGCGAGGGAAACCTCGGGAAAGCGACAGGCCCTCTTAGCTCAGTCGGTAGAGCGTCTCCATGGTAAGGAGAAGGTCAACGGTTCGATTCCGTTAGAGGGCTCCAGACATCAGAAGGCCCCGCCCAATTGGGCGGGGCCTTCTGCGTGTTCGGGGTCGGTCAGTCCTTCTGGAGGCCCGGGACGCGCATCGCCAGGATGGCCATGTCGTCGGACGGGGCGTCCGACGCGAAGCGTTCGACCGCGCGCATCACGCGGGCCGCTACGGCTCCCGCTGTGAGGCCCGTGCAGGTCGTGAGGACGTCGGTGAGGCCGTCGTCGCCGAGCATGCGGGTGCCCTCGCGGCGTTCCGTGACGCCGTCCGTGACGCACAGGAGGACGTCTCCGGGGTCGAGGGTGACCGTCTGCTCGTAGAGCTCCAGGTCGTCCATGACGCCGAGGAGGGGCTGGGGTTCGGCGGCCGGTTCGACCGTGCCGTCCTGGCGGAGGCGGAGCGGGAGCGGGTGGCCGGCGCAGACCACCTTCAGTTCGGCGCTGCCGTCCTCCTGGGGCCACAACTCGCCGTAGAGGAGCGTCAGGAAGCGGCTGCGGGCTCCCTCGTCGAGGATCGCGGAGTTGAGGCGCTCCAGGACCGCGGGGCCGCCGAAGCCCTCCCTGGCGAGCAGGCGGAGGGCGTGGCGGGCCAGGCCGGTGACCGCGGCCGCCTCGGGGCCGGTGCCGCAGACGTCGCCGATGGCGAAGCCGTAGACGCCGTCCCGGATGGGGAACAAGTCGTAGAAGTCGCCGCCTACTTCGTTGCCCTCGCCGGCCGCGCGGTAGATGACCTCTACCTCGACGCCCTCGATGTGCGGGAGGTCGGGGGGCAGGAGGCTGCGCTGGAGGGACTGGCTGATGGCCGTGCGCTCCGAGTACAGGCGGGCGTTGTCGAGGGCGAGGGCGGCCCGGCGGCTCAAGTCCTCGGCCAGTTCCAGGATTTCCTGGCGGAAGTGTTCGTCGGTGGGCTTGCCGAGGGTCAGCATGCCGATGACGCGGTTGCGGGCGACGAGGGGGAGGACGACCGTCTCGCCGCCGACTGCCGAAGCCGTGGCGAGAGTCGGTCCGATACCCGAGCTGACGCGGCGGGTGGGTTCGCCGAGGCCGAGGCTGCGCATGGAGGTGCGCAGGGCGGCCTGGTGGGCGGCCTCGGCGGGGGCGGCCCAGACGCGGGCGCCGGGGGTGGGGACCGGGTCCGGAGGGGCGATCTTCGAGAGCAACGACTTGATGCCGTCGATGAGTTCCTCGTCCTCGTGGAGGACGTACGAGAGGTACGGGTCCGAGGACTGGTCGGCGATCGTGTAGACCGCGCACCAGGTCGCGAGGGTCGGGACCGTCATCTGGGCCATCAGGGCCAGGGTCTGATCGCGGTCCAGGGTGCCCGCGAGGAGATCGGAGGCCTCGACCAGGAAGCTGAGGGAGCCGCGGCGCAGGCGTTCCAGTTCGCCCAGGCGGGCCGATTCGACCGCCAACGCGATGCGGTCCGCGGCGAATTGGAGGCGTAGCGCTTCTTCGTTCGAGTACTTGTTGGGGCCTTCGGCGGCCACTCCCAGGGAGCCGGTGAGGCGGCCCTCCACCTTCAGGGGGACCGTGACGACCGAGCGCATCCCGGTGCCGCTCAGCAGCGGTACGGCGCCCGGGACGGCCTGGAGGTCCTCGTGGACGGCCGGCATGCGGGCGGAGCCGTAGCGGCCGGGGCCCGCCTCGACGGGCACGCGCGCGAAGCGCTGGCGGGCGGAGGGCAGGCCGGTGGAGGCGCGGACCTCCAACTCCGTTTCGTCGTCCGTCGCGAGGAGGAGGAAGGCGGAGTCTCCGTCGAGCATGTCGCGGGCGCGCTCGACCGTGCGCTGGAGGAGGCCGTCGAGGTCGTCCGGCGCGGGGGAGCCGATGAACACCTCGAAGGGGTCGGTGTTCTGGCCGTCCGGGGTGGACGCCGCGTCGGGGGCCGGGCCGCGCAACGGGGTCTGCAGAACCGCGCGTTCGTGGTCCCTCACCAGGAGGCACACGGTTGACGGCTCGCCGTCCGTGTCGCGGACGCGGAGGTGGGAGGCGTAGACCGGGGTCACGCGGCCGTCGGCGCCGCGGATGCCGTAGGTGCCCTCCCAGCGGGAGAGGCGGAGGGCCTCGGCGATGCCGGTGCTGGTGCCCGGGGTGTGCGGCCAGGCGGCGAGGTCGGTGAGGGGCTTGCCGGTGACCTGCTCGGCGGCGTAACCGAAGAGTTCCTCGGCGTCCTCGTTCCAGGACGCGATGGAGCCCGTACGGTCGATCTGGACGACCGCGACGCGGACCCTGCCGTCGGCGAGCGGGAGCAGGGCGGCCGGGATGGACGGGCCGGCCGCGCGGGTGCCCACCGGGCGTGCGGGGAGGTCGAGTTGGAACCAGACCAGCTTCTTCGTGGGGGTGTAGTCGACGCCCCAGCGGCTGGCCAGGGCCGCGCACAGCTGGAGGCCGCGGCCGCCCTCGCGGTCGGGGCTGCTCATGGTGATCGCGGCCCCCTGGAGGGGGATCTCGCGCTCCGGGTAGTGGTCGGCGACCTCGATCCTCGCGCCGTCGTCACTCCGTAGGCACAGAACGTCAGCGGCCGTGCCCGCGTGGACGACGGCGTTGGTCACCAGCTCGCTGGTGAGGACCACGGCGTCGTCGATGATGTCGGCGAAGCCCCAGCCCTGCAGGGTGTCGCGGACGAAGGACCGCGCGGTGGCGACCGATCGTCCGACGGGCTCGAAGCTGGCGGCCGCGCGCGCGGTGATCACAGAACTCCTCGGCCTGTTGTCGGCGGACAGGTCACCATGGCCGATCGGCGCCTGCCGGGGCACCGGCTGGTTTCCGGTCGGCGGGGGATCCTGGGGCGTTCCCCCAGGATGCAGTCCGGTGGTCATGGTGCGGTGCCCCTCCGATGCCTGCCCGCTCGTGCTCGTGCCACCGCCCAGGCCGGACGGAACCGGCGCGGCTGGACAGCCGCATGCAAGGTTACTTACCTTCACCGTCCATGCGGATGCCGGTCCGCAGTGTTTACGTCCTCAGGGTGTGCGGACCGTGTGCGAAGCTGCCGAACTGTTATGGCCTGGTTCAGGCAGGGTGAAACACTGGGCAGGATTCTGGTGAAGGTCCGGGCAGGCCGGGTGTCTTCTGTGGACGGAGGACACCACACCTTGGTGAAGCCCGGTAAACCGGGCAGAGATACGCGGCGGAACCTGATACGCCGAGCAGTTGCACACCGGCACAGCGGTAACGGTCGACCCCTGCGGGAGGGACACAGTGGAGTCTGGCGCAGCGACGCGGGGCACTAAGACGCGCGCGAAAGGCGGACAGTCCCTGAAGAACCAGCGCAAACCGCGCAATGGGACCACGGAAGTGGACGCGGCTTCCTTGGACCGGCTGCTGACGGCTCTGGTCTCCATGCGGGACGGGAACTTCCGCAAGCGGCTCACGGTGTCCGGCGACGGCGTGATGTCGGAGATCGCCGCCGTGTTCAACGAGGTGGCCGACCGCAACCTGCATCTCACGGGCGAGCTGTCCCGGGTGCGGCGCATGGTGGGCCGTGAGGGAAAGCTCACGGAGCGGCTGGAGACGGGCGCCTGCGAGGGTTCCTGGGCCTTGGCCATCGACGCCTCCAACGCGCTCGTGGACGACCTCGTACGGCCCGTCTCCGAGGTCGGACGGGTGCTGTCCGCGGTGGCCGAGGGAGATCTGTCGCCGCGCATGGAGCTGCGGACGCAGGCGCCGGACGGGACCGGGCATCCGCTCCGCGGGGAGTTCCTGAAGGTCGGGCGGACCGTCAACAACCTGGTCGACCAGCTGTCGACGTTCACCGACGAGGTCACGCGCGTGGCCAGCGAGGTGGGCACCGAGGGCAAGCTGGGCGGGCAGGCACGCGTGCGTGGCATGTCCGGCTCGTGGAAGGACCTCACGGAGTCGGTCAACACGATGGCGTACCGGCTGACGGCCCAGGTGCGGGACATCGCGCTGGTGACCACGGCGGTCGCCAAGGGTGACCTGTCGCGGAAGGTCACGGTCCATGTCGCCGGCGAGATGCTGGAGCTCAAGAACACCGTCAACACGATGGTGGACCAGCTGTCGTCGTTCTCCTCCGAGGTGACGCGGGTCGCCCGTGAGGTGGGCACCGAGGGCGAGCTGGGCGGCCAGGCGCAGGTGCCGGGTGTGGCCGGGGTGTGGAAAGACCTCACCGACTCGGTGAACATCATGGCCGGCAACCTGACGGCCCAGGTGCGCGGGATCGCCCAGGTGACGACGGCGGTCGCCAACGGTGACCTGTCGCAGAAGGTGACCGTGTCGGCGCGGGGCGAGGTCGCCCAGCTCGCCGAGACGATCAACCAGATGACCGAGACGCTGCGTACGTTCGCGGACGAGGTCACGCGCGTGGCCAACGAGGTCGGTGCCGAGGGGCAGCTCGGCGGGCAGGCGAACGTGCCGGGTGCGGCGGGAACGTGGAAGGACCTCACCGATTCGGTGAACACGGTCTTCCGGAACCTGACGATCCAGGTGCGGGACATCGCCGCCGTGACGACCGCCGTGGCGAGCGGTGACCTGTCCCAGAAGGTCACCGTGAACGTGGCCGGCGAGATGTTGGAACTGAAGAACACCGTCAACGGGATGGTCGACCAGCTGTCCTCGTTCGGTGCCGAGGTCACGCGCGTGGCGCGCGAGATCGGTGTCGAGGGTGAACTGGGCGGCCAGGCACAGGTGCCGGGCGCGGCCGGTACCTGGAAGGACCTGACGGACTCCGTCAACACGGCGTTCCGCAACCTCACCGGACAGGTGAGGAACATCGCGCAGGTGACGACGGCCGTGGCCAACGGCGACCTGTCGCAGAAGGTCACCGTCGACGTGTCCGGCGAGATGCTTCAGTTGAAGAACACCGTCAACACGATGGTGGACCAACTGTCGTCGTTCGCCGACCAGGTGACCCGGATGGCCCGCGACGTGGGCACCGAGGGCCGTCTCGGCGGCCAGGCGCGCGTGGACGGCGTCTCGGGCACCTGGAAGGAACTCACCGACTCCGTCAACTCGATGGCCGGGAACCTGACCTCCCAGGTGCGCAACATCGCCCAGGTGACCACGGCGGTGGCCCAGGGTGACCTGTCCCAGAAGATCGACGTGGACGCGCGCGGCGAGATCCTGGAGCTGAAGAACACCATCAACACGATGGTCGACCAGCTCTCGGCCTTCGCCGACCAGGTGACCCGGGTCGCCCGCGAGGTGGGCACCGAGGGCCGCCTGGGCGGGCAGGCGCAGGTGCCCGGCGTCGCCGGTGTGTGGCGCGACCTGACCGACTCGGTGAACGGCATGGCCGGCAACCTCACCGCGCAGGTCCGCAACATCGCGCAGGTCGCGACCGCGGTGGCCCGGGGTGACCTGTCCCAGAAGATCACCGTGGACGCGCGCGGGGAGATCCTGGAGCTGAAGAACACCCTGAACACGATGGTCGACCAGCTGTCCTCGTTCGCCGAGGAGGTCACGCGCGTGGCCCGCGAGGTGGGCACCGAGGGGCAGTTGGGCGGTCAGGCCGAGGTACAGGGTGTCTCCGGCACCTGGAAGGACCTCACCCAGTCGGTGAACTTCATGGCGAACAACCTGACGATCCAGGTGCGCCAGATCGCCGAGGTCACGACCGCCGTCGCCAAGGGCGACCTCTCCAAGAAGATCACCGTCGACGCCAAGGGCGAGATCCTCGAACTCGTCACGACCGTCAACACGATGGTCGACCAACTGTCGTCGTTCGCCGAGCAGGTGACCCGGGTGGCCCGCGAGGTGGGCACCGAGGGCATCCTGGGCGGCCAGGCGCACGTGCCGGGTGTCACGGGCATCTGGAAGGACCTCAGCGGCAACGTCAACCTGATGGCCAACAACCTGACCATGCAGGTGCGGAACATCTCCCAGGTCGCGGCGGCCGTCGCCAACGGCGACCTGACGCGGACGGTGACGATCGAGGCGCGCGGTGAGGTCGCGCAGCTCGCCGACACCTTCAACACCATGGTGAAGACGCTGAGTTCGTTCGCCGACCAGGTCACCAAGGTGGCCCGCGAGGTGGGCACGGACGGCATCCTCGGCGGTCAGGCGCGCGTGCCCGGTGTGGCCGGCACGTGGAAGGACCTCACCGAGTCCGTGAACGGGATGGCGTCCAACCTGACCGGTCAGGTGCGCAACATCGCGATGGTCACCACGGCCATCGCCAAGGGCGACCTGACCAAGAAGATCGACATCGACGCCCGCGGCGAGATCCTCGAACTGAAGACGACGATCAACACGATGGTCGATCAGCTGTCGTCGTTCGCCGAGGAGGTCACCCGGGTCGCCCGCGAGGTGGGCACCGAGGGCCAGCTGGGCGGTCAGGCACGCGTGCGTGACGTCGACGGCACCTGGCGCGACCTCACCGAGTCGGTGAATGAGATGGCCGGGAACCTGACCCGGCAGGTGCGTGCCATCGCGCGCGTGGCGACCGCGGTGACCCGCGGCGACCTGAACCTGAAGATCGACGTCGACGCGGCGGGCGAGATCCAGGAACTGCAGGACTACATCAACAAGATGATCGCCAACCTGCGCGACACCACGATCGCCAACAAGGAGCAGGACTGGCTCAAGGGCAACCTCGCCCGCATCTCCGCGCTGATGCAGGGCCGCCGCGACCTGGACGACGTCGCCTCGCTGATCATGAGCGAGCTGACCCCGGTGGTCTCCGCGCAGCACGGCGCGTTCTTCCTCGCGCTGCCCCTGGCCGACACTGAGGGCGAGGAGGCGTACGAACTGCGCATGCTCGGGTCGTACGGCTACTCCATGGGCTCCATGCCGACCTCGTTCAGGCCCGGTGAGGCGCTGATCGGGACGGCCGCCCAGGAGCGGCGCACGATCCTCGTGGAGAACGCGCCCAGTGGCTATCTGAAGATCTCCTCGGGGCTCGGGGAGGCGCCGCCGGCGCAGGTGATCGTGCTGCCGGTGCTGTTCGAGGGGAAGGTGCTCGGCATCATCGAGCTGGCCTCCTTCACGCCCTTCACGCACATCCAGAAGGACTTCCTCAACCAGATCGCCGAGATGATCGCGACCAGCGTCAACACCATCTCCGTCAACACCAAGACGGAGGTGCTGCTGAAGCAGTCGCAGGAGCTGACCGAGCAACTCCGGGAGCGGTCGGCCGAGTTGGAGAACCGGCAGAAGGCACTCCAGTCGTCCAACGCCGAACTGGAGGAGAAGGCCGAGCTGCTGGCCCAGCAGAACCGCGACATCGAGGTCAAGAACACCGAGATCGAGGAGGCGAGGCAGGTCCTGGAGGAGCGCGCCGAGCAGCTCGCGGTGTCGATGCGCTACAAGAGCGAGTTCCTCGCGAACATGTCGCACGAGCTGCGCACACCGCTCAACTCGCTCCTCATCCTGGCCAAGCTGCTCGCCGACAACGCGGAGGGGAACCTCTCCCCGAAGCAGGTCGAGTTCGCCGAGACGATCCACGGCGCGGGGTCCGACCTGCTCCAGCTGATCAACGACATCCTGGACCTGTCGAAGGTCGAGGCGGGCAAGATGGACGTCTCCCCGACGCGGATCGCGCTCGTCCAACTCGTCGACTACGTAGAGGCCACTTTCCGCCCGCTGACCGCGGAGAAGGGCCTCGATCTCTCCGTACGGGTGTCGCCGGAACTGCCCGCCACACTGCACACCGACGAGCAGCGCCTCCTTCAGGTGCTGCGCAACCTGCTGTCCAACGCGGTGAAGTTCACCGACTCCGGGGCGGTCGAGCTGGTCATCCGGCCGGCCGGCGCGGATGTGCCGGTGGCGATCCGGGAGCAGCTCCTGGAGGCCGGTTCCCTGCGGGACGCGGACGCGGGCCTGATCGCGTTCTCGGTGACCGACACCGGGATCGGGATCGCGGGCAGCAAGATGCGGGTCATCTTCGAGGCGTTCAAGCAGGCGGACGGTACGACCAGTCGCAAGTACGGCGGCACGGGCCTCGGGTTGTCGATCTCCCGGGAGATCGCGCAGCTGCTCGGCGGTGAGATCCACGCGCAGAGCGAACCGGGACGCGGCTCGACGTTCACGCTGTATTTGCCGCTGCACCCCAGCGAACTGCCCCCGCAGGGCTACCAGCAGCTGCCCGCGCTGGAGGCGGGCGACCTGGTGGCGTCGGCGGCGGAACTCGCCGAGCTCTCGGAGCGGAGCGAGGTGGACTTCGAGACGCCGGCCGAGGTGAAGTCGTACCACGAGACGCAGAACGGTGCCGCCGCGCTCTTCAGGCGCCGGCGCAGGGCCGTCGAGCAGTCCACCCAACTGGGGCAGACCGTACGGGACCAGTGGGCGGCTCCGGAGTCGCCGTCGCGCCGGGGCATCCGGTTCGGCGGGGAGAAGGTGCTGATCGTCGACGACGACATCCGCAACGTCTTCGCGCTGACCAGTGTCCTGGAGCAGCACGGGCTGTCCGTGCTGTACGCGGAGAACGGCCGTGAGGGCATCGAAGTCCTGGAGCAGCACGACGATGTGACGGTCGTTCTGATGGACATCATGATGCCCGAGATGGACGGATACGCGACGACGACGGCGATCCGCAGGATGCCCCAGTTCGCCGGGCTGCCGATCATCGCGCTGACCGCGAAGGCGATGAAGGGCGACCGGGAGAAGGCGATCGAGTCCGGCGCCTCGGACTACGTCACCAAGCCGGTCGATCCCGACCACCTGCTGGCGGTGATGGAGCAGTGGATGCGTACGGAGTGAAGAAAACGACCGGACTTGACGGGAAAGCAGTGGGAACGGTGCGGGGAACGTCCGGTGGCCACGCGGAGTTGCTGACTCAGTGTGCCCGGAGCCGTGTAGAAGCACGGGATTCGGGGAACCTTCTGGTCTCCCGCCGCGTTTCTGCTACGTGCACAGTGACATCACGGTGACAGGGTGTGGCGACGGGCGGGGTGCGGCTACCATGACCGGCACAAGGACGGGCGGCGCAAGAGAGTCGTCCCCTGGGGCGGCGCCCGGTGCACATCCGGGGCGAGGAGGGCGGGCCATGGTGCAGAAGGCCAAGATCCTCCTGGTCGATGACCGGCCGGAGAATCTGCTGGCGCTGGAGGCCATCCTCTCTGCGCTCGATCAGACACTGGTTCGGGCATCGTCCGGGGAGGAAGCGCTCAAGGCACTGCTGACGGACGACTTCGCGGTCATTCTGCTGGACGTCCAGATGCCGGGCATGGACGGTTTCGAGACCGCCGCGCACATCAAGCGACGGGAGCGGACCCGGGACATCCCGATCATCTTCCTCACCGCGATCAACCACGGCCCGCACCACACCTTCCGGGGTTACGCGGCGGGCGCGGTCGACTACATCTCCAAGCCGTTCGACCCGTGGGTGCTGCGCGCGAAGGTCTCGGTCTTCGTCGAGCTCTACATGAAGAACTGCCAGCTGCGGGAGCAGGCGGCGCTGCTGCGGCTCCAGTTGGAGGGCGGCGGCAAGCCCGCGGTCGGTGCGGCGAAGGAACCGGCCGGGCTGCTCGCCGAGCTGTCGGCGCGGCTCGCGGCCGTGGAGGAACAGGCCGAGGCGCTGTCGAAGCAGCTCGACGACGAGTCGGCGGACGCGGCGGCCGTAGCGACCGCGGCTCATCTCGAACGCAAACTCACCGGGCTGCGCAGGGCACTCGACGCCCTGGAGCCGGGCACGGGCAGCGGAGCGAACTCGGTCCCGTCGCAGAACTGACGTCCGCCGCGGGCGCAGTTGTGCGTGAGCGGGCGTCAGTTCCCGGTCCCGTACGGGCGACACGAACGGGTGAAGCAGTGGACGCACGTGTCCCCTGCCGCCTCCACAGGTAACCTCACACCTATGGCCTCACGTCCCTCCGCAGCCAAGAAGCAGCCCGCCAAGAGGGCTGCTCCGGCGAAGAAGGCCGCTGCGAAACGGGCCCCCGCGAAGAAGGCGGCGGTCAAGAGGACCGCCCGCCCGGCGCCCAAGCCGGCGCCCAGCCCCACCGGGGGCATCGTCAAGCTCGTGCGCGCCGTCTGGCTCGGTACCGCGCACGCCGTCGGCGCGGTGTTCCGCGGCATAGGGCAGGGCGCGAAGAACTTGGACCCGGCACACCGCAAGGACGGCGTCGCGCTGCTGCTGTTCGGCCTCGCGCTGATCGTCGCCGCCGGCACCTGGGCCGATCTGCGCGGCCCGGTCGGCGACCTCGTCGAGATCCTGGTGACCGGCGCCTTCGGCCGGCTCGACCTGCTCGTGCCGATACTGCTCGCGGTGATCGCCGTGCGCTTCATCCGGCATCCCGAGAAGCCCGAGGCCAACGGCCGCATCGTGATCGGCCTGTCCGCGCTCGTCATCGGCGTGCTCGGCCAGGTCCACATCGCCTGCGGCGCGCCCGCCCGCAGCGACGGCATGCAGGCCATAAGGAACGCCGGCGGCCTCATCGGCTGGGGTGTGGCGACCCCGCTGACATACACGATGGGCGAGGTCCTCGCCGTACCCCTGCTCGTACTGCTCACGGTCTTCGGGCTGCTGGTCGTCACGGCCACGCCCGTCAACGCGATCCCGCAGCGCCTGCGGCTGCTCGGTGTGAAGCTGGGCATCGTCCACGACTTCGACGACGAGGACGAGTTCGCCGGCGAGGACGACGAACGCTACGACGAGCAGTGGCGCGAGGCACTGCCCGCGCGCCCCCGCAAGCGCGGGAGCGCCCCCGAGGCCTACGACCCCGAGAGCGCCGAGCAGGACGCCCTCTCCAAGCGCCGGAGCCGCCCCCGGCGCTCCGCCGTGCCCCAGCCCGACATGAACCGCCCCATGGACGCCGTGGACGTCGCAGCGGCCGCCGCAGCCGCGCTCGACGGGGCCGTCCTGCACGGAATGCCGCCCTCGCCGATCGTCGCCGACCTCACCCAGGGCGTACGGGTCGGGGGAGACCGCGAGGACACCACCCCGACGCCGGTCCCCGCCGCGCGCCCCAAGCAGGAGAAGCTCAAGGCCGAGCCGGTCGAGCGCGTCGTGGCGGACCTGACCAAGGCGCCCCCGGAGGAGATGCGCGACCTGCCGCCGCGGGCCGAGCAGCTCCAGCTGTCCGGCGACATCACGTACGCGCTGCCCTCGCTCGACCTCCTCACGCGCGGGGGCCCCGGCAAGGCGCGCAGCGCCGCGAACGACGCCGTGGTCGCCTCACTGACGAACGTCTTCTCCGAGTTCAAGGTCGACGCCGCCGTCACCGGCTTCACGCGCGGGCCCACGGTCACGCGCTACGAGGTGGAGCTCGGCCCCGCCGTCAAGGTCGAGCGGATCACCGCCCTCACCAAGAACATCGCCTACGCCGTCGCCAGCCCCGACGTGCGGATCATCAGCCCGATCCCCGGCAAGTCGGCGGTCGGCATCGAGATCCCGAACACGGACCGCGAGATGGTCAACGTCGGCGACGTCCTGCGCCTCGCGGACGCGGCCGAGGACGATCACCCGATGCTCGTGGCGCTCGGCAAGGACGTCGAGGGCGGCTACGTCATGGCCAACATGGCGAAGATGCCGCACATCCTGGTGGCCGGTGCCACCGGCTCGGGCAAGTCGTCCTGCATCAACTGCCTGATCACGTCGATCATGTGCCGCGCGACCCCCGAGGACGTCCGCATGGTTCTCGTCGACCCCAAGCGCGTCGAACTGACCGCCTACGAAGGCATCCCGCACCTGATCACGCCCATCATCACCAACCCGAAGAGGGCCGCCGAGGCGCTCCAGTGGGTCGTACGCGAGATGGACCTCAGGTATGACGACCTCGCGGCCTTCGGGTACCGGCACATCGACGACTTCAACCAGGCGATCCGCGACGGCAAGCTGAAGACTCCGGAGGGCAGCGAGCGGGAGCTCAAGACCTATCCGTACCTCCTGGTGATCGTCGACGAGCTCGCCGACCTGATGATGGTCGCGCCGCGGGACGTCGAGGACTCGATCGTGCGCATCACGCAGCTCGCGCGCGCGGCCGGCATCCACCTGGTGCTCGCCACGCAGCGGCCGTCCGTCGATGTCGTCACCGGTCTGATCAAGGCGAACGTGCCCTCCAGGCTCGCGTTCGCCACCTCGTCCCTGGCCGACTCACGGGTCATCCTCGACCAGCCCGGCGCCGAGAAGCTGATCGGCAAGGGTGACGGGCTGTACCTGCCGATGGGTCAGAACAAGCCCACCCGTATGCAGGGCGCCTTCGTCACCGAGGACGAGATCCACGCCGTCGTGCAGCACTGCAAGGACCAGATGACCCCGGTCTTCCGGGAGGACGTCACCGTGGGCACCAAGCAGAAGAAGGAGGTCGACGAGGAGATCGGCGACGACCTCGACCTGCTGTGCCAGGCGGCCGAGCTGGTCGTGTCCACGCAGTTCGGGTCCACCTCGATGCTCCAGCGCAAGCTGCGCGTCGGCTTCGCCAAGGCCGGGCGGCTCATGGACCTCATGGAGTCCCGGGGCATCGTCGGACCCAGCGAGGGATCCAAGGCGCGTGACGTTCTTGTGAAGGCCGACGAGCTGGATGGCGTGCTCGCGGTGATCCGCGGGGAGTCTGAAGGGTAGGCGTCCGCCGGAAGGTCCGCCGAAAGGATGCGACCGTGATCCACCCGTTAGAGATCGTCGGGCAACCGTTTCCCTTTGCCGTACGTCAAGTTGAGCGAGAAGACAGATCGGGCTCCCACCATGGGGTCCGTGTCTGGCTCGCCGTCGGGCGCTCCGGCCATACCGATGGCGTACAAAGTCCTACCGCCCGGTTGCCCCACCCTTCGGTACCCCCCCTAGACTGAATTTCCAGCACAGGTGGCTACACGCTCGAAAGGCGCCCCCGTGTCCATCGGCAACTCCCCTGAAGACGAGCGTCCGTTCGAAGACGGTCGTTCCTCAGACGGTCATGAGGAAGAAGCCCGCCCTTCCGTCGGCCGAGCCCTGCAGCAGGCGCGCATCGCCGCCGGGCTGACCGTCGACGACGTCAGCAGTGCCACCCGGGTGCGCATCGCCATCGTGCACGCCATCGAGGCCGACGACTTCACGCCCTGCGGCGGTGACGTCTACGCCCGCGGGCACATCAGGACCCTCGCCAAGGCCGTCCACACCGATCCCGCCCCCCTCCTCGCGCGCTACGACGACGACCACGGCGGACGTCCGGCCCCGACGCCGGCGGCGCCCCTCTTCGAGGCGGAACGTATCCGCCCCGAGCGGCGGGGCCCCAACTGGACCGCGGCCATGGTCGCCGCGATCGTCGCCGTGGTCGGCTTCGTCGGGTTCACGGCGTTCAAGGGCGGCGACAGCGACAGTGACGCCGCGTCACAGGTCACCCAGGGGGCCTCGCCCAGCGCCAGCAAGCCCGCCGCGCCCAAGCCCTCGACCACCACCGCCACGCCCAAGTCCGACCCCTCCGACAGTGCCATCGCCGCCGCGCCGCAGGACAAGGTGACGGTCCAGGTGAGCGCGGTCGACGGCCGCAGCTGGATCTCCGCCAAGGACCACAACGGCCGGATGCTCTTCGACGGACTTCTTAAGAAGGGCGAGTCCAAGACCTTCCAGGACAGCTCGAAGGTCAACCTGATCCTCGGCGACGCCGGTGTGATCCAGCTCTACGTCAACGGCAAGAAGATCGAGGACGACTTCCAGCCCGGAGCGGTGGAGCGCCTCACGTACACGAAGGGCGACCCCGAGGTCGGTTAGGGCCCTGAGGCCGGCTGATCGGTCCTACGGGGTGGTTGTTCCGAGGGGTTGGCCAAGATCGGCCAACCCCTTCGACGTGGGGTGTCAGTGGGACGAAGTAGTCTTGAGCCCATGCCTGAACGCCGTACCGTCGCACTCGTCACTCTTGGCTGCGCCCGTAACGAGGTGGACTCGGAGGAGCTCGCAGGCCGCTTGGAGGCGGACGGCTGGCAACTCGTGGAGGACGCCGAGGACGCGGACGTCGCTGTCGTCAACACCTGTGGCTTCGTCGAGGCCGCAAAGAAGGACTCCGTCGACGCCCTCCTCGAAGCCAATGACCTGAAGGGTCACGGCAGAACACAGGCCGTCGTCGCGGTCGGCTGCATGGCCGAGCGGTACGGCAAGGAGCTCGCCGAGGCGCTGCCCGAGGCCGACGGAGTGCTCGGCTTCGACGACTACGCCGACATCTCCGACCGCCTGCAGACCATCCTGAACGGCGGCATCCACGCCTCGCACACCCCGCGCGACCGCCGCAAGCTGCTGCCGATCAGCCCCGCCGAGCGGCAGGAGTCCGCCGCCGACGTCGCGCTGCCCGGCCACGGCCCGGTCGACCTCCCGGACGGCCTCGCGCCCGCCTCGGGCCCCCGCGCGCCCCTGCGCCGCCGCCTGGACGGCTCCCCGGTCGCCTCGGTGAAGCTCGCCTCCGGCTGCGACCGCCGCTGCACCTTCTGCGCCATCCCGTCCTTCCGCGGCTCCTTCATCTCCCGCCGCCCGAGCGACGTCCTGAACGAGACCCGCTGGCTGGCCGAGCAGGGCGTCAAGGAGATCATGCTGGTCTCCGAGAACAACACGTCCTACGGCAAGGACCTGGGCGACATCCGCCTCCTGGAGACGCTGCTGCCGGAGCTGGCGGACATCGACGGCCTGGAGCGGGTGCGGGTCAGCTACCTCCAGCCCGCCGAGATGCGCCCCGGGCTCATCGACGTGCTCACCTCGACGCCGAAGGTCGCGCCCTACTTCGACCTGTCCTTCCAGCACTCCGCCCCCGATGTGCTGCGCTCCATGCGCCGCTTCGGAGACACCGACCGCTTCCTCGAACTGCTCGACACCATCCGCTCCAAGGCTCCGCAGGCGGGCGTGCGCTCGAACTTCATCGTCGGCTTCCCCGGCGAGACAGAGGCCGACCTGGCCGAGCTGGAGCGCTTCCTGAACGGCGCGCGCCTGGACGCCATCGGTGTCTTTGGCTACTCCGACGAGGAGGGCACGGAGGCGGCGACGTACGACAAGAAGCTCGACCAGGACGTCGTGGACAAGCGGCTCGCGCACATCTCCCGGCTCGCCGAGGAACTCGTCTCGCAGCGCGCGGAGGAGCGCGTCGGTGAGACCGTGCAGGTGCTGGTGGAGTCGGTGGACTCCGAGGACGGCGCCTACGGCCGCGGCGAGCACCAGGCGCCGGAGACGGACGGCCAGGTGCTCCTCACGAGCGGCGAGGGCCTGAGCGTCGGCCGTATGGTCGAGGCGAAGGTGGTCGGTACGGAAGGTGTCGACCTGGTGGCCGAGCCGCTCCTGGGCTCGCTCGCGTGTAGTGAGGAGGCGGGCAGATGACCGGAGTCCCGGCATCGGCGGCGGGCGACACCTCCAGCGCGAACGGCGCGCCCGCGAGCGCGGGTTCCGGTGCGGCCTCCGGTGGCGCCTCTTCCGGCGCGATGTCGGGCAGTGTCTCCGGCGGTGTCCCCTCCGGGGGAGTCTCGGCCGGTGGTGCCTCTTCCGGTGCTGTCGAGTCGGGCGTGCCCGGTGGTCCGCGGCCGGCGCGCGGTGCGAAGGTCGTCGCCGCGGCCGTCAACCAGGCGAGCGTCTGGAACATCGCCAACTTCCTGACCATGCTCCGGCTGCTGCTCGTCCCCGGCTTCGTCGCGCTGATGCTGGCCGACGGAGGGTACGACCCGGCGATGCGCTCGTTCGCCTGGGCGGCGTTCGCCATCGCCATGATCACCGACCTGTTCGACGGCCATCTGGCGCGGACCTACGACCTCGTCACTGACTTCGGGAAGATCGCCGACCCCATCGCCGACAAGGCGATCATGGGCGCGGCACTGATCTGTCTCTCCTCGCTCGGCGACCTGCCGTGGTGGGTGACCGTGGTCATCCTCGGCCGGGAACTCGGGATCACGCTGCTGCGTTTTCTTGTCATCCGGTACGGCGTCATCCCCGCGTCGCGCGGCGGCAAGCTGAAGACGCTCACCCAGGGCGTGGCCGTAGGAATGTATGTGCTGGCGCTGACGGGCTGGCTGGCCACTCTGCGGTTCTGGGTCATGGCGGCGGCTGTCGTTCTGACCGTGCTGACCGGGCTGGACTATGTGAGACAGGCCATTGTGCTGCGCAGGCAGGGAATCGCCGAACGCATGGCAGCGTCGGAGGAGATGGAAGCGTGAGTTCCACGGCCACTGAAGTGGTGCGACTACTGACGGTGAGCGGTGCGACGCTCGCTGTCGCCGAGTCGCTCACCGGTGGCCTGGTTGCGGCGGAGATCACATCGGTGCCCGGAGCCTCGAAGGCCTTTCGTGGTTCGGTCACCGCCTACGCCACCGAGCTGAAGCACCAGCTGCTCGGTGTCGACGCCGCCCTGCTGGCCGAGCGGGGAGCGGTGGATGCGCAGGTCGCGGCCCAGATGGCGGCCGGCGTGCGGAAGGCCCTGGGTGCCGACTGGGGCATCGCGACCACCGGCGTGGCGGGCCCGGAGCCGCAGGACGGACAGCCCGTGGGCACCGTCTTCGTGGCCGTGGACGGCCCCTTCGGACCGGATTCGGATGCCGCCGGTGGCGGGAAAGTGGCCGCGCTGCGGTTGAACGGCGGCCGGGCGGAAATTCGTAGAGAGAGTGTACGGAGCGTACTCGCGCTGCTTCTGGAGCGGCTCGTGAGCGAACAGACCGGGAATGAGCGGACACAGGATACGGAACAGAACGGGGGGTTTTGATGTTTGCAGCCCTGAGTGAACACGACATCGCTCCCCGCACGGCCGCGGCGCAAGGCGGTACGGTGGGGCGAGAAGGATGCGGCTACGCGGTCCGAGGAGGGAGCCACCGATGATTCTGCTCCGTCGCCTGTTGGGCGATGTGCTGCGTCGGCAGCGCCAGCGCCAGGGCCGTACTCTGCGCGAAGTCTCCTCGTCCGCCCGAGTCTCACTCGGCTATCTCTCCGAGGTGGAGCGGGGGCAGAAGGAGGCTTCCTCTGAACTGCTCTCCGCCATCTGCGACGCGTTGGACGTACGGATGTCCGAGCTCATGCGGGAAGTGAGCGACGAGCTCGCTCTCGCCGAGCTGGCCCAGTCTGCTGCGGCCACCGGTTCTGTGCCCACGTCGGTACGTCCGATGCTGGGTTCCGTGTCGGTGACCGGTGTGCCACCGGAACGGGTGACCATCAAGGCCCCCGCCGAGGCGGTGGACGTGGTCGCCGCGTGACGCTCAGGCTCACGCTGACGTGACGCTGATCTAGACCGATGAGGCGCTGACCGGCCTCAACGATATGTGCGAGCCCCGGCCGGGGCTTCTCCAGGGAGATCTGGAGGGGTGCGGTCGGGGCTTTCGCGTTGTCGCCCTTTCGCCTGGGGGTGGTGGCGGGAGGCCTGGAGGGGCTGGACGCCGGTCGCTCTGGTCCGGGGCCCTGCGTGGCTGGGGCGGTCCGTTTGCCGGTGCGGGCCGGTGCGGTCATGGTTGAGGCGAGTGGTGCGTGCGTGTGCCGTCGATGCGCCCTTCTTGCGGGTGACCGGGACGTTCTGACGTCGGGCTGGAGGTGGGGCCGTGGCGGGGCGAATAGCACGCTGGGGGCTCGCGCTCGGGCTCTGCGCCGTGTGGTGGTGGGCCGTACTGCGGCTCGCGCTGACCCCGCACGCGGGGGCGCTGGAGGGGGCCGTGGCGGCCGGGGGGTGGGGGCTGAGCCTGCTTCCGGTGCACTGCATGCCGAAGGCGCGGGCGGCGGGGGCTGTGGCCGCGGGGCGGTGGAGGGCGGCCTGGCGGGGGTCAGTCGTGCCGGTTGCCGGGGTGTCGCCGGATGTTGGCTTTACGGGCGTTGGGGTGACCGACGTTGGGGTGTCGGCGGACCCCGGGGTGACGAGCGCTGGGGCGTGGCCGGACCCTGGCGTGACGGACGTTGGGGTGATGTCGGGCCCGGGCGGGACGGACGCTGGGATGACGGACGGACGTTAGGGGCACGCCGAACCTGGGCGTAACGGACGCTGGGGTGTGGTCGGCGGACGGACCGGTGCCGGGTGACGGACCATCGTCGGCCCCCGGACCAGCGCCGGGCGTCGAGTCGGTGCCGGTTACCAAGGCATCGCCACGCCGCCGTTCGGGCGGAGGATCTGGCCCGTCGTGAACGACGACGCGTCCGACGCCAGGTGCAGCACGGCGTGGGCGATGTCCTCCGGCTCACCTACCCGGCCCAGTGGCGACAGCCGGACCATCAGCGCCTCGGTACGGGCCTGTACCTCGGCCTCGTGGTGGTCGGTCATCGGCGTGCGGACCCAGCCCGGCGCGACCGCGTTGACGCGGATGCCGTGCCGGCCCAGCTCCGTCGCCAGTGTCTTCGTCAGCTGGACGACGGCCGCCTTGGTCACGCTGTAGCAGAGGAGTCCGGCTCCTCCGGTGTCGATCGCGCCGGACGCCATGGTGACGATGCTGCCCCTGGTGCCGCGGTCGAGCATCAGCCGGGCCGCCTCCTGGCAGGCGTACAGGACGCCCTTGAAGTTGACGTTCAGCACCCGGTCGAGATCCTCGTCCCGGGTCTCCAGCACGGTGCTGCTGTGCATGATCCCGGCGACCGCGGCCATCACGTGCAGGTCCTGGCAGGAGTCCACGGCCTGCTTCAGCTGGGCGCGGTCGGTGACGTCGAGGTGGTGGGTGCGGGCGGTGCCGCCCTTGTCCTTGATCAGGGTCGCCGTCTCGTGCAGGCCCTGCGCGTCGCGGTCGGCGCAGTGCACGGTGGCGCCCGCCTCGGCGAGCAGCACGGCGGAGGCGCGGCCGATACCGCTGGCGGCGCCGGTGACGAAAGCGGTGCGTCCGGTGAGGTCGTACGCCTTGACGGGCATGAACCGACCGTACGAGGGTTTCTGACGGGTCGTCAATTAGTCGTGCGGTGCTGAGTTCCGCGGGGTGGGGTGGTGCCCGGCGCCGGTCCTATCTGGCAGGTCGGGCACCAGTAGGTGGGGCGTTCGCGGGAGCCGTCGCCCTGGTCGGCCGTGCGGATGGGGGTGTTGCAGCGGAGGCAGGGGCGGGGGGCACGGCCGTAGACGAAGAGGTCTGGGGTGTGGGGGCCTGTGGGGCGGAGGGTGGTGCCGGGGGGTGTGGCGCGGGTGCCTGGAGTGGGGCGGGTCGGGGTGCTGGGGCCTGTGAGGCGGTTTGGGATGGGGGAGTTGTTCGTGAGGGTGCTTGTGGTGTTGCGGATGGGGCGGTCGCGGTTGGCTTCCAGGAGGAGCTTGGCGATGGCGGGCAGCTTCGCGGCGCGGTCGGCGGGGAGTGCGCCGATGGGGAGCCAGGGGGTGGCGCCCAGGAGGAAGCAGAGTTCGCTTTTGTAGATGTTGCCGATGCCGGCCAGGTTGCGCTGGTCGAGCAGGGCCTCGCCGAGGGGGCGGGTGGGGTCCGCGAGGAGGTTGGCGAGGGCCAGTTCCGCGTTCCAGTCGGGGCCCAGGAGGTCGGGGCCGAGGTGGCCCACGGCGCGGGGTTCTTCGGTTGTGCGGAGGAGTTCCAGGACGGGGAGGCGGTAGCCGACGGCCGTGCGGTCGGCGGTGCCGAGGATCACGCGGATCTGGTGGGCCGGGCCGCCGCCGCTCCAGCGCCGGCCGTTGACGTAGACCCTCCAGGTGCCGTCCATCCGCAGGTGCGAGTGGAGGGTGAGGCCGCCCTCGATACGGGTCAGCAGGTGTTTGCCCCGGGGTGTGACGTCCAGGACGGTGCGGCCGGTGAGGTCTGCCGTGGCGTACTTGGGCACCCTGAGGTCGCTACGGGTCAGCACCTGTCCCGCGAGGGCCGTGTGGAGGCGCTTCGCGGTCTGCCAGACGGTGTCGCCTTCAGGCATGGGTCAAGGGTGGCATGGGGTGGGAGGGGGTGTGGGGTGTGGAGCGGGTTGGGGTGAGGGGGCGCGTGGGATGAGAGGGGGCGCGGGATGGGCGGCGCCCTCGGTATGGGCGGCGCCGGGCGAGAGGGGGCGTGGGGTGAGGAGAGGCGTGGGGTGAGGGCAGGCCTTGGGTGGGAGTGACATGGGGCGAGGGGCTGCGCGAAGTGAGAGGCGGCACGAGGTGAGGGTCGGCTTGGGGCGAGCGGTGACTCGGGGTCAGGGGCGGCTCGGGTTGAGAGGTGGTTCGGGTGAGTGGTGGCGTGGGTGAGTGGTGGCCGGATCCCGGAAGGGCGTTGAGCTGGTTCATGCGCGGAGGCGCAGGCCGCGTGGTGTCGCGATGAAGCCTGCTCCTTCCAGGAGGGTGCCGATGGGGGAGGTCAGGGCCGAGGCGCCGTTGACGCGTTCCACCGTGACCGTGCCGAGGGAACCGGCTCGGGCCGCTGCCGCGAGGGCCTCGGCGGCAGCCTGGAGGCGTGGGTCTTCGGTGGCCGTGGTGTCCGGTGCGGAGGGCCAGGCGAGCAGGGTCTTGCCGCCGCGCTCCATGTAGAGCGTCAACTCACCTTCGACCAGCACTACGAGAGAGCCCGCCTTACGCCCCGGCTTGTGCCCGGCACCGGTCGGCGGCTCGGGCCAGGGGAGGGCGGCGCCGTACGCGTTCGCGGGGTCGGCGGCGGCCAGGACCACGGCTCGGGTGGCGAGGGAGGGGCGGCGGGGGTGGTGGTTGGCGTAGGGGGAGCTGGTGTTGCCCTGGGGTGTTGGGGCGGGGAAGTCGCGGGGGGAGATGTAGTCGCCGGGGGATGGGGGGTGGGAGGCGGGGGTGTGGTGGTGGCGGGAGGTGGGGGCGCCCGGGTTCGGGAGGTGGTCGTCGGGTGTGGCCAGGCTGTCGAGGTCGTCGAAGTCGGTGAACGGGCCGAAGGCGTCGGCGAAGTCGTGGACTCCGGAGGCGTCGTTTACGCCCGGGGTGCCGGATGTTCCGGGGGAGTGGGATGTGTCGTGTCGGCCGTGGTCGGTGGGGGAGGCGTACGGGGCTTGCCGGTTGTGGGTGTCCGGCGAGGTGTCGGGCCCCTGTTGGGCCCGGTCGTAGGAGGTGCTCGGGGTTCCGAACGGGGCGGCGGAATCGTTGCCGCGGGCGGCCGTCGGCGAGTTGGAGTCGGCGAGGGCGCCGAAGCCGTAGGGGTCGTTGGCCGTGGGGTCCGGAGTGGGCAGGTCGTCGCCCCGGTCGCGGGCGTTGGCGACCGCGCGGAGGCGGTCCACCGCGCCGTCCATCGCGAACTGGGCCGCGCCGAGGCCCTCCACGACGTAGCCGCGCCGTGCCTGACCGTTGTCCTCGAAGGCGGACAGGACGCGGTACGTCGCCGAGAAGCCGCCCTCGACGCCCTCCGCGGCGACCGCTCCCCGGGTGACCACGCCGTGCCGGTCGAGCAGGGTGCGGGCCAGGGCGTGGGCGCGCACGGTGGGGTCCGGTTCGTGGGCGGGGAGCAGGGACCAGCGGCCCGCGACGGTTGGCGGACCGGTGCGTGCGGCGGCGGTGAGTGAGCCGTAGCGCCCGCGCGGGACCGTGCGCTTGGCGCGGTGGGCCGTGGAACCTGCCGTACGCCCGGAGCCCAGCAGGGAGCGCATGGGGGCGAGCGTGTCGTTGGTGAGCCGTCCGGACCAGGCCAGGTCCCATACGGCGTCGGCGAGTTGGGGATCGGTGACGTCGGGGTGGGTGGTCGCGCGGATCTGGTCGGTGATCTGGCGGAAGAAGAGGCCGTAGCCGCCGGAGAGGGTGTCCAGGACCGACTGGTGCAGTGCCGTGAGCTCCAGGGGGTGTGGCGGCGGGAGGAGCAGGGGGGCCGCGTCCGCCAGGTACAGGGAGACCCAGCCGTCCTTGCCGGGGAGGGAGCCCGCGCCGGCCCACACCAGCTCGCCGGCGGAGGTGAGTTCGTCGAGCATCGCGGGCGCGTAGTTCGCCACGCGGGACGGCAGGACGAGCTTCTCCAGGGCGGACGCGGGCACGGAGGCGCCCTGCAACTGCTCGACGGCGCGCACCAGTCCGTCGATGCCGCGCAGCCCGTGCCCCTTGCCGATGTGCTGCCACTGGGGGAGGAACTGCGCCAGCGCGGCCGGCGGCACCGGCTCCAACTCGTGCCGCAGCGCGGCCAGGGAGCGGCGGCGCAGGCGGCGCAGCACCGTCGCGTCGCACCACTCCTGGCCGATGCCGGCCGGGTGGAACTCCCCTTGTACGACACGACCGTTCGCCGCGAGCCGCTGCAACGCGCCGTCGGTGACCGCCACGCCCAGGCCGAAGCGAGCCGCCGCTGTGGCCGACGTGAACGGGCCGTGGGTGCGGGCGTGCCGTGCCAGGAGGTCGCCGAGCGGGTCCTTCACCGGCTCGGTGAACGCCTCCGGGACGCCGACCGGCAGTGCGGTGCCGAGGGCGTCGCGCAGGCGGCCCGCGTCCTCGATCACCGACCAGTGGTCGGCACCGGCGATACGGACCCGGATCGCGCGGCGGGCCGAGGCCAGCTCCTGGGCCCACTGCGGCGCGGCGCCCCGCTCGGCCAACTCGGCGTCGGTGAGCGGGCCGAGCATCCGCAGCAGGTCGGCGACGCCCTCGACGTCCTTGATACGGCGGTCCTCGGTGAGCCACTGGAGCTCCCGCTCCAGCTCGGTCAGCACCTCCGCGTCGAGGAGTTCGCGCAACTCCGCCTGGCCGAGCAGCTCGGCCAGCAGGTGGGAGTCCAGGGACAGAGCGGCGGCGCGGCGCTCGGCGAGCGGTGAGTCTCCCTCGTACAGGAACTGGGCGACGTACCCGAAGAGGAGGGAGCGGGCGAAGGGGGACGGCTCGGGGGTGGTGACCTCGACGAGGCGCACCTTGCGGGACTCCAGGTCGCCCATCAGCTCGGTGAGGCCCGGGACGTCGAAGACGTCCTGGAGGCATTCGCGGACCGCCTCCAGGACGATCGGGAAAGAGCCGAACTCGCTGGCCACCTGGAGTAGTTGGGCGGCCCGCTGGCGCTGCTGCCACAGCGGGGTGCGCTTGCCGGGGTTGCGGCGCGGCAGCAGCAGCGCGCGGGCGGCGCACTCGCGGAAGCGGGCCGCGAACAGGGCCGAGCCGCCGACCTGGTCGGTGACGATCTGATTGACCTCGCCCTTGTCGAAGGCGACGTCCGCCGCGCCTACGGGGGCCTGGTCGGCGTCGTACTCCGTGCCGGCCTTCATGGGTTCCTGGTCGAGCAGGTCAAGGCCCATCAGGTCGGCGTCGGGCAGCCGCAGGACGATGCCGTCGTCGGCGTGCATCACCTGGGCGTCCATGCCGTAGCGCTCGGAGAGGCGGGCGCCGAGGGCGAGCGCCCAGGGGGCGTGGACCTGGGCGCCGAAAGGGGAGTGGATGACGACGCGCCAGTCGCCGAGCTCGTCCCGGAAGCGCTCCACGACGATCGTGCGGTCGTCCGGGATGTGGCCGCAGGCCTCGCGCTGCTCGGCCAGGTACGACAGGACGTTCTCCGCGGCCCAGGCGTCGAGGCCCGCGGCGAGGAGGCGCAGGCGGGCGTCCTCCTTGGGCTGTGAGCCGACCTCGCGGAGGAACGCGCCCACCGCGCGGCCCAGTTCGAGCGGGCGGCCCAGCTGGTCGCCCTTCCAGAAGGGGAGGCGGCCGGGGACGCCTGGCGCGGGGGAGACCAGGACGCGGTCGCGGGTGATGTCCTCGATCCGCCAGGAACTGGTGCCGAGCGTGAAGACGTCGCCCACGCGGGACTCGTAGACCATCTCCTCGTCCAGCTCGCCGACTCGGCCCCCGCCCTTCTTGGGGTCGGCGCCGGCCAGGAAGACCCCGAAGAGACCTCGGTCGGGGATCGTGCCCCCGGAGGTGACAGCGAGGCGCTGTGCCCCGGGGCGGCCGGTGATCGTGCCGGCGATGCGGTCCCACACCACGCGCGGACGCAATTCGGCGAACGCGTCGGACGGATAGCGGCCCGCGAGCATGTCGAGCACGGCCGTGAACGCCGACTCCGGGAGTGACGCGAAGGGGGCGGCGCGGCGGACCGTGGCGAGCAGGTCATCGACCTGCCAGGTGTCCAGCGCCGTCATCGCGACGAGCTGCTGGGCGAGGACGTCCAGGGGGTTGGCGGGAACCTTCAGAGACTCGATGGAGCCGGTGCGCATCCGCTCGGTGACCACGGCGGCCTGGACGAGGTCGCCCCGGTACTTCGGGAAGACCACACCCGTGGAGACCGCGCCGACCTGGTGTCCCGCGCGGCCCACGCGCTGGAGGCCGGAGGCCACGGAGGGCGGGGACTCCACCTGGATGACGAGATCGACGGCACCCATGTCGATGCCCAGCTCCAGACTGGACGTGGCCACCACGGCAGGCAGGCGGCCCGCCTTGAGGTCCTCCTCGACCTGGGCGCGCTGCTCCTTGGAGACCGAGCCGTGGTGGGCGCGTGCGATGACCGGGGGTGCGCCCTGGGCGGCGCCGGAGCCGCCCATCAGCTCGGCCGGCGCGTGGTGTTCGTCCAGGGGCTCGCCGGTCGCGCGCTCGTAGGCGATCTCGTTGAGCCGGTTGCACAACCGCTCCGCGAGGCGGCGGGAGTTGGCGAACACGATCGTTGAACGATGCGACTGGACGAGGTCGGTGATGCGCTCCTCGACATGCGGCCAGATCGAGGGCTTCTCCGCGCCCTCCTTGCCGTCGGCCACCGACGAGCCGCCCAACTCGCCCAGATCCTCGACCGGGACGACCACTGAGAGGTCGAACTCCTTGCCGGACTTCGGCTGGACGATCTCCACCTTGCGGCGCGGGGAGAGATAGCGGGCCACCTCGTCGACCGGGCGCACGGTCGCCGAGAGGCCGATGCGGCGGGCGGGCTTCGGCAGCAGCTCGTCCAGCCGCTCCAGGGACAGCGCGAGATGCGCGCCCCGCTTGGTGCCCGCGACCGCGTGCACCTCGTCCAGGATCACCGTCTCGATGCCCGTCAGCGCGTCGCGCGTGGCCGACGTCAGCATCAGGAACAGGGACTCCGGGGTGGTGATCAGGATGTCCGGCGGGCGCGTGGACAGTGCGCGGCGCTCGGCGGGCGGGGTGTCGCCCGAGCGGATGCCGACCTTGACCTCGGGCTCGGGCAGGCCCAGGCGGACGGATTCCTGGCGGATGCCGGTGAGCGGGCTGCGGAGGTTGCGCTCCACGTCGACCGCGAGGGCCTTCAGCGGAGACACGTACAGGACGCGGCAGCGCTTCTTCGGGTCGGCCGGCGGGGGCGTCGCGGCGAGCTGGTCCAAGGCGGCGAGGAAGGCGGCCAGGGTCTTGCCGGAACCGGTCGGGGCGACCACCAGCACGTCCGAGCCCTCACCGATGGCCTGCCACGCGCCCGCCTGGGCCGCGGTGGGCGCTGAGAAGGCCCCCGTGAACCAGCCGCGGGTCGCGGGGGAGAAGCCGTCGAGGGCTCGATGTGCGGAGCTGACCATGCGTCCATCCTGCACCCGACCACTGACAATGCGTCTGACCTGCGGGGATTCCGCGACGGCGGCTCGCGGAATCGTTTCTGTCTTCACCGACTGCCGGGGCCAGGATCGTTTCGGCGGCTTCCCGTCGCCGTGGGCGGGGCCGCTTCGTTCCGTCGCCGTGGCGGAGAATGGCCGTATGGCAGGTTCGGGCGAGCTGGCGAGACATTGGCGGTACACGGAGCTGCCCGGCGTCGACCTGCTGCGGGCCCGGTACATCCGCAAGACGTTCGTGCGGCACACGCACGAGAACTTCGTCATCGCCGCCATCGCGGACGGCGTCGAGGTGTTCCACCACGGTGGGGGCGACGTGTCCGCCGGGGCGGGGGCGCTCGCGCTGGTCAATCCGGACACTCCGCACACCGGCCGGGCGGGTGTGCCCGAGGGCTGGCGGTACGGGGCGGTCTACCCGTCGCCCGAGGTGGTGGCCGCGATAGCCGCCGAGACCACCTCGATCCGCGGCACTCCCGGTTTCATCAGTCCTGTGCTCGACGACCCCTGCACCGTCGGGCTCGTCCATCAGATCCTGCGCGCGGCCGACGAGGGCAACGCGCTCGCCGCCGACACCCTGCTGCGGGTCGCGGTCACCAGACTGCTCCGGCTGAACGGCGGACCGCTGCCGCAGCGCGTCGTGCCCACAGCCGGCGCTCGTGTCGCCGCACGCGCGCGTGCCGTGCTGGAGGAGCGGATGGTGGAACCGCCCACCCTGGAGCGGCTCGCCGGTGATCTGGGGACCAGTCCCTTCGCGCTGCTGCGCGCGTTCCGGGGTGCCTACGGGATGCCGCCCCACGCTTGGCTGACCGACGCCCGGGTGCGGGAGGCACGCCGGCTCCTGGACGCGGGCACGGCGCCCGCCGAGGCCGCCGTCGCCGTCGGGTTCACGGACCAGCCGCACCTCAACCGGCACTTCGCCCGGATCGTGGGCGTGCCCCCGGGTGCCTACCAGCGGGAGCGCAAGAACGTACAAGACGCTGGACACCGGCTGCTCGTACCGTCCGGCACGTGGCAGAACAGATCGCTTCAGAAGACATAGGCATCCAGGAGGAAGGAAAGCCGGACTCCGCCGTCGTACGGGACGCCCTGGGAGTCGGGGTCGCCGTAGGGCTGTCCGGGTTCGCCTTCGGGGTGACCTCGGCCGGTGGCGGGCTCACCCTGCTGCAGACCTGCGCCCTCAGCCTCCTGGTGTTCACCGGCGCCTCCCAGTTCGCGCTCGTGGGAGCGCTCGCGGCCGGCGGCAATCCGCTCACCGCCGCGGCGGGAGCCTTTTTCCTGGGCGTGCGCAACACCTTCTACGGTCTGCGGCTCTCGCAGTTGCTGGCCCTCCCGCGCGCGGTGCGGCCGTTCGCCGCCCAGTGGATCATCGACGAGACGACGGCCGTCACCCTCGCGCAGCCCACACGGCGTGCCGCACGGATCGGGTTCACCGTCACCGGGCTCACCCTGTACCTGCTGTGGAACCTCACCACGCTGCTCGGCGCGCTGGGCGCCAAGGCCATCGGGGACACGGACGCCTGGGGTCTCGACGCGGCCGGGCCCGCCGTCTTCCTGGCGCTGCTCGCGCCCATGCTCACGACCACCACCGAGCGTGCCGTCGCCGCACTCGCGGTCCTGTTGGGACTGGGGCTGCTGCCCGTGCTGCCGGCCGGTGTGCCGGTCCTGGCGGCGGCTCTCGCGGCACCGATCGCCCTCTACGTAGAGGGTCGTCGGCAGGGCGGGGCGCGTAACGACGCACCAGAAGAAGGCAGTTGCGACGCACAGGAGGAAGACCGTTGACCGTCTGGATCGCGATCGCGGCGACCGCCCTCGGCTGCTACGTCGTCAAGCTCGCCGGACTACTTGTGCCCGCGGGCGCCCTTGAACGGCCGCTGGTGAGGCGGCTCGCCGCTCTGCTGCCGGTCGCCCTGCTCGCCGCGCTCACGGCCCAGCAGACCTTCGCCGACGGGCACGCGCTCGTGCTCGACGCCCGGGCCGCGGGGCTCGCGGCGGCCGCCGTGGCGCTGGTGCTGCGGGCACCGTTCCTGCTCGTCGTCGCGGCGGCCGTGCTGGTGACGGCGGGCGTGCGGGCCGTCGGCGGCTGAGGCGACCCGGGGTCAGCCCACGGCGCGGCCGTACGCCTTCAGGGTGCGCAGTGCCTGGATCGTCACCATGGGGCGTGCCTCCAGGGCGATGCCCGGCGCCCACTGGCGCCAGCGGATCGGCCAGCCGCCGTCCTCCCGCTGATCGCCCGCCAGGTGGTCCAGGGAGCGGGCCATCTCGTCGTCCGTGAACCACGCGCGCGCGAGGGAACTCGGCGTTTTCGCGTAGTCGTACGGGAAGTGGTGTTCGCCGGGCGCGTACCCGGGGGCGACCGGGTAGGCCTCCAGGTGCTCCGGGTCCAGGGCGGCCAGCCGGTGCTCGCGGACCAGGCGGCCGAGGCGGTCGGCGGCGGCCTCCGCGCGCGGGCGGTCGGGTGCCGAGTCCAGGAAGGCCACGGCGGCCTCGATCTCGTAGGGGTGCGACTTCTCCAGGGAGTCCACGGCCTGCCAGCAGAAGTCGGTGGCCCGGAACAGCCAGGCGTGCCAGACCTCGTTGCGGTGCAGCAGGCCCACCACCGGCCCGGTGGCGAGGAGTTCGCTGGGCGGGTCGTCCACGATCGGCACGAAGGGAGCCGTCGGATAGCCGCGCTGGCCGGGAAGGATCGCCGGCAGGGCGCCGTCGGCCGTGGAGACCGAGGTCAGATAGCGGCACACGCGTTCCACCCGCTGCCCGCCGCAGCGCCCGACCGCGTCCAGGACGCGCAGCGCGTGACCGGTGTGCAGCGGCTGGCTCACCGGGCCGCGCAGATCGGGTTCCAGCGCGTGCCCGTACCCGCCGTCCTCGTTGCGGTAGGCGTCCAGCGCGGTCTCCACCGGATCGGGTTCGCCGTTGAGGAAGTGGTACGCGAAGAGGCGCTGTTCCAGCACGCGCGCGGTGAGCCAGACGAAGTGCTCGGCGCGGAAGAGCGGGGAGTGCGCCGGGGGCGTCGGGGGGAGTGGGGAAGCTCCTGTTTCGGCCATGCGTCAGACCGTAGGACGGAAAGCGGTCTCCGCAAGGGGTCCCGACCTGGTCCCACTCTCAGGGGCGGGATACTGGTGTCATGCGGTTGACGGTCTTCTGGCAGCGGATGACGGAGCACTTCGGCGCGGGATATGCCGAGAGCTTCGCGCGCGATCACGTGATGACGGAACTCGGCGGGCGGACGGTGCACGAGGCGCTGGACGCGGGCTGGGAGGCCAAGGACGTGTGGCGCGTGGTCTGCGACGTCATGAACGTTCCGTCGCAAAGTCGCTGATCTTCCGCGGGAAAGTCGCTGATCGGTCACGAAGATCGACGGCGGTGACCGGTTGTCAGTGGCGTAGGCGAGACTTGCACCGTGGCAGTCACTGACGAGACCGGGCACGACGCCCAGCAGGCATCCCCGATCGGTACGCCGCCGACCCGGCCCCCGGCCGACGGCGCCGCGCCGGGCCCGGGCAGCATGCCGCGCTGGCTGCCCCGCGCCATGGTGCTGGCGCTCGCCCTCGTCGCCGTGTTCCAGCTGGGCAGTTGGGCCTTCCACCAGCTCATCGGGCTGCTGATCAACATCCTCATCGCGTTCTTCCTGGCCCTCGCCATCGAGCCCGCGGTGAGCCGGCTGGCCGCCTACGGCATGCGCCGGGGGCTGGCCACCTTCCTGGTGTTCCTCGGCCTGCTGATCGTGAGCGCCGGGTTCATCACTCTCCTCGGGTCGATGCTCGCCGGCCAGATCATCAAGATGATCGAGGACTTCCCGGACTACCTCGACTCCGTCATCAACTGGGTCAACGGGCACTTCCACACCGACCTCAGGCGGGTCGACATCCAGGAGGGGCTGCTCCACTCCGACTGGCTGCGCAAGTACGTGCAGAACAGCGCGACCGGCGTGCTGGACGTGTCCACCCAGGTGCTCGGGGGCCTCTTCCAGCTGCTGACGATCGGTCTGTTCTCCTTCTACTTCGCCGCCGACGGGCCACGACTGCGGCGCGCGCTGTGCTCCGTACTGCCGCCCGCCCGGCAGGCCGAGGTGCTGCGCGCGTGGGAGATCGCCGTCGACAAGACGGGCGGCTACATATACTCACGCGGCCTGATGGCGCTGGTCTCCGGAGTGGCGCACTACATCCTGCTGCAGGCGCTGGGCATCCCGTACGCGCCCGTGCTCGCCGTCTGGGTGGGCCTGGTCTCCCAGTTCATCCCGACCATCGGCACGTATCTCGCGGGCGCCCTGCCCATGCTGATCGCCTTTACGGTGAACCCCTGGTACGCGCTGTGGGTGCTGATCTTCGTCGTGGTCTACCAGCAGTTCGAGAACTACATGCTCCAGCCCAAGCTGACCGCGAAGACCGTCGACATCCACCCCGCGGTCGCCTTCGGCTCGGTTATCGCCGGCACCGCGCTCCTGGGTGCCGTCGGCGCGCTGATCTCCATCCCGGCGGTCGCCACGCTCCAGGCGTTCCTCGGGGCGTATGTGAAGCGGTACGCCGTCACCGACGACCCCCGGGTCCAGGGACACCGGACCACTCGTGGCTCCGGCGGTCCCGGCCTGGTGACGCGCGCGCGAGGCCTGTGGGAACGGCGACCGGGCGCGGCGGAGCCGACGGCGACCGACTCCGCCGGTACCAGCGATCCCGCCTCTACGGCCAACTCCGCCGCTCCGGCCGACTCCGGAAGCGCCGACTCGCGGCCGACCGATCCGGAAGCGACCGGCTCCGACCCGACCGACTCCGAACCGAAGGACTCCGGAGAGGGCTCCTCCGGCTCCTCCTGAGGGATGATCCGGCGAGAACATCGGGGCGTCGCGGTCAGTACGTGAGCACCGCCCACACTCCGGCCACGGCCACGGCGACCACGTAGCAGCCGACCGCGACGGTCACGGTCCGCCGCCGTACCGCCTCGCTCCAGGACGTGCGGGACAGCAGCCAGGCCAGGGCGGGCAACACCAGGACGGCGTGCAGGCTCACCCCGTGCAGCGGCTTGAGCGGGGCCGTCGAGTGGTACGCCGCCTCCTGGTGGCCGGTTCGGGCGAGAACCACCCCGCGCGCGATCATCGCGGCGCCCGAGGCCAGCGCCACGAGCAGGATCGCGAACCCGGAACGCACCGCGAGCGCCATCCCCGTGGGCCCCGTCGGCCGGTGCCTGAACGACGCCACCGCGAACACGGTGAGCAGCACCACCAGGACACCGCCGCCCACCGCGAGCGTCATGGACACCGCCGTGTCGAAGGGCGTCTCCATGTCGAGGTGCGACGGCACCCGGCGCCACGCCTGGAGGGTGATGCCGCCGACCTCCACGACACAGTCGGCGGCGAACACGACGAGCAGCACGGTGCGCAGCCGGGCCCCGACACGCAGATACGACGTGACCCAGGTGACCGCGATCAGCGTCGCCCCGAAGGAGAGCCCGAACGTGACGGGCTTGCGCCAGGAGACGGGCCCGTACCAGGGGCCGCCGTCGACCGCGAACACCACGAGATGCACCAGGCCGGAGACGATCAGCAGGGCACCGATCACATGGCAGAGACGCTCGGCGGGACGTACGCGGGTCTTCAGGGTCCGAGTCATGGCCCGAGCCTCGCGGGAACGCGCCGCGCAGTCGTCGTACGGCCGAAGACACCAGCCGTACGACGGCGGAAGTAGTGCTCCCAGGGGCGTGGCGATGAGTTTCGGGGGCGCGCCGGGTCCAAGGGGGTGAGAGCCGCCCGGAATCCGCGGAACGATGGCCCCCGAAGGGAGGATCGATCATGTCCACCGCAAAGGCCCCGCAGAGCGTCGAGACCACGCCCGCCCCGCAGTTGGCGGACACCGAGCCACAGACCGCCGCGGGCAAGGTGCTGTGGCACTTCACGATGTCGTTGGACGGGTTCGTGGCGGGGCCGGACCACGCGATGGACTGGATGACGGGGTTCTCGTTCCGGGCCGGCCTCGTCGAGGAGTACGCCGCTACGACCGGTGCCGTACTGGGCGGCCGGGACGGCTTCGACGCCTTCCCCGATGCCGGCACCGTCTACGGCGGCGCGTGGCAGGGGCCGGTGTTCGTCCTCACGCATCACCCCGACGACGCGCCGCCCGCCCCCGGGGTGACCTTCCTGGACTGCGATGTGGCCGACGCCGTCCGTATCGGGCTGGCGGCCGCCGGGGGCAAGAACCTCGAAGTGCTCTCGCCCACGATCGGCCGACAACTCCTGGAGCGCGGACTGATCGACGAGATCGACCTGCACATCGTGCCGGTGCTGCTCGGCGACGGCATCCGGCTCTTCGACAACCCCGGTGGCGCCCCGGTCCGGCTCGGGCTGCTGAACGGTGATGACCACGCAGCCGCGGTGAACGTGCGCTGTCGGCCGGTCGGGACGTGATCGCCCGTGGCATCGGAGTTCGAGGGCGCGCCGGGAAGCCCGACGGTTCGACGGCCCGCGCGACACTCGTGGAGGTTCCTACTGGTAGCAGCCACCGCTGCACAGGATGGTGACGGTGCAGGTCTCGCCGGCCGGGGTGATCGCCGTGCTCTGTGTCGGCGCGGGCCTGTGCACGAGGCTGGTCTCTCACGGCATGGGAGCGGCCGACGCCGCCGGACTCATGATGCCGACGGTCGCCGTGATCAGCATGGCCGCGATCCCCGCGCGCTTCCGCATCTTCATCGAGTTCTCCCGTCCTCGGTTGCCGTTGGCTGCCGCCAGTCAACGAGCCCGACCCCCGGCACGGGAAGGATTTCCATGTCATTCGAAGCGTCGCCACGGCGTGCGGCGTCACGGGACATCGATGACACGAGTGCCGCGTGGTGCGCTTGACACGAAAATCGAACATCCATTCTCATGGAAGCTTCGGCGAGGCCATGACGGGCATTTCGACAGGCTTTTGATGGTGAAGTGTCCGAGTTATCCACAGGCTGGGCGGGCGTCGGGACGCATTGTCAGTGGCAGGCGTTAGCGTCTTTGACGTGAAGCGATCGACTCAAGCAAACCGGGTGGAACCCATGGCAGGAACCGACCGCGAGAAGGCGTTGGACGCCGCACTCGCACAGATTGAACGGCAATTCGGCAAGGGCGCGGTGATGCGCCTGGGCGAGCGGCCGAACGAGCCCATCGAGGTCATCCCCACCGGGTCGACCGCACTGGACGTCGCCCTTGGTGTCGGCGGCCTGCCGCGCGGCCGAGTGGTGGAGGTCTACGGCCCGGAGTCCTCCGGCAAGACGACCCTGACCCTGCACGCGGTGGCGAACGCCCAGCGGGCCGGCGGCCAGGTCGCGTTCGTGGACGCGGAGCACGCCCTCGACCCCGAGTACGCGAAGAAGCTCGGCGTCGACATCGACAACCTGATCCTGTCCCAGCCGGACAACGGCGAGCAGGCCCTGGAGATCGTGGACATGCTGGTCCGCTCCGGCGCCCTCGACCTCATCGTCATCGACTCCGTCGCGGCACTCGTCCCGCGCGCGGAGATCGAGGGCGAGATGGGCGACAGCCACGTCGGTCTGCAGGCCCGTCTGATGAGCCAGGCGCTCCGCAAGATCACAGGCGCGCTCCACCAGTCCGGGACCACCGCGATCTTCATCAACCAGCTCCGCGAGAAGATCGGCGTGATGTTCGGCTCCCCGGAGACCACGACCGGTGGCCGCGCGCTGAAGTTCTACGCCTCGGTGCGACTCGACATCCGTCGTATCGAGACCCTCAAGGACGGCACCGACGCGGTCGGCAACCGCACCCGGGTCAAGGTCGTCAAGAACAAGGTCGCGCCGCCCTTCAAGCAGGCCGAGTTCGACATCCTCTACGGCCACGGCATCAGCCGCGAGGGCGGCCTGATCGACATGGGCGTGGAGAACGGCTTCGTCCGCAAGGCCGGCGCCTGGTACACGTACGAGGGCGACCAGCTCGGCCAGGGCAAGGAGAACGCGCGCAACTTCCTCAAGGACAACCCCGACCTGGCCAACGAGATCGAGAAGAAGATCCTGGAGAAGCTGGGCGTGGGCGTCCGTCCGGAGAAGGACAAGCCCGCCGTCGAGCCGGTCACGGACGGGGCGGTCCCCACCGCCACGGACGACGCCGCCAAGGCGGTGCCCGCCCCGGCCGCGGCCAAGACCACCAAGGCCAAGGCCACGGCAGCCAAGAGCTGACCCGTGACACGACGAACGGACTGGGCCGAGTACGCGTATCCCGACGCCCCGCAGGGGCGCGGGAGAGGCGGTGACGGCCTGGCCTACGGTACGGACGGCACGTCCGAGGAGCCGTACGGCATGGACGGGCCGTACGGCGACGAGCCGGGCGGCGGTTTCGCGGGGGAGACCGGTCCGCCTTTCGGCGGCCCGGAGCCCGGCGATGGTTCGGCGGGCACTGGTCGGCTTTTCAGGAGCTCGGCGCCTGGCGGCAGTTCGCCCGGCGACGGGTCCGCCGATGACGACGCACCCGGCCGCGGCTCGCGCCGCAGCCGCGGAGCGCGTGGCGAGGGCGGCTCACGAGGGTCTACGGCGCGCGGTGACGGCGCACGCGGTAGACGTGGGCGCCGTGGCCGCGGCTTCGGAGAGTCCTCCGAGGTGGACGGGGCCGACTTCTCCTCGTCGAGGGCCGAGAAGAAGGAGGAGCCGCCGGCGGACCCGGCTGAGCGGGCGCGCGGCATCTGCCTGCGCCTGCTCACCGGGAACCCGCGCACCCGCAAGCAACTCGCGGACGCCCTGCGCAAGCGGGAGATCCCGGACGAGGTGGCGGACGAGGTGCTGTCGCGGTTCGAGGAGGTCGGACTGATCAACGACGGCGCGTTCGCGGACGCCTGGGTGGAGTCCCGGCACCACGGCCGAGGGCTGGCGCGCCGGGCGCTTGCCCAGGAGTTGCGCACCAAGGGCGTCGACTCGACGCTGATCGACGAGGCCGTCTCCCAACTCGACTCCGAGCAGGAGGAGACGACGGCCCGCGAACTGGTCGACCGCAAACTGCGGTCCACCCGGGGCCTCGACCGCGACAAGAGGCTGCGCCGCCTCGCGGGCATGCTGGCCCGCAAGGGCTACTCCCAGGGCATGGCTCTCAGAGTGGTCCGGCAAGCGCTGGAGGAAGAGGGCGAGGACACGGAGTTCCTCGGGGACGAGGGGTACTGATCCGGGATCGATCCGGTTCCGCATCGATCCGGTTCTGACCTCTTGGTGGTGCGAACGTCCTGAACACGGTGGACGCGCGGGGGCGCCGACCGCGTTCAGGCAAGCACCGGGCCTGCGCCCGAGGTGGGGCCAACCCCCGGCCGTAGATGCCGGATTGCCCCAGTGCACAGACACCTGTGCACAAACGACTGTGTACGCATGGCACGGGAACCCGGCACACCCGGCGCGGAGACGCCCGCCGAGCGGACCCCGGCGGCACTCTCGTTCTGGCGTTCACGGCTATCGCCGTGGTCAACACGCTCGCCATGTCGGTCGCGGAGCGTGTCCGGGAGTTCGCGCTGCTGCGCCTCGCCGGGGCGACCCGTCGTCAGGTGCTACGGATGCTGCGTACCGAGGCGCTGTCGGTGTTGCTGCTCGCCACGGGGCTCGGCAGCGGTATCGCCCTCGCCGTCCTGACCGCGTTCAGCGTCGGTATGACGGGTCGGGCGGCACCGTCGGTCACGCCCCTCGTGTACCTCACGGTGGTCGCGGTGGCCTGGACCCTCGCCCTCGTCGCCATGGCACTGCCGGGACGCGTGGCACTCCGCGTCCGTGCGGTCACGGTGGCGACCGCCAGGGAGCGAGCGCGGGAAGCCGCCGGATCCTCCGTCCTGAGAGTGAGCGCGGGAAACCGCCGGCCGTCCGACCCGGGAGTGAGTGAGGGAAAGCGTCAGCCGTCCGTCCCGAGCGCGGGCGAGGGGAACCCTCAGTCGTCCGTCCCAGTGGCCACGCGTCTCACCGGAGGGCACGTATTTCGCAGACTTAGCGTGCGTGACGCGGAGGGTGCGCATGTTTGCCGCGGGAGTAGCTTCTGCTGCCGAACCTCGGCCCTCCACGCTTGCCGACCCTCGGCCATCCCCGCCCGCTGAGCCGCAGCCAGGCCTGCCCGAGTGCCTCCGGTCGTTTCGCCGACCGGTCCTCGTACGCCCTGAAAGGCGGCCCCCTTGTCCTCGCCCCTGCCCGCTCACCACCGAAGAACCCTGGTGGTCCTCCTGGTCAGTACGTGTCTCTTACTGAGTGGCTGCGGACTGGAGTCCAGTGCCACGCCCGCCGACGACGGGCCCACCACCCTCGGGTTCGTCAACGGCGGCAGCACCGAGTTCCACACCTGTCTGCAGGAGTCGATCGAGAACACGGCCAGGAGCAACTTCGCGAAGCTCGTCACCGTCAACTCGCATCAGGACGCCGCGCGGGAGCTGGCCAACATCCAGGACATGATCGCGCGCCATGTCGACGCGATCATCCTGCAGACGGTCAACACCACCGCTCTCAAGAGCGACATCGCCAAGGCCAGGAGCGCGCACATCCCGATCTTCCTGACCTCGGTCAGCGCCGATCCGTCCGACATCCTCGGGGCCGTCGTCGTCGACCTGAAAGCGGTGGGCAAGCTGGACGCCGACTGGATCGAGGACGACGCCGCGGGGCGCGAGGTGCAGGTGGGTGTCGTCGCGGGCGCTCCCGGTGCCGCCTCCGACCTGCTTGTCGGCGGATTCACCAAAGGGCTGCCGGCGAACGCGAAAGTGGTCGCGAACCAGCCCGCCATGTTCGTCGCCGCCAAGGCGAAGACGGTCGCCGCGAGCATGATCAAAGCGCATCCCGATCTCGACTACGCCTTCGTCGCCAACGAGGAGATGTCGTTCGCCGCCCGCAGGGCCTTCGACGCGGCCGGCGGCAAGAAGGTCAAGATCGTGACGGTCAACGGAACCGACGAGGCACTCGCCGCCCTCAAGGACGGCCGTTTCGCCGCCACCGTCTCCAACTCGGCCAAGGACACCGGCGAACTGGCCGTCACCAACACCATCAGCCTTCTCCGTAAGGAGAAGGTGGAGAAGATCGCCACCACACCGGCCCGCCTGATCACCAGGACCAACGCGGACACCGCCCCGCTCTACTGCCCCTCCGACGGGTCGTGAGCGGGCCGGTGCGTCACGTCGTGGACCCGGTGTGTCAGGTCGTGGACAGACTGTCTACGACGTGACAGGCAGCCCCGCGGCCTTCCATGCCTGGAAGCCGCCGACGAGGTCCGTCGCGCCGTGCAGGCCCAGTTGGTGCAGGGACGTGGCTGCCAGGGTGGACGCGTAGCCCTCGTTGCAGATCACCACGACGCGCAGGTCGTGGTCGGTGGCTTCGGGAGCGCGGTGGCTGCCCCGGGGGTCGAGGCGCCACTCCAGTTCGTTGCGCTCGACGACCAGGGCGCCGGGGATGAAGCCGTCGCGGTCGCGCAGGGCCGCGTAGCGGATGTCGACCAGGAGGGCCTTGTCGTCGCGGGCCGCTTCGTACGCCGCCCGCGCCTCGATCCGCTCGTAGGTCCCGCGCGCCCGCTCCAGCAACTCGTCTATGCCGAGGGGCTGTTCGCGTGCGGCACTCACTGCCAGTCCTCCGGGCGCTCCACCTGCTCCAGGCGCAGCACCGGGCCCGTGCGGCTGTAGCGGCGGATCTGCGGCAGCGGCGGGTAGTAGGCGTGGACGGAGATCGCGTGCTCTTCGGAGGACTCGTTCAGCACCTCGTGGACGTGGTGCTGACCGAAGGCGCGGCCCTTACCGGTCGGCAGTCGCCGTTCGCGGTCGACGCCCTCCTCCAGTTCGAGGGTCTTCCAGCCGTTGCTCGGCAGCCGGGCGGCGAGCGAGTTCTCCTTGAGTTCGCCGGCGGCGGTGAGGAAGGCGCCGACCGACTCGGCGTGGTCGTGCCAGCCCGTCCCGCTGCCGGGCGGCCAGCCGATCAGCCAGGCCTCGCTGCCGCCGGGGCCTTCGAGCCGCACCCAGGTGCGGCCCTCGGGGTCGAGGGGGAGCGAGGCGATCAGCTCGGCGTCGCCGGCCGCACGCCGGACGAAGTCGAGCAGGTCCGCCTGCGTCGGGGCTTGCGAGGGCGCGGCGGGGGACACGGAGGCAGAAGGGGAGACAGACACGTGCACCGTCCTGATGAGTGTTCGCGAGGTGCGCGCAGACATCACGACAGTGGCGCGCGCGGGTGAGAGATGCGAATTCAGCAGGCGACGTGACACACACAGCCCACGTAGCGGACGAGGTCCAGGTGGACCTTCCGCCAGAGGTGGACAGAGGTGTCGGTCATGGTCCGGAGTACAGCACGGCGGTGCGGGCCGGTCAACTCAGCGTCACTATGTGGACAGTTCGGATACGGCGGCCTCAGCGTGAGCCGGCTGTGGCCTCCGTCCTCGTCGGGCCGCCCAGGGTCGCCTCGGCCGCCGCGTACAGGTCGGCCGGACGCACCCCGCTCAGCGCCGTGACCAGGTGCCCGTCGGGCCGTACGAGAAGGACGGTGTGGGCGGCGGCGCCCGGGTAGCTCTCGGCGACCAGCAGCTCGGCCGGGTGCGGGAGCGCCGTCACGGCGGCCGCGAGGCGAGGCATGATTCCGGCCGTCACCCAGTGCTTGCGCTCCCACACGCCCGTGCCCGGCGCGACCAGGACGACCAGCAGGGAGCCGCGTCCGAGACGGTCCCGCAGCCGTACGAAGGCGCCGTCCTCGGCGGTGACCAGGACGTCGGTGACGGGCGCGCCCGGCGGGGTGTCCACGGGGACCTCTGCCTCGATGTGCCGGGGCGCGAGCGGCGAGTCGGCGTACGCCCCCGGCGCACCGAGCGCGCCGTGCCCCAGGTGACCGTCCGTGAGCAGCACGTCATGGCCGCGGGCCGAGCCGGGCACGACCGCGCGCAGCCCGGCGCCGCCGCGCACCAGCGGCAGCGCCTGGTCGGCGGCGCGCAACCGGGCCGCCACGACCGCCCGACGCTCCGCCTGATAACTGTCGAGCAGCGGCTCGTGCGGCCCGTGATGCCAGGCGAGCGCCAGCTTCCAGGCGAGGTTGTCGGCGTCCCGCAGCCCCTCGTCCAGCCCCTGCGTCCCGAGCGCCCCCAGCAGATGCGCGGCGTCCCCGGCGAGGAACACCCGCCCCGCCCGCCACCGCCGCGCGAGCCGGTGGTGCACGGTGTGCACGCCGGTGTCGAGCAGTTCGTACGGCGGTGTCGGGCCCTCGGTCCAGCCCGCGAGCGTCTCCCGGATGCGGGCCAGCAGCAGCTCGGGGGTGACCAGGTCCTTGCCCGGCGGCAGCAGCCAGTCCAGGCGCCACACGCCGTCCGGGAGGGGGCGGCCGGTGACCTCCCCGGCCGAGGGTCCGGACGTCCGCCACGGCGGCACCCGATGCAACAACGCCTGGTCGGGCCACGGAAGTTCCGTGCGCAGCGCGGCCACGGCGTGTCGCTCCACCGCCGTACGGCCGGGGAAGCGGATGTCCAGGAGTTTGCGCACGGTCGAGCGCGGGCCGTCGCAGCCGACCAGGTAACTGCCGCGCCACCAGGTGCCCTTGGGGCCCCGGGTGTGGGCGGTGACGCCCGTAGGCTCCTGTTCGAGCGAGTCGAGGCGGTTGTCCACGGCGATCTTCACCAGCCGCTCGCCCGCGAGGGCCTGGCGCAGGGCGCCGGTGAGCACGTGCTGCGCGATGTGCAGCGGGGCGGGCTCGGCCTCGTCGAACGTGATCTCGCGCATCACCTGCTTGCGCCGCATCGACCGCCATCCGGCCCAGCGCGAGCCGAGCCCGGCGAGCGGCACGCCGGTCAGTCGCTCCAGGAGTGCCGCGGTGTCCTCCCGCAGGACGACGGTGCGCGCGGGGCGTGGTTCGTCCTTGCCCGGACCCTCGTCGAGGAGGACGGAAGGCACCTCCTGCCGCGCCAGGGCCAGGGCGAGCGTGAGCCCCACGGGCCCCGCCCCGACGATGATCACCGGGTCCACGGTGCGGCGCCCCCTGCCCGTGACGGTGTCCTCAGGGACGCATGTGAACAGGAAGTTGGAGCAGGGTGCACGATCACAGAACGTATGCAACCCATTGCCGGTGCTTGCGTCAAGTGACGGAGGCAGTGGCGATCATGCCACTGCCTCCGTGTCGTTCATGCCATGTGACCGATCATCAGATCGTGCCGCCGCCGCCGGTTCCGAAACTGCCCCCCACCTGCGCGGGGTTGAGCCCGGTGGCGTCTTCGAGGGCGACGGTCGCACCCGTGCTCTTCTTGCTGCGCCGCAGCCTGCCCTCCAGCCAGCTCGCGAAGGTGGTGAGGGCGAGGTTCAGCAGGATGTAGATGATCCCTACGACGATGAAACTCGCCACCACGTTGGCGTAGTTGGCCGCCAGGGTGCTGCGCGCGTTGAGGAGCTCGGTGAAGCCCAGCATCACGCCGCCCAGCGCGGTGTCCTTCACGATGACCACGAGCTGGCTGACGATGGCCGGCAGCATGACGGTGACGGACTGTGGGAGCAGGATGCTCGTCATCGTCTGGCCCTTGCGCAGACCGATCGCGTGCGCGGCCTCCGTCTGCCCCTTGGGGAGGGACAGGATGCCCGCCCTGACGATCTCGGCGAGCACCGAGGCGTTGTAGAGCACCAGGCCGGTGACGACGGCGTACAGGGGCCGTTCCTCGCTGCCGATGCCCGTGGAGCGGACGTAGAACTCGTTCGCGAACAGCATCAGCAGCAGGACCGGGATCGACCGGAAGAACTCGACCACCACGCCGGCCGGGACGCGCACCCACCGGTGGTCGGACATCCGGGCGATGCCGAAGAACGCTCCCAGGGGGAGGGCGATCACCATGGCGAGACCGGCGGCCTTCAGGGTGTCGCCGAGGCCCGGCAGCAGATACGTCGTCCAGGCGTCGGACGTGGTGAATGGCTGCCACAGGGCCCACTTCAGCTGGCCCTTGTCGTCCATCGTCTGCCAGACCCACCACAAGAAGAGGGCGAGCAGGACGACGAACACCACAGAGAGGAGCACGTTGCGCCGCTTGGCGCGGGGGCCGGGCGCGTCGTAGAGGACGGAGGTCATCGCTTCACCGCCAGTCGCTTGCCCAGCCAGCCGAGGAGGAGGCCGGTCGGCAGGGTCAGTACCACGAAGCCGAATGCGAAGACCGCGCCGATGGCGACCGTCTGGGCCTCGTTCTCGATCATCGTCTTCATCAGGGCGGCCGCCTCGGCGACCCCGATCGCGGCCGCCACGGTGGTGTTCTTGGTCAGCGCGATCAGCACGTTGGCCAGCGGTGTGACGACCGCGCGGAACGCCTGCGGAAGGATGATGATCCGCAGTACCTGACTGAAGCTCAGCCCGATGGCACGGGCTGCTTCCGCCTGTCCGACGGGCACGGTGTTGATGCCGGAGCGCACCGCCTCACAGACGAAGGCCGCGTGGTATGCCACGAGACCCAGCAGTGCCAGCCGGAAACCCTGCACCTTGAAGTCGTCGGACGCGCCCATGGTGACGCCGAAGATGTCGGCGAGGCCGAGCGAGGTGAAGACGATGATGACCGTCAGGGGGATGTTCCGGACGGTGTTGACGTAGAAGGTCGCGAAACCACGCATCAGTGGGACCGGGCTGACCCGCATGCCGGCCAGCAGTGTGCCCCAGACCAGGGAGCCGAGGGCGGAGAGGGCGGTGAGTTTCACCGTCATCCAGAACGCCCCGAGGACGTCATAACCTTGAAGAAAGTCGAACACGATCTCCCGCGCTTCCGGGTATGGGGCCTGCCTTACCGGGGTTTTCTCGGGCTTACTTGACGATGTTGCCGATCTTCGGGGCGGGCTCGTTCTTGTAGTCGGCCGGGCCGAAGTTCTTGGTGACCGCGGTCTGCCAGGCGCCGCTGCTGACCATCTTCTCCAGCGCGGTGTTGATCTTGGTGACGGTCGCGGAGTCGCCCTTCTTGACGCCGATGCCGTAGTTCTCGTTGCTGAGCTTCAGGCCGGCGAGCTTGAACTGACCCTTGTACTGGCTCTGTGCGGCGAAGCCCGCGAGGATCGAGTCGTCGGTGGTCAGCGCGTCCACGGCACCGCTCTGCAGGCCGGCGATGCACTCCGAGTAGCCGCTGTACTCACGGAGGTTGGCCTTCGGGGCGATCGTCTTCTGGACGTTCTGAGCCGAGGTGGAGCCGGTCACGGAACAGAGCTTCTTGCCGTTGAGGTCCGTGCCCTGGGCGATCGTCGAGTCCTTCTTGACGAGCAGGTCCTGGTGGGCCAGCAGGTAGGGGCCGGCGAAGTCGACCTTCTTCTTGCGCTCGTCGTTGATCGAGTACGTGGCCGCGATGAACTTGACGTCGCCGCGGGCGAGCGCGTTCTCACGGTCGGCGCTCTTGGTCTCGACCCACTCGATCTGGGCGGGCTTGTAGCCGAGTTGCCCGGCCACATAGGTCGCCACGTCCACGTCGAAGCCGGCGTAGGTCCCGTCCGGCTGCTTCAGGCCGAGGCCGGGCTGGTCGAATTTGATGCCGATCTTGATCTTGCTGCCGCCGCCGGAGCCCGAACCGGAGTCGTCCTTGTCGCTGCTCCCGCACGCCGTCGCGGCGAGCGAGAGGACGAGAGCGGTGGTCGCGAACACGGTGACCTTGCGGAGCTTCATGGTGAACATCCTTTGGCTGGAGAGGAGATGAGGGCCCGTCAGGGCGCGTCACGGTGGCCCTGAGGGCGTGCGGGACCCTCAGCGGCAGTCGGCGGCCGCCCGTCGTCGGCGGGCCGCCAGTGGCTGGCTGTAGCGGTTCGTCAGCGTTCGTGGCTGATCGTCGGTGGGTGCTGGCGCTGATCGCCGGCGGTCGTCAGTGGTGAAGGATCTTCGACAGGAAGTCCTTGGCCCGGTCGCTGCGCGGGTTGCTGAAGAACTGGTCCGGCACGGCCTCTTCGACGATGCGGCCGTCGGCCATGAACACCACTCGGTTGGCGGCCGAGCGGGCGAAACCCATCTCATGGGTGACGACGATCATCGTCATCCCGTCCCGGGCGAGCTGCTGCATGACCTCCAGCACCTCGTTGATCATCTCCGGGTCGAGGGCCGAGGTCGGCTCGTCGAAGAGCATCACCTTGGGGTCCATGGCCAGCGCCCGCGCGATGGCGACGCGCTGCTGCTGACCGCCGGACAGCTGGGCCGGGTACTTGTCCGCCTGCGTGGCCACGCCGACCCGGTCGAGCAACGCCCGGGCCTTCTCCTCGGCCTGCTTGCGGTCGGCCTTGCGGACCTTGATCTGACCCAGCATCACGTTTTCGAGCACGGTCTTGTGCGCGAAGAGGTTGAAGGACTGGAAGACCATCCCGACATCGGCACGCAGTCGGGCCAGCTCCCTGCCCTCCTGGGGCAGCGGCTTGCCGTCGATCGTGATCGAACCCGAATCGGTCGTCTCCAGGCGGTTGATGGTGCGGCACAGAGTGGACTTCCCGGACCCGGAGGGCCCGATCACCACGACGACTTCGCCGCGGGCGATCGTCAGATCGATGTCCTGGAGTACGTGCAACGCGCCGAAGTGCTTGTTGACGCTCTTCAGGACGACGAGTTCGCCGGTCGCGGCCACATCTTCCTTGGCCACCGATACTTCGGTCATCGCTTGCTGGCTCCGTCCTCGTCGGTTGCGGAGGACAGTAGTGAGGCCTTACGACCAGCGTCATCACATCTGAGCGAGATCTGAGCATCACGATCGGATAGCAATAGGACACGTGTCGTAGCAGTTCGTCGCCGGGATCCGTACCGGCTGGATAACGGAAGGCCGCACGCAACCGGAACCCACTTGACGGCGTCTTCGTCCATCAGCGTGACTGCCTGGGTGCACGCGCGCGTGAGACGTGCTTTTGTACAGGCCGACACCATACGAACGATGAACCGGAGGGGGCCGGGATGAGACTGCTCCTCGTCGAGGACGACAACCATGTCGCCGCCGCTCTGTCCGCGGTCCTGGCGCGGCACGGATTCGACGTCACGCACGCCCGCAGCGGCGAGGAGGCCCTCCAGGCACTCGTCCCCGAGAGCGACGGCTTCGGTGTCGTCCTCCTCGACCTCGGCCTGCCCGACCAGGACGGCTACGAGGTCTGCGGCAAGATCCGCAAACGCACCAGCACCCCGGTGATCATGGTCACCGCCCGCTCCGACGTGCGCTCCCGCATCCACGGCCTCAACCTCGGGGCCGACGATTACGTAGTGAAGCCGTACGACACCGGGGAGCTGCTCGCCCGCATCCACGCGGTCAGCCGGCGCAGCGTCCACGAGGACGCGAGCGGGGGCGGCGACACCGCGCTGCGGCTCGGCCCGGTGCGCATCGAACTGCCCACCCGTCAGGTCAGCGTGGACGGTTCGGTCGTCCAGCTGACCCGAAAGGAGTTCGATCTGCTGGCGCTGCTCGCACAGCGCCCAGGAGTGGTGTTCCGGCGGGAGCAGATCATCAGCGAGGTGTGGCGCACCAGTTGGGAGGGCACGGGACGCACCCTGGAGGTGCATGTCGCGTCCCTGCGCGCCAAGCTGCGGATGCCCGCGCTGATCGAGACCGTACGGGGCGTCGGCTACCGGCTCGTCGCCCCGGCCGCGTAGCGGGCCCGGGTGCGCACACGTCTTCTCCCGCTGCTCATCGTCCTGATGGCGGCCGTGCTGCTGGCGCTCGGCGTCCCGCTCGCCATCAGCACGGCCGCGGCGCAGCAGCAGAAGGTGATCGTCGACCGTATCGACGACACCGCGCGGTTCGCGGCCCTCGCCCAGTTCGTCACCGACGCACCCACGGGATCACGCCCCGCCAACACGGTCCCGGACGAGCGCCAGGAGACCCTGGACCGCGAACTCGCCAGCTACTACGAGGTCTACGGCATCCGCGCGGGCGTCTTCTACCGCACCGACATCTCCATGGCGAACGCGCCGGACGACTTCCTGCTGCCCAAGACGGGCGAGGTGCGCGACGCGTTCGCCGAGGCGCTCCTCAGCCGCCGCAGCCACGACCCGGAACAGGTCTGGCCCTGGCAGCGCAACCGTCTGGTCGTCGCCTCGCCGGTCATCCGGGACGGTGACGTCATCGCCGTCGTGGTCACCGACTCGCCCACCGGGCCGATGCGTTCACGGACCCTGCGCGGCTGGCTGACGATCGGCGCCGGCGAGATCGCCGCGATGCTGCTCGCCGTCGGCGCGGCCCTACGGCTGACCGGCTGGGTCCTGCGACCCGTACGGGTCCTCGACGCCACCACCCACGACATCGCCACCGGACGCCTCAAGTCCCGGGTCGCAGCCGCCGGCGGGCCGCCGGAACTTCAGCGCCTGGCCCGGTCGTTCAACGAGATGGCGGACAACGTCGAGGACGTGCTGGAGCAGCAGCGCGCCTTCGTCGCCGACGCCTCGCACCAGTTGCGCAACCCGCTCTCGGCGCTGCTGCTGCGCATCGAACTGCTCGCACTCGAACTGCCGGAGGACAACGACGAGATCGCCTCGGTCCGCACCGAGGGCAAGCGCCTGACCCAGGTCCTGGACGACCTGCTCGACCTGGCCCTGGCCGAGCACGCGGACGCGGACCTCAGGATCACCGACATCGGCGCGCTGACCGCCGAGCGCGTCGCGGCCTGGGCACCGACCGCCGAGGCCAAGGGCGTGCGCCTGGTGGGCAGTTGCCCGCCCACCACGGCGTGGGCCGACCCGATCACGCTGTCCAGCGCCCTGGACGCGGTGATCGACAACGCGGTCAAGTTCACGCCCGAGGACGAGTCCGTCGAGGTGACGGTCGCGTCGAACGGAGAGACCTCGACCGTCGTCGTCACGGACCGCGGCCCGGGTCTCACCGAGGACGAACTCGCCCGCGTCGGCGACCGCTTCTGGCGCAGCGGCCGCCACCAGAACATCAATGGCTCCGGCCTCGGCCTGTCCATCTCCCAGGTCCTGCTGGCCGCGGGCGGCGGCTCCCTCACGTACGACCACCACGAGCCGCACGGCCTCAAGGTGACCGTGTCGGTGCCCAGGAGCGGGCCCACGGCCTGAACGGGCGGCTCAGGGGCCTGTGTTGAGGTCCCGGGGGTTCCCAGGCCTGGGCGGCCGGTTCAGGGCCTGTGGCGGGCCCTGAGGATCGGCTCTACGGCTTGACGGACCGGTAGTAGCGCCGGGCGCCCTCGTGCAGGGCCAGGGGGTCGGTGTAGATCGCCGTGCGCAGATCCACCAGCTGTGCGGAGTGGACCTGCTTGCCGATGCCGTCGCGGCTCTTGATCACGGTTTTGGTGATCCACTCGGTGAGCCTGGCGTTCATGTCCTTGCGGGTCATCAGCAGGTTGGACACGGCGATGGTCGGGACGGTGGACCCACGCTGGATAGTGGGGTAGGCCGACTCCGGCATGTTGGTGGCGCGGTAGAAGCGGGTGGCGTCGCCCTGCTCGTGCATCTTGGCCACGAGGGTCGCCTCGATCGGCACGAACCGGAACGCGTAGTTCTTGGCGAGGTCCTTCAGGCCGTCGGTCGGTAGCCCGCCCGACCAGAAGAAGGCATCGATCTTGCCCCGCTTGAGCAGGTTCGGTCCGGTGTCGATACCGGCCGCCACCGGCTCGACGCCCTTCTTCGGGTCGATGCCGGCCGCTGTCAGCACCCGGTCGGCGATCAGCCGGACACCCGAGCGGTCCGGCCCTATGGCCACGCGCTTGCCCCGCAGATCGGTGACCGAGTCGATGTCCGAGTCGCGCGGCACGATGAGCTGGACGTAGTCGTCGTAGAGCCGCGCTACCCCGCGCAGCCCGGCCGCACCGGGCTTGCCGTCCATCTCGTACGTCCCCACCGCGTCGGCCGCGGCGATGGTGAAGTCGGCGTGGCCGGTCGCCACGCGCGCGACGTTCTCCTGCGACCCGTCGCTGTTCACCAGCTTCACCGTGAGGCCCGGCATGTCCTTGTCCAGCTCGGCGCGCAGGAGCTTGCCGTACTCCTGGTAGACGCCCAGCGGGGTCCCGGTGCTGAAGGTGACCGTCCCGGTCGGCGGCTCGTCGCCCAGGGGCAGCAGCCACCACAGCAGCAGCCCGAACGCGACGACGCCGGCGACCGCGCCCTGGAGGGCCCGGCGCCTGCTGATACGGGAGAACACCTTGAGCATGCGCGCGATCCTGCCAGTCCGTGCGCGGTGCTGACCAGGGCAGGGCGGGGCCCAGGGCAGCGCGGCGGATCGGGGCGGTGGGAATCGACGGAGGCTGATCGGAGGCGGTGTGCGGCGGCCATTAGGGTCGTCGCATGAGTTCTTCGCCCGCCGAGCTGGTCCGCGAATTCCACCTGGCCTTCGGGCTCGACGCCCGCACCACACCCACCGAGGTCGCCCCCGGCCTCGCCGCCCACCGGGGTGAACTGCTCGCCGAGGAGGCCGCGGAGGTCGCCGAGGTCTCCGTGAGCGGCCCCCTCGACCGGCTGGCGCACGAGCTGGCCGACGTCGTCTACGTCGCGTACGGCACGGCCCTCGTTCACGGCGTCGACCTCGACGCGGTGATCGCCGAGATCCACCGCGCCAACATGACTAAGATCGGCCCGGACGGCGAGATCGCCCGCCGGGCCGACGGCAAGGTGCTCAAGGGGGAGCACTACGAGGCGCCCGACGTGTCGAGGGTGCTGCGCAAGCAGGGCTGGGACGCGGGCGACGAGTGACGTGAGGCTCGGCGGTTCTCGGCTGCCGGAAGAGTCGCTCCCGGCACCGCCTACCCTTGTCACATGAGCAGCGGTGACCGGGGCGAGGCAGTGGACGTCAAAACGTACGAAGTGCGCACTTATGGGTGCCAGATGAACGTTCACGATTCCGAGCGGCTCTCCGGTCTCCTGGAGGGTGCCGGTTATGTGCGCGCGCCCGAGGGTTCGGACGGGGACGCGGACGTCGTCGTCTTCAACACCTGCGCCGTGCGCGAGAACGCCGACAACCGGCTCTACGGCAACCTCGGCCGGCTCGCCCCGATGAAGACGAAGCGCCCCGGGATGCAGATCGCCGTCGGCGGCTGCCTCGCCCAGAAGGACCGCGACACCATCGTGAAGAAGGCGCCCTGGGTGGACGTCGTCTTCGGGACGCACAACATCGGCAAGCTGCCGGTCCTGCTGGAACGCGCGCGCGTGCAGGAAGAGGCGCAGGTCGAGATCGCGGAGTCCCTGGAGGCCTTCCCCTCGACGCTGCCGACCCGGCGCGAGAGTGCCTACGCGGCCTGGGTGTCGATCTCCGTCGGCTGCAACAACACGTGCACCTTCTGCATCGTCCCGGCGCTGCGCGGCAAGGAGAAGGACCGCCGCACCGGCGACATCCTCGCCGAGATCGAGGCCCTGGTCGGCGAGGGCGTCTCCGAGATCACGCTGCTCGGCCAGAACGTCAACGCGTACGGCTCCGACATCGGCGACCGCGAGGCCTTCAGCAAGCTGCTCCGCGCGTGCGGCACGATCGAGGGCCTGGAGCGCGTCCGGTTCACCTCACCGCACCCGCGCGACTTCACCGACGACGTCATCGCCGCGATGGCCGAGACGCCGAACGTGATGCCGCAGCTGCACATGCCCATGCAGTCCGGCTCCGACCCGATCCTCAAGGCCATGCGCCGGTCCTACCGCCAGGAGCGCTACCTGGGGATCATCGAGAAGGTCCGCGCGTCCATCCCGCACGCCGCGATCACCACCGACATCATCGTGGGCTTCCCCGGGGAGACCGAGGAGGACTTCGAGCAGACGATGCACGCGGTCCGCGAGGCGCGCTTCGCGCAAGCGTTCACGTTCCAGTACTCGAAGCGGCCCGGCACCCCGGCCGCGACCATGGAGAACCAGATCCCCAAGGAGGTCGTCCAGGAGCGCTACATGCGTCTCGTCGCCCTCCAGGAGGAGATCTCCTGGGACGAGAACAAGAAGCAGGTCGGCCGCACCCTGGAGCTGATGGTCGCCGAGGGCGAGGGCCGCAAGGACGGCGCCACCCACCGCCTCTCCGGGCGCGCCCCCGACAACCGCCTCGTCCACTTCACCAAGCCGGACCAGGACGTCCGCCCCGGTGACGTGGTGACGGTCGAGATCACGTACGCCGCCCCGCACCACCTCCTCGCCGAGGGCCCCACCCTGAACGTGCGTCCCACGCGCGCGGGCGACGCCTGGGAGAAGCGCAACGCGGCCCAGGCCGCCAAACCGGCCGGCGTGATGCTGGGCCTGCCGAAGATCGGCGCACCCGCGCCGCTGCCGGTTGCCACGGGGAGCGGTTGCGGCTGCGACTGAAGTCGTCGCAAACCGCTGAGTGCGACGCAGGGTCCACGTCGAGTCGACGGCGTGGCCATGTGGACTGTCCGCGTGACTTGTTGAGGCGCCTTGTTAGTGTTCCAGCCATGCTCGTAGCCGCCGCCGTCTGCCCCTGCCCGCCGCTCCTCGTCCCCGATGTCGCCGCAGGCGCCGCGCCCGAACTGGCCGCCGCGCGGGCCGCGTGCACCGACGCGCTGGGCGTGCTCGCCGCCGCGCGGCCCGACCGCCTGGTGGTCGTCGGTCCCGCCGAGCAGAGCGGGCGCGGGACCCATCCCGAGGGCACCCAAGGTTCGTTCCGCGGCTTCGGCGTGGATCTCGACGTACGGCTGGGCGGGGACGGAAACGGGGACGGGGGCAGTGGCGCGGCGTCGGAGCGTGAGCTTCCGCCCTCGCTCGCCGTCGCCGCGTGGCTGCTGGAGCGCACCGGGTGGTCGGACGCCCCGATCGAGGGACTCGGCGTGGGGGAACCTCTTGAGGCCGAGCGGTGTATTCAAACCGGGAGGGACATCGTCGCGCAGGCCGACCGGGTCGCGCTGCTGGTGATGGGCGACGCCAGCGCGTGCCGGACGCTGAAGGCGCCGGGCTATCTCGACGAGCGGGCGGCACCCTTCGACGCGGAGATCGCGCGTGCGCTGGGGGCGGCGGACGTGGCGGCCGTCAAGGCGCTGGATGCCGAGCTGGCGTACGAGCTGAAGGCGTCGGGCCGCGCGCCGTGGCAGGTGCTCGCGGGCGCGGCGGAGGGTGCTGACCTCGGCGGGGCGTTGTTGTACGACGACGCGCCGTATGGGGTCGGGTACGTGGTCGCTACCTGGTCGTAGGCGCGGGTACGGGCACGGACGTGGGCTCGTGGGTGAGGGTGACTTGCCCTGTGTGACGTCGACCTTGGGTGGTCTGAGCGTCGCCAGTGGGGCCGCAGGGTGGGGTTCCGCGTCGCTGAGGCGGGTGCCGCGTGGCGTGCGTCGGGCCCTTTGCGTGGCCGGGGCGGCGAGCGTGGTGAGGAGGCGCCCCTCCGTGGCTGGCTGGCGGACGCGGCCTGGGCCCGGCACGCGTGACGCCTGTCCGTACGCGAAAGTCGTCGCGTACGCCGCAGGCCCCGCAGATGCACGCGAGGCTGCCGTAGCGCCCCCGAACCGCGCCTACCGCCCAGCCCTGAATTGAACGCGTCCTCCGGCACCTGAACCGCCCCCCCTCGCACGCAGATCGGCGGACGGCCGAGGAGCCATACGCCCCGCGGCCGTCCGCCGATCGATGTGCAGGTGCCGTTCAGGAAGCCGGCGGGGTCGAGCCCGGCGGCGTGGTCGGGCCGCTGCCCTCCGCCCCCGTGCTCCCGGTGTCTCCCGTACTCCCCGTGTCGCCCTGGTGCGCGAGTCGGTCCATGGCGTCCTTGGCCTTGCCCGTGCCGGTCTGGATCTTGTCGCTGTACTTGCCCTTGGTCTTCTCGTCGACCATTTTCGCGGCCTTGTCCAGGCCGTTCTCGATCTTGCCTCCGTGCTGCTGCGCGAGGCCCGAGACCTTGTCCTTCGCCGGGGCGAGTTTGGCCTTCCAACTGTCCATCAGACCCATGGTTCACCTTCCCACGCGGGGCAGTTACGTTCGGGCGCCTTCACCGGCCTCGTTGTCGGCGGCCACTTCGGCGGACTGCTGCTTCGGAATCTCGACGCTGTCGCCGGCGTCGACGGACTCGCCGGTCGCGACGGCCTCCGTCGCCGTCGTCTCCGCCGATTCCTCGACCCCTGCCCCCGCCTCGGTCTCCGACACCTCGTCTGCCGCTTCCGCCGTCGGTGCCTCAACCGTCTCCGTGTCGGTCACCGCTGCGGCGGTTGACGCCTCCTCCGTAGCCTTCGACCTCCGAAGAATCCGGTCAAAAACGCCCATATCAACTCCAACGTTACTCGTGCGGGCGAAATCCCGCGTAGCCCGGTGCGTCCGTTTGCGTCGCCCGGGTCACCGCCTCCAGAAACCGGCGGCGGGTTACCTCGCAACGGGCAACGACCCCGCGCGCGTGCTGTCACGTAACTCGTTCGAGGCGAGGGCCCGACGTTTGCGAGACTGGGAACGTGAGCAGCGCACCCCCCGCCCCCCGAGTCATCGCCGTCGTCGGACCGACCGCGGCCGGAAAGTCCGATCTGGGCGTCTTCCTGGCCCAGCGCCTAGGTGGCGAGGTCGTCAACGCCGACTCCATGCAGCTCTACCGAGGGATGGACATCGGCACCGCCAAGCTGACGCCCGAGGAGCGCGACGGCGTCCCGCACCACCTCCTCGACATCTGGGACGTCACGGTCACGGCGTCCGTCGCCGAGTACCAGCGGCTCGCCCGCGAGCGCATCGACGCCCTGCTCGCCGAGGGGCGCTGGCCGATCCTGGTCGGCGGCTCCGGGCTGTACGTGCGCGGGGCCGTCGACAACCTGGAGTTCCCCGGCACCGACCCAGAGGTCCGGGCCCGGCTGGAGGAGGAGCTCGCCCTGCGCGGCTCCGGTGCCCTCCACGCCCGCCTGGCCGCCGCCGACCCCGAGGCCGCGCACGCGATCCTGCCCAGCAACGGCCGCCGTATCGTCCGGGCCCTGGAGGTCATCGAGATCACCGGCAAGCCCTTCACTGCCAACCTCCCCGGCCACGACTCGGTCTACGACACCGTCCAGATCGGCGTCGACGTGGCGCGCCCCGAACTCGACGAGCGCATCGCGCGCCGGGTCGACCGGATGTGGAGCGCGGGGCTCGTGGACGAGGTGCGCGCGCTGGAGGCGCGCGGTCTGCGCGAGGGGGTCACGGCGTCCCGCGCGCTCGGCTATCAGCAGGTGCTCGCGGCGCTCGCGGGGGAGTGCACGGAACAGGAGGCGCGCACGGAGACCGTGCGTGCCACCAAGCGCTTCGCGCGCCGTCAGGATTCGTGGTTCAGGCGCGATCCCCGGGTGCACTGGTTGAGTGGGGCTGCGGCGGATCTCACAGAACTGCCGCACCTGGCACTGGCGTTGGTTGAACGACCGGTCACAGCCTGATCACGTCATGGCATCGGGACGCTCCGGCCGCGGTTCCGGCCTCCGGGGGCGTGCCATCATCGAGCTTCGATCGACCAAGTGGAGTCCGAGTTGGGAGGGCGCGTGGCGATGGAGGCCGGCCCTCGCGACACCGCAGAAGGCATCGAGCAGGTCACCGCGGACCGTGGTGAACCGGAAGAGGGCGACGGCCGGCTGAGCCCGGACGGACCGGACGAGATCCAGGGCGGCGTGACAGCCGACGGTCCCGGGCCCGACGAGATGTTCGCCGGTCCCGAGGTCGAGGTCGAACTCCGCCCGCAGCGCCGTCTGCGGATCTGGCAGCTCGCCCCCATCGTGGCCCTGGCCGCGGTCGGCTCCCTGATGTTCGCCTTCCCGCTCGCCTTCGACTTCGGCGACAGCGGGGCCGTGGTCGCCATGCTCGGCCTGCTCATCTGCTCCTGTGCGGCCGGCTGGGGCACGACGGCCGCCCGCCGCGTCGGTTACACCTGGCCCGGCTTCCCGCAGCGCGGCTCCGGCCGCCGCCCGGACTGGCGGGTCGTCATCGCGTACGCCCTGATGGTGGCCGTGGTCGTGGTCCTCGCCGTGTGGCGCGTGGCCCGGCTCCGCTAGCCGCCGAGGTCCGTCACCAGGGTCGATCAGCGGGGTCGTCGGGTTGTCATAGCCACCCCGTACGATCGAGGAATGAGCACGCGGATCGCCTTCCTCAAGGGGCACGGCACCGAGAACGACTTCGTGATCGTCCCGGACCCCGAGAACACCATCGACCTCTCCCCGGCCGCCGTGGCCGCCCTGTGCGACCGCCGCGCGGGCATCGGCGGCGACGGACTGCTGCACGTCGTGCGGTCCGCCACGCACCCCGAGGCGCGGGACATGACGGCCGAGGCGGAGTGGTTCATGGACTACCGCAACGGCGACGGGTCGATCGCCGAGATGTGCGGAAACGGCACCCGTGTGTTCGCCCGCTATCTCCAGCGAGCCGGGTATGTGGCCGAAGGTGACTTCGCGATCGCCACGCGCGCGGGTGTGAAGTCCATGCACATCGCCAAGGACGGTGACGTCACCACCGGCATGGGCAAGGCCCGTCTCCCCGAAGGGGACGTCACGGTGAGCGTCGGCGAGCGCAGTTGGCCCGCGCGGAACGTGAACATGGGCAACCCGCACGCGGTCGCCTTCGTCGACGACCTCGCGCAGGCCGGTGACCTGTTGTCCGCGCCGCCCTTCAGTCCGGCCGCCGCCTACCCGGACGGCGTGAACGTGGAGTTCGTGGTCGACCGCGGCCCCGGGCACGTCGCCATGCGCGTACACGAGCGCGGCGCCGGCGAGACCCGCTCGTGCGGCACGGGCGCGTGCGCGGTCGCCGTGGCCGCCGCCCGCAGGGACGGCGCCGACCCGGCCGTCACCGGGACGCACGCGACGTACACCGTCGATGTGCCCGGTGGAACGCTGGTGATCACCGAGCGGCCCGACGGTCAGATCGAGATGACCGGTCCCGCGGTGATCGTCGCCGAGGGCGAGATCGATGCCGAGTGGCTGGAAAACGCCATCCGCTGAACGGGTGAATCGCAGTCCCGGCCGCCCCCGACGCCCAGATCCGAAGCCTCCGGTGTCCGGTGCGGCTGGAAACCACGGCTGACCTGATATGCCGTGGCGCAAAACCGTAAACCTGCCGACCTTCGCTCGAATGGGTGATCCGTTTCACGCTCGGCGAGAGGCGGTCAGTCGCACGTGGTGGGCTCGGTAGCATCAAGCACCGGCCCGGACGGGGGATCGTCACCATCCCCTGAGCCGAGTACGCCATGGGGCACCCGTCCGCCGGTCAAGCAGCCGGAGGTGCCCATGAGTGCGGAGGCCACGAACCCTGCGACCCCAGGCCCTGTGACCAACACAGTGCCCCGCAGGAAGGCCCGCCCCCGGATCGACCTGCGCCGGCTCGGCCGGGCCGCCCTGCTCGGCCCCACCGCGCGCGACCGGCTGCCCGACGCCATCGGCCATGTCGCCGAGGCGCATCGCGCCCACTATCCCGACGCCGACCTCGAACCGCTGCGCCGCGCCTGGGTCCTGGCCGAGTCCTCGCACCGCGGTCAGATGCGCAAGAGCGGCGAGCCGTACATCACGCACCCTCTCGCCGTGACCCTGATCCTCGCCGAACTCGGCGCGGAGACAACGACGTTGACGGCCTCCCTGCTCCACGACACCGTCGAGGACACGGAAGTGACACTCGATCAGGTCGGCGAGGAGTTCGGCGCCGAGGTGCGCTATCTCGTAGACGGTGTAACGAAGTTGGAGAAGGTCGACTACGGTGCCGCGGCCGAGCCGGAGACCTTCCGCAAGATGCTCGTCGCCACCGGCAGCGACGTCCGCGTGATGTCGATCAAACTCGCCGACCGCCTGCACAACATGCGCACCCTCGGAGTGATGCGCCCCGAGAAGCAGGCCCGCATCGCCAAGGTCACCCGGGACGTCCTCATCCCGCTCGCCGAACGGCTCGGCGTCCAGGCGCTCAAGACCGAACTGGAGGATCTCGTCTTCGCGATCCTCCACCCCGAGGAGTACGACCACACACGTGAGTTGATCGTCGACAACGCCTCCCGCACGGACGATCCGCTCGCCGAGGTCACCGACGAGGTGCGCACCGTCCTGCGCGACGCCGGCATCCAGGCCGAAGTCCTCATCCGGCCACGGCACTTCGTCTCCGTGCACCGCGTCGCCCGCAAGCGCGGCCGGCTGCGCGGCGCCGACTTCGGCCGTCTCCTGGTGCTCGTGAACGAGGACGCGGACTGTTACGGCGTCCTCGGGGAACTGCACACCTGCCTGAAGCCGGTCGTCTCGGAGTTCAAGGACTTCATCGCCGTACCCAAGTTCAACCTGTACCAGTCGCTGCACACCGCCGTCGCCCACACGGACGGCCAGGTCGTCGAAGTCCTCATCCGCACCCACCAGATGCACAAGGTCGCCGAGGCCGGCGTCATCGCGCTCGGCAATCCCTACGCTCCTCCTTCGGAGGAGCAACAGGCCGCGAACGACGGCGAGCGCGCCGACCCCACCCGACCCGGCTGGCTCTCCCGCCTCCTCGACTGGCAGGAGGGCGCGCCCGACCCCGACACCTTCTGGTCGACGCTCCGCGAGGACCTCGCCCAGGACCGCGAGATCACCGTGTACCGGCCCGACGGCGGCACGTTGGGCCTGCCCGACGGCGCGACCTGTGTGGACGCCGCGTACGCCCAGTACGGCGAGGACGCCCACGCCTGCATCGGCGCCCGCGTCAACGGCCGTCTGGCGACCCTCAGCACAGCCCTGAAGGACGGCGACACCGTCCAGCTCCTCATGGGCCAGGACCCGGCCTCCGAGCCCTCCAGGGAGTGGCTGGAGCACGCGCACACGCCCGCCGCGCGGATCGCCATCCAGCGGTGGATCGCGGCGCATCCGGGGAGCGGTGACGGAGAGGGCGCGACGGCGAACGAGGGGGCGCAGAGCGTCCGTTCGGCGCCCCCCGCCTCCGAAGACACCCCCGACACCTTGGACACCCCCACCGCACCCCCCGCCACCCCCGTCGTGGACCAGCCCGGCGCGACCGTACGGCTCGCGGGCTGCTGCACACCCGTACCGCCCGACGAGGTCACCGGATTCTCGGTACGCGGCGGCGTCGTGACCGTCCACCGCGTGGAGTGCAGCGCGGTGGCGCACATGAAGAGCGTGGGGCGCGCGGAGGTCGGAGTGCGCTGGGGCGACACCACCGAGTGCCGCGTCACGCTGGTAGCCGAATCGTTCGGCCGCCCGCATCTGCTCGCCGACCTCACCGAAGCGATCGCCCTGGAGGGCGCGGAAATCGTCTCGGCGACCGTCGAACCCCCGACCCAGCAACGCGTCCGCCACACCTACACACTCCAACTCCCGGACGCCGCGCACCTCCTGACCCTCATGCGGGCGATGCGCAACGTACCGGGCGTCTACGACGTGAGCCGCGCGCAGCACCACAACACGACGGCTTTCTGAGCGGGGCGCGGGCTTTGGTGCCGGGCTGTCGAGGTGCGGGTTCAGCTTGAGCGGCCCCTGATCTTCGGAGACCCGCACCCGCCTTGAGCCCCCGCCGCTCCCCTGGAACGGGCGTGGGCTTCGCCATCGGCCCGCGATTCATGCGCTTGGCTTGAGCTGCCTCCGGTCTTCTGCGGCGTGCGCCCGCCTGAAGCCGTGGGCTGGACTTCCGAGACCCGCGTCCGCCTTGGTCCGCCCCGTCCCGTTGAGATACGTGTCCGTCATGAGCCCCCCGGAGGGGGCTTTGCGATGCTCGTCCGCCGTGAGGCCCATCGGAGCTCTCGGGCACGCGCCGATGCTGAGCGGCCGGTCCTCAGGGACGTGCGTCGACGTGCAGCGGCCCGCCCGCTGAGACGCGCCGACTTGAGTGCCCCCGGCGCTCTGAAAGAGGCACGCGCGGGCATGCGCAACCCCCGGCACCCGGAAAGCCCGCGCCCGCCCGCACGCCCCGGTGTGCCCAGCACCCTGTAAGCCCCCGGGAGGATCCCGTTCGAGTGGGCCGGGCGCGAGTCGTCGCCGTGGGGCACGCGCGCGCTGGTAGCGGTGGTGCATGCTGCTCACCCCTCGCACCGGCACGACCGGCATCGGCATCCCCCGCACCGGCTCCGGTGATCCGGCTTCCCGGTCGCGCACCAGGAACTCCCGACGGCTGAAGGCGGCGCTGCTCGCCTCCGCCGTGTCCGTCTGCCTCGTCGCCGCGAGCGCTCCGCCCACGCCCCTGGGCGTCGGTGACCGCCTCTTCCCGACGCTGGGCAACCCGGGCTACGACGTGGCGTCGTACGACCTCTCGTTCACGTATCCCGGCAGCAACAGCAAGCCGCTCCAGGCCGTCACCACCATCGACGCCTGGACGACCGAGACGCTGGACCGGATCAACCTCGACTTCGCGCACGGGACCGTCGACTCGGTCGAGGTCGACGGGCGGCCCGCTACCTTCGCCAGTGCCGGCGAGGACCTGGTCGTGACTCCGGAGAGGCCGATTTCCGAGGGGAGCTGGACGCGGATCACCGTGCGGCACACCAGCGACCCCGTGTCCGCCAAGGGCCAGGACGGCGGCTGGGTGCGCACCAAGGACGGGCTCGCCATGGCCAACCAGGCCGACGCCGCGCACCTGGTGTTCCCGTGCAACGACCATCCCTCCGACAAGGCGATGTTCACCATCAGGGTCACCGCCCCCAACGCCTACACGGCCGTCGCCAACGGACTGCCGACCGGCGTCGACAAGGTCGGCAAGAACACCACCTGGACGTACCGCACCCAGCACCCCATGGCCACCGAACTCGCCCAGGTGTCCATCGGCCGCTCCGCCGTGCTGCACCGCACCGGACCGCACGACCTGCCGATGCGCGACGTCGTGCCCGCCCAGGACGCCAAACAACTCGAACCGTGGCTCAAGAAGACCCCCGACCAGATCGCCTGGATGGAAAGCAAGGTCGGCCGGTACCCCTTCGAGACGTACGGGCTGCTCATGGCCGACGCCTCCACCGGTTTCGAACTGGAGACGCAGACGATCTCTCTCTTCGAGAGAGATCTCTTCACCGAGCCCGCCTACCCCAAGTGGTACGTCGAGTCGATCATGGTCCACGAGCTGTCCCACCAGTGGTTCGGCGACAGCGTCAGCCCCCGCACCTGGTCCGACCTGTGGCTCAACGAGGGACACGCCACCTGGTACGAGGAGCTGTACGCCCAGGAGAAGGCGCACCGGCCGATGGAGACGCGCATGAAGGCGGCCTACGCGGCCTCCGACCGCTGGCGCGCAGCCGGCGGACCGCCCGCACTCCCCAAGGCGCCCGCGCCCGGCCAGAAGATCAGCATCTTCCGCCCCAACGTCTACGACGGCGCCGCACTCGCCCTCTACGCCCTGCGCCAGGAGATCGGCCGCCCGGCCTTCGAACGCCTGGAGCGCACCTGGGTAAGCGTCCACCGGGACGGCACGGCCACCACCGCCGACTTCGAGGAACTCGCCTCCGCGATCTCCGGCCGCGACCTGAGCGACTTCTTCCAGGGCTGGCTCTACGGCGAGAAGACCCCGCCGATGCCGGGTCACCCGGACTGGAAGTCTCAGGCACCGGTGAAATGAGGCGGTGAGGGGCAATAAATAAGGCAGTGACGTGGCGATCCGCGCCGTGCGACCATCGTCAGGTCGGCGGCGCGGGTCACCGGGGACACGCCCGGCAGCCACCGGGAATCTCCGGAGGCGCTCGCACGTTATGACCTTTGCAGGACTCCCATCGACGTAAGGACCCAATGACCTCCTCTTCTTCCCCTTCCCAGGACACTGAGCGCTTCGCGCACGCCTACCCCGAAGGTCTTCGGGCCGATGCCCTGATGGAAGAGGACGTCGCCTGGAGTCACGAGATCGACGGAGAGCGGGACGGCGACCAGTTCGACCGCTCCGAGCGCGCGGCCCTGCGCCGCGTCGCCGGCCTCTCCACCGAGCTTGAGGACGTCACCGAGGTCGAGTACCGACAGCTCCGCCTGGAGCGCGTCGTACTCGTCGGCGTCTGGACCACGGGCACGGTCCAGGACGCGGACAACTCGCTCGCCGAGCTGGCCGCCCTCGCGGAGACCGCGGGCGCGCTCGTCCTCGACGGTGTCGTCCAGCGCCGCGACAAGCCGGACGCGGCCACCTACATCGGTTCGGGCAAGGCCAACGAACTGCGGGACATCGTCCTGGAGACCGGCGCCGACACCGTCATCTGCGACGGTGAGCTCAGCCCGGGCCAGCTGATCCACCTCGAAGACGTCGTCAAGGTCAAGGTCATCGACCGTACGGCCCTGATCCTCGACATCTTCGCCCAGCACGCCAAGTCCCGGGAGGGCAAGGCGCAGGTCGCGCTCGCGCAGATGCAGTACATGCTGCCGAGGCTCCGCGGCTGGGGTCAGTCGCTGTCCCGTCAGATGGGCGGCGGCTCGGGCGGCGGCCTCGCCACCCGTGGTCCCGGTGAGACCAAGATCGAGACGGACCGGCGTCGTATCCGCGAGAAGATGGCGAAGATGCGCCGGGAGATCGCGGACATGAAGACGGGCCGCGACATCAAGCGCCAGGAGCGCCGTCGCCACAAGGTGCCCTCGGTCGCGATCGCTGGTTACACCAACGCCGGAAAGTCGTCCCTGCTCAACCGCCTCACCGGCGCGGGTGTGCTGGTCGAGAACTCGCTGTTCGCGACCCTCGACCCGACCGTGCGCCGGGCCGAGACCCCGGGCGGACGGCTGTACACGCTGGTCGACACCGTCGGATTCGTCCGGCACCTGCCGCACCACCTGGTCGAGGCCTTCCGCTCCACGATGGAGGAGGTCGGCGACGCCGACCTGATCCTGCACGTGGTGGACGGCTCACACCCGGTCCCGGAGGAGCAGCTGGCCGCCGTACGCGAGGTGATCCGGGATGTCGGCGCCACCAAGGTGCCCGAGATCGTCATCATCAACAAGGCGGACGCGGCCGACCCGTTGACGCTCCAGCGACTGATGCGGAACGAGAAGCGCTCCATCGCGGTCTCGGCCCGCACTGGCCAGGGCATCGCCGAGCTGCTCGCGCTCATCGACAGCGAACTGCCGCGCCCCTCGGTCGAGATCGAGGCGCTCGTGCCGTACACCCGCGGCAAGCTGGTCGCCCGCGCCCACTCCGAGGGCGAGGTGATCTCCGAGGAGCACACCCCGGAGGGCACCCAGCTCAAGGCCCGGGTGCACGAGGAACTGGCGGCGGAACTTGCGCCGTACGTCCCGGCACCACTGGCCTGACGGGTCGTAGCACGGTAAGTCCGAAGGCCCGCCCCCAACTTCTCTTCCCGGGGGCGGGCCTTCGGCATGCACGCGTGTGTGCCGGTCACTGACCGCCGTACGTCCTGCTCATGTTCTCGTAGAGCGACTCTGCGGTGGCGCCGAGCTGGGGGCCCGCGAGCCAGGTGTTGTCGGACGGGCCGATCGAGGTGTTGGAGACCAGCTCCGTCCTGCCGTCCACCACGCGGAACCAGCCGCCACCGGACGAGCCGCCGGTCATCGTGCAGCCGATGCGGTACATCGTCGGCAGGGCCGTGCTCAGCGACAACCGGCCGGGCCGGTCGAGGCACTTGAACATCTTCAGCCCGCTGTACGGCGGCGCGGCCGGGTAGCCCCAGGCGCCCATCGAGCCGACCTCGGTCGCGGAGGGCGCCGAGAAGTCGACGTCGAGCGCGGCGCCGACCGTCTCCTCAAGGGACTTGGAACCCGACTGCGGCTTCACATGAAGGATCGCGTAGTCGTACGCGGCTCCCGCGCCGCCCGTCTCCGAGCCGCCCTGGATCCACTGGTTCGAGGTCGAGGCCCAGTCCGCCCACCACTGGCCGTAGGGAGCGATCTCGGACGCCGAGGCGTTGCCCAGCTGGGAGGCGGACTCGCCGAGGTCGTTGTACGAGGGCACGAACTCGATGTTGCGGTACCAGCCGCCGCCCTTGCCCGCGTGGACGCAATGGCCCGCCGTCCACACGAGGTTGGACTTGCCGGGGTGGTTGACGTCCTTGACGACCGTGCCGGAGCAGACCATCGAGCCCTCGGGGGAGTCGAAGAAGACCTTCCCGACCGGGGCCGCGTTCTGGTGGTACGGCGTCTTCTCGGCCGCGGCCTCGACGGGCGTCGGCTCCGGGTCGCTGACGCCCTGGTCGGCGGCGGCGTCCTTCGTGGAGACCGTCTTGTTGGCCTCCTCGGCGGACTTCATCCGCTCGGGCTTCCAGAGCCCCTTGATCACCGGGTTCACGAAGTCGGGTCTGGTGCAGGTTTGGGTGACAGGTTCGGTCACGCGGCCTGGAGGGCCGGTGTGGTCATGACGGTCTCGAATTCGATGGGGGTCAGGCGGCCGAGTGCGGCTTGTCTGCGGCGCCGGTGGTAGGTCCTCTCGATCCAGGTCACGATCGCGATGCGCAGTTCCTCGCGGGTGGCCCACGATCGGCGGTCGAGGACGTTCTTCTGCAGCAGGCTGAAGAAGGACTCCATGGCCGCGTTGTCGCCTGCCGCGCCGACCCTCCCTATCGAGCCGGCCATCCGGTGGTGGTCGAGGGCCCGGACGAACTTCCGGGAGCGGAACTGCGATCCGCGATCGCTGTGCAGAATGCACCCGTCGACGTGTCCACGCCGGGCAACGGCGTTGTTGAGGGCTGTGACGGCCAGGCGGGACTTCATCCGCGTGTCGATCGAGTAGCCGACGATCCTCCTGCTGAAGACGTCCTTGATCGCGCAGAGATACAACTTGCCTTCGGCGGTGGCGTGTTCGGTGATGTCGGTGAGCCACAACCGGTTCGGGCCATCCGCGGTGAAGTCACGGCGGACCAGGTCGTCGTGCACCGGCGGGCCGGCCTTCTTGGTAGTGCCGCGCTTCTTGCCGAACACGCTCCACCAGTTGTTGTCCCGGCAGATCCGCCACGCGGTCCGGTCGGCCATGCCGGATCCCGCACTGCGGGCTTCGTCGGCCAGGAACCGGTAGCCGAACTCCGGATCCTCGCGGTGGGCGTCGAACAACGCGTTCGCGCGTGAGGCTTGCTCGAACTCGGCATCGGTCACGGGACGTTCGAGCCAGCGGTAGTAGGGCTGGCGGGCGAGTTTCAGGACCCTGCACGTGACCGTGACGGGAATTCCGCCCGTGGCCAGCTCTTTCACGAGCGGGTAGACCCTTTTCCCGGCAGATGAGCCTGCGACAGGTAGGCCGCGGCCCGGCGCAGGACCTCGTTCTCCTGCTCCAGCAACTTGATCCGCCGACGCGCTTCCCGTAGTTCCGCGTTGTCCTGGCTGGTCGTTCCGGGCTTGGTCCCGTCGTCGATGTCCGCGCGGCGCATCCATTTCCACAGCGTCATCGCGTGCACTCCGAAGTCGGCGGCCACCTGCTCGACCGTCACGCCCGGGCCGCGGTTCCTCGCGACCCGCACGACGTCCTCGCGGAACTCTTGCGGATAAGGCTTGGGCACAGCGACATCCTTCCCACCCGCCCCACAGGGCAAGCCAGTTCAGATGTCACCCGATCGTGCAGCAGACCCGTCCTTGGCCTCACTGAGCCACTTGTCCTTGTCCCAGTTCTTCCAGCCGCCGTCCGCCCACTTGTCCACGTCGACGCCGTGCTCCTTGAGCTTGTCGGCGACGGACGACGGAATCCGGACCTTGTCCTGGCCGGAGGCCTGAGTGGCGGTGGCGGCGGGCTTGTCGCTCGCAGAGTCGTCGCCGTTGCAGGCGGTCGCGGTGAGCGACAGGGCCGCGACGAGGCCGACGGCGGCCAGGCCGGTGTGCCGCCCGCCCCGGGACGACGCGGGCGTACGTGTGGAACGCATGGTGCGATAACCCCCGTGGAAACTGCTGACCTTCTCCTGCTGACTACTTCTGATCGCGCACTACTGACCGTGCACTGCCGGTCGTTCGGCGACACCCCACTATGCCGGGGGAGTTGGGGACGAACGCCGGTGAGGCGCTGAGGTTCCTGTGAGACACCCCGCCGACGTCTGGCCCCCGACTGTGCCTGCCGCCGCGCCTACTGGCCGGCGAACTTCTTGCTGACCGAGTCGTACACACCCTTGGCCACGTCACCCAGCCGCGGACCCGCCAGCCAGCCCGAAGTCACCGGCCCGATCGAGGTGTTGGACACCAGCGACGGCTTGCCGTCGGAGCCCGTCTCGACCCAGCCGCCACCGGACGAACCGCCGGTCATGCTGCAGCCGATGCGGTACATCGTCGGGTCCGAGGCGTTGATCGAAAGCCGCCCCGGCTTGTCCGTGCACTGATACAGCGTCGAACCGTCGTACGGCTTCGCCTCGGGGTAGCCGGTCGCCGTGATGCTGGACACCTTCGGCACGGCCGGCGCGCTGAAGTTCACCGGCAGCGCCGAACCGACCGTCTCCTCAAGGGACTTGCCCCCATTGCCCTTCTCGGGCGTCACATGGATCACGGCGTAGTCGTACGACGAACCCTGCCCGCCCGTCTCTCCGCCCTGGTCGATCCACTGCTGCGAGGTCTGCGCCCAGTCACCCCACCAGACACCGTACGGAGCGACCTGATCCCGGCTCGCCGTCTTCAACTGCCCGGTCTTCATACCCGCGTTGTTGTACGACGGCACGAACGCGATGTTGCGGTACCAGCCGCCCTTCTTGCCGGCGTGCACGCAATGGCCCGCCGTCCACACCAGGTTGGACTTGCCCAGGTGCGCCGGGTCCTCCACGACCGTCGCCGAGCAGACTATCGTGCCCTCGGGGGAGTCGAAGAACACCTTGCCCGCTGTCGCCGCGTTGGCGTGGTACGTGGGCGACACGGCCTTCGCGTTCACCACCGCGGGCGTCGGGTCGGTCACGCCCTGGTCACCGGAGATGTCGTTGGTGTCGACGCCCGTGTCCGGGTCGTTGGCGTCCCGCATCCGGCCGGAACTCCACAGCCCCTTGATGATCGGGTTGATGTAGTCGTCGGCCTCGCGCAGCCAGTCGTCCTTGTTCCAGTTCTTCCAGGCGCCGTCCTTCCACTTGTCGATGTCGATCCCGTGCTCTTTGAGCTTGTCCCTGATGTCGTCCGGGATCTTGATCTTGCCGTCACCGGTGTCACTACTGGTGGCGGACGCGGTGGACTTGCCATCGGCCTTCGTGTCACTGGAACCGCACGCGGTCGCGGTGAGCGCGAGCGCCGAAGCGAGGGCAACTGCGGCCAGCACGGGGGAGGTTCCGCGACGCGCGCCCCTCCCCCGACGGGTAGTGAAGGACGGCCGTATCGATCGCATGGTCTTGACTCCCCCTGGGTGAACGGATGTTGCGCTTCCAGCTGTGTTCTCAGCCGGAACGGCACCACACACTATGCGCTCGCTGTGGGGGACTTCCCACGGGACGGCAACGGTTCCGTCACGGCAAGGATCTTGGGGCGACCCGTAACTCCGTGGGCGGTCCGGGGTTGGTAGCGAGGGGGCCTGCTGTCGACGCGCGGTGCCCTTCGCTTGTGTGGGCCGGTTTGGCGGTGTGTCTGCGGTGGGGCGGGAGAGTGGCCTTGAGTCGTCGGTCGGTGGGCGGGCGGTACGAGAGCGTCCTGCGGAACTGCATCGGTACATCGACTGGCCTGCGCCGGTACGCCGACCGGTCGCCGCCGGTGCGTCGAGGTGACTGCTCCGGAGGGCGGAGCGCCATCGGACACCAACTCCGCTGATCTGCAGCACCAGTTGCAGAGCGCCCAAGATCAACGCTCGCCAGAACACGGGGACTTGACCCCACGCGATTCCCACTCAGAAACACCTCCCGAGGAACAGTCTTGAACTCCACGCCCACCTCTGACGGCCACTCCCACACGGCGAGCCCTCGACACACGCAGACCCTGCCGTCGGCGTCGGCCGAGTCCGTTCCCCGGCAGCAGCCCCGAAGCCCAGAAGTGGGTCAGCCGCGCGGCGCAACCGCCGACCTCCTGGAGCACCCCGACCCCCACATCGCCGCCCAGGCCGCAGCCGTCGAGAACCTCCTGCGCTGCTGGGTACGCGAAACGAACCTCCCCGCCCCCACCAACGGCACCCTCCACATTCCCCTCCCCGCCAGCGGCACGGCCCTGCACGCCCAGGTCCACTACTGGTCCCCGACGGGCTGGCACCGCTTCGGCCTTCCGTACCTGTCCTACGCTCCCCACGGCGCGCCACCCGCCGACGCTGTGACGGTCGCGGCGTTGCTCGCCAGGGAGACGGTGGTGTGCGACAGCGCCTCGGTAGCTGGTGCTGACACGGCCTCCGTTACCTCTGCGGGAGCGGGGTCGCAGGGGCTCGGCCGTGGTGCCGGGGGCGCCGACGCATCGGTACTTCCCGGCGCCACCTCGGTTGCTGACGAGGCGGCGACAGCGGCAGCTACAAGAGCATCCGGCACGCCATCCGCAACACCATCCACAACTGCACCCGAAACCGTGACCGACCTGGTGGCCCGTGTAGCCGACTCCGTCCGCCGTACCGTCACCTTCATCACCGACCGCCGTGCGCACCCGGCCGACGGTCCCGATCTCTTCCTCTCCGCCGAACAGGCACTCCTGCTCGGGCACCCGTTGCACCCGACCCCGAAGAGCCGCGAGGGCCTCTCCGAGACCGAAGCCCGCCTGTACTCACCGGAGTTGCGTGGCGCCTTCCCGCTGCACTGGCTGGCTGTCGCCCCTTCCGTGCTCGCCACCGACTCGGCCTGGACCGAACGCGGCCGACCTGTCCCCGCCGCCCACCTCACGGCCCGACTCGCCAGCTCTGAACTGCCGTTGCCCGAGGGCCATGCCGCTCTTCCCCTTCACCCGTGGCAGTGGCGCGAGATCCAACACCGAGCCGATATCGCGGCCTTGCTCGACGCCGGCCTGATCCAGGACCTCGGCACCCATGGCGCCCCGTGGCACCCCACCTCCTCCGTACGAACCGTCCACCAATCCGGCGCCCCCGCCATGCTCAAGCTGTCCCTGGGTCTCCGCATCACCAACTCCCGCCGTGAGAACCTCCGTAAGGAACTCCACCGCGGCGTCGAGGTACACCGCCTGCTGCGCACCGGCCTGTCCCAGCAATGGCATGCCGCCCACCCTGGCTTCGACATCGTCCGCGATCCGGCCTGGCTGGCCGTCGACGCGTTGGACGAGTGCGGCGCCGACTCGAAGGAGCGTGGCGCAGACGAGTGCGGTGCTGATCGAGCCGGCCATGGCGAGCGGGATGCCCGTGTGCCCTTGGCCGGAATCGACGTGGTGATCCGGCACAACCCGTTCAGCGCGTCCGACGATGTGTCCTGCATCGCCGGGCTCGTCGCACTCCGGCCGTACGCCGGGCGGAGCACCACCGTTGGCGGACCGGTGACAACCTCGCACACCAGCCACACCAGCCACACCAGCCACTCCACGTTTGGCGCACCGCTTTTGCGGTCCCGTCTGGCCGAGGTCGTCACGGGCCTCGCCGCCCGAACCGGCCGGTCGCGTGGAGCAGTCGCCGCCGAGTGGTTCCTGCGCTACCTGGAGCAGGTCGTCCGTCCCGTGCTGTGGCTGGACAGCGAGGCGGGGATCGCCCTGGAGGCGCACCAGCAGAACACCCTGCTTCTCCTGGACGGCGAAGGTTGGCCCGTGGGTGGCCGTTACCGCGACAACCAGGGCTACTACTTCCGTGCGTCCCGGCGCGCGGAGCTTGACGCCCGGCTGCCCGGCATCGGCGAACACAGCGACACCTTCGTCTCCGACGAGGTCACCGACGAACGCTTCGCGTACTACCTCGCGATCAACAACGTGCTCGGTCTCATCGGAGCGTTCGGTTCGCAACGTCTCGCCGACGAGCGGCTGTTGCTCTCCGCCTTCCGCCGCTTCCTCGGCGACGTGGCCTCCGGTCCCGCCCGGCTGCGCACCTCCCTGCCGGCCCGCCTGCTCGACTCACCCGTCCTGCGCTGCAAGGCCAACCTGCTGACCCGGCTGCACGGCCTCGACGAACTCGTCGGCCCGGTCGACACCCAGTCCGTCTACGTCACCATCGCGAATCCCCTTCGTTCCTGACCGTCACCGTCACCGTCACCGTCACCGTCACCGTCACCGTCACCGTCACCGTCACCCGTTTCGAATGCCACCAGCTTCTTCCGACTTCGAGCGGCACCCACCCCCTTCAATCCCGACCACTACCAATCAACCGCCGACCCCCGCCAACTCCCTTCGCCCCTGAGGAACATGACCCACCCCATCTCCTGAGAGGAGCGCCACCGTGCCTCCCACAGATGCGCGCGCCGACACTGCGACTGTCCCCGGCACAGACCTAGGCATCAGCACGACTGCGAGCCAGAGTTCAGGCACGGACGGCGAGGACACCCTCGACCTCCGCCTGCCCGAGGAATTCATCGCGCTCTGCGCCGAGGTAGAGACAGCTGACCCGGCAGCCCACGGCGCGGTAGCCCACGCCATCGGGCTACGGAACCCGTCGGAGGGCACGGAAGGCACGGCCCTGCCCAACCCCGCCGTCCAGCCCAACACCGCTGTTCCTGCCGACGTAGACGACCGACCTACCTCTGGCTTCTCGCCCAACTCCTATGCCCCTCCCGGCGACGACCTCCTCGACCGCGTCGCCGACTGGGGCCCGACCCACACCCCCGCGGGTACCTTCCACCTCCTCCCCGTCCACATCGAACGCGACCTTCCGCTGATCACTCGCTGGATGAACGACCCCGCTGTCGCGGAGTTCTGGGAACTGGCCGGCCCTCAGGCGCTGACCGAGGACCACCTGCGCGCCCAACTCACCGGTGACGGACGCAGCGTTCTTTGTCTCGGCGTGCTGGACGGCACCCCGATGAGCTATTGGGAGATCTACCGGGCGGACCTCGACCCATTGGCACGCCATTACCCGGCCCGACCGCACGACACCGGCATCCACCTCCTTATCGGCAACGCCACCGACCGAGGACGAGGACGAGGCGGCACCCTCCTCCGGGCCGTCGCCGACCTCGTACTGGACAAGCGGTCCGCCTGCGCCCGCATCGTCGCGGAACCCGACATTCGCAACACCTCTTCCGTAGCCGCTTTTCTGGGCGCCGGTTTCCGGTTCTCCGCCGAGGTCGACCTGCCTGGCAAGCGGGCCGCCCTCATGGTCCGAGACCGTTCCTTGCGTGATCTGTTGTAGCGCCACGTGGCAGCGCCATCACTTTTGGTACACCGCTCGGCCGGATCGGGTTCCCACTCCCTCGAATCGGATTCCGACCCCCACGCCTCGACGGCCCGACCCCACCGACCGCACTCACCGCCCGAACCCACCCCGAACCGACCGGCCCCCGAACAATCCGACCCCACCCTGCCGAACCAATCCCAGCTCCCCGAACTAACCCCAGCCTCCCCCGAACCAACCCCAGCCCCCGAACCGATCCGACCCCCAACAACCCGAGCCCACCTCGAACCGAACCAGCCCCAACCCGCACACGGTCCGCCCCCGAACCAACCCCCTCCGCCCCGAATCGATCTCCACCTGCCCCGACCCGAACCGACCCGATCCCCATCCGAACAAAACCCACCCCCACCCAAACGCCCCACGGTCTAGATCCACCCCCTCCCTCCGCCTTGATCGCCCGGCTGTCAGTCCCGCCCCGTAGGCTGGTCGCGCTATGACGAAGCCCTCACTCCCTGAACTCCTGCATGCTGCCGTCACTGCCGTCGGCGGTTCGGAGCGCCCCGGCCAGGTGACCATGGCCGAAGCCGTCGCGGAGGCGATCGACGACGGCTCCCATCTGCTGGTCCAGGCCGGCACCGGCACCGGAAAGTCGCTCGGCTACCTCGTGCCCGCGCTCGCGCACGGGGAGCGTGTGGTCGTAGCGACCGCCACCCTCGCGCTCCAGCGCCAGCTCGTGGAGCGCGACCTGCCGCGCACGGTCGACGCGCTGCATCCGCTGCTGCGTCGCCGCCCCCAGTACGCGATGCTCAAGGGTCGGTCGAACTACCTGTGTCTGCACCGGCTCCACGAGGGCATGCCGCAGGACGAGGAGGAGGGTCTCTTCGACCAGTTCGAGGCGGCTGCTCCCACCAGCAAGCTGGGCCAGGACCTGCTGCGGCTGCGCGACTGGACGGACGAGACCGAGACCGGCGATCGGGACGACCTCACACCCGGAGTCTCCGACCGCGCGTGGGCGCAGATCTCGGTGTCCTCCCGTGAGTGCCTGGGCGCCCAGAAGTGCGCTTACGGAGCGGAGTGTTTCGCAGAGGCGGCCCGCGAGCGGGCCAAGCTCGCCGACGTCGTCGTCACGAACCACGCACTGCTCGCGATCGACGCCATCGAAGGCGCCCCCGTTCTCCCGCAGCACGAAGTGCTGATCGTCGACGAGGCGCATGAACTGGTCTCCCGGGTCACCGGAGTTGCCACCGGCGAGCTCACCCCGGGTCAGGTCAACCGCGCCGTGCGCCGGGCCGCGAAGCTGGTCAACGAGAAGGCCGCCGACCAGCTCCAGACCGCCGCTGAGGGCTTCGAGCGGCTGATGGAGCTCGCCCTGCCGGGCCGCCTGGAGGAGATCCCGGAGGACCTCGGTTACGCCCTCATGGCGCTGCGCGACGCCTGCCGTACGGTGATCTCCGCGATCGGTGCCACCCGCGACAAGTCCGTGCAGGACGAGGACGCGGTCCGCAAGCAGGCGCTGGCCTCCGTAGAGGCCGTACACGACGTGTCGGAGCGCATCACCAACGGCTCCGAGTGGGACGTCGTCTGGTACGAACGCCACGACCGCTTCGGTGCCTCCCTGCGCGTCGCCCCCATGTCCGTGTCGGGCCTCCTGAGGGAGAAGCTCTTCACGGACCGCTCGGTGACCCTGACCTCCGCGACGCTGAAGCTCGGCGGCGACTTCAACGGCGTAGGCGCCTCCCTGGGCCTCGCCCCCGAGGGCACCGCGGGCGAAGAGCTGCCGCAGTGGAAGGGCGTCGACGTGGGCTCGCCCTTCGACTACCCGAAGCAGGGCATCCTGTACGTCGCCAAACACCTCGCGCGCCCCGCGCGGGACGGCGATCGCGCCGACATGCTGGACGAGTTGACGGAGTTGATCCAGGCGGCCGGCGGTCGCACCCTGGGCCTCTTCTCCTCGATGCGGGGCGCCCAACTCGCCGCCGAGGAGCTGCGCTCCCGCATCCCCGAGTACCCGATCCTGCTCCAGGGCGAGGAGACGCTCGGCGAGCTGATCAAGAACTTCGCGGCCGACCCGAAGACCTGTCTTTTCGGCACGCTGTCGCTCTGGCAGGGCGTCGACGTCCCCGGAGCCAGCTGTCAGCTCGTCGTCATGGACAAGATCCCGTTCCCGCGCCCGGACGACCCGCTGATGAGCGCCCGCCAGAAGGCAGTTGAGGACGCCGGGGGCAACGGCTTCATGGCGGTGGCCGCCACACACGCGGCGCTCCTCATGGCCCAGGGAGCCGGCCGTCTCGTCCGCGCGTCGGGGGACCGAGGCGTGGTCGCCGTCCTCGATCAGCGGCTCGCAACCGCCCGCTACGGCAGCTATCTCAAGGCGTCACTGCCCGACTTCTGGTACACCACGGACCGCAACCAGGCCCGGAGGTCGCTGTCCGCGATCGACGCGAAGGCGAAGGAGATCGACGCGAAGGCGGAGCAGGAGGAAGCCGAAGCGGAGTGATCCGGGCGGCAGTGTCGGCCCGGGCGATCCGGGCCAACACAGGATCGACGACCGGCACCGGATCGACGACCGACCGCCACCGGGGCCTGGACAGCACAGGACCCCGGAACCGGCGCAGGGGTCCCGGGGTCCGGTCAGGGGGCCGGGCCGATGAGGCCCCGCCCGCCGCAGCCGTCACACGCGCCGCAGCACTGCCACCACCTTGCCGAGGATCGTCGCGTCATCGCCGGGGATGGGCTCGTAGGCGGAGTTGTGCGGGAGGAGCCAGACGTGGCCGTCCTCGCGCTTGAAGCGCTTGACGGTGGCCTCGCCCTCCAGCATGGCGGCCACGATGTCACCGTTCTCGGCGACCGGCTGGCGGCGCACGGTGACCCAGTCGCCGTCGCAGATCGCGGCCTCGATCATCGAGTCACCGACGACCTTGAGGACGAACAGCTCACCGTCACCGACCAGTTGGCGGGGGAGGGGGAAGACGTCCTCGACCGACTCCTCGGCGAGGATCGGGCCACCGGCGGCGATCCGGCCCACCAAGGGGACGTACGACGCGGCGGGTTTGCCCGCGGTGTCCGTGGGCTGCACCGACGAGGACTGGTCGCTGCCGCGGACCTCGTACGCGCGCGGGCGGTGCGGGTCGCGGCGCAGGAAGCCCTTGCGCTCCAGTGCCATCAGCTGGTGTGCGACCGAGGACGTGCTGGACAGGCCCACGGCCTGGCCGATCTCGCGCATCGACGGTGGGTAGCCCCGTCGCTGCACCGAGTCCCTGATGACCTCGATCACCCGGCGCTGCCGGTCCGTGAGCCCCGAGCTGTCCGCCCGGATACCGGGAGGTCGGCCCGGCAGGGAGCGCTTCTGTCCCTCGGGATTCGCGGCTTCGTTCATTGCATGCACCGGCTCGAGTCGGCCCTGGGAGCGATCCTGGGCAGTGATGGTGGCACTGTCTGCGGTGGTGGTCACGTCGGCCCCTCTCGATGGTCTCCCTGCTGGACAACGGTAGTTGCTTTCGAAAGGTTGCGCCAAACACACGTTCGAGTGAAAAAGTGCAGATAGCCTGTCGCGATCATGCGTCTGGGTGTATGGCTAACGCGGCACCTGGCGGACAAAAGAGCTCATTGTTGTACTCTTCGCCGCCGTGGTGGTGACCTTGTGAGTTGTCGCCTCAGTCTGCCACCCGGTGTCCAGGCAGTCGGGGGCCGGTCCCGTTCTGTGCGGGAGCCCCACGCCTCCTCCGTGCCGCGCTCACGGTATCTCCGTAAGTGGCCTGGCGGTACGGCTGTGCGCCAGCGTGTTCGGGGTGGCGGGACGGTCGTATGGCACATGCCAATGCGGGCGCGACACGCGCGTACGGCGTGTTTGTGTGAGCCAATCACCACATCTAGTGGTTGGATTGCGGCAGCAGCCCAGAAGTTGTGGTCCCCCGGGTCTCCAGAGTCTCGGTCATCGCCTATGCTTGGGGCTGCTTCGAGAGGCCCAAGGGGTCTCACGAGGCTATTGAGTCTGCTGCGAGGGAGGGTTGGAGACCATGCACTGCCCCTTCTGCAGGCACCCCGACAGCCGTGTCGTCGACAGCCGTACGACCGATGACGGCACGTCGATCCGCCGGCGCCGCCAGTGCCCTGACTGCTCCCGTCGTTTCACGACCGTGGAGACGTGCTCGCTCATGGTGGTCAAGCGGTCCGGGGTCACCGAGCCTTTCAGCCGTACCAAGGTCATCAACGGTGTGCGCAAGGCATGCCAGGGACGGCCTGTCACCGAGGACGCACTCGCCCAGCTCGGCCAGCGGGTCGAAGAAGCGGTGCGAGCCACCGGAAGCGCCGAACTGACCACCCATGACGTCGGGCTGGCCATACTCGGCCCGTTGCAGGAGCTAGACCTCGTCGCCTATCTGCGATTCGCCTCCGTCTACAGGGCGTTCAACTCCCTTGAGGACTTCGAGGCCGCGATCGTGGAACTGCGCGAAGTGACCCCAGGCCCCGCCGCGGACGACGAAGACGCGGTATCGGGGAGCCAGGAAGACGACGGCGGGACCGGCGGGACTGTTCAGGTCCCCGTGCCCGCCCACTCCGCCGACTGACCGACGGGCCGGAACCGGGCGGAGACCCCGGGTCCGGCCGGGCGGCGGCGAACCAGGACTTGTTGCGGGGCCATGAGCTGTGGGCGCCCGCGGCATCAGACAAACACTCTGCCACGGGAACATCGTGGCATTTTCAGGCGTTTTTGCCTGTAGAGGGAGGCGGCATGACAGAGACGGCGAGCGGTCCGGCACGAGGTTCCCGCGCGAAGGGCACCAAGGCCACCAAGGGACTGCGCATCGAGCGTATTCACACCACCCCCGGCGTACACCCGTACGACGAGGTGGAGTGGGAGCGTCGTGACGTCGTCATGACCAACTGGCGCGACGGCTCGGTCAATTTCGAGCAGCGTGGCGTCGAGTTCCCCGCCGAGTGGGCGGTGAACGCGGTCAACATCGTCACCAGCAAGTACTTCCGCGGTGCCGTGGGCACCCCGCAGCGCGAGGTGAGCCTCAAGCAGCTCATCGACCGCATCGTGAAGACGTATCGGAAGGCCGGCGAGAACCACAAGTACTTCGCCTCGCCCGCCGACGCCGAGATCTTCGAGCACGAGCTGGCGTACGCCCTCCTGCACCAGGTCTTCAGCTTCAACAGCCCCGTCTGGTTCAACGTGGGCACCCCGCAGCCCCAGCAGGTCTCGGCCTGCTTCATCCTGGCCGTCGACGACTCCATGGAGTCCATCCTCGACTGGTACAAGGAAGAGGGCATGATCTTCAAGGGCGGTTCCGGCGCCGGCCTGAACCTGTCCCGCATCCGCTCCTCCAAGGAACTGCTCTCCTCCGGGGGCAACGCCTCGGGCCCGGTCTCCTTCATGCGCGGCGCCGACGCCTCCGCGGGAACCATCAAGTCCGGTGGCGCCACCCGCCGCGCGGCCAAGATGGTCATCCTGGACGTCGACCACCCCGACATCGAGGACTTCATCCAGACCAAGGTCAAGGAAGAGGAGAAGATCCGCGCCCTCCGTGACGCGGGCTTCGACATGGACCTGGGCGGCGACGACATCACGTCGGTGCAGTACCAGAACGCCAACAACTCGGTCCGTGTGAACGACACGTTCATGAAGGCCGTGGAGAACGGCGACAAGTTCGGCCTGACGTCCCGCATGACCGGCGAGGTCATCGAGGAGGTCGACGCCAAGCAGCTCTTCCGCAAGATGGCCGAGGCCGCCTGGGCCTGCGCCGACCCGGGCATCCAGTACGACGACACCATCAACCAGTGGCACACGTGCCCGGAGTCCGGCCGTATCAACGGCTCGAACCCGTGCAGCGAGTACATGCACCTGGACAACACGTCGTGCAACCTCGCCTCGCTGAACCTGATGAAGTTCCTGAAGGACGACGGCAAGGGCCTCCAGTCCTTCGAGGTCGAGCGCTTCGCCAAGGTCGTCGAGCTCGTCATCACCGCGATGGACATCTCCATCTGCTTCGCGGACTTCCCGACGCAGAAGATCGGCGAGAACACGCGCGCGTTCCGCCAGCTCGGCATCGGCTACGCCAACCTCGGCGCCCTGCTGATGGCGACCGGCCACGCGTACGACTCCGACGGCGGCCGTGCCCTCGCCGGTGCCATCACCTCCCTGATGACCGGCACGTCGTACAAGCGCTCCGCCGAACTCGCCGCGGTCGTCGGCCCGTACGACGGCTACGCCCGCAACGAGCAGCCGCACCTGCGCGTCATGAAGCAGCACGCCGACGCCAACGCCGTCGCCCCGCGCACGGACGACCTGGACACGCCCATCTGGGCCGCGGCCACGGAGTCCTGGCAGGACGTGCTGCGCCTCGGCGAGAAGAACGGTTTCCGTAACTCGCAGGCGTCCGTCATCGCCCCGACCGGCACCATCGGTCTCGCGATGTCCTGCGACACCACCGGACTTGAGCCCGACCTCGCCCTGGTCAAGTTCAAGAAGCTGGTCGGCGGCGGCTCGATGCAGATCGTCAACGGCACCGTCCCGCAGGCCCTGCGTCGCATGGGCTACCAGGAGGAGCAGATCGAGGCGATCGTCGCCCACATCGCCGACAACGGCAATGTGATCGACGCCCCGGGTCTCAAGCAGGAGCACTACGAGGTGTTCGACTGCGCCATGGGCGAGCGCTCCATCTCCGCGATGGGCCACGTCCGCATGATGGCCGCGATCCAGCCCTGGATCTCCGGCGCGCTCTCCAAGACGGTCAACCTGCCGGAGACGGCGACCGTCGCGGACGTCGAAGAGGTCTACTTCGAGGCGTGGAAGATGGGCGTCAAGGCGCTCGCGATCTACCGCGACAACTGCAAGGTCGGCCAGCCCCTCTCCGCGAAGACCAAGGAGAAGGAGAAGGTCGAGGTCACCGCCAAGGCCGAGGAGACCATCCGCACCGCGGTCGAGAAGGTCGTCGAGTACCGCCCCGTCCGCAAGCGTCTCCCCAAGGGCCGCCCGGGCATCACGACCTCCTTCACGGTCGGCGGCGCCGAGGGCTACATGACCGCCAACTCCTACCCGGACGACGGTCTCGGCGAGGTCTTCCTGAAGATGTCGAAGCAGGGCTCGACCCTCGCGGGCATGATGGACGCCTTCTCGATCGCGGTCTCCGTAGGCCTGCAGTACGGCGTGCCCCTGGAGACGTACGTCTCGAAGTTCACGAACATGCGCTTCGAGCCGGCCGGTATGACGGACGACCCGGACGTGCGGATGGCGCAGTCGATCGTCGACTACATCTTCCGTCGCCTGGCGCTCGACTTCCTGCCCTTCGAGACGCGCTCCGCGCTCGGCATCCACTCCGCCGAGGAGCGCCAGCGTCACCTGGAGACCGGTTCGTACGAGCCGACCGAGGACGAGGTCGACGTGGAGGGCTTGGCCCAGTCCGCGCCGCGCGCCCAGGAGCTGAAGGCCGTGGCTGCGCCGAAGGCCGTCGTCGAGGCGGCCAAGCCCGTCACGCAGCAGGCGCACACCAGCGCCGAGCTGGTGGAGATGCAGCTGGGCATCCAGGCCGACGCCCCGCTCTGCTTCTCCTGCGGTACGAAGATGCAGCGGGCCGGTTCCTGCTACATCTGCGAGGGGTGTGGCTCGACCAGCGGCTGCAGCTGATCAAGAGCACCTGCTTGAAGTGAACTAGCTGGTCAGGGCGGTGGATCCGGAAACTCGGCGCCACCGCCCTCAGCATGTCCCGGCCGGGGGCGAATCCGGTTTCCCAGCGGAACGATCAGCGGTTAATCTCCCTCGACGCGCATAGCGCGCGCACAGGGGAGGGTGGGGGCATGGTCGACAATTCCGTCGAGCCCGAAAGAGGTATGAGGGCGGGGGCCCAGGCAGTCGCGGCGGTGGTGGTGGTCGGGGGTGTCGTAGGCGGTATGTGGGGACTCGGGGAAGTCCTGCCGAACACGGCGCAGCAGGAGAGCAAACCGGCGACCTGCACGGCGAGCACGGACAAGACACTGCCGGCGAAGTACGTCTCGCCGGTGCAACTCTGCACGGCGCTGAACCGCACGGACCTTCCGGTGCTCCTGGGGACCCCGGACGAGCACGCGGAGACCGCCGGAGGCAGCGCGGGCTGGATGACGCTCGCCGGTGGCACCAAGATCGCCAGCCCCGAGGCCGACGTGGACCTGACGACCTATTCCGTACGGCTGTCGGCGTCCTACGACGACGTTCCCATCGCCGAGGCGGCCCGCTACGTGGATTCGACCTCACAGCTGAAGTCGGTCCTGGGCCATCCGGCCGTTCTCTACTCGGACCGGACCATCGCCATCAGCTTCAACCTCGGCGGAGGCAAGGCCAGTACGGGCCCTGGGGGCATCGCCCGCAGCCTGCTGGTCTCCACCAGCGGGAAGGACGGCGGCGACTCCTTCGAGATATCCATCTGGCGTCAGGACGACGTGCCGCCCGACGACGAGGCACTGTTCCGTATCGCCGAGGAGGTGCTGCCGACGGTCCCGGGCTGGACCGCCGGCTGACGCGCCGTCCGCGATGGGCTCAGGGCTGCTGCGCCCTGCCCATCGTCCTGGTGAAGGTCGCGGGGTCGTCCTCGAAGCCCCGGATGCCGGGATGGAAGTCCCAGCTTCCGGACTCGTCCCGGACGAACTCCCCGACCGTCGCCGCCGTAGCACCGAGGACGTCACCGAAGTCGTCCTCGGTGAGGACGGTGTACCCCTCGCGGATGCGCAGCTTCGGGTTGAGGACGTTGACGAACGTGCGGTGGGCGACCCGCTGTTGGATGACGACACCGACCACCACGCGCGCGTACCGGTCGGCCAGTCGGTCGAGCTCCAGGGTCATGACCTCGTCCCAGCCGAAGCCCTTGCCGTCCTTGCTGTCCCGGTTGAGATAGATGGTGCCGTCGGGCGAGCGGCTGTCGAAGTGCACCGCGTACGCGGGAGCGCCGTACAGATCGCCCGCCACATACGTGGTGGCGACGATGTCCAGATCGACGGGCGGCTGCCCGGTGGGACTCGGATCCCACTGGAGCCCGACTTCGGCCTTGCGGATCCCCTTGTTGAGGCCGTTCACCACAGTTCCCCTTCCCCGTTCGCCTCGATCGCGCGCCCCAACTACTGGGCGATCAGCGTTCGTTGTCCATCGTGCCACGCGCGCGGGGGCGCATGCGCCGACGATCTCAGCCGGAGCGTGACCGGCGCCACGCTCCGTGGCCTTACGATGGCGCGGTGCTGGTCAAGTGGATTCGCTGCACCGTGGTGGACCGCCGCGGCTTCGAGCGCGGGCAGCGAAAATGGGCGGGGCTTCTGGGGGAGCCGGGATTTCGGGGACAGGGGGGAGGCTGGAGCAGAGCGCGGCCAGGGGTGGCACACATTTTTGCGTTCTGGGAAAGCCGTGCCTTCTACGACTCCTTCATGGCCCGATCCCACGACCGGCTGGCGTCGGCCCAGGCGGGCACCTTCAAGGACGCGCAGGTCAAGCTGTTCGACCACCGCTTCGACGTGAAGACCGGCTTCGAACCGCGCTTCACCGACGCCGACCTGGTGCGGGTGGCCCTGTGCCGTGTCCACGAGGAGCGCGCCGAGCACTTCACGCTGATGCAGGAGAAGGTCTGGAACCCGGCGATGGCCGGTTCCCCCGGCATGCTCCGCGGGCTGTTCGGCGAGGCTCCGGGGCACGAGTTCATGGTGCTGTCGATGTGGCACTCGGCCGCCGAGCACGGCAAGTACCGCACCGAGCGGGTCGAGCGGCTCGCCCTGCGGGCCCAGATCGAGGCGGACATCGATTCCCTCACGGGGGACATCGTCCAACTGGAACCGTCCTGGACGGTTTGAAATCCGAACTGACGTCACCGGCGTCCCACTGTGTGAATCGTGCGCCCCTATGTGGCCGATCGGGCAGAATTCGTGTGACCTACGCCGTATGGAGCCCGTACGAGTGCTCGATATGCCGTCACTCGATCTAGGGTTTCGGCATGGCACGACCACGGCGCATCGTCCTTGTCCGGCACGGCGAGTCAACGGGCAATGTTGATGACACTGTGTACGAGCGTGAACCCGACCATTCCCTGGCGCTGACCGACCAGGGCTGGCAACAGGCGGAGGAGACCGGAAAGCGGTTGCGGGAGGTGTTCGGCCGCGAGCGCATCAGTGTGTACGTCTCCCCGTACCGCCGTACGCACGAGACCTTCCGCGCCTTCCACCTGGACCCCGACCTCGTCCGCGTGCGCGAGGAGCCCCGGCTGCGCGAACAGGACTGGGGGAACTGGCAGGACCGCGACGACGTACGCCTCCAGAAGGCGTACCGGGACGCGTACGGGCACTTCTTCTACCGCTTCGCCCAGGGCGAGTCCGGCGCGGACGTCTACGACCGGGTGGGCGGCTTCCTGGAGAGCCTGTACCGCAGTTTCGAGGCCCCTGACCACCCGCCGAACGTGCTCCTGGTGACCCACGGCCTGGCGATGCGGCTGTTCTGCATGCGCTGGTTCCACTGGACGGTCGCGGAGTTCGAGTCCCTGTCGAATCCGGGGAACGCAGAGATGCGGATGCTCGTTCTGGGAGACGACGGCAGGTACGCGCTGGACCGGCCGTTCGCCAGCTGGCGGGACCCGGAGCCGTACGGGATCACCGGATAGGGTGGCGGACCGATGATCGCTGACTCCTCTTCCGGCACTCCCGACCGGCGCCTGGACCGCGCCCTGGCCAGCTTGCGGGGACTCGCCGTGGGCGACGCGCTGGGCTCACAGTTCTTCGTCCCCGTGAACCACCCGCTGCTCAAGCGCCGCGAACTGCCTCTGACTCCCTGGCAATGGACGGACGACACGGAGATGGCCTGCTCCGTGGTTGCCGTCCTGGCAGCCCACCGCCGCATCGACCAGGACGCCCTGGCCCGTTCCTTCGCCGAACACCACGACTTCGACCGCGGCTACGGCCCCGCGGTCAACCGGCTCCTGCGCCTCGTCCGCGAAGGCGGCGACTGGCGCGAACTGTCCGCCGCGCTCTTCAACGGACAGGGTTCATGGGGCAACGGTGCGGCGATGCGCATCGCGCCCCTGGGTGCCTGGTACGCGGACGACCCCGAGCAGGCCACCCACCAGGCGGAGATCTCCGCCTACCCCACGCACCAGCACCGTGAGGCCGTGGTCGGCGCCATGGCCGTCGCCGCGGCAGCCGCGCTGGCCGCGGCCCCCGGCGGCCCGCCCAGTGCCGACGAACTCCTCGACGGCGTCATCGCACTCGTGCCGAAGAGCGCCGTCGGCGCGGGCCTGCGGCGCGCCCGGGACATGCTCGACTACGCCGACCCCGGCACCGTCGCGGCCGTCCTGGGCTGCGGACGCCGTACGTCCGCCCACGACACGGTCCCCTTCGCGCTCTGGTCGGCCGCGCGGGGCCTCAGCGACTACGAGGGGGCGTTCTGGGACACCTCCCAGGTCGGCGGAGACGTGGACACCACCTGCGCCATCGTGGGCGGTGTGATCGCCGCCGGGAAGGCGGGGGTGCCGCCGGCCGAGTGGCTGGAGCGGACGGAGGTGCTGCCGGGCTGGGTTCCGACGTCGGTCTGACGCCCTCACCTCGCCACCCGGGCAGCGCCGCCCGCGTCCGACCGAAACTCTCCGTGCCCGTCGGGAACTCTCAGTGACCGTCCGCCCGTTGTCGTGGCAGTCGCCGTGCGACACATGAGTCCGCACAGGCAGGACACGGCAGTTGGGGGGTGTGGTCATGAGGTTTTCATCGGTGTTCGTGGGTCGGGCCCTGACCTGGCCCGGCCGGCGGTCAGCCGACTCCCGCACCCGCCGTGCCCGCGAGGGCGTCGAGGTCGCTCTTGCGGACCCGGATCACCAACCAGGCGGTGAGCAGGGCGAGTACGGCCATCGCGGCGGCCGGGACGAAGGCCGTGGCGATGCCGTGCGCGAGCACCTCGTGCCCCCATGGCGCGGGCAGTTGGTGGGACTCGGAGAACGCCGCCTTCTGCCCCGCCGATCCGTCGGCCAGGAACTTCGGCAGCTGCTTCTTCGCCTCGTCCTTGCTGGCCGAGCCGAACACCGTGGTCAGGATGGACAGACCGAGCGAACCGCCCACCTGCTGCATGGCGTTGAGCAGCGCGGAGGCCGCGCCCGCCTCGTGCTGGGCGACACCGGAGACGGCGGTCACCGTCAGTGTCACGAAGTTCAGGCCCATCCCGAAGCCGAACACAAGCATCGGGCCGAGCACTCCGCCGACGTACGAACTGTCCGAGCTGATGAGGGTCTGCCAGGTCAGCCCGATCACCGCGAGCGCCGAGCCCATGAGCATGAAGGGCCGTGGCCCGAGCACCGGCAGGAACCGCTGGGACAGCCCCGCGCCGGCCGCGATCACGACCGTCACCGGCAGGAAGGCGAGACCCGCCTGGATCGGGGTGTACCCCAGCACGTTCTGCACGAAGAGCACGATGTAGAAGAACATGCCGAACATCGCGGCGGCCAGGCTCAGCATGATCACGTAGGTGCCCGAGCGGTTGCGGTCGGCGAACATCCGGAGCGGGGTGATCGGCTCCTTGGCCCGGGACTCCGTGATCACGAAGGCCACCAGCAGGACGATCGCCGCGGCGAAGGAGCCGATGGTCAGGCTGTCGCGCCACCCCTTGTCCGCCGCGCGGATGAAGCCGTAGACGAGGGACGCCATGCCCGCCGTCGAGGTCAGCGCGCCCGCGATGTCGAAGCGGCCGGTGTGCCGTGCGGACTCGTTGATGTACAGCGGTGTGAGCACCGCGATCAGTATGCCGATCGGCAGGTTGACGAAGAACACCCAGCGCCAGTCGAGCCACTCGGTGAGCATGCCGCCCGCGAGGAGACCGATCGCGCCGCCGCCCGCCGAGACCGCGGCGAAGACTCCGAACGCCCTGTTCCGCTCCGGCCCTTCGGGGAACGTGGTGGTGATGAGTGCCAGCGAGGTGGGCGACGCGATCGCGCCACCCATGCCCTGCAGGACACGCGCGGCCAGCAACTGCCAGGGTTCCTGGGCGAGACCGCCGAGCAGCGAGGCGAAGGTGAAGAGCAGGATGCCGGTGGTGAACACCCGTCGCCGGCCGAGGATGTCGCCGGCCCGACCGCCGAGAAGCAGCAGGCCGCCGAAGGTGAGCGTGTAGGCGCTGACGACCCAGGTGAGGTCGGTGGTGCTGAAACTGAGTGCGGCTTGAATGTGCGGGAGGGCGATGTTCACAATCGTCGCGTCGAGTACCACCATGAGTTGGCAGGCCGCGATGACCGCGAGCGCGATGCCGGGATGCCCCTCCCGGCGGGCCGCTCCTGGCTTGGGGTGCTGAATCAACTGAGAGGTTGTCACTATGGGTCCCCCACAAGTGTGTTAGTGAACGCTCGCGTTCACTGCCGCGTCAACGGTAGTGAGTCCCCGACAGTGAACGCAAGCGTTCACTTAACTCGCCTTCGTGCGGCACGTCCCCGTCGCTGCCGCGTGACGCATCCCCGATCCCCGTCCCCGATCCTCGGAATTCCCCATTCCACTGCTCGCTGGAGACACTCAGATGGTTACTTCGGGCTGGACGGCCGCCCCCGCTCAGACGGCCTCCCTCCGACGCCGCGGCGCCGTGCTCGAACGCGCGATCCTGGACGCCGCGTTGGAACAACTCGGCACGGTCGGATGGAACGCCCTCACGATGGAAGGCGTCGCCGCCGGTGCCCAGACAGGAAAGGCCGCGGTCTACCGGCGCTGGTCGTCCAAGGAGGATCTCGTCGCGGACGCGCTGCAGGCAGGGCTGCCGCGCCTGAACGAGGCGCCCGACCTCGGGAATGTGCGCGAGGACCTGCTGGCGTTGTGCGTGCAGGCGCGCGACGCGATGTACTCGCGCCCCGGATACGCCCTGCGCTCGGTAATTCACGAATGCGACACCGCCCAGGCGGAGCGCTTCCACGGTGTGATCTTCGAAGGGGTCGTGGAGCCAACGATCCGACTGCTCGGGGAGGTGATCAACCGCGGAATAGAGCGAGGTGAGGTCCGCTCCGACGCCTCCAACAGCTATGTGCTGGACGCCATTCCGGCGATGATGATGTATCGCTCGAAGATGTGCGGCAGTGAATGGGTCGACCATGACATCGAGGAAATGATCGACCAGTTGATGCTTCCGCTGCTCCGGCACGGCGGTGCGTGAAGGCGGATCGGAGCGGTCTTCGGCGGGCTCGCGGAAACCCGGGTGTCGCAGAGCGGGTCCGGGCGGCGTACCCTGAGCACGCCATGCCGTACGAACCACCCACTCATACCGTCGAGCGCTCACTCCGCGCCACGACCGGGGCCAAGGTCATTGCCGGCGTCGACGAGGTGGGGCGCGGTGCGTGGGCCGGCCCCGTCACCGTCTGCGCGGCGGTCACCGGACTGCGCCGACCCCCCGAAGGCCTCACCGACTCCAAGCTCATCGCGGTCAGACGACGTACCGAACTCGCCGAAGAACTCCGCAAGTGGGTCTCGGCGTACGCCCTGGGACACGCCTCCCACGAAGAGATCGACGACCTGGGGATGACGGCCGCGCTGCGGCTCGCCGCGGTGCGTGCTCTGGAGGCCTTGCCCGTACGCCCCGACGCGGTCATCCTCGACGGGAAGCACGATTACCTCGGGGACCCCTGGCGGGTCCGTACGGTGATCAAGGGCGACCAGTCGTGCGTGGCGGTCGCGGCCGCTTCGGTGATCGCCAAGGTTCAGCGCGACAAAATGATGGCCGAACTGGGCATCGACCATGCAGACTTCGCTTTCGCGGCCAACGCCGGGTATCCCTCACCTGTGCACAAGGCCGCGCTGGAGGAGCGGGGGCCCACCCCGTACCACCGGTTGTCGTGGGCGTATCTTGATGCGCTGCCCCAGTGGCGGCACCTCAAGAAGGCTCGCAGTTGGGCGGAGGGAAACGTTCCGAAGATCGAGGGCCAGCTCGGATTCGACTTCTGACCGTTCCGCTCGCACTGATGTGCCACCCGCTGCCGCAAGCCGCACCAGCGTTTGATAAAAATCAGCTCATGCCTCTCATTCCCGAGGAGCCTCAGATTCACGAGAGTGCCCAGGGTCCCAGCGCCACTCCGGCCAGTGGCCGCGTCGCGCCGACCCCCCGCCCTGTACCCGGCCCCCGCCCCGCGGCTCCGTCGCGTCCCGGTCGCCCCGGCCCCCTGCGGCCCACGGCGCCGGCGCAACGTACGCCGCGCGACGTGGCCGTGGCCAAGCCCGGACCCTCGGGTCCGGCTGTTCCCGCCTCCTCCGACACCGCTGTGGCGACCCCGCAGATCCAGCTGATCCCGGCCTCGGCCGAGGGCGCGCTGGACGCTGCCGAGGAAGCCCTGGACCTGCTCCTGGAGTCGGGCCGTACCCCCGGTGACGTGCTGGTGATCACCACCGGCGAACCGCACCCGTGGGCCGCCCACGAACTGTCCTTCGGCGAAGCCTCCTACTGGGCGCAGCACGACGCGCGCGACGACGTCTTCTACGCGGACGCCGCTGTCGCCGGCCGGGCGGCGTCCCGTCCCGTCGTCGTGGTCGCCGTCAACGGAGGCGCAGCCGACGTTGCCACCACCGTCCTGCCCCTGGCCCGCGGCCGGGCCGGCACCCTGCTGATCGTCTGCGGCGACCCGCAGCAGATCAACTCGGTGCTGGGCGCGGGCGTCTGAGCCTTCCGGGAACTCCCGGAAGGCTCTCGGAGGGCGACGGCGGCCAGGTGAACGCCGTCGCGGTGGTCTGTGCACGGTGACGCGTTCGGCGTGCGCGGATTTCTGCTGCGGTCGGTGAAGTGCGCCTACCGCGGCGGCACTTCTGTCCCGTGCGCCGCGACCGGAGTGCGGGCGGCTCGGCGTCGTAGGACTCCACAGTGGTGGGGCCGTGCGGTCCGGGCGCGGAGCCCGGACCGGGTGTCAGCGGGCCGCGGCGCGGCGCAGGACCTCCGAGGCTGCGCCGCCGGTGCGGGGCAGCAGGGGCGGTACCTCGGACATGGCGAAAGGTTCCGGCGCGGAGTCCGCGCTGGGCCTACGGCCGCCGCGTCCCTCGCCGAGCACCTGCCAGCCGTCACGCGTCAGCGTGATGTAGGCCCCGCAGCGCAGCCCGTGCAGGGTGCAGGCGTCACGCAGCCCCCACATCCACGCGCCGTCCTCCTCCGTCCAACGAGCGTCGCCCTCACGGCAGTAGAGCAGCACGGCCGTACGCACCGGGGTGCGGCGGCGCAGATCGTGCGGGATGACGCGGCGCAGCTGCGCGAGCAGCGCGTTGCGGAACATCCAGCCGTCGGCCGGGGCGGACCGCCGGACGAACGAGGCGCTCGCGAGCAGCCGCTCGTCCGGATCGAGGACGGCCACGATCGCTGTCGCCGGTCTCGGACGGTGCCGGGAGTGCAGCCCGCTGACGACCTCGCGGGGATTGCGCAGCAACGGGATTCCGGCGGCGGCCCATTCGGAGGGTTCGAGCAGACGGGCCAGGGGGTTGGCGGAAGCGGCGGACAGGTCGGCAGACGTCGACGTGGATGCCGCGGAGGACGGAGCGAATCCGAAGGTCACGGTCCTCCCTTCGGCTACGCGCCCACACTACGGGCGGGGTCGGATTCGGGGGAGCGCACACCGCAGCAGAGCCCTACCGGATCACGGACGAGCCGTGCGGGGAGCGGACTCCAATTCTTCCTGTCGAACTGGGATGCGGCAACGAGCAAATGGGGCCACAGACCCTTATCCGATGGTCTGCGGCTTATATCCCTACCCAATGCGTCACCCGGCGACGCCTGGGACGTTCGAGCACGACACTTTCGTACGCCATCGAGGTGCGGAAGGTCCAGAGCGGGCCGGTCGGACGGGGTGCGCGACAAGGCTCCGCGCGCTTCGTCACGGTGGGGGATTGGGCTGTTGTCAGTGGCGTGCGGTTGCATGGGGGCATGAGCAACCAGGAGCTGCGTGCCGAAGCCGACGCCATCCTCGCCGAGCTGGTCGGTGATCAGAGCGGTACGGCGCGGCTGCGCGAGGACCAGTGGCAGGCGGTGGCGGCCCTGGTGGAGGAGCGCCGGCGCGCGCTCGTGGTCCAGCGCACCGGCTGGGGCAAGTCGGCGGTGTACTTCGTCGCCACCGCCTTGCTGCGCCGGCGCGGCTCCGGGCCCACGGTGATCATCTCGCCGCTGCTGGCGCTGATGCGCAACCAGGTCGAGTCGGCGGCGCGGGCCGGTATCCGGGCGCACACGATCAACTCGGCCAACCCGGAGGAGTGGGACGACATCTACGGAGAGGTCGAACGGGGCGAGACCGACGTCCTCCTGGTGAGCCCGGAGCGGCTCAATTCCGTCGACTTCCGCGACCAGGTGCTGCCCAAGCTCGCCGCTACGACCGGCCTCCTGGTGGTCGACGAGGCGCACTGCATCTCCGACTGGGGACACGACTTCCGCCCCGACTACCGCAGGCTGCGGGCGATGCTGGGCGAACTGCCCGCCGGCGTACCGGTGCTGGCCACCACCGCGACCGCCAACGCGCGCGTGACGGCCGATGTGGCCGAGCAGTTGGGCACGGGCGCAGGGGAGGCCCTGGTGCTCCGCGGCCCGCTGGAGCGGGAGAGCCTGCGGCTGGGAGTGGTCCAACTGCCGGACGCCGCGCACCGTTTGGCATGGCTCGCCGAGCACCTGGACGAGCTGACCGGCTCCGGGATCATCTACACACTCACCGTGGCCGCCGCCGAAGAAGCCACCGCCTTCCTGCGCCAACGCGGCTTCAAGGTGGCCTCGTACACCGGGAAGACGGAGAACGCCGACCGTCTCCAGGCCGAGATCGACCTCCAGGAGAACCGGGTCAAGGCCCTGGTCGCCACGTCGGCGCTGGGCATGGGCTACGACAAGCCGGACCTGGGCTTTGTCGTCCACCTCGGCTCACCCTCCTCGCCGATCGCCTATTACCAGCAGGTGGGTCGTGCGGGCCGCGGTGTGGCCCACGCCGACGTGCTGCTCCTGCCCGGCCGCGAGGACGAGGCCATCTGGCGCTACTTCGCGGATACGGCCTTCCCGCCCGAGACGCAGGTCCGGCAGACCCTCTCGGCCCTCGCCGACGCCGGACGGCCACTGTCCGTGCCGGCTCTGGAGACGGCGGTCGACCTACGGCGCAGCCGGCTGGAGACGATGCTGAAGGTCCTGGACGTCGACGGCGCGGTCAAGCGCGTGAAGGGCGGCTGGGTGGCCACGGGCGCGGAGTGGGCCTACGACGCCGAGCGTTACGCCTGGGTGGCCAAGCAGCGGGCGGCCGAGCAGCAGGCCATGCGCGACTACGTGAGTACCTCCCAGTGCCGGATGGAGTTCCTGCGACGGCAACTGGACGACGAAGGCGCGGTGCCGTGCGGCCGCTGCGACAACTGCGCGGGCGCCTGGATCGACTCCTCGGTCTCCGCGGAGACGTTGACGGGGGCGACGAAGGAACTGGACCGCCCGGGCGTGGAGGTCGAGCCGCGCCGCATGTGGCCGACCGGGATGGCCGCGCTGGGTGTCGACCTCAAGGGCCGTATCCCGGTGAAGGACCAGTGCTCCACGGGGCGCGCCCTGGGACGGCTCTCGGACATCGGCTGGGGCAACCGGCTGCGCCCGCTGCTGGCCGAGAACGCGCCCGACGGCCCGGTCCCCGACGACGTCCTGAAGGCCGCCGTGGCGGTCCTCGCCGACTGGGCGCGCTCTCCCGGCGGTTGGGCACCGAATGTCGCGGACGCCTCCGCCCGGCCCGTGGGCGTCGTGGCCGTACCGTCCCTGGGCCGCCCGCAGTTGGTCGGTTCCTTCGCCCAGGGCATCGCGAGCATCGGCCGCCTCCCCCTCCTGGGCACCCTGACGTACACCGGACCGGACGGCACGCACGCGGCACGCCGCAGCAACTCGGCCCAGCGCCTCAAGGCCCTGTCCGACGCCTTCGCCGTCTCGGGGGAACTGGCCGACGCCCTGGCCGCTTCTCCCGGCCCCGTCCTGCTCGTGGACGACTACACCGACTCGGGCTGGACGCTCGCGGTCGCTGCCCGACTGCTCCGCAGGGCAGGCAGCGAGCAGGTGCTTCCTCTGGTTCTTGCTGCGGCGGGCTGAGGTCTCGTTTTCGGGATCCTTGTCGTAGGCGGCCTGTCGGCGGGTGATGGCTGCCTGCGGTTGTGGTGATTCGCGCTGGGCCGGGGCGAGCTTCGGTGGCACGGAATCGCCTCGGGAGGGCCGAGTTTTGGTTGCCGCGGCTGAGTCGCGTCGGTCGCCCCTTCCTCGCGGGGCGATCACACGATCGCCGAGGGCGGTCCGGATTTCCCGGTCATGTGGGCCGACTTGACCCTGTCGGACCCCATGTGGCGTGTCCCTGACCGGACTTATCCACAGGCTCAAGCGGAATTTTGTGATCCGCGAGATCGTCGACGCATGACGAACCACAGCGAAACGACCGGATCCTCCGAAAACGGCGACATCGACCCCACCGCGTACGAGCGACACGGCGCCGAGCACCAAGTCACCCTGCGCTCGCCCGCCGAACTCGCCGACGCCCTGCCCTATCTGCTCGGGTACCGCCCCGAGGACAGCATCGTCCTCGTCGCCCTGCACGATCGGGGCGGCCGGGGCCGGTTCGGCGGCAGGGCCCGGCTCGGCATTCCCGCCGGCGCCGACGACTGGGCGTCCGTGGCACGGCAGTTGGCCCACGGCCTGGTGACCGGCAGCGAGCGCAGGGGAACCCGGCCCGAGCAGATGATCGCCTACGTCTGTCAGGAACCGGCGCCGGGAGAGTCGGGGCGCCAGGTCATGGAACGCCTGCGCCCGCTCGTGCAGAAGCTGCGCACCGAGTGCGGCCGCCTCGACGTGACCGTGATCGAGGCGCTCTGCATCTCGGACGGCCGCTTCTGGTCCTACTGCTGCCCGATCGAGGGATGTTGCCCGGTCAACGGATCCCCGATGGGCCTGCCCGGCACTTCCGTACTGGCCGCTGCGGCGACCTACGCGGGACTCCAAGTACGCGGCACGCTGAGGGAGTTGCGGGCCAGGCTGCAGCCCTGGGAAACGGCTGTGGCGCTTCGGCAGGAAGTCGCGCTGGACGCCGCTGGTATGACCCTGGTTCCCAGGATCCTCGACGACGTCAGCCGAGCGGACGTGGCGGAGGAGACCTTGGATCTGGCCCAGCGGATCATGAGGCGATTCACCGCGGCACCGCAGGTGTCCGGCGCACTCCACTCGGACTTCCGCGACGACGCACTGCTCGCCCACGACGAAGCCGCCACGCTGATCCTCGGCCTCCAGGACCGCACGACCCGCGACCGCGCCGCCGAATGGATGGAGGGCGACGACGCGGTACCGGCCCTGCGCCTCTGGCGCGCGTTGGCCCGCCGCTGCGTCGGACCGTACGGCGAACACGCCGCGGCCCCTCTCACCCTCGCCGGCTGGGTCGCCTGGTCGACCGGCGACGACCTGGAGGCCAGGGAGGCCCTGGCCATGGCCCTGGGCGCGGACCCCGACTACCTGTTCGCCTGCCTCTTGCACCAGGCCTGCAACGAGGGCCTTGACCCGGAGTCGATTCGGCGGTGTTTGCGCGCGGAGCGGGTGGGGCGGGCGGGGGTTACGGAAGTTGGAGAGGTGACGGGCGCCGGGAGGGTGACGGGAGTTGGAAAGGTGGCGGGAGCCGGAGAGGTGACAGGAGTTGGAAGGGCGACAGGAGCCGGAGGGATGGCGGGAGTTGGAGGAGCGGCAAGCATCGGAGAGGTGGCGGGAGTCGGCGGGTCGGCGGGCATCGGAGACGTGACGGGAGTTGGAAGCGCGGCGGGAGCCGGAGGAGCGACGGGAGTTGGAAGGGCGGTCGGAGTTGGAGAAGCAACGCACGCTGGAGGGCTGGTCGGCGGCGCGGAGGGTGCCGACGGTTCCGCACAACACGGCGTGAGCGGTCCCGGCGACGGCCCGACACCGGAGGCGGCCTCGCCCGCAGCCCCCCGTCGTCGGCGGCGCGCCCGTACCGCTGACGGAGCCGAGGGCCGTCCCCATCCCTCGGGCGTGAACGGCCGCCGATCCGGGACCGACGGATCCCGTCCGCGCACACCGGCGCAGGGCACCGCACGCCCCGGCAGCACACGTCCGCGTACCTCTGGGAAGGCGGATTCGCGGCGCTACGACACCTGCTCGGAGGCGCCGCGGCCGGGCGGCAACGGTATTGAGGGGGACGGGTGATCAAGGGTTGGGGGAGTGGGAGGCAGCCCCGCCGGTCCAGTGGTCGGCCCGGTGCGCTCGGAGCTTGGTTCCACGCTTGGCTCCACCGGGGTGTGCGGCTGGCGGCGGTGACTCCACACGCGGTCAGTGTCCCCAGAGCGCGGGCTGACGCCGGACCTGCTGAGTGGCACGCGGCGCGAGAAACGGGCGCATGCGGCCGACGGACCGTGCGCGGGTTCGGCGGTCACCGGGACCGGGGGACCAGCGCGAGCTATCAGCCCTCTGCGCTCTCTCCGCCGCGCCGCCATTCGGTCGGCTTCCCAGGTTGCGGGCGTGACCACGAGGAGCCCGGCTCCGTTCACCTGAGTGGCGGAACGCCTGAACGGGTCGTGTCGCCGGACAGCCCTTGTCCTCCCGGAACCGTCCATCCGGCGCCGAACACGTCTGAGGCGCACAGAGCGCAGAAGAAGCCGCCCATGCACCAGCCGACTCCGCCCTCCGCCGCCGACGACCACCCTGACTCCGGTGTCCCCGAGCCGCGTTCGATCCGGGGCACCAACTCATCGCCGCAGTACCGGGGCACCGGCTCCCCGCCCCCGCACACGGGCACGTCCGACACAGGAATCGCCGATCCCGAGCACCCGCCGCAACCGTCCCATCCGCCGGCAGAAGGGCGGGCGCCCAGCCAGATCCGCCGCCCACCCCCGCCCGCGTCCCCACGCCAGTCGTCTCCCGTCTCCCCACGCCAGGCCTCCCCAGGCTCCCCGCCTCAAAGTCCACCGCGACCCCAGCCACCCCCGCCCCGCCGCTCCCTCGAACTACCCCCCACCCACACCACCCTGATCTGCGTAGCCCTCCCCGGCCTCGCCGTCTCCACCGAGCAAGGGCAGCTGAACGGCCGGGGGTTGGAGGGGTTCTACCGCGGAGGGCGACGCGTTCTCTCCCGCTGTCAGGTGCGGGTGGCAGGGCGGGAACCACTCGCGGTGCAGGCCAGGATGACGGCCGCCGACCGCGCCCGTTTCGTGGGGACCATGCGGGTGTCCCCGGACTGCGGCCCGGACCCGGACCTCGTCGTCGAGCGGACCCGGCACGCCGACGGCACCGAGCGCATCACCCTGCGCAGCGTTTCCTGGCGCCCGCTGCGCCTGCCGGTCGAGGTGGCGCTCGGCACCGACATGGCCGATCTGGGCGCGATCGCCGCAGGCAGTACAGGACCCGAACTGCCCGCCAGCGTCCACGACTCGGGCCTGCGCTGGTCCGGCCCCACCGGGAACTCGGCGGTCACAGCAGACCCGCCGCCCGCCGACGCGCTGGCTTCCGCAGGGCTCCTGCGGTGGGAGTTCGAACTGCCACCGGGCGGCACGGTGAGCGTGGAACTCCGGGTACGGCCGGACGGCACGGGACCGATCCGGGCGGTGGGCAAGGGCGCGACCAGCCCCCTGGCCCCCGCCCGGGCGACCGGCGACGACCCCCGAGTCCACGTGCTGCTCCGGACCAGCATTGAGGATCTCCAGGCACTGCTGCTGCGCGACCCCGCGCACCCCACCGACACGCACCTCGCGGCGGGGGCACCCTGGCGCTGCGGGCTGGCACCGGCGGAGTCGCTCACGGCGGCACGGATGACACTGCCTCTCGGTACGCGGCTCGCCGCGGGCACACTGCGGATCCTCTCGCGCACCCAACTCCAGCGCGCCGGAACGCAGTTGGGCATGATTCCCGGACCGCGTCGTGATGCCGGCGCCCATCTGCCGCCGAGTTGTACGGGAACCGAGGCGACCCTGCTCTTTCCGGTGCTGCTCGCGGAGGCCCGCCGCTGGGGGCTTCCCGAGCAGGAGACACGGGAGTTACTCCCGGCCGCCGAGCGCTGTCTGACCTGGCTGCGGAACACGGTGGGCGACGGCACGTATCTGCGCGACCCGCACCCCAGCGGTCCCGTCCGCTGCGAGACACAGGCCCATGCCCACCGGGCGGCGCTGCTCGGTGCCGATCTGCTCGACGCGTTCGGCAGACCCGGCGGTGCGGAACTGAGGGAGTGGGCCCAGGAGTTACGCACCGCTTTCCGCGAGGACTTCTGGATCGGGGACCTGGGCGGCGGTCGCCCGGCAGCGGCTCGATCTCCGGACGGACGCCTCGTACCGCACCTCGGCGCGACCGCGGCTCACCTCCTAGACACCGGCCTCTTGGGTGGCGGCGAGTACGCCCCCGGCCTGCTCGACAAGGTGCGGGCCGAACAACTTGCCCGGCTGCTCGGCGCCCCGGCCATGGACTCGGGCTGGGGGCTGCGCGGACTGGGCGTGAAGGAACCGGGATACAGCCCGTTCAGTCACCGGAGTGGAGCCGTGCGGGTGGCGGAGACGGCGATCGCCGTCGCGGGTCTGGCCGCCGCCACGTACGAGAAGGAGGCGACCTCCCTGCTGCGGGGCGTCCTCGCCGCGGCCGAGGCTTTCGGACACCGGCTCCCCGAGATGTACGCGGGGGAGCAGCGCACGGACGGGAGCGCTCCCCTTCCGCATCCTGCGGCCTGTCGCCCGGCGGCCACGGCGGCAGCCGCCGGAGTGCTGCTGCTGACCACCCTCGCGGGCATCCGCCCCGACGCCCCCGCACGCACGGTCACCCTCCGCCCGGTGCGCAGCGCGCCCCTGGGCGAGATCGGCCTGACCGGGTTGCGGATCGCGGGCGCCCCCTTCTCCGTACGGGTGGGCCGACTCGGTGTCGCCATGGTCGAAGAGGCGGCCGACGGCTTGCAATTGGGAGCGTGACCTCGGAGGAGGCCGTATCGGGAGACGGCCGGAAGCGGTGGGCGAGCCGCACATCGCACCGAAGTGGATCAGTCATGGCGGTACCGACGAAGGGAGTGTTTATCGTCAGGCAGACGACTATGATCGCCGCATGTCCTACGACCCGTCAGCGTATCCGCCCTTCGCCGTCACCGTGGACCTGGTCGTGCTGACCGTGCGCCGCCATGCTCTGTGCGGGCTGGCGGTACGCAGGGGCGAGCCGCCGTTCCAGGGGCGCTGGGCGCTGCCCGGCGGCTTCGTGCGGGCCGACGAGGATCTGTCGCAGGCCGCCGCGCGCGAACTGGCCGAGGAGACGGGACTGCGCGCCCACGACCCCGGCGCCCCCGCGCAGGACAACGGAGCACATCTGGAGCAGCTCGCGACCTATGGCGACCCCAAGCGCGACCCGCGGATGCGCGTCGTCAGCGTCGCCCACCTCGCGCTCGCTCCCGACCTGCCCGCGCCCCGCGCCGGTGGCGACGCCAGCAACGCGCGCTGGGCGCCCGTCGAAGAGCTGCTGCAGCAGGGCGGGTTCGGCCGCGACGGCGATCCGGTGGCGCCGCTCGCCTTCGACCACACGCAGATCCTGTCCGACGGGGTGGAGCGCGCCCGTTCGAAGATCGAGTACTCGTCCCTGGCCACGGCGTTCTGCCCCACCGAGTTCACCGTCGGTGAGCTGCGCCGCGTCTACGAGGCGGTGTGGGGCGTGGCGCTCGACCCGCGCAACTTTCACCGCAAGGTGACCGGCACGCCCGGGTTCCTCGTCCCGACCGGCGGTACGACGACCCGTCAGGGCGGCCGCCCGGCGCAGTTGTTCCGGGCCGGCGGGGCCACGCTGCTCAACCCGCCGATGCTGCGCCCCGAGGTGTGACGCCGTAGGACCTCGGCGGAGGCGATCAACGGTTGCGGAGCGGGCCGTTCGGTGCCCGGAAAAACGGACATAGCGCGCTATCTTGCTGTGGGTGATCCAGGCCTTCGGACTGACCAGCAACGCCCGCAAGGAGCATCCGCCCGCCGTCGACGACGTCTCCTTCGAGGCACGTGCGGGCCGTGTCACCGCACTCCTCGGAGCACCGGGCGCGGGCAAGACTGCCGCGCTCAGGCTCATGCTCGAACTCCAACAGGGACGTGGAATCACCTACTTCAGGGGCCGCCCCCTGCACCGCATCGCCCACCCGTCGCGCGAGGTCGGCGTCCTCCTGGGCGATGTGCCGGGACATCCGGCCCGATCGGTCCGCGGCCACCTCCGGATGCTGTGCGCCGCGGCGGGCGTTCCCGCCCGGCGCGCCGACGAAGTCCTCGAAGTGGTCGGCATCGTCAGCCTCCGCGACGAACGCCTCGGCAGCCTCGCGCGCGGCATGGACCGTCGCCTCGGCCTCGCCTGCGCCCTGCTGTCCGACCCGCACACACTCGTGCTGGACGAACCCGCGGACGCCCTCTCAGTCCGCGAAAGCCGTTGGCTGTACGGCATGCTGCGCGCGCACGCGGCCCAGGGCGGCACGGTCCTGTTCACCACCGCCGACCCCAAGGAGGCCGCCCGCAGCGCCGACCGGGTCGTCACCCTGGAGCAGGGCAGACTCGTCGCCGACCAGGAGGCCGGAGACTTCGCCCGCACCCGGCTGCGCCCCCGCGTCGCCGTCCGCAGCCCACACGCCAACCGCCTCGCCGCCCTTCTCGCCAAGGAGGCCCGCACCGCGCACCGCTCCGTGGAAGTCGTACGGGAGGACGGCAACCGCCTTTCCGTGTACGGCAGTACATGCGCCGACGTCGGCGAGACGGCGTTCCGGCACGACATCCTCGTCCACCAACTCGCGGACGAGATCGGGGACATGGGACCGGGCGCCGGAATGACCCTCCGAGGCGAGGCGGATTCCGCCGCCGAGCCGCGAGTGCCTGACACCCCGTCGACAGCCGAGATGCCATCGGCCAGTACTCACGTGCCACTTGCCGAGTCGCCGACGCGACTCACAGATGCTCCGTCCGTCGCCGAAGGACTGGAACCCGCCGCCGAACTCCACCCGCCGGACGAGGCCCACGCAACCGCTGCAAGCACCCCCACCACAAACTCCCGCCTGGTCCCCCTCATCGACCCCGAGGAGCCGGCCGGCACTCGCCCCCGCGCGCGTGCCCCGCGCCCCTCCCAAGTCCTCACCCCCGACGCCCTGTCCCCGCTCCCGCCCCCCATCTCCGTCCGCTCCGCCCCCAGCCCGCTGCGCCCGCTCCGCTACGAGCTGCGGCGGGCCGCCGGTATCGGCACCGGGTTTCTGACCGGGGCCGCCGTGCTGCTCGTGTCCGCCCTCACCGCGCTGCTGTTGGCCCGCATCGGGCATACCCCGCAGCCGCGTCTGCTGGCCGCGTGGCCGCGGGAGTTGCCCCTGCCGCCCGCGGCGCTCGGTGCGGGACTGCTCGGGGCGTTCGCGTTCGGTGACGAGTTCCGTCACCCCGCCCTGGCGGCGGACCGCGGCACCGTGCCCCGACGGATGGGGCTGCTCGTCGCGAAGCTCCTCGTCTCCGCGGCCACCGCGCTGCTGCTGGCCTTCCTCACGGTGGGCTGCGACGCCGAAGTGCTCTATCTCGTCTACGGACGGGAGCTCGCGCAAGTTCCCGCCGACTGGCTTTCAATGGGTGCGAGTTGGGTCGGCCTGGTCGTCGGCTGCGCCTGGGCCGGCGTTCTGGCGGCCGGCATCTTCCGGTCCACTACGGCCGGGCTCTCCGCGGTGGTCGCCGTACCGATTCTCGTCGTACCCCTCGTGCACAAGGCGTTGGAAGGGCCCGCCGTGCGGACCGCGGAAGGCTTCCCGATGCGGATGCGGAAGGTGTTGCTGCTGCAGTGGCCCTTCGGGGGAGAGCGTTACCTGTCAGCGGCGGCGCGGGTGATCGCCCAACCCGTGGGCGGGGCACTGGCGTTGTCGCTGACCGCCCTGCTCTGCGCGTATCTGCTCACGACCCTGCGTAGCAGGGTCCGATGACGACCGTCCGCACCCTTCGGGTGCCGCTCTGCGCACAACTCCCCGCAGAAAGCCCATTTCTTTCCGATAAGGCGTCAATTGCGACGCGGTGAGCGATCACCCTTTCGTGTGCTTTTCACCAAAGACCTCAAGGGAGTTGGAGACAGCGCCGACAAAGGATCCGTGAGTACCCTTGCGCACACCATGATGACCGCCGCCCGCTCCGCAGACTCCGGTCTCGCCGGCCCGGGCGAACTCGACCGCTACCCCTATGCCGAGGCGCCCGTCACCGAGCGCCTCGGAGCCCCTTCCTGGGACGGTTCCGACCCCGAGCTGGGCCGCGTGGGCCGGCGTAGCGCGGGCAGCCGCGGACGCGGGCTGCACGGCCAACTCGTCCAGCAGCTGGGTCAGATGATCGTCTCCGGGGACCTGGGCGCCGACCGCCCGCTGGTGCCCGAGGAGATCGGCCAGCGCTTCGAAGTCTCCCGCACCGTCGTCCGCGAATCGCTCCGCGTCCTGGAGGCCAAGGGCCTGGTCAGTGCCCGCCCGAACGTCGGCACGCGCGTGCGTCCCGTCAGCGACTGGAACCTCCTCGATCCGGACATCATCGAATGGCGCGCCTTCGGCCCGCAGCGCGACAACCAGCGCCGTGAGCTGAGCGAGCTGCGCTGGACGATCGAGCCGCTCGCCGCGCGCCTCGCCGCCGGGCACGGGCGCGAGGACGTCCAGCAGCGCCTCTCCGACATGGTCGAGATCATGAGCCACGCCATGGGGCAGGGTGACGCGCTGACCTTCTCCCGCGCGGACGCCGAGTTCCACTCGCTGCTCATCCAGGTCGCGGGCAACCGGATGCTGGAGCACCTTTCCGGGATCGTCTCCTCCGCCCTCCAGGTCTCCGGCGGTCCGGTCACGGGCTGTGACCGCCCGACCGACGCCTCCCTGGGGCACCACGCCAGGATCGTCGACGCCCTCGCCGCCGGCGACGGTGCGGCGGCCGAGGCGGCCATGCGGCAGCTGCTCATCGTGCACCCCGAGGTGGAGCGCGTGGTGCCCGCCCCGCGCGAGCACTGACGCGCACGGGATGGTCCGTGCGGTCGAGGTGTGCCGCGTTCTCGTGGCGGCGCCCGGCCGGGGCGCCCGTCTTCCGCCGGACCCCGCAGGATCCTCCAGGGAATCCGGCGGGGTCCGGCGGTGCGACGGGGTGTCGGATCTCCCTGAGGAGCGCCCGTCACAGTCGTGGGTGACCTCCTCTGCCCGTGTCTGACCGTTTTTGAACGCTTACGGGGTGTGACTCGGGCCACGCAGATTGGGCGTAACGCTCGCGGGCACTGCGCGATGACCTAAGAGGTGACAGCCGCGGAAGGGAATACGGACGCCGTTCAAGGCGCTGTGATTCTTCCCGGCCCCAGCCCGCGCCGTCGGCCCATCCCCAAGTCGGCGGTCGTCGGCTCCTGTCCGTACCGGACGGGGCCGGAAGCCGTTTTCCATCGTTCCGAGAGGTTGTTCGTGTCGGCCAGCACATCCCGTACGCTCCCGCCGGAGATCGCCGAGTCCGTCTCTGTCATGGCGCTCATCGAGCGGGGAAAGGCTGAGGGGCAGATCGCCGGCGATGACGTGCGTCGGGCCTTCGAAGCTGACCAGATTCCGGCCACTCAGTGGAAGAACGTACTGCGCAGCCTCAACCAGATCCTCGAGGAAGAGGGTGTGACGCTGATGGTCAGTGCCGCGGAGCCCAAGCGCACCCGAAAGAGCGTCGCAGCGAAGAGTCCGGCCAAGCGCACCGCCACCAAGACGGTCGCCGCGAAGACGGTGACCGCCAAGAAGGCCACCGCCACCGCCACTCCGGCGGCACCCGTCGCCGACGCTCCCGTCGAGGACGACGCCGCGCAGAAGGTCGCTGCCAAGAAGACCGCGCCCGCCAAGAAGGCGGTCGCCAAGAAGGTCGCCGCCAAGAAGACGACTGCCGCGGCGGCCAAGAAGACCAGCGCCAAGAAGGACGACGCCGAGCTGGTCGACGAAGAGGCGACCGAGGAGACCCCCGGCAAGACCGGGGACGAGCCCGAGGGCGCCGAGAGCGCCGGGTTCGTGCTCTCCGACGAGGACGAGGACGACGCGCCCGCGCAGCAGGTCGCCGCCGCCGGTGCCACCGCCGACCCCGTCAAGGACTACCTCAAGCAGATCGGCAAGGTCCCCCTCCTCAACGCCGAGCAGGAGGTCGAGCTCGCCAAGCGCATCGAGGCCGGTCTGTTCGCCGAGGACAAGCTGGCCAACGCCGACAAGCTCGCCCCCAAGCTCAAGCGCGAGCTGGAGATCATCGCCGAGGACGGCCGCCGCGCCAAGAACCACCTCCTGGAGGCCAACCTCCGTCTGGTGGTCTCCCTGGCCAAGCGCTACACCGGCCGCGGCATGCTCTTCCTGGACCTCATCCAGGAGGGCAACCTCGGTCTGATCCGCGCGGTCGAGAAGTTCGACTACACCAAGGGCTACAAGTTCTCCACGTACGCCACCTGGTGGATCCGTCAGGCCATCACCCGCGCGATGGCCGACCAGGCCCGCACCATCCGTATCCCGGTGCACATGGTCGAGGTCATCAACAAGCTCGCGCGCGTGCAGCGCCAGATGCTCCAGGACCTGGGCCGCGAGCCCACCCCGGAGGAGCTGGCCAAGGAACTCGACATGACCCCGGAGAAGGTCATCGAGGTCCAGAAGTACGGCCGCGAGCCCATCTCCCTGCACACCCCCCTGGGTGAGGACGGCGACAGCGAGTTCGGTGACCTCATCGAGGACTCCGAAGCCGTCGTCCCGGCCGACGCGGTCAGCTTCACCCTCCTCCAGGAGCAGCTGCACTCCGTCCTGGACACCCTGTCCGAGCGCGAGGCCGGTGTGGTCTCGATGCGCTTCGGTCTCACCGACGGTCAGCCGAAGACCCTCGACGAGATCGGCAAGGTGTACGGGGTCACCCGTGAGCGCATCCGCCAGATCGAGTCCAAGACCATGTCGAAGCTGCGCCACCCGTCGCGTTCGCAGGTGCTGCGCGACTACCTCGACTAGGTCCTGGTCGTACGACACGGAAGGCCCGGTCTCCCCTCGGGGAGCCGGGCCTTCGTGTTGGCGCGGGTGCGGGGCGCGGCGCGCTGGATCACTCTGGGTCTTCAATGACCGTCCCAGAGTGAGGAACGTGCATGCGTCGTCCCCTTGCCCGGGCGCTGACCCGGCCGCTGGTCCTGGCGGCTGCCGCGTCCGCCATACCGCTGGTCTCCGCGTCCCCCGTGGCCGCCGACAGCATCGTCGTCGGCGGGTTCCCGGTCGATGTCTCAGTGAGCCCCTGGACGGTGGCGCTGTCCAGTCGTGACCGGTTCGGGGGTACCCGGGCGGGGCAGTTCTGCGGCGGTGTGGCCGTGGGCCGGACCACCGTGCTGACCGCGGCCCACTGCATGGGTGACGACGTCCTGGGGGCGCCGCCGCACCGGGCGGCCGACCTCAAGGCCATCGCGGGCCGTACGGACCTGCTGTCGGGCCGGGGCCAGGAGATCGCCGTACGCGATGTGTGGGTCAATCCGGCCTACGACCCCGGCAGCAACGCCGGCGACTTCGCCGTGCTCACGCTCGCCGATCCGCTGCCCCAGAGCTCGGTCGTCACGATGGCGGCCGCGGGCGACACGGCCTACCGGGCGGGTACGGCGGCCACGGTCTACGGCTGGGGCGATCTCACCGGCAGCGGCGACTATGCGGGGAGCCTGCACGCGGCGCGCCTGCACGTGTTGTCCGACGCGCGCTGCGAGGAGGCCTATCCGGCCGGTGCCGACGGCACCTACCTCCCGGAGTCCATGCTGTGCGCCGGAGAGGCTCAGGGAGGCCGTGACGCCTGTCAGGGGGACAGTGGCGGGCCGCTGGTCGCCCAGGGGCGGCTGATCGGGCTCGTGTCGTGGGGCAGCGGGTGCGGGCGGGCCGGAAGCCCTGGCGTCTACACCAGGGTGTCGGACGTCCTGCGGACGCTGGGCCGCCACCGCGGCTCGCCAGGGCCGCACAAGGGCGCCTGACGGCGTCTGGGAGGCGTCTACGGGTAGAAAGACGGGCGGCCCCGCTCCTGTGGTTCAGGAGCGGGGCCGCCCGTCGCCGGCCTGGGCCGGTGCTGGCTCGTCGTGGACGCGATGTGTCAGCGGTCTTCTTCAGGAGCGCTTGCTGCTGGAGCGGAGGTCAGCCGCTCCGACTCGTCCTGTATCTCAGCGGCGATCTTCTTGAGTTCCGGCTCGAACTTGCGGCCGTGGTGGGCGCAGAAGAGCAGTTCTCCGCCGCTCAGCAGGACGACGCGCAGGTATGCCTGGGCGCCGCAGCGGTCGCAGCGATCGGCGGCCGTCAGTGGGCTCGCGGGGGTCAGAACAGTAGTCACGTCGCCTCTTCTCTAGCTCGACGAGCTGTCGTACCAGGGTCAACATCCAACCAGGCCGAAAACGTTCCCGCTCGTGGCCTTTTCTCGAAAAATTCTTCCGGGGCGGCTGTCTGCTGCCGGTTGGCGGCGAATGTGCCGTATTGCGTGTCTATGTGTCTGTACGGGTTCGCGCTGTGGGGTCAGGGTCGGGTCCACCCGGCTGGATTGCCGGTTGTTCATGAGGACGTGCCCGGAGCCTAAATGGTTCATGCCCCGAAGGGAACGTGATATGTACTTCACTCCATCGAGGGATCGAACAGGCATACGACCCTGAACTAGTGTGATGAGGAGACGAGGGTGGCGTTACAACGGCTCTACCAGGCCTCGGTACCCTCTGAGCGGCAACCGAAGCCGGGCCCTTACCCAAAAGGGCCTCATCTGAAATTCAGCGAGGAGCGAACCGCGTGACCGCCGAAACGTCCGTGCCGTCGACAGCGCTGCTGGCAGGAGCAGACCGGGACGGTTCCAACTACACCGCGCGGCACCTGCTCGTCCTTGAGGGGCTAGAGGCCGTACGCAAGCGCCCGGGCATGTACATCGGGTCGACCGACAGTCGTGGCCTGATGCACTGTCTGTGGGAGATCATCGACAACTCCGTGGACGAGGCCCTCGGGGGCTACTGCGACCACATCGAGGTGATCCTGCACGACGACGCCTCGGTGGAGGTCCGGGACAACGGCCGGGGCATCCCGGTCGACGTCGAGCCCAAGACCGGCCTCTCCGGTGTCGAGGTCGTCATGACCAAGCTGCACGCCGGCGGCAAGTTCGGCGGCGGCTCGTACGCCGCCTCCGGCGGTCTGCACGGCGTGGGCGCCTCCGTGGTGAACGCCCTGTCCGCGCGGCTGGACGTCGAGGTGGACCGCAGCGGCAACACCCACGCCATCAGCTTCCGGCGCGGAGTGCCGGGCTCCTTCACGAACGCCGGCCCGGACGCCACGTTCGAGCCCGGTGGCCTGCGCAAGACCAAGCGGATCCCCAAGACCCGCACCGGCACGCGCGTGCGCTACTGGGCCGACCGCCAGATCTTCCTCAAGGACGCCAAGCTCTCCCTGGAGGGCCTGCACCAGCGGGCCCGGCAGACCGCGTTCCTGGTGCCCGGGCTGACCATCGTCGTCCGCGACGAGTACGGCCTCGGTGAGGGCGGCAGCAAGGGGGAGGAGTCCTTCCGCTTCGACGGCGGCATCAGCGAGTTCTGCGAGTACCTGGCGAGCGACAAGCCGGTCTGCGACGTACTGCGCCTGTCGGGCCAGGGCACCTTCAAGGAGACGGTGCCCGTCCTGGACGACCACGGCCAGATGACGCCCACCGAGGTCACCCGCGAACTCGGCGTCGACATCGCGATGCGCTGGGGGACCGGTTACGACACGACGTTCAGGTCGTACGTGAACATCATCGCCACCCCCAAGGGCGGTACCCACGTAGCCGGCTTCGAGCAGGCGGTCGTCAAGACGATGAACGAGGTGGCGCGCGCCAAGAAGCTGCTGCGTGTCGCCGAGGACGACGTCGTCAAGGACGACGCCCTGGAGGGCCTCACCGCGGTCGTCACCGTCCGGCTCGCCGAACCGCAGTTCGAGGGCCAGACCAAGGAGGTACTCGGTACGTCGGCGGCCCGCCGCATCGTCGCCAACGTGGTGGCCAAGGAGCTCAAGGACTTCCTGACCTCGACGAAGCGTGACGCGGCGGCCCAGGCCCGCGTGGTCATGGAGAAGGCCGTCGCCGCCGCACGCACGCGTATCGCGGCCCGGCAGCACAAGGACGCGCAGCGCCGCAAGACGGCCCTGGAGTCCTCCTCGCTGCCCGCCAAGCTCGCCGACTGCCGCAGCGACGACGTCGAGCGCAGTGAACTGTTCATCGTCGAGGGGGACTCCGCGCTCGGTACGGCCAAGCTCGCCCGGAACTCCGAGTTCCAGGCGCTGCTGCCGATCCGCGGCAAGATCCTCAACGTCCAGAAGTCGTCCGTCACCGACATGCTGAAGAACGTCGAGTGCGGGGCGATCATCCAGGTCATAGGAGCGGGGTCGGGCCGTACCTTCGACATCGACGCGGCCCGCTACGGCAAGATCATCATGATGACCGACGCCGATGTGGACGGCTCCCACATCCGGTGTCTGCTCCTGACCCTGTTCCAGCGCTACATGCGGCCCATGGTCGAGGCCGGCCGGGTGTTCGCCGCGGTGCCGCCGCTGCACCGCATCGAACTCGTCCAGCCCAAGAAGGGCCAGGACAAGTACGTCTACACGTACTCGGACCGTGAGCTGCGCGAGAAGATGCTGGAGTTCCAGAGCAAGGGTGTCCGGTTCAAGGACTCCATCCAGCGCTACAAGGGTCTCGGTGAGATGGACGCCGACCAGCTGGCCGAGACGACGATGGACCCCCGTCACCGCACCCTGCGCCGGATCAACCTCTCCGACCTGGACGCGGCCGAGCAGGTCTTCGATCTGCTCATGGGCAACGACGTGGCCCCGCGCAAGGAGTTCATCTCCAGCTCGGCCGCGACGCTGGACCGGTCGCGGATCGACGCCTGACCGTCGCGCCGGGCTCGGGTCCGGGTCCGACCTGGACCTGGGCTCGGGTTCGGGCCTGGGCTCGGATACTCGGACCCGGGCCTGGCTCGGAGGCTTGGCCCTGGGCCGTTGCGCTCGCTCCGTTTCCAACGCCGACCCGATGCGATCGTTCGGTTCCTCGCGCCGATCTGTGGCGCGATCGCCCCGTTCCTGACACTTGCCCCGGCGCGGTCGCCCCGACGCCGCGACGAGCTCGGCGCCGTCGCTCTGTTCCCGACACTGACCCGGCGCCTCCGGTCGCCTCCACCCGTGGGTGGAGGCTGAGGCGTTTCGGGGATCCACCCACGATCCACCCTGGCGCCGATCTGCCGACCTGCGAATTTCCGTAGCGTCGAAGGCGTCGGCAGCGCTCGCCGCCGGCATCCTCTTCCGCTCACGGAGGCTCTGATGTCCGGGCTGGTCAACGCGTTGGTGATCGTGGCCGTCGTCGCGGTGGTGATCGTGCGGCAGTTCCGCGCCCGTCGGATCGACACCGACCGGCGCTGGTGGCTCCTCCCCGTGATCCTCGCCGTCGTGGCGCTGCGCGACCCCGGCATACTCGACGCCCACCACCACACCGGGTCGGCCCTCCTGCTCGCCGTCGAGCTGGTCGTCGGGCTGGCCACCGGAGCCGGCTGGGCCTGGACCACGCGCCTGTGGGCCGAGACGGACGGTTCCGTGTGGAGCAAGAGCACCAAGGCGAGCGGCGGCGTCTGGATCGTCGGCATAGCCCTGCGCGTCGGCCTCGTCGCCCTCGGCGCGGTTGTGGGTGTGCACCAGAACAGCTCGGCCCTGATGCTCGGCCTCGCGGCGACGCTGCTGGTCCGCTCCGGGGTCCTGGCCTGGCGGGCCCAGTCCTTCACCGGGTCGGCCGGGTCGGCCCCGGCGTACGGTTTCGGCATGGCGCGGCCCGCCCGGAAGGAGCGCGTGTGACGGAGAACGCCTGGACGCGCTGGCCCTCGCGGGAGGCGCTGGGCCGAGAGGGAGTCTCACGGCCCCGGCGGGTGCTCGCCTGGGCCGTCCGGCTGCTGGTGATCGGCATGCTGCTGGGGGGCGCCTTGACCGGCAGCCACATCCACGGCTGGGCCCTGGCCGGCGGCGTGGCCGGGATCCTGGCGGCAGCGGTCCTCGGCTGGGCCTTCTGGCGCACCACCCTCGCCCACAGACTCTGGCCGTCGGTGGGACTCATCGCCGTGCTTCTCGGGATCGCGATCGCGGGACAGGCCGTCGGGTTCACGGTCCCGGCCCTCGTCATCTGGTGCGGCTGTGCGGTCAGTTCGCTGGAGCGGCTGCCCATCGCGGTCGCCGTACCGGTGACCTCGGTGTCCCTCGCGATCTTCGCCGCGGTCAACAACGACGTGTGGCTGACCACCGCGGTCACGACGGCCGGGCTGGCCCTCGCCGGATACACGCTCCGCCTCGACGCCGAGGCCAGGGGCAACGCCCAGCGGCTGCTCACCCAGGAACGCATGGCGCGTACCGCCGAGGCGGAGTCCGCCGCGCTGGCGGAGCGGGCCCGTATCGCCCGGGAGATCCACGACGTGCTGGCCCACAGCCTCTCCGCCCAGCTCGTGCACCTGGAGGCGGCCAGGCTGCTGATCGAGCGGGGCGCCGACCGGGAGACGATCCTGGAACGGGTCGTGGCGGCCCGGGGGATGGCCCGCGACGGCCTGGTGGAGACCCGGCAGGCGCTGTCCGCGCTGCGGGGCGAGATGAGCCCGCTGGAGGACTTCCTGTCCGAGATCGTCGGTACGACGGGCCGTGCCGAGGTCACCGTTACGGGTGACCGGAGACAGCTGCCCGCCGAGGCCTCGCAGGCCGTGCGCCGGGTCGCTCAGGAGGCCCTGACGAACGTCCGCAAGCACGCCCCGGGCGCCAAGGTGCTGCTCACGCTGGACTACGGCGAGCACGAAGTGACCCTGGACGTACGGGACTCGGGCGGCTCGCCGGGTGAACTCACCGGGGCAGGAGGTGGATACGGTCTGCTGGGCATGCGGGAACGCGCCGAGCTGCTGGGCGGTTCGCTGCGGGCCGGACCGGACGAGGAGGGATTCGTGGTGACGCTGAAGGTGCCTGCATGACGGATGAGGCCGTGAGGAAACCCGCGCGGGTCGTGGTCGCGGACGACCAGACCGTCGTACGGGAAGGCATCGTGATGCTGCTGGGGCTGTTGCCCGGGATCGAGGTCGTCGGCGCCGCCGTCGACGGGGACGAGGCGGTGCGGCTCGTCGCCGAACTGGCCCCGGACGTCGTCCTGATGGATCTGCGCATGCCGCGCTGCGACGGTGTCGAGGCGACCCGGCGGATCCGTGCGGAGCATCCCGGGACGCAGGTCGTGGTGCTCACGACGTTCGCGGACGACGCCTCACTGTTCCCGGCACTGCGCGCCGGGGCACGTGGCTACCTCACCAAGGACGCGGGCGGCGACGAGATCGTACGGGCCGTGGAGAGTGTGCTGTCGGGGGACGCGGGGCTGTCGCCGAGCATCCAACGGCGATTGCTGGAGCGCCTGTCGGAGCCCGAGCCGCAGCCGTCGTCGGAGCCCGCCGAGCCGCCGGACGGGCTCACCGCGCGGGAGACCGAGGTGCTGCTGCTGATCGCCGAGGGCCTGACCAATCAGGAGATCGCCCGCACGCTGCATGTCTCGACGGCGACCGTGAAGACCCACATCAACAACCTGTTCGCCAAGACGGGGCTCAAGGACCGTGCGCAGGCGGTGCGTTACGCCTACGGCAAGGGACTGGTGCGGCCACCAGCGGGTTGAGTCACCTGATGGGGTGAAGACAGCGGAGAAGAAGAGTCGGGGATCTTCCCGTTCTGTCCATCCTTGGGCATGCAGTCAAGCAACGGTCGTCCCCGCGGTGGCGGGAGTGGTCACGAGAGTCCGGCCGAGAACCACGAAGGTCATGACCTGACCCCCGCCGAGGCAACCGGAAAGGTGAGGTACCACGACCCCTGGTACGACGCACTCGCGTCCGGCTGGGGTGAGATGGACGGCACGGGCGGGCCCGCGCCCGAAGTGCCCGCCGCGCGCCGGGAGAGCGCGGACCACGCCGTCCGCGCGGGCGATGTGTATCTGGAGGTGCAGCGCAGCGCGGCCTTCCAGGAGGTGCGCGGCCGGTATCTGCGGTTCGTGGTGCCGGCCACTGTCGTCTTCTTCACCTGGTACGTGGCCTATGTGGTGACGGCGACGACGGCGCCCGGATTCATGGCCCGGCCGGTGGCCGGCGCGGTGAACGTGGGGATGGTCGCGGGACTGGGGCAGTTCCTCACCACCTTCCTGCTCACCTGGGCCTACGCCCGGCACGCGCGGCTGCGCAGGGACCGGGCCGCGCTCGAACTGCGCTGGGACACACAGGAACTGACACGAGGCATTCGAGGCGGTACGTCGTGACCGGGAACCATCAGACGCTGGCGCTGCTGCTGTTCAGCGCGTTCATCGCGGTCACCCTCGGGATCACCACCTGGGTGAGCCGCAACCGGCATGGTTCGGAGGAGGAGTTCTACGCGGGCGGGCGTCTCTTCTCCCCGATGGAGAATGGTTTTGCCATCTCGGGTGATTATCTGTCCGCGGCCTCGTTCCTCGGGGTCACCGGGCTCATCGCGCTGTTCGGCTACGACGGCCTGCTGTACGTGGTGGGCTTCTTCGTCGCCTGGCTCATGGTGCTGTTCCTCGTCGCCGAACTGGTGCGCAACTGCGGGCGGTTCACGCTCGCCGACGTGGTCGCCGCCCGGATGAGCGAGCGGCCGGTGCGGATCGCGGCGGGAACTTCCTCGGTCACCGTGTCCGTTCTCTACCTGGTGGCGCAGATGGTGGGCGCGGGCAGCCTGGTCTCGCTGCTGCTGGGCGGGACGAGTCCGGCCGCGCGGGCCTGGACCGTCATCGGCGTCGGGGCGCTCATGGTGATCTATGTGTCGATGGGAGGGATGCGGGCCACCACCTGGATCCAGATCGTCAAGGCTGTCCTGATGATGAGCGGCACCATCGCGCTGACGGTGCTGACCCTGGTGCGCTTCCACGGGAACCTGAACCACCTGCTGCTCACGGCCGCCGCACGCAGCGGTCACGGTGCCGCCTTCCTGGCGCCGGGGCTCAAGTACGGCGGGGACTGGACCGCGCGGTTCGACTTCATCAGCCTGGGCCTCGCGCTGGTGCTGGGCACGGCCGGGCTGCCGCACATCCTGTCTCGCTTCTACACCGTGCCGACCGCACGGGCCGCGCGCCGTTCGGTGGTGTGGTCGATCGGGCTCATCGGCGCGTTCTACCTGATGACGATCGTCCTCGGCTTCGCCGCCGCGGCGGTCGTGGGCCCGGACACCCTCCGGAAGTCGAACGAGGCCGGGAACACGGCGGTCCCGCTGCTGGCCCTCGACCTCGGCGGAGGGGCCGATTCCACCGGAGGCACCGTCCTGTTCGCGATCGTCGCGGCCGTGGCTTTCGCCACGATCCTCGCGGTGGTGGCCGGGATCACCCTGGCCTCCTCGGCATCCGTGGCGCACGACCTGTACGCGTCGCTGCGGCGCCCGAACGCCAAGCCGCGCAGTGAGGTGGCTGTGGCCCGGGTCGCCGCGGTCGGCATCGGTGTCGCGGCGATCGGGCTCGGCCTCATCGCGAGGAACCTCAACGTCGCCTTCCTGGTGGGCCTCGCCTTCGCCGTCGCCGCCTCCGCGAACCTCCCGGTGCTGCTCTACTCGCTGTTCTGGCGCGGCTTCACGACCCGCGGCGCCGTGTGGGCCGTATACGGCGGTCTGATCCCCGCGCTCGGGCTCGTGCTGCTGTCACCGGTCGTGTCGGGCAGTCCCGAGTCGCTGTTCCCGGGCGTCGACTTCCAGTTCTTCCCGCTGCAGAACCCCGGCCTCGTCTCGATCCCGCTCGGCTTCCTGGCCGGCTGGCTCGGCACGGTCACCTCGACGGAGGTCCCGGACGAGGCCAAGCACGCGGAGACCGAGGTACGGGCACTGACGGGGGCGGGGGCCGTCTGACGGGGGCCTGTGTGCCGTAGCCGCGCCCGATTGTGCGGCTGTCGCGTGGCTACGGCGCCACCCAGGCGTAGCGGTGTTCCGGGCGGCCCGTGTCGCCGTACTTGAGGGAGAGGCGGAGGCGACCGGCCTGCTCCAGATGGCGGAGGTAGCGCTGGGCCGTGGAGCGGCTCAGGCCGGTCTCGGCGGCGACCTCGTGGGCCGAGAGCGGGTGGCCGGCGCTGTGCAGGACGCCGCAGATCAGGTCGGTGGTCGGTTCCGAGTGGCCGCTGGGCAGGCCGGGGGAGGTCGGTACGGTCGTCGTGCGCAGCGCGCCGAAGATGCGGTCGACCTGCTCCTGGCCGGCGATGCCGCGGCCGCCGACGCGGTCGACGGTGCGGCGCAGGGCGGCGTACGAGTCGAGGCGCGTGCGCAGCGCGGCGAAGGTGAACGGCTTGACCAGATAGTGCAGGGCGCCCAGGCGCATCGCCCGCTGCACGGTCGTAACATCGCTGGCCGCCGTGATCATGATGACGTCGGTCGTATGGCCCTGTTGCCGCATGCGGTGGACGAGTTCGAGACCCGTCTGGTCGGGCAGATAGTGGTCGAGCAGCACCAGGTCGATGGTCCCGCGCTCCACGGTGGCCAGCGCCTGGGCGGCGCTGTGCGCGCGGGCGGCGACCCGGAAACCGGGAACCTTCCCCACGTACTTGGCGTTGATCTCGGCGACGCGGAAGTCGTCGTCCACGACCATGACGTCAATCATTGGGCCTCTTTCCTCAAGGCCAGGCGAGCGTTAAGCCCGTGTTTCGGCTCCGCAGTTGTAGCGCGAGCAAAACGAGCACAACAGGCTCTTGCGAGCAAAAGAACGGCTTGCGCCCAGAAGACTGCTGCTGTGGTCCGCGCCACATCTACGGTCCCGGCCATGAGCGCAGACACCAGCCCCGCCATCGAGCTGCGGGGCGCGAGCAAGACCTTCAGGACCCCGTCGGGGGGTCTGCACACAGCCGTCAAGGGGCTTGATCTCACCGTCGGACGTGGCGAGTTCGTGGCGGTCGTCGGGCCCACGGGCTGCGGCAAGTCGACCACGCTGACCCTCGTCAGCGGGCTGGAAGAGCCCTCCGAGGGCGATGTGCTGGTGGCCGGTGAGCCGGTCTCCGGCGTCGGCGACAAGGTCGGCTTCGTCTTCCAGCAGGACGCCACCTTCCCCTGGCGCACGGTGCTGTCCAACGTCATGGCGGGCCCGCGCTTCCGCGGCGTACCGAAGGCGGAGGCCAGGGCGAAGGCGCGTGAGTGGCTGGCCCGGGTCGGGCTGTCCGCCTTCGAGGACCGCTATCCGCACCAGCTCTCCGGCGGGATGCGCAAGCGCGTCGCGCTCGCCGCGACCTTCGTCAACGACCCCGAGATCCTGCTGATGGACGAGCCGTTCTCGGCGCTCGACGTACAGACAAGGGCCCTGATGTCGGACGAGCTCCTGGAGCTGTGGGAGGGCACCGGTACCTCGGTCGTCTTCGTCACCCACGACCTGGAGGAGTCCATCGCGCTGGCCGACAGGGTCGTCGTGATGACCGCCGGGCCCGCCACTGTGAAGCAGGTCTTCGACATCGACCTGCCGCGGCCCCGCAAGGTCGAATCCGTGCGCCTGGAGCCGCGGTTCATCGAGATCTACCGCGAGATCTGGGAGTCGCTCGGCGAAGAGGTCCGCATCACGCGCGAGAGGGGTGCGGCCAATGTCGCCTGACGTCATGCCCGAGGACAAGGTCGTACCGTCCGTGACCGAGCCCGGCACCAAGACGGACCGCGCCCATTCACGCGCGCGTGCCGCACGTAAACGCAGAGTCGGCGTCGGCGCGGCCCGTGTGCTGCTTCTGGTCGCTTTTCTCGGCCTGTGGGAATGGCTCTCCCGGGCCAAGGTCATCGATCCGTTCAACTTCTCGATGCCCTCGAAGATCTGGGACCAGATCTACACCTGGGTGATGCACGGGACCGCGCTCGGCTCCCTGGGGGAGCAGATCTGGGCCACGCTCCAGGAGGCGTTGATCGGCTGGGTCATCGGTGTGATCGCCGGTGTCGTGTTCGGTATTGCGCTGGGCCGGATCACCTTGATGGCCGATATACTTGGTCCATACATCAAGGTGCTCAACTCCATACCCAGGATCGTCCTCGCCCCGATCTTCGTGATCTGGTTCGGACTCGGACCTGCCTCCAAGGTCGCGTCGGCCGTGGTGCTGGTCTTCTTCCCGGTGTTCTTCAACGCCTTCCAGGGCGCCCGTGAGGTCGACCGCAACCTGGTCGCCAACGCCCGCATCCTCGGCGCCAGTGACCGCAGGGTGACCCTCCAGGTGGTCATCCCGTCCGCCACCTCCTGGATCTTCACCAGCCTCCACGTCAGCTTCGGCTTCGCCCTCATCGGCGCGATCGTCGGCGAGTACATCGGCGCCACCAAGGGCATCGGCCTGCTCGTCGCGCAGTCCCAGGGCACCTTCAACGCGGCCGGTGTGTACGCCGCGATGGTGATCCTCGCGGTCGTCGCCCTCGTCGCCGAAGGGCTTCTCACCTTCGCCGAGAACCGCATCTTCCGCTGGAAGCCGTCGGGCTCCGACAGCTGAACGGCCCCTCGCCGCAGCCCTGTTGAAGACGCACCCCTTCCTCCCCGCACCGCACCCTCACAAGGACGTGAACCGTCATGCGCAAGACCGCCAGATACGCCGCCCTGGCCGCCTCGGGCCTGCTCGCCCTCTCTTCGCTCACCGCCTGTGCCAACGACGCTGCCAGCACCGCCTCCACCGGCTCCGGCGGCAAGGGCGACGGCAAGGGCGAGAAGGTCAAGATCATGGTCGGTGGCCTGGACAAGGTCATCTACCTGCCCGCGATGCTCACCCAGCGGCTCGGCTACTTCGACGCCGAGGGCCTCGACGTGGAGCTGCTGAGCGAACCGGCCGGCGTCCAGGCCGAGACCGCACTCGTCTCCGGGCAGGTCCAGGGAGCCGTCGGCTTCTACGACCACACGCTCGACCTGCAGGTCAAGGGCAAGTCAGTCGAGTCCGTGGTGCAGTTCTCGCAGGCGCCCGGCGAGGTGGAGGTCGTCTCCACCAAGGCGGAGGGGAAGGTCAAGTCGGCCAAGGACTTCAAGGGCAAGAAGCTTGGCGTGACCGGCCTCGGCTCCTCCACCGACTTCCTCACCAAGTACCTCGCCGTCAAGAACGGCGTCAACGTCAGCGAGTTCACCCCGGTCGCCGTGGGCGCGGGGCCGACCTTCGTCGCGGCGCTCCAACAGGGCTCCATAGACGCCGGGATGACGACCGACCCGACCGTCGCCACGATCCTCGACAAGAAGGCCGGCAAGATCCTCGTCGACATGCGGACGCCCGAGGGCTCGCAGGCGGCGCTCGGTGGGCCGTACCCCTCGTCAAGTCTGTACATGCAGACGGACTGGGTGAACAGCCACAAGTCCACTGTGCAGAAGATGGTCAATGCATTCGTCAAGACGCTCAAGTGGATGTCCACCCACAGCGCGACCGAGATCGCCGACAAGATGCCGGCCGACTACTCCCAGGGCAACAAGTTCCTCTACTCGACCGCGATCAAGAGCACGCTGCCGATGTTCACCAAGGACGGCGTGATGCCGGCGAACGGCCCGGAGACCGTCGAGAAGGTGCTCAAGGCGTTCAACCCGACCATCAAGAACGCCGATGTGGACCTCGACAAGACGTACACGACCGAGTTCGTGAAGAACGCGACAGGCTGACGGCCGCGCGGTCGGCATCCGTATAGGAGGAAGGGGTACGGCCCCTTCCCCCGCCCCCACCGGCCGTGCCCTCAGGCGCGGGTCGCCCACACGTAGCGGTGTTCCGGGCGGCCCGCGTCGCCGTATTTGAGCGTCAGCCTGGCCCGTCCGGTGCGCTCCAGGAGCTTCAGATAGCGCTGGGCGGTCTGGCGGCTCACTCCTGTGCGGTCGGCGATCTCCTGGGCGGACAGGGGGCCTTGGGCGTTCATCAGGGACCGGCGGACGAGTTCCGCCGTGGTGGGGGAGTGCCCTTTGGGCAGCCCGGGCTCCGAGGGCGCGGACAGGGCGCCGAAGATGCGGTCCACCTCGGCCTGTTCGGCCTCGCCGCCGCCGTCGAGCGTGCGGCGCAGTTCGGCGTACGCCTCCAGCTTGGCGCGCAGGCCCGCGAACGCGAACGGCTTGACCAGGTACTGCAGCGCGCCCTGCCGCATCGCCGCCTGGACGGTCGTCACGTCCCGGGCCGCCGTCACCATGATCACGTCCGTCTGGTGGCCGCGCCGGCGCATCTCCTGGACGACCGCCAGACCTGTCTCGTCGGGCAGGTAGTGGTCCAGGAGGACCAGGTCGAGGCGGGGCAACGTCTCCAACTGGCGCAGCGCCTCAGCTGCGTTGTGAGCCTCGCCGGCCACGTGGAAGCCCGGCACCTTCTCCACGTAGGCCGCGTTGACCTGTGCGACCCGGGTGTCGTCGTCCACGACCAGGACCTCGATCATCGCGACTCCTCCTCGGTGGTCTCCCCGGGGGCGGTGAGAGCGGGTTCCAGATCCGGCTCGGTCAGTGCTTCGGGCAGGACGACCACGAACTCCGCGCCCCCGCCGAACGCCTCCGTCACCACCGCGCTGCCGCCCTGCCGTTCGGCGAGCCGGCGCACCAGGGAGAGGCCGATCCCGCGCTTGCCGTGGGCCGGGGGCTTCTTCGTGGACCAGCCTTCGGTGAAGACCAACTCCCGTTGTTCCTCCGGGATTCCGGGGCCCGTGTCGCGCACCCGGAGCACTGCAGTACGCCCTTCCGTCCGCAATTCGGCCTCCACGCGTGCGTGCGGTGTGCCCGCGACGGCGTCTAGCGCGTTGTCCACCAGGTTGCCGACGACCGTGACCAGCCCGCGCGGGTCGATCAGCCGGTCCGGCAGCCAGGTCCGGTCGGAGATCCACAGGGCGACGCCCCGCTCGGCCGCGACGGTCGCCTTGCCCACCAACAGGGCGGCGAGCAGCGGGTCCTGGATCTTCTCGGTGACCTGCTCGGCGGTGGCCCGGTGATCGCCGACCACCTCCCCGACGAAGTCCACGGCGTCGTCGTACATCTCCAGTTCGAGCAGCCCCAGCAGTGTGTGCATACGGTTGGCGTGCTCGTGGTCCTGGGCGCGCAGGGCGTCGATCAGACCGTGCGTCGAGTCCAACTCCCGGCCGAGCTGCTCCAGTTCGGTGCGGTCGCGCAGGGTGGCGACGGCGCCGCCGTCGTCGGTGGGCATCCGGTTGGTGACCAGGACCCGCTGGCCGCGCACGGCGAGCAGGTCGGTGCCGGTCACCCGGCCGGCCAGGACGTCGGTCGTACGTCCCTCACCGAGCGCCTCGTCCAGGGAGCGGCCGACCGCCTCGTCGCCGATGCCCAGCAGGCGTCGCGCCTCGTCGTTCAGGAGTCTTATGCGGCCGGTGCGGTCCAGGGCGACGACGCCCTCCCGGATGCCGTGCAGCATCGCCTCGCGCTCCGAGAGCAGCGCCGAGATGTCCGAGAAGGCCAGGTCCCGGGTCTGCCGCTGGACCCGCCGGGAGATCAGCCAGGCCGCCAGCGCACCGACGGCGAGAGCGCCCCCGGCGTACGCCAGCAGCCCCGGGATCGCGCTGATCAACTGCGCGCGGACGCTGTCGTACTTGATGCCCACGGAGACGGCTCCGACGACCGTGCCGTCGGCGTCCCGCAGGGGCACCTTGCCGCGGGCCGAGCGGCCCAGGGTGCCCTTGTCGATCTCCTTGACCTCCTGACCGGCCAGGGGCTGGTCGGGAGAGGTCGAGACGAAACGGCCGATCTCGCTGGGAGTCGTGTGCGACCACCGCATGCCCCGCCAGTCCATCACCACCACGTACTCGGCCTTGGTGGCCTTCCGGATCCGCTCCGCCTCCCTCTGCACGGGTCCGTCCACGGTCGGCGGGGTGTCCTGGACGTCCTTGATGATCTGCGGCTGCTGCGCGGTGGTCTGGGCGATGGCCAGGGCGCGGTTCATCGCCTCCTGGTCGAGCTGTTTGCTCAGCGGCGCGAGGAACAGCCCAGTCGCCAGGACCGCGACTCCCGCGGCGATCGCCAGCTGCATCAGCAGCACCTGCGAGAACACCCGCCGCGGCAGCCCGAGGCGACGGCGGCGTGCGGGGGGGTGTGGGGCTCATACCCCTGACGGTACGTGCCGGGGCGGGGGCTGCCCCAGGGGTGTGGCGTGGATCTCTTGACCAGTTCTTGGGAAAACCGGCCTCCCGTAGAGGGCGATTTCCTGTGGAGGACCGGTCGAGCGGCCCGGTGCCGGACGGGTCAGCCTGCCAGCGCCGTCGTCAGCTCGCGCACCGCCACCACGTCCATCCGCGCTGGTGCGCCGAGGACCGACGCCCCGCAGCTCTCCGGGCGGGGCGGAAGCGAGGCCCCCTGGGCGACGATCACGCGCCAGTGGCGTCCGTCGGCGTGCGCGACGGTCACCTCCCAGCGTGGTGCGGCGCCGTCCGTCCGTACGACGCTCAGGGCGTCCATCGCGTACTCGCCCGCCGCCGTCCGCACGGCCAGCTCCGCCGCCTGTCCGGGCCGTTCCCAGGCCGACGAGCCCCGGCAGCCCTCGACGACCACCCGGCCCTCCTGGACGCCCTGGAGGATCTCCTTGATGCCGTGCGCCTGGACCCGCCCATACGCGTAGCCGTACGGCAGGACGAGCACCGTCGGCGAGAAGCGGTGACCGCCCAGATGGGTGACCTCCCAGGCGCCCTCGACCCCGGAGGCGGCCAGTTCGGCGGCGAGAGGACGGCCGAGGAGTGCGCAGCAGCGGTCGCGCTTGCCGTTGGTGCAGACGAGCGCGAGCGGGTCACCGGTGTGGGCCCGCCCGCCGAGCGCCGGGCCGAACGAGCGCGGGTCGCCCGCGCCGAGGGCGTCGAAGTCGAGGGCGAGCAGTTGCCGCGGGTCCTCGGTCGTGGCGCTGTGCAGCCACACGTTTCCGGGAACGGTGTGGGCCGCGTACACCTGGCGCACCCGTGACGGCGCGGGGTCGGCGTGCCGCCCGGGGCGCCGGATGAGCGCGATCCGTACGCCCGTGGTCGCGGCGGCCGCTTCCAGGGCACGCCCCAGCGCGGGGTCCAGGTGGCTCGAAGTGAGCGCTTTGGCACCCCAAGGACCGGGCTGTTCCAGCAGCAGCCACGTCGTCGCCGTGGCCGCGGTTCCGGAAATGGGCTCGTCGAGGTCCCGAGAGACGGTCGCGCACGTACTCACAGAGGTGAGCCTAACCTGACTTGGCCCAGGGCGACTTCCGGCCGCGCTCGTGTCCTACTCCGGTAGTGGTTGAGGCGGCCTGGGGCCTACGTAGTGACCGCTCGGCCGCATGCGCAGCGGGCGCTCCCCGTACTCCTCCAGGGCGTGCGCGATCCACCCCGCCGTACGGGCGACGGCGAAGATCGTCTCGCCCGCCGTGGAGGGCATCCCGGAGGAGACGGTGAGCACGGCGAGTGCCAGGTCGACGTTGGCGTGCAGCGGGGTGTGGCGGGCGGTGGTGGCGACGATGTCGCGGGCCGCGGCGAGGGCGGGCGCGGCGCCCGGGATCTCCTTCAGGAGCGCGAACAGGGCACGCGCGCGTGGGTCTTCACCCGGGTAGAGCCGGTGCCCGAGTCCGGGGATACGGCGGCCGGCGCGCAGCTCGTCCGCGACCACCGGGGCGGCGGTGCCCTGGTCGAGCACGTCGAGCAGCAGCCGGTGCGCCAGGCCGCTGGCGGCGCCGTGCAGGGGCCCTTCGAGCACTCCGAGGCCGGAGGAGACGGCCGCGTAGGGGTGCGCGCGGGCCGAGGCGGCGACGCGCACCGCGAGCGTCGACGCGGCCAGGTCGTGGTCCACGAGCAGCCCAAGTGCCGTGTCCAGGACGTGCAGTGACGCCTCGTCAGCAGGCCGGCCGCTCAGCCGTGCCCACAGGCGGCGGGCCAGCGGACCCTCGTCGCGATGCGCGCGCCGTACCGGCGGCAGAGCAGCGACGAGGGTGGGGATGAGGATGCGCGTGGTGCCGAGCACGGCGTCCTCGGACAGGTCGAAGCGCAGCGGGTCCGCGGTCGCCGCCGCGATGGCCGCGACCCGCAACCGGTCGGTGGGGCCGGTGTGTTCGGGCAGCGCGTCCACGGCGCGGCGGGCGACGGCGACGGCCGCCTTGGGCGCGATGAACGTGATCCCGGGGCGCACCTCCCCGGTCCACAGCCACTCGGCGATCTCCTCGTAGGAGTGGCGCGCGGCCAGCTCGGTCGCGTCGACGCCCCGGAAGTAGTACCGGTCCTTCTCGATGAGCGTGATCCGGGTCCGCACGGACAGCTCGCCCCCGGAGCCCGAACTCCCGCTGCTCTCCCGTCTGTTGCGCCGGGCGAGCGCCTCCACCTCCTTGGCGTCGAAGGTGCTGCCCCGCCCGCCGGGTTCGCGCCTGCTGCTCAGCTGTCCGCGACTCACGTACGCGTACACGGTGTCCGGCTTCACGCCGAGCAACTCGGCGGTCTCCTTGGTGGTCAGCCGTCGCTCGGGGTGACCGGGAGCGGGTTCTTGATCGCGCATGGAGGCCACGGTATCCACTTCTTGCATAGGTTGATTCAATCAACATTGACAGAGATTGAGTCAACCATGGACATTTGAATCAAGTCCAGGGAGGAAACATGTCCATCAACAGGGCCGCAGCCACTCGTATCGAGGTTCCGCGGGGACTCGCGGGCGTCGTCGTCACCGACACCCGAATCGGTGACGTCCGAGGGATCGAGGGCTTCTACCACTACCGCCAGTACTCCGCCGTCGAACTCGCGCAGACCCGCGGCTTCGAGGACGTCTGGCATCTCCTCGCCCACGGTGAACTGCCGGACGCCGAGCGGAGCGTGGCATTCGCCGCCGAGACCGGGGCGCTGCGCCGGCTGCCGGACGAGGTGCGGGCCGCGCTGCCCGCGGTGGCGGCGGCGAGCGGCACGTCCGGACCGCTGTCCGGGATGCGTACGGCCTTGTCGCTGCTCGGTGCCGCGAAGGGCTTCCGGCCGGTGTACGACATCGACACGGACGCGCGCCGCCGGGACACCCTCGTGGCGTCCGCGGCCGTACCGACGCTGCTGACCGCGCTGTACCGGCTGGGGCGGGGGCTCGACCCCGTCGAGCCGCGCGAGGACCTCTCCTACGCGGCCAACTACCTCTACATGCTGACGGGTTCGGAACCGGACAAGCAGCAGGCCAGGGCGATCGAGCAATACTTGATCTCAACCATTGACCACGGATTCAATGCGTCAACCTTCACCGCGCGGGTCATCGCGTCGACGGGGGCGGATGTGGCGGCCTGCCTGGTCGGGGCCGTAGGGGCGCTCTCGGGTCCGCTGCACGGGGGTGCGCCCAGTCGTGCCCTGGACACCCTGGACGCGATCGGAACCCCGGACCGTATCGACCCCTGGATCCGCGAACGCGTCCTCGCCGGCGACCGCATCATGGGCTTCGGCCACGCGATCTACCGCACGGAGGACCCGCGTTCCCGGATGCTGCGCGAGGTCGCCCAGCAGTTCGGCGGTCCACGGGTCGACTTCGCCGTGGAGGTCGAGCGCCAGGTCGAGAGGATCCTCGCGGAACTGAAGCCGGGGCGTGAGCTCCACACGAACGTGGAGTTCTACGCGGGGCTGGTCATGGAACTCTGCGGGCTGCCGCGGGAGATGTTCACCCCTACCTTCGCGGCCGCGCGGGTCGTGGGGTGGAGCGCGAACGTGGTGGAGCAGGCGGAGGACTCGAAGATCATTCGGCCGGTCGCGCGGTATGTGGGGACCGGGGCGCCGACTGCGGTGCCGCTCATGAGTTGACGACGGCGCCAGGAACGCGTGTGGCCTGGTGCCGTTCTGGCGCCAGGCCTCATGGGTGGTGACCGAGCAGTGACGGGGTGGTGGGCTGCTCGCCGGGTAGCTGCCGGACTCGCTCACGGTTTGTGTGCGGCCGGGCGTGGGACGGGACGGGTCTGGGATGGACGCGTGCTCGTGCGGTGCTGTCAGGCGTCGGGGATGTCTGCCTTGGCTCGGATCAACGTTTCACGACTCACGATGACGATGCGCTCGTAGTCGGCGCGTGCGGCGTCCGGGGGCAGTTCACCATCCAGCGCATCGGTTGCCTCGGTGCCGATGACGGCGAAGTTGCCGTCACTGAGTTCGAACACGTCCGGGCAGGTCGCTCCTGAGTTGCTGCCACGGGCGCTCGGAGGCACACCGATGCGGCGCACGATCTTCAAGGGTTACCGGTCCTTACAAAAGGTGTGGGCACAGTTGTGAACAGAAAGCTAGTGGGCTCAGGGAGGTGTTTGTGGCCTATTGGGGAAAGCCGCTCAGCTGTGTCCCCGAGATGGATGCGTCGACCGGTGTGGAGCCCTTGGCGGGCGGGTGTCACTCCGACGGAGGGTTGCCCACGACCCACCACTCGTCCGTGTCCGCTTCATCGAGATCCATCACGAGACCGTCGACCATGCGTCCGATCCCGGCCTCCTCCGACGACTCGTTCAGGGACGCTCGCTGGGCCTTCGAGGCCTCCCAGTACTCGCGGAAGAGAGGACTCTGGAAGAACTCGCGCAAGTGCCTGTACAGCTCTTCCCGGTCCAGGATTCCTGCCCGGTAGAGATGGAACAGGTGGACGTACCACGCGTTGGCGTAAAGGAACTGTCGGCGCTTCTCCGCAGGGATGTTCTTGTCGTAGGTGTCGATCACCGCAGCGAGGGAGGGGTCGTCGATCGCCCTGGCCAGCAACTCCCACTGCATGCGCTGTTGATGCGCCAGAGCCTTGCGCCGGATCGCCAACTCATCCAGTTCCAGGCGCCGTTCCTCCAGCCGCCGTTCGGCCAGTCGTTCCGCCTCCAGGCGTCGCTGACGCGCCGCCAGTGTCATCGTGGCGGTGGCAAGCAGCAGACTGAGCGCTGCGGAGCCGACCTCCCCGCCGAGTACTTCCGTGTGGCCATGTCAACCCCCGAATCAGGCGGCCGTCCGCCGGTCGTCGGGGTGCGGGTCGACTGATGGGGACCGGCGAGCGATGGGCGGCGCTTGCCGTCTCCCAGAGTGCCGAGCGGCTCTGATCGGCAGGGAGGCGGAGAGGAGGCGCACGGAGGGAAGCGAGGGTCGCACGAACCGGCGCCTTCCCCAACGTCTGCCCCGCAAGTGCTGCTAACAATCGTTCACTTCGCGGCGATTCTTCCGGCTCGTATCCTGGGGCGGCATTCAACCTCCGTACGTGCGCCGGACCGCGAGCCGGTGCACGCGTCGGCGTGAAAGAGGTCGCACGTTGAGCCAGCAGAGCCCGAGCGCAAGCCCGAGTCGGAGCCCGGGTCTGAACCCGAGTACGCATCCGGCGTCAGCTCCGGGTACGGATCCGAGCCCCCGGCAGACCCCCGTCGTCGTCCTCGCCGGATTCCTCGGCTCCGGCAAGACGACCCTGCTCAACCACCTCCTGCACCGCAGCGGAGGCAGCCGTATCGGAGCGATCGTCAACGACTTCGGGGCGATCGAGATCGACGCGCTGGCCGTGGCCGGGGCGCTCGGCGACTCGACCGTCTCGCTCGGCAACGGGTGCCTGTGCTGTGCCGTCGACGCCAGTGAACTCGACGTCTATCTGGAGCGGCTCGCCCGGCCCGCCGCCGGTATCGACGTCATCGTCATCGAGGCCAGCGGACTCGCCGAACCGGAGGAACTGGTGCGCATGCTGCTCGCCAGCGAGCACCCGGGGATCGTCTACGGCGGGCTCGTCGAGGTCGTCGACGCCGCCGAATTCGACGACACGCGCGCGAAGCACCCCGAGGTCGACCGGCACCTCGCCCTCGCCGACCTCGTCGTCGTCAACAAGCTGGACCGGGCCGTCGACGCCCCGCGCGTCCTCGGACTCGTCCGCTCGCTCACCGACCGTGCCGCCGTCGTGCCCGCCACCTACGGTCGTATCGACCCGGAGTTCCTCTTCGACTGCCGGCCGAACGAGGAGCGCGTCGGGCAGCTGACCTTCGACGACCTGCACGAGCACACGGGTGGGGACCACGGTGGCGATGCGCATGCCGACCACCTGCACGCCGCCTACGACAGTCTCTCCTTCGCCTCCGACACGCCCTTGGACCCGCGCAGGCTCATGGCGTTCCTGGACAGTCGGCCCGAGGGGCTCTACCGCATCAAGGGGTACGTCGACTTCGGCGCCCACGATGCGCGCAATCGGTACGCCGTGCACGCCGTAGGACGGTTCCTGCGGTTCTATCCCGAGCCCTGGGGCAGTGGTGACGCCCGGCTGACCCAGCTCGTGCTCATCGGCACCGGCCTCGATATGCCTGCCCTCGGCAAGGAGTTGGAGGCGTGCAAGAACGGCGACGCCCCACACGCCGACGAGCGCGGCATGTGGGGCGTCCTCCGTTACGTACAGGAAGCGGAGTCGACCCAGGAGGCGGACCAACAACCCGAATCCGAGCCGGAGTTGGACCCGGACTCGGATCCGGAACTGGACGACTGACGGCCGGCGCTACACCGGCCCCGCCACCACCGACACCGTCTTAGCGAGCGACACGCCCGAGCCGTCCCGTCGCGGGTCCATCTCCGGGAGTTCCGCCGGTGTGCCGTCCCGTTGTGCCGCCTTGGCCGGTACGGCGCCCGCCCAGGCCAGGGACAGGCAGTCCTCACCCTTGAGGAAGCGCTGGCAGCGGACACCGCCGGTGGCGCGGCCCTTGCGGGGGTACTGGTCGAACGGGGTCAGCTTGGCCGTCGTCTGGACGGAGTCGTCGAGGGTGCCGCGCGAGCCCGCGACCGTGAAGACGACCGCGTCCACAGCGGGGTCGACGGCCACGAAGGAGATGACCTTCGCTCCCTCGGTGAGCTTGATGCCCGCCATGCCGCCGGCCGCGCGGCCCTGGGGGCGTACCTGGGAGGCCTGGTAGCGCAGCAGTTGGGCGTCGTCCGCGATGAAGACCAGGTCCTCCTCGCCGGTGCGCAGCTCGACGGCGCCGACGATCCGGTCGCCGTCCTTGAGCGTGATGACCTCCAACTCCTCCTTGTTCGTGGGGTAGTCGGGGACCACGCGCTTGACGACGCCCTGCTCCGTGCCGATGGCCAGGCCGGGGGAGGACTCGTCGAGGGTCGTCAGGCAGATGACCGTCTCGCCCTCGTCCAGGGAGACGAACTCCGAGATCGGAGCGCCACCGGAGAGGTTCGGCGCGGCGGCCGTCTCCGGGAGTTGCGGGAGGTCTACGACGTTGATCCGCAGGAGGCGGCCGGCCGAGGTGACCGCGCCCAGCTCGCCGCGGGCCGTCGCCGGGACTGCCGAGACGATGACGTCGTGCTTGGTGCGCCGGGCCTCGGAATCCTCCGGGAAGGGCTCGCCGTTCGCCGTACGGGCCAGCAGGCCCGTCGAGGAGAGCAGCACCCGGCACGGGTCGTCGGCGACCTGGAGCGGCACCGTGGCGGCGGGGGCGCCCGCTGACTCCAGCAGGACCGTACGCCGGTCGGTGCCGAACTTCTTCGCCACCGCGGCCAGTTCGGTCGAGACCAGCTTGCGCAGCTCGGTGTCCGACTCCAGGATGCGGGTCAACTCCGCGATCTCCGCGGTGAGTCGCTCCATCTCCGACTCCAGCTCGATCCGGTCGAACCGGGTGAGGCGGCGGAGCGGGGTGTCCAGGATGTACTGCGTCTGGATGTCCGACAGGGAGAAGCGCTCCATCAGGCTCTGCTTCGCCTGCGCGGAGTTGTCGCTGGAGCGGATGATCCGGATGACCTCATCGATGTCGATGAGCGCCGTGAGCAGACCCTCCACCAGGTGGAGGCGGTCGCGCCGCTTGGTGCGGCGGAACTCGCTGCGCCGGCGTACGACGTCGAAGCGGTGGTCGAGATAGACCTCCAGGAGTTCCTTGAGGCCGAGCGTGAGGGGCTGGCCGTCCACCAGGGCCACGTTGTTGATGCCGAAGGACTCCTCCATCGGCGTCAGCTTGTAGAGCTGCTCCAGGACCGCTTCCGGTACGAAGCCGTTCTTGATCTCGATGACCAGGCGCAGGCCGTGCGCGCGGTCGGTGAGGTCCTTGACGTCGGCGATGCCCTGCAGCTTCTTCGCGCCGACCAGGTCCTTGATCTTGGCGATCACCTTCTCGGGGCCTACGGAGAAGGGCAGTTCGGTGACGATGATGCCCTTGCGGCGCGCCGTCACGTTGTCCACGGCGACTGTGGCGCGGATCTTGAAGGTGCCGCGGCCCGTCTCGTACGCGTCCCGGATGCCGGTGAGGCCGACGATCCGGCCGCCCGTCGGCAGGTCGGGGCCGGGGACGTGCCGCATCAGGGTGTCCAGGTCCGCGTTCGGATAGCGGATCAAGTGGCGGGCGGCCGCGATGACTTCGCCCAGGTTGTGCGGCGGCATGTTGGTGGCCATGCCGACGGCGATGCCCGACGAGCCGTTCACCAGGAGGTTCGGGAAGGCGGCGGGCAGGGCCACCGGCTCCCGCTCCTGGCCGTCGTAGTTCGGGGTGAAGTCGACCGTGTCCTCGTCGATCGACTCGGTCATCAGGTTGGCCGCTTCGGACGGCCGGCACTCGGTGTACCGCATGGCGGCCGGCGGGTCGTCGTTGCCCAGCGAGCCGAAGTTGCCGTGGCCGTCGGCCAGCGGCACGCGCATGGAGAAGGGCTGTGCCATACGCACCAGGGCGTCGTAGATCGACGCGTCCCCGTGCGGGTGCAGCTTGCCCATGACCTCGCCGACGACACGCGCGCACTTCACATAGCCGCGGTCGGGGCGCAGGCCCATCTCGTCCATCTGGTAGACGATCCGTCGGTGGACCGGCTTCAGGCCGTCCCGGGCGTCCGGCAGGGCTCGGGAGTAGATGACCGAGTACGCGTACTCAAGGTAGGAGCCCTGCATCTCGTCGACGACGTCGATGTCGAGGATCCGCTCCTCGAACGAGTCGTCGGGCGGCGGGGTCTTCGTGCTGCGGCGGGCCATCGCTGCCGGCTCCTCTTTTCTGGTCGCTCGCCTGGGGGTCGCTCCCCTTCGGCTCACTCTTGCTGAAGCGTGAACGGGGTCTTGACGTGAACCATTGTGGACCGCGGCACTGACAACGCGGACCAGGACCCGGCGTTGGCCGCTCGGCTCCGTCACCGACGGCTGCCGCGTGAGTCCACGTGTGCGACTGCCCGCAGGCTACGCGATCTCGCTCTCGGCGTACGTCCGCCGGGAACTTCGCCGACGGTCCGCACGCTTGCATACAGTGGCGGGACGAGCAGGATTTCTGCGGTTCCAGCCAGAGAATCCGCGATCGAAGGGACGTACATGCCCATGGGTCACACGGCCACCGCCGAGGCAGGGTCCGGCGGTCTGACAGCGACCGAACACCGCTTGGCCAACGGTCTGCGCGTGGTCCTCTCCGAGGACCACCTGACCCCGGTCGCGGCGGTGTGCCTCTGGTACGACGTCGGTTCCCGCCACGAGGTCAAGGGGCGTACCGGCCTGGCTCACCTCTTCGAGCACCTGATGTTCCAGGGCTCCGGACAGGTGAAGGGCAACGGCCACTTCGAACTGGTGCAGGGCGCGGGCGGTTCGCTCAACGGCACCACCAGCTTCGAGCGCACGAACTACTTCGAGACCATGCCCACCCACCAGTTGGAGCTCGCGCTCTGGCTGGAGGCCGACCGCATGGGCTCCCTGCTGGCCGCCCTGGACGACGAGTCCATGGAGAACCAGCGGGACGTCGTCAAGAACGAGCGCCGCCAGCGCTACGACAACGTGCCCTACGGGACCGCGTTCGAGAAGCTGACCGCCCTCGCCTACCCGGAGGGCCACCCGTACCACCACACGCCCATCGGCTCGATGGCGGACCTGGACGCGGCCACCCTGGAGGACGCCCGCGCGTTCTTCCGCACCTACTACGCGCCCAATAACGCGGTCCTGTCCGTGGTCGGCGACATCGACCCCGAGCAGACGCTCGCCTGGATCGAGAAGTACTTCGGGTCCATCGCGTCGCACGACGGCAAGCCGACGCCTCGTGACGGCGCGCTGCCCGACACGATGGGCGGGGAGCTGCGCGAGGTCGTCGTCGAGGAGGTGCCGGCCCGCGCCCTGATGTGCGCCTACCGGCTCCCGGAGGACGGCACGCGCGCGTCCGACGCGGCCGACCTCGCCCTCACCATCCTGGGCGGCGGCGAGTCCTCGCTCCTCTACAACCGCCTGGTACGGCGCGACCGTACGGCAGTCGCGGCCGGCTTCGGCCTGCTGCGGCTGGCGGGTGCGCCCTCCCTGGGGTGGCTGGACGTCAAGACGTCCGGGGACGTCGAGGTGCCGGTCATCGAGGCCGCCATCGACGAGGAGCTCGCCCGGTTCGCCGAGGAGGGCCCCACCGCCGAGGAAATGGAGCGCGCTCAGGCCCAGTTGGAGCGCGAGTGGCTGGACCGGCTCGGCACGGTCGCGGGCCGCGCCGACGAACTGTGCCGGTACGCCGTCCTGTTCGGCGACCCGCAGCTCGCCCTGACCGCCGTACAGCGCGTCCTCGACGTGACGGCGGAGGAGGTGCAGGAGGTCGCCAAGGCACGTCTGCGCCCCGACAACCGCGCGGTGCTCGTGTACGAGCCCGTCGCGGACGAGGATGACGAAGCAGAGGCCGGCGACGAGAACGAGGAGGCGGCCAAGTGACCGAGCTCGCCACGATGGAATTCCACCCGCAGCCGCAGGCCGGCGAGGCCAGGCCGTGGGCCTTCCCGGCCCCGGAGCGCGGGACGCTCGGCAACGGCCTGACCGTGCTGCGCTGCCACCGCCCCGGCCAGCAGGTCGTCGCCGTCGAGGTGCTCCTGGACGCGCCCCTGGACGCCGAACCGGCAGGCCTGGACGGTGTCGCCACGATCACCACGCGGGCCTTCTCCGAGGGCACCGACAAGCACTCCGCCGAGGAGTTCGCCGCCGAGCTGGAGCGCTCCGGCGCTACCCTCGACGCGCACGCCGACCACCCCGGGCTGCGCCTGAGCCTGGAGGTCCCGGCCTCGCGGCTGGCCAAGGGGCTCGGTCTGCTGTCGGATGCCCTCAGGGCGCCCGCCTTCGCGGACAGCGAGGTCGAGCGGCTGGTCCGCAACCGCCTCGACGAGATCCCGCACGAGACGGCCAACCCGTCCCGCCGCGCGGCCAAGGAGCTCTCCAAGGAGCTGTTCCCGGCGACCTCGCGCATGTCCCGCCCGCGCCAGGGCACCGAGGAGACCGTCCAGAAGATCGACTCCGGAGCCGTACGCGCCTTCTACGAACGGCACGTTCGCCCCGCGACGGCCACCGCCGTGGTCGTCGGCGACCTCACCGGCATCGACCTGGACGCGCTCCTGGCCGACACCCTGGGTTCGTGGACGGGTTCCGCCGCGCAGCCGCGTCCCGTGCCGCCGGTGACCGCCGACGACACCGGGCGCGTCGTGATCGTGCACCGTCCCGGCGCCGTCCAGACGCAGCTGCTCATCGGCCGCATCGGCGCCGACCGGCACGACCGCGTGTGGCCCGCGCAGGTGCTCGGCACGTACTGCCTCGGCGGCACCCTCACCTCCCGCCTGGACCGCGTCCTGCGCGAGGAGAAGGGCTACACCTACGGTGTGCGGGCGTTCGGCCAGGTGCTGCGTTCGGCACCCGACGGCACGGGCGCCTCGATGCTCGCCATCAGCGGTTCCGTGGACACCCCGAACACCGGTCCCGCGCTGGACGACCTGTGGACGGTGCTCCGCAAGCTCGCCGAGGGCGGACTGACCGACGCCGAGCGGGACATCGCCGTACAGAACCTCGTCGGGGTGGCGCCGCTCAAGTACGAGACCGCGGCGGCCGTCGCGAGCACGCTGGCCGACCAGGTCGAGCAGCACCTGCCCGACGACTACCAGGCGACGCTGTACCAGCAGCTCGCCGCGACCGGCACCGTGGAGGCCACCGCGGCGGTCGTGAACGCCTTCCCGGTGGACCGTCTGGTGACGATCCTCGTCGGCGACGCGGAGCAGATCAAGGAGCCCGTGGAGGCTCTCGGCATCGGCGAAGTGACCGTCGTCGCGGCCGAGTAGACGACCCGTAGCGAGCCGACGAGCGGCACGCGCGCGTGGGGGCCCTGGTGACTGAAGAGTCACCAGGGCCCCCTAATGTCCGAATTGGGGGAGAGGTTGCCCGTCTGCCCTGTGGCATGTGCAACAAAACCCGTGATCCGTTTGGGGATTGAAAGTGGCCCCCCTTAGCGTCGGTCCGGCTGTCCGTCAGGCACCGCGCCGCACTCGCGGCACCGGACAGTCATCGCCGAGTCCCCGTACGGCGCGAGCCAGGGGAGCCGGGGACCCACGTCCCTGGGGTGAATCGGACGCCCGCGCGCACAGCGAGGGGGTCCGTAGGAGACCTTCCTGCTCCGAACCCGTCAGCTAACCCGGTAGGCGAGAAGGAAGGAAAGGACCAGCCACTTCATGGCGTTCACCCGCGCCACCGGGAAGCACCGTCGCCCGAGCCGGACCCACCGCACCACCGTTCGTGTCGCGAGTGTCGCGGCCCTCACCACCACCGGCGTCGTCGGCACCCTCGCGAGCGCCCCCGCGTTCGCCGCGGAGCCCGCTGTGGAACAGACCGGCCTCACCCCCGTCATCGCCATGGGCGACGCCGTAGCCGAGAAGATCGACGCCCAGGCCGCCGCCCAGCAGCAGGCCGCGGCCGAGCAGGCCGCCAAGGAAGTGGCCCGCGCCCAGGCCGCCGCACTGGCCAAGGCGGAGCGCGAGGCCGAGGTGCGCGCCGCCCGCGCCGCCGAGCGCAAGAAGCTCAACACCTTCGTCGCGCCGGTCACCGGCTCGTACGTCTCCACCGGCTACAAGACCGGCGGCTCCCTGTGGTCCTCCGGTGCCCACACCGGCATCGACTTCCACGCCTCGACCGGCACCTCCGTGCACGCGGTCGGCTCCGGCACCGTCGTCGAGGCCGGCTGGGGCGGCTCGTACGGCAATCAAGTGGTGATCAAGATGGCCGACGGCATGTACACCATGTACGGCCACCTGTCGTCCATCGGTGTCTCCGTCGGCCAGACGGTCACTCCCGGCGAGCAGATCGGCCTCTCCGGGGCGACCGGCAACGTCACCGGCCCGCACCTCCACTTCGAGGCCCGCACGACCGCCGAGTACGGCTCCGACGTCGACCCCGTCGCCTACCTCCGCAAGCACGGTGTGAACGTCTGACGACGCACCGCCGCACTTCCCGAAGCCCTGGCCCGCCCGGCCGGGGCTTTCGGCGTTTCCGGAGCCCTCCTGTCCAAAAAATATCCATGGATTCCGGCCCGCCATCGGAAATTCCCGCTCATTGCAATAGAGTCACGGAACACACGTCAATCGTCGACGTTTCACGGGGATTAAGGCGGAGGTCGGACATGCGTATTCCGGCGCACTCGGTATGCACGGCGATCCGGGACGACATCGTCGCCGGTGTCTACGAGCGCGGCAGCCGGCTCACGGAGGAACTCCTCGCGCGCCGGTACGGGGTCTCGCGCGTCCCCGTCCGGGAGGCCCTGCGCACGCTGGAGGCCGAGGGGTTCGTCGTGACCCGGCGGCACGCGGGCGCGTGCGTCGCGGAACCGACCGAGCAGGAGGCCGCCGACCTGCTGGAGATGCGGATGCTGCTGGAGCCGCTCGGCGCCTCGCGGGCCGCCCAGCGGCGCACCGAGGCCCACCTCAAGGTGCTGCGCGGCCTCGTCAGGCTGGGCCAGGAGCGCGCCAGGCGGGGCAACAGCGAGGATCTGCGCTCCCTGGGCAGCTGGTTCCACGAGACGCTGGCGCAGGCCTCCGGAAGCCCCGCGCTGACCTCGATGCTGACCCAGCTGCGGCACAAGATCGCCTGGATGTACGCGGTGGACGCCCCGGCCAACCCCGTGGAGTCCTGGGCCGAGCACGGGGCCATCGTGGACGCCGTGGCCCGCGGCGACAGCGAGCGCGCCCGGGCGATCACCGCCCTGCACACCGAGCGGGCGGGCACCGCGCACCGGCTGCGCTTTCCTGGCGGGGCGAACGGCACGGACCGTGTGAGGACTTCGCAACCTCCCGTAAACATGTCGGGTCTGCGGCATTAACACGGGCGCCGTATACAAAGAGAAGCTAATTCGTGGGGGATTATTTATGCTGCCCACAAGTGGAATTGCGAAGGGCTCGCCCGGTAATTCGGACGAGCCCTTCGAGGTTGCGGTGCATCGTTTTTGGACGAAAAGCACCGCAACCATCAATTGCGGGGTGCCTCAGACGGTCTCGGGGAGTTCCTCAAGACCTTCCGCGACCAGCTTCGCCAGTCGGTCGAGGGCCGCGTCCGCCCCCTCGGCGTCCGACGCGAGGACGATCTCCTCGCCGCCCTGGGCGCCCAGGCCCAGAACCGCGAGCATGGAGGCCGCGTTGACGGGGTTGCCGTCGGCCTTGGCGATCGTCACGGGGATACCCGAGGCCGTGGTGGCCCGGACGAAGATGGAGGCGGGGCGGGCGTGAAGGCCCTCCGCCCAGCCGACGTTGACGCGGCGCTCAGCCATGTGATGCTGCCCTTCAGAGTCTCAGGGTTGTCTAGACCAGTTTCCCACACGTGAAGCGAGCCCGGACCGGCCTTGCGAACCGTCCGGAACGAGTGGTCGGACCGCGGCCTCGGCCCGACTTCCCGTGCTCTGTTGTTCCCCACAGACTGCCTCGCGCCGTTGTCAGACGCGAGCCGTACGCTGGGCCCCATGCAGACCTCGTCGGACCGGCACGAGTACCCCGCCCACTGGGAAGCCGACGTGGTGCTGCGCGACGGGGGTACCGCGCGCGTCAGGCCCATCACCGTCGACGACGCCGATCGCCTGGTCAGCTTCTACGAGCAGGTCTCCGACGAGTCGAAGTACTACCGCTTCTTCGCGCCGTATCCGCGCCTGTCCGCCAAGGATGTCCACCGCTTCACGCACCACGACTTTGTGGACCGGGTGGGACTCGCGGCCACCGTCGGCGGCGAGTTCATCGCCACCGTACGCTATGACCGCATTAGTGCCGACGGGCGTGCCGCCTCCGCCCCGGCCGACGAGGCCGAGGTCGCCTTCCTGGTGCAGGACGCCCACCAGGGGAGGGGCGTCGCCTCCGCCCTCCTCGAACACATCGCGGCCGTCGCCCGCGAGCGCGACATCCGCCGTTTCGCCGCCGAGGTACTGCCGGCCAACAACAAGATGATCAAGGTGTTCACGGACGCCGGCTACACCCAGAAGCGCAGCTTCGAGGACGGCGTCGTACGCCTGGAGTTTGACCTCGAACCCACGGACCGGTCTCTCGCCGTGCAGCGCGCGCGGGAGCAGCGGGCCGAAGCGCGGTCCGTACGGCGGCTGTTGGTGCCCGGCTCGGTCGCCGTCGTCGGTGTGGGCCGTTCCCCCGGAGGGGTGGGCCGCAGCGTTCTCGACAACATCAGGGACGCCGGGTTCACCGGCGGCCTGTACGCCGTGAACAAGGCCTTCCCCGAGGAGCAGAAGGACCTCGACGGGGTGCCGGCGTACCGCTCGGTGCGCGACATCGAGGGCCCCGTGGACCTCGTGGTCGTCGCCGTCCCGGTCGAGCACGTCCCCGAAGTCGTCACCGAGTGCGGCGAACACGGGGTGCAGGGGCTCGTAGTGGTCACCGCCGGGTACGCCGAGAGCGGCCCCGAGGGACGCGAGCGCCAGCGCGAACTCGTGCGCCACGCGCGCACGTACGGCATGCGCATCATCGGGCCGAACGCCTTCGGAGTCATCAACACCGCAGCCGACGTACGGCTGAACGCGTCCCTCGCCCCCGAGATGCCACGCCCCGGACGCATCGGGCTGTTCGCCCAGTCCGGCGCCATCGGCATCGCCCTGCTCTCCCGGCTGCACCGGCGCGGCGGCGGGGTCACCGGAGTCACCGGCGTCTCCACCTTCGTGTCGTCCGGCAACCGCGCGGACGTGTCCGGCAACGACGTCCTTCAGTACTGGTACGACGACCCCGACACCGACGTCGCCCTCATGTACCTGGAGTCCATCGGCAACCCCCGCAAGTTCACCCGCCTCGCCCGGCGCACTGCGGCGGCGAAACCGCTGGTCGTCGTCCAGGGCGCCGGATCCGCCCCCCAGGGGCACGCCGTACGGGCGACGCGCCTGCCGCACGCGACCGTGTCCGCGCTGCTCCGCCAGGCCGGGGTGATCCGCGTCGAGACGATCACCGAACTGGTCGACACGGGGCTGCTGCTCGCACGCCAACCCTTGCCCCGCGGACCGCGCGTGGCGATCGTCGGGAACTCCGAGTCGCTCGGGCTGCTGACCTACGACGCGTGCCTCTCCGAGGGGTTGCGGCCGTCGCCGCCGGTGGACCTGACGACCGCGGCGACGGCGGCGGACTTCCACCGGGCGCTGTCGGGCGCGCTGGCCGACGACTCGTGCGACGCGGTGGTCGTGACCGCGATACCCGCGGTGGGGGAGGGGCCGGCCGAGGACGCGGCGTTGGCGGAGGCGTTGCGGTCCGCTGCCGCGGCGGCACCCGGGAAGCCGGTGCTGGTGGTGCACGTGGAGCTCGGGGGACTGGCAGAGGCGCTCTCGGCCGCGATGAGTACGGCACCCCAGGCCGCCTCGAAGCGGGAGGACCCCCGTCTCCCCGCAGAACGACCGTCCACTGCGGAGGCTGAACAAGCGGTCACCGGGGTGCCGGCATCAGAAGGCGGCGGCCTCATCCCCGCCTTCCCCGCCGCCGAGCGCGCCGTCCGGGCCCTCGCCGAAGCCGTGAAGTACGCGCAGTGGCGGCGCGAGGCGACCGACCCGGGCCGGGTGCCCGAGTTCGAGGACATCGACGAGAAGGGCGCCGCCGGACTGATCGGCGGGCTGCTCGCGCGCGGGCAGGGCCTCACGCTCGGCGTCGACGAGACGTGCGACCTGCTCGGCAAGTACGGCGTCGACGTCCACCGCGCGCTGCCCGCGCCCATCCCCGACACCGCCGCCGAGGCCGCCCGCGCCCTCGGCTACCCGGTCGCCCTCAAGGCCACCGCCCCGCACCTGCGACACCGCGCCGACCTGGGAGGCGTACGACTGGATCTCGCGGACGAGGAGCAACTGCGGCGGGCGTACGCCGAGTTGGGCGAGCTGTTCGGGAAGCCCGAGGAGTTGCGGCCGGTGGTGCAGCGGATGGCGCCGCGCGGGGTCGACACCGTCGTACGGGCCGTCATCGACCCGGCGGCGGGGGCCGTGCTGTCGTTCGGGCTCGCCGGAGCCGCCTCGCAGTTGCTCGGGGACACGGCGCACCGGTTGATTCCGGTCACGGACCGGGAGGCCGGGTCGTTGATCCGGTCGATCCGGACGGCGCCGCTCCTGTTCGGCTGGCGCGGGTCCACGCCGGTCGACACGCCTGCCCTGGAGGAGCTGATGCTGCGGGTGTCGAGGCTGGTCGACGATCACCCCGAGGTCGTCGCCGTGACCCTGGAGCCGGTGGTCGTGGCCGCGCACGGCCTGAGCGTGCTCGGCGCGTCCGTCCGCCTGGCCCCGCCGCCCGCCCGCGACGACCTCGGCCCGAGGACGCTTCCCGTGTACTGACAGATGTACTGACGGATGTGCCGACGGAAGCTTCCCGCGCACCGGTCCCGTGTACTGAGACAGCTGTGACGAGACCGTGCTCGGCGGTGCCTCGCAGTCAGTGCGCCACCGTAGGATGGACGTCATGGCCAAGACCAGTACGACGACCCAGGGGCTGCGTGCGGCGATCGAGCGCAGCGGCTACTACCCGGCCCTCGTGGCCGAGGCGGTGGAGGCCGCCGTGGGCGGCGAGCCGATCCGGTCGTTCCTGGTCCACCAGGAGACCACGTTCGACCAGAACGAGGTGCGCCGGCACGTGACCGTGCTCGTCCTCACCGGCAACCGCTTCATCGTCAGCCACACCGACGAGCAGGCCGCCGACAGCACCTCCCCGACGCCGTACGCCACGACGTCCACGGAGTCCGTGAAGCTCGGCCGGATCTCGTCCGTGGTGCTCAGCCGCGTGGTCGCCAACCCGGAGTCGTACACGCCGGGCACGCTCCCGCGCGAGGTCGTGCTGACCATCGGGTGGGGCGCCGTCGCCCGGATCGACCTGGAACCGGCCGCCTGCGGTGACCCCAACTGCGAGGCGGACCACGGCTATACGGGCAACTCGACGGCGGACGACCTGAGCCTGCGCGTCAGCGAGGCCGGGGACGGCCCGGAGACGGTGCAGCAGACCCTCGCCTTCGCGCAGTCCCTCTCCGAGGCGACCGCGGACGTTCCCCGCTGATGTCCCACCCGTCTCCCCCCGCCGCCCATGATCGAGGGCGCTCCGCGCCCACCCCTCCTGATTCCGCCACCTGGGACCACCCCGAGCCCCTGGCCGTCGAGTCCGCGCCCGTTCCCGAGTACGGTTCCGGCTCCCTCGCCGACCTGCTGCCCACGCTGGCCGCGGGCATGGGCGTACCCGGTACGACCGCGGCGATCCCGGAGCTGACCCCGGCCGACCGGAACTGCGTCTTCCTGATCGACGGCCTCGGCTGGGAGCAGATCAAGGACCACGCCGACGAGGCGCCCTACCTCCACGCGCTCCTCGGCAGCTCGCGCGGCGGCACCGGACGTCCGCTCACCGCCGGCTACCCGGCGACCACCGCGACCTCCCTGGCCTCCGTCGGCACCGGCCTGCCGCCGGGCGCCCACGGCCTGCCCGGCTACACCGTGCGCAACCCGGCCACCGGCGAGCTGATGAACCAGCTGCGCTGGCAGCCGTGGACCAAGCCGGGGCCCTGGCAGCCGTACCCCACGATCTTCCAGCTGGCCCACGACGCGGGCGTGCACGCCGCGCAGGTCTCCTCGCCCACCTTCCAGAACACCCCGCTGACGAAGGTCGCGCTCAGCGGCGGCACGTTCCACGGGCGGCTGACCGGCGAGGAGCGCATGGACCTCGCGGCCGAGCAACTGGCCGCCGGAGACCGCTCCTTGGTGTACACGTACTACGCCGAACTCGACGGCGCCGGCCACCGCCACGGCGTCGCCTCCGACACCTGGCGCGGTCAACTCATGTACGTCGACCGGCTCGTCCAGCGCCTCGCCGGGCAACTGCCGCCGCGCAGCGCGCTGTACGTCACCGCCGACCACGGCATGATCGACGTGCCCTTCGACGAGGAGCACCGCATCGACTTCGACGCGGACTGGGAGCTGCGCGCCGGCGTCGCCCTCCTCGGCGGCGAGGGCCGCGCCCGTCACGTCTACGCGGTGCGGGGCGCCGAGAACGACGTACTGACCTGCTGGCGCGAGGTCCTCGGCGAGCAGTTCTGGGTGGCCTCGCGGGACGAGGCGATCGCGGCGGGCTGGTTCGGCCCGCACATCGACGAGCGCGTCTACGACCGCCTCGGCGACGTCATCGCGGCGGCCCGGGACGACGTCCTGATCATCGCGTCCGAGCGCGAGCCGAAGGAGTCGGCGATGGTCGGCAACCACGGTTCGATGACCCCTGCCGAGCAGTTGGTCCCCTTGCTCGAAGTACGCTCCTGAGGTCCCTCCGTCCTCCTCACCTTCCTCCCGCTCCCCCTCTCCGCCGAAAGGTGCTCAACTCCCCATGCCCGAGCTGGTGTTCTTCTCCGGAACGATGGACTGCGGGAAGTCGACCCTGGCGCTCCAGATCGAGCACAACCGCTCGGCACGCGGCCTGGCGGGGATGATCTTCACCCGGGACGACCGCGCGGGCGAGGGAAAGCTTTCTTCCCGCCTCGGCCTCGTCACCGACGCGGTGGAGGTCGAGGACGAGCAGGACCTGTACGCGTACGTCGTCGACCACCTCTCCCAGGGTGGCCGCGCGGACTACGTCATCGCCGACGAGGCACAGTTCCTGGCACCGGTGCAGATCGACCAACTCGCGCGCGTGGTCGACGACCTGAGCCTCGACGTCTACGCCTTCGGCATCACGACCGACTTCCGCTCCAAGCTCTTCCCCGGCTCCCAACGCCTGGTCGAACTCGCCGACCGCGTCGAGGTACTCCAGGTCGAGGCCCTCTGCTGGTGCGGCGCCCGCGCCACCCACAACGCCCGCACGATAGGCGGCGAGATGGTCGTCGAGGGCGCCCAGGTCGTCGTGGGCGACGTCAACCAGGCGGAAGCGGTCGGCTACGAGGTCCTGTGCCGCCGCCACCACCGCCGCCGCATGACAGCGGCTACGGCCCGGGCGGCGGCGCTGTCCCCGGATGTGCTGCCGATGACGTCGGCCTAGCGAGGCCCCTCGATCACCGAGAACATCGCGCCCTCGGGGTCCGCGACCGTCGCCACGCGGCCGTGGGGGCTGTCGTGGGGTGGTTTGAGGATGTGGCCGCCGAGGTCCGTGACGTGGCGTAGGGCCTCGTCCGTGTCGGCCACCTCGAAGTACGTCATCCAGTGCGGGCCCCGGTCGCGGGGCAGGGCCGTGCCGACGCCGTGGATGCCGGCGACCGGGTGGCCGTCCAGGTGGAGGGTGACGTAGTCGAAGTCGGCGGAGATCACCGGGACTTCCTCGTAGCCGAACACCGCCTCGTAGAACTTGGCGACGCTCGCGGTCTCGGAGGTCAGCAGTTCGTTCCAGGCGGGTGTGCCGGGGACGCCGGTGAGGATCGTGCCGAGGTGGTCGGAGGCCTGCCAGATGCCGAAGACCGCCCCCGACGGGTCGGAGCCGATCGCCAGCCGGCCGGCCTCGGCCGCGTCCAGGGGGCCCACCCCGACCGTGCCGCCGCACATCCGTACCGTCTCGGCCGTCTGGTCGACGTCGTCCGAGGCGAGGTACGGCGTCCACGCGATGGGCAGATGCCGGTCCGGCGGCAGCTGGCCGATGCCGGCCACCTCCTGCCCGTCGAGCAGGGCCCGCGCGTAGGGGCCGAGCTGCTGGGGACCGGGTTGGAATTCCCAACCGAACAGCTCTCCGTAGAACTCCTGAGTCGCGGCCATCCCGTGCACCATCAGACTCACCCAGCAGGGCGAGCCCTGCGTACGCCGAGTGTGCGTGTCGCCGTTCAGGTCGGCCGACCCCCGTGCCTCGGTCATCGTCACCTTCTCCTAGGCCCCTCGCGGTGGCCGTATCGCTTCCGCAGTGCGGATCCGCGTGCCGCGGCAGCCGCGTGCACGCCCCGTGCCGATGCTCGCACCCCCCGTGGCGCACCGCGCCCCGGCCGCGCCGTCGGCGGGCGGCTCACCTGGGGAGGATGACCGGTCTGCGGTCACTCGTCCGTTTCCAGGCGATTGCCGTGGGGTGTCCATCGGTTGTACAGCATGTGCTCGTTCACGTACGCCTCGTGATCGAGGCTGTCCGGCCGAGCAGAGTAGTCGGACCTGGACGCGTCGGCCACCCCTTGCGCGAGGATGGTGGCCATGAACGCCATCATCTCCGCATCCGAACTGGCGAGCGATCTCGTCGGGGCGAACCCGCCGGTCCTGCTCGACGTCCGCTGGCAGCTCAGTGTCGCGAAGGCCGCAGGTGAGCCGCCCTTCGACGGCCGCGCCGAGTACGCGGCCGCGCACATCCCGAGCGCCGTCTACGTAGACCTCGATCAGGAACTCGCCTCGGCCCCCGGCGCCCATGGCCGCCACCCCCTGCCCGACACCGCGCGCTTCGGCACCGCGATGCGCCACGCGGGCGTGTCGGCCGGCCGGCCGGTCGTTGTGTACGACGGCGGCCAGGGCTGGGCGGCGGCACGCGCGTGGTGGCTGTTGCGTTGGACGGGTCACCCGGACGTGCGGGTCCTCGACGGCGGGCTTCCCTCCTGGGAGGGGTCTCTGGAGGCGGCCGCCCCGACACCGGCCGAGGGCGACTTCACCCCGGAACCGGGCGCCGTGGAACTCCTGGACGCGGACGGAGCCGCCGCACTCGCCCGCACCGGCGTCCTGTTCGATGCCCGCGCGGGGGAGCGTTACCGGGGCGAGGTGGAGCCCATCGATCGCGTGGGCGGCCACATCCCGGGCGCTTTGTCCGCGCCGACCAACGAGAACGTGGGCGCGGACGGCCGCTTCCTCCCGGCGGAGCAACTGGCCGCCCGCTTCAAGTCCCTTGGCGCTACGGAGGGTTCGGGCGTCGGCGTGTACTGCGGCTCCGGCGTCTCGGGCGCCCACGAGGTACTGGCCCTGGCGGTCGCCGGGATCCCGGCCGCGCTCTACGTAGGCTCCTGGTCGGAGTGGTCCGCGGACCCGGAGCGCCCGGTCGCCGTGGGCCCGGACCCCCAGTAGTACCCGTACACCCGTAGTGGCCGTATCCCCGTACGACGATGGGGGCCCGCGCCGAACCGGCGCGGGCCCCCATCGTCGTACGGGCAACTGCCGTACCACGCCTGCTGCTTCCTGCTACTCCTGCTTCTTCCTTCGCGTCCCGAAGACGATCTCGTCCCAGCTCGGAACGGCCGCTCTACGGCCCGGACGGACGCCGTCCGCCTCGGCCTGGCGGTCGGTGGAGCCGATGAGCCGGTCGCGATGGGCCCCTACGGAGCGGGGCATCAGGACATCTGCGTACGCCGAACCGGCCGAGGCCGCAGGAGCCGGGGGCTCCTCCTCTTCCGGTTCTACCGCGGGCTCCTCCGGGGGATCCGAGGGGCGCTCGGGGACCACCATGTCGCCGCGGAAGCTCGGTACCGCCTCCAGGAGGCTGGTCAGCGAGTCGCGCTCGCTCTCCTCGACCGGCTCGGGCGACGGCAGCGCGGGACGCTCCGGGCGCTCCAGGGCACGGTCCAGCGGCCGGTCGCGGGGCAGCCGGGCGATTCGCGGCACGAACGGGAAGCTGGGCTCGGGTGTGATGGAGAGGTCGTCGGACTCGCCGATCAGTGAGCGCGCCTCGTCGTCGACGGCCTGGACGAGCCGCCGGGGCGGGTCGTACGTCCAGCTCGCCGAGTGCGGTTCGCCCGCGACCCGGTAGACCAGCAGGACCTCCCAGGTGCCGTCGTCGCGGCGCCAGGAGTCCCACTGGACGGTCTCCTTGTCGGCGCCGCGCAGCGTCAGACGTTCCTGGACGGCCTCGCCGAGCTGGGGTCCGGCGTTCTCACCGGGGCGGCGGACCGGAGTCTTCCGGGCCCGCTCGGCCATGAAGGCGCGCTCTGCGAGGACGGGGCCCTCGAAGCGGCGCACCCGGTCGACGGGGATACCGGCTAGTTGGGCGACTTCCTCCGCGGAGGCGCCGGCACGTATACGTGCCTGGATGTCTCGGGGGCGGAGATGGCTCTCCACCTCGATCTCGATCTGGCCGAGGCGGGGACGGTCGCCGCGTACAGCGGCGCGCAGACGCTCGTCAATCGGAAGCGTGTACTCCGTGCTGTCCGCAGCCTTCAGCACCAGCCGTGTGCCGTCGTTAGAGACGGCCACGACACGCAGTTCGGGCATGGGGACCTCCCGGGTGGTGCCTGCCGACGTCACGTGCGTCGCTGCTTCCGCTAGTCGAGTGTGGCCTGCCCGGGTGCAGCCTGCCACAACCTTGCCGAGTTGCCCGGCGTGTCGGGCACGGGCCCTGACTCGCCGTTATGGCACGGTTACCTATTCGCAACGCTAAGTGACCAACTACATCACCCTGTGCAACTGGCCCCCTCTGGGCGGTCCATTGAGGCCGCGGACGCCCTGGCAGGAGACCGCACCCAGGGCTCGCAACAGTACTCCATTTGGACCACGTGCGTGGATTGGCACGCCGCCCAACTTCTTGTGGGGGGCGGGACTTGGCGGCCTGGAGCAGGGTTCCGGCGATCTTGAAAGTGGCGTACTTCACGCAATAGCCCGAAACGGAACTATTGGTTTCGGCCGTACGTCCGTTTGTCGTACAGATAGTTGATCAGGTACGAGAAAGTGCGAGAAAGCGAGGCAAGGTCCCGGAATGCGTGCAAGGCTCGATGTCAGCAAGAAACGGATCGATCTGAGCGTCCCTCAAGTCGCGGGCAGCGCGGTGGCGGCGGTGGTGGCCGCCAAACTCGCCTCCTACTTCGGGGTCTACGGCACGATCCTCGGCGCCGGCGTCGTGAGCGCGATAGCCACCTCCGGAGGCTCCGTCTTCCAGCACTTCTTCAGCCGGACCGGCGCACAGCTCCGGGAGGCCACCGTCACCTCCAAGGAGGCGGAACAAACCCCCGCGCGCCCAGGGGAGTTCACGGAGGGCACCGTCTACCACGCGCGGGTGGGCAGTTGGAAGCGCCCGCTGCTCGCCGCGGCCCTCGTCTTCGGGGTCACCATGACCGGGATCACCGTCTACGAGCTGGTGTCCGGCGACAGCTTCAGCGGCGGCAAGGGGACCACGGTCAGCGCCGCCGTCACCGGTCACGACACGTCGTCGTCCCCGAAGTCCGGTGACGACGAACCGAGTCCGGCCGATTCCCCGTCCGGCTCCCCGAACGGTTCGTCGGCCGACCCGGGGACGTCATCCGGCTCGACCGACGGCGGTGCACCGTCCAACAGCGGCGGTACGACGTCGAGTCCGACGCCGACGCCCAGCGCTTCGGACGGCGGCAGTACGCCGACCCCCACGCCGAGCGCGTCGGCTACTGACCCAGCACCCTCCGCAAGTAGTCGTTCTGGAACCGACGGTCAGGATCCAGCCGATCCCGCAACGCCGTGAACTCGCCGAAGCGCGGGTAGACCCCGGCGAAGTACTCCGCGTCCCGGGTGTGCACCTTGCCCCAGTGCGGCCGGCCCTCGTGCGCGGTGAGGATGCGCTCGGCGGCGGTGAAGTACGCCTGGTAGGGCGTGCCCTTGAACATGTGCACGGCGATGTAGGCACTGTCCCGGCCGGAGGCGGTGGACAGGGCGATGTCGTCCGCCGGGGCGGTGCGGACCTCCACCGGATAGCTGATCCTGAAGTCCGAACGGTCGACCATCGCCTTGAGTTCCCGCAGCGTGTCCACCAGGGCCGCTCGCGGGACGGCGTACTCCATCTCCACGAACCGCACCCGACGGGGCGATGTGTAGACCTTGTAAGGGATGTCCGTGTAGGTCCGCGTGGACCAGGCCCGGGTGGAGATCTGGGCGATGGTCGGGATGGTCGCGGGCGCCGCGCGGCCGACCATGTTGGCCACCTGCCAGAGGCCGTTGGAGACGAACTCGTCCTCGAACCAGCCGGCCACCTTGCCCACCGGCTGCTCCGGGCCCGCGCTGCGGTTGTTGCGCTTGGTGTTGGTGCTGGCGGTGTGCGGGAACCAGTAGAACTCGAAGTGCTCGTTCTCGGCCCAGAGTTCGTCGAAGCGTCCGGTGACCTCGTCGAAGGTCATCGGCTCCTCGCGGGCCGTGAGCAGGAAGACGGGCTCCACGGCGAAGGTGATCGCGGTGACGACGCCCAGGGCGCCGAGGCCTATGCGGGCGGCCGCGAAGACCTCCGGGTTCTCCTTCTCGGAGCAGGCCAGTACCGAGCCGTCCGCCGTGACCAGCTCAAGTCCCTTGATCTGGGCGGCTATCGAGGCCGACTCGCGGCCGGTGCCGTGCGTGCCGGTGCTGGTCGCGCCCGACACCGTCTGCTCCATGATGTCGCCCATGTTCGTGAGCGACAGACCCTCGCGCGCGAGGGCCATGTTGAGTCTCTTGAGCGGGGTGCCCGCCTCGACCGTGACCGTCAAGGCATCGCGATCAATATTGCGGATGCCGGTCAACAGTTGAGGGCGGATCAACACACCGTCCGTGGCGGCGATCGACGTGAAGGAGTGCCCGCTGCCCACGGCCTTCACCGTCAGACCGTCCTCACCGGCCCGCCGTACGGCCGCGGCCAGTTCCTCCACGGAGGCGGGCGTGACCTCCCGCGCGGGCCGCGACGCGACCGTACCGCCCCAGTTACGCCACGTGCCGTTCTTCGCGCTCGCTGTGGTGCTCAACGGTGCCTCCCCGACCCGGCGCCGGTCTGCTGAGCCGGCGGTACCCGAGGAAACCCACCGCGACCGCGACGGCACCGGCGACGACCGGAACCCCGTACCCCGCACGCGCGCCGGCTGCGTCGATCACCCAGCCGGCGACGGAGGAGCCGAGCGCGACCCCGACCGCCAGGCCGGTGCTCACCCAGGTCATGCCCTCGGTGAGCTTCGCGCGAGGTACGTGCTCTTCTATGAGGGACATCGTCGTGATCATCGTGGGTGCGATGGACAGGCCCGCAAGGAACAGCGCCACGGCCAGAAGCGGCAAGTTTCCGACCAGTAGGAGGGGGATCATACTCACGGCCATCGCGCATATGCCCAGCAGCCACCGACGTTCGGGGGCTCCCCGGAAGCGCATCAGCCCGAACACGACACCCGCCGCGCAGGAGCCCGCCGCGTACAGGGCGAGCACCACGCTGGCGCCGCCCTTGTGACCCCGCTCGTCGGCGAACGCGACGGTGACCACGTCGACCGCCCCGAAGATCGCCCCCGTCGCCACGAAGGTGGCCACCAGCACCTGGAGACCGGCGGTCCGCAGCGCCGAGCCACCGCCCTTGTCCCCACGCGCGCGTGGGTGCGGCGCGGGCTCGGTGGCGCGCTGGGCGGTCAGCCAGAAGACACCGACCGCCAGGAAGCAGGCGGCGAGCAGCGGACCGGCCTCCGGGAACCACGCCGTGGACAGTCCGATCGAGATGATCGGTCCGAAGATGAAGCACACCTCGTCGACCACGGACTCCAAGGAGTACGCGGTGTGCAGTTGTGGGGTGCCCCGGTAGACGGCCGCCCAGCGCGCGCGGACCATCGCCCCCAGGCTCGGCACCGATCCGATCCCGGCGGCGGACACGAACAGCACCCAGTCCGGCCACTCGAAGCGGGCGGCCATCAGCAACACGGTCGCCGCGGTCAGCGCGACGAGCGTCGCCGGACGCAGCACCCGCCGCTGCCCGTACTGGTCGACCCAGCGCGAGATCCGCGGCCCGATCGCGGCGGCGGCCAGCGCGATGGTGGCCGACAGGGCGCCCGCGAGCCCGTAGCGCCCGTTGATCTGGGAGATCATCGTGACCACGCCGATGCCCATCATCGACAGGGGCATACGGCCGAGGAACCCCGCGGCGGAGAAGCCCTTGGAGCCGGGTGCGGCGAACAGGGCGCGATAGGGGCTGGGCACGGGGGTCTCCGGTCGGGAAGGAGCGGGGGCGGCTCGGGGGGAGCAGTCACGGCTCGGTGAGGGGCAGTGACGGCTCGGTAAGGTGCGAATGCGGCTGATACAGCTTACGAGCAGGTCGGCCCCGATGCACCCGCCCGTGGTGCGCCTGGATCTCCGCCCCGATCCCCAAGCGGATCTCCGTCCCGACCCCCGTCCGGCACCCCGCCGTTTCCCGGCTGTCAGTGGCGGGTGGCAGGATCGGAGGCATGCCAGACGTGCTCGATGCCACCCCCTACGACGCCCTCCTCCTGCTCTCGTTCGGCGGCCCCGAAGGCCCGGACGACGTGGTTCCGTTCCTGGAGAACGTGACGCGTGGGCGCGGCATCCCCAAGGAACGCCTCAAGGAAGTGGGCCAGCACTACTTCCTGTTCGGCGGGGTCAGCCCGATCAACGACCAGAACCGCGCCCTCCTGGACGCCCTCCGCAAGGACTTCGCGGACCACGGCCTGGACCTGCCGGTCTACTGGGGCAACCGCAACTGGGCCCCGTACCTCACGGACACCCTGCGTGAGATGGTCGACGACGGCCGCCGCCGCATCCTGGTCCTCGCCACCAGCGCCTACGCCTCGTACTCGGGCTGCCGCCAGTACCGGGAGAACCTCGCGGACTCCCTGGCCGCCCTTGAGGCCGAGGGCCTCGACCTCCCGAAGGTCGACAAGCTGCGCCACTACTTCAACCACCCCGGCTTCCTGGAGCCGATGATCGACGGCGTCATCGAGTCCCTCGCGGACCTCCCCGAGGACGTCCGGGACGGCGCGCACCTCGCCTTCTCGACCCACTCCATCCCGACCGCCGCGGCCGACGGCTCCGGCCCGGTCGAGGACCACGGAGACGGCGGGGCGTACGTCGAGGAGCACCTGGACGTGGCCCGGCTGATCGCCGACGCCGTCCGTGAGCGCACCGGCGTCGACCACCCCTGGCAGCTCGTCTACCAGTCGCGCTCCGGCGCCCCGCAGATCCCGTGGCTGGAGCCCGACATCTGCGACCACCTGGAGGAGCGCCACGCGGCCGGCGTCCCCGCGGTCGTCATGGCACCCATCGGCTTCGTCTCCGACCACATGGAGGTCCTCTACGACCTCGACACGGAGGCCACTGCCAAGGCCGCCGAACTGAGCCTGCCCGTACGCCGGTCGGCCACCGTGGGCGCCGACCCGCGCTTCGCCGCCGCGATCCGCGAGCTGGTCCTGGAGCGCGCCGCCGTCGAGAGCAGGCGCCAGGTCACGCCCTGCGCCCTGGGCGCGCTCGGCGCCGGCCACAACCTCTGCCCGGTGGGCTGCTGCCCGGCCCGCGCCCCCCGCCCCGCCGCCGCGGGCGCCGACAGCCCCTACGCCTGAGGAGTGCCGTGACCGACCCCCTGCACCAGGAACTGCTCGCACTCGCCCAGGAAGCCGCCCACAAGGCCGGCGCCCTGCTGCGGGACGGCCGCCCGGCCGACCTCGCGGTCGCCGCCACGAAGTCCAGCCCGATCGACGTCGTCACCGAGATGGACATCGCGGCCGAGAAGCTGATCACCGACCTGATCTCCGAACAGCGCCCCGACGACGGCTTCCTGGGCGAGGAGGGAGCCTCCGTCACAGGTACCAGCGGCGTCCGCTGGATCATCGACCCGCTCGACGGCACGGTCAACTACCTGTACGGACTGCCCACTTGGTCCGTCTCCATCGCCGCCGAGCTGGGCGGCGAGACCGTCGCCGGGGTCGTCGCGGTCCCGATGCGCGGCGAGACGTTCCACGCGGTGCTCGGCGGCGGGGCGTGGGCCACGGGCGCGTGGGAGGGCGAACGCAGGCTCGCCTGCCGCCCCGTGGCACCCCTGGAGCAGGCGTTGGTCTCAACCGGCTTCAACTACGTCACCGAGGTCCGCACCCACCAGGCCGATGTGGCGCAGAAGTTGATCCCGTTGCTGCGTGACATCCGGCGGGGCGGTTCGGCGGCGGTCGATCTGTGCGACGTGGCCGCGGGGCGCCTGGACGGATACTACGAGCGGGGGCTGAACCCGTGGGACCTCGCCGCGGGGGACCTGATCGCCCGTGAGGCGGGCGCCCTGACCGGTGGACGCCCCGGAGAACGCCCCGCACGCGATCTGGCGATCGCGGGCACCCCGGGCGTCTTCGAGCCCCTCCAGCGGCTGTTGGAGGACTTCGGGGCCTGGCACGACTGACTTGGGTGGTCGGGGGGTCTGGGGCGGTGGGGGAAAGGTGAGCGCCTGGGCCGGTGTTGGGAAGGTGCCGCGCGGGTGGGCCCGTGTTGAGTAGGCACCGTGCGCGCACCTCTTTTGGTTCGGTCGCCTTCGGGGCGCTGGGAGCCGGTGTCGAGAGTCCCACCGTGCTCGACCCTTCGGGCCTCCGCGCGCTGGGTGGCCGACGGTGGAAAGCGGCGGGCCCCCGGCGCTGGATTCGCCAGGGGCCTGCTTTTCTGCTGTTTGCGCTGATCAGACGCTCGTCGCGCCGACCTCCACACCGTGGTCGGCGGCGAGGCGGCGCAGGTCGTCGAGCTCGGCCTGTTCCACCTCGACGAGGAAGTCGTCGCCCTCGTCACGAGCCCGCGTCAGGTCGGTCTCGGTCGCCCTTATGCGCTGCAGAAGTCCTGCGGTGAATGCGTCCATGCTGCGCCCCCTCGTCCTGGGTCGTGGGTCGTTTGGCACGGGGGTGTGCCGTCCGGAAGGGGCGATCACGTCTGCGGTATGGGGTGCCCAGCGCTGCCCTGGCTGGGCGGCGACGGTGCCGGACACCCACGCCCGCTCTGCGGAAGCGGTTGGACGTACCACAAGGTGGCTTGCCACGTGCAGAGCGTGATCGCGGGGTGTAAATCCGTCCTCCCCCCGCTCCCTTCCGTGGAAACCTCAACCCACCGAGAAAATCCCGCATTCCCGGGCCTCACACCCGACCTTCATCTCGCGCCCGGCCGCCTTACAGCCGACTTATGGCCGAAAAGGGCAGGATGGAGGTCACACAGCCACGAAGACCCTGCCCGCGTGCGCCGAGGCGCGCTACGCGGGTGGACAGAGGAAGGACAAGCGACGTGCGCGTACTCGTCGTCGAGGACGAGCAGCTGCTCGCCGATGCGGTGGCCACCGGACTGCGCCGGGAGGCCATGGCCGTCGACGTCGTGTACGACGGGGCGGCCGCCCTGGAGCGCATCGGCGTCAACGACTACGACGTGGTCGTCCTCGACCGTGACCTCCCGCTCGTGCACGGCGACGACGTCTGCCGCAAGATCGTCGAGCTCGGCATGCCCACCCGTGTGCTGATGCTCACCGCGTCCGGCGACGTCAGCGACCGTGTCGAGGGCCTGGAGATCGGCGCCGACGACTATCTGCCCAAGCCCTTCGCGTTCAGCGAGCTGACGGCACGCGTGCGTGCCCTCGGCCGGCGCACCAGCGTGCCGCTGCCGCCCGTCCTGGAGCGGGCCGGCATCAAGCTCGACCCGAACCGCCGCGAGGTGTTCCGCGACGGCAAGGAAGTCCAGCTCGCGCCCAAGGAGTTCGCCGTCCTGGAGGTGCTGCTGCGCAGCGAGGGTGCCGTCGTCTCCGCGGAGCAGCTCCTGGAGAAGGCCTGGGACGAGAACACGGACCCGTTCACCAACGTCGTGCGTGTCACCGTGATGACCCTGCGCCGCAAGCTCGGCGAGCCCCCGGTCATCGTCACCGTCCCCGGCTCCGGCTACCGGATCTGATCCACCGTGGCCACGACCCCCGCGCCTCCCCAGGCGCCCCCGAAGCCCACATGGGATCCCAGAAGGCCCGAACCGCCGTTCCCCTGGCTGCGTCCCACCATCCGCATAAGGCTCACGCTGCTGTACGGCGGCATGTTCCTGATCGCCGGCATCCTGCTGCTGTCGATCATCTACCTGCTCGCCGCCCAGGCGCTGAACACGGGCAACGAACCACTGTTCAAGATCGTCGACGGCGATTCGATCAAGGTCACCAGCGACAGCTGCACCGCGGTGAACAACGCGAGCAACATCCCGCTGGGCCAGTTCAACGCCGCGATCAGCGAGTGCATCGACCACCAGCGCCAAGTCGCCCTGGACAACCTCCTCAGCCGTTCCCTGCTGGCCCTGCTCGGCCTCGCGATCATCGCCTTCGCGTTCGGCTACGCGATGGCGGGCCGGGTGCTGTCCCCGCTCGGCCGGATCACCCGCACCGCCCGCGCGGTGGCGGGCTCGGACCTGTCCCGGCGGATCGAACTGGACGGCCCGGACGACGAGTTGAAGGAGCTCGCGGACACCTTCGACGAGATGCTGGAGCGGCTGCAGCGGGCCTTCACCGCCCAGCAGCGCTTCGTGGGGAACGCGTCGCACGAGCTGCGCACCCCCTTGGCGATCAACCGCACGCTCCTGGAAGTGCATCTGTCCGATCCAGGCGCCCCCATGGAGCTGCAACAGCTCGGCAAGACGCTGCTCGCCACCAACGAGCGCAGCGAGCAGCTCGTCGAGGGTCTGCTGCTGCTCGCCCGCAGCGACAACCAGATCGTGGAGCGCAAGCCCGTGGACCTCGCCGAGGTCGCCGAGCAGGCTGTCGACCAGGTGCACGGCGAGGCCGCCGCCAAGGGCGTGGTGATCCGTGGCGAGCAGAAACCCGCGGTCGTCCAGGGCAACGGCGTCCTGCTGGAGCGGATCGCCCTGAACCTGGTGCAGAACGCGGTGCGGTACAACGTGCCGGAGGACGGCTGGGTCGAGGTCACCACCGAGGTCCAGCACGGCCATGCGGTGCTCATAGTCTCGAACACGGGTCCGGTGGTCCCGGCGTACGAGATCGACAACCTCTTCGAGCCCTTCAGACGGCTGCGTACGGAGCGGACGGGCAGCGACAAGGGTGTGGGCCTCGGGCTGTCGATCGCGCGGTCCGTGGCGCGCGCACACGGCGGCCATATCTCGGCCCAGCCGCGTGAGGGGGGTGGACTCGTGATGCGAGTCACCCTGCCCATCTGAGATCATGTCGCCGACACACGAGGATGTTCGCTTTGCGCGGAATTTTCTGGCCGCTTCTCCGGCAACCCCGTGTGTGATCGATCACAAGCGCGATTTTCAGGCCATCTACTCTCCGTGATCATGCACCCTGTCGGAAAGCCGGGAAAATCCGGGTTTTCGAGGGTCTTGATCACGGGAAGTACACGATGAGGTGCCTTTGAAGAGCGGCACGAGGACCGTGTACGGTCCCCTTCGCCATCCAAGCCGATCACTCTTGAGGGGTCCGGTTGGGTGTCGATTGAGTAACAGACCTTGATGTGAGGCAAAATCTCCGCCTCAGGTCGGGCACAAGTCCGGCCTCTCACGCGTTACGTGCGCTGGAGACACCGCAGACACCCAGAGGGGGAGAGCGCGACATGGCAACGGATTACGACACCCCACGCAAGACCGACGACGACGTCGACTCGGACAGCCTTGAAGAACTCAAGGCGCGTAGGAACGACAAGTCGACTTCCGCAGTGGACGTCGACGAATTCGAGGCCGCCGAGGGCCTTGAGCTGCCCGGAGCGGACCTCTCGAACGAAGAGCTGGCCGTCCGGGTGCTGCCCAAGCAGCAGGACGAGTTCACTTGCATGAGCTGCTTCCTGGTGCACCACCGCAGCCAGCTGGCCCGCGAGAAGAACGGCCAGCCGATCTGCCGCGACTGCGACTGAGGCGGGGTCGGCCGTGACTGGCTCGACCCCACCCTGGAAGCGCCGCTCCCGTAGGCCAGGAGCGGACGAAGGGCCGACAGACGGTCCTCATGGCGCGCGTGACGACGAGCGGGGCTCATCCGAACCTGGATCAGCCTCGCTCGAACCGGCGGCCGACCGGGCTGACCTCCCGGTGTCGGCGGACGTTCCCGCAGCCGCCCCCGTCGCCAAACGACGGGCGGCGGTGATCCGGGACAAGGCCAGGGAAGGCGTCCGTAAGGGCGGCAGCCGGGCCAGGGCCGGTCTGGCGTACCTCGCCGACCGGATCATCGACATAGCCCCGCGGATCCCCGTACGGGACCTTCAGGCGCTTCGGCGACAGTTTCCGGGCCTCGGCTCCGAACAGCTCGCCGACAAACTCGTGGCGGGCGCCGCCAACGCGACATCGACGGTCGGTGCGGGCATCGGTGCCGCGGCGATGCTGCCGGTGCCGCCCGCGATGCCCACCGAACTGGCCGCCGAGATCACCGGCGTCGCCGCGATCGAGCTGAAGCTGATCGCCGAGCTCTACGAGGTCTACGGCGCCCGTCCGCCCGGCGACCTCCGGCAGCGCAGCACCACGTATCTGAACTCCTGGTCCGGGGAGCGCGGTATCGACGTGACCAAACCGTCGACCATGAGCGCCGCGCTGAACGGCCACATGAAGCGCGAGCTGCGCCAGCAGATCATGAAACGCATGGTCCGCGACCTGCCGAACCTGATGCCCTTCATGGTCGGCGCCGCCGTCGGAGCGGTCATGAACCGCCGGGACACCAGGAAACTCGCCGAGCGCATCCGCAAGGACCTGCGCAAGGCCCAGGTCCCGTGGGACGCGCTGCCCGAACTGCCACCCCTGGAGACCCCGCCGGACCCGCTCAGAATGGGCGAGATCCCGAAGGAACTCGGGCGGTGATCGGGCCCCGCGTATCCTCGCGGGGCCTGATGCGTGACCGTCAGCAGTCGGCTGTCGTGCCGCCGTCCCACGAGACGTCGTAGTTGTAGACCCAGCCCTTGGTCTGGGTGCCGTCGATGCGCCCGTAGATCCAGGTGTTGCCGTAGCTGTTCTCTACGGTGCACCAGTAGTAGAACTTCGTACCGGAGACGAAGGTGCCCACGGAGCCACATGCCGAGTACGGCCTGACTCGCATAGTGGTGGCGCCCTCGAAGCGGCCGTACCCGCTGGCCTTGTTGCTCACGATGTACGACACGTCGCACACACTGGCCGCGCTGGCGGCCGGGGCGCTCAGGCCGACGAAGGACGCTCCCAGGAGCCCTCCGACGCCGAGCAGCGATGCCACGCGTTTCTTGAGCCCCATGTAGATTCCCTCTCAATCGAAAATGAACTGCGCATGACAGGCAACTACTTTGCCAGGCATGATCCATTTTCGTGGTAACTCGTCGGGGGCGTTATCAAGGCGAGATGTTGGGCGCGATGGACTACGCCGAGGCTGCCCGTGCCGCTTTGATCGCCTCCGCCAGCCGCTCCGGCTCACGGGTCGACAGATACAGGTACGGCGTCGGGTCGTCCGGGTCGGTGACCTCGACGCGCAGTGCCCTCGGGATGTACGAGCGGAGCAGCAGGAAGGCGCGGGTGTCGGCCTTGTAGGTCCGCCAGGCGCGCGCCTCCTCCGGGTCCAGGATCTCCGCCTCGCCCAGGGCCGTCACCGGGATCTTCGCCTCGCCGGCGATCAGCTGGTCGCCCACGATCCGGATGCGGAGCGAGCCGTAGGAGCTGGCCATGACGGATGCGGCCGCGGTGCCGCCGACCAGGCCGCCGAGCAGCGGCAGGGTGCCGAAGGGCAGCAGGATCAGGGCGAAGGAGACGCCGACCAGGAACGAGATGAACCACCACGAACGGGGGGCGGTGAGGCGCTCGTCGTAGGGGGAGGCGGAAAGCTGCATGGAGCCAAGCTTGGCACGGTGTCCGGAACCCACCGACGCGCGGGTAAGGTCTGCGGCTGTGAGTGGTACTTCTCCAGCTCTTAAGCCCCCGTCCGACGCCGTGAAACCGGTGCGGCACCCTGACGCGCCCGCGCCGGGCGAGCTGCTCGGTGCGCACTACGAACAGTGTTTCGGGTGTGGCGGCGAGCAGCCGCACGGGCTGCACCTGGAGGCGCGGGCCGGTGAGGGCGTGACGATCACCGCCGAGTTCACCGTGCGGGCCGCCCACCAGGGCGCCCCGGGTCTCGCGCACGGCGGGGTGCTCGCCAGCGCGCTGGACGAGACCCTCGGTTCGCTGAACTGGCTGCTGCGGACGATCGCGGTGACCGGCCGCCTGGAGACCGACTTCGTCCGGCCGGTGCCCGTGGACACCGTGCTGTACCTGGAGGCCGAGGTGACGGCCGTGGCCGGCCGGAAGATCTACTCGACCGCCACCGGACGCATCGGCGGCCCCGACGGGCCCGTCGCCGTGCGCGCCGACGCCCTCTTCGTCGAGGTGAAGGTCGACCACTTCATCGACAACGGCCGCCCGCAGGAGATCCGGGCCGCCATGGACGACCCGGACCAGGTCCGGCGTACCCGTGCCTTCGAGGTGAACCCGTGAGCCGTAGCCCTCTGGACGTGTCGATCCGCCGCGTCGACCCGGACGTACCGCTTCCGTCGTACGAGCATCCCGGTGACGCGGGAGCCGATCTGCGGACCACCGAGAGCCGGGAACTGAAGCCGGGTGAACGGGCCGTACTGCCCACGGGGGTGTCTATCGCTCTCCCCGAGGGGTACGCGGCCTTCGTGCACCCTCGTTCGGGGCTCGCCGCCCGCTGCGGTGTTGCCCTGGTGAATGCCCCGGGGACGGTTGATGCCGGGTACCGTGGGGAGATCAAGGTGATCGTGGTGAATCTCGACCCGTACGAGTCGGTTCGGTTCGAGCGCTTCGACCGGATCGCCCAGCTGGTCGTCCAGCAGGTCGAGAGGGTCCGCTTCCAGGAGGTGGCGGAGCTTCCCGATTCGGCGCGGGCCGAGGGGGGCTTCGGGTCCACCGGCGGTCACGCCGCCGTGGGCGGCACCACGGGTGGGAATCGATACGCTTCGGTCGTATCCGACCGGGAAGGACAGTGACGTGTTCGGACGTCGCAAGAAGGGCACTGCCGCCGAGGACGCGGCGAGCGAGGCCGAGCAGGTCGTCGACGATGTCGACACTGAGGCGGACGGATCGGCCGAGCGCGTGAAGCTTGAGCCGGAGCCCCGCCCCGACGGACCCTGGGACGACTCGGAGATCGGCGACCCCGCCGAGGGCCGGGTGGACCTGGGCGGTCTGTTCGTGCCGGGAGTCGACGGCATGGAGCTGCGGGTCGAGGTCGCGGGTGACGCGATCGTCGCCGCCACCGTGGTCCTCAAGGACAGTGCCGTCCAGTTGCAGGCCTTCGCCGCTCCCAAGCGCGAGGGCATCTGGGGTGAGGTCCGCGAGGAGATCGCCAGCGGTATCACCCAGCAGGGCGGCATCGTCGACGAGGTCGAGGGGCCGCTGGGCTGGGAGCTGCGCGCGCAGGTTCCGGTGCAACTGCCGGACGGCACGGGCGGTTTCCAGGTCGTGCGGTTCGTTGGTGTGGACGGTTCGCGCTGGTTCCTGCGCGGGGTGATCTCCGGGCAGGGCGCGGTGCAGCCGCAGGCGGCCGGGCTGCTGGAGCAGATCTTCCGGGACACGGTCGTCGTGCGCGGCGAGGGCCCGATGGCGCCCCGCGACCCGATCGTCCTGAAGCTGCCGAACGACGCCCAGATGGTTCCCGAGGGCGTCCAGCAGGAGGAGGCGGGTTCCCGCTTCTCCGGCGGCATGGGCCAGTTGCAGCGCGGACCGGAGATCACCGAGGTCCGCTAGCCGGAACAGACAGACACGAAAGGGCCGTACCCCTCCTCGGGGTGCGGCCCTTCGTCGTGCGCGCACTCTTGACGGCTTATTGGTCCGTACCTATGGTCTCGGCTCAACGCCCAAGTTCATGAGGGTGCTCTGTGTTCACATACGAGAACGGAGTCACCGTGCGCCGCGCTGCCCTGCTCTCCGTCGTCACCGCCCTGGTCCTGGGCTTCTTCGCCCAGCCAGGCACCGCCGCCCAGGCGGCCCCCGCCACCTTCGTCCACCCCGGAGTCGACGTCTCCCGGAGCCAGCTGGACTTCGCCCGCACCGAGGTCCTCGCCGGCGCCCAGCCCTGGAAGGGCGCCTACGACCAGATGATGGCGAGCTCCTACGCCAGCCTGACCCGCACCCCGAAGCCCAGAGCCGTCGTCGAGTGCGGCTCGTACTCCAACCCCAACTACGGCTGCACCGACGAGCGCGAGGACGCGATCGCGGCCTACACCGACGCGCTCGCCTGGTACATCACCAAGGACGCGCGCTACGCCCAGAAGGCCATCGAGATCATGGACGCCTGGTCGGCCACGATCACCAGCCACACCAACAGCAACGCGCCCCTGCAGACCGGCTGGGCAGGCTCCTCCTGGCCCAAGGCCGCCGAGATCATCAAGTACACGTACACCGGGACGTGGACCAACTCGGCCCGCTTCGCGACCATGCTCCGCAACGTGTACCTGCCCGAGATCATCAACGGCTCCAATTCCAACGGGAACTGGGAGCTGACGATGATGGACGCCGCCGTCGGCATCTCCGTCTTCCTTGAGGACAAGACGTCGTACGACAAGGCCATGGCGATCTTCCGGACGCGGACGGCCGCGTACATCTACCTCGCCTCGGACGGTTCCGTACCGAAGACCGTGCCGAGCCAGAACCTCAACACCACGGCGAAGATCGTCAGTTACTGGCAGGGCCAGTCGACCTTCGTCACCGGGCTCACCCAGGAGACGTGCCGCGACTTCACGCACACCGGGTACGGCCTCTCGTCGATCTCGCACGTCGCCGAGACCAGCCGGATCCAGGGCACCGACCTCTACGGCACCGACGTGGGGGAGCGGCTGCGGCAGGCGCTCGGGTTCCAGGCCAAGTACCAGCTGGGGACGGCTGTGCCGAGCTGGCTGTGCGGCGGGTCGCTGACCCTCGGGCTCGGGCCGGTCACCGAGGTCGGCTACAACGCCCTGCACAACCGCCTGGGCATCGCGATGACCAACACCCAGACACTCACCCTGAACAACCGCCCGGCCGGCAGCAACAACCTCTTCGTGGCCTGGGAGACCCTGACCCACGGCGACAACCCCAACTGAACCTCCTGAACAGCGCCGGACCCTGATGCCCGTACGGTGCCGTACGGGCATCAGGGTTGCGTCAAAGACGTCCCGGAGCGCACCGGTCACCCCATTTGTCGGACTTATTGGCCGTAAAGTCGACGCTGCGTACACGGGTGTGACGGGAAGACAATGGGGCCATGGGACGCGGCAAGCTTCGGATCTACCTCGGTGCGGCACCGGGCGTCGGCAAGACGTACGCCATGCTGTCCGAGGCCCACCGCAGGGTGGAGCGGGGCACCGACTGCGTGGTCGCCTTCGTGGAGCACCACGGGAGGGCCCGCACCGAGGTGATGCTCCACGGCCTGGAGCAGGTCCCGCGCGTGGAGCTGGCGTACCGGGGGACCGTCTTCACCGAGATGGACGTCGACGCGGTGCTGCGCCGGCCCCCCGCCGTCGCCCTGGTGGACGAACTCGCCCACACCAACATCCCGGGCTCCCGCAACACCAAGCGCTGGCAGGACATCGAGGAGCTGCTCGCGGCCGGCATCGATGTGGTGTCCACCGTCAACATTCAGCACCTTGAGTCCCTTGGCGATGTCGTCGAGTCGATCACCGGCGTACGGCAGCAGGAGACCGTCCCGGACGAGGTCGTCCGCCGGGCCGACCAGATCGAACTCGTCGACATGTCGCCCCAGGCGCTCCGCCGCCGCATGGCGCACGGCAACATCTACAAGCCCGACAAGGTCGACGCGGCCCTGTCGAACTACTTCCGGCCCGGAAACCTCACCGCCCTGCGGGAGTTGGCGCTCCTGTGGGTGGCCGACCGGGTCGACGAGTACCTCCAGGAGTACCGCAGCGAGCACCAGGTCTCGGCGATCTGGGGTTCCCGCGAGCGGATCGTCGTAGGACTCACCGGCGGCCCCGAAGGACGGACGCTGATACGGCGGGCCGCGCGGCTCGCCGAGAAGGGGGCCGGCGGTGAGGTGCTGGCCGTCTACATCTCGCGCAGCGACGGGCTGACCTCGGCCTCCCCGAAGGAACTCGCCCTCCAGCGCACGCTCGCCGAGGACCTCGGCGGCACCTTCCACCACGTCGTCGGCGACGACATCCCGGCCGCGCTGCTCGACTTCGCGCGCGGGGTGAACGCCACGCAGATCGTCCTCGGCTCCTCCCGGCGCAAGACCTGGCAGTACGTCTTCGGACCGGGGGTGGGTGCCACGGTCGCCCGCGAGTCGGGGCCCGACCTGGACGTCCACATCGTCACCCACGAAGAGGTCGCCAAGGGGCGCGGGCTGCCCGTGTCCCGGGGCGCGCGGCTCGGGCGGGCCCGGATCGTCTCGGGGTGGCTGGTCGGGGTCGTCGGGCCGGTGGGGCTCGCGCTGCTGCTGAACGCCGTCCATCTTGGCCTCGCCAACGACATGCTGCTCTTCCTGTCGCTGACGGTGGCCGCGGCGCTGCTCGGCGGGCTGCTGCCGGCGCTGGTCTCGGCGGCCCTCGGCTCGTTCCTGCTGAACTACTACTACACGCCCCCGCTGCACCGGCTGACGATCGCCGACCCCAAGAACATCGTCGCCATCGCGATCTTCGTCGGCGTCGCCGTGTCCGTGGCCTCCGTGGTGGACCTCGCCGCGCGACGCACCCAGCAGGCCGCCAGACTGCGTGCCGAGTCCGAGATCCTGTCCTTCCTCGCGGGCAGCGTGCTGCGCGGCGAGACCAGCCTTGAGGCGCTCCTGGAGCGGGTCCGGGAGACCTTCGGCATGGAGTCCGTGGCGCTGCTGGAGCGCAAGAGCGACGTGGACCCCTGGACCTGCGCCGGCCGGGTCGGCGTGGGCGCGCCGCTGGAGCGGCCCGAGGACGGCGATGTGGACATGCCGGTCGGCGACCACATGGCCCTCGCGCTGACCGGCCGGGTGCTGCCGGCCTCGGACCGCCGGGTCCTCGCCGCCTTCGCCGCCCAGGCCGCCGTAGTCCTGGATCGCAGGCGCCTACGGGAGGAGGCCGACCAGGCGCGCGCGCTCGCCGAGGGCAACCGCATCCGTACGGCCCTCCTGGCGGCCGTGAGCCACGATCTGCGGACCCCGCTGGCCGGCATCAAGGCGGCCGTGTCGAGTCTGCGGTCCGACGACGTGGCGTGGTCCGAGGAGGACCAGGCCGAGCTGCTGGAGGGCATCGAGGACGGCGCCGACCGGCTCGACCACCTCGTGGGCAACCTGCTCGACATGTCCCGCCTGCAGACCGGCACGGTCACGCCGATCATCCGCGAGATAGACCTCGACGAGGTCGTGCCGATGGCGCTGGGCGGGGTCCCCGAGGGCAGCGCCGAACTCGACATCCCGGAGACGCTGCCCATGGTGGCCGTCGACCCCGGGCTGCTGGAGCGGGCGGTGGCCAACCTGGTCGAGAACGCGGTCAAGTACAGCCCGCCCGGCGAAACCGTCCTGGTGTCCGCCAGCGCCATCGCCGACCGCGTGGAGGTGCGGGTGGTCGACCGGGGCCCGGGAGTCCCGGACGCGGCCAAGGACCGCATTTTCGAGCCCTTCCAGCGCTATGGCGACGCCCCGCGCGGCGCCGGAGTGGGACTCGGTCTCGCCGTGGCGCGCGGCTTCACCGAGGCGATGAACGGCACCCTGAACGCCGAGGACACGCCCGGCGGCGGCCTCACCATGGTGCTCACGCTCCGCGCGGCGGACGGCGTCGTAGATGACGCGCATGACGTGTTTGACGTACAACCGGAAAGGCAGGCCTCATGACCAGGGTCCTCGTGGTCGAGGATGAGCCGCAGATCGTGCGGGCCCTCGTGATCAACCTCAAGGCGCGGAAGTACGAGGTCGACGCGGCCGCCGACGGCAAGACCGCCCTCGATCTCGCCGCCTCCCGCCACCCGGACGTGGTCGTCCTCGACCTGGGGCTGCCCGACATGGACGGCGTCGAGGTGATCCGGGGGCTGCGGGGGTGGACCCGGGTGCCGATCCTGGTGCTGTCCGCGCGGCACTCCTCCGACGAGAAGGTCGAGGCGCTGGACGCGGGTGCCGACGACTACGTCACCAAGCCCTTCGGCATGGACGAGCTGCTGGCCCGGCTGCGGGCCGCCGTGCGCCGGGCCGAGCCCACCGGGGGCGGCGAGGACGACGTCCTGGTCGAGACCGAGGAGTTCACCGTCGACCTGGCCGCCAAGAAGGTCCACCGGGACGGGCGGGACGTACGGCTCACCCCCACGGAGTGGCATCTGCTGGAGGTGCTGGTGCGCAACACCGGGCGGCTGGTCAGCCAGAAGCAGCTGCTCCAGGAGGTGTGGGGGCCGTCGTACGGGACCGAGACGAACTATCTGCGCGTGTACATGGCACAGCTGCGGCGCAAGCTGGAGACGGACCCCGCGCATCCGAAGCACTTCATCACGGAGCCCGGTATGGGCTACCGGTTCGAGCGCTAGGGCCTGTGTGATGTCGTGATCAAGCGGTTGCTTGCAGCAGGTCGTTGATCCAGATCATCGAGGCGCGGAGGTGGAGGCCGGCGAGATAGCTCTCGGGCGTCTTGTCGTATCGAGTCGCGATGCCCCGCCAGGCCTTCAGCTTGTTGATCAGGCGCTCGACGGTGTTCCGTTCCTTGTAGAGATCGGCGTCGTGACCTGTGGGCCGGCCGCCCCGGCTGCCTTTCCTCTTCCGGTTGGCGGCCTGGTCCTTCTTCTCCGGGATGACGGCCTTGATGCTGCGTTTGCGCAGGTAGGAGCGGTTGGCGCGGGATGAGTAGGCCCTGTCCGCGGCGACAGCCCCGGGCCGGGTTCGGGGACGGCCGACCGGCAGACGGACCCGCACCTTCTGCAGCACGGGGGCGAATTGCGGGCTGTCAGCAGCCTGTCCCGCGGTCAGGACGAACGACAAGGGACGGCACTTGCGGTCCGCAGCGAGATGAATCTTGCTCGTCAGCCCGCCTCGGGACCTGCCGAGCAGGGCTTCCTTCAGACGGAGCTTGCGCCGTCGCCTGAGGTGCCGCAGTTCTTCCCGGCCGGGGGCGTCGCGTCCGTCCTGTCCGTTCTGTTCCGGCGGGCCGCCCCCTTTTGCCGGGCCCGTTCCTGGTCGGCGGCGGCTTCCTCGAGGGCGTCCATGACTTCCTTGCCGATGCGCATCCCGGCGGCGTCGTGGTGGGCACGGACGGTGGTGGAGTCCACGCTGACCAGGGACAAGTCGGCCTGCTCCTGGCGGGCGGCCTCAGCGATCATGCCTTCCAGTAATGCGGTGAAGACGCCGGCGTCCCTCCAGACGCGGAAGCGGCCGTAGACCGTCGGCCATGGGCCGAACTCGCCCGGCATCTCCCGCCACTGGCTGCTGGTGCGGAACCGCCAGATCACCCCCTCGAACTGCTTACGCAGCCGCTCAGGGTACGGACCGTAATCGCCTATCGGCAGGAACGGTTCGATCAACTGCCACTGCTCGTCGCTGAGTTGCCTGCGCGTCACGAACGCCTTCCTACCGGATCCGCGTTCCAGACGGATCCAGATCGGCACGATTGATCACGACATCACACAGGCCCTAGGGCCGTGGGTACGTGGCTGTCAGCGGACCCCGGTACGCTTCAGATATGAGCGCTGTCCCTCGTTCCGAAAAGCCGGCCGGACGGTTCCGGCGCATGCTCGACCGGCTCTCCACCTCGCAGGAGGACCTGGAGTCGGAGGAGCTGCGTGAGGACGCCGAGACCGAGGGCTGTGTCCGGATCGGCGACTGCCACGACCGACAGATCGTGACGGTTACTGGTACCTTGCGCACGGTCACGCTGCGCCCCCGGGCGGGAGTTCCGGCCCTGGAGGCCGAGCTGTTCGACGGTTCGGCAGCCCTGGACGTGGTGTGGCTCGGCAGGCGCTCCATCGTGGGGATAGAACCGGGGCGCAAGCTGATCGCGTCCGGCCGGATCTCGATGAGCAGAGGCCGCCGCGTGCTCTTCAACCCGAAATACGAACTGAGACCCCTCGGACGGGAGTAGCCGGTGACGTCGCTCGACAAGCCGACCGCGGACACCGTGGACGCCGAAGACAGCGAGCAGGATGTCCGGGCGGTGACCGAGGCGGCCCTCTTCGAGGCGTTCGGCGGACTGCGCGGCATGATCGAAACGGTCCTGCCCGGCCTGCTCTTCGTCAGCATCTTCACCGTCAACAAGAACCTGCACTGGTCGGCGATCGCCGCGCTGGCCGTGGCGCTCGCCCTGGTCGTGGTCCGGCTGGCCACCCGGGACACCGTCAAGCACGCCTTCAGCGGGGTCTTCGGCGTGGCCTTCGGCGTCGTCTTCGCGATGATGACGGGCAACGCCAAGAACTTCTATCTGCCGGGCATGCTCTACACGTTGGGGCTCGCACTCGCGTACATTGTCACGACCCTCGCCGGCGTCCCGCTGATCGGCCTCATCCTCGGGCCGGTCTTCAAGGAGAACCTCTCCTGGCGGACCCGCAACCCCGGCCGCAAGAAGGCCTACGCGAAGGCCAGTTGGGCCTGGGGCCTGATCCTGCTCGCCAAGTGCGCGATCCTCTTCCCGCTCTACTGGTGGGCCAACACGGCCCAACTCGGCTGGGTCCTGGTCGCGTTGAAGATCCCGCCCTTCCTCCTCGCCGTCTGGCTCACCTGGGTCTTCCTCGCGAAGGCGCCCGCGCCGATCGACGTGTTCGCGGAGATGGAGGCGGAGGAGCAGGCCGAGAAGGAGCGCAAGGCCGCGGCCGAGGCCTCTGGCGAGGCCCAGGACGCCACGTCGGGACGGCACCGTCGCGACGCATAGCGCGTCCGCCGCCTTCGCCACTTTCGCTACGACGAGGAGGGGCGCCCTGAGATCTCAGGGCGCCCCTCCTCGTCGTATCCCCGAAGGGGTCAGCTCGCCGCGTCCTCCCGGCGTACCGACAGCAAGTCCTCCAGCTGCTCCTCGCGCGCCTGAGCCGCCACGAACAGCAGCTCGTCGCCCGCCTCCAAGGAGTCTTCCCTGGACGGTGTCAGCACGCGGGTGCCGCGGATGATCGTGACCAGGGACGTGTCCTCGGGCCATTCCACGTCGCCGACCTGGGTGCCCGCGAGCGCGGACTCCTCGGGGAGGGTGAGTTCGACGAGGTTGGCGTCGCCGTGGCTGAAGCGGAGGAGGCGGACGAGGTCGCCGACCGACACCGCCTCCTCGACCAGGGCCGACATCAGACGGGGGGTGGAGACGGCCACGTCGACGCCCCAGGACTCGTTGAAGAGCCATTCGTTCTTGGGGTTGTTGACGCGGGCGACGACGCGCGGGACGCCGTACTCCGTCTTCGCGAGGAGGGAGACGACGAGGTTGACCTTGTCGTCGCCGGTCGCGGCGATCACGACGTTGCAGCGCTGCAACGCCGCCTCGTCCAGGGACGTGATCTCGCAGGCGTCGGCCAGCAGCCACTCCGCCTGGGGGACCCGCTCGACCGAGATCGCGGTCGGGGCCTTGTCGATGAGAAGGATCTCGTGACCGTTCTCCAGCAGCTCACCGGCGATCGAACGTCCGACCGCGCCGGCTCCGGCAATGGCGACCCTCATCAGTGACCGCCCTCCTCTTCGGGACCCTTGGCGAACGCCGCCTCGACCTTGTCGACCTCGTCCGTACGCATCATCACGTGCACGAGGTCGCCCTCCTGCAACACGGTCTGCGAAGAGGGCAGCATCGCCTCGCCGAGACGGGTGAGGAACGCCACGCGGACGCCCGTCTCCTCCTGCAGCTTGCTGATCCGCTGGCCGACCCAGGCCGCCGAGGCGTGCACCTCGGCGAGCTGGACACCGCCGGTGGGGTCCCGCCACAGCGGCTCCGCGCCCGAGGGCAGCAGCCGGCGCAGCATCTGGTCGGCGGTCCAGCGGACCGTGGCCACGGTGGGGATGCCCAGGCGCTGGTAGACCTCGGCGCGGCGGGGGTCGTAGATACGGGCCGCGACGTTCTCCACGCCGAACATCTCGCGGGCGACCCGCGCGGAGATGATGTTCGAGTTGTCACCGCTGGAGACGGCCGCGAACGCGCCCGCCTCCTCGATGCCGGCTTCGCGCAGGGTGTCCTGGTCGAAGCCGACCCCGGTGACCCGGCGGCCGCCGAATCCGGGGCCCAGCCGACGGAAGGCGGTGGGGTCCTGGTCGATCACGGCGACCGTGTGCCCCTGTTGCTCCAGGGTCTGGGCGAGAGCGGAACCCACTCTGCCGCAGCCCATGATGACGATGTGCACGACCGTCCTTCCGGTGTCCTGAAATCAATGCTCAGCCCCATCAGGGTCTCAGACCGAGGCCAAAGTACACACGTCCGGTCCTTTGGGGGCACCCCTGTGCGTCAGCGGCGGCCGATGCTGCGCACGCTGGCCAGGGTGAGGATTCCGAGGCCGACGAGGGCGGCCAGGGCGCCGATCAGCTCTGCGGTCGCGGGCACAGGACCTCCAGGAGGCGGTGGGGAGCGGGGTTTTGTCATATAGACACGGAGTCGGCGATCTTGACGGAATCCGCAACTCCACTCGTCCCTTATTTCACTCGTGAGGCAGATGACAGGAGGTAAGGCGGGGGAAAGTAGAGGATCGCCTGTTCGAAGGCCTACGATCCTCTGTTGTGTCCAAACTGACCGACGTGCCCAAGCGCATCCTCATCGGGCGCGCACTGCGCAGCGACCGGCTGGGCGAAACGCTCCTTCCGAAGCGCATCGCACTCCCCGTCTTCGCTTCCGACCCGCTGTCCTCCGTGGCGTACGCGCCCGGCGAGGTGCTGCTGGTCCTCTCCATCGCGGGCGTGTCGGCGTACCACTTCAGCCCCTGGATCGCGGTCGCGGTCGTGGTGCTGATGTTCACCGTGGTCGCCTCCTACCGGCAGAACGTGCACGCCTACCCCAGCGGCGGCGGCGACTACGAGGTGGCCACCACCAACCTCGGCCCCAAGGCCGGCCTCACCGTCGCCAGCGCCCTGCTCGTCGACTACGTCCTCACCGTGGCCGTGTCGATCGCCTCCGGTATCGAGAACCTCGGCTCCGCGATCCCGTTCGTGATCGAGCACAAGGTGATCTGCGCGGTCGCCGTCGTGGTGCTGCTCACGCTGATGAACCTGCGCGGGGTGAAGGAGTCCGGCTCGCTGTTCGCGATCCCGACGTACGTCTTCGTCGCGGGCGTCTTCGTCATGATCGCGTGGGGCGCCTTCCGCGGACTCGTCCTCGGCGACACCATGCGCGCGCCGACCGCCGCCTACCACATCAGGGCCGAACACCAGGGCCTGGCGGGCTTCGCCCTGGTCTTCCTGCTCCTGCGCGCCTTCTCCTCCGGCTGTGCGGCCCTCACCGGTGTCGAGGCGATCTCCAACGGCGTCCCGGCCTTCCGCAAGCCCAAGTCGAAGAACGCGGCGACCACCCTCGCGGCGATGGGCATCCTGGCCGTCACGATGTTCTGCGGGATCATCGCGCTGGCCATGACGACCAAGGTCCGCATGGCCGAGAACCCGGGCACCGACCTGCTCCACAACGGCGTGGCGATCGGCTCCGGCTACGTCCAGAACCCGGTGATCTCGCAGGTCGCCGAGGCGGTGTTCGGCAAGGGCAGCTTCCTGTTCGTCGTGCTCGCCGCGGCCACCGCGCTGGTCCTGTTCCTGGCCGCCAACACGGCGTACAACGGCTTCCCGCTGCTCGGCTCGATCCTCGCCCAGGACCGGTACCTCCCGCGCCAGCTGCACACGCGGGGCGACCGCCTGGCCTTCTCCAACGGCATCGTGCTGCTCGCCGGGACGGCCGCCCTGCTGCTGGCGATCTACGGCGCCGACTCGACCCGGCTGATCCAGCTGTACATCGTGGGCGTGTTCGTGTCCTTCACCCTCAGCCAGACCGGCATGGTCCGGCACTGGAACCGCCACCTGGCCACCGAGAAGGACCAGGCCAAGCGCCGCCACATGGTCCGCTCCCGCGCGATCAACACCTTCGGCGCGTTCTTCACCGGCCTGGTGCTGGTCGTCGTCCTGGTCACGAAGTTCACGCACGGCGCCTGGGTGGCGCTGCTCGGCATGTGCATCTTCTACGCCACGATGACCGCGATCCGTAAGCACTACGACCGGGTCGCCGAGGAGATCGCGGCCCCCGAGGGCCCGAGCGACGACAGCCTCCGGCCGTCCCGTGTCCACTCGGTCGTGCTGATCTCCAAGATCCACCGCCCGGCTCTACGGGCCCTGGCCTACGCCAAGTTGATGCGCTCGGACACCCTGGAGGCGCTCAGCGTCAACGTGGACCCGGCGGAGACCAAGGCGCTGCGCGAGGAGTGGGAGCGGCGCGGGATCGACGTACCGCTGAAGGTGCTGGACTCGCCGTACCGGGAGATCACGCGGCCGATCATCGAGTACGTGAAGGGGCTGCGGAAGGAGTCGCCGCGCGACGCGGTGTCCGTGATCATCCCCGAGTACGTCGTCGGCCACTGGTACGAGCACCTGCTGCACAACCAGAGCGCGCTGCGGCTCAAGGGCCGGCTGCTGTTCACGCCGGGCGTGATGGTGACGTCGGTGCCGTACCAGCTGGAGTCCTCCGAGGCGGCGAAGAACCGGGCGCGGAAGCGGCAGGAGTGGAGTGCGCCGGGTGCGGTGCGGCGGGGTCCCGCGGAGGAGCGGCACAGCGAGTCTCCGAAGTCCAAGCTCTAGCCGGGCTCCGGCCCGGCTCTGGCCGGGACGGCTTTGTGGTGAGCGGTCGGGCGGGGTCCACGTAGACTGGTGGGCTGTTGTCCGGCCGTTCCCCTTGGCACGTCCTTTCGCTCGCCCCCTTTCGCATTTGGAGTCACCCCGCCATGCAGGCAGAACCGAAGAAATCGCTGGTGGGGGAGGAGTACGAGGTCGAGGTGGGCCCCGTCGCCCATGGCGGGCACTGCATCGCCCGTACGTCCGAGGGGCAGGTGCTGTTCGTCCGGCACGCGCTGCCCGGTGAGCGCGTCGTCGCGCGGGTCACCGACGGCGAGGAGGGCGCGCGGTTCCTGCGTGCCGACGCGGTGACGATCCTGGACGAGTCCAAGGACCGGGTCGAGGCGCCCTGTCCGTACGCCGGCCCCGGGCGCTGCGGCGGCTGCGACTGGCAGCACGCCAAGCCCGGCGCCCAGCGCCGCCTCAAGGGCGAAGTCATCACCGAGCAGCTGCAGCGGCTCGCGGGGCTCACGCCCGAGGAGGCCGGCTGGGACGGCACGGTGATGCCGGCCGAGGGCGACAAGCTGCCCGCGGGCCAGGTGCCGCGGTGGCGCACGCGCGTGCAGTACGCGGTGGACGTCGACGGCAACGCCGGTCTGCGCAAGCACCGTTCGCACGAGGTCGAGCCGGTCGAGCACTGCATGATCGCGGCGCCGGGCGTCAGCGAGCTGGGCATCGAAGAGCGCGACTGGTCCGGCATGGCCTCGGTCGAGGCGATCGCGGCGACGGGTTCCCAGGACCGCATGGTCATCCTGGAGCCCCGCCCCGGCGCGCGCCTGCCCCTGGTCGAGCTCGAACGCCCCGTCTCCGTCATGCGCGTCGAGGAGCACGACGGCGGCATCCACCGTGTCCACGGCCGCGCGTTCGTGCGCGAACGGGCCGACGGCCGTACGTACCGCGTCGGCAGCGGCGGCTTCTGGCAGGTCCACCCGATGGCCGCGGACACCCTCGTCAAGGCGGTCATGCAGGGCCTGCTGCCGCGCAAGGGCGACATGGCTCTCGACCTGTACTGCGGCGTCGGCCTCTTCGCCGGCGCGCTGGCCGACCGCCTCGGCGACAAGGGCGCGGTCCTCGGCATCGAGTCCGGCAAGCGCGCGGTCGAGGACGCGCGGCACAATCTCGCCGGGTTCGAGCGGGTGCGGATCGAGCAGGGCAAGGTCGAGAGCGTGCTGCCGCGGACGGGGATCAGCGAGGTCGACCTGATCGTCCTCGATCCGCCGCGGGCGGGGGCGGGCAAGAAGACCGTGGAGCACCTGTCGTCGCTCGGGGCGCGGAAGATCGCTTATGTGGCTTGCGATCCGGCTGCGCTGGCTCGGGACCTGGCGTACTTCCGGGATGGGGGGTATCGGGTGCGGACGCTTCGGGCGTTCGACCTGTTCCCGATGACTCATCATGTGGAGTGCGTGGCGATCCTTGAGCCTGTGGCCAAGGTGTCCTGACCTGCGGGTTTGTGGGTGCGTGTTATGTGCGGTGTGGGCGTTACGGGCGATATCTTGACGCTGAAATGACGCTCGCGACGCTCGTTCTGATGGGGCGTCAGGCACGCTGTGCCGCTGGTCGGGCGGGCTGATGCGTGGGCCGGTCAAGTGTGATCGCTGAGGCCGTTCCCTTCCGCGACGTCGCGGCTGGCCCCCTCACCTTCACGGCCTCAGGGCCAAGGCCCAGCCACGACCACCAAGGACCAGGGGCGGAGGCGGAGGCTGCTCCGCCCCCGTACGGACGCGCTGGTGGTCGCGTTGAGCACGGAGGTTGGGGTGAACGTAGAGCCGGGTCTCGATGGTGACCGATGCTGCGTCGGGGATTGGGATGGTGCAGGTCCTGTGGACGACCACCTCGCAGTAGTCGCCGGAGACGAGGGTGTCGTCGCTGCACTCCGTTGCGCTGGCTGCGGCGACGCGATCTGGGACCGCCGAGGCGTCTCGAATCAGCTCCGTTCTGTGAAGATCACCATCCCCGAAGGCGGCATGAACCAGGCTGGCGTGACCTCCGCTGTATCTCATGCGCGCAGATGGCTGGCCACGCCCCGTGCCGGCTTCGCTTACGTCCGCCACGGCTTCGGGAGCCCCGTGCTGGGTCCGGCCGCCTGCCGTAGCGGAGTCGGAGGGCGGATCTGTCCGGTGGCGGGCTCGTTTCCGGTGTTCATGTGGTGGTTTCTTCGGGGATGAGGGATGCGGGCCGGGAGGCGAGCAGCCGGGTCAGCAGTGGGAGTGCTTCGGTCGCGGTGCGGGCCTGGGCCGTGGGCAGGTGGGCGATGCCGTCGGGCAGGGTCATGGCCGCGCGGGGGATGGCGAGGACGCGCATGTCGGCGGCGACGGCCGAGCGGATGCCGGCCGGGGAGTCCTCCACGGCCAGGCACCAGGACGACGGGATGCCGAGCTCGGCCGCCGCGCGCAGGTAGGGGTCCGGTGCGGGTTTGACGCGGGCCACGTCCTCGCCGCACACCACGGCCCGCAGCCTCTTGGCCAGGCCCAGGTGTTCGAGGACCGCCCGGACGAAACGGCGGGGGCTGGCGGTGGCCACGCCGACGGGCCCGTGGCGTTCGGCTTCGAGGACCAGCTCGATGGCGCCGGGCAGGGCCCGGATCTCTCCCGCGGCGCAGGCGTCGACCATCGCGGTGGTGCAGGTGTCGACGACCTCGGCGGTGGTGGCCGCGCCGCCGCACAGGCCGGCGACGTACGAGGCCCAGCTGCCGTTGCCGTGCAGCGCGGCGGTGTCCTGGGGCCGCCAGGGGTGACCGTGGCGGGCGGTGAAGTCGGCGCACACCCGCGGCCAGGCGTCCGCTGTGTCGATGAGGGTGTCGTCCAGGTCGAAGACCGTCGCCCGCAGCACCAGGGTCACACCGTCGCCGTGTCCGCGAGCCGCAGCCCCTGCGACAACTGCTCGATGGAGACCAGTGCCAGTCCGTGTTCGTCGGCGAAGGCGCGCAGGCGGTCGAAGCCGGCGGTGGAGCCGTCGTCCTCGCAGACCTCGCTGATCACCGCGACCGGTGACAGCCCGGCCAGGCGCAGCAGATCGACGCTCGCCTCGGTGTGTCCGCGCCGCTCGGCGATCCCGCCGGGGCGGGCCCGCAGGGGGAGCACGTGCCCGGGCCGGATCAGCTCCTCGGGCCGGGTGGCGGGGTCGGCCAGGGTGCGCACGGTCAGGGCCCGGTCCGCGGCGGAGATGCCCGAGCCGACGCCGACCGCGTCCACGGAGACCGTGTAGGCGGTGGTCTCGATGGTGTCCGTTCCGGGGGCGGGCGGGACCATCAGCGGCAGCTCCAGCCGGTCGGCGATCTCGGGGGCCATCGGCGCGCAGATCAGCCCGCTCGTCCAGCGGACGAAGAATGCCAGGGCCTCGGCGGTCGCGAACTCGGCCGCCATGACCAGGTCCCCCTCGTTCTCGCGGTCCGCGTCGTCGACGACGATGACCGGCCGTCCGGCCCGCAGATCGTCGACGGCGAGCGCGAGCGGGTCCAGCGACTGCGGAACCGATGCTGACGTCACAGCAACCAGCCTCTCCTCGGAATCATGAGTGTGCTTGCCGTGGATGCATCGGTAACCGGACAGATGTTCTTGAGAAACCTGTACGCCAAGGGGGCGAGTCCTCGGACGAGCCGCGGGTCTGTGCCGGTGGTTCCGCACGGTCCGTGAGCGGAGACGACGGGCATCGGGAGGCTTGCGTGGAGGCAGGCACACCCAGCATCGGTCGGGCTGGGCGTGCCTGCCTCACCCGGACCAGATCATCCGAGACGGGACAAATGCTTGGTTGGACCGTGGAGATTTCGGCGGCCTGCGGGGTGCGCCATGCAGGTGGTGCGGAGTCGGCTTCGGGCGCGGACGCGGGCCATCGTGCTCGGAGATCGGTTGGCTGCTTGGGTTCGCTCCCATCCCAGAAGTAGAACGAGGCCCCTCACGTGCGTAGTCCCCTCATTTCGGCGGCGGTCGCCGTCGCCGCGGTGATCGCTCTGTCCCCGCTCAGCCCGGCTTCGGCCGCCGACCCGGCCGACATCGGTGACATCAGCTGCCACGGCGGCTCTCTCACCGTGCAGTTCGACCCCGGCATCACGTTCGCCAAGAACACCGTGCGGCTGTCCGCCAACGGTGAGTTGGGCATCTGCTCCTCCGCCGCGCACCCGAAGATCACTGGCGGTACGGTCCGGATCGAAGCCTCGCTGACCGCCGTTTGCCCGGGCCCGATCGGGCCCGGATACGCCAAGGTCACGATCAGCTGGAACGACGGAAGCCGCACGGTCATCAACCAGTCGACGTTCCGCGGCGACGCACAGTCCTTCTCCATGGAGGGCGGCTCCATCTCCGACGGCACCTTCGCCGGAGGCACCGCACGCGCCCACGGTCGCACCACCAGCAATCTGGTCGAACTCGGCGCAGCGTGCGTGCTGGGGGGCATCACCAGCTACACCGCGTCCATCGACGGGCTCGACGTCGGCGACATCTAGACGAACAGGCAGTTCCCGGACGCGGGTGGTCCCGGCGCCGGGCACCTGCCGCCCAACCGACCGGACGGACCGGGCCGGGGAACCTTGCACTCGCTCCGGTCCGGCGTGCTGGATCGGAGCGGGTGGTGCTGTTGCCGTAGGTCAGCACCACCCAGCCGTTCTCGCGGCGGGGATGTGCGTGGATGCCGATCGGTGAGCGGGCCGTGGACGGAAGGCTCGTTCGACGCTCCGAGTGCGTCTCGGCCCGGGTTGCCCCTACTGGCCGCCCTGCTCGCCCACCGGCTTCGGCCAGCTGTCCAGCAGTTGGTCGTCCGTCAGCGCCGACGTGTGCTCCGCCGGCGACGGATCCAACCCGAACCCCACCATCAACACCTCCGCATACCGCCGCCAGGCATCCGGCGCGACGTCGTGCGTGCGGTCCGCGACCGCGCCGATCATGTTCAGGAAGGCGTACACGTCGGCGCTGACGAAGTCCTTGCGGACCGCGCCCGCTGTCGCCGCTCGTTCGGCGAGGCCGTCCACGAGGCGGCCCAGTTGGTCGCGGGTGCGGGCGACGGGGCCCGTGTCGAGGCTGGCGTTGGCCAGGACGACCTCCAGAGCGCGGTCCTCGGAGCGCCACTGTGCCGCCGCCAGCAGGTAGTGCCGTAGGGCCTGGGCCGGGTCCGGCAGCTCCGCGGCCCTGTTCGCCAGGTCCAGGAACATCGTGAAGCGTTCCGTGAACAGGGCGTCCACCAGGGACTGGAGGTCCGGGAAGCGGCGGTAGACCGTGCCTACGCCGATCCCGGCCTCGCGGGCGATCTCGTTGAGGGGCACCGTGGCCCCCCGCCGGGCGAACAGGCGGTCGGCCGTCGTCATGATCAGGCGGCGGTTTCGTTCCGCGTCCGCTCGCAGCGGGCGTTGGTGCGGGGTTTCCGGGCTCACGCCGGGACATTCTCCGGCATCTTCGCCCCGGTGGCCCGGCGCGTCTGCCCGACCAGGAGCGATACGCCGGTCACGACGCTCCACAGCAGCCATGAGTAGACACCGCCCCGCTCGAAGATGCCGGCCGTGCTCGTCGAGACGCCCACGCCCGCCTCGCTCAGCAGGCCGAGCGCGCCGATCGCGATGCTGAACACGCGGTACGCGCGCGGCAGTTGGAGGCTCTTCAGCGAGCCCGCCATGATCACGATCGTGTTCGCGCACACGATGGCGACCGCCGCGCCTCCGACGTGCAGCCCGAGGCTGTAGCCCGGGCCGCTCGCGGAGCCGTGGAACAGGCCGACCAGCAGGAAACCCACCGCGTGCGCGCCCGCGAGGGCGACGACGACGCGGCGCGCGCGGCCCGTGAGCAGGGGGACCGCCAGCAGGATCACCCCGGCGGCGAACAGGACGCCCTGGACGATGAACGACGTGTTCATCAGTGCGTGGTCCGGCGAGCAGATCACGCGGTCCTGGAATTTCGTGCCGCAGTCCGGGACGCCCAGGTCGCTGATGTAGTTCGTGGCGTAGCTGTAGACCGGGTTGGTCCAGGCAGCCGCGGCGACCGCCTCGGACACCACCCACTGCACCGCGTTCAGCACCAGGACGGCGGCCCCCAGGGGAAGCCAGATCTTGCGTGACATCGGAACTCCCATCACGACTCCTCTCGACAGGTCATGCTCACCACCCTACATTAAGTGGATAGAGCTATCCGGTTAGTGGTCCTGGGTGCCCGCCGACCGTGTGATCGGCATCACATTGCAAGGTTCGAACTTCGAGGGCCGCCGTGCATCTAGTCGGCGTCCACTCCCATCCACCGAGGAAACAATCAATGTTGGCTTATCTGCCCGGATTCGCCCCCTGGATCGTCGCCGGCGTCCTCTCGTCCTTCGACTGGCGCTGGGGCGCGCTCGGCGGTCTCGTCACGGGGCTGCTGATGATGCTGAACGACCGTCGCCGCGGGGTCGGCTTCGACGCGCTCGTGCTGGAGCTCAGCACCCTCGCCTACTTCGTGGTGATCGGCGCCGTCTCCGTCGTCAGGCCGGACTCGTCGCTGGCCGGCCACACCGACGTCATCTCCTTCGTCTGGCTGGGTGGCACCGCCTGGGGGAGTCTGGTGGTCCGGAGCCCCTTCACGCTGGGCATCGCCAAGCGGCAGACCCCGCGCGAGTACTGGGACATGCCGGAGTTCGTCCAGGTCAACAACTACGTCACCAGTGCCTGGGGAGCCGGCTTCACCTTCATCGCCGTCAGCCTGGCCATCGCGGGCGCGGTGGACGCCCCGGCCTGGGTCGGCATCACCGCCCACGTCGTCGGCCTCGTTGCCCCCGCCGTCTTCACGAAGGTCTATCCCGCCCGCGCCCAGGCCCGCCTCGTGGCGCTGGCGCAGGCACCGGCGCAGACCCAGCCGTCGGTGCGGGCCGTTCAGTGACGGCCGTTCCCGTCCGGCTACTTGCCTGACCTCTCAGCACCAAAGCACTTACCCCACAAAGGAGTTGGCGCATCGTGAGCATCGCAAAGAACGTCGTCCTCGTGCACGGCGGATTCGTCGACGGATCGGGCTGGCGGGGCGTCTACGACGCGCTCCGCGCCGACGGCTACCACGTGAGCGTCGTCCAGAACCCCACGCTGTCCCTCGAAGGCGACGCCGCCACGACCAAACGGGTCCTCGACGCCCAGGACGGCCCGACCGTACTCGTCGGACACTCCTACGGCGGCGCGGTGATCACCGAGGCCGGCACCCACGAGAACGTGTCAGCGCTCGTGTACGTCACGGCGTTCGCGCCCGACAAGGGCGAGTCGGTGAACACCCTCATCGCCGACCCGCCGCCCGGGGCTCCGGTTCCGCCGATCCTGCCGCCCGTCGACGGGTTCCTCTTCCTCGACCGGGAGAAGTTCGCCGCGTCCTTCGCCGGGGACCTGCCCGCCGCCGACGCCCAGTTCCTCGCGGACTCCCAAGTGCCGTGGGGCGTGGACGCGTTGGCGGGCGCGGTCACCGAGCCCGCCTGGCAGACCAAGCCCAGTTTCTACCTCGTCGCCACCGACGACCGCATGATCCCGCCGCCCGCCCAGCGCCTCATGGCCGAGCGGGCCGGCGCGACCGTGACCGAGACCGGCGGCAGCCACGCCGTGTACGTGTCCAGGCCCGCCGAGGTCGCCGCGTTCATCAAGAAGGCGGCGTCGGGCACCACCGCCTGAGCCGCCCGATCCTTCTCCCTCCGTCGACTGTCGTGGCGGCCGCGGCGCTCAGCACGGCCGCCACCACCGCGGCGGCGGACGCGCGCCATCAGCGTCCGCCGCCGCGGCCGGCGCCTGGCCAACTCCGGCCCGGACCAAGGGTGTTCGGGCGCCTGGAGCCACAGAACCTTTAAGGAAAGCAGCATGACGACCGAGAACGAGACACCCGTTCCCCTCTACCTCCAGGGCCGCTTCGCGCCGGTCCCCGAGGAGTACACCGCGGCCCAGCTCACCGTGCGGGGCACCCTCCCGCCCGACCTGGACGGCCGCTATCTGCGCAACGGCCCCAACCCGCTGCCCGGCGAGGACCGGGGCCACTGGTTCACCGGGCCCGGCATGCTGCACGGCATCCGGCTGCGCGGCGGCCGTGCCGAGTGGTACCGCAACAGGTGGGTGAAGACGAGGGAGTTGGAGGGTCACCCCTTCGTCCGCGAGGACTTCAGCGTCGACCTCGCCGCGGTGCCCGCCAACACCCATGTGATCCGGCACGCCGACACCGTCCTCGCCCTGTGCGAGGTGGGCCTGCCCTACTGGGTCACCCCGGAGCTGGAGACCGTCGGCCCGTACGACTTCGGCGGGAAGCTGACCACCGCGATGACCGCGCATCCCAAGGAGGACCCGGTCACCGGCGAACTGCACCTGTTCGGGACCGGGTTCGCGCCGCCCTACCTCACCTACCACCGGGTCACCCCGGAGGGCGAGCTGCTCGACAGCCGGCCGATCGACGTGCCCGGGCCGACGATGATGCACGACTTCGCCATCACCGAGCACCACATCGTGTGGATGGACCTGCCCGTCGTCTTCGACCACACCCTGGCCGGGCGTGGCGGCATGCCCTACCGGTGGGCCGAGGCGTACGGCGCGCGGATCGGGATCATGTCCCGCGAGCACGGTTCCACCGACGTGCGGTGGCTCGACGTCGACCCCTGCTACGTCTTCCATGTGGGCAACGCCTACGAGGACGCGCAGGGCCGTGTGGTGCTGGACGCCGTGCGCTACGACGACGCCGGGTTCCGGAAGGTCTGGGGCGACATCGGCGGACCCGCCGGGCAGAGCACGCCGAGCGTCCCCGGTGCGCCGAACGGTCAGGTCGGGGTGCGCGAGCCGGGCCACACCCAGGCCCCCTCCGTCCTGTACCGGTGGACCCTGGACCCGGTGGCCGGCCGCGTCACCGAGACCCAACTGGACGACCGCGAGGCCGAGTTCCCCACCCACAACGAGACCCTCACCGGGCGCCGGAACCGCTACCTCTACACGGTCAACGGCGACGGCATCGCCAAGCACGACCTGGAGCGCCAGACCGGTGACGTCCACAAGACACCCGGCAGCCGCTACTCCGGCGAGGCCGTCTTCGTACCGGCGTCGGACGGTACCGACGAGGACGCGGGCTGGCTCATGTCGCTCGTCTCGGACGACAACGGGGCGGCCGGTGAACTCCTCGTCCTCGACGCCGCCGACCTCTCCGTGCAGGCGGTCGTGGAACTGCCGTACCCGGTCCCGTCCGGCTTCCATGGCAGCTGGCTCCCCGAGCCCGAGGCCGCCGAATAGGACTGACCCGCCGAACAGGCCTGATACGAGGGCAGGTTGACCGAGATCTCGGCCGACCTGGCCGAGGGGGCCCGACGAGGAGCCGTAGCGGCGTATCTTCCTCGACAAGGGTCCCCTCGGTCCGACACGTGGGGTCCATCTCCTGTTCATCGGCGGGTGGGAGAAGTGGGGTCCCCGGAGCATGAGCCCAACTCCCCGGAGTGGCCCAGGGCTTGTGATGTGTGCGCATGGAGGCTTCATGGTGCCCCTCGACCACCCCACGGATGAGGAACTCACCTTCAGGGCCCAGGCCGGCGAGTCCGATGCCCTGGGTCTGTTGCTGACGCGTCATCAGGCACCCATGCGTGCCGTCGCGTTGAGCCTGCTCGGCTACGGCCCCGATGCCGAGGACGCCGTACAGGAAGCCGCGTTGACCGCGCTGCGGCGCATCGGTGACGTACGGGAGCCTGCCGCCGTAGGGGCGTGGTTGCGGGCGATCGTGCGGAACGCGGCCCGGATGAAGTTGCGGGCCGTGCGGGAGCTGCCCGGGCTCGACGCGCTGGAGCAGGTGTATGTGCGGGACGATGAGCCCTCGCATCCGGAGCGGGTCGTCGAGCAGCACGCGATGCGGGACTGGATCTGGGACGCGGTGGAGGAATTGCCGCAGCAGCAGCGGCTGGTGCTGATGCTGCGGCACTTCAGCGGGATCACCTCGTACCAGGAGATCGCCGAGGTCTGCGAGGTGCCGGTCGGCACCGTGCGCAGCCGGCTCAACCAGGCGCGGGCGAAGATGGCCAAGGTCCTGCTGTCGACCGCGGCCGGGGGCCACGACGACGCCTCCGCGCTCACCGAGGACAGCCGGCAGGAGGCCGAGGTCACGCTGGACGGCGCCATGCGCGGCCAACTGCCCCCGGAGATCCTGGAGTTGTGGCCCGCGGAGACCGAACTGGTCGGCGTCCTCAACAAGGAGGGCGGACGCCTCCATCCCTTTCCGGCGATGCGGAGCACCCGGGACAAGGGCGTGACCCAGCATCTGCGCCATGTCGTGGCCAGCCGGGACATCGCCATCTGGGAGATGGAGGCCGTCAACCCCGCCGGTATCTCCAACCCCTGCCCGCCCACCCTGGCCTGGCTGATGTTCCGCCAGGGCGGGCGGGTGCGGAAACTCCGTGTGGTCTTCCCCGGGACGCCGACGGCGACGCCGCCCGGGGCACCGGCGTGAGCCCCGTGTCAGGCGGAGCGCAGCAGCTGTCGTAGAACCGTGGTGTCGATGACGTGGGCCCGGGACGGGAACACCTTCTCGACCAGCACCTGGTGGGTCTCGGCGTCGGGGTCGGCGACGCCGTCGGACAGGACGAAGACGCGGTAGTCGCGGTCGGCCGCGTCGATGACCGTGGACAGGACCACGCCACTGGTGCTGATGCCGGCGAGCACCAGGGTGTCGATGCCGCGGTCGCTCAACTGCTCGTGGAGATCGGTGGTCGAGCCCGAGCCGTAGCGGATCTTGCGGACGACGATGTCGCCGTCCTCGGGGGTGATCCGCGCGTCGATCTGGGTTGCGTCGTCCTCGTGGTGCAGCATCTTCGCCGCGGCGACCGCGCTGAAGGACTTGTTGGTCCCGGGGACCGCCGACCAGTCGTCCTCGGTGAAGGCGACGCGGACGTAGCCGATGGCGCCGCCGGTCGCGCGGACCTCGGCGATGGTGTCCTTGACCCGCTCGACGAGGGCGTCGGAGTCGGGGGCGATGGGGACGATCCCGTTCTGGAAGTCCATGACCAGCAGGGCGGTGCGCTCGGGGGCGATCGTGGGGAGGGAGGGGGTGCTCACGCGAAATTCTCCTTGAGGGGGGTTCTTACTGGGGCGGTCAGGTGGTCTTGGGGGTGCGGCCCATCAGGCGGCGGTCCAGGACGGTCAGCAGGAGGACCGCGAGGCCCGCGCCGACCAGGACGAGGCCGAGGACGTGCAGGCCGTGGTCGGTCACGCCGGCGCGGAAGACGATGCCGCCGATCACGGCTGAGGTGATCGTCCCGAGGTAGCCGAAGGTCCTGAACAGGCCGGAGGCGGTGCCTATTTGGTCCGGCGGCGCCTCCAGATAGAGGGCGGTCTGGTTGCCGACGGTGGTGGTCGCCGAGGCGACGCCGAAGATCAGGGAGACCAGCACGATCGCGATCGCCGGGCTGTGCGAGTTCAGCAGCATGATCCCGGCCGAGCCGATCAGCATGGACACCGCCGAGACGACCAGCGGGCCGCGGATCAGATTGCGGCTGGCGAGCGGGCGTGAGAGGAGCGCGGACACGGCGCCCATCGGCAGCAGCAGGAGTCCCGCCGTCACGGTGGACAGCCCGTGCGCGGCCTCCATCCACTGCGTCACGCCGTACATCACGGTGTACGTGCCGAGCAGGGAGAGCGCCTGGCGCAGATAGGTCCGGGTGAGGGCGGTGTTGGCGGCGAGGCCGCGGAAGTCGAAGAACGGTGCCGGCTTGCGCAGCTCCCACCAGACCGTGGGCACAGCGGCCAGGACGAAGACGGCGAGCGCGGTCCACCCGAGGCGGGGGAGGCCCATCAGGAAGATGACCAGCGCGGTCATCGTCACGGCGAAACCGAGGATGCCGGGCAGGTCGATCCGGTCGGCGACCCTGCGGAAACCGTTGTCCGCGCGGTCGAGCGGCGGGTCCTTTGGCAGCCAGCGCACGGCCATCACCATCGCGGCCAAAGTCACCGGGATGTTGATCAGGAAGGCCCAGCGCCAGCCCGCGGCGCCGACCAGCAGTCCGCCGATCGGCGGGCCGATGGCGGCGGTGGCCATGCCCGCGATCGCGATGCCGCCGAGCACTCCGCCCGGCGGGGCGTCGAGGCCGGCGTCCTGGGCGCGGCGCCGGATCAGCACCATCGCGCAGGGGAACGCGGCCGAGGTGCCGATGCCGACCAGGACCCGGGCCACGGTCAGCATCGCGAGGTTCTGGCCGAGGCCGCCGACGACCCCGCCGAGGAGCACCAGGACGATCCCGAAGAGGAAGATCCGCCGCGCGCCGAGCACCTCCGCCAGCTTGCCGGCGGTGGGCTGCGCCACCGCGCTGGCCAGGTAGAGCGAGGAGACGAGGACGGCGGTGCTGCCGACCGCGACGTGCAGTTCGGTGGCGATCGGCACCAGCGCGGTCGCGATGATGGAGCTGTTGACCGGGTTGAGGCCGGCGCCCACATAGAGCGGGGTCGTGAAGGTCCACGCGAAGGGCTTGCGCGCGATCTCGCGCGCCGGTCCGGCGGCCTTGCCGGTGCCGGTCGTCATATGCCCGTCCTCATACGGTCGGTCCCGGTCCTCATATGCCGACGTCGTTCAGCTCGGTCGTGGCGAGGCGCTCCAGCAGCTCGATGGCCTTCTCGACGTCCTTGCGCTCGTCCGGGGCGACCAACTGGTCGATGGCCCGGGCCAGGAAGGAGGCGCGGCCCGCGAGCAGCTTCTCGACCAGCTCGGTCGCGGACGGGTCGGCGCTCATCAGCTTCTTGCGGCCGTCCTGCGCGTCGGCCTCGCTGCGGACCAGCCCGGCGGCCTTGAGCACGGCCAGGCTCTGCGCGATGGACTGCGCGCTGACGCGCTCCAGCGCGGCCAGCCGCGCGGCGGTGACCGGTCCCTCCCGTACGACACTCGCCAGCACGCCGAGCTGCGTGAGGGTCAGGCCGGTCGCATGCTGCCCCGATTCCGAGCGCAGCCGTGCGCGCAGCCGGGTCATCGCGTCGTTGAGCCGCTGCGCGGTCGCGACGGACTGCTGCTGCGGCGGGGGGTTCGTGGTCATGGATCCAACGTAAAACTACACAAGCAACTTTGCCAAGTTACTTGTGTAGTTTTCGCTGTCTACTGGATCACAGCACCAGGTGGATCACGCCGTCAGGTGGGCGGCGAAGAAGCCGTCCAGCTTCTCCACGGCGGGCGTCACGTACGCGTCCTTGTCATAGAGGTCGACGTGCGAAGCGCCCTCGATCCACGCCAACTCCTTTGGTCCGTCGGCCTTTTGGAACGCCTCCACGCTCATCCAGGACGTCACCGCGGCCCGCCCGACGATCAGCAGCAGGGGTCGCGGCGCGATCAGTGCGACGGTCGCGAACGTGTCGAAGGCGGCGATGCGATCCACGCTCGTCCAGGTCAGGGACTTCGCCGAGCGGGGGTGCTGGGCGCGCGGAGTGCAGTAGTACTCCCAACCGTCGTAGACATGCGGACCGCCCGCACGTGCCTCCTCCTCGGTGGCGGGGAAGACCGGGAACCGCTGGACGTCCGCACCCTGGGCCTCGGCGGTACGGGCCGCGGAGGCGGCGGCCAGCATGCCCGCTACGACGGCCGGGTCCTGGGCGCCGTCCGCGCCGAGCCGGAACTGCCGTGACATGTCTACGGCGCTGACCGCGCCCACGGCCCGGATCCGCGGGTCGGTCGCGGCCGCCGCCAGGGCGTAGCCGCCGGAGGCGCAGATGCCCAGCGCCCCGATGCGGCCGGGGTCGACCTCGTCGAGGGTGCCGAGGAAGGAGACGGCGGCCTTGAGGTCCTCGACCCGCTGCCCCGGATCCTCCAGACCGCGCGGTTCGCCCTCGCTCTCACCCTGGTGGGCGGCGTCGAAGGCGAGCGTGACGAACCCGCGCTCGGCCAGCAGGCGGGCGTACAGACCGGAGGCCTGTTCCTTCACCCCGGTGCCGGGATGCCCGACCACGATCGCGGGACGCGGCACCCCCGGCGTCTCCCCGTCCGGGGTGTGGAGATGACCGGCGAGCTTCAGGCCCGCGCTGAGGAAGGTGACATCGGTACGCATGGGATGCACTCCAGTCGGAGGTGAGGAGGAGAGGGAAGCCGGTTCTACGGCCATGCCCCCACCGTCACTCCGCCCCACCCGGCGCCACCAGGGACGGCTCTGCCTATGCGGTTCTGTACCAGGCACGCCCCCGCCGACCCGAGGACACTGGAGCCATGGCAGACCGTGACGCGTCGTCCCCCGCCGGCCCCTCCGGCAACGAGCTGGGCGACTTCCTGCGCGCCCGCCGAGCGGACCGCGACCCGCACCAGGCGGGCTTCCCCGACGACGGTCGGCTGCGCCGCGTCCCCGGACTGCGCAGAGAGGAGCTGGCGTACCTCGCGCACGTGAGCGTCGACTACATCGTCCGCCTGGAACAGGGCCGCACCCGCCGGGGCTCCCGCGCCGTCCTGGACGCGCTCGCAGACGCGCTGCACCTCGCCCCCGACGAGCGCACCTACCTCTTCACGCTGGCCGAGGTCGCGCCGGGAGCATCGACCCGGCCACCCGGCCGCTCCGAAGTCGCCCCACGGCTACGGCAGTTGCTGGACACCATGCACGACGTCCCCGCGATGGTGCTGCACCGGGGCATGGACGTCCTCGCCTGGAACCGCGCGGCCACGGCCCTGCTGACCGACTTCGGCGCCGTGCCCCCGGCCGAGCGCAACCTGATCCGGCTCACCTTCCTGGACGCCGACTTCCGGGCGCTGTACGCCGATTGGCCCCGGGCCGCCCGCGAGTGCGTCGCCGTGCTGCGCATGGAGGCGGGCCGCACCCCGCACGACCCGGCACTTGACACCCTGATCGCCGAACTCGGCGCCCGCGACCCGGACTTCCGCACCTGGTGGGCCGAGCATCAGGTCCGCGGACCGCGGCAACTCACCAAGACGTACGTCCATCCGGTCGCCGGTGAACTCACCCTGGACGTCCAGCAGTTCACCGTCGACACGCACCCGGATCAGTTCCTCGTCGCGTACACGGCCCCACCGGACTCGCCCTCGCAGGAGGCGCTGCGGTTCCTGTTGCAGTGGGCCGGCCTCAGCAGCACCCAAGCGGGGTGAACTGGCGCGTTCAGCTGCCGACCGGCGTGCCCGCCACCGCCGAACTGCCGGGAAGGGGCGTACGAGCGGGCCGTTCGGCCAGCACGTCGAGGATGTTGTCCACCGCCAGGTCGACCATCGCGGCCCGGGTCGCCTCGGTCGCCGACCCGATGTGCGGCAGCGTGACCACGTTCGGCTCGGCCACCAGCGGGGACAACTCCGTTCCCATCGGCTCCCGTTCGAAGACATCGAGCCCGGCGGAGTGCAGGCGCCCCTCACGGACGGCGTCCAACAGGGCCTCTTCGTCCACGACCCCGCCGCGCGAGGTGCTGACCAGTGTGGCCGTGGGCTTCATCGCGGCCAGTTCGCGGGCCGAGATCAGATGGCGGGTCTCGTCGGTGAGCGGCACGTGCAGCGACACGACGTCGGAGTCGGCCAGCAGCGCGGCCAGGCCCACCGAGGTCGACAGGTCGTCGTCGGGCGCGTACGGGTCGTGGTGGATCACGCGCATCCCGAAACCGTGGGCGCGGCGGGCGACCGCGCGGCCGATCTGGCCGTAGCCGACCAGGCCGAGGGTGGCTCCGTGGACGTCCAGGCCGAGATAGTCGTGCATCCGGAACAGTTCCCAGGAGCCGTCCGCGAGGCTCGCGGACGCCGCGCCGAGGCGGCGGCGGGCGGCCAGGATCAGCGCGAAGGTGAGGTCGGCGGTGGTCTCCGCGAGGACGCGGGGCGTGTGTGTGACGACGATGCCGCGCTCGGCGGCGGCAGCGCGGTCGACGTTGTCGAAGCCCATGCTGGCCAGCGCGATGACGCGCAGGGAGGGGCCCGCCGCGTCCATGAGGGCGGCGTCCACGGGGTCGTTGCCGAGGGCCAGTACACCGCTCACACCGGGGGCGATGGCGGCGAGGTCGGCGGGTTCGGGCTTGGCGGCACCGGGCCAGGCCACCAGCTCCGCGCTCTCGGACAGGCGTCGCAGGCCTTCGCCGGGCAGGATTTCACGGGTGACGAGGACACGATTCTTCATGTTCTTCTCCAGTGACGAGCCATGTACAGCTAAGTACAGCCATGTACCGCCGTGCATTACCGGCCGGGCGGATTATTCGGAAGACGCTAGCCGCGGCGGTCACCGGAAACAAATAGCGGATTCGTGTGACGCTATTGGTCGTCCTTATTCCTGTCGGTGTCGATCAGTTCCAGGAACAGGTCGTGCACGGCCAGCGCGGGCTCCGAGAGCGGCTGATTGTCCGAGGTCACCACGGACAGTTTCACCGAGATGACGGGCTCCACGATCCGCCGCACGGACAGCTCGCGGACGTCGAGGATGGCGCGCGCCGCCGACCAGGGCAGGACCGTCGCGCCGATGCCCGCGTCCACGGCGTTGACGAGGGTCAGCGCGGACTCGACCTCGCCCACCACGTTCAGCCGGAGCGAGGCCTGCTGGAAGGCGGCGTCCACGACCTGCCGGATCGTGTGGATACGGCTGGGCAGCAGCAAGGGCAGGCCGGCCAGCTCCGCCAGTTTCACCTCGCCCTGCCCCGGCGGCGCCGCGTCGCCGGGCGCGCCGATCAGGTAGAGGTCCTCGGTGCGGACGGGCTCGAACTGGACACCCCGGAGCGGCCCGGCGCCGTAGATGAAGGCCATGTCCATGCGGCCCGTCATGATCGCCTCGCTGATCACGCCGCCGAAGTTCTCGTTGATGTGCAGCAGGATGTCCGGGTAGCGCTCGCGGACGCTCTTCAGGAGGGGCAGTGCGAGGGCCGCGCCCAGGCTGTACGGGGCGAGGCCCACCGAGACGCTGCCTGCGGGGGCTCGGCCGGAGACGTCGACGGCGGCCTGGGCGAGGTCCACCTGGCGGAGGATGAGCTGGGCGTGCAGGTACAGGGCGCGGCCCGCCTCGGTCGGGGCGACCCCGCGCTTGCTGCGGATCAGCAGCTGCTGCCCGAACTGTGCCTCCAGGGCGGACAGTTGCTGGCTCAGCGCCGGCTGGGCGATGTGCAGGATGTCGGCCGCGCGCGTGATGCTCCCCGCGTCGATGATCTTGATGAACGAGTAGAGACGCCTGGTGTCCATTGCGCGGGGCCTTCCAGATGGAGCGAAGCCTCATCGTAGGGAGCGTTCACCCCGAAGCACAGCCCCGACGGGTGGAGGCTGTGAGGGGAGTCATAGCCGTTCGCGATAACGCCAGACCGAACGCATATTGGCGATCACGCGACCGGCGGAATAAGTTGACCGGAACATCCAGACAGGAACACCCGCCCCGGAACATTCTCCGTTCCCGGTGTCACGAAGACGTGCTGGCATCTGTCATCCAGAATTCCCCGTCCCGGAATTCCCCCTTTCCGGCATTCCCTCCCGGAGGACGTCATGACTCCCATGGTTGATCTCGTCGCCGATCTCGGCGAGGGATTCGGCGCGTACACAATGGGCGACGACGCCGCCCTCCTGGAGTTGCTGACGTCCGCCAATGTCGCCTGCGGATTCCACGCCGGTGATCCACGCATCATGGACGCCACCGTGCGGACGTGCGTGGAGAAGCAGGTCGCCGTGGGCGCCCACCCGAGCTTTCCCGACCTGGTCGGCTTCGGCCGCCGCGCGATGGACCTCACGCCGGAGGAGGTCCGCACGGACGTGCTGTACCAGATCGGCGCCCTCCAGGCCTTCGCCGTCGCCCACGGCACCCAGGTGCACCATGTCGCCCCGCACGGCCGCCTCGGCAACCTGGTCGCCGTCCGCGCCGACTACGCCCGTGCCGTCGTCGACGCCGTAGCAGCCCTGGACGAGTCGCTGATCGTCCTCGCGCAGGACGGCGAGCTGGCCGACGCGGCCCGTGCCCGTGGCCTGCGCGTGGGGATCGTAGGCATCGCCGACCGCGCGTACCGCGCCGACGGGACGCTCGTGCAGCGCTCCGAGCCCGGCGCCGTGATCCACGACCCCGACGAGGTCGCCCGGCGCACCCTGCGCATGGTCACCGAGGGCGTCATCCGCAGCGCCGACGGCACGGACGTCCAAGTCGCCTGCGACACCGTCCTGTTGCACGGCGACAGCCCCGGCGCGATCGCCCTGGCCGACCGCATCCGCGAGCAACTCCTCGCCGCCGGGGTCGAGATCACCTCCCTCGACAAAGTCCTGAGCGGCAAGGGGTGACCGACATGAACAGCCTCCTCGCGGACGGCCCGATCGTGAACGGGCCCACCACGAACGGCAGTTGCCTCAAGGCGAACGCCAACGTGACCATCGCCGACTGCGGCGACTCCGCCCTGGTCGCCAAGGCCGTGGGCCTCGCCGCCGAACCGGCCTGGCAGCTCGTCCACGCCCTCGCCGACGCCCTGAACGCGGTCCAACTGACCGGCGTCCACGACGTGGTGCCCACCTACGACGCCCTGCTCGTCGAGTTCGACTGCGCCGCCACCGACCACGACACGGTCCGCCGCGTCCTGGCCCACGAGGCGGCCCGCCTCGGCCCGCACCCCGCCCCGACCACACCCCCGCGCCGCTTCGTCGTCCCCGTCGTCTACGGCGGCGAGTACGGCCCCGACCTCCCCGAGGTCGCCGCCCAACTCGGCCTGACCGAGGGCGAGATCATCGCCCTGCACTCCGGCTCCGACCTGACGGTGCGCTGCCTCGGCGCCCCCGCCGGAGCCCCGATGACGGACGGCCCGCCCTTCCCGAAACCGGTACCGCGCCTGGCCTCGCCCCGCACGAAGGTCGCCCCTGGCTCGATCGCCGTCGCCGGACGCCAGGCCGTCATCTGCCCGATGCCCTCACCCGGCGGCTGGCCGCTCCTGGGCCGCACCCCGGTACGGGTCCTCGACCTGCACAGCGACCCGATCACCGCGTACCGCCCCGGCGACACCTTCCGCTTCCGCCCCATCGAGCCCCAACAGTGGGACGACTACGCCGACTTGAGCCTCGCGGACTGTACGGACCCGGTGGTGCGCCATGGCTGACACCCTCACCATCCGCACCGCCGGCATCGTCACCGTCCAGGACCTCGGCCGCGTCGGCCGCTCCCGCTACGGCCTGCCCGCCAACGGAGCCGCCGACCAGCACTCGGCGCGCGTCGCCAACGTCCTGTGCGGCAACCACGACCGGGCCCCGCTGCTGGAGATCACCGCCCTCGACTTCGCGTGCGTCCCCTCCGCCGACATCCTCATCGCGGTGACCGGCGCCCCCGCCGAGGTCACCGTCGAAGGAGTCGTACGCCCGCAGTGGGAACCGGTCCCGGTCCGAGCCGGCGAGACCATCAGGATCACCGGCATCCACCGAGGCCTCCGCGTCTACCTGGCCGTGCTCGGCTCGTTCGAGGCCGACTACCTCCAGGGCAGCTGCGCCCCCGACACGATCCTCGGCTTCGGCCCCACCCTGAGCGCCGGTGACGAACTCACCCTGCGCACGGCCTGCCCGCCCATCGACCACCCCTTCTCCCGCATCCCCCTGTTCCGCCTGAAGGCGCCGGTCCCCCCGTTCCCCACCAGCTGGACCATCGACGTCACCGACGGCCCCGACCGGGCCGAGTTCAGCGACACGGGCCGGCGCCTGTTCGACGCCCCCTTCACGGTCACCCCGCGAAGCAACCACATCGGCCTGCGCCTCCAGGGCGCGGTACCCCGCCGCGTCACCCAGGGCGAGATCCTCTCCCGCGGCGTCCCCATCGGCGCCGTCGAAGTACCCGCGGGCGACGAACTCCTCGTCCTCCACCGCGGCCGCGGCGTCACGGCCGGCTACCCCGTCCTCGCCGTAGTCACCGCCACCGGCCTGTCCGCCCTGGGCCAGGTCCGCCCCGGCCAGACCATCCACTTCCGCCACCGCACCCTCGACCAGGCGGTAGCTGCCCACCGCACCCAACGCCACGAGATCGACGCCCTGAGAACCAGGGTCCGCACGGCCTTCGAGGCCCTGCGCATCCGCGCACCTGCGGGGGTCTGACCGCCGGCACCTCTCAACGCAGGCCGGCATTACTCAGCGCGTCCCGCACCTCTTCGGCACAGGCCAGCAAAATCAGCCCGTCCGGCACCTCTCGACTCAGGCCGGTACCTCTCAACTCAGGCCGGCATTACTCAGCCCGTCCGGCGTTTGAGGACGAGGCCCGTTCAGGGCCGAAGCGGGGGCCTGGGGGCGCAGCCCCCAGAAGACGCCCACACCAACACCGGCGTCACACCAACACCGGGCGCCGCACCACCCCACCCGCACACAAACCCACCCGCACCCGCTCACCCGCTCCCCGCCACCCCGCTCCCCAGACAGGAGACGCCATGAGTACCGTGGCCGCTCAGCCAGTCCCCAACACGGTCGATCCCAGAACCGCCCGCAAGGTCACCCTCGCCGGGTGCGTCGGGATCTTCGCCGAGCTCTACGACAACGGCATCTTCGGCTTCATGGCCGGATCGCTCGCCGCCGTCTTCTTCCCCGGCTCCGACAACGCCGTCCAGCTCGTCTTCCTCGGCTACGCGGTCTCCTTCTTCTTCCGCCCCCTCGGTGCCGTCATCTGCGGCCACCTCGGCGACCGCATCGGCCGCCAGCGGATGCTGGTCTTCGTCATCCTGCTGATCAGCGCCGCCACCGCGGCCATCGGCGTACTGCCCAGCTACGCGAGCATCGGCATCGCCGCACCCGCGCTGCTGATCCTGCTCCGCGTCGCGCAGGGCTTCTCCGTCGGCGGCGAGGCCTCCGGCGCGATGAGCTTCCTCGCCGAGCACGCCCCCGAGGGCAAGCGCGGCCTGTACACGAGCTACGCGCAGATCGCGTCGTTCCTCGCGCTGCTCACCGGCACGCTGGTCGCCGCCGCGATGACCAGCGGCCTCGGCTCCGCGCGCATGGAGTCCTGGGGCTGGCGCATCCCGTTCCTGCTCGCCGTACCGCTCGGCATCGCCGGTATCTACATCCGCAAGCGCATCAGCGACACCCCCAACTTCACGCGCCTGAAAGAAGAGGACGGCCTCTCCAAGAACCCGCTCAAGGAGGCCTTCGCCTCCGCCGAACACCGGCGCGCCATGCTGCTGGCCCTGTTCATCCCCCTGATGAACGGCTCCGGCTACTACGTCCTGTTCAGCTACATGCCCACCTTCATGAGCACCGAGCTGCACTTCGGCAAGGTCCAGGGCCTCCTCGTCACCGCCTCCAGCCTGGTCGCGATCTGTATCGCCATCCCCTACATGGGCCGCCTCTCCGACCGCATCGGCCGCAAGAAGGTCCTCGCCGGATCCGCCGTCGCGATGGCCGTCGTCGGCATCCCCTGCTACCTGCTGATCGGCACCGGCAACGTGGCCCTCGCCGTGATCGGCGCCTGCATCATGGCCGTTGTGTTCGCCGGCCACACAGGCGTCATCCACATACTCCTCGTCGAACTCTTCCCGACCCGTGTGCGCTACTCCGCCTACGGCCTGGGCTACAACGTCTCCTCCGCCCTCTTCGGCGGCACGGCCCCCCTGCTGATGACCTACCTGATCGACCGCACGGGCAACGTCAACATGCCGGCCTTCTACGCCGTCATCACCGCACTCGGCACGCTCATCGCCGTCTCCCGAGTGACGGACCGGGCGCACCTGCCCCTGCGCGACGCCTGACACCGCCCCCGAAAAACAGGTACCCGCACGCCCGCACACCCCCCACCCCGCACAGCAAGGAGCCCTCAGCATGCCCATCTCCGACTACAGGACGGCCCTCGTCACCGGAGCGTCGACCGGCATCGGAGCCGTGGTCGTCGAACGGCTCGCCAAGCGCGGCCTCGAAGTACACGCCGTGGCCCGCAACGCCGACCGGCTCAACACCCTTGCCGACGAGACCGGTTGCATCCCGCACGCCGTCGACATCACCGACACCGAGGCGCTCACCGCCGTCCTCGACGGCCTGGAGATCGACGTCCTCGTCAACAACGCGGGCGTCTCCCGCACCGGCAACATCCTCACCGCCGACGAGTTCGCGATCGACGAGCAGATCGCCGTCAACATCCAGGCCGTCCTGCACCTGGTCCGCCTGCTCATGCCCGGCATGGTCGAGCGCGACCTCGGCCACATCGTCAACATCAGCTCCATCGCCGGTGTCTACAACTTCGGCGGCAACACGATCTACCACGCCACCAAGGCCGCCGTGCACACCCTCTCCCGCCAGCTCCGCGTCGACGGCTACGGCCGCCGCGTCCGCGTCAGCGAGATCTGCCCCGGCCGCGTGGAGACGGAGATCTTCGGCCGCCTGCTGGGCGACATGGAGGCCGCCCAGCGCGAGTTCTACGACGGCTACGAGTCCCTGAAGCCCGAGGACATCGTCGACGCCATCGAGTTCGCCGTCGACTCGCCCCGGCACGTCAACATCGGCCACATCGAGATCCTGCCCACCTTCCAGGTGCCCGGCGGCCTCAACTTCGAGCGCAGGGAGGGCTGATCACCGTGAAGACGGCAGAGCGACTCCGCCGCATCAAGCCCTCACCGAGCACCGCGGCGGCCCAGCGCGTACGCGAGCTGAAGAGCCAGGGCATCACCATCCTCGACCTGACCGTGGGCGAGCCCGACTTCGACACCCCGGACCACGTCAAGGCCGCCGCGATCAAGGCGATCGAGGCGGGCGAGACCAAGTACACGCCGGTGAACGGCACTTCGGCCCTGCGCGCCGCGATCACCGGCAAACTCCGCGAGCGTCACGGCCTGGAGTTCACCGACGCGCGGATCACCGTCGGCGGCGGCGCGAAGCAGGTCATCTTCCTTGCCCTGATGGCGACTTTGGACGAGGGCGACGAGGTCGTCGTCCCCGCCCCGTACTGGGTGTCGTACCCGGACATGGTCCGCGCCAACGACGGCACCCCGGTCATCGTCGACTGCCCCGAGGCGGAAGGCTTCAAGCTCACGCCAGAGCGGCTCACGGCGGCGATCACCGAGAACACCCGCTGGGTCGTCCTCAACACCCCGGGAAACCCGACCGGATCGGCCTACACCACCGCCGAACTCCGTGCCCTGGCCGAGGTGTTGCTGGCGAACCCGCACGTCGGCGTTCTCACCGACGAGATCTACGACGAGATCTGGTACGGCGACGAGAGCGCCGCGTCCCTCGCGGCCGTCGAACCCCGCCTGGCCGACCGGGTGTTCCTCACCAACGGTGTCTCCAAGACGTATGCGATGACGGGTTGGCGTATCGGCTACGGAGTCGGTCCGGCGGACCTGGTCACCGCGATCAACACCCTTCAGTCCCAGACCTCTTCGTGCCCCTCCTCCGTGAGCCAGGCCGCCGCTGCCGCCGCGCTCACCGGACCGCAGGACTTCGTCCAGGACACCGTGCGTGTCTACCGCGCCCGCCGCGACGAGACCGTGAAGCTCGTCAACGACGTCCCGCAGCTGAGCTGCACGGCCCCGGACGGCGGTTTCTACCTCCTCGTCAACTGCCGGGCAGTCATAGGCCAGTTCACCCCCGCCGGTACCCCGATCGAGAACGACGAGGACTTCGCCCGTCACCTCCTCGACAGCCGGCAGGTGGCGGTGATCCACGGAGCCGCGTACGGCGCCCCCGGCTACTTCCGTATCTCGTTCGCCACGTCGACGGACGTCCTCACCGAGGCCTGCGAGCGCATCGCGGCGGCGTGCGCCGAACTGACCTCCGCACCCACCGTCCGATCCCTCTGAAAGGTCATCATGATCCGCGTCAGCACCAAGTTCGACCGGCCGGAGCCCTCCGTCGTCAAGCAGCTGAGTGCCTTCTCCTCGGCCACCGTCCACGAGGCGCAGGGCCGTCTCGGGGCGCTGGACTCGGCCATCAAGCCGGTCGACCACACGATGTCCCTGTGCGGCCCGGCGTTCACCGTCCAGTGCGCCCCGCGCGACAACCTCATGCTCCAGACCGCCATCGCCTACGCGCAGCCCGGTGACGTCGTGGTCGTCTCCGCCGGCAACTACGAGGAGGCGGGCTCCTTCGGCGACGTCCTCGCCAACGCCTGCCAGTCCAAGGGCCTCGCCGGTCTGATCACCGACACGGGCGTCCGCGACACCGAGGACCTGCGCGCCCTGGGCTTCCCGGTCTTCTCCCGCAGCGTCTCCATCAAGGGCACGGTCAAGGAGACCGTCGGCCCGATGTGCGAGCCGGTCAACGTCGGCGGCATGCTCGTCCGCCCCGGCGACATCATGCGCGCCGACGCCGACGGCGTGGTCGTCGTCCGCCGCGAGGACGCGGCCGAGGCCGCCACCCTCGCGCAGGAACGGGTCGACGCCGAGGCCGGGTTCATCGCCGCGTACCGCGCGGGCAGGACGGTCGTCGAGATGTGCAACCTCGCGCCGGTCCTCGCGGCCAAGGGCCTCGTGATCGAGGAGTAGGACCAGCCCGCCGCGACCACCACCACTGAGCACCACCACTGAGCACCGAGCAGGGAAATACCGTACCCACGGCTGAGACCAAGGTTCGGATGCCAGGATGAGGCGCCATGACGGCAGGGTGGTGTGCGCGCACAGTGAGGGCCGCGATGTTCGCGGCCGTCTGCGTGCTGCTCGCGGCCCTGGCCCACGTCCTGATGTCCGGCCACCATGTACCGGCCTGGACACTGGCCACCGGACTGGCCGCGACCGGTGCGGCCGGCTGGTCCCTGGCGGGCCGTGAACGCGGCCTCCCGCTGATCGTGACCCTCGTGGTCGCCGCCCAGGTCGCCCTCCACTCGGCGTTCACCCTGGCGGAGCCCGCGACAGGGGCGATGGCGGGGGAGTCGGCAGCCATGAACATGGGGTCGGCCGACATGGGCTCCATGCACATGAGCGCCACCGACACCATGGACATGGGCCATATGTCGGCCACCACCACCGGCACCTCCTCACCCGGCATGCTCGCGGCCCACCTCCTCGCCGCCCTGCTCTGCGGCCTGTGGCTGGCACACGGCGAGCGCGCCGCGTTCCGCGTCCTGCGGGCCGTGGCCGGACGACTGGTGGCTCCGCTACGACTGCTGCTCGCGCTCCCCGTTCCACCGCATCGCCCGCGTCTCCGTCCGCGTCGCCCCCGTTCCGAGCGGGCGCCGCACCTTCTCCTTCTCGTCCACGCGATCACCTCTCGGGGTCCGCCCCTGGGGACCGCTGTCGCCTGACGACAGCCGGCACGCCGGGGTCGCGCCTACGCGCCTCGGGCCTGGGCCGTACCCCCGCGCCACGCCTCTGCCCGGCGCCGCGGGACGGCCGATCCCCTTTCACGGATGACCGAGAAGGACCTCAGGTGATCACTCCTACCCTGCCCGCATCGCCCGACGTGACGGAGTCGAGCGACGAGTCGCTGACCAACTGGGCGCTGGCCGCCCGACACGGCGACTCCGTCGCCGTCGACCACCTCGTGCGCGCCCTGCACCGTGACGTCCTGCGCTATGTCTCCCACCTCTGCGCCGACCCGCAGGCGGTCGACGACCTCGCGCAGGACACGTTCCTGCGGGCGCTCGGCAGCCTGCACCGCTTCGAGGGCCGCTCCTCGGCCCGTACCTGGCTGCTGTCCATCGCCCGCCGCGCGGTGATCGACAGTTACCGCCGTGCCGCCGTCCGCCCCCGCCTGTCCGACGTTCAGGACTGGCAACTCGCCGTGGAACTGGCCCAGCCCCGGGGCCTTCCGGGCTTCGAGGACGGCGTAGCGCTGCTTGATCTGTTGGCCCTGCTGCCGGACGAACGCCGCGAGGCATTTCTCCTCACCCAACTCCTGGGCCTGCCCTACGCAGAGGCGGCGGAACTGAGCAACTGCCCTGTGGGGACGGTCCGTTCGAGGGTGGCACGGGCCCGGGCGACCCTCGTGGACCTGCTGGCGGACGGGGGCGCCCCCAACTCCCTCTAGAGCGGCGTCAGGTGGCGGCGCGATCGGGGAACAGCGCGTTCAGCGCCTCCCGTTGCTCGCGCCCCACGAACTGGGTGAGCCCGCGCCTCACCGTCTCGGCGAGTGACTCGGAGGCCTCGCGCAGGAGGCGGGTCGCCTTGTCGGTGAGGGCGACTTCGATGCCGCGCTTGTCGCCGCAGACGGACTTGCGGGTGACCAGGCCCGCGTGCTGGAGACAGGCGATCTGATAGGTCAGGCGGGTCTTGGGCCGGCCCAGCAGCTCCGCGATCCGGGTCATCCGCAGCCCCTCCTTGGGCTGCTCGGCCAGCAGGCACAGCACCAGGAACTCGTCGTGCGAGACGTCGAGGTTCCCCTTCACGACCGAGCGCAGCTCCTGCTCCACCGCGCCCGTCGCCGCCAGCAGCAGCATCCAGGCGCGCAGCTCGGGCGGGAGCAGCCCGTCGCCCCGCAGGGACGGGCATTCGGGCTGGTCGGCGGGGCGCTCTACGGGGTCGGCCATGGGTTGAGTCTACCTGTTGTCCAATTTTGGAGGAGGTGGTTGTCCAGATTTGGATAATGGGCTAGCGTGAGGCTCGCAAAGCTCATTCAAATTTGGACTACTGGAACCAGCGGGAGAGATCATGACCGTCGCCGTCGAGACCGGGGTGTGGCAGCTCGACCAGGCCGCCTCCACCGTGGGCATCAGCCACAAGACGATGTGGGGCCTGGTCAATGTGAAGGGCACCTTCGGCACCTTCAACGGTCAGGGCGAGGTCCGGGGCGACGGCTCCGCGATCGGCACGCTGACCCTGGACGCCGCCTCCCTGGACACCAAGAACGCCAAGCGTGACAAGCATCTGCGGTCCGCCGACCTGTTCGACACCGAGAAGTTCCCGGAGATCACCTTCGCGGTGCGCAGCGCGGAACTGCGCGACGGTGACACCGTGCACGTCGTCGGTCAGCTGACCGTCCACGGCATCAGCCGCCCGCAGACCTTCACGGCCCGCCTCAAGGACACGACCGGCGAAGCGCTCACGCTGGACGCCGAATTCACCGTGGACCGCGACCAGTTCGGCCTGGGCTGGAACCAACTGGGCATGCTGCGCGGCCTGACCACCGTCACCACCACGCTGCGCTTCCTGCGGACCGCCGCCTGACCGACCGTCGAAACAGACGGTCAGTCCTTGGGTCGCAGCTGGATGTCCGAGCTGGACAGTGTCTGCGGGGTGGCGGTGAAGGCACGCACCCGGATGCGGACCTTCTTGTGCGGCAGGGTGAACGTCCCGTCGGGCGGCCGGAGTTCGATGGTCTCCGTGCTGTGCGCGGGCAGCGTCGCCGGGCCGCCCACCTGGGACCAGTACTTGCTCATGCCCTGGCCCGTGGTGAGCGTGTAGTGGGGCGTGAGCGCGTCGCCGGACGCGTTGGTCACCTTGAGGGTCAGCCGGGTCACGACGGTGGGCAACGCGCGCCGCACACCGGTGAGTCGCATGTCCATCGGCGGTGCCCCCGTCGCCGCCACGGCGGCGCTCGCCAGCGCGGGCGTGACCAGCAGCACGGCCGCCGCGACCCGGGCCTGACGGCGGTGCGGGCCGGACAGCAGCCGGGGGCGCGGCTGCCACGCGGCACGGAACTCGGCGATCGGTGCGGTCACCGCCGAGGCCAGCCACAGCGGCGTCATCAGCAGGTAGTAGCCGTCCTGCGAACGGGTCGCCAGATAGAAGGCACACCACGGCAGCACGGTCGCCGCCGGTCCCAACCGCCGTACGAACAGCACGAATACGGCGAGCAGGCCCGCCGCCAGCAGCATGCTCGCGTGGGAGTACCAGTCGAGGCGGTCGCTGCCGTTCGTGAAGTACAGCGAGATGTCCACCAGGCCCTGGCCGTGCACCACCGCGCCCTGTGTCAGCGGCAGCGCGATGCCCCGTAGCCAGGTGCCCGGCTCGTGCACGATGAAGTACGTGTTGATCAGCAGCCATACGGTGACGGCGACCCCGACGATCCGCAGCAGCACCAACGCGGCCTGCCGGGCGCCGAGTTCACCGCGCCGCACCGCGTAGATCCCGGCGAGCAGGAACGGCGTGAGGAACCAGGGGAGTTGCTGCGCCGCGCAGGCCGCACCCAGGCACGCGGCCTGGGCGATCCCGGCCGGGCCGAGCCGGCCGCCCCTGCCGATCCGGGGCCAGCGGATCACCACCGGCACCAGCAACGCCAGCGCGAGCACGGCGGGATAGCCCTGACGGCCGTAGGTCGGAAGAAGGCCCAGGCCCAGGCACGCCATGGTGGCCGCCGACCGCCACTGCGTGGGCAGCAGGCGCCACATGAGGACCGCGGCCGCGATGAGCGCGCCGGTCGCGACGGCCGTCGCGGGGGCGCCACCGTGTCCGATCCACAGCAGGGGCGCGGTGAGCAGTGTCTCCAGCGGGGGATAGCCGTAGGTGTAGTCGTAGCCGCCGGTCACCGTCGGGGTGAGGGCGACGCCCTGGCTGGGGTGGAAGAGCCAGGGCCAGGGCTGGCCGTAGACCGGGTGTCCGGCGACCAGTTCCTTGGCGGCCTGGGTGGTGAGGACCGCCTCGTCGCCGCCGGTGTGGAACACGGACCACGCGGACAGCGCCAGCAGGACCGCGGTCACCAGGACGACGAGATCGATCCGGGCCAGCGACCGCGCCTGGCGGACCACCAGGGTCAGCACCCCGCACACCAGGATCGAGGCATAGCAGAGGCAGACGACCGCCGCCACGACGAGCCGGTGGCTGGCGGCCTCCGTCCACACCGGGCGGACGCCGATGAACAGACTGATGTCGGCGAGCAGGGTGAGGATGCGGTGCCACTGCGCGGGAGGTTCCGGGGCGGACACCGCCGACTGTGTCCGCCGACCGGGTGTCACCTGTTGTGTTTCTGCCAAGTGCACGACACAGGACGCTAATCGGGCCCGGTGAGCCGGGTGTCCGGAGTCGTGAAGATTCGGGTGTGAGACCGGTAAGAAGGCCTCGTCATGGCCTAAATGGGACAAACTCGAACGGCTTTGTTCAAGTGACCGTGGCCATCGGTTCATTCAGTAAACATCGCGCACATACCGCTTCGCCGCCGCCAGTTGCTTCACATACGCGGCCGCCTCGGCCTCGTCCATCCCGCCGTGCGCGACCGCGATGTCCCGCAACGCGCGATCCACGTCCTTCGCCATCCGCGAGGCGTCCCCGCACACATAGAAGTGGGCACCCTCCCGCAGCCAGTGCCACAACTCGGGCCCGTGCTCCCGCATCCGGTCCTGCACGTACACCTTGGCGCGCTGGTCCCGGGAGAACGCCGTGTCGAGCCGGGCGAGGGTGCCCTCGTCCAGCAACTCCGTCAGCTCCTCCTCGTAGTAGAAGTCCGTCGCACGGTGCTGCTCCCCGAAGAACAGCCAGTTCGGCGCGGGGTGCCCGAGCGCGCGCCGCTCCTGAAGGAAGCCGACGAACGGCGCGACACCGGTGCCGGGTCCGATCATCACCATCGGGGTCGCGGGATCGGCGGGCGGCCGGAAGTGCGGCGAGCGTTGCACGAACACCGGGACCTCGGTCCCCGCCTCGGCATCCGCCAGGAACGGTGAACAAACTCCGCCGCGCGGACGGCCGTCGAGATTCTCGTACCGCACCACCGACACCGTCAGCGAGACGCTGTGCGGGTCGACGAGCGGGCTGGAGGAGATCGAATACAGCCGCGGCTGAAGGCTCTTGAGGACTCCGGCCCACTCCTCGGCCCCCGCCTTCACCGGATACTCGGCGAGCACGTCCACCGCCTGCCGCCCCCAACTCCACTGCGCGAGCCGGTCCTTGTTGTCCGGCCTGAGCAGCCTGCGCAACTCCCGGTCGTCCCGGGCCCGTTCGGCCACGAACCGGAGCAGGTCCGGGGTGATACGGGTGATGTCCAACTGCCGGAGGAGCGCCTCGGCGAAGGGGAGCTCTCCAACGCCTTCCAGTTCTACGACCGTTGCGGCGTCGGTCCCGGTGGCGGTGAGCCATTCGTCCACCAGGGAGAGGGAGTTGACCGGCCGGACGCCGAGCGCGTCACCCGTCTCGTACGTGAGGTCGGTGCCGCTGGTGTCGAAGGTGAACCGGCGGACCTCCTTGCCCGCGCCGGGGCGGCTGAGCAGGCGGTTGCCCACCAGACGGGCGGCGGTGGGGGTGGGCTTGGCGGGCCGGGGCGGCGACTTGGAGGCCGCTGTCTCGGTGGACCTCTCGGTGCCGAGCGCCGTGAGCACCTGCCCCAGCCACGCGTCCGCCGACGGCTCGAAGTCCGGCTCGCAGTCCGTACGCGGGGCCAGTCGCACCCCGCCCAACTCGTCGAGCCGGGCGTCCAGTCGGCGCCCGTGCCCGCAGAAGTCGCCGTACGACGAGTCGCCCAGGGCGAGTACCGCGAACCGCACTCCGTCCAGGCGCGGCGCCTGTTCACCGGCGAGCGTGTCCCAGAAGCCGGAGCCGTTGTCGGGGGCGTCGCCGTCGCCGAACGTGCTGGTGATGAAGAGGAGATCGGCGTCGGCCGGGAGCGTGCCGACGTCGGCCTGGTCCATGCCGAGCAGGGTCGCCCGGTGCCCGGCCGAGCCCAGCCGTTCGGCGGTGGCCGCCGCCACCTCCTCGGCGTTGCCCGTCTGCGAGGCCCACAGGACGACGATCTGCCGCCCGGGCTGCGGTAGTTGCGCTGGAGTGGCAGTGGACCTCGAATACATCCCGGCGAGAACACCGTTGACCCACAAGGCGTGCTCGGCGCTGAAGGGCGCGTCCGGCGGAAGCGTCGGGACACCCGGGGCACCGGACTCGATGCCCGCGAGGAAGCCGGTCAGGTAGAGGCGTTCCTGAGCGGTGAGGACGGGCGGCGGGGTGGGATCGAGGCCGAAGGGATTCGCGCCCGGGGTGACGGAGGTCGGGACAACTGCCTTTTGCCAAACCTCTGTTGGAGCCGGTGCTGGTGCGGGCGCCGATGCCACCCTCGTCAACGACACCGCACACACCTTGAACTCCGGCTGGAACGACACCGGATCCACCGCATCGTTCGTCACCGCGTTGACGCTCAGATACTCGCCGAAGAGGTCGTTCCAGTGGAACGGCGCGAAACAGCCCCCCGGCCGTACCCGGTCGGTCACCACGGCCGGCAGTACGGCCCGTCCCCGCCGCGAAGCGACCTCCACCGAGTCGCCCTCCGTGATCCCCAACTCCCTTGCGTCCTGCGGATGCAGCTCCACGAAGGGCCCGGGGTTGAGCTTGTTGAGCTTGGCGACCTTGCCGGTCTTCGTCAGCGTGTGCCACTGGTGCTGCAACCGCCCGGTGTTCAGCACGAACGGGTAGTCGTCGTCGGGAAGTTCGGCGGCCGGCATGTGAGGGCGGGCGTGAAAGACGGCTCGCCCGCTCGCAGTCGGGAAGCGCAGGCCGCCCCCGCCCACGTACCGGATGGGGTTGCGGTCCGGTCCGTCCTCCTCCGCCGCAGGCCACTGCACCGGAGTGGACCGCAGCCGTTCGTACGTCACCCCGCGCAGATCCCAGCCGGTCACCGGGTTCCAGAACTGCCGTATCTCGTCGAAGACCTGCTCCGCGCTGTCGTAGGAGAAGCCCTTCTCGTAGCCCATCGCGCAGGCGACGGACGCGATGATGCGCCAGTCGGGCATCGCCTCGCCGGGTGGGGCGACGACGGGGCGGGCGAGTGTGAGGGTGCGTTCGCTGTTGACGAGGACGCCCTCGGACTCGGTCCACAGGGCGCCGGGGAGGACGACGTCGGCGTAGGCGTTGGTCTCGGTGTCGGTGAAGACGTCCTGGGTGACGACGAACTCGGCTGCTTCCAGGCCCTCGATGACGGTCCGTCGGTTGGCGACGGAGGCGACCGGGTTGGTGCAGATGATCCAGCAGGCCTTGATGTCGCCGTCGGCCATCTTCTGGAACATCTCGACGGTGCCCCGGCCGACACCGTCCGCGCGGATGGTGTCGGCCGGGAGACCCCACAGCTCCTCCACGAACTCCCGCTCCTGCGCGACGAGTACGGACCGCTGGCCCGGCAACCCCGGTCCCATGTAGCCCATTTCGCGGCCGCCCATCGCGTTCGGCTGGCCGGTGAGGGAGAACGGGCCGCTGCCGGGGCGGCAGATGGCGCCGGTCGCGAGATGCAGGTTGACGAGGGCGTTGGTGTTCCAGGTGCCGTGCGTGGACTGGTTGAGGCCCATCGTCCAGCAGCTCATCCACTCGCCCGCCTCGCCGATCAGCCGGGCCGCCGTACGGATGTCGTCCTCGGCGAGACCGGTGAGGGCCGCGACGGTGTCCGGCGCGTAGTCGGCGAGGAACTCCGGCAGCGCCTCCCAGCCCTCGGTGTGCGCGGCGATGAACTCCGGGTCGGTGTGCCCGTTCTCGTGCAGGAGCCTCAACAGGCCGTTGAGCAGGGCGAGATCGGTGCCCGGCGCGATCTGCAGGAAGAGGTCCGCCTTCGCCGCCGTGGCCGTCCGGCGCGGGTCGACGACGATCAACTTGGCGCCCGCCTTGACCCGTTCCATCATCCGCAGGAAGAGAATCGGATGGCAGTCGGCCATGTTGGAGCCGATGACCAGGAACACGTCCGCCCGCTCGAAGTCCTCGTACGACCCCGGCGGCCCGTCCGCCCCCAGCGACGACTTGTAACCGGCACCCGCACTCGCCATGCACAGACGGGAGTTGGACTCGATCTGGTTCGTCCCGATGAACCCCTTGGCCAGCTTGTTCGCCAAGTACTGCGCCTCCAGGCTCATCTGCCCGGAGACGTAGAGGGCGAACGCGTCCGGCCCGTGCTCGTCGACGACCTTCCGCAGCCGCCGCGCGGTCTCGGCGATCGCGTCGGTCACGGGTGTCGGCACCGGCTCCTCGCCGCGCTCGTCCCGCACGAGCGCGCCGGTCAGCCGGCCCGGTGCGGCGAGCATCTCGGCCGTGGTCGCGCCCTTGGTGCAGAGCCGCCCGCCGTTCGCCGGGTGCGCCTTGTCGCCGGACGCCCTGAGGACCGTAGGCCCCCCGTCGGGGCCCGCGCCGACGTCGAGCAGCATGCCGCAGCCCACACCGCAGTACGAGCAGACCGTCCGTACCTGTCGCGTGGGGGGCTTCGTCATGCCGTAGACCGTACGAATTGCCCGTTACGCCGAGGTCACGCGGCCCGATCATGAGGGGTTACGCCCGGTGCACAACCGGCCGGGGGCCACTGTGAGATGCGGCCCGATCTTGTCGCGCAGTGTGTCGCAGTTGGGCCGAACGGGTGACAGTGCGCAACAATTGCCGGATGCAGACTGCCAGCGCGACCCAGGACGGAGCATGCCGGTGAACAGCCACGATGTCACCGACGAACAGTGGGAAGGGCTCGCCCAGGTAGTGCCGCTGCGGGGGCGCGACGCCTGGCCGTCCGCCGTGGGCCACCGTGCGATACCCGAGGCCGCGACCGAGCCGCGCCGCCGCTTCGTCGTCCTCCGCGTGAACGTGTTCGGGGACGCCCGCGAGGTCGCGGAGACCCTGATGGCGGGCATCCCGGTGCTGCTCGACCTCACCGGCGCGGAGACGGAAGTCGCCAAGCGGGTGCTGGACTTCAGCACGGGCGTCGTCTTCGGCCTGGCGAGCGGGATGACCCGCGTCGACCGGAACGTGTTCCTGCTCACACCGCCGGGGACCGAGGTGCAGGGGCTGATGGAGGGGGCCGGGGTTCCGGGCGTATGAGTCGTCCCGGTGGCAAAGGCGGTGGGGTCGTCCCTCGATCGTAGGAAGGTCCCCGGGGCGGAACGGTTCGCCTGACGGCGGAGGCCTACGGTCCGGATATGACCGTGTCAGCACAGTCGCCCCAGTCGTCCGGCTCCTCCCGGTTCTCCAGGCCGCCCGCGTCCTCCCGGTCGTCCGAGTCCGTGCCGCCACAGGGGGGATCACCCGAAGCCGCCTCGCCCCGGGCCCGGCCCACGCCGGAGCCGTCGGCCGGCGTCGCCCCGCCGTCGTCGAGGACACCCGGGCCGACGGACCCCGGGCGCGTCGAGGCGCACCCCGACCGGCCGCACCTCACCGAGCTGCGGCTGTCGGCGTTCGCCACGCACCGGGGCGCCGGATTCCCGCTCGGGCCGCTCACCCTCTTCGCCGGGCCCAGCGGCTGCGGCAAGACAAGTGCGCTGCGGGCGTACGAGGCGCTCGCGCGGCTCGGCGGCGGGAGCGAGGTCGGGGACGTGTTCCCGGACCCGGTCGCCTGCGTCCCGGAGCGGGCCCGGCCCGACGCCCAGTGCCGCCGCGGGTTCAGGATCGGCTGTACGGCGGACGGGCCCGAGGGTCCGGTACGGCTCGACGTCGCCGTCCAGGCCGAGCCCGAACTGCGCATCGTGGGCGAGCGGTTGACGTCGGGCGGCCTGGTCCTCCTGGAGACCGCGCTGCGCGACCCGTCCCGCCGCTCGGTGCAGGCCGCCTGGCACACGGCGGGTTCGTCGCCGGTCACCCGCGCACCCCTGCCGGACGACCGGCTCGGCACGGCCCTGCTGCCGTTGCGCGTCGCCGGCAAGACCGACGGACAGCGCCAGGTCCTCGCCGCCGCCGAGCAGATGGTGGTCGCCCTGCGCTCCGTCTTCGCCTGCGATCCGGCACCCGAGCGGATGCGTGATGCCGTGCCGATCGGCGACGGGCGGCTGCTGCGGGACTGCGGCAACCTCGCCGACGTGCTGTGGCGCACCCGGTCCGAGTGCGGGCGACGGCACGGGCAGCTCGTCACAGCGGTGCGCACCGGCTGCGCCGGACCCGTGGTGGACCTCCTCGCGGAACCGCTGGGCGACGGCTTGCTCCGCGCGGTGCTCGACCGGGGCGACGGCTTACGCACCGGCTTCGAACGGCTCGGTGACGGTGAACTCCGGTACGCGGCACTCGCGTTGGTGCTCCTCACCGGCCCCGGCGTCCTGGAGGTCGACCCGCCCGGCGAGGTCCCGGCCGCGATGCAGACCCTCACCGTCCTCGCCGACGGCCTCGACCGGGGAGTGGACGTACGGCAACGGGCCGAACTGCTGCGGCTCGCGGCGCGGATGTGCGAGCGCGGGCACATCCGGCTGGTCGGCGCGGTGAGCGACGCCTCCTGGGCCGCCCAGATCGACGGCGTCACAGTGGTAGACCTGGACCCGTGACAGAACATCTCGACGTGGCGAAACTGCAGCGCAGACTGGCCGAGTTCGCGGCCGCGCGGAACTGGCAGCCCTACCACACCCCCAAGAACCTCGTCTCCGCGCTCAGTGTGGAGGCCTCCGAACTCGTCGAGATCTTCCAGTGGTTGACCCCCGAGGAATCGGCGCGGGTGATGGACGACCCGGAGAGCGCGCACCGGGTGCGGGACGAAGTCGCCGACGTCCTCGCGTACTTGCTCCAGCTGTGCGAGGTGCTCGGCGTCGATCCGCTCGCGGCGCTGGACGCGAAGATCGACCGGAACGAGGGCAGGTTCCCGGCGCCGTAGCCGACAACTCGTAGTCGTAGCCGACCGTTTGTTGGAGTCGGAGCGTCCATTTTCACTCTCCGGAGTCATTCATCTGCCCGCAACCGATTTGTTGTCCACAGATTTCCGCCTTCCTCTGGCTTTTCGTCTCAGGGGCTCTCACTCTGGGTAGTGGACAGGGGAGTTCGGGCGGACGTGCGAACAGCACGTCGGGATATGACAGGGGCAGCGCATGGACGCGATGCGGCTCATCGTGACGAGCAGGCGCGCCCTGGCCGGAAGCGGCGGCGTGCCGGAGACCCTGACGGAGGTGTGGCAGGCGCAGGCCCTCGCCCAGGCGATAGGCAGCCGCCTCGCGGTCTTCGGCCCGCCCGAACTGCGGGGCGAGGCACTGGGGTTGACCGAGTTGGCGGGCCGGGGCTGCGGAGTCCTCGACACCCCGGTACTCGCCGTCGAGGACTTACGCGCGGCCCAGCTCACGGAGTTGGGCGACGCGCGCCTCGCCCTGCTGTGCCTGGGCGGTCTGCTCGGCGAGGTCGGCATCGCCCTCGTCGGCATCGCCTGCGCGGCGGACGACGAGGGCACGTACTGGCAGTGCATGGAGGCGATCGACGCGGCGGACGAGTCCCGGGACCGGGTGCGGGAGATGCTCCGCAGACTGGCGGACCGGGAGCAGGTGATACCGGAGCGGGAGGCGGGGTGACCTGGCCGTTCGCCTCCGGCACGGGGAATGGCGACTAGGTCGCCGTGTTCGGGTGGTGGGGGAGCGCCGTAGTGGTTGCGGTTCGTGGGTCTGCGCGACTCCGTCGTGGCTGGTCGTGCCCCGCGGCGGAGCCGCATGTCGACACAGCCCCGCGCCCCTTTCGGGGCGCCTTACGCGGCCTGTGTCGAGGGGGACCGGTCAGCCGAGCTGGCCGCTCTCCTCGGCGGGTGCCGACCCCGTGCTGCTGGTCGACTGCAGATCCGCGTCCAGGGCTGACAGGTCCGCGTTCAGGGACGCCATCAGCTCCTCCATCTGCTGCAACAACCCCTTCGGTTGTGCAGGTCCACCCTGCTGCGGCACGGCTTCTTCGGACATGACGGCCTCCTCGGCCCGTGGCCTCCACGCTGAGGAGGAGGCCGATGCGGGTGACGCCCCGACGTCGTCCTGCCGGTGCGGGAATCCGGGCGGTCCGGCTCCGCCCGAGCCAACGATCATCAACGGGGCCGGTCACTGGCGCGGGCGCCCCCCGTGCGCACGGTTGACGCAATTTCACCCGACCGGGCACGAGATGGGCCGCAGGGACCGGTGGGGTTGACCGGGACCCGGGCGTGCAGGATGGAACCATGGATCTGCGTATCTTCACCGAGCCCCAGCAGGGGGCGACCTACGACACCTTGCTCGCCGTGGCCAAGGCCACCGAGGACCTGGGCTTCGACGCCTTCTTCCGCTCTGATCACTACCTGAGCATGGGCTCGGGGGACGGACTCCCCGGTCCCACCGACGCCTGGGTCACCCTGGCCGGACTCGCCCGCGAGACCAAGCGCATCCGCCTGGGCACCCTGATGACGGCCGGCACCTTCCGCCTCCCCGGCGTCCTCGCCATCCAGGTCGCACAGGTCGACCAGATGTCGGGCGGCCGGGTCGAACTCGGCCTGGGCGCGGGCTGGTTCGAGCAGGAGCACACGGCGTACGGCATCCCCTTCCCGAAGGAGAAGTTCGCGCGCCTTGAGGAGCAGCTGGCGATCGTCACCGGCCTGTGGGCGACCAAGCCAGGCGACACCTTCGACTTCCACGGCACGCACTACGACCTGACCGACTCGCCCGCGCTGCCCAAGCCGACGCAGGCCAAGATCCCCGTGCTGATCGGCGGCCACGGCGCGATCCGCACGCCGAAGCTGACCGCGCGGTTCGCCGACGAGTTCAACATGCCGTTCGCCTCGGTCGAGGACAGCGCCCAGCAGTTCGGCCGGGTCCGCGCCGCCGCCGAGGCGGCCGGCCGCAAGGCCGACGACCTCACCTACTCCAACGCCCTCGTCGTCTGCGTCGGCAAGGACGACCAGGAGGTCGCCCGCCGCGCCGCCGTGATCGGCCGCGAGGTCGACGAACTCAAGGAGAACGGCCTGGCGGGCACCCCGTCCGAGGTCGTCGACAAGATCGGCCGCTACGCCGAGATCGGCGCCGAGCGCATGTACCTCCAGGTCCTCGACCTCGCCGACCTGGACCACCTGGAGCTGATCTCGGCCCAGGTGCAGACGCAGCTGGCGTAGTCCCGTCGTAGGCCCGGTAGTTGTGCTGTGCGGGCGGGGTGCACCGGCCCCGCCCGTATCGGGCCCTAGCTCGAACTCGGCGCTCCCGCGCCGGCGGAGGCTGTCGCGGGTACCTCCGCGAGGGCGGGCGCCCGCCGACCCGGCAGGAACGCGGCCAGCACCAGGGCCGCCAGGGACGCCGCGGAACCGATGCCCATGATCACGCGGAAGCCGTTGTGGGAGGGGACGGTGAGGGAGCCGAAGCTCGTCGTCATGTGGGCCAGGACGACTCCGGCCACCGCGCTGGAGGCGGACGTACCGATGGACCGCATCAGGCTGTTGAGGCTGTTCGCGGCGGCCGTCTCGGACAGCGGCACGGCGCCCATGATGAGCGCGGGCATCGCGCCGTAGGCGAAACCGACGCCCGCGGAGATCACGCAGCACACCACCACGACCTGCCAGACCGCGGCCATCATGACGACCCCCAGCCCGTAACCGGCGGCCACGATGAGCGCGCCCAGCATCAGGGTGACCTTGGGTCCGGCCGTAGCCGAGATCCGGGCGGAGAGCGGTGCGGTCGCCATCATCACCAGGCCGGACGGGCCGAGCGCGAGCCCCGCCGCGAGCACGGTCTGGCCGAGGCCGTAGCCGGTGAGCGTGGGGAGTTGGAGCAGCTGCGGCACGGCCAGCGACATCGCGAACATGGCGAAGCCGAACACCACGGACGCGAGATTGGTGAGCAGGACCTGGCGGCGCGCGCTGGTACGCAGGTCGACCAGGGGCCGTACGGTACGCAGCTCCCACCAGCCCCACACCAGCAGCACCGCGACCGCCATGGCGAACAGGCCCGTTGTCGTGCCGCTGCCCCAACCCCAGTCCGCGCCCTTGGAGATGGCCAGCAGCAGACACACCAGACCGATGGACATCCCGACACCGCCGACCACGTCGAACCGGCCGCCGCTGCGCACCGCCGACTCCGGTACGAGCGTCACGACGAGCGCGGCCACGACGGCGCCGAGCACCGCGGCCGTCCAGAACAGCACGTGCCAGTCCGCCTTCTCGGCGATGAACGCGGCCGTCGGCAGCCCGAGCGCACCGCCCACACCGAGCGACGCACTCATCAACGCCGTTGCCGATCCCAGCCGTTCGGGCGGGAGTTCGTCCCGCATGATGCTGATGCCGAGCGGGATGACGGCCATCGAGACACCCTGGAAGGTCCGCCCGACGATCATCGGCACGAGCGTGTCGCTGAGCGCGCCGATCACGGACCCGACGATCAGCAGCACCAGGCTGAGCAGCAGCATCCGCCGCTTGCCGTACATGTCCCCGAGCCGCCCCACGACCGGGTTGGCGACGGCACCGGCGAGCAGGGTCGCGGTGATCGCCCAAGTGGCGTCGGACGGCGAGGAGTTCAGCAGCTTGGGGAGTTCGGGCACGATCGGGATGATCAGCGTCTGCATCAGCGAGACGGTGATCCCGCCGAGGGCCAGGACCCAGACGACAGCGCCGGAGCGGGACGAACCGACCCCCTCGACGGGAACGGGTGGGGAGGGGGAGCTGGACGCGGACATGGCGGAGCCTCCGGCTGATGCGTGCTGGTGCGTGCGACACGGGGCTGGACGAAACGAGTCTGGCATGTTTTTCGTATGGCATACACAAAATAGACGGAGACGGGATCTAGAACTGCCGGAGCGGTAGCCTTCCCCTGTCCGGGCACGGCTGTCGCGGACGGAGAGGCACAGCGGATGACGCAGGTGGCGACGGGTTCCGGCCGCCGGGGCAGGGGGCGCCCGCCCCGGCTGTCGCGGGAGCGGATCATCGAGGGCGCGGTCGAGGTACTGCTCGCCGAACCGGCCGTCTCCCTCACCATCAAGCGCGTGGCCGACGTCGCCGGCGCCGCCCCCATGGCCCTCTACCGCTACTTCCCGGACCGCGACGCCCTCCTCCAGGCCACCGCCGACCACGTCCTGGAAGCCATGGAACGCGCCCCCATCGCCGACGGCCCCTGGCCGGACCGCCTCCGCGCCTGGATGCGGGCGGGCCAGGCCAACCTCCGTCCCTACCCGCAGCTCATGCCGTACATGACGACCACCCGGCACCCCGCCTGGCTTCCCGGCCTGACCCGCCTGCGCGAGATCCTCACCCCGGCCGGCCTCTCCGCCGAGGACCTGGCCCTCGCCGTAACCCTCATCTCCTCGACGATGCTCGGCCACGCCGTCTACGAGGGCTACCGCAGACCGGACGAGGAGATGACGGCCCTGCTCGACGAACTCCCCGGCCCCGACCCGACGGCGGACGCCCTGCGCCCTCTCCTCGCCGGGCTTCCCGCCGCCCATGCGCGTCTCTACGACACGATCCTCGACCAGACGGTCACGACGGTGGAGCGGCTGGCGGGCGGGGCGTCGCTCTGAGACGGGTGGGGAGTCGTTCCGCCTTGCGGGAACGGGGACTTGGGCGGTCGGCGTACCGTACGGTGCGGTTGCAGGACCGGGACGGGGTGGGGGAGGGCGTGTGAGCGAGCAGTTCGGTGGGCGTGGCGCTGTCGCGGATGCCGGGGCGGCGGCGGGCGGCGCGATGGTGGTGGTCGAGGATCTGCGCCGCACCTATGGCAGTGGTGACACGGCTGTTCATGCCCTGCGCGGTGTCTCCTTCAGCGTGCCGCGCGGTGAACTCGTCGCTCTCCGGGGGCGTTCCGGGTCCGGGAAGACCACCGTGCTCAATCTCGTCGGCGGGCTCGACACTCCGGACGGTGGCCGGATCACCCTGGACGGTACGGACCTGGCCGGGCTCGGTGACGACGAGTTGCTGGCGTTGCGCCGGGACCGGATCGGTTTCGTCTTCCAGTCCTTCGGGCTCATCCCGATTCTGACCGCCGCCGAGAACGTCGGGGTGCCGTTGCGCCTGCGGAAGGTCGCGGCTCGTGAACGCGAGGCCCGCGTCGAGCTGTTGCTCTCCCTGGTCGGTCTCTCCGACCACGCGGACCAGCGTCCCGGTGAGCTGTCCGGCGGCCAGCAGCAGCGGGTCGCGATCGCCCGCGCGCTCGCCAACAACCCGGCCCTGATCATCGCCGACGAACCCACCGGCCAGCTCGACGCGGACACCGGGCTCACCGTGATGGACCTGCTGCGTGCCGTCGTCCGCAGCGAGTCGGTCACCGCGCTCGTCGCCACCCACGACACCCAACTCCTCGCGCTGGCCGACCGGGTGCTGGAACTCCGTGACGGGCGGATCGTCGAGGACAGCTGACGGGATCGTCGGTCTGCCGCACTACCCTGGCCGCAGTTCCGACACCGCCATTCCGACATCGTTATCCGCAGGCTCCATTTCATCTCCTCGGGGGACCGTGTGGCAGTTCACCAACAGCCCACCGGGGCACCGGACTTGGACGAGCTGCGGCGGCGGGCCGTCGCGGCCGCAGCTCCGCGGCGCGAGGAGGGGCTGGTCGTCTGCGAGAACCTGGTGCGGATCTACCAGACCGAGGGCGTCGAGGTGCAGGCCCTGCAGGGGCTCGATCTGGCCGTGGCCCAGGGCGAGATGATCGCGGTGATCGGGGCCTCCGGCTCCGGCAAGTCCACCCTGCTGGGCATACTCTCCGGCCAGGACGTGCCCACCGCGGGTGCGGCCGAGGTCGCCGGGCACGACCTGCTTTCGATGAAGCGCCGCGAGCGGCTCGACTACCGTCGGGGGACCGTGGGTTTCGTCTGGCAGCAGACCTCCCGGAACCTGCTGCCGTACCTCTCGGCGGCCGAGAACGTGATGCTTCCGATGACGTACACCGGGATCAAGCGGTCCCAACGCCGGGCGCGCGCCGAGGAGTTGCTCGACCTGCTGTCCGTCGGCCACTGCCGGGACCGTACGCCCGACACGCTCTCCGGCGGTGAGCAGCAGCGGGTCGCGGTCGCCGTGGCCAACGCCAACGAGCCCCGGGTGCTGTTCGCCGACGAACCCACCGGCGAACTCGACACCGCCACCAGCGACGAGGTCTTCGCCGCGCTGCGCCGGGCCAACGAGGAGTTGGGCGTCACCGTGATCGTGGTGACCCACGACGCGTTGGTGTCCGAGCAGGTCCAGCGGACGGTACGGATCCGCAACGGCCGTACGTCCACAGAGGTGTTGCGCCGGGTCGCCACCGATGAGGACGGCGTCGAGGTGCTCACCGCCGAGGAGTACGCGGTGCTGGACGCCAGCGGTCGGCTGCAACTGCCGAGCGAGTTCACCGAGCGGCTGCATCTGCGCAAGCGGGTGCGGCTGGCTCTGGAGACCGACCACATCGGTGTGTGGCCCGACGAGGCGGCGCGGCGGGCGAAGTCCGAGGCGGACGGCACTGACGGCACTGAGAGCGTGCAGTAACTGGCTTGGCCTCAGGGGGCGTTCAGGTCAGGCGAAGTACGGCTCCCAGACGGCGCCTGCGGGCGAGCACCGTCTCGGTCGCCGCGGCCGCCAGGATCAGGGCGGTCACGCCGGCGACGAGGGCGAGGGTCAGTGAGTAGTCGGTGTGCAGGGCCGGTTGGGCCGGGCCGCCGGTGAACTGCCGTAGGTCCAACGTCCCTGCCAGGAGCCGGGGTTCGAGCAGGCCGAGCAGGGTGCCGCCCACCGCTGAGGCCACCGCCAGCGGCAGTAGTTGCAGGAAGTGGATCGCCCCGGCCTCCTTGCCGCCGAGCCCGAGTGTGCGCAGGAACGAGGTGGTGCGGCTGCGTTCGTGGGAGGTGAGGGTCAACTCCAGGGCGAGCGCGAGCAGGCCGGACAGCGCGGCCAGGATCGAACTGGTCGTGTAGATCGTGCCGAGGCCCTGCGTGAGGCCGTCCGCGCGCAGGGCGCTCAGGGTCTCGGAGCGGACGCGGATCTGGGCCAGCGGGCCGAGGGCTTTGGCTGCCGCCGATCGCAGTGCCGTGGGACTGGGGGCGGCGGAACCGTCGCCTTTGCCCTCGCTCTTGAGGAGCAACACCGTGCTGCCCGAGGCCTGTTGGGGCAGTAGGTGCTCTGCGGCGGCGGTGGTGATCAGCATCAGCGTTCCCGCAGGGATCTGCGCCGTGATCGGGCCGAGGAGGGGGTCGCGCAGTTCGGCGGGGGTGAGGGTGCCGACCGGTTTGAGGGTCAGGTTCACCGGGGGTTTCCCCTGGGCCACGATGGTGGTGGTGAAACCACCGGTGCGCTCGCTCGCCCGGAGGCCGGGGGAGAGGAAGGACGGCAGCGGGGTGCTCGCACCGGTCCGGGTTCCGGGCGGGGCGGTCAGTCCGGACCGTAGGGCGGCGGCCAGCGGTGACTTCGGGGCGAGGGCGGTGAGTTGGCGGGGGTCCACGGTGATCACGGCGACCTGGGAGACGACGGCGCCGTCGGTCTGTCCGGCGAGGTCGAGGGTGCGTAGGCGCTGGAGGGCGGTCCCCGCAACGGTCGTGGTCCCGGCGGGAGTTACGGTCCCGGCCACCGTCGCGCTAGCGTCCGCACCGGTGCTCCACGCCGCCCCCGTGGCCAGCCCGTCGTCGACCGTACGCTGCACAAGGCCCCCGAAGACCGCCGTGCCCAGGGTCAACACCAGGACGAACAGGGCCAGTCCGGTCGCCGGGGCGTCATGTGCGGCCCGGGCTGCGCCCACGAAGCCCACCACGCCCCGGCCGCGACGGGTCTGCCGTAGCACCAGGCGGAGTACGAGCGGGTAGACGCGCAGCAGGATCAGTACGACGGCCAGCGCCACGAGTACCGGTACCGCGCCCAGGATTCCGTCGGGGCCCTGTGAGCGGAGCGCGAGTACGCCTGCCGCCGTCGCCAGCAGCACCGTCAGTTCCAGGACCACGCGTCGGCCTACGGCGGTTCTGCGGCGCGTGCGGCGAAGTCGGCCGGGGCGGCGGGGTTCGCGGACCGCCAGCCAGGTCATCAGGGGCACCGTCAGGAGCACCACCGCGGTGACGAGGGCGGCGGACAACGGTTGAGGCGAGCCGGATGTGCCGGTGGGGGCGAGGGCCCCGCCGGTCGCCCAGCCGAGCAGCGCGGCGACCAGCACCACCGGCCAGGCCACGGCGCAGCGCAGCAGGACCAGCCGGGCGGTGGACGCGCCCCGCGCGCGCTGCAACCGCAGGTGTGGCCGGCGTCGGCGCAGCAGCAGCCGTACGGCTACGACGACGGTGGCCAGCGTGACCGCGGCGAGCGCGTCGACGGCGTACGTCGCGAGGGCTCTGGCCTGTTGGTCCTGGGCTGTGAACGTGGTGAGGAGCGGGGTAAGGGAGTCGGTCACCAGCAGGGACTGGGTGGACTGGCCGCCGACCTGGCAACTGATGTCGCCGGTGACCCAGTCGCTGCCCTGGCACAGGGCGGCGCTCAGGTCCGCGCTGTAGTGGGACAGCGGACCAGTCAGCGCGCGGGCCCGGTCGAGCGCCGCCCCGGACAGGTCGGCGCGCAACTGCCAGGTCACCCGGGGGCCGCCCACCCCGGCACCGGCCAACAGGTCGGCGGCGTCGCGGCCGACGAGGCCGCGGACGGCGAGCACGGTGCCGGTGGAGCGTTCCGCCGGGTAGCGCGAGGGCTGGTCCAGGGTCTCGCGGCCGGTCCAGAAGTCGTCGGTCGTGGCCGTGGTGCGGTAGACGCCGCTCACCACCAACTCGGCTTGTGGCGCCGAGGTTTGTGCCCCCGGCGTCTTGGCGAACTCCAGGCTCAGTCGGCTGCCGGTCCGGACGCCCAGCGCCTGCGCGGTGGCCTGCGACAGACCGATCTGGGGTGCGGTGGCCAGCGGGGTGTGGTCGGCGGGCGCGCGACCGCTGACGTAGCGGAGATGGGGTCGCGCGGACGGCAGGTAACTGACCGTCAGTTGGGTGCTGGTGTTCGCCGGACCCGGCGGGCGGGGGGAGAGCAGCGACGCCGGGTCGTAGTCGTAGCTGCCGCCGCCGGTGAAGGACAGGTGCCGTGCGGCTCCGCCGCTGAGCGGGTGGGTGAGGGTGCGGCCGGCGGCGAGCAGGGTGGCCATGTCCACGGTGGGCGGTGAGGTGTTGAAGATCTCCGGTGTGGTACTCAGGCTGATGAGCGGGGCTTGGGCCTGCGCGGCGGCGACACGTTGCCGCAGTGCCCGGTCCTCCTGGCGGCCCGCGAGGGCAGGGGCCCACGCGCACAGCGCCGTCAGCACCAGGACGAGTACCGCCAGGCAGACCAGCATCGGCAGGTCACCGCGGGTCTCCTTGCGGATCAGGCGCCGTGTCACCGCCGCGGCCCGCCGCATGGGCCGCGTCAACTCCGGGCGCGTGCCCGCGGATTGGGTCACCGTCGGGCCTCTCCGGTAGTGCCCGGTTCTACGGGTCGCCTCAACTCCACGCGTGTGCCTGCGGATCGGGTCACCGTCTGCCCTCTCCAGTCGTGTACGGCCTCGGGTCGCCTCAATACCGCACCCGCGCCTGCGAGTTGAGTCACCGCCTGCCCTCTCCGACCGTGCACCCCCCGACTCAACGGTCCTCTCCCGCCCGCAGCACCCGCACCAGATCCACCCGGGCCAACAGCCGCGCCAGCCCCAGCACAACCATGCTGATGGCCAAGGCAGTTGCCACCGCCGTCAGTGCCACCGTGCCCCAGGGAATGACCTGCGGCAGCGGTGGATACGGGGCCTCTCCGCTGTCGTCCACGGTGACCAGTGGCAGTACCGCCGATGCCAGAGCCATCCCCATCAAAGCCCCCGGCACCACCGCGAACAGCGCCAACCCCACCTGCTCGGCGCCCAGTAGTGCGGACAGGCTGGTGGCGCGGACGCCGATCGCCCGGAGCAGGGCGAACTCCTTGCGGCGCTGCCTGGTGGAGACCACGGCGTGCACGGTGAAGGCGATGACCGCGAAACCGGGGGCCAGGTACCGGACCAGTTCCAGCACCCGGCGCAGCCCGGCGTGGAACGGGTCGGCCTGCAGGGACGCGGCGGTGCGTGCCGTGGTGGTGACGCCGCCCAGCGCCGGCTGTGCCTCGGCGGCAATGGCCGTACGCTCGCTGTCGGTGCTGCTCAGCCACCAGAACGCGGGGTCCTGCCGGTCGGCTCCGGCCAGGGTGAGCGCGGTGGCGAGTTGGCGCTGGTCGGCGATCAAGTGGCCCTGGCCGCGGCCCAGTCCGGGCGGTGAGTCGACGCTGCCCACGATCCTGGCGGTGATCCGGCCGCCGCCCAGGTCGAGTGTCGTGGTGCTGCCCATGTGCAGGCGGGCGGCGCGCAGCGTGGACGTGTCGGCGCGTACCGGAAGCGGTGCCGGACCACCCGCCGGGCCCGCCACGAGCCGTACCTGGCTGCCGGGTTGGGTGGCGTAGTCGCTGTCGGACAGACCGCCGAAGGCGTCCGAGATCGCCTGGGAGGGGCGGATGCCGGTGCTGACGGTGGTCCGGAGCACGGTCGAGCCGCCGGGCACGATCGCGCACACCCCGGGGGTGCCGGGGTTGTAGGTGTCGGTCAACTTCCCTTTGCAGGCACCCTCGGTGGAGTCGGCGGCGTGGTCCGTGCCGTCGGACCAGGCCTGCCCGCCGGGCAGTTGGGAGACCCAGGTGTCCGAGGTGTCCGCGGTGTCTGTCGTGCCGCGCGCGCCGATCCGCATCAGGTCCAGGTCCAGCCGTGCGGGACGCGCGTTCGGCTGCGGCAGGACACTGACCGCGGTCACCGTCAGCGGATACGCCCGCGGGTGGCCCCCGCTCAGCGCCACACCGAGCGGGACCACGACCGTATGTCTGGCCCCGTCGGCGGTGGGCAGTCGCGCCGATACGACGCTGACCAGACCGGACGCGTCCTGCACGGTGAGTTCGAGGCTCGGTGCCACACGGTTGCCGTCGCTGCTCAGCCGCTCGTCCAGCAGCAGCGCGGTCGGCCGCCCGGGGAGCCGGATGCCGGGGACGACCGGTGACGGGGTGTGGGGCGCGGGCCCGCCGATCGTGCCGACCAGGTCCTCGGTGGCGCCGCCGGGCAGGTTCACCGTCGACCGCGTCACCGGTGTCACGGACGTCACCCCCGGCAGCGCGCGATAGGCGGAGGCCAGGACGGCCGAGGGGTAACCGTCGTCCGCCGACGGGTCGAACCGCACATCCGCGCCGACGGTGAACGCGGCCTGCTCGGACGCGAGTCCGCCCAGACAGGCCAGCGAGGTGGTGGCGAAGGCGCTCACCGACACGGCCAGGCACATCAGCACCACCGGCCCCGCGTTGCGTGCGGCCCGCCGGCTCAACTGCCAGCCGGCCAGGGCCAGTACGAGCCCTCGGCTACGCCGCCCGAACGCGTCCAGCAACAGCGACGTCAGCGGCAGCAGCCGGAGCAACAACAGCGCGGCGGCGCCCGCCACCAGCGTCGGCACGAGGACCAGCACCGGGTCCGCGGACGCGCTGCCGGTGCCCACGTCGGCGATCAGCGAGTGGTGCCGCCGCAACTCCAGGTACCCCAGCGTCGCCACGGCCAGCAACGCCAGGTCGGCACCCAGCCGTTGCGCGGCGGCGGCCCGCGCGCCGCGAGCCGGCCGCGACCGCGCCGACGGCAGCACGGGCAGCAGCACCGCCGCCGCGTGCACCAGCAGAGTCAGTCCTACGGCCGTCCACGCGTCGGCGCCCCGGGTGCCGGGGTGCAGCAGCCCGGCCAGGAAGGGGGCGGCCACGGCGGCCGGTACGCCGGTGAGCGCCCACTCGGCCGTAGCGCCGCGCAGCAACCTCAACGTGCCCGCGCCACGGGCCTGTTGGAGGGCGAGCTCGTCGCGTCGGCGCTCGGTCAGCTGGCGGGCGGCCAGGACCAGGGTGGCCAGGGCGAGGACCGCGAGCAGCACGCCGGGCAGGTACAGCGAGGAGCGGGCCGCGACCGTCGGGACCGTCAAGTCGTCGATGGCGCCCGGCAGTCCGGAGGCCACGGTCAGGTCGTCCAACGACGGCCGGCGCCCGCCGAACACCGACACCCCGCTCTGGCTGCCGGAGAAGGCGCGCAGCCGGTCGTGCAGCCCGGCGAGGCTGTCCGCGTCGAGCCGCGAGAGATCGGGCTGCACGCTCCAGTGGGCGGTCAGATGGCCGTTCAGGACGGCGCTGCCGTTGAGCGCCGACGCCGAGACCACCAGCAGATCCTGGTCGGCGGTCTCGCCCTCGGTCAGGTCACCGGCCATCGCGGGCCAGAACCCGACGGCGCCGGTCGCCCGGAAGACCCCGGTGACCCGCAGCGTCATGGGGCGGCTGAAGGCGTCCTGCACCCGAAGGCTCGAACCGGGCCTGATACCAAGGCGTTTGGCCAGCGCGTCGGGCACCGCCGTGTCGACCGGCGCGGTGGACCCGGTGGCGACCGGCACATCGGGCAGCGAGGTGAAGGCACCGGCCGGGGCGTCGGCCGTACCGGCGGGCCAGCGCCCGGCCACCAACTGCCCGAACCTGCCCCCGTCTTGAACCGCGACCGGGTGCAACCCGCTGCCTCCGGGACCACGCGGCGGTCCTATAACCCCGTCAATCCCCGTCACCGAGACGGGAGATGTGCCGAGCAGCCCCACATACGTCCGCTGCGGCACCCCGGCGAACACCCGCTCCGCGGCGGCCCGCACATCCCGGTCGGCGGCGGCCATCCCGCCGGCCCGGTAGGCCGCGTTGACGTTCACCTGCGCGTTGGGATCAGCGGCCAGCCGCCGTACGGCCCCGGCCTGCACCGAACTCCCCGCCAGTGCCGCGAGCGCGGCCAACGCCGTCGCACACAACAGCACGGTCATCGAAACAGCGGCCAGCACCAGCCCGTGCTGCGCGACCCGCCGGGCAACTGCCGGAATCCGCCGCCGAGTTGGGTCCGGAACATCGGGCCGCCGCCGCGACGAGGAGGTGAAGGCCGTGGCGACCACATGAACCCCCGCAGAATCGAACATGTGACGGTGACGGCGCGCCACAGTCCTACCAGCCGTGCCCCGGCGCCGCAAGAAACGCTGATCGTCACGGCCGCCCGATGGGGGAGGGCACGGGGAAAATGCCTGAGTACGTGAGGGATGTTCGCTGTACGTTGGGCGGGCGCCCCGCGTTCCGCGGTGGCGCGCTTCCCCAGCTCAGAGGCCCAGTAGACGTTACGAGGCAGGCCCACCGTGTTCCTGACGATCAGTACCACCGGCACCCCAGAACGCCCCGCCACCGACCTCGGTTTCCTGCTGCACAAGCATCCCGACAAGGCGCAGGCGTTCTCGACGTCCTACGGCAAGGCGTACGTCCTCTACCCCGAGGCGGATCCCGCGCGGTGCACGGCGGCGCTGTTGCTTGAGGTCGACGCGGTGGCGCTGGTCCGGCGCGGCAAGGGCAAGGGGCGCGGTGGCGCGCCCGACGCGGCGCTCGCGCAGTACGTCAACGACCGTCCGTACGCGGCCTCTTCACTGCTCGCCGTGGCCCTGAGCGCGGTCTTCTCCAGCGCCATGCGGGGCGTGTGCAACGCCCGCCCCGAGCGCGCGGAGCAGCCGCTGCCGCTGCGCATCGAGGTGCCCGCGCTGCCCGCACGCGGCGGTCCCGATCTCGTACGACAGCTCTTCGCGCCGCTCGGCTGGACGGTCACCGTCGAACCGGTCGCGCTGGACGCCGAGTTCCCCGAGTGGGGCGACTCCCGGTACGTCAGCCTCGTCCTGGAAGCGGAGACGCTGACCCTCGCCGAGGCGCTGCGCCACCTGTACGTCCTGCTGCCGGTCCTGGACGACGCCAAGCACTACTGGGTCGCGTCCGACGAGGTGGACAAGCTGCTGCGCGCCGGTGAGGGCTGGCTGCCTACGCACCCGGAGCAGAAGCTCATCACCAGCCGTTATCTGTCCCGCCGTTGGTCCCTCACCCGCGAGGCGATGGAGCGGCTGGAACTCGTGCGGCTCGCCGAGGCCGACGACAGCGAGGTCGAGGAGATCGACAACGCCGTCGAGCCGGAGACCGAGGCCGAGGAGAAGCCGACGCCGCTCGCCGTGCAGCGCCGGGACGCGATCATCGGGGCGCTCAGGACGTCCGGTGCCGGCCGCGTGCTCGATCTCGGGTGCGGGCAGGGCCAGTTGGTGCAGGCGCTGCTCAAGGACACCCGGTTCACGGAGATCGTCGGCACCGATGTGTCGATGCGCGCGCTCACCATCGCGGGCCGCCGCCTCAAGCTCGACCGCATGGGGGAGCGGCAGGCCTCGCGCGTCCAGCTCTTCCAGAGCTCGCTCGCCTACACCGACAACCGCCTCAAGGGCTACGACGCCGCCGTGCTCAGCGAGGTCATCGAACACCTCGACCTGCCCCGGCTGCCGGCCCTGGAGTACGCGGTGTTCGGCGCCGCCCGCCCGAGGACGGTCGTCGTCACGACCCCGAACGTCGAGTACAACGTCCGCTGGGAGACCCTCCCCGCCGGACACGTCCGGCACGGCGACCACCGCTTCGAGTGGACGCGCGCCGAGTTCGGGGAGTGGGCGGGGAAGGTCGCCCAACGGCACGGCTACGACGTCGAGTTCGTACCGGTCGGGCCCGACGACCCCGAGGTGGGACCGCCCACCCAGATGGCCGTGTTCAGCGTGAGTACCGTGAAGGAGGAGAAGGCCGCATGACCGAGACCCAGCCGCCCAAGGGGCGCGTACTGCCCGTCACCGACCTCTCCCTCGTGGTGCTGATCGGTGCCTCTGGCTCCGGCAAGTCCACCTTCGCGCACCGGCACTTCAAGCCGACCGAGATCATCTCCTCGGACTTCTGCCGGGGCCTGGTCGCGGACGACGAGAACGACCAGAGCGCCAGCCGGGACGCCTTCGACGTCCTGCACTACATCGCCGGCAAGCGCCTCGCCGCGGGCCGCCGCACGGTCGTCGACGCGACCAGCGTGCAGCAGGACAGCCGACGCCAACTGATCGACCTGGCCAAGCAGTTCGACGTGCTGCCCATCGCCGTCGTGCTCGACGTACCGGAGGAGGTGTGCGCCGAGCGCAACGCCTCCCGCGTCGACCGGGCCGACATGCCGCGCCGCGTCATCACCCGGCACACCCGTGAACTCCGGCGCTCCCTGCGGGGCTTGGAGCGCGAGGGCTTCCGCAAGGTGCACGTCCTGCGGGGCGTCGAGGAGATCGACCACGCCACGGTCGTCACCGAGAAGCGCTACAACGACCTGACCCACCTCACCGGCCCCTTCGACATCATCGGCGACATCCACGGCTGCGCCGCCGAACTGGAGACCCTGCTCGGCAAGTTGGGCTACGACGACGGTGTCCACCCGGCGGGCCGTACGGCCGTCTTCGTCGGCGACCTCGTCGACCGCGGCCCCGACTCGCCCGGTGTGCTGCGCCGCGTGATGTCCATGGTCGGCTCGGGAAACGCCCTGTGCGTACCGGGCAACCACGAGAACAAGTACGGCCGTCACCTGAAGGGCCGCAAGGTCCAGCACACGCACGGCCTGGCCGAGACGATCGAGCAGATGGAGGGGGAGAGCGAGGAATTCCACGCCCAGGTACGGCAGTTCATCGACGGACTCGTCAGCCACTACGTCCTCGACGGCGGCAAACTCGTGGTCTGCCACGCCGGCCTGCCCGAGAAGTACCACGGCCGCACCTCCGGCCGGGTCCGCTCGCACGCGCTCTACGGCGACACCACCGGTGAGACCGACGAGTTCGGCCTGCCGGTGCGCTACCCGTGGGCCGAGGACTACCGAGGTCGCGCGGCCGTCGTCTACGGCCACACCCCGGTCCCCGAGGCCACCTGGCTGAACAACACCATCTGCCTCGACACGGGCGCCGTCTTCGGCGGCAAGCTGACCGCCCTGCGGTGGCCGGAGCGGGAACTGGTCGACGTACCGGCCGAGCAGGTCTGGTACGAGCCGACCCGTCCGCTCCGCACCGAGGCACCCGGCGGCCACGACGGCCGCCCGCTCGACCTGGCGGACGTGCACGGCCGCCGCGTGGTGGAGACCCGGCACGCCGGCCGGGTGTCGGTCCGCGAGGAGAACGCGGCGGCGGCCCTGGAGGTCATGAGCCGCTTCGCGGTCGACCCGCGCCTGCTGCCGTACCTCCCGCCGACGATGGCCCCGACGGCGACCTCGCACGTCGAGGGCTATCTGGAGCACCCGGCCGAGGCGTTCGCGCAGTACGCCGACGACGGGGTCACGCGGGTCGTGTGCGAGGAGAAGCACATGGGTTCGCGGGCGGTGGCGCTGGTGTGCCGGGACGCGGAGGCGGCGGCCAAGCGCTTCGGCGTGGATGGGCCGACCGGTTCGCTCTACACGCGCACCGGCCGTCCGTTCTTCGACGACCGGGCGGTCACTGAAGAGATCCTCGGCCGACTGCGGACGGCGCTCGACGAGTCGGGCCTGTGGGCGGAGCTGGACACCGACTGGGTGCTGCTGGACGCGGAGTTGATGCCGTGGTCGCTGAAGGCGTCCGGGCTGCTGCGTGGTCAGTACGCGGCGGTCGGTGCGGCGGCGCGGGCGGTGTTCCCGGGTGCGCTGGCCGCGCTGGAAGGTGCCGCGGGGCGGGGTGTCGACGTGGACGCGCTGCTCTCCCGGCAGCGTGAACGCGCCGCCGACGCCTCGGCGTTCACCGACGCGTACCGTCGCTACTGCTGGACCACGTCCGGCCTCGACGGTGTCCGGCTCGCCCCGTTCCAGATCCTCGCGGTCCAGGGGCGCAGCCTCGCCGGGCTCCCGCACGACGAACAACTCGCCCTGCTGGACCGGCTGGTGGAGCACGACAGCACGGGCCTGCTGCAGACCACACGTCGGCTGTACGTCGACACCGGTGACCCCGAGTCGGTACAGGCCGGTGTCGACTGGTGGCTGGAGATGACGGGGCGGGGTGGCGAGGGCATGGTCGTCAAGCCGGTCGGGGCGGTCGTGCGCAGCGAGCAGGGGAGGTTGGTCCAGCCGGGTATCAAGTGCCGTGGCCGTGAGTACCTGCGGATCATCTACGGTCCGGAGTACACGCGTGCCGACAACCTCGCCCGGCTGCGGGGGCGGTTCCTCAACCACAAGCGGTCGCTGGCGATCCGGGAGTACGCGCTCGGTCTTGAGGCGCTTGACCGGCTGGCCGAGGGTGAGCCGCTGTGGTGTGTGCACGAGGCGGTGTTCGGGGTTGGCGCTGGAGTCGGAGCCGGTGGATCCGCGTCTGTGAGCAGGCGGAGGGCGGCCTGGTCCGTTCACCAGGGTGGCCCGGCCGGATCCGGCCGGGCCACCCTGGTCCAGGCGCACCGGCTTGGCGCACACATGTGAGTGCACCTGGTTCCGCCGAAGACGGCATGCTAGCTTCGCTCGTCAGTCAGGTATACCGACTCATGGGGGAAGGTCGGTGGAAACGGCGGCGGGATTAGGTGGGTTCGGGCGTGCGCCGGGCAGGGATTTACTGTTCCGTTTGACCGAGGCCCTGTGCGGGCTCGGTTGCCTGGAGGACCAGGCCGGCCGCACATATTTTGCGACGTTGCTCTCTGAGCAGTTGAATCTGCGCGTAGATCTCCGCGGTGTCAAACAGCGTGAGGATGTCATCGCCATGGCGCGAGCGGCGCTGAGCGTCGTCGCGGGAGAACGCGTCCTGATCGAAGTCGTCCGCGTCTTCGAGGGAGCTTCGGTCGCCGGCCGACTTGAGAAGCTGTTCATTCCGCCCGCGTCTCCAGTCATTGCTTCGCCGCTGTTCGGCCCGCTGACAGAGGACGACGTCGGCTCTGCCCTCGCCCTGCTGAGTGCCGCGGAGCCGAGGCTGTCCGCCATTGGGCTGCGGGACGGGCTTGCGGGCGAGCTCCATCTTGACCTGCCCTCACAACTGTCAGTGGTTCAGCTCTTCACCTATGTGCTGGAGCTGAACGTCCAGCCCGACGGACTGCCTCCCGCCGTTCTGCTGATGGAGCACGCGGCAGAGCAGTCCACGACCCCGGGCCGTAGGCTCGCGTTCTCTGCCTGGGCCCATGACTGGGCCGATCGCACCCGCTTGCTGGCGGAGCTTGAACGGCGCAGGTCGGAGCGGGCCGTTGTGACTGTGGACGCATCGATTCCCAGGTGCTTGGTCGTAGCTGTCGACCCGGCACGTGACGGCTCCGGAGACATCGTCGTCCGCCCGTGGCTGAACACCGTTCCCGGTCGTTGGCATCCTCAGCCGGCCGAACCCGAGACGACCGGTCTCGACGGACTGGGCCCGGCGGTCGAGCGCGCGCTGCGCCAAGTGGTCCGGCTGTCGCCGGGACGGCAGGAGCAGATTCCTGCGAGCGTGCGAGAGACGCCCCCTTACGTCGAGTTCTTGCTCCCCTACGATCTGCTCAACCACGACGTGGCCGGGTTGAAACTACGGTCCGGCGACGGAAAGCCCCTGCCCCTGGCACTGAAATGCGTAGTGCATCTGCGCAGCCTCGAACGGATGCGTACAGATGACTCGCTGGTCCGGACGCAATGGCTGGAACGCTGGAACACGTTGCAGCGACAGGGTATTGGGGTGCATGGCTGGCAGACGTGCGACGGCGACCACCTCGATGAATGGCTGGCCTCCCTGGCTGCTGAGCCGAGCCGCACGGCTGTGGTGATCGACGCACCTGACGGAGGAGCCTCGACGGATGCGCTCAAGGGGGCCATCGCGGAAGGAGTCGGTCTCGCGGTCTGGGACCGACGGGGTGAGTTCCTGGAAGAGCGACGGGAAGTCGTCACAGCCGTTTTCGCGGCCGTGCCGACGTCCGCACAACTTCCCATCGCCATCTATCGGCTGCGCCGCACGGCCGAACTCCATGTCGCCGGGCCCCTCTTGTTGGGGCGTCATATCGCGTTTCTCTGGGACGACCCGAACCGGCTTGTCGACATCCATGATTTCGACCACGGCGATCTCGCCGGTGAGGAAGAGGTATCGGCATGACCTCACAGGAGCAGGAAGTCCCGGATGGCTGGCGTGTGTTCCGTGCCACCGGACATACCACTGACGGTCCGCTGCCCCACCTGCCCAAGGCGCCTCCCTGGCGACAGTTCCGCGGCGGTCCACCCCAGCCGCTGCCGCCGGACGACGAGGAAGCCGCGCTGCGCCGACTGGGGCCGGGCAACGTGGTCCAGCAACTCGGGCCCGACGAGACCGACATCGTCAACGCGGCGCTGCTGCTGCGGCGGCCCCTGCTGATCACCGGACCCCCAGGGATAGGGAAGTCCACTCTCGCCTTTCTCATCGGACGGGAACTCGGCCTGGGCCGCGTCCTCGAATGGAACATCGTCAGCCGCACCACATTGCGCGACGGACTCCACACGTATGACGCGCTGGGGCGAGCGCAGGCCATCGCCGCCTGGCGGGCCGGACTTCGGGAAGCAACCGGCACCGGACCTGGCGAAGACGCCGACGGATCAGCAGCGCCATCCTCACGTGGTCGTCAACGGACGCCTGCTCTGGGGGAGTTCATCACCCTCGGCGCTCTGGGCACAGCCCTGCTGCCCTACGAACGGCCCCGTGTCCTGCTCGTGGACGAGCTGGACAAGAGCGACATCGACCTCCCCAACGACCTGTTGCACGTCCTGGAGAACGGCAGCTACGAGATCCCGGAGCTGGTGCGTGATGCCGCTGATTCGGCCTGCGTACACACCAGCGATCCCGGTGGCCATGCCGTCGTTCGGGAGGGCCGGGTGGAGTGCCGGGAATTCCCTGTCGTGGTGATCACCAGCAACGGAGAGAGGGAGTTCCCGGCGGCGTTCCGCAGGCGGTGCCTGCCGCTGGAGATGCAGCCACCCACACGGGAGCAGTTGCTGGCCATTGTGGAGAGTCACCTGAGGGAGCGCCCTGAAGGAACGGAACGTCTGGTGGACGAGTACATCCGCCGGGTACGGAGCGGAGGGACTCATTCGCTCGACCAGTTGCTGAACGCCGTGCGGTTGACCACGTTGGGTGGTTTCCAGGCCGACGCGGACGGGCGTAAGCTCATGGAAATGCTGCTCCGCGACCTCGCGAAGGGCCGCTGAATGACCGGCTTTCACCGGGAGCGGGCACCTGCGCCCGACGATCTCAGTGCGGATGCGGGAGAACCCCCGCAAGAACTGCGAGAGATGTCGGACTCGTTCATGGACCGCTCAGACTCCACCACCCCGCACTGGCAGGAGCTGGCAGACGCGGTTTGGCTGAGCGCGTACTGGCACCGCACGGGACGGCGAGCTCCGCCGAGTCCGGTGGAGACCACCGAAGAAAGCGAACCGAGCAGCGGGACACCCCCGCCGTCGCCGCTCGGAGAACGCCCCGAGCCCCCGGGCGACGACAATCCGCCGGTCTCCCGGCCGTTACCCGCGCCGGATCCGGAAGGACCCGATCAAGTACACCTGGGGCGGCCCGTACTGCCACGTCCGGACAGCACACCTGGGTCGGGACGCCAGTCCGCACGGTTGGCTCGCGCACTGCACCGGCTGGCGCGTCGTGTGCCGTCACCTACCGTCGTGGAACTGGACGAAGAGGCCACAGCCGAGCGGGGAGTGTCGGACGAGCTGTGGATGCCGTGGTTCCGGCCTGCCTCCTCGACGGCGTTCGATCTGGTTCTGCTGGTCGACGGCGCCCCCACCATGGCGATCTGGCGCGAATCCACGGCGGACCTGTCCCTCGCCGCGGAACACTGCGGCGCCTTCCGAGCCGTACGGGTCGTGGGGCTGGACGTGCCCCGCGACGGGCAGCCGACACTACGCTGGGGCGCCGGACGGACCACTGCCGACCTGGGGGAAATCCTCAGCGGGAGAGGAGACCGGGTCTTCCTGGTCGTCACGGACGGTCTGGGACACAGCTGGGCCGGACCCGCCGCCGACCTACTGCTCGAACGCCTCGGCAGGGCAGGCCCGACGGCAGTCCTGCATCTGCTGCCGCCCTACGTGCGGCACCGGTCCTCCCTGTATCCGTACCGCGCGATGCTGGAGGCCGGGGGACCTGGAGCGCCCAACCGGCGTCTTGGAGTACGGCCGCCGTGGGACGGCCCCGATCCCATGCGGCCTCTGCCCGAGCACCAGGACACAACCGTGCCCGTCCCGGTGCTGTCCCTGAAGCCGGGATCCATCGTCGCGTGGGCCGAACTCGTCACCGGAGAGCCGGGAGTACGCCGCGAACTTCCCACAGTGCTGGCCGGCACGCTCGCGAAAGGAGCACCGGCACCGGGCCTGCGCGCGCCACGCCATCCCCGTGGGGCCGCTGCCGCGGTACGCCGCTTCTTCACTCTGGCCACGCCGACGGCCCGCCGACTTGCCACTCAACTGGCCGCCGTTCCCTTCGAGTTCGATCTCATAGACGAACTCCGCAGGCGGACGTTGCCCGACAGCGCGCCTGAGCATTTGGCCGAGATCATCATGGGCGGCCTGATTGACTGGGGTGGCTTCGGCACCGAACCCGAATTCGCCGATGGAGTACGGGAAGCGCTTCTCGCCACGACGACCCGCTCTCACCTGGCCGCGATTGTCAGCATCCTCGGAGAGCTGCCCGCGGCCGGCGCACGAGGTGTCGCGCTGCGTGCCGCCCTGCGTGATCCAGCGGGAACCACCTTGCCCGACCCCAGTGCCCGTGGCTGGCACCATTCCGAACTGGCCGTCATGCGCGCGCTGTCGGGGCCGTATTCCGAGCGGGCTCGTCGGATAGAGGAGATCATCCCGGCCGTTGACGGCACCCCGTCGGCGTCGGCCCGACTTCAGGATGACGCACCGTCAAGCGGGGCGTCACGCGAAGACGGACACGGAGCGCGTACCGACCGAACTGGGAACCCCACGGAGGCACGGCCAGGCATGGAAATGAAGTCGATGGGAGAGTCCGCCCTTCTGGTGAACGTTCCGCTGCGGAATACGTCCTTCGTGGGCCGCGCAGCGCTGCTTCAGGCAGTCGAGGGCCAGCTCGGGGACCAGGACACAGCGGCTGTGCTGCCGCACGCGCTGCACGGAATGGGAGGCGTGGGAAAGTCGCAGCTGGCGCTGGAATACGTGTACCGCCATCAGCAGGACTACAAGGTGATCTGCTGGATCCCGGCCGAGCGGGACAGCCTCATCCTGACGGCCCTCGCCGGCCTGGCCGGGCGTCTGCGGCTCCCCCTCGCGGGGGAGGACGGTGGCGCGCCTGCCGCCAACACGGCCGTGCCAGCTGTCCTTGAGGCGCTGCGCACGGGAGTCCCGTACGACAACTGGCTGTTGATCTTCGACAACGCCGAGGACGTCGAGGCGGTACGGAGCTACTTCCCCACGAACGGTCCGGGAAAGATCATCGTCACGTCCCGCAACCGTGAGTGGGAGCGCGTGGCGACCCCTCTGCCAGTGAACGTGTTCGAGCGGGAGGAGTCGATTGAACTCCTCCAGAAGCGCTCTCCGGACCTGTCCGAACTCGACGCCGACCGGCTCGCGTCGGCTCTGGGGGACCTGCCGCTCGCTGTGGAGCAGGCGGGTGCCTGGCGCGCGGTCACGGGAATGCTCGTCGACGACTACCTCGAACTGCTGAACCGGCGCAGCCCCGAAATCCTTCACCTCGACCCGGCTCCTGACTATCCGGTCTCCGTCGCGGCGGCGTGGGACATCTCGCTGGAACGGATCAAGGAGAACAGTCCCGGGGCTCGCGAACTCCTCGACATCTGTGCCTGCATGGCTCCTGAGCCGGTCCCGCTCTCCATGCTGCGCAAGGGCCGCGGCATCGACATCACACCCGAGGTCGACCCCATCCTGCGCGAGTCGATCAAACTGAGCCGGGCCATCCGCGACTTGACCAGGTTCTCTCTGGTGAAGCTGGACCTCCGGTTCGACACGTTGCAGATGCACCGGCTGCTGCAGAACGTGCTCCTGGCCAAACTGGGTCCCGACGAGCATGAGCGCATGCGGAACGCGGCTCATCAGCTCCTGTCGGCGGCCAAACCCGGCCACTACGCCTCGTCCAGGGAGTGGCCCGCATATCAGGCACTGCTGCCGCACGTGCTGAGCTCTCAGGCGGAGACCAGTACGCACGGGTACGTGCGCGACCTGGTCTACGACACCGTGCTGTTCCTCTACTACTGGGGCGATCACCCCAATGCCGTCGACTTGGCGCGGCAGGCCTACAAGGCCTGGCACGCCGCGTCAGGTGAGGAGAACATTCACGTCATCCGCATTTCGAAGATCCTGGCGTTCCTGTTACGTGTTGTGGGCGAGGCCGGAGAGTCCATCCCCCTCAACGAGACGGCGCTGGAGGTCTCGCGCCGGGTGGACGTCGACCCGGAGGACCTCATCGACTCGATGATCGAACTGGCCGACGCGCGACGCTACCAGGGCAGGTTCGCGGAAGCGCGAGATCTCGGAAAAGAAGCCACCGAATGGGCCCGTACCGAACTCGGCCCCTATGACCAGGTCACGTTACGGGCCGCGCACAGCTGGGGAGTTGACCTACGGCTGTGCGGCCAGTTCAGTGAGGCCCTTCCGAAGGACCAGGAGACGGCGCGGCTGCGGGAGGAACTGTTCGGCCCCGCCAGCTCGCTGACGCTCAACACCCTCAACGGTGTCGCCATCGATATGCGAGAGAGCGGCGACTACCCCGCCGCCCGCGATTTCCTGGAGGGCGTCTACCGCCAGGCGATTGCCTCGCTCGGCGAGGAAAACCCTCTGACACTGCGCATCGCGGGCAATCTCGCGGTCTGCCGGCGCCGTGACGGGGCGATCGCCGACGCAGCCAAGCTCGCCGAGCAGGTACTGCGCCACTTGGAGACCGCCTACGGCCCGGATCACACCGACACGATGTCGACCGCAATCAATGTCACCGTGGACCGCCGAGTCGCCGGCGATCTCGACGGTTCTCGATGGCTTGGCGAGGACACGGTACGTCGCCTCACCCGACGATACGGTGAGGACCACGGGCACACCTTGCTGGCCAAGGCGAATCTCGCTGCCACGCTGCAGAAACTCGATGATCTCGACGCCGCCCAGCGGCTTGAGGACGCTGCGGCCCGCAGACTCGCCGAGGTGGTCGGGCCCCACCACGTGACCACCCTGACGGTCAACCTGGGCAGAGCCAACGTGGCCTTCGCCCGCTTCGACTTCACACAGGCACACGAGATCGACCTGGCCAACTTGCCGCTGTTGACCGAGGTCGCAGGCGAGAACCACCCACTGACCCTGTCCTGCGCCGCGAACCTCGCCCTGGATCTTCGCGGCCTGGGCCGTGGTGCTGAGGCGGACGACATGGAGCGCAGGGCGCTGGAGGGATTCACGCGGGTGGTGCGTGAGGATCATCCCTGGCTCCAGAAGGTTCGACTGCGCCAACGCATCCAGTGCGACTTGGCGCCCATGCCGCTGTGACAGGTCCGGCGACGGCCTCCGGCCGCTGTTTCGAGCCCCGAACCAGCTGGTGTTCCATCCGTACGAGAAGGTGTGTTCCCACGCTGACGGCACCTTGGGCAACGAGGCGAACTGCGAGTGGTTCTACGCCCACTGGACGAGTCGCGGAAGCCTCGGAGAGGCGTGCGTAATCCTGTGCAATGATCTGGCGGGGCTTCGCCGCAATGCAACCCAATGCACCGGCACAGGTGGCCCGTACACCGCCTTGAGAACGAAAGGGGAGGCACCTTGCACCGGCCGCTGACCCATGTGCCCGATATCCAAGTCACCGCTGGTGAAAGGGTTTCCGGTGTCGGAGCTCCGGTCTGGGAGTCGGATCTGGCCGACCTCGCGCATCTGCCTCTCACCGCCTTCGACACCTTGAAGCCGCTCGGCCGCACCGATCGACTCCTGGCAGAAGTCCTGCGTCCACGCAGCAGCATGCGGGGCGGTGGCGAGCCGGGGAGAGCGGAGTAGGGGTGCAGTCCCCCCGACCCTCACACGAGGAGCGGATCGTTCCTTCCGCCTGATCGTACGTACCACGGAGGTTCTCCGGGAATGACCACCGAGCAGCTCCGGCCTCCGTTGCGTATGCCCGACCATCTTTTCGCCGAACTCGCCACCGGTGGCGGTTCGTCCGAGGCCCTGGCCTTCCTCGAACGCGGCGAACGAGTGCGGCGGCTCCTTCTGCTGCGCACCCTGCAGAAGCACCTCGAATCCCTGCCGACTCCGCTCACCCCGCACTCCGAAGCGTGGCGAGTCCTCTGGGAGGCGGCCGACAAGGCCCCCGAAGAGGTCGAGCGGCTCATCCTGGCTCCCCAGGTGGGGAGTTGGGTGGCCCATATCCTGCGACGCCTCCATGGCGCCTCGGAAGGGCCGCCTCTGTGGGCGGAAGCCGGCCGACTGGCGGCGCTGGCCGTCACGGCGGCTCTCTGCGCTCGCACCGAGGCGGATCTCCTGGTCCCGCTCACTGACGGCGCGCTGCACCTTCCCGGCCTGGGAATGGCTCAACTCGCCTCCGTTGAAGCCGGGTTGACAATCGGTACGGCGCAGACGCATGACGGCGAGCTGACCTTGACGCTCCGCGGACCCGCCGGCTCGGAAACCTCCAGCCCGAGCGCCGTGCTCACCTGCCACCCCTTGACAGCTCCGGTGCGAGGGGCGACCGATGTCGTCGGCACCGGTACGCGCTGGATCCCACTGCGCACGCTCACCTACTCTGCCCTCTCGCGCGTCATCGACATCCCGCTCGACGACCTGGATCCCTATCGTGATCTGGACGAGCCCATCGCTCCGGCCCGGCTCGACGCCGATGAGGCTGCCGTGTGGCAGGCGATGTTCGACGAAGCCGCCGGATACGTCACCGGAGCGAACGAGGAGTCAGGGCTGGGCCGACTTGATCCGACAGTCATCCGGGCCGTTGTCCCATGGGGGCGAACGAGCAGTACACCCCCGCCGCCACCGGACGTGCGGGTCTCCGCTACCAGCGGTGACTCGTACGGCTCCATGGTGATTGCCCGGCCTTCTTCCTCACTCGCTCTCGCCGAGGCCTTTGTCCACGAGTTCCAGCACAGCAAACTGGCCGCGTTGCTGCACCTGTTCCCGCTCCTCGACGACGACCGCGAGGAGTGCTACTACGCACCGTGGCGAGCCGATCCACGCCACCTCACGGGGCTCCTGCACGGCGCCTATGCGTTCATCGGAGTCGCCGGCTTCTGGCGGGAACAGCTGGCGGACCCGGAGCACGCCGAGACAGCTGCGTACCATTTCGCCCTGCGTCGGCTGCAGGGCCGACTTGTTGTACGCACTTTGCTGGGGAGCGGCAGGCTCACGGATGAGGGATGTGTGCTCGTCGCAGGGCTGGCCAGGACTCTCGACGGCTGGCTGCGCGAACCCGTCGACCGGTCGGCCCTTGAGCGGGCCCGTACGGCGGCCGCGCTGCACCGTACCGAATGGCGACTGCGGAACGTCGTGCCGGGCTTCACGGCGGGGGACGATCGGGCTGCCCTTCGCTTCCGTACCGACCGCGAGTCCTGGCCCGACGTGCGTACCTACGCGTTCGCCGACCGCCCGCGGTCGCCCTTCACGGCTGACGAGCATCTGGCAGCCGGGGACCCGGCCGCCGCATTCGTCCGGTACGCCGAGGTGCTGGATGCCGATCCGGCCGAACCGCACGCCCTCGCGGGCTGGATCGTCGCCCGCGCGGCCCTCGACCCGGGCCGCGCGTCCCGCCATATGCTGGCCCGCCCGGAATTGCTCCGGCGACAGCACAGAGACTGACGGCTCCTTCCTGCTCTGATAACCCGTGACCGTTCCGAGGAGTCCCGGTGGCTGAGCCCCCCATGACGAGCACCGCGACCGGAACACCCGCAAGCGGAGCACCGGCTGTCATGGTGAACGTTCCGCTGCGGAACACGTCGTTCGTGGGGCGGACGGCGCTCCTTCAGGCCGTGGAGGACCTGCTGGGTGCCCGGGACACCGTGGCGGTCCTGCCGCATGCGCTGCACGGCCTGGGCGGAGTGGGCAAGTCTCAACTCGCCCTGGAATACGTGTATCGCCATCAGCGGGACTACAAGTTGATCTGCTGGATCCCGGCTGAACGGGAAAGCCTGATCCTGACGGCGCTCGCCGGCCTGGCCGTGCGTCTGCGGCTCACCCCCGCGGGGCAGGACGGCGGTGGTGCGCCTGCTGCCGACACGGCCGTACCCGCGGTCCTCGAAGCGTTGAGCACAGGAGTGTCGTACGACAACTGGCTGCTGATCTTCGACAACGCCGAGAACGTCGAGGTGGTCCGCACCTACTTCCCGGCCAACGGTCCGGGAAAGATCATCGTCACGTCGCGCAACCCGGACTGGGAACGCGTGGCGACGCCGCTGCCGGTGAACGTGTTCGAGCGGGAGGAGTCGATCGAGCTGCTCCGGAAGCGCTCCCCGGACCTCTCCCCGGCCGACGCCGACCTGCTTGCCGCGGCCCTGGGGGACCTGCCGCTCGCCGTCGAGCAGGCAGGGGCCTGGCGCGCGGTCACGGGAATGCTCGTCGGGGAATATCTCGAACTGCTGGAGCAGCGCAGCCCCGAAATCCTTCAGCTCGACCCGGCCCCTGACTATCCGGTCTCCGTCGCGGCGGCCTGGGACATCTCGCTGGGGCGAATCAAGGAGAACAACCCGGGAGCGCGTGACCTCCTCGACATCTGCGCCTGTATGGCTCCCGAACCTGTCCCGCTCTCGATGCTGCGGAAGAGCCGGGGAATCGACATCACGCCCAACGTCGACCCCATTCTGGGCGAGGCGATCCAACTGAGCCGGGCCATCCGTGCCCTGACCCAGTTCTCCTTGGTGAGGCTGGACCTTCGAACCGACACCCTGCAGATGCACCGGCTGCTGCAGAACGTGCTCCTGGCCAAACTGGGTCCCGACGAGCATGAGCGCATGCGGAACGCAGCCCACCAGCTGCTGTCGGCGGCCAAACCCGGCCACTATGCCTCGTCCCAGGAATGGCCCGCTTACCAGGCGTTGCTGCCGCATGTGCTGAGTTCCCAGGCCGTGACGAGCACGGACACGTTCGTCCGTGAACTGGTCTACGACACTGCGCTCTTCCTCTACTACTGGGGTAACCACACGGGCGCCGCCGACCTCGCGCGGCAGACCTACACCGCGTGGCTCGCCGCATCGGGCGAGGAGAACATTCACGTCATTCGTATTTCGAAGATCCTTGCGTTCCTGTTGCGCGTCGTCGGTGAGGCCGACGAATCCATCCGGCTCAACGAGGAGGCACTGGAGCTCTCGCGCCGCGTGGACGTCGCGCCGGAGGACCTCATCGACTCCATGATCGAGCTGGCTGACGCGCGGCGCTTCCAGGGCAGGTTCGCCGAGGCCCGCGCCCTGGGGCAGGAGGCCACCGAATGGGCCACCTCCCAGTTGGGACCGGAGGACTCGATCACGCTGCGGGCCGCACACAGTTGGGGTGTGGACCTGCGCCTGTGCGGTCAGGTCCGTGAGGCGCTGCCCATGGACGAGGAGACGGCGCGGCTTCGTGAGGAAGTGTTCGGTCCTGCCAGCTCTCTGACGCTCAACACGCTCAACGGTCTGGCGATCGACATGCGTGAGACAGGCGACTACCCAGCCGCTCGCGACTTCCAGGAGGACGTCTACCGCCGGGCGCGAGCCGCGCTGGGTGACGACAGTCCTCTGACCCTCAACATCGCCGGGACTCTGGCAGTCTGCCGACGCCGCGACGGCGCGATCACCGACGCGACCGAGCTGTCCGAAATGACGCTTAACAGGTTCGTGACCGGCTACGGCCCCGACCACCCCGGCAGCCTCTCCACGGCGATCAACGTCAGCATCGACCGGCGTCTCACCGGAGACCTCGAAGGCTCGCGCCGGCTGGGCGAGGACACGGTGGATCGCTGTGCGAAGCGCTTCGGTCCCGATCATGTCTACACCCTGCTCATGAAGGCCAATCTGGCAGCCACGCTGCGTGCGCTCAGGGAACTCGCCGCCGCGCAGCAAGTCCAGGACGACGCTGCGGCCAGGCTCGCCCGGGCGGTCGGCCACCGCCATGTGACGACGCTGACTGTCGCGCTCGGTCAGGCGAACACGGCGTACGCGCAACTGGACTTCGACCGGGCCCACGAGATCGACGCGGCCCATCTCCCGCTGCTGACCGAGACGGCGGGAGATGATCACCCGGTCACCCTGTCCTGTGTTTCGAACCTGGCTCTCGATCTGAGGCGGTTGGGCCGCGGCGAAGAGGCGGACGAGATGGAGCGGCGAGCAGTGGAGGGGTTCACGCGAGTGGTCCGGGAAGATCACCCCTGGCTTCTCGCCGCCCGTCGGCGTCGACGGATCGAGTGCGACATCGCGCCCTTGCCGCTGTAGCCGTCCCCGGCGGCGATGGCATGGCGTCCGAACCGGCGAGCGTTGCGTGTTCAGGTGCTCCCCAATTGCCCCAGGATATGGGTTACTTGGTGTCGCGACGACAGTTGACTGCGCCTGGCGGCAGGACGTCGGCGCCATCGGGGGGCACATGACGGCGGTTGTCTTCATCCACGGGACAGGGGTCCGCGAGCCGGGCTTTTCGGCACTCGCGGGGCGAGTCGCGGCAGGGTTGTCCGCGGTGCGAGACGGGTTGCGCATCGTGCCGTACTACTGGGGAGGCGCACACGGTGCCACGCTCGCGGCGGGCGGGGCGAGTCTGCCGACGCATCCGGGAGGCACCGCGCGTGGCCTGGCCGATACCTCGGGCGGATGGGCTGCTGAGGAAGAAACGGCTGCTGCCTGGGCCATCCTCTATTCCGATCCGTACGTCGAACTCGCCCTCGCTGCCGGAGGCGTGCAGACGCCCGGCGAACGCCCGCCCGGCTTCGTCCCGCCGCAGCGGGAGCTGCAGACACGGCTGACCATGCTCGCCGCGCGAGGTGACGTGGCTGCCGCAGAACTCGGCCCCGGCCTGGCTCGTGCCGCCACGGACCTGGCTGCCCATCCGCTGCTGGGTCTCGCCGCCGACACCCTGGACCCGGGTGACCTGGCGATCCTCGCCGCACGTAGCTTGGTCGCCCAAGTCATTGTCGACGCGCTCGACGCCGACGCGCCGTTCGTGCCGACCGGGGAGACGCGGGACACCGTCGTCGACCGGCTCGCGGAAGTCCTCGGAGCAGCGCCCCGAGGAACGGAACGGGGAGTGCGCTCCCTGCTGTTGCGGGGTGCGGGCGCCGCCGCTTCCCGTGCGGTCGTACGCCGCAGACGCGCCCTCACCGAGGCCGCGCATCCCGCCGCCGGGGACGTCCTGCGTTACCTCAGCCACGGGGAGGCGGTCCGCAACGACCTGCGTACGCTCGTCGCAGGCATGGAAGCGCCCGTGGTATTGGTCGGTCACAGTCTTGGAGGCGTCATCGCCCTGGATACTCTGATCTCGGTCCGGCTTCCGCAGGTCCGGCGGCTGGTGACGGTCGGCTCCCAGGGACCCTTCCTGTACGAGTCCGGCTCGCTGCCCTCCCTCGAACATCCCGCCCCTCTTCCGCCGTACGTACCCGAGTGGCTGAATCTGTACGATCCCCGTGACCTGCTCGGATACCTCGGCGAGGGGCTGTTCCCCGGCCGTGTCACGGATGTCGCCGTCGACAGCAAGCAGCCCTTTCCGGCGGCCCACAGCGCGTACTGGACCAATCCGGCGGTCTACCGGCACATCGTGGACCGTCTGCCGTGACGGGCTCGATCGTCACGTCGCACGGGTCCGTGACCGTCCCGTCGGTCGACCCGGCTCGAGTGCACGCCCTGATCGTCGGCATCGAGGCCTACGACGCGGGGGACGGTTGGAATCTGCCAGGGGCCGCCCGGGACGCTGTCGCCCTGCACCGGCTGCTGCGTGCCACGGGGGTGCCGGAGACCCAACTCCGGCTCCACCTGGCCCCGCTGCCGACATATGTCCCTGAAGTGCCGTACGCCCCAGCCGACCAGGCCACCCTGCGCCGAGTCCTTGTTCGCGAGCTGTCGCCGGTCCACGGCGACGTGCTCTGGGTGTGGTGGGGCGGGCACGGTGTCCTCGACCGATCCGACCGCTTGCGGCTGTTCTGCGCGGACGCCACCACCGCCGACAAGCTGGGCATCGACCTGGACTCGGCGCTCGCCCGGTACGCCAGTGACGCGGTGCCCGCTCTCACTGACCAACTGTGGATTGTCGATGCCTGCGAGACGTTCGAGGAGGACCTCGCATTCAGGGAGCAACTGCCGCCCGACGCACTGCCGATGGGGCGGCGTACGCTCGTGCACCGGCAGATCCTGCTTCGGGCCGCGGGCCGCGGACGAGCCGCCGCCAACGACCCGTCGCGCGGTACCGGGCTCTTCTCCGACATCCTTCTGGGCCTGCTCGCGGAACGCGCTGCCGCCCTGCCCGCGCTGCCTGATCCGGAGGAACTGTTTCCCGCCGTGCGGGCTCGCACAGCGGCCCTCAGGGAAACCGGCAGGACTCTGCAGTGTCCCGAGATCAGGCTGCAAAGCCCTGAACGCACCGAGATCCTGGCACCGGTGAGCGAGGACGTGGGGGAGCGGTCGGCCTCGCCGCTGCAACGAGCCGTTGATGCCCTGCTCGCCTATCCGTTGATGAACGATCCCGTCGAGAGGCAGACGGTGATCGGTGCGCTGAATCCTCAGACCGCCGGAACACTGCCGCGTCATACTAGGGCCCGCACTGATGTCGCGGGCATCCTCACCGGACTCGTCCGACACCATCCGGGAGCTCTGTGGGAGTTCTTCGACGCGGTGGTTTCCGTCGATGACCACCCCGACCGCAGGCGCGAACTCGCCCAGGCACTAGGCGAGTTCGAGACCGCGGTCGGAAGCGCGCATCGACGCTGGTGACCTGCCCAGCAAGTGCGCACGCGAGTCGTGGCTCACCCCACCAACCGCAACCGTTCCTCACAAACCCCCACCCGAACCCCCTGCCCCCAAGTCAACTCCACCGCATCCCCCTCCATCCCATCCCCGAACACAACCAACTCCTCCGACTCAACGGTGAGTTGAAGCCCCGCCGACCCACTCAACTCCCCCGAGACCAGCGACGTCCCGGTGACAGGCGACGGCCACGCCTCCCGTACGAACCACACCAACCTGTCCTCCGAGGGGTGTGGCAGGGACAGCGCACTGCCCCGTTCCTGCCACACCGACCGGAGCCACCCCGTGGCCCCGGTGCCCGTTCCCACGAGCACCCCGGAGGACGCCTGGGCCTCGACGACACCCCCGTCGCCCTCCAGACCCAGGCGGTATCGGGCCGTCTGATGACCGACGGCTCCCAGATAGATCTCGTTGAGCGCGACCAGTCGCTGTGTGTCGTCGGCGACGGCCTCGACCATGGTCAGTTCGTCCACACCGGTACCCGCCGCGTGCGCCGAGGACAGCAGCGTGGCCGCGGCCGACGGACGGTGTCGTACCAGGACGCCCGGGTTGCGGCCGGGGTCGGTGTCGAAGCCCAACACCGGTTGCCCGGCGAGGTACTTGGCGACGTTCGCGACCAGCCCGTCCTGCCCGACGACGAGCACCATGTCCTCCGGCGCGAACAGGAACCGGTCCAAGTCGGCCCGCTCGACCTGGGTCTGACGCCAGGTCAGGGGGATCGCCGACGACACCTCGGCCAGCGCCCGTCGGGTCCGGCGGTGCCGTTCGGCGACCTCCTCGATGTCCCGGCCCCGCGACCGGAGGAAGTACGCGGCCTGGCCGTGCGTCCCGTGCCGGGCGACCAACTCCTCGTACTCCGTGGTCCGGTGGACGAGGACGGTCCGCGGCGCGAGACTCACGCGCCGACCTCGCCGCCACCGGCACCGAGCCTGCTGAGCAGCCCCGTCAGTACGTCCGGCGAGATCGTCACGCTGTCGATGTTCGGCAGGTTCTCCGCGAGCCGTGTCCCGGTGAGCGCGTTCAGGGTCGCCACGTCGACGTCGGCGTGCACCCGCAGCCACGCCGCCTGGGCGTGGGCCCGCGCGTCACCGACCTCGCGCGCACCCTCGGCCTCGGCACGGGCCAGCCGTACGGAACGTGCCGCCTCGGCGTCGGCGAGCCGTACCGTACGCGTGGCCTCCGCCTCGGCCCGGACGCCGTCCGCGGCCGCGTGCTCCTCGGCCTCGCGGCGGGTGTTCGTGCCTCGCTGGTCGACCAACTGCTCCTCGCGGCGGGCGAGTTCGATCTGGCTGTCGAGTTCGTTCTCGGCGATCGCGCGCTCCCGTTCGACGGCGACGGCCCGGCGTTCGTAGGTGGCCTTGTCCGCCTCCTGCTGGATCTGTTCGCGGGCCGGGGTGCGCAGTGCCCGTTCCACCTCGGGCTCGGGGCGGATGGCCATCACGCGGACGGCGACCACCTCGATGCCGGTGGCCGGGAGGCGGGGTTCGGCGCCCAGGCCCGCCGCGATCCGTTCCCTTACCGCCGTCACCCCGTCGACCAGCGCCGCCGCGAGGGGAGTTCGGGCGAGCACGGCCAACGCGTGCTGCTGAGCCGTCTCGGTCAGCAGGGTGCCCAACTGCTCAAGAGGTGCCCCTCGCCACACGCCCGTGTCCGGGTCGACGGAGAAGTCGAGGCGGGCGGAGGCCAGGGCCGGGTCGCTGATGCGGTAGGTGACGGTCGCCTGGACCGCCACGTCCTGGAAGTCGGACGTACGGGCGTGGAAGGTCATGGCCAACTCCCGGTCGTCGACCGGCACTTCGGAGAGCGCGGCGGTCAACGCGCGGAACCAGAAGCTGAGTCCGGGCCCGTCGTGCAGCAGCTTGCCCGAGCGGTGGTGCCGGATGTGCGCCGTAGGAGCCCCGCGCAGGTGGCGCCAGCCCAGGCGCCGGGTGATGTCGGCCATCAGAGTCCCTCAGATCCCGTCAGTTCCCGTGGGATCCGGTCAGACCCCGCATCGATCTCGTCAGTAAGACGATAATCGCGCGGCCCACTTGTCGTCAAGGGGACGAAAATGAATGGCGGTACGGGAAGCGGTGGCGGTATGTGAAGTAAGGGGGTGAACCCGGCCCCGGACGGTCAGGATGGAGGCATGGCACTCCATGTCGACTCCGAGACCGGGCGGCTCCGCCGCGTCATCCTGCACCGGCCGGATCTGGAGCTCAAAAGGCTCACCCCCAGCAACAAGGACGCCCTCCTCTTCGACGACGTGCTCTGGGTGCGCCGGGCGCGCGCCGAGCACGACGGCTTCGCGGACGTGCTGCGCGACCGGGGCGTCGCCGTCCACCTCTTCGGCGACCTGCTCGCCGAGTCCCTGGCGATCCCGGCGGCCCGCGCGCTCGTCCTGGACCGCGTCTTCGACGAGAAGGAGTACGGCCCCCTCGCCACCGACCACCTCCGCGCGGCCTTCGAGGCCCTGCCCGCACCCGAACTGGCCGAGGCGCTCGTCGGCGGCATGACCAAGCGGGAGTTCCTGGAAGCCCACGCGGAGCCGACCTCCGTCCGCTTCCACGTCATGGACCTCGACGACTTCCTCCTCGCCCCCCTCCCCAACCACCTCTTCACCCGCGACACCTCCGCCTGGATCTACGACGGCGTCGCCGTCAACGCCATGCGCTGGCCGGCCCGGCAGCGCGAGACCGTCCACTTCGAGGCGATCTACCGGCACCACCCGCTCTTCCGCGCCGAGAAGTTCCACGTCTGGTCCGAGGGGCAGGCCGACTACCCCTCCACCATCGAGGGCGGGGACGTGCTCGTCATCGGGAACGGCGCGGTGCTCATCGGCATGAGCGAGCGCACCACCCCGCAGGCCGTCGAGATGCTCGCGCACAAGCTGTTCGCCGAGGGCTCCGCGCAGACGATCGTGGCGCTCGACATCCCCAAGCAGCGCGCCTTCATGCACCTCGACACGGTGATGACGATGGTCGACGGCGACACCTTCACCCAGTACGGGGGGCTCGGCATGCTCCGGTCGTACACGATCGAACCGGGCGTCGGCGACAAGGAGTTGAAGGTCACCGACCATCCGCCGGAGCACATGCACCGCGCGATCGCCGCCGCCCTCGGGCTGGACGGGATCCGCGTCCTGACCGCCACCCAGGACGTGCACGCGGCGGCGCGCGAGCAGTGGGACGACGGCTGCAACGTCCTCGCCGTCGAGCCCGGCGTCGTCGTCGCCTACGAGCGCAACGCCACCACCAACACGTATCTGCGCAAGCAGGGCATCGAGGTGATCGAGATCCCGGGGAGCGAGCTGGGCCGGGGGCGGGGCGGGCCGCGCTGTATGAGCTGCCCGGTGGAACGGGACGCCGTATAGCGAGACGGCGGGCGAGCTGACGTATAGAAATTCGAGGTATCGTATAGAATTCCAAAAAGCATCTGATCCCCTGTACCCGCACCGATGGAGCGCCCCCATGGCGACAGTCCCGACCGCCCTCGCCGGCCGCCACTTCCTCAAGGAGCTGGACTTCTCCGAGGAGGAGTTCCGCGGTCTGATCGAGCTGGCCGCCGAGCTGAAGGCCGCCAAGAAGGCCGGGGGCGAGGCGCGGTATCTGTCGGGCAGGAACATCGCGCTCATCTTCGAGAAGACCTCGACGCGCACGCGCTGCGCGTTCGAGGTCGCCGCGGCCGACCAGGGCGCCTCGACGACCTACCTCGACCCGTCGGGCTCACAGATCGGGCACAAGGAGTCGGTGAAGGACACCGCGCGCGTGCTCGGTCGTATGTTCGACGGCATCGAGTACCGCGGGGACAGTCAGGCGGCCGTGGAAGAGCTGGGCGCGTACGCGGGTGTGCCCGTGTACAACGGCCTCACCGACGACTGGCACCCCACTCAGATGCTCGCCGACGTGCTCACCATGACCGAGCACAGCGCCAAGCCGCTGAAGCGGATCGCCTTCGCCTACCTCGGCGACGCGCGCTTCAACATGGGCAACTCCTACCTGGTCACCGGCGCGCTGCTCGGCATGGACGTACGGATCGTCGCCCCGAAGTCGTACTGGCCCGCCGAGGAGATCGTCACCGCCGCCCGCGCGCTCGCGGAGCGCAGCGGTGCGCGCATCACGCTCACCGAGGGGATCGAGGAGGGGGTGGCGGGCGCCGACTTCGTCGTCACCGACGTGTGGGTCTCCATGGGCGAGCCCAAACAGGTCTGGGACGAGCGGATCACGGCCCTCGCGCCGTACGCCGTGACCATGGACGTCCTGCGGGCCACCGGCAACCCGGACGTCAAGTTCCTGCACTGCCTGCCGGCCTTCCACGACCTCGGTACCAAGGTCGGCCGCGAGATATACGAGACCCACGGTCTCGACTCGCTGGAGGTCACGGACGAGGTCTTCGAATCCGCCCACTCGGTCGTCTTCGACCAGGCGGAGAACCGACTGCACACGATCAAGGCCGTGCTCGTGGCCACACTGGCCTGACCGGCGCGTACGCCGCCCGGCGGCCTATCCCGCCGGACGCCACTGCTCCGGTACGACGGGCAGCCTGAACCACACCGCCTTGCCGGACTCGGTCGGGCGGTGGCCGCACGACGAGCTGAGGGCGCGGATCAGCAGCAGGCCGCGCCCGTGCTCCTGCCAGGGGTCGGGGTCCTCCTCGGCGGGCTTGGTCAGAGTCGCGGGCGGCTCCGGGTCGGGGTCGTGCACCTCGACCTGGCAGCCGGTGGGCAGCAGCTCGACGACGAGCTCTATGGGGGCGTCACCGGCGGTGTGCTCCACAGCGTTCGCGACCAGCTCTGCCGTCAGCAGCTCCGCGGTGTCGCTGTCGGCCGTGTACTTCACCTCGGACAGAGCCGTACGGACCAGTGCGCGGGCCACCGGCACGGCCGCGGCGGTGTGCGGCAGTGCGATGCGCCAGGAGGCGGAGGCGGAAGGGCGTTCTTGCAAGGCGGGTCCGTTCATGGAGCAGGCTGTCCTGCTTTCAACTATATGAATGGTACGGCGCCCTTTGTCAGGGTCTCTCGACGGGCACCGCCCGGGACCTTTGGCCCCGTGTCGAGCGGCATACCCCGTTCAACGGGCACTTCCGCACAGCTGCTCCCGTTGTTACCGCGCTATTGACGACTCGTGACGGACGCGACGGCAACAGGTCATTTCGACGGGCTGTTCCGGCCGGGCATGCGAACGCCCTCGGACCCCGTCCGAAACGGGGCCCGAGGGCGTTCTGCGGTCTCTGCGGGCGAGGATCAGGCCAGGTCGGCCATCCCCGCGGTGAGCGTCGCGCCGTCCGCCGGGTCGATCACCAGGAACGCGCCCGTGCGGCGCGAGACCGCGTAGTCGTCCAGCGCGAGCGGCTCGGCGGTGCGCAGGGTGATCCGGCCCAGGTCGTTCGCGGTCAGCTCGGCCGCGCCGGCGAGGTCCTTGACGATCGCCTTGACCGTCCGGGTCGTGTGCCGCACCAGCACCCGGTCACCGACCCGCACCGGCCGGTCCGCCAGATGGCAAACGGCGGCCCGCACGTCCTGCGTGAGCGTGGGCGCGTCGGCCCCGGCGGTGATCATGTCGCCGCGTGACACGTCCCGTTGATCCGCGAGCCGCAGACTGACCGACTGCGGCGCGTACGCCACCTCGGCCTCGGTGCCGAGCACGGAGATCCCGGTGATCTCGGAACTCTCACCGGAGGGATGCACCGTCACCCGGTCACCGACGCGCAGCGAACCGGACACCAACTGGCCCGCGTACCAACGGACTTCACCGTCCCGGATGACGTACTGCACCGGGAAACGGGGCGGTGCGTCGGACGGGTCCGCGCCGACCGGCACCTCCTCCAGGAACTCCAGCAGCGCCGGACCCTCGTACCAGTCCATGTGTGCCGAACGGTCCACAACGTTGTCGCCGACCAGCGCCGACACCGGGATCGGCGTGACGGAAGGCAGCCCCAACTCGGCCGCGTGGCCCGCGAATTCCTCGACGATCCGCTCGAACACCGGCTGCCCGTACCCGACCAGGTCCATCTTGTTGACGGCCAGGACGACGTTGGGCACCCGCAGCAGCGCGGCAACTGCGGCGTGCCGCAAGGTCTGTTCGACGACACCGTTGCGCGCGTCGACCAGGATGATCGCCAGCTCGGCGGTGGAGGCGCCGGTGACCATGTTGCGGGTGTACTGCACATGGCCCGGGGTGTCGGCGAGGATGAACCGCCTGCGAGGGGTGGCGAAGTAGCGGTACGCCACGTCGATGGTGATGCCCTGTTCCCGCTCGGCGCGCAGCCCGTCCGTGAGCAGGGCGAGGTCGGGAGCGTTCTGACCGCGATCGGCCGACACCCGCTCCACGGCGGCCAGTTGATCGGTCAGCACCGACTTGGAGTCGTGCAACAGCCGCCCTACGAGCGTGGACTTGCCGTCGTCGACCGAACCGGCCGTCGCGAACCGCAGCGTGTCGATGGTGATGGTGCTCATGGCTAGAAGTACCCCTCGCGCTTGCGGTCTTCCATCGCGGCCTCGGACATCTTGTCGTCGGCGCGCGTCGCGCCCCGCTCGGTGACCCGGGAGGCGGCGATCTCGGTGATGACCTGCTCCAGCGTGGCGGCGTCGGAGTCGACGGCACCGGTGCAGGACATGTCACCGACGGTCCGGTACCGCACCTGGCGCTTCTCGACGGTCTCGCCCGCCTTCGGGCCGCCCCACTCACCGGCGGTCAGCCACATGCCACCGCGCGCGAACACCTCGCGGTAGTGGGCGAAGTAGATCTGCGGGAGGTCGATGCCCTCGCGGGCGATGTACTGCCAGACGTCCAGCTCGGTCCAGTTGGAGAGCGGGAACACGCGGACGTGTTCGCCGGGTGCGTGCCGGCCGTTGTAGAGGTTCCACAGCTCGGGGCGTTGCCGGCGCGGGTCCCACTGCGAGAACTCGTCGCGCAGCGAGAACACCCGCTCCTTGGCGCGCGCCTTCTCCTCGTCCCTACGACCACCACCGAACACGGCGTCAAAGCGCTCGGACTGGATCCTCTCCGTCAACGGCACGGTCTGGAGCGGGTTGCGGGTCCCGTCGGGGCGTTCGCGCAGCACACCGCGGTCGATGTAGTCCTGTACGGAGGCCACATGGAGCCGCAGCCCATGTGTGGCGACCACACGGTCCCGGTACTCAAGGACCTCGGGGAAGTTGTGTCCGGTGTCCACATGCAGCAGCGAGAACGGCACCGGCGCGGGCGCGAACGCCTTCAACGCCAGATGCAGCATGACGATCGAGTCCTTGCCGCCGGAGAACAGCACCACCGGCCGCTCGAACTCACCCGCCACCTCACGGAAGATGTGCACCGCCTCCGACTCAAGCGCGTCCAGGTGGGAGAGCGTGAAGGCTTCTGTGCTCGTCACCGCGCTCATACCAACCCCCGCTCGGACAGCACCGCGTACACCGCGTCCGCCGACTCCCGCGGGCTCTGTGTCTGCGTCGGCAGGGTGAGCGCCGGGTCCGTGGGCGGCTCGTACGGGTCGTCGACGCCGGTCAGGCCGGTGAGGTGACCCGCGGCCTGGCGGGCGTAGAGGCCCTTCACGTCGCGCTCGCCGCACACCTCGACGGGGGTCGCGACATGCACCTCGATGTACGGCGTCCCGCTCGCCTCGTGGCGCTTGCGGACGGCCTCGCGGCTGTCGGCGTAGGGGGCGATGACCGGGACGACGGAGAGCACGCCGTTGCGCGCGAGCACCTCGGAGACGAGGCCGATGCGCTGGACGTTGGTGTTGCGGTCCTCGCGGGAGAAGCCGAGGCCGGCCGAGAGGAAGCGGCGTACCTCGTCGCCGTCGAGGACCTCCACGCGATGTCCCTCGGCTCTCAGCCGCTCCCCGAGATGCTGGGCGATCGTCGTCTTACCCGCGCTCGGCAGTCCGGTGAGCCAGACGGTGGCTCCCTGAGCCCTTGCCGTGGTGGTCATGCGCAACAGTCCTCTTTCTTACCCGACGAGCGACGTCGTCGAAGGCTAGGTAAGAACTCTGAGAGGACCTGCTAAGGAACCTGAGGTTTGCCTGAGTAGCCGCCGTCACACGCCCGCGAACGCCGCCCCCGCGTCCCGCAGCCGCTCGTGCAGCGCCCGGAACACCTCGGCCGAGCGGGCGCCCGGCCAGTCCCGGGGGAGCAGGCTCGCGGGCAGTCCTGGGTCGGCGTAGGGGAGGTGGCGCCAGGAGTCCAGGGCGAGGAGGTAGTCGCGGTAGGCGTCCTCGGGCGGGGTGTCCGCGCGCTGCTCCCAGGCGTGCAGCACGGGCGCGTGGCGGTCCAGGAACGCCTGGTGCTGGGCGGCGATCGCGGGCAGGTCCCACCAGCGGGCCACGGCCTCGGCGGTCGCCGCGAAGCCGAGGTGCTCACCGCGGAAGAAGTCGACGTACGGGTCGAAGTGCAGCCGTTGGAGGATGTGCCGGGCCTCCTCGTACAGGCGGGCGGGTGCGATCCAGACGCCCGGGGCGGCGGTGCCGAAGCCGAGGCCGGACAGGCGGGAGCGCAGGACGTGCCGCTTCTGGCGCTCGGACTCGGGTACGGAGAACACCGCGAGCACCCAGCCCTCGTCCTCCGGGGGCGTGGTCGCGTAGACGCGGCGGTCGCCGTCGTCGAGCAACTGCCGTGCCTCGGGCGAGAGTTGGTACCCGGCGGCGCCTTCTGCCGTACGGGCGGGCAGGAGCAGCCCGCGCCGTTTGAGGCGGGACACCGACGAGCGCACGGAGGGCGCGTCGACACCGGCCGCTGCCAGGAGCCGGATCAGTTCCGCGACCGGAACCGGGCCGGGCACGAAGCGGCCGTACGCGCCGTAGAGCGTGACGATGAGAGACCGTGGAGCATGCTGGTCGGACACGTTGATCATCTTAGGCCGACGGCATCGCTGCTGGTCACCTCGGGTGCGTAACCTGAACTTTCACGGTCCGCAGGTCACCGCGAGGGGCGGGAACGGTCAGGCGGCGACGGCGAGTCGGTCCGCCGGTACCCGGTGCGGGGCGACGATCCGGCCGTCGGGGAGAACGGCGCCCAGGTCGTCGAAGACGATCGCGCCGTCGCACAGCAGCGTCCAGCCCTGTTCGGGGTGGGCGGAGACGATGTGCGGGGTGGTGGTCTCGGTGTCGGTCACGGGGCACGAGGACTGGTGGGAACACATGGCGTACCTCCACGTCGGATGCGATCCGTTCCGGCGGCTCCGTCACCGCCCGCATCGCATATACAGACCATCCTCCCGGCGCGAACTCATCGGAACAGCCCGCTGTGAAGCGTGACAACACGCGGACAACACTCGGACGGTTCCACGACGCTCGGTGCGGACCCGCCATCTAAGGAGTGACGGTCGCGACGCTCGGTGCGGACTCGCCACCGAAGGAGTGAGGGTCACGGGAGTCGGGGCCGTCGCCCGGTACCAGTGGAGGTCCCGACTCCAGGAGGTACTCCCATGTCCCTGCGTTCCGTCCTCGGTACGGCGGCCGGTGCCGCGCTGCTCCTGCTGACCGCCACCCCCGCCGCGACCGCGTCCGCCGCCCCGTACGAGACGGTGACGGTCGACCCCACGGGCACGATCGCCCCGGACGGCACCGTCACCCTCTCCGGCACCTACCGCTGTCTCGGCAACGCGGGTGCCGCCTTCGTCAGTTCCTCCGTCAGCCAGAACGACCCCAAGGTCCGGCACGGCATCGGCGGCACCCGCGCGGTCTGTGACGGCATGGAGCACACCTGGCAGAACTCGGGCAAGCCGTCGTCCGACCCGCTCACTCCCGGCGCGGCCCAGGTCGAGGCCACCGTGATGGAACTCTCCGCCTCCGGCGGCCTGCCCCTGCCGCGCTTCCACGCGGTACAGCGCCAGGACGTCACCCTCATGGAGAGCTGAGCCCGCGGTCGGCGCCGCCGCACCCTGAAGCCCGCTCCACGACTCCGGCCCGTCCCCAAGTGGGGGCGGGCCGGAGGGAGTTCGGAGCCGTCAGTGCTGGGTGTTGCTCGCCCAGATCGCGGTCGAGCCGCCCGAGTAGATCACCATGTTGCCGTCACCCTGGAGGCGGAGGATCGAGCCGTCGTGGCCCTGGGTCTGGCTGGCCCAGACGGCGCGGTTGTCGGAGGTGTAGACGACGAGGTTGCCGTCCGCCTGGAACACCGCGTGGTAGTTGGAACCGAAGGTCATGGTGGCCCAACGGGCCTTGTTGTTCTCGTCGTAGAGGACGAAGTTGCCGTCGGTCTGCATACGCAGCCGGGCCTTCTTCGCGTTGATGGACTGGCCCGCCTTCAGCACCCGGGTGGCGGTGACGAGGACGTCCGACGGGTACGAGGACTTGGACGTCGTGGTGGTGGTGCTCGATTTCGTCCCGGACTTGGTCGTCGTGGACTTCTTCGTCGCCTTCGCCGTCGGCTTCTTCGTCTTCTTGACCGTCGTCGGCTCGCTCACCGGCTGCGCGACGGTCGTCTTGCCCGACGAGGTCTTGTGCGGTGTGGCGATCTTCGGCGTGGCGTGCCCGGTGGGGGCGGACGGGGTGCCCGAGGCGTACGCCCCGGCGCCCGGCGTCGACGCGCCGTCGCCGAGAATCGTGCCCGCCTGGTCGGCGACCACCCGGTCGTGGCTCTCCGGCGTCCGGTCCCGGCTCATCAGCAGCCCCGGTACGGCGATCAGCAGCGCGCCCAGCACGGCCGCACCGGCCAGCAGCGGGCGGCCCGGACGGCCGACGGACGCGGCCGCCGTGCTTCCGGGGGTCGGACCGTCGCCCTCGGGCATGCTCGCGGCCAGCGCCCCGGCGGGCGCCTCGGCCTCCGCCTCCTGCCGCGCCGACCTGGTGGCGGCCGCGGACTCCGGGCCGGCCGGCCCCGCGGGTTCGTCCGGCGTACGGCCGCGACCGGCGAGCGCCTCGGCCTCTGCCGCCGATGTCGCGGGACGACTCAGCTCCGCGGCGACGGCCTCCGCCGAGAGTTCGGCCGCGACGGACTCCGCGGAGACGGCCCCGGGGGACCCGACCGAACCGGCAGCCCCTGAACGGGACTTGGGTGCCTCGCCCGCCGTACTCCCTGCCGTGCTCGCCGCCGCCGATTCACCGGTCGCCGATGCCGCCGCCGTCGCTTCCCCGGCCGAGGCACCCGTCACAGAGCTTTCTGCCGCGTTCTCTGCCGCCGTTTTCCGCGCGGCCGGTCCGGTTCGGTCTGTCATCCGCCCTGTCCGCTCTCATTCGCCCAGCAGTTCGTCGTACGTCTGTGTGCGCAATCCTATTCACGTCTCTTCACGCGCATGCGCCAACAGCGGTTCCTTTCACCGGAGTTAACAATCGTCACGCACAAGCCCCGGTGCTGGTACGGCCGTTGCGCAACAGCCCATAATTCGCCGTACGGCACTGTTGTGCCGCGCCGCACGCACCCGCCGCGAACGTTCCGCTTTCCGGACCGGAGTGGGAACGCGCGTGCGGGGACGGCATGATGGGGTTACCGCAACCGACAGGTGCCGACACGAGGAGGTCAGCTGAGTGCGCCAGGTACTGACGGTCTGTCCGGAGGGCACCGGGGACGCCCGGACGATCGGAGAGGCCCTGGCGAGGGCGCGCGGAGGCGCGGTGCTGAGTGTGCGCCCGGGGACCTACGAGGAGAACCTCGTCGTCACCACCCGGGTCACCATCGTCGCCGAACAGGCGCGCGGCACCGTCCGGTTGGCACCGCGCAAGGGCACTGTGATCTCGCTGCGCGTCGACGCGGTGATGCTGACCGACCTGGTGGTCCAGGGCCACGACGAGGAACACCCGGCCGTGGACGCCTCGCACGGACAGGTCGCTATGCAGGGCTGCGATCTGTCCGGCGCCTCGTGGACGACCGTACTGGCGCGCAACTCCGGCTCGTTGGCGATGCGTGAGTGCCGGGTGTCGAACCGCACCGGCGCCGGTGTCGTGGTCACCTCGTCCACGGAGAGCTCGCTGGAGTCCTGCACCTTCGAACACTTCGGCACCAGCGGTGTGGTGATCAGTGAGCGCGGCCGGGCCACCCTGCGCGGCTGCACCGTGCGCGACGCGCGCGGCAACGGCGTGCTCGCCAACGGGGATGCGCAAGGCTCCGTAGAGGACTGCGACCTCGCCTCAACCGACAAGCCCTCGCTGGCACTTGAGGAGCGCAGCGCGATACGCGTGCTGCGGACCGTGGTCCGCGACACCTCGATCGGTGTGCACATCACCAGCACCGCCCGCTGCGAGCTGGAGGAGGTGCGGGTCACCGGCAGCAGCGGGCCCGGCATCATCGTCTCGCACGGCTCCGACCCGGTGCTGCGCCGCTGCCGCACCGCCCGCACCACGGGCAACGGCCTGCTGGTGACGGACCGTTCGCGCGGCACGTACGAGGACTGCTGGCTGACCGGCGCCCAGATGGCGGCGCTGCGGGTGGCCGGGGCCTCCTCGCCCACGCTGACCTCGCTGACCGTCCGGGACGGCGAGTCGGACGGTGTCCTGCTCGAAGAGGACGCGGCGGCCGAGCTGGAGCGCGTGGAGATCATCGACGTCAAGGGCACCGGTGTGGTGATCCGCGGCAACGCCAACCCGCTGGTGCGGCGCGCCCGGATCACGGGGGCCGGTGGCTCCGGGGTCTCCGTGCGCGACGGCGGGCGCGGCCGGGTCGAGGACTGCACGGTGGAGGCACCGGGCGGCGCGGGCGCGGAGGTCGCGGCGGGCGGCAACGTCTATCTCGCGGGCTTCCGGGTCAACAACCCCGGCGGTGCCGGTCTGGAGATCGGCGGCGAGGGCACGGCGGCGCTGCGCGACGGCGAGCTGGTCTCGGCCGGCGGCTGCGGTGTACTCGTGGACACCGGCGGCGAGTTGACGGCGAACCGGGTGCGGACCGCCGCGTCCGCCGAGCACGGCTTCCTGGTCCGCGACGGCGGCCGGGCCTCCCTGAACGGCTGCGAGGCGGCGGGCAACGACCGCGACGGCATCCGCGTCGAGTCCGAGGCACCGGTGTCGGTCGTGGGCTGCACGGTCCGCGACAACAAGGGCGGCGGCCTCGTCCAGGCCAAGGCCGGCGGCCGCCTCGCGGTGGAGAACCTCACGAGCACCGGCAACGAGTCCCGCGACGCCTGGGGGTTCGGTGAGGCCGAGGGCACCGACCCGGCGGGCACCGTGTCCGCCTCGGACGGCCCCGGCCGCCCCGACGGACCGATGGCCGCGCTGGAGAGCCTCATCGGCCTCGACAACGTCAAGGAACAGGTCCGCACCCTCGTCAACCTCACCCAGCTCGCCGCCCGCCGCGCCCAACTCGGCATGTCCGCACCGCCGATGAGCCGCCACCTCGTCTTCGCCGGTCCCCCCGGTACGGGTAAGACCACCGTCGCCCGCCTCTACGGCACGATCCTCGCCGAGCTGGGCGCCCTGCGCTCCGGACACCTCGTCGAGGTCTCCCGCGCCGACCTCGTCGCCCAGGTCATCGGCGGTACGGCCATCAAGACCACCGAGGCCTTCGAACGGGCCCTGGGCGGTGTCCTGTTCGTCGACGAGGCGTACACCCTCACCTCCGACTCCCGTGGTTCCGGGGCCGACTTCGGGCGCGAGGCCGTCGACACCCTGCTGAAGCTGATGGAGGACCACCGCGAGGACGTGGTCGTCGTCGCGGCCGGCTACTCCGACGAGATGCGCAGCTTCCTCGGCTCCAACCCCGGTCTGGCGTCCCGCTTCTCACGCACCGTCGAGTTCGAGAACTACTCGGTGCCGGAGCTGGTCGAGATCATGGAGAGCATGTGCGTACGCCACCAGTACGCGCTCGCCGACGAGACCCGGCACGCGCTCGCGGTGCACTTCGAACGCATACCGAAGGACGCCGGGTTCGGCAACGGCCGTGCCGCACGGCAGGTGTTCGAGGAGATGGTGGACCGGCAGGCCGTACGGCTGTCCGCGCTCACCGACGTCACCGAGCAGGACCTCTCGCTGCTGCTGCCGCAGGACATCAGCGAGGAGGCGGCGCGCGCCGCCGCCGACGGCCCGAACGCCGTCGACCCCGGCGACGACGCGCTGAGCAGGCTGGACGCGCTGGTCGGACTGCACGCGGTGAAGCGGGACGTCACCGATCTCGTCAACCTGGTGTCGACGGCCAAGCAGCGCGAGGCCGCCGGACTCCCGGTGCCCCGGCTCAGCCACCACCTCGTCTTCACCGGCCCGCCCGGCACCGGCAAGACCACCGTCGCCCGCCTCTACGGCGAACTCCTCGCCTCCCTGGGCGTGTTGCCGCGCGGCCAGCTCGTCGAGGTGTCCCGCGCCGACCTCGTCGGCCGATACGTGGGCCACACCGCGCAGTTGACCCGCGAGGTCTTCGAACGGGCCCTGGGCGGTGTCCTGTTCGTCGACGAGGCGTACACCCTCACCCCGCGTGAGGCGTCCGGCTCCGACTTCGGCCGGGAGGCCGTGGACACCCTGCTGAAGCTGATGGAGGACCACCGCGACAAGGTGGTCGTCATCGTCGCCGGCTACACGCAGGAGATGGAGAACTTCCTGGCCTCCAACCCGGGCCTGTCCTCGCGGTTCTCGCGCCGGGTCGAGTTCGCCGACTACTCCTCCGACGAGCTGGTCACCATCGTCCGCGAGCACGCCGTACAGCTCGGCTACGAGTGCGCGGCCGGGCTCGGGCCGGTGCTGCGGCAGTACTTCGACGGGCTGCCCCGCGACCGGTCGTTCGGCAACGCGCGCACCGCCCGCCAGATCCTGGAGCGGATGATGACCCGACAGGCGGGCCGGCTCAGCAGACTGGCCGTCCCCAGCCTCGACGACCTGCGGCTCCTCCTCCCGGAGGACCTCGCCGACCCGACGGCCGCCTCCCAGACCTCCAGCGGGGTGGCCCGGGCATGACGACGACGCACAACAAGGCCGTCGCCGCCGGTCTGGCACTGCTCCTGACGGCCGCCGCGAGCGCCGTCGGCGCCGGATCCGCGACGGCGGCCGGCGGCACGGTCCAACTCCCCGTGCTGGCCTCGCAGTTGGACGCCGACGCGGCCTGTGCGGCGGGCTCGGACCGGCGCGCCACCGACGTTCCCTGGGAACAGGTCTCGCTCCAGCTCAGCCGGACCTGGCCGTTCGCGTCGGGCACCGGGGTGACCGTCGGCGTGGTCGACACCGGGGTCTCGTCCTCCGCCCCCGCGCTCAAGGGCCGGGTCACGGCGGTCGGCGACGCCGGGACCGACTGCGTGGGACACGGCACCTTCGTGGCCGGGCTGGTCGGCGCGGCCGTAGCGGACGGTGTGCGGTTCGCGGGGGTGGCGCAGCAGGCGCGGATCCTCGCGGTGCGGGGGAGTGACGCGCGGGGGAAGGTCACCGCGGACCGGGTCGCGGACGGGATCCGGGCCGCCGTGGACGGCGGTGCGAAGGTCGTGACGGTGTCGGCGGCGCTCGGCAGTGACACCACCGCGCTGCGGTCCGCGGTCGCGCTGGCCGCGAAGAAGGACGTCCTGGTGATCGCGGCGGCCGTACCGGACACCCCGGCGACGGCGACCTCGACGGACACTCCGCCCGCCCGCGACTACTACCCGGCCGCCGACGACGGCGTGCTCTCCGTCCTCGACGTCGACGTCTCCGGCAAGCGGCCGACCGGCGCGTACACGACGTCCAGCGCGTCAATTTCCGCGCCCGGGGACGGAGTTGTCGGCATCGGCCCGAAGAAGGCCGGCCACTACATCGGCTCCGGGGCCTCCCTGGCCGCCGGTTTTGTGGCGGGGGCGGCGGCGCTCGTCCGCTCCGTCCACCCGGACCTGACGGCCGCCCAGACCGCGACCCTGCTGCGCACCTCCGCGTATCCGGCCGACGTGCCCCGCCTCGACCCGTACGCGGCCGTCACCTCGGTCCTGGCCGGCACCGCCGCCGCACCGGCCCGAGGAGACGCCGGCACCCCGGTCCACCTCCCGGCCGACAAGGCGGCCGGCCCCCTTCGCCGCGCCCTGTGGCCCGCGTCGGCGGGCCTCGCCGTGATCATCGCGGTGGTGTGGCTGGGGCTGATCCTGCCCCGGGGGCGCCGTTTGGGGTGGCGCCCGTCGCGGCCGGAGGGTACGGCCGAGCCCGAGACCGAGGGCGCGGAGAGCCCGGTTCCGGTGGGCACCGGTGCCCAGGGGACCTCGGAGAGCTGACGGCCGGGAACCACGCACAGTGTGAGACGGAACGGCCCCGGGCGACGAACAGTCGCCCGGGGCCGTTCCGTTCGGCGTCGGCGCCTTACTCCTCGGCCCCCGCCGCCAGTGCCGTCTGGATGAGCGACGGCTTGCGGCGGACGATGTGGAGGGCTCGGCCCGGGGGGAGGACGCGGGGTTTGACGTTGCCGAAGACGTAGCCCTCGGACGGGGAGCAGGACATCAGGATGCCCGGGGTGTTGACCTCGTCCATGCGGCGCAGGAGTTGGTCGTTCAGGCCGCGGCCGGCGCCCGTGGCGGAGCGGGCGATGACCACGTGGAGGCCCAACTCGTGGCCCAGGGCGAGGTGTTCGAAGAGCGGGGCGAAGGGGTGGTCCATGACCGTGCCGCCGCCGACCATGTCGTAGTCGTCGACGAGGACGAACAGGCGGGGGCCCGTCCACCAGTCGGCCTGCCGCATGCGGGCCGGGGTGATCTCCTGGCCGGGGACGCGGGTGCGCAGGGCCTTCGCCGAGCCGCCCACCAGTTGTTTGAGGGCTTCCAGGGCCACCGCGTGGCCGAGGCGGTACTCCTCGGGGACGGCGTCGACCAGGCCGCGGCGGTAGTCGACGACGAGGATGCGGGCCTCGGCGGGGGTGTAGCGGGCGACGACGGAGTCCGCCACGAGCCGTAGGAGGTTGGTCTTGCCGCTCTCCGAGTCGCCGACCGCGACCAGGTGCGGGGTGCGGGAGAAGTCGTGCCAGACGGTGCCGAGGGTCTCCTCGTCCTGGCCGAGCGCGATCTTGAGGCTGACGCCGTCGCCGAGTTCGGGCTCGGGCAGTTCGGCCGCGGGCAGCCGGTGCGGGAGCATCCGGACCTGCGGGGCGCGCGGGCCGTGCCAGGCCGAGGCGATCCGGTCGACCAGGTCCGCGACGCCCTCGCTGAGGGTCTCGTGGTCGGTGGAACCGTCGCCGCGCGGCAGCGCCGAGAGGAAGTGGAGTTTCGTCTCGACGGTCAGGCCGCGGCCCGGGATCTGCGGTACCGCGCTCGCCTTGCGGATGTCCACGACGGAGTCCATCGTGTCGCCGAGCCGGAGTTCGAGCCGGGTCGCGGACTGGTCGCGGACCGGGGCGGTGAGTTCCAGCCAGCGGGCGGTCGCGACGATCAGGTGGATGCCGTAGTTGAGGCCGCTGGTGGCGATCTGGTTGAACGTGGGGATGAACTGGTCGAAGTTCTGCCGGACCGCCGACCAGCCGTCGATCACCAGGAAGATGTCACCGTGCGGTTCGTCGGGGAACTCCCCGGCCGCCCGGCGCCGCCGGTAGGTGGACATCGAGTCGATGCCGTTGTCGAGGAAGAACTGCTCGCGCTGGGTGAGGACGGCGGTGACCTCGGCGACCGTACGGCTGATCCGCTCGGTGTCGAGGCGGGCCGCGACCCCGCCGACATGCGGCAGGCCGGTGAGCTGGGAGAGCGTGCCGCCGCCGAAGTCGAGGCAGTAGAACTGCACTTCGCGCGGGGTGTGGGTGAGCGCGAGCGCCATGATGAGGCTGCGCAGGACGGTGGACTTGCCGCTCTGCGAACCGCCCGCGACGGCGACATGGCCGCCAGCCCCGGCGAGGTCCACCACGAGCGGGTCACGGCGCTGGTCGAAGGGCTTGTCGACCAGGCCGACCGGGACCCGCAGCTTCCCGGCGCCGACCCAGCGGGACGCGGTCAGACCGCGGTCCGGGTCCTCGGCGAGACCGCCGAGCAGGACGTCCAGCGGGGACGCGGTGTCCAGCGGCGGCAGCCACACCCGGTGGGCGGGCGGCCCGGAGTCGCGCAGCCGGTCGAGCGCCACCGCCAGCAGGCTCTCGGTGGCCTCCTCCGCCTCGGGCTCCGGCGCCGCGATCGCGGCCGGTGCCGGAGCGCGCGGCACGATGTACCCGGTCGACCAGGGCACCACCTGGGTGGCGACCCGGGCCTGCGCGACCGCGCCGCCGCGCCTGCGGTAGGGGCCGGAGACATAGGCGGCACGGAAGCGGGTGAGCGCCTCGATGCCGCTCTTGAGGTAGCCGCTGCCGGGCTGGGAGGGCAGTTCGTACGCGTCGGGGACACCGAGGACACCCCGTGACTCCATCGCGGAGAAGGTGCGCAGACCGATCCGGTACGACAGGTGCGACTCCAGCTGGTGCATCCTGCCCTCGTCCAGGCGCTGCGAGGCGAGCAGCAGATGCACGCCCAGCGACCGGCCGAGGCGGCCGATCATCACGAACAGCTCCATGAACTCCCGGTGCGAGGCGAGGAGTTCGCTGAACTCGTCGACGACGACGAACAGGCTGGGCATCGGGGCGAGATCGGCGCCGCCGGCCCGTGCCTTCTCGTACTCCAGGGCCGAGGTGTAGTTGCCGGCGGACCTCAACAGCTCCTGGCGGCGGATGAGTTCACCGTGCAGCGCGTCCTGCATGCGCTCCACCAGGGCGGCCTCGTCGGCGAGGTTGGTGATGACGGCGGAGGTGTGCGGGAGTTCGTCCAGGCCGAGGAAGGTCGCGCCGCCCTTGAAGTCCACCAGGACGAAGTTCAGGGTCTCGGAGGAGTTGGTGAGCGCGAGACCGAGGACCAGGGTGCGCAGCAGCTCCGACTTGCCGGAACCGGTGGCGCCGATCAGCATGCCGTGCGGGCCCATGCCGCCCTGCGCGGACTCCTTGATGTCCAGCTCCACGGGCCGGCCGTCCGCGCCGACGGCGACCGGGACGCGCAGCCGGGCGGAGCCGGTGTGCCGCCGCCAGATCGTGTCGGGGTCGAGCCGGTGCAGGTCGGCGATGCCGAGCAGGGTGGTCAACTCGGTGTCGTTCGAGAGCGGTTCGACCGCGTCGGAGGAGAGCGTCATCCGGTACGGCGCGATCAGCCGGGCCAGCGCTTCGGCGGCGACCGGACCGAGCCGGTCGGGGCGGCCCAGGACGGTGGACTGTTCCTTGCGGCTGCGGTCGGTGCGGACCAGGGCGACCGCGTCCGGGGCGACTTCGAGACGCAGCGTGGTGCGGCCGGGGCGCCAGGTGAGGCTGTCGGAGAGGTCGAGGACGACGGCGTTGCGGTAACCGGGGCCGTCGAAGCGGTGTCCTGCCGGGATGGCTGCGCCGTCCACGATGACGACCACCAGCGGCTCGTCGCGGCCGGGCACGGCGTCGGGGTCGAACGCGGGCCGCTCGGAGAACTCGCTGCCGAGCTGGTCCTCCAGATCGGTGAAGGCGGAGGCCACCATGCGCAACGGGCCCGCGCCGTCGGTCTCCTGGGGGTGCTGGTTGTGCGGCAGCCACTTCACCCACTCCCACTCGGCACGCACCTCGTCAGCGGCGCAGACCGCGATCCACAGCTCCTCCGGCGGGTGGAACAGGGCCAGTTGGGACAGCGCGGCACGCAGCATCCCGCGCGCGGCGTCGTGGTCGCCGTGCACCAACACCCGTGACCAGGACCGCAGATACAGCGCGATGGGCTGGCCGGGAACGGTGCTGTAGGCGCGGATGAAACGGCGCAGCGCGTGCGCGCACAGCGGTTCCAGGTCCTCGACCGGCTTGCTGGACACGGGAGTCAGCCGCATCGCGAGCTGCTGGTCGCCGACCGCTATCCGTACCTCGCCGAAGTCGTCGTCCTTGACCCGGCGCTCCCACAGCCGCGTCGTGCGGACCATGGTGCGCAGCACCCGGGGCTCGGGGTGCCGCCAGGCGAGCGCGAGCTGCTGCTCGATCACGGCACGCTGCACCGTACGCCGACTCTGCGCCAAGTAGCGCAGATAGTCCCGGCGTTCACCGCGCAGCCGCTGCTTGCGGTCGCCGGCCTTGCGCATGACCTGGCCGATCATCATCGCGCCCGCGGCCATCACCATCATGCCGAGCGCGATGTACATGAAGATGCCGCTGGACTGGCCGCCCGACCGCATGAACATCATCATCATCGAGACCGACATCATGGCCATCGGCAGATACGTCCACACCGCGGACGTGTCCGGGACGGTCTCCATGAGGGTCGGCGGTTCCTGGAGGACCAACTCGCCTGCGGGCATGTCGGGTCCACGACGGCGGGCAGGACGACGGAACAGGACCACGCTCAACGCTTGGGGCTCCTAACGGACTTCGCGCACCGCGGCGGCATGTGGGGGCATGCACCGAATTCCGGCCTCGGCACTGGCACGGTGGAGGACGCTGTCAACACCGTTGGTGGGGGCTCCCGTTGACACGCGTCGTAGGGAGTGTCAGTAGTGTGCACCCCGTCAACTCTGTACGTCCATGTCACCCCCCGCTACACCGGCACCCTGTTTCCCTTAGTTCCCCCCACCCCGCACGCCGCGCCGCGTGCCCCCGTTTCGATGTCCAGGAGACGTGAGCCCCGGTATGACCGACACTTCCGTGACCGGCCTGTGCCATCTGACCGTGCGGGCCCCGGCCCGCACCATCGACCTCGCCGTGCCGTCCGACGTGCCGGTCGCCGACCTGCTGCCCACCGTGCTGCGGTACGCGGGGGAGGAGGCGGAAGAGACCGGCCTCGAACACGACGGCTGGATACTCCAGCGCCTCGGCGGCCGGCCGCTCGACGACGAGGCGACCCTCGCCTCCCTCGGGATGACCGACGGCGAGGCGCTCCATCTCCGGCCGCGCACCGAGGCGTTGCCCGAGGTACGCCTCGACGACCTGGTCGACGGCATCGCCGCGGTCACCCGGGACCGGCTGCACGGCTGGAGCCCCGAGGCGGCCCGGCGCCTGCTGCGCGGCCTGCTCGCCGTGGCGGTACTGGCCGGGCTCGTCCTGCTGGCGCTGCCGGGCGCCCCGGCGTCGCTGCGCGCGGCCACCGCCGTGGGAACCGGTCTACTGCTGCTGGCCGGGGCCGCGTCGGCGAGCCGGGCGGTGGACGATCCGGCGACCGGCGTGATCCTGGGCCTGCTCGCGTCCCCGGCGCTCGCGCTCGCGGGCTGGCTGGTGCCGGGCGGTGAGCTGAGCGGTCCGCAGGCCCACCAGGTGCTGGGGGCACGGCTGTTGGGGGCGGCGGCGGCCTGGGCGGGCGGCGCGGTCCTCGCCCTCGCGGCCTCCGCGGCCCGCACCCCGCTGTTCCTGGCGTCGGCGCTGGTGGCGCTCGCGGCGGCGGTGAGCGGTGTGCTGATGACGGTGTTCGACGTGCGCGTGGCGGGCGCGGCCGGTGTGGTCGCGGCGCTGACGGTGCTGCTCGGCGGTCTGGTGCCGTCGCTGTCGTTCAAGTTCGCCGGGATGCGGATGCCCGCGCTGCCCACCAACGCGGAACAGCTCCAGGAGGGCATCGAGCCCTACCGGGGCAACGACGTCGCCGTACGCACCGAGCTGGCCGGCGAGTGGATGACCGCGCTGTACGGCGCGACGGGCGTGCTCTCGTCGGCCTGCCTGGTGGCCCTGGCCCGCCGCCCGAGCCTCCCGTCGCTGCTGGTCGCGCTGGTCCTGTCGCTGCTGCTGCTCCTGCACGGCCGAGGTCTGGTGAACACCGCGCAGCGGCTCGTGCTGGTACTGCCGGGCGCCTGGGGTCTGCTGCTGCTCGCGTTCGGCTGGGGCCTGCGGCTGTCCGGCACCGAGCGGACCCTGCTGGTCGCGGGCCTGCTCGCGGTGGCGGCGGCCCTCACGGTCGCGGTGTGGACCGTACCGGGACGGCGCATGGTCCCGTACTGGGGGCGCGCCGCGGAGATCCTGCACTCCCTGCTGGCGATCGCCCTGCTGCCACTGACCCTGTGGCTGCTGGGCGTCTTCGGCACCCTCCGCGGCATGTTCGGCTGACCGCGTGCCGGTCCTGCGGACGAGAAGCGATTGAACTGGCCCCCGTCGCAGGTCGGTTGGGAACCATCGGTCCGGACCGGTCCGGGAACCGCCGGTCCGCGGGCAGGGTCTGGGCCCGTGGACCGGGACGGGGCCGGAAGCGGAGCGCGGGCGGACTCGCCCGCTGGTCCGAGACGAGGGTCGGGTGAACCGGCCGTCGTTTCGGGTCGGTTCGGGAACTGTCGGTCCGCGGCCGGGGTCCGGGCCCGTGGACCGGGACGGGGCCGGAAGTGGAGCGCGGGTGGATTTGCCCGCTGGTCCGGGACGAGGGTCGGGTGAACCGGTCGTCGTTTCGGGTCGGTTCGGGAACCGCCGGTCCGCGGCCGCGGGCCGGGTATGTCGGACGAGAGCGGGAACCGGACGCGGTGTCACGGGCCGACCGGCCCGTCGGTCCGTGAGCAGGGTCCGGGCACAGCCGGACGAACAACAAGCCGAACGACCAGCCGGGAGGAAAGCGTGCGGTCGAAGCGCGACCAGGTGCAAGCGCACACGTTCATGATGGGCCGCCTGACCTCGGGCATGCTGCTCGCCGATCCGGACGCACCGGAGAGCCCCCTGGGCCGCACCAGCCGGGGCGCCCTCGTCGGCCTGATCGTCGGCGTGCTGTTCTGCGCGGGGGCGCTGGTGTTCGGGCTGCTCAAGCCGGGCGGCAACGACGCCTGGCGCAGCGGCGACACCCTGATCGTCAACAAGGACACCGGCGCCCGCTACCTGTACGCCGACGGCCGGCTGCGCCCGGTGCGCAACTACGCCTCGGCCGTGCTGATCGGCGGCGCCGACCTGAAGACCACGTCGGTCGGCTCGAAGTCGCTCGCGGGCACCCCGGTCGGCAGGCCGGTCGGGATCACCGGCGCCCCCGACTCCGTACCGGGCACCGGCGACCTGGAGTCCTCGCCGTGGGAGGTCTGCTCGACAGGCTCCGGCAGCCAGACGACCCTGGTGCCGGGTGCCCCCGTGGAGACGGACCCGGTCGGCGCGAAGTCGGCGCTGGTGGTCAAGGGCCCGGACAAACACACCTACTTGGTGTGGCAGGGCAGCCGTCTTGAGCTGGACGAGGACTCGGGCGCCGCGGAGTCCCTCGGCTACGCGCCCGTGACACCCCGCCCGGTGTCGGCGGCCTTCCTCGACGCCCTGGTGACCGGCCCGGACCTGGCCACCCCGAAGGTCGACGGCCGCGGCACGACCGGCCCCGAACTGGGCGGCCGGGCCACCCGGATCGGCCAGGTGTTCCGCGTGGTCGCGGGCTCCGGCAACCAGGAGTACCTCCTGCAGAAGGACGGCCTGCACCCGGTGACGGACACCCAGTCGGCGCTGCTGCTCGGCGATCCGGACACCCGCAAGGAGGCCTACGACGGAGGGGCGCCGAACGTCGTCACCATCGACGTCTCCGACCTGCGCGCCCACCAGGCACCGGGATCGGCCGGCACCGACCCGTCCGTCGCCGGGCTGCCGGACACCCCGCCGAGCGCGCTGGCGCTGGCGGCCGGGGAGTCGGTGTGCGCCCAGGTCGACCCGGCCGACGGGCAGGTGCGGGTGACCTCGGTACGGGTCCCGGAGACCGCGCTGTACCCGGCGGCCCAGGCGGACCCGACGGCGCTGACCGCGGCCTGCGTGAGCGTGGACCGGGTGGTGACCCGGCCCGGACACGGCACGCTGGTAAGGGCGTTGGGCGCGGCCGGTGAGACCGTCGGCGACACCACGTTCCTGGTCGGCGACGACGGCGTGAAGTACCGCATCCCGGACGCCGGCGCGCTCGCCGCCCTCGGCTACGGCGGGGCCACACCGGTGAAGGTGCCGTCCACGCTGCTGTCGATGCTGCCGACCGGACCCGAACTCAGCGCCAGGGCGGCCTCGTCGGACTCCGGCTCGGTGGGCGGAGGCATGGGCGGCGCGGCGGCGCAGTGCGGCACGGGTGCCGGTGCCGGTGCCGGCGGACGGTCCGGCATCGAGGCCGGCCTGCCCGCGGTCGCCGGACAGGCCCCGGCGGGCGGTTCCCTCAACTCGGTCTCGGGGGCCGGGAACTGACGGATTCACGCCGACGGAGATCGTGTTCACGCCAAACTGGATTCACTCCAGAACCGGCGACCACGGAACCGCGTGTTCCGGTCAAGTTGCTTACCGGTAAAAGCATCTGAACGGAAGCGGTCGGCAAGCTCAGATCTTCCTCAGTTCGTTGTCAGCGCAACTTCCGTCAATCTAGGCTCAGTTGCACTCGTACCTCAGATCGACTTACGAAAGGTGGGACGATGGCTGGAGATGGCCAGCAGTCAAGCGAAGGTTCGACCCGGAACGGAATCCAGGCCCTGGAGAGCGCCTTCAGCGGCATCGTGAAGATCCGTCAGGACGTCGACAGCACCCGTTCCACCCTGGGCAGCGGCTACCAGGGCAGCGACGGCGGTCAGTACGGCCAGCTCCTCGCACAGTGGGACGGCCAGTGCAACGTCATCCTCAAGAACCTTGAGGACGTCATCGACCGGCTGAACCAGAGCCTCGTGGAACACAACAAGACCCAGGGTTCCTCGAACGACTCCATCAACCAGGCGTACAACGCGTCGCAGTCGGCCTTCGACCAGCTCGCCGGCTGACCGACGCCCGCTTCCCCGTGACCTCGCGGTCACGTCCGATCCCCACATCGCGTAAGAGAGGCAAGCTGTGGCAGACAACCTGTCCGACGGTGTCATCTACGTCAGCTACAACCACATGTCGAACGCCGCGGACGACATGGTGGCGCAGACCAAGGCGATCGCCCAGACGCTCTCCAGCCTTGAGCAGGAACTCGGCGAGCTGTCCAAGACGTGGTACGGAAACGACGCCGACACCTACCGCCAGAAGCAGGCGGCCTGGGACGGCGCCGTGCAGAACATGGAGACGCTGCTCACCTCGCACTCGCAGCTCCTCAACGAGATCTCCAACAGCTACAAGTACAGCGAGAACTCGCTCAGCCAGATGTGGTCCGAGGTCACCATCGGCCGCTGAGCCGGCCGGCCCCCACCGCACCGACCGGTCACCTCGCGGTCGGTGCGGTCGTCCAGGCTCCTTCCCGTTCCGTCGCCGCGCCGTACGCCAGGGCCGGCGCGTTCCGCCCGCGGAGGCATCCATGGCTGATCTGACCCACCTCGACTCGACCGCGCTGAAGAACTTCAAGAACACCGACGTCGCGGACTTCATCACCGATCTGGTGAACATCCGCAAGGACAACGCGGGCGTCCGGTCCCTGAAGAACCTGATCGCCGAGACCGGCGCGGGCTCCGCCCAGGGCCTCGCCAAGATCCTGCGCATCGGCCTGATGAACGGCGGCGACAGCTCGGACCCGGTCGGCGGGGCCACCCTGGTGGAGGCGCTCAAGACCCAGGCGACCGCGCTGGACAAGATCCTCACCGGTCAGAAGACGCTCTTCGACGACATCGACGACGCGCTGGACGAGACGATCACCACCCTGCTGAAGACACAGGGCGACAGTCTCGACTTGATCGACGGCGAGAAGCTGCTGGACATCTTCGACACCGTCGACGGCGACATGAGCGGCAGCGACTCGACGACCTCCTGAGGCCGGTGCGCGGCCCGCCGGCTCCTGCCGAGCCCGGGCCCCGCACCCCGGAACCCCCCACCCAGTCCCCCTCCTCCTCCGCAGCGGAGTCCGCCCCATGGCCGAAACCACCACCGGGACCGCCAACTACGACCCGGACGACTACTTCGCCCAGGCCGTCACCGACTTCACCGGCTACACGATTCCGGCCCGGTCCGCCCTGTTCGACAAGCTCAGCAGCTCGAACAGCGACGACTTCGGCGACCTCAAGCTGTTCCGGATGGACATCCAGGGCATCGACATGAGGTCGGTGACCGCGGCGGACTACTCGGCGATCGGCGGCTGGCAGGTCAACAAGGGCGAGGACTACGACCTCGCCTTCTACGACGCCGGCGGGGACGGCGCGCACGACAGCGTGAGCATGAAGAAGGCCCGGATCGTGATGATCGGCGTCACCGTCGACGGGAACGGCCGCGCCACGCTCTGGAGCGGCGGCGAGACCACCACCGGCGGCGCGTTCGAGGGCTCGTACTCGCACGTCCAGTGGGACTCGGGGCCGATGGCGCAGTACATCTCGGGCAGCAAGCTGATCCTCGACCACATCCTGGCGTCGCCGTACTCGACGCAGGGCTTCTCGTACAGCGGGCTGTCGGTCATCGACGCCAACGCCGTCGACATGCTCTCCTTCGAGAACACCGGGCAGTCCTTCGACCGGGTGGTGCAGTTCTTCAAGGACCACTCGGACATCGTCGACAAGTGGATGACCTCGCTCGGCGAGGACCAGGCGGCCTGGAAGGGCAAGGCGGCCAGCCTCTTCTGGCATCTCCTCGACGAGCTGAAGACCAACTACAACGGCTACGTCTCCCAGTTGGGCGGCACCGACTACACGCCGACCAACACCACCCTCGGCGGCTACGTCCCGAAGTCGAAGCTGAGCGACGCGCTGGCCGCCGCGCAGACGGCGCTGAAGCAGGCGGTCACCGATCTGCAGACCGCGTGGAACGACTGGGCGTCGGACGGCCAGCACGACCCGCACTACCACGTGAAGAAGATCCTCGACGAGATCAGTCAGTGGGTCATCAACAACAACATCAACCACGTGCTGTCGTCGACGACGTCCACCTACAGCGAGTACGGAGGCGGCGACTACACCTCCTACTCCACCGACGCCAGCTTCAAGCAGTCCGTCCCCGAGTACGGCGACCTCACCCAGCACACCACCTGGCAGAAGGTCGCCGACGCCGCCGTCAAGAGCTGGTCGGACCACGCGGACTCCAAGCTCAAGCAGCCGTCCATCGACGCGCTCAGCAACGTGAAGAACGCCTGGGCCGACGTGCAGGACGCCTTCGACCAAGAGGTCAAGAACAAGAACAACGAGACGCTCTCCGAGGTCCTCCAGAAGGAGGAGAACGAGATCGCCGAGGACGAGGCGAACAAGAACAACGACAAGCTCAACGACAGCCTCAACAACCTCGATGACAATCTCAACAACCTCGGCGACAACCTCAACAACCTCAACGACAACGTGAACGACAACCTCAACAACCTGGGGGACAACCTCAACAACCTGAACGACGGCCTGAACGACAACCTGAACAACATCGGTGACGGCCTCAACAACCTCGGCACGAACCTCAACACCAACCTGAACGACAGCCTCAACAACATCGGCGACGGCCTGAATTCGAGCCTCAACAACCTGAACGACGATCTCGGCAACAGCCTGAACAACGTCGGCAGCGGGCTCGACGACCTCAACTCCAACAGCCTGCTGAACAACGACGGTTCGAACGGCAACGACCTGAGCAACCTCGCCAGCACCATGCTGAACGGCCCGTCGCTCCTGAACAACGGCAGCGACTCCACCAAGAACGGCTCGACCTCGCTCAACTCCCCGACCGGGGGCACCACTCAGCTCAACGGCGACGGCTCGCTCACCACGACGTTCCCGGACGGCTCGACCCAGACCATCGACCCGTCGACCGGCCTGGTCACCACCACGAACCCGGACGGCACCACCTCGGTCTCCCAGCTCAACCCGGGCAGCACCATCACCAACCCGGACGGCTCGACCACCACGCTCAACGACGACGGCACCCTCACCACCAAGTTCCCGGACGGCACGAGCCAGACCCTCAACCCGGACACCGGCCAGGTCACCACCACGAACCCGGACGGCACCGTCAGCACGTCGACGCTCAACCCGACCGACGGCTCCTTCACCACCCCGGACGGCTCGACGGCCCAGCTCAACGCCGACGGCTCGCTGACCACGAAGTTCCCGGACGGCTCCACCGAGACGCTCAACCCGGACACCGGCCAGGTCACCGTCACCGACCCCTCGGGCCACGTCACCACCTCGCACCTCAACCCGGGCGACTCCTTCACCAACCCGGACGGCTCGACCACCACGCTGAACGACAACGGCACGCTGACCACGAAGTTCCCGGACGGCTCCACCCAGACCCTCAACCCGGACACCGGCCAGCTCACCACCACCGACCCGTCGGGCCACACGACCACCACCGACATCGACGGCACCGGCCTCCCCTCGTCCTCGGTCGACACCAGCGGCCTCAACGGCAACGGCATCGACACCAGCGGCATCGACACGAGCGGGCTGAACAACGGCAGCAGCCTCGACACCAGCGGCCTGAACACGAGCGGCCTCAACAGCGGTGGACTGAGCAGCGGCGGCCTCAACACGACCGGCGGCGGCCTGGATTCGGGCCTGGACAGCGGCTACGACGACTACGACAGCACCCCCTACACCGGCGGCCCGCTGCGCTCCGACTCCCTCGACACCGCCGCCCTCGACGCCTCCACCGCGGCGCAGGCGTCGAGCGGCACCCCGCTCAACCCGATGGGGATGGGCGGCATGGGTGGCATGGGCGGCGGCGGTATGGGCGGTGGCGGAGGCGGCGGTCAGGGCGGCACCAGCGAGCGCACCCGGGCAGTCCTCACCGACCCGTCCAACGGCGCCACCCGGCGCGGCCGGACCAACCGGGCCGCATCCGTGGACGAGGACGAGGACGTCGTGTACACCCGGCCCACCACGTCCAGCGCCCCCTACCCGGTGGGCGGCCCCGGCGGCAACGGCGCCGGACAGAACGGCCGTTCCACGGAGAGCGGCGACCGCGCCCGTGACGCGTGGCTCACCGAGGACGAGGACGTCTGGGGCACCGACGAGGGCGGTTCGCCGGCGGTGATCGGCCGATGAGCAGCGAGTCGATCGAGCAGCGGCTGGCCAAGGCGGTGGCCGAACTGGAGGCCACCGAGGCCGCGGTGGCGCGCGCCGAGGGCGAACTCGCCCACGCCGAGAGCACGGTGCGCTCCGCGGACCGCGCGGTCGAGGTGACCGTCTCCGCGCAGGGCGACCTGCGCGCGCTGACCTTCCTGGACGACAAGTACCGCACGATGCCCGCAGGTCAGCTCGCCGCGAGCGTGCTGGAAGCGGTGCAGGAGGCACGGGCACGGATGGCCCGGCACGTCATGGCCACCTTCGAGCCCTTCACCAAGGCCAACCCCGAGGCACCCGAGATCACCGGCTTCGACGTCGACTGGAACAAGATCTTCGGGCCCGGTGTCCTGGAGGGCCCCAAGGGCGGCCGACGACGCGGGGCCGGCCGGCTCCGCGACGAGATCAGCGAAGACCCGGAGGACTGAGAAGACGATGGCTTCGAACGCCTACTCCGCCACCCCGCCCGCGCTCGTCGCCGGCACCCGGCAGATCGAGCAGATCAGCCGGCTGGCCAATGAGATGATCAACGAGTTCATCACGGACGTGTCGTCCACCTCCGGCTGGCCCGGACACGACGACAGCTACGCCAAGCAGATGCTGCCGCAGGAGAAGGAACAACGGGAGGGCTCCATCAAGACCGGCTCGTCCCTGTCCGAGGCGATCGTCAGCGTCGGCGACGGCACCCTCACCAACCTCAAGAGCGTGCTGGGCACCCAGAGCGGCGTACTCGACGCCATCCACGGCTCCGACATCAACACGGGCGACACCGACGGTGGTTCGCACGGCGGAAAGCACTGACGCAGCGGATCGCCCCTGATGACCATCCACGCGTCGCCCCAGCTGAACAACCTCATGTTCGTGCTCATCGGCGAGAAGTTCCTCCAGGCCGACGAGGACATGGCGTTCGCCAACGGCAAGCCGTACCAGCGGCTGGGCCGGCGCATGCGTGACCTCTCGGACCTGATCGAGCAGACCACCGGTGGGGTCGGGCGCGCGCTGCCGCCGCAGGTCGGGAACAACTATGTGCGGGCGATGCACATGTTCCTGGACAGCGGCGGCGTCAACTATTTGCGGGAGTTCGCCGACCAGCTCGACGGCATCGGGCAGTCCCGGACCAAGTCCTCCATGGACATCATGGAGTCGAAGTGGCAGATCATCGCCGAACTGGTCCGGCTGCTCATCGAGTTGCTGGTCATCGCGGTGCTGTCCGCCTTCACCGGGGGTTCCGCCTCCAGCCAGGCCGCGGTGGCGAAGGCCCGCAGCCGGGTCGCCATTCTCACGCTGATGGAATGGCTGATGAAGAAGACGCATCTGATGCCGAGCGTCACCGAGGCGATCGAAGAGGCGTTCACGACCTTCGCGGTACGGCTGGCCATGATGCTCGGCGCGCCCAAGGGCCGCCGGCCCAACAGTTTCGACTGGTCGCAGATCATCCAGGACGGTGTCTTCGGCGCGTTCACCGGCCTGTTCCACGGCCTGCTGCACGACCTCGGCAAGGGCCTGAAGAACAACTTCAAGAACATCTTCAACACCCACAACCCGTTCAAGGACATCAGCGGCAACGGGAAGAAGTTCAACAACCACAAGTTCGACAACCCGGACCTCAACACCAAGCCGAACCCGAAGCCGACACCGACGCCGAACCCGAAGACCACGCCGAATCCGACGCCGACCCCGCACATCACCCCGACGCCGAACCCGACGCCCACACCGAAGCCGAAGACCTTCGGCGACAAGGTGAAGCACGAACTCGGCGAGGACTTCGAGCACTTCCTCACCGAGGGCGGCGCGGAGACGCTCGGCGAGATCGCCACGGCGTCCATCTACGGCTTCCCCATCGACCCCCTGAACACCTTCCTGGGCGCCGGCCTCAGCTCGATGAGCGAACGCCACCTGGGCCAGGGCGCGGGCGCGATCGGCAACAAGTTCAACTTCACCACCCCGCCACAGGTGAACACTCTGGGCACGGCGGACATCCCGGACGACACCAACTCCAACTCCAACTCCAACTCCGGCCCCGACAACGACTCTTCGACGAACGGCCCGTCGTCCAACTCGTCCACCACGTCGGGCCCCGGCCCCGTCAACACGACCTCGAACAACGGCAGTTCGTCGACGACCACCACCCCCCAACGCACGTCCACGAACACCCCGCCGACCGAGTCCACCGACACCCACGTCGACGACGTGAAGATCGACGGGGGAGACCTCCAGAACAACGCCCCGCACGGCACGACGAGCACGTCCGGCGGGGGCAACTCCTCGTCCAGCACGCCTACGAGCCACACGCCGACCAGCAGTTCGCCCACGAGTAATACGCCGACGAGGTCGCCGGAACAGGTCGATACGGGCGGTACCGACGAGGCGCAGGGGACCGGTCAGCAGAACGACACGTCGACCTCCTCGGATACCTCGAACACCTCAACTCCGGCTCCCTCGCCGGACGTTCCGGTCGCGAGCGGGTCCAACACCAGCGTCGTACCGCCGACCACGAGTACGGGTACGGGCACGAACTCGGGCAGTCCGACGTCCGGTTCAGGTACGCCCTCGCACAGCGGTGGCAACCCGCGTACTACGACAACGGGGCGCCCGGAGAACACGACTTCCGACAGCACCAGCACGGACACCACGAACGACGTCGGCACTGGCACGGGCAGCTCGAACAGCACGAGCACGGAGGGCATCGACACCTCCCACTCCGATTCCGGCACCGTCAGCAACACTGGCACGGACACGGGCACTGTCGGCAACACCGGCTCCGACCTGCCCACCCCCGTCGCCACCACCAGCAACACCGCGCCCCCCACGACCAGTTCGGCACCGGACACGACCCCCGTGCCGGAGGCGACCCAGCCGTCCCACTCGGGCACCGCGACCCCGGCACCGAGTGCGGAGACGACCACCACCAGCTCCTCCGATCCCACCGCCGTACCGGAGCCGAACAGCACGCCCGCTCCCGTGCCGCCCGTGGATCTCACCCCCTCTGTGACCCCCAACTCCACGCCGGAGCCCGGAAGTTTCGAGGACGCTCGGGCCGGAGTCACGCCCTCGGAGCGCAGTCACACCTGGGTCGATCCGGTCTCCCGGCCCCTCGGGGCGGACGGCACGCGTACCCAGTACGTGGTGCGGGCCGGTTTCGCCGTACGGCGTTTCACCCACGACGGGGTGCCGGTCACCGATCTCACCGTGACCTATCGGCTCACCGGCAGCCCGGGCCTGGGGACGCAGGTCGACGGCGTCCAGCAGCGGCTGACGGACGGTGTGCAGCGGGTGTTCAACACCCCGGGCCACCGGCTGGGGGACGGGAGCCAGTTGCACGTCACCGTCGTGCCGGCCGCCCCCGGCGAGACGGCGCACCTCGACGTCACCCTCACCGACCCGACGGACGGGATTCCGGCGACTCACCACTCCTGGCCGGCCGACATCTCCGACTCCGACCTGGCCCACGAGATCGGCCATCAGGTCGGGCTGCGCGACGAGAGCGGCTTCGACTCGGCCGCCCCGCACCGTGGCGGTACGTCCAGCCTGATGGGTGACCCCACGCGGTTCACGCCCGCACCGGACCCGGCGTACGCGTCCGGTGGGCTGAGGCCCCGGCACCTCGCACTGATCGGTACCCTCGTCGGCGACCCCGCGGACGACCACCGGGGTCCCGGACGGCGGGGACCGGTCAAGGGCGCGCCCGGCGCGGACCCGCCCGCCCCGCTCACCCCCGCCGTCGACCAGGCCGATCAGGACGACACCGTACCGACCCCGGTGGCCACCACGTCCACGCCCGTGCCGGGGCTCCATGACACCCATGACACGGACTCGCCGGACGTCGATCCGGCGGACACGCATACGGACACGCACACGGAGACCGAGACGGAGACCGACCCCGCGGTCGTGCCGGTCCCGGACATCACCCTGACCTCCCCGGAGGGCGACACCACCCCGCCGACCGAGGTGGTGGTCGGCGGTGGGCGTCGCAGTGGCTCCTACCTCGGTGGCTACGGGCGGCGGCACGACGGCCAGGTGGGGCTCGTGCACGTGGAGCCGTTCGCGCCGGACGTGGTGGACGGGCTGCACCGCCAGGTGCTCACGGCGCTCGGCCGGCCCGCTCCGGAACCGAACGACCCCGTGCTCGCGCAGCTCCGGGACGTGCTGTCGGCGGAGCAGATGGCGCTGAACCTGCCGTATCTGCGCAGTCTCGGCGGTCACCGCATCGTCCTGGACGTCGGCGGCGTCGACCACGAGGTGGACGTACGGCTGACGCTCGACGACAGGCGGCCGTCCGTGCGGCAGGGCGCGCTCGACACGAGCGATCCCGACAAGCATGTGGAGCGGCGCGGGCAGGGCACCCGGGAGATCGTCTCCGCGCAGCCGTCCGGCACGTTCTCGACGATCCCGGTGCCGTGGACGGGTTCGATACCGATCGCCGCGGCGGGCCCGGTCCGCGGGGTGGACATCGCGCTGGGCGCGACCATCACCCACAACCAGGCGGACGGTTCGACCACCGTCACCCAGGTCGTGCAGACCACCAGCGCCCAGCGCAGCAACGAGCCCTCCCGCGCCTACGACTTCACCGACAACTGGCAGGTGCGCGTGGCCGCGCCGGCCCAGGACACGGACGTAGAGAACGCGGGGGATACGACAGACACGACAGATACGACCGACGCAACCGGCGTGCCGGATACGGCTGTTGTCGTCGCCGACCCCGATCCCGCGTCCGACTGGAGTCCGGCCGAGCAGCACGGGTCGGTGACCATCTGGTTCCCGCAGCACCTCGTGGACGCCGACAGCGATCCCGGTCAGGCGCTGCCCGAACCCGCCGACATCAGGACGCTGCCGATCTACGGCGTGGACTCGGTGCTGCATCCGCGGCGGCTGTACGAGGGGGCCGCGGCGAACTTCAGCGAGGACCTGGACGACACGTCGTCGGCCCAGCTCGCGGACTTCCTGGCTGAACCGATCCTGCGGGGCACGTTGCCGATGCAGGTCGAGGGCGGACTGTACTCGCCGGTGCTCACCGACGCGCGTGGACGTGCGGTCGGCATGATGCGGCTGGACGCGACGGTCCGGGGGACCACCCCGGTGGCCAAGAGCCTCGACAAGAAGATCAACCTGGAAAGCCATGTCGTCAACTCGGTGAAGAACGACCAGAACACGTCGTTCAACAGCGGGGTGACCTTCACCGGCAGCGTCGGTCCGACCTTCACGAACGACCACGGCGCGGGACACCCGAACGCCTCCCACGGCATCGGCGGCACCGTCAACGGCAAGGGCACCGCCAGTCTCGCGGCGCAGAACGTGTTCGGCACCAGCAACCTCGCGGGCACCATGCACGCGGTGCGCACCAACCGCAGCCATCTGCTGACCGAGGCCGACGTCGAGTACACCCTCACCCTGATCCGGCCCGACGGCTCCATCTCCACCTACACGCCCGGCACTTGGACGCACGCTCTCGACCTGCGGGTGCTCAGCGCCGAGGACGCGGCGGGGCACGAACCGGGTCCGGACGAACTACGCGTGCTGGCGCCCGAGTTGGACAACCTGGAGTCGATCGGGCAGTCCATCGCGCCGCTCGGGGTGGACGAGGGCGACGCGGATCCGCTGTTCGACGACGCGGAGACCTGGCTGCGGAACCGCGGCTTCCTGCCACCGCCGGCGGACGCCCCGCGCCGGGGCCGGCTGCCCGACGAGACGCTGGTGCAGGCGCAGTTGAACAATCTGCGGCGGCTGGAGGAGCTGCGTTCCCCGCTCGGGCTGCGCGCGGCGACGGACTCCATGGTGGACGGCGGCCACTCGCTGTTCCTGGAGATCCCCTCCGTGACGGGACGGCGCCGGGTACGGCTGGAGCTGGGCGCGCAGCGCGACCCGAGCCGGCCGGTGGAGCACCGCACGGTGCTGCCCAACATCCAGGTCATGGGCCTGGCGCAGGCGGCGGGCGGCGCCACCGCCCGGCTCGGCAACACCTACGGCCTGGGCGCCGGGTTCGGCGGCGGGCTCACCGTGCCCACACCGCACGGCGGCACATGGACCCTGAGCGCGACCGGCGACTACCAGTACGTCGGCCAGGCCACGCTCGGCAACACCACCGGCACCACGCTCGGCCACGACCAGTTCTTCATCGGCACCGGGCAGGACACCCACGAGTTCGGGGTACCGGCCCGCCTCACACTCGACCTGTACGAGGGCTCGGGCCAGGAACCCGTGGCCCGGTTCGGCGAGGTGGAACCGCACGCCCAACACGGCGAGCCCGACCTGGAGTTGGGCCTGGACGCCCCGCAGGAGAGGGGTGTCGCGGGCACGATCCGGCTGGCCGTACCGCACGAGCGCACGCTGGCCGAGGCCGAGGCCGAGGTCGAGGCCGATGCGGAGCCCGCGCCGGACGGTGAGCCGTTCACCGTACGGCGGGTCACGCAGGAGGACCGGGACCGCCTGGCCATGACGGACCCGGCCACCGGCGCGCCGCATCCGGACGTGGTCCGCATCCCGGACGACGCCGTGATCGACGTGGTGCGGGGTTCGGCGGCGCTTCAGGACGCGTTCCGGCGGATCGTCACGGGCGACGGTGTCGACAGCGACAGCGACTCCGACAGCGACTCCGATGCCGGTGACGACACTCGCACAATCACCGGTGATGACATCGACACCGGCGACGATCCGGCCGTCCCTCCCGTCACTGTCACCGCCCCCGAAACCATCACCGGCACGGACACCGTCACCGCCCCTGCTCCCGACACCGACACGGTCACCGCTCCCACCCCGGATCTGGAACCGGCGCCCGCTCCCGCCCCCGTCGCTCCCGCCCAACCCGGCCGCGTCGCACGGCTGGTGGACAACGTCACCGGGTTCCTGAGCAGTTCGCTGGTCGGGAGTCCGTTCGGCGACACCACCACCGTGAGCGCCGAGGCCCGTACCACCGCGCTCTCGCCCGGTTCGCTGGTCGGCCGGGGGCACCAGATCTTCAGCGGCACCTATGTGGTGGAGGGGCTGACGCTGCCCGGGCTCGGTGCCGACGGTCAGCTCGCGATCGAGATCGAGGCCGTCGCCCACACGCCCCGGCTGACGCAGAGCGTCAACCAGTACCTGGAGACCGGCATCTCCGCCGCCGACTCGGCGCAGCAGCTCAAGGGCCTCGGAAAAACACACCAGTTCGGGGTGGGCGGCTCGGCGACCCAGAACAACCCGCCGACTTCCACCCCGAGTTCGCAGCCCGCAGGCTCCCCGGCACCCACGCCGTCCACGCCGTCCCGCTTCAACCCGTCCGGGCGCTACCAGTACGATCGCAAGAGCGACAAGTCCGACACCCTCACCAGCGGCACCGGCACCAACCGCACGCCCACCCAGTCGGGCCTCCAGCACCGGATCACGGCCGACGTCACCTACCTGATCACCGTGCGGTCCGGGCACCGCAACGTGGTCGCCAACTCCCTCGGGTTCGGGCCCGGGGAGACCGTCACGCTCGCCGTGGACGTGCCGCGCGGGCTCCAGTTCCTGATGACGGAGAGTCAACTGCGCCGCGACGGGCGGTGGATGGGCGCCCTGCCCGAGCGCCCGGCCGACCCGTCGACGACCGGTCTGACGAGCCCGTCCCTACCCGACCGATACGTCCACGACGGCACCCTCGGCCTGGCCGCGGTCAACTCGGTCACCGAGTTCTCCGACCCGGGCACGGGCGCGACACCGACCCCGCCGATCGAGCAGCGCTCCCGACTCCACAACGACGTACGGCAGTTGGTGGACCGCTACGCCCCCGGTGTGACCACCCCCGGCCACGCCTCCTACCTGCCCGGTGTCGCCGCGCTGATCGCCGACAACACCGGTGTCGCCGGGAAGCGGGCCCTGGTCGGGCGCGGCGGCGGACAGACCAGGTTCAGCTTCCGGCACCACCGGTTCGGCGGGGCGGCCCTGGTCGAGGTGACGTTCTCGGCACGTCCCACGAGCACCGCCGCGGACCGGGGCGCCGTGCGGGGCACCGCCGTACCGGGCGACAAGTCCGGTATAGAGCAGTGGGGTTCGCACACGGCGGAGGGCCGTTCGCTCTCCTCCTCGGTGGGCCGGACACACCGATTCACCGGCAACCCGACGGCCCGTTTCAGCCGCCCCGACGCCGACGACCGTACGGACCGGCTCGGCCCCTCCGCCACTGTGGTCTCCTCGTCCAGCAAGGTCGACAAAAGCGGACGCACCGCCGAGGACCGGTACTGGCTGCGCACCGACAGTGCCGCCGACTTCGACGGCCTGGACTACGAGTTGGTCGCCACCGTCCGCTCCACGCTGGTCGCCGACTGGCCGCCGAACGTGGTGGGCGCGCTGGTGCAGCGCGGGTTCATCGCCTGGGACGACGCCGACCCGCAGACCCGTTCCTGGCTGAGCCGCACCCTCTCGGGCGAACTCGGCGGCCAGGTCCGGGTACCGGCCCAGGTGAGCCTGCGCTTCACCGGCAGCGAGACGGACAGCACCCGACCCCCGCTGCCCGCGCCCGCGCCGCCCTCGGTGTCCCGGGTCGACCCCCGCCAACTGCCCGCCGCACAGCCCGCGTTGCTGGACGCGGACCTGTTCCACCCGACCGGCTCCGTCCCGGTCTACGGCTTCGACGGGTGGAGCGAGCTGTACACCGCCCTCGACCAGGTGGCCCCGGACACCGGGAGCAGCTGGCGTTCCGTGCCGGCGTCGACCTCCGACGAGAACGCGTCGGTACGGCTCGGCGAACTCATCCAGGCCGGCACGATCTCGTTGGACACACCCCGCCAGGTCGGCGGCATGCTGCCGACGATGCCGGGCGCGTTCCCCTTGCAGAACGCCCCGGACCAACGGCCCACCCTCACCGTCTCGTTGTACCGGCCGAGGGTGGTCACCGACGGCGGCGACGTGACCCTCGACCGGCTGCGGATCAGCACGCAGAGCAGCAGCACGGTCTCCGGCGCCGACACCACCGCCGGGCTGTCGCTGCCGTTCGTCATGAGCGCCGACGACCCCGACCGCAACCTCCTCGGCGCGACCCCGCCGGTGCTCCAACGGCCCGTGGACGCGAGCAACTTCGGCAGCGGAGTCTCCGGCGGCCGCCGCGACTGGCTCAAGACCGGCAGCACCAGCCTGCCCGCCGACGGCCGCGGCACCCGCAGCTACGAGGTACGGGCCGACGTCCACATCGAGGTCACCGGCCCCGAGGGCGTACGCCATGTCACCGGTACGGCCACGATCCGCATCGAGGAGCGCGACGCCCTCGGCCACGGCATCACCGAGCCCCGTCCGATTCCCCAGGTCTACGACCTCCCGGCCCTGCTCACCGAGGGCACCAACACCGCGCCGCACGACTGGGCGACGACCCGGTTGCGGGACGTACGGAACAACCTGAACGCGGGCGTCGACCTCACCGACGACGGCTTCCAGCTCTGGGTGGCCACCGGCCCCGACCCGGACGGCTCCCGCCTGACCCTGGCCCTCTACGCGGCGTCGCGCGCGGCCCGGGACAACGGGCGCCCGGTGGAACTCGTCACCCGGGGCCCGGAGGGCCCGCGCGTCTGGTCCTTCGACCCGGACGGCACGCTGACCGGGCCGCCGGATACCGATCTCGCGGCGCCGGACACGGGTACCACGGCTGACACGGCGTCGGGTTCCACCACCGGTGTCGTGTCCCTGGACCAGGCATGGGAGAACTTCGAGCGCGAGGCCACCGCGTTCGACCGGGCCGAGGACGACCACAGCGCGGCGCTCCACGACGAACATGTGCAGCGGGAGCTGCGGCCCGACGCGCAGGACACCCTGAACGACGCGGTCACCGCGCTGACGGACGCGGCGAACGAGGCCCACCGGACCGACACGGCCGCGACCACCGCCGAGCGGAACGCGGACCAGGCCGAACAGGACCTCCGCGAGCTCGTCGACCGCGAGAAGACCCTGACCGGCGGGATCTCCGACGCCCGCCGCGCGATCGGCCCGCTCACCGACGCGGTCTCCGAGGGCGAGCGCCAGGAGATACGCCTCAGCGCCCAGGCCAAGACCGCCCGACGCCAACTGGCCGACCTCACGGCCCGCGCCGCCGAGACCTCGAACACGAGGGCCTCCGGCTCCGGTTCTGGCGACACGGAGAACACTCCGGTGCCGGGCCCGATCACGTCGGACACCGTCGCACCGGAGACGGTCGTAGAACCCGCGCCGGACACGGTCGTAGGACCGCCGGTCGGGGACGACACCCCCGCCCCCGCCCCCGCCGTAGACCCCCGTCTGACCGAGCAGATCGCCGAAGTCACCGCTCAGGTCGGCAAGTTGGACGCCGATCTCGCCGAGGTGCGGGCCGGGCTTGAGCGGGACCGTGCCGCGCTCCGGGACACTCAGGCCGGCCTGGACCGCGATGTGGCGGCTCTGAACGAGGCGCGGGCGCAGCTCCCCGGCGTGCGGGCCACGGCAGGCACCCGGCGTGCGGACGCGGGCACGGCCCGTGGGCTCGCGGCGGACGCGGCCCTGGTCCACGAGGACGCACGCGAGAACCATGAGCGGGCGGCGCGGACGCTCGGCGAGATCGACACGCGGATCGGCGTCGCCCTCGGCGAGCGCGACGACGCCGCGGCCCGCCGGGCGGCGGCGGAGACCGCGCTGCCCCTCACGGCCGGCCCGGTGCTGGCCCACGGCCCCTCGACGCTGCCCACATCACGCACGACGCTGGCCTCTGTCACCCCGCGCTGGCCGGGCTCGGGCCGCCCCCGCACGGCGGGTCCCTCCACCGACAACACCCCGCTCCCCGGCGACGACACCATCTCCGAGAGCGACAACTCGACCACCGGGGACGAGGATTCGGGGGACGAGGATTCAGGGGGAGACGACAGTTCGGACGCGGACACCGAACTGACCACTCCCGATCCGACGTCTCTCGTCCCGCCGAAGGACACCACCGGCGGGGACCAGGACGGCACGTCCGGCGACCCCGGTACGACCTCCGCCCAGGACAGCGCGTTCGACGCCCTGGTCGGCAACACCACCACCACGTCCACCGACTTGCACAGCGCACCGGCGGACACGGACACCGACGCACCCAAGACCGAAACCAAGACCGAGGACAAGGGCAAGGGCAAGGCCGCCGCCCAGGACGACACCAACGGCACGTCGTCCGACCCGACTTCATCCGACCCCACGTCCTCCGTCCCCACCGCCCCCCGGCCCGCCGACTTCCAAGTGCGGGCGCCGCGAGGCAACTTGGTGCCGACCCGCGGTGACGGCCGATGCATCCTCTACACGTTCATCGGCACCGACCCGGCCCGGGTCCGCGACCGGTTGCCCGAACTGCGGACCCAGGCTCCGGAGACCCACGCCTGGCTGGGCGACCCGAACCAAGTCCGCGCCGGGCTGGCCCAGTTCACCCGGTGGCGGCCGGGCACCCCGATGCCCCCGGCCGGCCGGCACCTGATGCTCGCGGCCGACCAGCTGCGTATCCTCGCCGAGGACCGACTGCTCACCGCGCGCAGCGGACGCCCGCTGCCGCACGAGGTGGTGGGCCAGGTACGGCAGACGCTCGCGGGGTGGTTCGACGGGCGCACGGCGACCATGGACCGGCCCGAACTCCTGGCGACCCTCGACGAGTACGGCATCACGGGGGTGACGGAGCCGGACCAGTTGGAGCGGGACGACCTCGACACGCTCTACATCGAGGCGCTGACCGGTGACAACGCGATCGGCCCGGCGCAGCCCAGCGTCCAGGACACGTTCGCCTACCTGCGCGACACCGGCCGGCTGCCCACGCTGGACCGCCTCACCGACGACCAGCTCCGCAGGCTGCTCGGGCACGGATACACCGTCAGCGACGCACAGTTCACCGACGCCGAACTGGCCCACGCGCTCGACGCCGTCCAGAACTGGTCCAGGGCGTACGAGAGCAACCAGGGCGAGTTGTTCCTCCCGCTGCTGGCGGACACCCTGGACGTCGCCGTGGAGGTACTGCGGCCGGACCGGTCGACCGGCCTCGGCACCGTCACCCGCGTCGGCTCACCCGCGGCCACCCGGGTCCTGGAGGTCCACTACACGGGCCTGAACCACTACAACGCCACCGACGCCGGACCCCTCACCGTCGACCCGAACACCATCACCCCGGCGCCCGCACCCAGAGGCCCCGGGGACGCCAACAGCGTTCAGCCGGACGGGCGTTACCGTCCCGCGCCGACCCGCGCCGCCGACGACGAGCGGCCCGCGTCCCGTGTCGCCGACCCCGCGCCCAAGGACACCTGGCACGGCCTGCGTCCCCATGCCCGTCCCGCTGTCCACTCCACCGAGCGGTTCGATCCGCACGCGGACCAGTCCAACCCGCCCCGGCCGGGGGTTCTGAGCGGTGCGACGACACTCGTCCGGGCCACCGTCCGTCGTATCCAGGCGCCCAACGGCCAGTGGGTACGGGACTACACGCTCAACCTCCCGGTCACCACGACGAACCCGGACCTCACCCAGCAGCTCAACGAGCGCATCACGCGTCTTCTGGACACGCATCTCAACTCCGGTCTGGCGCTGCCCAGTTCGGGCGACCAGCTCCACATCAACCTCAACCTGATCAGCGACCCGGCGCACTCCGAGGCGATCACCCTCACCGACACCGAGAAGCCGGCCCGCGCCGACCAAATCCACCTGGACGCCAACCACTCGGACGAGGTCCTGCTCCACGAGGTCCTGCACTACCTCGGTCTGCCGGACCAACAGCGCGACAACGACTTCCTGTTGCGCAACCACCCGAACAGCACGACCGTCCACACCACCGGCGTCATGGCCACCACCCAGACGCCTGTCCACATTCCCCGCCGCTACCTCCGCACGATCGAGAACGTCACCTCCGCGGGGCCCCAACTCCACGACCACGCAGGCCAGAACACCACCACCCCCGCGCTGGACCCCGACACGACCCCCATCCCCACCGAGGACTCGCTCACCTGGCCCACCTCCCAGGCCCCGACCGCACAGCCGCCTGGACCGGTCCAACTGCCGTCGAGCTACGTGAACTCCTACGGCGCGCTCCCGGACGGGACCGTCGGACTCGTGTACGTGGAGCCGTTCTCCGACGAGGTGATGCAGGGGCTGCACGGGCAGGTCTACGAGGCGCTCGGGCTGGATGTCGACAACCCGCCCGAGGCGGTGCGCGAGCAGGTGCGGGATGCGTTGAGCCGGGAGAACCTCGCGCTCCAACTCCCGTACCTGCGCTCGAACGGCGGTCACCGCATCACCGTCCAGGTCGACGGACGCGATCGCACCGTCGACGTACAGCTGACGCTTTCCGACGCGCGGGCCTCCCTGCGGCAGGGCCGTTTCGATCCGCGTGATCCCGACAAGCATGTCGAGCGGCGCGGGTTCGGCACGCGGGAGAACTTCTCCAGCCAGCCGTCGGGGACGTACCGCACGATCCAGGCGCCGTGGACCGGTACGTTCCCGATCACCGCGCCGACGCCGGTGCGCGCGGTGGACGGGTCGGTGACGCTGTCCATCACGCACAACCAGGCCAGTGACACGACGACCGTCACGCAGGCCGTCCAGACCACGTCCGCCCAGCGCTCCAACGAGCCCTCGGATCCAGTGGAGTTCACCACCCACTGGCGCGTGCGCGTCGACGGCCCCGCGGTCACCGCGACGCCCACCGCGCCGACCGCGCCCGCCACCGTCCCGGCGAGGGACGGGTGGCGTGGGCCGGTGTCGCACGGTTCCACCACGATCTGGTTCCCGCGGCACCTCACCACCGCCGACCCGGCGCCGGGTTCGCTGCCCACGCCCGCTGCGCCGACCGTTCTCCCGCTCTACGGCGTCGACTCCGTGATCGACCCCCGGGCGCTGTACGAGCACGTCCACCAGACGTTCCACACCCACCTGGACGACACCGCCGCCGGACAGGTCGCGGACTTCCTCTCCGAGCAGGTGCTGCGCGGCACGCTGCCGATGCAGATCCACGGCGGGCTCTACTCGCCCGTGATCACCGATGCCGACGGCAACGCGGTCGGCATGCTGCACCTGGTCACCGAGCCCGGGACCAGCACCGCGCAGCGGCAGAGCACCGCGGGCCAGATCAACCTGGAGAGCCATCTGGTCAACACCGCGAAGGTGGACCTCTCCTCGAAGTACACCAGCGGGATCGGCGTCAGCGGCACCGCCGCCGTCGCCCTCACCGGCGACCACAGCCAGGGTCATCCGGACGCGTCGAGCATGATCGGCGGCAGCCTCGGTCTGCGCGTGCAGGGGCAGGCGACCGTCACCAACACGTACAGCGCGAGCAGTTCCGCCGGCACGATGCACGCCATCCGCACCAACCAGAGCCATCTGCTCGCCCCCACCGCGGTCACCTACCGGGTCACCCTGATCCGGCCGGACGGCAACCGGCTGCCCGCGCCCGCGCTTCGCCGGCCGCACGGCATGGATCTACGGCTCCTGGGCGGGACGACCGCCGCCGGGCACACGCCGACGGCCGCCGAGACGCGTCAACTCCCGGACTCCCTGGAGCGGTTGGACGGCATCGGGCTGAGCGCGGCGCCGCTCGACGTGACCGGCACGGACCGTCTGTTCGACGAGGCGGAGACGTGGCTGCGCCGCGAGGGCTTCCTGCCCTCCGCTCACGGCGTGGTGCGCGGCCACGAGCCCGAGCACCAGATCCGGCTGCACGCCCAGCTCAACAACCTGCGCCGGCTGAAGGAGGCCCGTTCCCAAACCGGGCTGCGCGCCGCCACCGACGCCATGGTCGACGGCGGCCATGCCCTGCACTTCGAGGTGCCCAACAGCTCCGACACGGGCGTCCGTCGGGTCCGCCTGCTGCTCACCGCCGAACGGGACACCGGGCAGCCCAGCATTCATGACCTGGTTCTGCCGGGTATCCAGGTCATGGGTCTGGCCCAGATGGCCGGCAGTGACGCCGAGCAGCGCGGTGAGTCGTACAGCGGTGCGTTCGGGGCGTTGGGCAGTGTCGGCGGGCCGTTGCGCAGCTGGGGGTCCATCGCGTTCGGGGGCGACTACCAGTACGGCGGGCAGATCACGCACGGCGACACCGTGGGCGGCGCCACCGGCCACGACCAGTTCTTCATCGCCACCAACCAGAACAGCCACGCGTTCGACGTGCCGGTGCGGTTGGCCCTGGACCTGTACGCGGACGACGGGGTCGAGCCGAGCGAGCGGTTCGGGCGGAACCTGAACCAGGCCGCCGCCCCGGCACCGGCCGCTGCCCCGGCTCCAACTGCCGCCGGTGCGCCTGCCGTTGCCCCCGTGCCGCCCGTCCCGCCGACGGTCACCGGCACGCTGCGGCTGGCGGTGCCGGACGGCCGTACCCACGCACCCGCGACGACTCCCGCACCGCCCGTACGGGCCGACGGTGCGCCGCGTCCGGTCAACGCGGTCGACACGGCCCGTCTCGACGGGACCGATGCCACGGGCACCCCGCGTCCGGAGCTGGTGCAGATACCGGACGACGCGTTGATCGACACCGTGCGCGGTTCCGCGGCCATCGAGTCCGTCTTCCAGCGGGCCGCCCGGGAGATCCGCCACCAGGCCCAGCAGACGACGCCCCCCACCCCGGCCACCGGCCCGATCCTCCCGGTCACCGCCCCCGGCACGGCACCCGCCCCGGCCGCGCCGCAGCGCGCGAGCCTCTTCCCGCTCGCCGGGCACGGGCTGTTGGACAACACGACGCGCGCCGCCGAGACCCGGCACGCGGCGATCACGCCGGGCAGTCTTGTCGCGCACGGGCACGAACTGTTCAAGAATTCCTATGTAGTTGAGGGCCTGAGCCTGCCGGGGACGATGGCGGACGGGCAGTACTCGCTGGAGATCCAGGCCGTCGCGCACCGGCCCCGCCTGCTGGACACGACCCGGCAGTACCTGGAGACCGGCGTCTCGGCCACCGACAGTGCCCAGCAGCTCAAGTCCCTCGGAAAGTCGCACCAGTTCGGCGGCACCGGGTCGGCCACCCAGAACTCGACCACACCGGTGGCGGAAGGCCCCGCCAAGCCGAACAAGGACCAGCTCAGCCCGGCGGTACGGCTCAACAAGGTGTCCCGCACCGACACTTCCGACACGCTCGCCGCCAGCACGGGCGTCAACCGCACCCCCACCGAGAGCGGCGACCTGCACCGGGTGGTCGCCGACGTCACCTATGTGGTCACGGTCCGGGCCGGCTCCCGCACGCTGGGCGGCGGGATCCTGGACGCCGGCACGATCGACCCCGTCATCTTCGCGGTGGACGTTCCCGACGGGCTCCAGTTCCTCATGACCCAGGGCCAACTCGACCGTGACGCACGGTGGATGGGCTCGGTGACCGGTCTCACCCCGCAGCCCGTCCAGGGCCAGGCTCCGCTGCCGGCGTCGTACGTGCGCAACCGGCAACTGGGCCTCGGTGGCGTCCTCTCGGTCAGCGAGTACGAGAACGTCCCCACCCCGGCACCCGCCGGGGCCCCAGCACCCGCCGCCGGTGCGATCCCGTTGGTGCAGCTCAACAACGAGGTGGAGCGGCGCGGCCAGGTCGGGCGTCGGCTGCGGGCCCTGGTCGAGACCGAGGCACCCGGAGTGTTCACCCCGGGGCACTCCGGCCACCAGCAGGGTGTGCTCAGCCGGATCACCCAGCACACCTCAACCGGCGGACTGCGCTCACTGCCCGGACGCGGCCCGGACGGCACCCCGCACCCGGCCACCACCCGCTTCCACTTCCGCCACCACGGTTACGGCGGTGAGCGGCTGGTCGAGGTCATGCTGCGGGCGAGGCCCCGGGCGGCCCAGAACCTGGCTGGTGTCCGGGGCACCTCCACGCCCGGTTCGGGCCTCGAACAGTGGCAGTCGCACACCGCAGCGGGCCGCAGCGCCGTTCGTGCCGCGGCCGAGCAGGCGCAGCTGCCGGTCACGCCGGGGGTCCGCTATCTCCGTCCGGACCAGGGTCCCGATCCGTTGACGACGGACCGCGCGGAGGTGGGGTTCACCCCGCAGTCGGCCGGCACCATCTCGGCCCGGCGGGCGACCACGGCCGACAACCGTTTCTGGCTGCGTACGGACAACGGCGCCGATTTCGACGGCCTCCAGTACGACTACGAGCTGACGGTCCGTTCCGCGCTGGTCGTCGACTGGCCGCCGAACGTCATCGGCGGTCTCATCCAGAACGGTGTCATCGCCTGGGCCGACGCGGACGGGGACGTACGCCAGTGGATCGACAGCATGCTGGCGGGCGGCAACACGCGCACCGAAACCGTCCCGGTCCGCCTGGCGCTGCGGTTCACCGGCACCGAGACCAACGTGCCCGTACCGACGCCCACGGTGACCGCCCCGTCCGCCGAGTCCGGCGCCGACCCGCGCAACACCGTGCTGCCGGCCGGCCCCGCCGCCGGGCTCTATCTCACCGACGCGCAGATGTTCCACCCGGTGGGGCCGACCCCGGCGTTCCACTTCGACGGCTGGGCGCATCTGGAGACGGCGCTGAACAACGTCGCGCCGCGCCGCCTGGGAGGCTGGCACGCGCAGATCACCTCCGTGTCGGTGGAGGGACAGGCCGTCCGGCTCGGCCAGTTGATCCAGGCCGGGCGTGTCAGCCTCGACCGTCCCCGGCTGGCCGCCGACCTCACCCGCACCATGCCCGGCACCCAACCCTTCGAAGGGGCGCCGGAGCAGGCCCCGTCGATCGCGGTGACGCTCTACAACCCGCGCCGTTCCACCAACGCCGACGATGTCACGCTCGACCAGCTCCACAACACGACCGACACGGTGAGCACCGCCGCGGGCGCGGACCACTCCTTGGCGACCTCGCTCACGTACCGCCTGAGCGGTGAGGACAACAATCGCCAGCTCGGCGGGGTCAATGTCCCGGTCGCGCAGCGGCAGACCCAGCCCTCGGCCTTCGGCGGCACCACCACCGGCAGCCGCCGTGACTGGCTGAAGTCCGGCAGCACCGCCGCGCCCGCCAACGGGGCGCGCGGGACCCGGAGTTACGTCGTCGACGTCGACGCGCACCTGCTCGTCGAGGGACCGCAGGGCACCCGTCACGTCACCGGCACCGTCACCCTCCGCATCGAGGAACGCGACCTCCTCGGCCATGGCCTGCTCACCCCGGCGGAGACCCCGCCGAACCTCCACGACCTGCCCGCGCTCGTCCCCGACTGGGCCACCGTAGAACCGCACACTCTGCCCGAACGTCTCAACTCCGCGATCCCGGCGGGCAGTCACGGCGTGCAGGTCTGGGTGGCCCTGGGCGCCGACCCGCAGGGCACGCGGCTCGGCCAGGCGCTCTACGGGGCCTCGCGTGCGGCCGTGCTCGGCAACCGGCCGCTGGAGCTGATGACCCGTGACCCGCGGGGCATCCGCCGCTGGGAGTTCAACCCTGACGGTGCCCTCGTCACCGCCGACCCCGACCTGACCGTCGCGTGGGACGCCTTCGACGCCCAGGCCGAACTTCTGTACACCGCCACGGACACGCTCGCCGACACCCCGCAGCTGCTGAACCTCCGCCTCGCCGCCCGCCGGGAGGCCAATCAGGCGTACACGGAAGCCGTGGAAACCCACGAGGAGACGCAGCGCGAGGTCACGGACGCGACCACCGCCCATACCGGGGCGAGGAAGACGGCCGCCGAATCCGCCAAGGCCGCGCGCCAGGCGGAGGCACTGGTCGAGCGGCTGAAGCGGGACCTCGCGGAGGCCCGACGGACCGCGACGACACTGCCGCCGGTCATCAGGCAGCACGAACGGGACGAGACCAAGGGCCACCGCGATCTTCAGGCGGCCCTGGCCGCGCTGACGCAGGCCGAGAACACCGTGCGCGAAGAGCGCGCCGCCGCGGCACGGGCCGCCCAACAGGCCGCGAACAACGGGCAGTCGAGCACCACTCCCGCCCCGCCCCCTGCCGCATCCGGCGCCCCGCGCTCCCACACCCCGGCGCCCGATGTCGCCGGCGACCCTCGCGTCCAGGCCGTGCTCCCGGCGATCACCGCCGCCGACAACGCGATCCAGCAGGCCACCGCCGCGCTCGCCGCGGCACGGCCGGTGCTGGAGCGGGCGGAACACATCGTCGAGGTCGGCCCGGACCGTATCAGCGCGGAGGAGGCGAAGCACGGGGCGGCCGTGGCGAAGGAGCGGAAGGACGCGGAGGCCGAGGCCGCCGCGGCCGACGACCTCCAGCTCGCCACGGAGAAGGAGACCGACGCCCGGCGCGAGGTGGCCGAGGCCGCGGACGAAGTCGCCGACCGCGACAAGGAGATCGCCGACGTCGTCACCGCGCAACAGCGCGCCGCCGCCGACCAGATGGCGGCCACCGACGCGCTGGGAGACCTGGCCGGCGACGTCCAGGACAGCGCCCCGACCCCCGAACAGTCCCTGCGGACCACCTTCGCCACCACCTCGCCTCGCTGGCCCACCCCCGACGGCCCGGCCGCACCCCTCCCGGCCGGCGGCCAGACCCACACCCCGCCCACCGCCGTCACCGGCACCACCAACGCCGGGACCGGCACCACGGGGACGAACCCCACGACGACCACGACGACCACGACGCCCGCGCCGAAGCCGAAGCCGAAGAAGAGCGGGCCGCCCAAGTCCGGTACGAGCAACGCCAAGACGGACAAGGGCAACGACAACAAGGGCAAGAAGCCTGCCACCGACAAGAACACGGCCCTCGACAAGGGCAAGGGCAACGCCAAGTCCTCGCCCGTCCAGTCGCCCCCGCTCCCCGGCACGACCCCGGCCGCCCCGCAGTCTCCCTACGTGGCCCCCGCCGGCCGCGTCGTCGCGACCCCCGGCGACGGCTACTGCCTCCTCTACGCCGTCATCGGCAGCGCGCCGGACCTGGTCCGCACCCGCCTGCGGCAGGCCGACCCGGCCTTCTCCGCGGCCACCGCCGCCTGGCTCGCCCGGCCCGACGACGTACGGCACACCCTCACGACACTCGCGGCGCGGCCGCAGACCACCAACCGGGGAACAGGCCATCTGCGGGCCGCGCAGCGGGGGTTGCAGACCCTGGTCCGGGCTCGGCTGGCAGCGGCACGCGACGGCAGCCGCCCGCTCCCGCCGCAGGTGCTCGGCCAGCTCCGGGGCGTCCTCGCCGGCGAGTTCGCGGACCTGGTGGAGAACGCGTCCGACGCCGCCGTCGCCAACCAGCTGAACGTGTACGGCATCCAGGGTGTCACCCGCACCGAGGACCTGGACCCGGTCGACCTCCAGACCCGTTACGCACGAGCCATCACGGCACCGGGCGCACCGCCTCCACTGACCGGCAACCCACCGAGCAACCGGCGGATGTTCGCCTATCTGCGGTCGATGGGCGCGCTGCCGACGCCCACCGCCATGACACCGGCCGAACGCCGGTGGCTGCTGACCGCCGGCTATCACCGGAGCACCGTCCCCCTCACCCAGGGCGAGGCGCGCCTGCTCGACAGCGCGGTGGACACCTGGTCGGACTCGTGGGCGGACCCGGTCGGCGACACCTTCCTGCCGCTGCTCGCCGACACCCTCGAAGCCCCGATCCACGTCTTCGAACCGGTGACCACCACACCCGCCGGCCCCCGTGGCATCACGCTGCGCTACGGCCCGACGACCACCAACACCCCAGCGCTGGAGGTCCGTTACACGGGCCTGAACCACTACAGCGCGAGCGACGCGAACCCGGATGCCGCCCCGGCGAACATCACCCCGTCGAAGGCACCCCGGGGTCCCGAGGACGCCAACAGCGTTCAGCCGGACGGCCGTTACCGTCCCGCGCCGACCCGTGCCGCCGGTGACGACCTGCCTGCGTCCCGCGTCGCCGACCCGGCTCCGAAGGACACGTGGCACGGCCTGCGTCCGCACGCCCGTCCCGCCGTTCACAGCACGGAGCGTTTCGACCCGCACGCCGACCAGTCCAACTCGCCCCGCCCTGGGGCTCTCAGCGGTGCGACGACTCTCATCCGGACGCAGGTCCGTCGTATCCAGGCCCCCAACGGCCAGTGGATACGGGACTACACGCTCAACCTCCCGGTCACCGCGACCGATCCGGCCCTCACCCAGCAGCTCAACGAGCGCATCACGCGTCTCCTGGACACGCACCTGAACTCCGGTCTCGCGCTGCCGAGTTCAGGTGACCAGCTCCACATCAACCTGAACCTGATCGCCGACTCCGGTCACCCCGAGACGATCACTCTCACCGACTCCGAGAACCCGGGCCGCGCCGACCAACTCCACCTGGACGCCAACCACTCGGACGAGGACCTCCTGCACGAGGTCCTGCACTACCTCGGTCTGCCGGACGAACAACGCGACAACGACTTCCTGTTGCGCAACCACCCGAACAGCACCACCGTCCACACCACCGGCCTGATGGCCAGCACCCAGACCCCGGTCCACATCCCGCAGCGCTACCTCCGCACGATCGAGAACGTCACCGCGGCCGGCCCCCAACTCCACGACCACGCGGGCCAGGACGAGACGACGCCTGTCCGCGACCCCGACGCCACGCCCATCCCCACGGACGCCCCCCTCACCTGGCCCGTCTCGAACGCCCCGACGGCACAGCCGCCCGCGCATGTCCAACTTCCGTCGAGTTACGTGAACTCGTACGGCGCGCTTCCCGACGGGACCGTCGGGCTGGTGTACGCGGAGCCGTTCTCCGACGAGGTGATCGAGGGGCTGCACGGGCAGGTCTACGAGGCGCTCGGGCTGGATGCCGACAACCCGCCCGAATCGGTGCGCGAGCAGGTGCGGGGCGAGCTGACCCGGGAGAACCTCGCGCTCCAACTGCCGTATCTGCGCTCGAACGGCGGTCTCCGCATCACCGTCCAGGTCGGCGGCCGTGATCGAACGGTCGACGTTCAGTTGACGCTTTCCGATGCCCGGGCCTCGTTGCGGCAGGGCCGTTTCGACCCGCGTGACCCGGACAAGCACGTCGAGCGGCGCGGGTTCGGTACGCGGGAGAACTTCTCCAGCCAGCCGTCGGGTACGTACCGGACGTTCCAGGTGCCGTGGACCGGGTCCTGGCCGATCACGGCGCCCACCGCGGTGCGGGCGGTGGACGGATCGCTGACGGCGGCGATCACCCACAACCAGGCCAGCGACGCGACGACCGTCACCCAGGCCGTGCAGACCACGTCCTCCCAGCGCTCCAACGAGCCTTCTGATCCTGTGGAGTTCAGCACCCGGTGGCGCGTGCGTGTCGACGCGCCGGCCGTCACCGCGCCCACCACCACGACCGCCCCGGCACCGGACGGATGGGGCACGGCGGAGTCTCACGGTCCGACCACGATCTGGTTCCCGCGGCACCTCACCACCGCCGATCCGGCGCCGGGTTCGCTGCCCGCGCCCGCCGCGATGGCCGATCTCCCGCTCTACGGCGTCGACTCGGTGATCGACCCGAGGGCGCTGTACGAGCACGTCCGCCAGACGTTCCACGCCGATCTGGACGACACCGCCGCCGGGCAGGTCTCGGACTTCCTCTCGGAGCAGGTGCTGCGCGGCACTCTGCCGATGCAGGTGGACGGCGGGATCTACTCGCCGGTGATCACCGACGCCGACGGCAACGCGGTCGGCATGCTGCACCTGGTCACCACGCCCGCCGTCGGCACCCCGCTGCGGCAGAGCACCCCCGGCCAGATCAACCTCGAAAGTCACCTGGTCAACACCGCGAAGGTGGACCTCTCCTCGAAGTACACCAGCGGGATCGGGGTCAGCGGGAGTGGTGCCGCCGCTCTCACCGGTGACCACAGCCAGGGTCATCCGGACGCCTCCAGCACCATCGGCGGCAGTCTCGGCCTGCGCGGGCAGACCCAGGCGACCGTCACCAACACCTACAGCGCGAGCAGTTCCGCGGGCACGATGCACGCGATCCGCACCAACCGCGGCCATCTCCTCACCCCCTCCGGCGTCACCTACCGGGTCACCCTGATCCGGCCCGACGGCACCGAGACACGGGCGCCTGCGCTCACCCAGACGCACGGCATGGACCTACGGGTCCTGAGCAAGACGGACGCCACCGGGCACACGCCGACCGCCGCCGAGACACGTGAACTCCCGGACTCCCTGGAGCGGTTGGACGGCATCGGGCTGAGCGCGGCCCCGCTCGACGTCACCGGCACGGACGGCCTGTTCGACGAGGCCGAGACGTGGCTGCGCCGTGAGGGTTTCCTGCCGCCCGTCCCAACGGCCCCGGCCCCCAACGGAGTTGGCGCGCGGCTGAGGCAGGCGGTGCGCAACCACGAGCCCGAGCACCAGATCCGGCTGCACGCGCAACTCAACAACCTGCGCCGCCTGAGGGAGGCGCGCTCCCGTACGGGGCTGCGTGCCGCGACCGACGCGATGGTCGACGGTGGCCACTCCTTGCACTTCGAGGTGCCCAACAGCAGTGACACGGGCGTCCGTCGGGTCCGGCTGTTGCTCACCGCCGACCGTGACACCGGGCAGGCCAGCACCCATCACCTGGTTTTGCCGGGCATCCAGGTCATGGGTCTGGCGCAGATGGCGGGCAGCGACGCCGAGCAGCGCGGTGAGTCGTACGGCGGCGCGCTCGGGCCGATGGCCAGTGTCAGCGGGCCGACGGGGAGTTGGGGGTCCATCGGATTCGGGGCCGACTATCAGTACGGCCACCAGGTCACCCACGGCGACACCGTGGGCGGCGCGACCTCGCACGACCAGTTCTACATCGGCACCGGTCAGGACAGCCACGCGTTCGACGTGCCGGTGCGGTTGGCCCTGGACCTGTACGCGGACGACAGCGACCAGCCCAGCGAGCGGTTCGGGCGGAACGTGAACCAGGCCGCGGCACCGGCACCGGCCGCCGTACCGGCACCAACTGCCGCCGGTGCGCCGCCTGTTGCCCCGGCGCCGACGGTCACCGGTTCGCTGCGGCTTGCGGTGCCGGACGGCCGTACGCACGCGCCCGCGACGACCCCCGCGGCGCCCGCACGTACCGACGGGGTGCCGCGTCGGCCCAACGCGGTCGACAGGGCACGGCTCGACGCGACCGACGCCACCGGCACCCCGCGCCCGGAGCTGGTGCGGATACCGGACGACGCGTTGATCGACACCGTGCGCGGCTCGGCGGCCGTCGAGTCGGCCTTCCAGCGGGCCGCAGCGGAGATCCGCAACCAGGCCCAGCCGACGCCCCCCGCCACCACCGGCACGGGTCCGATCCTCCCGGTCACCGCCCCTGCGACGACCGGTACGGCCCCGGCGACCACCGGTACCGCCCCCGCCCCGACCGCCGTCCCGGCTCCGCGCGACGGCATCTCCCCGCTCGCCGGGCGCGGGCTCACGGACAGCAGGACGCGCGCCGCCGAGACCCGGCACGCGGCGATCACGCCGGGCAGTCTTGTCGCCCACGGGCACGAACTGTTCAAGAACTCCTATGTAGTTGAGGGTCTGAGCCTGCCGGGGACGCTCGCGGACGGTCAGTACTCGCTGGAGATCCAGGCCGTCGCGCATCGGCCTCGGCTGCTGGACACCACCCGGCAGTATCTGGAGACCGGCGTCTCGGCCACCGACAGTGCCCAGCAGCTCAAGTCCCTTGGGAAGTCACACCAGTTCGGCGGCAGCGGGGTGCTCACCCAGAACCCGCCCCCGCAGCCGGCCGGGCAAGGCAACAGCGGTCCGGAGTCGGACGGTTCGGTCTCCACCAGCCAGACCAGCGGCAAGTCGTACAAGGGCCTCTTCAACCCCTCGGCACGGCTCGGCTACGTCGCCCGTACCGACACCGCCGACACCCTCTCCGCCAGTACGGGCGTCAACCGCACCCCCACCGAGAGCGGCACCCTGCACCGCGTGGTCGCCGACGTCACCTACCTCGTCACGGTCCGCGCGGGCTCCCGCACCCTGTTCAACGGCGTCGGCGAACCCGGCACGGTCGACCCCGTCACCTTCGCGGTGGATGTCCCCGACGGCCTCCAGTTCCTCATGACCCAGGGCCAACTCGCCCGCGACGCAAGGTGGATGGGCTCGGTGCAGGGGCTCACGCCCGCGCCCGCCCCGGCGTTGACGGCGGCCCTCCCGGCGCCGTACACCCACAACCGGGAACTGGGCCTCGGCGGTGTCCTCTCGGTCATCGAGTACGACCGGCCCGTCGCGGCCCCCGTCCCGACGACCGGGCCCACCGCCGGCCAGGTCCCACTGGGGCCGGTCAACCCGAGGGAGCGGCGCGGGCAGGTCGGTCGCGAGCTGCTGGCGCTGGTGGAGGCCGAGGCACCCGGAGCGGTCACGCCGGGGCACTCCGGTTACCAGCAGGGCGTGCACAGCCGGGTCGCGCAGCTCACCTCGTCGGCCGGGCTGCGGTCGCTGCCCGGACGCGGTCCGGACGGCACCCCGCGCCGGGCCACCACCCGCTTCCACTTCCGCCACCACGGCCACGGCGGCGAGCGGCTGGTCGAGGTCACGCTCACGGCACGGCCCCGGCGGACCCAGAACCTGGCCGGTGTCCGGGGTTTCTCGACGCCCGGCTCGGGCCTCGAACAGTGGCAGTCGCACACCTCCGCGGGCCGCACCACCACCCGCGCCTCGGTCCGGCAGAAACAGCTCCCGGTCACCCTGACGACCCGCTACCTCCGCCCCAACCAGGGCCCGGACCCGTCCAAGACGGACCGCGCGGCACCCGTGTTCACCCCGCAGGCGGCCACCAGCATCTCCGCCCGGCGGGCCACCACCGCCGACAACCGCTTCTGGCTGCGTACCGACAACGGCGCCGACTTCGACGGCCTCCAGTACGACTACGAGCTGTCCGTCCGCTCCGCGCTGGTGACCGACTGGCCGCCGAACGTCATCGGCGGTCTCATCCAGAACGGTGTCATCGCCTGGTCCGACGCGGACGGCGACGTACGCCGGTGGATAGACGAGTTGATGGCCCGGGGCAACCCGCGCACCAGCACCGTCCCGGTCCGGCTGACCCTGCGCTTCACCGGCACCGAGACCGCCCTGCCCGGCGCGGGCGGCCCGGCTCCGGTCAACGCCCCGTCCGTCGTCTCCGGCGCCGACCCGCGCAACACCGTGCGGCCGGCCGGTCCCGCCGCCGGGCCGTATCTCGCCGACGCGCAGATGTTCCACCCGGTGGGACCGACCCCGGCGTTCCACTTCGACGGCTGGGCGCATCTGGAGACGGCGCTCAACGACGTTGCCCCACGCGGCGGTCGAGGCTGGCATTCACAGATCACCTCGGTCTCGGTGGAAGGACAGGCGGTCCGGCTGGGCCAGTTGATCCAGGCCGGACGGGTCTCCCTCGACCGTCCCCGGCTGGCTGCCGACCTCACCCGCAAGATGCCCGGCACCGCGCCCTTCGAGGGGGCACCCGATCACGCGCCGTCGATCGCGGTGACCCTGTACAACCCGCGCCGTTCCACCAACGCCGACGACGTCACGCTCGACCAACTCCACAACACCACCGACACGGTGAGCACCGCGGCCGGCGCCGACCACTCCCTCGCGACCTCGTTCACGGAACTTCTCAGTGGCGATGACGACAACCACGAGATCGCGGGCATCAACGTTCCGCTCGCCCAGCGGCAGACCCAGCCTTCGACCTTCGGTGGCACCACCACCGGCAGCCGCCGTGACTGGCTGAAGTCCGGCAGCACCGCCGCGCCCGCCAACGGGGCGCGGGGGACGCGGAGTTACGTCGTCGACGCCGACGCACATCTGCTCGTCGAGGGACCTGAAGGCATCCGTCACGTCACCGGTACGGTCACCCTCCGCATCGAGGAGCGTGACCTCCTCGGCCACGGTCTGCTCACCCCGGCGGAGACCCCGCCGAACCTCCACGACCTGCCCGCGCTCGTTCCCGACTGGGCCACGGCCGAGCCGCACACCTTGCCCGAACGCCTCAACTCCGCGATCCCTCCGGGCAGTCACGGCGTGCAGGTCTGGGTGGCCCTCGGCGCCGACCCGCAGGGCGAGCACCTCGGCCAGGCGCTTTACGCGGCCTCCCGTACGGCTGTGCTCGGCAACCGTCCGCTGGAGTTGATGACCCGTGACCCGCAGGGCATCCGCCGCTGGGAGTTCACCCCCGAGGGCGCCCTCGTCACCGCCGACCCCGACCTGGCCACCGCGTGGGACGCCTTCGACGTCCAGGCCGAACTCCTGCACACCGCCACCGAAACCCTCGCCGACACCCCGCAGCGGCTGAACCGCCTCACCGCCTCCCTCCAGCAGGCCAACCGGGCGCACACGGCCGCCGTAGAAGCGCACGGGAAGGCGCGACTCGCGGTCAAGAACGCGACCGACGCCCACGCGGACGCGAAGAAGGCGGCCGCCGACGCCGCCGAGGCCGCGCGCAAGGCCGAGGCGCTGGTCGCGCGGCTGAAGCGGGACCTCGCGGAGGCCCGGAACACCGTCACGACCTTGCCGTCGGTCATCGAGCGGCACGAGCGGGACGAGACCAAGGGTCGCCACGACCTCCAGACGGCCCTGGCGGCGCTGACACGGGCCGAGAACACCGTGCGTGAAGAGCGCGCCGCCGCGGCACGGGCCGCCGCCCAACAGGCCGCGAAGAACGGGCAGTCGAGTACCGCCCCTGCCCCCGCACCCGTACCGGCCCCCGTCGCCCCCGGCGCCCCGCGTCCCCACATCCCCGCGCCCGATGTCGCCGGCGACCCCCGCGTACAGGCCGCGCTCCCGGCGATCACCGCCGCCGACAACGCGATCCAGCAGGCCACCACCGCGCTCACCGCGGCCCGGCCGGTGCTGGCGCGGGCGGAGCACATCGTCGAGGTCGGCCCGGACCGCATCGGCGCGGAGGAGGAGAACCACGAGGAGGCCGTGGAGAAGGCGGCGGAGGCCGCGGCAGCCGAGGCCGACGCGGCTGCCGACGTGCAGCTCGCCACGCGGGACGAGACCGTCGCCCGGGGCCGGGTGACCGCGGCCGAGGCCGAAGTCGCCCGCCGCAACGGGCTGGTCGCCGCCGCCGTCACCGCGCAGTTGCAGGCCGCCGCCGACCAGATGTCGGCCACCGCCGCGCTGCCAGGTCTGTCCAGCGACGTCCAGGACAGCGCCCCGACCCCCGAACAGTCCCTGCGGACGACCTTCGCCACCACCCCGCCCCGCTGGCCTGCCCCTGACGGCCGCGCCGCGGCCCTCCCGGCGGGCGGCCAGACGCACACTCCGGCGCCCGCGACGACCACCGGCACCACCACGAATGCCGGGACGACGGGGACCACGGGGACGACCCCGACCACGACGAAACCGCAGCCGAAGAAGAGCGGGCCGCCCAAGTCCGGTACGGGCAACGCCAAGACGGACAAGACGGGTAAGGGCGACAAGACCGGCAAGGACAAGAAGCCGGCCACCGACAAGAACACGGGCGTCGACAAGGGCAAGGGCAAGGCCACGACCCCGCCGCCCGCCACAACCCCCGCCGCCCCCCTGACCCCCTACGTCGGCCCCACCGGCAACGCCGTCCAGACCCCCGGTGACGGCAACTGCCTCCTCTACGCCGTCATCGGCAGCGCCCCCCACCTGGTCCGCACCCGCCTCCAGCAGGCCGCCGCCACCGGCACCACCCAGGCCCTCGCCCCGGCCACCGCCGCCTGGCTCGCCCGGCCCGACGACGTACAACGGGCCCTCAGGACGATGGCGCAGAACCCGCAGGCCGGCGACCGGGGATCCAATCAACTACGGGCCGCACGGCAGGAGTTGCAGAACCTGGTCCTGGCCCGGCTGGCGGCCGCACGCGACGGCAGCCGCCCGCTCCCGCCGCAGGTGCTCGGCCAGCTCCGGGGCGTCCTCGTCACCCCCTTCACCGCGGCGGTCCAGAACATGCCCGCCGCCCAGATCGACAACGAACTGGTCCGCTACGGCATCCAGGGCGTGACCCACGCCGAGGACCTGGACCCGGTCGACCTCCAGACCCGCTATCTGCAAGCGGTCTCCATGCCGGGCGCACCGCCCGCACTCACCGGCGCCGCGCCGAGCAACCGCCGTATGTTCGCCTATCTGCGTGCGGTGAACGGACTGCCGACCCTCGCCACCATGACCACGGACGAGCGCCGGTCGCTGCTGATCGCCGGTTACCACCGCAGCACCGCCGCACTCAGCCAGGACGAGGCGAACATGCTCGGCAGCGCGGTGGGCAACTGGTCGGCCGCGTGGGCGAACCCGATCGGCGACACCTTCCTGCCCCTCCTCGCCGACACCCTCGACGCCCCGATCCACGTCTTCCAGCCGATGCCCGCCCCGCTCGCCGGCACCACCGCGACCGGCGGCCCCCGCGGCATCGTGCTGCGCTACGGCCCGACCACCAACACCCCCGCGCTGGAGGTCCACTACACGGGCCTGAACCACTACAGCGCGAGCGCCGCGAACACGGGTACCACCCCGGCGAACATCACCCCGTCGAACGCACCCCGGGGCCCCGAGGACGCCAACAGCGTTCAGCCGGACGGCCGTTACCGTCCCGCGCCGACCCGCGCCGCCGGTGACGACCTGCCTGCGTCCCGCGTCGCCGACCCCGCCTCCAAGGACACCTGGCACGGCCTGCGTCCCCACGCCCGCCCGGCTGTTCACTCCACCGAGCGGTTCGATCCGCATGCGGACCAGTCCAACTCGCCCCGGCCCGGAGTACTTAGCGGTGCTACGACGCTCGTCCGTGCCACCATCCGTCGTATCCAGGCGCCCAACGGCCAGTGGATCCGCGACTACACGCTCAACCTCCCGGTCACCGCCACGAACCCGGCGCTGACCACCCGACTCAACGACCGCATCACCGGTCTCCTGGACACGCACCTCAACTCCGGCCTGGCGCTGCCCAGTTCGGGCGACCAGCTCCACATCAACCTGAACCTGATCAGCGACCCCGATCACCCCGAGACGATCACTCTCACCGACACCGCGAAACCGGCCCGCGCCAACCAACTCCACCTCGACGCCAACCATTCCGACGAGGACCTGCTCCACGAGGTCCTGCACTACCTCGGCCTGCCGGACGAACAGCGCGACAACGACTTCCTTCTCCGCAACCACCCGAACAGCACCACCGTCCGCACCACCGGCGTCATGGCCGGCACACAGACCCCCGTCCACATCCCGCAGCGCTACCTCCGCACGATCGAGAACGTCACCGCGGCCGGCCCCCAACTCCACGACCACACAGGCCAGAACGACACGACCCCGGCCCAGGACCCCGACACCACCCCCATCCCCACGGACACCCCCCTGACCTGGCCCGCCTCCAACGCGCCGGTGGCGGCGCCTTCTTCGACGTACGTCCGCGACTACGGTCGTCATCAGGACGGCAACGTGGGCCTGGTGCTCCCCGAACCGCTGTCGGCGGACCTCGTGAACGGGCTGCACCAGCAGGTGATGACGGCGCTCGGGCTGGGGAACGCGCCGGACACGCACCCGGTGCGGGAGCAGTTGCGGACGGTGGCGAGTGCCGAGGAGCTGGTGCTCAACCTGCCGTATCTGCGCGGGAGTCTGGGTTTCCGGATCAGGGTGACCGTGGACGGCCGGGACCGGGACGTCGACCTGCGGATGGGGCTCTCGAACCCGACGGCGGCGGCCCGGTACGGGCAGGCCGAGGGCGGTGTGCGGGACGTACGGGTGGAGCGGCGTGGCATCGGTTCGCAGGAGTCCGTGTCGTCGGAGGCGTCCGGCAACATCCGTACGCTGATGCTGCCTTGGACCGCGCTGTTCCCGGTGACCCGGGCGATCCCGGTGCGCGGTGTCGATGCCGCGCTGACCCTCGCGCTGACGTTGAACCAGCTCTCGTCGAGCGCGTCGGTGACCACGGGCGTGACGTCGACGACGGCGCAGCGCAGCAACGAGCCTTCGGAACCGTACGACTTCACCGCCATGTGGGAGGTACGCGTCGACACTCCGGCGCTGGCCGCGCCCGTCACCTGGTCGCCGGCGCAGTCGCACGGGCCGGTGACCCTCTGGTTCCCGCAGCATCTGGCGCGGGACGAGGACGGGGAGCTGCCGACGGCCGCGGGTCTGGACGTGCTGCCGATCTGGGGCGTGGACACGGTGGCGGATCCGGGGCGGCTGCTCGCGGAGACGCTCCAGCGATTCAGCACCCGGCTACGGGAGTTGGGCGAGGACTCCCGGGCGGAGCTGGAGACGTTCCTGTCGGAGCCGATGCTGCGGGGCACCCTGCCGATGCAGCGGCAGGGAGGCGTCTTCTCGCCGGTGCTGCTCGACACGTCGGGGCGCGCGCTCGGCATGTTCCAGTTGCTGACCGACGTGGACGTGGGCGAGCCGCAGCGGCAGACCGTCGCCGGGAAGGTCAACCTGGAGAGCCACCTCACGCAGTCGGTGAAGCTCGACGCCCAGTCGAAGTTCAGCAGCGGCGCGTCCCTGTCCGGGAGCGTCGGGCCGGCGCTCACCGGCGACCACAGCGAGGGTCACTCGGAGGCGACACGGCGGGTCGGCGGCGGTGTGCTGGGGCGGGTCTCGGTCCAGGCGGGGACGAGCGACGCGCTGAACCAGAGCGCCGGCGCGGCGCTGATGCACGAGGTGCGCACCAAGCGCAGTCACCTGCTGGCGCCGGCCTCGGTACGGCACACGCTGGTGTTCCACCGGCCGGGCGGCGGGCGGGAGATCTTCGAGCCGGGCGAGTGGCGGGCCGGCATGCATCTGCGGGTGATGACCGCCGAGGACGCCGCGGGCCATGTCCCGACGGAGGAGGAACTGCGGCGGCTCCCGGCGGAGTTGGAGCATCTGCGGTCGATCGGCGCCAGCGCGACACCGCTGGCCGTGACGGAAGCCCATCGCCTCTTCGTGCCCGCCGAGAACTGGCTGCGCCGCGAGGGCTTCCTGCCCGCCGACGACAACGCCCGCAACCGGGTGCTGCCCGACGAGGCGCTGGTGCAGGCCCAGTTGAACAACCTGCGGCGGTTCGAGCAGACCCGGTCGGAGATCGGGCTGCGGGCCGCGACGGACGCCATGCTGGACGGCGGCCACTCGCTCTTCCTGGAGATCCCGACCCTGACCGGCAGCCGCCGGGTGCGGCTGGTGCTCAGCGCGGAGCGCGGCGCGGGCGAGAGCAGGCACACCACGGTGCTGCCGCACGTGGAGACCATCGGCCTGGTCTCGCTGTCGACGGTCGCCACCGACCAGAACGGCTCGCAGTACGGGGTGTCGTACGGCGCCGGCGGTTCGTTCGGCATCCCGGTGCGCGACGGCGCGTGGACCCTCGGCGGCACCGCCGACCATGTGCGCTCCCACCAAGTGCAGCACGACAACAGTGTGCAGTTGTCCCTCGGGCACGACCAGCAGTTCCAGGGCACCGGGGCGGGACAGCGCACCGAGGTGTTCGAGGTGCCGGCCACCTTCGGGCTCGACCTGTACGAGGGGCCGGGGGAGGAGCCCCTGGTGCGGTTCGCGCCCCTGACGGCCATGGAGCCGTATGCCCCGCACGGCGCCCCGGCGCCCGGCCCTGACGACCCGCCCGCGCCTCCGCCGCCGGACCGGGTGCGGGGGACGCTGAAGCTGGCGGTGCCGACGCTCCGTACGCTGCCCGCCGACGAGGACGTTCCGGCGGCGCCCGCCGCACACACCGTGCGGGCCGCCAACGACGCCGACCGCACGGCGCTCGGCCTGACCGACGAGCACGGCACCCCACTGCCCGACTCGGTACCGCTGCCCGACGACTCGATGGTGGAGGTGTTCCGGGCGTCGGCCGCGCTCGACGACGCGTTCCGCGCGGTGCTCGGCAACACCTACCAGGGGCATCCGGCACGCGGTCTGATGGACGGCGTACGGGACACGGTCGCGGGCCTGACTCCCGCTCCGGTGGCGCGTGTCGGACGCGCCGTCGGCGAGTCGCTGGCCGGTGCCGCGGCCACCGATCCGACCACGGTGACGGCGGAGATGCTCAGCGCCGCCCGCAACCCCGCCGCCCTGCTGGCCCGCGGCCACCAGGTGCTCAAGGGCGCCTATGTGATCGAGGGGCTCACCCTGCCGGGGCTCGCCGCGGACGAGGTCCTGTCGGTCGAGATCCGCGGCACCCTGCGCAGGCCGCGGGCGTCGGCCGAGATCACGCAGTACTTCGAGACCGGGCTCAACGCCGGCGACGGCGCCGGGCAGCAGCGCGGGGTGTCCAGCGCGGCGCAGTGGGCGGGCGGCTTCACCGCGGTCCGCAACAACTCCTCGGCCCAGACCCCGGGCTCCGACCAGGCCGCGGGCAACGACGGCGACATCGGCGGCCTCGGCGACGGCGGCATGCAACGCCGCGCCGACGAACCGGCAGAGCAACAAGGCAGCAGTTCCACGACCGGTTCCGCGTCCCGCAGTGCGACCTTCAACCCCTCGGGCCGCTACACCCGCACCACCCGCCAGGAGAAGGGGCGAGCGCTCGCCTCCTCGACGGTCGTGCACCGCACGGCCACCGAGGGCGGCGCCCAGCACCGCATCACGGCCGACGCGCTTCTGCTGGTCACGTTCCGGCGCGGCACCCGCAACGCCGTGGGCAACGCCTTCGGGCAGGGCGAGGGCCGCGCCGTGACCGTGGCGGTCGAACTCCCGGACGCCGTACGGTTCCTCGTCAGCCCGGCCCAGATCCGGCGCCACCCCGCCTGGTTCGCGACCGTGCCCGGTCTCACCATGCCCGCGGAGATACCGCGCTCCGTGCCCCTGCCGCGCCGCTTCATCGCCTCCCGCGAGGTGGGCCTCGGCAGCGTCCAGGCGATGGACCAGTACACCGACGCCCTGCGTACCGTGCAACGCCCCGACCTCCTCCGGCAGCAACTCCTCGCCCTCATCGAGGAGGAGGCCCCCGGCACGACCCGCCCGGGCCACGCGTCGTACCTCTCCGGCGTCGACACCCGCATCGCCGACCTCACCTCCACGGCCGGCCTCCGCACCCTGGCCGGCCGCGGCCCCGGCCGCGCCCAGCGCTTCCGGTTCCGGCACGTCGGCTACGGCGGCGCCCGCCTCGTCGAGGTCACCCTCTCCGCCGAGCCGGACGCCGACGACCACGCGCTACGACAGGTGCGCGGCCGCGACGGGGCACCGGGCACCGGCATCGAGCAGTACCTCGGCCACACCCCGTCCGTCGTGACCGACAAGACCTCCGACAGCACCCGGCACTCCGCGTTCGCCCAGCTCCAGACCCGGCTCCCGAGGCCCACCGGCGGCCCCCGCACCGACCGGGCGGCCGCACTGCTCGGCGCCGACACCGTGCGCGGCAACTCGGCGCGGGTGACCCGGACCGCCGAGGACCGGCACTGGCTGCGCACCGACAACGTCGCCGACTTCGACGGCGTCCCGTACCGGATCGTCGCCACCGTACGGTCCTCACTGACCACCGACTGGCTGGTGGACCTGCCGGGCAGCGTGCTCCAGCACGGCGTGCTCAGCCTGACCGACGCGGACACCCCGCTCGCCCAGCGCATCGCCCACCTGTTCCTCGGCCGGCGGGCGCGGAGCGTCACCGTGTACACCGCCGCCGCGCTCCGCTTCACCGGCAGCGAGACCGCCGAACCCCCGGAGCCGGTGGCGCAGTTGACGGCGGACCACTCGCCGATCCGGCCGACGCCGAACGGACACCGCTTCACGCCTGGCGGCCCCGCACCGGTCTTCTCCTTCGACGCGGGCACCCACCTCGCCGCCGCGCTCGACGAGGTGGCCCCGGCCCTCACCGGCTCCTGGCGCCGGCTCGCCGCCTCCGACTCCGCGGACGCCACCGCCGTACGGGTCGGCGAACTCCTCCAGGCCGGCACGATCGAGCTGGACCACCCGCGCGGCCCCGCCGGCATCACCACCACGATGCCGGGCGCCTACCCGTTCCAGGGCGACCCCGACACCCCGCCCCGGCTTTCCGTGGAGCTGTACCGGCCGCGCCGGGAGACCGACGCCGGCGACGTGACGATCGACCGGGTCCGGCTCAGCACGGTCAGCGCGGGCTCCGCCTCGCACGCGGGCCTCACCGGCAGCCTCGCGGCCCAGGGCGCCTTCAGCCTCCACGACTCCAACCGCCAACTCCTCGGCTTCACCGCGCCGGCCCTGGCCCGCCCGGCCCAGGACCCCGGCTCGGGCGCCGCCGTCGCGGGCACCCGCCGCGAGTGGCTCAAGCGCGGCGACACCAAGATCCCGGCGGGCACGCGCGGCACCCGCAGCCACGAGATACTCGCCGACGCCCTGATCACCGTCCACGGCCCGAACGGCACCCGGTACGTCTCCGGCACGGTCCGGCTGCGCCCCACGGAGCGCGACCTCCTCGGCCACGGCGTCACCACGGGCCGCACGGACCCGGGCGTCTACGACGGCGCGTCCCTGGTCCGCGAGGCGGCCGACGCCCAGGCGCGGAACGCCCCCGCGGACGCGGTCCTGCGCGACTGGCGCACGGTGTCGCTCCGCGACCTCCCGACCCTGCTGGCCCACGGCATCGAGACGGACCCGGACCCGGCCCGCGACGACACCGCCATGCTCCAGCTGTGGCTCGCCACCGACGGCGGCCCGCGCCAGACGGCCCGCGCGCTGTACGCCGCTTCGGGCACGGCCGCGTTGCTACGGCGGCCCGTCGAACTCGCGCTGCGTGACGGCGAGGGCGTGCGGTTCCGCCGGTTCGACGTGAACGGGGACCCGGAGGGGACGCTGGACGCGGACGAGCGCGGCGACGAGGAGCGGGACGGCGGGGGGCCGAGCAGCGCGGGGCGGGGTGGTGCGGGCCTGGGTGGTGCGCGTCAAGGTGGCGTGGGTCAGGGCGAGTCGGGCCCCAGCGGCGCGGGTCGAGGCGGCGCGCGGCTGGGCGGCCCGGGCCGGGATGGCCTGGGGCAGGACGACGCGGTCCACGACGCCGGTTGGGCGGCCGTACGGGATCAGGTGCGCACACTGGAGGAGGCCGCGCGGGCGGAGCACGCCGCTAACACGCGGGAGCGCCGGCTCCAGGACCAAGTGCCGGACACCCAACGCGTGTTGGACGAGGCCGAGCTGCCGGTGACACAGGCGGAGCTGGACCGGAACCACGCCCGTGCCACCGCGGAGACCGCGGCCGCCGAACTCACCGCCGCCCAGCGGGCCGTCCCGGTCGCCGAACGCACCGATCAGGAACGGCGGGCCCGCGTAACGCAGTTGACCACGGATCTCCAGGGTCAGACCGAGCGCGTGACGGAAGCGACCCGGGTGGCGGGGGAGTACCACGACGCGGTCCCGACGGCGGAGGAAGAACTGGCGGCGGCGGAGGCGGCCGCACGGGAGGCGGAGGAGGCCGCGCGCCAGAGGCCTGCCAACTCGCCGCCCCAGGGCGGGAGTTCGCGCCGAGGCGAGGGCGACTCCCGCTCGATCGACCCCGATTCCCGCCGGAACCGGGCCCGTACAACGCTGGACCAGGCACAGATCGAGGCCGGGGCAGCCGACCGCGCTGTCGACGCCGCCCAGCACACCACCAACGACACCAGGCGCCGGCTCGGCCTGGCCCAGGACGTGGCACGCCACGCCGCCCGCGCCCTGACCCACGCCCGGGACACGGCCGCGACGGCGACCACGGCGGACCGCACGGCCCGGGCGGCGCTCATCGGGGCCACCGCACGCCACGACCAGGCGGTCGCCGCACGGGACGAGGCCCAGCAGGCGGTCGACGCCCTCCGGCGCGAGATCGACGCCTCCCTCGCCGAGCAGGCCAGGCACGCGGCCCGGCAGCGCAACGCGGAGCACGATCTCACCGATGTCGTAACCCTGTTGGAGGCCCAGCGAGCGGAGGCGGGCGAGGGCCCGGCCCCCCTGCCGACGGGTTCCCTGGCCGCCACCCCGGCCACGTGGCCGCGCCGTACCCCCCGCCCGGCACCGGCCCGCAGAGAGGCGGCACCGACGGCCGCCGAACCGGTGGAGACCCCGCAGGAAGCACCCGAGGCCGAGCCCCAAGTGGCACCCCGGGAACCGGAGTTCCAGCCACGCGAAGCCGCGAACGACACCGCCGCGGAATCCGAGGACGACGAGGACGACCCGGCCGGCGAGCATGGGCAGAGCGGTCAACAGGGCCAGCACGCGCAGGACTTGGGCGAGGAGAGCGAGTCCGGCGAAGAGGAGTCGGACGACGAAGCCGACGAGGACGATCAGGCCGGCCGGCGCGGGCATGGTGGCCAACACGGCCGTCGCGGGCAGGACTTGGACGACGGGAGCGAGTCCGGCGAAGGCGACTCGGACGACGACGCCGACCTACACGGGCGGGGCAACCGGCACGGGGACGACGTGGACGTAGACGAGTTCGACCCCGACGACAGCGACGAGGACGAGGACGAGGACGAGGACAGCGACGCCGACGAAGACGGCGGCGACACGAACGGCCGGCGCGGAGACGGCTCCGGCGGTGCCCGCTACCGCCCCGCCGTATCGCGCGCGCAGCGTCCCGAGACGTTCGCCCGTTCACTGGCCCAGTTGCTCGCCGACTCCGGTACCGCCCCCGCGTGGTCCCGAGCCCGGGACCCGCACGGCGCGCTGCTCAGCTGGGTCCAGGCCGATGTGGCGGCTCATGGCGCGCCCGACGACCCGAGGTTCCCGGCCCCGGGCACAGAGGTGTCGACCGACGCGCTGGCCCACATCGGTGCCCTCACCGAGGAGTTGCGCGCCCAGGCGATCCTCCAGAACGGCATGGTGACCGTCGCGGAGGCCGGACTGGACGACTCCGCCCGCCTCGCCTTGGTGCTGGCCCGCCCCGACACCCCCTTCTACGTGGCCACCCTGGCGGCACTGGTCGTAAGGGACACCGGGAGCCCGGTCCAGGTGCTCAGCCCCGGTGGCCGCACCCAACGCTTCGGCCAGGCCGACGGCACCCCGCTGACCTTGTATTTTGACGGCAACCGGTTCTCGGTCAACCCGCCCGCCCCGGACGACGACTGACAGGTCGTCACCCGATCACCTTTCTGGAAGGACCAGCATGTCCGGCAAGAACAGCCCGCAGCACCAGGCAGCGACGGGCGGGACGGAGCCCGCCGCGGCCCCGGACACCACCGCGGGCGGCGCCCCCGAGACCGAGGCGGCGGCACTCCCGCCGACCAGCGGAGAGGCGACGGCCGCCCGCACCGGCGGCGACCCGGAGACCGCGGCGCAGGCGGAAGCGGCGCTGACGCCTCCCGCGCAGCCCGCCGCCGCGGCCCAACTCCCCACCGCGGAAGCCGCCGTGGGCACCGACGAGGGCGCAACGTCCGAAGCCGCCCCCGACACCCACGCCGACCCCGACCAGGGCCCCGACGCCCTGGCCGCATCCGCGACAGCTGAGGCCACCAGCGGATCGGGCTCGGACACCGGCGAGGACTCCGCCGCTGCGGCCCCCGCCTTCGGCCGCCCCTCCCGAGGGCTGCTCGCCGGAGCCGCGATAGCTGGCGCGCTGCTGATCGGCGTACCGTTCCTGGTGTCCGGTCTGCTCGGCAGGTCGAGCTCGGACTCGAAGCCGTCGGACCAAGTGGCCGACGCCGGAACCGTGTTGAACGGACAGACGACGGACAGCGGTGCCGGCGCCTACGGTTCGGCCAGCCCGGACCCGACCTCGCCGAAGGCGACCCCTTCGCACCCGAGCGGCGGCAAGAACACGGTGAAGAAGGGCGCGGGGGCGGCGGCCGCCGGTGCCGGTTCCGGTGCCGGAGTGATCGCGGGCAGTTCCGCCGAGGCCCCCAAGAAGGCGTCCTCCGGCGGGGGTTCGAAGAAGACGACCACGACCAAGGTCACGGCCACCAAGACGGTGGTCGCCGCGCCCGGCACCACCATCTACGGCCACGCCTCCAACAAGTGCATCGAGATGGTGGGTCACAAGGGCGCCGACGGTTCGCCGCTGCAGATCAACAGCTGCACCGGCAAGAACTGGCAGAAGTGGGACTTCCGTTCGGACGGCACGATCCGCTCGATGGGCCTGTGCATGGACGTCGCCTGGGGCTCGTCGGCGAACGGCGCGGTGATCCAGATCGCGGTGTGCAGCGGCAACCCGGCCCAGCAGTTCCGCCTCAACTCCAGCAACGACCTGGTCAATCCGCAGTCCAACAAGTGCGTGGACGTCAAGGACCAGAAGACCGCCAACGGCACCCGGCTCCAGCTCTGGGACTGCAACGGCCAGGACAACCAGAAGTGGAGCACCCGCTGAACACGGCGGTGCCGCCGCACCCGTGACGGCACGGCGGCACCCTGGACACCCCGGACATCCAACTCCCGCCCGGATGCCCCGTATCGGAGCGGAGCTAGATGTCGAGGATCTCGTTGGCGGTGCCCCAGCCCTGCGACGGACGCTGCTGGAACAGCCCCAGCGAATCGCGGTCGCCGTAGGTGAGGTTGCGCAGGCGGCTCTCCTGAAGGGCGGTCACCAGGGCCACGATCTGCCCGCGGGCCGGGATGTTCATGGCGACGCCGGTGGCCTGGATCGTCTTGGCGTTGGGCACCTGCTCGGTCGGATCGTCCAGCCCCGGCACGGAGACGGTCTCCTTGGTGTCGCCGTCCAGGATCGCCTTCACCTGAGCGGCAACGGCCGAGGTGTGCACAGCCTGTGCGCCGCCGGTCGAGCAGGAGGCCGACGCCGTTCCGGCGCCGACGGCGAGGATCGGAACGGTCAGCAGCAGCGAACCGGACCCGATGAGACCGACGACGGTCCCGGTGGTCTTCTTCATCATCGCTGCCGTTCACCGAGACGGTGATGTCGGCCGGGCCGTGGTGCTGGGTCGGGACGCGGGGGTATCAGGGCATGCTGCATCGCAGCGGCTCCTCGTGGTTCGCAGGAGGCGCGGTGCCGACTTCTCGTGCAAGGCCGTCGGCACCGCGCCGATGTGAATCCGCCTCTCAGGGCGGGCCCGGGTCAGGGGAGTTGGTAGCTCCCGGACGCCGGTCTCGGGTCACGCGCGGCAGCCAGCCGCACTCGTAATCTCAGCCAGTACACGCGGTCTCCTCACGGCTTCCGAAACGCAGGGGTCAACTCGCCTTCCGGGCAGCTCTGTTGGACGAGATGGCACGGAAAAGCACAGGTCATCAGGGATGGAGGGAGGCTCCGTCCCTATGACTTGGCGAGACAGTAGATGGGGATTCCGGCCGCACCAAACAGCTCCCAGGCCCGGATCCGGAGCAGGGAGTGGTGCGTTGGGTGCGGCCGGAAATCGCGGCTACTGTCCGGCGCAACCCCGCCCCGGACGACCGCTGTTGGGCGCTGTCCGGAGTGGGTCGAGTCCCGTCGTGTCCTGAAAGAGGCCCCGCGCATGAGCTACACGCTGCACCGAGGCGACGCCCTCACCGTGCTGAAGACCCTCCCGGACGAGAGCGTCAACGCCGTCATTACCGACCCTCCGTACAACTCCGGCGGTCGCACGAGTTCGGACCGCACCGGCCGTACGGCGCGCGTCAAGTACGTCACCAGCAACAGCGCCCACGACCTGCAGAACTTCCCCGGAGAAAACCGCGACCAGCGCTCGTACCGGAGCTGGCTGACCGCCCTGCTCACTGAGGCGTACCGGGCCTCCACCGAGCACGCGGTCGCCGTCGTCTTCTCGGACTGGCGCCAGGAGCCGACCACGTCCGACGCCCTGCAGATGGCCGGCTGGACCTGGAGCGGCACCATCCCGTGGATCAAGCCCGCCAGCCGGCCTCGCAAGGGCGGGTTCAAGCAGTCGGCCGAGTTCATCACCTGGGGCGTGAAGGGCAGCCTGGCCAAGGATCAGGACCTGTACCTGCCCGGCCACTTCATCGCCTCCCAGCCCCGCAAGGACCGGGTGCACATCACCCAGAAGCCGGTCGAGATCATGCAGCAGCTTGTGCAGATCTGCCCCGAGGGCGGCACTGTCCTTGACCCGTTCACCGGCAGCGGCTCCACAGGCGTCGCCGCCCTGCGCGAGGGCCGACGGTTCGTGGGGGTCGAGTTGTCATCGCACTACGCTGACGTCGCTGAACAGCGACTCCAACGCGCTCTGATCCAGGACGACTTCGTACTTGCCGGGCCCGAAGAATGAGACCAGACCATGCTAGACCGCCATTCTTGAAGGCACGCAAAACGGGGGCCGGTGTGCATCGGAACTGCGATGCAGACCGGCCCCGGTAATCTGGGTCAGCGGCCTTCGACGCTTCGCCGGACGAGGTAGTCGGCTCTCGCCAGGTCCCCGTGTGACCGGATCCGCAGCTCCAGCGGGCCAGTTCCCAGACAACCGATCTTGCGTACGTCCCGGGCGAAGCCTTCGACCAGTTCGACCGTGTCGGGATCGACCGCAAGCCGGACCACGAGGATGTGGCTGCGCGGCTGGAAGCGGATGGTCGCGACGTTCTTGATCCGACGGTAGGCGACGTAGTGCAGCTGGAATTCCTTCTGCACATCAGCATGGGAGATCAGCATCGCGTCGAGATCGGCGTACAAGTCCCGCAGAGACTGAGGCGACTCGTCGTGGAACTGCCGGACCGACTTGACCACCGAACCGCCACCCTCAGAACCCTGTGAGGGCGCACTCCTGTTCGCGGGCGTGCTCGGTGTCCGGGACGGTGCCGCGGAGCCGGTTACGGAGGCGACCAGTTGCAGAGCCAGCAGGCCCCCGCCGAAGTCCCGGTAGCTCACGAGATCGATCCGGCGGCCGATCTCCTCCAGCGCGTTCGTGTCGTGCGACGTGAAATCCCCGGCGATGCACACCAGACGCGGATTGCTCCAGTCGACCGAGCCAGCCGCCTCGTCGCCCAGCCGCTCCTTCACCAGGCTTTCGAACTCATGCCGGTGATCTCGCAACCACGACAGGTACGACAGCGCCTGAGTGATCACCGCCTTACCATTCGAACGCTTGTACTCCACGATTACCGGGTTGCCGCTCTCGTCCAGGCCGAGGGAGTCGATCCGCCCACGGTGCCACGAACCGGTGCCGTACTCGGACGCCAGGAACCGGATCCCGAGCATCGCTTCCATGTTCTGCTCGATCAACGTCTGCAGGTGACGCTCCAACGCCACTGCCGCTCCCGGGATCTCGGCAGCCTGGCCGCTAGCGACCCGGAAGAGTTTCAGATCGTTCACCGGCTCCAGCCTCCCTTCGTAATTGGTGTCCGAAACAGGCCAATCGATCAGCTGCGGCATGTATTCCAGGTCTGTCCACGGCAACTGATCTGGCGCACGTTCTCCGGTTGCGGTGCTGAGCAGGTAATGACCGTGAAAATCCAACAGGCTGGTAGACAAAGCTGGGTCCAGCAGGGCGTTGATCAGCCCGATCCTCGGCGGTGATGGCGACCTCTGAACTACAAGGAGCCCTATCGGCACCAGGCCGTGCTGGTGCGCCAGTCGGACAGGGTGGTCGCCTCTCCGGAGTCTGGCCTCCATCCGATGATGGATGGGGAGTGGTGTCGCCGCCCATGGCGCAGAATCGCCCCCCTCCCCCCGGCCAGGACGGTGTCGTACTCGGCGATCATGCACAGCTTCTACTCCGGGGAGAAGCAGCGACGGGTCGCGCTCGGGGCCGGGTCCGTGGACTCGGCTAGGGGCCGTTCGTGCTGGTCATCTGAGCGAGGATCCTCTCTCACCCAGGACGGACAACCCGGTAACCGGGTATCACACCACAGACTGACAGGAAGAGCAGCGGATACTCGAGACAGCAACTGACTGGCCTGGCGCACACGTCCTGTTTCTTCAGCCATGATGCTCACATGGCCACCATCCAGTCAGCAGCCGAGATCGCACCGCTTCTGGAGCGACTCAAGGGGAAGAAGATCGCTACGCTCCAGGTGCTCGGCATCAACTCGCTCAAGTCCGTTTCACCTCTTCCAGAGGCACTCGTGGGGGAGGAGGTGACAGAGGTGGACGTCGTTGAGCGCATCATCAACATGCGCACGGCTGGCCACCGCATCTCGTTCGATCTGCAGCGTACGGGCCGGGTCGTAATGCTCGAATCTGCCGAGCCCTACCAGCATGTTGCCGGGAGGGTCTGCTGCACGATCGGGTGACATCTGAACTGGCTTGCCCTGTGGGGCGGGTGGGAAGGATGTCGCTGTGCCCAAGCCTTATCCGCAAGAGTTCCGCGAGGACGTCGTGCGGGTCGCGAGGAACCGCGGCCCGGGCGTGACGGTCGAGCAGGTGGCCGCCGACTTCGGAGTGCACGCGATGACGCTGTGGAAATGGATGCGCCGCGCGGACATCGACGACGGGACCAAGCCCGGAACGACCAGCCAGGACAACGCGGAACTACGGGAAGCGCGTCGGCGGATCAAGTTGCTGGAGCAGGAGAACGAGGTCCTGCGCCGGGCCGCGGCCTACCTGTCGCAGGCTCATCTGCCGGGAAAAGGGTCTACCCGCTCGTGAAAGAGCTGGCCACGGGCGGAATTCCCGTCACGGTCACGTGCAGGGTCCTGAAACTCGCCCGCCAGCCCTACTACCGCTGGCTCGAACGTCCCGTGACCGATGCCGAGTTCGAGCAAGCCTCACGCGCGAACGCGTTGTTCGACGCCCACCGCGAGGATCCGGAGTTCGGCTACCGGTTCCTGGCCGACGAAGCCCGCAGTGCGGGATCCGGCATGGCCGACCGGACCGCGTGGCGGATCTGCCGGGACAACAACTGGTGGAGCGTGTTCGGCAAGAAGCGCGGCACTACCAAGAAGGCCGGCCCGCCGGTGCACGACGACCTGGTCCGCCGTGACTTCACCGCGGATGGCCCGAACCGGTTGTGGCTCACCGACATCACCGAACACGCCACCGCCGAAGGCAAGTTGTATCTCTGCGCGATCAAGGACGTCTTCAGCAGGAGGATCGTCGGCTACTCGATCGACACGCGGATGAAGTCCCGCCTGGCCGTCACAGCCCTCAACAACGCCGTTGCCCGGCGTGGACACGTCGACGGGTGCATTCTGCACAGCGATCGCGGATCGCAGTTCCGCTCCCGGAAGTTCGTCCGGGCCCTCGACCACCACCGGATGGCCGGCTCGATAGGGAGGGTCGGCGCGGCAGGCGACAACGCGGCCATGGAGTCCTTCTTCAGCCTGCTGCAGAAGAACGTCCTCGACCGCCGATCGTGGGCCACCCGCGAGGAACTGCGCATCGCGATCGTGACCTGGATCGAGAGGACCTACCACCGGCGCCGCAGACAAGCCGCACTCGGCCGCCTGACCCCCATCGAATTCGAGACCGTCATGACCACACCGGCCCTCCAGGCCGCGTGACCGAACCTGTCACCCAAACCTGCACCAGACCCGGGCGTTGGGTGCTGGCCGAGCCTGTGATCATGTCCTGGAGGGCCGCCCGGGCCGCGCCCCAAGATCTCCTGATGCTCTTTGGTCCTGGCACCCGCCTAATCAAGGTCTGACGACCATGCGACGGTCGGACTGACCATGCCGGGACCCCGGAGGGCTCCGAGCCCTCCGGGGCGTGTGCTGGCCGGTCACTTGGCTCGCCGCCTGCGCCGCTTCCGGGAGACGGAGGCTTCGGGCGACTCAGGGGATTCAGCGGGGGCGGACTGCTGGCCGAGGAAGAGCATGCAGGCGAATTTCAGTACGTCGCTGCGCACGCCGTCGCTCTTGCGGGAGAACCACTCCAGGACGAGCAACTTGAGTAGTAGAGCGGCGACGAGGACGGCGGCGCCGGTGGCGAGGGTCTGGAGCGGAGAGAGACCGGCGAAGTGGGCGGTGAGGGAGCCGGTGCCGACGGCGGCGCAGGTCTTCACGGAGATGGCGGGCATGAGGGATTCACTCCTGGGGAGGGTGGGCGGCCGGTTGAGACCGTCGGGCTGTTTGCCCGTGCCCCCAGAGAACCGAGGTTTTCTCAGGTGATCCACGAGCCTCGTTCTGAGTCCAAACTCACGTCCGCCTGACCATTGGTGAGTTGCATTCAGATTGAGTTTAGACATGGTTCCCCAGCGCTAGCATGAGGCCATGGGGGACGGAGTTCCGGAGCAGGACAGACCGTACGTCGCCGCACTCGGCGAACTGATCGTGGAGAGCCGTACCGGGGGACGTACGCCGCTCGGCGGGGTGGAAGCGGCCATTCTGCTGCGGCTGTTGTTCATGCAGGGGCAACTGGTGTCCTCCGAGAGCATCAGGGGGATGCTGCCGCGTGGTGGAAACTCCAGTGCCGTGTACACGCACGTCAGCAGGGTGAAAGGGCTCCTCAAGGAGCATGGCGTCGAGATCCCCAGGTCGGCTTCGGGCGGCTACCGGCTGCCGAAAGACCTGCTCCGGCTGGATGTGCTCGAATTCCCTAAGCAGTTGGCGGAGTTGGGAGAGCCCGCGGACGCCGTCGAGGTGGCGCGCCTGCTGGCGCAGTGGCGCGGGGATCCACTGCGGGTTCACCCCACGGTCGATTCCAGGCACTGGAACACGGCGTTCACCGCACGGCGTCAGCTGATGGCCAGAGTGTCTGAGCTGTTCCAAGAGGGCGTAGAGGTGAAGGGCTGGGTCACGTTCGCGGACCGGTTCAGCGACGACCCGGCGGTGAAGGCGGCGGATATCCTACACCCGGGTCAGCGGGGGGCGCCGAGGCGGCGGCTTCTGATCGTGGAGGACGATAGACAGATGTGCCAGTCGCTGCAGACGCTGTTCGGAGACTGCGACACGATCGTGGTCCACGACCTCAAGGAATACCACCGGCTCATGGGGGGCAACCCACCGCAGTTCCACGGCGCATTGGTCGACCGCCATCTCACCGATCGCAACGATGACCACCACGGCTATGCCGCCCTGCTCGATCTCAAGAGCCGCGGGATACCCCGGATACTGATCACCGCGTACTTCCCTGCCGGCGATGTGCAGGCGAACTACCGCAATCTCACTGGGCGTTTCGGGCTGTCCGGCATTTGCACGAAGGCGAGGCCGGGTGTCGGAGGCTTCGACACCCTCGCGGTCCGGGAGGCGGTCGACCGCATGCTGGGCAGGGGTTGAGCTCCTTCATCGCTGCGGCGGGGTCTCGGTCACTGGCAGTTCGATACGTACGTGGGCTCCGCGCAGGTCCCGCGAGCGCGCAAGGAACACCAGTGTGCCGTTGTGGGCGACGATGAAGTTCCGCGCGAAGGTAACCCCTCGACCGCTCCCCTTGGGCGTAACCGGAGGCGGGCCGCTCACCGTGCCGTTGAGGAACGGAAGCCAGTTCTCGGGCACCCCCGGCCCGCTGTCCTCGATGTCGACCCGGGCCACGGGCCCGCCGACGCCCTCGCGTCCGCGCGGCAGCAGGCTGAGGGTCACCCGGATCCTGCCCTCGGGCCCGATTTCCCGGAGCGCGTTGTCCAGGAGATTGGCCACAGCCATCTTCAGCAGCTGGTGGCTGGCCCAGACGACCACTTCCTGATCGGTGTCCGGGAGGAAGTCGACAACGACGTTCGCCGGTGCCTCGGTGAGCAGGCCAAGACAATGACTCTGCAACTCTGCGCGCAGGTCCAGCGGTTCCTTCGTGTGCAGGTCGCCGTACAGCCACTGGGGGTCACGGGCCCGTGCCTCGGCCTGCTGGCCCTCTTCAAGGGCTCGCAGCGCGCCCTGTGCCTCGACGCGAGCCTGCTCCGAAAGATCTTCGCGCTCCAGCATTCGCCTGATGGCGTCGGTGGCTCCGGTCGTTCGGTTCACTGCGGTGTGCGTGTACGACTCGCGCACCTCCAGCAGGCCGAGCACCGCGCTCTCCTCGCTGCGGTCCCGGCGGTCGTACAACTCCCGCAAGTCCTGGTCGAGGCGGGACTCGACACGGCGCGGGTCGGGGCCGATGAGGAGGGCCGCCAGACCAGGACCGTTCCAGCGGTAGCTGCGGTCGCCCGGTTCCTGGCGTAGAAAGCCGGCCGCGGCAACCCGGGACAGCGCGGCCTTCAGCTCCATGGGCGGGCTTCCGGCACCGGGGGCGGACGAGCCGAGGACCGACGCGATGCCCTCCGCCGAGAGTGTCAACTCCGGGTCGTCGCGGATGAGCAGCAGTACCGCGCGCAGGGCGGCAGCCGCCTCACGGTCAGAACCGAGGAAGGACCGGTCCACCACCGAGTCGTGGAAGGCGGCCTGCGCCTCGGGGTCGGCACGCCATTCCTGCAACGCCTCGGACGTCAGCTCGAAGGGCCGGTCCGTGTCCGGGAGCAGTCCGGCTAGGGCCGCGCGCAGCGCCACCGGGTGGCCGTCGGTGTCGTACAGGAGCATGTCCACCACAGCGTCGGTGTAGCGGACGCCGAGAAGGTCCAGCCACCAGGCGAGGTCCTCGTGCTCCTCGTGGGGATGGGCCGCAGGTCCGGAGCGGTCGTCCGGCAGCGGCTGCCGACCAACAACATCCACGACCCGCAGTCCCCTGCCCATGGCGCGCAGCAGGTTGACCGTACGGTGGCTCCGAGGGGTGGCCACGCCACGGCGGTCCGGGGCGGCAAGCTGGAGCACCGTACGGGCGTCGAGCACCGCCACGCCGGGCGGGCTGAGTTTCCGTTGCGTCGCCGCCTGCATGCGCAGCACCAGCCAGGCCGCGGGCCGGTCTTTCTCCGGGACCTCGGGCTCCCGGCCGTCCGGGCAGACATACAGCCGGAGCTTGCGGGGCAGGGCGAGTTGGGGGATACGCTGGTAGTCGGCCACGCCGGAGAGCCAAGTGACAAAACCACCACCGTATTCCTCCACCTGATGCCGGGCGGCGTCGGCACCCAGGTGAGTGTCCAGGGCATTGGCGAAGGTCCGTACATTCTCGGCGGACACGTTGCGGTACAGCTCGGCCAGTGCCTTGATCAGGGCGGTACCCGACTCGTCGTCCGGCCGCCATTGGCTGGTGAACTCCGGGCGTGTGCTCACCGATCCGCCGTACCACGCCAGCGCGTCACGCAACGGCACATCCGCCCAGGGCCAGGTCCGCTGGCCGGGGACGGTGAGCGGACCGCCGACGGCGTCCGGGGAGGGGCCGGCATCCAGGAGCCTCTCCGCGGCGGCGAGTTCGCCCTAGGCCCGGCAGTTCCGGACCGACTGCTCCCAGTCGTCGCGGGCGGGCCCTGGCGTGTCCGACCCCGCCTCGGCCCAGCCCTCTTCTTCCAGGGCTGCGGTGAGCCGGTCCTCGAGGTCGGCGACCCGGCGTTTCTCGGCGATCTTCAGGTGATCTTCCCACCTGTCCAGGTTGGCGTCGGCATCGATCGAACGGATCTCCACGAGGGACTCCAGACCATCCGGGGGCCGGTCGGTCAGGCCCGCGCGGACAGCACGCCGGGTAAGCCGGTCGAGGCGGCGGCCGAGCCGGGCCTTGGCCTCGGCGACAGCCGCCTCTGTGGCGGCCTCCGTCTCGGTCCAGCCCGGCATCTCCCGGGCCGCCGCGAACTCGCCCCGCTCGATCAACATCCGTGCCGCGTGCTCCGGCACGTCCACCGGGCGGGCCAGCCCATCGGCGATCGCGTCGGCCAACACGTCGGGGCCGAGTTCCGTCTCGTGGTCCGTACGACTTAGCAGGGCCAGTAGCTCCGGGTAGTGCCACCGGTCGGCCCAGCGGGTCACCAGGTCGCGCGAGACGGAGGGCGTGCCGGCCTGCTCCTGTTGTTCCGTCACTGGGTGCCTCCCCAGGCGGCGATGTCGGTCAGGCGGGAGAGCATGGCCCGGGCCAGGGAAGGCTCCGGGCCGTCCAGGTCTTCCGCCGCGGCCACCATCCGGGGCAGCAGTGAGGACAGTTCGCGAGCCACGGGCCCGAACTCGGCGAGTCTGCGGGTTTTGGCCGGGCTGTTCGCGTCCAACAGCGCCACGAGGTCGGCGGCACCCTCGGCGACCTCGGCGAGCCGGGCCACGAAGTTGAGCCGCTGTTTGTTGACCATCAGCGGAAGGTCGTGAGCGGTTTCCACCGAGCGGGTGGCCCGGTCCAGGATCCGATCGATGTCGGAGGCTGGGTGCTCGGCAAGCCACTGGTATACGGCGTCCCCGTCCTCGGCGTCGAGCAGGCTTCTCAGGCGGCCGAACTCCCCATCGGGGCGGAAGAGCTGGGCATGGGTGCGGGTGCCGGACAGAAAGCGGAAGGTGACCTGGGCGGCGCGGCTGTGACGCCGGCTCAGCTCTTCCCACGCCTGAGCGACTTCCGTCCCGTGCCGGGCGCTGTCGGCCTGGGCCCGGAGGTCGGCCACGGGTACCGGGCCGAGCTTTCCGTTCCAGTGGTCCCGGCCGAGCCGGGAGAGCGCACGCCAGGGCTCGGTGAGGTGCTGCTCCAGCAGATCCAGGGCCTCCCCTGCAGCGCTCGCCCTGTCGACGGTCAGTACCTCGGCCACGCAGAGTGACACCAGGGCGGAGGCCTCGGCACGAGCCCACGGCTTGGATGCCTTCAGGGCTTCCTCCGCGGCCAGTGCAGCCTCCAGCATCGCCTCGTCGAAGTGTCGGTCGCCGCGAGCGGCGGTCACCAGCGCCAGCGGCAGGCGGGGTCTCGTGTGCTCCCCAGGGATCGCGGCCCGGAGCAACATGGCCTCGACGAACATCCCGCGCTCCCAGCAGTCGCGCATCAACCAGCGGCGCCATGTGCGGGCCTCTGTGCTCCCCGGCAGCTTTCCCGTCGCGTACGCAGCGGCCGGACGCAGCATGGGGCGGTACGCGTCATGCTGCCCGAGGGTGTCCAGCAGCGCCCACACGACGTCCGTTTCCTGTCCGATGAGCTGATCGACGCAGTCGCGAACAAGGCGTGCCACGACGGCCGGCTCGCCGGAGGATGCCTCCTTCGCCACAGAGTTGACCAGGCGCTGTGCCCGGCTGACCGCATCCGGTACGGCGGGCTCGGTCTTGGCGGCAGTCGACGCGCTGGGCTCTGCCGGGGTCGTGGCATCATGTTCCAGGGCCCCGTGAACGGCGTTGGCCAACTGGTCGGCGGTCCGCTGGTCGACCAGCCTGAGCCCGATCTCACTGGGGCGCCGGTGGGAGGCCCCGGGGGCCTGGCTACCGAGGGACAGCAGGTCGAAGCTGCCAACCAGGGCCTCGTCGTCGCTCACCATGACGCGGGCGTTGGTCGCCTGCTGGAGCACTCGCAGACCGTGCCCGTCGAAGTTCGCCTTCAGGGCGGTCAGCAGACGGCGTGGACTTTCAGTGATTCCGGTCGACTCGGTCCGCCGGCCGTGGGCGACGGTCACTTGCACCTCCGCCCGCAGCAGCTTGTCCAGAGCCGCAGAAGCGCGGGAGTCGAAGGCATCGGGACCGACACGGGCACCCGACAGCAGCAGGCGGAAGCGACTGTGGCGCAGAGCCTGCCACAGGGTCTCGCGATGGGCCCCGTCCACCTGTACCGCGGCCCAGGGCAGCGTGCGGGCCTCGAACTCCGTGCGCAGAGCGGCCACGTACTCGATCCAGGCCTGGCCCCACATCACCACCACGGCCTCGGAGGGCGGTGTGCTGTCGGGGGACGTGGCGGGCTCGGCGGGCAACTCGGGCAGCCGTGGCTGCCAGGCGACGAACGGTTCCTCCCGTGCCTCCTGCGTGGCTTCAGGGTCGGCGGCATCCGTGAAGTCGCTGTGCCGCGTGTTGACCTTCTGGCCGACCGAGTAGTCCGGCACCGCCGTTCTGGCCCAGCGCAGGAGCGCCTCCACAGGGTCGCAGGGGCCGGGGGTGGGCGCGTCGATCCGCACCCCGATCTGCCGGGCCCGATTCTGCCGATCCCGGCCTTCCTTGCCTTGCCGTGCCGGCGGCGGGCTCAGGAAGCGGTAGCCGGTGACCATGGCGGCGCGGTCGTCGCAGACCGCCAGGCAGGCGTGGGTACGGCTGGGGCGGTAGGTCCACACGAGCCTGCCGCGGCCCGCCCGTCGCAGGTCGTTGAGCAGGTTGCGGACCTTCTCCGGGAGCTCGTCGCCGTGCTTCTCTCCCCACAACAGGACCACGCGGACGCCTCTGAGCAGCGCCTGTCGTAGCTGATCGGAGATCTCGTAGAACGGTTCGTAGCCGATGGTGGGGCACGCCAGTACAATTTGCTCGCGCGCGGACGCGATCAGGTCGAGCAGGGTCTCACGGTGCTCGTCCGGGTCGGTCACGACGCGGGTGGCGACCTCTGAGGCGACCCGCAGCCGCAGCAGTTCGGTCACCTGGCGACTCTGCCTGGCCAGTTCGTTGTGCCGCGCCTGATACGTGCCAGGGGCGGATCCGGACACGTCGGCCGCCGCCTGCTCCAGGCGTTCCAGGGCTGTCCCCAGGGAGGGCGCCTCGATAAACTGGCTGTTCGCGGCCCGCCGGACCTGGGTGGCGAACGTGCTGTCTGGCAGGACCTCCAGGAGCTCGGCGATCCGGCTGAGGGCGCGCACCCGGCTCTCGGTGGGAAACGAGGGGTAGTCGGAGAAGAGCCGGATCTTCTCGGCGTCGTTGTCCCATCCCACGGTGATGCTCAGCGGCAGCCAGCGGCGCTGCGGGGGCGGGCGCAGCGCCGCCGGGACGATCTGGGCAGTGAGTACCCGTTGCTCCCGGGCCTGCGTGTACTGGCGGCGCTCCTGACGGCGTTCCTGGCGCAGGTGTTCGTGCAGGGCGTCGGCCAGCTCGGCCTGGGTGAACGTCTCATCGGCGGCCCACTGATCGAGCACGGGGACGACGGGGTGCCCCTCCTGCGGGCGGGTGTAGCCGTTGACGGGCATCAAGGTGCCGGTGAGCGAGTCGACCATGAGGGGGTACTCGGCGCTGTGCACTTCGGCGCCTGCGAGTTCGTGCAGCGTCCCCTGGGCCGCACGGCGCCGGACGTGGTCAGCGGGCCGTACGACACCCCGGGTGAGGTCCAGCGTGATGTAGTTCTTGTGCCACAGGTCGGAGATGATGTCCAGGGTGAGACGCTGGCCGAGGCCGAGGCTGCTGGCCAGTTCGGCGGCTCCGTAGACGGCTGGCTCGTCGAGGCCGTCAGCCTCGTAGAGGGTGAGTTTCCTCAGGACGATCTGCTCGATCGGGGAAACGAACCGACCGTAGCCGAGCGTGACCCGGACAGGCACCACCAGGCAAGGCACGCTGACTGTCAGATTGCCCATCGTTGTTCCTCCCCCGTGCCGCGTGCTTGGGCTATGCGGGCCGTGCCGTGCCGGTCAGTCACGGAAGGCCTGCCCTGCGGGCAGCACCCGGCCATGTCGCCGGAAGGCGTTGCAGACCCGCGGCCAGAACTCCACCCCGCTGTCGGCGAAGTGCTCGATGTCACCGACCATGATCAGCAGTCGTCGGGCGCGCGAGCACATCACGTTGACCAGATCGGGCTGGACTAGGTGTCCCAGGTTCTTCCACGGCTGGTCCCTGGCCTCGCTCCGGTTCCGGTCACGGACCAGGGAGACGATGACGACCTCGGCCTCCCGCCCCTGGTAGGCATGGACGGTGCGGACGAAGGGAGCAAGGTCGCTACGCGCGCGCAACAGATCGGTCTGGTGGCGGTAGGGGGTGAGTACGGCGAGGGCGTCGTGACCTATGCCGTCCCGGCGCGGCCGGGGGCGTGGGCTGAGCCTGGATACGAGCTCGGCCACGACTTCGACCTCGCCGCGGTTCTTCCAGGCGGGCTCGTCCTCGCAGCCGGTCAGCGCGTGCGTGTCCAGCCAGATCAAGGACGCGTCGCCCAGCCACTCCGGTGCGCTGTAGCCGTGCGGCTCGTCGGGTTTGCCGGTACGGATGAGCCCTTCACCTGCCGGGTCCGCGGGATCGGGGTAGAAGACCCGGCTGATCAGGTCACCGATCGGCCGGTTCATCCGGAACTGCGTGTTGAGCGTACGGACCGGCCGGGACAGGTACCCGTCACCTCGGTCGGTGTCGGCGGCCGGCACCTCGAAGAGGCTGCCGAACATGTTGAAGACGCGCAGGTATTCGGCGCTTCGGGAGCCGTGCAGCGCCAGCGCGGGATCGGGATGGTCGGCGGAGTCGTGCAGGAAGCGTTCGACGTCCTGCCTGCGATGCGCGGGGAGTTGGTGATGGTCGCCGATCAGCGTCCAGCGCAAGCCCTGAGAGAGCGGGATGGCGATCTCGGTCGGCCATGCCTTGGCGGCCTCCTCGATCAGAACCCAGTCGAACGGCTCGTCGTTGCTGATGATCGACATGTGTTCGGGGTCGGCTGATGAGCAGGTCGCGAAGACGAGGTTGGCGGACCGGCGGATACGGTCCGTGAGTTCGGGGACGGCGCCCTTGGACACGGCCTCCCAATCTTTGATCAGCTGATACTCCCGGCTGTCCCGGCCGGCCTCTTTCTGCTCCTTGGCGGCGTATTTCTGGAGAGCCTCGGAGCGGGCCTCTGCGAGTTCCGCCGGGCGGAAGGGACGCAGCCGGTCGTCGACGCGGTCGGCGGAGGAACTCGTGGTGACGCGCAGCGCGATGACGTCTCCCACGGTGAGGGCGTCGAGCGCATCGCTTTCCGGCTGGGCCTGCGGGGTCCCTCCGGCCTGCTCGTCGTCGTGCTCCGGGGCGAGCCGTTCCAGGATCCGGGCAGCGAGATTGTCCAAGGCCCAATTGGACTGCGCTGAGACCATCACGCGGGCGGCGGGCTCCTGCCGCAGGTAGGCGACGACGGCCCGCGCGGTCATCTCAGTCTTGCCCGTACCGGGCGGTCCCTGAAGGGCGAAGAACGGCTGCGACACCAGCATGTCGGTGACCACCTCGCCGCCGACTAGGCCGGCACCCGCGTCCTTCCAGCGTTCCGGCAGGCCCCTGATCGTCGTCGGATGCTGAAGTTGCTGGAGAAGTACCTTGTTGCCCAGCAGCTTCCACCGCGCGTGCAACTGGCGGCGGTACGCGACCACGCTCCCCAGGTCACCCGCGGGGCGGATCCAGCCCCGATCCGCAGGCCTGCCGCTGTCGGAGTGCAACCTGACCCGGATCGCCTGCTCGCCCAGTTGGTCGTCCAGGCTGACGAGGAACCGCCGATCGCGATGCCTGCGGGGAGCGCCGTTGCGGTCGTCCAGGACCTCGATGTCGCCGCCCTCCTCGGAGGCGAACGAGGCGAAGAAGTCGCCGAGGGGCGGCCTGAGCACCGGATCCTCGCAGTAGTGGCTCAGCATCGAGTTGCGGTACCTGCGGGCGTCGTCGCGTGCCGCGTCCAGCCGGAGCGTCAGATAGCGCCCTCCGTGGTCGTCCTTGTCGATCTCATAGGCGTACTCGCGCGCCTGGAGTTCCACTTCCTGGTAGCTCAGCAGCCAATCGAAGGCCTGCTCGTAGATCAGGTCGGTGGGCGAGTCGACCACCGCCCGGGCGATCGCGTCGATGAGCGGGGTCCACTTGGGCCGACCGGCCTGCTCCCTGGCGAACTCCGCGGGGTGGATGTTGTATGCGACGGCGTCGACGGAGGGGATGGTGCGGTGGAAGCGGGTCCGGTCGACGTCGTCCTTGATCGACCGGCCGGCGGAGCTGTCCAGCGCCACCGTGTACTTGATCACCAGGGTGTCCTCGCGGGGCGGCCCGAGCGCGGTGCCCAGCGCGCTGAAAGGCCGGTACCTCTGACAGAACCAGGCCGCCCGGGTGCCGATCAGCAGCAGCTGGGCCTCGCGCTTGGTCTCCTTGGCCCCCGGGGCGACGTAGGGCACGGCTCCGTGCGGAGCGTGTACCAGCCGTGCCCCGCACAGGTCCTGCTCGATGAGCTCGGCCAGCTCCCGGTGTCCCTCCTCGGTCTCCGGGTCGTGGGTCAGCCAGCCCCAGTGGTAGAGCGTGTGCCGGGACTCAGCGGGGAGGAAGGCCACCAGATAGGGCCGCTGGACGTCCGAGACCTCGGCCCAGTAGCCCGAGATCTCCTCGTAGTGGCGGCTGATCCGCTCCACGACCTCGTAGCTGGTGGGTCGCTGGGCGTGATGGTGGGCAAGCATGTCGGTGAGGAGTTCTCGGAGGGGGTCGGGAAGGTCGGGCTGGTCGTCGAGGGCCGCGCGCAGCGCCGCATGTCGCTTCAGTGCCCAGGCGAGCAGGTTCTCCTGCCCCGGACCGGACGGAGCAGCGGGACCGGGCTTCTCGGGCAGGAACCATTCCGCGACGGTGGCGCCCAGGCTGAAGACGTCGGAGCTGGCGTGGTCAGCGGGCTCGGTGCCCTGCTCGGGGAAGAGATAGGCGAGCCTCTCTGGTGCGCAGTAGGCCAGTGCTTCGGTGTCCTGACCCAGAAGCAGGCGGGTGACCTGCTCTGCGGTGTGCTCGGTGTCCATTTCAGTGGCCCGCAGCAGGTTGCCGATGAGGGCGCTCATCTCAAAGCGGGAGAGCCGCAGTTGCAGCCGCTCGGGGCCCACGGGCATGGAAGTGTCCTGATGGACGTCAATGCTGCCGGGCCACAGGTTCCGGTGAACGATTTTCTGACCGTGCAGGACGGATAACGCGTCTGACAGGAAGAAGAACTGCCGGACCGCCACAGCGTGCTGGATCCGCAGTTCGTCCAGCAGCCCCCCGTCCGCGAGACTGTCGACGGCGCCTTTGGTGACCACGTACGCGAAGCCGCTGACGTCGAAGCCGGTCGAGCGGGTCGCCTCGGCATCCCGGTAGCCGCCGGTGACGATCTCCGGCAGGGCGGGGTGGCGCAGCGCCGCCGCTCGCAGGAGCACACGGACTTCCTGCTCCCACAAGTGGCCTACGAAGTTGTCGAGACCTCGGTAGAGTTGGAGGGTGACTGGGAACTGACCCCCATCGATGAGGTCGTATCGGTGCAGCGCCCCGGCGATCAGTTCGTGGCCGCACTCGGCGACGCTCCGCCCCGCAGGGGTTCCGTAACGCCCGAGGGCGGTTTGGGGATCGCAGAAGAAGTACTCAACCAGCCGGTCCGTCTCCGCTGCAGCCACCAGGCCTCCCGCTCGCACCTAGGGGGTCTCCCGCCCATGCGGCCCCAAGCTCAATTCATAGCGCAAACCCAACGCTCGCAGCCCCCAGTTGACAAGAAGAGCGATGTTGGCGTGCCCTCTTACGCTGTCCCGGTCGCAACCCACTGAACGAGGGCGGGTGTGTCGACGACGGCTGAACCACGGTTCGGTCGATCCCCTCGACGAGACCGCTATGGATGTCCGTGCCGAACTGCCCCTCGGCTTCCCCCCCCAGGCGGCATCTCGGGCCGTCGAAGTAATGTGAAAAGGATGGCTTCGTGTAGCCCCTCTTGAAATGTGCTGCCGTTGCATTACGAAGCGCACCCGCGACAGGACGTGGGAAGGTTGTAGAGGGCTGACAAGGTGTTCTGTTTCGTCCCAACGATCGTGCCAGAGCCTTCGCTTGTTGCTCAGGGTGGCCTCGTTGGTCGCTCTACAAAAGCCCCCCGGTGGACAGACGCCTTTGGACGATGCGTCACGGGGTAGCAAGGGGCAACCTGCTAAACATGCTCTGATCAGGCAAAATGTCACTGGATAGCACGGCGAGGCACCAGTCAACACGATCGCTCATGGTCTCGTAATGCGTAGGTCTCGATACCTTCCCGCACCTGCGGGGGCCTCGACGGGTTTGACGTCGGCATGGGCAGTGTGTCTTCAATCGGTCTGGGATCGGCGTCATGGCCGTAGGCGTGGCCGTTGCGAGGAAGGCAGTCGCGTCTGTCGATGGTGCGGAATCAGGTGGTCCCGATTGACGCGTGCCGCGTTCGGACGGGGTGGCAGGCAGTGCGAACGGGCAGGAAGCGACTCGAGAAAGCGCTGCTCACACCCCTTGGAAGCCATCGCCGATCCGGGGACAACCTGGGGACTTTCGGGGACTTTCAAGCCTGTCCCAGGGACTTTTCGGGGATTTTCCGCCGAGTAAGCAGGGAAGGCCCTGACAGCGCTGAAAGACACGAACGCGCTGGTCAGGGCCTATTTCTTCAGCATTCGATGATGTTCACCGCAAGCCCCCCGCGCGCCGTCTCCTTGTACTTCACGAACATGTCGGCCGCCTCGACATCGGCGACCTGGGCTGGATCAACCAGCGCTCTGACGGAAACTCCGGCGGAACACGTCCGTGCCAGGACTGGGCGGGCAGCGGCTATGGCGAGGCCCCATCTGGGAAGCATCCGTGGAGGAACTCGCTGGCGGATGGCTTGTAGAGGTCCCACAGTGACCTCCGCTCGCCTCTCTGACCGGTCGACAGAATCGTCGGCAGCCTGGCGGCAGTCTCGCTGGCGGGCCGGTGAAAGCCCCGCCGGTGGACAGACGCCTTTGGACGGTGCATCACGGGGTGGCACGGGTCAACCTGTTGAACGTGCTCTGATCAGGCAGAACGTCACCAGGCAGCACGACGAGGCACCGCGCAACACGATCCCTCGTGGTATGGACTCGATCTGCGGCAGTCCAGGGACTATTCAGGGAGTTCTTTTTGAGGGTCGCCTAAAAGGTATCCGACGGTGCTTAAAATCCCGGCGGGAGTCGGATCTTTGGAGTCTGTGCAGGCATCTGATCGTTTGGTCGGGCCCCGCACGTGGAGTGCGTAGGTCGGAAGTCTTCCTGGGTTCGGTAAGGCGTTTCTGAGACCACGTATCAGCACTGACCTGTGGTTTCCTGGGGAGCATCTGATGTGTGAGTCAGTGCAGGTGAGCTGCGGGTTGGCCACCCGCGCAGCGGTGGCGCACGGCAGAAGGCTGAGGAGTTGCTGGTGGACGTCGTGCCCAGCCCCGGGTCTGTCACCGTCCGGCAACATGGAAGCCGATGTTCGTGACGGGCTGGTCGCCGGTTCGTCCCTTGCTCTCAACGGAACTGCCTGTTCAGCGTTTCGGAGGTCGAGAGCGTGCCGAGGGAGCTGGTGGTTCGGCGTCAGATGACGCCGAGACTCAGAACGACGGAAGCCCCGAAAGAACTGCAAGATCCTTCGTGACTTTTGGTATCACGGCGATGGACTGCAGCATTGGACCCAGCCAGTCCGTGGTGGCTTTTTGGTTCGTCACGGGTGGTTTCAACTACCTGTGGCAGGGTGAGGTCTTCCATTTCCTGTTCAACGCCTTCGGCGCGATCGACCCTTTTGTCTGGCTGGTGATTTGGTTTTCCAGTCGTGGATGTGGAAGGCCATCCATCGGGAGGCATCGGCGACACTATTGTGAAGAATGTGGCTCCACCTCTACCTCGCCCGGGCTGCCATCGCCCTGATCGCGTTCGTGCTGGGCTATGGGGCCGACCGATACGCCCTGAGCGAACGGCCGGCCCGGAGCCGATGTCCTTCGAGTCGGCCCTTCGCCATGTGTCCCTCGATATGGCTCGGATATATGACCGCCCCCGACGCTGTGCCCGGCGCACCAATGCAGGGCGTCCGAGGGGTGAGCCACCGGAGGCGCGGGTCATGAGTATGAGGACATCGGTGAGCGGTGCTCGGCAGGCGCGGTTTGCCGAGGCGGGTGGCGGTGATTCCGTTCCGCCGTTCGCCCGGCGAGCGGTCGTGTCGCTGGCCGGGGTGCTGACCCTGGTGTTGTTGGTGACCAGCGAGACCTTCCGTTACTCCGGTGACGAGCTGTACTACCTCGCGGCCGGACACCATCTCGCCTGGGGGTACGTCGACCAGCCGCCTCTGGTGCCGTTGCTGGCCCGCCTGATGGACGAGCTCGCGCCGGGGTCGGCGGTCGCGCTGCGGCTGCCTGCCACGCTGGCGGTGCCGGCGGCGGTGGTGGTCACCGCGCTGACCGCGCGGGAGTTCGGCGGAGGCCGACGGGCACAGCTGCTTGCCGGAGCGGCTTTCGCCCTCGCCCCGGTGGTTCTGACCAACAGTCACCACCTGGCCACCACCACGCTGGACATCTCCCTGTGGGCGGCGGTGACGTGGTTGCTGGTGCGCTGGATCCGTCTGCGCGACGACCGGCTGTGGCCGGTGATCGGTGTGCTGACCGCAGTGGCGTTGGCGGACAAATACCTGCTGCTGTCCTTCTGGGCCGTGGCCGCAGTGGCGCTGCTCGTCACGGGGCCGAAGGAGGTGTTCCGCCGGCCGCTGGTCTGGGCGGGGTCCACGATCGCGCTGCTCCCGGCGCTGCCGGGCCTGGTCTGGCAGGAGCGGCACGGGTTGCCGCAAGTCGCCATGGGCTCGGCGATCGCCGCCGAAGTCGCCCAGAACGGCGGCCGACCCGCCTTCCTGCCCCTACTGTTCCTGGCCACCGGTCTGGTCGGCGGCTTTCTGTTCTGCTCCGGGCTGTGGTGGCTGATGCGGTTGCCCGAGTACCGCCCGTACCGCTTGCTCGGCTGGTCGGTGTCGGCCCTGGCCGTGCTGCTGTGCGCCACGAACGGGCGGCCGTACTACCTTGCTGGGCTCTTTCCCGTGTGCTGGGCGGCGGCCGCGGTTCAGGTCGAGCGCCGACGGACGGCACGCTGGTGGAGGTGGGTTCCGACCTGGCCGACTCTGCTGGTGACCGTGCTGGTCTTCCTGAGGGGGTTGCTCCCACTGGACGTCGAGTGGCTCGGCGGGGCGGACCGCTATGTGCTGGCGCTGCGCGACTTCGACTGGCCCGGGCTGACCCGGGCGGTCGACGACACCTACCGGCGGCTGCCGGTCGCTGAGCGGCGCCATACCGTGGTGATCACCGACGACTACGGCCGGGCCGGCGTCCTCGCCCGGTACGGCCCGGAGTTCGGGCTGCCGAAGGTGTACAGCGGGAGTCGGGGCTACTGGTACTTCGGCACACCGCCCGAGGAGGCCAGGACCGTGATCTATGTCGGTCCGGTGCCCGAAGTGCTGCGCCGGCAGTGCGGCCGGCTGGAGCAGTCGGCGTCGTATGTCGACCCGATCGCCGTACCGGTACCGACCAAGGTCCCGCCGACCGTGATCTCGGTGTGCTCCGGGATACGGGCGCCGTGGGCGCAACTTTGGCCGGAACTGCGCCACCTCTGACCGGAAGAAGATGAAGGGAATGGTAGGTCGAGACCAGCCACCCTGCTGATTGGTCAAAGCTTGATCGAACACAGTCAAACTGGCTTCCGATTTTATCGTTCGCAGGCAACAATCAATCGTTCAGTGAAGCGGATGGGGTGCGTGTGGCTAGGGGGAACGAGTGGCCCTCGATCTTGGTGTGCTGGGGCTTGACGCCGAAACGGCTGACGTCTATCGGGAGATGCTCAAGGATTCCACCGCCGTGGTTCCCGAGCTGGCAGAGCGATTAGACCGGTCTGACGACCAGATCCGGAAAGCCATCGATGAACTGGACCGACTCGGTCTGGTGCGGCAGTCCTGGCAGAACCCGAGAGTGTTGCGCGCGGTCGAGCCCGAGTACGGGCTGCTGTACCTGCTCACCCAGCGTGAGAAGGAGCTTCGGCGACGCCATGACGAACTGGAGACTGGTCGGCTCGCCGTACAAAACCTGGTTGCCGAGTACACCCAGTACAACCGGGCCCGGCACAAGCCACCCGTCGAGGTACTGACCGGTCTCGACACGATCCGGCTGAGAATCCAGACGTTGGCGGCGAACTGCACCTCCGAGATCCTGAGCCTGGTGCCGGGTGGAGCCCTCTCAGCCGCCGCGCTGCAGGCGAGTAGCCCACTCGACCAGGAACTGCTCGACCATGGCGTGCAGATGCGCACCGTCTACCTGGAGAGCATCGCCAACGACGTGCCCACGCTGGAGTACGCTCGCTGGTTGACCGACCTTGGGGCGCAGATCCGGGTGGCGCCCACCCAGCCGGTCCGTATGACGGTCTACGACCGCCGGATCGCCATGATCCCGGTGGACCCGGATGCGACCGGCTCGGGCGCGCTGCTGCTGCGAAGTCCGGGCGTGGTGGGCGCGCTGTGCTCCCTGTTCGAGCAGGTCTGGGCCGACTCAGTGCCGCTGGGACGCCAGCCAAAGCCGAACGAGCACGGCCTGACCAGCCAGGAGCAGGCCGTACTGGCACTGCTCTCCAAAGGGCTGGCCGACGAGGCGGTAGCCCGACGGCTTGGGGTGTCCGTCCGGACCGGGCGGCGCATCACTGCGAACCTGATGGGGCGGCTGGAGGCCGACAGCCGGTTCCAGGCCGGGGTGATGGCTGCTCTGCACGGCTGGATTTCCCCGGACATGCTCGTCTGACGGCCCCGGCTCAGGCCGCCTGCGGAGCGCTTCCGCGGATAGCGGCGGCCTCGGCGTATGGGTGCAGCCGGGCGTAGTACGCGAAGGGCGGGCCGATGAGCTGGCCGACCCGCAGGCCCGCGGCTGCGGCGTGACCGATCAGGCGGGCCGGTCGGATCTGGTGACGGTCGAAGAACTCACCGACCACGAGTCGGCTGTCCGGCTTCAGTACCCGGCGCAGTTCGGTCAGAGTAACGACCGGATCCGGGATCTCGCCTAGCGCGGTGACCAGGTACGCGGCGTCGAACGTGCCGTCGCCGAAGGGCAGTCGGTGGGCGTCAGCCAGGGTGGGTACGATGCCTCCGATGCCCTGTGCCCCGGCCCGGCGCAGCACGTGGTGCAGCATCTCCTGCTGGACGTCCACAATGTCGAGCCGGCCAGTGGCGCCGAGCTGTGGGGCGACGTGCAGGGACTGCAGGCCGGTGCCCGGGCCGATCTCCAGGATCCGCTCGCCCGGCTGCGGCTTCAGCATGCCGTCGAGCCGACGCAGTGTGAGGAACGGCAGCGGCAGGTCCAGCAGCCAGCGTTGAGCATACGGATAGGGCGCGGTGTCGGTTAGCCACCAGGCGGCGACGGCGGCCGTGGCGGCGGCGCCGATCCCGGCGCTCCGAAAGCGCCGATTCGACTTGGTCACGAGGTTCTCTCCAGAAGTGGGTGCCCGGGGCTGGAATCACCGCGGTACCTCCACCATCCCGGAGTGGCGGGGCGCGGTCCTCAACACTGGTACCCGTCTTCGTGGTGGTGCTGGGTACACCCCCGGACGGTGACCTCAGCGAGGTTGATCTGTACTGGCGCGCTGTGCGGCGATCTCTTGGTGAAGCAGCTCGGTGATCGCGTCCACGGACGGGTGGTCCCAGGCCAGGGTCGGGGAGACCGCGATGCCGAACTCGTCCTCGATGTCGCCGCAGAGGGTAAGCGCGTAGAGCGAGTCCAGCCCGTACTCGGCCAGTCGGGCGTCGCCGCGGATCTCCTTGGCCGGGCACTCCAGGTAAAAGGCGACTCGGGTGATCAGCCAGTCGCGGATCTCTTCGGCGGCGACAGCGGGCGTGGTCATGGTGTCGGTCCCTTCGGGAGGATCGGTCGGCCGGTTCCGGTTGGGGCGAACGGCCGGGCGCTGAGGTCGAAGGAGCGGTTCTCCCGCTCCCGGCGTACCAGTTCGGCGAAGACGGCCTGTTCGGCGCGGGCGGTGCCGGGCGGAAGGGGATGGCCGAGCCGGGAGGTGAGGCGGCGCAGTGCCAGGGTGAGCCAGGCACTGTCGCGCGGGAACGGCTGCGGCTCGTCCCGTTGGTGCAGCCAGACGCCCAGACAGGCGGCGGCGGCGAGCAGGAGCGTGTACCGCTCGGCGAGCTCGAATCCGTTCGGCCCGGCGAGCGGGGTGCGGTCGCGCGGGGCCAGCCGCTCGCAACCCGTCTTGAGCAGCCGGAGTTCGTCCACCAGCCCGGCGCACAGCGGGCCGAGGTCGGGGTCGTCCCGCAGCAGGTCATACCCGGCCGGGAGCATCGCGAGCACGCTGTCCTCGGCACCGGCCATGATCCGCAGCCCGCGGAAGTCCAGCGGGGGGAGCGGGTCCCCGGTCCGGAACAGGGCGGCGGGTGCCGGCTCGCCGGAAAGCCAGGAGCGCCGGGCCAGCCGGGGGAGCTGGGGGATGAGGGTGGCCTGGCACACCGTGGCGCCCGAGTGCGCGAGGGAGGCCACCGGCAGGTCCCGCAGGTGCTTCTGGAAGATTCCGTACGGTCCTTCGCGCAGGAAGGACCGGGCACCGAGGACGACCGCGAGGGCGTCCGCCCCCTCCTGGAGCAGCAGTGGCACTAAGTACTTGACGGCGGGTGACAGCACGGCGGTCTGCCCGGGCAGTAGATGCAGGGCCCGGCACACCACGGTGCTGAGGCAATCGGCGATCAGCAGGTCGGCGAAGGCACCGGCCAACACGGCGCTCGTGTGCGGGAGTTCAGCCACCGTACGGCCGTAGAGCCGGCGTTCCAGTGCGAACCGGGTGACGGCCCGTAGCTGGGTGTCGAAACAGCCGACCGTGGCACCGGTCAGTACAGCCTTCGTCACCTGGAAGGCCTGCAGTACGGTCTCCAGTGCGCTGCCCGGCTCACCGACCACTGCCGAGCCGGGCACCGGGCAGTCAAGGAACTCCACTCCGGCGAGGGAGGCCGCGCGCAGGCCGGAAGTGCGGAAGCGCGGGAGGAAACTCAGCCGGTCCCGGTCGATACGGCGCATGTCGAGCAGCAGCAGCGAGTGGTTCCGGCTGCCCGTGCCGGAGCCGGTGCGAGCGAGTACGGTGACGGCGTCAGCCCGGTGGACGTTGTTGATCACTTCCTTGCGTCCGGCGAGCAGGAACCGTTCGCCGTCGGGCGCGGCGTGGACCGCGGACCTGGTCAGGTCGTGGCCGGAAGGCAGGTCGGTGTAGGCACCGGCGGCCTGGCCGCCGGCCAGCAACACGTCGGCCAGCCACTGGCGTTGACCGGCGGAGCCGGCCGACCAGACGGTCGCGGAGGCGATCAGGTTGATCGCGCCGTGGCCGAGGCCGAGCGCCGCGTCGCGCCGGAACACCGGTCGCAGCGTCTGCGCCAGTTCGTCCGCGCGGCGGAGCCGACCGCCGTGCTCGACCGGGACGAAGTCGGCACCGAGCCGATAGCCCTCCAGCAGACTCCTGCCAGCCGGCAGCAGCTCTCCGCGCTCGTCCGCGCGCAGAAACGCCGCGAAGCCGACCGGATTGTCCGGGTCGTCGGGATCGCCGAAGCGGAGCTCCAGCGGGTGTGCGGTGTCCGGAGCGACGTCCGTCGCACGGTTCGGTACGGCAGTCGGCGTGGTGGTCACTGGTCCACCATCCTTTCTGCGGGCGTCAGTTGGGCGCTCGTGGTTGGATGCCGGTGAGAGCCGGGGTGACGGCCCGTGGTGGTCGCCCTTTCAGGGCCCGTATGACACTGCCGCCCGCGGTTCTTCCGGAGCTGTCGACCGGCAACAGAGGGACGCGCCGCAGAGCGCCAGTCAGTGACCGCCCGGGGTTCGGCTTCGTCACCGGCCTGTCGCTGATAGGCACGAGGAGAGCTGTGGCACTGCCCGAGAGCGAGCACTACGTCGGGATCGACTGGGGATCGGCCGAGCACGCGGTCTGCGTGCTGGACGGAGCCGACAAGGCCCGAAGCGAGTTCAACGTCAGCCATACCGCGATCGGGTTCGAGACCCTGATCCGCCGTCTGGCCAGGTTCGGGGACGCGGAGAACGTCCCCGTGGCGATCGAGCGCCCCGACGGTCGGCTGGTCGACCTCCTCCTGGAGGCCGGACACCCGGTGGTGCCGGTGAAGTCCAACGCCATCAGGGCATGGCGCGACGCCGAGGTGCTGTCCGGGGCGAAGTCCGACCCCGGGGACGCGATGGTGATCGCGGAGTACCTGCGGCTGAGGCACCACAGGCTCAGCGAGGCCCGCCCGTTCAGCGACGAGACGAAGGCTCTGCGCACTGTGGTCCGCACCCGCGACGACGTGGTGCGGCTGCGGGTGATGGCCACCAACATGCCCAGCTCGCTGCTGGACACCTTCTGGCCCGGCGCCAAATCGCTGTTCGCGGACATCGAGTCGCCGATCGCGCTGGAATTCCTCACCCGCTACCCGACCCCGGCCTCCGCCGCCCACCTGGGCGAGAAGCGCATGGCCGCGTTCTGCACCAAGCACGGCTACTCGGGCCGGCGCACCGTCGACGAGCTCCTGGGGCGCCTTCGCCGAGCCCCGGCAGGCGTCACCGCCGAGCACCGCACCGAGGCCGGACGCGACGCCGTCACCGCCCTGGTCACCGTGCTCAAGACGTTGGGCGGCGTGAAGAAGGACCTCGACCGCTCGGTGGTCAGCCACCTCGACCAGCATCCCGACGCGCGGATCTTCACCTCGCTGCGCCGGGCCGGGCAGATCAGCGCCGCTCAGATCCTCGCGGAGTGGGGCGATTCCCGCGTTGCCTACGACGGACCGGATGCGGTCGCCGCCTTCGCCGGCGTCGCGCCGGTCACCAAGGCGTCCGGACGCATGCGCGGGGTTTCCTACCGGTGGGCCTGCAACAAACGGTTCCGGCAGGCGATAGTGATCTTCGCGGACAACAGCCGCCACGAAAGCCCATGGGCCGCCGACATCTACCAGCGGGCCCGAGACCGGGGCATGGACCACCCACACGCAATCCGGGTCCTGGCCCGCGCATGGATCCGCGTGCTCCATCGCTGCTGGCTCAGTCACGAGCCCTACCAGCCCGACCGGCACGGCGGGCTGCAACGTCTCACAACCCCGAAACCGCTGCCTCAAGCAGTGTGAGGTTGACACAGGGGGTGTCATACGGCGTCGTCCTCAAGTGGGTGGGGCAGCAGGGAGAGCGGCCGCCCGGACCTGTGCTGGGCGAGCAGCGGCCTGGCCAACCGGTCGTAGACCTCGCCGTCGGGGCGTACCGTCGGGTCGATCCGGGCCAGGGCGCGGGTGATTCCGGCCTTCAGCCACAGGCCGGAATCCCAAAGCTCCTCGACCTCGGTGCCCTGCAGGCTCTTGTGGTTGCGCGACCACAGGTGGACGGCGGCCGCCGCGGCGAAGCACCAGGCATAGCGCTCGGCGAGCGCGAAAGCCTCGGTCGGCACGTCCAGTGCCGTCGGCCGGTGCTCCGCCATCAGGCCCGTCACCTCGTCAACGGTCGTGCGGAGTCGTTCGCCCAGGTCACCGAGCGGGACCTCGGGGATGGCGTCCGGGAGCGACTGGATCAGGCTGGAGCCGTTCAGGGAGACCAGCTGCAGCCGCTCGCGGTCGAAGGCGGGCAGCGACGTGCCGAGGTCTGTGGCGCCGTGCAGTCCGGCGAGGTCGACCCGGCCGCGTCGGTGGGCGCGCACCAGTGAGGGGAACTGGTTCACAAGCGCGTGCAGGTTGACCACGGTGGAGCCGTCGAAGATCCCGACGATCCGGTGGTCGCGCTGCACCTTCTGGAAGCGCCCATGCCGATACGTTCCGTCGGCCAGCAGCGAGCGAGACCCCAGCACTCTGGCCAGCCGGGCCAGCAGTTGCTCCACCACGGTCGGGACCAGGTACTTGGTGGCCGCCGAGCCGACCGACAGCTCGCCCGGCAGGGTGTGGATCGCTCGCGCGGCGACCAGGCTCACGGCTTCGGCCAGCAGCAGGTCCGCGTACGACTCGGTGAGCAACCGCCTGGTCTGCGGCAGTTCGACCAGCGGGCGGCCAAAGTTGTGCCGCTCGTGCGCGTACCGCACGGCCATCTCCATGGCCTGGTCGGCGGCGCCGAGTGAGAGCGAGGCACACAGGGTGCGGGTGAGCTGGAGGCTTTTCAGTACGATCTCCAGCCCACCGCCCTCCGCGCCGACCAGGGCGGACGAGGGGACGGCCGCGTCGGTGAATGCGATGCCGCTGATGTCGGCGCCCCGGATGCCGTGCAGCAGGGGGGCGGGCAGCGGGCGGTGGCTCGCCGGATTCAGTGTGCGGCGGTCGATGAGCAGGACGCTGAAGCCGCGCGGGCCGCCCGCCTGGTCGGTCCGCGCCAGCACGCAGAGCTGGTGGCCTCGGGTGGCGTTGTTGATCAGCCACTTCTCTCCGCTGAGCCGGTATCCGACGTTTCCGTCGTCGGCCGGGCCGTCTCCGTCGGTCATGCCGCCGCTCGGGCTGGTGGCCGTGCTCTCTCCGTCGGCCGGGTTGTCCGCCGGGCCGCCGGCTGCGCCGTTTCTGTCGCCGCTACCGTCTGCCGCGCTGCCCCCGTCGTGCACCGCTCGGACCTCGCCGGCCAGCAGATCGCTGCCGTGGTCCCGTTCGGTGAGTGCCCAGGAGATGACGCTGCCTTCCATGATCGCGGCACCGAGGCGGCGGGCCTGTTCGGTACTGCCGCCGACCCAGACCGAGACCGCGCCGAGGAAGGTCTTGCCATGCCCGATCGCCACTGTCAGGTCGCGTCGGGCGACGGCGCGCATCAGTTGCAACGCCTCGTCGTAGCCGCGCAGTCGACCGCCGTACTCAACCGGGACGTACTGCCAAGGCAGGCCGAGAAAGTCCAGCTCGCGGCAGATTTCCAGCGGGAACTCCTCGCGCTCGTCCAGCGCGGCGCAGCGGGCGTACGAGAACAGTCGGCCCCCGTCCTCGGGGTTGCCGAGACGCCGGTCGAGCCGGGCCGCGACCGCGTACGGGCCGTACCTCATGCCCCGGCCTCCGATCGGCGCCGGCGGACCAGCTCCGGATCCAGGTCCTCGTACACCGTCTTCAACTTGCCGTTGATGAACAGGTCGCACGTCACGGACCGGCGGACCTTGCCGCTGGTGGTGCGCCGAACCTGCCCCGGCCGCAGGAACACCACGTTGGAGACGCGCACGCCGATCCGCTCGGCCAGCTCGCCGCGGATCCGGCGAGACAGCGCGGGCAGGTCCGGCTGCTCGCCGCGGGGCCGGATCTCCTGCAGTACCACGATCTCCTCCCGCTCGCCCGGCACCGAGCAGACTGCTCCCTGCAGGCCCTGGAAGGCCGGATGCAGTTCCGAGACCAAGCGCTCGATGTCGTGCGGATAGAGGTTCCGGCCGCGGACGACCAACATGTCCTTGAGACGGCCGGTGACATACAGCTCGCCGCCGTGCACCGCGCCCAGGTCGCCGGTGCGCAGATAGCCAGTACGACCGTCCGCGGTGGCCGCGTGGAACAGTCGTCGGCTTTCCTCCGGGCGTCGCCAGTAGCCGGCGGTGACGCTTTCACCGCGGACCCAGATCTCGCCGATCCGACCGTCCGGCAGCGCCTCGTGGTTGTCCGGGTCAGCCACCAGGATCTCCAGTCCGGCCGCCGCCGGGCCGCTGCTGACCAGCATCGGGCCGGCGTTGTCGGGCAGCAGGAGGTGGGTCTCCAGGGCGGCGGGGTCGAACCGGGTCGTCACCGGGCCGCGGTGCGGCGGAGTGCCGGTGATCAGCAAGGTGCTCTCGGCCATGCCGTAGCAGGGCTTGAGCACGTCCGGGCCGAGACCGGCCGGCCGGAACCGCTCGGTGAAACGTTGCAGCGTGGCGGCGTTCACCGGCTCCGCGCCGTTCAGCGCGATCCGCAGGCTGGACAGGTCGAGTTCGGCCAACTGCTCGTCGGTGACGGTCCGGGTGACCAGGTCGTAGGCGAAGTTCGGGGCGGTGGTGAAGTCCAGCCGGTACTGCTGGATCAGCTCCAGCCAGAGCCGGGGTCGGCGCATGAAGTCCGTGGGCGACAGCAGCACCACCATGGCGCCCAGAAACAGCGGTGCCAGAACCGTGCCGATCAGGCCCATGTCGTGGTAATGCGGCAGCCAGCTGCCGGTGCGGGTGTGCGACCCGGCGCCGAGCACACGCTGGATCAAGCGCAAGTTATGCACCAGCGAGCCGTGGGTGACCGTCACGCCCTTGGGAGAGCTGGTCGAACCCGACGTGTACTGCAACACGGCCGGTGTGTCCGCGGCCAGCGCCGGAGGGGTCCATCCGGCTTCCAGCCCGTCGGTCGCGAGAGTGTCGGTCGCCACCACAGGCAGCCCGGCCAGACCCTCCGCCTCCAGGAATTCGGCAATCTCCGGGGCGCACCGGGTGTTCGTGAGCACCAGCGCCGCTCCGGCGTCGTGGACGATGCTCCCGGTCCTGGTGTCGCTCCTGCCGCTGCTGTCCGGCACCGGCGCCGGTACCGCAACCAGACCGGCGTACAGACAGCCGATCAGCGCGGTGACGAAGTCGAGCCCGGACGGATAAAGGAGCAGGATCCGGTCGCCCTCCAAGCACCGGCCGCGCAGGTACTGGGCGCAGGACCTGGCCCGCCGGTCGAGTTCGCCGTAGGTCAGTTGCTCGGTTGTCGGTCCGCCGGTCCCGCTCCGGGCGAAGACCACCGCCTCCTTCGCGGGTAACTCGCGGGCGTGGCCGGCGATCCGGTCCACTATGGTTTCGGACACGGAGGTGTCCTCCTCTCGGCGTTGGTCACGGGGCGAAAGCGCCGGTCCTGGCCCCAGATCCGGGCCCGGGCCACGGAACCGTCCGGCCGCTCGGCGGCCAGGGCGACGGCCCGGGTGAAATGCGCGGCGAACTGCTCGACCGTCTCCTGGTCGAACAAGCTGCTGTCGTAGCGGATGTCCACCGCCAGGGCGTCCTCGGTCTCCAGCACGTCCACCCCAAGGTCCACTTGTCCCTCCTGCTGCGGCAGCGGGAAGGCGGACAGGCTCAGTCCTGAGCAAGAGGTGACGCGGTCCGGGCGGGTGGTGTCGAGGATGGTTCGCAGCTCGGCCGGGGCGTGCGCGGTCGACAGCAGGTTGAAGGTGACCTGGTAGACGGCGGACTGACCGGCCTCCCGGCTGTCGGCGAGCACGCGGGCCAGGTGGGCGAACGGGTACCGCAGGCCAGCCATGCCCTGCCGCAACTGCCGGTGCGCCTCCTCGGCGGCCTCCCTGAAAGTGGTGGCCGCGGTGAACCGGGCGCGGAAGACGAGAGTGTTGACGTAGTTGCCGACAGTACGGCGTGAGCGCGAGCTCAGCCGGGTGGAGACCGGACAGCCGACCAGGAAGTCGTCCTGCCTGGTGTACCGGTACAAAACGCCCTGGAACACCGCGAGCAGTAGGGCGAACAAGGAGACTCCGAGGTCCAGGGCGGTCTGCCTCAGCCACTGGGAGTCCTCGGCCGGGACGACGGTCCGGCAGGTACCGCCGGTGAAGGACTGGCGGGCCGGGCGCGGCCGGTCGGAGGGGAGAGTGACGGCGCCCGAACTTCGGCAGAGATCCGCCCAGTACGTCTCCAACGTTGCGCCAAGCGGCGAGGAGAGCAGCTTGCGCTCCCTGAGCACGTACTCCTCGTGGGAGTCCGTCGCCTCGTGGGCGTCCGTCTCCTCGTGCCCGTACAACGCGAGGAGATCGGCCAGCAGGACGGCGTCCGAGGCGGCGTCGGTCGCGATGTGGTGACCGGCGATCAGTAAGACCGCGTCCTCAGGCGTCCGGCTGTGCAGGGCGATCCGGAACGCGCCGGTCCGGCCCAGGTCGAACGGCCGGTGGAGCGAGCGTCGGACGCTGACGGCGAGGGCCTCCGTGACCTGATAGTGCGCCAGTTCGACCAGGCTGTCGGGCCGGACCAGCCGCACCGGTCGGCCGTCGCGTTCGATGAAGACCGAGCGCAGCATCTCGTGCCGGGAGCCGAGGGCGCGTACGGCCGCGCCCAGCGCCGCCACGTCGACGGCGGACCGGATCCGCACCGCGACCCCGGTGTGGTAGGCGGTGGCCTCCGGCGCCAACTGGTGCAGGAACCACTGGGCTTCCTGGTTGCGCGTGAGGGCGTGGCCGTCAGACATGGCGGCCGTCGGCAGAAGCGCCGGTCGCTGTGCCCAGGTCCGCGCGCAGTTGGTCGAAGACCCTGCCGGCCAGGTCGGCCTCGTGCGTCTCCAGGTAGAAGTGGCCGCCAGGGAAGGAGCCGAACTCGAATGCCGCGCTGGTGAGTTGGGACCAGGCGCGGATCTCCTCGGCTGTGCAGTCGAGGTCTTGGTCCCCTACGTATCCGGTCACCGGGCAGGACATCGCGACGGGTGAGGCCGGGCGGTAGGTCTCGATCAGCTCGTAGTCGGCCTTCAGCGTGGCTACGGCGATCTCGCGCAGCTCCGGGTCGTCGAGCAGCGCGATCTGTGAGCTGCCCAGCCGACTGACCCTGGCGAGCAGGGCGTCGGTGTCCGTGTGGTCGGTACCGAGCGGCCGGTGCGGGTTCGGTGCCGGGTGGCCGGAGACGAACAGACGCAGTGGCCGGATGCCGTAGCGCTCCAGCCGGACGGTCACCTCGTAGGCCAAGGCGGCGCCCATGCTGTGCCCGAACAGTGCCAACGGGACATCCCCGAACGGCCGCAGGGCCTCGGCCAGCTGGTCCGCCAGCGCGTCCATCCGGGTCAGGTACGGCTCGGTGAAACGGTTGTGCCGTCCTGGGTAGCAGGCGGTGAGCAGTTCCGTCCCGACCGGCAGCCGGCCGGCCCAGCCGCGGAAGGAGCTGGGCGTGCCTCCAGCGTGAGGGAAACACACGAGGCGAATATGCGGGGTGCGATTTGCGCCGAGCCTGACAAACGAATCAACAGCTGTCTTCGCCATGTCAGTCGTGTATTCCCTTCTGTGGCAACGACCCTTTCCTCGCACGCATTGGTGTGAGGGTGAGGTGAGGTTATGGAACGCGCCTATATTCCCGCCATATCGCCCGCCGGTGACATGTTGGTGACATGTCGGGGCAGGCGGCGCCGCGAGCGGCGGCCGTGTTTGCCCGGACCGGACCGGACGGGTGCGGGCATGCGAAGGGCGGTGGCGCCCCGGACTCGATGCTTGCCATACATGGGGGTGCCACCGCCCGTCAAGCCGGTTTCCCGTGGTCAGGACAGGCTTGTCGTCGGTTACTCCCAGGCCGTGGTGTTGGTCGCGCGGACCGCGACCGAGGTGGCCGGTGTCGGCTGGCCGGGGGTGATGCCCCAGGCGGCTGTGACGGCGAGGGGGGTAATGGCGGCTGTGCGCTCAGTCGGATTCCTGGTGACTAAAATATCTTTGCGCATGCGAAAATCCCCCGGGTTTCTCATGGAACCGCTGACCGGAATGTCGAATAAGAGAGTTCATTCCGTCCCGTTCATCGGGTGTCCTCGGAATTAGTCCCCCTGTTCAACATTCTGGACCGCGGATTTGCTCCCTGTCAGGTGTTTAGGGTGGCAGGGAGCTGTCATTGCAGGGCACTGTCAGGCGACCGGGACGGTCACCGGGAGCGTCACCACGTCGGTTCCGTCGGCGCTGTGCAGCCGGACCGAGAGCTGCCAGGAGCCCGCCATCAGGAACAGCCGGCCGTCCGCCCGGTACCGGCCCGGCCCGTCCGGCTGCGCGGTCAGCGCCGCCATCGTGTGGCCCATGCTCGGCATGCTGGCCGCCACGGTGACCTGGTCCAAGTCGAGTACCGCACGGTCTCGCCGTACGACGACGATCTCGGCCTCCCCGGGCGCTGGGCTCGGGTGTGGCAGCCGTATCCGGACCGTGTAGGTCGAGGACGAGCCCTCGACCGTGACACCCGTGGAGTCGCCGGAGTCCGGCCACCACCACACCAGCAGCAGGACGAGGGCGAGGACGGCCGTGCCGAGCACGGCCCGGGTGCGGACGGACGGCAGGGTCATGGGGTGTCTCCGGTGACGTCGACGGTGAAGGCGGCGGTGTGGATACGGAAGTCGCGCTCGTACTGGATCCATACCTGGTAGCGGCCGGCTCTGGGGAAGGCGAAGACGAAGTGCAACAGCGGCCCGTACTGGCCTACCGTCTCGTCGGGGACGATGGCGCCCGGCGCGGACAGAGCGGCCATGGAGGAGGTCTCGTGGGCGTGTCCGAAGAAGTCGTCGTCGCGTCTGCGGACGATCATGTGCCCGGCCATGCCGAGCCAGCCCTGCAGATCCCTCGCCGGGGCGGCACTTGTACCGACGTGCAGCGAGATCTCGGTGGCCACCCCCGCAGTCGGCCGGGCCGGGGACAGTGTGACCCTGGATTCCCGCGGGGTGTCGACCGATGGGACGGCGCTCGTCCCGTCCGGGGAGCCGATGTGGACGCCCAGGTCGAGCGTGGCGGTGAGCAATTGGCTGCCGCTGTCCACCCGATCGATCTCGGTCTGCACCAGATAGCGGCCGGGGCGCGGCAGGGACAGTCGGAGCAGCAGATCGCCCGGACCGTCCGGTACCGGGTGGAGATGGGCGAAGTACTTCAGGTCCGCGCTGGTCACCACGGTGTGGGCCAGGGCGCCGTGGTGGACTGCCAGATCATCGACCGGCTGACCGTCGGAGCCGTCGGTGAGGCCGAGGTGCAGTGCAAACACACTGCCGGCGGTCGGACGGGCCGGGACCGTGCGCAGTGCCAGGTCTGTGAAAGAGCGGCCGTTGGCCGTGGTGCCGTCGACGTTGGTCAGCAGTTTTTCGTCGGGTGCCCCGTTGGGACTGGCGGCGGTCATGTCCGGCGAGAGCAGCGCCGCCGTGAGGGCGACGGTCAGGGTGACCACTGTCCCGCCGGACATCAGCAGGGCGGCCCCGCGCCGGTGGAGCACTGAGGCCGCGAGAACCCCGAGCAGTAGTACGCCGGCCACCAGGAACGCGGGGTAGACGACCTTCTCCCAGGGCGCCGCCCGTGGGGTCAGCACACGGAAGGGGAGCCTGGCCGTGTCCGTGCCGTTGGAGACGTCGAGCTCCCAGGGCCCGGTACGGTCCGCGGTCAGAGTCGTCGGACTGCTGCCGGGCCGGCCCGCTCTCAGGCGTATGACCGCACGGGACGGCGTGCTTGGTGGCGCGCCCTCCAGCGGCACCAGCGAGAGTGTCAGGGTGGCGGCCCGGACCGGGTCGTGGGCAATCACGTCGACCTGGAACGGTCCCGGCACCCGGGGTACCTGGCGTAGTGCGAAGGTCAACTCGTTGCCGCCGAACGTCGCGGCCAGCTCCAGGTCTGCATTCTGGCTGATGCCGTGCGCGGCGGCTGACCCGGCGTCGGCCAGGCTCATCAGACCCAAGAGGACGAGCAGCCACAGGACCGCGAACCGGCGGTTGACCGGTGTACGGGCGCGTGTACGGGCAGGACGGGAGTGGATCACTTCGCCCACCCTGCGCAGGCCGACTATATTTCGTCGATATCCGCCGGTGTCCGTTGACGGTGGCCGATGTGTGCGGAGGTACGACGGTCTGTCAGTAGCCGATCGTCGCCGACCCGCTGCCGATCCGGACGGCGATCTCCCTGTTTGCCCCGGGGTCGCCCAGCCCTTGCGCCGTGCGCAACCCGCCCGTGGGCACGTGCGGCTCGATCCGGTAGCGGCTGTTGGGCGGCACTGTGATGGACAGGGCGCCGGAGTCGGCCTCGGCCGTGACCTGGCGAGGGGCCGAGACGAACTCGAGGTGCGTCGAGCCGGAGGCGGTTCGGGCCTGGACCGTCCGGGAGGTCAGCGCGTTGGCCCGGATCTCCCCGGACGTGGTGCGCAGCCGCAGGGCGCCGCTGCTGTCCGCCACGGTCAGTGAGCCGGAGGCGCCGGTCAGGTCGAGGTCGCCCCGGATATGCGCGACATCGATCGAACCGGAGCCGAGCCGAGCGTCCACCGAGACCGAGGGGGGGATCTCCAGATCGAGGGAGACGTCCGGTGCCAGGCCGTCCAACTGTGCGGAGGACCTGGTGACGCGGACCGTCAGGGTGTCACCCCGCCAGAACTCCTCGACCCGGGGCTCACGCAGGTTCCAGGACAGGCTCGACCGGAGCCGGACCCGGCCGGCCTGCCCGGGGCGGACCCGTACCGAGCCTTCGGGCAGGTCGAGCCGGACGGTGGTGACGGGGTGGTTCAGCCGTACTTCGTCGGTCCGCTCGGCGCGGCCCAGCCACGCCCACCCGTACAGAGCGCCCGGCGCCAGCAGCACCGCGGCTGTCACTCCGGCGAACGCCGTCCAGGCCCGGCGGGGCGTCACCCCGGTACCCCGAGGAACCGCAGCACGGCCAGCACCCGCCGATGGTCGCCGTCCGCCTGGGGCAGGTCGAGCTTGGAGAGGATGCTGTTGATGTGTTTGGCGACCGCGCTCTCGCTCACCACCAGCGCCTGGCCGATGCCCGCGTTGGAGCGGCCCTCGGCCATCAGCGCGAGGACGTCCCGTTCACGCGGGGTCAGCCGCTCCAGCGGGTCGCTCTCCCGGCGTACCAGTAACTGCGCGACCGCCTCAGGGTCCAGCGCGGTGCCCCCGGCGGCGACCCGGTGGACGGCCTCTATGAACTCGGCGACGTCGGCCACCCGGTCCTTGAGCAGGTAGCCCACCCCCCGGGTGTTGCCGGACAGCAGTTTCGCCGCGTGCCGCTCCTCAACGTACTGCGAGAGCAGTAACACCGCGACGTCCGGCCAGTTCTGGCGGATCGTCAGCGCTGCTCGCATGCCCTCGTCGGTGTGCGTGGGCGGCATCCGGACATCGGTGATCACCAGGTCCACTGCGGAGTCCTCGGCGAGCAGCGCAAGCAGGCTCTCGGCGTCTCCGACGTCGCCTACCACCTCTATCCCGGCGGATTGCAGCAGTTGAACCAGCCCGGCCCGCAGCAGGATGGCATCCTCGGCGATCACAGCACGCACGGCAGCTCCACGGTGATTCTCGTGCCCCCTCCAGCGGGGCTGCTGACAGAAAGGGTTCCGTCGACCGAGGAGACCCGGTTCGCGAGGCCGGCCAAGCCTGTGCCGCCGGTCGGATCGGCGCCGCCGACCCCGTCGTCGATCACGGTTACCCGTAGCCGGTCGGCGTCCCGTTCGAGTCGGATCTCGGCCTGGGTGGCCCGGGCATGCTTGGCAATGTTGGCCAGGGACTCTGAGACCACGAAGTACGCCACGGCCTCGATCGCGGGCGCGGCGCGGCCCTCGGCGGACACTCGCAGTCGGACCGGGAAGGGAGCCCGGGCCGCGATTCCGGACAGCGCCGCGTCCAGACCCTCCTCGTCCAGCACCGCCGGGTGCAGGCCGCGGACTAGGTCGCGCAGTTCGGTCAGGGCGTCCTTCGCCTCCGTGTGCACATTGGCCAGCAACTCCTTTGCCTCAGAGGACAGTCCGGGCAGTGTGGCCCGCGCCAGGCCGAGCCTCATCGCCAAGGAGACCAGGCGCTGCTGCACCCCGTCGTGCAGGTCCCGCTCGATCCGGCGACGCTCCGCGTCGGCCGCGTCCAGCAGGGCGGCCCGGCTCACCGCCAGACGGTCCACCCGGCGCTGAAGCTCCCCTGCTCGGCTGGGGCCCAGCAGCGCCTGGGCAGCAGCGATGTCGGTCCGGGCGACCAGCCGGGTCAGCGGCGGTGCCATGAACAGCAGGACCGGTCCGAGCAGCCAGGTCGTGGCCAGTGCCGTCGGGTGCGCGCCGGGGTTCAGCGGGCTCGAAGCGGGCAGGGCCCAGGCGAAGAGGGGCAGTACGGTCAGCGCACATCCCAGGGCCCAGGCAGCTAACGCCGCCAGTGCCCCGAGGGAGGCTGCCGGGCCCGCCAGCACGTGGTACGCCACCTGACGCCACAGCGACTCCGACCGGATCATCCCGGCCCGCGCCCGCCAGCCCGTCCCCGACCGCAGCTCCACCCCCGCGATGTCCACCGCCGACAGCGCGCGCAGTCGGCTGCGCTGAAGCCGCGTCAGCAAGGGGGTGACGACTGTCAGCAGGACTGCGCAGGCCGCCCCGAACACCAGGGTCATCAGCAGCATCACAGTCAGGCTCACCGAGAGCGGAGTTGCCGCCAGGCCCAGCTCCAGCGGTGCCACGGTGACGACCAGACCCGCCGTGTGCACCGGGATGCCGGCTACGACGAACACGGTGTTCCGCCAGGCCTTGGCCGACCAGGGAAGAGCGCCGGCCGCCCACGGCGCGCGCAACGAGGCGGCCAGCGAGGGGAACATGACGAGGAGTCTAGATCCTGAATCCGCACTGCCCGTACTCCGGGCGGACGGCGGGATACGACGGCACAGTCCCGCCGGCCGTGCCTCGCATCCCCGTCGGGTAGAACCGGGGGGTGTACCTGGTACCACCCTCAAGTCGGCATCGCTCACTACTGTCCGAGGCCTGCGCAGCCGACATGCTTTTCCCGTGCCCGAGAGACGGGCCGGGGAAGGGGAAGGTGCCATGGCGCGCGTACCGTCGGTCGCGACTCGGCAGAGCATGTACGGCTCCGGCCGGGCGGCGGCCGGACCGGCCCCCGTCGCCCCGCGACGCCTTCCCGACACCGTGGCCGCCCGGGCGATCCCCCGTGGCCGGGCGGCCACGGTCCTCATCGGACTCGGCTTGGCCATGCTGCCCTGGCTGGTCGTCCTGCACACTTGCCTGCCCGGCACCGCCGAGTCCGCGCACTGGGCCTGGGCCTGGACCGGCCTGGACGGTCTGGAGGCGGCCGGGCTGCTCGGCACGGGCCTGCTGTTGCGCTGTGGTGACCCCCGGGCCTGTCTCACCGCGGTGGCCGCCGCGACCCTGCTGCTGGTCGACGCCTGGTTCGACATCATGACGGCGGCTCCGGGCGCGGACCTGACGTCCGCCGTCCTGATGGCCGTCTGCGCCGAGCTTCCCCTCGCGGGGGCGTGCGCGGCGCTGGCGATCCGGGCCTTCCCTCGGCCGGAGCGGTGATCCGGATGTCACTCCCAGGCCCACTGGTACGTGTGCCGGTTACGGCGGCCGCGGATCCACAAGACCACGCACAGCGGGATCGTCACCATCAGCGGCAGCAGGGCGATCGTCCAGCTCAGCGACAGGGGTGGGCCGGGGCGCGGACCGACGGCCAGGGACAGGACACCGTCGCCCTTGCCGCGCGGGCCATCGACGGTGAAGTGGAAGCGCCAGGTGCCCTGTTCGGGGAGTACGTAGGTGTCCAGGCCCCAGCGGTCGTGCCCGCGGACGTAGGGCTTCAGCATGCGGTCCTCAGGGCGGCGGTGCCAGAACTCCGCGCCGTCCGGGGCCGTCATGATCAGCTTTGCGGAGTGGCCGCGGATGCCGTCGTCGGGCTGGAAGGTGATGTCCATGGCACGGTCGGCGGCGATCGGCCACTCGGAGAACGAGACCTGCAGCCGGTACGGGCCCGCGGTGACGAATTCCGAATGCACCACGGGCGCCGGGGTGACGGCGGCCTGCGCGACCGGTGCGGCACCCATTGCCGCCACGACGGCCAGGGCGACGGCGGAGAGTGCGCGCAGGAGAGCGGTACGCATCTCAATCCTCCACGAGAGTCGGGGAGTCCGGGACGCCGGCCAGCCTGCGCAACGGGAACGAGAAGCGGTGGCCGAGCCAGCCCGCGCCGGCACCCAGCAGCCCGGCCAGGATCAGGACCGTCGGGGTGAGCGGGTCGTGGATCTGCGGCCCGTAGACGGCGGCCATGAGGACACCGAGCCCCCCGGTCGCGAGTGGCAGGGCCCGCCCTGGGGAGGCGCCCACCAGGCGGTAGCGCAGCAGGAACAGGTCGAGCAGGATGGCGACAACCGGCAGGACGAGCGGGTCGAGGGACGGCATCTGCGGCACCGTGGACACCCCGTCACGGAACGGCAGGCCGAGGCTGTCGGCGTACCAACGAGTGGCAAAGGGCACGAACAGCCACTGGATGCCGACGATGGCAAGGAAGACCAGGCCGGTCGAGCTGACCCATCCAGGCCGCCGGACGACACAACCGACGAGGGTCAGCACGAGCAGCGCTACGAAGGTTACCGAGACCTCGAACGGCTGGGCCCAGAACAGCGCGAACACTACGGTGATCATGCTGAGCGCCGAGCTCACCACCAGGCCACAGCGGCCGGGCAGGTCACGGTACTGGGCGGCGAACGCGACGATGGTGCCGACGCAGATCGCCACGCCGCCGAGGGCCAGACCGACGTGCGGCGGCGAGTTGAGGGTCACGTCGAAGCCGTACTCGGTGTGCCACCACAGGTCGGCCATGCCGTAGAAGAGGTCGATGGCGCCGCCGACCCCGGCGATCAGGAACCCGACCGGGGCCTGGAAGGTGCCGAACACCTGTACCGAGGTGCTGGCCCGCGGGTTACCGCCGCGGCGTTCGGCCCCTGTGCGCAGCAGTACTACCACCGCGCTGGTCAGTCCGGCGAGCGACGGACCGGCGTAGATGAGCAGGTGTGGCAGGGTCAGGAACGTGTCGGGACCGACGTTGTTGTGCCACTGCACGTCCCAGACCACGCCGAAGCCCTGGGAGACCATGCTGAGCAGCAGCAGGACGCCGCCGATCCGTTCGGCACGGCGGCCCGGAGCGGGCGGGACGGTGTCCGCAGAGTCCGGTGGGCCTTGGCGATCGGGTGTCGGCGGTGCGGTCCCGGTGGCTTCGGTGGTCACGGCCTTGTCTCCCTTCCTCGGGAACTGGGCGGGCGTGGGGCGGTGGGAATGCCACAGGGCCGCCAGGAGGAGCGGCCCTGCGAGTCGGGGGGCGGCGGATCTCAGACGGCGGCGTTCTGCTCCATCCAGGTGCGCAGGCTCAGCGGTCGCATGTCGGTCCACGCCTCGCGGATGTGCGCCAGGCACGCCTCGCGGGTGTCGCGGGTGCCCTCCTCGCGCCAGCCGTCCGGAAGGTCGCGGTCGGCCCACCAGATCGAGTACTGCTCCTCGTGGTTGACCACCACGACGTAGATGGGCTCGTTCGGTGCGGTGACGGACATCTGTTCTCCTCGGGAAGGAACGTGGGCTGAGGGCCGGGACCGGAGCGGCCGGGCAGGGGAACGGGACCACCGTGCGACGGCCCGCTATACCGTCCCTATATCGATCAGCAGGTCGGTGACGGGACCGGCCGACGGCTGCGGTGCCTCCAGCCCGCGGGCCAGCCGCCGGACCATCTCCTCGACCAGCAGCCGGGGGGTGGCGAGATTGAGCCGAAGAAAGCCGGGACTGCCGTAGGCCCGGCCGTCGCTGACGGCCAGTCCGGCGGTGCGCAGCACGCGCCGCGCCAGATCGTCCTCGCCCAGCCGGTCGGCCGTGCTGCGGCAGTCCAACCATGCCAAGTACGTCGCCTCGGGCAGCCGATAGCCGATCTCACCGAGGCCACCAGCCGACAGCAGTTCGGCCAGCAGCCGGCGGTTGCCGTCCAGATAGCGCAGGGTCTCGTCCAGCCAGCGTTCGCCGGCGCTGAACGCCGCTTCACTGGCCGCCGCGCCGAAGACGCCCACCCCGTCCCGCATTCGGGGCGGCTGGTTCAGCAACGCCTCCGCCGTCCCCGGCCCGGCCGGGATGCCGAAGGCGCACTTGAGACCGGCGACGTTCCAGCCCTTGCTGGCAGACAGGCCGGTCAAGCTGCGGACCTTCTGTGCGGCGGGCAGCGAGGCGAACGGCACGTGCGCCCGGCCCGGGAACACCAGCGGGGCGTGCACCTCGTCGCAGAGCACGGTGACTTCGTGGGCCCGGGCGAGCTCGGCGACGGTGGTCAGCTCGGCGGGCGTACAGACCGTACCGGTGGGGTTGTGCGGGTTGCACAGCAGATAGACTCGGGCGCCGTCGCGGAACGCACGCTCCAGCCCCGCCAGGTCCAGCTGCCAGCGGCCGTTACGAAGCAGCATGGGGTTGGGCACCAACTCGCGCTCACGCTCGGCGACCGCCTCGAAGAACGCCGGGTATGCCGGGATGTCGACGACCACCGCGTCACCGGGCGCCGAGAACGCCTCGAGGCCGGCCTCCATCACCCGCATCACATCGGCGTAGAACAGGATCCGCGAGCGCGGCACCCACCAGCTGTGCCGACGCAGCAGCCAGCCGGCCAGCGCCGCCTGCGCCGGGCTGTCGTCGGTGTACGAGAACGCGTAGCCCATATCCCCCTCGGCAGCCAGCCGACCGATCGCCCGACGGATCTCCTCGGCCACCGGGAAGTCCATCTCCGCGATGTGGGCCGGCTGGACACCGGGTTCATGGCGGCGCCACTTCTCGCTGGTCCGGTGGTGCAGGGCGGTCAGGGCGGCGCCGGGATCGGGCGCGGAGTCGAGGGGGCTGACAGTTATCGGACGACCTGGTTTCACGGCCCCAATTCCTTTGTGAACAGCGTCAGTTGTGCAAAGGCGTCGGTCACGGCTGTGGTCGGGTCTCGGCCGCGGCCCATCCCGAGCGGGTGACCACCGTGGTGGTGAGCGCCAGCATCAGCGCGCTGATCACCAGACCGGTCCAGGCGATGCCCACGGAATCCAGCAGCCAACCGGCGAGCAGGGCGCCGAGAGAGTTGGCGCCAGAGGCGAGGAAGCGGCCGGTACCGTTCACCCGGCCCTGTAGTTCGTCGGGAGTGTGCCGGACCTGGTACGTCCAGGCCGTCACGTTGAACACTCCCGATACCAGGCCGATCACGGCCAGCACGGCCGCCAGCACCAGCGGCTGACGGACCACCACCACAGACGGCAGGAGCAGTGTCCAGGCCGTCAGGCCGGTCGCGAACGTGGTCCGCAGGCTGTATCGCTCGGCCCAACGGGGCGCCAGCAGCGCCCCGGCCAGCCCACCGACACCGCCGACCGCGGTGACCACGCCGACCATCGCCGCCGAGTCACCGTGCCGGCGGACGATCACCAGCACGGTCAGCATCAGCATCTGGAAGATCAGGTTGCTGCTGGCGAACGTCCCCACCAGCAGGCGGGCGATCCGGTGCCGCCACAGCCAGCGGATGCCTTCCTTGATCTCCGTGTGGATCCGCTGCGGCGGGCCGGACCGCTCCGGCCGGAACCTGCCGCGCAGGAACAGCAGGAAAACGACCGCCACGAGGTCCGCGATCGCCGTGAACGCGAACGGCAGCCACCGCGCGAGCATGAACAGCAGGCCGCTGCCGGGTTGACCGACCAGCCCGATCGCCGCACCGCGCGCCTCGTTGTGCGCGAGGGCGGTGGACAACTGTTCGGACGGGACCACGGAACGGACCGTGGCTCGTTCCGCCAGGTCGTAGAAGATTCCCCGGGTGACCTCGACGAACGCGGCGGCCATCAGCTGCGGGATCCAGACGTGGCCGAGGAAGACGGCCACCGCCACCCCCGCGATGGACAGCGCGCCCGCGATGTCGCACCACAGCATCAGCTTCCGCCGGTCCCAGCGGTCGACCAGGGCCCCCGCCGGCAGCTGGATCAGGATGTTCGGCAGTGCCCCGGCAAAGGTGACCAGGCCGGTCAGGGTGGCCGAGTCGGTGTGCCAGAGAGCCAGCAGCGGATAGGCCGTCATGCCGACGGTCGCCGCGAACCGGGAGATCCCCGCGCCCACCCACAGCTGGATGAACGCGATGTTCCGGCGCAGCGGCACGACGGGAGTGCCGGGTCGGCGCCCGTCGTCAAGGACGGCCGCCCGGTCCGTACGGGGCTCACTCACCGTGGGCCTCACCGGTGCTCGTGTCCGCCCCGGCTGCGCCTGCCCGTCGCTCCCGGGTGCGGGCCGCGTCGGTGGCCTGCCGCCACAGGACGGAGAACCGGGTCTGGTCCGGCCACAGCTCGGCCAGGACCCGGCTGACCAGCTCGCGCCCGGTGGTGGCGTTGGTGAGCAGCACCGCACCCGTTCCCGCGTGCATCCTCAGCCCGAACATGGCCTGGAAGCCGGTCGCCTGACCGCCGTGCCCGATCTCCATGTCGGCTCGGGTGTCGTCGATGATGACGCTCCAGCCGTACGGCCGGTCCGGCTGCGGGGTGAGCATGTCCCGGACCAGCGGCTGTGGCAGGAAGGCGTTCGGCAAACCCAGATACGAGCGCCGTACGGCGACGGTCAGCCGGGCCAGGTCGGGCGCCGTGCTCCACAGCGAACCGGCCGCGAGCTCCGGCATCACCTGGTGTCCGCCCGGCACGGGCACGGCCCCGGTCTCGTGCCCCCGGGCGAACGGGCGGCCCGACCCGCGCACGAAGGCGGGGTCGTAGTCGCTGCCTGTCATGCCCAGCGGCGCGAGGACCAGTCGCCGCATCAGCACCGGGAACTCCTCCCCGGTGACATCGCACATCACCTGCTGGAGGACCGAGAAGTTCAGCGCGGTCATCGCGAACACCTCGCCCGGCGCGTGGGCGAAGGCCGCCGGGGACGCCGGCGGACGTCCGTGCAGGATGTCGGTCACGGACGGGACCGGTTCGTCCGGCCGGTACCGCTTGAACGGTGGTTGTACGGCGAACCCCGCGGTGTGCGAGAGCAGGTGCCGCAGGGTCACCCGGGGCGCGGGATCGCCGGGGAGCCGCCAGGAGGTCAGGTAGCCTGCCACGTCCGTGTCGAGGTTCAGCACTCCCCGCTCGACCAGTTTGAGCACGCCGACCGTGGTCACGTGCTTGCTGATCGACCCGGCCGCGAACAGGGTGTCCTCGGTGACCGGTTCGCCGCCGCCCGCGGTGAGGGTGCCGTAGGTGTGGACCTCGGTGAGCTCCCCGTCGCGGATCAGGGCCAGTGCGGCGCCGGGGATCTCGTGCCGGGACATCTCCTCGGCCAGCTTGTGCGGCGCGGCCGAGCGGGCGCGTGCTGTACGGGCCGTGCCGCGCGGGGTTTCCGGCGACTCCAGCAGCGCGGAGAGCTCCGCGAGCTGCCGGTCGGCGAGCCCGCACACCGTGCTGGCGTCGTGCACTGCGGTGCTGTACGTCCAGCGCAGGTACAGCTGCCCGTCGTGCACCCGGGCGTCCACGTCGAGCAGCCTGGGCCGCCGCGCCCGGGCCGGCCGGACCGGCTCGACGAACTGCGGGGCGAGGGCCAGCGGCGCCGGCCGGGTGTGCGGTGCCACCTCGACCGGGGAGTCCAGGGAGACCGGGAAAGCCGGGGAGTCCAGGGAGAAGGTGAAGCCGACCTCGGGTCGCGGCAGGAGCGCCAGATCCTCCGCGAGTTCCTCGTCCGCGCCGTGGCGCAGCAGGCCGTAGCCGTAGCGGGGCTCGGGCAGCGCATCCAGCTGGCGGGCCACCGAGCGGAGCTGGGCCGGAGCCTGCCGGTTCGCGGGCAGCCACAGGGTCAGCGGATGACGGTCGGTCAGCAGACCCACCGTGCGGGAGCCGTCCACCGACGTACGCGGGTCCGCCGCCAGGTCCAGGCCGACCCGGTCACCGCCGCTCCAGCCGGACAGGGTCCGGCCCAGCGCGGTGAGCAGCAGCGCCTCCGGGTCCGCCGCGGCCAGCAGCACCTCGGTGAGCCCGGCGGACAACGTCACGGTAGCCGTCCGGGCGGTGCCGAAGGTGTTCTCGCCGTCCGCGCGGTCCACCGGCAGCGGTCGGCCGGGCTGCATGCCGAGCCAGGCCTGGGCCTGCGCGGCAGGCGCGTCCGAGGCCGCCACCTCGGCCAACTCCGAGGCCAGTACGGCCAGTTCCAGCCCGACCGGCGGCAGCTCGACCGGCTCCCCGGCGCTCAGCTGCCGGTACGCCAGATTCAGGTCGTCCACCAGGACGGTCCAGGACGCCTCGTCGACGGCCAGCTCGTGCACGGTGATCCACAGCTCCGGCAGCAGCTCGGTGTTGAGCATCGTCGCCGCACCGAAGTGGCACAGCGAGGCCCGCAGCACCGGCCCGCACACCGGATCGACCGCCGAGGCGTCCTCGGCGACGGCCGCCGCGACCGCCGCGGCCCGGCCGTCGGCCGGGACCTCGCCCAGTTCCACGACCCGCAGCGGCTCGGCGGACTCGACCGCGGCCACGGCCGCCGTCGTACCGCCGTCCACCGGCAGGCGCAGTCGCAGCGCCTGGTGCCGGGCGACCACCGCGCGCAGCGCCCGCTCCAGCAGGCCGGGGTCCGGCCGCCGGCTCAGCGGCAGCCGCACCGACTGGGCGGCCGGTGTGTCCTCGGCGGTCCGGCGCTGCGCCGGGGTGAGCGGCAGTTCGGCGCTGTCCGGGGTGTCCGCCCCGGCCACCGCGGCCAGTTCGGCCAGTGTCTTCGTCCGGTACAGCATCCAGATCGACAGGTCGAGGCCCTCCCGGCGGGCGGCCGGCAGCAGCCGTACCGCCCGGATCGAGTCGCCGCCCAGGCCGAAGAAGTTGTCGTCGGCGCCGACCGCGTCCACGTCCAGCCGCAGGACCTCGGCCCACACCCGGGCCAGCCGGCGCTCAATGTCGGTGCGCGGCGCCACCCGGCGGGTGCCCGCCAGGGAGGTGCGGTCCGGCGCCGGGAGCGCGCGGTGGTCCAGCTTGCCGTTCGGGGTCAGCGGCACTCGGTCGACCGGCACGAAGGCGGTGGGCACCATGTACGCCGGAAGCCCGGCCGCGAGCGCGGCGCGCAGTCCCGCGGGATCCGGCGCCGCCCCATCCTCGGCCACCACATAGGCGACCAGGACCTTGTCGCCCGGCACGTCCTCCCGGGCCAGCACCACCGCGTCCCGGACGCCCGGCTGCCGCCTCAACCCCGCCTGGATCTCGCCCAGTTCGATGCGGTAGCCGCGGATCTTCACCTGGGTGTCGATCCGGCCGAGGAACTCCAGCGAGCCGTCCGGCAGCAGCCGGGCCAGGTCACCGGAGCGGTACAGCCGCCCGCCCGCCGGACCGAACGGGTCCGGCACGAAGCGCTCGGCGGTCAGATCCGCCCGGCCCCGGTAGCCGCGGGCCACGGCGGGCCCGCCGACATGGATCTCGCCGGGCACACCGACCGGGGCCGGGTTGCCGTACCGGTCGAGGACATGGACGCGCTGGTCGCCCAGCGGGGTGCCGATGACGCTCAGAGTCGGCCGGCCCAGGTCCGGCGCGCCCAGCCGGTGCCGCACCGAGTACACACTCGTCTCGGTGATCCCGTACATGTTCACCAGGGCCGGCTGCTCCAGCCCCAACCGCTCAGCCCAGGGCAGCAGTTCGGACATGTCGAGCCGCTCCCCGGCGAACACCACGGCCCGCAGCGCCAGCCGCCCCACCCGGTCGTCCCCGGCCAGCGCGGCCAGCCCGCGGAACGCGGTGGGCGTCTGGCAGAGCACGCTGATCCGTTCGTCCACCAGCAGGTCCAGCAGGTCCTCGGGCGAGCGAGCGGTCTCCGGCGGTACGACCACCAGCCGACCGCCGTGCAGCAGCGCGCCCCACATCTCCCACACCGAGGTGTCGAAGGCGTACGAGTGGAACATCGCCCACACGTCCGAGTCCCGGAAGACGAACTCCGCCTCGTCGGTGCGGAACAGCCGCAGCACGTTGGCATGGGTCAGCCCGACGCCCTTCGGCGTACCCGTGGAACCCGAGGTGTACAGCACGTACGCCAGGTTTTCGGGCGAGGTGGGCACCGCGGGCTCCGCGGCTGGCTGCGCCGCGATCGCCGCGCGGTCCGACTCCCGGTCCAGTACGACCAGTTCACCGTCGTACGAGGTGGCCAGCTCGTCGGCGTACGCGGACGAGGTCACCACCACGGGCGCCCGGGTGTCGTCGAGGATCTGCGTCAGACGCCCCATCGGGTTGGCCGGGTCCAGCGAGACGTACGCGGCACCAGACTTGAGGATGCCGAGCAGGGCCGGCAACAGCGCCGGGCCGCGGTCCAGGCACAGACCGACCAGGGTGTCCGGGCGGGCGCCGAGCGCGCGCAACTGGTGGGCGATCCGGTTGGCCCGTTCGTCCAGCTCGCGGTAGGTGAGCCGTTCGGTCCCCGCGACCACCGCGAGAGCCTCCGGGTGCCGTGCCACCCGCTCGGCGAAGGCCCGGTGGACCGTCGTCCCGACCGGCCTGGGCACCTGGCTGCCGTGCCCGGCCGCCAGCACCCGGGCCGCCTCCTCGGCCGGCAGCACACCGGCCCGGGCCGACCCGTGCGGGTCGGCGGCCATGTCGGCGAGGACCTGGCGGTACATGCCGCACAGCCGCTCGGCGTGCTCGTGGCTCACCGTGTCGGTGGCGCTGATGATGTGGAACGAGTCCCTGGTGGCGATCACATGGAAGGCGAAGTCGGTGGCCACCGAGTTGCGTTCGGCGGTGGCGTCGACCAGCTTCCGGTCCATCTGATGGAAGTCGTGGAACTCCAGCATCACCGAGACCAGCCGCCCGGCGGTCCCCGCCGCGCGCTGGATGGCGGGCAGCGGGTGCCGCCGGTGGCTCCAGACCTCGATCTCCTGGGCATACGTCTGCTTTACCAGCTCCAGCCAGGTCGCCGGGGTACCGCTGTGCGGGAACGGCAGCGTGTTGAGGTGCATGCCGAGCACCCGGTCCGCGCCCGGCTCCTCCAGCCGGCCGTGGCAGACCAGGCCGGCGTGGAACGCCTCCTCGGTGGTGAGCGCGCTCATCACCTTCAGATGCGCGGCGATCAGCACCGCCTTGAGCGAGGCTCCCGCCCGCGCGCCCAGCGCCCGCAGCGACTCCTCCAGGTCACCGAACTCCACCCGGCGCCGGTAGCGCTCCACTGGACGGTCCCGGTCGGCCCAGCTCTCCGGGACGGCCATCGGGACGTGCGTGTCGGTGACGTTCTTCCAGTACCGCTGGTCGTCCGGGTCGTCCAGGGACTTCAGCTCGGCCGCGATGTAGTCGGCGTAGCGCACGTCGGGGGCGTCGTACGCGGGTGGCTCCTCGCCGTCCCGGATCGCCCGGTACAGCTCCAGGATCTCCATCAGGAGGGAGTGGTAGCTCCAGCCCTCAGTGATCGCGTTGCAGTGCGTGAACGTCAACCGCCAGGCGCCCGGCTCGAGATGCACGTTGATCCGCACCAGCGGAGCCTCGGCCAGCTCGAACAGCCGCTGCCGCTCCGCCTCCGCGAACACGAGACCCGCCGCGGACATCTCCTCGGTGTCCAGCGCGCGCAGGTCGTGCACGGCGAGCGGGATCTCGGCGCTCGCGTGGACGATCTGCAGCGGCTGGGAGAAGCCGGCCAGCCGGATCGACGTCCGCAGCGTCTCGTGCCGGTCCGACACGACGTCCACGGCTCGGCGCAGTGCGTCCCGGTCCAGCTCCCGGTCGTCCACCAGCCGGAAGGAGTTGACGCTGTGGTACGTGTTCCGGTCCGGGTCGGCCAGCATCTCGACGAGCATGCCGGTCTGGATCTGGGAGAGGGGGTAGGCGTCAGTGGCGTCAACCGCTTCGGTGGCCAGGGCCGCGCGATCCTCCTCGCTGATCAGGGCGAAGGGCGCGGTCGTGCGGAACGGCTGGATGCCCTGGGGGGTGGTACCGGTGTGGGCGGCCAGTTGGGCGATGGTGCGGTGCTCGAAGATGTCACGGATCGTGATCTGCCGGCCGTGCTCACGCAGGGCGCCGGCGAGGCGGACGGCGCGGATGGAGTCGCCGCCGAGGTCGAAGAAGGTGTCGGTGGTGCTGATGGTGTCGGAGTCGAGGTCGAGGATGTCGGCCCAGACGGCGGTGAGGAGCTTCTCGCCGTCGGTGACCGGGGCGACGCGTTCGGCGGCGCTGTAGGCGTCGCGGTCGGGGTGGGGGAGGGCGCGGGTGTCGAGTTTGCCGTTGTGGGTGAGGGGGATGTGGTCGATGCCGACATACGCGCTGGGGATCATGTAGTCGGGGAGGGTGTCGGCCAGGTGGGCGCGTAGTGCGGCCGGGTCGGGGGTGCTGCCGACGAGGTAGGCGGTCAGCGTGTTGTCGTGTGCGGTGACGGCGGCGTCCGCGATGCCGTTGATTTGCCTCAGCTGGTGGGTGATTTCGCCGAGTTCGATGCGGTAGCCGCGGATCTTGATCTGGGTGTCGATGCGGCCGAGGAATTCGAGTGAGCCGTCGGGGTGGCGTCGGGCGAGGTCGCCGGTTTTGTAGAGGCGGGTGCCGGCTGGGCCGTGGGGGTCGGGGATGTATTTGTCTGCGGTGAGGTGGGGTTGGTTGAGGTATCCGTGGGTGAGGCCGGTGCCGGAGATGTGGACTTCGCCGGGGATGCCGTAGGGGGTGGGGTTGCCGTGTGTGTCGAGGACGTGCATGGCGGTGTTGGGGATGGGGTCGCCCAGCGGGATGGTGGGGAGGGGTTGGCTTCCGGGTGGGACGGGTTGGCCGGAGTTGCCGATGGTGATTTCGGTGGGGCCGTATTCGGTGGCGAGGGTGGTGCCGTCCGGGCCGGCGAGTTGGTACCAGCGGTCGGCGAGGTCGGTGGTGAAGGTGTCACCCGCCGCGATGATCTGGCCCGCCAGGTTGTGTGCCTGCTCGGAAGTGAGTTGGTGGGTGAGGAGTTCGAGGTGGGCGGGGGTGAGTTTGATGAAGCTGTAGGGGGCGTGTTCGGCGAGGGCCGTGCCGAGGTTGGTGGTGTCGAGGTTGTGGGGGAGGAGGCGGATGGGCTGTCCGGTGATGAGGGGGGTGAAGATGTTGGGGATGCCGAGGTCGAAGGTGATGGGTGAGAACAGGGGGGCGCCACCCGGCTGTTGGGCATACGCGTCTTTGGTGAAGGCGAGGTAGTTGGCCAGGCCCTGGTGGTGGGCGACGACACCTTTGGGGGTGCCGGTGGAGCCGGAGGTGTAGATGATGTATGCCGGGTCCAGCGGGTGCAGTTGGCGTTCGGGCGCACCGGTCGGCTGGGATCCGAGGGTGTCCATGTTGATGATCTGGACCGGGTGGGACAGCTCCGGGAGGGTTGGCGCCAACTCCGTTGTGGTGAGGATGAGCGGTGCGTTGGTGTCGGTGAGGATGTGGGTGAGGCGCTCGTTGGGGAGTTTGGGGTCGAGGGGGAGGTAGGGGGATCCGGCTTTCCAGGTGGCGAGGAGGCTGGCGACGAGGTCGGTGGAGCGTTCGAGGTAGATGCCGACGGGTGCGCCTGTGGTGCTGTGGGCACACAGGTGGTGGGCGATCTGGTTGGCGCGTTCGTCGAGCTGCCGATAGGTCAGCTCAACCCCGCCGAAGGCGACGGCGATCGCGTCCGGTGTGGTGGCGGCCTGTGCCTCGAACTGGTCGATGGCCAGGGCGGGGAGGGCCTGGTCGGGGGCCGTGCCGATGGTGAGGAGATGGGCCTGTTCGCCGAGGGGCAGGGGGCTGCCGAGGGCGCTGCCGTGCGGGTCGGTGGCCATGGCTTCCAGGACGGTGCGGTACATGGCGGCCAGGCGCTCGGCGTACTCGCGGGTGAGGACGTCGGTGCCGGTGGCGAGGTAGACCGATCCGCCGATGGCCGAGACGTTCAGCGAGAACTCGTTCGGCGCCGCGTGGAACTCGGCCTGGACGTCGACCTTGTCGCCATCCATCTGGTGGAAGTCCAGGTACTCGAACACCACGCTGATCAACCGCTCGGCCCCGGCTGTGCGCTGGACGGCGGGCAGCGGATAACGACGATGACCCCAGATGTCGGTCTCGTGGGCGAACGTCTCCCTGACCAGTTCGGTCCAGGTGCCCGGGGTGGTGCTGGTCCGGAACGGTACGGGCAGGGTGTTGAGGTGCATGCCGAGGACCTTCTCGGCGCCCGGTGCCTCCAGCCGGCCGTGGGTGACGATGCCGGTGTGGAAGGCGTCCTCGGTGGTGAGCGCGCTCATCACCTTCAAGTGCGCGGCGAGGAAGACACTCTTCAGTGACGCCCCGGCCAGCCCGGCCAGGGCCCGCAGCCGCTTCTCCAGGTCCGCGTACGGCACCTCGGCGCGGTGCGGCTCACGCGGCTGCCCGGGGTTGCCCCATGCCTCGGGGAGGGTTATCGGGGCGTGTGTGCTGGTGATCTCCTGCCAGTACCGTTGGTCGTCCGGGTCGTCCAGGGACTTCAGCTCGGCCGCGATGTAGTCGGCGTACCGGACGTCGGGGATGTCGTACGTGGGCGGTTCCTCGCCGTCCCGGATCGCGCCGTACGCCTCCAGCAGCTCCATGGTGAGGCTGTGCATGCTCCACCCCTCGGTGGCCGCGTGGCAGTGCGTGAAGTTCAGCCGCCAGGAGTCGTCGGACTCCGGGTAGGCGCCGATCCGCAGCAGCGGCGCGATCCCGATGTCGAATCCGGCGGCCCGTTCCTCGGCCAGGACACGCAGGCCGAATGCGTACTGCTCGCGCTCGTCCAGGTCCCGTACGTCCTCGATCCGGATCGGGATCTCGACGGTCGCGTGGACGATCTGCAGCGGCTGGGAGAAGCCCGTCAGATGGGTGGATGTGCGCAGGATGTCGTGGCGGGCCGCGACGACCGCGGCGGCCTCTCGGAGCGCGTCCGCGGAGAACGGCTTCGGGTCCGGGATCCGGTAGAAGCTGACGTCCAGGTAGTTGCGCTTCTCCTCGTCGGCCAGCATCTCGACGAGCATGCCGGTCTGGATCTGGGAGAGGGGGTAGGCGTCGGTGGCGTCTGCGGGCAGCGCGGCCCGGTCCTTGTCGCCGATCAGCGTGAACGGTTCTACGGGCGTGAATGCGGTCCGTCCTGAGGCCGGGCGGGTGTGGGCGGCCAGTTGGGCGATGGTGCGGTGGGTGAAGATGTCGCGGATGCCGACCTCGTAGCCGTGTTCGCGGAGGGTGCCGGCGAGGCGGACGGCGCGGATGGAGTCGCCGCCGAGGTCGAAGAAGCTGTCTTCGACGCTGACTTGGTCCGCGTTGAGTTGGAGTACGTCGGCCCAGGCCGCGGCGAATTCCCGCTCGGCAGGTGTGCGCGGCGCGACTCGTTCGCCGCTGGCCATGGCGTCGCGGTCGGGGTTGGGGAGGGCGCGGGTGTCGAGTTTGCCGTTGTGGGTGAGGGGGATGCGGTCGATGCCGACGAACGCGCTGGGGATCATGTAGTCGGGCAGAGCTGCGGAGAGCCGGGAGTTGAGCTCGTCCAGGTCCGGTGAGCTGCCGACGAGGTAGGCGGTCAGCGTGTTGTCGCGGGCGATGACGGCGGCGTCCGCGATGCCGTTGATTTGCCTCAGCTGGTGGGTGATTTCGCCGAGTTCGATGCGGTAGCCGTTGATTTTGACTTGGGTGTCGATGCGGCCGAGGAACTCCAGTGAGCCGTCCGGCAGTCGTCGGGCGAGGTCGCCGGTTTTGTAGAGGCGGGTGCCGGCGGGGCCGTGGGGGTCGGGGACGAAGCGTTCGGCGGTGAGGTCGGGGCGGTTCAGGTATCCGTGGGTGAGGCCGGTGCCGGAGATGTGGACTTCGCCGGGGATGCCGTAGGGGGTGGGGTTGCCGTGTGTGTCGAGGACGTGCATGGCGGTGTTGGGGATGGGGTCGCCCAGCGGGATGGTGGGGAGGGGTTGGCTTCCGGGTGGGACGGGTTGGCCGGAGTTGCCGATGGTGATTTCGGTGGGGCCGTATTCGGTGGCGAGGGTGGTGCCGTCCGGTCCGGCGAGTTGGTACCAGCGGTCGGCGAGGTCGGTGGTGAAGGTGTCGCCGGCGGCGATGATCTGGCCGGCGAGGGTGCGGGCTTGTTCGGGGGTGAGTTGGTGGGTGAGGAGTTCGAGGTGGGCGGGGGTGAGTTTGATGAAGCTGTAGGGGGCGTGTTCGGCGAGGGCCGTGCCGAGGTTGGTGGTGTCGAGGTTGTGGGGGAGGAGGCGGATGGGCTGTCCGGTGATGAGGGGGGTGAAGATGTTGGGGATGCCGAGGTCGAAGGTGATGGGTGAGAACAGGGGGGCGCCACCCGGCTGTTGGGCATACGCGTCTTTGGTGAAGGCGAGGTAGTTGGCCAGGCCCTGGTGGTGGGCGACGACACCTTTGGGGGTGCCGGTGGAGCCGGAGGTGTAGATGATGTATGCCGGGTCCAGCGGGTGCAGTTGGCGTTCGGGTGCACCGGTCGGCTGGGATCCGAGGGTGTCCATGTTGATGATCTGGACCGGGTGGGACAGCTCCGGGAGGGTTGGCGCCAACTCCGTTGTGGTGAGGATGAGCGGTGCGTTGGTGTCGGTGAGGATGTGGGTGAGGCGCTCGTTGGGGAGTTTGGGGTCGAGGGGGAGGTAGGGGGATCCGGCTTTCCAGGTGGCGAGGAGGCTGGCGACGAGGTCGGTGGAGCGTTCGAGGTAGATGCCGACGGGTGCGTTTGTGGTGCTGTGGGCACACAGGTGGTGGGCGATTTGGTTGGCGCGTTCGTCGAGCTGCCGATAGGTCAGCTCAACCTGGCCGAGGGTGACGGCGATCGCGTCCGGTGTGGTGGCGGCCTGTGCCTCGAACTGGTCGATGGCCAGGCCAGGAACGGCCTGCTCCGGCGCGGTCCCGATGGCGAGGAGCCGTGCCTGCTCGTCGCCGGACAGCACGCCGCCGAGAGCGCTCCCCTCCGGATCCGCAGCCATGGCTTCCAGCACCGTGCGGTACATGGCGGCCAGGCGCTCGGCGTACTCGCGGGTGAGGACGTCGGTCGTCGCCGTGAGATGCAGGAACCCGCCCTGCGCGATGGTGTTGAGCGCGAACTCGTTGACGGCGCCGCCGAGTGTGCCGCTGGTGTCGATCTGGTCGCTGTCGAGGTGGTGGAAGTCGAGGTAGTCGAACAGGACGCTGACCAGCCGCTCGGCCCCGGCCGCATGCTGGATTGCGGGCAGCGGATAACGGCGGTGGCCCCAGACGGCGGTTTCGGCGGTGTAGGTGTGCTGGACCAGCTCCAGCCAGGTGCGTGCCGCGCCCGTGGTGTGCGGGAGGGGCAGAGTGTTGAGGTGCATGCCCAGGACGCGTTCGGCGCCCGGTGCCTCCAGCCGGCCGTGGGTGACGAGGCCGGTGTGGAAGGCGTCCTCGGTGGTGAGCGCGCTCAGCACCTTCAGATGCGCGGCCAGCAGCACGCTCTTCAGCGAGGCCCCGGCGTGTGAGGCGAGGGCACGGAGGCGCGGCTCCAGGTCGGCGTACGCGGCGGTGACGTGTACCGGTTCGGGCTCACCCGTGGCCGAGGGATCGGCCCAGGCCTCGGGCAGGGTCAACGGGACGTGGTTGTCGGTGACGTCCTGCCAGTACGCCTGGTCTGCCGGGTCGTCCAGAGACTTCAGCTCGGCGGCGATGAAGTCGGCGTAGCGCACGCCGGGGGCGTCGTACGCGGGCGGCTCCTCGCCGTCGCGGATCGCGCCGTACGTCTCCAGCAGTTCCACGGTGAGGGTGTTGACGCTCCAGCCCTCGGTGATGGCGTGGCTCTGGACCAGCGTCAGGCGCCAGGCGTCGTCCGACTCCAGGTGCACATGCACCCGCAGCATCGGCGCGACCGCGACCTCCAGCCCGCTCGCGCGCTCCTCGCGGGCCCAGGCAAACTCGGCCTCGCGCCGGCCTCCCTCGTCCAGGTGCCGGATGTCGTGCACCACGGCCGGTATGTCGACCGACTCGTGGACGAGTTGGAGGGGTTGGGTGTAGCTGTCGAGGTGCATGGAGGTGCGCAGGATGTCGTGGCGGGCGGCCACGATCCGTAGGGCTTCTTCCAATGCCTCGGTGGAGAAGGTGTGGTGGTCGAGTACGCGGAAGGAGTTGATGTTGAGGTAGGTGCCGACGCGGTCGCCCGTGAGCATTTCGACGAGCATGCCGGTCTGGGTCTGGGAGAGGGGGTAGGCGTCGACGACGTCTGTGGGTAGGGCGGCGCGGTCTTCTTCGCCGATCAGTGCGAACCGCTCTACCGGCGTGAATGCGGTCCGTCCTGAGGCCGGGCGGGTGTGGGCGGCCAGTTGGGCGATGGTGCGGTGGGTGAAGATGTCGCGGATGGTGATCTGGTGGCCGTGTTCGCGGAGGGTGCCGGCGAGGCGGACGGCGCGGATGGAGTCGCCGCCGAGGTCGAAGAAGCTGTCTTCGACGCTGACTTGGTCCGCGTTGAGTTGGAGTACGTCGGCCCAGGCCGCGGCGAATTCCCGCTCGGCAGGTGTGCGCGGCGCGACTCGTTCGCCGCTGGCCATGGCGTCGTGGTCGGGGTTGGGGAGGGCTTGGGTGTCGAGTTTGCCGTTGTGGGTGAGGGGGATGTGGTCGATGCCGACATACGCGCTGGGGATCATGTAGTCGGGGAGGGCCTCGGCCAGGTGGGCGCGCAGTGCGGCCGGGTCGGGGGTGCTGCCGACGAGGTAGGCGGTCAGCGTGTTGTCGTGTGCGGTGACGGCGGCATCAGCGACACCGTCGATCTGCCTCAACTGGTGGGTGATCTCGCCGAGTTCGATGCGGTAGCCGCGGATCTTGATCTGGGTGTCGATGCGGCCGAGGAATTCGAGGGTTCCGTCGGGGTGGCGTCGGGCGAGGTCGCCGGACTTGTAGAGGCGGGTGCCGGCGGGGCCGTGGGGGTCGGGGACGAAGCGTTCGGCGGTGAGGTCGGGGCGGTTCAGGTAGCCGCGGGCGAGGCCTGCGCCGCCGATGTGGATCTCGCCGGGGACGCCGACGGGTACGAGGTTCCCGTCCGCGTCCAGCAGGTGCACGCTCAGGTCCGACAGCGGACGGCCGATCCGGCTGCGGGAGCCCAGGGCGAGATCCTGTGCGTCGAGCGGGTGGTAGGTGGTGTGCACGGTGGTCTCGGTGATGCCGTACATGTTCGACAGCACCGGCGCGTCCAGGGCGTGACGCTCGTACCACGGCCCGAGCCGCAGCGGGTCGAGTGCCTCACCCCCGAACACGACGTGCCGCAACGCGAGCGCGTCGGCGGGCAGTTCGCTCTGCCGGTTGGCCTCGATCAGCTGGTAGAAGGCGGACGGGGTCTGGTTCAGCACGGTGACGCCCTGCTTGGCCAGCAGCCGCAGGAACGCCTCCGGCGAACGGCTGACCTCGTACGGGACGACCACCAGACGGCCGCCGTGCAGCAGCGGACCCCAGATCTCCCAGACCGAGAAGTCGAAGGCGTACGAGTGGAAGAGCGTCCACACGTCGTCCGCGCCGAAGCCGAACCAGCGGTCGGTGGAGCCGAACAGGCGCAGGACGTTGGCGTGGGTGAGGGCGACGCCCTTGGGGCGGCCGGTGGAGCCGGAGGTGTAGATGACGTAGATGAGGTTGTGGGGGGCGGCGATCTGGGCCGGGTTGATGGTCGGCTGCGCGGCGAGGGCGGCGGCGTCGCTGTCGCTGTCGAGGAGGACGCGGGTGCCGTCGTAACCGCTCGGCAGGCGATCCCCCAGAGCGGAGTGCGTGATCAGCAGCGGCGCCCCGGCGTCTTCCAGGATGTAGCCGAGGCGGTCGGCCGGGTTGGCCGGGTCTAGGGGGAGGTAGGCGCCGCCGGATTTGAGGACGCCGAGGAGGGCCGGGATGAGGTCGAGGGAGCGTTCCAAGCACACGCCGACCAGTGAGTCCGGCTGGGTGCCGAGGGCGCGCAGGAGGTGAGCGATGCGGTTGGCGCGTTCGTTCAACTCGCGGTAGGTGAGCTGCTCGTCGCCGAAGACGATCGCTACTGCGTCGGGCGTGCGGGCCGCCTGCTCCTCGAAGGCCTGGTGGACGCAGGCCTGGATCTCCTCGGGGGCGACCGGGTTCCACGACGTCAGCAACTGGGTCGTCTCGGCCGGCGACAGCACACCGCCGAGGGCGCTGCCCTCCGGGTCGGCGGCCATCGACTCCAGGACGTGGTGGAACATGCCTGCCAGCCGCTGGGCCTCGGCCCGGCCGACCACGTCGGTCGACCCGATGATGTTGACCGCGTCGGTCGAGCCGGAGACGTGCAGGTCGAATTCGGTGGCACCGTCGATCAGGGTGGCCCGGACATCCACCTTGTCGGCATCGACGTGGTGGAAGTCGATGTAGTCGAACATCACCGACACCAGCCGTTGCCCACGGCCCGAGTCCCGCTGGATCGCGGGCAGCGGGTAGCGCCGATGGGTCCACGCCTCGGTCTCCCGGGCGTACGTCTGCTCGACCAGCTCCAGCCAGGTGCGTGCCGTACCCGTGCTGTGCGGTACGGGCAGGGTGTTGAGGTGCATGCCGAGGACCTTCTCGGCGCCCGGTGCCTCCAGCCGGCCGTGGGTGACCAGGCCGGTGTGGAACGCCCGCTCGGTGGTGAGCGCGCTCATCACCTTCAGGTGCGCCGCGAGCAGCACCGTCTTGAACGAGGCGCCCGCCCGCGAGGCCAGGGCACGCAGCCCGTCCTCAAGACCGGCGAACGGAACCGGGACGCGATAGCGCTCCGCCGGGTTCTCCGGGTCGGCCCAGGTCTCGGGGACGGTGAACGGTACGTGGGTGTCGGTGACGTTCTTCCAGTACCGCTGGTCGTCCGGGTCGTCCAGGGACTTCAGCTCGGCCGCGATGTAGTCGGCGTACCGCACGGCCAGGGGCTCGTGGGCGGGCGGCTCCTCGCCGTCCCGGATCGCCGGGTACAGCTCCAGGATCTCCATCAGCATGGAGTGGTAGCTCCAGCCCTCGGTGATCGCGTGGCTCTGGGTGAAGGTGAGCCGCCATGACTCGTCCGACTCCAGGTGCACGGTGGCACGGACCAGCGGCGCGACGGCCGGATCGAACACGTCGGCCCGCTGCCGCGCCGCGAAGGCGAGACCGGCCTGTGCCTGCTGCTCGGTGTCCAGCGCGCGCAGGTCGTGCACGGCGAGCGGGATCTCGGCGCTCGCGTGGACGATCTGCAGCGGCTGGGAGAAGCCCGTCAGGTGGATCGAGGTGCGCAGGATGTCGTGGCGGTCGACCACGATCCGGATCGCGTCCCGCAGGGCGTCGAGCGAGAACGGCTCGGTGTCCGGGACCCGGAACGAGTTGATGTTGTGATAGCTGCGACGCCCGGTCCCCGTACTCGCGAGCATCTCGACGAGCATGCCGGTCTGGATCTGGGAGAGGGGGTAGGCGTCGGTGGCGTCTGCGGGCAGCGCGGCCCGGTCCTTGTCGCCGATCAGCGTGAACGGTTCTACGGGCGTGAATGCGGTCCGTCCTGAGGCCGGGCGGGTGTGGGCGGCCAGTTGGGCGATGGTGCGGTGGGTGAAGATGTCGCGGATGCCGACCTCGTAGCCGTGTTCGCGGAGGGTGCCGGCGAGGCGGACGGCGCGGATGGAGTCGCCGCCGAGGTCGAAGAAGCTGTCTTCGACGCTGACTTGGTCCGCGTTGAGTTGGAGTACGTCGGCCCAGGCCGCGGCGAATTCCCGCTCGGCAGGTGTGCGCGGCGCGACTCGTTCGCCGCTGGCCATGGCGTCGCGGTCGGGGTTGGGGAGGGCGCGGGTGTCGAGTTTGCCGTTGTGGGTGAGGGGGATGCGGTCGATGCCGACGAACGCGCTGGGGATCATGTAGTCGGGCAGAGCTGCGGAGAGCCGGGAGTTGAGCTCGTCCAGGTCCGGTGAGCTGCCGACGAGGTAGGCGGTCAGCGTGTTGTCGCGGGCGATGACGGCGGCGTCCGCGATGCCGTTGATTTGCCTCAGCTGGTGGGTGATTTCGCCGAGTTCGATGCGGTAGCCGTTGATTTTGACTTGGGTGTCGATGCGGCCGAGGAACTCCAGTGAGCCGTCCGGCAGTCGTCGGGCGAGGTCGCCGGTTTTGTAGAGGCGGGTGCCGGCGGGGCCGTGGGGGTCGGGGACGAAGCGTTCGGCGGTGAGGTGGGGTTGGTTGAGGTATCCGTGGGTGAGGCCGGTGCCGGAGATGTGGACTTCGCCGGGGATGCCGTAGGGGGTGGGGTTGCCGTGTGTGTCGAGGACGTGCATGGCGGTGTTGGGGATGGGGTCGCCCAGCGGGATGGTGGGGAGGGGTTGGCTTCCGGGTGGGACGGGTTGGCCGGAGTTGCCGATGGTGATTTCGGTGGGGCCGTATTCGGTGGCGAGGGTGGTGCCGTCCGGTCCGGCGAGTTGGTACCAGCGGTCGGCGAGGTCGGTGGTGAAGGTGTCGCCGGCGGCGATGATCTGGCCGGCGAGGGTGCGGGCTTGTTCGGGGGTGAGTTGGTGGGTGAGGAGTTCGAGGTGGGCGGGGGTGAGTTTGATGAAGCTGTAGGGGGCGTGTTCGGCGAGGGCCGTGCCGAGGTTGGTGGTGTCGAGGTTGTGGGGGAGGAGGCGGATGGGCTGTCCGGTGATGAGGGGGGTGAAGATGTTGGGGATGCCGAGGTCGAAGGTGATGGGTGAGAACAGGGGGGCGCCACCCGGCTGTTGGGCATACGCGTCTTTGGTGAAGGCGAGGTAGTTGGCCAGGCCCTGGTGGTGGGCGACGACACCTTTGGGGGTGCCGGTGGAGCCGGAGGTGTAGATGATGTATGCCGGGTCCAGCGGGTGCAGTTGGCGTTCGGGTGCACCGGTCGGCTGGGATCCGAGGGTGTCCAGGACGAGGACGTTTCCCTCGTAGAGGTCGGTCAGTTGCTCGGCCTGTGCGGTGGTGGTGATGACGATGGGTGTGTTGGTGTCGGTGAGGATGTGGGTGAGGCGTTCGCCGGGGAGTTTGGGGTCGAGGGGGAGGTAGGGGGATCCGGCTTTCCAGGTGGCGAGGAGGCTGGCGACGAGGTCGGTGGAGCGTTCGAGGTAGATGCCGACGGGTGCGCCTGTGGTGCTGTGGGCACACAGGTGGTGGGCGATCTGGTTGGCGCGTTCGTCGAGCTGCCGATAGGTCAGCTCAACCCCGCCGAAGGCGACGGCGATCGCGTCCGGTGTGGTGGCGGCCTGTGCCTCGAACTGGTCGATGGCCAGGGCGGGGAGGGCCTGGTCGGGGGCCGTGCCGATGGTGAGGAGATGGGCCTGTTCGTCGAGGGGCAGGGGGCTGCCGAGGGCGCTGCCGTGCGGGTCGGTGGCCATGGCTTCCAGCACCGTGCGGTACATGGCGGCCAGGCGTTCGGCGTACTCGCGGGTGAGGACATTGGTCGTGGCCGTGAGGTGCAGGAACCCGCCCTGCGCGATGGTGTTGAGCGCGAACTCGTTGACGGCGCCGCCGAGTGTGCCGCTGGTGTCGATCTGGTCGCTGTCGAGGTGGTGGAAGTCGAGGTAGTCGAACAGGACGCTGATCAGCCGCTCGGCCCCGGCCGCGTGCTGGATTGCGGGCAGCGGATAACGACGATGACCCCAGATGTCGGTCTCGTGGGCGAACGTCTCCCTGACCAGTTCGGTCCAGGTGCCCGGGGTGGTGCTGGTCCGGAACGGTACGGGCAGGGTGTTGAGGTGCATGCCGAGGACCTTCTCGGCGCCCGGTGCCTCCAGCCGGCCGTGGGTGACGATGCCGGTGTGGAAGGCGTCCTCGGTGGTGAGCGCACTCATCACCTTCAGATGCGCGGCCAGCAGCACGCTCTTCAGCGAGGCCCCGGCGTGTGAGGCGAGGGCACGGAGGCGCGGCTCCAGGTCGGCGTACGCGGCGGAAACTCGCACCGAAGCACCCGCACTCGCACCTGCACCCACTCCCGCCCCCGAAGGACCGGCCCAAGCCTCCGGCAGCACGAACGGCGCATGCCGATCCGTGATGTCCTTCCAGAACCCCCGGTCCAACTCGCTTTCCAGCGAAGCGAGTTCGGCGGCGATGAAGTCGGCGTAGCGCACGCCGGGGGCGTCGTACGACGGAGCCTCCTCGCCGTCCCGTAGCGCGCCGTACGTCTCCAGCAGTTCCTTGACGAGGGTGTTGACGCTCCAGCCCTCGGTGATGGCGTGGCTCTGGACCAGCGTCAGGCGCCAGGCGTTGTCCGACTCGACGTGCACATGCACTCGTAGCATCGGCGCGACAGCCGGGGTGAAGGTCGCCGCCCGCTGTGCGGCCACGAACTCCTCCTGGCCCGCGCGCAGTTCCTCCGTACTCAGCTCGCGCACGTCCTCCACCGTCATCGGTATGTCGACTGATCCGTGGACCAGTTGGAGGGGTTGGGTGTAGCTGTCGAGGTGCGTGGAGGTGCGCAGGATGTCGTGGCGGGCGGCCACGATCCGTAGGGCTTCTTCCAATGCCTCGGTGGAGAAGGTGTGGTGGTCGGGGACGCGGAAGGAGTTGATGTTGAGGTAGGTGCCGACGCGGTCGCCGGTGAGCATTTCGACGAGCATGCCGGTCTGGGTCTGGGAGAGGGGGTAGGCGTCGACGACGTCTGTGGGTAGGGCGGCGCGGTCTTCGTCGCCGATCAGCGCGAACCGCTCCACCGGCGTGAACGCGGCCTGCCCCGAGGCCGGACCGGCGTGCGCGGCCAGTTGGGCCACGGTCCGGTGCTCGAAAATGTCGCGGACACTTGTCTCGTACCCGAGTTCCCGCAGAGCACCGGCCAGACGGACCGCGCGGATGGAGTCGCCGCCCAGGTCGAAGAAGCTGTCGTGGACGCTGATTCGCTCGGTCTCCCGGCCGAGGATCTCGGCCCAGGTGGCCGCCATGACCTGCTCGACCGCGTCCCTGGGAGCGACGTGCGTGGCCGTGGCGTACGCGTCGTGGTCGGGGGTGGGGAGGGCGTGGGTGTCGAGTTTGCCGTTGTGGGTGAGGGGGATGCGGTCGATGCCGACGAATGCGCTGGGGATCATGTAGTCGGGGAGGGCCTCGGCCAGGTGGGTGCGCAGTGCGGCCGGGTCGGGGGTGCTGCCGACGACGTAGGCGGTCAGCGTGTTGTCGCGGGCGGTGACGGCGGCGTCGGTGACACCGTCGATCTGCCTCAAATGGTGGGTGATTTCGCCGAGTTCGATGCGGTAGCCGCGGATCTTGATCTGGGTGTCGATGCGGCCGAGGAATTCGAGTGAGCCGTCGGGGTGGCGTCGGGCGAGGTCGCCGGACTTGTACAGGCGGCTTCCGGCGGGGCCGTGGGGGTCGGGGACGAAGCGTTCGGCGGTGAGGTCGGGGCGGTTCAGGTAGCCGCGGGCGAGGCCTGCGCCGCCGATGTGGATCTCGCCGGGGACGCCGACGGGTACGAGGTTCCCGTCCGCGTCCAGCAGGTGCACGCTCAGGTCCGACAGCGGACGGCCGACGAAGCTGCGCCCGACATCGGACAGGTCGGCCTCGGTCAGCTCGTGGTAGGTGCTGTGCACGGTGGTCTCGGTGATGCCGTACATGTTGACGAGCGTCGGCGCCGACAGGCCCAGCCGGTCGGTCCACGGCAGCAGGTCCCCGGTGTCCAGCCGCTCGCCGGCGAACACCACGGCACGCAGCCCGAGTCGGTCGATGCGTGGGTCGCCCGCCGCGGCGAGCGCGGTGAGCGAGCGGAACGCGGTCGGCGTCTGGCACAGCACGGTCACCCGCTGCGCGACCAGCAGGTCGAGGAACTCGTCCGGTGAGCGCAGGGTGTCGAACGGCGCGAGGATCAGCCGGCCGCCGTGCAGCAGAGCGCCCCACATCTCCCAGACGGACACGTCGAAGGCGTACGAGTGGAAGAGCGTCCACACGTCGTCCGCGCCGAAGCGCAGGTCGTGCCCGGCCGACAGCATCAGGCGCAGGACGTTGGCGTGGGTGAGGGCGACGCCCTTGGGGCGGCCGGTGGAGCCGGAGGTGTAGATGACGTAGATCAGGTTCTCGGGGGTGCCGACCGGGGCGGGGTTGGTGGTCGGCTGACTAGCAAGAGCGAGGCTGTCACTGTCGAGGAGGACGCGCGTCCCGTCGTAATCGCTCGGCAGGCGATCCTCCAGAGCGGAGTGCGTGATCAGCAGCGGAGCCCCGGCATCGTCCAGGATGTAGCCGAGGCGGTCGGCCGGGTTGCCGGGGTCGAGAGGCAGATAGCCGGCGCCGGACTTCAGGACGCCGAGGAGAGCGGGGATCAGGTCGGTGGACCGTTCCAGACACACGCCCACCAGCGAGTCCGGGCGGGCCCCGAGGGCGCGTAGGTGGTGGGCGATGCGGTTGGCGTGTTCGTTCAGTTCGCGGTAGGTGAGCTGTTCGTTCTCGAAGACGATCGCTACCGCGTCGGGCGTGCGCGCCGCCTGTGCCTCGAAGGCATGGTGGACGCAGGTCTGGATCTCCTCGGGGGCGACCGGGTTCCACGACGTCAGCAGCTGGGTCGTCTCGGTCGGCGTCAGCATGTCCATCGCGGACAGCGGGGCCTTCGGCCGGGTCGTGACCGATTCGAGCAGTCGGAGGAAGTGGCCGGTCATCCGCTCGATCGTCGTGCGGTCGAACAGCGAGGTGGCGTAGCCGAGTCGGGCCTCCATCGGCCGGCCTTCAGGGGCGTGCGTCATGTTCAGGGTCAGGTCGAACTTGGCTATGCGGTCCTCCAGGACTGACTCCAGTTCCAGACCGGGCAGGTCGAAGGCGGTCGTCCGGTCCTCGTGCATCACGAAGTCGGCCTGGAAGAGCGGGGTGCGGGAGGGATCGCGCTCCGGCTGGAGGTCGTCGACCAGGCGGGCGAACGGCACCGACTGGTGCTCGAAGGCGTCCAGGACGGTCGCGGCGGTCGCCGTGAGCAGCTCGGCGAAGCTCGGGTCGTCCGCCCAACGGCCGCGTACGACCAGGGTGTTGATGCCGTAGCCGATGACCTGCTGGAGTTCGGGCCGGTTGCGGCCGGAGACCGTGACGCCGACCGGGATGTCGGACGTACCGGTGTGGCGGGACAGCAGCAGCTGGTAGACGGTGAGCAGGAGGGCGAACGGCGTGGTGCCGTGCTCCAGGCTCAGTTCGCGCACCCGGTCCGCCAGTGCGGCCGGGACGGTGAACGGCACGGAGTCGCCGTCCCAGTCGCGGACCGCAGGCCGGGGCCGGTCGGTGGGCAGCTCCAGCGGGCCGTTACCGGCCAACTGCTCACGCCAGTAGGCGAGTTCCCGCTCCAGGGTGTTGCCGGTCAGATGCCGGCGCTGCCAGGCGGCGTAGTCGGCGTACTGGACGGTGAGCGGCTCCGGCTCGGCCGGTGTGCCGGTGACCGAGGAGCCGTAGAGCGTGCTGAGTTCGCCCGCGAACAGGCGTACCGACCAGGCGTCGCAGGCGATGTGGTGGAAGACCACGACGAGGACGTGCTCGTGCTCCGCGAGCCTCATCAGCGTGGCCCGGACCGGCTGGTCCCGCTCCAGGTCGAACGGCCTCGCGATCTCCGCCTCGACGGCGGCCCGCAGCCCCGTCTCGCCGGCCACGGCGAGGGGAGGCAGTCCGGCCGTGCCCTGGGCGTCGATCAGCTGGACCGGCTCGCCGTCGGCACCGAGCGCGTACCGGGTGCGCAGGATCTCGTGGCGCTCCACGATCCGCTCCCAGGCGGCGGTCAGCGCCTCGGTGTCCAGCGGGCCGCGCAGCCGCAGCACGAGCGGCACGGCGTACTCGACGGAGTCCGGGTCCATCCGGTTGAGGAACCACATCTGCTGCTGGCCGAAGGACAGCGGCAGCGGCGCCCCGCGGTCCGCACGCTCGATCAGGGAGCGGCGGGCGGTGCGGCCGCCCCGACCCGCCAGTCGGCGGCGCAGCAGCTCGGCACGCACCGAGGCCGCGTCCTGCTGGTGGGCAAGGGTCTCGTCGCTGCTCATGCCGTGTGCTCCTTGGTCAGGGTGGTGGTGCGAAGTCGTTCGACGGCCTCGGCCAGTCGGCCGACGGTGGGGTTCTCCAGGACGGTGCGTACGCCGATGCCGCACCCGAGTTCACGGTTCAGCCGGTCCGCGAGGCGGACGGCGAGCACGGAGGTGCCGCCGGCCTGGAGGAACTCGTCGTCGACACCTGCCGGTGCGGTGCCGAGGACGTCCTTCCAGCAGGCCGCGAGCAGTTCCCGCAGCGGCCCCTCGGGCGGCTTGGCGGTCCCGTCCGGCCCGTCCGGCCCCTCCGGCCAGGGCAGGGCCCGGCGGTCGGCCTTGCCGCTGATGGTGAGCGGGATCCGGTCGACGGGCACGAAGGTGCTGGGGATCATGTACGGCGGCAGGGTGCTGCCCAGGTAGCGGCGCAGCCGGGCCGCGTCGATCCGGCCGCTGCCTACCACATGGGCGGCGAGCAGACCGTTCTCCCGCAGCGTGACCACGGCCTCGCGGATCCTCGGGTGGCCGGTGAGCGCGGACTCGATCTCGCCGAGTTCGATGCGGTAGCCGCGCAGCTTGACCTGGGTGTCGATCCGGCCGAGGAATTCGAGGGAGCCGCCCGGCAGGTGTCGGGCGAGGTCGCCGGACCTGTACAGGCGGCTGCCCGGCGGGCCGTACGGGTCCGGGACGAACTTCTCGGCGGTCAGGTCCGGACGGTTCAGGTAGCCGCGGGCCAGCCCGAGGCCGCCGATGTGCAGTTCGCCGGGGACACCGGGCGCGGTGGGCCGGCCGACCCGGTCCAGTACGTGCAGCCGGTAGTGGGCGAGCGGCGCACCGAGCCGGACGCCCCGCAGGGGGCCGGCCGGCACCTCCCAGGACGACGCCCAGACGGTCGCCTCGGTCGGCCCGTACACGTTGACCAGCCGGCCGACCCGGGAGCGGAGCCGCTCGGCCAGCCGTGCGGGCAGCTCCTCGCCGCCGGCCAGCGCGACCACGTCCGGCCGGTGGAAACCGGCGGCGAGCAGCACCCGCCAGCCGGAGGGGGTGGCCTGGACGTGGGTGACACGTTCCGCCGCGACCAGTGCGATCAGGGCGTCGGGGTGCCCGGCCTGCTCGCGCGAGGCGAGGACGAGCCGGCCGCCGGTGGTCAGAGGCAGGTGGATCTCCAGGTTGGAGATGTCGAACGACACGGACGTGGACGCCAGCCAGGTCGCCCGCGGCCCGGCGGACAGCCCGCCGAAGGCGTCCACGAGGGTGGCCAGCGCACCGTGCGGCACGGCCACGCCCTTGGGGCGGCCGGTGGAGCCGGAGGTGTAGAGGACGTACACCAGGTCGTCCCGGGAGACCGCGACGTCCGGGTTGTCGCCGGGGTGTCCGTCGGTGCCCGTCAGTCGTACGAGGGTGCCGCGGTACGTGGCGGGGATGGCCGGGGCGGTGGTGTCGTCGGCGATCAGGAGGGGGGCGTTGGCGTCTTCGAGGATGTAGCCGATGCGTTCGGCCGGGTTACCGGGGTCGAGAGGCAGATAGCCGGCGCCGGACTTCAGGACGCCGAGGAGAGCGGGGATCAGGTCGGTGGACCGTTCCAGACACACGCCCACCAGTGAGTCCGGGCGGGCCCCGAGGGCGCGTAGGTGGTGGGCGACGCGGTTGGCGTGTTCGTTCAGTTCGCGGTAGGTGAGCTGTTCGTTCTCGAAGACGATCGCTACCGCGTCGGGGGTGCGCGCCGCTTGCTCCTCGAAGGCCTGGTGGACGCAGAGGGCGGGCGGCGCACCGGTGGTGGTGGCGTCGTCCTGGGCCGGCGTCGGCCACGGCACGGGCGCGGCGGTCGCGTCGCCCTCCGGATCGGAGGCCATCGACGCGAGCACCTGCCGGTACATGGCGGTGAGCAGCCCGGCGTGGTTGCGGCCGATCGCGTCCGTACGGGTGGCCAGGTCGAGGCGGTCGCCGACGACGGTCACCTGGAGCGCGAACTCGGTGTCGGCGAGCATCGGTTCGCCGGCCGGCCCGGGCGGGTCGAGCGGGTCGAAGAGGACTGTGACCAGGCGGTCCACCCCGGCCGCCCGTTGGATGGCGGGCAGTGGACAGCGGCGGTGGGCGCGCAGTTCGCGTTCCCGGCCGGCGGTCTGCCGGACCAGCCGCAGCCAGTCGGCCGGGAGGCCGTCGTGCGGGAACGGCAGCGTGTTCAGCCGCAGCCCCAACACCCGTTCCGCGCCCGGCAGGTCGAGCGCGTCGTGGCAGGCCACACCGGTGTGGAAGGCGTCCTCGGCGGTGAGCGAGCCCAGCACCTTCAGATGCGCGGCCAGCAGCACGGTCCGCAGCGAGGTGCCCGCCAGGTCGGCCAGCGCGCGCAGCCGGTCCGACAGGTCCGCGAACGGCACCTGGAGTCGGTACCGCTCGACGGGGCCGTCCGGGTCCGCCCAGGCCTCCGGCAGCACCAGCGGGACGTACGCGGCGGTGATCCGCCGCCAGTGGGCGAGGGTCTCCGGGTCGGCCAGGGCGACGAGTTCGGCCGCGACGCAGTCGGCGTGGTCCGGCTCCGACGGTGGGGCCGCGGGCGGCCGGGTGCCGTCCCGCAGGCTGCCGTACAGGCCGAGCAACTCGTCGCACAGGGCGTCGGGGCCGGCGAACAGCGCGCCGCAGTACGTGACGGTGAGCCGCCAGGCACGGTCGGACTCCAGATGGACGTCGAACCGCAGCAGGGGAGGCTCGGCCGGGACGAACGGCGTGGCCCGCCGTTCGGCGGTGAACTCCGTGAGGGCCCGGGCCCGGCCGTTGTCGTCGTACCGCCGCAGGTCGTGCACCGCCACGGGCACCCGGGCCGTGGCGTGGACGAGGTGCAGCGGGCGGGAGAAGCCGGTCAGGTCCATCGAGGTGCGCAGGGCCGGGTGGCGCTCGGTGAGCAGCGAGACCGCCCGGTCGAAGGACGCCGCGTCGAACGGCCGCTCCTCCCGGACCGGGAAGAACCGCAGGGCGTGGTAGAGCGGGCCGTGGTCGGCGGCCCGCATCTCCACCAGCATCCCGGCCTGGACCATCGACAGCGGGTACGCGTCCGTCACCTCGGCGGGCAGCCGCCGCCGGTCCTCGTCCGTGGTCAGTGCGAACGGCCTCATGCCGAGTACTCCTCCAGCTCGGCCTCGGACAGCTGGTCCAGCTCCGCGCGGATCAGGTCCTCGACGGCCCGGGCGAGCCGGCGGACCGTGGCGAACTCGAAGACGGTCCGGATCGGGATGTCGACGTCGAAGGCGTCCTGCACCATCGAGACCATCCGGATCGCCAGGATCGAATGGCCGCCCAGCTCGAAGAAGCCGTCCTCGGCGCTCACCCGCTCCAGGCCCAGCACCTCGCACCAGATCTCCGCGATGCGCTCCTCGGCGGGGCCGGCGGGCGGCCGGTGGGCGCCGGCGGAGGCCTCGGGGGCGGGCAGCGCACGCTGGTCGAGCTTGCCGTTCGGGGTCAGCGGCAGCGCGTCCAGCACCGTGAAGCCGGCCGGAACCATGTACTCGGGCAGGGCGGCGGCCAGCCGGTCACGGATCCGGGCCGGGTCCAGCGCCGCCCCGTCGGCCGGGACCAGATAGGCGGCCAGCACCTGCTGTCCGGCCGGTGTCTCCCGGAGCACCACGGCCGCCGCCCGGACCGCCGGGAGAGCCAGCAACCGGCTCTCGATCTCGCCGAGTTCGATGCGGTAGCCGCGCAGCTTGACCTGGTTGTCGAGGCGGCCGAGGAAGGCGATGGCGCCGTCGGGCAGCCGCCTGGCCAGGTCCCCGGTCCGGTACAGCCGGCTGCCGGGCGGGCCGTACGAGTGGGGGACGAACTTCTCGGCGGTCAGGTCCGGACGGTTCAGATAGCCGCGGGCCAGGCCGTCACCGGCGACGCAGAGCTCGCCAGTCACACCCAGGGGAACCGGCCGGCCCTCGGCGTCCAGGACATGGGCCGTGGTGTTCGGCAGGGGCAGGCCGAGCGGCACGGTGGTGTCGTACGGGCGGGTGACCGGGTGGACCGTCGAGCCGATCGAGTTCTCGGTCGGTCCGTACTCGTTGATCAGCCGGCCGCTGCCGACCGCCCGCCGCCAGCGCTCCGCCACCTTGGGGCCGAGCGCCTCACCGGCGACCACGATCCACTGGGCCAGGCCGGACATCTGCTCGTCCGTCAACTGGTGGGCGAGCAGCTCCAGATGCCCGGCGGCGAGCTTGACGAAGCTGTACGGCCCGCCGGCCGCCAGGGTCCGGCCGAGCGCGCCGAGGTCCAGGTCCGCGGGGAGCAGCCGGACCGGCTGCCCGGCCAGCAGCGGGGCGAACAGGTTGGTGGCCGGCAGGTCGAAGGCGATCGACGAGAACAGCGGCGCCCCGCCGTCGGTGGTCACCAGCTCGCGGGCGGCCCACTGGAGGTGGTTGGACAGACCCGCGTGGGTGACCATCACCCCCTTGGGACGGCCGGTGGAGCCGGAGGTGTAGATGACGTACGCAAGGTGGTCCGGGTGGGTCGCGCGGGTCGGCGGGTCGGCGGGCCGGGCGTCCACGGCCGCACGGTCGGCGTCCAGCAGCACCCGCGGACCCCGGTGACCGTCGGGCACCAGCGCCGACTCGGTGACCAGCAGCGCGGCCCCGCTGTCCGCGAGGATGTGCCCAATCCGCTCGGCCGGGCCCGCCGGGTCCATCGGGATGTACGCGGCGCCCGCCTTCCACACGCCCAGCAGCGCGGGCAGCAGCTCCGGGCCGCGGTGCAGCAGCACACCGACCCGCGTCTCCGGGCCCGCGCCGAGCGTCCGCAGGTGGTGCGCGATCCGGTTGGCGCGCTCGTCCAGCCCGCGGTACGTCAGCTCCTCCTGGCCGCAGCGGACGGCGACCGCGTCCGGGGTGGCGGCGGCCCGCCGCTCGATCAGGTCGAGGACCGGAACCCGCTCCCAGGCGGCGGACGTGTCGTTCCAGCGGGTCAGCACCTCCGTACGGGCTTCGGGCGGAAGGATCTCGGCCGCCGCCAGCGCGATCCCCGGCGCGGCCGTGACGGACTCGATCAGCCGGACCAGCCCGGCGCCCAGCCGCTCGACCGTCGGCCGGGCGAACAGGGCGGTGGCGTACTCCAGGACACCGGTCCAGCTGCCGTCCTCCTGAGTACGGACGTACAGGGTGAGGTCGGTCTTGGCGACCCGCCGGTGGTACAGATAACCGCTGTGCTCCAGGTCGGGCATACCGCCGCCGACCGGCCCGTCGGTGAAGTTGAACGCCACCTGGTAGAGCGGGGTACGGGAGGGGTCGCGCTCCGGACGCAGCTCCTCGACCAGCCGTTCGAAGGGGACGTCCTGGTGGGCGAAGCCGGCCAGCGCGGTCTGCCGTACGGCGTCCAGCGCGGCGGTGAAGTCGAGTGCCGGGTCCAGCCGGCAGCGCAGCACCAGGGAGTTGAGGAAGAAGCCGACCGTACGCTCCAGTTCGGGCCGGTCGCGGCCCGCGACCGGTACGCCGACCGGGACATCCCACTGCCCCGAGTGCCGGGCGAGCAGGGTGGCGAAGGCGGTCAGCAGGACCATGAACGGCGTCGCGCCGTGCTGCTGCCCGAGCGTCCGGACCGCGTCGGCGACCGGCGCCGGCACGGTGAACGGCACCAGGTCGCCGCGGGGGTCGCGCTCCGCCGGACGGGCGAAGTCGGCCGGCGGCTCCAGCGCCGCCAGATCCGCCAACTCGGCGCGCCAGAAGTCGAGTTCGGTGCGCCGGCGGCCCTCGGCGGACTGCTCCCGCTGCCGGACGGCGAAGTCCGGGTACTGGACGCCGACCGGCGGTAGCCCGGTGTCGCCGGCGCACAGCCTTGCGAACTCCTGCTCCAGCACGGTCGCCGACCAGCCGTCGCAGGCGATGTGGTGGAGGGTGACCAGCAGCCATCGCTCGCCGTCGGGCTCCCGCACCAGCAGGGCCCGCCAGAGTCGGCCCGAGGCCAGGTCGAAGGTGTTCTCGAACTGCTCGCCGAACACCGCCTCGCGGTCGGGCGCGTCCCCTGCCAACTCCCGCCAGGCGATCGGCTCGGCGTCCCCGACCAGCTGCATCGGCTCGCCGTCCACACCGACGTACCGGGTACGCAGGGACTCGTGGCGCTCCGCCAGGAGGTCCAGCGCGTGCCGGGCGGCGGTGTCGGTGACCTCCGGGGGCAGCCGGAGGAAGAGCGGGACGACCCACTCGGGGCTGGGGCTGACGGTGTTCAGCAGCCACATCCGGCGCTGCCCGGATGACAGCGGCAGCGGCCGGTCCCGGGGAACCGCCAGCGGTACGGGCAGCCGGTCGGCCCCAGCGTCGAGCAGCCGCGCCTGGGCGGCGACGGTCAGCGCGGTGTACACGTCGGTGAGCCGCAGCCGGCGGCCGGTGGCGGCCTGGAGGCGTTCGGCGAGCTGGGTCAGCAGCAGCGAATGGCCGCCCAGCTGGAAGAAGTTGTCGTCGGCGCCGATGTCCTCCTGGCCGAGCAGCCCGGACCAGGTGTCGGCGACCAGCCGCTCCCCGGGTGTGCGCGGAGCGACGTACGCCGGGCGTTCGAACGTGACCGCCGGGGCGGTCGCCGGCCCCACCGGGCCGAGATCCTCCAGGCGGCTGTCGCGGCGCAGCCGGACCAGCAGCCCGGTGCGCAGCAGCCGGCTCCCCTCGGCACCGTCGGGGTCCGGCACCAGCCGCTCCGCCGTCAGCTCGGGGCGGCCGGGGAAGGCGTGGGCGGGCCCGAGCGCGCCGATGTGCAGCTCGCCGGGGACGCCGGGCGGCACCGGGTCGCCGTACTCGTCGAGCACCCACAGCTCGGGGTGCTCCACGGCGAGGGCCCTGTCCGGCCCGGCCGGGTCGAACCGCTCGGCGGCGATCTCCACCCCGCAGATCTCCGGGCCGTACGACCGCCACACCTCCGCGCCGGGGTGCCGCTCGGCCCAGCGGACCAGTTCCTCGTCCGGCAGCCGGTCCGTGGCGACGACCAGGCGCACCGCGTCGAAGTCGGCCGGCTCGTCGTCCTGCCCGCCGAGCGGCAGCACGGTCACGCCCGCGGTGCCGCCCAGCACCAGGGTGGCCCCGGCGGACAGCGTCGCGAACACCTCCCAGGGCAGCCGCCCGGACCCGCCCGCGTACCGCACCCGGTCCCCGGCACCGATCCGGTGCCGCTCGGCCTGCCGCAGCACGGAACGGGCGGCGCTCGTGTGGTCGACGCTCAGCAGCGTCCCGTCGGCGGTCCGACAGACGAAGGCGGGAGCGTCCCCGCGGTCGGCGTAGGGCAGGACCGAGGCGGCGCGTTCTCCGACCCGGTCGAGACAGAGGGCCTCTGCCGGGGCGCAGTGCCGGGCGAGGTCTTCCTGGGTGACGACGACCCGGATCCCGGCCGCACGGATCACCTCGGCTGACGCGCCCGGGTCGAGCGGCAGCGGAGCGGCCCCCGCCTGCCATACGGCGAGCAGCGCGACCGGCAGCTCGGCCACCGCGGGCAGCAGCACACCGACCACGCTGCTCGGACCGACCCCGAGGGACCGCAACCGGCCGGCTAGCAGGGCGACTTCCGAGGCGAGCCGCTCGTAGCTGAGCGCACGGTCCCGGTCCAGCACGGCCACAGCGGCAGGTGACCGGACCGCCTGCCGCGCGACGGAACGGGGCAGAAGCAGGGGGCTGGTCAACGGATGCTCCTAGCGGGTCGAAAAGGGCGTGGGCGTGCGGGCACACAGGACCCGGAGCGGCCCGACAGCCGGTCAAAGATCGGGCGGCACGCTATAGAGCGTCTATATCGGGCTGTGCGGGGGTGCTTGGGGCGTGCGGGGTGGTGAGTTTGGGGGCGTGCGAGGGTGGTGGGCGAGGGTTGTGCGGGTCGGTGGCGGCAGGCTCGTGTCGGGTCGGCGGCGGGTCGCGCCCGGGTCTGCGCGCCGGCCGGTCACCGCCGTGCGCCGCCCGGTCCGGGGTGTGGGAGGCGGTGCGTGGCCAGTGGTGCGGGCGGTCAGGACAGCACGGCGCCGTTGTCCGGGCGGTCCACCCTGCTGCGGCGGTTGTCCAGGTGGACGAAGGCGCGGTGCAGCCAGCGGTCGCGGCCGTCGTAGCGCGGAACGAACGAGCTGCGGCCGTGCAGTGCCAGCCGGTTGTCGATGAACGCCAGTTCGCCGGAGTGCAGCACGACCATCCGGGACGCCGGGACGAGGGCGTCCCGGAGCTGCTCCAGCGCCTGCTTGCCCTCGTCGTCCAGCGCGACCGTGGCCGCGAAGTCCACCCGGATGTTCGGGTCGGCCGGGTCTCCGTCCAGTACCGCGTGCGGCACGGTCGCGTCGCCCGCCCGGAACGACGGCGGCGGCTCGGTCACGAACCGGGCCTCGGTCAGGACCCGGCGCGCCCCGTCCGGGACCAGCGGCAGCGCCCGGCGGATCGACGAGACCAGCGTGCCGGCGGTGCCGGAGTGGTCGTTGCGCAGGCACAACAGGCCGACGAAATCAGGGCGGTTGGGATGGAACGCGTTCTCGGTGTGCATCTCCAGGTCGACCGACCCGGCGTTGCTCTGCGAACTCTCCAGGCCGCGTACCGGCACCACGTTCTGCACCAGCGCGCCGCTCTTCTCCTCCCGGAACGCGATCACCTCGCCCAGCTGGAGCGACAGCAGGGCCGACAGACACGCCGCGACGGTCGCCCGCCGCTCCACCGACCCGCGCACCGTCGGGGTCTCGGGCAGCGCCTCCTCGTCCAGCGGCAGGTTCCGGATCAGCAGCACGGCGTCGGGGCCGCAGTCGTGCCGGTACCGGCGGATCGTCTCGCGCAGCCGCAGCGGGGCCCGGCAGGACAGCTCCCGGGCCCGGGCCAGCCAGTCCAGGTCGTCCACCAGACCGGACCCGGCGGTGGACAACTTCTCGGCGAGCAGGCCGAGTTCGTGCCGTTCGCGGTCGGTGAGGCGGATCGTGAGGGCGCCGGCGGCCGATGCCGGGGCCGCCTCGGTAGCCGTGGTCATGAAAAGAAGTCCCTTCTCTTTCCGGTCTCTTCTTCCGGTTCTTTCCGGGGTGGTGGGGCTCAGCCGGCCATCGCGACGAGCACCCGGCGGCGGCCGGTGAACGGCCTGCGGCCGTGCGCGACCAGGACGTTGTCGACGAGCAGCAGATCGCCGCGCCGCCAGTCGACGTCCACGGCCCCGGCCAGGCCGCGGTCGCGGACCTGGAGCACATACGCGTCCGGGATGGGGCTGCCGTCGGCGAAGCTGACCGACTGCGGCAGCTCGTCGGCCGGGAGCAGCCCGGCCAGCGCGGCGCCCTCCTCGCCCAGCGCGGCCGGATGCCACTGGTCGGACTGGTTGAACCAGACCTCTGCACCGGTCACCGGATGGCGGGTGGTGGCTGGGCGGACCTGGCTGATCCGCAGGCCGCCGTCCCGCCGCCACTGCCACTCGGCGGCGGCCTCGGTGAGGAACTCCTCCACCCGGTCCCGGTCGGTGGTCTCGAAGGTGTCCTGCCAGCTCTTGCCCAGGCCGTAGCCGCTGTGCAGGTTCTGGGTGTAGCGGACGCCGTCCGCGTAGGCGGCCCGCACCTCGTCGTCCAGCGACCGGAGCCAGTACTCGGCGTCCACCACCGAGGTGGCTCCGCCGGAGGCCGCCGCCTCGGCGCAGAAGAACAGCAGCCGGGAGGGCCAAGTGACGCTGTACGACAGCTCGTTGTGCATCGAGATGGTGAACTCGGCCGGGTACTCGGTCGAGGTGTAGACGTTCGCGCCGACCTTGGTGCGCGGCGAGTTGCCGTGCACGTAGGAGAGCCGGTCGGGCAGCAGCAGGTCCAGGACCGGGTCCAGCCCCGCCTCGGTGACACCGAAGCCCCGGAAGACCAGCGCCCTGGCTTCGACCAGCTGTGTGTCGAGGGCGGCGGACCGTGCGCCCAGGTAGGCGGCCAGGCCCTCCGCGGTGGCCGGCGCGGCCACGTCGGACGGTCGGATCTCCTGTGGCGCCCAGGTCAGTTGGGGTGCCGTCATTGGTGCTCCTCACGGACTCGTGGCGGCGGACTCGCTGCCGCTCCACGCCGACCGTGAACCCGGCGCCTATACGGCTTCGATATCGGGCCCGGATATGGCCGTCGTATAGACCGGCCGGACAGGCTGGCCGGGCGACGACAGCCGTAGGGAGAGGGACGATGAGTAGCAGGTGGTTCCACACCTACGGCGCTCCGGGCGAGGCGGTTTCCGGGGCTGCGGCCGGACCGGAGCTGCGCCTGGTGTGCTTCCCGCATGCCGGTGGATCACCGACGAGCTACCGGAACTGGCAGCGCGGGCTGCCGGCCGGGGTCGAACTGCTCTCGGTCTGTTACCCGGGCCGACAGGTCCGCCTCGCGGAGCCGCCGATCACCGACATGGCCGAGCTGGCCGACCGGATCACCGAGGCCCTCGAACCCTGTCTCGACCGGCCGCTGGCCCTGTTCGGCCACAGCATGGGCAGCGCGGTGGCGTACGAGACCGCGCTGCGGCTGAGCCGGCGGCACGGCGTCCGCCCGGTCAGGCTGTTCGTCTCCGGACGGGGCGCCCCGCACACCGTGCCGCCGTCCCGGCTGCACCTCGCCGACGACCCGACGCTGTACGCGGAGATCGAGCGGCTCGGCAGCGCCTCTGCCCACCTCGTCTCCCACCACGCCCTGCGCGAACTCCTGCTGCCCGCCCTGCGCGCCGACCTCCGCCTGATCGAGACCTACCGGCCGGCCGCACCGGAGCGGACGAGCTGTCCGATCGTGGTGTACTTCGGCGACCAGGACCGCGGCTGCACCCCCGAACGACTCGCCGCCTGGTCGCAACTGACCACGGCCCGCGCCGAGTTCCACGCGTTCCCCGGCGGCCACTTCTACCTCGAGAACCACGAGCCCGACCTCCTGTGCCACCTCACCGGCCACCTCACGACGGATCTGCGGCTGCTGCGGGTCACACGGTAGGGGGAGGGGCGGCTCAGAGGGTGTGTGCCGGACATCGTGGTGCGGGCGCGCCTCGACTATGGATCTGACCTGCGCAGGTGCCTTCGTACCGGATGGCAGGACATTGCACAGGCAGGCTGTTGACACCAGTTCGGGAAGGTCCAGGCGGTGGCCTTGGCGCAGAATTGCGAGCGCTGGATCCAGGCGCACCCAACCGCTGCTGATCCGCTGTCAGAGCTGATCCACGGGGGAGAGCTCACCCCCTTCGCCGCTTCGTGCACGCGCCGCAAGGACCTCGCGGCGTGGTCTCGTGGCAGGAGGAATCATGGAATTGAAGTTGCTTGGTCCGGTCGAGGCACGCCCCGGCACGGAACCGGTCCCGCTCGGCGGGACGAAGATCCACACCGTGCTCGCGGCGCTGCTGCTGAACCACGGCTCCCTGGTCTCGGACAGTCAGCTGAGTACCGCTCTGTGGGGGTGCAGACCGCCGACGACCAGAAGCGCGCAGATCTATACGTACGCGTCCCGGCTGCGCAAACACCTCGGCCCGGAGGTCGACCTGGTCCGCTTGGCCCAGGGTTACCTGATCCGCATCGGCTCGGCGCGACTGGACCTGGACGACTTCCAGCGCGGCGCCCGGCTCGGCCGCGAGGCTCTGGACCAGCACCGCTACTACGACGCTTCGACGCACCTGCGGTCGGCGCTCGCCCTGTGGCAGGGCCCTGCCCTGGCCAACGTCACTGAGCATCTTGCCGAGAGGGAACGGCCGAGCCTGGAGGAGGCCCGGCTCGTCGCCTTGGAGCACCGGATCGAGGCCGATCTGGCGCTGGGCCGACACCGCGAGCTGGTTCCCGAACTTACCGGCCTGACCGGCGAGCACCCGTTGCGCGAACGGCTGCGGGCCCAGCTGATGGCCGCGCTGTACCGTTGCGACCGCCAGGCAGACGCGCTCGGCGTCTTCCACACCGGCCGGCTCACGCTCGCGGACGAACTCGGCGTAGATCCGGGGCCGGTGCTCACCGGCACGTACCAGGCGATCCTGCGCCGCACCCTGGTCCCGGACGCGCAGCCGGCAGCGGCCGGCGTGACCGTCCCGCGGCAGAGCCGCCCGGTACCCGCCATGCTGCCTCCGCAGCCCGCCGACTTCGCCGGGCGCGGCGACGAACTGCAGCGCATCCGCCTGACGTTCACCGCACAGCGCGGCCGGGCCGGAACTGTCCTGCTGACCGGCATGCCCGGCATCGGCAAGAGCACGCTGGCGGTCCGGGCCGCGCACGACTGCCGCGAAGACTTCCCGGACGGCCAGCTCTACGCTGACCTGCGGCGCCCGGACGGTTCGCCGCGGAGCCCGTGGGAGGTGCTCTCCCTCTTCCTGCGTGCGCTCGGTGTCGCGCCGCCTGACTCCGCCGACCTCGACGAACTCGTCGGCCTCTACCGCACCCACACCGCCGGTAAGCGGCTTCTGGTGATACTGGACCGGGCCGTCGGCGGCCACCAGATCACCCCCCTGCTGCCGAGCGACCCCGGCATCGGCGTCATCGTCACCAGCCGGACCCACCTTGCTGCGGTGTCCGGCGGAACAGTGCTGACCGTCCCGCTGCTCACTGACGCCGAGGCGCTGGACTTCCTCGGCGCGCTCGCGGGCCCGGAACGGATCCGCGAGAACCCCGAGGCCACTCGGACGATCATCGAGGCCTGTGCGGGCCTGCCACTGGCACTGCGGATCTCCGGGATGCGGCTGGCCGTCCACGCGCACTGGTCCACCAGCAGGCTGGCCCGCCGCCTTTCCGTCCCGCAAACCCGCCTGGAGGAACTGAGTTTTGGCGAACTCGACGTAGAACAGCGGCTGTTGAGTTCCCTCATGGGCGTCAGCCCGCAGGCCCGCCAGGCCCTGCCCCGGCTGACGGCCATCCCCACGCCAAGGTTCCCGGCCGAGGCCGCCGCACTGGTCCTGGGCGCCGCCGAAGGCCCCACCGAGCGACTGCTGGACGACCTGGTCGAGGCCCGGCTGCTCGAAGTGAGCACGCCACACCGCCCTCAGTACAGTTTCCACGAGCTGGTCCGGCTGTTCGCCCTGACCTTGCCTGGCCCCGCGATGTCAGTCCGCTCCGTTGCCTGACCCCGCCCGGTCCGCCGGTTCTCGCCCATCGACCTCTGGAGAACCATGCCCCGCTGCCCGCGAACTCGTGCCGTTTCGCACGCGGTCGCCTGCATCCGTGGAGCGGCGGATGGCTGGCCGTGGGGACGCCTTCACCCTGCTGGCCGACTGTCCAGCCATCCTCTGGAACAGGCCGCCAAGCCTCTCGAGATCGCCGTTGCCACCGGAACGCGGTCACTGCGCTTGGTCCTCGCGGTGGCTCGGGGCCACTGACAGGTCGATCTGGCCGTCCTCGCTGGTCGGTACACCGGCCGCGAGGTCGCCGAACGACCGGCTGGCAGCGTCAGCGGATCGATTACTCCGTTAGTTTTCTCGCCCGAGCTGGATCTCCTGGTCGACGAGCGGCTGCTCGCACACAGAGAGGTCTATCTCAACGCCGGGCGGCTCGACCTCTCCGGCGTATTGTCCCTGCGCAGGTCCACCTCGGCCTGGCCAGACCGACCGTTGCGCCGATCGCCGTGTGACAGCTGTATGACATGGGGGTGAGCTGGGCGGTCGCCTCGCTCACCTCCATGCCGTACCCGGAACGGGAGGTCAGGGAAGTAGCACGACCTGCGCCGCCCACGAAAGCCCCGCACCGAACGCGGTGAGCAGCGCACGGCCACCGGGGACCACGGCCCCGGTCTCCCTGAGCCGGTCGAGGGCGAGCGGCACGGAGGCCGCCGACGTGTTCCCCGCATGCTGGATGTCCCGCGCCACCGCGACGTGCGGCGGCAGGCAGAGTCGGGCGGCGAGCGCCTCGGTGATCCGCAGATTGGCCTGATGAGGGACGAAAGCCGCCAAGTCGGCCGCCCCCAACCCAGCGGCGGACAGCGCCCGTTCGGCGACGGCGGGGATCTCCTCGACGACCCAGCGGAACACCTCGGGGCCAGCCATCCGCATCGTCGGCCAGGGCAGCTCGGGGTCGTCGCGGTGTTCCACCCAGGTCGCCGAGTGCGCGATGAGCTGCCGCTTCCCGCCGTCCGACCCCCACACCGTAGGACCGATCCCGTCCTCCGGCCCCGGCCCGACGACCAAAGCTCCGGCGCCGTCGGCGAAGAGGAACGCCGCGTCGGCGTCGTACGGGTTGACGATGTCACTCATCTTGTCGGAACCGACCAGCAGCACATGCTCGGCCGCGCCGCTGCGGACGAGCCCGTCGGCCACGCCCAGCCCGTAACAGAAGCCGGAACAGGCCGCGTCGAGATCGAGCGCGGCCGAGCCGGTGCCGAGCTGGTGTGCCACCTCCGGCGCGCCGCTCGGGCTCTGCCGGACGTTCGACATGCTTGCCAGCAACACCAGGTCGACCCGCCCGGGGGCGATACCGGACTCGGCGAGCGCCTTGCGACCCGCCTCGACGGCCATGTCCATTACGGTCTCGCCGTGATCCGCGTAGCGGCGCTCGATGATGCCGGTACGACGCCGGATCCACGCGTCGGCACGGCCCGTACGGGCCTCGAACTCGTCGTTCCGGACGATCCGCCGTGGCCTGTAAGCGCCGATTCCCAGGATCCGAGCGCCTCGGACGGGCCGTTGTGTCGTCATGGCAGTCGAGTGTGAGAGAGGGCTCTATCGACTGCCTATACGCCGAGGAAAGGCGGACGAGCGTAACGCCCGTATCTCATGGCCCTCGGTCTCGCCGTCGGAACGGGTGGCAGCGACGGAGGTGTAGCGCCCGTCCGCCGCGCTGAGCCAGAACCGTCTGCCGAACGAGAAAGTGTGGCCGCTCCGGTATACGGTCCCGCAGATGCGTCTGCGCCGGAACAGCACGACGGGCGGGGCGATTTGGCTACCCTCGAACACGCCCCAGGCCAGGGTGAGCCAGCGGCGGTCGGCACCCTTGGAGGAACAGGCACCACGCAGAGTGCCGGACACCATCGGAGTCGGCACGACCACGTCCACCAGAGCTCCGTCGACGTACACCTCAAGGGCGGCACGCCCGGAGACGGCCTGCCCGAGCCGCACCGACCAGGGAGCGTTCCGGAGCTGAATCCGCTCACCGAACTGGGGGACGGGAAGCTCCTGGTTCCGCAAGGCGTCCACCATAGGGAATCTCCGCTGTCGTTGCCTGTGGGACGGGTACCAGGCCAAGTCTGGTCTGCCCAGGGGAGCAGGTCGCCCATGTCAGTACCCGAGTCCTTGGTAGTGCTGGTGCCACCACGGAGCCGGATGCCTGCGTTGAGGATTGGGGCTGGTGGAGCCGACAGAGAGGCGCACGTCCGCGAGGGACCTCCTGTCGCCGTTGCCTACACCGGGACGGAGCACCGTGTCCATTTTCAAGCGGCCCGGCAGGAGTTCGGCGGTGAACCTGGGGACGCCGTCGGTTCTGCCGAATCCTGGTGAACTATGCGTATCCGGCCCGCGAGTTTCGCATCGACCGCCTGGTGGACCGCCAGGCCGGCGGCGGTCTTGCGCGGGTAGCAGAAGCCCTGCTTGGCCTGCACCGTGCCGAATGCTTCGCGGAGTTTGGGCTCGCTGTCGGGCAGTCGGTCGTCGAATGTCTTCTTCCCGGTCGGGGTGAGTGCCGTGATGTTCGCCCTTGCCGACGTCCAGGCCGAGATAGACGTCGATGTCCCTGGTATCGATCACGGCGTGATTCCTTCGGTGCCGTTCACCCGGCTCTTCCACGGCGCTGATCGCCACATCCACAGACGGTAATGGGGGAGAGCTGCACCCGACGTGCCTGTGCCGTCGTGAACGTAGGGGAGAGGCCGGCCGCTGCTGCAAGCGCGAGTTCTCCGCAGCATCTACGTATCGAATGGCACCCCTCGGGCGAGCTCGGGGGATCGTTGCAATGTATCTCGGTGGCGGCTTACTGGTGGGACAGTGCCACGAACCCCCAGACCAGGCGCCCATCCCGCCGGACTCTCCAGGGACTTTCCGCCGCGTAAGCAGGGAAGGCCCTGACAGCGTCGAAAGACACGAACGCGCTGGTCAGGGCCTGCTCTCTCAACACTCGATGATGTTCACAGCCAGCCCACCCCGGGCGGTCTCCTTGTACTTCACGGACATGTCCGCGCAGGTGTCCTTCATGGTCTTGATGACCTTGCTGGCCTCGACGTACGCGTCCGCCCTCCCATCCCGTTGGCAGGCCCGACGACGGCAGCACGCATTTCACTGCTCGTCTCGACGCGCTCCCGGGCAGGGTCGTCGCGGATGCTGTCGGCGGGCGCCTCGGTCAGCAGGTCGCCGACCCGGACGTGGGGGTCAGCCGGATGATCGAAGGAGCGCCGGTGCGCGTGGAGGTCCGGGCTGGAACTGGCCGCAGCGGTGTAGTGCGCTTGATGCGCGTGCGCGGCGAGGACTGAACTCCGAATCTCAGGAACGCCAGTGGCACCGTCGGTGCGGACATTGCGAGGCCCCTTTGGCGAGCACTCTCCGTGAAGCCTGACGGGTACTCAGGTATCCCTGATGCATCGTCACTAACTTAAGATCATCTTGCACGCGCGTTGCACAAGGTGATGAAAAACAGCGATGGTCAATGGAGAGTCCCGCAAGGGTGTAACAGCAGGTCAGCGGGCATTTAGGAGTGTCGTGCCCCTCATCTCCCAGGGGCACGGCACTCCGCCGATCAGATGTCCCGGAAGATCTCGATCTGCGCCCCGATCGAGTTGAGCCGCTCCGCCAGGTCCTCGTAACCGCGGTTGATGACATACACGTTGCGCAGCACGGACGTGCCCTCCGCCGCCATCATCGCCAGCAGGACGACGACCGCGGGCCGCAGCGCCGGCGGGCACATCATCTCGGCGGCCCGCCAGCGGGTCGGGCCCTCGACCAACACCCGGTGCGGGTCGAGGAGTTGGAGCCGGCCACCGAGGCGGTTGAGGTCCGTGAGGTAGATCGCGCGGTTGTCGTAGACCCAGTCGTGGATGAGGGTCTGCCCCTGCGCGACCGCCGCGATCGCCGCGAAGAACGGCACGTTGTCGATGTTCAGGCCCGGGAACGGCATCGGGTGGATCTTGTCGATCGGCGCCTCCAGCTTGGAGGGCCGGACCGTGAGGTCCACCAGGCGCGTACGGCCGTTGTCCGCGACGTACTCGGGCGTGCGGTCGTGGTCGAGGCCCATCTCCTCCAGGACCGCGAGCTCGATCTCCAGGAACTCGATGGGCACCCGGCGGACCGTCAGCTCCGACTCGGTGACGACGGCGGCGGCCAGCAGGCTCATCGCCTCGACCGGGTCCTCGGAGGGGGAGTAGTCCACGTCGACGTCGATGGTCGGCACGCCGTGCACGGTGAGCGTCGTGGTGCCGATGCCCTCGACCTTGACGCCCAGCGCCTCCAGGAAGAAACAGAGGTCCTGGACCATGTAGTTGGAGGACGCGTTGCGGATGACCGTGACGCTCTCGTGGCGGGCGGCGGCCAGCAGCGCGTTCTCGGTGACGGTGTCGCCGCGCTCGGTCAGCACGATCGGCCGGTCGGGGGAGACGGCCCGGTCGACCTGCGCGTGGTACAGCCCCTCGGTCGCGGCGATGTCCAGGCCGAACCGGCGCAGCGCGATCATGTGCGGCTCGATCGTGCGCGTACCGAGGTCGCAACCGCCCGCGTACGGCAGCTTGAAGCTGTCCATGCGGTGCAGCAGCGGGCCGAGGAACATGATGATCGAGCGGGTCCGGCGGGCGGCCTCCGCGTCGATCGACTCCATGTCGAGCTCGGCCGGCGGCACGATCTCCAGGTCGACACCGTCGTTGATCCAGCGGGTGCGGACGCCGATCGAGCCGAGTACCTCCAGAAGGCGGTACACCTCCTCGATCCGCGCGACCCGGCGCAGCACTGTGCGCCCCTTGTTGAGGAGCGAGGCGCACAGCAGTGCCACGCACGCGTTCTTGCTGGTCTTCACATCGATCGCGCCGGACAGCCGGCGCCCGCCGACCACCCGCAGATGCATCGGACCGGCGTAGCCCAGGGAGACGATCTCGCTGTCCAGGGCTTCACCGATTCGAGCGATCATCTCAAGGCTGATGTTTTGGTTGCCGCGCTCGATGCGATTGACGGCGCTCTGACTGGTGCCGAGCGCCTCGGCGAGCTGCGTCTGTGTCCAGCCCCGATGTTGCCGGGCGTCACGGATGAGCTTGCCGATACGTACGAGGTAGTCGTCTGCCATGAGGCCGAGGTTATCTCAGATATGAGATGGCGCCTCCTGGGGGGTCCATTCGGGTGACGACCGGTCAGCAGTGCTGGCGGCTGCTGTCAGTCGTCCTTCTTGGTGCGCGTCTTGCGCCACCCGAACGGCCCGGGCAGGTTCATCGATGTCGTACGGCGCCCCGAGGTGCTGCGCGTGTAGCGCGGGCCGCGCTTGCCACCTGTCGTGAACGACAAGGACCCCTTGTTGATGTTCAGCCGAAGCCAGGGAAGGATCCGGAAGCTCTTACGGAACGTGAGCGGCATACCCGCCCCCTTTCGTCTGGCACCGGGTACCCCGAAGTCGGCCAATCATCCGAGGGCAAAAGGGAGTTGCTCACTCCTCCCCGCTGTCTCCGAGCTGGAAGTGCCAGACGACCGCGACCGGCGACGCGTCCAGTGCGGCGGCGGACGCCTCGGGATCCCAGTGCAGGAGGTCCCAGGACATCCACGTGGGCAGCGGGTCCGGGGCGGCGCCGGGATCGAGGGAGCGGCGCGGGCGGCGGGGCTCCTCGCAGTGCCGGACCCGGAATCCGAGCGGGAGGGCGGCCGAGAGGTACGCGCTGAGCGGGCGGTGGTATTCGGTGAGCAGGGTCGCGCGGCCGTCCGGGCCGGGGCGACGGGGGAGGGTGGGCCGGAGATAGGACGACATGACGTGCGCGTCCGAGATCACGAGATGCCCGCCGGGCCGCAGCACACGCGCGAACTCGGCCAGCACGACCGCCAGATCGGGGACGTGGGTCAGTGCGAGCGCGCAGACGACCGTGTCGACCCCATCGTCGGGAAGCGGCAGTCGATGCAGGTCGGCCACGCGGAGGTCGACGTCCGGCAGCCGCTCCCGGGCCCGCGCGAGCATGTCCGGCGAGGCGTCGACGCCGATGACACGGTGGCCGAGCCGGTGCAGGTGAGCGGTGTGCCGGCCGGTGCCGCAGGCGGCGTCCAGTGCCGCGCCGACCGGCAGGCCGTCCAGGATGCGCCGGACGACGGGCTGCTCGATGTCGATCATCTGGTTGCCGGGGTCGTCGTAGTGCGGCGCCCAGTCCTGATAGACGTCGGCCGTGCTGATCGCACCCGGGGTCGCGGTGACGCCCTCGGCATCGGCAAGCTCCGGGGTGTCCAGCAGTCTGCGGATCTCGGCGATCCGGGCCTCGACGAAGGCCTGGTCGGCGCTTCTCTCTCTGAAGCCGCGCAGCAGGGCGGCACCCTCAAGTCCCAGCAGATAGCCGAGGGGGCTCAGATAGGTCACCCCGGTGACGGTACGGACGCGCGGCGCGTCGGCTCCACCGGTTTTCCGGCGCGGACGGGTCCGGGCATGACCAGCCCGCCCCCATGTACTAGAGTTATCTCGACATCGAGATATCTGCCGAGGTGCACCGCAGCCGCACACTCCGCCGATCCCAGCAGTAAGGCTTACCTAACTTAGCCTTACCTTAGCGGATCGGCCAAGACGTCGTAGCGGCAGGATGCGGTGGGAACGCGCACATCAATGAAGGAGACTGTCGTGTCGGCGAACAGCTTCGACGCCCGCAGCACACTGCAGGTGGGCGACGAGTCGTACGAGATCTTCCGCCTGGACAAGGTGGAGGGCTCGGCCCGGCTCCCCTACAGCCTTAAGGTCCTGCTGGAGAACCTGCTCCGCACCGAGGACGGCGCGAACATCACCGCCGACCACATCCGCGCCCTCGGCACCTGGGACTCGCAGGCCCAGCCGTCGCAGGAGATCCAGTTCACGCCGGCCCGTGTGATCATGCAGGACTTCACCGGCGTGCCCTGCGTGGTGGACCTCGCGACCATGCGTGAGGCCGTGAAGGAGCTGGGCGGCGACCCGGCGAAGATCAACCCCCTCGCGCCGGCCGAGCTGGTCATCGACCACTCCGTCATCGCGGACAAGTTCGGCACCCACGAGGCGTTCGCGCAGAACGTCGAGCTGGAGTACGGCCGCAACCGCGAGCGCTACCAGTTCCTGCGCTGGGGCCAGACCGCGTTCGACGAGTTCAAGGTCGTCCCGCCGGGCACCGGCATCGTCCACCAGGTCAACATCGAGCACCTGGCCCGGACCGTCATGGTCCGAGGCGGCCAGGCGTACCCCGACACCCTGGTCGGCACCGACTCGCACACCACGATGGTCAACGGCCTCGGTGTGCTGGGCTGGGGCGTCGGCGGCATCGAGGCCGAGGCCGCGATGCTCGGCCAGCCGGTGTCGATGCTCATCCCGCGCGTCGTCGGCTTCAAGCTCACGGGCGAGCTGACCCCGGGCACCACCGCCACGGACCTCGTCCTCACGATCACCGAGATGCTCCGCAAGCACGGCGTGGTCGGCAAGTTCGTCGAGTTCTACGGCGAGGGCGTCGCCGCCACCTCCCTGGCGAACCGCGCCACCATCGGCAACATGTCGCCGGAGTTCGGTTCCACCGCCGCGATCTTCCCGATCGACGACGAGACCCTGAAGTACCTGCGCCTGACCGGCCGTGACGAGCAGCAGGTCGCGCTCGTCGAGTCGTACGCCAAGGAGCAGGGCCTCTGGCTCGACCCGGCCGCCGAGCCCGACTTCTCCGAGAAGCTGGAGCTCGACCTCTCGACGGTCGTCCCCTCGATCGCGGGACCGAAGCGCCCGCAGGACCGCATCGTCCTCGCGAACGCCTCCGAGCAGTTCAAGAGCGACGTACGCAACTACGTCGCCGACGACGACGAGGCGGGCAAGGAGTCCTTCCCGGCCTCCGACTCCCCGGCCGCCAGCAACGGCGTGCCGAGCAACCCCGTCACGGTCACCGCCCCCGACGGCTCGACCTACGAGCTCGACCACGGCGCGGTGACGGTCGCGGCCATCACCTCCTGCACCAACACCTCGAACCCGTACGTCATGGTCGCCGCCGCGCTCGTCGCGAAGAAGGCCGTGGAGAAGGGTCTGACGCGGAAGCCGTGGGTCAAGACCACCCTCGCCCCGGGCTCCAAGGTCGTCACCGACTACTTCGACAAGGCGGGGCTCACCCCCTACCTCGACAAGGTCGGCTTCAACCTCGTCGGCTACGGCTGCACCACCTGCATCGGCAACTCCGGCCCGCTGCCGGAGGAGGTCTCCAAGGCCGTCAACGACCATGACCTGGCCGTGACTTCGGTGCTCTCCGGCAACCGCAACTTCGAAGGCCGGATCAACCCGGACGTCAAGATGAACTACCTGGCGTCCCCGCCGCTGGTCGTCGCGTACGCCCTCGCGGGCTCCATGAAGGTGGACATCACCAAGGACGCCCTCGGCGTCGACCAGGACGGCAAGCCGGTCTACCTCGAAGACATCTGGCCGACCGAGGCCGAGGTCAACGACGTCGTCGCGAACTCCATCGGCGAGGACATGTTCAACAAGTCCTACGCCGACGTCTTCGCGGGCGACGCCCAGTGGCAGGCGCTGCCCATCCCGGAGGGCAACACCTTCGAGTGGGACGCGCAGTCGACCTACGTCCGCAAGCCCCCGTACTTCGAGGGCATGACGATGGAGACCACCCCGGTCTCGGACATCGACGGCGCCCGCGTCCTCGCCAAGCTCGGCGACTCGGTCACGACCGACCACATCTCCCCGGCCGGCGCCATCAAGGCCGACACCCCGGCCGGCAAGTACCTCACCGAGCACGGCATCGAGCGGCGTGACTTCAACTCCTACGGCTCCCGCCGAGGCAACCACGAGGTCATGATCCGCGGCACCTTCGCCAACATCCGCCTGCGCAACCAGGTCGCGCCGGGCACCGAGGGCGGCTTCACGCGTGACTTCACGCAGGCCGACGCGCCGGTGTCGTTCATCTACGACGCCTCGCGCAACTACATCGAGCAGGGCATCCCGCTGGTCATCCTGGCCGGCAAGGAGTACGGCTCCGGCTCGTCCCGCGACTGGGCCGCCAAGGGCACCGCGCTCCTCGGAGTCAAGGCCGTCATCGCCGAGTCGTACGAGCGCATCCACCGCTCGAACCTCATCGGCATGGGCGTCATCCCGCTCCAGTACCCGGCGGGCCAGTCCGCCGAGTCCCTCGGGCTGACCGGCGAGGAGTCCTTCTCCGTCGCCGGCATCACCGAGCTGAACGACGGCACCACCCCGAGCACGGTCAAGGTCACCACCGACACCGGCGTGGAGTTCGACGCGGTCGTCCGCATCGACACCCCCGGCGAGGCCGACTACTACCGCAACGGCGGCATCCTGCAGTACGTCCTGCGCAACCTGATCCGCAACTGACGTACGCCTGAAGGTTCTTGAACGCGACCGGCCGTCGCCCGCACGGGGCGGCGGCCGGTCGCTTTGGCCTGAACTCCCGCCCTCCCCGGGCGACTTCGGGCCGCGCATCACGCTTCCCTCCTGTCCCGGACCGTGCCCAAAAGCCGCCCCGAGGGCCGAACTCCTCGCCTGCGCACATGCGGTACACAGGATTCCCCCAGCGGGCCGGGACAGAATCGGGACATGACTGGCACCTCTGGGTCCCGCAGCAGCCGCGTCCGCGTGCTCATCGTCGACGACGAGCCCGCGCTTACCGAGCTGCTCTCCGTCGCGGTCACCGAGGCCGGCTGGCGGCCCTATCCCGCGCCGGACGGGCACAGCGCGCTGCGGATCGCCCGCGGCTGCGCCCCGCACGCCGTCGTCCTCGACGGCATGCTGCCCGACCTGGACGGCGTACAGGTGCTGCGCAGACTCCGGTACGAGAACCCCAGGCTGCCCGTCCTCATGCTCACCGCCCGCGACGCGATCGAGCACCGCCTCGACGGCCTCGAAGCGGGCGCCGACGACTACGTCACCAAGCCCTTCTCCCTGGAGGAGGTCGTGCTGCGGCTGCGCGGACTGCTGCGCCGGGCGGGCGGCGAACGCACCCCGGCCGACGACTCCGTACGGGTCCTCGGCGACCTCGTCCTGACCGGCGAGACCCGCGAGGTACGGCGCGCCGGTGAGCCGGTCCAGCTCACCGCCAAGGAGTTCGACCTGCTCACCCTGTTCCTCGACCACCCCCGCCAGGTGCTGAGCAAGGCACAGATCCTCGACCAGGTGTGGAGCAGCTGCTTCGACGGCGGCGGCAACCTCGTCGAGGTCTACATCTCCAGCCTCCGCCGGAAGATAGACCGGGGCCGGGCCCCGATGATCCACACCGTGCGAGGAATGGGATACGCCCTACGGCCCGTGGAGGACGGCAGATGAACCTCCTGACCCGCAACCGAGGCCGCCTGCACGGCCGTTCACTCCGTACCCGCCTCCTCCTCTTCATCAGCGTCACCCTCGTCGTCGTGTGCGCCGCGATGGCCCTCACCACCGTGTTCGTCCAACGCGCCTATCTGCTGGGCAACTTGGACGACCGGGTCGGCAACGCAGCCGAGCGGAGCCTGGGCGGGGCCGAACTGCGTCCGGGCTTCGACGACGACCTCGGGTTCCTCTCGGAGAACGGCCACGCGGCCGGGACACTCGCCGCGCGGCTGGACGCCCAGGGCGCGATCACCGCCGCGGCCGTCGTCAGCCAGGACGCCCCGCCGCGGAACCTTACCAACGCCCAGCGCGCCGCCCTCAAGGGCATCACGGCCGACGGCGCGAAGCACACCAGGACCGTGCCCGGCCTGGGCACCTACCGGCTCACCGTGCTCGACGACAAAGGGGTCCGGGTCCTCGCCGGCCTCCCGATGGACGACGTCCAGGACATGATCAGCGGTCTGGTGGCGGTCGAGGCGGCCGTCGCCCTCGCCGGCCTGACCGCGGCGGGCTGCCTGTGCGCGGTCGTCATACGACGGCAGCTACGGCCCCTCGACCGGGTCGCCGCCACCGCCGTCGAGGTCTCCCGCTCGCAGCTCGGGCACGGCGAGGTCACCGCGCTCACCCGGGTGCCCGAGCGGGACACCGACCCTGCCAGCGAGGCCGGCCAGGTCGGCGCCGCGCTCAACCGCATGATCGACCACGTCGAGTCCTCACTCGCCGAACGCCAGCGCAGCGAGGAGCAGATGCGCCGCAGCGAGGAACGCATGCGCCGCTTCCTCGCCGACGCCAGCCACGAACTCCGCACCCCGCTGGCCTCTATCGCGGGCTACGCCGAGCTGATGAACCGCGGCACCGACCGCATCGAACCGGGCCTCGCCTGGCGCCGGGTCACCGCCGAGTCGGCGCGTATGACAGGCCTGGTGGAGGACCTCCTGCTGCTCGCCCGGCTCGACGAGGGCCGCCCGTTGCACTCCGCCGAGGTGGACCTCGCGGCGCTGCTCGCCGAGGCGGTGTGGGACGCGCGCGCCGCGGGCACCGGCCACGACTGGCAGCTCCAGCTGTCCCTGGACGCCCCGGCCCTGGTCGTCGGCGACGAGGCCCGCCTGCACCAGGTGTTGGCCAACCTATTGGCCAACGCGCGTATGCACACACCCGTTGGCACGACGGTCACGGCGAGCGTCGAGGCCACCGCCGCCCACACCGTCGTCATCCGGGTACGCGACGACGGCCCCGGCATCCCCCAGGCACTCCTCCCCACGGTCTTCGAACGCTTCACCCGCGCCGACGCCTCCCGCGCCCGGGCCGGCGGCAAGGAGGGCGGCTCCGGCCTCGGCCTCGCCATCGCGACGGCGATCACCGGAGCCCACGGCGGCCGCATCGACGTGACCAGCGTCCCGGGCCGCACGGAGTTCACCATCGAACTCCCCGCCGCCGCCACCGAACTCCCGCCCGCAGAACCGGCGATGCGCGCCCGCACGGCACCGGTCTAGAAGAGCACCGAGCACCGGCGGACGCGCATCACCGTCCCTGTCCTTGTAGGCCTAGGGACTGGTCGTGAACCCGTCGAAGTCGGCCTCGCCGGTCGTGCCCGAGGCGTGCGAGGTCTGGGTGAGGCCAACATCCTGGGTGGCTGCGGCCGTCGGGACGTCGATGGTGCCGACCAGGTTCCAAGTGGCGTTGTCGGTCGAGTAGTAGCCGCTGTAGCTGGTGCCGTCACGGACGAGCTTCAGCCACGAGGGGTAGGCGGCGGTACCGGTGGAGTCCTGCGAGTCGAGCTTTCCGTCGCCGTCGCTGTCCCAGTCGAGGAGATAACCGTTGCCCGGAGTCGCGACCAGGGCCACATACCCGGGGGACGTGTTCGGCTGGGTGATGTCGTTGCGCACCATGATCCCGGCCTTCGCCCAAACATCCGTGTCCGACTGCGAGTTGAGCTTCACCGTCGTCACCGAACCGTCGTGCTCGGCACCCGGCAGATAGATCGACCCGTACTCGTTGGTGCCGTTGTACAGGTCCGCACCCTGCGCCTGGATACCGAGTTGGGTACCGGACTCGCTGAAGCTCGCGGTGGTGGAGGCGAACGTCCGGTAAGGGGCGGTCACTTGGTGGTTGACCGTGATCGTGTCACCGGCGGTCAGCCGGGTCCTCCCCGCCGACCGGAAGCGGTAACTCGCCGTCCCCTGGAAGTCGTTGGAGGCGAAGAGCTTCGCCGAGGGCGGGATGGACACGGAGTAGGTGACCTTCAGTGCGTGTCCGCCGCGGATCGTCCCGGCCCGGGTCACGTCACGCGTGGTGATCTTCGTGCCGGCCGGCCCGGTGAGGGTCAGGTCGGCATCGGTGATCGCCCGCGACCCGTTGTCGGACAGGACCGCGGTCACCGTACGCGTGGTGCTGTCGCTCGACGCGGGCGCCCAGTTGAGCCCGAACGAGACGTCCGGAGCCGCGCCGGTCACCGTGCGGTGGGTGGCGTGAACCCGGTACAGGACCACACCGTGCGCCGGCACGTTGGCGGCGATCCGGCCGGCGGACTCGGTGAGTTGGTGGCTCCACAAGTCCCGCAGGGCGTAGTCGCGCGCCTTGGACAGACCCAGCGCGGACGCGGTCGTGGCCACCTCCCGGGGAGCCGACCCGGTGTTGAACAGACCGACCACGACGTCCCCGTCGGCCTCGGTCTTGGCGAACACCTGCGCGTTCGCGTCCGAGGAGATCCGCTTGGCGTCGATGCCGTCCTGGTCGACCGCGAGGACGTCGGTGTTCTTGAGCAACGCGAGGTCGGCGGGGTCGAGATGGGTGAGGTCGGTGCCGAGGACGAGCGGGGAGGCGGCCAGCGACCACAGACTCATCTGGGTCCTGCGCTCGTCGGGGGTGAGGCCGTTGTCGGCACCGTTCCCGATTTCGAGGGAGTCGTAGTCGTTGTAGCCGCCGGGACCGCCGTACGGTGCCCAGGCCGCGACCTGGTCGAAGCGCGAGGCGATGGAGGCCCAGGTGGTCAGGGGGTAACTGCTGCCGTCAGGACCGCAGTAGCACTCGATGTCGCCGCCGGTGCGCCAGCCGTTGGAGAGCTTCTTCCAGGTCGCCGCGTTGTTGATGTCGAGGTTGTTGGACAGCTCCAGGTGGATGGGCCGCCCGGTGTGGTGCAGGGCGCCCGACCAGGCCTGGACGTCCTGTTGGTCGGACGTGCCGACACCGTCGATCTTCAGATAGTCGATACCCCACCCGGCGAACTGGCCGGCCCACGAGTCGATGAACGTCTGCGCGCCGGGCTTGGTGTAGTCGATGCCGACCATGCCGCCGCAGTTGTAGTTGCTCTCCGTCGTCGAGGTGGCGATGTCCCGCGCGTGGTAGGCGGTCCCCTTGATCTCGGTGTTCTTGGCGACCGCCTGCTGCGAGATGCCAGGCGTGACATACAGGCCGAACTTCAGCCCCAGGGAGTGGACATAGTCGGCCACGACCTGGACGCCGTTCTCGCTACCGCGCGGCGGGAACTTGACGGGGTCGGTGACCCAGCGGCCGTACTGGTCGACGTCCGGCCCCTGACTGCCGGGGCACTGGTACCAGAAGTCGTCGACGTTGGCGTAGACGAACCCGTTCTTCGCCAGCCCGCTGTCCTTGAGCGCCTTCGCCTGCGCCTCGATGGTCTGCGCGGTCGGGTTACGCCGCACGAAGCTCCAACTGCTCCACCCCAGCACGGGTTTGAGCCCGACACCGTTGTCATCGGCCCGCGCGGAATGACCGCCGGTCACGGTGACTCCCATGGTGAGCAGCAGCGCTCCGGTGAACGCGGCCAGTGCACCGCGGATCTGTCTTCTCATGAGCTGTTCCTCCATCGCAACGCCCACTCGACTCAGAAAACGTCAAGAACCAACCCCGTGGACGCGACAAGTGAACAGGACCGAACGCCAGTCACCACATGGCGCGCTTGGCCAAAACTGGGTCAAGTCTGTGGGGCCACTGTGGCGCCGGCCGGAGGAAGTCCTGTCTGTCCCACCCGCACATCGGCCCGTTCGGTCATCGCGGTCATCTGCCGCCGCCCGTACGCCCGCCCAGCAACCGCGCCTGTTCCAGCTTCAGTTCGCCGAATCCCCGCCGCGCGTACGCGGCCAGCTCCGCGCTCGGGAAGGCGACCAGTGACAGGTGCTCCGAGAAGTCGCCCTGCGCCCAGCGCGCCGCGGTGATCTCGTATCCGGCCGCGTGCGCGCACAACTCCAGCAGCAGCGGCGGCATCTCCGGCTCGCGCAGCAGATCCGACCGCCCGACGACGAGTTCGCGCATCTCCCGCAGGGTCGGCAGGAAAACGGTCGCCACCCACAGCCGCCACTCGGCGAGTTCCTCGTCGGTCGGCGGAGTTCCGCCGCTGAAGGGCGAGATGCCTCCGGGCCGGGCATGTCGCTCCACGAACGCGGCGAAAGTGCGGGCGTTGGCCTCCGTCAGTGCGAGCAACGGCCCGTAGAAGTCCCCGAGTTGACGATTGACCCGGGCGAGCCGCTCCTGCCGTTGGGTCAACCGCAGACCGTTGAGGTACGTGGCGGCATACCCGGCGAAGGCCAGTGCGACCGTGACGACGACTGCGATCATGCCGGGATCGTATGAGACCCGGCTCCGAACAAGCCCGCCCCGAGCGCCACTTCACGCGCCGCCAGCCGTTTACAGCCACCCCAGTCCGCGCTAACTTCACGGACAAGTGGGGTGGGAGCGCTCCCATCCGCCCGACGGTCCGGAACCCGCCGGGTGGCCGGGTCGCCCCACCCCACCCATCCACCTCCGCACGTTCCTCGCACCCGCCGACCGAAGGGACGTAGAACTGTCATGCCTATGACAATCCCAACCCCAACTCCCCACGTGGTACCGCGATTACCGCGCCCCACCCCCCACCGAGCCCTTTTCCTTGTCCTCCTGGCGCTCCTCACCACCGTCCCTGCCCTGGCCCTGATCCTCGCCACGGGTGGCCGGGCGGAGGCCCACGGCACCCCCATGAAACCCGGCAGTCGAACCTTCCTCTGCTGGCAGGACGCGCTCACCGACACCGGTGAGATCAAACCGATCAACCCAGCCTGCAAGGCGGCCCAACAGGTCAGCGGCACAACGCCGTTCTACAACTGGTTCTCGGTGCTGCGGTCCGACGGCGCCGGCCGCACCCGGGGCTTCGTGCCGGACGGTTCGCTGTGCAGCGGCGGCAACCCGAACTTCACGGGCTTCGATCTCCCGCGCGACGACTGGCCGTTGACGCATCTGACCTCCGGCGCGACGGTCGACTTCTCGTACAACGCCTGGGCGGCGCACCCGGGTTGGTTCTACGTCTACATCACCAAGGACGGCTTCGACCCGACGAAGACACTCACCTGGGACGACATGGAGGACACCCCGTTCCTCACGGTCGACCACCCGCCGCTCAACGGCACGCCGGGCACGGTCGAGGCCAACTACTCCTGGACCGGGCAGCTTCCGGCGGACAAGTCGGGGCGCCACATCATCTACATGGTGTGGCAGCGCTCGGACAGCACGGAGACCTTCTACTCCTGCTCGGACGTCGTGTTCGACGGCGGCAACGGCGAAGTGACGGGTATTCACGACCCGGGCAACCCCACCGACCCGGTACCCGGCGTCTGTTCGGCAACGCGGCACACGACCGGAACCTGGCCCGGCGGCTACCAGTCCGAGGTGACCGTCACCAACTCCGGTGATGTCCCGATGCTCGGCTGGATGGTCAACTGGGCACTCCCCGCAGGCCAGTCGGTCGCCAGCCTCTGGAACGGCAACGCGACCTACAGCGGCCAGGACGTGATGGTCCACAACGCCGACTGGAACGGCTCACTGAGTCCGGGGCAGAGCGCCACCTTCGGCTACGTCGTGAACGGCGACGGCGGGGACACGGCAACTACCCTGCCCTGCCAGGTCGGTTGAGCCGGTGCTCGGGGCGGACCCGGTGGTCGGGGGCCACCGGGTCCGCGAGCCGGGCAGGGAATGGGGGTTCGACCTGCCCGGGTGGTGCGTGGCTTGGGACGACACTGCGGTGCGACAACGTTGTCGGATGGTCTGCATATGACTCTACCGCCCCAACGGACAACGATGTCAAGCGAGTTGGCCTGCGGGCGCCGTCCGAGTGGGTGCCCAGCGCGCCCCCGTCGGCCCACGCGCCCTTCCGTGGTACGGGTGGCGCACGTTACTGTCCCTGCGGCTTGTGCGACCTGTGGTGCGCGACCCGTCCGAAGGAGGAGGGGCCGCGTCATGCGTTTCCGTCCCATGTCCCTGCTGCTCGCCGCCGCACTCGCGGTCGGCGGCGCCACCCCCGCCCTGGCGGCCACCCCCGCCCCGCCGCAACTCGTCAAGGACCCCACCGCCTACGTCGATCCGCTGATCGGCACCAAGAACGGCGGCAACGTCTTCCCGGGCGCCGTCGTGCCCTTCGGCATGCTCTCCTGGAGCCCGGAGAACACCAGAGGCAGCGCAACGAGCACAGCCGCGCCCGGCGGCTACCAGTACGACGCCACCCGCATCCGCGGCTTCAGCCTCACCCACATGTCGGGCACGGGCTGCGCGGGCGGCAGCGGCGACATCCCGTTCTACCCGTACGCCGGTGAGGTCACCTCCTCCCCGGCGAGCGACACCAAGGACGCCGTCTACGCCTCCGACTTCAGCCACACCGACGAGACCGCCGAACCCGGCCACTACAAGGTCGGCCTCGCCTCCGGCGTCACCGCCGACCTCACGGCGACGGCCCGCACCGGCTCCGGCCGCTTCACCTACCCGGCCGACAAGCCCGCCTCGCTGCTGATCCGCACCGCCAACTCCGAGGTGGGCTCCACCGATTCGTCGGTCACCATCGACCCGAAGACCAACACGGTCTCCGGCTCCGTCACCTCCGGCAACTTCTGCGGCTACCTCGACCCCGAGGGCCAACGCGCCTACTACACCCTGTACTTCACCGCCACCTTCGACCGCGCCTTCAAGACCACCGGCACCTGGCAGGACGACAACCTGACCCCGGGTTCGACGAACGCCACCGGCGGCACGGGCGGCTTCACCACCGGCGGCCGTCCCGTCGCGGGCAAGGGCGCGGGCGGCTACGTCGAGTTCGAACCCGGCACCGGCCCGGTCGGCGTCAAAGTCGGTATCTCCTACGTCAGTCAGGCCGGCGCCAAGGCCAACCTCGCCGCGGAGAACCCGCCGAAGCGCTCCTTCGACGCGGTCGAGGACGCGGCGCACCGCGCCTGGCGCGACCAGCTCGGCGCGATCAAGGTCGGCGGCGGCACCGACACCGAGCGCACCACCTTCTACACCGCGCTCTACCACGCCCTCCTGCACCCGAACGTCATCAGCGACGCCGACCGCAGATACACGGGCAGCGACGGCAAGGTCCACAAGGTGAGCCGGGGTCATCAAGCGCAGTACGGCACCTTCTCCGGCTGGGACATCTACCGGTCGCAGGTCCAACTGCTCACCCTGCTCAGCCCGCGCACGGGCTCGGACATCGCCCAGTCCCTCTATGAACTCGCCCAGCAGAACGGGGGAGTCTGGGACCGCTGGCTGCACGGCGCGAGCGGCACCCACGTCATGAACGGCGACCCCTCACCCACCGCCCTGGCCGGCATCCGCGCCTTCGGCGGCACGGACTTCGACCTGAAGGGGGCTCTCAACTCCCTGGTCCAGGCGGCGACCGTCCCGACCGCACAGGACCTGTCCTCCTCGGGCAAGCCGGTGCTCTCGGTGGGCCAACGCCCGTCCCTGGACAAGTACTTGAACCTGCACTACATGCCGTCCGTCTCCAACGCCTGGGGCGGCGCCGCCGAAACCCTGGAGATGTCCACCGCGGACTTCGCGCTCTCCCAACTCGCCACGGCGGCAGGGAAGAAGAGCACGGCGGCCGACTTCGCCCAGCGCGCCCAGTGGTGGCAGAACAACTTCAACATCGCCGCCGACCCCACCGGCGGCTACATCGCCAACCGCAAGGCGGACGGCAGTTGGGTCACCGGCTTCACCCCGGGCACCGGCAACGGCTTCGTGGAGGGCACGGCCGCCCAGTACACGTGGATGGTCCAGCACAACCCCGCGGGCCTCTTCGCGGCGATGGGCGGCACCGACAAGGCACTCGCCCGCCTCGACTCCTTCTTCCATGAGACGGACGGGAGTTGGGCCTTCACGGGCAGTGGCGGCGACAAGTCGGAGCTGGACAACGAGCCGTCCGTCAACGTCCCCTACCTCTACGACTACGCGGGCGCGCCCTACAAGACCCAGGAGACGGTCAGGGCGGCCATGAAGCAGCTCTGGACGACCGACCCGGCCGGCATCCCCGGCAACGACGACCTCGGCGAGATGTCGTCCTGGTACGTCTTCTCGGCGCTCGGCATGTACCCCCAGGTCCCCTCCCGCGCCGAACTCACCCTCGCCTCACCCCTGTTCGAGCGCATCGAGATCAAGCGCCCGCAGGGCAACGACATCTCCATCCGTGCGAAGGGCGCCGCGACCGACGCCCCGTACATCCAGTCCCTGAAGGTCAACGGCCGTAGCACGCAACAGCCTTGGCTCTCGTCCTCCATCGTCCGCAACGGCGGCACCCTCGACTACACCCTCTCCACCACCCCGAACCGCACCTGGGGCAGCGCCCCTTCGGACGCCCCGCCGTCCTTCCGCACCGGCGAGCAGCCGTACCAGATCGGCGTCGGCCCGACCGCCGCGACCCTCGCCCCCGGCGAGAGCACCAAGGTCAACATCAAGGCCCTGTCCCTGAGCGGCGGCACCGGCCCCGAGGTCCGCTACAGCGTCGAGACGCCCACCGGAGTCACGGCAACTCCCGCGCAGGGCACGGTGGTCGACGGTTCCCAGGACATCACCCTCACCGCCGCCGAGGACGTCCAGCAGGGCTTCTACGACGTGAAGGTCACCGTCACCTCGGGCGGCACGTCGTACGAGCAGCCGGTGTCCCTGACGGTGGCCGCGCCCGGCACCCTTCTCGCCGCCTACAACAACACCGGCGTCTCCGACGACACCGGTGAGCACGACGAGGCGGACTACGACGGAGGCGGCTGGAGTTACTCCCTCCAGGCGCTTGAGGCGGCCGGGCTGACGCCGGGCGGCACGGGGACGGTGGACGGGCTCGGCTTCACCTGGCCCGCCTCGCCGAACGGGCGCCCGGACAACGTCTCGGCGGCCGGTCAGACCGTCCAACTCCCGCAGCCCGCAAGCACGTTGTCCTTCGTGGGCAGCGCGGTCAACGGCAACCAGCAGACCAAGGCGACCGTCACCTACACCGACGGCAGCACCGACGCCGTCGACCTGTCCTTCACGGACTGGACGGTCGGTGGGGGCGGCGGCACCGTGCAGTACGGCAACGAGGTCGTCGCCCGGACCGCGTACCGCAATGTCGCGGGTGCGGACAAAGACCCGGTAGCCACCTATGTGTTCGCCACCAAGCCGTTCGCGGCGCCCACGGGCAAGACCATCAAGAGCGTGACACTTCCGGACGACCCGGATCTCCATGTGTTCACCCTTGCGGTGAACTGACGTCCACTCTGTGTGCCCTCGCCCGTTCCGGTGGCGGGGGCACATCGGCGCGTGCGAGCATCCGCAGATGGTGAAACGGCCGCAGCTGCCCGAGGAGTTCCGGGCCGAGGCGCGCACGGCCTTCGCGTTCCTGGTGGGGGACGAGGGCTTCGCGCCGCCCGAGGACATAGACGGCGGCCTGCGCTATGCGCGCGCCGACCTGATGGTGCGCGTCTGGTTCCTGGGCGGCGCCGAATCGGAGGTCCTGACACGACTGATCCCCCTGGCGCCGGACGGCACCAGGGGGAGCGGGGCGTGGCTCGACGACCTGTACACGGCCGCCGCGTGCGGCCCGGCCCAGGACGTCCCCGTCTTCGCGTCGACCAGAAGAGGCGTGCTCAGACGGGTCCACCAGCACGCGGAGGCGTTGCGACGGCTGCTGCCCCGCCTCCCCGTGCCGTGACCGTGCCTCAGGCCAGCAGTTCCACCTCCGCGAGCGTCGAGGAGCTGCTCAGCACCAGGCGGTAACGCGCGTACGAGCCGGGTGACTTGACCGAGAAGACGCGTGTCTGCTTGTCCCAGGTGAAGGACTCGCCGGAGCGCTTGTCGAGCGTCTTCCACGAGGTGCCGTCGGTGGAGCCCTGGAGGGTCCAGCCGGTCGGTGCCTGCGTGTGGTCCTTCGACGACGTCAGCGTGTACTGGATGCCCTTGGTGGCCTTGGCGACCGGCAGGTCCACCGAGGTCACCGTCGCGTCTGTGGCCGACGTGTTGTCGAACAGGGCGCCGTCACCGGTGAGTTGGTCGCTGCGGGGCGTCGGCACCTTGTCGGTCTTGGTGATCGACACCGGTGCCGCGTTCTTGCCGCTACCCCACGACGAGGGCTTGGAGCCCATGGAGAAGTCCAGCACTCCGCCCTTCTCCAGCAGCGAGTGGGGGAGTGAAGTCTTCGTCCAGTTCTGGCCGTTGACCTTCAGCCCCTGCACGTAGATGTTCTTCGTGCTGTTCTTCGGCGCCTTGACGACCAGGTCCTTGCCGTTCTCCAGGTGCACGGTCGCCTTGGTGAACAGCGGGGAGCCGATGGCGTATTCGCCGCTGCCCATCACCAGCGGGTAGAAGCCGAGCGCGGAGAAGAGGTACCAGGCCGACTGCTCGCCGTTGTCCTCGTCGCCGTGGTAGCCCTGCCCGATCTCGCTGCCGGTGTACAGCCGCGACAGCACCTCGCGCACGTCCTTCTGCGCCTTCCAGGGCTCGCCGGCCGCGTCGTACATATACGTGACGTGGTGGGCGACCTGGTTGGAGTGGCCGTACTGGCCCATCCGGACGTCCCGCGCCTCCGTCATCTCGTGGATGACACCGCCGTAGGAACCGGCGTTGGTGGGCGAGGCGGTCTCGGGGGTGCTGAAGTACTGGTCGAGCTTGTCGCCGAGGGCCTTCCGGCCGCCGTAGAGGTTGGCGAGGCCGCGGCTGTCCTGCGGGGCGGTGAAGGCGTAGCCCCAGCCGTCGGTCTCCGTGTAGTCGTAGCCCCAGATCTTCGGGTCGTAACTCGCCGAGTCCACCCGCCAGTTGCCCTTGGCGTCCTTGCCCTGGAAGAACCCGGCCTGCTTGTCGAAGAGGTTCACGTAGTCCTGGGCGCGGTTGAGGAAGTACTCGGACTCCTCCTTGTAGTGCTTCTCGCCGGTCTTCTTGTAGAGGGCCTGGCCCATCTGCGCGATGCCGTAGTCGTTGACATAGCCCTCCATCGCCCAGGAGAAGCCCTCGCCGGTGTCGGTGCTCGTGTAGCCGAGGAAGGGCGAGGTGGTCATGCCCTTGCGGCCCACGCCGGAGGCGGGCGGGACGACGGTCGCGTTCTTCACGGCCGCGTCGTAGGCCGACTTGGCGTCGAACTTCACGCCCTTGACGTACGCGTCCGCGAACGCGACGTCCGAGGAGGTGCCCGTCATGAGGTCCGCGTAGCCGGGCGAGGACCAGCGCGAGGTCCAGCCGCCGTCCTTGTACTGCTGCACGAACCCGTCGACCATCTCACCCGCCTGACTGGGCGTCAGGAACGAGTAGGCCGGCCAGGTCGTCCGATAGGTGTCCCAGAAGCCGTTGTTGACGTACACCTTGCCGTCGACGATCTTCGCGCCGGTGTGCGTCGGGGTGTCCTGGCTCGTCATCGGGGAGAAGGGGGAGGCGTACTGGTACGTCGAACCCACCTTCTCGAAGCCCGAGTTGGGGTACAGGTACAGCCGGTACATGCTGGAGTACAGGGTCGTCAGCTGGTCCGGCGTGGCGCCCTCCACCTCGACCTTGCCGAGCAGCTTGTCCCACACCTTCTGGGCCTGCTTCTTGACCGTGTCGAAGGAGGTGCCGTCCGGGATCTCCTGGCGCAGGTTGTCCTGCGCCTGGTCGACGCTGATCAGCGAGGTGGCCAGGCGCAGGGTGACCGTGTGGTCGGCGCCCGGCTTGAACTTCAGATAGCCCTTGACCCCGCTGGAGGAGCCGTCCGTCACGGGCGCGTCGAACGTGCCGTAGACGAAGAGCCGCGTAGCGCCGGTGGACAGCCCGGACTTGACGTCCGAGTAGCCGGTGACGGTCCCGTTGGTCTTGTCGAGGGTCAGGCCCGCCTGCTCGGTGACGTTGTCGAAGATCACGCTCGCGTCGTCACCGGGGTAGGTGAAGCGCAGCGAGGCCGCGTGGTCGGTCGGAGCCATCTCGGCCTTCAGACCGTTCTCGAACGTGACGCCGTAGTAGTACGGGCGCGCGGTCTCGTTCTCGTGCTTGAACGCCAACTCCCGTGCCGTCGGGTCGGTGTTGGGGGTTCCGGAGGCCGCCGACGGCATCACCTGGAAGGTCTGCCGGTCACCCATCCAGGGGCTGGGCTCGTGGCTCAGGCTGAGCGCCTGGAGCGTCGGCAGGTTGTCGTCGTTGTTCGCGCGTGCGTAGTCGTACAGCCAGCTCAGCGACGACGAATTCGTCACCGGGGTCCAGAAGTTGAAGCCGTGCGGCAGCGCCGCCGCGGGGAAGTTGTTGCCGCGCGAGAAGCTGCCGCTGGAGTTGGTGCCCCGGGTGGTCAGCGCGTAGTCGGACAGATGCGCCTTCGGCTTCTCGGGCGCGACCGTCTTGAGGCTCACGTCGTCCAGCCAGCCGCGGAACTTCGCCGGGCCGCTGGGGGAGTCGTAGTCCAGCAGGATCCGGTCGACGGTCTTGCCGGCCGCGACCGAACCGATCCGCGAGAGAACGTTGTTCCACTGGTTGACGTAGAGGATCTTCGCCGCGCCCTGCCCCTGCGGAGTCAGCGCGAAGCCGTGCGAGTCCGTCGCGCCGAGGTCACTGAGATACGTGCCGTCGGTGAAGGCGAGGTCGACGGAGACGTTCGTGGCGTCGTAGTCGAGGTCACCGTCGGACATCTGCGGGAAGAGCCGGTAGGAGAGCGCGGTGTCCCGGCCGACCGGCACGTTCACGTCGAAGACCTTGTTGTACGAGTACGCCCGCCCCGTGGCCGTGTGACGGCCCGCGTAACGCAGTGCGCGCTTCCCGGTGAAGCCGGCGCCCGCCTTGGCCGTGGGGGAGCCGCTGGGGCCCCGGTCGACCAGCGAGAGCATGTCCTCGGGGATGGGGGCGGTGGTCCCGCCCGTCGAGAACTGGACGTCGGCGAGCTGCAGGATGCCGCTCGCGCCGTTGTTCTTCGTGATGTCGAGCCGGAAGTGCTGGTACTCGGCCGGCTCGGCGAGGTCGTACGACTTCGTCTGGAACCGGTCGGCGAAGGTCTCGCCGGAGCGGGTGTCCAGGGTCTTCCAGTCCTTGCCGTCCGTCGAGCCCGACAGCGTCCAGTCCTTCGGATCGCGTTCGGCGAAGTCGTTCGCCGAAGTCAGGGCGTACGTCACTATCTTGGCCGGTTTGTCGAGGTCGAACTCGACCCAGCCCGTGGGCTCGAAGGTCAGCCACTTGGTGCCGGACTCGCCGTCGACGAGGTTCTCCTTCACCTCGCCGCCGCCGGTGTTCTCGGAGCTCGCCCGGACGTCGGTGACGTGGTCGGTCACATTGCCCGGGATCCCGGTGCTGTAGCCGCCGTCGGCGCCCGAGGCCCGCTTGGAGCCGTCCGGCGCGGTGTCGACCGTGTTCAGCCAGTCCGGCGCCGGGTCTCCCGACTCGAACGAGGAGGCGAACTCCCCGCCGGCCGGGGCCTTTGCCGGGAGGGCGACCGTCACTCCCTGCGAACCCACGAGCAAAGCCAGTGCGGCGGTCGACACGACCGCCGTACCCCACCATCTGTGATGCATACGAGGGCATCCTCCCTGCACGCTGGACAACGTTGTCAGCTTCGATGCGCAAGGAACAGTAGGGAGTCAAGTGGCCTGGTGTGTCAAGGGTGTTGAGTGAGGCATTCGAGGGCAATAACGAGGATTTCTCCGTCATCGAACACACAGGGCGTTCATATTTCCGCGAGGTCTCACTTCGGAAAAGACCGACAACCCACCCTGCATTCGATCTTGCTCTGTCGACCGGAAGTGGACTATACCTGTCGCGTTCGACACCGCTCTCGCAGCAGCACGCACGAAGTACTCCTGCACGACCAAGCTCGACCTGACCGCGGTGCCGGGGAGGATCCGGTTCACCGCCTGAGTCCTGTTGAAGGCGAGGACTTGAGCATGGGATCCACTTCAGCCGAGAACAACGGTTCCAATGGCGTCGGCCGCCGCGATTTGATCAAGAGGTCGGCCGCACTCGGTCTGATCTCCGTACCCACGATGAGTTTCCTGGCCGCGTGTGCGAGCGGCGGCGGGGACGACAGCAGCAGCGACGACTCCACCAAGGGCACCACGTCGAAGTCGAATCCCTTCGGTGTCAAGAAGGGCAGCACGCTCGACGTCGTCGTCTTCAAGGGCGGTTACGGCGACGACTACGCGAAGGCGTGGGAAGCCAACTTCAAGACGAAGATCGGCGTCAGTTCGACCCACACCGGAACGCAGGAGATCACCGGCAAGCTGCAGCCGCGCTTCAACGCGGGCAACCCGCCGGACATCGTCGACGACTCCGGCGCCCAGCAGATCAAGATCGACGTCCTGTACAAGAACGGCCAGTTGCTCGATCTCTCCCCGGTGCTGGACGCCCCGGCGATCGACGACCCGACCAAGAAGGTCCGCGATCTGCTGATCCCCGGCACCCTCGACCCGGGTGTGCAGGAGGGCAAGGTCGTCGCCCTCAACTACATCTACACGGTCTGGGGGTTGTGGTACTCCGGCAAGCTCTTCAAGGAGAAGGGCTGGACCCCGCCGAAGACCTGGGACGAGTTCATCGCCGTCTGCCAGAAGGCGAAGGCGGCCGGTATCGGCGGTCTCGCCCACCAGGGCAAGTACCCGTACTACATCAACGTCGCCATCATGGACCTGATCGCCAAGAAGGGCGGGATCGACGCCGTCAAGGCGATCGACAACCTCGACCCGAAGGCGTTCGTCGGCTCGGCCGCGGCGCAGGCCGGCATCGAGGCGATCTACGAGGTGGTGGAGAAGGACCTGTTGATGCCCGGCACCAACGGCCTGACCCACACCGAGTCGCAGACCCGCTGGAACCAGTACAAGGCCGCGTTCATCACCTGTGGTTCCTGGCTGGAGAACGAACAGCTCAAGCTGACGCCGACGGACTTCGACATGAAGTTCCTGCCGATGCCGCTGCTCGCCGACAGCAAGATGCCGTTCGAGGCGATCCGGGCCGGCTCGGGCGAGCCCTTCATCATCCCGGCGAAGGCCAAGAACCTCCCCGGCGCCAAGGAGTTCATGCGCCACATGCTCTCCAAGGAGTGGTCGACGCTCTTCGCCAAGGAGGCCAACTCGCTCACCATCCTCAAGGACGGTGTCGACTCCAGCGTCACCCTGCGCCCGGGCACCCAGTCCACGGTCGACGCGTCCAAGGCGGCCGGCGCCAACACCTTCCGCTTCCTGTACCCCGACTGGTACAGCGAGATGGACACCTCCATCCAGAACGCGTCCAACGAGCTGATGGCCAAGCGCATCCAGCCCAAGGAGTGGCTGAAGCGCTGCCAGGCCGCCGTCGACAAGCAGGCCAAGGACCCGGCGTCGAAGAAGAATGTTCACTCCTGATCGCAAGGCCTGATCGCACCACCTGATCACGCTCGGGACACCAGGGGCAGGAAACGCCAATGCGCAAAGGGCAGTACAGGTTCGTCACGGGATTTCTCTTCGTTCCCGTGGCGCTCTATCTGATCTTCGTGATCTGGCCGTACATCCAGACGTTCGGCTATTCGCTGACCGACTGGAAGGGCGAGTCACAGACCTTCAAGTTCGTCGGACTGGACAACTATCGAGCGCTGATCCACGACGACGTCTTCAAGGAGGCCATCTGGCACAACCTCCTGTTCCTGGTGTTCATCCCGGTGATCACCATTCTGCTGGCCCTCTTCTTCGCCTTCATGGTGAACGCGGGAGGACACAGCAAGGCCGGCGGCGTGCAGGGTGTCGCCGGTTCCGGGTTCTACAAAATCGTCTACTTCTTCCCGCAGGTGCTGTCGCTGGCGATTCTCGCGGTGCTGTTCAACGCGGTGTACCGCAGTGACGGCGGCGGTCTGCTCAACGGCGTCCTGATCAAACTCCACCTGGTGGACGTCAACAATCCGGTGGAATGGCTCAACGAGCCCAACGTGGTGCTGTGGGCGCTGATGGCGGTCGTCGTCTGGCACGGCGTCGGCTTCTATCTGGTGCTGTTCTCCGCGGCCATGCAGTCCATTCCGCGGGACATCTACGAGGCCGCCCTGATCGACGGCGCGGGCCGCTCCCAGTCCTTCTTCCGGATCACGCTGCCGCTGCTCTGGGAGACCGTCCAGACGGCCTGGGTGTACCTCGGCATCATCGCGATGGACATGTTCGTCCTGGTCTCCTCCATGACCTCGAACATGGGCGCCTACGGAGGCGGTCCCGACCACGGCAGCGACGTCATGTCGACCGTGATGATGCGCAACTTCCTCTACTTCGGGAAGAGCGGCTACGCCTGCGCGATGGGCGTCGTCATGCTGCTGCTCACCCTGGTCCTGTCCGTGGTCACGCTGCGCGCCACCCGCCGTGAGCGCATCGAGTTCTGAGCGGGAGACATACGACGATGAGCGCACCCCTGAAGGAGACCGCCCCCACGGGCGGCACCGTCCCGCCGCAGCCGTCGGTCGGGAAGTCCAGCGCCCGGCCCGGTGAACCGCGCGGCGAGGGCGTCGTACTGAACGCCTTCTCGCACGGCTTCCTCGCCCTGTGGGCCCTGCTGATCGTGCTGCCGCTGCTGTGGCTGGTGCTCAGCTCGTTCAAGACCGACGTGCAGATCGGCAACTCGGCCTTCGGCTGGCCGCAGAACTGGTCGTTCGACGTGTTCCGGCGGGCCTGGAGCAAGGGCATCGGGGACTACTTCCTGAACACCTTGATCGTCCTGGTGTTCTCGGTCCCGCTGACGATGCTGTTCGGCTCGATGGCCGCGTACGTGCTGGCCCGCTACCGGTTCTGGGGCAACCGGCTGCTGTACTACTTCTTCGTCGCCGGCGCGATGTTCCCGGTGTTCCTGGCGCTGGTCCCGCTGTTCTTCATGGTCAAGCGCCTCGACATGCTGAACACGTACCAGGGGCTGATCCTGGTCTACATCGCCTACTCGATGCCGTTCACGGTGTTCTTCATGCACGCGTTCTTCCGGACGCTGCCCACCGCGGTCTTCGAGGCGGCGGTCCTCGACGGCGCCTCGCACACCCGGACGTTCTTCCAAGTGATGTTGCCGATGGCCAAGGCCGGGTTGATCAGCGTCGGCATCTTCAACACCCTCGGCCAGTGGAACCAGTTCATCCTGCCGACGGTCCTGATGCAGCCGCAGAGCGGCTCGGACCCGGAGCGCTATGTCCTCACCCAAGGACTCATCCAGCTCCAGCAGCAGCAGGGCTACGCCTCCGACCTGCCCGTTCTCTTCGCGGGTGTCACGATCGCCATGATCCCGATGCTGGTCGTCTACCTGTCGTTCCAGCGCCAGGTGCAGTCCGGTCTGACCTCGGCGACGCTGAAGTAGCCCGCCTGGACGACGCACTCGGAAGTGATCGTTCCGCCACCGCTCCCGGCAGGCCGGGAGCGGTGGTCACGTATGTGTCCGAGACCCCGGATGCGGTTCAACCTCTTGACGGGAGGCAGCCCGAACAGCTCAGCTTAGAGTTCACTAGTTGGACATAGACGGGGCCTCATCGATGCGGTCCCGCGCGCAGGAGGTCGTCGTGGAGACTCCGGGGTCGCAGTCGTCACTGCACCGAGCCAATCTCGAACGGGTCGTGCGAGCGGTGCGGTTGGCCGGGTCGCTGACACAGGCGGAGATCGCGAGGACGACGGGTCTGTCCGCCGCGACCGTCTCCAACATCGTGCGCGAGCTCAAGGACGGCGGAACGGTCGAGGTCACACCGACCTCGGCGGGCGGCCGCAGGGCCCGCAGCGTCTCGCTGAGCGGGGACGCCGGCATCGTCATCGGCGTGGACTTCGGGCACACGCATTTGCGCGTCGCGGTCGGGAATCTCGCCCACCAGGTGCTGGCCGAGGAGTCCGAGCCCGTCGATGTGGACGCCTCCTCGACCCAGGGCTTCGACCGGGCGGAAGAGCTGGTCAACCGGCTGATCACGGCGACCGGAGTGGACCGTTCCAAGATCGCCGGGGTGGGCCTCGGCGTGCCCGGGCCGATCGACGTCGAGTCGGGCACCCTGGGCTCCACCGCGATCCTCCCGGGCTGGACCGGCACGAGACCCGCGGAGGAGCTGGGCAGCCGTTTGGGCGTACCGGTGCACGTGGACAACGACGCCAACCTCGGCGCCCTCGGTGAGCTGGTCTGGGGCAGTGGGCGGGGCGTCAGGGACCTGGCGTACATCAAGGTCGCGAGCGGGGTCGGCGCGGGGCTGGTCATCAACGGCAAGATCTACCGGGGCCCGGGTGGCACAGCGGGAGAAATCGGGCATATTACTCTTGATGAGTCCGGCCCTGTCTGCCGTTGCGGAAACCGGGGCTGCCTGGAGACCTTCACGGCCGCGCGCTATGTGCTGCCGCTTCTCCAGTCCAGTCACGGAACCGACCTGACCATGGAGGGAGTCGTACGGCTGGCGCGGGACGGAGACCCTGGTTGTCGTCGGGTGATCGCCGACGTCGGCCGACACATCGGCAGTGGAGTCGCCAATCTCTGCAATTTGCTGAACCCGAGCCGAGTGGTCCTCGGTGGCGATCTCGCCGAGGCCGGTGAGCTGGTGCTCGGGCCGATCAGGGAGTCAGTCGGCCGCTACGCGATCCCCAGTGCGGCGCGTCAACTTTCCGTTCTCCCGGGGGCACTTGGTGGCCGTGCGGAGGTGCTCGGAGCGCTCGCTCTCGCACTCAGCGAGATGGGCGATTCGACCCTTTTGGACGGGTCGCTGACCGCGGCCACACCTGTCTTCACTTAGAGAACGCACGACGCCGTTGCCATCTCGTTAAGTATTTACTTCTTGACGCCGAACGCGCGGCCGAGTTGACTTCCAGCCACCTCGGCCGCAACGACGCGGCCTCGTCAGGGAGGTTTCAAAGTGAACACGCGTATGCGTCGTGCCGCCGTTGCCGTTATCGCCACCACGATGGCCGTTGCGATGGCCGCCTGTGGCAAGGCAGGCGACGACAAGAAGTCCGACAGCAGCTCCAGCTCCTCGGGCGGCACGAACGCCTCGATCGGCCTGCTCCTGCCCGACAGCGTCACCGCTCGGTACGAGAAGTTCGACAAGCCGTACTTCGAGGCGAAGGTCAAGGAGCTCTGCTCCGGCTGCACCGTCCAGTACGCCAACGCCAACGCCAGCGCGGCCACCCAGGCCCAGCAGGTCAGCACGATGATCACCAAGGGCGTCAAGGTCATCGTGGTCAGCGCCCAGGACTCCGCCGCGATCAAGTCCTCGATCCAGCAGGCGGTCAACAAGGGCATCAAGGTCGTCGCGTACGACCGCCTCGCGCAGGGCCCGGTCTCCGCCTACGTCTCCTTCGACAACGTCGAGGTCGGCAAGCTCCAGGGCGAGGCGCTCCTCACCTCGCTGGGCTCGAAGGCGACCACCTCGGCGAACGTCGTCATGATCAACGGTGACGACGCCGACCCGAACGCCGCGCAGTTCAAGAAGGGCGCCCACGAGGCCCTCGACGGCAAGGTCAAGATCGCCTACGAGCAGTCCGGCCTGTGGAAGGACACCGTCGCCGGGCAGAAGATGTCGGCGGCCATCACGCAGCTCGGCGCCAAGAAGATCGCGGGCGTCTACTCCGCCAACGACGGCATGGCCGGCGGTATCGCCACCGTCCTCAAGGGCGCCGGTATCAGCGGCATCCCGCTGACGGGCCAGGACGCGGAGCTCGCCGGTATCCAGCGCATCGTCGCCGGTACCCAGTCCAGCACCGTCTACAAGGCGTTCAAGCCGGAGGCCGAGGCGGCCGCCACGCTCGCCGTCGACCTGGCGCAGGGCAAGAGCATCTCCTCGCTCGCCACCACGACCCAGACCAGCGGCTCCGGCAACAAGGTGCCCTCGCAGCTGCTGACCCCGGTGTCGGTCACCAAGGCCAACATCAAGGACACGGTCGTCAAGGACGGTCTCTACACCGTCGCGCAGATCTGCACCGCCGACTACGCCAAGGCGTGCAAGACGGCCGGTCTGGAGTAATCACCGCCCAGCGGTGACAAAGCCCCTTCGGCGTCCGCCCCGCCCTCAGACCCCGCTGCGGGGCGGGCGCCGATCGGAACCCGTGCGAACGCAGCCGTTGCCAACTGGCACCGGCCGCGCGCATGTTCATCTTGTAAATCTGTGCCTAGGCACAACCCTCCGCGGCTTTTGACAAGCGCGGCATCCCCGCCGGTCAGGCGGCGAAGGAGATGGTTCACGTGTCCGCTACGCCCGTGCTGGCGTTGCGCGGAGTCTCCAAGCGATTCGGTGCGGTGCAGGCCCTCACCGAAGTAGAGCTGGAGGTCCACGCCGGAGAAGTCGTCGCACTGGTCGGCGACAACGGCGCAGGAAAGTCCACCCTGGTGAAGACCATCGCCGGAGTGCACCCCATCGATGAAGGAGTCATCGAGTGGGAGGGCAACCCGGTCAGCATCAACAAGCCGCACGACGCCCAGGGACTCGGCGTCGCGACGGTCTACCAGGACCTCGCGCTCTGCGACAACCTCGACGTCGTCGGCAACCTCTACCTCGGGCGTGAGCTGCTGCGCCACGGGGTCATCGACGAGGTCACGATGGAGAAGAACTCCCGTGAGCTGCTGAGCACGCTCTCGATCCGCATCCCGAGCGTGCGCATCCCGATCGCCAGCCTCTCCGGTGGCCAGCGGCAGGTCGTCGCGATCGCCCGCGCGCTGATCGGCGACCCCAAGGTCGTCATCCTCGACGAGCCCACCGCCGCCCTCGGCGTGGAGCAGACCGCGCAGGTCCTCGACCTGGTCGAGCGGCTGCGCGAGCGCAACCTCGGCGTCATCCTCATCAGCCACAACATGGCCGACGTGAAGGCGGTCGCCGACACCGTCAACGTGCTGCGCCTGGGCAAGAACAACGGCTCCTTCCCGGTGAAGGACACCAGTCAGGAAACGATCATCGCCGCGATCACCGGTGCCACGGACAACGCCGTGACCCGTCGTGCGGTGCGCAGCACGGAGGCGGCAAAGTGAGCGACACGTCAGGCACCGTGAAGAAGGACGCGGTGGAACCCACCGCGGCTCCCCTGGAAGACCCCACGGCGGCGGCCGGTGCCGCCACCGTCGTCGACCCGCGTCTACTGGTCCGCGAAGAGGGCTTCAGGGGCTACCTCACCGAGTTCAAGCGCAAGGTCAAGGGCGGTGAACTCGGCTCCCTGCCGGTCGTCGCCGGCCTGATCGCCATCGGCATCATCTTCCAGGTCCAGAACAGCCGGTTCCTGAGCGCGGACAACCTGTCCAACATCAGCTACTACCTGTCGGCCACCGGCATGCTCGCCATCGGCCTGGTCTTCGTGCTGCTGCTCGGCGAGATCGACCTGTCCGTCGGCTCGGTCAGCGGTCTGGCGTCCACCCTGTTCGCCGTCTTCGTGGTCAACCACGGGATGAACGGCTGGCTGGCGCTGGTCCTGACGATCATCACGGGCATCGGCATCGGCGCGCTGCACGGCTTCTTCTTCGCGAGGATCGGCGTACCGGCGTTCGTCGTCACCCTGGCCGGCTTCCTGGGCTGGAACGGTCTGATGCTGTGGCTGCTCGGTTCGAGCGGCACCATCAACATCCCGGACAGCGGCCCGGTGCACCTCTTCGGCCAGAGCTCCTTCTTCATGGACCAGTCGATCGCGGGCGCCTACATCCTGGCCGCCCTCGGCGTCGCCTCCCTGCTCATCGGCTCGCTCACCGACCAGCGCCGCCGCAAGGCCGCCGGAGTGCCGTTCCGGCCCACCAGCGAGATCGGGCTGCGGGTCGGTCTGCTCGCCGTGGCCGCGTTCGTCACCGCGTACGTGCTGAACCAGTCGGCCGGTGTCTCCAACGCGCTGGTGATCTTCCTCGCGTCCCTGGTGATCGTGGACTTCGTGCTCCGTCGTACCCCGTACGGCCGTAAGGTCTTCGCGGTCGGCGGCGGCATCGAGGCCGCGCGCCGTGCCGGTATCAACGTGCCGATGATCCGCATCACCGTGTTCGCCATCTCCGGCGGCTTCGCGGCGGTCGGCGGTATGTTCTTCGCCGGCCAGACGCAGAGCGCCACGCTCAACGCCGGTGGCGGCAACACCCTGATGCTGGCCATCGCGGCCGCGGTCATCGGTGGTACGAGCCTCTTCGGTGGTCGCGGCACCGTCTGGTCCGCCCTGCTGGGCATGCTCGTCATCCAGTCGATCCAGACCGGCCTCGACCTGCTGAACATGAACACGTCGATCCAGTACATGATCACGGGTGGCGTTCTGCTCGGCGCGGTCGTCATCGACTCGGTGTCCCGCAAGAGCCAGAAGGCCTCCGGTCGCGGCTGACCTGCCCCTTCGCGCAGACTGTGCCCGGTACCGATGTCGGTGCCGGGCACAGTCGTGTCGTAGGAAAGGCTGTTCGTGGGTACAGCCGATCGCGTGACGTATGACGCAGAGCCCGGGCGCCGTCCGCAAAGGCGGAACATTAGACTCGACAAGCCCGGCAACAGCTCGATCAGCTCTACTCGCAAGGAGGCACGGGTGCCGCTGCTGACCCGCATCAGGGGACCGCGCGATCTGGACCGGCTCAGCCTGGAGCAGCTGGACCAGCTGGCCGGGGAGATCCGGACCTTCCTCGTCGACGCCGTCTCCAAGACCGGCGGCCACCTCGGCCCGAACCTCGGTGTGGTCGAGCTGACCATCGCCCTGCACCGCGTCTTCGAGTCGCCGAAGGACCGGGTGCTGTTCGACACCGGCCACCAGTCCTACGTCCACAAGCTGCTCACCGGCCGCCAGGACTTCTCGAAGCTGAAGATGAAGGGCGGCCTCTCCGGCTACCCCTCGCAGGCCGAGTCCGAGCACGACGTCATCGAGAACTCGCACGCCTCGACGGTTCTCGGCTGGGCCGACGGCCTCGCCAAGGCCAACCAGGTCCTCAAACGCGACGACCACGTGGTCGCGGTGATCGGTGACGGCGCGCTGACCGGCGGTATGGCCTGGGAGGCGCTGAACAACATCGCCGACGCCAAGGACCGCCCGCTCGTCATCGTCGTCAACGACAACGAGCGCTCCTACGCACCGACCATCGGCGGCCTCGCGAACCACCTGGCGACCCTGCGGACCACCGACGGCTACGAGCGCTTCCTGGCCCGCGGCAAGGACCTCCTGGAGCGCACTCCGGTCGTCGGCAAGCCCCTCTACGAGACGCTGCACGGCGCGAAGAAGGGCCTGAAGGACTTCATCGCCCCGCAGGGCATGTTCGAGGACCTCGGTCTCAAGTACGTCGGCCCGATCGACGGGCACGACATCGACGCCCTGGAGTCCGCGCTCGCCCGGGCCAAGCGCTTCGGCGGGCCCGTCATCGTGCACTGCCTCACCGAGAAGGGCCGCGGCTACCAGCCCGCCCTCCAGGACGAGGCCGACCGCTTCCACGGCATCAGCCCCATCCACCCGGACACGGGCCTGCCGATCAAGCCCTCCGGCGCCGACTGGACCTCCGTCTTCGGCGACGAGATGCTCGCCCTCGGCCAGGAGCGCGAGGACATCGTCGCGATCACCGCCGCGATGCTCCAGCCCGTCGGCCTGAAGAAGTTCGCCGACGCCTTCCCGAACCGCATCTACGACGTCGGCATCGCCGAGCAGCACGCCGCGGTCTCCGCGGCCGGCCTCGCCACCGGCGGACTCCACCCCGTCTTCGCCGTCTACGCCACCTTCCTCAACCGCGCCTTCGACCAGGTGCTGATGGACGTGGCCCTGCACAAGTGCGGGGTGACCTTCGTCCTGGACCGGGCCGGCGTCACCGGCACCGACGGCGCCTCCCACAACGGCATGTGGGACATGTCGATCCTCCAGGTCGTCCCGGGCCTCCGGCTCGCCGCACCCCGCGACGCCGACCAGGTCCGCGCCCAACTCCGGGAGGCCGTCCAGGTCAAGGACGCGCCGACCGTGGTCCGCTTCTCCAAGGGCGCGGTCGGACCCGCCGTACCCGCCGTGGGCCGCATCGGCGGCATGGACGTGCTGCGCGCGCCCGGCACCGACGCCCCGGACGTGCTGCTGGTCTCGGTCGGCGCCCTCGCGCCGATGTGCCTGGAGATCGCCGGCCTGCTCGACAAGCAGGGCATCTCCACCACTGTCGTCGACCCGCGCTGGGTCAAGCCCGTCGACGAGGCCATGGCCCCGCTCGCCGAGCAGCACCGGGTGGTCGTCACGGTCGAGGACAACTCCCGTGTCGGCGGCGTCGGTTCGTCGATCGCACAGGCATTGCGCGACGCGGGCGTGGACGTTCCGCTGCGCGACTTCGGCATCCCGCCGCGCTTCCTCGACCACGCCTCCCGCGCCGAGGTGATGACGGAGATCGGCCTGACCGCCCCCGACATCGCCCGCCAGGTCACCGGCCTGGTCTCGAAGCTGGACGGCCGCTTCGAACGGCCCACCGCCGAGGTCGACTCGGTGGAGTCCGCACGCGACTGAGGCACGGCCAACGCCGCCGAACGGGCCGCTTCCACCACTCTTTGCAGTGGTGAAAGTGGCCCGTTCGCGTGAACCCGCCCGCGTCGGGGCATACGCACAACGCCCCCTCTCGATCATGTCGAGGACGCCAAGCGTGGGAGGTACAACCGTGAGCAGCACCCTCTTCCGGACGAAGAGAGTCGAACAGTCCATCCAGGACACCGAGGAACCCGAGCACGCGCTCAGAAAGTCCCTCTCGGCCCTGGATCTGACGGTGTTCGGCGTCGGAGTGGTCATCGGCACCGGCATCTTCGTCCTCACCGGCACGGCCGCCAAGAACACCGCCGGTCCAGCGGTCGCCCTGTCCTTCGTCGTGGCCGGCGTCGTCTGTGCCCTCGCGGCGCTCTGCTACGCCGAGTTCGCGTCCACGGTCCCGGTCGCGGGCTCCGCGTACACCTTCTCGTACGCCTCGCTCGGCGAGTTCCCCGCCTGGATCATCGGCTGGGACCTGGTCCTCGAACTCGCCCTGGGCACGGCGGTGGTGGCCGTCGGCTGGTCCGGCTACATCCACTCGCTGCTGGACAACGCGGGCTGGCACCTGCCCGAGGCGCTCAGCGGCCGGGACGGCGCCCACGGCTTCGGCTTCGACATCCTCGCCGCCGCGCTCGTCCTCGTCCTCACGGCGATCCTCGTCCTCGGCATGAAGCTCTCCGCGCGGGTCACCTCGGTCGTCGTCGCCATCAAGGTCGCCGTCGTCCTCGTGGTGATCGTCGCCGGCGCCTTCTTCATCAAGGGCGACAACTACAAGCCGTTCATCCCCAAGTCGCAGGCCGTGGAGGCGGGCGGCAACCTCAAAGCCCCGCTGATCCAGCTGATGTTCGGCTGGGCGCCCTCCAACTTCGGCGTCATGGGCATCTTCACCGCCGCCTCCGTGGTCTTCTTCGCCTTCATCGGCTTCGACGTCGTCGCCACCGCCGCCGAGGAGACCCGCAACCCGAAGCGGGACGTGCCGCGCGGCATCCTCGGCTCACTGGTCATCTGCACCACGCTGTACGTCGCCGTCGCGGTCGTCGTGACCGGCATGCAGAAGTACAGCTCGCTGTCGATCGACGCACCGCTCGCCGACGCGTTCAAGGCCACCGGACACCCGTGGTTCGCGGGCCTGATCAGCTTCGGCGCCGCGATCGGCCTCACGACGGTCTGCATGATCCTGCTCCTGGGCCAGGCCCGGGTGTTCTTCGCGATGAGCAGGGACGGCCTCCTGCCCCGCTTCTTCTCCCACGTCCACCCGCGCTTCCGCACCCCGTACCGCCCGACCATCCTCCTCGGCGTGATCATCGCGATCGTCTCGGGCTTCACGAGCCTCAGCGAACTCGCCGAACTGGTCAACATCGGCACGCTGTTCGCCTTCATCGTGGTCGCGATCGGCGTGGTCATCCTCAGGAACAAGCGTCCGGACCTGCCCCGCTCCTTCCGCACCCCCCTGGTCCCGGCCCTCCCGATCGTCTCGGTCCTGGCCTCCCTCTGGCTGATGCTCAACCTCCCCGCCGAGACCTGGCTCCGCTTCGCCATCTGGATGGCGATCGGCTTCGCCGTGTACTTCTTCTACGGCCGCACGCACAGCCGCCTGGGCCTGCAACAGGCGGCGGAGGCGAGCAAGTCCGCGACCCCGCCCACCGGAAACGCCTCGTAGACACGCCAGTTGGCCGTACGGCCCCGTAAGTCCCGCTCGGTGGCGGGGACTTGCGGGGCCGTATCGCGTAGGTGCCGGCCGGTGCGGGTCAGCCGCGTACGCTGCGCGGCCCGGTGACCTCCGCGCCCAACTCCGTTACCCTGCGCCGGAGTTCACGGTCGGCGGTGACCACCAGGCAGGGCCGGCCGGCGGCCTCGGCGACGAGTTCGACCATCCGGTCGTCGCCGCTGCCGGGTGCCGAGTCCACCCGTACGCCCGGCACGGACGCCACGCCACGGGCCGCGCCCTCCACGACGAGGACGAGTTCCACGGGGTCCGTGCGGCCCGGCAGACCGTCGCTCGCGAGCCGGTCGCGGAGGCGCTCGGCGGCACCCTTGCGGTCGCGCCACCAGCCGTCGGGCACCGACCCGACGACGTTCGCGCCGTCGACGACCACCAGCAGGGGAGTGTCCTCGTCCATGGGGCCAGGGTCGCACGCGGGCGGGGGGTGCCCCGCGCGGAAGTACCCGCCCCAATTACAGTGAACCGGTGAACGGCGACTGGCTCATACGCGGCCGCGACGGCCGGCTCAGTGTGTATCTGCCCTCGGGCGACGCCGTCCTGTGCCGGGCGGAACGCGGCCCCGGCGGCCTCTGGAGCGCCCCGCGCACGGTCGGCGGCGACCAGAAGCTGCACCCCGGGCCGCTCGGCATCGGACAGGGCGCGGACGGCTACGCCCACCTCGTGTCCTGGCGCCCCACGGCGGCCGGCGAGTCCGGACTGGTCCACTCCACGCACTTCCGCCCCCGGCTCGCGGCCCTCGACTGGAGCCCGATCGGCCACCCGAACAAGAAGGGCGACCGCACCGGCGTACCGGCGATCGCGGTCGACGCGGAGGGCCGGGCCCATGTCTTCCTACGCAACGCGGGGGCCGGTGTCAGCCTGCTGGCCCAACGGGAGAAGGGCGGCTGGGACCCGTGGCGCGACCTCAAGGGGAGCGGCGTCCACGAGGACCTGGCGGCGGTGACGGGGGAGTCCGGCACGGTCGAGCTGTACGCGGCGGTACCGGGCGCGATCCTGCACTGGCGCCAGCTGGAACCCGGCGAACAGCCGGTGCTGGAGGAGGCGATGGAGGCCAGGATCCGCCCGGGAACACTCCGCGCGCTGCCCACCTCCCCCGAGAGCACCAGCCTCTTCTACACGGACGACTCCGGTGACCTCTGCGTCTGGCGCCCCGGCACCAAGCCGCTCACCCTCCTCCCCTCGGCCGGCCCCGGCCCGGTCTCCGCGATCCGCTGCGAACTCGACAGCCACGACTGCACGTTGCTCGCCCAGCGCTCGGCGAGCGGCCGGGTCGCCTTCGCCGCGTATCCCACGGAACAGGAGTCCGCGGGCGCCTGGTGGACCGAGTCGGGACCCCAGCTCCCGGCGGACGCCGAGGTCTCGCTGACACTGGACGAGGACGAGCGGGTGGCCGCGGCGACGGTGTCGCTGTCCACCGGCCAACTGCTCGTCACGCGGCGGAAGGCGGAGGCCGGGTTGGCGTTGGAGGCGTGGCGGGAGGTCTGACGGGGCTCGTGCGTGTTGCTCCACGGCCTGCCCGCTGTCACGGCTCGCCCCCGGGAGATGTGCTGGTCCGAGCCTGGCGGGCGCACGGTCGTCACACCGTGTTCGTCAAGTGTTCGACTTATGATGGGGCGCGCTCGGCGTCCCCGCGCAACAGGAGTTCGGGGAATCGGCAGGTCAGCCGTGCCGGGCGTCATGGAAGGGGCGGGTCACGTCATGCGGACCGGATCCGGGCGCGGCGCCGCCCGACGCAGAACGGACGACAGCGTCGTCGCACACACGGAGACCGAGCGGTACACCGCCGAGACGCCCCTGGACGGCCGCTGGCTCGTGCTCGGCAAGGACGGCAGGCTGACCGCGTACGCCCGCACCCGCGCCGGGTTGCTGCGCTGGACGGAGACCCGGCCGGGCGGCCCGCACTGGACGGGGCCCGACTTCTTCCCGGTGCCGGACCTGACCCATGTCTCGGTGGTCCAGGGGGCCGACGCCTACGTCCACTTCCTGGGGCGGCGTGAGACCCGCAAGGGCGACGGGCCGCCCGCCGTCGACATCGTCCACGCCATCCAGTACCAGACCGGCCGCACGGTCACCGAGTGGCGGTCGCTGGGCAATCCGCACAAGGACCGGGAGAAGGCGGCCCGGTTCGGCGTCCCGGCGGCCGCGGTCAGCGCGTCGGGACGGGTGCACGTCTTCGCGCGCAACGCAGGCCGCGGACTGATGCTGCGCCGGGAGGGCGCCACCGGGAAGTGGGAGCCCTGGGAGGACCTCAAGGGCAGCGGGGTCCAGGACGGACCGGCCGTGGTCGCGTACGCCTCCGGGCGCATCGAGGTGCTGGCGGGCGGCGACCAGGACGCCATGTGGTGGCGGCAGGCCGAGGCCGACGGTGACTTCCGGCAGGAGCTGAACATCCCGGTGCGGTTGGCGCCGGGCACGCCCGCGGTGCTGGAGACGGCACCGGACAGGGCGACGTACTACTGGACCGACCGGGACAGCGGACAACTCGTCGCCCATCGCCCCGGCGGCTGGTTGATACCCCTCGGCGGGGCGGTGGCCGAGCATCCCGTCACGTCGATGCGCGCGGTGCTCGACGGGTACGACTGCACGGTGCTGGCCCACCGTGATCACGAGGGTCAGGTCATGCTCAGCGCGTTCGGCGCGGAGAACGAGCAGGCGGGCCTGTGGTGGTCCCCGACCGGCGAGCGCTGCGTCGGCGCCCCGGCGCTCGCCCTCGACGGGAGCGGCCGTGTCGTGCTCGCGGTGATCGGCCCCGACGGCGCTCTGCGCGTCGCCCGCCAGACCGGGGGCCCCGGTCTGGCGCTGGCTCCGTCGCTCCGCGTCTGACGACGGGCGGCACCGGGCCGCCGCGTCGGCCCGCCGTCAGGACGACGAACCCCCGGTCGCCGGCGACTTCTTCGCGGATTCCGGAATCCGCTGGTCCTTGCGCAGGGCCTGCCACAACTGGCCGGCCTGCGGTTGCGCGGCGACGACGCGGTTCGGGTCCTGTGTGTCGTACCGCACGGGCAGCATGATCGTCTCCATGGTGGACGGATCGATGCCGTTCATGCTGCGTCCGAACTCGGCGAGCTTGGTGAGGGAGGCGAGGCCCGAGTCGGTGGTGAGCGACTCGGTGAGGTTGTCGGCGATCCGGTACGCCTTGGTGGGGCTGCCGAGGAGGTCCTGCTTCTTGATCTCGCTCAGCAGCGCGATCAGGAACTGCTGCTGGAGCCCGATGCGTCCGAGGTCACTGCCGTCGCCGATGCCGTGCCGGGTGCGGACGAACTGCAGCGACCGCGTGCCGTCGAGCTTGTGCGTGCCGGCGGTCAGATCCAGGCCGCTGGACTTGTCGTGGATGTCCTGGTCGACGGTGACGGTGACCCCGCCTATCGCGTCCACCAGCCCCTTGAATCCCGCGAAGTCGACCTCCACGAAGTGGTCCATCCGTACCCCGGACATCTGCTCGACGGTCTTGACCACACAGGCCGGACCGGCGAGCGAGTAGACGGAGTTGAACATCACGCGCTTCTTCGAGGGCAGCGCGGAGCCGTCCTTCGCGGTGCACTCGGGACGTGTCACCAGGGTGTCGCGCGGGATGCTCACGGCAACCGCTTTCGCGCGGCCTTCCGGTACGTGGATCACCAGCGCGGTGTCGGAGCGCGCCCCGGAGACGTTGCCCGTGCCCAGCGACGCGTTGGCGCCGGACCGCGAGTCGGAGCCCAGGACCAGGAGGTTCTGTCCCGAGGTGGGCAGTTTCTCCGGCCGGTCGTCACCGATCGCCCTGTCGAGGTCGACGCCCTTGATGTTGCCGTTCAGGTCGCTGTAGAGCCAGTAGCCGACGCCGCCCGCGGCCAGCACCAGCAGGACGAGACCCAGCGCGACCCAGCGCCATACGCGACGGCGCCGGCGCGGCGGCTTGGCCCGGCGGTCGGACGGCGCGCGCCTCGATCCCGGGGAGTCCGTCTCCGTCAGGGCGTGCGTCATGTGCCTCGGTCCTCTCTCGTCACCAGTGAGCTCGGGGCACGAGTGGGGGGAGAGACCGGGCCCGTCTGCGGCGGTGGACGGTCGTCCACCGGTCATCAGACGTTCAACATCACGTAAGGGTTGTATGTGTTCTGTGTCATTTCCGTCCGTTGTTGACAGCTGTGTAAGCGCTTGATGATGATGTGCCGGTCCTGTGAACGTTAAATTTTCGGTGTGAATGGGCGACGGCACGCTTGCCGTCGTCTTACGTGGTCGTGGAGGGGTGGCTGTGCCATTGCGTGCGTCCGCCCGTGGGGGGCGAGCGGCGTGACGACCGTGTTCGATCATGCTCTTGGACAGGCGGCGGGCCCGGTGGGCCGCCCTGCGCGGGACGGCGTCGTACGACAGCGTCCCGCCGCGGCGGGTCCCACCACGGTCACCGCCGAGCACGGCGACGTCTACGTCGAGCCGGGTCTGACCCCGCTGGCGGCCCGTGAGGCCAACCGCTCCGCGGTCACCGCGCTGCTCGACTCGGCCGGTGTCGCCCACTTCGCCGTGCGCGGCACCTCGGACCACGGCACGGTCGTCGCCGTCGCCGAGGAGGACCGGGACCGGGTGCTCAGCGTGGTGTTCCGCGGGCTGAGCCAGTACCCGGGGCATCTCGGTGTGATCGACCCGGACGCGCCCCGACAGGCCAAGCCCGTCTCCTCGCGGGACCCCAAGGCCTGGCGCGAGATCGCCGGCGCGCGCGTCCTCCAGGTCAGCTGGTCGCGCACCGACCCGGGCCGCCATCTGCTGCTCGGGCACGAGTACGGCTGCGCGATCGAGTTCTGGCAGCGGCACGGCACCCACCTCGTCGCCCCCCGCGCCAACCGGGCCACCTGGGCCGTCGCCGCCGACGGCGCGGGCGTTCTCGGCGCTGCCCGCCTGTTCAGCCGGTTCGTCTCGGACTGGACCCCGGGCCACCTCGCGCCCGCGCTCGCCACCCGCCCGGAGTTCCTGGTGAACTGCGCGGACGACATCGCCTTCCCCGTCGACGCCGTCTACACCTGGGTCGACGGCGACGACCCGTCCTGGCAGCGGCGCAAGGCGCAGGCGAAGGGCGAGGCCTACCACGCCGAGTCCGCGAGCGACGCCCGCTTCATCAGCCGCGACGAACTGCGCTACTCGGTGCGCTCGCTGCACCTGTTCGCGCCGTGGATCCGCAACGTCTACATCGTCACCGACGACCAGGTCCCGCCCTGGCTGCGCGAGGACCTGCCCGGACTGCGCATCGCGAGCCACCGGGAGATCTTCCGCGACCCGGCCGATCTGCCGACCTTCAACTCGCACTCCATCGAGAGCCAGTTGCACCACATCGAGGGCCTGGCCGAACACTTCCTGTACTTCAACGACGACATGTTCATGGGCCGCCCGGTCGCCCCGCACGCCTTCTTCACGCCGAGCGGCACGGCCCGCTACTTCCCCTCGCGCAACCGCATCCCGCAGGGTCCGGTCGCGGAGACCGACACCCCGGTCGACGCCGCGTGCAAGAACAACCGCGCCCTGTTGCTGGAACGGTTCGGCAGAGTGATCACCCAGCCGATGGAACACATCCCGTACGCCCTGCGGCGCTCGGCGATGGAAGAGGCCGAGCGCGACTTCCCCGAGGCCTGGGCGCGGACGTCGGCCAGCAGGTTCCGGGCCATGACCGATCTGTCGCCGACCTCGTCCTTCGCGCTCTACTACGCGGCGCTGACCGGCCGGGGGCAACCGGGATCGATGCCCTTCACCTACCTCCAGCTGGCCGTCCCGGACCTGGCGGACCGGCTGCGACGGCTGCTCGACGGCAGGGACCAGGACTCCTTCTGTCTCAACGACGCCTTCTCGACACCGGAGGACATCGAGGCGCAGCAGGAACTGCTGGACGGCTTCCTCAACGCCTACTTCCCCACCCCAAGCCCCCACGAGAGATGAAACGGAGTTCCGTGACGTGTCGGACCCGACGTCCATGAGCTCCGCGGTCAACGTCTACAAACGCCTCGTTCCCCAGCCCGTGCGCTCCGCCGCCGCGACCACCGTGCCGGTGCGGGTACGGCGCAAGGTCAAACGGCGGCTCGCCCGCACCCTGAGCCGCCGCGAGGCACGGCTGCACCGGCGTGCCCTGCGCCAGGTGCGCCGGGTGGAACTCGGCCGCTCCGAGCGCCGTACCAAAGCGCCCGACGGCCGGGTCGGCCACGTGCACACCGGCCTCACCCTCGACCTGGCCCGCAGGCTCGACCACGACATGGTCACCTACGCCCTCGACGCCGCCGACATCCCCTGGTTCGCGGTTCCGGCGCTCGACGACCGACGGATCAGTCTGGCCGTCGACCACAAGGACAAGGGCGCGGTCCGCCGCGTGCTACGCGCGTTGCTGGAGGAGCAGACCGGCTACGTCGTCTCCGTGTCACCCGCCCAGAACGACACCCAGCAGACCCCGGGCAGCCATGTGAAGGCGTGGAAGCACTACGCCAAGGCCAAGGTGATCCGCCTGACCTGGCTGCGCACCGAGCCCACCGAGAACCTCTGGGTGGGGGAGGACCAGGGCATCGAGATCGAGTTCTGGACCGCCAACACCGACCTGCCCGTGGAACGGCTGGTCGGGCCGCGCCCCAACCGGGTCCAGCGCACGGTGCCCAGCGACGCACCCGGCATCGAGATCGGCATCGACCGGCTGTCCGGCTACTGCGACACCGACGGCGACATGGCGCCGACGGTCACGCTGGAGAACTTCGACGTCGTACGGCTCGAAGAGATCACCTTCCCGGTGGACGCGGTCCTGCTGTGGCAGCACCCCACACCCTGGGGCGAGGAACTGCTGCGGGCCGCGCTGCGCTCCCTGCACCAGTACGCGCCCTGGACGGACGTCGTCCACGTGGTCGCCGAGGCGGAGCCGCCGGCCTGGCTCTCGGCCGACGACCGGCTCACCGTGGTCCGCGCCAGGCCCGGCGCCGAGTGGCACCTGCACCAACTGCCCGACCTCGCCGAGCACTTCCTGCTGCTGCGCCCCGGAGCCCTGCTCGGCAGGCCCGTCCGCGCCTTCGACTACTTCACCCCGAACGGCACGACCCGCCCCCGGCGCGGCCCCTGGAACGCCCAGGAGTCCTTCGCCCCGTGGACCCGCACCGCGTACTCGGCCACCAGCCGGGTCGTCTCCCACGGCTACGCGCACGGCCCGCAGCCGTACCGCGTCGAGACGCTGGCCAGGCTCGCCGGGTCCGGAACCGCGCCGCTGCCGCCCGACGACGCGCAGCGGCTGCCTACCGTGCTCGGCACACACCCCCTGGACGGTGTGGTCCACCACCTCGGCCACACCACCGGCCTGGCCGACCCCTCGGGCGAGCCCTCCGTGGTGCTGCACGCCGCACTCCCCGGCATCGGCACCCACCTGGACCGGCTCCTCGTACGCCGCGACACCCAGCAGATCCAGCTGTTCGGCCTCGGCACCGACGAAGCACGTGCCCGCGGCGGTACCAGGGCCGTCCTGCGGTTCCTGCACCGCTACTTCCCCGTCCCGAGCGTCTTCGAGGGCGACCACCACACAGACGAGGCGGACAACCAGCCGTGAGTATGGGCAACCCCGAGGCCTCCGCGGCGGTCGGGGCATACCGCACCCTTGTCCCCAGAGGCCTCAGACGCCGGATCGCCCGTCGCGTCCCGCCGCGGCTGCGCATGGCGCTGAAGGGGCTGCTGCGCCGGCTGCACACCGTCAACCTGGGCTCCCGCATGGTGCGCGGCATCCGGGCCCGCCGGCGCTGGCCGCACCTGTTCGGCCCGGGCGAGCACCTCGCGGCCCTCGCCGGACACGGGGCGCGGATCGCCCTGGTCCGGCCGACCGTGTCGCCGCTCGGACTGCGCGAGGCCAACCTCGAACTCGTCGTCACCGCTCTGGAAGAAGCCGGTGTCGACTACTTCGCCGTGCGCGGCACCTCCGAGTTCCGCTCCTGCCTCGCCGTCGCCGAGCCCGACCGGCACCGGGTGGAGCAGGTGCTGGAGAGCTGCGCCGACCGCAGCCCCCTCTACCTGCGGGCCTGCCGGGGCGCCGCCGCGCAGGGCCGCACCGTGCTGGCCGGCTCACGGCGCGGCCGGGACCTGGCCCACCAGGCCGCCGTGCTCCGCGTCGGCATGGTGTGGAGCGACCTCGCCGGCTCCCTGGTCCTCGGCCTGGAGCACGGCTGCGACATCGAGTTCTGGCGGCCCGAGGAAGGACGCCTGCTGGCACCCCGCCCCAACCGCGTGACCGAGGACGTCGCCCTCGACGAGCCCCGGGTCGCCGTCCCGGTCAGCCGGCTCACCGGCTTCGCGGCCCTGCACACCCGCCGCACCCGCTCCGTCCGCACCATCCGGCCCTGTGCCGACCCGCTGCCCGAGGACGTGCGCTTCCCGATCGACGTCGTCTACACCTGGGTCGACGGCAGCGACCCCAACTGGCAACGCCAGCGCGGCGCTTACGGCGAGCACGGCTACCACAGCGAGTCCGCCAACGCGGCCCGCTACATCAGCCGCGACGAACTCCGTTACTCCCTGCGGGCGTTGGAGCAGAACGCCCCTTGGGTGCGCCATGTCCATCTGGTGACGGACCGTCAGCGTCCGTCCTGGCTCAACGAGACCCACCCGCGCATCACCGTCGTCGACCACTCGGAGATCTTCGGCGACCCCGCCGCGCTGCCCACCTTCAACTCGCATGCCATCGAGAGCCGCCTCCACCACATCAAGGGCCTGTCGGAGCACTTCCTGTACTTCAACGACGACATGTTCCTGGGCAGCCCCGTCACCCCCCAGGACTTCTTCCTGTCCAACGGCATGACCCGCACCTTCTTCTCCCCGTCCCAGGTGCCCCGCTGGGACCCCAGCCCCGTGGACCGCCCGGTCGACGCGGCCGGCAAGAACAACCGGCGCCTGCTCCAGGAGCACTTCGGCACCGCCATCGTGCAGAAACTCCGCCACGCCCCCTACGCCCTGCGCCGCAGTGTCCTGGAGGAGATCGAGCGCGAGTTCGCCGAGGAGCACCGGCAGACCTCGCACAGCCGGTTCCGCAGCGCCGACGACATCTCCATCCCGTCCTCGCTGTACCACTACTACGCCTACTTCACCGGCAGAGCCGTGCCCTCCACCATCACCTTCGCCTACCTCGACCTGGCCAAGCCCGAGATCCAGCGCCGGCTCGGCATCCTGCTGGCCCGCCGTGACCGGCAGGCGTTCTGCATCAACGACACCCTCTCCGACGGCCACGACGTCGACCGGCAGACGGAGATGCTCAAGACGTTCCTGCGCGCCTACTACCCGGTGCCGAGTCCCTTCGAGCGCAAGGAGCGCGCGGCCCGGTGAAGATCTCGTTCCTGATCAACAACATCTACGGCATCGGCGGCACCAACCGCACGGTCATCAACCTGGCCGAGGCGCTCTCCGTCCACCATGAGGTGGAGATCGTCTCGGTGTTCCGGCGTGCCACGACCCCCAAGTTCGAGATCTCCCCCCGCGTCACGGTCCGCGCCCTCGTGGACCTGCGCGCCGGGTCCTCCGACCGCGGGGCCGCCACCGGCGGCGCACCCAGCGAAGTCGTCCCGCGCCAGGAGGAGTTCTACGCCCAGTACAGCAGGTTCACCGACGGGCGCATCATCCGTGACCTGCAACGGACGTCCGCCGACGTGGTGGTCGGCACCCGCCCCAGCCTCAACCTCTTCGTCGCCGCCCACACCCGGGACGGCGCCCTGCGGGTCGCCCAGGAGCACATGACCCACCTGGCCATCCCACCGGCGGTACGCGAGGAGATGGCCCGGGTCTACCCGCGCCTCGACGCCATCACCACGGTCACCGAGGCCGACGCTCACTCCTTCACGGAGCACACCCCGATCCCCGGCATCCCGGTCGTCGGCATCCCCAACAGCGTGCCGGAGCCGCTCGTCGAGCCCTCCGACTGCTCCCGCAAGGTCGTCGTCAGCGCGGGCCGCATGCACCACATCAAGCGCTACGACCTCCTGATCCGCGCCTTCGCCCCACTGGCCGAGGAGTTCCCCGACTGGCAGCTGCGCATCTACGGCGACGGCGGCGAGGCCGGGAAACTGCGCGCCCTCGTCACCGAACTCGGTCTCGCCGGACGGGCGTTGCTCATGGGCGGCTTCTCACCGATCGAGTCCGAATGGGCCAAGGGCTCCATCGCCGCCGTCACGTCGAGCGCCGAGTCCTTCGGCATGACCCTGGTCGAGGCCATGCGCTGCGGCCTGCCCGTGGTCTCCACCGACTGCCCTGTCGGCCCCCGGGAGATCCTCCGCGACGGTGAGGACGGCTTCCTCGTCCCCAACGGCGAAGTCGAGGGCATCACTTGGGGCCTGCGTCGCCTCATGGCCGACGACGAGCTGCGCCGAGCCATGGGTGCCGCCGCACTGCGCAACGCCGCCCGCTACGACCCCGCGGCCGTGGCCGACCGCTATGTGGAGCTCTTCGAGGACGCCGCCCGTCGTCGTGCCGCGGTCCACCGCGGCTACCGGGCCCCGGCAGGTGCCCGCAAGGGAGACACCGACCGGCTCACCGTGCCGCCCGTCTCCCTCGGCACCGCCACCGTGGACGTCACCGCGGACGGCGCGGGTTTCCTGCGCTTCTCGGCCGACGGGCCCGAAGAGGGCCGCCGGCGCTGGCAGTTCGTGCTGCGCCACAAGCCGTCGGACGGCAACCGGCGCCCCGACCTCCCGCTGCCCACCTCCCGCAAGGATCTGGACAACGGCGGCCTCCGCTACACCGCCGTCCTCACCCCCTCGGCCCTCGACGAACTCGGCGACGGGCGCTGGCAGGTGACCATGAACGCCCCCAAGGCCCCGTTCGTCCACATGAAGGCCGGCGTCCGCGACACCCGGGCCCTCATCGACGCCCGCGCCCGGCTGGTGGCCCGCCCGCCGGCCGGCCCGCTCGGCTGGAACCTCCCCTACGCCCAGCCCAACGGCCGGCTGATGCTGCGCACCGTCCTGCGTACGGAGCACGCCGAGTGCGCCCAGGTCGAGGCGGCGGACGGCGCCGTCACGGTTCGGGGCGTGCTGACCGGCGGGCGCCGGATCGAGCCGGGCGCGCTGTTCGTCGTCAGCCGCCGCGGGCGGCACGGGAAGAGCTTCGCCACGCCCGTCGAGGTCCTCGGCCGCCAGGCGTTCCGCGCCGAGGTGCCGTTGCGCCGGGTCGTCGACCACCGCCTGGAGCGCTGGGAGGACTGGGACTGGTGGCTGCAGCCCGACCCGTACGACCGCCGCAAGGTACGCGTCTGCCATCTGCTGGAGGACTTCCCCGACGTCAAGGGCGCCTACGTCTACCCTTCCGTGCCGCTCGTCGGGGACGAGGCCTCTCCGTACGCCGTGGTCCACCCGGCCCGCCCCGTGTGGGTACGGCCCTACTGCTCGGCCTCCGGCGCGATGGCCATGAACGTGGTGGACCGATGAACCCTTCCGATCTCGACGGCCTGGGAGGCCCGATGACCACGACAGCCCGATCCGTCCTGCACATCGTCGCCCATCAGGACGACGACCTGTACTTCATGAACCCCGACCTCGTCCGCTCGCTCCAGGACGGTGACCGGATCACCACGGTGGTCGTCACCGCGGGCGAGGGCGACGGCATCAACGTCGACACCAACGAGCCCCAACGCGCCGTCGTGCCACCGGACTTCGCCCGCTACAGCACCGAGCGCGGCTGCGGACTGCGGTCCGCGTACGCCCGGATGGCCACCGGCGACCGCGATCACCCCTGGCAGCGCGAACCCGTCGACCTCGTCCCCGGGTTCGCCGCCGAGCGGTTCACCCTGGCCGACCACGACGCGGTGAGCCTCTACTTCCTCCAGCTGCACCAGGGCGCCCCCACCGAGCGCGGCACCCGCACCCGCCTGCACGACCTGTGGGAGGGCGCCCTGCGCACCCAGGCCACGCTGCCGGTCCACGGCTGCACCGTCGGCCAGGTCCAGCACATCACCCGCGAGCAGGTGACCGACGCCCTGACCGCGCTGCTCGACCACGTCCGTCCCACGACGGTACGCACGATGGACCCCGACCCCGAACACGACGGCGGCCGCGAGGAGTTCGTCTGCTCCGACCACGTCGACCACACCACCGCGGCACAGTTCGCGCTCGCCGCCCTGGCCCGGCACCGGGAGGCCGGCCACAACCCGGTCGTCGAGCACTACCGCGCCTACGCCAACCGTTTCTGGGGCCACAACCTCGACTCCGCCGCGGCGGCGGAGAAGGCCGAGTACCTGGCGACCTACGGCGGTCTCGACGCCCCCTCGGCCTGCCCGCACGGCACCTGCCAGACCTGCGGCGACCGGCAGTTGGGCCCCAACCCGTTCCGCAGCACGCACATGATGAGCGCCGCCTACCGCTACTCGCCGGCCACCGACTGGCTGCGCCTGGGGCCCGGCGGGCGGCTCAACGCGTTCGGGGTGCTGGCCGGGCGGCTCGCGTTCTGGACGGAGACGAGCCCGGGCGACGGCGAGTGGAAGGGCCCCTTCGTCCTCGGCGACGGCTGGATCGCGTCCACCCTCGCCGTCACCGGGTCGCCCGGCGGCCCCGCCGAACTCGTCGGCCTGCGCCGCCAGCAGGTGGTGGGCGGCGGGGTCACCGTCGACGTCGTGCACACGGCCCAGGACCCCGGCGGCAACGGCTTCAGCGGCTGGCAGACCCTGGAGAACCCCGACTGGGCGCACGGCGACGGCCGCCGCCAGCGAGAGGCGGGCGTGCCGTCCGCCGCCGTCGACACGGCCGGGCGCCTGTACGTCTTCGTGCGCAACTTCGACCAGGGCATCAGCGTGCGCCGCCGGGACACCGACGGCACCTGGAGCCCGTGGGAGAACATCGGCGGACGGTTCGTCCAGGACGCGGGCACGGCCCTGACCACCGAGCGCGGCACGGTCGAGCTGTACGTGCCGGGCAAGAACACGGTGTGGCGCTGGCACCAGGCCGAACCCGGCGGCGCCTTCCTCCTCGACGACACCCTGCAGACGGGCCGTCCCGCCACGGGCGGCATCTCCGCCGTCGACTCGGGCGGCGGCCGCACCTGCCTGTACTTCCGGGAAGCCGGCACCCAGCAGGTCATGGCCTACCGCCAGCACGCCGACGGCCGCTGGCCCGGGTCCGGCGCCGGCCTCGGCGGCCACGGCGGCACGGGCGCGCCGGCCGCGCTGTGGGCTCCGGAGCGCGGCGCCCGCGAGGCTTTCCTGGCCCACCGGGGCAGCCGCGGCCGACTCGTCGTCTCGATGCCCGACCGGGACAAGAACGTCTCCGGCACCCACTGGCACGAGTCCGGCGACATGGTCGCCCACGCTCCGGCGATGGCCTACGACGCGACAGGCGCCCTGGTCGTCGCCGTCCTCGGCACGGACGGACGGCTGAGGGTGCGCCGCCAACTGTCGCCGACGGTGGGCAGCCCGCTGGGGCCGTGGCGGTCGTAGCGACAGAGGGCCCCCGCCCGAAAGCGGAGGCCCTCATCACGTCAAGTCACGCCCGTACGACGGTCGTTACGCCGGGACGCTCGCCACACCCGGCGCCAGGAACGGCTTGCCGTTGACCCGCTCCGACACACCCTCCCGGTCCAGGTACGGCGTGATGCCGCCCAGGTGGAAGGGCCAGCCGGCGCCCGTGATCAGGCACAGGTCGATGTCCTGGGCCTCGGCGACGACGCCCTCGTCGAGCATCAGGCCGATCTCCTGCGCCACCGCGTCCAGGACCCGGTCCCGCACCTGCTCCGCGGTCAGCACGGAGTCGCCCTGCTTGAGCAACGCGGCGACCTCGGGGTCGAGTTCGGGCTTCCCACTGTCGTAGACGTAGAAGCCGCGCTTGCCCGCCTTGACGACGGCCGCGAGGTTCGGGGAGACCGTGAAGCGGTCGGGGAAGGCCCGGTTGAGGGTCTCCGAGACGTGCAGGCCGATCGCCGGACCGACCAACTCCAGGAGAACCAGCGGGGACATCGGCAGGCCGAGCGGCTCGACCGCCTTCTCCGCGACCGCGACCGGCGTGCCCTCGTCGATGACGTTCTGGATCTCGCCCATGAAGCGGGTGAGGATGCGGTTGACGACGAACGCCGGGGCGTCCTTCACCAACACCGCTGTCTTCTTCAGCTTCTTGGCCACCGCGAACGCGGTAGCGAGCGACGCGTCGTCCGTCTGCTCGCCGCGCACGATCTCCAACAGGGGCAGAATCGCCACCGGGTTGAAGAAGTGGAAGCCGACGACCCGCTCGGGGTTCTTCAGCTTCGACGCCATCTCGGAGACGGACAGCGAGGAGGTGTTCGTGGCGAGGATCGCGTGCGCCGGAGCGACCGCCTCGACCTCCGCGAACACCTGCTGCTTGACGCCGATCTCCTCGAAGACGGCCTCGATGATGAAGTCGGCGTCGGAGAAGCCCTCGGCCTTGTCCAGCACACCGGTGACCAGGGCCGTGAGGCGGTTGGCCTTGTCCTGGTTGATACGGCCCTTGCCGAGCAGCTTCTCGATCTCGGCGTGGACGTAGCCCACACCCTTGTCGACGCGCTCCTGGTCGATGTCCGTGAGGACGACCGGCACTTCGAGGCGGCGCAGGAAGAGCAGGGCGAGCTGCGAGGCCATCAGACCCGCACCCACGACGCCGACCTTCGTCACCGGACGCGCCAGCGACTTGTCGGGCGCACCCGCCGGACGCTTGCCGCGCTTCTGGACGAGGTTGAACGCGTAGATACCGGCGCGGAGTTCGCCACCCATGATCAGGTCGGCGAGCGCCAGGTCCTCGGCGTCGTAACCCTGTTGGAGCTCGCCGTTCTTCGCGGCCCCGATGATGTCGAGGGCGCGGTAGGCGGCCGGGGCCGCGCCGTGCACCTTGGAGTCCGCGACGAAACGGCCCTTGGCGACGGCCTGGTCCCAGGCCTCGCCGCGGTCGATCGCCGGTCGCTCGACCTTGACGTCGCCCTTGAGGACGTTGGCCGTCCAGATCAGCGACTGCTCCAGGAAGTCGGCGCCCTCGAAGAGCGCGTCGGCGATCCCGAGGTCGAAGACCTGCTGGCCCTTGAGCTGCTTGTTCTGGTTGAGGCTGTTCTCGATGATCACCGAGACGGCCTTCTCGGCGCCGATCAGGTTCGGCAGCAGCGTGCAGCCGCCCCAGCCGGGGACGAGGCCGAGGAAGACCTCGGGCAGCGAGAACGCCGCGATGTGCTTCGACACCGTGCGGTACTCGCAGTGCAGACCGACCTCGACGCCGCCGCCCATGGCCGCGCCGTTGTAGTACGTGAAGGTCGGTACCGCGATGTCCGCGAGGCGCTTGAAGACCTCGTGGCCGCCCTTGCCGATGGCGAGCGCGTCGTCGTGGTTCTTGAGGAGCTCGACGCCCTTCAGGTCCGCGCCGACGGCGAAGACGAACGGCTTGCCCGTGATGCCGACACCGACGATCTCGCCGGCCGCGGCCTCCTTCTCGACCTGGTCGATGGCGGTGTTGAGGTTCGCCAGCGAGGCCGGGCCGAAGGTGGTCGGCTTGGTGTGGTCGAAGCCGTTGTCCAGCGTGATGAGCGCGAACCGCCCGGCGCTGTACGGCAGTTCGAGGTGACGGACGTGCGCGGACGTCACGACCTCGTCCGGGAACAGCTCGGCCGCACCCTTCAGAAGCTCGGTGGTGGTGCTCACTTGTCCCCCTCGAAGTGCGGGTTCTCCCAGATGACCGTGGCGCCCATGCCGAAGCCGACGCACATCGTCGTCAGGCCGTAGTGGACGTTCGGCTGCTCCTCGAACTGACGGGCCAGCTGCGTCATCAGACGCACACCCGACGAGGCCAGCGGGTGACCGAAGGCGATCGCGCCGCCGTACTGGTTGACGCGCTCGTCGTCGTCAGCGATGCCGTAGTGGTCCAGGAAGGCCAGCACCTGTACGGCGAAGGCCTCGTTGACCTCGAAGAGGTTGATGTCCTCGATGCCGAGGCCCGCCTTGGCGAGCGCCTTCTCGGTCGCCGGGATCGGGCCGTAGCCCATGACCTCCGGCTCGACGCCCGCGAAGGCGTACGACACGAGGCGCATCTTCACCGGCAGGTTGTTCTCGCGCGCGAAGTCCTCGCTGGCGATGATCGACGCGGTGGCGCCGTCGTTGAGACCGGCCGCGTTGCCCGCGGTGACCCGCCCGTGCACACGGAACGGCGTCTTGAGCCCGGCGAGGTTCTCCAGGGTCGTCCCCGGGCGCATCGGCTCGTCGGCGGTGACCAGACCCCAACCGGTCTCGCCCACCTGCTCGTTGGTGTTGCGCACCGATATCGGCACCAGGTCCTGCTGGATCTTGCCGTTGGCGTACGCCTTGGCGGCCTTCTCCTGCGAACGCACCGCGTACTCGTCGGCGCGCTGCTTGGTGATGTGCGGGTAGCGGTCGTGCAGGTTCTCCGCGGTCATGCCCATGAACAGCGCGGAGTCGTCGACCAGCTTCTCGCTCACGAACCGCGGGTTCGGGTCCACGCCCTCGCCCATGGGGTGGCGGCCCATGTGCTCGACACCACCGGCGATGACGGCGTCGTAGGCACCGAAGGCGATGGAGCCCGCGGTGGTCGTGACGGCGGTCAGCGCGCCCGCACACATGCGGTCGATGGAGTAGCCCGGGACGGACTGCGGCAGCCCGGCGAGGATGCCGGCCGTACGACCGAGGGTCAGCCCCTGGTCACCGATCTGCGTGGTCGCGGCGATGGCGACCTCGTCGATCTTCGCGGGGTCGAGTCCGGGGTTGCGGCGCAACAGCTCCCGGATCGCCTTCACGATGAGGTCGTCGGCCCGGGTCTCGTGGTAGATGCCCTTCGGGCCCGCCTTGCCGAACGGGGTGCGGACGCCGTCGACGAAGACGACGTCCCTGACGGTACGAGGCACGATTGGCTCTCCTCCAGGGTGCGGGATCGGCACTGCCGCGATGCGCTGAGCGCGCGCTCAGAACCCATGCTACTTGCGGGTAACCAACCTGCCCACCCCCGGGGCCGGGAGCGGCGAACGTCACACCCCGCCCGCGCCCGGTTCCCCGCGCACCACCTGAGGATCTTGGCCTGATCTCGACGCCGGGGTTCCGCTTCCGAGCCCTTTGTCCAGGGGCGCGGGGCTGTATCGATACGCGGCTCCGCCGCGGGGCGCGACCAGCCACAACGGACCCGCACCCGCAAAACGACGCAGAACCCCTACGGCGCCTTCGCGGTCAACGCCTCCACCAGAACCGGCGCAACCTGCTCGACCTGCCAAGCCCGAGCCCCGTACCCGGCAAGCGCGGCCCCCACGGACTCCACATCCACACTCTTCGGCGGCTCCCAGCAGACCCGCCGCACAGTGTCCGGAGTGATGAGGTTCTCCTGAGGCATGTTGAGCCCCTCGGCCACCGCGGACACCGCAGCGCGCGCCGCGGACAACCGAGCCGCGGCCTCAGGATCCTTGTCGGCCCAGGCGCGGGGCGGAGGCGGCCCGGTAACCGGCTGACCAGGCTGCGGCAACGCCGAGTCGGGCAGCGCCTTGGCCCGGTCGACGGCCGCCTGCCACTGCTCCAGCTGCCGCCGCCCCATCCGATGCCCGAACCCGTTCAACACGGCGAGTGCCTGTACATCCAGCGGCAGCGCGAGCGCCGCCTCCACGATCGCCGCGTCGGACAGCACCTTCCCCGGTGACACGTCCCGCCGCTGCGCGATCCGGTCCCGCGTCTGCCACAGCTCCCGTACGACACCGAGCTGCCGGCGCCGCCGTACCTTGTGCATCCCGGACGTACGACGCCACGGGTCCTTGCGGGGCTCGGCGGGCGGCGCCGCCGCGATCGCGTCGAACTCCTGGCGGGCCCAGTCCAGCTTGCCCTGCCGGTCGAGTTCCTTCTCCAGCGCGTCCCGCAGGTCGACGAGGAGTTCGACGTCGAGGGCGGCGTAGCGCAGCCAGGGTTCGGGCAGCGGGCGGGTGGACCAGTCGACGGCGGAGTGCCCCTTCTCCAGGACGAAACCGAGCACACCCTCGACCATCGCGCCCAGGCCGACCCGCGGGAATCCGGCGAGCCGACCCGCCAGCTCGGTGTCGAAGAGCCGCGTCGGCACCATGCCTATCTCGCGCAGACAGGGCAGGTCCTGGGTGGCGGCGTGCAGCACCCACTCGACGCCGGAGATGGCCTCGCCGAGGCCCGACAGGTCGGGGCAGGCGACGGGGTCGATCAGCGCGGTGCCCGCGCCCTCGCGGCGCAGCTGAACCAGATAGGCGCGCTGTCCGTAGCGGTAGCCGGACGCGCGCTCGGCGTCGACGGCGACGGGACCCGTGCCGGCGGCGAAGGCCGCGATCACCTCGGCGAGGGCGTCCTCGTCGGCGATCACGGGCGGAATGCCCTCTCGGGGCTCAAGCAAAGGGATCGGCGCCGTTTCGACGTCGTCCGGAGGGGCGCCTCCGGTGGTTCGCAGTGAGCTGTCTGCTGCGGTTTCTTGGGCGTCGGTCACCTGTCAAGGGTATCCGTGTATGGACAACGCCCGCCGACGGAACGTTCCGTCGACGGGCGTCTGGGGGTCGTAAACCAGTCAGGTAAGTGAAAGATCCGGTTCACGGCTCGAAGGGGGAGTGGGAAGGGGAGCGGAAGGGGGTGTGGGGACGGGGTTGCGGAAGGGGGTCAGTGGATGATTCCGGTGCGCAGCGCCACCGCGACCATGCCGGCGCGGTCACCCGTGCCGAGCTTGCGGGCGATGCGCGCGAGGTGGCTCTTGACGGTCAGTGCGGACAGGCCCATGGAGACGCCGATGGCCTTGTTCGACTGGCCCTCCGCGACCAGACGCAGGACCTCGACCTCACGGCCGGACAGTTCGCGGTAGCCACCCGGGTGGCTCGGGGAACCCGGGGGGCGGCGGTGCATACGGGCGGCGGCGGAGCCGATGGGGGCGGCGCCGGGTCGGGTGGGGAGCCCGACGTTGGTGCGGGTGCCGGTGACGACGTAGCCCTTGACGCCGCCCGCGAGGGCGTTGCGCACGGCACCGATGTCGTCGGCGGCGGACAGGGCCAGGCCGTTGGGCCAGCCTGCGGCTCTGGTCTCGGAGAGCAGGGTGAGACCGGAACCGTCGGGAAGGTGGACGTCTGCCACACAGATGTCGCGGGGGTTGCCGATGCGGGGACGAGCCTCCGCGACGGACGAGGCCTCGATGACGTCGCGCACACCGAGCGCCCACAGGTGGCGGGTGACGGTGGAGCGTACGCGCGGGTCGGCCACGACCACCATGGCGGTCGGCTTGTTCGGGCGGTAGGCGACCAGGCTTGCGGGCTGCTCAAGAAGAACGGACACCAGGCCTCCTGGGGTGCGGGACGACTTTCAAGGTCACAGTCGTCTTCGGCACCAAACCCCGGGTCCTTTAGAGAAAGATCACGATTTAGTGAGTAGCAATCAGTGCAATTCGGACACGCTGTCGATCGTTCGGTGAACGAAACGGCTCGTTCGATGGGCCACTCCTGATTGAAAGTGGCCGTATCGACAAAGACACCGGAAGCGATCGGTAAGACCTCGGTGTGTCTCGGGTAAGGCTCAGCGTGACTGCGGGCCCCGGCGTTGCGGCAGCGTGACGATGGACGCGTCGCCCGGACCCGCCGGGGGCAGGCCCGCGACCTGGGCCAGCAGATCGCACCAGGAGGCCAGATGCGCCGCCGTGTCCGGGACACCGCCGAGCCCCTCGCGCGGAGTCCACGAGGCACGGATCTCGATCTGGGACGCGGACGGCCGCTCGGACAGCCCGCCGAAGTAGTGGGAGCTGGCCCGCGTGACGGTGCCGCTCGCCTCGCCGTACGTCAGGCCGCGCGCCTGGAGCGCACCGGTCAGCCACGACCAGCACACGTCGGGCAGCAGCGGGTCCGCCGCCATCTCCGGCTCCAGCTCCGCGCGCACCAGCGTCACCAGCCGGAACGTGCCGTGCCACGCGTCGTGCCCGTCCGGGTCGTGCAGCAGCACCAGCCGGCCGTCGGCCAGGTCCTGGTCGCCGTCGACGACCGCGGCCTCCAGCGCGTACGCGTAAGGGGCGAGCCGCTGGGGCGCGGGCGTCGGATCGATCTCGATCTGCGGCCTCAGCCGGCTGTTCCGGAGGGCCTGGACCGCGGCCTGGAAAGCCGGCGGCGCCGTACCGCCCCCATCCCGGTCCCCCTCCTTGGAGTCGTCCATCCCGTCAGCGCCATCCGACAATCGTCCCTGAGCCGCAGCCATGCGGGAAGATTAAGGGGAACGGAGGCATCGTGCGGGACTAGACACCAGCTCTTCCGCTCAGCACACCGTGTAATCGCGTTCTGGCGCCGTGCGAGACTGGCCCCGTGAGTGCCAACCAGAGCCCCGCGGGCCAGCAGCCGACCGCCACTTACGACTCCGCCTTCATGAAGGCGGCCAGGCGTGAGCCCGTTCCGCACACACCCGTGTGGTTCATGCGGCAGGCCGGGCGCTCGCTGCCGGAGTACCACAAGGCGCGCGAGGGCATCGGGATGCTCGACTCCTGCACGCGCCCCGAGCTGGTCGCCGAGATCACCCTCCAGCCCGTGCGCCGGCACAACGTGGACGCGGCGGTCTACTTCAGCGACATCGTCGTCCCGCTCAAGGCCATCGGCATCGACCTCGACATCAAGCCCGGCGTCGGCCCGGTCGTCGAGAAGCCGATCCGCACTCGCGCCGACCTGGCCCGGCTGCGCGACCTGACCCCCGATGACGTCTCCTACGTCACGGAGGCCATCGGCCTGCTGACCGCCGAGCTCGGCTCCACCCCCCTCATCGGCTTCGCCGGCGCCCCGTTCACCCTCGCGAGCTACCTCATCGAGGGCGGCCCGTCCCGCACGTACGAGAACGCCAAGGCGATCATGTACGGCGACCCCGAGCTGTGGGCCGACCTCCTCGACCGCCTCGCCGACATCACGGCCACCTTCCTCAAGGTCCAGATCGAGGCGGGCGCCAGCGCCGTCCAGGTCTTCGACTCCTGGGCCGGCGCCCTCGCACCGGCCGACTACCGCCGGTCGGTGCTCCCCGCCTCCGAAAAGGTCTTCCGCGCGGTCGAGGGTTACGGCGTCCCGCGCATCCATTTCGGTGTCGGCACCGGCGAGCTGCTCGGCCTGATGGGCGAGGCCGGTGCGGACGTCGTCGGCGTCGACTGGCGCGTCCCGCTCGACGAGGCCGCCCGCCGCGTCGGCCCCGGCAAGGCGCTCCAGGGCAACCTCGACCCGACCGTCCTGTTCGCCTCCACGGAGGCCGTCGAGGCGAAGACCCGCGAGGTCCTCGACGCGGCGAAGGGCCTGGAGGGGCACATCTTCAACCTCGGGCACGGGGTCATGCCGTCCACCGACCCGGACTCGCTCACCCGGCTCGTCGAGTACGTCCACACCCAGACGGCCCGCTAGAGACCGCTCACCAGGTGTGCCGGGGCCGGGCCCGCCTGCCGAACAGCAGGCCGCGCGGTTCCGGCGGCGGGGGCGTGCCCGCCTTGAGCGGCCAGGCGAGCACCATGCCCACGAGGAACCCGACGACATGGGCCTCGTACGCCACCGTGCCCGCGTCGGAGACGCCCTCGCCGGACGAGTAGAACGCCTGGAGCACGAACCAGAAGCCCAGCACCAGCCAGGCCGGCAGGCGCAGCGGCAGGAAGAACAGGAACGGCACCAGGACCCACACCCTGGCCTTCGTGTACAGCACCAGATACGCGCCCAGGACGCCGGCGATCGCCCCGGAGGCGCCGATCAGCGGGTCGGCCGAGTTGTCGTTGAGCAGCGCGAAGCCGTAGCCCGCCGCGTAACCGCACACTACGTAGAAGAGCGTGTAGCGGATGTGGCCCATGCGGTCCTCGACGTTGTTGCCGAAGATCATCAGGAACAGCATGTTGCCCAGCAGGTGGATCCAGCTGCCGTGCAGGAACATCGCGGTGAAGACGCTCAGCGGGGCTGACTTGTCGTAGGCCGGCGGGCCGGCCGCGCAGGCCGGGCCCCCGGGGCCGGCCTGGACGGCGCCGGTCGGGACCAGCTGCGGCATCTGATGGTGGATCAACTCCCGCGGTACGGCCGCGTAGTGGTCCAGGAACGCCTGCAGATGGCACAGCTGCGAGAGATCGCTGCCGCCTGCCACGGAGCCCGCCATTCCGGGCGTGAACAGGAAGACGAGCACGTTCGCGGCGATGAGCGCATACGTCACCCAGGGGGTGCGGCGCACCGGGTTCACGTCATGGACGGGGATGACCACAAGGGATTAGTGCCCCCGATACGCGCGGCGAACCGGTGAACACCGCCGTCCGCCTGTGCGTATGACTCCTCAACCGCCCGCGGCGCGGGGAAGGCGTGTCGCGGGGACGACGTGAGGAACAGGCGATGAACGACCGAATTTCTCCTCAGCTGACCGCCACGCCCGACGGCGAGGCCGAGATCTCCCTGGTGGTGCGCCTCCCCTGGGAGGACGTCGCCCGGCTCGGTCAGGAGGCGGGACGGCTGGCCACGCAGATGCAGCGGCCGGTGACCCTGGACGAGGCGGTGAGCAACCGGCTGCGGTCCAACGCGCTGGGCGCCCACGCGAAGCCTGCGGCAGCGGCACAGCCCGCCGCGATGATGCCGCCGAGCGCGTCGGTGTCCTCGCTGCCCGCCAGGCCGCCGGCCGAGCAGGCACGGCAGGCCATAGACCGCATCAACGGCACGGCGTAAACGCTTTACCGCAGGCTCGCCTGGATCTTGGCGGCCGCCTTTCGGGCTGCCACCAGGACCGGGTCCCACACCGGTGAGAACGGCGGGGCGTAGCCCAGGTCCAGGGCCGTCATCTGTTCCACCGTCATCCGGGCCGTGAGGGCGACAGCCGCGATGTCGACACGCTTCGCGGCGCCCTCCCGGCCGACGATCTGCACGCCCAGGAGACGGCCGGTACGGCGTTCGGCGAGCATCTTCACCGTCATGAGAGAGGCCTCGGGGTAGTAGCCCGCGCGGCTGGTCGACTCGATGGTGACCGTCTCGAACTGCAGCCCCGCGCGGTGGGCGTCCTTCTCGCGGAGCCCGGTACGCGCGATCTCCAGATCGCACACCTTGCTGACGGCCGTACCGACCACCCCCGGGAAGGTGGCATAACCGCCGCCCACGTTCGTGCCGATGACCTGCCCGTGCTTGTTGGCGTGGGTCCCCAGGGCGATGTGCCGCTCCTGCCCGGAGACCAGGTCGAGCACCTCGACGCAGTCGCCCCCGGCCCAGATGTTCTCGTGCCCGCGCACCCGCATCGCCAGGTCGGTGAGCAGCCCGTCGTGCTGCCCGACCGGCAGCCCGGCCGCCTTCGCGAGCGTCGTCTCCGGGCGTACACCGATCCCCAGGACCACCACGTCCGCCGGATACTCGGCATCCTCGGTGACCACCGCCCGCACCCGCCCGTCCTCCCCGGTGAGCAGCTCGGTGACCTGGGCGTCGTCGACCATGGTGATGCCCAGGCCCTCCATCGCCTTGTGCACCAGCCGCCCCATGTCCGGGTCGAGCGTGGACATCGGCTCCTTGCCCCGGTTGACGACGGTCACGTCATACCCGCGGTTGACGAACGCCTCCGCCATCTCCACCCCGATGTACCCGGCCCCGACCACCACGGCACGACGCCCACGCGTGCGTGCCAGCGAGTCGAGCAGCGCCTGCCCGTCGTCGAGCGTCTGCACCCCGTGCACCCCGGGCGCGTCGACCCCGGGCATGTCCGGCCGGATCGGCCGCGCCCCGGTCCCGATCACGAGCTTGTCGTACGACGTCCAGGACTCGGCCCCGGAATCGACGTCCCGCGCGCGTACCCGCCCGCCCGCGACGTCGAGCTCCACGACCTCGGTACGCATGCGCAGATCGATGTCGCGCTCGCGGTGCTCCTCGGGGGTGCGGGCGATCAACTCCTCCGGCGCGGACACGTCGCCGCCCACCCAGTAGGGGATGCCGCACGCCGAGTACGAGGTGAAGTGGCCGCGTTCGAAGGCCACGATCTCCAGCTCGTCCGGCCCTTTGAGGCGCCGTGCCTGTGACGCCGCGGACATGCCCGCGGCGTCGCCTCCGATGACGACCAGTCGTTCCCGGGTACCCCTCGCACGGCTCATGCTCATGCGAACACGCTACGGCGACCGATCATTTCAGTCCTGCCCGCCCTCCTCCGGCAGAGCGCTCACCCCGGTGACCGCCGGAACGGCCGCGGTCCGACGCGGCCGTACGAGACGCAGCCACACGACGAGCGCCAGCGCCGCCACCGCCGCGAACGGCAGTACCGCGCCGAGCGACAGGGCGATCCAGCGCAGCATCGTCACGAAGACGTGCCAGCCGCCCGCCACGGCGTCCACGAAGCCGGGGCTGTCGTCCTTCGCGGCGGCCTTCGCGACCGGGGTCTGCGACAGGGACAGGGTGATCGTGGCCAGACTGGTGCGGTCCTTCAGGGAGGCCTGTTGGGCGAGCAGCGCCTCCAGGTCGGACTCGCGGGTGCTCAACTCGCCCTCCAGCTCCACCACATCGCTCAACTTGGTGGCCCGGTCCATCAGTTCACGCACGCGTGCCACGCTGGCCCGCTGCGAGGCGATGCGGCTGTCCACGTCCACGACCTGGTCGGTGACGTCCTGCGCCTTCGCGGTGCGGTCGAGCAGCTTGCCCGCGCCCTCCAGGTCGGCGAGGACCTCGTCGTACTTGTCGCTGGGCACGCGCAGGACGACCCGCGTGCGCTCATGACCCTGCCCGTCGCGGCTGGTGGACTCGTTGCCGACGAACCCGCCCGCGTTCTCGGTGGTGGTGCGGGCCTCGTCGAGGGCCTTCGGTACGTCCTTGACCCGCACGGAGAGCGAGGCCGTACGGATGATGCTGCTCGCGGTGAGCTTGGGCACGGTCTTGGTGTTCCTGGCGTTGCCGCTGCCCGCCGCGCCCTCCTGCGGAGCGACGGCCTTGTCGTTGGCGCCCGCGCCGACATCGCTGGCCGTGGAGCTCTTGTCGCTCGCGCCGCCGCTGCACCCGGCCAGCGCGAGGGCGGAGGCCAGCAGGAGGCCGGCCAGGACCTGGACGGGTCGTGCGGAGTGTCGTGTGCGCATGTGTCGCTACCCCCGAGGGTCGTCGTGACGACTGACGCACCTTCGACGCCGGGACCGGGCGGGACGTTGGCGGGAAACGGTTCCGATGCGGTCACGGTCGGGACTCGCGCCGGACAACGATCCGGACACCGGCCCGGGATCGGACTGTCAGTGGGGTCTGAGAGGCTGGGGGCATGCGCGAAGTGGAGACTCGTACAGGCACAGGGCATGTCGTCGTCATCGGCGCCGGGATCGGCGGGCTGGCCGCCGCACACCGGCTGCTGGACAGAGGCGTGCGCGTGACCGTCGTCGAGGCGTCGGAGCGGGTCGGCGGCAAGCTGCTGCCCGGTGAGATCGCGGGCGCCCGCGTGGACCTCGGCGCCGAGTCGATGCTGGCCCGCCGCCCCGAGGCCGTCGCGCTGGCCCGCGAGGTGGGCCTCACCGACCGCCTCCAGGCGCCCGCCACGGCCACCGCGTCGATCTGGACCCGGGGTGCGCTGCGCCCCATGCCCAAGGGCCACGTCATGGGCGTCCCCGGCACCGCCTCCGCCCTCTCCGGAGTCCTCTCGGACGAGGGCCTGCGCCGCATCGAGCGCGACGCCGACCTGCCCCGCACGGAGGTCGGCGACGACGTCGCGGTCGGGGAGTACGTGGCCGCACGCCTCGGCCGCGAGGTCGTCGACCGCCTCGTCGAGCCCCTCCTGGGCGGTGTCTACGCGGGCGACGCGTACCGCATCTCGATGCGCTCGGCCGTCCCGCAGTTGTTCCAGGTCGCGAAGACCCACGACTCCCTCACCGAGGCCGTCCGGGGCATCCAGGAGCGCGCCGCCGCCGCGCAGCAGACCGGCCCGGTCTTCATGGGCATCCAGGGCGGAGTGGGCCAACTGCCGCTCGCCGTCGCGGAGTCGGTGCGCGCGCGGGGCGCCGAGATCCTCACCGGGACACCGGTCACGGAACTGCGCCGGAGCGGGGCAGCGGGCTGGCGCGTCGTCGCCGGAGACCGCGTGCTCGACGCCGACGGCGTGATCGTCGCCGTACCCGCCCCGGTCGCCGCCGAGCTGCTGCGGCCCGAAGCACCGGGCGCCGCGGCCGAGTTGGGCGCCGTCGAGTACGCCTCGATGGCCCTGATCACCCTCGCCTACCGCCGCGCGGACATCGAACTCCCCGAAGGCAGCGGCTTCTTGGTGCCGCCGGTCGACGGCCGCACCATCAAGGCGTCCACCTTCGCCTCCCAGAAGTGGGGCTGGATCGCCGACGAGAACCCGGACGTGGTGGTCCTGCGCACCTCGGTGGGCCGGTACGGCGAGACGACGATCCTGGAGCGCGACGACACCGGCCTCGTGGACGTCTCGCGCCACGACCTGCGTGAGGCGACCGGCCTCGACGCCACGCCCCTCGCGACCCGCGTCACCCGCTGGACCGACGGCCTGCCGCAGTACCCGGTCGGCCACTACGCGCGCGTGGCCCGTATCCGCGAGCACGTGGGCAAGCTCCCCGGCCTGGCGGTGTGCGGCGCCGCGTACGACGGGGTCGGCATCCCGGCCACCATCGCGAGCGCGTACGCGGCCGTCGAGCGGCTGACCGGTGACCCGGTGCCGAGCGCCTCCGGCGGAGCGGGAGAATAGCCCCATGAGCGACGACGCCCCCACCACCGAGCCCGGCCGCATCCCGAACAAGGGCAAGCTGGCCAAGGACCTCAACGAGGCCATCCGCTACACGCTGTGGTCCGTCTTCAAGCTGAAGGACGTGCTGCCGGAGGACCGTGCCGGATACGCCGACGAGGTCCAGGAGCTGTTCGACCAGCTCGCCGCGAAGGACGTGACCGTCCGCGGCACGTACGACGTCTCGGGCCTGCGCGCCGACGCCGACCTCATGATCTGGTGGCACGCCGAGACCGCCGACCAGCTGCAGGAGGCGTACAACCTCTTCCGTCGGACGAAGCTCGGCCGCGCCCTGGAGCCGGTCTGGTCGAACATGGCGCTGCACCGCCCCGCCGAGTTCAACCGCTCGCACATCCCGGCCTTCCTGGCCGACGAGACGCCGCGCAACTACGTCAGCGTGTACCCGTTCGTGCGCTCCTACGACTGGTACCTGCTCCCCGACGAGGACCGCCGCCGCATGCTCGCCGACCACGGCAAGATGGCCCGTGGCTTCGCGGACGTCCGCGCCAACACGGTCGCCTCCTTCTCCCTCGGCGACTACGAGTGGCTCCTGGCCTTCGAGGCCGACGAGCTCTACCGCATCGTCGACCTCATGCGCCACCTGCGCGCCTCCGAGGCCCGCATGCACGTCCGGGAAGAGGTCCCCTTCTACACGGGCCGCCGCAAGGACATCGCGGACTTGGTGGCCGGCCTGGCGTAGTTCTTTGGCGGCGCGGGGCTGTGTCGATATGCGGCTACGCCGCGTGAGCGCGACCAGCCCCCCACCGGGCCGCGGTCTACCGACTGCCCGGTCGCGCGGCCTTCGGCTCAGCATGCGGCGCACAAGCCGCACGCCGCTCCGGCAGCCGCCCCTCCAACAAATACGCGTCCAGATACCCGTTGACGCACTTGTTGGATCCCCCCGCGATCCCATGCGTCCCGGCATCCCGCTCAGTCACCAACACCGAGCCGGACAACCGCCGTTGCAGTTCGAGCGCCCCGTCGTACGGCGTAGCCGCATCCCGCTCGGCAGCCATGATCAGCACCGGCGGCAACTCACCGGGCCCGGTCCGCACATCAAGGGGCTGCTGACGCGGCTCGGGCCAGTACGCGCACGGCAGATTCATCCACACGTTGTCCCACGTCTCGAACGGCGCCACCCGCGCGAGCCGGGTGTTGTCCTGGTCCCAGACACTCCACTCGGTGGGCCAGACCGCGTCGTTGCACTCGACGGCCGTGTAGACCGCGTTCCCGTTCTCCGCCTCGACGGCCGCCTCCGGCGTCGGCCCGGCCTGCTGGATCAGCTGCTTCGGGTCGCCCTTCAGGTACGACGACAGCGCGGCGGCGGTGTGCGGCCAGTAGTCGTCGTAGTACCCGGCCGACAGGATCGAGCCCTGCAACTGCGCCGGCCCCACCTTGCCGCCCGCGGGCTTCTCGGCGAGCCGCGCTTCGGCCTTGCGGTAGCTGCCGAGCACCTTCTCCGCCGTGTCGCCGAGGCCGTAGACGTCGTCGTGCTTGGCGATCCACTCGCGGAAGTCCGTCCAGCGGCCCTCGAACGCGGCCGACTGGTCGAGGTTGTTGCGGTACCAGATCTGCTCGGGGTCCGGGTTCACCGCCGAGTCGAAGACCATCCGCCGTACGTGCGTGGGGAACAGCGTCGCGTACAGCGCCCCGAAGTAGGTCCCGTAGGACGCGCCCATGAACGTCAGTCTGTCCTCGCCGAGTGCGGCGCGCAGGACGTCCAGGTCGCGGGCGTTGTTCAGGGAGGTGTAGAAGCGGAGCTTGCTGCCGGAGCGCTTGGCGCAGCCGCGCGCGTAGCTCTTGGCCTCCGCGATGCGTTCCTTCTTGTACGACTCCGAGGGGTACGTCGGCGACTGCGAGGGCGCCTTGAAGAAGTGCTTGGGGTCCTCGCAGGACAGCGGCGCCGACTTGTCGACCCCGCGCGGGGCGTAGCCGACGAGGTCGTAGGCCGACGCGATGCGCTTCCACTCGGGGAGCATGCCGATCAGCGGGAAGTAGAGGCCGGAGGCGCCGGGGCCGCCGGGGTTGTAGACCAGGGAGCCCTGGCCGGGCACTCTGCGCTTGCTGTTGTGCGGGTCCTTGTGGGTGGCCCGGGCGCGGCTGACGGTCAGCCTGATCTGCTTGCCGTCGGGGTGCGCGTAGTCGAGCGGGACGGAGACCGTGCCGCACTCCATGGTGCCGGGCAGGTCCTGCGCGTCGGGGCACTTCCCGAAGGTGATGCCCCGCGCGCGGGCGTGCGCGGCGGCCAGCGTGGTGCCGGTGAGTTCGGCGGCCCGGACGCCGGGAACGCCGGGGGTACCGGTGGCCGGGGCGGCGGCAAGGGTGGTGAGGAGCAAGGACCCGGCGGCCGAGTACAGGGCGGCGGCTCGCATGGTGGGGTATCCCTTCGGAGCACGGCAGCAACAAAAGGGATGTTTCGTTCGGCCGTTGGCGAAGGCAAGCACCATCGGGCGGTGTCGGCCCCAATGACCCCTGTGCGCCCCCGGGGAGCGCCGTCACGCTGTGGTCAGCGGCGCCACTCGTACTGCTCGCGGTGCGCGAAGGCCGCCCGCAGATCCGGCTCGCCGACCGCGCGGATGCCGCGTACGGCGACGGACGTCAGATACGTACGGTCGTCACCGCTGCCCGCGTGCCGGGCCAGCGTGCCCAGCAGCCGCTGACCGGCCGGGGAGGCCCAGCGCGAGTACGGGTGCACCTCGACCCGCGCGACGGCCAGACAGCTCAGCGTGAGGGCCAGCGGCAGCGCGAACCAGAGTGCGACCAGCCCCTGCGGCATCTCGGCCCCCGGCGTCAGCAGCGCGGTCGCGCCCAGCACGAGCACGACGAGCGCGGCGGCCCGCACCTGCCGTACCCCGGACGCAACGGTCGTAGTGCTCCCGTCCGGTACGGCCAGCCCCGCGTCGACGAGCCGGACCGCGACCTCGCGCACCGCGTCCGTGGCCGCCGCGGAGGCCCGCACCGGGCCGATCCTGGACTGCCCCTCGGGCCCGATCGCGCCTATCACCGACCGCTCGATGGCGTCCCGGCCGCGCGGGTCGACGACGGTCGCCCAGCCGGTGTGCGCGAGCAGCAGCCGGTGCTGCCGCGCCATGGAGACCAGCGTCAGGTCGGCGACCCGCGCGGGACCGCCGGACAGGAACGCCGCCTCGTAGAGCGTCAGATCGTGTCCCGTGCCCGCGTCGTCCGTGTCGACGGCCGCCGCTCTGACGGCGGCCAGGCACAGCCGCGTGCACGCCGTGCCGGCGACGGCCCAGGCCAGGAGCAGGAGGAGGACCCAGAACATGCCACGTTTCTATGCCAAAGGCCCAGCGTGACGCCATGCCTTGTTCACAATCCGGACGGAGCGTTGTCGGTATGTGACGTTCCGAATGGCCGGAAACGAACCATGTCCGAAACGGTTCTACGGCTGGGCCGACGGCGGTGGGGCGGAGGCGGCCGGCGGGAGCGTGTAGGTCGGGGAGACCGACGGGGTCAGCGGGACCACCTGGCCGGGGTCGGCCGCGGCGGAGACGCTGGGCGCCGGCGAGCTCGACGCCGCCATGTCCCGGGCCAGCGCGGCGAAGTCGACGTACCCGGTGGCCTCCAGGACCTTGATGTGGTCCAGGACGGTCGTGTTCGCGTCGTCGGCGAGGGCGCGGACCAGGGAGTTCTGGGTGGTTGCGCGGACCTGGGCGACCACCGTGAACACCTTGCCGTGCGCGAGGCGCAGGATGTTGGCGAACTTGCGGTCGAAGTCCACGCCCTGCGCCGCGTTCAGCGTGGCGAGCCACTGCTGTTGCTGTGCGTTGGGCTGGTTGGGCAGCGGCACACCGAGCCGGGCGGCGACGTCCCGCACCCGCTCGTCGAGGAACGTGTGGCCGTCGATGAGATGCTGCCCCGCCGTCCGTACGGCCGCGGTCGTGCCCTTCTTCTCGGCCTGCTGCCCGGCCGGCAGCTCCCACAGCCCGGCCAGCCGGACCCTCGTGACGAAGTCCCGGTCCAGGGCGGACAACGGCCCGTACTGCGTGGTCACGGTCTGGTCGCTGAGCACACTCGCACCGGTCGTCCCGGACCGGTCGGCGTAGGACCAGACCGGGAAGATCAGCGCGGCCAGCGTCGCGGTCAGGCCCATGACGATGACGCCGGTGCCACTGAATATGCCTCGGCCCTGTACGGGGGGTCGCGGTCGCATGGGTGCCTCCTGTTACGGCACCGCACGTGAGTGTGCTTTCTGTGCGCTTCTCGTGCGGAACCGCAATATTACTGTGGAGTCACTCTCACCTTCCAAGGCCCCACGTCAGCCGCACCTCACCCCTCCCGCCGGCCCCGCCTCGGCCCCTCAGCGGCGCAGCAGCACCCGCCGGGTGGCGCGGGCGAGCCGGACCGCTGGCCGCGCCGAACGCGGGACAGGCCCCGACCGCTCCAGCCACCACTCCCGCAACTCCCGCCGCACCTCCGCGTCCTCGGGCCCGCCCGAGAGCAGCAGCTGCCCGGCGAAGTCCAGCGCGTCACGCCGGTAACCGCCGGACATTGGATGCGAGTGCGCGTACGCGAGGAAGGCCGGCCGGTACAAGTCCCCGAGGATCAAGGGCAGTTCGGGAGCCACCTTCGCCACTACGTCGGCCCGCTTCACCCCGAGCGCCCGCGCCTGCACACCGAGCCGCACGCGGTCGAAACCGCCGGGGACGGGGGTACCGGCGACCAGGGCGGAGAGGAGGGCGGTCTGGGAGAGGGCGAGGCGTTGGCGGGCGCAGTCGGAGGACCGCGGTGCGGCCGGGGGAGCGGCGACGGTGCCAGTGGCCTCGGGTGCGGGTGCCGCCTCCCGTGCGGGCACCCGGCTTGCGGCCGACCGTGCCCACCCTTTGGTCAGCGCCCCCTGAATTGCCTCCAACTCCCGCTCCAGCACAGCCGGTTCGGGGAAGTTGTCGTCGCGCTCCAGCAGGACCCCGGGTGGGGAGACGCGGGACGCGAGGTCGGTCAGGACGGCGAGGACCGGCGCGGGGACCGGGTGGGCGTGGGTGTCGTGCCAGACGCCGTCGCGTTCGACGCCGCCCGCGACATGGACGTACGCGATGGCCTCGACGGGGAGTTCGGCGAGGGCCTTGGCCGGGTCCTCGCCGCGGTTGACGTGGTTGGTGTGCAGGTTGGCGACGTCGATGAGCAGGCGTACGCCGGTGCGGTCGGCCAGTTCGTAGAGGAACTGTCCCTCGGTCATCTCCTCGCCCGGCCAGGCCAGCAGCGCGGCGATGTTCTCGACCGCGAGGGGTACGGGCAGTGCGGCCTGGGCGATGCGGATGTTCTCGCAGAGCACGTCGAGGGCGTCGCGGGTGCGCGGTACGGGCAGCAGGTGGCCGGCTTCGAGGAGCGGGGAGGCGGTCAGGGAGCCGCCCGCGCGGACGAACGCGATGTGCTCCGTGACCAGGGGCGCGCCCAGCGCCTCGGCGCGCTCGGCGAGCGCCGTCAGCCTGGCCTCGTCCGGGCGGTCGGCGCCGCCGAGGCCCAGGGAGACGCCGTGCGGGATCACGGTCACGCCGCGCTCGCGCAGCCGTAGCAGGGAGTCGGGGAGGTGGCCGGGGCAGACGTTCTCGGCCACGGCCTCGACCCAGTCGATGCCCGGCATGCGTTCCACGGCGTCCGCGATCTCCGGCCGCCAGCCGATGCCCGTTCCCAGTCGCTCCATCGTGCGCCCCCGTCCTCCAGGAAATTCATCAACTCCACAAGGCCGCTGTTCCGGCGTGTACGGGGGTATCGCCCCGGCGCCGGGCCCCGAACCGCGTGCGGGACACCTTCAGAGCAACATTTGAGGTTCGGGGAGCGGCCTCCTAACCCAGGATGCCGTTCGAGTCGACCGGATCCGGGCGGCCGGTGTTGACCGTGCCCGGCGCCGCCGGGGACGGCCGGGAGGTGGTCCGGATGTTCGGGCTCGCCTCGGCGACGGGGGCCGAGGGCGCCACCTGGCCGGGCAACGGCGCCGCGGGGCCGGTCGGGCTGGCGGTCGAGGAGTTGGCGATCGAGTTGGCGATGGCGTCGAAGTCGACCCGCCCGGTCTTCTCCAGGATCGTGATGTGGTCGAGCACGGTCTGGTTGGCGTCCGACGCCAGCTGCCGTACGAGCGTGTTCCGCGTGGTGTTCCGTACGGCGCCGATGGCCGGGAAGATCTTGCCGTGCGCGGCCCGCAGCAGGTTGGCGAACTTGTACTCGTACTCGGCGCCGGTCGCCGCGCTCATCTCCCGCAGCCAGCCCTGCTGTTGCTCGTTCGGCACGTTCGGCAGCGCGACCCCGAGCTGGGCCGCGATGATCCGCACCCGCTTGTCGAGGTCGGTGTGGCCGACGATGAGGTGGTCACCGGCCTCCTTGATCGCCTGGCTGGGCGCCCGCTCGATCGCCTGCTGCCCGGCCGGCAGCTCCCACAGCCCGGCCAGCCGCACCCGCACGATCAGATCCCGGTCGGCGGCCGTCAACGGCCCCCACTCGGTGTTCACGGTGCCCGCCGCCACGTTCGCCTGCCCGGTTCCCGCCCGGTCGGCGTACGACCACACGGGAAAGACGAGCGCACCGGTGGTGGCGAAAATGGTGGCGATGAACACAGCCGTACCGTTGATACGACGCAAGGGAGCCTCCCGGGGGAACCAACTGGTCAATGGAGAAGTTGGCGCGTGGCCAGTGCCAGGAGGTACGAGCGGGGCGGTTTCCTTGTTCAAAGGGAGGGCGGCTTTGCTCAAAGGGCAGGCAAAGGGGGCGAGTTCAGCGACCCTTCACGGGCCAGTGCTCCGGCGTCCGGCCCAGCAGCCGTAGCGCCTCGTCGAGCGGGCCGGCGTCCGGCGGTACGTCGAGCGGCGGGGCGAAGGCGAACTCCGGTCCGCGCACGGCCGGTTCGGTGGGCACCAGTCGGGCCACCACCAGCGCGATGCCCAACACGTCGTCCGACAGGTCGAGTTCCGCGCCGAGGGCGGCGGCTACGTCCCAGGCGTGGACGACGTAGTCGATGAAATGGAAGCCGATCGCGGTCCGGCCCGGGAAGCTCGCGCCCAGCTCCGGCAGCGCGAACTCCCGCTCGGTGGCGCCGGGTTCGTCGAACGCGGCGAGGACGGCGGTGGCCGCCGCGCGGTGCGTCCGGGCCGGCTCGCTCATGTCCTCGGGCTCCCGCCAGTACGCCCTGTCCCCACCCGCTCCGCGCGCGGCGGCCGCGAACCCGTGATGCTGCGCGGCCATGTGCGCCACGAGCCGCCGCAGGTCCCACCCCGCGCAGGGGGTGTCCCGCGCCCAGTCCTCATCCTGCGCCAACTCCACTACGCGCAGGGCCTCGTACACGGCGATCCGGTCGAGCTCGACGATGTCCGTTCCGGTGGCTGTCATGGGGCTTGAGCCTAAAACTGGGCGAACGGTCGTGCTACTTGTTTTCGGCCGAAGTGAGGAGAGGGGAAAAGCGCTCTGCGCGGGGAGGGGAAATGCCCTGTATATCGCTTGTATGTCAGGGGACTTGAGGAGCCTTCGTAGGGTCGGTGGCGGCGCACCGCAGTCGGGCCGCTATGCCGACCCGGGCCCGGCGGTACGCGGTCTCCTCGTCGTGCAGTACGGAGACGACGTTGGCCGTCTCCATCAACGCGATGATCTCGAAGGCGAGTTGGGGTATGTCCGTGTCGGCGCGCAGCTCGCCCGCGTCCCGCGCCTCGGCTGCCGTCCGCTCCACGAAGGCCGTCCAGTCCCGCTGCGCGCCGACCACCGCGTCGTGTACGGGCCCGGAGCGGGCGTCGAACTCGGCGATGACCTCGTAGAAGAAGCAGCCGCCGGGGAAGACCCGCCCCCGTGAGTACTCAAGCCACAGCTCGCACAGCCGCCACAACCGGCCTACGCCGGCCGGGACTTCGGCGGCGGGCCTGATGACCTTCTCGGTGTAGATGCGGGCGGCCTCGCGCACGGTGGCCAGTTGCAGCTCCTGCTTGGAGCCGAAGAGCGCGAACACCCCGCTCTTGCTGAGCCGCAGCTCGGTGGCCAACCGGCCGACGGTCAACGCCTCCAGACCCTCGACGGAGGCGATGTCGACGGTGCGGCGCAGGACCAGTTGCCGCGTGCGGTTGCCCCGCTCGACCCGGCCGTCGAGCCGTGTCGTACCCGCGTCCTCGTCAGGTGTCCTTGTCGCTCCGCCTGCTCTCATGGTGGTCCACCCTAAGCAACACGGGGGAAACGGACCCTTCCTAGGATGCGGCGCGTGCACCTGATCGTCCTGGACGCCCCCACCGAGTGGAGCCGGTTCGCCGAGGGTTCCGTCGAGCGCCGCATGCTCCTCGCGCTCGGAGACCGCCTCGGCACGCCGCTGCGCCCGAAGCCGCTCATGCTGCCTGACGGCAGCCGGGTCGAGGTCGAGGGGATCGACGTGGGCTGCCGCGTGCTCGTCCAACTGGTCGGCAACCAGGGTGCGTACAAGCCCGCCTACCGCAACAAGGTCATGGCGGACATGTTCAAACTGCTCTGGCTGCGGGAGTCCGTACCGACCGCCGAGCGCACGGTGCTGCTGGTCACCGAGCTGATCGTGCAGGCCCTCGGCGGCTGGGTGGCGCGGGCCGCGGCGGACCTCGGGATCGAGATCCACGTCTTCGACGGCAGCACGGTCGCCCCGCTGCGATCTTCTGCGAAGCCAGACGTAAAACGCCCGTAACAGTCAACTGCGCTGTCCCGAAACACAATCTTCCTACGGTCGGGGGCACCTAAGCGGATTTCCGCGTGGCAGTCAGTCGCACTCGCTACGCACGCTCTCCGACTTCCAGGATCGGGCACTCGTGCCCGCGACATGGATGGGAGCGTGAAGGTGACTGGTACGCCAGCACTCGAACTGCGGTCGGTACGACGGGTCTACGGCTTCGGGTCCGCCGCGACCACGGCCCTCGACGACGTCCACCTGACGGTGCCGTCGGGCCGTTTCGTCAGTCTCATCGGCCCCAGCGGCTGCGGTAAGTCCACCCTGCTGCGTCTCGTCGCGGGCCTCGAACAGCCGGACCTCGGCGAGGTGTCAGTGCACGGGGTGACACCGGCGGACGCCTGCGCGGCCAAGATGATCGGGCTCGTGCCGCAGAGCCCCGCGCTGCTGCCGTGGCTGTCGGTCCTGCGCAACGTCACGCTGCCGCAGAAGATCAACCGGGGTGCGGGCAAGCGGCGTGAGCGCATCGCCGACTTCGCCGAGCGGCGGACGGCGGTTCCCGACATGGAGGAACTCCTCGTCAAGGCCGGTCTCGGCGACGCCCTGCACAAGCTCCCGGCCCAGTTGTCCGGCGGCATGCGCCAACGCGCCGCGATCGTGCGGGCGTTCGGCCTACAGCCCGACGTGCTCGTCATGGACGAACCCTTCTCGGCGCTCGACGAGTTCACCCGCGAGAGCCTTCAGGACCAACTCCTCGACCTCTGGGAGGAGTTGAGGACGACCGTCCTGTTCGTCACCCACTCCGTCTCCGAGGCCGTACGGCTCTCCGACACCGTCGTCGTCATGGCGCCGAACCCCGGCCGGATCGTCGAGAGCATCGACATCGACCTGCCCCGGCCGCGCGGTGAACGGCTCTTCGGGGAACGGCGGTTCCACGAGTACGAGGACCTGGTTCGAGAGCGGCTGCGGCGCGCCTGGCACAGCGAAGCCGCGTGAGTGGGGGCGTGAAGGACATGACCGTAGCCGACGAACGCACCACCGCTCCGGTGGCGAAGACACCGCCGCCCGTCGAACCGTCCCGGTTCAGCCTGAAGCACCCGAGGTCGCGGATCGCGTGGATCCGGCCGACCGTATGGCTGCCGCTTGTCGTGATGCTGGTGCTGCTTGCCGGGCTCTGGCACTGGGGAGCCGAACGACTTCCCTATCTGCTACCGCCGTTGTCCGATGTCGGTAGTTCGCTGTCCGATGAACTCGGCTACTACGTCCACAACGCCCTTGTCACCCTTGGCGAGGCTACGGCCGGGCTGGGGATGGGGTTCGTCGGCGCGTTCGTCCTCGCGGTCCTGACCAGTGAACTCCCGCTGGTGCGGCGGGCGGTGATGCCGATCGCTGTTGTGCTCAACGTCACGCCGTTGGTTGCCATCGCGCCGGCTCTTGTCGTGGCTTTCGGGTTCGGGGCGATGCCCAAGCTGATCATCACCGGGCTGATCTGTTTCTTTCCGATTCTCATCAACACGGCTACGGGGTTGCGGTCCGTTCCGCAGCAGGTGCTGCAGGTGTATCGGACGATGGATGCGAGCCGGGTCGAGTTGTTGTGGCACGTGCGCGTTCCCAATGCCCTGCCGTATCTCTTTGCCGCGCTGCGGATCGTCTTTCCGCTGTCGATCATCGGGGCGGTGGTTGCGGAGATGTCGGCGTCCGGGTCCACCGGGGGTCTTGGAACCGCGATCAGTGTGGCCTCCTCCATGAATCAACTCCCTGTTGTTTACGCCTCGATCCTCGTGCTTGCGGTGATGGGCGTGCTGCTGTTGCTCGCCGTGACCGTCGTCGAGCGTCGCGTGCTGCATTGGCACGACAGCAGCCAGGACTAAGCGCCGACAGGAACGTCACCGACAGGAACGTCATATACCTGCGGGCCGGTGGGGGCTGGTCGCGCCCGCGCGGCGGAGCCGCATATCGATACAGCCCCGCGCCCCTTTCGGGGCGCTCAACTCACCGGAATTCAGCCAGTTTGGAGTCACCCATGTCTCGCTATCGCCTCACCAGATCTACCCTCGTCGCCGCCGTGTTGGTGCTCGGAGTCGCCGGATGTGGTTCCGGCTCGGACGACAGCACCTCCGCCGGCTCGGCAGGTTCCGCTATCTCCGCGAAGCGGTGTGCCGAGAACAAAGCCGCCGGGAAGATCACGTATCTCTCCGGCTACCAGTTCCAGTCCTCGGTCTCGATCCTCGAATACATCGCCGCCGCCAAGTTGGGGTATTTCAAGGATCTCTGCCTCACCGTCGGTCTCAAGCCCGGTACCGGGGACACCGCGCAGAACACCAAGTTGCTCGCCAGTGGACAGGCGACGATGTCCGCGATCTCCGAGCAGGACCTGATCCAGGCGCAGGCCAACGGGATTGACATCAAGGGGATTTCCTCGTACTCGAATGCCGGGCTCGACATTCTGATGACGAACAAGGACATCACCGATCTGACCCAGCTGGACGGGAAGGTCGTCGGGCACAAGGGGTATGTCCCCGCCGCTGTCGAGGCGATGCTGGTCAAGGCCGGTGTGAAGTGGGACTCGCTCAAGCTGGTCAAGGAGGGGTACGACCCTTCTGTGCTGCCGCGTAAGCAGGGTGGTCTTGAGGCGCTCACCGGGTTCGTCTCCAACGAGCCGAATCAGCTGAAGGCGGCCGGCAAGGACGTCACCGTGTGGAAGCCGGTCGACTACAAGATTCCGAGTTCGATCGGGGCGATGGCCGTCAACCCGGCCTTCGCCAAGGCGCATCCGCACGCCGTCGAGGACGTGCTGCGAGCCGCGCTGCACGCGTACGAGTACTGCTCCGCCAGCGAGGCGCACATCAGCGAATGCGTCGGCTACGCGGCCAAGTTGTCCGGCCCGACCTACGACAAGAAGCTGAACGCGACGATCTGGAAGACCGAGACGCAGGTCGTCAAGGAGAACCCGACGCCCGGACAGCCGCTGGGCGGTGTCGACCCCGACAACGTCGCCCAACTCGTCGCCATGCTGCACCAGTTCAAGATCGTGCCGGGCAGTGTGACCGCCGCCAAGGCCACGGGCTGGTTCGACACGTCCTTCGTCAAGGACATCTACAGCGGCGACAAGCTCGTCTGGCCCGCGCCGTAAGAACGCAAGAGACCCGCAGAGCCGTAGAAAGGTCCGTGACGTGCCCGCGAAAGAGTATGGAATCTTCCTTCCCATCGGGAACGGCGGCTGGATGCTCTCCACCACCGCGCCGCATCCCGAGGCGACCTACGCGTACAACAAGCGTGCCGCCGTGCACGCGGAGAGCATCGGGCTCGACTTCGTGATGTCGATGGCCAAGTGGCGTGGTTTCGGCGGGAGTACGGACCACTGGGGCCGTTCGCTGGAGTCGATGACGATGATGGCGGCGCTCGCCGAGGCGACCAGCCGGGTCAAGATCTGGGCGACCCTGCACGCCAACATCCACAACCCCGCCGTCGCGGCGAAGATGCTCACCACCCTCCAGGACATTTCCGGAGGTCGCGCCGGGATGAACATCGTGAACGGCTCGTACGCGGGGGAGTTCGAGCAATTCGGGGACTGGGACCCGGAGTTGAGCCACGAGGACCGCTATCGGATGACCGAGCTGTGGACGGAGGCGGTCACGCGGTTGTGGACCGAGGACTCGGTCACCCTGCGCACCCCGTACTTCGACCTCGTCGACTGCGAGTCCCGCCCGCATCCGGCGACCCGGCCGACCCTCATCAGCGCGGGGCGGTCCGAGGACGCGCGCCGGTTCCAGGCGCGGTACGCCGACGGCGCCTTTCTCGCCGCCGACAGTCTCGACGACATGCGGTCGCTCTCGGCCGACGTGCATGCGCGGGCGAAGGCCAACGGCCGTGTCTGCAAGACGTATTCGATGCTCACCGTCGTCCAGGACGACACCGACGAGCTGGCCGTCAAAAAGGTGAGGGAGTGGGGCGTCGGCGTCGACCGTGAGGCGCTCGCCCATATGCGGCACACCTGGGGCGTGCCCGCGGACCAGGCCCGCGCGTGGGCCGACGGCGCCAATGGGGAGGCGGCCTTCCAGACGCCGTACGTCGCCGGGTCGGCCCGGACGGTCACCGAGCACATCGAGTACATCGTGCGGGAGGCCGACCTCGACGGACTCATGCTGATCTTCCCGGAGTACGACGAGGACATGCTGCTGTTCGGCGAGACCGTGCTGCCCGAGCTGCGCGCCCGGGACGAGGTGGCGGCCTGATGTCCGACCTGCGGGACAGACAACTCGCCCAGCTCACCGGGCCGTTCAGCAGGCCGGCGCTCGTCGTGGTCGACGTACAACGTGACTTCGCCGACCCGGAGCGGCTGGGGGCGTACGGCCTGACGGACACGGCGCTGGCGGCCCTCGACCGGACGGTCACCCGTATCGCCGAGCTCGTCGACGCCGCGCGTGCCACCGAAGTGCCGGTCGTCTGGGTCGAGTTGGGCAGCGACCCGGCGCGACCGTGGCGGTCGAGCAACTGGCTGCGCGAGGGTGACTACGACGCGCCCATGAGCCCGGACGAGCCGTGCCGGGTCGGGACGCCGGGCGCCGAGTGGTATCAAATGCAGCCGGAGGAAGGGGAGTTGCGGGTCGTCAAGCGCGGCTACAGCGGCTTCCTCGGCACCGATCTCGACGCGCGGCTGCGCGCCGCCGGCCACGACTGGCTCACCGTCGTCGGCCTGACGAGCGAGTGCTGCGTGTACGCCACCGCCCAGGACGCCGTCCAACTCGACTGGCCCGTCGTCGTACCGCAGGACACGACGACCGCCTACGACCACCACGTCAACGCGGCAGCCCTGTTCCAACTCGGCCTGAACGTGGCCGTGTTGACCGACGCCGACGAAGTGGCCGAGCTGTGGAAGAAGGCCGCGCGATGACCGGAATGCACATCGGCTACGACCTCTCGTTCACCCACACCGAAGGCGCCTGGGCCCGACAGGGCTCCTGGATCGGGCGGGACTTCCCGGACGTCCGCATGTTCATGGAGCTGGCGCAGACCGCCGAACGCGCGGGCGTGGGCCTGCTGTTCTTCGGCGACGGCAGCGGCATCCCCAGCACCTGGCGGGGCAGCATCGCACCGGCCGTGGAGTGGGGCATCCAGTGGCCGCGCCACGACATGGCGCCGGTGATCGCCGCGATGTCCACGGTGACGGAGAAGGTCGGCTTCGGGCTGACGTACTCCTCGACGTTCATGCATCCCTTCTACGTGGCACGGCTGTTGAACTCGCTCGACCATGTGACCGGCGGCCGGATCGCCTTCAACGTGGTCGCCTCCACACGCGGTGCCGACGCGGCCAACTACGGGTTCGCCGAGCTGATGGACCACGACCTGCGCTACGAGCGGATGGAGGAATTCGTCGACGTCTGCCGGGCGTTGTGGGACTCCGTCGCGCCGGACGCCATCGTCCGCGACCGGAGCACGGGCCGGTTCGCGGACCCCGAGAAGGTGCACCCCATCGACCACGAGGGGCGCTTCTTCACCGTCAAGGGCCCGCTCGCGTCCGTACCCGGTCCGCAGTACCACCCGCTCATCGTCCAGGCGGGCAACTCGCCCCGGGGCATTGCCGCTTCGGCCCGGTTCGCCGATCTCGTCTTCGGGTTCGGCGGCAACCTCGCCGGCCAGCAGCGTCACCGCAAACTGCTCGACGAGGCGCTCCTCGCCGAGGGCCGGGACCCGGACCACGTCGGCATCCTCTGGGCGACCCAGGTGATCGTCGGCCGCACGAAGGCCGAGGCGTCGGCGCGCTGCGAGGCGGTGCACGAGTTCTGGAACGAGGAGGCCGTCGCCACCTACCTTTCGCACAACGCCGGCTACGACTTCTCGACGCTTCCGGCCTCCTTCCAACTGGGGGAGCTGCGTGACGAGTTGGCGGCGGCCAACGCGAGTCCCGCGGGGATCGTCGGCTCGCTCGTCACGGAGTTCGGCGCGGACCACACCATGAGCCGTAGCGAGTTCTTCGCGCACGGACGGGGGCGGGCGACGGGCCTGGACCACAGCGTCGTCGGCGACCCGGCCGCCGTGGCCGACGCGTTGGAGGAGACCTTCGCCGCGACCGGATCGCGCGGCGGCTTCATGTTCTCCAGCCCGCTGGCCATGCCCTCCGGCTTCGCCGGGATCAGCGAACTGCTGCTGCCCGAACTGCGCCGCCGGGGTGCGCTCGCGCCGCCGTACCAGGGGCCGACTCTCCGCGAGAACCTGGCAGTTTGAGATGCCCGCGGTGAGTGCGGGTGCGGGTGCGATTGGGGGTGGGGGTAGGGACGGGGGCGCGGGCGTGCGGCGCGACTGGCTCGCGCTCGGCAGTCTCTGCACGGGGTTCTTCATGCTCCTGCTGGACAGCACGATCACCTCGGTCGCGCTGCCGTCCCTGATCAGCGGGCTGCGCGCCGACGAGGCCGCCGCGATGTGGGTCAACAGCGGCTATCTCATCGCGTATGCGGTGCCGTTGGTCGTCGCGGGGCGGCTGGGGGACCGGTACGGCCATCGGCGCGTCCACCTGGTCGGCCTTGCGGCCTTCACGCTCGGCTCGCTGCTGTGCGCGACGTCCGCCTCCATCACGGCACTTGTCGCATGGCGGGTGGTGCAGGGCATCGGGGCAGCGCTGATGACACCGCAGTGCCTGACCCTCATCAAGGCGCTGTTCCGGCCGCCGCGGCTCGCCGTCGCGCTCGGGGTCTGGGGTGCGGTCGGTGGAGCGGCGGTGGCTGTCGGGCCGTTGCTGGGCGGTTTCCTTGTCGCCGCCGGGGGCTGGCCCGCGGTGTTCTGGGTCAACGTTCCGGTCGGTGTCGGGGCGTTGGTGGCCGTGGCCGTGTTCGTGCCGGTCCTGCCGCGGCAGGAGGCACGCATCCCGGTGTGGGCGATCTGCGCGAACGCGAGCGGTGTCGGTGCGCTGGTGATCGGCATCCAGGGCACGGACGCGGGAAGTGGTGAAGTGCTGGGCGTGCCAAGGTGGTTGCTCGTCGTTGTCGGTGTGCTGGTGGTCGCGGGCGTGGTGTGGTTCCAGCGCCGGGACGGTCAACGTGCCCTGGTGCCGATCGAGTTGTTGCGCAGCCGGGGGTTCGTCGTCGCGGCCTGGGCCGGTGCCGCGGCGGCCTTCTGTTCCGGGTCGGCGATGATCCCGCTGATGCTGTACCTCCAGCGGGAGCGCGGGCTCGATGCCGGCGCGGCCGCCCTCACCCTCGTACCGATGGGCGTGGTCTGCCTGTTGGGGGCGCCGGTGTCGGCCCGGCTCAACAACGGGATCGGGTCCCGCGCGGTCGCCGTCATCGGTTCCGGCGCCCTCGTCCTGTCCATCGGGACGTCGGCGGTGCTCGTCGCGACGGACGCCCCGATCTCCGCCCTGACCGCCACCTTCGCGGTGTACGGGGTCGCCAACTCCTTTGTCTGGTCGCCCCTTTCCATCGCGGCGGTGACCTCGGTCGGCCCGGACGAGGTCGGGGCGGCGTCCGGAACCTTCAACGCCATGAAGCAACTCGGCGCGGTGCTGGGCAGCGCGGTGTGCGCGGTCCTGCTGGCCGGGCACGGCTACGCGACGACGCTCGGCGGGCTCGCGGCGGTCGGAGTGCTCTGCCTCCTGGCGTGCGCACTCCTGCGAACCGAGCCTCCCGGCAACGGACCCCTCACGGTGTCCGCCGCGCCACAACTACCCACAGGAGTCGCGTGATGAAGCCTGACAAGACGTCATGAGGCCCGATGCGGACGGGGGTTGCATGATGACGGCAATCGAAGGCATGGCAGGCCTGGAGAATCTGGACGGCATCACCTCGGATCCCGGGGAGATCACGAGGGCGTTCTCCGGGTTCCCGTCGGGCGTCGCGGCGCTCTCCGCGCGCGTCCACGGCGAACCGACCGTCATGATCGTCTCGTCGTTCGCGGTCGGCGTCTCCCACAACCCGCCCATGGTCTCCTTCGCGGCCCAACACACCTCTACGACCTGGCCGTTGCTGTCCCGCGCGCAGGCCATCGGAATCTCCGTCCTGGGCGAGGGCCACAGCGACAAGGCCCGCCAACTCGGCTCCCGCAGCAAGGCGGCCCGCTTCACCGACCTGCGCACCGTGGAGGCGGAATCCGGGGCGATCTTCCTCGACGGGGCACCGGTGTGGCTGGAGTGCACCGTCGAGCACAGTTATCCGGCCGGCGACCACGACATCATCGTGCTGCGGGTGCTCGCGATGAGGTCCGACGACGAGAGGAACCCGTTGGTGTGGCATCGAAGGACCCTGAAGATGCTGGGTAGTTGAGGCGCCTCACCCTCAGGAGGTGCTCGCGGCGGACGGCCCGCGCCGGGTCCGCCGGAGCCGCTCGGGAAGCGGCCTGCGGTAGTCGGGCAGCAGACGCTGGGCGAGGAACGCGGACTTCAGGAAGGCGCGGACGGCGCGCTCGCGGCGAGGGGAGAGCCAGCCGATCCGATGGAGCCGGCAGACCCGCTCGCCGGCGAGATACCGGGTCAGGTCCCTGCCGAACGCCCGTAAGGGGGTGGGGAACCAGTACTCGGCGAAGAACTCCATCATCGCGCTCGCCACCCGGTGGCCGGACTCCGTCTCCTCGTACGGCCGGGATTCAAACTTCAGGGCGAACTCGGTCATCGCGTCCCAGTCCTCGGGGAAGGCATCGTCGGCCAGCGGGCCGGACTCGCGCTCCAGGAGGCGGAAGAGCGTCCGCGCCCAGCGATGCCAGGCGGTCTTCATGGCCTCGCTCGTACCGGGCAGGCCCAGCGAGGTCTGCAGACGGTCGGCGGACGTGGCCAGCAGGACCAGGGGATAGACGAAGTCGTCGACGTCGTCGAAGTTGCCCGGCAAGTGCGGTGTCGCACGGGCGATGGCCAGGTGGATGCGGTTGAGCCGCTCGGCGGCCTCGCGGCCCGCCGCGCTGGACAACCCGTCCACCATCCAGGCCATCAGGAACTCGTTGCCGTCCTCGAAACGCCGCCGGGGCCGGCTCTCCAGCTTCCCGGTGTGCGCGAGGGTGGCGGATCCGAAGCCCGGCTGCATCATGCGCATGGTACCCGGATAGACCATCATCGCCAGCGCGAACTCGGGGACGCGGTGGCCGACGTAGAGCGAGATCATGCGCTCCCAGTCGGTGTCCGGGTCCATCCGGGCCAGTTCGCGGTCGACCCACTTGTAGCCACGGCGCACGGTCGGTTCCCCCTCGTGGACTTTCAGAAGGGGGACGCTGCGACAGGGCTGACCGATGCCACGATCCGTCGTGATCTGGGTCACTTCAACCGTGAGTCATGGCGTGAGCCATGGGTCTCCACCCGAGGGTGGAGCCGCTGAATCAGCCCGTGGGTGGTGGTGATCGAGGCAGGTCGGGGCGCAGCCTTGTGCCATGGGCTCACTACATTCCGCACTCGTCGCTCTCACCGGCATCTGTGTCGCGATCTTCGTCGTGGCCTGGATCGCGGGCGCCGTCTACTTCGGCGTGAAGGGCGAGGCCGGGTCGCACGGCTGGGCGCGAGGCCTGCGCCGCACCCTGCCGCAGCGGGCTCTGCTGATCGCGGGCTGCTGCGCGTTCTCCCTGCTGGTCAACCACACCCCGGACTCCTTCTGGCGCCACCTCCAGTACTGGCAGCCCGAACTCGCGATCCTGGGCGCCCTGCTCGCCGTGGCCTCCACCGCGCTGCTGCTGTGGGCCCGCTGGGTACTGGGCGTCATGTGGGCCAGCATCCCGCTGGTCCACGAACACCACGAGCTGCGCACCGACGGCCCTTACCGAATAGTGCGGCACCCCATCTACACCGGGCTCCTGGGTCTGGTCCTCGGCGGGATGCTGGCCTGCGGCTTCGGTGTATGGATCGTGTTCCTGGCCGTCGCCGTGCCGTGGCTGCTGCGCCGGGTGCGCATAGAGGACGGGATGATGGCCGACCGGTTCGGTGCGTCCTACGACGCCTACCGCGCCCGCGTTCCGGCACTCATCCCGTGGACCCGGCCCGCTCCGGTCGTACCCAGGGCCGTCGACAGTCAGCAGGGGTAGTTCGGGTCGGTCGTGTGGTTGTCATCGGCGTCAATTTCCGCCCCAAGAGCGGAAGTTGACGCGGTCACCTGTCGGATTGCTGTCATCCCGGTGCCACTGTTGCCCATGTCCACAGCTCGTCACTAACGTGCGCATGGAGATTTCAAAGGGAAATCTGATGGAGGGTCTGCAATGCCCCTGCCAGAACGCCCGGCCACGTTGTCCCCGGCCCTCACGGCGACCGCTCCCGAATCGCTCTGTCCGCCGACGAGGCGCGACCATTCCGGCTGACCGGCTGACCGGCTGACCGGCCATCGATGACGCGTCCGTGGGCCGTGCCTCCTGGCACACGAACGACACCTCGCAGGAACAGCGCCCGGCCAAGACGCGTCGTCACGCGACGGCGGCCGTCCTTCCTCACCCCTCATCCCTCACCTGTCACCCCCCACCCTCCTCCAGGCATGTCCCCGCCCGGAGCAGAAGGAGAGTTCAGTGAACTCCACGCACAGTGAGCGTCTGGATTACCTCGTGGTCGGTGCCGGTCCCGCCGGGCTCCAGCTCGGGCAGTTACTCCAGGCGGCCGGGCACGAATACCGGATCCTGGAGAGCGGTCACGCTCCCGGCACGTTCTTCGGCACCTTCCCCCGCCACCGCAAGCTGATCTCCATCAACAAGGTGTACAACGGCACCGACGATCCCGAGCTGAACCTCCGGATGGACTGGAACTCCCTGCTGTCCCCGGACCCGCACCTGCTCTTCAGCCGTTACAGCAAGCGCTATTTCCCGCACGCCGACGACCTGGTGCGCTATCTCGCCGACTTCGCCGAGACGTTCAAGCTGGACATCGCCCACGACACCCGGGCGGAGCGGATCCGGCGCGACGAGGACGGCTTCGCCGTCACCGATCAGCACGGTCACGAACACCGCGCCCGTCGGCTGATCATGGCCACCGGACTCACCCGGCCCAACACCCCCGACATCCCCGGCATCGAGACGGCCGAGGACTACTCCGTCGTCTCCGTGGACCCCGAGGACTTCATCGACCGGCGCGTCCTGATCATCGGCAAGGGCAACTCCGCCCTGGAGACCGCTGACAACCTTGTCGAGACGGCCGCTGTCATCCATGTCGCCGGCCCGCACTCGGTCCGCATGGCCTGGAACAGCCACTACGTCGGCCATCTCCGCGCGGTCAACAACAACTTCCTCGACACCTACCAACTCAAGTCCCAGAACGCCCTGTTGGACGGAAACGTGCTCTCCGTCGAGAAGGACCCCGACGGCATGTACCGCGTCCGCTTCAGCTTCTCCCGGGCCGACGAGGTCGTGAAGGAACTGCGCTACGACCGGGTGATCGTCTGCACCGGATTCCGCTTCGACGCCTCGGTGTTCGACCCGGCGTGCAGCCCCGCCCTGGTCATCGACGACCGGTTCGCCGCCCTCTCCCCGGCATACGAGTCGGTGAACGTGCCCGGCCTCTACTTCGCCGGAACGCTCATGCAGCAGCGCGACTTCAAGAAGTCCACCGGCGGCTTCATCCACGGCTTCCGGTACGCCGTACGCGCCCTGAGCCGCATCCTCGGCGAACGCCATCACGAACAGCCCTGGCCCCACCGGCACTTGGAGAGTGACCCGGCCGCGCTGGCGGACGCCGTGGTGGCCCGGGTCAACCGCAGTTCGGCACTGTGGCAGCAGTTCGGCGTCATCGGGGACCTGATCGTCACACCACCCGGCGAACCGGCCAGGTACCACGAGGAGGTGCCGGTCGCGTACGCCCACGAACGCCAACTCCCCGACAGCGGCGACTACTTCACCGTCACCCTGGAGTACGGCCCCGACCACGACAAGGTCGACCCCTTCGACATCACCGTGCGCCGCACCGCGCAGAACTCGGTGGACGACGCCTTCGACGCGGCGTACCTCCACCCGGTGATCCGCCACCACGGCGGCGGTGAACTTCTCGGCACCCACCACATGGCTGAGAACCTGGAGAACCACTGGGACCACCCGGAGGTCCACCACGCCCCGCTGGCCGCGTTCTTCGCCCGCGAGCAGGCCCGCCGACCGAGCCCCGCCGGGCGGTGAGCGGCATGCGGTACACCGTCCGCGACTTCGAGACCGCGGCGCGCGCCGAACTGGACCCCGTGTACGCCGACTTCATCGCCGGCGGGGCACGTGACGAGATCACCGTACGGGCCAACGAGGCGGCGTTCGGGCGGCTGCAGCTGCTGCCCCGGGTGCTGCGGGGGAGTGCCGAACGGGAGTTGGGCATCAGCCTGCTCGGCAGCCGGGCGAGTCTGCCGGTCCTGATCTCTCCGACCGCCTTCCACAAACTGGTCGACCCGGAGGGGGAGTTGGCGACCGCCCGGGCCGCTGCGGCCGCCGGCGCGATCATGATCGTAGCGATGGCATCCACGGTGGCGGTGGGCGAGATCGCCGACGCGGCCCGCGCGGCCGGCGACGACGGGTCGCTGTGGTTCCAGCTCTACATCCAGCCCGACCTGGACATCACCGAGACGCTGGTGCAGCGGGCCACCGACGCGGGGTGCACCGCGCTCGTGGTCACCGTGGACTCCCCGGTGCTGGGCGCGGGCGAGCGCAACCGGCGCAACGGCTTCCACGACCTGCCGCCGGGCCTGCGCTGCGAGAACCTGGTGGACCTGCGCGACGGCGAGCGCGGCCACGTACGCCAGATCGCGATGTCCCCGGAGCTGAACTGGGAGCACGTCGACTGGCTGCGCGGCATCACTTCCCTGCCCATCCTGCTCAAGGGGGTCCTGCACCCCGAGGACGCCCGGCTCGCCGTCCGGCACGGCGTCGACGGACTGTTGCTGTCGAACCACGGCGGCCGCCAACTCGACACCGTCCCCGCCACGGTGGAGCTGCTGCCGGAGATCCTGGCCGCGGTCGAGGGCCGCATCCCCGTCGTGCTGGACGGAGGCGTCCGGCGCGGCACCGACGCCGTCAAGGCGCTGGCGCTCGGCGCGTCCGCGGTGGGCATCGGCCGGCCCGTGATGTGGGCGCTGGCCGAGGGCGGCGAGAAGGGCGTACGGCGCCTCCTCGAACTGCTGCGGGACGAACTCGACGACACCCTGGCCCTGTGCGGGTCGTCCGCACTCGCCGACCTGACACCCGACCTGGTTCGGATGCCCGCCTGGGGCCCTGTCCCTGGTCCCGCCGTGACGCCGGGGGCGGACCGACGATTCGGCGGGGTGGTCGCGTGAGCCCCACCGGTTGGCTCGTTCTGGGTCTGGCCGTGGCCCTGGCGGCCGGTCTGCCGTACTGGCTGCCCAGGACCGTGATCGCGCTGCGGGTGCGGATCTTCGCCCGGGTGGGCGGCGAGGAAGGGGTTCGGGCTCCGGGCAAGGAGGTGCCCGCCGAGGAGTTCAAGAGGGTGTACGGGCATCCGGCGGCCAACGGCCGCAGCCGGGGCGCCGCACTCTCCGACCTGTTCTGGTACTGGCTGTCGCCGGGCCCGGAGGTGCACCAGGAGCACCTGGAGCAGGGACCGCGCTACGACGACGTGGCCCGGACCACCCGGCAGATCCTGGCCGGGCTGTCCCGCGAGCGGTGGACGGAGCTGGTCGGCCGCTGCACCCGCCGGGTGCTCGACGAACTCGACGGCCACGCGCGCGTGCACCGGGTCAGACTGCGCGACCTGATGATGCCCGTCTGGGCCGAGGTCTACTACGAGGTGGTCTTCCGCGCACCCTGTCCGAGGCACGTCCGGGACCTGATCACCGCGAACGCGGACGACGTGGTCAGCGCCCTGAAGTGCACCGGCCTGCGCCACATGGACCGCCGGGCCCGCCTCACCGCCCACCTGCGGGACCGGCTCGCGCACGACCCGCCGCCCGTGCCGCTGCCGTCCACGCTCACCGCGCGGGAGCAGGCGTACTACCTGCAGGGCACGTTCTTCAACACCGCGGTCGTGCAGATGTCGGAGGCGATGGCCCATCTGCTGCTGGCCCTCGCCACCCACCGGCCGGTCCAGGACCGCCTGGCGTCCGGAGAGGAGGGCCCCGACTTCCTGGACGGGGTGATCAACGAGACGCTGCAGCACTTCCCGCTCTTCGGAGTGGCCCACCGGATCACCTCGGGGGAGATCCCCCTGGACGGGCGCGACCCCATCCCGGCCGGTTCGGTCCTGCTGTTCAACTACCCCGAGTACCAGGGGTCCGGCGGCGACCCGTTCGACCCGGACCGGTGGATGGACCCGGACACCAGGCCCTCGGCCTTCATCCCGTTCGGGGTGACCGCCAACCGGCCCTGCCCGGCGCGCGGTTTCGCCGTCCTCACCATGAGGGTCGCCGCCGAAGAGGTGCTGCGCCGCTTCCGGCTGGACTCCTCGGTGGAGCACACCCGGTCCCTGCCCAGCCGCGGTCCCTGCCTGCTCGTCGCGCGCACCGGGGCCGAGGGCGCCCGGCTGCGGACCCGGCTCGCGGTGATGCGCCTCGCCGACAGCTGGGAGGGCGTCCGGCGCAGCCTGGTCCAGCTCGTCCTCGGCAGCTACATGGTGTGGGACGCCCGGCGCCAGGGGCTGTGCCGGAACTATTTCGCCGCCTCGTCCGGCGGCTCCGCCACCTCTGTCCCAGCCGGCCGTTGAGAGGACGAGACCATGACTCCCGTGGAGCTCGCTCCCGTCTTCTTCCTGGCCGTCGTCGTGATTCTCCTGACCTGCCGATTGGTCGTCCTGCTGGCCGGCCGTTTCGGCCAGCCGCCCGTGGTCGGCGAGATGATCGCCGGGGTACTGCTGGGCCCCTCCCTGTTCGGGCTGGTCGCCCCGGGGGTCTCCGCCCACGTCTTCCCGCCCGAGCTGAAGCCGGTGCTGTACGTGGCCGGCCAGATCGGTCTGGTGGCCCTGATGTTCGGTGCCGGTTACGAGTTCCGGGCGCACGCGGGACGCGGCCTGGCCGGCACTGCCGTCGCCGTCTCCTCGGCCGGGGTGGGGATCCCGCTGGTCCTGGGCGTGGGTCTGACCCTCGTGGCCCACGGCCATGTCGGCATCTTCGTCGACGGGGTCTCGGTCTGGGTGACGGCGGCGTTCGTCGGCGTCGCGCTGGCGATCACCGCGTTCCCGATGCTGGCCCGGATCATCACCGAACGCGGGCTGGCCGGCTCGCGGTTCGGCTCACTAGCCCTGGCCTCCGGGGCCACGGACGACGCCGTGGCCTGGATCATGCTGGCGGGTGTGCTGAGCGTGGCCTCGGGCAAGGTGCGGCCCATTCTGGAGGCCGTCGGCGGCACCCTGCTGTTCGCCGCCGTACTGCTCCTGCTGGGGCGCCGTCTGCTGGCCTGGATCGTGAACCGCCCGGGCCTCGGCGACGACACCCGCCTTCTCTTCACGGTCGCCCTGCTGTTCTGCGCGGCTTGGTTCACGGACATCAGCGGCCTGTACTCCGTGTTCGGGGCGTTCTGCGTGGGGATGGCCATGCCGCGAGGCGAGGCGTCCGAACGGCTGGTGCGGACCACCCAGTCCGTGACCCAGGTGGTGTTCGTGCCGATGTTCTTCACCTACTCCGGACTGAACACCCGGTTCGACGTCTTCTCCGACCCGCCCGTGCTGCTGTTCGGGGCGGCCGCGGTCGTCCTCGCCGTGGCCGGAAAGTTCGGTGGCTGTTGGGCCGCCGCCCGGCTGCGCGGCGAACCCGGCCCGGTGGCCGTCCGGGTCGGCGCCCTGATGAACGCCCGCGGTCTCATGCAGCTGATCGCGCTCAACATCGGGCTGTCGGCCGGCATCGTCAGCGAGGAGCTGTTCACCGCGCTCGTCCTTGTCGCCCTGGTCACCACGGTCATGACGGTTCCGGTGCTGAACCGGCTGGACCGCCGCGACGCCAGGTCCCGGGCAACGGAGGAGGCACCTGAGGGCGACGAGGAGGAGGTGGCGGCGGCGCCGGGTTGAGCGGGCGCCCGCGGGGTGACGGACGGCGCGGCGCATCGGGTACGTGTTCGGCGCCGAGCCCGTCACGACGTGCGCGGCGCCGAAGCATTCGATGATCGCGCGGCGCCGAAGGGGCGTCGGCCGCCCGGCCGTCGCCCCGGCCGGGCAGGCCGCCGACACGGCCGTACGCCTTCCGCAACGGTCGGCGCGGGAGTCTCGGTCGCGCCGGCTCAGCCTCGTCGCCGCAGCGACGGATGCTCCGCCACGACGGTCGCCGAGCCCGGCGCGATCTCCGTGAAGCCCGCGTCCCTGACCAACGGCAGCCCGCTGCTGGTGAGTTCGGCCCACCGGGCGGGGTCGGCGGTGCGGACGGAGAGCGGGAAACCCGCCTGGCGCCAGGCGGTCCGGTCCTCCTCCGACAGTTCCCACCAGGCGAGTTGGGCACCGTGGCCGGTCTGGGCCATGGTCTTGCCGGCGGACATGCCGAGATCGGGGTTCAGCCAGAGCACCGGTGCCATGGGGTCTGCGTCGGCCGGTGGTTCGGGGTCGTCGAGGTCGGTGCCGGAGACCTGGAGCCGGGCCAGGTCCTTGGGCCAGCCGTCGAGCGGGACGGGCGGGAAGACCCGTACCTCCGAGGACTTGCCGGTCACCGTGATGCCCGGCAGCGCCTCGGCCCGCCGCCACTCGGCCCCGCGCGCCCGCCGGACCACCTTCCGGATCCGCGCGTCCTGCCAGTCCCGCATGACCTGCGCCCACTCCCCGTCCCCGACGGCCCGCTCATCACTGAGGATCGTCAGCACGGCCCGGGCGGCGGTCTCCAGCGCGTCCGTACGAGCCGGGGGAGCGTCCCGCTCGATCCGCACAACCAGAGGCAGCACGAACTGCGGAGCCTCGTCGCGAGGGGTGGGCTCGTTGAGGAAGGGGTCGACACTGTCGCCGGAAACGGTGGAATCACTGGTCACACCCTCCAGTCTGCCAGGCGGAAGATCGGCCCTTCGAAACACCGGTGCCATGACCTCCCCAGGGGCGCGGGGCTGTGACATGGTGCGGCTCCGCCGCGCGGGCGCGACCAGCCACAACCGGCCCGCAGCCGCCAAACGCCACACTCCCTACGGCGCTCCCGCGAGAAGACGCCCCCCGAAGGTGAAATCACCGGCCGCGAGCCGCGTCCACCCGACCGGGCGGTACCCGCGATGCTGCTGACCAAGGCACTCACCTCCCGCAGTTCACCCTGAACAGGCGTTGCGCTGCGCCTCCTGCCACTCGCAGACGGGGCACAGCGTGATCCCCTTGTACGACTCCGGGTACTCGGTCGGTTCCTGGCACAGCACGCACTCCGCGTACGCCGGCGCCGGCTCTTCGTCGCTCATGCGACCAGCGTACGAGGGGTGCACGGCGCTCAGTGGTGCCGGCCGGTGGCCCCGATCAGCTCGGAGACCTTCACGAACCGGTACCCCTTCTTCCGCAGCTCGGGCACGATCATGCGGACGGCCCGCTCGGTCGCCGGGGCGGCGCTGCGCGTGCAGTGCATGACGACGACAGAGCCGGGCTTCACGCCCTCCAGCACCTGCTGGGCCACGGCGTCCGAGTCCGTCGCGAACGCGTCGCCGCTCACTACGTCCCACTGCACCGCCGTGACACCGACCGCGCTCAGCGTCTTCAGCGCCTGCCGGTCGTAACAGCCACCGGGGAAGCGGAAGTACGGCATCGCGTTCGGCACACCCGCCTTCCTGAACGCCGTGTACGCCCGCTCCACATCCGCCTTCATCCGGTCCGGGGACACGGTCGGCAGGCCGTAGCAGTCGCCGGTGAAGGCGTAGTGGCTGTACGAGTGGTTGGCGATCTCGAACTGCGGGTCCTGGCCGATGGCGCGGGCCTCGGCCGGGTACTCGTCGGCCCACCTGCCCGTCATGAACACGGTCGCGGGCACCTTCAGCGTGCGCAGCGTGGCGATGAGCTGCGGATTGTCGAAGTGCTCGCCCGCCGCCGCACGCGGCCCCTCGTCGGCGGTCATGTCGGCGTCGAAGGTCAGCGCGACGGTCTTGCCGTCCACCCGCGGACCGTTCTTGAAGACCGGGGTCAGACCGGCGGGGCCGGGCGCGAGCGTAGGCGGCCGCGAGACGGCGGCGGACGGCGCGCTGTGCGCCGGACGGCTGGCATGGGGCGCCGACGGGGCCCCGCAGGCGGTGAGCGCGGCGCCGAGTGCACAGGCGGCGGCGACTTGGCGTACTCGAATGGTCACCGTAGGAACATAAGAGGATAAGCGGAACTATTCGGTCATCGACACGAGTGCGCGGTCAGTCCGAACCCAGCAGTTGCTCCCGGCACGCCTCCGCATCGAAGTCCGCCTTCGGATACCGCGGATCCAGTGCCGTCAGGTGTTCCAGGAGGAGGCGGCTGATCGCCCAGTTGCGGTACCACTTTCGGTCGGCCGGGATCAGGTACCAGGGGGCCTCCGGCGTGGAGCAGCGGGCGAGGGCGATCTCGTACGCCTCCTGGTACGTGGGCCACAGGGCGCGTTCCGCGATGTCGCCGGGGTTGAACTTCCAGTGCTTGTCCGGGTTGTCGAGGCGTTCCAGCAGGCGGCGCTTCTGTTGGTCGTAGGAGATGTGGAGGAAGCACTTGACGACGGTCACGCCGTCGTCGGTGAGGGACTTCTCGAAGCGGTTGATCTGGGTGTAGCGGTCGTTGATCTCGCGGTGCGGGGCGAGTTCGCGGACGCGGGCGATGAGGACGTCCTCGTAGTGGGAGCGGTCGAAGATGCCGATCTCGCCGGGGTGGGGGAGGGCGCGTCTGATGCGCCAGAGGAAGTCGTGCTTCCGCTCCTCGGGGGTGGGTGCCTTGAAGGCGCTGATCCGGCAGCCGGAGGGGTTGAACAGGCCGATGACGTGCTTGACCGTGCCGCCCTTGCCACTGGTGTCCATGCCCTGGAGCACTAGGAGCAGGCGTCGGCCGTCGCCTGCCGTGCTCGCCGCCCACAGGCGTTCTTGCAGGTCGGCCAGGTGTTCGCCCATCCGGGCGGTGTCCTTGAGGCCGGCGGACTTGTCCGCGGGGCCGCCGGGGGTGGCTGCGGCGTCGTAGGAGGAGAGGTCGACCGGGCGGCCGGCGGGGATGCGCAGCAGGTCGGCGAGGGGGACTGCCTCGCTCTTCTTCCCGCTCTTGCGCTTCGCGCCCTTCTCGGCCATGGGGCACCCCTTCCGGTCGGCTCCCTCGATCCTGCGGCGCGGGGGCCGTGCCCGCCAGTCAGCGGGCGGGGCTACTGGTCCACGGCGGGCGGCGGCGGAACGGGAGGCGGCTGTTGAGGTTGTGCGCGTTCCAGGAAGCGCAGCAGCTCGACCGGGAAGGGGAGCACGAGCGTCGAGTTCTTCTCCGCCGCTACCGCCACCACCGTTTGCAGCAGCCGGAGTTGGAGCGCGGCGGGCTGCTCGGACATCACCCCGGCGGCCTCCGCCAGCTTCTTCGAGGCCTGCAACTCGGCGTCCGCGTTGATGATCCGGGCCCGGCGTTCACGGTCGGCCTCGGCCTGGCGGGCCATCGAGCGCTTCATCGTCTCGGGGAGGGAGACGTCCTTGATCTCCACGCGGTCGATCTGCACGCCCCAGCCGACGGACGGGCTGTCGATCATCAACTCCAGGCCCTGGTTGAGCTTTTCGCGGTTGGAGAGCAGGTCGTCGAGGTCGCTCTTGCCGATGATCGAGCGCAGTGACGTCTGGGCCATCTGCGAGACCGCGAAGCGGTAGTCCTCGACCGTGATGATCGCGTCGGCCGCGTTGACGACCTTGAAGTAGACGACCGCGTCGACGCGCACGGTCACGTTGTCGCGGGTGATGCCCTCCTGCGCGGGGATCGGCATCGTCACGATCTGCATGTTGACCTTGCGGAGCTTGTCCACGAACGGGACGACCATGGTGAAGCCGGGTGCACGGACCTCGCCGGCCACCCGCCCCAGGCGGAAGACCACCCCGCGCTCGTACTGCTTGACGACCCTGGCCGCCGCAGCCACGTAGACCACGCACGCGGAACCGGCCGCCGCGCCCGCCACCAGCAGTTCCTGGAGCATCCTGACCCCCTCGTCGAGAGGCCGTTTTGTCTGCTCCTGTAAGGGTATGCCCGGTGCCTGCTCCGGGGCCACGATCATCCCGGAGCAGGCACCGGCACCGCTACTTCACGGCCGGGGCCGTGGCCTTGATCGCCGTGACCTTCACCGGCTCGGTACCGGCCGCGCTGTGCCGCTCGGCCCAGTTCTCCAGGGCCGTACGGCAGGCGTGGTCGAGGTGGTGCAGGCCGGAGAGGTGCAGTTCGACCGGGCGGTCCTGGGGGAGCGCCTCCAGGCTGTCGAGGATCTTCGGCAGCCGCAGGAAGGTCGCGTTGCCCGACAGATAGGCCTGGACCGGGCCCGCGCCCTTGTCGACGACCTCCAGCTTGATGTGCGAGGCCTCCCACGCCGTCTTCGCGACGGCCAGCGCGAGGCCGATGAGGACGCCCTCGAACATGCTGACCGCGACGATCGACAGCGCCGTGACGACCAGGATCAGCGCCTCGCCCCGGTGCTCGCGCCACAGCGACACGATCTCCCGGACGGGGATGAGCTTGGCGCCGGCGTGCACCAGGATGCCCGCCAGGGCCGGGATCGGGATGTACGCGAGGACGTTCGGCAGCAGCGCCGCGAACAGCAGCAGCCATACGCCGTGCAGCACCCGGGACGCCTTCGTCCGCGCGCCCGCCTGCACGTTCGCCGCGCTCCGCACGATCACCGCGGTCATCGGCAGCGCGCCGAGCATCCCGCAGAGCGCGTTGCCCGCGCCCTGCGCCACCAACTCCTTGTCGTACTCGGTACGTTGACCGGAGTGCAGCCGGTCCACGGCCGCCGCACTGAACAACGACTCGGCGGACGCGATCAGCGTGAACGCGACGATCGTGCCCAGCACCCCGACGTGCGCCAGCTCACCGAACGCACTCAGCGGCGGCGGCTGCAACGAGCCGAGCAGACCCTGCACTTCGACGGTCGCCACCGGCAGCCCGAACACGAGCGCCGCGAGCGTCGCCAGTCCTACGGCGGCCAACGGACCCGGCACCGTACGGACCTTGGCCGGCATCCGCTTCCACAGCACCAGCACGGCGATGGTCGCGGCGCCCAGCGCGAGCGAGGCCAGTGCCTTCGTGTTCCCGGCGGCGTCGACGAGCGCGCCGGGCAGCTCGGCTATCTTGTCCAGCCCCGAGGCGGGGGCCTTCGCCCCCGCCACCGAGTACAACTGCCCGGCGATCAGCACCAGTCCGATGCCGGCCAGCATGCCCTCGACGACCGAGACCGAGATGGCCCGGAAGTAGCGCCCCAACTTCAGGACGCCCATGGCGATTTGAAGGACGCCGGTGGTGAGCACGATGACTCCGAGGGCGGGCAGCCCGTACTCCCGCACCGCCTCGAAGACCAGCACCGTCAGCCCGGCGGCGGGCCCGGACACCTGGAGGCTGCTGCCCCGCATGAATCCGGTGACGAGCCCGCCCACGATGCCGGTGACCAGGCCGAGTTCGGCCGGCACACCGGAGGCGACGGCCACGCCCACGCAGAGCGGGAGCGCGACCAGGAACACCACGAGCGAGGCCGCGAAGTCCTGCCGTAGATAGGGGAACTTGGTCGTGCCGTTGTTCTTCTTCAGGTCGTTCTTCTTGTTCTTCTTGTTGTTCTTCTTCAGGTCCATGGCGCGACTCACAGGGCCTCGAACTGGTCGGTGTCCGCGCTGTGTTCGAGCACGGCACCGGTGTGCACCTCGTAGTACCAGCCGTGCACCCGCAGCCGTCCGTCCGCCAACCGCCGCTCCACACAAGGGTAGGAGCGCAGCCGCAGCAACTGGGCGAGCACGTGGTTCTGCACGGCTCCGGCGACCGTCGGGTCGGCCGTGTCGCTCGGGGCGGGTTCGTCGGCGGCGTGCGCGAGCCAGTCGCGTACGGCCGGGACGGCGGCGAGGTCGTCGCCGCGCACCAGGGCGCCGACGGCACCGCAGTGGGAGTGGCCGCAGACGACGACGTCCTGGACGCCGAGCACCTCCACGGCGTACTCGATGGTGGCTTCCTCGCTGGTGGGGCTGCCGGAGGCGTACGGCGGGACGATGTTGCCGGCGGTGCGCAGCTCGAAGAGCTGGCCGGGGCGGGCGCCCGTGATCAGGGCCGGGACGACCCTGGAGTCGGAGCAGGTGATGAACAGCACCTGCGGGGACTGGCCTTCAGCGAGTCTGGCGAACTCCTCAGGGCGTTGTCCGAACGTACGGGCGTTGTCGATGAGGGGCTGCATGGCGTGTTGGTTCCTCCTGGCGCGCCCTCTGGGCGCGTCGGGCTTGCATGACAGTGTGTGTGGGGGAAGTGACTGCCTGCTCAGCTCTCAGCAGCGGAAGACCTGAAGTGCCGCCGGAGTGTGTGCTGTCGAGGATCTCGGTGTGCGGTGCCGCGCCGTGCCGGGCGCCACAGGTGTACGTACGGCGGCCGGGTCCTCGGTGAGGAGCGGGCGCTCGGGTGTCTCGGGTCCGCAGTCCGCGGAGCGGTAACGGTCGCGCAGGCGCAGCGGGACGGTGGGAGTCCCGGAGGCGCCGCAGTCGCGGAACGTGATCGTCTCGGCGCGCAGGGCCTTGCCGCTGAGCTTGAGCCCGGGCTGTGTCTTGGCCTCCGCATGACGCGCTGTGTGCGCGGGTGCGAAGGATTCCATGGATGCGAAGAACTGGAGGGCGAACAGGACGGCGGTGAGGAGCGTTACGACGGTCCGAGCCGTCTTACCTCGGAACATGCGCCCCCCTTCAGCCCGTTCGTGTTCCTAGTACAGACCAAGGCCAGGTCAATGGCTGGTCAAGTAACACGGTAACCCGGTGAAGTTGTTTGCAGGGTTAACGCAGCGTTTCCGATGCAAGAGAGCGTGAAAAGCGCGCCTGGGCTGGCGTGAACTAAGCGGTTTTGACGAGGCTCTTGGCGTCCCGGGCCAGCGCGGTGAGGCGGGAGATCGCGCGGAAGTACTTCTTGCGGTAGCCGCCGTTCAGCATCTCCTCGCTGAACAGCTGGTCGAAGGGCAACCCCGAGGCCAGGACGGGCACTTCACGGTCGTAGAGCCGGTCCGCGAGGACGACGAGCCGCAGCGCGGTCGACTGGTCGGGTATCGGCTGGACGTCGGTGAGGCAGACGGCCCTGAGGTCGTCGGTGAGGGCGCCGTAGCGGCTGGGGTGGACCTTGGCGAGGTGGGCGAGGAGGTGCGGGAAGTCGTCGAGGGAGGCGCCCGGGGTGGCGTACGCCGCCTTCGTCACCTGCTCGTCGGAGAACGGCGCCGGGGCCTCCGGCAGGCCGCGGTGGCGGTAGTCGTCGCCGTCGATGCGCAGCGAGCGGAAGTGCGCGGACAGGCCCTGGATCTCGCGCAGGAAGTCGACGGACGCGAAGCGGCCCTCCCCGAGCTTGCCCGGCAGGGTGTTGGAGGTGGCGGCGAGCGCCACGCCCGCGTCGACCAGCTTGCCGAGCAGCGTCGACACGAGGACGGTGTCGCCCGGGTCGTCCAGCTCGAACTCGTCGATGCACAGCAGGCGGTGGCCGGAGAGCGTCTGGACCGTCTTCTGGAATCCGAGCGCGCCCACCAGGTTCGTCAGCTCGACGAAGGTGCCGAAGGCCTTGAGCGCGGGCTCGGCCGGGGTCGCGTGCCAGAGGGAGGCCAGGAGGTGGGTCTTGCCGACGCCGTAGCCGCCGTCCAGGTAGACGCCACGGGGGCCGGCCGGGGTCTTGGCCGCCTTGCCCTTGCCGAAGCCCAGGAAGCCGCGTTTGGCGCCGGCGGCATGCGCCCCGCCGAGGCCTGCGGCGAAGGTCTCCAGGACGCCGACCGCCTCGGTCTGGCTGGGCTGGTTCGGGTCCGGGATGTACGTGGCGAAGCGCACCGAGTCGAAGCGCGGCGGCGGCACCATCTCGGCGACCAGCCGGTCCGCGGGGACGTACGGCTCACGGGTGCACAGGGACAGCGGGGCCGCGTCTGCTATCGGGCTGATCCCGGAGGCGGCGGAGGAGGATGACACGGTTCATCAGTCTAGGGGGCGTGCCACACTGCACGACATGCGACGCCTGTTCCCTGTGACGGATGAAACAGCAGCCCAGGCCTCGAACGAGGCCCCCGATGCGCGTGGGGCGGACCGGGAGTGGGGGCTCACGGAGCTGGCGGAGGCGTACGCCTACCCCGCCGGGAGCGCCCCCTGGCTGCGCGCCAACATGGTGTCCACGCTCGACGGGGCCGGTCAGCACGAGGGCCGCTCGCAGCCCATCTCCGGTGACGCCGACATGCGGATCTTCGGCACCCTGCGGGCGCTGGCCGATGTCGTGGTCGTCGGTGCGGAAACGGTACGCCAGGAGGGCTATCGGCCCGCACGTGCGCGTGACGAGTTCGCGGCGGCACGCACGCGTGCCGGGCAGACGCTGGCCCCCGTGATCGCGGTCGTCACCGCGAGCCTCGACCTGGACTTCGCGCTTCCGCTTTTCACCTCACCCCTGGTGCCGACGCTGATCCTGACGGGCGCCCAGGCGGCGCCGGACCGGGTCGCGGCGGCCGAGAAGGCGGGCGCCCGGGTGGTGGTCGCCGGTGACGGCGCCGGAGTGGATCCCGCGCGGGCCGTAGAAGCTCTGGCAGCCCTGGGGTACACCCGGTTGCTGGCGGAGGGCGGGCCGCGGCTGCTGGGGCAGTTCGTGGCCGCCGGGGTGCTCGACGAGCTGTGTCTGACCCTCTCGCCGATGCTCGTGGCGGGGGACGCGCAGCGGATCTCCGGCGGGCCGTCGGTTAAGGTTCCCCAGCGCTTCGAACTGGTGTCCCTGCTGGAAGAGGCCGGGTTCCTGTTCGGTCGCTACCGTCGGTCCTGAGTACGGGCGGAATGATCCGTTCCGTTTGTCTTTCGACGGGCACACTAAATCCGGCAGTACCCGTGCGATCACGGGGCAGGATGGTTTCCGCAGGGCCTCGACGGCCCACGGAGGAGAGAGGGCCCGCGGGTCCTCGAAGGAGAAGGGGCGCCTGGTGTTCACAAGCGTACTGATGATCGAGAAGGCCCTTACGTCCGCCGACGTGGAGTTCGTCACCACCTTGCACGGTGACGAGACCGTCTCCTTCCACGTGTTGCTCCAGCCCCGCGGCGACCAGGCGGACCGCCTGCTGCGGGCCATCGACGACGTCGCCCTCGGCGAACTCGACGAAGCGGCACACGAGCGGGAGACCCCCGAGGGCAAGGACGCGGCGGAACTCGGCACGCAGGCTCTGGAGGTGTCCCTGACGGCCCTGCACGCGGCCGGCAGCGAGGCGCAGGGGCGGCTCATCGAGGACCACCCGCTGGACGCGCTGAAGACCCTCGTGGACGAGATCGGCGCGGACGAGGTGATCGTGCTGACCGATCCCCACTACGTGGAGGAGTTCTTCCACCGGGACTGGGCCTCGCGCGCCCGTCACAAGGTCGGCGTACCGGTGCTGAAGCTGTTCTCGCACAGCAAGGAGTAGCGGTCGGCGGGACGGCCGGCGGGTGTCCGTGATTGTCGGTGGCACCGCATAGGCTTGCCGCTGAACGTCCGCCGTACCCGTACAGAACCAGCACGCACAGGGAGACACGCATGGCACCCGGCCTTCCCACCGCCATGGACCGACCGCACTTCATCGGCATCGGCGGGGCCGGGATGTCGGGGATCGCCAAGATCCTCGCGCAGCGCGGGGCGAAGGTCGCGGGCAGCGACGCCAAGGACTCCCCGACCGCCGACGCCCTGCGCTCCCTGGGCGCCACCGTGCACATCGGGCACGCCGCGGAGCACCTCGCCGAAGACGCCACCTGCGTGGTCGTGTCGTCGGCGATCCGCAAGGACAACCCCGAGCTGGCCCGCGCGGCCGAGCTGGGCATCCCGGTCGTCCACCGCTCGGACGCGCTGGCCCGCCTGATGGACGGCCTGCGCCCGATCGCCGTAGCGGGCACCCACGGCAAGACCACCACGACGTCGATGCTCGCGGTGTCGCTGACCGAGCTGGGCCTCGACCCGTCGTACGCGATCGGCGGCGACCTGGACGCCCCCGGTTCGAACGCGCTGCACGGCGAAGGCGAGATCTTCGTCGCCGAGGCGGACGAATCGGACCGCAGCTTCCACAAGTACGCCCCCGAGGTCGCGATCGTCCTCAACGTGGAGCTCGACCACCACGCCAACTACGCGTCCATGGAAGAGATCTACGAGTCCTTCCAGACCTTCGCCGGCCGGATCGTGCCGGACGGCACCCTGGTGATCTCGGCGGACCACGAGGGCGCCCGGGAGCTGACGCGGCGAGTGTCCGACTCCGTGAAGACGGTGACGTACGGAGAGTCCGGGGACGCCGACGTCCGCATCCTGTCCGTCGTCGCGCAAGGCCTGAAGAGCGAGGTGACCGTCCTCCTCGGCGGTGAGGAACTCACCTTCACCGTTTCGGTCCCCGGACGCCACTACGCGGGCAACGCGGTCGCGGCCCTCGCCGCGGGCGTTGCGCTCGGCATCCCCGCCGCGGAACTGGCGCCCGCGATCGCCGCGTACACGGGCGTGAAGCGGCGCCTCCAGCTCAAGGGCGAGGCGGCCGGCGTCCAGGTGATCGACTCCTACGCCCACCACCCCACGGAGATGACGGCCGACCTGGAGGCGATGCGCGCGGCGGCCTCCTCCGCGCGGCTGCTGGTCGTCTTCCAGCCCCACCTCTTCTCCCGCACCCAGGAACTCGGCAAGGAGATGGGCCAGGCCCTCGCCCTCGCGGACGCGTCGCTGGTCCTGGACATCTACCCGGCCCGCGAGGACCCGATCCCCGGCATCACCAGCGACCTGATCATCGAGGCCGCGCGTGCCGCGGGCGCCGACGTGACCCCGGTCCACGACAAGGCGGACGTACCCGAGGCCGTCGCGGGAATGGCGAAGCCCGGTGATCTGGTTCTCACCATGGGAGCGGGCGATGTGACAGACCTCGGCCCGCGGATCCTGGACCGTCTCGCGAAGTAAGGGGCTGAGCTGCATGTCGTACGACGTCGAAAAGCCGGACGAGGAATGGCGCGCGGAGCTGAACCCGGCCGAGTACGCGGTGCTGCGGCAGGCCGGCACGGAGCCCGCCTTCGTCGGTGAGTACACCGACACCAAGACGAAGGGCGTCTACTCCTGCCGGGCCTGTGGCGCCGAACTCTTCACCTCCACCGAGAAGTTCGAGTCCCACTGCGGCTGGCCGAGCTTCTACGACCCGAAGGACACCGACGCGGTCGAACTGATCCAGGACCGCACGCACGGCATGGTGCGCACGGAGGTGCGCTGTGCGCGGTGCGGGTCGCACCTCGGTCACGTCTTCGAGGGCGAGGGGTACGCGACGCCGACCGATCAGCGGTACTGCATCAACTCCATCTCGCTGCGGCTGACGCCTGAAGAGGGCTGACGCGGGCTAGTCGCCTGGTAGCGGGGTGGTGAGAGCGCTCTGGGACAGTGAACCGGCTCCGCGCATGTGTGCGGGGCCGGCTCTTGGCGTCGGTGCGGTGTTCCTTTGCCTGCTGGTTGATCACTTCGCCTGGGCCGTCTCGGCGACGTCGCTCTCCTTGGTGAACAGGACCTGGCCCGTGAAGGAGTCCATGGTCTTCTTCGCCCATGCTGCATAGGGCGCCGGGACCAGCTCGTCCATCGAGGCGCTCGGTGACCCGTCCTCATAGTCGCCGACCTCGTCGTCGTGCCACGGCGCGTCCACGATCAGGCGGCCGCTCGGTGTGCGGATAGTGGTCATTCGCTCAACTCCCGTGACCACGACCGGTGTTGACGGATCGTCGTACACCGTCCCGAGCTGCGCGCCGGGCGTGAACGCCGTCTCCAGATACCAGGCCGCCTCCGGCCCGACGGCGAGCCGGGCATCCCCGAACCACTCCATGTCCCGTCCCTCCCCTGCCGTCCGGCTGGACGGTCAAGGGAAAAGGTACGGGGGGCCACCGACATCGACCGGTGCACCGACATAGAACCGAGTGCACCGACATAGAACCGCGTGCTACGACCCGGTCGTCCCGAAGGTGACCTTGTAATAGCAGGCCCCCTTGCACGGCATCGTCGCCCCGTCGTCGAAGGCGTACGAATAGGCGTACGGGGCGGCCCGCTTGAAGACCTGGGTGTAGTCGACCGGCCACTTCGAGGGGACGCAGTTGTCGCGGCCCGCCCAGGCGCCGCGGCAGCAGTACGTGTCGCCGCCGAACGCCGCGCAGGGCGGCTTGCAGCCGACGACCTGGCCGCCCGACACCGCCCGCATCGCGGTGGGGCAGTCGACGTCCGATGTGCAGACGCCCTTGTAGCAGCCCGAGGAACTCACCGGGTCGGCCGTCGTGGTGTGCGAGATGTTGATGTACATCGGCAGGTTCGAACCGTCGACCATGCTCACGTCGTAGAAATCCATCCCGGCGTACGCGTCGAACGTGAACTCACCCAGTGTGGTGGGCGGGTTGGCGCCCTCGCACAGGCTGGTGCAGTCGCCGGTCGCGCAGTGGCCGGCGGCCGTGGAGGTGCAGCCCGTGCGGCCCCAGATGCGGCCGCCCCAGTTGTTCGCCACGGTCACCGACAGGCTCTGGCCCGGGGCGAGTTGGCGGCCCGCCGGGTAGACGGCGGTGTTGGTGACGATCGCCCAGACCGTCTTCGGGGTGCGGTTGACGACCGTGATCAGGCGCTTGCCGACCGGGGCCGTCGAGGGGTGCGCTGTCGGTTCAACTGCCTTGGCGGTGGGCGTGCTTGTGCTCTTCTTCGAGACGGCGGTCTTGGGGGACGGAGAAGCCGAGGCGCTCCGACTGGGAGAAGGCGAAGGTGAGGGCGGGAGCGTCGCGCTTCGGGACACGGCCGGACGCGCGGCCGTGTCCTGGTGGGCCGTCGTGCGGGTGCCGCCCGTTCCGGACGGCGTCCACACGCTGTAGGCGATCAGCACGGTGGCGGCCGTGGCGAGGGCGGCCGCCGCGACGTACCACCAGCGTCGGCGGGGCCGCCGTGGGCTCGCGCCGAGTCTTCTGCGTCCTCGTGCCATGGTCCTCGCGCCTTCCTGATGCTCTTCGGATGCGGTTCAGATGTGGTCCAGATGCGGTCCTGCCTATCGGTGACCTGTTCGGCGAGGGCTCGACAACATAAATTCGGATTCGACCGGCTGATTTCTTTTGTTGTCCTGTTTTCTGTAGTCCTTGCGCGCGTCGGCGGTCTCCGAACCAGAGAGATGCCACGGCCGGACCACACGCGGAGGAACGAACGCAGATGACCGAGAAGCCCAGGAGTGGACCCGACGCGGGCGTGGTGACGGCCGCGTGCGCGGGTGACCGGCAGGCCCTGGATCACCTGCTGACGCAGTGCCTGCCGCTGGTCTACAACATCGTCGGCCGGGCCCTGAACGGTCACGCCGATGTCGATGACGTCGTACAGGAGACGCTGTTGCGCATGGTGCGGGGGCTGCCGAAGCTGCGGGATCCCGCCGCGTTCCGGTCGTGGCTGGTGGCCATCACGATCCGACAGGTACGGGACCGTGAGCAGACACGGGCCGCGGATCGCGACCGCAGGGCGCACCTGGAGGACGCGGAGGCGATCACCGACCCCGCGCTCGACTTCGCCGGACTGACCATCCTGCGGCTGGGGTTGACCGAACAGCGCCGCGAGGTCGTCGAGGCCACCCGCTGGCTCGACCCCGACGACCAGGAACTGCTGTCCCTGTGGTGGCTGGAGGAGACCGGCGAACTCGAACGGGCCGAACTCGCTGGTGCGTTGGGGCTCTCCGACCGGCACGCCTCCGTCCGCGTGCAGCGGATGAAGAAGCAGATGGAGGTCTCGCGGGTGGTGGTGCGGGCGCTGGCGGCCGCGCCGCGCTGCACGGAGCTGGAGGAGACGGCCTCGACGTGGGACGGCACGCCAAGTGCTTTGTGGCGCAAGCGGTTTGCCCGGCACATCCGCGGGTGCGGGGTGTGCCAGGGGCTCGACGCGGGGCTGCTTCCGATGGACCGGCTGTTGAGCGGGCTTCCGTTGGTGGCGGTGCCGACGGGACTTGACCCGGCGCGGGTGCTCAACGCCGTTATGGGGGAGGGCGGTTCGTCCTCACCGGCGGACCAACCCGTGCACTCCGCGCACCGGGGATCACGTCGGCGGCACGGGCGCCGGTCCGGTCGGTCCGGTCGTATGGGCAAGCAGGTGGTGGGTGGTTCGGCGGCGGTCGCCGTCGTCGTGGTGGCCGCGCTGGTCGCGCCCCGGCTGACCGGGGGTTCCTCTTCTACGACGGCTGTGGCATCGCCCGCTCCGGTGGTCAGCGTCGCCCCGAGCCCCACGCCCTCGGCCTCTCCGAGCACGTCGCCGAGTCCGTCCCCGACGCCGAAGGCCAAGCCCAGTCCGTCTCCCTCGAAGCACACCGCCGCCGCCCCCGCGCACATCGCCTCCGGTGCCAAGAAGGGGGTCGGGGTGTGGACGTTCGGCGGGGTGAGTCAGGCGCTCGCCGCGAGCGGGGCGAGCTGGTACTACACCTGGTCCACGCAGCACTCGGGTGTCACCACCCCCTCGTCGGGGTCGTTCGTGCCCATGATCTGGGGAGCGAAGTCCGTCACCGACTCCTCGCTCGCCCAGGCCCGGTCGTACGGCCCGTATCTGCTGGGGTTCAACGAGCCGGACATGGCACAGCAGTCGAACATGACCGTCGATCAGGCGCTGCAGCTGTGGCCCAAGCTCATGGCGGCGGGCAAGATCCTGGGCAGCCCGGCGGTCGCCTACGGCGGGGACACGGCGGGTGGCTGGCTGGACCGGTTCATGTCCGGGGCCGAGGCGAAGGGGTACCGGGTCGACTTCATCACGCTGCACTGGTACGGCGGCGACTTCCGCACCCCGCAGGCCGTCGATCAGCTGAAGTCGTACCTGGCCGCGGTGTACGCGCGCTACCACAAGCCGATCTGGCTCACCGAGTACGCGCTGATCGACTTCTCCCAGGGAACCCGTTTCCCGTCCGCGCAGCAACAGGCCGATTTCGTGACCGCGTCCACCAAGGCGCTGGACGGCCTGCCCTATGTGCAGCGCTACGCGTGGTTCGGGCTGGGCGCGGACGCGTCGAAGCCGAGCAGTGGGCTCTTCACGGACGGTACGACGACCACCGCGGCGGGCCGGGCCTTCCAGTCCGCCGACTGATCCGGCCCGGCCGCACGCGGAGTCAGGGGCTCACTCCCCAGGTGATGCGGTACCCGCACTCTCCCGAGCAGGTGAGCACGCTGGTCGCGTCGTCGTTGACGTAGGAGTAGGCGAAGGGCTCGGCCTTCTTGAACACGGCCGCCGAGTCGACGGGCCAGGACGACGGGACGCACTGGGGTCGTGCCGCGTAGGCGCCGGTGCAGCAGGTCTTGTCCGTCTTGAACACCAGGCAGGCGCTCAGGCAGGCCACGACACGGCCGTCCCGGATGCGCTGGAGTTCGGTGGGGCAGGTGGCGTTGGCGTCTCGGGTGCATCCTGCGGCGGAGCAGCCGTTCGCGTCGATCTTGTCGTGGGACGAGCCGCCGTAACTGTTGATCCACATCGGCAGGTTGTTGCCCTCGACCAGGCTGACGTCGTAGAAGTCCATGCCGTTCCAGGCGTTCAGGTTGAACTCGGCCAGCGTGGAGGGGAATTCGCCCCAGGTCGAGCCGCACTGGAAACGGCCGCAGTCGCCGGTCAGGCAGTGGCCGTCGCCGGACGCGTCGAAGGAGCAACCGGTCCGTGCCCACACCCGGACGTCCCAGTGGTCGGGGACCGTGAAGCTGAGGCCGGCCCCGGGCTTCAGCACCCAACCCGTCGCCTCCACAGGGTGTTTGGGGTCCGCCGCGATCGCGGGCCAGATCGTCTGGTCGAGGCGGTTGACGAGGGTGACGGTCCGTTTGCCGGGGGTCGCGGCCTTCGGCTGACCGACCGCGCGGGACGGCGAGGCGCTCGCCTTGGACGGCTTCCGTCCGGTCGGGGTGGGCGAGGGGGAGGGCGTGGCGCGCCGCGATGACGTCGTCGTGGGCGAGGGTCCGGGGCGGGACGGGGTGCCGGCCGCCGCCGTACCGTGCGTGGACGACGGGCCGGCGACCGTACGGTCTCCCGGGGTTCCTGGCTGTGCGCGGGCCAGCAGTACGCCGGTCACCACGGCGAGGCAGGTCAGGACCGCCGAGGCGGCCAGGACGGCCGGTCTGCGCCCGCGGCGGGGCGGGCGGGGCGCGCGGCGGTGGCCCGCCATGGATCGTGCGCGCCCTTGTCGGCGGATGGACAACCGGCAACGAGGCATGTCTCAACACTCCTGTCCGTTCCCACGCTCCGCCGCGCGGCGATCCGGCCGGCGGAGTCTTCCGTAGAGGAGACCGGCGCGGGTCCTGCCGGACAACGGAAACGGGGACGGCAATACGCACTTCGCCGTGGCGGTGAGCAGTGCTGGTCATAAGTCGATCAGAAGTTGGCACCTTGGCGGCGAGTAATCCCCCGTACATTGCGGCAGCGGGGCCGAAGATCATCTGATCGGCCCGGGAGTCCGGATTCCCGCGACCCCGATACCCGCGACCCTGTTCAGAAATTGCTCTGGAGACACACCGATGAAGATCGCCAAACGTCTCATCCTCACCACCGCGGCCGTCACCGCTGTGGCCGCCGGCACGCTCGTGAGCGCCACCGTCGGCCAGGCCGCCACCCCGCAGCCGCCCCTCCGCCTCGGCGTCACCGTGCCCGACGCGCTGAAGGTCCCGGACGGCAACAAGCTCACCGGCGTCTTCTCCGCCGCCGGCGTCCAGACCTACACCTGCACCAACAGCGCCTGGACGCTGCTGGAGCCGGCCGCCACCCTGTGGGCCAAGAACGACCGCACCAAGCGTCCCGTCGCCCTGCACTCCCGTGGCCCGGTGTGGGTGTCCACGGTGGACGGCAGCGCCGTCAACGGCTCCGCGATCGCCAACTCGCCCAAGACGGGCACCATCCCCGAGCTGCTGCTGAAGGCCACCGCCACCCGCGGCACCGGGATGTTCGCCGACGTCTCCTACGTCCAGCGCCTGGGCACGAGCGGTGGCGTCGCGCCCACCACGGCCTGCACCGGCACCAGCACGGACCAGGTCAGCGTGCAGTACACCGCCACGTACGCGTTCTACAAGCCCGCCAAGTAACTCGGCGGGTGGTGCAGGCAGTTGGCCCCTCGGGCAACCCTGAGGGGCCAACTGCTGGAGCAAGTCTGTGAACGGCCCCGCCGTAGACGCCCTCTCAACTCCCTTGCGGAGGCTCCTGTTCGGCCCTGATCCGGCCGTGCACCTCCCAGTCCCACACCGTCTCCCGCACCTCGTCCAGGGCGCGGGCCAGATGCCTGCGGTAGGTGCTGAACGCCAGGTTGAGCTTCCGCGCCACGGCGTCCTGCGTGGACGTCGAGTGGTACGTCAGCGTCAGCACGTCGTGCAGATGCCGGGTGCGCGGATGGGCGTTGAGCCGCTGTACGGCCTTGCCGATCAGGTCGCGGAGCGCGGTCACCGGGTCGCCCTCGCTGAGTTCCTCCACCAGCCGGCTCCGCAGCAGTGGGTTGCCGGCGAGTCCGCCCGGGTCGAGCCAGCCGCGCAGCGCCTCGCGGACGGCGGCGTCCGACTCCTCCCGACTCAGCGGTGTGACACGGGACTTGGGCTTCCCGGCCGACGCGGCCGGTGCCCCGCCGAGCAGGCGGGCATCGATGCCCTCGGCCCACTCCTCCGCCCGCGCCGCCCGCCAGTCGTGGCAGAACAGGCCGTACCCGCGATCGGCGTGGACGGCCCGGCGGGGCGGCTGGAACATGCCCATGTACGTCATCAGCGGCGCCCAGAACTTCGGTTCGGCGCTGACGAAGCAGGACCACGCGCAGTGCTTGGCACGCAGCAGCTCGAAGACGATCCGCATCCGCACCAGGTCCCATGACCGCGAGGGGCGGTGATGGTTCTCCTCGTGCACCATGAACCGTGCCACGCCCAGGTGTTCGCCCTGACGCGGGGGAGTCATCGCGGAGACCAACTCCCACGCCTCCGCCAGCACGGGGTCCGCCGCCCGGGTCTCGTCGTCGAGCGCGTCGATCCTCAACCAGGCCATGAACCCGAGGAGTTGACCCGTGTCGCAGCGCCGGTGGACGTGGAACGCCTCGGGCTGATGCCTCAACCAGTACGCGACCATGCGGGCGTTGTGCTCGCCCTCGACCTTGTGGGTCAGTTCGATCAGCGCGGGGACGTCCTCCGGGCGCATCGGCTGCTCGTGGACGTCGGGTTCGTTCCGGGTGCCCTGGAACTCCCTCAGCCACTGCGCCCTGGACACGATGTGGTTGAACTCCCGTGCCGCGCGCAGGGCTTCCTTCTCCGGTGCGTCGCGGACGCGCTCCACGAGGTGGCGGCGGATCGTGCGGTGCATGGCCTTGTAGCGTTCCGGATCGCGCCAGCGGAAGTCGCTGTCGAGGGCGTCACGGACGACGTCGTAGGGGCACACCCCGAAGGGGCCCGACTTCATGAACGACAACTGCCGTAGCCAGGCGAAGAGTTCGGTGGCGTCCTCGTCCGGGAGTGCCACGCGCAGCAACTCCTCGGTGGTGTCCGCGACATGGCCGCACACCTCCAGTGCCCGCCGGTGTGCGGGCGAGGGCGGTCTGCCGACGATGTGGGTCAGCAGGCGGTCGACGACCGTACGCAGCGGGGCCCAGAAGACCTCGTCCGTCGACGAGTTGTCGTGGGTCGCCGCCTCCGCCACCAGCCGCAGGGCCAGCGGATGGCCCGCGGCGAACCGGAGGAGGGACGCGTGCAGTGCGGGGTCGGCGCCCTGCGTGGTGAGCAGCGCCGCCGAGTCCGCGGGCCCCAACTCCCGCAGGGGCACGACCTGGAGGACCTCGCTCCACGCGAGGTCCGCCTTCCAGAGGGGGTCGGGTGCGTGCCGTCCGGCGACGACGACCAGGGCTCCGGCAGGTAACCGCGGCAGGAAGCGGTCGCGTATCCACTCCTCCATGGCGCGGTAGCGCTCGAAGTCGTCGACCAGCAGGACAGCGTTGTCGCGGGCGAAGACCTCGGCGGTCGCCTCCTCGAAGGCCGACGGCGAGAGCTCGACCGTACGGGCGTCGACGCCGACGACCGGCCGGCCCGCGGCGCGTGCCTCCGCGGCGAAGCGCTGCAGCAGGGCGCTCTTTCCCATGCCGCCCGGGCCGTGCAGCACGATGACCATCGGGGCGCCGGGTTCACCGGCCAACGCCCTCCGGAACAGGGTGAGTTCCTCGCGCCTGCCGACGAAGTTCTGCAGGCGGGCGGAGGCCAGTCTGTCGGCCAGCCGGCCGTTTCCGGCCGATCTGCCGGGCCCGTCCTGCGAGTTGGCGTCGCCGGGGCCGGACCGCAGGGCGGAATCGTCCTTCGCCATGCCGTTCCCTTCCCCGGAGTCGACCGCATCGGACCGCTGCGAAACCTACCGGGTCGGGCCGGACGACGGGGTACGGCGAGACCTTACGTATGACGGACGGACGCCTCGGCCGACCGAAGGAGAGACGCCGACTGGACGCCGAACCGGACGCCGTAAACCTGGGTGGGGGCCGTCCGTGGAAACCCGTACCGACCCGCTTCTTTGTCCTATTCGTGCTCGTTGAGGAACGCAGAAGGGTCCGTAGCCCTCCTTCTGTGTGAAGGAAACAGCACAGGCAAGGAAACCGGGGACTGAGTGGCATGGGTTTGACCAGCGAGACTACCGTTTATGTGGTGGCGGCGGTGGCTGCCGTCTGCGTGGTGCTGCTGGTCTGGGTGTGGCCGCGGCTCGCCAGTCCGGGCGTGCGGCACGTGCTCGGGCGGCTGGCAGCCATTGGAGTGACTCAGGTCACCATCATCGCGGCGTTCGCGTGCTGGCTGAACTCCTCGTACCAGTTCTTCGGATCGTGGGGCGAGCTGTTCGGCAACGTCGACACCGCCCCCGTCGGCGTGACCCAGGCGGCCGACCACAGCGGTGACGGCTCGATCGGCGGCGTCACCGTGAAGGGCGCGCTGGTGCAGCCCGCCGGCGACGAGCAGCTGAGCCGGGTCAGCGGACTGCCCACCGGCAATCCCGCGGTGAACGGCAAGGTGGAGTCCGTCAAGGTCATCGGCCGCCGTACGGGAGTGGTCGATCCGGCGTTCGTCTACCTGCCGCCGCAGTACTTCCAGAAGGCGTACGCGCGCCAGCGCTTCCCCGTCGTCGTCGCGCTCAGCGGCTACCCGGGCAGCATCTTCAACCTCGCGCAGTACCTGCGGGTCTCGCAGACCGCCGGGCAGCTGCAGAGGAGCGGGCAGATGCAGCCGACCATCATGGTGATGATCCGGCCGACGATCGCCCCGCCGCGCGACACCGAGTGCGTGAACGTTCCGGGCGGACCGCAGACCGAGACCTTCCTCGCCAAGGACCTTCCGCAGGCCCTCAAGTCCGTCTACCGGGTGGGCCATGACGCCAGCGCCTGGGGCGTCATGGGGTACTCCTCCGGCGGCACCTGCGCCCTGCAGCTGACGATGCGCAACCCGCACGTGTACACGACGGCCGCCGCGCTCTCCCCCGACTACCGGATCAAGGACGACCCCACCACCGGCAACCTCTTCGGCAGCGGTCTCGGCCGTGTGAACCGGGTCAACGGGCATGACCTGATGTGGCGGTTGAAGCACCTGCCCATCCCCCAGGTCTCCGTCCTGGTCGCCGACAGCAAGCACGGCGAGCGGGGCTATCCGCAGACCCTCGCCTTCATCAAGGCCGTCAAGGCGCCCATGCGCGTCGCGTCGATCCTGCCCGAGTCGGGCAGCCACAACTTCCCCACCTGGGTACGGGAGATGCCCGCGTCCCTGAAGTGGATGAACCAGCAACTCACCTTCCCCCAGGACGTCGTGCCCCGGCACGTCCCCAAGAAGGGCAACAGCACCGTGCGGGCGGAGGGCACCGAGCCCAAGAAGCCGACCGCCGGGGCGCGCAAGTAACTCGCGGCGGGCCACTGCCAGTTACTTGTGCCCCAGCGTCCCGGGCAGTTCGCCCCGCCGCCGGATGCCCAACTTCCGGTAGGAACTGGTGAGATGGGTCTCCACCGTGCGGCGGGCCAGATGCAGCAGATCGGCGATCTCGGTGTTCGTCCGGCCGTCGGCGGCCAGTTCGGCGATCCGCCGCTCACTGGTCGTGAGCGACCGTGAACCGGTACGCGCGGGCGCCGAGCGCCGCGCACCGCTCTCGCCCAACGCCTCCTCAGCCAGGGCCCATTGACGCGTCGCCCCCAGCCGCTCGGCACGCTCGGCGGCCTCCCGCAGACAGGCCCGGGCCCGCCCCCGGTCCCCGGCCGAGGTCAGCCCGCGGCCCCGCACGATCAGCGCCGACACCAACTCGGCCTCCGTGCCCACCGGCCCGTCCCGCAGCAGCCGTACGGCCTCCTCCGCGAGCTCCAGACCGCGCCGGCCGCCGGTCGCCGCGGCCAGGACACGCAGGGAACGGCCCACCGTGCGGGGCGTGTTCCACACCCGGGCCAGCCGCAGCTCCTCCTCGGCCAGGGCGATGGCCTCCCGGGGGCGGGCGAGCGCGAGACGGCACTGGGCGGCGGCCGTGCGCCACGGGGTGACCACCGGGCTGACCACCTCACGGGCCGACTGGCGGCGCCCGCACTCCAGGAAGTCGTGCAGCGCGCCCGCCGTGTCGCCGGTGGCGGCACGCAGCACTCCCCGCGCGTAGAGAAAGCGGTTCAACTCCCAGGAGTCGGGCGCGGACCGCAGGTCGAGGCCGTCCGCGAGCCGCAGCGCCCGCGCCTCTTCGCCGGTTGCCACGAGCGAAAGCAGCACATGGGCCTGCCGGTTGGAGGGCCCGCTGCGCGGCCGGTCACGCGGGCACGGGTCCGCCAGCAGCCGCGCGTGCTCGCCGCGCGCGGCCAGGATGTCGGCCCGTACGTTGGCCAGCGCCTCGTGCATCGGGTGCAGCAGGTCGGGACGCTGGCCCACCAGGCCGCGCTCCACCAGCCGTTCGGCTTCGGGGAGTTCGTCGGCCCACTGGGCGACGGCGGCGGCCGTGCCGATCAGGAACGGCTCGGTCAGTGGATCGGCGGGCTGCGCGAGCAGCGCCCGCAGCCGCCGCATCGCCTCAGCGGCCGAGATCAGCCCGGCCGTGGCCGCATGCCGTACGACCAGCGCGTGACCGGCCGTACCGACCAGCTCCGGCGAGTGCTCGGCGGCGTCGCACAGCCACCGGTACACCTCCTTGCGCACCGTCTGGTCCTGCTCGGACAGCAGCACCGAGGCGGTCTGGAGGGTGCGGATCAGTTGCGGCCGGTCCGTCAACTCGTCCTCCACCGTGCGCAGTACGTCCACTGCGGCCAGGGTCCTGCCCCGGCCGGCCAGCGCCGTGCCGAGGGCGACTGCCGCACGCACGGTGTCCTGCGGCGCCCCCGACAGCCCTAGCGCCTCGCTCAGGCGGGGGATACCGGCCGAGGTGGTCTGTGCCTTGTACTCCAAGGAGCCCAGTTCGGTGAGCAGCCGCTGTCTGCGGGCGTCCGCGAGCGGCTCCTCCAGGACCCGGCGCAGGAAGGCCGCCGCGTCGGACGTGCGGCCGTCGCGCAGCGCGAGCGAGGCCGCCTCCTGGAGCGCGGCCGACGTCCAGGGTTCGCCCACCGGGTCGGACAGCAGCAACTGCCGGGCGACCGTGTCGGGGGAGACGCCGTGGCGCTGCATCGTCTCGGCCGCCGCCGCGTGCGCGGCCCGCCGTCTGGCCACGGGTACGCCGGTGAGCACCGCGTCCCGCAGGAGTGGATGGGCGTAGCGCGGACGTCCGTCGGCGTCCGGGCGCAGCACCCCGAGCCCGCTCATCGCGGTGAGCCAGCCGGCCACCCGGGCCGGGTCGGCACCCGCCAACTCGGCGATCACCGCGGCCAGTTCCTCGGCGGGACAGGTGGCGTGGCCGCTCGGCAGATCCCGCGGGGTGCCCCCGTCCCACCCCTCGTCCAGCGCGGCCAGCGCCCGGGCGACCTCGCCGGTGGCCGGGCCCGCACTGTCCAACCACCAGGACACGGCGGCCGGATACGCGCCCGGGTACAGCGCGGCAGACGTCTTCGGCACGCTCACGTGCCGGCCGGCGCCGAGGTCGTCGAGCAGGGCCCGCAGCAGCAACGGGTTGCCCGCCCCCGCCCGTACGCAGTCCTCCACCCACGGCGTGGGGGCGTCCGGGTGGGCCGAACTCACCAGCTCGGCGGCCGAGTTCGCGGTCAGGGGGGCCAGCGTGAGAGTGCGGACCAGGGCGGGCGACAGGGTGTGGGTCAGGCCCGGAGCCGGTGGGTCGACGTCGTACTGGCTGCGTTCCGTGGCGACCAGCAGGATCCGTAATCGGTCGACGTGCCGGGCGGACTCGACCAGCCAGCGGTGCGAGGCCGGGTCGGCCAGATGGACGTCGTCCACGGCGATCAGCAGCGGTGCCCGGTCGGCGTACGAGTGCAGTACCCGCCGGAACAGATCGGCGCTCGCCCGCTCGTCCCCGGCGAGCCTCGCGTCCCCGAACTCCGGTACCGGAGCCATCAGTTGCAGCACGGTGGCGTACGGCACCGCCTGGTCGCGGGGCGAACAGCGGGCCCGCAGCACCCGCATGCCGTGCGCCAAGGCGTCCGTGACGGCGGCCTCCAGCACGGTGGTACGGCCCGTCCCGGTGGCCCCGCGCAGCAGTACCAGCCGGCCGGCACCGGCCCGGGCCCACGCGGCCTCCGCCGCCAACAGCCGTGTCGCGTCCCGGTGTTCGGGCGGTGTCGCGGACGCTCCGGCGTCAGACGTCGTGCCCGTCATCGCGGTCCTCCTCGTGTCCGTCGTACCCGTCGTGCCGGTCGCTTCCGCCGTCTTGGCCGCTCACTCGCCGTGGTCCGCCGTACGTCCGATCTCGTGGTGCTGCTCGTGGTGCTCCACGATTGCGCCCGCCCCACCCGCCCCGTGAGGGTGAGAAGTACACGGCCGCCACCAGCGCACCTGGGGTGGCACGTAGTTGGATGTGGATTCGAGGGAGAACGTTGCTCAGCTCATCGCGGCCCGCACACCCCGGTACCGCCGACCCCGCCGACCGGATACCCGTGGCGGTGCACGCCCCGGACCCGATCTCCCGCGAGGGAGCACTCAGCCAGCTGCGCAGATACCCGGAGATCGACCTCCGCGAGGAGAACGACACCGGGCCCGGCAGAGTGGCCCTGTTCATCGCCGACACCCTCGACGAGATCGCGCTCACCCGGCTGCGCCGGCTCGTGCGCAGCGAGGGCGGGCGGGCCGTGCTCGTCGTCGGGGCGCTGCGCGAGGCCGAGTTGCTCGATGTGATCGAGTGCGGGGTCGGCGCCATCGTGTGGCGCGGGGAGGCGACCGCACAGCGCCTGGTGCAGGCCGTGGTCGCCGCGGCGCGCGGTGACGGCGACCTGCCGGCCGATCTGATCGGCCGGCTCGTCGAACAGGTGGGGACACTGCACCGCAGCGCGGCCGGCCGGTCCGGAGGCCATCCCTCGGGGCTCTCGCCGCGAGAGGTGGACGTCCTGCGGCTGGTCGCCGAGGGGCTGGACACCGGAGAGATAGCCAGCAAGCTCTCCTATTCCGAACGCACCGTCAAAAACGTCATGCACGGGCTGACCACACGCCTTCACCTGCGCAATCGGGCGCATGCCGTGGCGCATGCCCTTCGGGAAGGCTACATCTGACCGAACGGGCACTCGAAGCCGGACACGCGGGCAACATGCCGTGCCCCGTCCCCGTCCCCAAGGTGCTTGCGGGGACGGGCGGTTGGGACGGCACGATCGGGGGACGGCCGACAGGGGCGTACCGGGCGCCGACGCGTACCGCGGGGCACGACAGCACGGCAGGGCGGGAGTTCGGCGGTGATCCACGAGGTGGACGAGGTTCTCAAGGACCTGATCGGCGGCGGCGCACTGGCCGGTTCGGGCATCGAGGTCTCCTTCGACGCTCCGACCCGCGACTGGGCGGCCCGCCGCAACACCCCCACGATCAACACCTACTTGTACGACATCCGGGAGGACGTGCACCGGCGCCAGCGCGGGCATGTCGCCGTGCGCGACGAGCGGGACGTGGTCGTCAAGCGCCGCCAGCCGCCGCGCTGGTTCCGGCTGTCGTACCTGGTGACGGCGTGGACGAAGCGCCCGCAGGACGAACACCGGCTGCTGTCTGCCGTGTTGTCGACCCTGATCCCGCGCGAGCTGCTCGCGCCCACCGAACTTCCGGGATCTCTCCGTGAGTTGGGCCTGTCGGTGCCGATCTCGGTGGCCGGCATCCAGACCGAGTCACGCTCCCTCGCGGAGATCTGGTCCGCCCTCGGCGGCGAACTCAAGCCGTCCCTCGACCTCGTGGTCACCGCGCCCTTCCCGGCCTACCCCGAGTACGACGCCGGCCCGCCCGTCACCGAGGGCGCGGCGGTCCGCGTGAGCGGCCTCGACGGCACCGGGCCGGGCGTGGAGGAACGCGCGCACCGACCGCGCCAGGTGGCGGCGGTACGGGAGGCGCGGGAGGTCGCTCGGCGCAAGAGGGCGCCGGGGACGCCGACATGACGGTGACGGACGAGGCCGGGGCCGTCGAAGTGTCAGTGGCAGAAGATGCGTCGGCCTTCGCCGCCGAGCCGGAGACCGATGCCCTCCTCGCCCGGCTCGGCCACCTCCGTGAGCGCGTCGCCCTGCTCGTCGACCGGCGTTCCGCCGCCGACCCCACGGCCGGCGACCCGATGCGCGGCCTGTACCTCCCGGAAGAGGCGGTACGGCATCTGCTGCTGCGCTCCCCGGAACCGGACCGGGAACTGGGCTCGCCCACACCGGAGTTGGCGCACAGCCCGGCCGACCGGCTCGCCGCCCTGCACCTGACCGACCTCGACACCGCCCTCCTCCTCGTCGCCCTCGCCCCCGACCTGGACCGCACCTTCGAGCCCCTCTACGGCTACCTCAACGACGACGTCAGCCGCCGCCGGGCCACCGTGGGACTCGCCCTGGACCTGTGCGGCGTACCGGCACACCAGGCGGAGGGCCGGGCCCGGTTCCTCCCGACGGCTCCGCTGTCCGCCCTCGGACTGCTCACCGTGGAGGAACCCGAACGGCCCTTCCTCAGCCGCTCGTTGCGGGTCCCCGACCGGGTCGTGGCTCGTCTCCTCGGCGACGACACCCCGGACGCGACCCTCACCGGGCACCTCCACCCGCTGCCGGTGCCGAGCGTGTCGTACGACGGGCAAGAGCCGGGCGGACAAGATACGGGCGGGCAAGAGCCGGGCAGAGACGGGGAGTTCACCGTCTTCGTGGACCGGCTGGGCGTGCTGCTCGCCGAAGGGCCGCCGCTCACCGTGTATGTGAGGGAGCGTCACGAAGGTGACGGGCTCGTGTGCGTGGCCGCCGCGCTGGACGTGGCGGGGGTGGCCGCTGTGCGGTTCTCCGGGCCCGTGGAACGGGTGCCGGAGCTGCTGCGCGAGGCACGGCTCAGCGGTCGTGCGGTCGTCGTGGGTGGGCTGTCCGACCAACCCGGCGCACTGGTAAGGGCGTTGACCGACGCCACTGATGTCTCCGTGCTGATCGCCGGTGCGCGGCCGTACGATCCGCAGTGGTGCGAGAGCGATCCGCTGATCCTGGAGGCGCCCCGGCAGCGGGCCGCGGCGGTGCGGGCCTGGACGGACGCCGTCGGCGAGCAGAGCGGCTTCGACGTGCGGGCCACGGTCGCGCCGTACCATCTCGGCGCCGACCGCATCGCGCGCGCCGCACGGGCGGCCCGGGGGCTCGCCGCGTTCGACGGCACCCCGATGAGCGCCGCCCATCTGCGGCTCGCGGCGAGGCAGCAGTCGGCGTCCGGGTTGGAACAGCATGCCCGGCGGATCCGGCCCGCCGTCGACTGGCGGGACCTGGTCCTGCCCGAGCGGTCCCTGACCCAGCTGCACGAACTCGCCCTGCGCGCCCGGCACCGCGACCGGGTCCTCGGCGACTGGCGGCTCAGCGCGGGCGGCGGCCGGGGGCGTGGCGTGCTCGGCCTGTTCGCGGGGGAGTCCGGCACCGGCAAGACGCTGTCGGCCGAGGTCGTCGCGGCCGAACTCGGCCTGGATCTCTATGTCGTTCAGCTGTCGTCGATCGTCGACAAGTATGTCGGCGAGACCGAGAAGAACCTCGAACGGATCTTCACGGAGGCCGACCGCACCGACGCCGTGCTCCTCTTCGACGAGGCCGACGCCGTCTTCGGCAAGCGCTCCGAGGTGAAGGACTCGCACGACCGGTACGCCAACATGGAGAGCGCCTATCTGCTCCAACGCCTGGAGTCCTTCGACGGGATCGCGCTGCTCACCACCAACCTGCGCGCCAACATCGACGAGGCGTTCACCCGCCGGCTGGACCTGGTCGTCGACTTCCCGTTCCCGGACCCGGCGCAGCGGCTCGCGCTGTGGCGGCACGGGCTGACCCATGTGCCGAGCGTGCCCGACCTCGAACTCGGGCCGCTGGCCGAGGAGTTCGAGCTGGCCGGCGGTTCCATCCGCAGCGCCGTCGTCACCGCCGCCTACCTCGCCGCCGGACGCGGGGACACGGTGACCGCGGCGGACCTCCTCGAAGGGGCCCGCCGCGAATACCGCAAGGCGGGGCGGCTGGTGCCGGGAGAGGGCACCTGGTAGCCGCCCCGCCAGGGTGGATCGAAAACCGTCAGTTCGGCACCGTCAGCCTGACCGCCACCAGCCAGTGGGCGTTGTCGAGGGTGCCCGAGAAGCCGTACTCGGGGCGCGGTTTGGTGCAGTTCTGCGGGCTCCAGCCCCAGCCGGAGTTGCGGACGATCCAGCAGAGCTGACCACTGCCGATGTTGTTCGCGAAGCCCGTCATGTACGCGGCGCCCGGCTTCGCGGCGCCGATGTAGTTGTCCTTGCCGTCGGCGATGATGGCCGTCCATCCCGAAGGCTGGTACTTGCCGTAGCCGTTGGTCGACGCGGGGTCGTGGATGAAGGCGTTGGCGGCCGAACCGGCGGTCCCGGAGACCGCGATGTTCACGGAGAGGATCTGCTCGTCGTCGGTGGAGGTGGCGGCCGTGGCGCCGTCGCACTCCGGGGCCTGCCAGCCCTTGCCCCCGATGTAGATCCGGTAGCAGACATGGCGTCCGGAGTCCCGCGCGGCCAGCTTGTTCACCGCGGTCGCCGCCGTCACCGGCTTCGGTTTGGCGGACGGCTTGGAGTCTCCGCCGCCGCCCGACCCGCCACCGGCCGCCGCGGCCGTCGAGGTCTCGGCCGCCGGGGGCGCGCTCGTCACGACGGGCGAGGGCGGCGGGGGAGCGGCGCTCAGGGTGGGGCTGGGCGCGAGCGTGCTGACGCCCGCGTCCTTCAACTGCTCGGTGGCGGCGGTCTGCACCTGCGGCTTGTACGCGATCCACAGCATCACGAAGGTGAGCGCGAGCGCGGTGAGGACCCCGAGGAAGGTGGCCAGCCAGCGCGGCAGAAACCCGCGCTGGAGATAAGTCCCCTCCACGGGAAGGGGGTTGGCGCCGGACCGCAACACGCTGAGCGTGTACGGCCGTTGCTCCTTCGGCCCGAACCAGATGATCTTCCGCGGCTTCAGGGACGCCTTGACGAAGGCCGCCCGGCCCGGCTCGATCTGCACATTGCCCGGATGGATGTCGTACGACAGCTGGTCGCCGTTGTCGCTGCCGCTGATCGACGCCGTCAGCTTGGTGTTGCCCAGGTTGTCCACGGCGAGTTGGGGGCGGCCCCGGAAACGTCCCTTGACCGTCGGCGGCACCAGCTCCGCCCGCACCTCCGTGAACGGGGTGATGGTCAGATTGCCCTCGGGGACGGTGACCGCCTCCGGGTGCTCGGTCGGCGTGATCCGGACCGCGTACGGGTTCGGGCCCGCCGTCGCGTCCGGGGTGCGCGGCGGCGCGAACGTCAGGTCGACCGTCCCCGTCGTGCCCGGATAGAGCCGCAGCGTCTGCGGCTCCACAGTGGTCCAGGGCGCGATGCTCCCGACCGGCTCGAAGCGGTACTCGTCCACGACGTCGCCGGTGTTGCGCAGCCGCAGCCGCACGCGGGTACTGCCACCGGGATCGACGGTCGCGGACGCTGGCTCCAGGGAGGTCCACAGACTCATGAGCCGACGCTACGACGGATGGTGAGGGCGCGTCAGGAGTCGCCGGGGCAACAGCAGTTGCCCAAAAGGGCCGCCCGTCAAACCCGGCACTGCCCCCGGGGCGACGGCGTCCACCCCGGTGGAGCGGGCCCGCAGAGGAATCGACGCGGCGGGCTGCCCGCGAACCGTGCGGCGGACTGCCCCTGAGGGCAAGGAAGTTGCCCCAAGGCAGGCACTCGGGGACGTTTCGGCGGCCGGGTCGCGCGCGTGACGCTTGAGGGCGTCCTGTCTCGTACCCCGAGGAGAGCAGAGCATGCCGTCCTATCTGTCGCCCGGCGTCTACGTCGAGGAGGTGGCCAGCGGCTCGCGCCCGATCGAGGGAGTGGGCACCTCGGTGGCGGCCTTCGTGGGCCTGGCCCCGACCGGTCCGCTGAACGAGCCGACCCTGGTGACCAACTGGACGCAGTACGTGGCTGCCTTCGGTGAGTTCACCGACGGGTACTACCTCGCCCACTCCGTCTACGGCTTCTTCAACAACGGCGGTTCGGCCGCCTATGTCGTCCGCGTCGGCGGCACCGCCGTAGGCACCTCGGCGGAGGCCAAGTCCCCGTCCGCCGTTGCCGGTTCGGCGACCCCGGCCGCGCTGACCGCGGGCGAGCCGGCCCAGCTCGGCACGTTCGCCGTGACCGCTCTGGCATCCGGCGACCTGAGCGTCGAGGTGGCCGACGCCGAGGGCGAAGGTCCCGCCGAACGGTTCCGGCTGATCGTCAAGGACGCCGGCAAGGACGTCGAGAGTTTCGACGTGACCGCCAAGAAGGGCGGCCGCAACTACGTCGTCACCCAGGTCAAGGAGCGCTCCAAGCTCATCGCCGTGGCCGAGGCCGCGCCCGCCGCGCAGCTGGCCCGCCCGGAGAACCAGACGGTCGCCCTCACCGCGCCCGCCCCCGCTGCCGCCGCCGCACCTGCCGTACCCGGCAAGGGAAGTGACACCGCGTCACATCCCGGCCCGGCCACCTACCTCGGCGACTCCGCCGACCGTACCGGCTTCGGCGGTCTGGAGGCCGTGGACGAGATCTCCATGGTCGCGGTGCCCGACCTGATGGCCGCCTACCAGCGCGGCGCGATCGACCTGGAGGCCGTCAAGGCGGTCCAGTTGGGCCTGATCGCGCACTGCGAGCTGATGGGCGACCGGGTCGCCGTCATCGACCCCCCGCCGAGCCTGAACGCCCGTCAGATCCGCGTCTGGCGGCAGGAGACGGCCGGCTACGACTCCAAGTACGCGGCCCTGTACTACCCGTGGATCAAGACCTTCGACCCGTCCAGCGGACAGTCCCGGCTGATCCCGCCGAGCGGCCACATCGCCGGTGTCTGGGCCCGCAACGACTCCGAGCGCGGTGTGCACAAGGCGCCCGCCAACGAGGTCGTACGCGGCGCGGTCGACCTGGAGACCCAGATCACCCGCGGCGAGCAGGACCTGCTCAACCCGATCGGCGTCAACTGCATCCGCGCCTTCCCGGGCCGCGGCATCCGCGTCTGGGGCGCCCGCACCATGTCCTCCGACCCGGCCTGGCGCTACCTCAACATCCGCCGGTACTTCAACTACCTGGAGGAGTCGATCCTGATCGGCACCCAGTGGGTGGTGTTCGAGCCGAACGACCACGCCCTGTGGGCGCGGATCCGGCGCAACATCTCGGCCTTCCTGGTCAACGAGTGGCGCAGCGGTGCCCTGTTCGGCCAGCGGCCGGAGGAGGCGTACTACGTCAAGTGCGACGAGGAGACCAACCCGCCGGAGTCCGTCGACGTCGGCCGCGTCGTCTGCGAGATCGGCATCGCGCCGGTCAAGCCGGCCGAGTTCGTGATCTTCCGACTGGCTCAGTTCTCCAGCGGCAGCGGGGAGTTGGAGGAGTAGCCCCCCATTCCCATCAGCCAGCAGTCAGCCGCCGTAACGCCAGAAGGAACGCGAATTCATGAGTCTCCAGCCGGGTGACGCCCTCACCTCACACAATTTCGGCCTGCAGATCGACGGCGTGATGGTCGAGTACCTCGCGGAGGTCAGCGGCCTCAGCATCGAACAGGACGTCATCACCTACCAGCAGAACACCCCCAACGGCCAGAACGTGGTCAAGAACATGCCGGGTGTGAAGAAGAACGGCACCTGCACGGTGATCCGCGGCATGACCCAGTCGGCCTCGTTCACCCAGTGGATCAACGAGTCGATCTCCGGTCAGATGACCACCGCGCGCAAGAACGCGTCGATCATCATGATGGACTTCCAGAACAACCCGGTGAAGCGCTACCACCTGCGCAACGCCTGGTGCAGCAAGATCGACGCGAGCACGGTGAAGGCGGGCGAGGCCGCCGCCCTCACCGAGTCCGTGACCATCGTGTTCGAAGAACTGGTCATCGAATAATGAGGCGTTCGGCGGCTACGGCGGTGGCCGCGTCGGGTGCGGGTGCGGGTGCGGAGACGTTGGCGGGGGTGGGGGCCGGTCCGATAGCGGCTCCGGCCCCGGCTCCGGTCGCCCCGGCGCCCGCACCGGCCGTACGGCAGTCGCTGCGGACCGAGTTCCCCTTCCAGCTGCCGCGCGGTTACGTCGACGAGTCCGGCACGGTCCACCAGGACGGTGTGATGCGACTGGCCACCGCACGCGACGAGTTGGTGCCGCTGCGGGACGTCCGGGTGCAGGAGAACCCGGCGTATCTGTCGGTGGTGCTGCTCGGCCGGGTCATCACGAGGCTGGGCACGGTCCCCATGGTCCACGACGGGATCGTGGAGAACATGTTCGCCTCCGACCTCGCCTTCCTCCAGGACTTCTACCGCCAGATCAACGCGGAAGGCCACACCCGCGCGGCAGTTCAGTGCCCGCACTGCGCGGAACCCTTCGAAGTGGAGCTCGGCGGGAGCCGCCTGGGGGAATCGTGACGTACGCGACCGACCGGCTGCACGAGGAGATCGCGTACGTCGCCTACCACTTCCACTGGAGCCTGGAGGACATCCTGGACCTCGAACACCACGACCGCCGCCGCTACACGGGCGAGATCGCGTCCCTGGTGACGCGGTCCGGGGCGGAGGGCTGAGCGGTGGGGTTCTTGGACCGGTTGCGGGGGCGGGCGAGGGCCGAGGGGTCTGCCGCCGGCGGGGACGCCAACTCCGGGGATGGGACGGGAGTTGGCGAGGTTCGGAGCTCCGGCGAGGCGGACGGCTCCGCCGGTTCTGTGAGTTCGGCTTCTACGGCTTCTACGGCTCCGGCGGTGACCCTGGCCGCCTGGCCGGGGCTGCCGCCGATCCAGCGGGCCTCCGCCGTCGGGGGGACCGGGGTTGCCGATGCCGGGTTCGGTGCGCGGCTGCCCACGTGGCAGAACCCGTCGTTCACGGGGACGGGGTTCCGTGCGGTGCTGGACGCGGAGCGGAGTGCCGGGATCGCGGGTTCGTCGCTGCCTGCGGCGCCGGTGCGGGCGGTACCGAGCCTGGGGCGGCCTGCGGGTGAACTGCCGGTGGCTGGGCGGGCGTTGGCTGCGCAGCCGGGGCCTGTGGTTCCGTTGCGGGCGACTGCGGGGCCTGTGGTGCAACGGGCTGAGCGGGCTGTGCCTCTTGCGGCGAGTGGGTCCGCGGGTGTGCGCAGTACTGCTTCGGCTCCTGTGGTTGGTTCGGTCGGAGCGGTGGGTCCGGCTTCCGGTATTCGGGTGACTGCGGTGTCGTCCTCTGAGCAACTCCGGCCGAGGCCAGGGTCGTTGACGAGGTCGAGTGCGGCTCCGGTGCAGCGGCGGTTGGTTGGTCGGCGGAACTCGGGGGCTGTGGGGGGTGGTTCGGGTGGCGAGTCACCTGTTCCGCTCGTTGTTCCGGCAGCCGGTGACGTTGTGGAGCAACTCGGTGGTGTTGCAGGCGTAGTTCGTGATGCGGGAGGCGCTCACGGCACGGGCGGGAACGTAGCCGGGCCGGTGGCGGTACAGCGTGCCGTGGCCGGGGCAGCGGGTGGCGTGGGGGAGCCGCAGGATGCGGTTCCGGTGACTCCGAGAAGCCCGGTCGTCGGCACACCGCTGATGCCACCGGCGCCCGACGTGACCGAGCCCGAAAGTCGCCCCGTCAGTCGCGGTAGCGCGGCTCCTGTTTCCCGGGGCGGGACGGACAGCGTGCAGCGGGCGGTCACCGCGCCGGGTGTCACGGCTACGGCTTCGACGGCTCCGAAGTCCACGCCGATGCCGATGCCGATGCCGATGCCGACGCCGAACTCCGCAGCGCCGTCAGCCGAGTTGCGGTCAGCCACGCCCGTCGCTCCGGCGCAGCCGACGACCCCGAACACCTCCCGCGCACCGATGCCCGTACAACGTGCCGCGAGTGCTCCTGCCCCACGCGATGGGGGCACCACCCAGCCCCAACCTCAGCTCCACACGCCGGCACCCCTCACAGAACCGACGGATTCCGCCCGCACCCGGACCGGTGACCCCGGCAACGATCCAACCCCCGGTCCTACGCCCCCTCCCGCACCCCAGATCCAACGCAGCGCCGCCCGTCGCCCGCCTCGCATCCCCCTCGGCGCCCCGCTCACCACGCGCCCGAACGAGACACAGCAGACCGCGATACCCGTACCGCCGATGCCCAGTTCGGCTACTCACCCCGCGCAGGGCGACATGCCCAACGCCCCTGCCCCACAAGGTGATTCGCCCACTGTTCCGGCGCCCACGTCCTCCCTGGCAGCAGGTTCGCCGACACCCGCCCCCGACTCTCCGGCTCCCGTGACGCCCACTCCCGTCCGGCGCCGTTCACCCCTTGGAGCTCCGGTCAGCGTCCCGCCCGCAGACGCCAGGCCCCTCATCGGTTCGCCGTTTCCGCCGGCCGGCACCGGGCACCGTACGGAACCGGGTTCGAGGCCGACAGCGGGACCCGGGCCGACGATCCAACGAAGCGTCGCCCCCAACACGTCCGCACCGCCCCCGGCCACCGCGCCCACCACCACCCCACCCGCGCCTGCCGCGTACCCAACCACCGCACATCCGCTTGCCGCGCCCTCAACTACCGTGCCCCGGCCGACCGCAGCCCGGGCCGACCCGGCGACACCGGGTCCAGGGCCGACGGCCCAGCGAAGCGTCGCGGCGAGCGCGCCTGTACCGGCTGCTCAGGCACCCTCGGCCATGGGCCCCTCACCCGCCACGCCCCCAGCCACCGGCGTCCCGGCCGACCTGGCAGCTCCGGCGACACCGGGTCCGGGTCCAGGTCCGGGGCCGCGGCCGGCGATCCAGCGAAGTGTCGCTCCGAGCACGCTTGTACCGGCCACGCAGACCCCCTCGGCCACCGCCCCCTCACCCGCCGCCGTGTCCCCGACCAGCGCAGCCCCGGCCGACCTGGGAATTCCGGCGAGGCTGGGCCAGAGGCCAGTGATCCAGCGAAGCGTCGCGCCGAGCGAGCCGGGACTGGCCCCGCAGGCCCCCTCGGCCACGGCCCCCTCGGCCACGGGCCCCTCTCTCACCGCAGCCCCGGCCAGCCTGGTAGCTCCGGCGACACCGGGTCCGGGGCCGATGGTCCAGCGAAGCGTCGCCCCGAGTACGGCTGTTCCGCCCGCGCAGGCTCCTTCGGCCACCGCCCCCTCACCCGTCACGCACCTGACCGCCGCGGACCGGCCGACCGCAGCCCAGGCCGTGAGCCCGATTCCGGCTGTGCTTCCGTCCTCGGCCGTGACTTCGTCCGAGGTTGGGCCCTGGTCATCGGCCGTGACTACACCTCCAGCCGTGATGCCGTCTCCAGCCGTGCCCTCGCTCTCGCCCCCGGCCGTGCCGCCGCCCTCAACCACGGCTCCGCTCCGCGTCACGAAGCCGACTCCGCAGAGCCCGACCACGCCCGATCCGGTCTCTCCCCGCACGGCCTCCCGTACCGCACCGCCGCTCACCGCACCCAGTCCTACGGCACAGGCACCCACCACACCTGCGCCCTCAATCGGTTCGCTCCACGCTCCACCCCCAGCGCAGCGCCCCGCACCCACATCGCCGTTCACCCCCGTACAACGTCGCCGTCGTACGACACCCGACAAGCCCGCCACACCCGTAGTACCCGGCACTCCTCCCAAAGCCCCCGCCACCCCCGGAGTACCGAGCACCCCCGCCATACCCGTAGTACCCCTACGCCTCTCCGCCCCCGCACCCCACACCCCCCTCCCGGTCTCCACCCCACCCGGACCTCTCTCCACCGCACCTCGCCCCCTCATCTCCTCCGTCCAACGCAACCCCTCCTCCGCCACCCCCCTGAACCGAGCCCGCCACACCCTCGCCAAAACCCCTACCTCCACCCCCACCGAGCCCGCCGCAGTCGCCGCCCCCGCCGCACGCCCCTCCACCCCGCCCCCGCCGTACACCGCATCCCCCTCCCAGTCACCCCCACCCCCCGACCCGCCACCCCCGTACTCCCCAACCGCAACCGCCGACGCCTCCGGCCCCCCACCCCCCGCCTACGAGGCAATCCCCGCAGGCCAGTTCGACCCCCGAGACCTCACCGACTTCCAGCTCGACGAACTCGTGCACCGGATCATCGGCCGCATCACCCGCCTGATCCGCACGGAACTGCGCCTGGACCGCGAACGGATCGGCAAGCTCCGCGACCCCCGCCACTAACCGGCACCCCGCACCCCGCACCCCGACGCAACAACAGAAAGGCAGGCCCACCCCCGATGTCCCGCCTCGACCCGGGCTCCACCATCTGGTTCACCCTCAGCATCGACGGCGAGAGCCTCGGCTACTTCAACGGGTGCGACGGGCTGTCGTCGACGGTGGAGATCGAGCACCGGCAGGAGGGCGGCAACAACGGCTTCGTCTGGCAACTCCCCACCCGTGTCACCTTCTCCACCATCCGGCTGACCCGCCCGCTCACCCCGGACACCGCGAAGGTCGCCAAGTGGATCTCCTCCGTGCAGACCGGGATCAAGCGGCCCACCGGGCAGATCGCGGCGCTGCGTGCGGACGGTTCGGAGGTCGCGCACTGGGGGCTGATCGACGTGCTGCCGGTGAGCTGGCAGGGCCCCTCCCTGGACCCGGCGGGGCCGGCCGTCGCCACCGAGGTCCTGGAGATCGCCCACCACGGATTCACGGACTGAGCGGGGGCGGGAAGCAGACCATGGCCACCAGCAGAGGCGCGGGCAAGAGCCTTGTCCGTGCCAGTCTCGCCATTCACGAGCCGCCCGTCGGAGGCAGCACCACCCCGGGCGGGCTCATCAAGACCTTTGCCTTCGACTTCAACCCGGCGCAGCTGTCCCTCACCCGTCGCGCCCAGTGGAAGACGACCCCCGCGCAGATCGAACGGGACGGCTCCCTCCCGGAGTTCATGGGTTCGCAGCCGCGCGAGATGGGCGTGGAGATCTTCCTCGACTCCTCCGACGAACCGACCAGCAACTCGGTGCTGAAGAAGGTCGAGTCCCTGCTCGCGTGCTGCGACGTGACCACCAAGTCCATTGCCGCCAAACAGCCTTCACCGCCGTGGGTGGTGTTCCAGTGGGGGTCGTTCTCCACCGCCCGGTTCACCGCCTACGTCTCCTCCGTCGAGGCCGCCTACTCGCTCTTCGGCACCACCGGCGTACCCATCCGTGCCACCTGCCGGCTCCAACTGCACGAGATCCCGAGCAACACCAAGGGCCAGAACCCGACTTCGGGCGCGCTCACCGCGCAGCGCGTCCACCGGGTCGTAGCAGGGGACTCCTTGCAGTCGCTGGCCTGGCGGGAGTACGGCGACTCCGCCGCGTGGCGGGCGATCGCCGAGGCCAACGGGATCGACGACCCGACGCGGCTCGCGAACGGTGTCGAACTCGTGCTGCCCGCCGCCGAGGAGGTGCGTTCCTGATGGTGAAGGCCGCGTTCTCGAACGTCGTCGAGGTGAAGATCGGCGGCGCCAAGATCCCTTCCGAGTACGCCCGTTACCTCGTCGACAGCTACGTCGACCAGGGCGTCGGCGTGCCCGCCGCGTTCCGGCTCACCTTCCGGGACCCGTACCGCCTGATCCTCGGCAAGCTCGGAGTCACCTTCGGCACGAAGGTCGTCATCGCGCCGGTCGCCGACGGACAGGGTGCCTCCGATCCGCTGCTCACCGGTGAAGTCACCGGACTTGAGGCGGACTACGACGGCACCGGCACCTTCACCGTCGTGCGCGGCTACGACTTCGGGCACCGGCTGCTGCGCCAGCGCCGCGTCGCCGCCTACCGCAACCAGAGCGCGTCCGACATCGCCCGCAAACTCGCCGCCCAGGACGGGGTGCCGATCGGGAAGATCACGTCGACGCGGACCGTGTACGAGTTCATCTCCCAGTCCAATGTCACTGACTGGGACTTTCTCGCGCGGCTCGCCGACGAGAACGAGATGGTCATGTCGGTCGACGCGGACGGCAGGTTCCAGTTCGTGGAGCCGAAACCGTCGTCCGGTGCGCCGTCCCCCGAAACCGACGGCGACAAGAGCCCGTTCGTGCTCCAGGCCGGGCACGACATCCTGCGGCTGCGGGCCGCCGTGACCGCCGCCGACCAGGTCGGCACCGTCGAGGCGCGCGGCTGGGACGTCACCACGAAGAAGAAGCTCACCGCCACCTCGCCCGGGGCCTCGAATCCGTCCATCGGTATCGGGACCACCCCGGGCGCGGCGGCCGGGAAGTTCAAGACGGCCAAGCTGGTGGAGACGGGCACGCCCTACGACAAGCAGACCGAGGTGAAGTTCGCCGCCGCCGCCCTCGCCGACGACGTGACGTCCTCCTTCGCCGAACTGGAGGTCGTCGCGCGCGGAAACCCCAAGCTGCGCCCGGGAGTTCCGGTCGCGCTCGCGGACGTGGGCTCGCCCTTCGAGGGCAAGTACACGGCCACCTCCGTACGGCACGTCTTCGGCGACGGCAAGCACTACGAGACGTGGGTGACGGTCAGCGGACGGCAGTGGCGTTCGCTGTACGGGCTCGCCTCGGGCGGCTCGGAGACCGCGCCCCGGCTGCCCGGCGTCGCCAACGCCCTTGTCACGGACGTCAACGACCCGCTCAAGCAGGGGCGGGTGCGGTTGCAGTTCCCGTGGCTGGACGACACGTACGTCAGCGACTGGACGCGGACCGTGCAGTGGGGCGGGCTCGGCGGTGGCGGGATCTTCCCCATGGACGTCAATGACGAGGTGCTGGTCGCCTTCGACCGGGGGGCACTTGACCATCCGTTCGTGATCGGCGGGCTCTACAACGGCAAGGACAAGCCGACCGTCGTCGGTGACGTTCCGCTGCATGACGCCGTACGGAAGAAGGCGAGCCGGCACACCGTCTCCGACCGGGACGGCAACCGGATGGACCTGCTCAGCCAGAAGACCGGCAGCCGCAAGCAAGGTGTCCGACTGGCCTCCGGGGACAAGCAGTTGACCATCACCCTGGACCGCACGAACACCGAGATCGTGGTGGACAGCAAGGGCGAGGTCACCATCAAGGGCAGCCGCTCGGTGTCGGTCGAGGCCGGTACCGATCTCACCCTCAGCGCCCGGCGCAGTCTCACGATCAAGAGCGGCGGGCCGCTGAACATCGAGGGGCGCGGGCTGGTCAACGTCAAGTCGACCACCGGAGCGATCACGCTGGACGCGATGGGCGCCCTCAACATGAAGGCGCTCGGCAACGCGATGCTCACCGCGGGCGCGAGCGTGCAGGTCAACTCCATCGGCAACGTGGGTATTCGGGCCGTCACCGTGCCGATCATGGGCGTGGTCACCCTCAACGGCCTTGTCCCGATGGTGATTCCGGCATGAGTGGCCCAACGGGCGAGGAACGGGCGGGTGTTGTCTGATGGCCGAACAATTCGTGGGCTCTGGTTGGTCGTTCCCGCTGCGTATCGGGCCGACCGGCGGCATCGCGCTGGTCAGCGGGGAACGCGAGGTCGAGGAGGCGATCCGGCTCGTGCTGTCCACCGCGCCGGGCGAGCGGCCGATGCGGCCCGACTTCGGCTGCGCGATCCACGACCTGGTGTTCGCACCGGTCAACGAGCAGACCGCGGGCCGGATCCAGCACGAGGTGCACGTCAGCCTCGACCGCTGGGAGCCGCGCATCGAGGTCGACGACGTCGAGGTCACCGCGGGCACCGAGCAGAGCGTGCTGTACATCGACGTCCGCTACTCGATCCGCGGCACCAACAACCCGCGCAGCCTCGTCTTCCCCTTCTACGTCATCCCGTCCCACGACGAGCCGGACACCTCCGGTACGCCCGGCACGGCTGCTGAAAGCGACAACTGACCGATGGCCCTGCCCTCCCCGAACCTCGACGACCGCCGCTTCCAGCAGTTCGTCGACGACGCCAAGCGCTACATCCAGCAGCGCGCCCCGGAGTGGACCGACCACAACGTCTCCGACCCCGGCGTCACCCTCGTCGAGACGGTCGCGCACATGGCCGACCAGATCGTCTACCGCCTCAACCGGGTACCGGACAAGAACCACTTGGCCTTCCTCGACCTGGTCGGCATCACGCTCTTCCCGCCGTCCGCGGCCCGCACCGACGTCACGTTCTGGCTGTCGGCGCCCCAGGAGGAAGCGGTGCAGGTGCCGCTGGGCACCGAGGTGGCGACCATGCGCACCGAGGGCGAGGAGGCGGTGGTCTTCGCCACCGAGCGCGAACTCGCCGTAGTACCAAGCGCGTTGCGGCATCTTGTCGTGCAGCACCGGGGCAAGCAGGTCGTCGACCGCACTCACGACCTGGCCGAGGGCAACCACGTGATGTGCTTCGCCGAGTCGCCCGACCCCGGTGACTCGATGCTGTTCGGCCTCACCGCCGCCGTCCCGCACTGCGCCCTCGCCCTCGAACTCGACAGCCGTGTCGACGGAGTTGGCGTCGATCCCCGCCAACCGCCCCTGGTGTGGGAGGCGTGGACCGCCGACGGCTGGCAGGCATGCGAGGTGGACCGCGACGGCACCGGCGGCCTCAACCGCCCCGGCGCGGTCGTCCTGCACGTCCCCGGCGGCCACACCCTGTCCCGCAACGGCGGCCAGGAAGCGGGCTGGTTGCGCTGCCGCGTCACCGAACCCCACTCCGACCAGCCCTTCTACACCACCTCGCCGACCGTCCGCTCCGCCGAGGCCTTCACCATCGGCGGCACCACCACCGTCGTCCACGCCGACACCGTCTACGACGAGGCGCTCGGCGAGTCCACCGGCCTCCCCGGGCAGCGGCTGCGGCTCTCCCACACACCCGTCGTCGGCGACGCCACGCCCCTGCTCCTCCAGACCGCCGAGCACGACGGCTGGACGGACTGGCAGGTCGTCCCGCACTTCGCCGCCTCCGGCCCCGACGACCGCCACATCACCCTGGACGCGGCCACCGGCGAACTCGCCTTCGGACCCGCCGTCCGCGAACCCGACGGCTCGCTGCGCCAGTACGGCGGGGTCGCCCCCAAGGGCTCGGTGATCCGCGCCCGCCGCTACCGCACCGGTGGCGGCCGGGCCGGCAACGTGGCGCGCGGCGCGGTACAGATCCTGCGCAGCTCCATCCCGTACGTCTCCGAAGTCGTCAACCGTGAGGCGGCACGCGGGGGAGTGGACGGCGAGACCGTCCAGGAGGCCAAGACCCGCGCGCCGATCACCCTGCGCGCCCAAGAGCGGGCGGTCACCCTCCGGGACTACGAGGAACTGTCGCGCCGGGCCGCCCCCGAGACCGCGCGCATCACCTGCCTGGAGGGCGACGAGGAGGAGCACGGGGCCTACGCGGTACGGGTGTTGGTCGTCCCGCAGGCCGTGCCCGACCCCGGCGGACGGCTGCGCTTCGAGCAACTGGTGCCCGGGGACGCCCTGTTGGACCGCATCACCCGGCATCTCGACGAACGGCGGCTGATCGGGACCCGGTTGGCGGTCGGCCCGCCGTTCTACCAGGGCATCACCGTCGTCGCCACGGTCCACGCCTTCCGCGGCGTCGACACCGACCGGGTGCGCCGCCAGGCCCATGACGCGCTGTACGGCCACCTCGACCCGCTCACCGGCGGATCGGACGGAAAGGGCTGGCCGTTCGGACGTCCAGTGCAGTCCGGCGAGGTGTTCGCGGTGCTCCAGCGGGTGCCCGGCGTCGAGTTGGTCGACGAGGTCGTCCTGCACCCGGCCGACCCGCTCACCGGCAAGCGCGGCGACCCCACGGACCGTATCGACCTGGAGCGGCCGTCGCTGGTGTTCTCCTTCGACCACCGCGTCCGCGTGATCGGAGACGGCGCGTGAACATCACCAGCGTGAAGGTCGCCAACTCCGTGCAGGGAGGCATGCGTTGAGGGGATCAGTTGACGGCCTCGGCTCCTCCGCGCCGATCGGGGCGATGCTGCCCGCCGTGTTCGCGGACGACGACCTCGCCCAGCGTTTCGTCGCCGGGCTCGACGAGGTCGTAGCGCCGATCCTGAGTGTGCTGGACTGCCTCGACACGTACTTCAGGCCGTCGCTGGCACCGCTCGACTTCGTTCAGTGGCTGGGGAGTTGGGTCGGGGCCGAGACCGACGGCAGCGAACCGGAGGAGCGGCTGCGGGCCGCCGTAGCCGCCGCCACGTACCTCCACCGTATTCGCGGCACCCGGCGTGGACTGGCCGAGGCCGTGCGGCTGGCCTTCGGTGCCGAACCGGAGATCACCGAGAGCGGCGCCGCCGACTGGAACGCCCGCCCGCTCGGCCCGGTGCCCGGCGAGCGCAGCCCGCGGCTGCACGTCCACCTGCGGCTGCCCGCGCCGACCACCCTGGACACCCACCGCCTGGACGCCCTCGTGGCGGCCGCCCGCCCCGCCCACATGCCGTACACGGTCCAGGTGACCGCCACCGTGCTCCCCGAAAGGAACCCCGAGAGATGACGACCACCCAGAGCTGCGCCGAATGCGGAACCCGCGCGGAACCGGGCCAGTCGTTCTGCGACGCCTGCGGCGCCGTCCTGAGCTGGACGGACCGCGCGGGCGCCCGCACCGGGGCCCCGGCCGAACGCGGCGAGAGCGCCGGGGGAGCCCCGGCCGCCCATGGTGACCCCGGCTGGGACGCCTTCCCCCAGTCCGACGACGCGGGACTGCCGCGCACGCACCGGGACACGCTGAGCACGAACGACCCGGGCGACAACCAGCAGTCTGCGCAAGGGAGTTCGGGCTCGGACGACCCCGCCGCCCGACTCGACGCCCTGTCCCTGCGCCTGGACGCCCTCGCCGCCGGCGGTTCGTACGACTCGGTCGGCGCGGGCTCCCGGCAGGAGCCGGCGAGAGGCGAGGCGTCCGGCGGCGCTACGACTCCCCATCCCTCCGGGGCTTCTACGACTCCTCACGCATCCGGCGCCGCCACGACCCACCCCACGCCCCACCCGACCACGGCCCCCGCGCCCGACGCGCCGTACGTGAACCACGACGGCACCACCGCCCGCACCCCCTCCACGACCGACACCGCCCCCACCCAACCGGTCCCCGCCACCTCCCCGGAACCGGAGTCCGAGGCCGAGCGCGCCCGGCGGCTCCTCGTCCCGGTCTCCGACCCGGAGCCCCGCCAGGCGCCCTCCGTGGCCCCGGTCCTGCCCGGCCGCCCGGTCGCCGCGCGCCCGCAGGCCGTGCGGGCACCCGGTGTCGAACCCGGTGCCGCCGGCGGGGTGCCCTGCCCCTGGTGCGCCACGGCCAACCGGCCCGACCGGCACTACTGCGCCCGCTGCGCGATGCCCATGGCCGGCGAGGAGCACGCCCCCGGGCGACTGCCCTGGTGGCGGCGGCTGCTCGCGTTCCGGAACGGTGAGATCCCGTGGGCGGGCGACCGGCCCCGGCTGCGCCGTACCTTCGACCGGGTGCTGACCTGGGTGGGCGCGGCGCTCGTGCTGACCCTGCTGATCGTGCTGGCCGTCAACATCCCACGTGCCGTGGACGCGACCAAGGACCACTTCGCCAAGCGGGCCCCCGTCTACCCGGACCGTGTCAGCGCCTCCCGTTCCTTCCCGGGGCACAAGCCGGAGCTGGCCTTCGACCGGCTGAACAACACCTGGTGGGGGCCGGGGGTGAGCCAGGCGGGCAAGGGGCAGTGGCTGGAGGCACAGTTCGACGAGCCGACGCGGCTGCTGGACCTGATGATCACCCCGGGCGTCTCCACCCGCCCCGACCAGCTCAGCCAGTCGGCGCTCCCGCACCGGATCGAGGCGGTGATCACCACGGCCAAGGGCAAGACGATCACCCGCCAGATCACCCTGGACCAGGGGGCGGGAGCCCAGCGCCGTTCCTTCCGCGTCGGCACGGTCACGTCGGTCCGCTTCACCATCGAGTCCGCCTACGGAGCCTCCGGGAGCAAGCAAGTGGCCATCGCCGAGATCGAGTTCTTCGGCCCGTCGAACGCAGGCGGTTCCTGACGGGCGGTCCCTACGGCGCCGGGTGCCTCAGGCGTAGTCGGTCGCGGGGACGGTGCCGTAGCGGCTCATCGTCTCGATCGTCGACTCGGTGTTGAACTCCCGGCCGCCGGCGATCATGTCCCGCAGGTCGCGGAAGTACTGCACGAACAGGTCGGGCGTGAAGGTGTTGACCATCACCGCGGGCTCGTCGCCGGGGTTGGCGAAGGTGTGCGGGGCGCCCGGCGGGATCATCGCGAGGGTGCCCGCCGGGGCGATGTGGACGGTCTCGCCGATGGTGAAGTGCACGGTGCCGGAGACGACGTAGAAACCCTCGTCGTGCTGGGCGTGGCGGTGCTGCGGCGGGCCCTGGGTGTGCGGGGCGAGGGTGATCTCGCCGATCCCGAGACGGTGGCCGGTGGTGCCGCCGTCCTCCAGGATGCGCATCGTGACCGGGCCCAGCTGGATCGACTCGCCGTCGTCCGGACCGACCACGGAAACCTCGTTCATCGCCGACTCCCTTGTGTGTGGCGCGAGTTGAGCGTTCGTCGCGCTGTGGCGCGCCCTCAGAACAGTAGGCGGGCATCTCTCGTTATGCAAGCAGACTCTCACAATGAGAGCTTGTCGTGATAACGTAAGGGGGACGGACGGCAACGACGAGCGAATACGGGGAAGTGACGCACCGATGGCGACAGCACAGACGGACACGGGCCGCAGCAACCAGAAGAAGCGCACCCGTACGGCGATCGTCGAAGCGGCCCGCGGGCTGATCGGCACGGGCAGTGAGGTGACGATGCCCGAGGTCGCCCGCGTCGCCCTGGTCTCCGAGGCCACCGCCTACCGCTATTTCCCCGACCTGCCGTCCCTGATCGGCGAGGCCCTGGCCGGTGTCTGGCCCGACCCCGTCGACGCGCTCGGCCCGGTCGCCGACTCCCGCGATCCGGTCGAACGGATCGCGTTCGCCTGCGATTTCCTGCTCCGCGGCACCCTGGCCCGGCAGGGCGGGGTGCGCGCGATGATGGCCGCGACCATCGTCCGCCCCGACGCGGCGAACATGCGCCCCGGCATCCGCTTCGGCCTCATCGACCACGCCCTCGCCCCTCTGGCGGCCACCCTCGGGGAGTCCGACCCGGACGCGTTCACCCAGCTCAAGCGGGGCCTCGCGGTGGTCATGGCCGCGGACGCCCTGTTTACCCTCACCGACCAGTGCGGCCTCACCCCCGACGAGGCGATCACCAGCGCCGTACGTACCGCGAAGACCCTGACGGAGGCGGCGGTGCGGACGGTGGCCGACGGGTCCTAGCGACTGCCGGCGCGCGGGACCCTCAACTGCCGTGCGGCGCACCGGTTGTCGGGTCGGACGCCAGCCAGTGGCCGTCCGTGGTCCAGCCGAGGAGGCGGCGGGTGCGACCCCCGTCCGCCGTGCCGTCGGCGCCGAAGGCACCGCCGTCGGCGACCAGACGTAGTCCCGCCAGGGCGGGGCCGAGGCGGATGAGGACGTGGGCCGGGTGGCGGGCCGCCTCCGCCTCCAGGTCGTCGAGCACGCGGCGCTGTTCGGCGGGCGGGCAGAGGGACAGGTGGAACACCAACTGCCGCCAGGCGTACGCCGCGTCCTTGATCGCGGAGTACGGCCACGGGTTGCGGTGCACCCGGGCCGTCAGCCGGCAGACGGTGCCGAAGCAGCGGCGCGCCAGGTCGGCCCAGCCCGGCTCGGGGGTGATGCCGACCCGGTGGACCAGCGTGGCCAGGTTGTGCGTGGTGAGGATCTGGGACTGCTCGATCACCTTGCCGTTGGCCGCCACCCAGGACCCGGACGAGGAACTGGACTTCGACCGGCCCGGAGCCGAGGACGCCGCAGCGGCCCGCTCCGCGCACAGCCGCGCGAACCCCGGGGACGTACGGGGCCCTGCCCCGGATTTGTCCGACCGGCCCGTCAACTCGCCTGCGTGGACGGTCCCTTCGGCGATCGCCAGGTCGCGGATCGCCGCGTAGTCGATGCCGTAGTACCGCTCGTACAGCGAACCGGCGAGCAACTCGCCCGCGATCCCGGCCGCCACAAGGAACTTGGGGCCGAAGGCGTCCATGAAGATGTCCGCGGCCAGCTCCTCCACCAGCGGGGCGCCCAGCTCCGACTGGCGGGCGAGCACGCCGAGTTCGCGCACGAGCGGGTTGGGCAGGATCGTGCCCGGGAACCCGAGCACGGCCAGCTCGCCCAACTGCCGTAGCAGCAGGGCCGCTTCGGCTGTGCCGTCGCCGCGCTGCGCGGCCACCGCCCGGACCCAGGGCAGTTCCTCGATCCGGACCTGCCGCTCCAGGTTGAGCAGGAGCAGCGAACGGCGGTTGCGGAACGCGCGGTAGTCCGCGGCCATCAGCGTTCGCAACGCCGGGTCGTCGTAGCTCCGCGCGGTGGCGACGGCGACCAACCGCGGTACCAGTCCGGCCAGTACCTCGGCCGAGGGGACGACTCCCCGGTCCACGAGGGTGGCCACCGGTGCGCTGAGCGCGTCCTCGACCACCCGGCTTACGGCGGGCGGGAGTTGGGCGCCGGCGGGCAGGCCGGTCTCCCGCTCCTCCGGTCCGGTCACGGGGGCGAGTACGGGGGTGAGGTCGGTGATGCCCGACTCCTGGGGCAGCCCGGCGAGGCGGCCCACCACCACTTGCGCCAGGGCGTGGTGGGAGGGGAGCGCGGCCTGGGCCCGCTGTACGCGGCGCAGTTCCGTGTGCGGGGCCGAGCCCGGCACACCGCGCCGCCGCACCATCGACGCGACGGCGTGCCGCAGCAGCCCGAGCCGCCGCGCGTCCAACAGACGCCCGGCGACGGTCTCTTCGAGCGCGCCGCGCAGAATGCCCAGGTTCTCCTTGGGGCTACGGTGCTTCCCGCAGTGGGTGTGCTCCTCGGCCAGCTGCCGGTACCGGCTCAACAGGGCGGAACCGCGCTCCAACCAGTCGGCGTCCGGGGCGAGTTCGAGCACCCGCGCGTCCTCCGCGCCCGCCGTCTCCAGCCAGTGGACGAGCAACTCGTCCCCGAACGGCTGCCATACGGCGAGTGCCTCGCGCTGTGTCTCCACGGCCGCGTTCGGGCGCCGCCGGACCAGCCGGTCCACGGTGTCGGAGACGCTGCGGCGGTACAGCGCGTCGGTGACGTCCGACGCGGGCCGGCCGGTCGACGGGCGTGGCAGGAACCGGAGTTGATCCGCGAACGGCTCCAGCTCCGCGACCAGATCCAGCGCGGCGGCCGTCTCCCCGTGCCGCACCAGCCAGGCCATGGTGAGCAGCGCGCCCTCCTCGGGCACGCTCACCTCGTACCGCCCGCTGTTCAACTGCCCCCACAGCCAGGCGAGTCCGGCGTCGGTGAGGCAGTGCGCGAACAGCGCCCGCCGGTCCGCGGGCACGCCGAACCGCTCCGCGAGCCGTGTCTCGTACGGCTGGAGCGGGCCGCCCGCGCTCGGGGTGCCCGTGGCGAAGCCGCCGTGCACCACCTCGGGGGTGACCCAGGCCGGGAGTCCGGCCACCGGGGTGCGCGAACCGATCGACAGCAGGCCGCCGGACATCCCCGCGAGCACGGCACGCCAGCGCGTCACGCGGCTCTCCGCGCGACGGCGGGTGTCGGCGTCCTCGTGGGTCAGCGCGGTCGTGAAGGCCTTGGCCAACTGGCCCCGGGCATAGCCGGGGGCCGCGGTGAGGTGCTGCTGGTCAGCGTCGTCATTCATAAGCCGACGTGGCAGGTCCTGCCCCTGCGCCCTCCGGGATAAGAGCCCGGTGCTCTGCTGCTGAGCTACACGCCGATGAGCAGCGACGCTAGACGCGGAACGGGCCGCCGTACAAGGGGATTTCGGTCATAGCACCTTCCGGTGGACCAGCGCCGACAGCATCAACGCGCCAGGCAGCAACGGCACCCACACCGTGAGGACGCGGTAGCCGATGACGCTCGCCGTGGCCAGGTCCATGGGGGCGCCGAACGCGACCATCGTGAACACCGTCGCCGCGTCCACGGGACCGATCCCGCCGGGTGCGGGAACGGCGCCGACCGCGGTGCTGGCGGCGAGGAACGCGAGGACGACCTGGGCCCAGGACAGCGGCATGCCCAGCGAGGCGCCGACCGAGAAGATCACGGTCGCCTGCAGTACCGGCGCGGCGGCCGCCCCGCCCCACAGGGCGAGGATCCGGCTGGGCATGGTGTGCAGCTGCCGTACGTCGGTCAGCGCGGTGCGGAAGCAGCGCAGGACCGGGCGGCGCAGCGGAGGGACGACGGCCAGGAGCAGGCCGGCCGTGCCGAGCGCGAAGCCCAGCCCGCCGAAGGCGAGGACCAACGACCAGCCCCGCGGGACGAGTTGGCCGAACCTCAGCATCTCGGGGAAGGCGATGAGGAAGGCGATGAGCACGATGGTCTTCGCGATCGGCCGGACGAGCGAGTACAGGGCGAGCGAGGCGGTGGCGCGGGCGAGGGGGATGCCGCGGCCCTGGAGGAAGCGCAGCGTCACGGCGTGGGCGCCGATGCTGGCCGGCAGTGCGTGGTTGGCGGCGCCGGCGGCGAACTGCGAGGCGATCAGCAGCCCGGTCGGCAGCCGCTCGGGCACGGCGCCCTGGCGGACGAGGGCGGCGGTGCCCCAGCCGAGGCAGGTGAAGAAGAACGCGGCGAGCAGCCACCAGGGGTCGGCGGAGGCGAGCCGGGCCGTGCCGTCGTACATGGCACGCCAGTCGACCGCCGCCCACACCGCGATCAGCAGCAGGGGCAGCAGGGTCAGGATCCTGGTGGCGAGGCGTGCCGCGGAGGGGAGGCGGAAGGGGACGGGGGCGGGGCCGGGAGTGGAGACGGGGAGCGGCCCGGGGATCTCTTCGAGCGGAAGCAGGGACACGTTGCGAAACGTTCCCGTCCGGTATGACGTCGTGGTGTCCGTCAGCGGAAGGGGCGCGGGCGGCTGGGCGACGCGGACGGCATGAATGGCCTGAAGGGCCCGGGTGAACGCACCGGGCGCACCATCGGCATCATCTGTGCCATCGCCCACTCCACCACCCACGCCACCACCCCAGATCATTGCCTGAATCAACAATCCATCGGTTTGTTGACTTTAGGTTGAGCGAGCCATTTCAATTCCAGTATGACCCACGCCGAGCGTACGTCCGCCGCCGTCACCGCCCTGCCCGTCGACCTCGACGAGGCGGCCCACCGCTGTCTGGTCGCCGGGTTCGACGGCGCGACGACCGTGCCGGACACGCTCAAGCGGCTCATCGACCGGGGCCTCGGCGGCGTCATCCTGTTCACCCGCAATGTCCGCGACGCCGAGCAGGTGCGCCGGCTCACCGACCAACTCCGCTCCATCCGCCCCGACCTGCTCGTGGCCATCGACAACGAGGGCGGCGGAATCGGCCACTTGGTGAGCGCCGGAGCCCCGGACGTTCCCGGCTCCTACGCCCTCGGAGTCGTCGACGACCCGGCCCTGACCGCCCGTTGCGCCGACGCGCTCGCCGGTCACCTCGCCACACTGGGCATCACCGCCTCGTACGCACCCGTCGCCGACCTTCAGCACCAACCGCGCAACCCGATCGTGCGCACCCGCTCCTTCGGCGCCGATCCCGCCCTGGCCGCCCGCCATCTGCGCGCCTGGATCACCGCCACCGACGTCCGCGGCATCGCCTCCTGTGCCAAGCATTTCCCGGGCCACGGCGGCACAATCACCGACAGCCATCACGGTGTCGCCACAGACCCGCGCCCGTACGACGAACTCCTCGTCGACCTCGCACCGTTCCGCGCCGCCATAGCCGCGGGCGTGCCGATGCTGATGAGCGCCCACGTCGTCTTCCCGGCCCTGGACGCCAACCGCCCCGCCACCCTCAGCCGCCGCATCCTCGGCGATCTGCTCCGCCTCGAACTCGGCTTCGACGGCGTCCTCGTCAGCGACGCCCTGGAGATGAAGGCGATCGCCGACGCGTACGGCGAAGCCGCCGGGGCCAGGATCGCCCTCGCCGCCGGAGCGGACCAAGTCATCGTCGCCGTACCGGACTTGGACGTCACCCTGGCCTGCCGGGACGCGGTGCTCGACGCGCTCCACTCGCGCGTGCTGCCCGAGGAGCGGGTGTGGGAGGCGGCCGGACGGGTGCGACGGCTCGCCGAGCGGTACGCGACCCCGCGCCGGACCGTCGTCGCCTGGGACGCGGACGCCGGCCTGGAGGCGGCCCGCCGCGCCGTACGCACCCGGACCCTGCCCCCGCCGATACGCGGCGCCCACCTCGTCGACCTGTTCCCGGCCCCGCACCCCGCCCTGAACTGGGGTGGCGAGGACCTCCTCACCGAACTCCGCACGATCGACCCCACGGCCACTGGCACCGCTCTGAACACGGAGCCGGCCGACTCCGCCGCCTTGGTCGACGAGATCGTCCGGACGGGCGCCCCGCTGGTCGTCGCCACCTCCGACGCCGGCCTCCACCCCTGGCAGGCCCGGCTGCGCGACATCCTCGCGGCCCGGCGGCCCGACGCTGTACTGGTCGACACGGGACTGCCGGAGGGCGGCGCCCTCTGCTCCTACGGGCGGGGGCGGGTCAACCTGCGGGCGGTCGCGGAGGTACTGACAGGCAGTTGACCTTCACCGCGGGTGTACGACCTCCTTGATGCCCCGTGCCGCCAAGTACCCCTCGTCCTCCGTCCGTTCGGCCAGCACCACCGCAGGGCGGACGCCCTCCGTGCGCAGCCGCATCCACTCCTCGAAGTACGCTCCGCCCGGTCCCGACACCGAGCGGCTGCCCGGGGTGCAGTCCAACACCAGCGCGGTGTCCCGGAGTTGGACGGTGTGCGGCTCCGCGATGGCTTCGGCGAAGGCCTCGGCGATCGGCTTGGGACGGCCCGAGGAGTCGAACAGGCCCAGCGTGTATTCGAGTTCGGGGTAGTCGGCGAGCGAGCGGTCCACGTCGTGCGAGCACCACCAGGTCACACCCCAGAGGCCCTCACACTCGGCCGCGTTGCGCACGGTCGCGCGCGCGAACTCCGGGGCGTCGCCCGCCGGGATGTGCGGCTCGGGCGCGCCGGTCTCCTGGACCCAGACCGGCCGGGCCGGGTCGGTGGCGTACGCCTTGGCCAACTCCGTCCCGTACTCGGCGAGATGGAGCACCTGCGGGGAGCGCGGCCCGTACCGGCGGGCGCAGTCGCCCGAGAACACCCACGGGTGGACGGTGGTCAGATCACCCTTGCGGGCCGAGGCCTCCGGGGTGAACGGGTGGTCGTCGCCGTACCAGGCGGCGTCGTACGCGGAGTGCGTGACCAGGCGGTCCGGCGGCAGGTGCTCGCGGGCGGCGGCCAGCAGGGTGTCGAGATAGTGGTCCACCTCGGCCACCGTCACCGGGTTGTGCTCCACCAAGTTGTTGAGCTCGTTGCCGAGTTGGAGCCCGATCAGGTTCGGGCGGTCGGCCAGGGCGCTGCCCAGCGTGCGCATCAGCTCAGCCTGGGCCGTGATGGTCTCCGGGTCGGTGAAGACGTTGCGGTGGTGCCAGCTGCGGGTCCACTCCGGGTAGAAGTCGAAGCTCGACAGATGACCCTGGACGCCGTCCACGAGGACGTCGAGGCCCGCCTCGCCCGCCAGATCGACCAGGTGCACCAGCTGGTCCACGGCGGTCCGGCGGATCAGCGTGCGGTTGGGCTGGAGCAGCGGCCAGAGGTGGAAGATCCGGATGTGGTCCAGGCCGAGCCCGGCTATCTGGGCCAGATCCTCGCGGGCGTGTGCCGGGTCGAAGTCGTGCCAGGAGTGGAACCAACCGCGGCGCGGCGTGTAGTTGACGCCGAAGCGGAGCGTAGGAATGGGATCCTCCCCAGGTCCGGTCTTGCCCTGTCTGTGTCTTTGGCTCTTGTTCTGCGGTCTTCGGCTCTTGTTCTGCGCGAATGTATCAACCACCATAGTCAGTGATGAGCAATGATTTGAACCAAGAATTCGCCGGTGACTTCGTCGTCGGCCTGGATGCCGGCGGCACCCGCACCCGCGTCGTCCTCGCCGCCGCCGAGGACGGCCGCCCCCTCGGCGAGGGCGCGGCCGGGCCCGGCAACGCCCTGACCGTCCCGGTACCGCGCCTCACCGACCACCTGGTCGAGGCGATCGGGCAGGCCGCCCCGGAGCAGGCACGCTTGCGTGTGGTCGCCGTGTCCGGCGGCTTCGCGGGCGCCACGGCCGCCTCCACCGAGGAGCCGGGACACGTCAACGCCCGCACCGCCCTCACCGCCGCGCTGCGGCGCCTCGGCATCCCCGCCGACCGCATCCGCGTCTGCAGCGACATCGAGGCGGCCTTCGCCTCCGCCCCCGGCACCCCCGCCGACGGCCTCGCCCTGGTCGCCGGCACCGGCGCGGTCGCCCTGCGCATCACCGACCGCCGCACCACGACCAGCGTGGACGGCGACGGCTGGCTCCTCGGCGACGACGGCAGCGGCTTCTGGATCGGCCGGAGCGCGGTACGCGCGGCCCTGCGCATGGCGGACGGACGCGGCCCTACGACCGCGCTGGCCGGGTCCGTCGGACAGGCGCTCGGGGTGCCGGCCGAGGAACTGCCCGGCGACGGCGACTGGTCCTGCGCCCACCGCGAGGCCTACCGCATGCACGTACTCCCCGCCGTGATGGCCGAACTCCCCATCCGCCTCGCCCGGTTCGCCCCCCTGGTGGTCGAGGCGGCGGGGGAGAAGGACACCGTGGCGGAAGGCATCCTCGACGAGGCGGCAGACCAACTGACCGACACGGTAAGAGCATTGGAGCCGGGCCCCGGCGAGCGGATCGTCGCTACCGGCGGCCTGCTCGGCCCCGAGGGCCCGCTGACGCCCCCCCTCACCGCCCGCCTCCACACCCTCGGCCTCACCCTCGACTGGGTACCGGACGGCTGCCGGGGCGCGGTCGCCCTGGCCCGAATCGCGTACGACGGTGACACCCGATGACCGACACCACCACCCCCGTCTACCGCGACCCCGACGCCCCCGTGGACACCCGGGTTCGCGACCTCCTCGCCCGGATGACCCTGCGCGAGAAGGTCGGCCAGCTCAACCAGCGGATGTACGGCTGGAACGCCTACCGCCGCACCCCCGACAGTCCCGACGGGTTCGAACTCACCGACGCCCTCCGCGCCGAGACCGACCGCTTCGCCGGACTCGGCGCGCTGTACGGCCTGTTCCGCGCCGACGCCTGGTCCGGCGTCGACCACACCAACGGCCCCAGCGTCCAAGACAGCGCCGCCCTGGCCGAGTTGGTGCAACGCCATGTCATCGCGAGCAGCCGACTCGGCATCCCGGCGCTGTTCGTCGAGGAGGTGCCGCACGGCCACATGGCCCTGGACGGCACGGTCCTCCCGGTCAACCTGGCCATCGGCGCCACCTGGGACCCCGGCCTGTACGAGCGGGCCGCCGCCCACGCCGCCGCCGAACTCCGCGCCCGCGGCGGCCACATGGCCCTCGTCTCCGCCCTGGACATCGCCCGCGACCCGCGCTGGGGCCGCACGGAGGAGTGCTTCGGCGAGGACCCGCACCTCGCCGCCCGCCTCACCGAGGCGCTGGTGCGCGGGATGCAGGGCGAGCCCGGTGACGGCTTCGCTCCCGACAAAGCCCCCGTCGTCCTCAAGCACTTCGCCGGCCAGGGCGCCACGGTCGGCGGCCGCAACTCGGCCGAGTCGGAGCTGGGCCTCCGGGAACTCCACGAGATCCACCTCCCCGCCGCCCGCGCCGGAGTCCGCGCAGGTGCCGCCGCCCTCATGTCGGCGTACAACGAGGTCGACGGCCTGCCGTGCTCCGGCAACCGCGCCCTGCTGACCCAACTCCTGCGCGAGGACTGGGGTTTCGAGGGCCTGGTCATGGCCGACGGCCTCGCCGTGGACCGGCTGGCCCGCATCACCGGCGACAAGGTCTCGGCGGGCGCGCTCGCACTCAACGCAGGTGTCGACCTGAGCCTGTGGGACGAGGGCTTCACGCATCTGGAGGAGGCGGTCGAGCGGGGGTTGGTGAGCGAGGAGACCCTCGACACGGCCGTGGCGCGCGTACTCCGCCTGAAGTTCCAACTCGGCCTGTTCGAACAGCCCTACGCCACAACCGAGTCGCCGCTCCCGAACCAAGGCCGGGAACTGAGCACCGCGCTCGCCCGAGCCGCCGTCACCCTCCTCCACAACGACAGCGGAGTCCTGCCCATCCCGGCGACCGTCTCCCGTATCGCGGTCATCGGACCCCAATCGGCAACCACTGCCCACCAGTTGGGCGACTACACGGCACCCCAACGCCCCGGTACGGGGACCAGCGTCCTCGAAGGCCTACGGCGACTCGCCCCGCCCGGCACCGACATCCGCCACGCCCCCGGCTGCGCCCTCACCGGCGACGACCTCTCCGGCATCCCCGAGGCGGTCGCCGCAGCCGCTGCCTCCGACCTGGCCGTCCTGGTGCTGGGCGGCAGCAGCGCCCGTACCCCCGACACGGACTTCGACGCCAACGGGGCCGCACGGAACGCCGTTTCGGAGATGACGTGCGGCGAGGGCGTCGACCTCGCGGGCCTGAGCCTCGGCCGGGCCCAACTCGCCCTGCTGAGCGCGGTCACCGCCACCGGCACACCCACGGCGGTCGTCCTGATCCAGGGCCGCCCGCACGTCGTCCCCGAACACGCCGGCGCCCTGCTCACCGCCTGGTACCCCGGACCGTGGGGCGGCGAGGCCATCGCCGAGGTACTGCTCGGCCACGCCGAACCGACCGGCCGCCTGCCCGTTTCCATCTCTCACTCGGTGGCCCAACTCCCCGTCTACTACAACCACAAGGACACCGAGTACGGCGGCTACGTGGATGCCGACGCCGAGCCGCTCTACTCCTTCGGGCACGGGCTGTCGTACACGAGCTTCGAGTACGGTCCGCCGCGCGTCGCGGGAGACGTGATCGAGGTCGACGTCACCAACACCGGTAAGCGAAACGGGCGTTCGGTCGTCCAGGTGTACATGCGGCGGCTGCTCACCCCGGTGTGGCCGCGCACGCTCGAACTGCACGCCTTCCAGGCAGTCGAGTTGGTCCCCGGGGAGCGCCGTAGAGTCGAAGTCCCCTTCGGCACCGACCAGTTGGAGCAGGTCGGTGCCGTGGAGGTTCGGGTCGCTGAGTCCGCTCGGGCCGCGCTTGCCGTCGAGCCCGTCGTCGTACGGTTCAAAGCCTGACGGTTCAGAGTTTGACGGCTCCGGCCGACACGCCTTTGTAGAACCAGCGTTGGGTGATGACGAACAGCACGAGCACCGGGATCACGGAGATCACCGAACCGGCCATCACCACCCGCTGGTCGTAGCCGAACGACGAACTCTGCAACCGTGAAAGGCCCAGCGTCAGGGTCATGTGGTCCTCGGAGCGGAGGACGATCAGGGGCCAGAGGAAGTCGTCCCAGGCGCTGATGAAGGTGTTGATGGTGACCACCATGATCGCGCCCCACGCGGACGGGAGGTAGAGGTAGCGGAAGCGTTGCCACTCGCTCGCGCCGTCGAGCATCCCCGAATCCTCGATCTCGCGCGGTACCGCGAGGAACGCGCCGCGCATCAGCAGGACGTTGATCGCGCCGACGAAGCCGGGCAGCCACACGCCCACCACGTTGTCGACCAGGCCGAGGTCGCGGATGCTCAGGAAGAGCGACACCATGATCGACTCGAAGGGGAACATCATGGAGGCGATCAAGAGGATCCAGACCGCTCTGCGGCCCTTCCAGGCGGGCTTGGAGAGCATGTAGCCGGCGGTGGTGGAGAACAGCAACTGGCTGCCGACCGACAGGAGTACGACGATCAGGCTGTTCCTGATGTATGTCACCACCGGGACCTGGCTGAAGACCTCGCGGTAGGCGTGCAGGGTCGGGTGGTGGGGCAGCAGTGAGGCGTTCGCGCCGAAGACGTCCTCGCCGGTGCCCTTGAGCGAAGCCAGGAGCTGCCAGATGAGTGGCCCTACGGTGAGGCCGAGCACCAGCAGCAACAGGAGGTAGCGGACGAGGAGTTCGCGGGGGCGGCCGTAGTCACGCCAACGGGGCGTCAGGCGGCGGGACTTGGGCCGCACTGCGGTCGTCGTCATGACTCGTCCTCCTTGGTGAGGCGCTGCGCCAGCAGGGTCAGGCCCAGGGTCAGGACGAACAGCGCCACGCTCACCGCCGAGCCGTAACCGGCGTTTCCGGTGATGGGGTCCAGGCCGACGTCCCGGATGTAGAAGGGCAGCGTGCGGTCGGCGCCGCCGGGGCCGCCGGTGGAGCTGCCCAGCATGTAGATCTCGGTGAACACGCGCAGCGAACCGATGCCGGTGAGGGTGCCGACCAGCATCATCGCCTGGCGTACGCCGGGCACGGTTATGTGCCAGAAGCGGCGGGCGGCACCGGCGCCGTCCATGGAGGCGGCCTCGTGCAGTTCTTTTGGAACGTTCCCGAGGGCGGCCAGGTAGAAGACCATGTACCAGCCGAGGCCCTTCCACAGGGTGAGGCCCATCGCGGAGAGCAGGATCAGCCACGAGTCGGAGAGGAAGGGGATCGCCGACCGGATCAAGTGGGCTTTCTCCAGCCAGGTGTTGACCAGTCCGTCGTCCGCGAGCAGCCACTGCCAGCTGAGGCCGACGACCACGCTGGAGGCGAGCACCGGGGTGTAGAAGGCGGAGCGGAAGAAGCCGATGCCGGGGAGGTTCTTCTCCACCAGGACGGCGAGCAGGAGCGGCAGCAGCACCATCAGGGGGACGACGATCACCGCGTACAGGACGCTGTTGCGGGTCGCCAGCCAGAAGTCCGAATCACCCAGCATCCGGGTGTAGTTGGCGAGCCCGACGAAGCCCGCGGCGCCGCCGAGCGGCTTGGCGTTCGTGAACGACAGCAGCAGGGTGTTGAGGAACGGGAACACCCCGAACACCGCCGCGCAGACGATCGCTGGAGCGGTCCAAAGCCAGGGCAGCCACCAACGGCGGTACAGGGCCGCACCGTTGGCGCCGGGGGCGGGACCGGGCAGGACGGCGCGGGCGAACTTACGTATGCGGGACGTGCCCGGTGCGGAGGCGGCGGCCTCCGCACCGGGCACGGTCACCGGCTTCGCGGTCTGCGTCGCCACCATCAACCAGCCTGCTTCAGCAGCTCGTCGGCCTTCGCCTGGGCGTCCTTCACGGCCTGCGCCGCGCTCTTCTTGCCCTGCATCGCCAACTGCACCTGGGACACGATCGCGTTCTGCACGGCCGGCGAGAGGTTGGTCTGGTAGGCCGTGGTCGTCTTGAGCTGGTCGGCGACGAGCTTGCGGGCCTGCGCGAACTGGTCGCTGCCGCTGACCTTCTGGAAGAACGGGTCGTTGAGCGAGGTGGTCGTGGTCGGGAAGATCACCACGTCCGGGTCCTTGGCCCAGGCCGTCTGGTTCTCGGCGTTGGTGAGGTACTCCGCGAACGCCAGTGCCACGGGGGCGTGTTTGCTGGTCGCGGCGACCGAGACGTACTGCGGGGCGCCGGTGGTGTGGCCCAGCGCGTCGAAGGGCTGCTGCCCGACCGCCGTCTTGGCGTAGATCGAGGGGCTGTTCTGCTTCACGAACCGCACATAGCTCGGGTTCGTCGAGCCGTAGGCGACCTTGCCCTGCGTGTACGGCGTGGACGGGTCGTTGCTGGAGGACAGCGAGTCCTTCGGCATCGCGCCCTCCTTGTACAGCTTCGCCATCCAGGCGACCCACTGGGTGGTGCGCGGATCGTCGGCGAACACGGCCGACTTGCCGTCGCTGGAGAGGGTCTTGATGTTCATCTGGTCGAAGTCCGCCGGGATGCGCCAGATCGGGTTGGCCATCGTCGCGTAGTACTTGCCCCTGGCCGACTTGGCGATCTTCTCGTAGTCGGCGAACAGCCCGAAGATCGTCGTCGGCGGCTTCGCGGGATCGATCCCGGCCTTCTTCAACAGGTCGGTGTTGTACGTCAGGACGATGCCGCCGGTGTACCAGGGGAGCACGGTGTGCAGCGCGGCGCCCGAGGCGTCCTTGAAGGTGCTGGACTTCCAGAACGCGGGGACGAACGGCTTGCCGGCGTCGGGGTCCTTCACGCCCAGGTTGAGCAGATAACCGGCCTTCGTGAGTGCCGTCGCCGTCTCCGCGTTGAGGTTGATGACGTCCGGCAGCGTGCAGGCCTGGGCGTCGGCGACATTGCGCTGGGTGAAGGTGCTGTCGCCCGGATCGTCGATCCACTTGACCGACGTACCGGGGTGCGCCTTCTCGAAGGACTTGATGACCCCGTTGAAGAAACTCCCGAAGTCCTTCTTCAAGTTGGTGGTCTGGAAGGTGATGTTGCCCTTCACCTCGCCGGTGAGCTTCCCGGACCCGACGTTGCCCTTGTCCACATCGCAGCCGCCCGCGGTGGAGTCGCTGTCGCCCGAACTGCCGGACAGCCCGCAGCCGGCGGCCGTCAGGGTCAGGACGATGATCCCCACCATCGATCCGGTCAGTCTTCCTGTGCGCATCGCTGCCCTCCTGAGCATCAGCCAACAGCTGGTTCAATTAACCAACTTCGACTCCGATTGATGAAAAGGTGGACCAGAATTCATCGGAGGTCAATGGGTTCCCGTGTTGCTTTTAGGTTCCGGGAGTGATCAGTGCCGGTGCTCGTGGTCCGGGTGCGCCGGATCGCCGGGGTGCTCATGACCCACGGCATACACGACGCCGGCCTTGGCCTGGTCCAACCAGCCGAAGAAGGCCCGCCGCCCCGCGGCCCGCCGCAACTCCCGCGCGACCCCCTCACGGACCTGCCCGTACGACAGGAAGTCCTCCGATGACGCCCCGCCGAACGGGTCGACACCCCGCCGCAGCGCCTCCGTGGTGAGGAAGCGGTCCCGGTTCCGGTCGTAGTAGTCCCGTACGGCCGCCTCCGCGACCTCCTGCTCGCCCTCCAGCTCGGCCAGCAGCACCCGGGCGGCCGGGGAGTGCGCGAGGGCCGCCGCGACGATACTGCCGAGATCCGCTACGTCCGTCTCGGCGACGGCGAGCACCCGGTCCGGCGACACCTCTGCGGGAGGCTTCAACCCCCGCTCGGCGCAAGCCCGTTGGGCCAGCTCGTCGATGACCACCACCTGCGTCGCCCACCGCCGCCGCTGCCGCTCGGCCCGCGCGAGCGCCTCGGGCCGGGTGCTCTCCCGATCCCGGACCGGTACGGCCGCAAGCAGCGTGTCCACCCGCCTCTTTGGAACGGTCCTGCCGCGCACCACGGCCGCGTGCTCCGTCACGGCGTCACCTCCAGCGCGACGGCCTCCGTGTAGGCGACACACCCGTGCCAGGCGACCTTCGCGAGCAGCCAGTACGACCCCGGCTCCACCGCCGAGCCGTCCACGTCGATGAAGCACTGCTCTTCCGCGCCCCCTGTGACCGTGAACCCCTGGCAGCCTGGCCCGACCCCGGCCCAGGTGCCCCACGAGGAGATGGCCCAGAGGGCGCCGTGGACCGGTCCACGGGTGGTGTTGCGGAGGTTCACGGGTACCTGGACCCGCTCGCCGCCGCGCACGCTGATCCGTTCAACGCCCAGACTGGAGAGCAGAGTTGGCCCGTACTGCCCGTTCGCCACGTCCAGCGCCACGACGTCCTCGTACGTCTGCCCGCCGTACTCCAGCTGTGCCGCGAGCCAGTGCCGGCCGGGTTCCGGTTCAGCCGGAGGTGTCACGGTCACCTCGGCCAGCGTGAAGCCGCCGGGGCCCAACGCGTAGGGCAGTTCGGCGGGTTCGGCGGTCCAGCCGGGCGGGACCTCGACCCGCACGGTGCCCGACACCGGCGCGTCGGTGAGTTCCGAGCCGACCCGGACGGTCGCGGTGACGGGGCCGGAGACGGTGAGCGTGCCGGGGGAGAGATAGACCGACACCGGCATGTTCCCCCGGGGCGCGGGGCCGGAGTTGTGGAGCCAGTAGCGGGTGTGGACGGGTTGCGCGGGCTCATCTGCCGCTGTTCCGGGACTGGTTGAGGGCTCGGAGGCTTCGGCGGGAGTCGCCAACACCGTGGCGACCTCGAAGCCGGTCAGGTCGACGGCGAGCCCACCGTCCCGCTCCGGCGTCAACTCCTCACCGGGCGCCTCCAGTACGTCGGCCCGCGCACCCTCGGTCCAGTCAAGCGGCCCGCGTATCCGGGCCCGCACCGGCCGACCGTTCACCTCGTGCATCCGTACGACGACACCGCGCCCCGGGTCGACCGGTATCGCGCTGCCCCGAGCCAGCGGGGAGCCGAGCGGCTTGAGGGCGTCGAGTACGACCTCGCCCGCCGGTTCCAGGCCGAGCAGGGCCAACTTCCTGGGCAGGACTCCCTGTTGGGTAGCAGTGGAGGCGGAGGTGCGGAGGCGAGCTGTGAGCGGGTGGTTGAACTCATGTCCGGCCTGAGGCAGGCGCGCCTCCCTCCAGTCACCCGCGCCCGCGACCACCGCGTACTCGAACTCATGGGTCCAGCGCTGGAGTTGGAAGGCGGAACCGTCGGGTGCCGTGCGGCGGGGCGGGTCGACCCAGATGCCGGAGGGCCAGCCGGTGCAGGAGCGCATGAGGGACATGTAGAGGTCGCCGGAGGAGGTGACCACGCAGCCGGGCGTGCCCCGGTTGAGGACGGCGAAGCTCCGGCCGTCCCAGGCGTCGCCCGGCGGCAGGGCCTCGCAGCCGCCCGCCGCCGTGGCGGTGAGGACCGCGTCGTCGAGGTCGGCGATCAGCGCGTCCACCGCCTTCGCGTCGTCCTCGGGGCGGGCGCCCGCCACCACGAGCAGCGGCAGCCGTTCGAGGTCGCGCAGGTCGGCCCCGGGGACCCATTCCTCGCGCAGTCCGGCACGCGGCGCGACCCACACCGTCGCCACACCCCGCTCGGCCAGCTGCCGACGCACCTCGCGCCCAGCGGCCGGGTCCCAGCCGAGGGCCTCGGCGACCACGGAGTTGCGCTCGGGCGCGCCCACGGCGATCCGGAAGTCGGGGAGATTGGAGTCGACTTCGAGGTCGCCGTAGCGCGGGCCGCCCGCGATCGTCGAGGTCGCGGTGACCCCGGCGCGGACCAGGGCCGCCGCGAGCGGCGTACCGAGTTCACCGGCGTCGTCCCAGTCGGCGTAGACGAGTTCGGCGACACCGATCGACCGGTGCCCGAGCAACCGCCCCGACTCGTCCCGCACCGCGACCCGCGCGGTGGACCCCAGCCCGAACCACGTGTTCGCCGGGTTGTCGAGCGTCCACGGGAACTCCTCGCTGTCCACCTCGACGAACCCGAACCCGCGCCCGATCACCGCGTCCGCCACCTCGTGCACCGGCAGCCCGCCGGTCACGTCGGACGGCCAGCGCACCCGGATCAGCCGGTCGGCGCCGTCGTACCCGTCGATGGTCGTCGTCACGTCGAGGCGCGGGACTCCCGCCCACAGCGTCAACTGCTGCGTGTACCGGAACAGTCCGAGGTCGGCGGTGACGGTGATCTGCGATCCGGCGGGGGAGTGCCGGACATCGATGTCGGCGGTGACATCCCGGCTGCGTGCGGCGGTGGTCCCGGTCGGCGTGAGATGCCACGGCCCCTCACCGAAGCGCGGGTGCCGCGCGTACTCCTCCTGTACGACGAGTTCGTTGCCGATGTCACCGGTGCGCAGCAACTCCCGGCCGTCCTCGGCCAGTTCACGCAGGCTGCTGACGCCACCGCCTCGCGCGGGGTCGACCGTGACCTCGTAGAACTCGTTGCGGATGGTGAGGCCCTCGCCGGGCGTCCACTCGGGTACCGAACCCTCGGCGAGCGGGAGGGCCTTGAGGCCCATGCCGGGTACGTCCGGTACGACGACACGGAGTTGGTCGCCCTCGCGTACGGCGGGCAGGGGAAGCCCGGTGTCGTCGAGAGGCACGAGTCCCGGGTCCCCGACGGTCAGCACATCCCGGCGCTCCCAGGTCGCCGCGTTGAACACGACCAAGTCGTCCGTGCCGCCCGGTAGTCGGGCAACTCTCCCGGCCAGGGCGTCCGTCGCGTCGGCGTGCACCGTCTCGGCCAGGTCGTACAGCTCGCGCCAGCCGGTCATCAGGTCGATGTACACCTGGTCCGACTCGGAGCCGGTGATGGCGTCGTGGTGGGCGCCGTAGATGAGCTGCCGCCAGGCCTTGTCCAACGCGGCGTCCGGGTACGGGTGTTGGGCGACGAGCGAGGCGAGGGTCGCCCAGGCCTCGGCGTCGGCGAGGAGGGTCTCGCCGTGGCGCTGGGCCTGCTTTGTGTCGATGTAGGAGACGTCCTTGCCGGTGTAGACCGGGTTCATGTCCCGGGTCTGCGGGGATGCCTTGCGGCCCTCCTCGTCCAACTGGGCGCGGACGGCGGCGAAGAAGTCCCGGGGGATCGCGCTGACGAAGCGCGGCGAGACGTAACGGGCGTTCCAGTCCCGGTGGATGTCCATCACCCAGCGGCACGGGGGCGCGTAGTCGCCGCCGACCGGGAGCAGGACGTTGCGGGTGAGCGCGACCTTCTTCAGCCCCCGGAAGAGCTTCAGCGCCGCCGACTCCGCCTCGGGGAGCGTGGGCGCGTTGTCGATGGCCCAGCCGGCGCCGTAGTGGTTGACCATGTAGGCCGTGAGCAGCCCGCGCCCGGAGGGGGCGATCCAGCTGAACTCGGCCGGGAACTGCATGCGTTGGGGGTCGCGCGGCTCCTCGCCGAACACGGACAGGGTCGGGCCCCACTGGTGGAACGGTCCACGCGCCCATGAGCTGGAGGACACTCCCGCGTCCGCCATCAGTCCGGGGAACTGTGGGTCGTGCCCGAACGCGTCGAGTTGCCAAGCGGTTTCAGGGGTCGCACCCAGGATGCCGCGCTGGAAGCCGTCCCCGTACAGGGCGTTGCGTACGGTCGCCTCGGCGCCGGTGAGGTTGGTGTTGGGCTCGTTGTAGGTGCCGCCCATGATCTCGACCCGGCCGGTGCGGATCAACTCCCGTAGGAAGGCCCGCTCTTCGGGGAAGGCGTCCCAGTACGGCTTGAGGTAGTCGACCTCGGCCAGGACGAAGGTGTACGCGGGGTCGCGGCGGGCCAGGTCGCAGTGGGCGCGGACGAGGGTCATGCCGGACTGGCCGCGGGAGTCGAAGGTGCGGGCCGGGAGGCCGGTGGAGGCGGGGTCGGCGGCCACGTCCCAGGTCTCGGTGTAGGCGCCCTGGGTGTTCCACCAGACGGGGTCGTAGTGGAAGTGGCTGACCATGAACATGGTCCAGCCGGGTTCCGTGGCCGTGAACTCGGCGGTGAGCGTGGCCAGTTGGTCGCCGTCGGTCGCCGTCACCTCGATCGCGCACCGTTCGCCGGGCGCGAGGTCCGTGGTCACGGGTATCTCGACGTGCGCGGTGCCGTCCTCGCCCACGGTGGTCTCCGCGGTGCCGTGCAGGCCGGGGCCCTCGACCGTGAGGCGGACCGGCCGGCCGGGGACATGGGCGAGTTCGGCGGCCACCACCTGGAGCGGATGCTCGGCGGTGCCGACGAACAGCTCGGTCGACAGGGCAGCGGTGACGCGCATGGGTCTCCTACCAGAGGCTCGGCGGAGCGCCCATCCTGACACCGCGAAGATGATTCAAACAACCATCTCCGCGTAACTTCGGTGGTTCATCCATGCAGACTCGGCCGAGATCACGACCCGGTCTCGGCTCGGATCACCGACCCCTGCGGGACTTCACCGTGTGCTCCCCGGCGATGTGGTCGGTGAGGGCCAGCGAGGCGCTCGCGCGCTGGTAGGAGAGCTGCGCGATGCGGACGTAGAGGCAGTCGATGAGGACCAGGACGGAGTGGCGGGCGCCGATGATGCCGGTGGGGAAACTGGTCGCGGAGGACGAGGAGATGAGCCGGATGTCGGCGGCGCGGGCGAGCGGGGAGCGCGGGTCGGAGGTGAGGGCGATGGTGGTGGCGCCGCGCTCCTTGGCGAGTTCGAAGGGCTCGATGGTCTCGCGGGTCGAACCCGAGTGGGAGATTCCGATGGCGACGTCCGCCGGGGTGAGCAGGGCGGCGGAGGTGGCGGCCGCGTGCACCTCGGTCCAGCCGCGCACCGCGCAGCCGATGCGGAACAGCCGCGTTTCGGTCTCCTGGGCGACGGCCCCGCTGCCGCCGATGCCGTAGACGTCGATGCGCCGGGCGCGGGCGGCGGCCGTGGCCGCGCGCTCCACCGCGTCGAGGTCGATCCGGTCGATCGTCTGCTGCACCGCGCGGAGGTCCGCGCTGCCCACGACCTGCACGACCCGTTCGAGATCGTCGTCCGGGGAGATGTCCGGGCCGATCTCGGCGGTGCCCCAGTCGGAGACCTCGCCGCGACCGCGCTCCTGGGCCAGCTCGATCAGCAGATGCTGGTACGAGTCGAGGCCGACCGCCCGGCAGAACCGGGTCACCGTCGCCTGCGACGTGCCGGTGCGGCGGCCCAGTTCGGCGGCCGAGCAGTGGGTGACGGCGGCCGGATCCTCCAGGATCAGCTCGCCGACCTTCCTCAGTGAGCCGGCCAGCCGGGGCAGCTCGGTGCGGATGAGGGTGGTGACGTCTGTCGGGGGCATGTGCAGAAGGTATCAGCCACCCCAGAGGCCATCGATTGAATACCAGGACCGCATGTGATTTATTGATTCATTGATCTAGAAAGAACAGGTGGTTTGATCCACCGGTGGGGAGAATCGAGTGTCCGCCGAGTCCGTAAGCGCCGAGACCTTCGCGCGCGAGAGCCTGGCCGTCCTCCAGCACATCACCGAGTCCAGCCGCGACACCGTGTCCCGCGCCGCCGAACTGATCGCGGACTGCGTCCGCACGGACGGCGTCATCCAGGCCTTCGGCACCGGCCACTCCCAGGCCATGGTCCTCGAACTCGCGGGCAGAGCCGGAGGTTTGGTGCCCACCAACCGCCTGAGCATCGCCGACCTCGTCCTCTACGGCGGCGACCCGCCCACCGTCCTCGACGACCCGCTGCTGGAACGCCAGGCCGGGGTCGCCGAACGCCTCTACGACCTCGCCGCGCCCCGCCCCGAGGACCTCTTCGTCATCATCTCCAACTCCGGTGTGAACAAGGTGATCGTGGAGATGGCCCTGCGGGTGAAGGAGCGCGGCCACCGACTTCTGGCCATCACCTCGCTCGCCCACACCCGTGCCGTCCCGGCCGGTCACCCGAGCGGCAAGAAGCTCGCCGACCTCGCCGACGTCGTCCTCGACAACGCGGCCCCACGCGGCGACGCCCTCCTCGAACTCCCCACGGGCGGTGCCGTTTGCGCCCTGTCCACCCTCACCGGCGCGATGCTCGTCCAGCTGTCGGTCGCGGAGGCGGCGGCGCAACTGCTCGCCTCGGGGGAGCGGCCGCCGGTGTACGTCTCGGCCAATGTGCCGGGCGGCTTCGAGGGCAATCTGGAGCTGGAGAAGCGGTACGAGGGGCGAATTCGCCGTACCGCGAGCTGAGTTGACGTAGAGGTGGAGTGGGACGAGCGGCCGGAGCCCCCGGAACCGGGCCGCGGCCGCTCGTCGTCGTCACGTCCCCCGTCAAGGCGTCTCCCGTCAACGCGCAGGAGTCAGACGGGAATTGCTGGAATCACCGAGTGATGCTAGGCGCGGTGAATGCATCATTCAATGGGGGTTAGCCGGTACTCGGCCACTGGGGGGCGGGAACTCAGCCCGTGCGGAGCACCGCCGGGCCCTCCTCCGCGATGCGGTCGACCACGGCCAACGGCAGGCCCACGTCGGTCACGACCGTGTCGAGCCGGTCCAGCTTCGTCACGTTGAACCGCTCCACCGTGCCCCACTTCGTGCTGTCGGCGAGCAGCGCGACCGAGCCGGCCGCCTCCATCACCGCCTGCTTGAGCAGCACCTTGTCCATCGAGAAGCTCGTGATGCCGTGGGCCAGGTCCCAGGACCCGGCGCTCAGAAAGGCGAGGTCGAGATTGAGCGTGCCGACCGTCCTGGCCGCGAGGGGCCCGCTGCTCGAACCGCTCGACACGTCGACCTCGCCGCCGGTGTGGACCGTGTGCACGGACGGCAGTTCCGCACAGCGCCAGTACGGCGTGAAAGTCGTTGGTGACGACGGTGAGGTCCTTGCGGCCGACCAGGAACGGCACGACCGACTGGCAAGTCGTCCCCGCGTCGAGGAACACCACCATGCCGTCCTCGACGAGCTCCGCCGCCCGCGAACGCGTCCGCGCCCGGGACCGGTCCAAGTTCGCTGACTGGGACACGTTCTGGAAGACGGCCGGGGCGAACGAGTGCCAATGGGCGGACGGGCGGCGGGTGGTGTTCGACAACCGGTCCGACGGTGTCACGGCGGACGCGGTCGCCCGCGCGCTGGAGAGTCTGTCCTGACCTTCTGCGTCATGGCTCAGTCGCGCCGCGCCACCAGCCGGTACGCGTTCGACACCCCCAGCCGGTGCGACAGCCGCCTCACCACGAACCGGTCCAGGAACGTTCCAAGGAGCAGCGCCGGGATCCCCGCGATCAGCACCGCCGCGCGGCCCGTACGGGCCAGTCCTGACGGCGGCTTCGGCAGCCACGGGAGGTTGTCGCGGGGCGCGGCCGTGTCCAGGGCGAGCCAGGTGCCGGCGAGGAGGTCGACCGGGTCGTGGGGCTCCGCGTGCTGTTCGGCGACGACCGTGAAGCCCAGGTCGGTGAGTCGGCGGCGCAGGTTCTCGACCGGGATGAAGTGCAGGTGCTGCGGCTGGAGCCACGGCAGCCACCAGCGGCCCAGGAGGCGGGAGTAGCGGCTGTCGGGGTCCGGGACCTCGATCAGGAGGTGGCCGCCGGGGCGCACGGCCTGGTGCGCGGCGGCCAGTTCGCGCTCGGGCTCCGTGCTGTGCTCCAGGTAGTGGAACATGCTGACCACGTCGTAGTGGCCCGCGAGGTTCGGGGCCAGGTCGGGGAAGCTGCCCCGATAGCCGCGCTCCACCCGCCCTGCCTGCTCGGCGAGTTCGGCGCCGTCCGTGAAGTCGAGGCCGTCGAAGGTGGTGTCGGGATACACCGTGCGGGCCGACTCGCAGAAGTGGCCGTGGCCGGTCCCGACGTCGAGCCAGTTCTTGGGGGTCGGGGAGTGCGGGAGGAGTGACTCCGCGCGCTGCTCGTACATCTTGGTACGGGCCGCGAACGTGTTGCCCAACTGCTTCTCGCCCAGGCCGTCGTAGAAGTCCCGGTAGTAGAACTCCAGCCCGGCCGGGCTCAGTCGGGGGTTCTGGAACGTGTGCCGGCAGGCCTCGCACTGGTCCAGGACGAACGCGCCCGGCTTGTGCTGGATCAGGTCCTTCGTGCGCAGCCGGGTCCGGAGGCGAGGCGAGTCGCACCAGGGGCAGGTCGCGCTCCGGGGTTCGAAGAAGCGGTCCAGGCCCTTGGCCAAGTCGGCCTGGTAGGTGGGCCGTAGGGCCGCCACCTGGTCGTTGCGGTTCGGGGGCTTGGGGTCGTCCTCGTTGCTCACGGGGTCTCCTTGAGGGACGCGCCGGTGGCCAGCCGCTCCAGATGGGTCGCCGCCGCGCGGGTGCCTCCGGCCGCGCGGAACGCCGTACGGATGCGGCCGGCCGCGGCGCGGTGGTCGGGTTCGTGGAGTACGGCGTCGATCGCCGCGCCCAGTTTGGGGGCGGTGACGCGGCCGAAGCGGACGCGGATGCCGGTACCCGCGCCGGTGACCTGCCCGGCGATCACCGGCTGGTCGTCGCGGATGGGCGCCACGACGAGGGGGACACCGTGCCACAGCGCCTCGCACACCGTGTTGTGCCCGGCGTGCGAGACGACCGCGTCCGCCCGTTCGAGGAGCGGGAGTTGGGGGATCGACGGCAGGATCAGCAGGTCTTTGTCCTGTTCGTCCGATGCACCCAGCGTGTTGCCGGGGTCCGCGATCACCGCCTGCACACGGTCCGTTCGCGCCCGCAGCGCCGTCACGCACTCGGTGAGGAAACGGGCGCCCACATCGGTGTTGGCCGTGCCGAGGCTGACCAGGACCAGGGACCGGGCCGGGTCCAGCCAGTCCCAGGGGAAGTCCGGCGCCGCCGGGCGGGGCGCGATCGACGGGCCGACCCAGCGGATCTGCTCGCCCTGCCGGGCCTCGGGGCCGACGAGTTCCGGGGTGCTGAACGCGAGGACGAGGTGTGGGGAGAAGCGGGGGTCGGCGGTGCCCGACGGGTCGCCGATGTCGGTGCGGAGTCCGTGCAGCAACTCGTCCAGCCACAGGGCGACTTTGGGCATGCCCGCCAGTACGTCCGTGAACTCGGCCGAGGTCGTCGCCGAGGTCGCCCACGGCACGCCCAGCCGCTCCGCCACCAGGCCACCGGCCAGGGCCTGTTGATCGGCGACGACCGCGTCCGGCCCGAACTCCTCGACGGCAGCCGCGACTCCGGGCGCCATCTGCTCGGCGAGCGGCGCGAGGAAGGCCTCCCACAGGAACTTCAGCGCCTCGGGGCCACGGAGGTCGGGCGGGCGTACGCCCTCGCCCTCACCCGGTACCGGCCCGGCGCAGGGGAACACGCGCGCCGACTCTCCCGCGAGCCGCCGTACGAGAGCGGGGTCGGCGCAGACCCACGCCAACTCGTGGCCCCGCGACGCCAGTTCGGCCGCCACGCCCACCGCCGGGTTGATGTGGCCGACCAGCGGCGGGACGACGAACAGGAACCGGCTCACCGGGCCGCCACCTCGGCGGCCTCCGGTGCACTCGCCTGGATCAGGGAGAGGATGTGCCCGCCGACCGTGCCCGCCGCCTCGACCAGTACGGAGTGCTCGTGGCCGGGGACGACGACGGTCCGGCAGTCGGGGAGCACCGACTCCAGCCACGGTGCGAGCAGGGCGAGGTCCGAGTCGCCGCCGTAGATGCCGAGCACCGGGCAGTACACCGCGCGGATCTGATCCTCCGTCAATACACCGCTGGCCGGGATGTCTTGGGAGAGGGAGGTCTCCCGGGCCAGCCGGGCCGCACCCTTCGCGAGGCGGGCGGTGTTGTGGCCGCGGTTCGCGCTGATCCAGGCGATCGCGTCGTCCTCGTTGTGCGCCAGCTCGTGCAGCACACGGTCCAGGATGCCGCCGAGCTTCGGCGCCCAGGCCGTGGTCGCCGGTTCCGACTCGATGAGGGAGACGCTGGCGGCCCGCTCCGGATGGCGGGCCGCATAGCCGAACGCCACTGTCCCGCCATAGGAGTTGCCGACCAGATGGACCGGTCCTGTCACCTCCAGGCGGTCGAGCAGCGCCTCCAGGTCGTCGATGTTGTCGTCGAGCGTGTAGCCGGTGGCCGGGCGTCCGCTGCGGCCGTGGCCGCGCAGGTCGTACATGACGACGTCGATGCCGGCCAGCGCGAACGGCGGCGCGATGGTGAAGTAGTAGCTGGCCAGGCTGTCGGTGAGCAGGCCGTGCACGAGCACCGCCGTGGCGGTGACCGGGCGGCCGTCGGGCGGGCTCATACGCTGTACGTGCAACCGGAGTTGACCGGTGTCGACCATCGCCATCGCTCAGCCCGCCTCGGCTGCCTTGAGGCTCTGCACGACGTACTCCACGAGCCGGCCGACGGTGAGATCGATGATCTCGTCGAACTCCATCCCGGCCAGGAACTCGGCGAAGTTGACCTTCGTCCCGTAGTGCTCCTGGAGCAGACCGGCCAGGGTCACCAGGTCGATGCTCTCCAGCTCCAGGTCGCGGTTGAAGGTCGTCGTCATGGTGATCTCGACGTCGTCGACGCCGTACTCGTCCTCAAGAAGCGTGGTGAGCATGCCGGTGAGGTCGGCGAGGACGGTGTCCTCGGTGGTGGGGGTCATCGGTCGTACTCCTCTTCGTGCGCGGGTCCCGTCGTCCAGGCCACGACGTAGGTCCTGTCCGGCAGTTTGGGGGGATTGCCGGCCGGCTCGTAGTGCACGGTGTAGGCGCGCTCCAGGCGCCCCGACACCAACAGGCGTGATCCGGAGACCACTTGGAAGACGGCGAAGTCGCGCGGCCGTCCCCGGAAGCCGGTGCCTTCCGCCTTGGCGACCGCCTCCTTCGCCGCCCAGAAACGGGCGAACCACAGCGCCTCGGACTCGCCGGTGGCCGTCAATTGGGCGCGCAGGAGCGCCAGTTCCTCCTCGCCGAGGGCGGTGGTGAGGGTGCTCGGGGGGCGTTCCACGACCTCCTCGATGTCGATGCCGGGGCCGGGGCCAGGGGCATGCGGCCGTACGATCGCGACCGCCGCCTCGGCACGATGAGCCAGCGAGACGTCCAGCGGGGGCAGCGTCCGGCCGTGCAGACCGGTGACGTACGGGCGGCCCGACTCGTCGTTGTGGACCCGGATCTCCGCCGGGAAGACCGGCCCCTCGCCATGGCTCCACAGCCACTGCCGTACCGCGTCCTTCACCGCGATCCGGCCCAGCAGCCACTGCCTGCGCCCGCGCGGCGGATGCTCGGCGTACTGCGAACGCTCCACGCTGCTCAGGGAGTTGCGCATGATCAGGTCGCGCGAGGCGAGGTCGGGCCAGCGCTCGTTGAGCAGGGTCCGGCCGCCGGGGCGGGCCTCGGAGAGGGTGTTGCGCTCCGGGAAACGCTCGACCGGCTTGGTCTGCGGGTCGTTGTCGAAGCGCCGGTCCTGCCAGCCGGTCAGCTCCGCCCACACCTCGTCGTCGACCGTGAGTTGTACGTCGGCTTCGAGCGTGGTGTCGGTGAGCGAGGTGATCCGCACCAGGCACTCGACCTCCGTGCCGGGGCGCGGATGAGGGCCGTAGAAGCGCATCTCGCGCATGCCGACCGGGAAGACGACGGTGCGTTCGGTGCGGGTCGCCATGATCCAGTAGCCGAGGATCTGGCCGACGTTGTCGAGCAGGGCGCCCGGGGCGGGGGGTGTGGTGATCACGCCGCGTACGTGGCGGTCGCCGATCGCGGTGAGTTCGGTGACGCCCTGGAACGCCGGGCCGTGGAACATCCAGCGCTCGTCGTAGAGATGGGCCGCGGTGTGCTCGGGGACGCGTTCGGTGGTCGGGTCCGGGCGGGGGTGCGGTGGGGGCGATATGCCGTGGGCGGGGGCCAGTTCGACCACACCGCGCGCGTGCGGGCCGAAGGAGACGGCGAGTCGGTCGGGGGTGTCCGCCACCACCCGCACCGGTACGTCGATCGACGGCGTCGCCGTCAGCCACCGGTCGAACCGCGCGTCGTGCACGGCGACCGCGCGCATGCCCGGGGCGGTGCGTTCCGCCGCCTCGATGATGTGCTGGACGATCGTGGTCGCGGGGACCACCGGCCAACGGTCCGCCACATCCGGCCAGTTGGGGCGTTGCGGGAAGAAGCAGTGGTCCATGAGGTAGGGCATGGACTCGGGGGAGACGTGGACCGTGGTCTGCCATTCCCTTGGGGGAGTGGGGAGTTGGGGTGGGGGAACGGGAGCGGGCGCCCGGGGCGCGAGTGTGGGGGCGGTCGCTACAGTACGACGGCTGCCCGCGCTGATGAGCTGGGCGGCCGTGTCCGCGGTGTCGCGCATGAGCGCGTGCAGTTCGGCGGCGGCCGGGAAGCGGTCGGTGAGGGCGTCGAGGGGGGACAGCGCGGCGAGGGTCGGTGTGGTCGCGGCGGCCGGTGTGCGTAGTTCCGCCCGTAGCTTCACCAAGGTCGGGGCGTCGAGGGACACCAGTGCGCCGCCCAGGTCGAGCCGTACCGGGGGCCGTTCCCGTCGTGGAGCCGGTTTCTGCGGGGCCAGTGTCGTCGGGTCCACCATTGCGCCCGCCGACCACAACGCCGTGGCCACGCGCCGGAGTTGGGCCAGTCCGGTGCGGTGGGGCGAGTTGGCGGCGACGACCAGGTGGTCGCGTCCGCCGAGCGTGGCGTCGATGAGGGAGCCGAGTTGGCCGGTGCCGACCTGGACGAAGGCGCGGTGGCCGGCGGTGTACATGGCCTCGACGAGCTGGCGGAAGCGCACGGGCTCCAGCAGGTGCCGGATGAAGAGTTCGCGGACCGCCTTCTCGTCCGCGGGGTACGGCGAGGCGGTGGTACCGGACCACAGGGGTACCGTCGGCGGGTGGAGCCGGAAGCGGTTCGTGGCCTCTTCGATCGGGGCGAGGTAGGGCCTCAACATCGGTGTGTGGAAGCCGGATTGGAACGGGAGGACCTGGCTCAGGACGCCCTGCGCGCGGAAGGACCGCACGAACGCGTCCACGGCCTTGTCCGGTCCGCACACCATCGACTGGCCCGGCGCGTTGTCGTGGGAGAGCACGATCCCGGCGTCCGGCCAGTCGGCGGCGAGCGCCGAGAGCACGCGCTCGGCCGGGGCTCCGATCGCTCCGAAGGCGAGGCCGGGGACCGTCACCGAGTCGGGGTCGAACGCCTCCATGAAGTCGCTGACCTCGTCCGGCGAGTACACCCCGGCGGCCGTCATCGCGGTCCACTCGCCGACACTGTGTCCGGCGACCGCGTCCGGGACGACGCCCATCTTGCGCAGCGCGGCGTCCAACAGCCGCCCGACGCCGACCACATCGAAGCCGTGACGGCCAACGTCCCCCACTTGCGCGGGGGTTGCGGACCGGTTCTCACGGAGTCCGAAGTGCGCGGCGACATCCCCGACCCGGGGCGTGAAGTCGCCCTCCAGGCCCGGGAAGACGAACGCCAGCTTTCCCGCGCCGGGCCCGATCAGCGGGCTCGGCGTGAACCACACATCGCTACGGCCCTGCCACGCCCGCCCCTTGGCGACCGCCCGGCGTGCCAGCGCGAGCCGCTTGGCGTCCGGGGCGACGATGCCGAGCCGGGAACGGCCCGAGGCGGCAGGGGTGTTGTCCGCGGCCAGGAGGGCGGAGTCGTCCGCGTCCAGCAGCGCGGCCAGGGCCTCGGGGCTGTCGGCGGCGAGCATCAGCACACGTTCCGGTTCGGCCACGGAGGCCGTGCGAGCGGGGGCGTTGGTGCGTTCCGGTTCGTCGACGACCACCGCCGAACGTGACGCGCGCGCTCCCGGTGCCTCCTCCAGCACCACATGCGCGTTGATGCCGCCGAACCCGAACGCGTTGACGGCCGCCCGGCGCACGGGTTGTTCGGTAGTGGTCTCCCAGGGCGCCGCCTTCTCCAGCGGACGGAACCGGGTCGCCGCGAGCGCCGGATGCGGGTCGTCGCAGTGCAGGGTCGGCAGGAGCATGCCGTGGTGGACGGCGAGGGCTGCCTTGACCAGGCCGGCGACTCCGGCGGCCGGCATCGTGTGGCCGATCATCGACTTCACCGAGCCGATCACCGCACGGCCCCGGGATGTCCCCGTGTCCCCGAACACCTCGGCCAGCGTGGCCAGTTCGGCCGAATCACCGGCGGGCGTCGCCGTGCCGTGCGCCTCCAGCAGACCGATGGAGTCGGGCAGCGCGGGATCCAACCCCGCCGCCTGCCAGGCCTGGCGTACGGCGTGGGTCTGGCCGGTCGAGTCCGGGTTGACGAGACTCGCGGCACGGCCGTCGCTGGACACGCCCGTACCGCGGATGACGGCGTAGATCCGGTCGCCGTCGCGCTCGGCGTCGGCGAGGCGCTTGAGGACGACGACTCCTGTGCCCTCGCCGATCAGGATGCCGTCGGCATCGCGATGGAAGGGGCGGATGCGCTGGCTCGGGGAGAGCGCGCGCAGTTGGGAGAACACACTCCACAGCGTGATGTCGTGGCAGTGGTGGACGCCCCCGGCGAGCATCAAGTCACAGCGCCCGGAGGCCAGTTCGGTGACCGCCTGGTCGACCGCGATCAGCGAGGACGCGCAGGCCGCGTCCACGGTGTACGCCGGGCCGCCCAGGTCGAGGCGGTTCGCGACGCGGGACGCCGCGAGGTTGGGGACCAGACCGATGACCGACTCGGGACTGTCGGGGCCGAGCCGTTCGGTGAACGCGGTGCGGATGCGGTCGAGTTGGCCGGGGTCCAGGGCGGGCAACAACTCGCCCAGGGTGCGGACGAGTTGGCCCGCCGTGCGGACCCGCTGGTCGAGGCGGACCAGGCCCGGGGTGAGATAGCCGCCCCGGCCGAGGACGACACCGACGCGCCGCCGGTCGGGCAGGCGGGACTCGCCGCCCGCGTCGGCGAGGGCGGCGGCCGCCACGTGGAGGGCGATGAGCTGGTCGGGTTCGGTGCCGGGCACCGAGTTCGGCATGATGCCGAACCGGGTGACCTCGACCTCGGCCAGCGCGTCCACGAAACCACCGCGCCGGCAGTACACCTGGTCGGCCACCGCCGGACCGCTCGCGGAGTCCGGCCGGTAGTAGTCCGCGTCCCAACGCCCGTCCGGCACCTCGCTGATGGCGTCCGTGCCGCCCAGCAGATTCCGCCAGTACGCGTCGAGGTCGGCGGCGCCGGGGAGCAGCACCGACATACCCACGATGGCGACCGGCACTTGACGGTCCGTCATGGCTACCAGCCCGAAGCGGTGTAGACGACGGCCCCTGCTGACTCGTCGCCCCAGGCGAGCTCGCGCAGCAGGGCCGCGGTGCCCTCCTCGGGGTCGATCAGCGAGATGCCGCGCCGGGCGTACTCGCGTCCCAACTCCGGGGTGACCATGCCGTGGTGACCACCGGTGGGCGCCCAGGGACCCCAGTGCACGGTCAGCGCGCGGTGCCCGGTCCGGGCGGCCCAGGCGGTACCGAGGCTCTGGAGCGCGTCGTTGGCGGCGGCGTAGTCGACCTGGCCCCGGTTGCCGAGGACGGCGGATATGGAGCCGAACAGGACGGCGAAAGCAGGGCCGTTGGGGAGTTCCTCCAGGGCCGACAGCAGGGTCTCGGCGCCGTGCGTCTTCGTCCCGTAGACCCGCTGGAAGGACTCGGTGGTCTTCTCGGCGATCAGCCGGTCCTCGATGACGCCGGCCGCGTAGACGACACCGTCGAGGCGGCCGTGTTCGGCGTGGATCTCCTTGACCGCCTGGAGTGCGGCGTCCGGTTCGCGGAAATCGACGGAGTGGTAGCGGGCCTGGCTGCCGAGGGCGGTCAGTTCGTCCAGGGTGGCGGTGATCTCCCGCTGGGCGAGCAGGAGTTCGGCGGTGCGGTTGATCGCGGCGGGCGTGAGTCCACCGCCCTTCGCGGCGAGGGCGGCGCGCAGTTCGGCCGGGGTGCGGGCACCCGCGGTCGCCGGGTCCTCGGGCCCTGCCGGTGCGGCCGTCCTGCCCAGCAGTTCGATACGGCACCGGGAGGCCGCGGCGAGCGCGACGGCGAACTTCGCGGTGATACCCCGAGCGCCGCCCACCAGCAGCACCACCGAGTCACGGTCGAGCCCGATCGCCGAGGCTTCGGCGACTCCGTCACCGGCTGGTCCCGCACCGTTCGTCGCGAGCGCGCCGAGCGGTGTCTCCGTCAGCTCAAGTCCGTGTCGTCCGGCGGCAGTTCGCAGGACGACCGGCTCGATGTCGGGTGCGAGCAGTTCGGCGATCACCGCGTCGGCGACGGCGTCCGGCGCGGTGTCCGCCGGCTCGACGACCCGGGCGACGGTGTCCGGGTACTCGCGCGCAACCGTACGGAACAGCCCGTGCAGCCCCGCCGATCCACCGTCCGCGCCCTGTACCGCGAGGAGTTGGCGCGGGCCGCGCCGCAGAGCGGCCTGGAACACGGGGAACGCGTCCGGCAGCACCGGGGCCGACGCCGTGAGCGGCGCGAGATACAGGACGCCGTCCACCTGGCCGTCCGTGTCGGTGAGTTGGTGCTCGGGGCCTACGGTCACCGTGTCGGCGCCGTACGAGGAGAGCCGCGCCGCGACCGCCTCCGAACTGCCGCTGTCACCGTCGCCGTAGAGGACGAACCGTCGGCCGCCCAGCACGGACGCCGGGTCCGCCGGGTTGTCGCCGTCCTGGTGCGCCAGCAGTACCGGCCGCAGTTGGAGCCGCTTCGGGGCGGCGCCGGTGACCTCGTCCTGCGGGGCGCTCGGGGAAGTGACCTGGGGGGCGTTGGCACTCGGGGGAGTTTCGTCCGTCGCCGCGGGTTCCGTCAGCCGTGCCGACAGCCAGCCCGTGACGGAGGCCGCAGTGCGGGCCTTCGCCAGGTCCTCCAACTCGGCGTCGTCGAGCGTGGCGACGTCCATCCCGCCGCCGATGCCCAGCCGTTGGGCCAGTTCACCGGCGATCTCGGCGCGCTTGATGGAGTCGATGCTGAGGTCCGCCTCCAGATCGAGGTCGGGCTCGATCATGTCGACGGGGTAGCCGGTGCGTTCGCTGATGATCTCCAGGACGACCCGGAGTACGTCGGCCTCGGTGACGGCCTCGGGGGCCGCCGGGGTAGCCGTCAACTCCTGTGCTGCTGTGGGCTGTTGAGTTGTCGGAGTCGCGGCCGCGGGCAGGGCGGGTATCTGCGGCAGCGCCTCGATCACGGCCGGTGCCGGTGCCGGAACCCACGTTCCCTGCGGCACCGCCCCCTGCACCGCGCCGAAGTACGTCATCAGCACATCCCGTTGCGCGGCCACCATCTCCCGGCTGGTGCGCAGGAATTCGGAGATGAGCGCGTCCCTGTTCGCCTCGACGGGGACACCGTCCTGAGGGTTCGTCGTCACAGTCGTCTCCACAACGCGTCGGGCCGGTGCGAGGGCACCGGGCAGGAGTGCTCCGGCGGCGGTACGGACCAGCTGTCCGTCGACCGTCCAGCCGGGTCGCGAGGGCACGGGGGTCCGGGCCGCGTCGACGGCGTCGCGCCCGTTGAAGAGCCATCCGGTGCGCACCGGCAGCCCGGCGACGGCGAGTTGGGCCAGCGCGTCGAGCCAGCCGCGCAGCCCGCTGTCCTGCCGGGGCTCGCACGCGACCGTGCGGTGCGGGCGGTCGCCGAGGATCTGGTCGACCAGCCGGGTCAGTACGGAGCCGGGACCGGCCTCGACGAAGACCCGGGCTCCCGCCTCGTACATGGCCTCGATCTGCGCGACGAAGCCGACCGGCGAGCCTATCTGCGCGGCGAGTTCGGCCCGGACGGCGTCGGCGCCTTCGCCGTACGGGGCGGCCGTGCGGTTGGACCAGACGGGGAACTCGGGTGTGAGCACCGGCCGTTGGGCGAGGGCCTGTGCGAACCGTTCGCCCGCCCCCGCCACCAGCGGGCTGTGGAAGGCGCAGGCCACGGGGATGCGCTTGGCGCCGAGACCGGCGTCGCGCAGGAGCCGTACGGCTGTGGCGACTGCCTCTGTAGGGCCCGAAATCACTGTCTGGCGGGGCGAGTTGTGGTTGGCGACGACGACGGAGTCGGGTGCGTCCGCCGCCTTCAGGGCCTGCTCGACGTCCTCGGCACCGGCCGCCACCGCGGCCATGGTTCCCGGGTCGTCCGCGCCGGTGGCCTCGAGGATCGCCGCCGCGCGCTCGGCGCTCAGCTCCAGCAGGGCCTCCGGCGCGATCGCACCGGCCGCGCACAGGGCGACCAGCTCCCCGTAGCTGTGCCCGGCCGCCATGTCGGGCCGTACGCCCGCCTCGGTGAGCAGGGCGTGGGCGGCCAACCCGGCGATGCCCAGGGCGGGTTGTGCGACCCGGGTGTCGGTGAGGCCTGCCTGCTGGCGGTCGCGGGCGGTGTCGTCGAAGGCGGTGGGCGGGTAGAGCGCGTCGGCGTGGTCGCGGCCGAGGTGCAGATAGTGCTGCAGCTCGGGGAACGCGATGAAGACGTCGGCGAGCATGCCGGGGCGCTGACTGCCCTGGCCGGGGAAGAGGAACGCGACTTTGCCGGTGCTGGTGCCCGTGCCGGCCTGGGTCGCAGCCCCGGACTCCGGCTCGGTCCCCGTCTCCGCCTCTGCGAGATGGACACCCCCGGCCGGATCATGCTCACCTGCCAACGCCCGCCGCAACTGCCCGACCAGCCCCTCCGCATCCCGTGCCACGACCGCCACCTGCACCGGCTCCTGCCGGGCGTCGGAGCGCCGCGACGCGCTCAGCGCGAGGTCGCGCAGCTTCCAGTGCCCGGCCTCCGCGAGCTTCAGGATCTCCTCGATGCCCCGTCGCACCGCCGCCCGGTCCGCTCCACGGAAGGTCAGCAACTCGGCGGGCCACGCGTCCAGACCCTGCGCCGGCGGAACCGCCTCGCCGTAAGCCCCGATCACCGCATGGAAGTTGGTGCCGCCGAAGCCGAACGCGCTGAGGCCCGCGACGCGTTCCTCGGCGGGCGCCGCCCACGGCCGGGGCCGGGCGTGGAAGACGAACGGGCTGCTGTCCTCCTGCCAGGCCGAGTTGGGCTGCTTCATGTGCAGGGTGGGCGGCTTCACGCCGGTGTAGAGGGACAGCACGGTCTTGATGAGGCCGGCGAGTCCCGCGGCGCACTTCGTGTGCCCGATCTGCGACTTGACCGAGCCGAGCGCACAACTGCCCCTCTCCGCACCGGACTCGGTGAACACCTCGCTCAGGATGGAGAGTTCGGTGCGGTCGCCGACGACCGTTCCCGTGCCGTGCGCCTCGACCAGGCCGACCTCGGCGGGGGAGACGCCCGCGTTGCGGTACGCCCGTTCCAGCGCGGCCCGTTGGCCCTCGGGCCGGGGTGCGGTCAGGCCCAGGGAGCGGCCGTCGCTGGAGCTGCCGACTCCCTTGATCACGCCGTAGATCCGGTCGCCGTCCCGCTCCGCGTCCGCGAGCCGCTTGAGGACCACGCACGCGACGCCCTCGCCGAGCGCGATGCCGTCCGCCGAGCTGTCGAAGGCGCGGGAGCGGCCGGTGGGGGAGAGGGCGTGCACGGAGGAGAAGAGGACGTAGTCGTTGATGCCGTTGTGGAGGTCGGCGCCCCCGCACAGCACGACATCGCTGGTGCCGCCCACGAGTTCCTTGCAGGCGACGTCGACGGCGGCCAGCGAGGACGCGCAGGCCGCGTCGACCGTGAAGTTGGCGCCGCCGAGGTCGAGCCGGTTGGCGATACGGCCCGAGATGACGTTGGAGAGCATGCCGGGGAAGGAGTCCTCGGTGAGCGTGGGGAGTTGCTCCTCGACGCCCTGCGGGATCTTCCCGTAGTACGAGGGCAGTACGGCGCGCAGCGTGGTCGCGTTGGACAGGTCGCTGCCCGCCTCCGCGCCGAACACCACGGAGGTGCGCGCACGGTCGAACTCCCGCCCCCGGTCCCCGTATCCGGCGTCCTCCAGCGAACGCCGGGCCGCTTCCAGGGCCAGCAGCTGCACCGGTTCGATGCTGCCGAGGGAGGCCGGCGGGATGCCGTAGCGCAGCGGGTCGAAGGGGATGCGCGGCAGGAAGCCGCCCCACTTCGACGGGGTGGCGCCGGTCTTGTCGGCGGAGTAGTGGACGGCGGGGTCCCAGCGGTCCGGCGGGACCTCGTCGACGGAGTCGCGCCCGCCGAGGATGTTCGCCCAGAACGTGGGGAGGTCGGGCGCCTGCGGGAACATGCACGCCATGCCGATGACAGCGATGTCCAGCGGGGCCGGTGCCTCCGGCTCGACGGTCTCCTCAACTCCCAGGCGGGCGCGGGCGGTTCGAGCGCTCTCGGCCAGGAAGCCGGCGGCCTCCTCGGTCACCGAGCGGTGCAGGGCGTCGATCGTGGTGGTCGCCGAACGCAGCACGGCGACCTCGCCGGCCATGAACATCCCCTCGGCGAGCTGGCGTTGCTCGTCCACGGCGGTCAGCGCGCCGTCCGCGTCCCGCTCGACGCCCTTGCTGGCGATGCGCAGCCGGCCGACGTTGAGTCGTTCCAGCTTCTCCCAGATCTGCCGGTCGGGTACGCCCTGCTCACGCAACTGGGCTTCGAAATCGAGGTAGTTGTCGCTGAACGGGCTTGGCACACAGCGGGTGGCGTGACCCGGCGCGGTCTCCAGCAACGCGGTCCGCGTGGCCCGGACCACCTGCTCCTGGAACAGGGGTTGGACCGCTCCACGCGTCACCGCCTCCTCCGTGAACAGGTAGGCGGTGCCCATCAGTACGCCGATGGCGGCGCCGCGTGCGGTGAGTGGTGCGGCGAGGGCGGCCACCATCGCCGCCGAGCGCTCGTCGTGGACGCCGCCCGCGAAGAACACCTCGATGTGTTCCGCCGTACCCGCTGCCGCTGTCTCCAAGAAGTCGTCCAGGACGGCGAGTTGGGCCTCCCACAGCGCGAAGCTGCCGCGCGGTCCGACATGGCCGCCGCACTCGGAGCCCTCGAACACGAACCTGCGGACACCGGCGTCCAGGAACTGGCGGAGCAGTCCCGGCGAGGGCACATGGAGGAAGGTGGAGATGTTGGACCGTTCCAACGCTTCGGCCTGGGAGGGGCGTCCGCCCGCGATGATCGCGTGCGTGGGCCTCAACTCCCGTACGGCTTCGAGCTGGGCGTTGCGCATCTCCTCGGGCGCGAAGCCGAGCACCCCGACACCCCAGGGGCGCCTCCCGACGGCGGCGCGGGTCTCGGCCAGCACCGCCCGCGACTGCTCGCCGCTCGACAGCGCGAGCGCGACGAACGGCAGGGCGCCGCCCTCGGCGACGGCCGCGGCGAACTCCGCCTGGTCGCTGACACGGGTCATCGGGCCCTGGGCGACGGGGAGTCGGGTACCGAGCGTCCGGCTCATCGGGGAACCGGCGCGCAGCGCGTCGGCCGGGCTCTCGTCCCGCACCGACTCCCGTATGGCGGCGGTCAGTTCGCGCACCGTGCGACCCGCGTCGCCCCAGCGTTCCGCGAAGCGCGCGGCGAGGAAACCGTCCTGGCCGACCGGCAGCAACTGGGTGCGCGGGTCGCGGGCGCCGAGCAGTTCGGACACCCGGTCGGCAGGCACCTGCGGGGCGTCCGGACCGCGTCGTAGGAGCACGCGGTGTCCGGCCACCAGTGTGGTCTCGGAGCCGTCCATCGAGCGGAGCGCGGCGGCCGCCGCCTCCGGCAGGAACGACTCGGCGAGCAGGGCCAGTTGGCTGTCGAGGACGACCCCGGCCGCGCCACCGGCCACGGCCGCCGCGGCCGTACGGGGGCCGATGCCGCCGCAGGCCCAGACCGGGACGTCCACACCGGGCTCGGCGAGCAGGCGCTGGAGTAACACGAAGGTGCTCAACTCGCCCACCCGGCCGCCGCTTTCGGCGCCCCGGGCGATCAGCCCGTGCGCACCTGCGCGGACCGCGGCCAGTGCCTGGTCCGGGTCGGTGACCTCGACCAGCACCCGGTGCTGTGCCGCGACCTCGTCGACCTGCCAGGCGGCGTCCGCGGTGAGGACCACGGTGTGCGGGACCGCGCCGGCGCCCGTCGTCAGGTCGGCGGGACCGATCCGGCAGTGGGGTCCGACCCGTACCCCGAAAGGGCCAGGGGACCAGCGCCGGATTCTCGCCAGAGTCTCTCTTGATCTTCGGTCGCCCATTCCCAGGTCAAGTACGCCCAGGCCGCCGGCGCGGCTGACGGCCGCCGCGAGTCGGGCATCCGGTTCATGGAACGGAGTGATTCCAATGATCATTGCTTCGGCGCGCGCGACAGGCGTCATGATTCTCCGAATAAACGGTGAAACTGCACGGTGGGGGGTTTCGGCAGGGGCGCCGATGTAATCGCAGAGGCGCAAGAGGGCTGATGGAAAGCTAGCCCCCCGGTTACTCGTCGGTCAACAACGGCAAGGCAAGCAATTGGTTGACGGCAGTGATCCGGCCAGCCGGAAACGGGTCCCCAAACAACCGAAAACCCTGCCAATTTCCTTCAGAGGGCACACCACTCGGACCGCAGTGGCTCAAGCGGTCCAAAAGCCCCCGATATTCATCCGGGGCTCACAGTCCCGAAACACCACTGACGGCGGGGCGGAATTATGTAAACGTTGGGTGTCGCTGCCTCCTCGCATAAGCCGCGCTAGGTTGGCACCTATGAGCACACCGCGGGACCTGATGATCGTCGCCATGGATGTCGCACCCGACCGCCCCGTCGAGACGGGTGATCTGTCGCTCGCGCTCGCCGGAGCGGAGGTGGTCGACCTCCTCGCCGCCGAAGCCGTCGTGCTGGACGGCGACCTGATCGTGCCGAACCCCCAACTCCCCTTGGCGGACGGCCTGTTGGACCAGGCCGCGACCGCGCTCGTGCGGGAGACGCCGTACGAGTCGGTCGAGGACTGGCTGTGGCGGCGCGGGCGCAGCCTGTCCTCCGCCTATCTCGCCGCGCTGGAGGCGGAGGGACTGGTCGCCCGGCAGCGCGGGCGCTGGATCCCGGTCCGCACCGGCCGGACGGCCCTGGTCGACTCCCCGGCCCGCAGCCGCGCGGCGGACCGCTGGGCCCAGGGCGAACCCGTCCTCGCCCAGCTCGCCGCGGCCGCCGGGATCCGCGAGGTGTCCGACGAGGACTCCGCGAAGGTCACCGACGAGTCGCTGGACACGGTCATCGCCGTGGTCCACGACGCGGTGACGGAGCTGGAGGCCGTGCGGCAGCGGAAGAGTGTCGAGGACGCGGCCTACGACAACGTGTGGCGCGGTATGTGACGGTGACCTCTCGGCCTTGAAGCACGACAACTGCCGATGAAACAGAGCCAGTTGATGGTCCTGAGCCTCAGGTGACGCCACGTCACCCATGGTAGGCACAAGGCCGTCGCTGAGCTAGACCGAGCGGGGGCGCACGCTACCCGCGTTCACCGGGACGAAGCCGCCCCCGACAGGAACCTCACCGGAACGAAGCCGCCCCCAACGGGATCGTCACCGTGAAAACCGTCGCGCCGGGCTCGGACGTCAGCTCCACGGTGCCGCCGTGCGCCTTCGCCAGCGACCGGGCCACCGCGAGGCCCAGCCCGCTGCCGCCCCGGTCCCGGGTGCGGGCCTTGTCGACCCGGTAGAAGCGGTCGAAGACCCGGGCCCGGTCGTCCTCCGGGATACCGGGGCCCGCGTCGGCGATCCGTACGGATGCCGTGCCGGCGGCGACCGACAGCGACACCGACACCTGCGTCCCGGCCGGGGTGTGCACGGCCGCGTTGGTCAGGAGGTTGTCCAGCACCTGGCGGATGCGGACCGGGTCTACGCGCAGCCACACCGGGGACTCGGGCACCGACACCGTCAGCGGGTGGTCCCGGTGCCCGGCACGGAAGGCGTCCGCCGCCTGCCCCACCAGGTCCACCAGGTCCGCGTCCTCCGGCCGTAGCGGCGTCTCCACGTCCGCCGCGTCGAGGCGGGCCAGCAGGAGGAGGTCGTCGAGGAGGACGCCCATGCGGGCGGCCTCGGCGCGCAGCCGGGCCAGGTGCTTGTCGCGCTCCTCGGGGACGTTCGCGGCCGCGTACTGGAACAGGTCCGCGTAGCCGCGCACCGACATCAGCGGGGTCCGCAGCTCGTGCGAGGCGTCCGCGACGAACCGGCGCAGCCGCTGCTCGGCCTCCGCGCGCACCGCGAGGGAGTCGTCGATGTGCTCCAGCATCGTGTTGAACGCGGTGCGCAGCTCCTCCACCTCGGGCCCGCCGTCGCCCCGCTCGGCGCGCAGCGGCAGCCGGGCCGCCGACTCGGTGAGGTCGTGCGAGGCGATGCCGTGGGCCGTCGTCGCCATGTCGCTGAGGGGGCGCAGCCCGCGCCGCAGCAGGTTCCGCCCTATGACCACCAGCACCAGCAGCGCCAGCGCGAACGCCACCACCTGGACCGTGACCAGCTGCCGTACCGTGCCCTGCACGTCCGCCAGCGGGGCCGCGCTCACCAGGACCACTCCGGGTTCGACCTCGCAGGCGCGCAGCCGGTAGGTGCCCTCGCCGTCGATCGTCACCGTGCGGGAGATCTCCGTCTTGGAGTGCGCCATGGTCTTGGCGAGGGCGGTGAGCGCGCTGGTGTCGTCCGGTACGTCGGAGGGCTCGCGCAGTTTCGGGGTCGTGCCCTTGACGTCGTAGACCGCCGTGTACCAGCCGTAGTACGGCTTGCGCTCGACGATGCCGTGCACCTGGGCGTCCTTGGACTGGACGACCTGGGCGAGCTTCATCTGGTCGGTGACCTGGCGTTGCAGATAGTCCCGCATGTACATCGTCAGGGCCGTGCCGACGACCGCGAACACGATCAGCGAGAGCACGCCGACGCCCAGGGCGAGGCGGGTGCCCAGGCGTACCCGGCGCCAGTTGTGGCGCAGTCGTCGGATCATTCGGCGGCCTGCCGGATCACATAGCCGAAGCCGCGCACGGTGTGGATCAGCGGATCGTGCCCCCCGTCGAGCTTGCGGCGCAGGCGGCTGACCACCAGCTCCACCACATTGGAGCGGCCGCCGAAGCCGTACTCCCACACATGGTCGAGGATCTGCGCCTTGGTGAGCACGGTCGGCGACTTGCGCATCAGATAGCGCAGGACCTCGTACTCGGTCGGGGTGAGCGTGAGGAGACGGTCGGCGCGGCGCACCTCGCGGGTGTCCTCGTCCATTGTCAGGTCGGCGACCCGCAGCACCGAGCGCGGGAAACCGGGCCCGGCGCTGCGCCGCAGCACGGTTCGCAGCCGGGCCATCAGCTCCTCCACCGCGAACGGCTTGACCAGGTAGTCGTCACCGCCCCGCGTCAGCCCCGCGACCCGGTCGGCCACCGCGTCGCGCGCCGTGAGGAACACCACGGGCACCATCGTCCCGGAGTGCCGCAGCCGGTCCAGCACACCGAAACCGTCCAGGCCGGGCAGCATCAGGTCGAGCACCACGATGTCCGGTTTGAACTCGGCGGCCACGGTCAGCGCCTCCTCACCGGAGTACGCGCACGCGGCCTCCCAGCCCTCGTACCGGGCGACCGTCGCGACAAGATCGGCGATCGGCGGGTCGTCGTCCACGACGAGGAGTCGTACTTTTTCCACCTGCTCATAGTGCTTCACGCACCGGTGGACGCCAGACCCGCGGCACCGCCACACCCGCATCGATAAGCACTTGAAAGGTGGCCGACAGGAAAACGACAGCCCCCCGAGGTCAAGCTCGTCTCCCAGGACCCGATCAAGGAGCTGCCGTCCGTGACGACCGTCCAATCACCCCCTGCGCCCCCCACGGCGATACGCCCCAGGGTGGTGGCCCGCACGGGCCTGTACGCCGTGCTGGCCGCGAACGTCGCCGTGGTGACCGTCTTCTTCGCCCAGGCCGGATTCGCCTCCAACGCGCTCATCGTCATCGGCCGCCTCCTCGGCCTCTACGGCGCGCTCGTCATGGCCTTCCAGCTGCTGCTGGTGGCCCGCCTGCCCTGGCTCGACCGCCGGATCGGCATGGACCGGCTCACCAACTGGCACCGCTGGACCGGCTTCGCGCTGCTCTGGACGCTGCTCGGGCACCTCGTGTTCATCGCCTTCGGCTACGCCCAGGGCACCGACACCGGCCCCGTCGGCGAGGTCGTCGACCTCGCCGAGACGACCGAGGGCATCCTGCGCGCGCTCGTCGCGTTCGCCCTGATCCTCGTCATCGGCGCGACCTCCGCCCGCTACGCCCGGCGCCGGCTCGCCTACGAGACCTGGCACTTCATCCACCTGTACACCTACGTCGCGGTGGTCCTCGCCTTCACCCACCAGGTCGCGGTCGGTACGACGTTCACCGCGTCGTCCGCCGCCACGACGTACTGGTACGCGGTGTGGGGCGTCGCGCTCGGCTCGGTGGCCCTGGGCCGGCTCGTCCTGCCCCTGTGGCGCAACCTGCGCCACCAGTTCCGGGTGGAGGCGGTGGTCCCCGAGTCCGACAACGTCGTCTCGATCTACATCACCGGCCGCGACCTCCACCAACTCCCGGCCCAGGCAGGGCAGTTCTTCCTCTGGCGGTTCCTGACGAAGGACCGCTGGTGGCAGGCCAATCCCTTCTCCCTCTCGGCCGCCCCCGACGGCACCCGCCTCCGCCTCACCGCCAAGACCGCGGGCGACGGTACGGCCGCCCTGCGCCACCTGAAGGTCGGCACCCGCGTCTTCGCCGAGGGCCCCTACGGCGCCTTCACCACCCTGCACCGCACGAAGCCGGAGTCCCTGCTCATCGCGGGCGGCGTCGGCGTCACCCCGATCCGCGCCCTGCTGGAGGACCTGGAGGGCCACGCGGTCGTCATCTACCGCGTCGCCACCGACCGCGACGCCGTCCTCTACGACGAACTGGCCGAACTGGCCCGGGCCAAGGGCGCCCAGCTCCACCTGGTCACCGGCCCGCCCGTCCCCGACAAGCTCGCCCCGCGCGAACTCGCCCGCCTCGTACCGGACATCGCCGACCGCGACGTCTTTCTCTGCGGACCGCCGCCGATGATGAACGCGGTGCTGCGCAGCCTCGGCGACATCGGCGTGCCCAAGCAGCAGATCCACTTCGAACGCTTCAGCCTGGCGGGATGAGAGACATATCGTGAAGCGAGTCATACCTGTCCTGGTGCTGTCCGTCGCGGGGCTGATCCCCGTGTGGCGCTACGAGCCGTCCATCGGGACGACGACGAGTTCGACGAGTACGACGACCACGGAGGCGGTCTCGACCCCGACTCCGACCCCCACGGCCACCTCCTCGTCGTCGGGCTCCGCGTCCACGCCGTCCGCGTCCTCGAAGAAGGTCGTCCAGGGCACCGCGATCAACACCTCCAAGGGCACCGTGCAGGTGCAGGTGACCTTCGAGGGCGACAAGATCAGCTCCGTGAGCATGCTCCAGCAGCCGGACCACCCGCAGACCACGGCGGCCGTCCCGGTGCTGATCGAGGAGACCCTCAAGGCGCAGAGTTCGAAGATCGACACGGTGTCCGGCGCCACGATCACCAGCGACGCCTACGTCCAGTCGCTCCAGGCCGCGATCGACGCCAAGGGCGCCTGAAATGAACCGCGTTGAGCATGTGATGGGGTTCCCGGTGTCGCTGCGCGTCGACGACGAGGGCATCGGGGACGAGACGGCGGACGCGCTCTTCGCCTGGCTGCGCGAGGTCGACGCCCGCTTCAGCCCATTCCGCCCGGACAGCGAGGTCTGCCGCTACGACCGCGGCGAGCTGCGACTCCCGGACCTCAGCGCGGACTTGACCGAGGTGCTCGACCTCTGCGAGCGGTACCGGGTCGCGACCGGCGGCGCCTTCGACGTCCGCCTGCCCGGCCGGCCCCTCGACCCCTGCGCGGTCGTCAAGGGGTGGTCGGTGCAGCGGGCGGCGGAACTCCTCACCGCCGCCGGCGCCCGGCGCTTCATCCTCAACGCCGGGGGCGACGTGGTCGTGGCCGGCGGCCCATGGCGGGTGGGCGTACGGCATCCCGAACACGCCGACCAGCTGTGCACGGTCCTGGAGTTGACCGACGGGGCGGTGGCGACCTCCGCGCGCTACGAGCGCGGCGACCACATCGTCGACGGACGCACCGGCGAACCCGCGACCGGCCTGCTCAGCATCTCCGTCGTGGCCGCCTCCCTGACGGAGGCGGACGCCACGGCCACCGCGGCCTTCGCGATGGGTCCGGAGGGCGTCGACTGGGCCGCCGCCCGGCCCGGCTGCGAGGTGTTCGCGGTCGACGCCGGGCGGCGGGTCCGCCGTACACCGGGATTTCCGGTCGCGACGGTCGCCGCGTAGGCGCACGCGACAAACCCGGCGACGTCGGCGGTCGTCCCCGGGATACTGATCGCCCATGGATGAGGTCGAAGTCGTCGTCGCCCATTCCGAGCGCGCGACCCTGCGCGTCGGCGACGTGTTCCTGAAGGTGGACGCCGACCAGGCGCGCATCGACGCCGAGGTCGCGGCGATGGCCCTGGCGCCGGTGCCGACCCCGGAGGTCCTGTGGCACAAGCCGCCCGCGCTCGCGATCACGGCGGTCCCGGGGACGACACTCGGTCGCCTCGGCGGGCCGTCGACCGGATCGCCGGCGGCGTGGGCCGCGGCGGGTGCCGCCATCCGGAAGCTGCACGAGGCGCCCCTGCCGCCCTGGCCCGGCCGGGGAAAGGGCCTCGACGCGTTGAGGGCGGAACTCGACGCCGAGTGCGAGTCGCTCGTGACGAACGGCGTCCTGCCCGCCGACCTGGTCACCCGCAACCGCCAGGTCGCCGAGGCCGCGCTCCGGCCCTGGACTCCGGCGTTCACGCACGGCGACCTGCAGATCGCGCACGTCTTCATCGACGGCGACCAGGTCACCGGCATCATCGGCTGGTCCGAGGCGGGCCCGGGCGACGCCCTGTACGACCTCGCCACCTTCACCCTCGGACACGAGGAGCGCCTCGGCGACCTCCTCGCCGGCTACGGCACCGACGTCGACCTCGACGTGATCCGCGGGTGGTGGTCGTTGCGAAGCCTGCTGGTGGTCCGCTGGCTGAGCGAGCACGGCTTCGACCCGTTCGCGCCGGGCTGTGAGGTCGACGTGCTGAGATCCCGGATGTGAGGCAGTACGGGCCTGTTGCTACGCCCTTCATCGTGCGGATGCGGACGGGCCGCCGGGGTTACCGGCGGCCCGTCCTGTCGGGAAATGTGGCTGGGGATGTTGCTCAGCTGACGTCGGAGGCGTCCAGGCGGTACAGGCCCGTGCTGGTGGAGCTTGTTGAACTGGTGCTGTATGCCGAGGACTTGACCGCCGTGCCGTGGGCCTTGACCCAGGCCGTGATCGCGGAGTTGGTGCCCTGGCCGCCGTCGCTGCTGACGATGATGTAGTGCAACTTGCCGGACTTCACCAGGGACTTGAGCTTGGCGAGGGTCATCGCGTTGTCGCTGCCGGACCAGCCGCCCATGGAGATCACGGGCTGACCCGACTCCAGGATGATCGAGGACGCCGTCTGGTCGGTGGAGACCGCCAGCAGCCAAGTCGCCCCGTCCTGGTGCTTCTTGAGGTACGCGATCATCTCGGACGAGACCTGGGAGCCGCCGCCCATACCGCCACCGGCCTGCTGCGCACCGGACTCGGACGTGGACCCGGACGTGGACCCGGACGTGGACCCGGACTTGGTGCCCGAGGGAGCCGTACCACCTGACGGCGGCGTGCCCATCTTGCCGGAACTTGAGCCCGAACCGCTGGGCGCGCTGCCCGTCTTGCCGTTGGTGCCGCTGGAGCTGCCGCTCGGTGCGCCGCCCATGCCGCCACCGCCGCCACCCATGCCGCCACCGGTGCTGGGACCGGCCGTCGGGTTGGTGCCGTTGGTCGAGGAGGTCGCCGCCGAGACCGAGTAGGCCGCGGGACCGGCGAGGAGGGCGACGACGGCGGCCAGCGCCGCGAAGCCCATCAGACGGTGGCGCTTGGTGAACCGGCCCACCAGCAGGCCGAGTACGGAGGCGATGCCCGCCACACCGACCACGGTCTCCGCGACCGTGTACACCGTGCCGGAGCCGGAGACCCGCTGGAGCAGGACGACCGCCCAGACGGAGCTGGCCGCGATCGCCGCCGGCAGAACCCAGGCCCACTTGGCCGCCGAACCCTCACGGAAGGCGCGGTACAGCAGCACTCCGCCCGCACCGGCCAGGGCCGCGATACCGGGCGCCATGGCGGTGACGTAGTACGGGTGGAACGTGCCCTCGGCGAGCGAGAACGTCAGGAAGTGGAGGACGAACCAGCCGCCCCAGAGCATCAGCGCGGCGCGCTTGGCGTCCGTGCGGGGAGCGCGGCCGCGCAGCACCAGACCGCCGACGAGGGCGATCGCCGCGAAGGGGATGAGCCAGGAGATCTGGCCGCCCATGATCTCGTTGAACATCCGGTACAGGCCCGAACTGCCGCCGAAACTCGCTCCGTTGCCCTGCGAGCCGACCGAGGAGCTGGCGCCGAAGATCCGGCCGAAGCCGTTGTAGCCGATGACGAGGTCCCACACCGTGTTGTCGGTGGAGCCGCCGATGTAGGGGCGGGAGGACGCGGGGATCAGGTCGACGATCACCATCCACCAGGCGCTGGAGACGACCAGCGCGACGGTGGCGACAGCGAGGTTGCGGACGCGCTTGCCGAGGGAGACGTTCGTGGCCCAGAGGTAGACGAGGAAGAACACGGGCAGGACGACGTACGCCTGCATCATCTTGGTGTTGAACGCGAAGCCGATCGCGACCGCCGACCAGACCAGCGGCATCAACTTCCCGTTGCGGACGGCCTTCATGAGGGCCACGGCGCCGAGCATCATCAGCAGGACGAGGATCGGATCCGGGTTGGTGTCGCGGGTGATGGCGACCGTGATCGGGGTGAGGGTGAGAACCAGGGCGGAGATCGTGCCCGCGACCGGACCGAAGTCCCGCTTGATCTGGCGGTAGAGGAGAGCGACCGAACCCGTGCCGGCCGCGACCATCGGCAGCATCAACTGCCAGGTGCCGTAACCGAATACGCGGGCGGAGAGGCCCATCACCCAGAGGGCGAACGGTGGTTTGTCGACCGTGATGAAGCTGCCGGAGTCGAGTGCGCCGAAGAAGAACGCCTTCCAGCTTTTGGTGCCGCTGTAGACGGCCGCGTCGTAGAAGGTGTTGCCGGTGATCGAGGTCAGGTTCCACGCGTAGAGCGCCGTGGCCAGCAGCAGGATGCCCCACAGGGCGGGGCGGGCCCAGCGCGGGTCGTCCTCCGGGCCCGTGAACAGCCTTCTGGCGCGGGCGGCGACGCCGCCGTCGGCGGGCGGGCCCGCCCGGTGCGAGCGCCGGGCGTCTTCCTGGCTGGGGGGCGGGGCGAGGGTCGTCATGACGCGTACTCCAGGTGTTCCGCGGAAGAGGCGGGCGCCCCGACGGGCAGGACAGGGGTGGTGGTGCGGGTGCGGCGGGGTACGGCGGCGATGCGGGCGCGGCCGGTGACGGTCTGCTTGAACATCCGGTGCATGCCCTTGAGGTCGTCGAGGGCGGTGCGGACGATGTCGACGCGGCTGTCGGGGTCGTCGATCCAGTCGACCGGGACCTCGTGGATACGGAGCTTGTTGCGCTGGGCGAGGACGAGGAGTTCGGTGTCGAAGAACCAGGCGGTGTCCTCGATGTGTGGGGCGAGTGCCCGGAACACCTCGGTGCGGACGGCCTTGAAGCCGCACTGCGCGTCCGAGAAGCGGGCCGCGAGGCCTGCCTTGAGGAGGAGGTTGTAGGAGCGGGAGATGAACTCGCGCTTGGCGCCGCGCTGTACGGCCGACTGCCGGTGCAGGCGGCTGCCGATCGCCACGTCGCTGTGGCCGGACAGGAGCGGGGCGACCAGGGGCAGGAAGCCTTCGAGGCCGGTGGACAGGTCGACGTCCATGTACGCGACCACGTCCGCCTCGGACCGGCTCCACACCTGCTTCAGCGCGCGGCCCCGGCCCTTGGCGTCGAGGTGCACGGCGTGCACGTGCGGCAGCCGCTGGGTGAGGCCGAGCGCCTCCTGCCAGGTGGCGTCGGTGCTCGCGTTGTCCGCCACGGTGATCGTGAACGGGAACGGAAAGGACGTTTCGAGGTATGCGTGGAGACGGCCGACACTGCCGGCGAGGACGTGCGCCTCGTTGTACACCGGCACCACGATCTCGACCGACCGCTGCCGGACGCCTCCCGCGTTCTGTTCGTTCATGACGGTGACTTTCCGGTCCCCGTCTGTGCCGTTGCTGAGCCTTCACTGAGCGGCCGATGAGAATCAGCGGACTCACAGGTCGCGCACAGCGTCCTCAGGTCTGACCCCAATGCTGGGGCCCGGAAAGGCAGTTCGGACGGGGTGCCGGGGGCTTCGGTGGGCGTCTTCAGATGGGCTGCGGCTCGAAGTCCCAGCCGGGTGGTTCCTCCGCTCCGGTCGCGAGCGCGTCCTCGCAGGCCCGTACGAGCGGGTGGTCGGGGCCGACGGCGGCGCGGGCCCGTAGCAGGGTCTCCCGGCGCAGTTCGGCCGCCTCCTCGGGCCGGCCCGACAGCCGGCGGACCGCCGCCGCGTTCAGGGCGCAGCCCAGGGTCCACGGATGGTCGGCGCCCACGGCGTTCGTCATGCCCCGCAGCGCCTGCTCGATCAGCCGGGCCCCGGCGGCCCGGTCGCCGGCGAGCCACAGCAGCAGGCCGCGGTTGCCGAGGACGCCCACGGTGTACGGGTGATCGTCGCCGAGGAGATGCCGGTAGCCGTCGGCCACCGCGTCCGTCAGCTCGGCGGACTCGGTGGGGTCGCCGTGCGAGCGCAGGAAGGAGGCGTGGTCGGCCTGGACCATCAGGGTCATCGGATGCCGGACGCCCTGGAGGTTCCGGCACCGCTCGACCAGGCCGCGCAGCAGATCGGCGGCGGCCGGTACGTCGCCCGAACGACGCAGGCACAGCGCCTGGTTGTGCTGGGCTGCCAGGGTCTGGGGGTGGTGGTCGCCCATGGTCTGGCGGTGCAGGAGGGAGTTGGTCTCCTGGAGCGCGGTGGCGTCCTGGTGGCGGCCCAGGAGGCGCAGCGAGCGGGCGTAGGTGAGGCCGCTGAGCAGGGTGGACGGATGGTCCGAACCGAGCGACTCCCGCCGTAGGAGCAGGAGTTGGGCGTGCACGTCGGCCGCTTCCTGATAGCGGCCGAGGAGGCCGAGGGCGACGCCGAGGTTGTTGAGGCAGGCCTGGGTGCGGGGGGCCTCCGGTCCGTCGAGGACGTCGTAGGCCCGCCAGACCTCCTCGAAGAGCTGGTGGGCCTCCTTGAAGAGGCCGAGGGCCATCAGGGAGCCGCCGAGGCCCGCCTCGGCCCGCAGGAGGTCGAGGTCGTCGGAGGGGCGTTCCTCGGCGAGCTGCTCGACGACGGACCTGCCCACGGCCTCCGCCTCGCGGTAACGGCCGCAGCGGCGCAGCATGTTGGCGTGCTGGTGGACGAGGACCAGCATCGACGGGTGCGTCGGGGCGAGCCTGATCCGCCAGCGGGCCAGGACCTGTTCGCACAGGGTGAGTCCGGTGCTCTCCTCGTCGCGCAGCCGCAGGTACTCGATGCAGTTGAGCACCAGGTCGCGCACCGCGTCCTCGGAACTCTCCAGGGCGCCGGACGGGTGCAGATGGGGCAACAGCTCCGCGTACACAGGCCAGTTGGCGACCTCGGACGGCGACCGGGGGTCGGCGGAGACCAGCACCCGGCAGGCGACCGCCGAGAGTTCGTCGCGTTCGCCGGGGGTGAGGGTGCGGCGCAGGAAGCGGTGGTAGAGGCGGTGCATCTCCACGCTGTCGACATAGCCGACGCTGTCCGAGGGCTGAACGTAGTCCATCCGTACGGCGGTCGACTCCGAGAGGCGACGCAGCGCGCCGAGCCAGCGGGCCGGGTCGACGGCCAACTCGGCCAGCAGCGTGGGGAGATCGCCGGGACGGGCCCGCTGGAGCTGGCGTACCGGGATCGAGCCGGGGGAGAACATGGCGAACAGGCGCAGGAGTTCGGTCGCCTCGGGGCTGTCCTGTTCCAGGGAGTCGAGGGTGAGGGCCCAGCTGGTCTGGAAGCCGATCGGGTAGTCCGGCAGGGTCTGGATGCCGATCTCGTCAGCATCGCCCCGGCGCAGCAGCCCGATGTACTCGGCCGCCGACATCCGGTTGGCGTCCAGCCAGGCCGCCGTCTGGGCCAGCAGCAGCGGGAAGTCCTCGACGGCGTCGGCGAGTTGGTCGGCCTCTTCCTCGGTGAGCCGCTCCACGTGCCGGCGGGCGTAGCTGATGCTCTCCGCCCGGGTGAAGCGCTCCACCTGGACCTCCGCGACCCCGCCGGACGCCGTCCAGCCCTGCGTCACGGTCGTCACCGCGACATGGCCGCCGGCCTCGGGGAGCAGGTCGTAGACCTGTTCCAGGTCGTCGGCGCTGTCGAGGACGAGGAGCCAGCGGCGGTGCGGGCGGCCGGTGCGCAGGGCCTCGCGGACCGCGCGGACCCGCTCGGGCAGGGCGCTGCTGTCGGCGAGGCCGAGCGGTTCGGCGAGGTCGGCGAACTGCTGGCGGGCCGTGGCCCGGAAGCTCGCGCTGATCCACCAGACCACGTCGTACTCGTTGGCGAACCGGTGGGCGTACTCGATGGCGATCTGGCTCTTGCCGACGCCCGAGATGCCGCGCAGGGCCACCCGGGCACCCGTGGGCGGGCCGTTCTCGAAGAGGGCGCGGAGTTCCTCCAGGACCGTGTCGCGGCCGGTGAAGCGGAAGTTGCGGCGCGGCACGTTCCACACCGCGGGCGGCGCGTCCGGGAAGCGGGGCGCGACGGACTCGTCCTCGGGTTCCGGCCGGGCGTCCTGCAGATCGAGGGTGGCCAGCAGCCTGCGCAGCGCCTCGGCCGGGTCCAGCTCCCGCAGACTGACCGGACCCAGTACGGCGGTCGCGGCGGGCAGGGTGCGCGCGGAGAGGTCCACGGCGGCGAACCGGTCGGGGTCCGCGGCGACCACCGAGCCCAGCGCCTCGCCCCATTCCAGTTCCGTGCGCTGCCCGAGCCGCAGATACTCCTCGTCGAGCAGCAGCAGCACCCGGCCGGGGGCGCCGAGGAGATCGGCCAGCAGCCGGGCCAGCGGCACCCCGGGCGGCGGGTCCCAGCGCAGCAGGAACGTCTGGCAGCCGTGCCGCTCCAGCTGCCGCGCCGTCCACACGGCCCACGCGCGGTCGGTGCCGGCGTAGCTGACCGTGATGTGGTGCGGCGACCAGACACCGGACACCGGACGCCGTCCGACGCGCTGCCCGGGGACGGTGTGCTCGGCCGGCAGCGTGGCGGCCCTGCCGTTCAGCGCGGGCACGACGACATGCCCCTGTCCCACGACGGCGTCCGCGACGATCTCGCTGGGCAGCTCGACGGTACGGACCGGAACACCCCAGCGGTTGCTGATGGTCAGCCAGATCGTGCCCGGTCCCGGCGCCAGGCCCGCCTTGATCACGAAGCGGGCCGGGCCGTAGGTGCCGCCGAAACGGTGCAGGACGACGCTGGGTTCGTTCACGGCCTCGCACACGAAGCGGCGGGAGCCGTCCAGGGAGACGCCGAAGTCGAACTCCTCCTCCTCGTACGGCCAGTCCTCGGGCGCCGCCGGGCCGTTGAGGTCGACGGTGACGAGATAGCTCTGCCCCGCCTGGGCCCTGCGGGGCCAGCCCACGAGGGGTTCGATCATCAACGCAGCGGGATCGCCGCTCATGTCCTCGCCTCCTGCGCCCGGACGCTGAGCCGGAGCGTGGTCAAGGGGTGTCCGAAGTAGAGGAACATGAAGCTGTAGAGGATCGGCAGAATCTCCCGCTGCCCCTCGGCGTCGAACGCGTCGTCGTCGCCGTGGACGAACGGCAGCGGATCGGGCAGCCGGGCCACGGCCGCGGCCCGGAAGTCGCGCAGGGCGCGTGCCACGGGGAGTCCGGGGTCGGCGCAGAGCCGTCCGACCAGTTCGCGGATCAGGGTGTGCGCCACGTCGTCGCCGACCTTGCCGGAGGTGGCGATGCAGCCGCCCGCTCCCTTGCGGAGGAAGAGCTCGGCGAAGCCGCGCAGGGCGTTCTCGCCGAGCAGCTGGTTGTTCACGAACCGTGCGGAATGGCACGCGTTCAGGCACACCAGGGTGCTGCGGCCGTCCAGCGCGGACATGTCCAGGCGGTTGAGTTCGTTCCAGGTGACCGTGCCCAGCTTGAGCTTGAAGAGGTTCGGGCCGTGCGTGGCGTGACAGCCCATGTAGACGAGGCCGGCGCCGAGGCCCGGGCGGGCGAGTTCGGTGAGGAAGGTGCGGGTGGTGCCGAAGTGACCGCGGTGCTCGAAGTTCTCGAACACCGTGGCGTCGCGGCGCATCTCCTCCGCGTAGTAGCCCAGCACATGGCCCGAGCAGACCGCCGGTTCCCTGAACGGGGTGCGGCCCGCCTCGCGGATGGTGGTCCAGCGCACCACGGTCACCAGCGCGCCCAGGATCCCGTCGGCGACGCCGTCGGGGCCGCCGGTGAGGCGCAGCATCTCCCACGGGATGTCGTAGTCGGTGTCGTCCCAGATGACGAGGTGCAGTTCGGTGCCGAAGCGGGCGCGCAGATCGTTGATCCAGCGCACGACGTCTTCTTGGTGGCCGGACCATTCGGCTACCGCCCGGAAGATCTCGGTGGGCGGGAAACCGTCGGGACGGAGATTGCTGAGCGCCAGTCCGCTCGGGCGCAGGCGGGTGTCCTCCGAGTCGAGGGACAGCTCCAGGTCACCGCTGTGGCCTGTCAGCCAGAACACCTCTTGCCCTCGTTCGTCGTAGGCCCTGTTCACCGCCAACTTGGCGAAGCCGACGGGGAGTTGGGCGTTCGGGTCTACGGGGGTCGCGGCCAGCGGCACGGGTTCGTAGGGCTCTACCACGTGTTCGGGGATGCCGGCTGTTCGCGGGGCGGTGAGGGGCTCTGGGGCGGGGCGGCGGGCCGGGGTTCCTGGTCCCAGGGGGACGGCTCCGCCGAGGGGGCGGGGGCCGGGGAGGTCAGCGGGCACTGGTCACTCCCCGCGTCGTGCGGCCCGCGACCGTTACGCCGCCCAGTGCGTCCGCCAGGAGGAAGGGCAGGTCGGGGTGCGGTTGGCGGGCCGCGTCGATCACCACGGAGTGCAGCCGCATGCGGCCCATCGCGCCGATGCGGGCGGCGGCCGTGATCGCGTCGTCGATGCCTGTGCGGCGGACCGGGCCCAGGAGGCGGCCGCCCGCGCTGGCGTCCAGCGGGACGTTGCCGCGGCCGTCGGAGACGACCACGAGCCATGCCTCGACCAGGTTGGAGCGTTGCTGGAAGGCGCGGCGCAGCAGCTGGTCGGTGAGGGTCAGGCCGTGGGCCAGGGGGCTGCTGCGGCCGGGGCGGCGGTGCAGGGCGCCGCCGACCCTCGGGTCCAGGACGCTGCGGGCGATGAAGTGGTCGGCCCGCAACTCGTGGGCCGCGTCCTTGCTGCCCACCTCCACCAGACAGACCGAGGCCCGTCCCGTGTAGGCCCACTGGAGGTAGGGGGCGAGCGCCGGTTGCCAGTCCCAGCCGCGTCGGCAGGTGTGGTCGAGGAGCAGTACCAGCATGCGTTCGGCCACCGGCAGGCGGGCGTAGCTGCGGAAGTCGCCCGGCAGGACGACCAGTTGGCCGTCCCCGTTCGCGCGCAGCGCACGTCGGCCGGGCAGGTTCTGGTGCTTGGCCGCCTCGACGACGGTCGCTACGACGGCCAGGTCGCGCAGGGTCGTGGCGGACCTGACACCTATCACCGGACCCCGTGCGGAACTCGGCTCCGGACGCCGTTGCCAGGGGATGCGCAGGGGCGCGAACTCCCGCAGGAACCGTGCGTCGTCCTCCGGGAACGGCGAGCCCGGCCCCTCTCCCGTGTCGGCCGTGAAGGTGTCCAGGGCCTCGGCCGGCCCGGCGGGGAGCGCCATCGCACCGCCCGGCTGACCGGTCGACGCGGTGTCCTCGGGGAGCGGCTCCGCCTTCGGCTGCTCGGGTGGCGGAGGCCGGCCGTCGGTGTCGTCGCCGGTGGCGAGAGAAGTGCCGTTGGCGGAGCGGCCGTTGCCCGTCGGGGAAGTCAGGGGCGCGGCCACGCCCAGCAGCCGGGCGGCCTCGTCGACCCGGTCGGGGCCGCAGGTCTCGGCGCCGTTCACCACGGCCAGCACCCGCGCCAGGCGGGCCAGCCCGATCGCCCGCCGACCGCTGGTGTCCCCGCGGAACAGCCCCACCGCGTGCGCCGCCGCCTCCTCGGTCAACGTGCACGCCGGACGCGTCCGGGCCGCGAGCGCGCTGCGCCAGGACGGCGGCAACTCGCCGAGACCCGGCTCGGGTTCACGTCCGTCGAGGGCGTCGAGCACCCGGTCGGGGCCGCTGCTGGTCCGCCGTAGACCGGCCGCGTTGAGGCGGATCGGGAAGCGGTCCAGGAGGTGGGGGGAGAGGCGGCCGATCTCCGCCTCCTGGCAGGCGGCCAGCCAGCGGGCGCGCGGGCGCCAGCGGGCCCGGAAGCCGGACCGCTCGACCGCGGCCACGTCCGCGCCAAGGAGCTGTACGGCCGCTCGCATGCCCGGGAGGCTGAGGCGGACCAGGTCGGGGACCACGACGACCATCGCGGAGTCGGGGGCGCTGTCCACCAACGGGCCCGGTGCCAGAGAGAAGTTGACGCCGTTGCCGTCGTGGCGCAGCGTCGGCCGCAGCCACAGTTCGTCGTCACCGGTGACCGAGCCGAGCGTCGTCCGCCGTACGGGACGCTGCTCGCGGAGCTGGAGCAGGCCGGCGAACGCGTCCGTCACCGGGGCGACCATCTCCGGCTCCAGGTCGAACAGGAGCACCCCGTCGAGGCCCGGGCCCAGCGCGGAGCAGGCCAGGACCTGTAACAGGCGCTGCCGGGGTCCGACCGGGCGGGCGTCGGCGGGCGCGCTCATCCCAGCAGCCCGTCGAGCAGCTCCGACTCCTCCGCCGTCCACTCGACCGGACCGCCGTGCGCCGCCTCCGGCCGCCGGTGCCGCAGGGACAGCGGGACCACCCGGCGCACATGGTCGGCGGTCACGGCGTCCGCCTCCTCGAAGGCGGCCAGCGCGCGGGCCGCCCACGCGGTGACGACCTCGCCGCGATGGCCCACCGCCCGCAGCCGGGTGGCGACGTCGGCGCACAGCTTCGCGATGTCCTCGCTGAGCCGTACGTCCTGCACACCGTCCCGGGCCCGGTCGAGCCGCTCGCGCAACTCCCGGTCCCGGTCGAGGCCTTCGGCCAGCCAGGGGGAGTCCGTACCGGCCGCGTCGTCGAAGCGGAGCACGGCCAGCACCATGGCCCGGCGCTGCTCCTGGTCCAGCTCGGACACGGCGACCATCAGACCGAACCGGTCGAGCAACTGCGGCCGCAGACCGCCCTCTTCGGGGTTCATCGTGCCGACCAGACCGAACGCGATGTTCCGTACCGTGTCGATGGCCTCGCGCTGCACGGACAGCACACCGGTGGAGACGACGTCCAGGATGATGTTGACGATGTGGTCGTCCAGCAGGTTGACCTCGTCGATGTACAGCATCCCCTTCTCACCGGCCTCCTCCAGCAGCCCCGGCTGGGTCCGCGCCTCGCCCCGCATCAGCGCGTCCAGCTCCCAGCCCCCCAGCACCCGGTCGTCGGTCGCGTTGATCGGCAGGGTGACCGGCAGCTCGCCCCCGGTCAGCAGCGAGAAGGCCCGCACCACCGTCGACTTGGCGGTGCCGCGCTGCCCGCTGATGAGGACACCGCCGATCCGCGGCGCGATGTAGTTGAGTTCGAGCGCGAGCTTCAGCTCGGCCTGCCCGACCACATGGCTGTACGGCAGGATGTGCACGTCCGAGCCGTCGACCGCACCGGTCACGACGTGCTGCCCGGTGTCCAGCGGAAGGTCACCTGGAGCTGCGCCTCGGCCCCCGACTTCACCAGGAACGCGCCGAGTTCGGCGTCGAGCTTGATGGACAGCTGCAGTTCCACCTCGTCGGGGGTCAGCCCGTCACCGAGGTCGTGGAGCCGGCCGGCCGCCTGCCGGGCGCAGTGCCGGGCCAGTTCCAGACCGTCGCCGTAGACGTCCCGGGCCACCGCCAGCACGCGCTCCGCGGCGTTCTCCCGGGTGTCGATCCCGTCGTAGAGGCCGTCGAGGCCGCCCGGCGCGAGCGGGGTGTCGACCTCCACGTAGATCGGCACCTGGTGGTCCTGGCCGTCCGCGGCCGCCCTTGTCACGATCGCCATGCGCACTTCCCCCGTTGGAGAGCCGGAATACTCCCCTTACCTTCCCCAATTCTGGCGTGCCATCAACAGCCTTGTGGTCAAAGGGCGTTGATCGGTCCGCGCGGGAAGTCGGCGTCGGCGGCGCTGCGCACCCGGCGGGCGATGTGCGGGATGAGGAGGTGCAGGTCGGCGCAGTACACGGACGGGTTGAGGAATCCCTCGACCGGACGGTAGCGGTGCGCGTAGTTGCCGCCCCCGCACACCTCCGCGAGCGGACAGGTGAGACAGGTGGGGGAGAGGGCGTCGGTGCCCAACTGCCGTGCCACCACGCCCGGATGGTCCAGGACGTCGTCGAAGGAGTGGCCGAAGACGTCGCAGCCCGTCGCGGGCGCACCGGCATACGCGGTCTTCAGCGAGTCGACCTGCTCGATGGTGCCGTCGGTGTCGACGACGACGGCGACCACGGGCGCGTTGCCGACCGCCTCGGCACGGCAGGGCACGCCGAGCAGCAGGGCGATGATCTCGTGGAACAGCCGGACGGGCACGGCCCGTTCACCCGCGTCGAACCACAGGTCGAAGAGCCGGACGAGCCAGTCGCCGTAGGGGTGCGGGCCCTTCGCGGCGGGCGGGAACGCGTGGTTGGCGTGCGGCAGCAGCAGATCCATCGAAGGGGGCTCGAACGCCGTCAACGACGTGTAGACCTCGGCGGGATCGGAGTCCGGGTCGATCACGCTGAGGATCCCGGCGTACGCCTCCGGGCGGCCGCGCAGCACCTGGAGCCCGGCCTCGGTCCTCGCCCACGAGGAGCGGCCCGCGTGGTCGAGCCGGTGCCGGTTGAGCCAGGGGGTGCCGCCGTCCAGGCTCACCCCGATCCGGACGCCCGCGTCGGCGAGTTCGGCCACCGCGTGCTCGGTGAGGAGCGTGCCGTTGGTCTGCACGGAGGCGTCAACAGTGCAGCTTCGGCCACAGCGGTCGCGGACCGCCTCGCGCACGGCGTTGACCTGGGCGACGAGGTTCGACACCCCGGCCAGCAGGGGCTCGCCGCCGTGCAAGTTGATCTGCAGGGAGGTGAGTTGATGGGTCGCCGCGTGCTCGGCGATCCGCGTCGCGGTGCGTTGCACGACGGCGGGGGAGACCCGGTTGGGGCGGTCCCGCCAGCTGCTGTCGGCGCCCTCGTAGACGTAGCAGTAGCTACAGGCGAGGTTGCAGCGGCCGTTGACCTTGAGGACGAACTGCCGGAAGGGCACGGCCCGCAACCCGGACCGCCGTAAGGCCGCGACGTCGAGTTTCTCAAGGGGCCACAGGGCGGTCACAGTTGGTAGGGGCCGTCCTCGTAGAAGGCCATCGCGGGTTCGCCGCGCAGCATCCGGGGCAACAGGCCGCTGGCCACCGCGGCGAGCACCGGATGCGATGACTGACGGGACAGGGTCCTCAGATCCAGATCCGCGAAGTCGGGCAACACGCCGCCCGGCCCCCGCTCTCCCAGCCTGGAGGGGCCGTCCCCTTCTCTTCCCCGCACGATCTACCTCTCAGGAAGGCCGAAGTCCCCCTTGGGCTACGGAACTCGGCCATGCTAGCGGCCCTGGGACCCCGGTGACTCCCGTTGCGGGTGGGTCCGCGGGAGTCACGTCGTCAGGGGCTCGAAATCCCAGTACGGACGTTCCCTGCGGCGCACGGACAGGGTGTGCGGATGCTGTGGCCCGAGGGTGTCGGAGAGCTGCTGGAGCGCCTCGTTCTCCAGCTTCGTGGCCTCCTGGCCGCGGCGCAGCGCACGCTGGTCACCGGCGAGGGCGGCCTTGCAGGACAGGGTGAGTGGGTGGGTCTCGCCGAGGGTGGCGCGCGCCGACTCCAGGACGACACGGCTGAGTTGCGCCGCCCCTTCCTCGTCACCGGCCAGGCTCCGCGCACCGCTCGCGTTCAACGCGGCGCCCAGCGCCCACGGATGCGTGGAGCCGACCGCCGCACGCATCCGCGTCAGCGCCTGCTCGGCGATCCGCAGCGCCTCGTCGCGCTCGCCGTACTCCCACAGCGCGAGCCCGACATTGCCCAACGTGCCCACGGCGTAAGGGTGTTCGGGGCCGACCAGGCGGGCGTAGTCCTCGGCCACCGTGGTGGCCATCTCCCGGGCCTGTTCCAGATTGCCGTGCTCGCGGTTGAAGGTCGCGAAGTCGGCCTGCACCAGGAGCGCGTCGGGATGACGCGGCCCCTGCCGCTGCACGAAGCGTTCCACCACGCTGCGCATCAGCGACTCGGCGCCCAGCAGATCACCGGTGCGCCGCATGCACAGCGCGAGATTGTGCTCGGCGAACAGGGTCTGCGGGGTGAACCGGTCCATCGCCTGCCGGTGGGCGCGGACGTTGAGCTCCTGCCGCGAGGTGGCCTCGGCGTACCGGCCCAGCAGCCTGAGCATCCAGGCGTAGAACATGCCGGAGCGCAGGGTGAGATGGTGGCGCGGGTTGAGCAGCCGCTCCCGGATCAGCAGGATGTCGCGGTGCAGCAGCAGCGACTCCTCGTACCGGCCCAGGAGGCTGGTGACGACGGCGAGGTTGCCGCGGTCCTGGAGGGTGCGCGGGGCCTCGGCGCCCAGGGTGTCGGAGTACGCGTGGACGCACTCCTCGAACATCTGGTGGGCCTCGTCGTAGCGGCCCAGCGACACGAGTGTCCCGGCCAGGCCGTTCTTGGCGCGCAGCAGATCGGGGTCGTCGTCGGCGCGGGTCTCCGTGAGCTGGTCCAGGACGGCCCGGCCGACGGCCTCCGCCTCGCGGTAACGGCCGCTGCGGCGCAGCATGTTGGCGTGGTCGTGGGTCAGGACGAGCATGTCCCGCTCGTCGGGCTGGAGCCGGGTGCGCCAGCGGGCGACGGTCTGCTCGCACAGGCGCAGGGCGGCCCGGTTCTCGCCCCGCACCCGCATGTAGTCGATGCAGTTCAGGACGAGCTGCCGGACCACGGGCTCACGGCTGTCCAGCGCGCCCGCGGTCTCCAGGTGCGGGATCAGCTCCGCGTACCGCGTCCACTCACGGGTGTCGTTGGGCCGGCGCGGGTCGGCGCCCGCGAGCAGCGTGCAGGCGATCGTGGACAGCGCCTCGCGGCGGTCCTCGGTCAGGGTGCTGAGCAGGAAGCTGTGGTAGAGGCGGTGCATGGACACGCGGTCCACGGCCGGCTCGGCCTCCGAGGACTCGACGTAGTCCAGCCGGACCGCGGTCGACTCGGAGAGCCTGCGCAGCGCCGTGTGCCAGCGGATCGGGTCGCCGGCGAGCGCGGCCAGATGCGCCGGCAGGTCGGACGGGTGGGCGGCCTGCATCAGCCGGACCGGGATGGCGTCCGGCGAGAACAGCGCGAACAGGTGCAGCAGCTCCACCGCTTCGGGGTTGTTCTCCTGCAGCGTGTTCAGAGTTATCGACCAACTGGTCTGGAAGCCCATCGGGTAGTCCGAGGAGATCCGGATACCGATCTGGCTGGCCTCGCCGCGCCGGATCATCGCCACATAGTCCTTGGCCGGCATGACGTTGGCGTCCAGCCAGGCCGCCGTCTGCGCCAGCAGCAGCGGCAGGTCCTGTACGGCGTCGGCGAGATCGTCGGCCTCGGCCTCGGTGAGCCGCTGGGCGCGGCGGCGGGCGTAGGCCACGCTCTCGGGGCGGCGGAAGGGCTGCACCTCGATCTCCGTGACGCTGCCCGAGGCGGCCCAGTCCTGGGTGAGGGTGGTGATCAGGACATGGCCGTTGCCCTCCGGGAGGAGGTCCTCGATCTGCTCCATGTCGTCGGCGCTGTCCAGCACGAGCAGCCAGCGGCGGAACGGCCGGCCGGTGCGCAGCGCCTCGTGCACCGCGCGGATCCGCTCGCCCAGCTCCTGCCCGACCGGCAGTTCGAGGCGCGGCGCCAGCTGCGCGAACTGCTCACGCGCCGGCGCCCGGAACCGCGCGCCCACCCACCACACGATGTCGTAGTCGTTGCCGAAGCGGTGCGCGTACTCGATGGCGATCTGGCTCTTGCCGACGCCCGAGATACCGCGCAGCGCGACCCGGGCACCGCCGCGTCCGCCCTCCTCGAAGCGGGCGTGCAGCTTCTCCAGGATGGCGTCGCGGCCGGTGAAGCGGACATTGCGGCGCGGTACGTTCCACACGGCAGGGGGGTCGTTCGGGAAGCGCGGCGCGGTGCCGCTCACCGGGCCGGTCGCGGTGGCCGCGTCCAGGTCCAGGCGGCGCAGGATACGGCGCCGGGCCTCGCGTGAATCGAGGTCGCGGAGATCGACCGGGCGCAGCGGGGCGGCGGTGGCGGGCAGTGCCCGGGTGGCCACACTGACCGCCGAGAACCGGTCGACGTGCGGCGGCACCACCTCGTGCAGCGCCTGCGTCCACTCGGCGTCGGTGCGCGGGCCCAGCGAGAAGTACCAGTCGTCGAGGACCAGCAGCACCCGGCCCGGCGCCTGGAGCAGATTGCGCAGCGCGTCGGCGAGCGACATCTGCCTCGGCGGGTCCCACCGCAGCAGGGTCGTCTCGTGCCCCAACTGCTCCAGCTGGTGGGCGATCCAGGTGGCCCACGGCCGGTTGAATCCCGCGTAGCTGATGGTGAAGTGCTCGTGGGACTCGGCGCCCTTGGACCTGTCGGTCATCCGACCGTCTCCCCTTACACCGAAATGGACTCAATGACTACGTTTAAACCGTCTCGCGTGATTTCGCGTGCACCCTAGTCGATACGCGGTCGGTCCTCGGGCATTACGGCACTCAGCCGTCGGGCCGCGTGCCGGACCAGTTGTTCCAGATCCGCGCAGTAGACGGAAGGGTGCAGGAAGCCCGTCCCGGCGGAGTACCGGTGCCCGTAGTTGCCGCCGCCGCACACTCGCCCGACCGGACACGCCCGGCACTCGTCCGAGAGCCCCTCGACGCCGAGTTGACGGGCCACGATCCCGGGATGGTCGAGCGCCTCGTCGAAGCTGTCGCCGAAGACGTCGAACCCGGTGGCGGTGGCGCGGTCGTAGGCGAGATTGAGGGAGTCGATCTGCTCGACGGCGCCGTCCGTGTGCACGACCACCGCGCAGGTCGGCGACAGCCCCACGGACTCGGTGGCGCTGGGGACGCCGAGCAGCAACGCCACGATCTCGGTGAACAGCCGCACCCGCGGCTGCGTCCCGTCCGGCGGACCGTCCCACCAGAGGTCGAAGGCGGTGGCCAGCCAGTCGCCGTACGGCGTGGGGACGCCCCGTTGGGCGCGCGCGTCGCGGGGCGGACGGGCGGCCAGACCGGGCGGGGGACTGGACCAGTTGGCGTGCGGCAGCAGCAGGTCGAGACGCGGCGGGCGCAGCGCGGCCAGCGAGGAGTACACGTCCTTGGGATCGCTGGTGATGTCGATGGCGCACAGGATGCCCGCGTACAGCTCGGGCCGGTCGGCCAGCAGACGCGCGGCCCGGGCGGCGGCCGGCCAGGAGGAGCGACCCGCGTGGTCCACCCGGCGCCGGTTCAGTACGGCGGTGCCCCCGTCCAGGCTCAGCCCGACCCGGATGTTCGCGTCGGCTAGCCGGTCCAGGGTCCGCTCGGTGACCAGCGTGCCGTTGGTCTGCACGGTGGTCCGCAGCGCGGTGCGCGAGGGTAACGCGGCGCGCACGGCGGCCGTGTAGGCGAGCGCGGCATCGGGCCCGGACAGCAGAGGTTCCCCACCGTGCAGATCGATGCGCACCTCGGACAGCCCGTGTGCGGAGGCGTGTTCGGCGATCCGGCGGGCGGTCTGCCGCATCACGTCCGGACTCACCCGGGCCGGCCGGTCGCGCCAACTGGCGTCCTGGCCCTGGTAGATGACGCAGTAGGTGCAGTCGAGATTGCACCGCCCATGCACTTTGAGCACGAACTGCCGGAAGGGGAAGGCCCGTTGTCCCGCGCGCCGCAGGGCCGCCACGTCGAGCACGGCATGCGGCCACGGCGCGAGTTCCCGGTCCCTGGCCGTCCGTAAGGTGTGCTCCGGTGCCCTGTGCACAGCATCGCCTCCCGTCGGCCGGCGCTCTGCCGCCCCTATCGTTCTGCCCCGGGGGAGTCCTCGTGATACGCGACGAGACCCCCGTCGGCACTGCAGGACCGGGCCAGCAGGGTGGCGAGCACGGCGCCCAGCACGGGGTGGTCGACCTGCGCCCGCAGCGCGGTCAGGTCGACGCCGGTGTAGTCGGGCAGCGGCCCGCGGTCACCGTCCGCGTGCCCCTCGGGTCCGCCCGGCTCGTACCGCACGGCGGCCGGGGCTGCCACCCCGGGCTCCTCCACGTCACGGCGCGTCAGCTCCACCACCCCGTACTCGGGCACCCCGTACTCCTCCACGTCGTAGCGCGCCAAGTCCGCCACCCTGCACTCCTCTACGTCGTCGTCCCGAGCGCGGTCATGCGCTCGAACGTGGACTGTGCCTGCGGTCCCTGCGCCGCCCCGGCGCGCTGCCACAACTCCCAGGCGGCCTGGTACGACTTGAGCGCCCGCGCCGGACCGGCCGTCCGTTCCAGCACCGCGCCGCGCTGGTGGTGCGCCTGTGCGGCGAGCAGCGGTTCGGCGGCCCGGAGCGCGCTGCGTACGCCGTGGTGGTACGACTCGGCCGCCAGGTCCAGCCACTCCGGTGCCCCGGTCGAACCGGCCAGCGTCAGCAGCACCTCGCCGCGTTCCAGCCAGGCCAGTGCGGCCGTACGGTCGGTCCGTGCGCCGCGGGCCGCGCGGGCCAGGATCCACTCGGCCTCGTGCAGGTCGGTCGCCGCCCCGCCCGCCGTGTGGTGCCGGCGCAGCGCCCTGCCGAACAGCAACTGCCGTTCCGCAAGCCGGGGTTCGCCGCCCGCGGTCAGGGCCAGCGCCGCGCGCAGTTCCCGTACCGCCTCGGCGGCCACCGCCAGTCCGCCGCCGTTCTCGACCCGGGCCAGCAGTACCTCGCCGCGGCCCGCCAGCAGCTCCGCCCGGACCGGGTCGTCGCGCTGCACCAGATCCTGCGCCTGGGCGAACACCCGGTCGGCGGCGTCGAGTTCGGCCGGGTCGGCGGTGTAGCGATAGCGGGCACTGTGCGCCTCGGCGAGCCTGCGCAGGGCCAGCGCCCGTAACTCCGGGCTCACGTCCCGGACGTCCGCCACCGCCTCGTGCAGCGCCTCCAGCACCCCGGTCGCCCCGCTGTCCGCGGCCGCGACCGCCCGCGCTTCGGCCAGGTCCAGCAGGGCCCGGCAGCGTACGGCGGAGGTGGTGCCCGCGCCGCCGGTGAGCCGCACGCCCCGCTCTAGATCGGCCGCCGCCCGCAGGGCCAACGTCCGCGCCTCCTCGGTCGAGTCGCGGATCCGCGCGTCCCCGGCGAGGGCAAGGAGTTTGCGTCCCCGGGCGAGCACGGCGGCGTCGGAGGGGGACGTACCGCCGTTCGTCACGTCGCGCTCCTCGTCATCGGACGGTCGGATGCGTGCGTTATGCGTGCTTCATGCGGTCAAGAAGGATCGAGCAGGATCGAGAAGGGTCCGGGACAGTCAGGTCACCGTCCATGACAGTACGCGGCTACCGACCGGTCAACAGCGCTTTCCGGCCGCCGCCGACCGATCACGACCGGTCACACCGAGTCGGATCCCGCCAAGTTCCCGCAACACTCGCGGTCTAGACTCTGCCCCCAGTGGCCTGCGACCGTGGCCGAGAACGGGCAGTTTCTGCCAAACCCGAAGGGTATTCGGCGTTTTGATACGGATAGATTCAGTCACCAAGCGGTACCCGGACGGCACGGTGGCGGTCGACCAACTGTCCTTGGACATACCGGACCGCTCGATCACCGTCCTCGTCGGCCCCTCCGGCTGCGGCAAGACGACCACCCTGCGCATGATCAACCGGATGATCGACCCCAGCGAGGGCACGATCTCCCTGGACGGCGCGGACATCACCAAGCAGCCGGTCAACACGCTGCGCCGGTCGATGGGTTACGTCATCCAGAACGCCGGGCTCTTCCAGCACCGCACGATCGTCGACAACATCGCGACCGTGCCCCGCATGCTCGGCTGGGGCAAGGAGAAGGCCAGGGCGCGGGCCACCGAACTCATGGCACGGGTGGGCCTCGACGCCGCCCTCGCCAAGCGGTACCCCTACCAGCTCTCCGGCGGCCAGCAGCAGCGCGTCGGCGTCGCCCGCGCCCTCGCCGCCGACCCGCCGGTGCTGCTGATGGACGAGCCGTTCTCGGCCGTCGACCCCGTCGTCCGCAAGGGTCTCCAGGATGAACTCCTGCGCCTCCAGGAGGAGTTGGGCAAGACGATCGTCTTCGTCACCCACGACATCGACGAGGCGATCAAGCTCGGCACGATGGTCGCGGTCCTGCGCACCGGCGGCAAGCTGGCCCAGTTCGCCCCGCCCGCCGAGCTGCTCTCCGACCCCGCGGACGCCTTCGTCGAGGACTTCCTCGGCACCGACCGGGGCATCCGCCGCCTCTCCTTCTTCTCCTCGGCCGGTCTCGACCTCAAGACCTCCCCGATCATCGCCGTCGACTCCACCGCCGAGCAGATCGCCGAACGCACCACCCCCGACGTGCCATACCTCCTCGTCACTGACCTGGACGGCAAGCCGCTGGGCTGGAGCGAGCCGGGCGCACTCACCGCGGGGCAGATCGATCCGGCCCAACTCCTTGCCCACGGCCGCCCGTTCGAGGCCGGCAAGGACTCGCTGCGGGCCGCGCTGGACGGGGCGGTGCTGTCGCCGACCGGGTGGGCGGTCGGGGTGGACGGGACCGGGCGCGTGGTCGGTGTGGTGTCGCAGGGGGCTGTGGGCGAGGCGATCCGCAGCGCCCACGCGGCGGGTCGCAGCGGCGCGAAGGTCGCCGGATGAACGACTGGTTCCGCATCCCCAGCGACCTCCAGAACAGCTACCTCGGTCTGATCGGCCTGCACCTGCGCGAGGCCGTCATCCCGGTCCTCGTCGGCCTGGTGGTGGCGCTGCCCATCGCCCAACTGTGCGTGCGGCTGCGCTGGTTGTACCCGCCGGTGCTCTGGGTGACGACGGTGCTCTACGCGATTCCCTCGCTGGCGTTCTTCGTCGTCCTCATCGACTACACCGGCCAGACCGAGACCACCGTGATGATCCCGCTCGGCGTCTACAGCCTCGTGGTGTTCGTCCCGGCGATCGTGGACGGCGTCCGCTCGGTGCCCCAGGAGACCCTGGACGCGGCCACCGCGATGGGCCTCGGACCCGTACGCCGGTATCTCCAGGTGCAGTTGCCGATCGCCGTGCCCGCGATCATCGCCGGCCTGCGGGTGGCGACCGTGTCCAGCATCTCCCTGGTCAGCGTCGGCATGCTGATCGGCAACCAGGGCGCGCTGGGCAACCTGCTCAACGACGGTCAGATCTACCACCAGCCGCGGCTGATCTGGCTCTCCGTGATCACCACGGCCGTCCTCGCCATCGTCGTGGACGCCGTCCTGGTCGGCGTACGCCTGCTCCTCACGCCCTGGATGCCGCGCGGCACCCGCAAGGCCCGCCCCGCCGAGGACCGGCCGGAACCGGCCGAACTCGTACTGGAGGACGCAGCCCGGTGAACGTACTCCACTACATCAACCTGTTCTTCAGCGACAGCAGCCACTGGCACGGCTACGACGGCATCCCCACCCGTCTCGTCGAGCACGTCCGGTACTCGCTGATCGCGCTCGCCATCGCCTCCGCCATCGGCCTCCCGATCGGCCTGCTGACGGGCCACACCGGACGCGGCGGCAACACCCTCTCGCTCATCGCCACCGCCGCCCGCGCCCTGCCCAGCTTCGGCCTGCTGGTGCTGATGTTCGTGCTGATCGGCTTCGGCCTGGTCCCGGTGATGATCCCGCTGGTCGTCCTCGCCGTACCGCCGATCCTGGTCACCACCTACGAGGCGATGCGCTCCGTCGACCCGTCCCCGGTCGACGCGGCCCGCGGCATGGGCATGAACGAGGCGAACGTCCTCTTCCAGGTGGAACTCCCGGTCGCCCTCCCGCTGATCCTCAGCGGCCTGCGCTCGGCCGCCATCCAGATCGTCTCCACCGCCACCATCGCGGCCTACGTCAGCCTCGGCGGCCTCGGCCGCTACATCATCGACGGCCTCTACCAGCGGAACTACGAGAAGGTCGTAGGCGGTGCCACCCTCGTCGCCGGGATGGCACTGGTGACGCTCGGACTCTTCTGGGGCATCGCGCGACTCGCGGTGTCGCCGGGGGTTCGTAGGAGCAACTGAGCCCCGCTGAACGCACAGTTGGGGGGAGCGGCCACAGGCCCTCCCCCCAACTCTCGTTCCACCGCCGTCAGTTCTCCGTGCGCGCCAGCGCCAACTCCAGCACGACCAGCAACGCGTCCCGCACCGAGCCGCGTTCGCGCGCGTCGAACGCGAGGACCGGGACGCGCTCGTTGACGTCCAGGGCCCAGCGGACCTCGTCCAGAGAGTGCTCGATCTTGCCGTCGAAGGCGTTGAGGGCGACCGCGAACGGGATCTGCTTGTGCTCGAAGTAGTCGACCGCGGCGTAGCAGTCGTCGAGGCGCCGGGTGTCGACGATGACGAGACCGCCGACCGCGCCCTCCACGATGTCGTCCCACATGAAGCCGAACCGGTCCTGCCCGGGCGTACCGAAGAGGTACAGCTTCAGCGTCGGGTCGATGGTGATGCAGCCGAAGTCCATCGCGACCGTGGTGGTGGTCTTGCGCGGGGTGTGGGACAGGTCGTCCACGCCCGCCGCGACCTCGGTGATCGCGGCCTCGGTGGTCAGCGGCTCGATCTCGGAGATCGCGCCCACGGTGGTGGTCTTGCCCACGCCGAAGCCGCCCGCGACGACCATCTTCACCGGAAGCGGCGGTCGTACGGCGGTCTGCGCAGCCGCACCGCGGGCGACCGGTTCAGTCGGTGTCACGGAGTACTCCCCGGGAGTTGGGGATGGCGCGGAGGCCATCGATGACCCTTCGCAGGACGGTTGCGTCATGGGTGATGTCGGAGTTGGGCACGTGCACCGTCAACTGCCCGGCGGCACGCAGGTCCTCGGCGAGGACCCGCACCACGTTCAGGTGCAGCCGCAGCCGGGCCGCGATCTCCGCGAGGGACTGCGGCTGCCGGCAGGCGGCGACGATGTCGTGCTGCTCGAAGGAGAGCCGGTCGAGCACCTCAAGACCGGCGGCCGTGGCCACCACCTGGGTCTCGACCGGGATCGGCCGCCCGGTGGCGGCCGCATCCGCGCCCGCCACCCGGCCCGCGGTGACCAGGAACGGCCGTACGGCGGAAGGCGTGCGCACCGGATCGCGACCCGGGGGTGTGGCCCCGTCCGCGCCGGCACCGCTCGGAGTGCGGCCGTCGGGCATGAGTGGCTGTTCCTCTCTCGACCGGTCGGGGACCGGTCACCGAGCCGAAGCGGCGCCGACGCTGTTCTTCAGCTGGAGCACCAGCTGGGGGTTGAGCGCGGAACCGGCACGGTTGGCGAACAGCGTCATCTCGTAGGCGATGTTGCCGAGCTTGGCCTCCTTGTCGGTGACGACGCCGAGGACGGCGCCGCTGCCGATCGCGGAGACGAGGACGTGGCCGCCCTCCAGGTCGATGATGACCTTGTTCAGGCCACCGAGACCGTAGTTGCCGGAGGCTCCGGCGGCGAGGCTGGTGATGCCGGAGACGATGGCCCCGAGCCGCTCCGAGTGGGCGTGCTCGCGCAGTTCGGCCACGGCGATCAGCAGGCCGTCGGAGGACACCGCGATGGCGTCGACGACACCCGCGGTCTCCGTCGCGAAACGGTTGAGCAGCCAGTTGAAATCGGCCGCGGCTGCCTGCAGATCGGCCGGCGTGGTGCCCCCCGTGGGAGTGTCACCTGTCGACGTACTCACTGCTCCGCTCCTTTCGGGAGGTGGTTCGGGTCGTGCGGGTGGTTCGCGTCCGGGGCGCGCAGGCCCGTGAGGGTGTCACTGTCGCGATGCGCTTGCTCTACGGCGGCCTCGAACTCTTCGAGGGCCGAGCGGACGGCGTCCGCGTCGGCGGGCCGGGGGGCCTGCCGCGCGGCTTGCTGGGCGGCGGCGTCGGCGCCCGTACGAAGGGTGGCACCCCGGACCCGCCGACGCAGCGGCCGGGAGCCTCCGGCGTCGTCGTCAGGGTCGGTGGCGGACTCGTCCGCCGGGGCGTGGTGGGTGACGGGCGGGGCCGCCGCGGCGGCTCTCGGCGCCGTCTCGTACCGGGAGACCCTGCGGGGGAGCGGAGTGGGCTCGTCGTCATCGGCGTGCATGTGCTCGGGTGTGCTCGGCTCGGGCCTGCTCAGGGTGATCGACGGGCGCGGTCCGGAGTCCGAGGCGGCCCAGGAGGGCGCCGGACGCTGGTCCTGGTTCTCCGGACGGTGGTCCTGGTTCGAGGAGGCGGACGGCGCAACGGCCACTCCAGTACCGGTAGTTGAGCCCGCTCCCGACCCCAACTCCGTGTATCCGGTGTGGGAGGAACCGGTGGAGGCCAGCGCGCTCATGCGGAGCAGCAGCGTCGCCGGGATGGTGATCTCGGACGTCACACCGCCGCCCGGCGTGCGGGCCAGCGTGACGTCGATGTCCCAGCGGCGGGCGAGCGTACCGACCACGAACAGGCCCAGCACCTTGGTCGGCACCAGGTCGAGGCGCTCGCGGCGGATCAGCCGGGCGTTCTCCTCGGCGATGCGCTCGGCGCTCATCCCGAGACCGTGGTCGGCGACCACGATCAGCGCGTCGTCGCCGTCGGTCCGTACGACCACCTCGACGGGGCTGCCCGCGGGCGAGAACGAGACCGCGTTCTCCAGGAGTTCGGCCACCATCAGCGTGAGGTCGCCGATGATGTCGGGCTCCACCATGACCTCGGTGTCGGCCCGCAGACCCACCCGCTGGAAGCCCTCGATCTGGCCGAGCGCGGCGCGTACGACGTTGGTGAGTTCGGTGGGTCCGCCGTCCAGCACGGTCTCGCGGATGCCGGCCAGCAGCATCAGGCTGTCCGCGTTGCGGCGCAGGCGGACGGCGATGTGGTCGATGGAGTAGAGACGCTCCAGCAGTGCCGGGTCGGTCTCGCCGCGCTCCACCGCGTCGATCAGGGCGAGTTGACGGGTCGTCAGGTTGCTGACGCGGCGGCCGACGTTGCCGAACATCTCGGCGACGTTGCGCCGGCTGACCACCTGGCGGGCCAGCAGCGCGGCGGCCGTGGTCTGCACGTGGTTGAAGGCCTCGGCGAGATCGCCGATCTCGTCCTTCGCGGTGACCGGCATGTCCCGCAGCAGCGGCGGCCCGTCGTCCTCGGCGTCGTCGTCGGCGACGCGGGCGAGCTCACGGCCCGCGACCTCGGCGACCTGCTTCGCGGCCCCGGTGAGGGCCTGCACGGGGCGGACCACCGAGCGGCGCACGATCACCACGAAGCCGAGCCACAGCGCGAAGCCGAGCAGCGAGAGGCTCAGCAGCAGTCCGGCGCGCCAGGAGGCGGCGGAGGACGCGCTGTCGGCGCGGACAGCGATCTGGTCGATGAGTGAGCCGGTGATCTTCAGCCGGCCCGCGGCCTGCTGCGGGTAGGAGGGGTAGTCGCTCATGGCATCCGCGAAGGCCTTGCGGACGGCGCCGGGCGTCTCGGCCTGCAGCCCGCTGGGGTCGATCTGCAGCTCGGCGTAGGCCTCGGCGATCAGCCGCTGTGCCGGGGTGTGCTCGATGCCGGAGAGCTGGTCGGCCTGGTCCTCGGTGGCGAACCGGGCGAACCTGGCGGCCTGGTACGTGTAGAGGTCGTAGGCGCCGACCGCGTTGTTGAACTCGATGAGCGCGTTGCTGTCACCGGTCGTCGCGGAGAACACGCTGGTCTCGAACGAGCTGTGGGCGGCATCGGCCCGCAGCACGGAGTCCAGCAGGTTGCCGGTGAAGGTGGTGGCGAGGTTCGCGTTGTGTTCGAGGTCGAGCCCGTCGATCAGACCGTCGGAGGCGCTGGTGTACGCCGGGTCGATGTTGTCGGCGGGCAGATAGCTCTGCTCGACGGTGTCGCGCAGCGTCTCCAGGCCGTTGATCTCCTTCAGCGCCTGGGCCTCGCTGGCCGGCAGCCGGTCGCCGAAGGTGTCGCGCACCTTCTCGACCTGCTGGTCCACGGCCGACTGGGACTTGCGGTAGGCGCTCTGCGAGGGGGTGCCGCCGTCGTTGGTGGCCTCGAAACGGACGGAGAGCAGGATGGCCTGCTGGTGCTCCGCCTCCACGAGGTTCACCAGCCTGGCGACCTGCCCGCTGTCCCGCACCAGCTGCGCCGCGTCGCTCGCGTCCGTCGACTGCCCGATCTCGTCCGAGATGAGATACGCCAGCAGCACCGCGACCACCGCGAGCGGCACGCCGACGAGCAGATTGAGCTTGCGCCTGAAGGGCCAACGGTCTGCGAAGCCCCGTATGGACACCAGGCCTCCTTCGTGGGGTGTTGTCACGATACGCGCAACGGCGCGTGTGACTGTTTTTGATCGAAGCGGCCCCCGCACACCGCTGTGACCGACGCCAACTCCGGGGAGACTACCGCCTCTTTGAACGATCAAGTGCGTCGCCCTACGTCAAGAATCAATTACAAAGCGACCGTGTTCGTGACCGGTCCGTTTACGTTGCCTTCACAACTGGGCACTCATTGAGGCCAATCGGTGACCAGACTTCTCTTGACTGACCGAGAACCGGCTGGATTGGATCAGCGGAGTGCGGAGTTCACGCCCCGCGCGTGGACGCCACAGCCATGCCTGCACGCCTGTGCCAACATCCAAACCCGGAACGGGAATTGTGACTTCTAAAGCGAAGAACAGCTGGTCCAGCACTAGGTACCCCGGCGCGGCCGCCATCGCGCTCGCCGCGACGGCTGCGCTTGTCACGGGATGTGGTTCGTCCTCCGACAGCAAGTCCGACGACCCGCTCTCGGGCGGCAAGGCCGGCGGCGACACGGTCGTCGTCGGCTCGAACAACTTCGCCGAGAGCATCCTGATCGCCGACATCTACGGCGAGGCGCTCAAGGCCAAGGGCGTCAAGGTCACTTACAAGCCGAACATCGGCAGTCGTGAGACGACGTACGGCCTGCTCAAGAACGGCACGATATCCGTGCTGCCCGAGTACAACGGCGCGCTGCTGGCCTACCTCGACCCGAAGGCCACCCCGGCGACCCTCGCGGCGACCACGGCCGCGATCAACGCCAAGCTGGACTCCAAGCTGACGCTGCTGGACCCGGCGGCCGCGGAGGACAAGGACACGGTCACGCTCAACGCGGAGACCGCGAAGAAGTACAGCCTCACGTCCGACTCCTCCATCGCGGACCTCAAGTCCATCGCCAAGGACCTGGTCATCGGTGCCTCGCCGGAGTTCCAGACCCGGCAGCAGGGCCTGGTGGGCCTGAAGTCCGTCTACGGCCTGGAGTTCAAGTCCTTCAAGGCGCTGGACGCGGGCGGCCCGCTGACGGCGGCCGCGCTGAAGAAGAACACGGTGCAGGCGGCCGACCTCTTCAGCACGGACCCGACCATCGTCAAGGAGAAGCACGTCACGCTCCAGGACCCGAAGAGGCTCTTCGGCTTCGAGAACGTGCAGCCCCTCGTCTACAAGAGCGGCCTCTCCGCGGCCGGTGTCGCCGCCCTCAACGCGGTCTCCGCGAAGCTCGACACGGCGACCCTGCTGGACCTCGACACCCAGGTCCAGTCCCAGAACAAGGACCCGCTGGACGTGGCGAAGGCCTGGCTGAAGACGGCCGGCCTGAGCTGACCTTCTCCGGCGACGACGCGGGTGCCTCCGTTTCTCCGGGAGGCACCCGCGTCGTGCTCAGTACCCGACGTGGAAGGTCGCGTCCTGCTGATCCGTCGTTGTCGAGATCGGGTCGATGCGCAGGACGTAGTTGGAGTGCCGGATGTAGCGCGTCGGATTGTTGTACGACCGGAAGGACGCCCAGGTGGAGTCGGCGAGCCCCGCCGTCCGGTAGAACGTGGCGTCCCCGGCGAACGTCGACGTGCCGTCGTTCACGTCGAGTTGGAGCGCGTAGTCGTAGTGCCGCAGATAGCGGGTCGGGTAGTTGACCGACTGGAAGGACACCCCGGTCGAGTCCGCGAGGCCCGGGACCAGCGTCCACTGGGAGTCGGTGTAGGGGTCGAAGGCGTACTCGTCGATCCGCCCGACGAAGTTGGAGTGGCGGACGTAACGGGCCGGGTAGTTGTAGGACTTGAGCCTGTTCCAGGCGGGCGTGCCCCACTTGGCGATCAGGTTGTTGTGCTCGGCCGTGGTGATCGGCTGGATGCCGCAGTGCTTGGAGTTGAGCGGCTGCGTGTAGAGCTTCTGGTCGACGGCCGTCCAGGTGCCGGCGGCGAGACTGCTGGTCTGCCAGGTGTAGAAGACGCCGTTCGGATCCCAGGTGTCACCCCAGAGGTACCAAGTCGCGCTGGACGTAAGGGACTTGACCAACGTCGGTGCCTCGGTGCCGTTGTGCGAGACCGCCGTGCTGAACTCGGTGAAGCTGCCCGGGTCCAGTGACGTGGACTTCGCGCCGACCAGCGTCGAACTCTTCTTGAAGTAGAGGTAGTTGACGCCGTTCACGCCGACCGCGAGGTCACCGTCGATGACGTCGTACCCGGGGTCGAAGAACACCTGAGGATCACCGGCGGTCACGAAGTCGCTGGTGTAGTTGACCATGATGACGTTGTGCCCGCTGTCGTTGACGGCGGAGTAGATCACGCCGTACTGCCCGCGCCCCGCGTCCCAGAAGGACTCCGGCGCCCAGGCGTGGGTGTCCAGGTCGTGCACCTTCATCCGCCGGTAGCCGGTGAAGGTACGCAGATCGGCGGAGTCCCAGACGTGGATGTACTGGCTGACGTACGTCCAGTCGGTGCCGTTGAGGTCGGTCGCGAGGACCACGAACGTGCCGTCCTGCTTGCGCAGGATGAACGGGTCGCGCAGGCCGAGGGAACCGGCGGTGGGGGTGGCGACGGGGGCGTTCTGGTTGAGCGGGGTCCACTGCAGACCGTCGGGACTGACGGCCAGGTGCAGGCCGTAGTTGGCGCCCAGGAACGTCGGCGACTCGGTGAAGTAGCACATGACATAAGCCGAGTTGGTGGCGGCCTGCGCGCTGCCCGCGCCGAGCGTGAGCGCGCCGGTGGCCGCGAGCGGGACGGTCGCGGCCATGCCGAGGAACAGGCGGCGGGACGGGTGGGGGAGGGGAGGGACAGCCATGTGTTCTCCAGGGGGTACGTGCGGCCCATTGATTCCTGTCGTTCGACATCCCGAACCAGGTTCGGTAAGTCGATCAGAAGGTAGAGATGTGGCGTGTGCGCGTCAATCACACGGTCGTGCTTGGCCGGTACTCGTCGTTCACGTAGGTGTCCGCTACGAGCCTCCTGTGTGGATCAGGAGTTCCGCCCGTGCCCGGGCCGCCGCCCCGACCGCCACCGCGTCCCCGCCCAGCCGCGCCGGCAGCACCCGTACCGGGTGACCGCTCACCGGCGGCTCCAGGGCCAACGTCTCCTGCACGGCCGACTCGACCAGCGCCCAGGACCGGCTGACACCCCCGCCGATCACACACGTCGTGACATCCAGCAGCCCCGCCGTGATCAGCAGCGCACGGGCGACACCGCGCCCCACCGCCGCGTACACGTCCCGTGCGTCCGGATCGCCCGACCGGGCCGCCTCGGCGACCTCACGGGCCGTGAGCGCACGCCCCGTCCGTTCCCCGTACCGCGCCGCGATCGACCGCCCCGACGCCAGCGTCTCCAGATGCCCTCTTCCCCCGCACGTGCACGGCAGTTCACCGAACCCGGGCACATGACCGATCTCGCCCGCCGCCCCGCGCGGCCCGTCGTAAAGGGCGCCATTCAGCCACAGTGCGCCACCCACCCCCGTGCCGAGCGTCATCCCGAGCACGTTCTCCGCACCCGCGACCGCACCCTTCGTGACCTCCCCGCGCAGAAACGCGTTCACGTCGTTGTCGAGGAACGCCGGTACGCCCAGGGCCTGTTGGACGGTCGCCGTCACCTCGAACCCGGCCCAGTCCCGAAAGGAGTCGCTCGCCACGAGGATCCGCCCGGCCCGCACATCCACGAGCCCGGCCGCACCGACCCCGACCCCGAGCAACCGGGCGGGCGTACGGTCCAGCAGCAGCCGTAGCGCGGAGAGCGCGGCACCGACCATCGCCGCCCCGCCCTCGCTCGCGGGTGTCGGTACCTCCGTCCGGTCCAGGACGTCGAGTCGGGGCGTGCACAGCACGACCTGGGTGGTCGTGCCGCCGATGTCGACGCCGACGACCACTTGGGGAGCGTCGATCACGCGCCGGCCCCCGTCCCCAACGCCAACCGACGCTCCCTGCGCTCCCGTTGGAGCACCGGATCGGGCACGGGCACGGCGGCGATGAGCCGGCGCGTGTACGCGGTCTCCGGGTGCAGCAACGTCCTCATGGTCGGCCCCTGTTCCTCGACCCGCCCGTCCCGCATCACGACCACGCGCCCGGCGAACTGCTGCACCACGGCAAGGTCGTGCGACACGAAGAGACACGCGAACCCGAGTTCCGCCTGCAATTCGGCGATCACTTCCAGCACGGTCTGTTGCACACTCACATCCAGCGCGCTCGTCGGCTCGTCCGCGACCAGCAACCGCGGTTCGAGGACCAGCGCCCGCGCGAGACTCACCCGCTGCCGCTGCCCACCGGACAGCTCACGCGGCCCGCGCCGCGCCAACTCCCGTGGCAGCCGCACCAGTTCGAGCACCTCGGCAACCCGCTCGCGCCGTTCGGCGGCGCCCATCCCACGCCGGTGCACCCGCAACGGCTCGGCCACACACTCCGCGACACTCATCCGCGCGTCCAGCGAGGCCACCGGATCCTGCAACACCACACCGACCCCGGCCAAGAGCGCCCGTCGGGCCCGCCCCCGCGCCTTGCGCAGATCGGCCCCGAAGAGCGAGACGCCCCCCGACTCCGGCGAGACCAGCCCAAGCGCCACCCGGGCAGCGGTCGACTTGCCCGACCCGGACTCACCGACAAGCCCCACGGTCTCACCGGCCCGCACGGTGAGCGACACCTCCTCCAGCGCCCGTACGGCACGCGGACCCCGCCCGAACTGCACGCTGACGTCCCGCAGTTCGACCACAGGAGCAGCCGTCTCGACATGCTCGCGTACGGCAGCACCCGCCGTCCCGCTCACCGCCAGTCGAGGCACAGCGGCCAACAACCGCCGCGTGTACTCATGCGTCGGCCGCAACAGCACGTCCTCCACCGCCCCGGTCTCCACGACCTCCCCCTCCAGCATCACGGCGACCCGGTCGGCGAAGTCGGCGACGACCCCCATGTTGTGCGTGACCAGCAGCACCCCGGTCCCGGAGTCCACGGCCAACGCCCGCAGCAGATCCAGGATTTCGGCCTGCACGGTGACGTCCAGCGCGGTGGTCGGCTCGTCCGCCACCAGCAACCCGGGCGAGTTGGCGATGGCCATGGCGATGACGACCCGCTGCCGCTGCCCGCCGGACAACTGGAACGGAAAGGCGGAGGCCCGCCGTTCAGGCTCGGGAATCCCGACCCGGCGCAGCAACGCGACAGCTTCGGCAGCAGCCTCCTGCCGGGAGACGTCCCGATGATTCCGTACGACTTCCGCTATCTGCCTGCCGATTCGGGTCAGCGGATCCAGTGCGGTGGCCGGCTCCTGGAACACCATCGAAGCCGTACGCCCCCGCAGTCGCGCGAGTTCGGCCTCACCGGCCCCCACGACATCCGTACCGCCGACCGAAACGCCCCCGGAAGCACGGGCGTTGCCGGGCAACAGCCCGAGCGAGGCAAGGGCCACCGTCGACTTCCCGGACCCGGACTCACCGACGAGGGCGAGCGTCTCCCCGGGCTCCACCCGCAAGGACACCCCACGCACGGCGGGCACATCACCGCTCTCGGTGGAGAAGGTGACACCCAGATTCGCTATCTCCAGGATGCTGTTCATCCCCGTCCCCTCACGTCGAAGGTGTCGCGCAGCCCGTCGCCGACCGCGTTGAACGCGCACACGACGAGGATGATCGCGAGACCCGGTGGCACGATCAGCCACCAGCGTCCCGAGTAGGCGGCCGTCAGCCCGGCCGAGAGCATGCCGCCCCAGTCGGTCGACGGCGGCTGAACTCCCAGCCCCAGATAGGACACATAGGCGACGAGCAGAATCGCGTCGGCGACCTGGAAGGTGGCCGCGACGACGATCGTCGACACCGAGTTGGGCAGGATGTGCCGGGTGATGGCCCGGCTGTGGGAGCCGCCGATGGCCCGCAGGGTCAGCACATAGTCCCGGCTCTTCAAGGTCAACGTCTCCGCCCGCACCAGCCGCGAAGGCACGAGCCAGGACACCAGTCCCAGAATCACGATCAGCCCCGGCACACCGGGCGTGGTGATGGCAGACACGACCAGCAGGATGAAGAGCGCGGGGATGGCGATCCCAGCGTCCACGACCCGCATCATCACCGCGTCGACCCACCCACCTGCATACCCGGCGACGGCCCCCCAGACCGTCCCGATCACGGTGGCGAGCACCCCGGCGGCAAGCCCGACGAGCAACGAGACCTTCCCGCCGTACATGAGCCGCCCCAGCTCGTCATGCCCGACGGCATCGGTACCGAGCCAATGCGCCCCGCTGGGCCGGAGATTGACCTGCGTGAGGTCGGTGTGGATCTGATCGGTGGAGTAAAGGAGCGGCCCCACAAAGCAGAACAGGAAGAAGAGGACAACGACTACGAGTCCGGCCACGGCAAGCTTGTTGCGCGCGAAGCGCGCACTCAGGGGCGCGGGGCTCTTTCGATTCGCGGCTCCGCCGCGGGGCGCGAGCAACCCCCACCGCCTGGCACTTTGAACACTCACGCCCGACCCCCCTTGACCCGAGGATCCACGACCCGCTGAACGACATCCGCGAGCAGTGTCCCCACCACCGTGGCGACGGAAATGACGAGCACGCACCCGAGGAGCACCGGGTAGTCCGAGGACTGAGCCGCACTCCAGAACAACAGCCCCATCCCGGGGTAGTTGAAGAGCTGCTCGACAACCAGCGCGCCCCCGAACAGCACCGGCACGTAGTACCCCAACATCGCGATCACCGGCGTAAGCGAGTTCCGGAACACGTGTTTGAAGAGAATCGCCCGTTGCCGTGAACCCCCCGCCCGAGCAGTCCGCACGTAGTCCTCGGAGAGGTTCTCCAATGTCGAGGCCCGCATGTACCGACTGAACACGGCAACCATGGAAGCCGCCCCTGTCACCACAGGCAGCACCAACGCCACGGGATCCGCGAAGACCTGAGCCACCGTGTCCCCCTGCGGCGCCTGCGAGGGGAACCACCGCAGCATCTGCGTGAAGACCAGCACCAGCACAAGTCCCAGGAAATACACGGGAGTCGAATACGCGACGAAGCTCAACGTGGTGATCACATAGTCGGCCGGCTTGTTCCGCCGCACCGCCTGCCACATGCCCAGCGGAAGGGCGAGCACCAGCCCGAGAACCGCGGACAACACGGTCAACACCAGGGTCTTCGGCAGGCGTTGCTCGATGAGCCGGGACACCGCCTCGTTGAGGGTGTACGACGTGCCGAGGTCACCGTGGAGCAACTGCCGCAGGTAGTACAGGTATTGGACGGGCAGCGGCCGGTCGAGACCCTGGTCGTGGTTGAACAGCGTGATCTGCTGCGGTGTGGCCTGCGGGCCGAGGATCCCGCGTGCGGGACCCCCGGGCAGCGCGTGCAGCAGGCCGAACACCACGACCGTCACGATGAGGATCACGACCAGCGCCTGCGCGATCCGCCGGGTCAGATACAGGAGGGTGTCCATGCCTCAGCTGGTCCACTTCCACTGTGCCGGGTGGAAGTTGGCGAGCGGGTCCTGGGTGAAGCCGCCGAGGCCGTTCTTGACGACGGAGATCTGGTAGTCCGGCTCGGGCAGCCAGATCACCGGCAGGTCCTTGGCGAGGGCCGTGCTGTAGTCCTGGATCTCCTGGGTCGAACTCGACGTCGTGGACGCGGAGATGAGCTTGTCGACAGCGGCGTTGGAGTAGTTGCCGAAGTTCGCGCCGCCCTTGGACTGGAACAGGGAGTCGCCGGTCGGGAAGGCCGGGAAGTACCAGCTGCCGGCCGTACCGAAGAAGGACAGCTGCCACTTGCAGATCGACTGTGAGGCCGTGCACTGCGGGGTCTGCGACAGCACGGAGTTGACGGGCGCGGTCTTGATGGAGAACTTGATGCCGGTCTTCGCGAGCGAGGACTGGATCGCGCTCATCATGTTGTCGGTCACCGTCGAACCGGACTGCGACAGCACCTGCATCTGGAACTTCGTCCCCTTGGCGACCCCATCACCGCACTGCGCGGCACCGGTGCCGGGGCTGGTGCAGGTCATGACCCCGCCCTGCTCGCTCCAGCCATGGCCGCTGAGCAGTGACTTGGCGGCCGAGGTCGAGAACGGGTACGGGTCGCTCTTCTGCGTGGCCGAGAGGAACGACGAACTCTGCGCCTGCGGGATGGGCCCGTACCCGGGCACCGCCGTGCCGTTGAAGATGACCTTCGCCAGCGCGCTCTGGTCGATGGACTTCTGCACGGCCTGCCGGGCGTAGAGCTGCTTGAACACGGCACCCATGGAAGGGTTGTTGAAGTTGTACGGCATGTAGGTGATCGCCCAGCCCGACCACGGCTTCACCGTGTAGCCCTGTGCGGTGAAGCTCGCCTTCTGGTCGAGGTCGGTCGCCTCGATGTAGCCGTAGTCGACGCTCCCGGACCGCAGCGCGTTCTTCTCGGCGTCCGCCGTCGTGAACGGGAGGAGGTTCACGGTGGGGATGCCGGGCTTCTCGCCGCCGTCGTACTTCGAGTTGGCGGCCAGGACGACCTTGCCGGCCGTGGAGAAGGACTTCACGGCGTAGGGGCCGCTGGTCGTCTTCCACAGGGCGTTCGTCGCGTAACCGCTGATGTTCTTGGCCGCGTTGTTGAGGTACGTCCAGTCCTTCTTGGCGTCCCCGGCCTTGTCCCACACGTGCTGGGGGAGCGGGTTGATCTGGCTCAACTCGTTGGCCAGCATCCACTGCGGGTTGTAGGCCTTGTCGAACGTGATCGTGAAGTGACTGGCGTCCACGGTCTTGAAGGACGTCCAGTTGTCCGGCGCCTTGCCCGGGTTGTAGCCCGCCCACTGCGCCTTGTTCGCCTTGATGAGGTCGAACCAGAACTTCACGTCGGCGGAGGTGATCGGCTTCCCGTCGCTCCAGTGCCGGTCGCCGAGGGTGATCGTGACGCTCTTGTTGTCGGCCGCGAAGGCGGCGGCGGTCGCCACCGAGCCCTTCTTGTTCCAGCCCATGGTCCCGGTCGAGCCGTCGTAGGCGATGAGCGGCTCCCACAGCGAGTTCGCTATGGAGATGTTGTTGGTGTTGAGGTGGGCCGCCGTGCCGATCGGCAGGATCCAGTTCGGGGTGAAGTTCGCGGGCAGCGCGTAGTTGATCGAGTCGTGCGACCCGGACGACGACGTGCCGCTCGACCCGGAACAGCCCGTGAGCAGCAGCGAGGCCGTGGTCAGGGAGGCACCGGTGAGGAGTCTCAGGCGAACAGGGGACATGGTTCTCCTCGGAAAAAGAGGGGCGGAGGCGGGAGTGAGGACAGTCAACGACCCCTGGTGTCGAAGAAACAGGCGTCCCGCTGTAAAAAGTCTGTTTCTGCTGTTCTGAAAAAAGCCGGGAGCCCGTTCGAGTGCCTTACGCTCATCGCCTCGATCACCCGATCCGGAAGTAACTTCCTTCATGCCTGAAAAAAGTGCGCACCGCCGGAAGAGCACCTCGGGCGTCTCCTCACTGGCCGAGCACGTCCTCGAACTCCTCGCCTCCGGGCAGGCCGCCACCCGCACCGAACTCGCCGAACTGCTCGGCGCCGCGCCCTCGACGATCTCCCTCGCGGTGGGCCAGCTGGTGTCCCTGGGCCTGGTCGCCGAGCACGGCACGCGCTCCTCCACCGGCGGCCGCCCGCGCAAGGTGCTCCGGCTGGGCGGTAGCGACGGCTTCGCGGTCGCGGCCGAGCTCGGTGGCAAGCACGCGCACGTGGGGGTCGTACTGCCCGGCGGCGGTCTCACCGACGTGTCGACCGTGCCGTTCCCCACGGCGGACGGCCCCGAGGCCGCGCTGCCCGGCCTCGCCGAGACGCTCACCGCGCTCGCCGAACGGCACGGACGGGACCGGCTGCGGGGCGTGGGCCTGTCCCTGCCCGGCCCGGTCGACATCGCCTCCGGGATCGTCACGCTCCCGGCCCGGATGCCCGGCTGGAACAGGTTCCCCATCCGCGACTGGCTCGCCGAACGCTTCGAGGTACCGGCCGCCGTCGAGAACGACGCCAACTGCATGGCCGTGGGCGAACACACCGTCCAGCCCGCCGAGCGCCGCCAGTCGATCATGGTCAAGGTGGGCACCGGGATCGGCGCGGGCGTCATCGCCGACGGCCGCCTCTACCGTGGCGGCACCGGTGCGGCGGGCGAGATCACCCACGTCCGCGTCGAGGCCGCCCAGGACACCCCCTGCTCCTGCGGCAACACCGGCTGCCTGGAGACCGTCGCCTCCGGCGCCGCCCTGGTCCGCATCCTGCACGGCCACGGCCTCGCCGTGACATCCACCGAGGACGTCGTGCAACTCGCCACCGACGCCCACCCCGAGGCCACCCGAGCGGTCCGCCAGGCCGGCCGCTACCTGGGCCAGGTCCTGGCCGCCAACGTCAACTTCTTCAACCCCGACGCCGTGTATCTGGGCGGCATCCTCTCCACCCTGGAACCCTTCGTCGCGGCAGTCCGCAGCCAGCTCTACGAGGGCTGCCACCCCCTGGTCACGGAGCACCTGGCGATCGAGCGCGCGAGCCTGGGCGCGGACGCGGGGCTCGTGGGCGCGGGCCAGTTCGCGCTACAACGGGCCCTGGCGCAGGCATTGCAGACGGTCACGGACAAACCGGGGACGCGCTAGGTCTTTCAGGGGCGCGGAGCTGTATCGATATGCGGCTCCGCCGCGTGAGCGCGACCAGCCACGACGAAGCCGCACCCACCACACAACCTGGAGCCCCCATTGCCTCCTTCTCGTCCCGTCATCGCCATCGCAGGCCTGGGCATCGAGTCCTCGACCTTCTCCCCGGCCCGCACCGAAGCCCCCGCCTTCCACCCCCAACGAGGCCCCGAAGTCCTCACCCGCTACCCCTTCCTGGCCCCCGGCACCCCGCTCAGGGAAGCCGCAGACTGGCAAGGCGCCCTGGTCGGCAAGGCCCTCCCCGGTGGCACCGTAACAGCAGCCGCGTTCACCGAACTCTCCGACGAACTCATCGCCCGGCTAAGGGAGTTGGGCCCCCTGGACGGCCTCTGGTACGACATCCACGGCGCGATGACAGTAGAGGGCATAGACGACGCCGAGGCCCAACTGCTCGCCCGCATCCGGGAAACCATCGGCCCGCACGCCCTCGTGTCCACCTCCATGGACCTGCACGGCAACGTCTCCCGCGAACTCGTCCACGCCAGCGACCTGATCACCTGCTACCGCATGGCCCCGCACGAGGATGCCATGGACACCAAGGAGCGCGCCGCCCGCAACCTCGTGGACCTCCTGCAGAGCCGCGCTCCCCGCCCGGTCAAGGCCTGGATCCCGGTCCCCGTACTGCTCGCGGGCGAACAGACCTCCACCCGTATCGAACCGGCGAAGAGCGTGTACGCGGCCGTAGAAGAGGTCGAGGCAAAAACAGGAGTCACCGACGCGGCGATCTGGGTCGGCTACGCCTGGGCGGACGAGCCCCGCAACCGCGCCGCCATCGTCGTAACCGGCCCGTCAGAACCCCAAGTCACCGCAGGCGCCGAACAGTTGGCCCGCGGCTTCTGGGAAGCAAGGCACGACTTCGAGTTCGTCGCCCCGACCGGCACCCTGGCCGACTGCCTGGACGAGGCACTGTCCTCCACCGCCCGCCCGTACTTCATCAGCGACACCGGCGACAACCCGACCGCGGGCGGCGCGGGCGACGTCACCTGGGGACTCCAACAGGTCCTGGAACGCCCGGAGTTCAAGGACGAGACTGGCCCCACGGTCATCTACGCGTCGTTGCCCGGACCGGCCGCCGTAGCGACAGCGGAGGGTGCCGGTGTCGGCGCGACCGTCACCGTCACGGCGGGTGCGGAGGTCGACGACCGGCACGCGGGCCCGCTCACCCTCAGCGGTGTCGTGCACTCGATCCGGCACGGCGACCGGGACGCGGAGACCGAGGTCGTCCTCAGAGTCGGCAGCGTGTACGTGATCCTGACCCGGCTCCGGAAGCCGTACCACCACGAACACGACTTCACCGACCTGGAGTTGGACCCGCGCTCCGCCGATCTCGTGCTCGTCAAGATCGGCTATCTCGAACCCGAACTCTTCGCCATGGCCGCCGACTGGAAGATGGCCCTCACCCCGGGCGGAGTCGACCAGGACCTCGCGCGGCTCGGTCATCACCGCATCCGGCGGCCGCTGTTCCCCTTCGACCGGGACATGCCCGACCCGGACCTCACGGCCCGGGTCATCGCCCCCTCGGACGAGCCGCTCAGCGGGGCGGACGAGTGAGCTTGCCGCCTCCGCCGTCCTCGATGGCGGCGGCGATCAACTGGTCGAGCAGCGCGATCAGTACGTTCCGGCACGAGTCGCGCTCCCGCGCGTCGCACAGCAGCACCCGGACGTCCTCCGGGAGGGCCAGCGCCTCGCGCACGGCTTCAGCGGGATACGGGTGTTCGCCGTAGAAGCCGTTCACGCCCACCACGAACGGGATGCCACGGCGTTCGAAGAAGTCGACGGCCGCGAAGCTGGACTTCGGGCGGCGGACGTCGATGAGGACCACCGCGCCGAGCGCTCCGAGGGCCAGGTCGTTCCACATGAACCAGAAGCGCTGCTGGCCCGGGGTGCCGAACAGGTAGAGCACCAGGTCCTGGCCGATGGTGATGCGGCCGAAGTCCAGGGCCACGGTGGTGGCCCGTTTCTCCTCGATGCCGTCGAGGTCGTCGACGGCGAGGCCCGCCACGGTCAGCGGTTCCTCGGTGCGCAGCGGCGCGATCTCGCTCACCGAACCGACCATGGTGGTCTTGCCGACGCCGAAGCCCCCCGCGATCAGGATCTTGACCGTCTCGGGCGGCGCGGGTGCCGGAGCGATGGTGTCAGAGCCGGTCAAGACCCTCCCTCACTTTCTGCAGCAGGTCCATGTCCGGGCTGGTACGGGAGACCGGGTGCGGCGGCCGGGCCGTGATCAGGCCGGCCTCCAGCAGATCGCAGAGCATGATCACTACCACGCTCACCGGAAGGTCGACAAGAGCGGCGACCTCCGCCACCGCCAGCGGCTCGGCGCACAGCCGCAGGATGCGGGACTGCTCCGGCTGCGGCCGGGGTGCCCGCGCGGGCGCCGGATCGACCGCGGTCACCGTGGTGATGAGGGTGAAATCGGCGCGGCTGGGCCGGGTTCTGCCACCGGTCAGCGTGAACGGCCGTACGAGCCGCCCCGCCGCGTCGCCACCGCTCACCTCACTCGCCGGAGCCGGCCGCGGGGCCGACGTTGGCCCGCGGCGCGGCGCTGAGATGCTCGCCTATCTTCTTCACCAGCATGTTCATCTGGTACGCCACGACCCCGACGTCCGCGCCCGGACCGGTCAGGACGACCAGATGGGCGCCGGGGCCCGCCGAGGTGAGGATGAGATAGCTGTTCGCCATCTCGATCAGCGCCTGGCGCACCGGACCGCCCCGGAAGTCCATGCTGACCCCCTTGCTGAGGCTCATCAGCCCGGACGCGGTGGCCGCGAGCCGCTCGGCGTCGTCCCGCAGGAACCCGGTGGACTTGCTGACGACCAGGCCGTCCTCGGACAGCACGACGGCCTGGTTCACCTCGGCCACCCGGTCCACGAGTCCGGTGAGCAACTGGTCGAGCTGGGTGTGCGTGGCGGGGACGGGTCGTGTCATGGCGGAGTCCTTCATGAGCGGTCGGCGGGCGGATTGGGGGAGGCTGCTGCTTCCTCCCGGTCGTACTGCGACGGCGCGTCGTCGTCGATGGAGTCTCGCGCCTGGAACGTGCCACGCTGGAACCCGGCCAGCGAGGAGGCCGCACGCTCCGCGGTGAAGTCTTCCAGCTCCAGGTCCTCCTCGACCGCCACGGCCTCCTCCCGCAACTCACTGGCCAGACTGGTCTGCGGCACCCGCCGCGGCAATGGGGTGAGCCCACCGGGATCGGCGCCGACGGAGGGCTCGGACGAGCGCGCCGGGGGAATGACGGGCCGACCCTTGGGAGCGGGACCCGACACCTCAACCGCCCCATCGGCCAAGGTCGTTGACGCGAGGACGGCCGCCTTCTCCGCCCTCTCCGCCTTTTCCGCCACGACGGCCTCCGCGTCGGCGGCTCGTGCGGCGCCCCGGGGGGACTCCTCGGGTGCCTCGGGTACGACGATCTCGTGCGGGATGAGCACGATCGCGGTCGTGCCGCCGTACGGCGAGGAGCGCAGGGTCACCGCGATGCCGTGCCGGGTGGCGAGCCGGGCGATCACGAACATGCCGAGCCGGAGGTCGTCGGCGAGGGCGACGACGTCGAACTGCGGTGCCACCGCCAGCTGTTCGTTGAGCGAGGCGTAGTCCTCCTCCGACATGCCGAGCCCGCGGTCCTCGACCTCGATGACGAGTCCCTTGGCGACCATCGCGGCCCGCACCCCGACCGGGCTCGGCGCGGGGGAGTACACGGTCGCGTTGTCGATCAGCTCGGCCAGCAGGTGGATCACGTCCGCGACGGCGGGCGGCGCGAGGCACACCTCCTCCTCGGTGTGCACCTCCACCCGCTGGTACTGGGCGACTTCACCGACGGCGCTGCGCAGGATGTCGATCAGGGCGACCGGCTCGGTCCAGCTGCGGCGGGGCTGCTCGCCGCTGATGACGACGAGGTTCTCCTCGTAGCGGCGCAACTGGCTGGCGGTGGAGTCCAGTTCGTACAGGCCGCGCAGGACCTCGGGGTCGTCGTGCCGGCGCTCCAGCTGGTCGAGCTTGGTGAGCTGGAGGTTGACCAGGTTCTGGCTCTGCCGGGCGATGCCGAGGATGACCTTCTGGAAACCCCTCCGGGTGTCGGCGAGTTCGACCGCGGTGTGCACGGCGGTGCGCTGCGCGGTGTTGAACGCCTGGGCCACCTGGCCGAGTTCGTCGTTTCCGTAGTCCAGGGGCGGGGTCGCCGACTCCACGTCGATCTTCTCGCCCCGGTTCAACCGGGCCACCACGTCCGGCAGTCGGTCCTCGGCGAGGCCCAGGGTGGCGATCTTCAGGCCGCGCAGCCGGCGGGACAGGGAGCGGGTGATCCGCCAGGACATGCCGACGCAGAGCAGCAGGGCGGCGAGTCCACCCGCGCTCAGGGAGGCGGCCGTGACGAGCAGGTTGTGCGCCTTGTCGGAGCTGCGGTCGAGGAGTCCGGACGTCTGCTGCCTGATCAACGTCGTGTACTGGTCGGCGACTTCGGACAGTGCCGCGTTCCACTGCTTCTGCTCGTCGGGCAGGGCGATCCGCCCGGCCGTGCCGTCGTCCGGATTCGCCTTGCCCGCCGTACCGGCCCTGAGGACCGCGTCCTCCGTGGACTCCAGGGTGCTCCACTCGACGCTCTGCAGTACGTGCTCGATCTTCGTCTTGGCGGCGCCCTGGAACCCGGTGGCGATCTGGTCCTCGACCAGCCAGCGCCGGGCGTGCACCAGCTCGGCGAACTGCTCCCACGACTGGTCGTCGAGGTGCCCGGAGTGCCAGGCCAGCGTCAGCTGCGCGTCCTCCTGGGAGACCAGCTCCGCGCCGTGCTCCAGCGCGACGAGCGGCTCCGCCTGCGAGGTGAGGTCGCCGTCGTCGACCTGGGACAGCTCCTGGAACGCCTGGATCTGGTCGTCGATGATCGCGGTGTACTGGTCCAGCACCTGCTGGGGCGTGATGTCGGTGGGCTTGTCCACCTGGTCCCGGTAGTACTCCAGGCTGTCGACCGACGCGACGACCGAGTACATCCGGTCCTTGACCCGGGACGGCGCCTTCTTGATCGCCCCCGACTGGCCCACGAGTTGGGCCACCGCCTTGTCCGTCGCCGCGCGCTGGGCCTCCAACGCGGCCTGCGAGCCGTTCGGGTTCGCCATCCACGCCGCCGAGAGACTGCGCTCCTTCTGGAGCGCGAGCGCGGCCTCGGTGCCCATGGCGCCGGTCGACCGGCTCAACTCCGTCTGCGAGCGCAGCCGTAGCCCCTCCGTGAACATCTGGGTCGTCGTCACGCCCCACATGGCGGCCAGCGTGACGCTGGGGACCAGGGCGAGCAGGATCAGGGAAAGACGTATGGAACCGACGCGGCGCCGGGCACCTGTCCGTGGAGACATCGTGGTCGTCCTCGCTACATCCTCGTACGAAGTGTCCGGTCAGCGCGTTCCGTTGGCCGCGAACTTCGCGACCGCGCCGACGTTCGTCTTCGTCACGAACGCCGGGCCGGTGAGCACGGGAGCCGCCCCGCCGCCACTGATGTTGCCGTTGGTCTTGTAGAGCCACAACGAGTCCACTGCCAGATAGCCCTGCAGATAAGGCTGTTGATCGACAGCGAACTGAATGCTCCCGCTCTGCACGGCCTTGACCAGGTCCTGGTTGAGGTCGAAGGTCGCGACCTTGGCCTTGCTGCCCGCCGCCTTCACGGACTTGACCGCTGCCAGCGCGAACTGGGCGCCCAGCATGACCACTTCGTCGATGCTGGGATCCTGCTTCAGCCGGTCCGTGACACCGGCGGACACGGCGTCCATGTCGGCGCCGTCCACATAGAGCATGTCGGACTCGCCGGTGAACGCCTTCTTCACGCCCGCGCAGCGCGCCTCCAGGGCGACATTGCCCCGCTCGTGGATCACGCACAGGGCGTGCTTGGCCTTGAGGGCGTCCAGTTTCTGGCCGACGGCGCGGCCCGCGACGCTCTCGTCCTGCCCGAAGAACTCCAGGACGCCCTCCGACTGCCAGGAGTCGATACCGGAGTTGAGGCCGACCACGGGGATGTCCGAGGCCTTGGCCTCCTTGATGGGCCCCTTCATCGCGTCCGGCTTGGCGAGCGTCAGCGCGATGCCGTCGACGCCGTCCTTGATCGCGTCCCGCACCAGCTCGGCCTGTCCGGCGGCGTCGGGGTCGCTCGCGTACGTCAGGTCGACCCCGTCCTTGGCCGCGGCGGCCTCGGCGCCCTTCTGCACCAGCAGCCAGAAGGCGTCGCCCTTGCTCGCGTGGGTGACCAGCGCGATCTTGAGCCGGCCCGTGTCCGCGGCACCGGCCGTGTCCTTGCCGGAGTCGGAACCGACGCTCAGCGAGCAGCCGGAGAGCAGCAGGGAGCCGGCCACGGCGAGGGTGAGCGCCGTGCCTCGTACGAGACGGAAGGAGGCGTGAGGTGGGGGTGGAGTGGTCATGGGCGGTGCGGCACCTCGCTGTGCGGCCGAGCTGGGGGACGGGGAGGATGCGCCCGGAGCCGTAGGAGGAGCGCCGACCGGGTTACTCCCGTTGGGCCGGAGCCAATCGCGTGTGACCGCTGGTAGTCAAGTGAGCAGCGACATGGAGTGAGTTGTTGGCGCCGCATTGTGATCATCTCGACGTCGTACGGAAGTTGAGCAATCCGAGGAGGAGGTTACGGGCGGGGGGACGAGGGGTTGCGCCGAGGGCCTACGCCAAGGACCGCGGCGGATCCTCCCGAAGGGTGCCCGGCCGTCGAGGGGCGGGGCGTGGATCGGACCGCGGTCCAGGTCGTCAGGTGTGCTCCAACTCCCGCACGAGAAAAGGGAGTCGGCGGCAGGTCAGAGGTCGAACTCGTGCGGCGGCAGGTCGAGGCTGAAGCACGCCTCGCGGACCACGGCCTGCTCGGTCTTGTCGAAGTCGCCGTCCGCGCCGCCGATCACGATGCCGATCTGGATCACGGCACGCGCCTCGGCGGGCTTCTTCTTCGCCTTGGCGATCTCCTGGAGCACGCTGACCTTGCCGAAGGCGAAGTCGGCCGTCAGCTTGTTCAGGTTCTCGTCGAAACGCCGCTGGAGGTCCATCGCGTCGAAGTTCTGCAGCACCTCGTTGCTCGCGATGAGCTGGGCGACGCGCTGCCGCTCCGACGGGTCGACCGTGCCGTCGGCCGCCGCGACGAGCGCGCACATCGCCATGCTCGCGTCGCGGAACGCCCCGCTCTTCAGGTCGTTCTTCTTCGCCACGAGCTGGGTCTGCATCGTCGACGCGGACTCCTTGAAGCGGTCCCACAGGGCCATGCGAACTCCATATGTAGTAAGTCGTGCGTCAGGTGAGCGGTCGTGCGTCTGTGGCACCGTGGAAACTCCCCGGACCGGGGAGAAGTTCCGGCCGCCTAGACTGGGCGATTCACGAACGGGACCGGTCAGGGACGGGAGGCGACGACGGTGGCGGCAGCCGGCAGCGGCTTCGAGGACCCGTCCGCCGACGTGCTCGCGGACGCCGCCGCGGCCTTCGGACTGCTGGCCTCGCCCGCCCGGCTGCACATCGTGTGGGCGCTGGCCCAGGGCGAGAGCGATGTCACCGGGCTCGCGGAGCGGGTCGGCGGCGCGCTGCCCGCGGTCAGCCAGCACCTCACCAAACTGAAGCTCGCCGGCCTGGTCCGCTCCCGCCGCGAGGGCCGCCGCCAGGTGTACTTCGTCGACGACCCCGACGTGGTCGACGTCGTCCGGCTCGCGGTCACCCGCATCGGCGACCGCGCCGGCCGGGCCGATCTCCCCGCCCCCCGACTCCGTGGCCTCTGACACCGCCGCCCACCGGCACACCCCGCTCCAGGTGCTGCGGCACCTCGACACCGGCCCGCGCGGACTGACCGACCCGGAGGCCGCGACCCGGCTCGCGGCGACCGGCGAGAACACGGTTCCCGAGCGCCGTACGGCCTCCTGGCCCCGCCTCTTCCTGCGCAGCCTGCGCGACCCCTTCACCGCCGTCCTGCTCTGCCTCGGCCTGGTCTCGGCGCTCGTCGCCTCCTGGGGCACCGCCGCCGTGATCCTCGCCCTGGTCGCGGTGAGCTGCGCGCTGCGCACGAGCGGGGAGCACCGGGCCGACCGCTCCCTGCACGACCTGCGCGAGCTGGTCGGCGCCACCGCCTGCGTGCTGCGCCGCACGGACGCGGACGCGCCGGTACGGGCCCGGGAGACACCGGTCGCCGAGCTGGTGCCGGGGGATGTGATCCGGCTCGGGCCCGGCGACCTCGTCCCCGCCGACGTACGACTGCTGCGCGCGACCGGGCTGACCGTGCACCAGGCCGCCCTCACCGGCGAGTCCGCGCCGGTCGCCAAGGCCGCCGTGGAACTGCCCGGGGCGGCGGACGAGGGCCCCTTCGCGCAGCCGTATCTCTGCTTCCAGGGGAGCGGTGTCGTCTCGGGGAGTGCCACGGCGGTCGTGCTGGCGACGGGGGCGCGGACCCGGTTCGCCGCCGCGCACGAGGGGCCGGTGCGGCGGGAGGCGAGCGCGTTCGACCGTTCCGTGCACGGGATCTCCTGGGTGCTGATCCGGTTCATGCTGCTGACGCCCCCGCTCGTCCTCATGGCCAACGCGGCGCTGCGCGGGCGGGGCCTGGCGACGCTGCCGTTCGCCGTCGCGGTGGCGGTCGGGCTGACGCCCGAGATGCTCCCGGTGATCGTGACGACCTGCCTCGCGCGCGGGGCCGCGCTGCTCGCCCGTACGCACGGCGTCGTCGTCCGACGGCTCCCCGCGCTGCACGACCTCGGCGCCGTGGACGTCCTCTGCCTCGACAAGACCGGCACGCTCACCCAGGACCGCCCGGTCGTGGAACGCGCCCTCGGCCCCGACGGCGCGCAGGACCCGGACGTCCTGCGCCTGGCCTCCACAGCCGCGTGGTGGACCCTCCAACTCGCCGAGGCGCCCGTGCCGGACGCCCTCGACGAGGCGCTGCTGGAGGCGACGGGACCGGTGGGGGAGGAGGAGTACGACGGGGTCGGGGCCGTGCCCTTCGATCCGGTACGGCGGCTCGCGACGGCGGTGGTGCGGGGCGAGGCCCTCGGCACGCACACGCTGATCGTGAAGGGCGCGGTGGAGGACGTACTGGAGCGGTGTGTGCTCGACGAGGCCGAGCGCGACCGACTGCTGTCCCTGGCCGAGGGGGAGGCGGAGTCCGGCCTGCGGCTTCTCGCGGTCGCCACCGCCGAACGGCCCGCACGCGCGCGTGGCTACGGCCCGGCGGACGAACGGGGTCTGGTCTTCCGGGGGTTGGTGACCTTCCACGACGCCCTGAACCCGGACGCCGGGGAAGCCCTACGGGCCCTCGCCGACCTGGGGATCGGCGTGCGGATCCTCACGGGCGACCATCCGGCGACGGCGGCGCGGGTGTGCCGGGAGCTGGGGCTGGCGCAGGGGGAGGTGCGGATCGAGGCCCGTTGCACGCCTCAGGACAAGGCCCGCGCGGTCGCCGACCTGCGCGCGGCCGGGCACACGGTCGGCTTCCTCGGGGACGGTCTGAACGACGTGCCCGCGCTGCGCGCCGCCGACGTCGGTATCGCGCCGCGCGCCGCCGTGGACGTGGCGCGGGAGGCCGCCGACGTCGTGCTCGCCGGCAAGGACCTCGCCGCGGTCCGGCACGCGGTCACGGCCGGGCGGCACAGCAGCGCGAACATCGCCTCGTATCTGCGGATCACGCTCTCCTCGAACCTCGGCAACGTCATCGCGATGCTCGCGGCGGGCCTGCTGCTGCCGTTCCTGCCGATGCTCCCGGCCCAGGTGCTCGCCCAGAACCTCTGCTTCGACGCGGCCCAACTGGCCTTCGCCCACGACCGCCCCGGCGCGGAGGCGGTGCGCCGCCCGACGGTGCTGCGGCCGCGGGCGTTCCTCCGCTTCATCACCGGGTTCGGGGTGCTGAACGCGGTCGCGGACCTGGCGACCTTCGCGGTGCTGGCGCTCGCGCTGCGCGGCCCGGACGCGGTGGACGACGAGGTGTTGTTCCACTCGGCCTGGTTCACGGAGAACCTGCTCACCCAGGCACTGGTGATGCTGCTCCTGCGAACCGGCGGCGGTACACCGGGCCCGATCGGGCGGGCGGCGGCCGCGCTGGCCGCCGTAGGAGTGCTCCTGCCCCTGAGCCCGCTGGGCGCGCCGCTGGGCATGACGGGCCTGGCGCTCCCTTACTACGTCCTCCTGGCAGCCGTGCTCGGTGTGTATGCCCTGGCCCTGAGGGGTTTGCGGTCGACCCGAGGGTTGTACAGTTGCGCAACATAGCAACTGTCGTGTGAGGGAAGAGGAGGACGAGGTCATGCTCCGCAACGGACTGGAACCTTGGCACCTGCTGGTCGTGGCGATCGTCGTCATCCTGCTGTTCGGCTCGAAGAAGCTCCCGGAGGCCGCCCGCGGACTGGGCAAGTCCATGCGCATCCTCAAGAGCGAGGCGAAGGCGATGAAGGAGGAGAGCAACGTGGTGGAGTCGGTCCCGGTGCAGCCGACCGCTGTCCACACCGTGACGGAGTCTCCGGCCGCCGCTGCCACGGAGCCGCCGGCTACCGCGCACTGATCTCACCTGCCCCAGCGATGCCGGGACACTCCCCGTCACCCACTGCATGGACGACGGGGTCGGTCTCGTCTGTCGCGGTACTCAACTGGTCGAGGAACGCGTCGAGCCCCGGCTGTTGCCGGGGTCGATGTGACGGGTCAGGCCTGCTGCTGGAGTTCCGTCTTCGTGGCCGTCTTCGCCTCACGCTTACGACGCTTGCGTTCCGAGCGCGGCTCCTGGTCCGGCAGCCAGCCGAACGTCATGCAGCTGCCCACGATGCCCAGCAGCAGCCCGATGAAGAAGCCGCCGAGGTTCGAGGTGAGCCAGCTGCCCAGGGTGCAGAGGATGCCGACGATCGAGTAGAAGAGGCGCTGGCCCGGGCTGAAGAGGATCAGCAGTCCGCACAGGAGCATCATCACCGGGAGCAGATAACCGGTCATGCCCTGCATCCCGATGTGCATCGCGACCTTCAGCGACACCTTCTCCGTGAGCAGGATCTCCGCCCCGCCCAGGGCGAGCAACAGCCCGCCCCAGAACGGACGGCGGGCCCGCCACCGCCGGAAGGCGGGCCCTCTCCCCTGCTGTGGCAGGTTCTCCGACATCAGCAACCCGAGTCGCTGAAGCTGAGCTTGAGACCCGGCAGCTTGAACACACCCGCCGTGGTCGCGTAGTTGGTCTGCCGCAGGTTGTCGATGTGCACGGTGTCGGCCTGCTGGCTGAAGACACCCTTCTTGCCCTGCACACCCGCCTTGTTGAGCGTGCTGGCGTCGTTGCCGATCTCGATGTTGTTGAAGGACGCGTCACCCGACAGCTCGGTCGAGTCGGTCGTCAGGTTGTTCGCCGTCACCTTCGTCGAGCCGCTGCCCGCCTTGATCAGCAGGTTGACCCCGCCCAGGTCGACGCTCTGGCACAGGCTGTCCAGCGTCGCGTTCTTGATGGCGGAGGTGATGATCAGGACCTGCCCGCCGGTGTCGCCCTCGTTCGGGCTGTTCGGGATCATGTTGTCCAGGTCGCCGAACTGCTCGAAGCCGGTGCCGTCGAGCGACTTGGCGGTGACCGTGAACGGCATGCCCGAGATGGAGAACTGCACCCCCAGGGCGCCCTGGGCGGTGAGCACCGCGAGGGTCGCGGCGACCAGCGTGGCCGGCACCGCCATGACCGCGGCGCGGCGCAGTCGGACCTGACCGCGTCTCTCGGGCCCCTCGGCGGTCTCGGGTACGGAACCGCTTTCCGGCTGCTCAGGGGTGTTTCCGTTGGACGGGTTGGCGTCCGAGGGTGAAGCCATGTCTGCTCCCATGTGCTGCTCTGGTTCAACGCGAGTCGGTATCGAAGTGGCGCGTTGTCCTGGCGCGGACAGCGAGTGCGGCGCACCCTCCCCCACAACTCCCGGCGGGTGCAAGGGCTTTCAAGGTTACGCAGCAGTAGCCGTCGAGGAAGTTACCGGGGGTTACATTGAAGGGTCAAGGGAGTTGTGAAAAAAGAGTGTCGATGATGCGCCACCTGTGAGGCAAGACCTTCCCGCACCTCCGGCGAGCCCCGGCTTGTACATCAACTTGCCCTGCATCTCTTGACGTTGACGGACACTCAGGTCTACAACTCTCCCTTGTTTGCCGGATCCGTGGCGCCGGATCCGCCGCGCGGCACGAGCCGCGTTCCCGGACTTCCCTTTCCGCAGGGGCACTTCACACCCTCAGAGTCCGAACCCCGCGGCCCGGCACGGCCGCTTCCCCTTGGTCGTGCCGTCCGCCCCACCGCCCGGCCCGGCCGGAGACCCTCAACCCCCGCGGGCCTCCGGCCGGTCACCGGCCGGCCGCCGTCCCGGCCCGTCGCGTACGGAGAAGGCGTCACGGGCCGGCGGCGGCGAACTCGGGCGCCCCGACCCCCAGTTACCCCACCCCCCAAGAACCCCCCGGTTCGACCCTCCACTTCGAAAGAAGAGGTACACCCGCATGCGCACTCGCACCGTCCTCACCCTCGTCGGCTCCGTCGCCGCGCTCACCCTCCCCTTCATCGCCCCGGCGTCGGCGGCCGACACCGTGCTCACCACCGGCAGCCTCGGTGGTACGGCTGTCGCCGTCGGCGACGTGCTGACCGCGCCCCTGGCCACCGGCACCAGCGCCACCCTGTACTCCAGCGCGACCGGCACCAGCGGCATCAAGTGCACCTCGTCGCAGTTCACGGCGACCGTCACCGACAACCCGACCGCGCCGGGCACCGCCACCGAGTCCGTCTCCGGGCAGACCTTCGACAGCAGCAGCTGCACGAGCAACGTCCTCGGCGTCCTCGGTGTCTCCAGCATCACGGTCGACAACCTGCCGTACAGCACCGCGGCCGTCTCGGACGGCACCCTGACCGTCACCCCGGCCAGCGGCTCCACCATCCAGACCACGGTCAAGCTGACCACCCTGCTGGGCAGCATCACCTGCGTCTACCAGGCGCCCAGCCTGAGCGGCACGTCGAGCAACACCGACACCAGCATCAACTTCACCAGCCAGGCCTTCACCAAGACCTCGGGCTCGTCCCTGTGCTTCAGCGCGGGCTACTTCACCGCGAAGTACGCCCCGGTGACGGACGGCGGCGCCGCGGTCTACACCAACTAGAAGGAGGTCGACCGAGAAGCAAGGTCGACGTAGTGAGCAAGTAGGGCCTGTACGCGTCGAGTTGGAGGTCAGCGTCGACGCAGTCGCAGGGCCAGGGCGGCGCCCCCGGTGAGTACGAGCACCGCGGCGGCGCCGCCCGCCACCATGGGCGCCGAAGGACCGCTCGAAGCGGCGTCGGTGTCGGACGCCACCGGGCTGCTGCCCGGCGCCGTGCTCTCCTCGGCCGGGGACGCCTTCTGTGCCGTAGTCGATTCACCGGCCTTCGCCGAAGGGCTCGCGGCCGTAGGTGACTTGGTCGTGGAGGACGACGGACTCGCCGTACCGCCCTTCGAGTTGGCGGTCCCCGTCGACGAGGAAGACGAGGAAGAGGTGCCGCCGCCCGGGAACACCACGTCCGAGCACGAGTAGTACGTGTCCTCGGTACTGCTGTTCTGCCAGATGGTGTAGATGAGTTGGCGTCCTGTCCGGCCCGTCGGCAGCGTCGCCTTGATGCGGTACGCGCCGCCGGTCAGCGGCGGGTCCTTCACCTCGGCGAACGGCGTCGTCGGCAGTTCGGACCAGGTCAACGGCTTCGACGCGTCGTAACCGGCCTTCGTCAGATACAACTTGAACGTGCCGGTGTGCGCGATCGTCGACGCGTAGGTCATCGTCAGCTTCGCCCCCGGAGTCAGCCGCGTAGACGGCCAGTCGGTGCGCGCGAGGTTCAGCCCCTTGTAGTCGGCCAGGCCACCGCTGCACAGCTTCCCGTCGGGGATCAGCTGCCGGTCGCGGCCGTTGATGTCGGGGACCCGGATGTTGTCCCAGAAGGTGAAGGGCCCCCCGTTCGCCGCCACGGCGGCCTTGCAGGCCGTCGACCCGGCCGCGCTGCCGCCCTGGGGCGAGCAGGCGTAGACCCGGCTGACCGGATAGGTCGGCGCCCCGTGCGCCTGCGCCGGACCCGCCGCCCAGACGGTGAGCAGCAGCGGGGCCATGGCGGCGGCCGCCATGGCAGTGCGATGTGCGGTCATCCGGGACATCCGGAACGTCTCCTCGGCCGGGGGCGGCAACGGTCTGTTCGTGCAATACGGGAAGCGGGCCCGGCGCGTTCAGTCCGTCCCCCTTGCCGCGAATCCGGATGTATCCGGTCAACGGCCCGATGTTCAGGGGTGGTTTCCGGCCTGATCGAGGGTTTCCCCCGTATCCGTATGACCTTCTCTTTGCCTATCGTTTGACCACAGCTGACCCACAGGCGACCCCTGTCGAGGTGGCCGCCCGCGCCCGGCGCTCTCTGGTTCGACCCCCCACCGCTTCGACGACGAAGCGCATCGACCGCCGCTCCGCGCTGCTTTGGAGTACGGCCACGAAAGGCAAGCCCTTGCGCACTCCTACGGCATTCCCCACCGGACGGACCCTGATATCCGTCGCCGTGGTCTCCGCGGCCCTCCTCGTCACGGCCGTCAACGCGGTCGCCGTCGCCCAGGTGCCCCCCACCCAGGCCGCCTCACCGGCCCTGCCCGGACAGACCGAGGCCGCCCCCGGCACCCTCGCCGAGCGCCTCATCGTCGGCTACAAGTCCGGTGCCGCAGAAGCGAGTTCGAACCGTGCCGCCGCGGCCGACGCCACCGCCAAGGGCAAGGAGACCGGCGAGAGCGTCGGCTTCCAGCGCCGCCTCGGCACCGGCGCCGCCCTGGTCGGCCTCGGCAACGCCCGCAGCACGACCGAAGTCGCCGACGTCATCGCCGAGTTCAGGTCCGACCCGCAGGTCTCCTACGTCGTACCGGACCGGCTGAACACCCCGCAGGCCGACCCGAACGACACCGGGTACAGCAAGCAGTGGGACCTCTTCGAGTCCACCGCCGGGATGAACGTGCCCGCCGCGTGGCCGACTTCGACCGGCAGCGGTGTCACCGTCGCCGTCATCGACACCGGCTACGTCACGCACTCCGACCTCGCCGCGAACATCGTCGCCGGCTACGACTTCATCAGCGACACCGCCGTCTCGGTCGACGGCGACGGCCGCGACAGCAACCCGGCCGACCCCGGCGATCATTACGCCGCGAACGCGTGCGGTTCGGGCATCGGGGCGAGCAACTCCTCCTGGCACGGCACCCATGTCGCGGGCACCATCGCGGCCGCCACCAACAACGGCAAGGGCATCGCGGGCATCGCCTACGGCGCGAAGATCTCCCCGCTCCGCGTCCTCGGCAAGTGCGGCGGCTACGACTCCGACATCATCGACGCCATCACCTGGGCGTCCGGCGGCAGCGTCTCCGGCGTCCCCGCCAACGGCAACATCGCCAAGGTCATCAACATGAGCCTGGGCGGCGACGGCGCCTGCACCTCGGCCACCCAGAGCGCGATCACCGCCGCCGTGAACCGCGGCACCACGGTCGTCGTGGCCGCGGGCAACGACAACGACAACGTCGCGAACCACTCGCCGGGCAACTGCGCCAACGTCATCTCCGTCGCCGCCACCAACCGCGCCGGCGCCAAGGCGTCCTACTCCAACTACGGCTCCGGCGTGGACATTTCGGCCCCCGGCGGCCAGACCAGCACCGGCACCGCCAACGGCATCTACTCCACGCTGAACTCCGGCACGAAGACACCGTCCACCGAGTCGTACGCCTACTACCAGGGCACCAGCATGGCCACCCCGCACATCGCGGGCCTGGTCGCGCTCATGAAGTCGGCAGACTCCGCGCTCACCCCGGCGCAGATCGAGGCGGCCATCAAGGCCAACGCCCGTGCCCTGCCCGGCAGTTGCTCCGGCGGCTGCGGCGCCGGACTCGCGGACGCGGCCAAGACGGTCCGGGCCGTGAGCACCGGCAGCGGCAACGTGCCCTCCGCCCGGTAGTCCGGCGGCACAGGGGATCCACGGAAACCGACCGACTGACCCGTACGGCGAGGCACTTCTTCGGAGGTGCCTCGCCAGGGCGGTCGGTCTTCTGTTTGGCCGGGAAGCGGCGCTGACACGTGCCACAGCAACCGAAAGTGGTCAAGAGCCGGGGCAGGGGTGACAGAGAGACGCAAGTGATGGGAACGTGAGGGGTGTTGGTGGTCTTCGGGTACAAGGTCGACACCGCCGGACGGTGAGCTACTGTGTACAGGGGGTAACAAAAAACGGCATGGGCCGTTGTTTTTCCTTCATCGGGAGTGTTTCAGTCGATGGCGAGGCAGCTACGGGCCGAACAGACCCGCACAACGATCATCACGGCCGCCGCCGAGCTGTTCGACCGGCAGGGCTATGAATCCACCAGCCTGAGCGACATCGTCGACCAAGCCCAGGTCACCAAGGGCGCCCTGTACTTCCACTTCGCGGCCAAAGAAGACCTGGCCCACACGATCCTGGAGATGCAGGCCAAGGCCTCGCGCCAGATCTCCAAGGAGATGGACAGCAGAGGCTACTCCTCACTGGAGACATTGATACGTGTCACTTTCGGCATGACACGGCTGGCCGTCGACGGCCCCATCCCGCGCGCCGGACTCCGGCTCGCCGCGGGGGAGATCGAGGTACGGCCCCCGATGCCGCACCCCTTCGCCGAGTGGCTGGACATCGCCTCCCGCAAACTCACGGGCGCCGTCGCGGAGGCCGACGCACACCCCGACACCGACGTGGACGCCGTGGCCCGTACGCTCATCGGCCTCTTCGTCGGCATCCGCGTCCTGGGCCGCACCCTCGAACCGGTGGCGTTACAGCCCCGCAGAACAGCGGAGATGTGGCACCTGGTGATCCGCGGCCTGGTCCCCGTCCCCCGCCGCGCCCGCTATCTCAGCCTCGCCGCGCGCCTGGAGCGGGAGATCGAGACCGACTGACCCGCCCGGTACGGTGAGGCGCATGCCCGACACCCCCACCGCGCCCGTGATCCTCGGCAACGAGCCCGGCTCGTTCCCCCGCAGCGTGCTGGCCGAACGGCACCCCGCGATCATCCAGCAGGTCCGCGACGCCTTCCCCTACGGCCCCGAGCAGCACCGCGCCCTCGACGCCCTCCTGAAGAACTGCACCGAGGGCGCGATCGAACCCCTCCCGGCCGACGCCCCCGACCACGACCAGTGGGCGGCGTGGGGCACCGACACCTACGCCGGACAGTCCTGGTACGACGTGCCCTGGCTCTGGTCCGAGAGCTACTTCTACCGCCAACTCCTCGAAGCCGTCGGCTACTTCGGCCCCGGCGCCTGGCAGGGCATCGACCCGTTCCGCCCCGCCAAACGCGCCGAACTCGACGCCCCCGAGACGGACGAGGAACTCGCCGCACTCGACGAGCTGGAGACCAAGTCAACGGAGGAACGCGCCAACTCCCTTCTGCACGGCTCCCTTTGGGGCAACCGCGCGGACCTCGGCTTCCGCCTCTCGGCAGCGGGATCAGGAGTGGGAAGGGGAGCGGGAGCTGAACCGGCCGAGTCGCAGACCCCGGTCCCGGCGCTGGTGGCCGACGACAGCGAACTGTTCTGGTCGCTCCTCTCCGGCACCGGCACCCTCTGCCTCGTCGCCGACAACGCCGGCCGTGAACTCATCCCCGATCTCCTTCTGTTGGCCCATCTCCTCGACCAACGACGCATCGAGCGGGCGGTGTTGCACATCAAGCCGCACCCGTACTACGTCTCCGACGCCACGACCGCCGACGTGGTCGACGCCCTGCACCGGCTCGTCGGCGCGCCGGGCGCGGCGGCGACGTACGGCCGCCGGCTCTGGTCGGCCATGGCGGACGGCCGCCTCACCGTGCGGGCCCACCCCTTCTCCTGCGCCCCGCTGCCGTACGCCGACATGCCCGCCGACCTCAGCGCCGAGTTCGCCGCGGCCACCCTGACGATCGTGAAGGGCGACCTCAACTACCGCCGCCTGGTGGGTGATCGCCGCTGGGCCCCCACCACACCGTTCGCCGACGTCACCGCGTACTTCCCGGGTCCGGTCGCCGCCCTGCGCACCCTCAAGTCCGATGTGATCACCGGCCTGGACGCCTCCACGGAGTCCGCGCTGGTCGAGGCGGAGGGACAGCGCTGGCGTACGGGCGGCACCCATGCGCTGATCCAGGTGCGGGGGGTGTCCCCGGCGCCCGCCGTGTAGTTGGCTCGGTCACCGACGTTCTTGTCGGACGTGTCGTCGCGCGAGGGGAGTACGACCGAGATGCGTATCGGAGTGGCACCGCACCGTCTGTGGCCCGACGCGGAGGGGGAGTTGGACGAGGTCCTCCAAACCGCCGTCAGGGCCGAGGAGTTGGGGCTCGACCATGTCTTCGCGAGCGGTCACGCGGTGGCCGGTGACCTGGGGGTGACCCCGGACCCGCTGGTCCTGCTGGCCGCGATCGCCGGCGCGACCCGGCGGATCGGGCTGGTCACCAGCATCCTGGTCCTGCCCCTGTACAACACGCTCGTCCTGGCCCACCAGACCGCCACCCTCGACCGGCTCTCCGGCGGCCGATTCACGCTCGGCGTCGGCACCGGCTGGGACGCCGAGGAGTTCGCGGCCGTAGGCGTCCCGTTCGCGGGCCGGGGCCACCGAATGGACGAACAGCTCGCTGTAGTACGGCAGTTGTGGCGCGGCGAGGGTTCACAGCGGCTCGGGGTGGTGCCGCGTACCGAAGGCGGTCCGCCGGTGTGGATCGGCGGACAGAGCGACGCGGCACTGCGCCGGGCCCTGCGGTTCGGCGACGCGTGGCACGGGTCCGGGGTCGATGCCGAATCGCTCACCGGGGTGCGGGCGCGGCTGGTCGCGCTCGGCGAAGAGGTGGGACGCGACCCTGGCGAACTGGCCTTGACGGCAGGCCTGTTCCTCGTGCCGCCCGGGTTCGCGCCCTCGGTGAAGGTGCCGGGCCGGCCGCTGGGCGGGGAGGACGCGACAGCCGAGAGCGTGCGGGACGAACTGGGCCGGCTGTCCGACGCCGGGCTCGTCTCCGCTTCGCTGTGGCTGCCGGTGGCCACGGAGGCGTTGCCGGACGCGCTCGCGTGGGTCGCCGGGGAACTCGTGTCGCGCCTTCCCTAGGCGGTGGACGAAGTGCGGGGGAGCGAACGTCACAAGACGGGGGAAAACTCATGGGTTCGCCGCTGATTCACGCGATGGTGTGATCATGTCCCCCGCCCGGGATGGCCGTTGAGAGCCGCGGGTAGGGCCCGGCCATGACCCAGCCGTTCGAACTCCCGCACTTCTACATGCCGTATCCCGCGCGCCTCAACCCGCATCTGGACGAGGCCCGCGCCCACTCCTCCACGTGGGCCCGCGAGATGGGCATGCTGGAGGGCTCCGGGATCTGGGAGCAGGCCGACCTCGACGCGCACGACTACGGCCTGCTCTGCGCCTACACCCACCCCGACTGCGACGGGCCCGCCCTGTCGCTGATCACCGACTGGTACGTGTGGGTGTTCTTCTTCGACGACCACTTCCTGGAGATCTTCAAGCGCAGCCAGGACCGCGCGGGTGGCAAGGCCTACCTGGACCGGCTGCCGCTGTTCATGCCGCTGGATCTCTCGACTCCCGTACCGGAGCCGGAGAATCCGGTCGAGGCGGGGCTCGCCGACCTGTGGGCGCGCACGGTGCCCTCGATGTCCACCGAGTGGCGCCGCCGCTTCGCCGTCTCCACCGAGCATCTGCTCAACGAGTCCCTGTGGGAGCTGTCCAACATCAACGAGGGGCGGGTCGCCAACCCCGTCGAGTACATCGAGATGCGCCGCAAGGTGGGCGGCGCGCCCTGGTCGGCGGGGCTCGTGGAGTACGCGACCGCCGAAGTGCCCGCGTCCGTCGCCGAGGAGCGGCCGCTGCGCGTGCTGATGGAGACGTTCTCCGACGGCGTCCACCTGCGCAACGACCTCTTCTCCTACCAGCGGGAGGTCGAGGACGAGGGCGAGCTGAGCAACGGCGTGCTCGTCCTGGAGACCTTCTTCGGCTGCACCACCCAGGAGGCCGCCGACACCGTCAACGACGTCCTCACCTCCCGGCTCCACCAGTTCGAGCACACCGCGTTCACCGAAGTGCCCGCCGTGGCCCTGGAGAAAGGTCTCACCCCGGACGAGGTCAGGGCCGTCGCCGCCTACGCCCAGGGCCTGCAGGACTGGCAGTCCGGCGGCCACGAGTGGCACCTGCGCTCCAGCCGCTACATGAACGAAGGCGCCCTCGACAACTCGTCGTTGAACGGCCCGACCGGCATCGGCACCTCCGCCGCCGACATCGGCGCCCTGCTCGCCGCGGCCGGCGCCGAACGGCTGCGCGCCTACACGCACGTCCCCTTCCAGAAGGTCGGACCGTCCCAACTCCCCGATTTCTACATGCCGTTCGAGGTCGAACTGAGCCCGCATCTGGACGGTGCCCGCGTCCGCCTCGTCGACTGGATGCACTCCGTGGGCATGCTGGAGGAGGGCGTCTGGGACGAGGAGAAACTCGCCGCGGCCGACCTCCCGCTCTGCTCCGCCGGCATCGACCCGGACGCCACCGAGGCGGCCCTCGACCTCAGCTCCCGCTGGCTCGCCTGGGGGACCTACGGCGACGACTACTACCCCCTCGTCTACGGCATCCGCGGCGACCTCGCCGCCGCCCGCGTCACCACGGCCCGCCTCTCGGACTGCATGCCCGTCGAGGGACCGGCTGTCATCGTGCCGGTCAACGGCATGGAACGCGGGCTCATCGACCTGTGGGCCCTCACGACCGCCGAGATGCCCCTGGACGACCGGCGCACCCTGAAGGCCGCGATCAACACGATGACCGAGAGCTGGGTCTGGGAGCTGGCCAACCAGATCCAGCACCGCGTCCCCGACCCGATCGACTACCTGGAGATGCGCCGCGCCACCTTCGGCTCCGACCTCACCCTCAGCATGTGCCGCATGGGCCACGGCCCGAAGGTCCCGCCCGAGGTCTACCGCACCGGCCCCGTCCGCGCCCTGGAGAACGCGGCCATCGACTACGCCTGCCTCCTCAACGACGTCTTCTCCTACCAGAAGGAGATCGAGTACGAGGGCGAGGTCCACAACGCGATCCTCGTCGTGCAGAACTTCTTCGGCATCGACTACCCGACCGCACTCGGCGTCGTCCACGACCTCATGACCCAGCGCATGCACCAGTTCGAACACGTCGCCGCGAACGAACTGCCCATCGTCTACGACGACTTCGACCTCTCGGACGAGGCACGCGAGATCATGCGGGGCTATGTGACCGACCTCCAGCACTGGATGGCGGGCATCCTGAACTGGCACCGCGAGGTCGACCGCTACAAGTCCGCGTACCTGGCGAGGCGTTCACACGGCTTCGTACCGGACCGGGTACCAGCGCTGCCGTTCGCCTGACAGCCCCTCAGCCGAGATCCCTGGGGTCCTGGACCCGCTCCGCCACGCCCTCGGCGAGCTCTCGTACGGCCGTCGCGGCGGCCCCCGAGAGCTCGCCGCGTATCTCGTCGGCGGCGACCAGGGCGGTGCGGGCCGCCTCAGAGAGGTCCGCGTCGGCCAGGTCGCGCGCCAGGGCGTAGTGCTCCTCGGCGATGAACCGGCCGAGGTTCGTGCCCTCCCAGTGCCGGAGGGAGTCGTCGCCGGGGGCGGACAGGATCTCCCGCAGAACCGCCAACGTCCGTCCTGCCTGGGTGAGTTGGCCGGTCTCGCGCTCCAGGCGGGCCTGTGTCCGCCAGGCCGAGACGCGGTCCCACGCCGTGTCCTGGAGGGCGGCGTAGAGGCGCTGGGCGCGCAACGCCTGGGGGAGATCGTCCAGTTGCTCGAAGTCGCGGGCGAGCGAGGACAGGGGAGACGCGTCCAGCGTCTTCGGCATGCCCGGTCGCCGCAGCACGCCCTGGTCCATGGTGATCTCGTCGAGCCTGCGGATCAGGGTGGCCCGGGCCAGCTCGGTCAGCCCCTGGTCGGCGGCCAGGTCGGTCCACGTGTCCGACGGCTCGTCGGACGGGTCCGTACCGAAGAAGACCTCGTCCAGACCGAGCGCCCACTCCCGCAGCGCCGCCCCGTCCGCGTCCGGCCCCGGCATCTCGCTCAGCCCGCACGCGGTGTCGAAGTCCGTCTTCCGCACCTCGTGCAGCAGCGGCAGATCCTCGGTGTGGCCGTGCAGCCCCACCAGCACGGCGGCGAGCCGCAGTTCGTCCGTCATCGACGACTCTGCTTCGTACCGCAGCAGATACCGCAGCAACTCCAGATCGCCGTCCGCGCGGTCGAACTGCGCGGCCCGCAGGGCGAGTCGGCGCCGTACGGGGTCCTCGGCAGTCGCGTCCCACACCGTGCGGTCGCCCGTCCGCAGCGCCGCGAGATCCGCCCGCCCCCGGGCGAGCACCGGCTCCCACAGAGGGGGACGGGGATGACGGTCCAGGAGGTCGTAGGCGCAGCCCTCCTCGGCGTTGAGGAGCAGGAAGTCGGGCTCGGTGCGCAGCAGGGCGGTGTGCAGCATGGCGATCAGCTCGACCGGGGAACGCTCGGGCAGGCCCAGGGCGGTGCGGAGTTCGGGCCTCGCCTCGTCGATGCCGTAGTCCTCGCGGAACTCCTCCTCCGTCTCCGCGACCCGGGCCAGGATCTTCTCCGGGCCGTCGGCCGGGGAGAGGTCCAGATGGTCGCGCCAGCCCGGCAGACCGATCATGATCTCCAGCGCCTCGTCGACCGTCGAGCCGATGATCCCGGCCGAGCCCTCGGAGTCGGCGTACAGCACGGACCCGTCTACGCACACGAAGTACGTACCGCCCGTGCCGTCGCCCGCGACCGGACGCAGCGGGCCGCCCGAGGCCAGCCGGACCGGCTCGACGTGGTCGGCCCGGTCCAGGTCGAAGTCGAAGGGGAACACGGCCAGTTCGGCCAGGTGGGCGTGCTGTCGGAGCAGCCGCAGAGCGTGATCGGTCATGTCACTGAACGTAACAGCCGCCACTGACAACGGGCCCGGCCCACCGCACACACCCGGTCGGCACGGGCCCTCGCCGCCGTGACGCGTCCCGCTTCCCTCTCCTGACCCTCGGTCAGTCTCACTCGTTCGTGGCACGTCGCGCGCCGGTGCGCCGGGTAGAGCATCTGCCGGAGGCGATCCATGGAACAGACTGCGTTGCGTCCCAAGCCGATGCCCGGTCAGGAACCCGGCGGCGGTACCAAGCCCGGCCCCACCCGGCGCCCGCACGCCGCGCGGCGTCGCGGCCGACGGCTCATGACCCTGCTGTTCGGCCTGTTCGTCGGGACCGTCCTGGTGCTGACGGGCGTCGGGCTCGGCACGGTCGGCGCCACGGTGATCGGCATGAGCAAACTCGCCGAGATGCAGCGCCAGGCGGCCGGGCAACCGGCGCCGACGGCCCGTCCCACCGGCCGGCCCGCGTCCTCCGCGAGCCCGACGCCGTCACCGTCGCCCACGCCCGCCGCGGCGACACTCGGCGTGGAGGCCGTGGACGCCGAGAAGGCGGGCGCCCTGATCGTCGGAGTCCACATCCCCGGCCCCGGCTACACGGCCGGCCTGATCCGCGGCGACGTCCTGCTCACGTTCGGCGGCAACCGGGTCGACTCGGCGGCCGACCTCGCGCGCGCGGTCGCGCGTGCCCACCCCGGGGACGAGGTCACGATCACGGTGCGGCACCACAGCGGAGGCTTCCAGCAGTTCACCGTGGTCCCCGGGTACGTCGTCTGACACCACATCGCGCGTCCCCCTGGAGGTGGCCCACGACGTGACGCCGATCGGCGGCCGGGACAGCACCGAACGCGATGCCCGGACCGGGGAAGTCCCGCCGATCGGCTCGCGTGGCCCTCCGGGTGCGGGCAGGATGCTGACCGTAGCCCCGTTCCGTCCGTCCTCGGAGGCCTGAATGACCGGTAGCACGCCCGTGCCCTTCACCGCCGCCGACTACAGGGCCCGCATGGACCGCGCCGCGCGGGCCGCCGCCGACGCCGGTCTCGCGGGGCTCCTGGTCGCTCCGGGACCGGACCTGGTGTGGCTCACCGGCTACGCGCCCACCGCGGTCACCGAACGGCTCACCGTGCTCGTCCTGGCCCCCGGCCGCTCCCCGGTCCTCGTCGTGCCCATCCTGGAGGCCCCCGACGCGGCCAAGGCGCCCGGCGCCGACGCCCTCACCCTGCGTGACTGGACCGACGGCAAGGACCCCTACGCCGCCACCGCCGCCCTCCTCGACGCGACGGGCCGCTTCGGCATCAGCGACAACGCCTGGTCCATGCACCTGCTCGGACTCCAGAAGACGCTGCCCGACACCACCTACGCCTCCCTCACCGACGCGCTGCCGATGCTGCGCGCGGTGAAGGACGCGGCGGAACTGGACCTCATGGCGGCCGCCGGAGCGGCCGCGGACGCAGCGTACGAGGAGATCCGGAAGGTTCCCTTCGCCGGCCGCCGCGAGTCCGACGTCGGCACCGATCTCGCCGATCTGCTACGGCAGTTCGGGCACTCCCAGGTCGACTTCACGATCGTCGCCTCGGGCCCCAACGGAGCCAACCCGCACCACGAGGTGGGCGACCGCGTCATCCAGCAGGGCGACATGATCGTCCTGGACTTCGGCGGCCTCAAGGACGGCTACGGCTCCGACACCTCGCGCACGGTCCACGTCGGCGAACCCGACGACGAGGAACAGCGCGTCCACGACCTCGTCCGCGAGGCCCAGGAGGCAGGTTTCCGCGCGGTACGCCCCGGAGTCGCCTGCCAGGAGGTCGACCGCGCCGCCCGCGCGGTCATCGACGACGCCGGATACGGCCCCTACTTCATCCACCGCACCGGCCACGGCATCGGCGTCACCACGCACGAGCCGCCGTACATGATCGAGGGCGAGGAACAGCCCCTCGTGCCCGGGATGTGCTTCTCCGTGGAGCCCGGCATCTATCTGCCCGGCCGCTTCGGGGTACGCATCGAGGACATCGTCACCGTCACCCAGGACGGCGGGCGGCGGCTCAACAACACGGCACGCGAGATGGCCCTGGTGGACTGACGACGACCAGGAGCCCCCGACACCCCGAACGGCGACGGCGCGACCATGACCCAGGCACCGACACCCACCGCGGACACCGTCCGCCAGCTGGTCCGTTCCCTGCTCAAGGACGGTACGGCCGACGGTGCCGGACCCGAGATCAGGCCCGTCGCCGAGGGCGGCGAGCACGCCACCTGGTGGGTCGGCTCCCGCCATGTCCTGCGCCTCGCCCCGGACCGTGCGGCCACCCTGCGGCAACGCCGTGAACTGCGCCTGCGCGACCTCGTACGGCCGTATCTCCCCGTCGCGGTTCCGGCGAGCGTGGCGCACGGCGAGTGGGCGCCCGGGCTCACCTACACGCTCGACACCAAGGTGCCCGGCCGCTCCGGCGAGGACCAGGACGTCTCCGCCGTCGGTGAGGCCGACCTGGCCGGGCTGCTCACCGGGCTGCGCGAGGTGCCCGCCCGGCAGGCCGAGTCGCTCGGGATCCCGCGCGCCGCACCGCGCTCCCTGGAGGAGCTGCGCCGCGCCGCCGAGCAGGCCGCCGAACGCCTTGCCGCCGCCGACGAGTTCGACGCCGCACGCCTCCACCAGCTCACCCAGCCCGGCGCGATCCAGCTCGCCGCCCAGCTCGGTACCGCGGTCCTCGTCCACCACGACCTCAAGGGCGAACACCTTGTGGTGAGCACCGACGGCCGGGTGCGCGGGGTCCTGGACTGGACCGACGCGACCCTCGGCGACCCCGCCGAGGACATCGCCGGGCTCGCCCTGGCGGTCGGTTCTCCCGCCGCCGTACGCGCCGCGACCCTCGCCGGCTACGGCGCCCGCCCCTGCCTGCGCGGCCTCTGGCTCGCCCGCTGCGACACCGTCGTCCGCCTCGCCGACCACCTCAAGGGCCGCGACGCCGGACCCGTCCCGCTCCTCAGGACCCAGCTACGACGCACCTGGGAGGCGATCCTGCTGGAACGGGTGACGGAACTGCGGGACGGCGAGGGGGAGTTGTAGCACGTAAACGTTCGCGCAAGCGTTTACGGAGCGCGACGTAAACGCTTGCGCGAACGTTTACGTCAGCCGTCCGCAAACGATTGCGCAAGCGTTTACGCCTGCGCCAGCACCACGCACGACTCCCCGGGCAGCCGCAGCAACCCGTCCGCCCCCGGCGCCTCCACCGGCTCCCACGCGGCCAGGATCTCCGCCGGGCGGGTGCCCAGGGGGATCGCGGCCGGTTCCTTTCCGAGGTTCACGGCGACGCGTACGTCTCCGCGGCGCAGCGCGAGCCAGCGGGCGTCCTCGTCGTAGGCCACCTTCGTGTCGGTGAGGTCGGGGTCCGTGAGGTCGGGCTGTTCATGGCGGAGGGCGATGAGCCGGCGGTACCAGGCCAGTACGCGCGCGTGGGGCTCGTTCTCCGGCTCCGACCAGTCGAGGCAGGAGCGGTCGCGGGTCGCCGGGTCCTGCGGATCGGGTACGTCCTCCGCGGCCCAGCCGTGCGACGTGAACTCCCGCCGCCTGCCCTGCCGTACGGCCTCCGCGAGGTCCGGGTCGGTGTGGTCGGTGAAGAACTGCCAGGGCGTGCCCGCCGCCCACTCCTCGCCCATGAACAGCATCGGCGTGAAGGGTCCGGTCAGGGTCAGCGCGGCGGCGCAGGCCAGCAGCCCGGGGGAGAGGGACGCCGAAAGACGGTCCCCCTGGGCGCGGTTGCCGACCTGGTCGTGGGTCTGGCTGTAGCCGAGGAGACGCTGCGCGGCCACGCGCGTGCGGTCGAGGCGGCGGCCGTGGTGCCGGTCCCGAAAGCTCGAATAGGTGCCGTCGTGGAAGAAGCCACCGGTCAGCGTCTTGGCGACCGCCGCGAGCGGGGCCCGCGCGAAGTCCGCGTAGTAGCCCTGCGATTCACCGGTCACCGCGGTGTGCAGGGCATGGTGGAAGTCGTCGTTCCACTGCGCGTGCAGCCCCAGGCCGCCCTCCGCGCGGGAGGTGACCACACGCGGGTCGTTCAGGTCGGACTCGGCGACCAGGAACAGCGGCCGGCCCGTCTCGGCGGCCAACGTGTCGACGGCGGCCGACAGTTCCTCCAGGAAGTGGCACGCGCGCGTGTCCTGCAGCGCGTGCACCGCGTCCAGCCGCAGCCCGTCGATCCGGTACTCGCGCAGCCACGCCAGCGCGCTGCCCAGCAGGAACGCGCGCACCTCGTCCGAGCCGGGCGCGTCCAGGTTGACCGCGCTGCCCCAGGGGGTCTGGTGCGTGTCCGTGAAGTACGGGCCGAACGCGGGCAGGTAGTTCCCGGACGGGCCGAGGTGGTTGTGCACCACGTCGAGCACGACTCCCAGGCCCAGTTCGTGGGCCCGGTCGACGAACCGCTTGAGTCCCTCGGGGCCGCCGTAGGGCTCGTGCACGGCCCACAGCGAGACGCCCTCGTAGCCCCAGCCGTGCCGGCCGGGGAACGGGCACAGGGGCATCAACTCGACGTGTGTGACGCCCAGTTCGACGAGATGGCCGAGCCGGTCGGCCGCCGCGTCCAGGGTGCCCTCGGGCGTGTACGTGCCGACGTGCAGCTCGTAGAGCACCGCTCCGGGCAGCGGGCGCCCGGACCACGCGGCACGCCACGCGTACCGCTCGTGGTCGACGACCGCGCTCAGCCCGTCCGGGCCGTCCGGCTGCCGGCGGGAGCGCGGGTCGGGCAGCGGCGGGCCGTCGTCCACCGAGAACCCGTACCGCGTGCCGTCCTCCGCCTCCGCCTCGCCGCTCCACCACCCCACGCGCTCGGGATCGCGCTCCAACGCGCGCGTGGCGCCCTCGCAATGGAGCGTCACACGGTCTGCCTCTGGTGCCCACACCTCGAACTGCACGGACGGTTCCCCTTCGTCTGCTCACCGGGATGTAGCCCGTCCATCGTGCGTCAAACGAGATCAATCCGCTTTTGAATCCACCCCTTTGGCGCAGGTGTCGTCATCTTCACGCGCGTGCGTGCCGTTTCCGCGTCTTCTGGACACCCGGGGTTCACTGCCCGACAATCACGAACGTGACGTCGTCCTTCGAGTTCCACACGTACCCCGCGCGGATCTCCGACGCGGAGCGCGACAAGGCGCTCAGGGTTCTCCATGACGGCGTCGCCATGGGGCGGTTGTCCCACGACACGTTCATCCGGCGCATGGAGCTGGCGCTCGCCGCCCGCCGGTCCGAGGACCTCGTGCCGCTCACCGCCGACCTGCCCACCGAAAGCCGCCTCTCCCGCGCGCTGTTCGGCACCGTGGAGGCCGTCTCCGGCTTCACCGTGCGACTCCGGAGGGCCTGGCAGGCCGAGCGGCTCCCCAAGCTGCTGCTGCCCCACCCGGGCAACGGACATCCCCTGCGCATCGGCCGCGACCCCGCCAACGGGCTGCGCCTGACCCACGAGACGGTGTCCCGGGTGCACGCCGAACTGAGCCGCCAGGGCGGCATGTGGGTGCTGCGCGACCTCGGTTCGACCAACGGCACGACGGTCAACGGCCGACGGGTGATCGGCGCGGCCGTCGTCCGCGAGGGCGACCAGATCGGCTTCGGCCGGATGGCGTTCCGGCTCGCCGTCACCTGAGCCCGAACGCAGCCCCACCTCACCTCTGGCCTGGGCATTACCCGATGTGGCAGCCGGGGAGATACGTCAAATCCCTTTCCGTACGGCGGTGTTGACGTACCCCTCGCGTCGTGACTGACTGTGCGTACACCATGCACATCAGGTGAACCGACGGCACCACAATTGTGGAGGTGTGCCCTGCCGCCACTCCTCCGCTACCCGTCCGTGGACGAGTTGGCCGCCCAGGCCGCCGCGCTCGTCGCCCGCCGCCCCCAGGACGCCCGGCTGCGCCGCGTCGGGACCTCCCGTGCCGGCACGCCCCTGTGGCTGCTCTCCGTGGGCCACGGCAGCCGTCAGGCCCTCGTGGTCGCCGGACCGCACGCCAACGAGCCCGTGGGCGGCGCGACGGTGCTGCGGCTGGCCGAACGGGTCCTCGCCGACCCCCGGTTGAGTGAGGGCGCCGACGCCACCTGGAACCTGCTGCTGTGCCTCGACCCCGACGGCTCGCGCCGCAACGAGGGCTGGCTGCCCGGCCCATACAGCCTCGGCCGGTACTTCCGGAACTTCTTCCGGCCCGGTTTCCTGGAACAGCCCGAGTGGCTGCCCGACGGCGCGGCCGGGGCCCGACTCCCGGAAACGCGCGCCCTGTTGGAGATCCAGGACGAACTGCGGCCCTTCCTCCAGTGCTCCCTGCACGGCGTCGACGTGGGCGGAGGCTTCGTGGAGCTGACCCACGACCTCCCGGGCCTCGCCCGCCGCGTCGCCCACACCGCGACCCGCCTCGGCATCCCGCGCGAACTCGGCCCCTACGACACCCTGTACTGGCCGAGCCTCGGCCCCGCCGTCTACCGCATCCCGCCACCGCGGCCGGGGGATCTCGCCGCGGCCATCACCGAGGCCGCCGTCGAGTCCACCTGGTACCACCCGCACCGGCACGGCACGATCACGGCGGTCGTGGAGGCCCCGATGTGGGGCGTGATCGGCGTCGAGAACGGCGCACCGCCCGCCGACGCGGACGCGTTCCTCCGCACCGTGAGCCACACCCTGCGCCACGACAGCCGCATCCTGGAACAACTCCTCGCGCGGATACGGCCGTTCGTGCAGGGCGCGACGGAGGAGGGGACGGGCGTCGGGCTGCGGGACGCCTGGCCGCGGCCCCCCGCCGACCCGGTGGTACCGCCCGCGCGGGACACCGCCGAGACGCGTCCCCGCACCCTCGTCGTGTCCGACGCGGCGCGGCTGCTCGCCCCGGTCGACGACTATTTACTGGTGATCCCCGGGCTCGCCGACGCGTGGGATCCCGATGTCGACACCGGCGCCGCCCGCCCGCTGCCACCGCTCAACACCGCCCACCTGGCCGCCCTGCGCATCGCCGGGCGACGGTTGGCGCTGCGGACGGCGGGGCTGCTGTACCAGCTCGTGATCGCCTCCGGGCGCGATCAGGCCGGTGTGCTCCCGGAGTTGGACCGGCTGATCGACCAGTGGTGCGCCGACTACCGCGACGGCTGCGGCGCGCGCTGGATCTCGGTCGCGCGCCAGGTCGAGTACCAGTCGCGCGTGGTGCTCAGCGCGTTCGAACTGGCCGGGCGGCACGCGCCCGTGCGCTCCCGTTCGGGTGAGCAGGGGTGGGGTACGGAGACCGCGGTGCCGATGCACCGGGAATGACCTACACCTCGAAAGCGACCGTTCTCCGGAGTGCCCTGCTCCCGGCGGCACTTGTGCTCCTCGCCGCCGGACAGGCACCGGCCCAGGCGTCCGCTCCCCGCCACGGCGTCCAGGGCGACTGGCTCTACCTCACCGTCACCCGGGGCGACAGCCGTTCCAGTGACACGCGCGGGACGCTGCTCCTGTGCGACCCGCCCCAGGGGCACGCCCACGCGGCCGAGGCCTGTGCCGAACTGGGCGCTGCGGGCGGCGACATCGACGCCATCCCGGCCGAGGGCGTCATGTGCCCGATGATCTACGCCCCGGTGACCGCCCACGCGCACGGGGAGTGGAAGGGGCGTCCGGTCGACTACAGGAGGACGTTCTCCAACGGGTGCGCCATGGCGGCGCACACGGGAGAGGTCTTCGCGCTGGACACCTGAGGCGCGGGCAGGGCGGGCGGCGTCAGGCCGAGCGTTGGGCACGCACGCGTGGAGCGTCGCCGAATCCGCCCGCCTGCGCTCGCGCGTGCAGCGCCGCCGCCACGACCGTGCGGGACTGATGCTCGACCTGGTGCTCCAGGGGTACCCAGCGGGCCCGGAAGCGTTCCGCGAAGGCGTCGCTCCAGGTCGCCACGAGGTGTTCGAGCAGGGGCGCCGCGCGGTCGTCGGTCTCCCGCAGGACCCGCAGCAGCATCGCCGCGGCCCGCAACGGCAGCCGGCGGCCGAACGCGTCCACGCTGCCGACGTACGCCATCGTCGTGTCGGCGGGCCGTGTGTGCATCCAGTCCGCGGCCAGGCCGGGCACCAGCTCCAGGGCCCACTTCGCGGCCCGCAGCAGCGGTGTGTCGACGCCCTGGAGGCGCGGCAGCGCGTCGGCGAGCACCCACTCCACCTCCCGCGTGTCCCGCAGCAGGCGGCGCGCCAGCCGCCGTATCGCCGCCGCCGGGGCGGGATGCGGTGCCGGGTCGTCGACCAGGTCGCTGGCCCACATCGGCACCTCCACGACCGCGGTGAGGCCGCCGTAGCGGTGCGCGTGGTACCAGGTGCTGTGCCGGGCGTCGTCCGGCATGCTCGGGTACGCCACGTCCGAACCGGGCGCCGGCATCACATGCACCCCGGGCCCCGAGGCGGGCCAGCCCGCCGCGTCCGAGGCGCCCCTCTCCACCGGGATGTGCAGCTCGGCCGCCGACTTGGCGAACGGCTCGGCCAGCCCCGGTATGTCCTTCGTCAGCTGCACCCAGCTGCCGCCCAGATCGGTCCCGTGCAGGGTGACCTGGAGGTAGGGCCGCAGCTCGTCGATCACCCGGGTCAACGCCCGTGTCTCGGGCGGCAGTTGGTCCGGCGGCAGCACGGAGGGCGACCACTCCGGCTGCTCGGGCCCGGCCGGACGGTAGAAGCCCAGGTGGTAGTCGAGCAGGCTGCGCGGCGCCGGCGTGACATGCAGACTCGCCCCGTCCGGGTCGGCGCAGAGCAGGAAGTGCCAGGAGGTGTCCGACCTCAACTCCCTCTCCCGTACGACCCGTTCGGCCAGGGCGAGGAGAGTGGAGCCGCCGGTCGGCTCGTTGGCGTGGGCGCCCGCGACCACCAGGACGGCGCGGTGGGCGTGCCCCACGGACAGCAGCTGGAGTGGCCTGCCCGCGCGGGAGACGCCCACCTGCCGCAGAGCGCACAGGCCCGGCCGATGCGCGGCCAACGCCCTTGCGGACGAGACCAGTTCGGTCACACTGGGGTATCGCAACTCCGGCAGGAGACCCACCCCCGATTAGTCAGCCCCGGCTTCGCAACCGCAGTACTTCACGGGCTCTGTGAACTGTCAAGGAGATCGTGGGGGAGGCTACCGGGGGCGCCCAGGCGCATTTACCGGCAGCCGGTAGGGGCGTTGGTGCCAGCAGGGGGCCGGGGTTCCCCAGGGGGTTTCGCGAGCACTCGTGCCCACTCCCGGTGACGTCCCCGTCATGCACACGCGCGTACCCCCGCACCGGGAACACCGGCGTCGCCGTTCGTCACCGCACGCCCGCCGTCCGGCACGCACCCCGGGGTCGTACGCGGGTGCGAGCCGGTGGCCGGGACGGTCCTACGGCGTGCGGCCGGGCCGTGTACGCCGTAGGACCACGGGGTGCCTGCTTCACCCGTACGGCCGTACGGGGGCTGCGTCCCGCGCGGTGCGGTGGTCGGCTGGGGGCATCCGCGTGTGTGCGCATGGCGCGGAGGACCGGCCTCCGCCCCACGGCGCGGGGCGGAGCGACGACCACGGGAGCGGACGGCGGTGCTGTGTCTCACGGACGTGCTCGTCACGCAGACCGCGGGCACCCCGGCCCGTCCACCGGGCCCACCGAGCCTGCGGACGGCCGTACGGGACCCGTATCCGCTCTACCGCACCCTCCGCACGCACTACCCGCTCGTGTACGACGAGCCCTTCGGCGCCTGGCTCGTCAGCCGCTACGACGACGTCCGCGCCGCGCTCGCCGACCCGCGGCTCGTCACTCTGCCCGGCGATGGGCCGGCCGAAGCGGGCCGGCTCCTCGACCGGGCGCTGCGCGGGCCCGCGCTGGCCGCCCTGACCGCCGCCGTCGAACGCGGCGCCCATGTCCTCGCCCGTCGGCTGGCCGCGCGTGAAGAGGCCGACCTGGTGGCCGAGTTCTGCGACTGGCTGCCCACCGCGACGGTCGTGGCCGCGCTCGGACTGCCGTACGAGGAGACCGCGCGCGTGCACCGCTGGTGCCGTACGGGACTCGGCCGCTCCGGGGGCGGGTATTCCGAACTGGGCGCCTTCTTGCGCCCGTTGACGGCCCGGCGCCGCGCTCACCCGGGCGGTGACCTGCTGTCCGTCCTGTGCGCCGCGCGGACCGACGAGGCCGTCACGAAGCTGGTGGGCGCGCTGCTCGGCGCGGCCGGCGAGACCACCGTGCGGGCGCTCGCGTCGTTCCTCGCCAACCTCCTCGACCATCCGGGCCAGTTGGCGGTGCTCCGTGCCCGCCCCGAGCTCGCGGCCGGGGCCTGGGCGGAGTCCCTGCGCCGCGATCCGCCGCTGCACGTCGTGCTGCGCCGGGCCGTCGAACCCGTCGGCACGATCCCCACCGGGGCCACCGTCGCCTGCCTCCTCGGCGCCGCCGGCCGCGACCCGGAACGCTTCACCGACCCCGACCGCTACGACGCCTTCCGCCCCGACCCCGCCCCGCTCGCCCACGGCACCGGGCGCCACACCTCCTCCGACGCCCTCCTCGCCCGCCTCACGGCCGAACACGGTCTGCGGGCCCTGCTGACCGCCCTGCCGGGCCTCCGCCGCGCAGAGGGCGACCGGACGGCGCCTGAGGACCTGGTCCGGCGCTCGCCCAAGATCCTCAGGGTCCGCACCCGCTAGTGGCTCTCGCCCACCCGCTCCAACAGCACGACCGGCAGCTCCCGGAAAACGTCCTCCACGCGTGCGTGCCCCGTGAACTCCCGCTCCGGAGCCAGCACATCGGCCCACCGGCCCGGCGGCAGCGGCAGCACCGTGTCGCGCCAGCCGCCCGCCGCCGCGAGCCGCGCCGACAGCCGGGTCACCGCAGTGACCACGGCCTCCGAGCGCGTGAACGCCACGCAGTGCGCCGCTGCCGGGCCCTCCGCGGTCAGCGGGGCGTACGTCGCCGCGTCGCCGAAGACCTCGGGGCGGCGGGCGCGCAGCCGTAGCGCGGCGGCCGTCAGCGCGCCCTTGTCGCCGGGGTGCGGGGGCGGGAACGGTACGGGGCGCCGGTTGTCGGGGTCGACCAGGGCCCGGTACTCGGCCTCCGTGCCCTGGTAGAGGTCCGGTACGCCCGGCATCGTCAGCTGGACCAGGGCGGCGCCCAGCATGTTCGCCCGGATGTGCGGCTCCAGTGCCGTGCGCAACGCGGCCACGTGCTCGCCCGGTGCCCCGCACGGGCCCGCAGCGACGAACGCCGCCACCGCCTCCTCGTACGGCGGCTCCTGCTCCGTCCAGCTCGTGTACAGGCCCGCCTCGCGCACATGCTTCAGCAGGGCCTCCTGGACGCGCTCCGCGTCCGCCGGGCCGAGCCCGAACACCGTCTGCCAGGCCGCCCACGCCAGTTGCGCGTCCGGCACGCCCTCCCCGGTACGGGTCACCTCGGCCAGCACGTCCGCCCAGCGCTCCGGCACCTCGGTGAGAACGGCCAGCGCGGCCCGTACGTCGGCGCTGCGCTTGGTGTCGTGGGTGGACAGCACGGTGCCCATGGCGGGCCAGTCGCGCTGTACGCGCGCGCAGTACGCGTGGAAGTCCTCCGGGGACACCGCGGGGCTGCCCGGGTTCCCGCCCACCTCGGTCGCCGACAGCAGCGGCACATAGCGGTAGAACGCCGTGTCCTCCACGGACTTGGCCCGCAGCGCGGACGCGGTCTGCGCGAACCGCGTCCGGAACTCGACCTGGTCGGGCCCGTCCCCGTACCGCCCCAGCAGCAGCTCCCGTACGACGTCGACGGCGCCCGCCTCCTCCGGGACGACGAAGGCCTGCCGGGCCTCGGCGGCCGCCTCCTCGGTGACGACGGCGGCGGTGTCGCCCGAGGTGTACGGCCGGTACACCTCCAGGCGGACCAGCAGCTCCAGCAGCGCGGTCCGCAGCGCCCAGGGGGCCCGGTCGCGCAGCGCCGGTTCCGGGGACGTGGCGCACAGGTGGGCCGCGACCCGGGTCAGCCGGTCCATCTCGGCGACCAGCTCGTGCGTGAGCACCTTGTACGCCGCCCGCCGTACCGTCGCCTCCCACTGCCCGCCGCGGTCGGTCTGCGGGGCCGCGAACCTCCGGTACTGGCCCAGGAGTTCACCGGCGCCCGCCGGGTCCGTGAACAGCCCGTCGACCTGCCTCAGGGCGTCGTAGCCGGTGGTGCCCGCGACGGGCCAGGACGCCGGCAGGTGCTCCCCGTCCGCGAGGATCTTCTCCACGACCGTCCAGCGGCCCCCGGTCGCCTCGTGCAGCCGCGCGAGGTAGTCGTCGGGGTCGGCGAGGCCGTCGGGGTGGTCGACGCGCAGGCCGTCGACGACGCCCTCGCGCAGCAGCTGCAGCATCTTCGCGTGCGTGGCGTCGAAGACCTCCGGGTCCTCGACGCGCACCCCGATCAGCTCCGAGATGCTGAAGAAGCGCCGGTAGTTGAGCTCGGTACGGGCCAGCCGCCACCACACGGGGCGGTACCACTGCGCGTCCAGGAGCCGCGGCAGCGGCAGTTCCGCGGTGCCCTCCCGCAGCGGGAAGACGTGGTCGTAGTAGCGCAGGACGTCACCGTCGACCTCCAGGTGGTCGATCTCCGAACCGACCGGGCCGCCCAGCACCGGCAGCAGCACCTGCCCGCCCTGCGCCTCCCAGTCGATGTCGAACCAGCGCGCGTACGGCGACTTGGGGCCCTCCCGGAGGACCTCCCACAGGGCGTGGTTGTGGCGCGGGGCCATCGCCATGTGGTTAGGGACGATGTCCACCACGAGCCCGAGACCGTGCTCCCGCGCGGTGCGCGCGAGGGCCCGCAGGCCGTCCTCGCCGCCGAGTTCGTCCCGTACGCGCGCGTGGTCGACGACATCGTAGCCGTGCGTCGAACCCGGGACGGACTCCAGGACGGGGGACAGGTGCAGGTGCGAGACGCCGAGCGACGCCAGGTACGGCACGGCCGACGCCGCCGCCGCGAACGGGAACTCGGGCTGCAGCTGCAGCCGGTAGGTGGCCGTGGGCACTGCCGGGGCGGGTCGCTCAGGTGTCATGCAGACCTACGTACCCGCCCGGCCGTCTTTCGTGTCATCGGCTCCCGCATCCGGTCCGCTGATCGGCGGACCGGAGTGTCCGCCTAGGTGGGCCGTTGCAGCACCGTCATGCTGCGGTCCACCAGGGTCAGCCGGTCACCGGCCTTCACCTTGGCGCCCGTGCCCGCCGGTACGCCCTCAGGGCGGCCCGTGTCCACGATCACCTCCCACTGGCGGCCGTGATTGACCGGCACGACGAATTCCAGCGTCTCCGGGGAGGCGTTGAACATCATCAGGAAGGAGTCGTCGGCGATCCGCTCCCCGCGCTGACCGGGCTCCGAGATGGCGTTGCCGTTCAGGAACACCGACAGCGCGGACGCCTGCGCCGAGTCCCAGTCCCGCTGGGTCATCTCCTTGCCCTCCGGGGTGAACCAGGCGATGTCCGACAGCTCGTCGTGGGTGCCCTCCACGGGCCGCCCGTGGAAGAACCGCCGGCGCCGGAACACGGGATGCTCCTTGCGCAGCCACACCAACGCGCGCGTGAAGGCCAGCAGCTCCGACGAATCGGCGTCGTCCTCGGGCCACTTCACCCAGGCCAGCTCGCTGTCCTGGCAGTACGCGTTGTTGTTGCCCTTCTGAGTGCGCGCGAACTCATCCCCGTGGCTGACCATCGGCACACCCTGGGACAGCATCAGCGTGGCGAGGAAGTTGCGCTTCTGCCGCTCGCGCAGCTCCAGGACGGCCGGGTCGTCGGTGTCGCCCTCGGCCCCGCAGTTCCAGGACCGGTTGTGGCTCTCGCCGTCCCGGTTGTCCTCGCCGTTGGCCTGGTTGTACTTGTCGTTGTACGACACCAGGTCGTTCAGGGTGAACCCGTCGTGGCAGGTCACGAAGTTGATGGACGCCAGGGGGCGACGGCCGTCGTCCTGGTAGAGGTCGGACGAGCCGGTCAGCCGGGACGCGAACTCCGCGAGCGCGCGCCCCTCGCCCCGCCACATGTCCCGCACGGTGTCGCGGTACTTGCCGTTCCACTCGGTCCACAGGGGCGGGAAGTTGCCCACCTGGTAGCCGCCCTCGCCGACGTCCCAGGGCTCCGCGATCAGCTTCACCTGGGAGACCACCGGGTCCTGCTGCACCAGGTCGAAGAACGACGACAGCCGGTCCACCTCGTGGAACTGCCGTGCCAGGGTGGCCGCGAGGTCGAAGCGGAAGCCGTCGACGTGCATCTCGGTGACCCAGTAGCGCAGCGAGTCCATGATCAGCTGGAGCACGTGCGGGGACCGCATGAGCAGCGAGTTGCCCGTCCCCGTGGTGTCCATGTAGTAGCGGGGGTCCTCCGCCAGGCGGTAGTAGGAGGGGTTGTCGAGGCCCCTGAAGGACAGCGTCGGCCCCAGGTGGTTGCCCTCGGCGGTGTGGTTGTAGACGACGTCCAGGATGACCTCGATACCGGCCTCGTGCAGCGCCCGCACCGCCGACTTGAACTCCAGGACCTGCTGGCCGCGGTCGCCCCAGGAGGCGTACGCGTTGTGTGGGGCGAAGAAGCCGATCGTGTTGTAGCCCCAGTAGTTGTTCAGCCCCATGTCGACCAGCCGGTGGTCGTTCACGAACTGGTGCACCGGCATCAGCTCCAGGGCGGTCACCCCCAGCTGCACCAGGTGCTCGATGACCGCCGGATGCGCGAGCGCCGCGTACGTGCCGCGCAACTCCTCGGGCAGCCCAGGGTGTTGCATCGTCAGGCCCTTCACATGGGCCTCGTAGAGCACCGTCTCGTGGTATCCGTGCCGGGGCAGCCGGTCGTCGCCCCAGTCGAAGTACGGGTTGACCACGACCGACGTCATGGTGTGCGGCGCCGAGTCCAGGTCGTTGCGCTTGTCGGGTGCGTCGAAGTGGTAGCCGTACACCTCCTCGCCCCAGGCGATCGATCCGCTGACCGCCTTCGCGTACGGGTCGAGCAGCAGCTTCGCGGAGTTGCACCGCTGGCCGCGCTCGGGGGCGTACGGGCCGTGCGCGCGGAAGCCGTAGCGCTGTCCGGGCATGATGCCGGGCACGTACGCGTGCCGCACGAACGCGTCGCTCTCGCGCAGCTCCACCGCCGTCTCCGAGCCGTCGTCGTGCAGCAGACACAGCTCTACTCGGTCCGCGGCCTCCGTGAAGACCGCGAAGTTGGTGCCGGCGCCGTCGTACGTGGCACCGAGTGGATACGCCTCTCCAGGCCAGACCTGCATGGTCACGACTCTTTCAGCCGGGCCCCGCCACCGGGGCGCCTTGGCCATGAGTCTCCCCGAAAGTGAGGGAACCACCTATGACTTACATCCCTCTTACCAAATGACAAGTGGATACGGCGTATGCCGTATGCCGAATCAAGTGAGACAGACACCGCTCCCGACGGTCCGGGGAAGGGCCCAGGGGGAGTAGGGGGAAATGTGCGAAGCACAGTGCACCGCCACCTGGGCAAAGTGGTGGCGGGTACGGCCATAGCGGTGGCCGGGACCGCCGTGATGGTCGCCGTCACCCTGCCGGGCACGGCGGGGGCCGACGAGTCGGGGGGCACCGGAAAGGCTGCCGGGTCCGCGCAGCAGCAGGCTGCGGACGGGCTGGGCGCGGCACCCGGTGTTGTGCAACAGGCCCCGGCCGAGGGCGAGAAGGGCACGGGCCGCGACCCGCTCACCGACGACGAGACCAAGCGCGTCGAGCAGCTCGCGGTGAACCAGCAGTTCCTCAACTCCAGCGAGAACGTGGACGGAAAGCGCGGACCGCAGCGCCTCGACGTGCAACTGGCCGACCCCGAGACCAGCGAGCTGGACAACCCGAACGCACCGCGCCGCGCGGACGTGACGTTCTACGACTACAAGGACGACACGGTCGTCACCAAGACCGTCAACCTCGACAGCGGCAAGGTCGAACAGACCGACACCCAGCACGGAGTGCAGCCGCCGGCGAGCCACGCCGAGAACGTCGAGGCGGCCGAGCTGCTGCTCGCCAGCCCGCAGGGCGCGGGCCTGAAGGCCGACTACAAGGACGCCACCGGCAACGAACTCACCTCGCCCGACCAGCTGTTGCTGATGGCCATGGTCTACAAGGCCACGCCGGGACGGCAGTCCGGCGACCTCGACCAGTGCGGCGAGCACCGCTGCGTACGGCTGTTCCCGAAGGTGAAGAACGGGCCGTGGATCGACGCCCGTGACTTCGTCATCGACCTGAGCGCCCGCAAGGTCGGCAAGCTCACCGGCTGAACCGACCGCGCCCACCGCGCAGTTCCTCGTCCACTGTCCCAACTTGCTTCTCCTGTAAGGGAGTCACTTCTTCATGCGCGTCAACAGAATCAGCCGTGCCCGCAGGCGGGGGGCCGTCGGGCTCGCCCTCGCCACCCTGGCCGCCGGTGCCACGGCCGGCGCGGGACCGGCCGTCGCCCAGCCGAAGGCAGCCCCGGCCGCCGCCGCACCCGGCTGCAGCGCCGCCTACACCATCGAGCAGAAGCTCTCCACCGGCACCACCTGGCGGATGTGCTGGCACTACGAGCGCGAGGCCGGCCTCGTCCTGGAGAACATCTCCTACCAGCCGCCCGGCCAGGCCACGCCCATCAAGGTGCTCGCCGACGCGAAGCTCGCCCAGATCCACGTCCCGTACGACGACGGCTCGAACGAGTACAGCGACCTCACCCAGTACGGCTTCGGCACCGGCCTGATGAACATGGCGCCCGGCGAGTGCCCCGGCGGCACCATCAAGACCGTCAAGGTCCCCGACGCCCAGGACCCGGCCCACCCGAACGTCAAGGGCCTCTGTACGACGACCCGTTCACGCGGTCACGCCTTCCGCATGCAGGGCGACAGCGCCAACAAGGTCTTCCAGACCCAGGGCAAGGACTTCCTCGTCTACACGGTCAACCAGGTCGGCTGGTACGAGTACATCACCGAGTGGCGCTTCCAGGACGACGGCACCATCAACATGAACGTCGGTGCCACCGGCAGCCTTTCGCCCTACGACTACGACGCGGGCGACGGCCGCGGCTGGCCGCTCGGCAAGGGCGCCACGGCGTACGCGACGAGCCACCAGCACGACGTCTTCTGGAAGTTGGACTTCGCCCTCGACGGCTCCTCCAAGGGCCGCGTCGAGCAGTACGACTCCAAGGTCACCACGCACGGCGCCAACACCCCCACGAACAAGACCACGTTGACCAAGGTCACCAAGGAACTCGCAGGCGACGCCAAGAACATGCGCTGGTGGCGCATCGTCAGCGCGACCGGCAAGAACAAGGACAACCACGCCCGGTCCTACGAGATAGTCCCCGGCTCCTCCACCAAGTACCCGGGCCGCAGCTTCACCACGCACGACGTGTACTTCACCGAGTACAACAAGTGCGAGCAGTTCGCCAGCGACAACCTGCCCAACTGCGGTGCGGGGCACCCGAAGCAGGTCGACAAGTGGGTCAACGGACAGACCCTCACACACCCCGTGGTCTGGGTGAACGTCGGCTTCCACCACATCGCCCGTGACGAGGACCAGCAGCCGATGCCGGTCCACTGGCAGGGATTCTCCATCGCCCCGCGCGACGTCACCGCTATGAATCCGCTCACTCCGGCCGCGCTCGCGAACCAGAACGGCAATGTGCTCGGCGGAAGTTGAGAAACGACCCTGTCCATCCGGCTGCACCGCCGACCGGTCCCGGAGTACCCTTCCTTGATCGTTGAGACTGGGGAGAGCTCGGGGGAGCGGAAGGCGGTGCGCGGGTGGGCTCGGGAGGGCTGGAGTTGCCCCCTGGTGACGAGGGTCACGAGGGGAACTCCGCAGAAGTCCCGCCCGGCGCGGTGTCCCTGGCACGTCCGATGGACGCGGCTGGTTCCATCGGTCCGGAGCTGGACTGGGACGCCGACGCCTGGCGCGAGGTGCGTACGCGCGCCCAGCGAGCCGGCCGCGCCTACATCTGGCTGAACCTGGTCGAGCAGCGGCTGCGCGCCGTCGTGGCCGCCGTGCTGCGGCCCATCTACGAACCCGTCCACGGCGACGAGTGGGTGGTCGCCGCGGCCGGTCCGGCCGGCCAGGAGTGGGTGCAGCGCGCGGTCGCCGTACGCGAAGTCAGCCGCCGCAAGGGCTACTTGCTCGACCCGGCCGACGACAACGTCATCAGCTTCCTGACGCTGCCGCAGCTGCGCGAGCTGATGGTGCAGCACTGGCCGTGCTTCGAGCCGTACTTCGACGAGCGCCGCGACGTCGAACTCGCCCTGGACGAGCTGGAAGTGACCCGCAACGTCGTCTCCCGCAACCGGGCCCTGTCCGAGGCCGTCCTCAACCAGGCCGAGCGGGCCTCCGCGAAACTCCTGGAGACCCTCGGCGCCGGCAGCGACGTGCCCTCGGCGCGCAGGCTGCCCGTCGACGCGGTCGAGGAACTCATCGGCGACCGGTTCGCGGACGTGGTCGCCGTCCACCCCGACCGGGTGCGGCTGATGCGGCAGTTCCCGGCCGAGGACATCTTCGGCGGGGCCCGCCGGGTCGACGCCATCGGCATCGGTCTCAACCTGCTCGTGCAGAACTTCTCCGGCCGCCGGCTGGTCCGCCTCGCCGAGTCGGGCTGCCGGGTACGGCTGCTGTTCCTCAACCCCGCCTCCAGCGCGGTGAAGCGGCGCGAGCGTGAACTCGGCATCAAGCGGGGCGAGTTGAGCCGCGCCGTCGAGATGAACATCCTGCACATGCGGCGGGTGCGGTCCCGGCTGCGCGACCCGGCGGCCTTCGAGATCCAGGTCTTCGACGAGACGCCCCGCTTCACGGCGTACCTCGTCGACGGCGACGGCTCGGACGGCATAGCCGTCGTGCAGTCCTATCTGCGCCGCAGCCGCGGCATGGAGGCGCCGGTGCTGGTGCTGCGGAACGGCAGCCGACTGGTCAAGTCGGACGAAATGGATGACAGCGCACTTTTCCCCATCTACCGCGATGAGTTCGAGCAGATGTGGGCGGATTCGCGACCGGTGTCCTGACCTGTCCCAGGACCGGGGTCGGGATCAGGGTCCGCTCCGGCGGTAAGCGGAACGCGGTCATCGGATTGTCAGTGGCTCATGCGATCGTGGAGACCACTGGGGGAAAGCACCACCGAGAAGGGGGGCCGTCATGGCCTGGCACCAGGAGCTGCTCATCGGCTTCGACCTGGAGACGACGGGGACCGAGCCGCGCGAGGCGCGCATCGTCACGGGCGCGGTCATCGAGGTCAGGGGCGGACGGCCGATAGGCCGCCGGGAGTGGCTGGCCGATCCGGGCGTGGAGATCCCGGCGGACGCCGTCGCCGTGCACGGCATCACGAACGAGCGGGCCACCGCCGAGGGCCGCCCCGCCGACCAGGTCGCCGAGTCGATCGCGGACGTCCTCGTGACGTACTGGAAGACGGGCGTCCCCGTCGTCGCCTACAACGCGGCCTTCGACCTGACCCTGCTCTCCGCCGAGCTGCGCCGGCACGGACTGCCGTCCCTGCGCGACCGGTTGGGCGGCACCGACCCCGCCCCGGTCATCGACCCGTACACGATCGACCGCTCCGTCGACCGCTACCGCCGCGGCAAGCGCAACCTCGAAGCGGTCTGCCAGGAGTACGGCGTGGTCCTCGACGCCGCGCACGACGCCTCGGCCGACGCCCTCGCCGCCGCCCGCCTGGCCGGCGCGATAGCCGACCGCCACCCCAAGGTCGCCGCCCTCGGCCCGGCCGAGCTGCACCGCAGCCAGATCGAGTGGTACGCGGAATGGGCCGCCGACTTCCAGAGCTTCCTACGCCGCAAGGGCGACCAGGCCGCGGTGATCGACGGCACGTGGCCGCTGCGCGAGCTGGAGGACGAGACGGTCTGACCGGCGGCTTCTAAAGCGCTCCGCAAGGGGCGCGGGGCTGTGTCGATTTGCGGCTCCGCCGCGTGGGCGCGACCAGCCACAGCGGACCCGCAGTCGCCCAGAGACCGATCGGCCCCGATCAATAGGCGCTCAGAACGGATACCACCGCACCGTCTCGTCCCCGTCCCGCAGAGACGCCACCCGCCGCCGGAACTCGACAAGCGCCTCAGGGTTGCTCGGCGCATGCTGGGCGACCCAGGCGCAGCTGGCCGTCTCCCGGGCACCGCGGAGCACCCCGCAGCCGTCCCACTCGCGCACGTCCCAGCCGTAGGCCTCGGTGAACGAGTCGTAGGCGCGGGCCGGGAAGGCATACCGGTCGCGGGAAAGGGCCATCACCACCAGGTCGTGCTCGCGCAGATCGGCGGAGAAGGTCTCCAGGTCGACCAGGACCGGACCGTCCGGGCCGACATGCACATTGCGGGGCAGCGCGTCGCCGTGGATCGGCCCCCGCGGCAGATGCGGCGTGAGCGATGCCGCTGCTGCTGCGAAACCGTCCCGGCGCTCGCGCAGATACGCCGCGTCCGCCGGGTCGATCGCGTCACCGGCGAGACGCAGCCAGCGCTCCACACCGCCCAGCAGCTCGCGGGGCGGGAGGTCGAAGGAGGGGGAGGGGAGGGCGTGGACCACCCGTAGCAGTTCGGCCAAATCCCGGGGTTCGGCCGGGCGGACGGAATCGGCCAGCCGGTGCCACACGGTCACCGGGTGCCCCTCGACCAGGCGCGCCTTCGGCTCGGCGGCGCGCACCGCGGGGACGCCCGACTCGGCCAGCCACAGCGCGACATCCAGCTCGCGCCGGGCCCGGTCGAGGAGTTCGGCGGCACGGCCCACCTTGACGACCAGGTCACCGGCGGCGAACACCGCGTTCTCGCCGAGGGCGAGGAGCCGCGCGTCCCGCGCCGGGCCGGGCAGTACGTCCGCCGCGGCCAGTACGTCCCGGGCCCGTACCTCGTCCATCGTCCGCCTCCGAGTGGTCCCTGTGCGTGTGCGTACGGCGTCGGGTTCCCGCCATCCGACGGCCAGTGTCGCATTCGCACAGGTGGGACGGCATGCGAGGTGCCTTGACGAGACACGACGTGTTCACGACCATGACGGGGCCCGACCGGGCCGCGCAAAGGGGCTGATTCCATGACATCGGTGACGGGGGTATCGGTGACGGAGGTGCGGAGGCCGCCGGGCCGCGCGCGCAGCCGGGACCGGCAAGGGCGCGGCTCCGACCACGCGGCCTGGTTCCTGGTGTTACCCGCCCTGATCCCGATCCTCGTGCTCAGCGTCGGCCCCCTCCTCTACGGAATCCTGCTGGCCTTCACCGACTCCCAGTCGGGCCGCACCGCGCCCACCCAGTGGATCGGCGGGCTCAACTTCCGGGACCTGCTGCACGACACGCTGTTCTGGGAGTCGTTCCGGATCGGGCTGGTGTGGGCGGTCGGCGTGACCGTGCCGCAGTTCCTGCTCGCCCTCGGCCTCGCCCTGCTCCTCAACCAGGACCTACGGATGCGCTGGCTCGCCCGGGCGCTCGCGATCGTCCCGTGGGCGATGCCCGAGGTCGTCGTCGGCATCATGTGGCGGATCGTCTACAACCCGGACGCGGGCATCCTCAACGAGACCCTGCACGACCTCGGCATCGGCAACGGCCGCGACTGGCTCAGCAGCCTGACGACCGCGCTGCCCGCCGTGATCGTCGTAGGCGTCTGGGCCGGCATGCCCCAGACGACGGTCGCCCTGCTCGCCGGGCTGCAGAACACCCCGCGCGAACTCCACGAGGCGGCGGCCGTCGACGGCGCCGGAGCCTGGCGCCGCTTCCGCACGGTCACCTGGCCCGCCCTCAGACCGGTGGCGCTGGCGATCACGGCGCTCAACCTGATCTGGAACTTCAACTCGTTCGCCCTGGTCTACGTCCTGACCAACGGCGGACCCGGCGGCCGCACCCGGCTGCCCATGCTCTTCGCCTACGAAGAGGCCTTCCGCTACGGCCAGTTCGGCTACGCGGCGGCGATGGGATGCGTGATGGTCGCGGTGATCTCGGTGCTCCTCGCCGTCTTCCTCGTAGGCCGGTTGAGGGGAGGAGACGACTCATGAGGACCCGCGGCACTTCAGGGATGAGGACGAGTACCGGAGCCCGCGCCGGACAGTACACAGCCCTGCTCGCGTATCTCGTCTTCCTCGCCTTCCCCCTGCTCTGGCTGATCTCCACCGCCTTCAAGTCCCCGCGAGAGCTGGGCAGTCTGCACCCCACCTGGATCCCGAGGCACCCCACCCTCGCCAACTTCCGCCAGGCCTTCGACGAACAGCCGCTGCTGCACGCCGCGTTGAACTCCCTGCTCGCGGCGCTCGGGGCCGCGCTGATCGCCGTGGTGATCGCGACGCCGATGGCCTGGGTCATGGCCCGGCGCCGGACACTGCTCGCGCGGGCCGCGACCGGGTGGGTGGTGGTCAGCCAGGCGTTCCCGTTCGTGCTGGTGATCATCCCGCTGTTCCTGGTGCTGAAGAACCTGCGGCTGATCGACTCCCTGGCCGGGCTGGTGCTGGTCTACGTCGTGTGGTCGCTGCCGTTCGCGCTGTGGATGCTCGTCGGGTATGTACGAGCGGTGCCACCGGAGTTGGAGGAGGCGGCGGCGGTCGACGGCGCCGGGAAGCTCCGCACACTCGTGTCGGTGACAGCACCCCTCCTCGCGCCCGGGATCGTGGCGACCGCGCTGTTCGCGTTCGTCACCGCGTGGAACGAGTTCTTCTTCGCGCTGGTGCTCCTCAAGACCCCGGAGAAACAGACCCTGCCGGTCGTCCTCACCCACTTCATCGGCGCGGAGGGCGTCGCGGACCTCGGCCCGCTGGCCGCCGCCGCGTTCCTCGCGACCCTGCCCTCGCTGATCGTCTTCTCGCTGATCCAACGGCGGCTCACCGGCGGCATGTTGACCGGGGCGGTGAAGAGCTGATGCGAACGCGCTGGATCCTCGCCCTCGCCCTGACCCTGCTCCTCGCCGGCTGCACAGGCAGCGGAAGCAACTCCGCGGACGGCCGGATCACCCTCCGCTTCCAGTCCCTGGCCTGGCAGGACGAGTCCGTCACCGCCAACAAGGAACTGGTGAAGGAGTGGAACGCCACCCACCCGGACGTCAAGGTCGAGTACGTCCAGGGCAGTTGGGACAGCGTCCACGACCAACTGCTCACCTCCTTCGAGGGCGGTGAGGCACCGGACATCATCCACGACGCCTCCGACGACCTCGCGGACTTCGCCTACGGCGGCTACCTCGCCGACCTCCGGAACCTGCTGCCCGCCCGGCTCAAGTCCGAGATCCCGCAACGCAGTTGGGACACGACGACCTTCGGGGACGGCATCTACGGCGTGCCCTTCCTCCAGGAGCCACGGGTACTCATCGCCAACGCCACCTGGCTGAAGAAAGCGCGCGTACGCATCCCCACCCCCGAACACCCCTGGAGCTGGACCGAGTTCAGGGACATCACCCGACGGCTCAGCGGCGACGGCAAGTACGGCGTGGCCTGGCCGCTCAAGGAGCCGGTGTCCGCCACGCTCAACCTCTCGCTGTCTGCGGGCGGCGAACTCTTCCACCGGGGTAAGGACGGCAAGGTGACCGTCCGCTTCGACAAGGCCGACCAGGTCGTCCCCCGCACGATCCACGACCAGGCGAACGTGGACCACAGCGCCTCACCCACCACCCTCGGCAGCGGCGGCTCGGACACGCTCCCCGGCTTCTTCGGCGGCAAGTACGCGATGATCCCGCTCGGCTTCTCCTACCGCCAGCAGATCGTGCAGCAGGCACCCAAGGGCTTCGACTGGCAGGTCCTGCCCGCCCCGGCAGGCGCCGACGGCCTCACCCAGGGCGTCAGCCCACAGACCCTGTCCATCGCCGAGGACAGCCCGCACAAGAAGCAGGCCGCCGAGTTCATCGACTTCCTCCTCCAGCCCAAGAACATGGTCCGCCTGGCCCTCGGCGACTGGATGCTCCCCACCGGCACCCAGGCTCTGAAGGACCCCGCCCTGCACACCACCAAGGACGACTGGTCCACCGGGACCGCACTCGCCACCGACCTGGTCTCGGCACCCGCACAGTCCGTACGCGGCTACCCCGAGTGGAAGGACAAGGTGGCAACCCCGGCGTTCCAGGAGTACTACAGCGGAGCGATCACCCTCGCCGAACTACGCCAACGCCTGGAGAGGGACGGCAACTTGGTCCTGGCGAGATACCAACGCTGATCATGGTGACCCCCTTCTTTCCAAGAAAACTCCGTTGCCCCACCCCACCCGAGCCACCTAGCGTGCCTCACATGTCAGCCGCGAACGCGATCACGAACTCCGGTCTCGGCCGGAGCTGCACGTATGCGATCCGTATCCGCCGCAGCCCCGGTGCCTTGACCGGCCCGGGCGCACACGCCCGCTGACACTCCAGCCGACCCGCCACGCGCGTCCGCTCTTCCGGTCAAGGCCTTCGTCTGCCCGTATGCCCTTCACGGAAGACAAGGACCGCAGGCCATGGCCCGCCCCACCCACGTTTCCCGCGCGCTCTCGCAGAACTTCCTCGCCGACCGCGCCACCGCCGAATACGTCGCCCGCCTCGCCGTCCCGCAGGGACGACAGGCACCGCTCCTCCTCGAAGTAGGCGCGGGGAAAGGCGCGTTGACCGCGAAACTCGCACCCCGCTGCCACGAACTCCACGCCCACGAGATCGACCCCCGCCTCGTGCCGAAACTCCGCACCCGCTTCTCCACGACACCCCAAGTGCACGTGGTCGCCGGGGACTTCATGGACACCCGGCCCCCACGCACCCCGTTCGCCGTCGCCGGCAACGTGCCGTTCTCCCGCACCGCCGACATCGTCGACTGGTGCCTGCGTGCCCCCGCCCTCACCGACGCCACCCTGCTCACAACAACTCGAATACGCCCGCAAACGCACCGGGGACTACGGCAGTTGGACCCTGCTGACGGTCCGCACCTGGCCCCGGTACGAATGGCGGCTGGTCGGGCGGGTCGACCGGCGCCGGTTCAGCCCCGTGCCACGCGTCGACGCCGGGATCGTACGGATCGAGCGACGCCGGACCCCGCTGCTCGAACCGGCCGCGCTGCGCGACTGGCGGCACCTGGTCGAGCTGGGCTTCTCCGGGGTGGGCGGCTCGCTGCACGCCTCGCTGCGCCGGGCCCACCCGAGACGCCGCGTGGACGCCGCGTTCCGTGCGGCGAGCCTCGATCCACGCGTCCTGGTGGGGGAGGTGTCCCCGGACCACTGGCTACGGCTGCACGCGGCGCTGAAGATGTCGTAGGACATGGGTGAGGGCCTGTTGGTTCCCCCGGGATACCAACAGGCCCTCGATCAGGGGGAGTTACACGCGCACAGGCTCACCCTCGCCCGCCACCGTGGACGGAACCGGCTCCGGCGACTCGTCGTGCGTGAGGTCGGGGAGGCGGTGGAGCCACTTCGGGAAGTACCAGTTGCGCTCGCCGAGCAGGGCCATCACCGCGGGGAGCAGGACGCCCCGGATGACCGTGGCGTCGATGAGGACCGCGGCCGCGAGGCCGACGCCCATCTGCTTCATGGACTGCATGGACAGGGTGCCGAAGATCGCGAAGACGGCGACCATGATGACGGCGGCGCTGGTGACGACGCCCGCCGTGGTGACCACGCCGTGCTGGATCGCGTCCTGGGTCGAACGGCCGCGCAGCCGCGCCTCGCGGATACGGGAGACGACGAACACGTGGTAGTCCATCGACAGGCCGAACAGGATGACGAAGAGGAACAGCGGCAGCCAGGTGACGATCGCGCCGACGCCCTCCGCGCCCACCAGTGAGGCGCCCCAGCCGTGCTGGAAGACGGCGACGAGGATGCCGTAAGCGGCGCCCACGGAAAGGAGGTTGAGGACGATCGAGGTGATCGCGACCGTCAGTGAGCGGAACGAGAGCAGCATCAGCAGGAAGGCGAAGACCACGACGAACGCGAAGACCGGGACGACCGATCCGAGGAGCTGGTCGTTGAAGTCCTTCGATCCCGCGACGTTTCCGGTGATCGGGGCCTGGACGCCGTCGACCTTGCCGAGGGTGGCGGGCCGTACGACGTCGCGCAGTTTCTCCAGGCTCTTCGAGGCCTTGTCCTGGTCGGAGCCGCCGACGAGCGGGACGTAGACGAAGGCGACGTTCTGCGCGTCGTGCAGCTTGATGTCGACCGGGCCGCGCGAGGCACCCGAACTGACCGCCTGCGCCTTGAAGTCGGCCAACGCCTGCTTGACCTCAGGCGCGTTGATGTCCTTCGCCTTGACGATCACCTCGGCCGGGTCGGAGCCGCCCGGGAAGGCGTCGTTGACGCGGTTGTAAGTCCCCACGATCGGGAGGGAGTTGCCGAACTCCTGGTCCAGGGTGAGGTTCTCGGTCTTCATGCCGACCGCGGGTGCGGCGATCGCGAGCAGCGCGCCGGCCGCGACGAGGACCGAGACCAGAGGCTTGGCGAGGACGCCCTTGAGGACGGCGGTCCAGAACCGGCTCTCGCCGTTGCCCCGGCGGCCGCGCCGGCGCAGGAACGGGATGCGGCCCTTCTCGACCCGCTCGCCCAACAGCGAGAGCAGCGCGGGCAGTACGGTCACCGAGCCGACCATGGCGACCGCGACGACCATCAGCGAGGCCAGGCCCATCGCCTCGAACTCGGCGAGCCCGGTGAACAGCATGCCCGCCATCGCCACGCACACCGTGACACCGGAGACGATGATGGCGCGGCCACTGGTCGCGGCGGCGATCCGCAGCGCGGCCCCGGCGTCCCGGCCGGCCTCGCGCTCCTCGCGTTCACGGCGCAGATAGAACAGGCAGTAGTCGACGCCGACGGCCAACCCCACCAGCAGCATTACGGAGTTGGCGGTGTCGCTCATCGGCTGGACATGGCTGACGAGGCCCATCAGGCCCATCGTCGCCACGATCGCGGTGATGGCCAGCGCCACCGGCAGCAGCGCCGCCACCAGCGCGCCGAAGGCGATCAGCAGGATGCCGAAGGCGACGGGCACGGCGGAGTACTCGGCCTTCTTGAAGTCGTTGCCGAAGGCGTCCTTGTACTGCTTCGCCATGCTGGCGCTGCCGATCTCCTCGATCCGCAGCGAGCCGTGGTCCTTCTGCACCCCGGCGACGGCCTTCAGCACCGGCTCCACCCGGTCGCCGGCGGTGTCCGCGTCGCCGCGCATGTCGAACTGGACGAGCGCGCTCCGGCCGTCCTTCGAGATCGTCTTCGTGTCGTACGGCGAGGTCACGTCCGTGACCCGGCCGGTCCCCTCGACGGCCTTGACGACGGCGGTGACCGTGGAGCGGAACTCGCTGTCGGTGGACGTGACCGACGTGTCCTTCGACTGGATCAGGATGGTCTCGCCGGCCGGTTCCTTGATCCCGGCGTCGTCGATGATCGTGGCGGCGGTGTGCGTTTCGCCCTTCAGCTGGTCGCTCTCGTCGACGTCGACACGGCCCGCCGCCGAACCGATACCCATCGCCAGCACCACGAACAGCATCCAGATGCCGACCGCGGCCCATCGGTGCCGGGCGCTCCAGCCGCCGGCTCGGGCGGCGAGCCCCCGTACCCGCGAATCTCCGTTCCCCATGACGGGCTTGCCCCCTTGTGCACGGTGCCAGCCCCCTGCCGCCACCTCATGGTTCGAAGGTATGCGCGGAATAAGAACGTCCCCTCGTGCTGACCGGTGAGGTATGGGACGACCGGCTCCTCCGCACGGACAGCGCGCCCTCCGCACTGGGGAGGACGGCAGCCCCTTACATCTATCGGGGCGGCTCGGGGGTGATGATCAGGGTGTCCGATGCGTCGGCCGGGGTCCGCTTTGTTATTACGAAACCTTGTTGAACAAGTCACAGGTGTCGGTAGGTGTGCCTGTAGGTGTTGATCCGGAGCCACCTCATCCGCCAGAGTTTCCGCACACCCGCGCACCCGCACACCACATGGAGCGGCCGTCGTGCCCACCCCCACGGGGCACGAAGGCCGCTCTATGGTGTGCGGATGACGACGACCTATGCGGCGCTCCTGCGCGGAATCAACGTGGGCGGCAACAAGAAGCTCCCGATGGCCGAGCTGCGCACGCTCCTCGAAGGCCTCGGACACGCCGACGTCCGCACCTACTTGCAGAGCGGCCAGGCCGTGTTCGTGAGCGGGCACGGCAACGGGGAGTCCCTCGCGGCGGAACTCGCGCAGGCGATCGAGAAGCGGTTCGGCTTCACGGTCGACGTCATCGTCCGCGACCACGCCTACCTCAAGGCGATCGCCGACAACTGCCCTTTCCCGGCGGCCGAGTTGGAGGGCAAGCAACTCCACGTCACGTACTTCTCGGCGCCGGTCACCGAGGACCGCTTCGCGGAAATCGACCGATCCGCGTACCTCCCTGAGGAGTTCCGGCTCGGCGACCGCGCCCTGTACCTCTACGCCCCCGACGGCCTCGGCCGCTCCAAGCTGGCCGCGGAACTCTCCCGGCCGCGGCTGAACAAGGGGCTGATCGCGACGTCCCGCAACTGGAACACCGTGGTCAAACTCGTGGAGATGACCGCCGGTTGACCTGATGCCGTACCCGCTGACCCGGCCCGCACGCGCTGTGCGAGGCTCGTCCCATGCGCTACATCATCATCGGAGCAGGGGCGGTCGGCGGGGCCATCGGTGGCCGGCTGGCCGGGGCGGGATGCGAGGTCGTACTGGTCGCGCGGGGCGCGCAGCGGGCGGCGCTGGCCGAGCGCGGGCTGCGGCTCAAGGTGCCGGACGGAGAGTCGACGTACCGGCTGCCGGTCGTCGAAGGGCCGGCCGAACTGGGCGAGTTGAAGCCCGACGACGTACTCGTGCTCGCCGTCAAGACACAGGACAGCGAGTCCGCGCTCGCGCTCTGGGGCCCGGCACCGGTCGCAGGTGGTGGTACGGCCGCCGAGCGGCTCCCCGTCGTCTGCGCGCAGAACGGGGTGGAGAGCCAACGGCTCGCGCTGCGCCGCTTCCGGCGGGTCTACGGCGTCTGCGTCTGGCTGCCCGCGACCTTCGTCGAGCCGGGTGTGGTTGCCGCCGAGGGCACCCCGCTCACCGGCATCCTGCACCTCGGGCGCTACCCGCACGGCACGGACGAGACCGCCCGGGCGATCGCCGTGGACCTGGAGAAGTCGAGGTTCGAGGCGCCGGTCGTGCCGGACGTGACGCGCTGGCAGTACGCCAAGCTGCTCGGCAATCTCGGCAACGCGATCGAGGCCGTCGTCGAGGTGCGCGGCACCGAGGAGCACCTGGCGTTCTACCGGCGGGTGCGGGCCGAGGGCGCGGCCGTGCTGGATGCGGCCGGTATCGCGTACGCGGGCGCCGAGGAGGAGAAGGAGGCGCGCGGCGACAAGATCCAGCTCGTGGAGATCGACGGCGCCCCGCGCGGCGGCGGCTCCTCCTGGCAGTCGCTGAACCGGGGCACCGGCACCATCGAGGCCGACTACCTCAACGGCGAGATCGCGCTGCTGGGGCGGCTGCACGGCGTACCGACACCGCTCAACGACCTGCTGCAACGGCTCGCGAACAGCTTCGCGCGCGAGCACAGGGCGCCCGGTTCGCTGCCGTTCGACGAGCTGGTCCGCCTCGCCGACGACGCTGTCGCGTTTGTTCAAGAGTCCTGACGGCGCCCTCCCTAGCGTGGAGGGCATGAGCAACCACGACCTGCACCCGTACATGATCGAATGCGCCGCCGAGGCCGCCCGTGTCGCGCGCGGTGTCCGTGCGACCCAGCTCGACGACCCCACGCACTGCCCCGACTGGGACGTCCGCGCGATGGTCAACCACTGGGTCCTCTACACCTCGCACGGCCTGGAGCACCGTGCCCTGCGCGAGCAGCTCTCCGAGGAGCTCACCGGGCGCGACTTCACCGCCGACCCGGACTGGGCACAGGCGTACGCCGCCCAGCTGGACCGGGCCGTCGCCGCCTGGGCCGACCCGGCGGTGTGGGAGGGCGAGGTCGACCTCGGCATGGCTAAGATGCCGGCCGACGAGATCGCCTCGATGATCATCAAGGAGCTGGCGGTCCACGGCTGGGACGTGGCCACGGCCACCGGCCAGCGGTATACCGTCTCGGACGACGCGGCCGGCTTCGTCCTCGCCGTGGTCGAGAAGCATGGCGACCTCTACCGCCAGTACGACGGCTTCGCCGACCCGGTACCCGTACCGGACGACGCCCCCGTCTTCGAACGCGCCCTCGCGTCCAGCGGACGGAACCCGCGGCAGCGGGCCATGAGCAAAGTGGACCAGTGAGGGAGTGCTGTATTGGGCCGAGCGCTCGGCCCGATCGGCGGTTAGCGTTGCCCGTATGAGTCACGACAACCCGGTCCGCGTCGACTTCTACTTCGACCCCGCCTGCCCCTTCGCGTGGATCACCTCCCGCTGGCTGCTGGAGGTCGAGCGCGAGCGCCCGCTCGACCTCCGCTTCCACGCGATGAGCCTCTACCTCCACAACATCGGCAACGAACTCCCCGACTGGTACCGGGAGTTGGTCGACAAGTCCATCGGCCCGGTCCGCGTCGCCGTGGCCGCAGCCGAACAGCGGGGCGACAAGGTCCTGCGGGACCTGTACACGGCCTTCGGTACCCGCATCCACGAGCGGCGCTATGACGACTTCGACGCCGTCGTCGCCGAATCCCTCGCCGAGCTCGGACTCCCGGCCGAACTGGCCGACGCGGCGCTTGACGTGTCGTACGACGACGCCGTGCGCCGCAGCCATGAGGCGGGCGTGGAGGCGGAGTCGGGCGGTTATGTGGGGACGCCGACCCTGCATGTGGACGGCACGGTGTGGTTCGGGCCCGTGCTGCGGGCGATTCCGCGCGGCGCGAAGGCGGCCGAACTCTTCGACAGCTTCCGGGTGTTGGCCACGTGCCCGGACTTCTTCGAGTTGAAGCGGACGCGTACCGGAGGGCTGTCCTTCGACTGAACCAGGGGCCAGTTTCAGTCGCGCAGTGACATAAACGCGGCGCGAGACGCAGTACGGAAAGCGACCCCCGCGACCAGGCTCACGCCGGCGGGGGCCGTGCTGCGGACGGGCCGTCCGGGGTCCGACATCACAGGGGAGTGCCGGACTTCGGGCGGCACGGGCCGCCTAATCTTTTCGCCGGGTCGGTCGTGCGTCGGCTCGGCCCCCGTCCCGGTCTACGCCGGTCACGCGCCCGGATGTTCGGCCCGTCGTCCCCGTCCCGACAGCCGTCCCGCGAGTCGGCCCAGTGCGCCGGGGCGGTTCCAGGCGCGAAACGCTTCGAGTTTGTTGCGGCCCGCGTGGTCGAGCGCCGTCTCGACCGCGCCCTGGTCCGCTGCGGACAGGGCCCGTACGGCCGGTCGCAGCACCTTGGTCAGCAAGGACGTACGGGTCTCGTCCCAGGCGGGATACGTGCCCGGGAACGCGCTCCAGTCGCAGAAGCGGGCGGCGACGTACGTCGGCTCGGTCCGCAGCCGGTCGCCCACCCGCTCGGAACGGGCCGTCCGTTCGTACGCCGCGAGGAGGCGCGGCCCGGCCGAACGGGCCAGTGCGTACAGCTCGTTCTCCGGTGCCGTGCCCGCCAGGAGCCGCGCCGCGAGGGCCTGGAAGGCGCGTTCGGCGACGGCGTCCGGTATCGGGTCGGTGGCGGTACCGGTCATCAGCTCCAGTACCCGGCCGACCCACTCCTCGCCCTCACCGCCGGTGCCCAGCAGGCCGGTGAACTCCAGCAGGAGCAGGGCGGTACGCCGGCCCGGTCCCAGTTCCGTGGTGAAACAGCGCAGAAGATCCGTGGCGAGCGCCGGGATGTCGGGGTCGTTCGGGGGAGCGGCGAGCGCCGCCTCGATCAGCAACTCCCGGGTGCCGGCGGTGCGGTGGGTGTCGGAGCCCAGTTCCGTCAGGAGCAGGGCCGCCTCCCGGCCGGTGGGCAGTTCGGCGCCGGGCCAGGTGAGGCGGAACGCCGTGCGCAGGACTGTCGGGTCGGCGTGCGGCGAGACCCCGGCCGTGCGGAGCAGACCGTGGAACCGGTGGAGCGGATCGTCCGGCCCGGCGGGCGTGACACACATCCGCAGATGCGGGAACCCGGACTGCTGGACGTCGAGCGGCAGCCCCGAACCCTTCAACACCCGTGCCACAGACGCTGGTTCGGCGACGGCGAGCGTGTCGAGCGAACCGAACAGCGCGACCCGCAGCCCGGGATGGGTGTGCACCGCGTCGAGGAGCCCGGGCGGACAGCCCACGGCGGGAGGCTCGCCGCCCGGCGAAGACGCGGCCGAGGCGCCCACCAGCTCCCGCGCCAACCGCTCGGCCAGCTCCGGGAGTTGGTCCTGACAGTCGACGTCGAGGAGGTCGGCGGCGCGCAGCAGCGCGAGGGGCCGTCCGACGGCCGGTTCGTGCGTGTCCGCGATACCGGCCCGCAGGGAGGGCGCGAGATCGCGGGCCAGGTCGTCATGGGCCCGCGCGGTCAGGGACCCGGCGCGCAGCACGGGCACCGGTCCATGGGCGAGGACCGCCGACGCCAGCACACGCGCGGCGAGCGGCGCCGACACCGCGGCCGTCACGCGTCCGTCCAGCCGGGCCAACAGCGCGGCCAGGGCGACCTGTTCGGCCGTGCCGGGCAGGGTCGCCGAGGGGGAGCCCAGGTGCGGCACCGGGCCGCCGCACAGCCCGGCGACCAACGCCGTCAGTCTGTCGTCGGGCAGTGCGTCCACCTGCTCGGCAGCCCAACTCGCCGCCGCCGCACGGGCGTCCGTCCGCAGGTCGATGCCCGCGACGAGGGCGGACACCGCCAACGGGCCCAGATCCTCGGGGTCGTTGTGGAACAGGTCGGGGCGGCCCGCACGCCAGACACGGGCGCACACCTCGGCCCAGGTGTCCGTGACCGGCCCGGACGGCTGCCGGCCCGTGCAGTTGTGCACGCGGTAGCGCTCGTCGTCGGCGACGGGTTCGGAGGACGGCAGCGCGCCGATGAGCTGCCGGCGGGTCTGCCGGGGGTCGTGGGTGTACGTCGTGAAGGTGAGCCGGTGCGCCTGCTCGCGGGGCAGGACCGTGCAGGCGAGCGCGATCCACCGGGCCACGTCGGCGCTGTCGTGCTCCACGACCACGATCTGCCCGGCACCCGGGTCCGCGGCCACCGCCCGCAGATCGGCGAAGAACGCGGCGAGCCGTCCGGCCCGGGACACCGCGAACGGGACCAGCGCCTCCTTGCGCAGCAGCCCGGAAGGTTCGACACGGTCGACGGGGTCGGGCCCGCCGTCCGGGGGAGTCGACTCGGCCCAACGCGGGGACTCCCACGTGGAGATGGGCAGGACACCGTCCGGCAGCCGGGTCCCGGCCGGCAGCAGGACGGCGTGCGTGTGGAAGGAGACAGGGCCCCCGGCCCAGTCCGTGCCGGTGCACACGGAACGGCTCAACAGCCGTCCACCGTCGGCGAGTTCACTGAAGCTGAAGACTGTGGGGAACCACTTGAGCTGCTCGGCGTCGGGCTGTCGCGGGCTGTCGGGCGGCGGCTCGTACCCGAGGAGCCGCTCGGCCTCCCTCAGCACTCCCGGCGGCACCTCCGCGCCGACCGCCGTGAACCGGGGGCCGGGATCCTCGGAGCCGGCCGGCGCCGAGGTGTAATGCAGCTGGGCCAGGACAGGCCCTTCACGATGCCCGAACTCCTGACCCGCCACGTGTACTTGCTCCCCACTAGCCCGCAGAGGAACCATCCCAGCAGATCCCGGAGCCTGGGGTGACCCCTTTCCGGGAAACCGGGCAGGTGGGAACGGTGAAGGCGTTACGCGCCGACGGCCGCGAGCAACGGTGCCCGGGCCGCGTCGTAGCGCTCCAGCAGGACCCGCACCACCTCGGGTGCCGGACCCAGCACGTCGGCGAGCACATCCGCCTCCGCCGCGCCCCGCGCGATGCGGTCGGGCAGGAAGCCGGGCGCGAGGACGTACGGCGCGACCGCGATCCGCCGGCAGCCGAGCGCCCGGAGTTCGCGGACCGCGTCCTCGGTGCGGGGGAGCGCCGCCGAGGCGAACGCGGGGCGCACGGCACGCCAGCCGGTGTGCCACCACTCCCGCGCGAGGTCGTCGATCACCGCGATCGCCTCCGGGTCGGTGGACCCCGCCGAGGCCAGCACGATTCCGGTCGTGGACTTGTCGGCGGGCGTCAACCCGGCCTCGTAGAGCCGCCGTTCGAGCGCGCGCAGCAACAGCGGCGACGGGCCCAGCACCTCCGCCTGCCTGATCCGCAGCCGCGGCGGCGCGTCCCGCAGGACCGCGGGGATGTCCGCCTTCGCGTGGAACGCGCGGGTCAGCAGCAGCGGGAGCGCCACGACGTCCTGCACGCCCTCCGCCGCCAGGGACTCCAACACGCCGTGCACGGAAGGGACGTTGAAGTCCAGGAAGCCGGTCTCCACGCGCAGCCCGGGCCGTCGCGACCGTATCCGCCGCACCAGGGCGTGGACGGTCGCGGCGTGCCGCGGATCGCGGCTGCCGTGGGCGATGACGAGAAGGACCGGCTTCCTGTGCATGGGATCAGCTCAGCTCTTCACCAGCAGACCGCGGCTGCGCAGCACCCACCGCTCCAGCGGGCTGAAGATCAGCAGGTCGATGGCGATACCGACGAACAGGATCAGGATGATGGCCTCGAACACCATGGACATGTCGCTGTTGGTACGGCCGTTCTCCAGCAACTGGCCGAGGCCCACACCCAGGTCCGGGAACTGCGCGATGATCTCCGCCGCCATCAGCGAGCGCCACGAGAACGCCCAGCCCTGCTTCAGGCCCGCCACATAGCCGGGGAGCGCCGCCGGCAGCGTGACGTGCCAGACGCCCTTGACGCCGGTCGCGCCCATCGTGCGGCCCGCGCGCAGGAACAGCGGCGGCACCTGGTCGACGCCGGACACCAGGCCGTTGGCGATCGAGGGGACCGCGCCGAGCAGGATCACCGCGTACATCATCGAGTTGTTCAGGCCCAGCCAGATCACGGCCGGTGGCACCCACGCCACCGACGGCAGCGACTGGAGGCCGGACAGGATCGGGCCGATCGCCGCGCGCACGAACTTCACCCGGGCCACCACCAGCCCCAGCGGCGTGCCGATGAGCAGGGCGAAGAAGAAGCCCAGCAGACCGCGCGAGACGCTGGTCCAGATGTAGCCGAGCAGATCGCCCTTCAGCCAGGCGTCCTTGAACTCGCCGCCCACGGCACTCGGCGAGGGCAGCTTGCTCGGGTCGTCGACGACCGGGGTCAGGATCAACCAGATCACCATGACCACCGCGAGGGCGACGATCGGCGGGAAGATCTTGTTGACGAAGGTCTGCCGGAAGGTCGGCCGGCCCGTGACCTGATTCTCCAGCGCGTCGAGGCCGGCCTCGACGCTCCCGCCGTCCTGGACGGTCGTCGTCTCAGTGCTGGCCATGACGGCGGATCTCCCCACGCAGTACATCGGTGATCTCAAGGGACAGTTCGGCCACGGGCGCGTCCTCGATGCGGCGCGGCTGCGGGATGTCGACCGTCCACTCGCGGGCGATCCGGCCGGGCCGAGAGGACAGCAGGATCACCCGCTGGGCGAGCCGTACCGCCTCGCGCACGTTGTGCGTGACGAACAGGACGGAGAGCCCCGTCTCGCCCCAGATACGGGTCAGTTCGTCGTGCAGGACGTCCCGCGTGATGGCGTCCAGCGCCGCGAACGGCTCGTCCATCAGCAGGATCCGGCTCTCCTGGGCGAGCGCGCGGGCCATGGCGACACGCTGGCGCATACCGCCGGACAGTTCGTGTACACGCTTGCCGTACGAGCCCTGCAGCCGGACCAGTTCGAGCAGTTCCTCGGTCCTGCCGCGCCGCTCGTCCTTCGGAACTCCCCTGAGTTTCAGGGCGAGTTCGATGTTCTTGCCCGCGGTGAGCCAGGGGAACAGGGCGTGCTCCTGGAACATCAGCGCGGGGCGGCCGTCCGTCGTGATGGACCCGGCGGTGGGCCTGTCGAGGCCCGCCACCAGGTTCAGCAGGGTGGACTTGCCGCAGCCCGAGGCCCCCAGGAGGGTGACGAACTCGCCCGGCGCGACATCGATGCTGATGTCGTCCAGGACGAGCTGCTGCCCGCCCGGCGTCGCGAAGGACTTCGAGACATGCGCAAGGCGTGCCGCGTGCTCGACCGACGCGGTGGTCTCCTTGGCGAGAGTCGTGGCCATGGTCGTCACCTCCTGGGAAGTCATCGGGATCCCTCGGTCAGCTCGTGCCGAGGCCGGCGGCGTCGACCGTGCTGTCGCCGTCCGCCTTGAGGACCTTGTTGAGGAGCGTGAGGTCGTAGATGCCCGTCAGATCGGGCTTCTCCAGCAGACCCGCCTTCACCGCGTGCGCCGCCTCGGTGTTGAGGGTGGCGGCCAGCGGGTCGTTGGTGAACTGGATCGAACTCCACGCCGGGTCGAGCACGTTGGCGGGCAGCGCCTTGCCGGAGTCGGCCTCCAGCTGCTTGTTCGCCGCGGCCTTCGCCTCCGCCGGGTTGGCGTTGATCCACTTGTTGGCCGCGACCGAGCCCTTCAGGACCGCCTCGACGACCTTCGGGTGCGCCTTCAGGAACTTCTGCGACACGATGATGTTCGTGATCACGAACTTCTTGTCGGGCCACAGCGTCGACTCGTCGAGCAGCACCTTGCCGCCCTCGGCGACCAGCTTCGACGCGGTCGGCTCCGGCACCCAGGCGCCGTCGATCGAACCGGCCTTGAAGGCGTCCGGGGTGATCTTGTTGTCGGTGCGGACGACGGTCACGTCACCCTTGCCGCTCTGCGCGTCGACCTTCCAGCCCTGGTCCGCGATCCAGTTGAGGAACGCCACGTCCTGCGTGTTGCCGAGCTGAGGCGTCGCGATCTTCTTGCCCTTGACGTCCTTCAGGGACTTGATCTTCTTCGGGTTGACGACCAGCTTCACGCCGCCCGACGCCGAACCGCCGATGATCTTCAGGCTCTTGCCGTCGGACTTGGTGTACCCGTTGATCGCGGGGGAGGGGCCGATCCAACCGATGTCGATGGAGCCCGAGTTGAGCGCCTCGATCTCGGACGGGCCCGCGTTGAAGGTCGCGTAGTCGGCCTTGGTGGCGCCCAATTCCTTCTGGAACAGGCCCTGTTCACGGCCGACCAGTGCGGTTCCGTGGGTCAGGTTGCCGAAGTAGCCGATCTTCACGGAGGCGAGACCGTCGATCTTCGAGGACCCGGCGGCGACCTTCTCCTTGGAGTTGGTGCTCTTGGAGTCCGACCCGTAACCGCAGGCGGCGAGGGTGAGCAGAGGGAGCGCGGCGAACACGGCTATGCCGCGGCGCAGATAAGTCGAGCGGTTGGCAGGCACGGGAGGTGTTCCTCTCGTTGGCCCGGCGGTCACGGTCTCAGGTCGTGGCCGGGAGGTCGGCAGGTCTTCGTTTTCGTCGCGTCCGGGACGGCGGGTGGGGGGACTGGGCGCGCAAGCGGTGCGCGTACGTCAGCACGCACATCGCGCCACCCCGCCCTGCCCGCTGCCGAGGGCGCCGCTGCCGACGCGGCCGCCCTCCTTCGCGAACGTGGAGTAGAAGTCCGTGGAGTTCATGGTCAGAAGTCCCAACCGTCTTCGTCCGACGCGTCCTTGACCGGCTCCGGCGCCGCGAACGACTCGCCGACCATGCCGGCGGTGAGCGTGGTGCCGTCCGCCGGATCGATCAGGATGAACGAGCCCGTACGGCGCGAGTCGGCGTACGAGTCGACCGGCAGCGGCTCCGCGGTGCGGATCTTCACCCGGCCGATGTCGTTGGCGACGAGCTGTCCCGGATGCGGGTGCAGGGACAGGTCGTCGAGCGTGAGCCGGGACGGGATGTCCTTCACGATCGCCTTCACCGTGCGGGTGCCGTGCTTGAGGAGCACCCGGTGGCCCACGGTCAGCGGCGCGTCGGCGACATGGCAGACGGTCGCCTCGATGTCCTGCGTGGTCGCCGGGGCGTCCTTGCTGGGCACGATGAGGTCGCCGCGGGAGACGTCGATGTCGTCCTCCAGCAGGACCGTCACCGACTGCGTGGTCCAGGCGGTCCTGACCGGCTTGCCGAGCAGGTCGATGCCGGAGATCTTCGTGGCGCGCCCGGACGGCAGGACCGTCACGGCGTCACCGACGCGGAACGTACCGGCCGCGATCTGACCCGCGTACCCCCGGTAGTCCGGAAGGTCGGCGCTCTGCGGCCGGATCACGTACTGCACGGGCAGCCGCGCGTGGCAGTGGCTCAGGTCGTGGGCGACCGGCACCGACTCCAGGTGCTCCAGGAAGGTCGGCCCGCCGTACCAGTCCATGTTCGCGGACGGGTCCACCACGTTGTCGCCGGCCAGTGCCGAGATCGGGATCGCGGTGATCTCCGGGACGCCCAACTCGCTGGCGTACGCGGTGAATTCCTCGGCGATCGCGGCGAACACGGTCTCCTTGTACTCGACCAGGTCCATCTTGTTGACCGCGAGCACCACGTGCGGGACCCGCAGCAGCGCGGCGATCGCCGCGTGGCGCCGGGTCTGCTCGACGACACCGTTGCGGGCGTCGACGAGGATCACCGTCAGCTCGGCCGTGGAGGCACCCGTCACCATGTTGCGGGTGTACTGCACGTGACCGGGAGTGTCGGCGAGGATGAACCGGCGCCGGGGCGTGGCGAAGTAGCGGTACGCCACGTCGATCGTGATGCCCTGCTCCCGCTCGGCCCGCAGGCCGTCGGTGAGCAGCGCGAGGTCGGGACCGTCCTGGCCGCGGTCGGCCGACACCCGCTGCACGGCCTCCAGTTGGTCGGTGAGGACCGACTTGGAGTCGTGCAACAGCCGCCCCACCAAAGTGGACTTGCCGTCGTCGACGGAGCCCGCCGTGGCGAACCGCAGCAGCGTGGTGGCCGAGAGCTCCTCGGTCGTGATGGTGCTCATGGTTAGAAGTACCCCTCGCGCTTGCGGTCTTCCATCGCGGCCTCGGACATCTTGTCGTCGGCACGCGTCGCGCCCCGCTCGGTCAGCCGGGAGGCGGCGATCTCGGTGATGACCTGCTCCAGCGTCACCGCGTCGGAGTCGACGGCACCGGTGCACGACATGTCACCGACGGTCCGGTACCGGATGAGCCGCTTCTCCACGGTCTCGTCCGCCTTCGGCCCGCCCCACTCACCGGCGGTCAGCCACATGCCGTCCCGCGCGAACACCTCACGCTCGTGCGCGAAGTAGATCTCGGGCAGCTCGATGCCCTCCCGGGCGATGTACTGCCAGACGTCCAGCTCGGTCCAGTTGGAGAGCGGGAACACGCGGACGTGCTCGCCGGGCGCGTGCCGCCCGTTGTAGAGGTTCCACAGCTCGGGGCGTTGCCGACGCGGGTCCCACTGCGAGAACTCGTCGCGAAGGCTGAACACCCGCTCCTTGGCCCGGGCCTTCTCCTCGTCCCTACGTCCGCCACCGAAGACCGCGTCGAACTTCTCGCTCTGGATTTTCTCCGTCAACGGCACGGTCTGGAGCGGATTCCGCGTCCCGTCGGGGCGTTCGCGCAGCACACCGCGGTCGATGTAGTCCTGTACGGAGGCCACATGGAGGCGCAGCCCATGTGCGGCGACCACACGGTCGCGGTACTCAAGGACTTCGGGGAAGTTGTGTCCGGTGTCCACATGCAGCAGCGAGAACGGCACCGGCGCGGGCGCGAACGCCTTCAACGCCAGATGCAGCATGACGATCGAGTCCTTGCCGCCGGAGAACAGCACCACCGGCCGCTCGAACTCACCCGCCACCTCACGGAAGATGTGCACCGCCTCCGACTCAAGAGCGTCCAGGTGCGAGAGGGCGTACGGCGTGTCCGTACCCTCGTCGGCCGTGGCAACGGTCGTCGTCATGCCAGTCCCCTCTCGGTGAGCAGCGCGTGGAGTGCCGCCGCCGACTCCTGCACGGTCTGGTGCTGCGACTCGATCCGCAGGTCGGGCGACTCGGGCTCCTCGTACGGGTCGTCGACCCCGGTGAGCCCGGTCAGTTCACCGGCGGCCTGCTTGGCGTAGAGACCCTTCACATCGCGTACGGAGCACACGTCGACCGGGGTCGCCACATGCACCTCGACGTAGGCGGCGCCGCTCTCCTGGTGCCGCTTGCGGACGGCCTCGCGGCTGTCGGTGTACGGCGCGATGACCGGGACGAGCGCCAACACGCCGTTGCGGGCGAGCAGTTCGGCGAGGAAGCCGATGCGCTGCACGTTGGTGTGCCGGTCCTCGCGGCTGAAGCCGAGGCCCGCGGAGATGAACTCGCGGATCTCGTCGCCGTCGAGCACCTCGACGAGGTGGCCCTCCTCGCGCAGCCGGCCGGCCAGCTCGTACGCGATGGTGGTCTTGCCGGCACTCGGCAGTCCGGTGAGCCAGACGGTGGCTCCGGTCGTCACGTGCGACTCCTTCTCGGTGATGGTCATTCGTGCAGCCCGCACTCGGTCTTCCCGCGCCCCGCCCAGCGGCCGGCGCGCGCGTCCTCGCCCTCCAGGACCCGGCGGGTGCAGGGCGCGCAGCCGACGGACGCGTAGCCGTCCATCAGCAACGGGTTGGTCAGCACGCCGTGTTCGGCGACGTAGGCGTCCACGTCGTCCTGGGTCCAGCGGGCGATGGGGGAGACCTTGACCTTCTGGCGCTTCTCGTCCCAGCCGACGACCGGGGTGTTCGCCCGGGTCGGGGACTCGTCGCGGCGCAGCCCGGTCGCCCAGGCCGCGTACTTGGTGAGGCCCTGCTCCAGCGGCTGCACCTTGCGGAGCTTGCAGCACAGGTCCGGGTCGCGGTCGTGGAGTCGGGGGCCGTACTCGGCGTCCTGCTCGGCGACGGACTGGCGCGGGGTGAGCGTGATGACGTTGACGTCCATCACGGCCTCGACCGCGTCGCGGGTGCCGATGGTCTCGGGGAAGTGGTAGCCGGTGTCGAGGAACACCACGTCGACACCGGGCATGGCGCGGGAGGCGAGGTGGGCCACCACCGCGTCCTCCATCGAGGAGGTCACACAGAACTGTTTGCCGAAGGTCTTCACCGCCCACTGGAGGATCTCCAGCGCGGAGGCGTCCTCCAGGTCAGGGCCCGCCTGCTCGGCCAGGGCTTTCAAGTCGTCGGTCGGGCGCGCTTTCTGAGTAGTCGTCATATCTCGTCTCCCCCTGCGTCGGTCTGCCGGAGTCCCCGGGCGAGGAGCCCGAGGAACTTCAGCTGAAAGGCCCGATTGCATGCCGCGCATTCCCACGCGCCATGACCCTGCTCGCTGGGACGCAGGTCCTCGTCGCCGCAGTAGGGGCAGTAGAAGGGGGCGGCCCGCTCGCTCACGTGAGGGACTCCTCACTGGCGCGCGTGGCCCAGGCGGCGAAGCGCTCGCCGTCCTCGCGCTCCTGCTGGAACCGGGTGAGGACCCGCTCGACGTAGTCGGGCAGTTCCTCCGAAGTGACCTTCAGGCCACGGACCTTGCGGCCGAAGCCGGCCTCCAGGCCGAGGGCGCCGCCGAGGTGCACCTGGAAGCCCTCGACCTGCTCGCCCTGGTCGTTGAGGACCAACTGGCCCTTGAGACCGATGTCCGCGACCTGGATCCGGGCGCAGGCGTTCGGGCAGCCGTTGATGTTGATGGTGATCGGCTCGTCGAACTCCGGGATGCGGCGCTCCAGTTCGTCGATGAGCGTGATGCCGCGCTGCTTGGTCTCGACGATCGCGAGCTTGCAGTACTCGATGCCGGTGCAGGCCATCGTGCCGCGCCGGAAGGGGGAGGGCTTGGCGGTGAGACCGAGGGCTTCGAGACCCTCGACCAGGGACTCGATCTGGTCCTCCGCCACATCGAGCACGATCATCTTCTGCTCGACCGTGGTGCGCAGCCGGCCCGAGCCGTGCGCCTGGGCCAGTTCGGCGATCTTCGTGAGCGTGGTGCCGTCGACGCGGCCGACGCGCGGGGCGAAGCCGACGTAGAACAGGCCGTCCTGCTGGCGGTGGACGCCGACGTGGTCGCGCCAGCGGGCCACCGGCTGGGCGGGGGCGGGGCCGTCGACGAGCTTGCGCTTGAGGTACTCGTCCTCCAGGACCTGGCGGAACTTCTCCTGGCCCCAGTCGGCGACGAGGAACTTCAGGCGGGCGCGGGTGCGAAGCCGCCGGTAGCCGTAGTCGCGGAAGATGCCGATCACGCCGGCCCAGACGTCCGGGACCTCGTCCAGCGGGACCCAGGCGCCGAGCCGGACGCCGATCTTCGGGTTGGTGGACAGACCGCCGCCGACCCACAGGTCGAAGCCGGGGCCGTGCTCGGGGTGGTTGACGCCGACGAACGCGATGTCGTTGATCTCGTGGGCGACGTCCAGGAGCGGGGAGCCGGAGATCGCGGTCTTGAACTTGCGCGGCAGGTTGGAGAATTCCTTGGTGCCGATGTAGAGGCGGTGGATCTCGTCGATCGCGGAGGAGCCGTCGATGATCTCGTCCTCGGCGATGCCCGCGACCGGGGAGCCGAGGATGGTGCGGGGCGTGTCGCCGCAGGCCTCGGTGGTGGAGAGACCGACCGCCTCCAGGCGGTTCCAGATCTCGGGCACGTCCTCGATGCGGATCCAGTGGTACTGCACGTTCTGCCGGTCGGTGAGGTCGGCCGTGCCGCGCGCGAACTCCTGCGAGATCTCGCCGATCACCCGCAGCTGGTCCGTGGTCAGCCGGCCGCCGTCGATGCGGACGCGCAGCATGAAGTACTTGTCGTCCAGCTCCTCCGGCTCCAGGATCGCGGTCTTGCCGCCGTCGATCCCGGGCTTGCGCTGGGTGTACAGCCCCCACCAGCGCATACGGCCGCGGAGGTCGTTCGGGTCGATCGAGTCGAACCCGCGCTTGGAGTAGATCGTCTCAATGCGTGTCCGCACATTGAGACCGTCGTCGTCCTTCTTGAACTGCTCGTTGCCGTTGAGGGGGGTGAAGTGTCCGGCGGCCCACTGACCCTCACCGCGGTGACGGCTCACCTTGCGGCGGGGCGCTGCGGCTGCAGGGTTCTCGGGGGTGGCGGCCATGGTTCTACGTCCTCCGGGACAGGCGGGTTATCGGCTCTGACCTGCGTGTACGGGCGCATGCGGGCATACGCGCGCGTCTTTGCGCAGTATGAGGCAGATACGGGGAAATCCGGCGGTGCTGCGGCTCGGCTAGCCCGCCGGACAGATGGCGCTGGACATGCGGCCGAGGTCGACGTGCCGCCGACTCACCAAGGCAATTCCAGTTCCGGACATGACGGAAGCGTGTCACGGCGTTCTGGACACAGTCCAGCTTCGTCCGCCATGCGGACACCCTGGTCCCGCTATGTGAGACGAGGGTGTCGTCGGTCACAAGCTGCGCACGCTGTCTTGTCGGCGCAGGTCAGACGCGGTAGGCCCCCGGCCAGGGGCCCGGAGTGGGCGCCTGCGTCACCTCCTCGACCTGCGTGTCGAAGAGCTTGAAGCCCCGGCGCTGGTAGTTGTCCATCGCGTGCACGCCGTCCAGGCTGCAGGTATGCAGCCAGACCCGCTTCGTGGGGGCCCGCCCGGGCCAGCGGTCGGCGAGGTCCCAGGCGCGGGCGGCGCCGTACGCGAGCAGGTGGCCGCCGAGGCGGCGGCCGCGGAAGGCGGGGACCAGGCCGAAGTAGACGATCTCGACGACCCCGTCGTCCTGCGGCTCCAGTTCCACGTACCCGCCGGGCGTGCCCCGGTCGTACACGACCCAGGTCTCCACGCCCGGCCGGTCCAGGTGCTCCTGCCACTGCGCGAACGTCCAGTGCAGCCGGTCGATCCAGAGGATGTCCCCGCCCACGGACGCGTACAGGTAGCGGCTGAACTCGGGGGAGGGCACCTCGGAGCGGGCGATCCGCACGTCCCCCTCCGGCGCGATGGCCGGGAGGAGGTCGCTCGGGTCGGTCTGCTCCAGGGACCAGGTGGTCACCGGGATGTTCGTCATGCCCGTCAGGGAATCATCCGACCTGGGGATCTGTCGATCAGCTGATCAACCGAGCGAGCTGTCGATCGAGTTCAGCGGGAGTGCGAACAGCATCCGCCCGGACACCGACCAGACCTCGCCGGTCTCCTGCCAGTAGGAGAGGGAGTCGGTCTGCGGGCTCCAGCACTGGTGCGTCTCGTCCGCCCCGCACTCGGTGGCCTTGGCGCCATGCTCGTCCTGGCGCCACATCGAGCCCCGGCCGCCGTCCGTCCCGGCCGCGCCGCCCACGTACCAGGCGGACCGGTCCGCGAGCACGGCCCCGGCGCCGTCGACCTTCGTCGCGTACGCCTCGTCGGCCGTCGCGCGCCCCGCCGAGTCGGTGGCGAGCAGCCCCGCGCGCCGGGGATCCCCGCTGAAGGAGTACCGCCACAGCCGCTTGGCCCCGCTCGCGACCAGACTGTCGGGCACCGTGCTCCGGTCCAGGGACAGCCCCACGGGCCGTACGGCCGCTGTGCCACCGGCCAGCCGGTACGACCCGATCGCGGGCAGCACGTACCGGTACCCGGCCGCCGACCAGCCGTCACGCACCCGGCCGACCGCGGAGGCTGTCACCGTGGTGCGCTGGATGCGGTTCATGTCGTATACGTACAGCGCGTCGCGGGTCCCACTCGTGGTCGTGACCAGGAGCTTGTCCTGGTACCAGACCATGCCGGAGATCTTCGAGGCGAGCCCTCGGTAGTCACGCCCGCCGTCCGTCGGAACGGCGAGGAGGGCCCAGGTGTAGGTGAGATGCGCGGTGTCGGCGGCGTTCACGAAGGCGACCTTGGCCAGGCCGCGGGTGTTCGCGCTCCAGCCGGAGAGGATCACGCGGTTCGAGCCCCACCAGCCGTCCTCGTCGGCGTCGCCCGAGGTGGTCACCGAGCGGGGCGTCCAGGCCGGGTCGGCCGCGTCACCGCTGTCCCAGCAGTACGCGCGCGTCGCCGCCGGTTCGACGGGCAGCGCCGACTTCTCGTCGGTCGTGCAGTCCGCGGCATCGCGCAGGGTGTGGTCGGCGCTCTCCAGGACGGCGCCGACACCGACCGGGCGGCCCATCGCCGAGGACAGCCGGTCCAGTGACTGCTGTGGCTCCAGGTGCTCCCGCAGCCGTAACACGCTCAGATCGGAGGCCGAGGTGAGGGGCTTCAGCGCCCCGGGATCGGAACCGACCGTCGCCTGCGACGCGCTGATCATCGTCGCGGCCGCGGTGAGGCCGAGCGCGGCCCCGGTCAGCACGGCGCGCAGCGCCCTGCCCCGCCTGCGCCGGCGATGTCGCCCACGTGCACTCATAGTGTCCTCCCGAGGCGAGCCAACTGCGCCTGGTGATCCGTGCGTTGACCAGGGAGCAGGTGGGGTGGCCCGTACAGGGATGCTACGGCAGTCATGGCCGCCCCATGGGTAAGACCCCGCAAATATGCGGAAGATGCAGCCGGACGCGCCTTTTGCGCCACCTGTCCGCCACACCGCCCTGACCCGCACCTCCGCCTCCGCCACGGCATCCGGCGGGTCCTTCCGTCTCCGCCGCGGCACCTAAACCGACATCTCCGCTACGGCACTTGGGCCGACGTCCGCCCCCTGGTCACTCCGGGTGCCGTCGAGTGCGGCAGCAACTCCCGCGGGTCGCCCGGCAGCAGCACCTCGACCTCGGCGTCCTCACGGAAGCGGTACGGCCGGTGCTCCAGGAACGCCCCGAGATAGCGCCGTACCCGCGACATCTCGGCACGCACCGTCACCGTGCGGCCGGGGTCGCCGAACATGTCCTCGGCCAGGGCGGCGGCGCTGCGGCCGGTGCGGTGCAGGGCCAGGAGGTAGAGCAACTCGGCGTGCCGGGGGCTCAGTTCGTGGGTCCAGGAGCCCGCGCCGCCGTAGACCGTCACCGACCAGCGGCGCGGCAGCGCGAGGTCGAGGACGATCCGGGTGGCGCCCGGCACCGGTTCGTCGGCGGCGCGGACCAACCAGCCCCCGGCCAGCGGCTCCAGGGAGCACAGCCCGAGCGACGGCAGCCAACGGCGGCCCCCGGAGGGCGACTTGGGCAGCTGGATCCGCTTCACGTACGGCATCCCGGTGACCGCGGCCGTCCAGCCGTCCCGGTCCACCACCAGGGCCTGGCCGCCGATGCGGGGCAGGATCGGCGCCGCCACCGCGCGCAGCCGCTCCAGCGAGGTCATGTGCAGCTCGCGCAGCCGGGCCTCGGCGAGTTTGGCCACCGAGTCGACCCAGGCGAGGGTGGCCGGGTGCATGGTCTCCAGCGGGCCGCTGACATCGACGACACCGATCAGCCGGCCGTCCCTGGGGTCCGTGATCGGGGCGCCCGCGCAGGTGAACGTGGCCAGCGCGCGCGAGAGATGCTCGCCGGCGAAGACCTGCACGGGCCGCCGTACGACGGCCGGGGTGCCCACGCCGTTGGTGCCGATGACGTCCTCGCGCCAGTCGGTGCCGATCTCGATGCCGACCTCGTCGGCCTTGCGCAGCACGGCCGCGCTGCCCTCCCGCCACAGCGCGCGGCCCTCGTCGTCGGCGACCAGCACGATGTGGTGGGCGGCGTCCGCGACTGACACCAGACCCTCCCGCAGCACCGGCAGGACGTGCCGCAACGGGCTGGTGCCGCGCCGCCGTTCGACCTCCTCGCGGGACAGCAGCCCGGTCCGCAGGTCGTGGTCGGGGTGGGTCCCGCCGCGTAACGCGCGCTCCCAGGACTCCTCGATCACCGGGCGCGGAGCGGTGCGGGCGCGCTGTCCGAAGGGCGTGGCGTGCCGGGCGTCGCTCAGCATCCGGGCCGTCCGCGCCGCGTCGACGGTGGTGTGCCGCGGCAGTCCGGCCGGCGGGTTCGCCATGGGTCCTTCTCTCCGGTCCCGTATCGACTGCTGTTCTCGTATCTTCGACTGCTGTTCTCGTATCGACTGTTGGTCTTATAGTGCCGCTCCGCGGTGACGGAGGGAGACAGTCCGGACACAGAAGCCGCCAAGTTGCAACCCTCTGCAACCCTGGTGAACAGCCGTACGGTGTCTGAAACTTGTCCCAGCTGCGAGGGTGGTGCCGTGTCGGCGCAGCACCACCCTCGCGTTGTGCCGGTGTTGGCTCAGACCGTCGGCCGGGCCCGTTCCGCGATCGACGTGAGGTCCAGGCTCGGCGGCAGGGTGCCGAACGCGGAGCCCCAGTCGCCGCCCAGCCGCGAGGCGCAGAACGCGTCGGCGACCTCCGGTGGCGCGTGCTGGACGAGCAGCGCACCCTGCAGCACCAGCGCCATCCGCTCGACCACGCGCCGGGCGCGGCCCTCGATGCCCTCCAGGTCGGCGAACTCGGCGAGCAGGTTCTTCATCGCCCCGTCCAGCCGGTGATCGGCGCCGCGCACCCGGCCGACCTCGACCAGGAAGGCGTTCAGCGCCTGCGGCTCGCGCTGCAACGCCCGCAGGACGTCGAGGGCCTGGATGTTCCCGGCGCCCTCCCAGACCGAGTTGAGCGGTGACTCCCGTACCAGGCGCGGCAGTCCGGACTCCTCGACGTATCCGTTGCCGCCCAGGCACTCCGCCGCCTCGACCGCGACCGGCGAACAGCGCTTGGTCACCCAGTACTTGGCGGCCGGCACCGCCAACCGCAGGAACGCCAGCTCCTGTTCGCCGCCGTCGTCGTAGGCCGCCGCGAGCCGCAGCGCGAGCGTGGTGGCCGCCTCCGACTCCAGGGCGAGATCGGCCAGCACGTTGCGCATCAGCGGCTTGTCGAGGAGCTTGCCGCCGAACGCCTCGCGGTGGGCGGCGTGATGGACGGCCTGCGCGACGGCCTGCCGCATCAGACCGGCCGAACCGAGCACACAGTCGAGCCGGGTCGCCGCGACCATCCCGATGATCGTGCGTACCCCGGCGCCCTCGTCGCCGACCCGGCGCGCCCAGGTGCCGTCGAACTCGACCTCGGCGGAGGCGTTCGACCGGTTGCCGAGCTTGTCCTTGAGGCGCTGGAGGAGGAACACGTTGCGGGTGCCGTCCGCCAGCACCCGGGGGACCAGGAAGCAGGTCAGCCCGCCCGGTGCCTGCGCCAGCACGAGGAAACCGTCGGACATCGGCGCCGAGCAGAACCACTTGTGACCGGTCAGCTCGTACGTCCCGTCCTCGGCGAGCGGGCGCGCCTCCGTCGTGTTGGCGCGGACGTCGCTGCCGCCCTGCTTCTCCGTCATGCCCATCCCGAAGACCACCCCGGCCTTGAGGTGGGCGGGCCGCAGCTCACGGTCGTAGACCATGGACGTCAGCCGGGGCTCCCACTCGGCGGCGAGCGCGGGGTCGGCGCGCAGGGCGGGCACCGCCGCGTGGGTCATCGACAGGGGGCAGCAGTTGCCCGCGTCGACCTGGGTCCAGACGAGGAACCCCGCGGCCCGCCGCACATGTCCGGCCGGGCGGTTCCAGGCGGCGGTCAGCCCGGCGGAGATGCCTTTGCCGAGCAGCCGGTGCCAGGCCGGATGGAACTCGACCTCGTCGATCCGGTGGCCGTAACGGTCGTGGGTGCGCAGGCCCGGGGGGTTGTCGTTGGCCTGCGCACCCCACTCCTGGAGCTGGGCCGAGCCGGCGGCGCGGCCCAGTGCCGAGAGATCCTCGCGGACCTCGTCCAGCAGTCCGGGTGCCGTGTGCCGCTCGACCGCCTCCGTCAGGACGCGGTCGGCGGTGAAGACGTCGTATCCGACCAGTGGGGGAGTCTGGTTCGTCACGGTGTGGGTGGTGCGTGCCATGGCTGGAACCTACCCGTGGGGACGCTGGTGGTCTGGATCTCCACTGCGCGGTTGCTGTGGCGATCCACCCTGGCACAAGCGCCCCCGCCGACGTCAGGCCGAGCGGGACATGGCAGCCAGCATCGCGGTCTCGGGCGCCTCCTCCTCCAGCCAGCCGGTGCGGTACACCGTGTCCAGATAGCGTTCGCCCAGGTCAGGAGCTATCGCCACCGCCGTCGTGCCGTGCCGTCCGTTGCGGGCGAGCCACTGCTCGGCCCCGCTGACGACCGTGCCGGTGGACCCGCCGAACAGGAAGCCCCGCGCGGCCAGCCGACGGCAGGTCGCCACGGTGTCCGGCTCCCCGACATGGATCACGTCGTCGATGTACGACGTGTCGAGGAAGGGCGGCGCCACGCTGGTGCCCAGGCCCGGGATCATCCGCGGCCCGGCCTCCCCGCCGAACGTGACCGAACCGGCCGCGTCCACGGCGACGATCCGCACCCGGCGCCGCCACTGCCAGAACCAGCGCGCGCAGCCCATCAGCGTCCCGGTGGTGCCGGCGCCGACGAACAGCACGTCCAGCTGCGGGAACCGGCGGGCGATGGCGGGTGCCGTGGTGCGGTAGTGCGCCCGCCAATTCCCTTGGTTCGTGTACTGGTTGAGCCACACGTACCGCTCGTCGGAGGCGCACAGCGCCCGCACGTACGCGATCCTGGCGCCCAGAAAGCCGCCGTGCGCGTCGGGTTGGTCGATGACGTGGACCCGGCTGCCGAGCGCCTCCATCAGCTGCACCGTGGGCACGTTGCAGCGTCTGTCGGTGATGCAGAGAAACCCGTAACCGCGGCTCGCCGCGAGGACGCTGAGTGCCACCCCCAGGTTGCCGGACGACGACTCGACCAGCACCGAGCCGGGCCGCAGGATGCCGGCCCGCTCGGCGGCGTCCACCATCTCGGTGGCGGCCTTCAGTTTGACCGAGCCGGCGAAGTTGAACCCCTCGCACTTCAGATAGAGCGGTAGTTCCAGTGCTGCCCGCAGGTCGACGTAGAGGTCGTCCTCGTTGAACTCCGCGGGATCGGAAATAACAGCCATGTTTTCCCCCTAGTGGTGCGCCACGATCGCCGTCAGCCGTACCGGCGCAGCTCGTGGAAGAACCCGTCGACGACGTGGAGTTCGCCCCGTCGGACCACTTCGTCATGGACGAACCTGCCGACCGCGAGGTCGAGCACCCCGAGCCCGAAGGGCGAGAACACCACCGTCCGGTCGGTCGGTACGCTCACGCGGCCTGTCAGTACGTCGTCCAGCGTGCCGTCGATGAACTCCCGCCCCCCGGTGACCTGTTCGGCCAGGTGCGGTGACGTGTCGGCCTTCAGGCAGTGCTCGACGTCGTCCACGAAGTTCGCGGACGCGAGCAGGATCGCCGGGTCGAGATCCCGCAACGACACGTGCAGGACCAGCGGATGATGGTCGAACCAGGCCGGATCGTGCACATGCGGCGAGCCGGCGATCGTCGCGAACACCAGCAAGTCGCTGGAGCGGACCAGGCCTTCGGCCTTGTCGTGCACGGTGACCCGCCCCGGCGCCCCCGACCGCTCCAGATACCCCCGGAACCCCTCCGCGCTCTCCGCGGACAGGTCGTACACGCCCGTCTCCTCGAACTCCCAGCCGGTGGCCCGGAGATGGGTGTGGATGTAGCGGGCGATCAGCCCCGTCCCCACGAACCCGACCCGCAGCGGACGCGTCCGGCCCTGGCTGAGCTTGTCGGCCGCGAGCGCCGCCGAACTAGCCGTACGGGTCGCGCTGATCACCGAACTCTCCAGGCAGGCATACGGATAGCCGGTATCCGGGTCGTTGAGGATCAGCACCGCAGACGCCCTGGGCAGCCCCGACCCGGTGTTCCCCGGGAAACTGGAGATCCACTTCAGGCCGTCCACCCGCAACGGCCCCCCGAGCGAGGCGGGCAGCGCGATGATCCGGGACGACGGACGGTCCGGGAAGCGCAGGAAGTACGACGGCGGGTTCACCGAGTCGCCCGCGCCGTGCAGCCGGTAGGTGGCCTCCACGAGGGCGCCGATCTCCGACTCCCGCCCGGTCAGGGCCTGTTGGACCTGTTCGCCGCTGATGACCGCGAAGGAAGGTGTGTCGGTGCTCATGCGGCCCTCCCGCCGGCCGTCGGGGCGAGGTCCGTCAGGCGCACCGGATCGCCGAGCCCGGCGAGCACCTCGCGCGGCCCCTCGAACGGCTCCCTGCCGTGCGCGGTACGGATGTTGTCCACCAGCAGCAGATCCCCGGACCGCCACGGCTCGCGCCGTACGTGCCGGTCGTAGGCCTCGTTGACGGTCGTCACGATGCCCGGGTCGATCGGATCGCCGTTCCCGAAGCGGGTGTTGAAGGGCAGCGCGTCGGCGCCGTAGACGTCGACCAGGTACTCGCGGACCTCGGGTTCCATCGTCCACTCGTTCAGGAACGCGATCTGGTTGAACCAGCAGCGACGGCCTGTGACCGGGTGGCGGAGGACGGCGGCGCGGTGCTGGCGGGTGCGCAGCGAACCGTCGTGCTGCCAGGCGAACTCGATGCCCTGGGTGCGGCAGTAGCGTTCCACGACGGCACGGTCGTCGGTGCCGAAGGCTTCGGCGACCGACGCCCCGATCTCCTCGTGGTACGTCCGCGTCAGCATCCAGCCCTCCCGCTCGAACTGCTCCACGAGCGGCGCGGGCAGCGACTGGAGGACGGCCTCGGCGTCGGCGACCGGGGTCGCGCCGCCCTGCGTCGGTGCCTCCAGGCAGGCGAAGAGCAGCAGGCCCGGGAAGTCCAGGGCGTAGCTCAACTCGTGGTGCTGGCACATCGGTTGGTCGGTCGGCCACTTCGTGGCGGAGTACACGCCCTCCGCGTAGGTACGACGGGGCGCGAACGGCTCCCGGTCCGCCATCAGGGAGTCGGTGAGCCGCCGGAAGACGGTCTCGGCCCCGGCCGGGTCGGCGAGGCCGAGCCCGCGGACCAGGACGCAGCCGTGCTCGGCGACGACGGACCGCAGCGCCGCACGGTGCCCGGCGGCCCAGCCGACCGGGTCTCCGCCGACATCGGCGTGCAGCAGCGGTGGACTGTCCGGGCTCAGGGCGACGGAGTTGAGCAGCGTCGCGGAAGAGAGCGACATCTCGGTGTTCCTTTCGGTGGTGCTGTCGATCGTTCGGCCGGGGGTGCGGCGGGTCTCAGGAGGAGACGGGCGGGTCCAGCAGTCCGGCCAGGTCCGCGAGGACCGGGTGTCGGGTGACGTCCTTGAGGCTGATCGCCCGGTCGAGGGCGACCGCCAGCTTCACCGCGGCCAGCGAGGTGCCACCGCGGTCGAAGAAGTGGTCCTGGCGGCCGATCCGCTCGGCCGGAATACCCAGCACCACCGCCCACGCCGCCGCCAGCCGCCGCTCGGCGGGCGTGTCCGGCCCGTCCCCTACGGCGTCCAGATCACCGGCGAGCCCGGTGAGCGTCCGGCGATCGATCTTGCCGTTGGCGGTCAGCGGCAGGCTCGCCCGCCAGTGCACGACCGACGGCACCATGTACGCGGGCAGCGACTCGGCGAGCGTGGACCGCACCGCGTCGGCCTCGACGGGCAGCGGGCCGGTGCAGAACGCCACCAGCTGCGTCCCGCGGACGACGACCACCGCGCCGTCCCGCACCCCGTCCACCCGCAGCAGCGCGTTCTCGATCTCACCGATCTCGACACGGAAACCGCGGATCTTCACCTGGCTGTCCCGGCGCCCCAGGAACTCCAGCTTGCCGTCCGGCCGCCAGCGCCCGTGGTCACCGCTGCGGTACAGCCGCTCACCGGGCCGGTACGGGTCCTCGGTGAACGCCGCCCTCGTCCGCTCGGGATCGTTGACGTACCCCCGGCCCACGCACACACCGGAGAACACGATCTCGCCGGGTGCCCCCAGCGGCACGGGCACCAGATCCTCGTCGACGACGTACACCCGCACGTTGGCGACGGGCCGGCCGAGCGGGACGCGGTCGCCGTCCGGTGCCCGGTCCATGACCTCATGGTTGGTGTCGTCCGAAGTCTCCGTCAGGCCATAGGCGTTGACGAGCCGCACCCCGGGCCGAGCGGTGAACCAGCGGTCCACGAGCTCCTTCTTCACGGCCTCCCCGGTCACCGACACACAGCGCAGGTCCGGGAGTTCACGCGGCTGCCGCTCCAACTCGGCCAGGACGGCCTCCAGATACGACGGCACGACCTGGAGCACGTTCACGCGCCCCGCCTCGATCGTGTCGACGAACCGCGTCACGTCCAGGATGACGTCCTGCTCCACCAGCAGCGTCCGCCCGCCCACGAGCGGCGCGCACACCAGCTGCCACAGGGAGATGTCGAAGCACTGCGGCGCGGTCTGCGCCACCACCTGCCCGGCGCCGATCCCCAGGTCGTCGAGCTTCGCGAACACGTGGTTGAGGAAACCCGCGTGCTCGCACATGGCGCCCTTGGGCTCACCCGTGGAGCCCGACGTGAAGTAGATGTAGGCGAGTTGACCCGGCGACACCGCGATCCCGAGGTCGCCGTCCGAGTGGCCCTCGGCGTACGCCTCGTCGACGTAGAGAGTGCGGTCGGTCGGGTCGCCCAGCGCGCCGTCGCTTCCCCGCTCGGTCAGCACCAGCTCGCACCCGGCACGGTCGAGCACCCTCGCCACCCGGTCGGCCGGGAAGTGCGGCTCGACGGGCAGATACACCCCGCCCGCCTTGAACACGGCGAGGACGGCGGCCATCCAGTCCAGGTTCCGCTCCAGCACCACGGCGACGACACCCTCGCGGGTCAGTCCCCGGGAGAGCAGTGCCCGACTGAGCTGATTCGCCCGGGAGTTGAGCTCCCGGTACGTCCACTGCCGGTCCCCCTGCACGGCGGCGACGGCGTCCGGCTGCGCCGACACCCGCTCCTCGAACAGCTCGTGCACCCGCCGCTCGGGCAGCTCACGCTGCGGGCCCGCCAACTCGTCGAGCTGGAAGCGGAGTTCGGCGTCCGACAACAGCACCGGCCGGTCCGGCTCGGTCAGCGCGGTCAGGTGATAGCCCGCGATACGGGCGGCGGCCTCGGCGTCGAGGACATCGGTGCGGTACCGCAGCCGCAGCGTGCGGCCGGTGACACTCACCCGCACCGCCGGGTCCTCCTCGGCGGGTTCGCCGGACAGCGCCCCGAGGACCTTGGCATGGGCGACTTTCAGTGCGGCGGGCTCGACCAACAGCCCGTCGGGCAGGGACACTTCGTACTCCGCCACACCGGGCACCGGAGTGAGCGTCCACCGCGGAATGATCTCCATCGTTCTTTTCCCCCCTGTTTCCTTCCCCCTACGGCATGAGCCGTCAGGGAGCCATGTGCTGTCCGGCGCGCCGTGGCGCCACCGCCGGATTCCCGCCCCACCGGGATCGCGCCGGCATCTCCTCGCCCTTCATCAGGAAGGAGTCGGCGGCGAGTTCGGCCCCGTCACCCATCGAGACGCCGTAGTGGACGAGCGCACCCACCCCGAGGGTGCAGCCGGCGCCGATGGTGATCATTTCGGACTTGAAGGTGCCGTCCTCCTGCGAGTGCGACTGCACCTTGGTGTGCGCCGCCAGCGTGCAGTCGTCGCCGATCGCGGTCAGCGTGCGCTCGGTGATGTACGCGCCGTCGTCGAAGACCCGGCGTCCCATCCGCACGCCCAGCGACCGCCAGATCAGGTTCTTGAACGGCGTGCCGTTGAACACCTGGATATAGGTGTCCGGCACCTTCCACAGCCGCTCGTGCCACCAGAAGTACGGGTCGTAGATCGAGCACAACTTCGGCTCCAGCGGACGGAATCCACCGACCAGGCGCTCCACCAGCACGTAGTACCCGGCGGTGAAACCGAGCCCCAGCATCAGGGACGCGCCGATCAGCAGCCCCCCGCCGATGCCCTCGCCCCCGTACAGGTCGACCGCGGCGAAGCCGAGGACGGTGAGCACGAACCAGTGCAGCCAGCGCACGAACAGGTACAGGCCCATCGAGCGCAGGTTGGATCGGTTCTTCGCGGCCAGCCGGCGCTTCAGCTCGTCGCCCTCGCGCAGATGGTCGAAGCGGCTGTCGCGCTCCACCGAGCGCGGGATCTCGAAGCACGGCGAGCCCAACAGGCCGACACCCTCACGGAGTTCACCGTCGATCGGCACCATCACCTTCGTGGCGAGCAGACAGTTGTCGCCGGTGCGGCCCCCCGAGGGGTACGCGATGTTGTTGCCCAGGAAGTTGCGCGGCCCGATCTCGGCGCGCGACAGCCTGAACGACGTACTGGAGAAGTCCGCGTTGACGATCGACAGCCCGTCCGCGACCATCGTGCCGCTGCCCACGGTGGCCAGATACGGCGTCTCGTGCTGCACCTCCGTACCGAAGTTGGAGCCGGTCTGCTCCACCTCGCCGAGGTCGTAGCCGATGGCCTTGAGGTAGCCGACGATGTAGGAGCTGTCGCCGCACAGCCACTTGAAGAACTTCAGGTTGGTCGTCCGGGCCACCGCGCGCTGCACCGAGTAGTGGAAGCCGTACAGCGGATACACCGTGTCGGGGCGCAGCAGCGGACGCAGCAGCCTGGGCAGCAGCGACACGGCGGCGAAGCCGAGCACGACGAACCCGACGAACGCCACGAGCGACAGGGCCAGCGTCTCGCCGTAGAACCGGGCCGAGTTGAGGTCCTTCGTGTTCGGGTCGAGCAGATGGTCGAGGCCCGGTGCCACGGTCAGCACCATGTAGGTGCCGCCGATCGCGAGCGGGACGTAGACCAGCAGCATCTGCAGGACCGCGCCCAGGCCGTAGCCGAAGCGGCGCCATGTCGAGCAGTCCGCGTGCGGGATCCGGACGTAGTCGACGTCCGTGGGCTGGGCCGGGGAGCCGTGCACGCGCTGCCCCGCCGGGACCTGGGCGTCGTCGTACAGGGCGGAGGAGTGGCCGAGTTGGGACCCGTCGCCCATGACCGTGCCGATGTCGAGGACGGTCTTCTCGCCGACGTACACCTCGCTGCCGAGGGTGACCCGGCCGGTGCGGATACGGCCGGCTCGCGCCTGGTAGCAGAGGAAGAAGGTGTCCTTGCGGATGACCGTTCCGTCTCCGATGGTCAGCAGGTCGGTGCAGACCGGTACGGAGTGGGACAGAATCGTGACGCCCTTGCCGATCCGGGCGCCGAGGGCGCGCAGATACAGGACGTAGACCGGGTTGCCGGCGAACAGGATCATCGGGTTGGCGTGCAGCAGCGCCTTGACCGTCCAGAACCGGACGTAGGCGAGGCCCCAGACCGGGAACTCGGTCTCCTTCCAGCGGCCCACGAGAATCCACTTGGCCACCACCGGCACCGTGCACACACCGACGAACACCGCGCCGCCGAATATCGCGGAACGCAGATATACCTGGACCACTCCGGAACCGGAGGAGACCCATTCGTAACCCTGTCCCGTGACCGTCCCGGCGAGCACGCAATACACCGCGAAAACCAGGAACTGCAGTAGCCCGCACAGCAGATAGCGGGCCGTGCTCCCGGCCGGCGGCGCCTCCGCCTCGACCGGTGCGGTGGGCTCGGGTGTGTCGGCGAGCGCCGCCGCCAGACTGCGGATCGTCGGATATCCGTAGACGTCCCGCATCGACACCGACGGCAGGTCCTCGCGTTTCCTGACCCGGGCGCAGAAATGTGCCATCACCAACGAGTTGGCGCCCAGGTCGTCGAAGAAGTGACTGTCGAGGGGTATGACTTCCTTGCGTACGACACCGGCCAGGACCTCCGCGAGGACGGTCTCGGTGACGGTGCCGGGTTTTCCCACCACGTGGCTCCTTGGTGCTGATCGTCGCCTATGAATTGTCAAAGACGAATACGGTGGAGTCGCGCCCGTTGTTCACGGCAGGGGCAAATTAAATAACACGCGAAACGGGTGGGGTAAATGGGAATTCGTGAGATTTGAGTTCCCTGTTGTGTGCTGAGTTTCCAAATGGACTGGGCCCTGGTCCTGGGCCAATTGATTCCCCCGAGTCGTGTGCGCTGACGTCGTCCCAACGCGCGCAACGAATGCAGTCCGGATTATTTCTGGACATTCCGGAACGGGTCAAGGCTGTTTCGGTCAATGGCGCTTTTTCGTCTTCGCCGGCCGACGGGCTGGTCAACATGAATTGACGGCCGAAGTCCTCACCGGGACACTCTCCGAAACGGCCGTCAAAGTATCGAATGCGGCTTCGATTGTCGGGGCGATTATTTTCGGCCACCGCGAGCATGACACGACCGCCCCCGAGGGCGTCCCGCCCGGCCGACGACCCCGGGGGACGAGTGCATCCCGGCGCGGCGGATACCTTTAGGGCGTGCAGTCAGCAAGTGAACCCACCGAGCGGCCCACCAGCCGGTTCCACCGGGCGCGTGCCCTCTACCGGAACGTCTCCAAGCGCAGGACCGCCTGGCTGCTGGTCAAGGACACCGTCAACTCCTGCATGGAGTACCGCATCCTGGGCCTCGCGGCCGAGGCCGCGTTCTTCACGCTGCTGTCCGTGCCGCCGCTCCTGCTGAGCCTCATCGGCCTGCTCGGCTACGTCGACAGCTGGACCGGCGCCCACAGCATCGCCGGCCTGGAGAACAACATCCTGGAGGCGTCCCGCACGGTCCTGTCCGACAAGGGCGTGCACGAGATCGCCCAGCCGATCCTGCACGACGTCATGAAGGGCGGCCGGCCCGACGTCATCTCCATCGGCTTCCTGTTCGCCCTGTGGTCGGGCTCCCGCGCGGTCAACGTCTTCATCGACACCATCACCGTCATGTACGGCCTCGACGGCGTGCGCGGCATCGTCAAGACCCGGATCGTGTCCTTCGCCCTGTTCATCGCGGCCCTGCTGATCGGCTCGATCGCGCTGCCGCTGATGGTGGCCGGACCGGACGCCGTGGTGAACGTTGTGCCGTGGTCGGAGACGGTCGTCCAGGTCCTGTACTGGCCGGTTGTCATCGTCCTGTCCGTCGTCTTCCTGACGACCCTGTACCACGTGTCGGTCCCCGTCCGCTCCCCGTGGATCGAGGATGTGCCCGGCTCCCTGGTCGCCCTCGCCATGTGGGTCCTCGGCAGCTACCTGCTGCGCATCTACCTCACCGGCACGGTCGAGGGCCCCACCATCTACGGCTCCCTCGCGGCCCCCGTAGCCGTCCTGCTGTGGATCGGCGTGTCCGCGTTCGCCGTCCTCGTCGGAGCCGCCGTCAACGCCGCCATCGACCGCGTCTGGCCGGCCGCCGCGACCGCCGCCGCCCGCGCCGCCAACGAACGCCGCCAGGACGAACAGGTCGCCGAGTACGTCGCCCACATGGCCGCGGTCCGCGCCCGCGACGGCGAGGACGACGACCCCGACGACTCCTACATGCCCTCCGAGTTCCCGGAACGCTGGTCCCGCTTCCTCCCTCCGGAGGACGTGACGTCGAGGCTCCGCACCCACGCGAAGAGCACCCACACCCACAAGGGAACCCGGGACAACTCCCAAACACGGGACAAGTAAGGCGCCCCAAGGGGACGGGGCCCGCTCGATCACCGGCCGACTGAAGCGCGCCCCAAAGGGGCGCGGGGCCGTGTCGATCTGCGGCTCCGCCGCGCGGGCGCGACCAGCCACAACGGACCCGCAGCCGACAGATCGGCCTCCCCGCAGGGAACTACGCGCCGGCCTTCCAAACGCCCGCCGCCGCAGCCTCCCGCACGAACTCCGAGAAGTCCCGCGGCTCCCGCCCCAGCACATCCTGAACCCCCTCGGAGAGATACGAGTTCCGCCCGTCCAGGAGCGACTCGAACAACTCCACCAGGAACTCGAACTCCTCGCCCGGCACCCCGAACCCCGCGAGAACCTCCCCGTACTGACGGGCCGACACCGCCCGATACGTCAGCTCACGCCCCGTCACGGCGGCGATCTCCGCGACCGCCTCCCCGAACGTCAACAACCGCGCCCCGGACACCGTGATCGCCTGCCCGACATACCGGTCCCCACCCGTCACCGCCGCGACGACCACATCCGCGATGTCCCGTACATCGACTGGGGGCACCTCCCATGCCCTTAAGGCTATGGGGGAGGCTCCCGAACCGAACCCCCGGGGAACACCAGTTCCCCACTCTCCCGAAACCCCTCCACCAGCGGCCCCTCGCTGAAGTTCTGCGCGAACCAGGACGCCCGCACGACCGTCCAGTCCGCCCCCGACCCCCGCAACGCCTCCTTGGTCGGCCGCGCCCGCTCCTCACCCCGCGACGACAGCAGCACCAGCCGTCGTACACCCAACCCGACCGCCTCCTGCGCGAGCAGCCCCACCGCGCGCCCCGCCTCCGGCGCCCCGACGTCCGAGGGATACACCAGGTACGCCGCATCGGCACCCCGCAACGTGTCCGCCCACGTGGACCGCTCCGCCCAGTCGAACCCCCGCGCCCGCGAGGCCTCCCGCACGGTCAGCCCCGCCGCCCGCGCCGCCTCCGCCACCCGGCGCCCGGTACGCCCCGAAGCGCCGGTCACCACAATCGTCATGTTCCGCGCATTCTGTGTCATGCCCTCCAGTCAACGCCCGTGCGCGAGCATCGACCATCGCTGAACGGCTCATTCCCATAACCACGCGTCTACGCTGGCCACATGGACGCCCTGGCAGGCCTTCTGGAGGGTCCACGCGCGCGTGGCGCCTTCATGATCCGCGCGTGCTTCGACCCGCCCTGGGCGGTACGCATCGAGGACCGCGCCCCGCTCACGGTCATGCTCATGGTCCGCGGCGACGCCTGGATCACCCCGGACACGGGGGAGCGGATACGCCTGCGGGCCGGCGACCTCGCCATCGCCCGCGGCCCCGACCCCTACACCTGCGGCGACAACCCCGACACCGCACCCCAGGCCGTGATCCTGCCCGGCGCCGAGTGCCACTACCCCGACGGCACCCCGCTCAACGGCTCGATGGACCTCGGCGTCCGCACCTGGGGCGACCGCCCCGACGGCTCCACGGTCATGCTCATCGGCACCTACCTCATGCGCGGCGAGATCAACGGCCGCCTCCTGGACGCCCTCCCGCCGCTGCTCTCCCTCCCTGCGGAGGTGTGGGAGTGCCCGCTGACCCCGCTCCTCATGGACGAGATCGTCCGCGACGAACCCGCCCAGGAGGTCGTCCTGGACCGCCTCCTCGACCTCCTCGTCATCGCCGCCCTGAGGGCCTGGTTCTCCCGCCCGGAGGCCGAGGCCCCGGCCTGGTACCGCGCCCTCGCGGACCCGGTCGTCGGCAGGGTCCTGCGCCTCCTCCAGGACGACCCGGCGCACCCCTGGACGGTCGCCTCCCTCGCCGCCAAGGCCGGCGTCTCCCGCGCGGCCCTGGCCCGCCGCTTCACCGACCTCGTCGGCGAACCCCCGATGTCCTACCTCACGGCCTGGCGCCTGGCTCTCACGGCGGACCGCCTCCGCGACACCGAGGACACCATCGGCGCGATCGCCAGGCAGGTCGGCTACGGCAGCGCGTTCGCCCTGTCCAGCGCCTTCAAGCGGGTCTACGGCGTGAGCCCGCAGGAGCACCGGACGCGGTCGGCGTAGCCTTTTGGCCGTGTACGTGGAGAGGGCGTCCCGGCTGCCGGGCGCGGTGGTCTGGAGCCGCACGATCGAGGCCTCCACCGTCGGCCCGGTCCACCCCGTCCTGCCCGACGGCTGCATGGACATCCTCTGGAACGAGGGCCGCCTGCTGGTCGCGGGCCCGGACACACGCGCGTACGTCCCCGGGACCGCGCCCACACACTGGGCAGGCATCCGCTTCGCCCCCGGCACCGCCCCCACGTACCTGGGCGTCCCCGCACACGAACTCCGCGACCGCCGGGTCGACCTCACCGACCTCTGGCCCGCCGCGACGGTACGCCGCCTCACCGCCCGCATCTCCACGGCCCCCGACCCCGCGACCGCGCTGGAAGAAGCGGCACTGGAACGCGCGGCGGCCGTGTCCCCACCCGATCCGCTCCTACGGCACCTCGTGACGGCCCTCGACACCGGTCGCCCCGTCGCCGCCACCGCTGACGAACTCGGCCTCGGCGCCCGCCAGTTGCACCGACGCTCCCTCGCCGCGTTCGGCTACGGCCCCAAGACGCTCGCCCGGGTGCTACGCCTCCAACGCGCCCTCGCGCTGGCCCGCGTCGGAGTCCCGTTCGCGGAGACGGCGGCCCGGTCCGGTTACGCGGACCAGGCCCATCTCGCCCGGGACGTCAAGGAGTTGGCGGGGATGCCGCTGGGGCAGCTGCTCGGCCGGGCCGGTTAGGCAGGGCCCGGCGCGGGACTCGGCGCAGGACTCAGCGGGGCGAAGAGATCCACGCCGTTGCCGTCGGGGTCGTGCACGACGGCGTACCGCTGGCCCCAGAACGCGTCCCACGGCTTGAGCTCGCCGTGATGCCCGGCGCCGGTCAACTCCTCGTAGACCCGGTCCACTTCGGCGGGGTCGTCGCAGAGCAGGGCGAGCGCGGCCCGACCGCTGCCGGTGGGTGCCCGCCAACCCGGGTGGAACGAGCGGACGGTGTCCTCCGTGTCCAGCAACAGCCGTAGCCCACCCGGCAGTTGGGCCTCGGCGTGCGGCTGGCTCTCGGCATCCTCGGGGAACCCGAACCCGAGCCGACGGTAGAAGGCGACAGAGGCGGCCATGTCGGAGACGACCAGGCCGATCGCGTCGAATCGTGGAGTCATGGGGCAACGGTAGGCGGGGCCGGGCCGACCGGTCTTGAAGGAATCGGACACCGCGCCCGGCAGATCGTTCAGCTGAAGGTCACGGGTCCGCGAGGGGTGTCCACCGTGAAGGAGAGACCGACCGGCCCCGCCTCCACCACCAACTCCGCTCCCACAGCCGACAACAACGGGCGGATCTCGTCCGGGACCGGTGCCGTCGCGGTCAGCTCCAGCAGGGGTGCGACGGGCAGGCCCGAGGCGGTCGTCGGGTGGGGCGAGGAACTCCAGTCGATGAGGAACGGCACCAGACCGGAGGGATGCGCGGTGTCCCCGTCGGTGAGCCGCCACTCCAGCAGCGTGCCGTCGGGCCGGCGGCGGCTCATCGCCCGTACGGGCCCGGGGTCGTACCCCTGGGCCCGGGCCGCCGCGACCGCCGCGTCCAGGTCGGGCGGGGAGACCGCCCAGGTCACCGTCCGGGCGACGGCCAGCGCGTCGACGCCGAAGGGACGCGGACCCGACGGCTCGGGCTGCTCCGGGTCCGGACCGATGATCTCCAGGTAACGGGAACCGCCCAGCGAGACAAGGCAGTTGCGGGTTCCGAGCCCCACATGGGCACCGCCCGCGACCGGCGCGATGCCCGTGCGCTCGGTGAACTCGGCGACCGTCACCGCCAGTTCGGGGGTCGCGAGGACGAGATGGTCGAGGCGTGCCGGAAGAGCGTTCATCCCCACCGAGGCTACGTGGCGGGACCGCACCACAGGAGGGAAAGAGTCCCTTAACTGTGGAACACCTGTACGGCAGGATGGGCGCATGATCCGTGCCGTGCGCGCCCTGCCGCTGCTGTTGCTCCCCGCGCTGTCCCTCCTGCTCGCAGGCTGCGGCACCGAGAAGGCGGACACGGGTGCCGGAACCCCTGAGGCATCGTCCTCCCCTGTCACCGCCACGTCCGCCGAAATCACGTCCCGCGCACGGTCGTTGGGCTTCGACCCCGACCTCGTCCACGTCATCGACCCGCCCGGATTCACCCTCGCCGAGCAGTCGGTCGGCGTATCGGACGTCGGCCTCTCCATCGCGTACACGGACCTGAAGACCGGCGCCGTGATCACCCTGCGCGTGGAGCCGGGCGCGATGACCGACGCGAACTGCACGACACAGGCGGCGTTCAGCAGCCACATGACCTGCGTGCGCGACGGGAACGCCTGGTACCGCACCGGCGGCGGAACGATCGAGTACGTCATGGCGCAGAAGGGCCACCTCGTGCACGTCGACGCCGAACAGGGCAAGGTGACCCGCGCGGTCCTGCGCAAGTCGGCCCAGTCGCTCCGCCGCCCGTACAAGAGCGAACTCCCGGTCGTCCTCCCGCCCGCCCGCACGGCCGCCCCCGTGGAACGCGGCGACCTGCCCACGAACGGGGACGGGGCGCCCAACAACGAGGTGGGGAAGGGTGGTTGAGCACACGGCGTGAAGGAGCCCCAGTCCGTGAGGCCCGGTCCGTGGAGCTCAGTCCGGGTAGCTCAGTCCGTGCAGCCCGGTCCGTGAAATAGGCTGCGCCGCATGGCTGCCGCGCCCCGCCTCCTCGTCTGCACCCGGACCACCGACTACCGCCACGACTCCATCCCGGCCGCGGTGACCGCCGTACGCACCCTCGGCCCCTTCGAGGTGGACGCCACCGAGGACCCGGCGGCCTTCGAACGCCCCCTGGACGACTACGCGGCCGTCGTCTTCCTCTCCACCAGCGGCGAGGTACTGACGCCTGCGGGCCGCCAACACCTCGCCGCCTACGTCGAGTCGGGCGGCGGCTTCGTCGGCGTCCACGCGGCGGCCTGCACCGAGTACGACTGGCCGTACTACGGCGACCTCCTGGGCGCCCGCTTCGACCGGCACCCCGCCTACCAGCCCGGCAACGCGCTGATCGAGGACCGCACCCACCCGGCCACGCAACACCTGCCCGCCGTATGGCAGTTCACCGACGAGTGGTACGACTTCCGCACCAACCCGCGGAGTTCGGTCCACGTCCTCGTCTCGGCCGACGAATCCTCCTACGAGGGCGGCCGGATGGGCCCCGACCACCCCCTCGCGTGGTGCCACGAGAAGGGCGCCGGCCGGGTCTTCTACACGGCCCTCGGCCACGCCTCGGAGGCCTACGAGGACCCGGACTTCCGTGCGCATCTGCTGGGCGGGATCAACTGGGCGGCAGGGCTGGACTAGGGCCCGTCCGGCGGATCAGGTCGCAGGAAATCGGCGGGACCTGACCAGCGCCGGTGAGTGACGACAACGCCGCAGATGCGCGTGCCACACCCCGCGTCTGCGACAGGATCCGCCGGACAGGCCCTAGCGGCCCGGTCCGCGCTGTTCGCAGGAGGGAACCGGGCTCGTCCCATGGCCCGGGCGGCCGGGTCTCCATTGCCCGGAACTCCGAGTGAACCTCTCCCGGGTGGCAGCCGTAGCCGGTCACAGCGGGCGGCGCGATGAGCCCCCTTCTGGAGACCGGACGGCCGGTCGGGCACGGGAATGGGAATGGACTGGATGCAGATGTTCGACGGCGCTGCGAGCGCCCGCAAAATGAGGCTGCTTCGGCTCTGCCGACGCAATCCGCGACGCATGCTGGTCGTTCCCCTCGATCATCCTCTGACGGACGGGCCGATCGCCGGGGGCGGTTCGGGCCTCAACCGGCTGGTCGGCCAGTTGGCGACGAATGGCGCGGACGCCGTGGTCCTGCACAAGGGAAGCGTCCGCCGCGTGGATCCGGCCTGGTTCACTCAGATGTCGCTCATCGTGCATTTGAGCGCGAGCACCGCGCACGCTCCCGACCCTGACGCGAAATGCCTCGTCGCGACCGTCGAAGAGGCGCTGCGGCTCGGCGCCGACGCGGTGAGTGTGCACGTGAACGTCGGTTCCCGGGAAGAGGCCCGGCAGATATCCGATATGGCGGTGGTGGCGGAAGCCTGCGACCGCTGGAACATTCCGCTGATGGCGATGATGTATCCGAGAGGGCCGCGTGTCACCGACCCTCGTGATCCGGCGCTGGTCTCCGCCGCCGTGACGGTCGCGGCCGAAATCGGGGCCGACCTGATCAAGACCTACGCCCTCGAATCCGATGTGGACATGCTGCGCCTGACGGCCTCCTGTCCGGTACCCATTCTGGTGGCCGGCGGTCCGCGGGTCGGCAATGGGAAAGCGCTGCTGGAATTCGTCGATTCGGCGCTCCGGGGCGGTGCGGCCGGTATCGCCATGGGCCGGAACATCTTCGAATCCGACAACCCCGCCGCCACGACACGTGAGCTGGCCCGCCTCGTGCACGGGGATGTGCCTCCGCCCGCTCCGATCGAGTTCTATACGGAAGAGACAAGGAACCATGAAGCTCACGTGGCTTGATATTCGCGGTGCCGCCCATAAGCAGGCGGTACTTGAAGAAGCGCTGCACCAGCGGTTGGACGGCATTGTCTCGGACAGCCTGGTGGATCTGGGCGGCCTGCCCCCTACGGTGAAGAAGGTCTTCTTCCCGCACGGCAAGGAGCTCAAGGAGCTTCCCGACGATCTCGGCGCGGCCGACGTGGTGATCGTCGATCCGCGCGTGCACGGGACGCCCGCGGAACTCTCCTCGGTGCATCCGGGGGTCGAGTTCGGACGGTTCGTGGAGATCGTCGACGCGGAGACCCTGGAGGACGCCTGTCAGTCGGCCCGCACGGAGGAGTGGAGCCTGCTGCTGTTCCGCGATCCCACGAAGATCCCCCTGGAGATCGTCATCGCCGCCGCTGCCGGTGCCGAGGGCAGTCTGATCACCGTCGCCGGGGACGTGACGGAGGCGGAGATCATCTTCGGGGTGCTCGAACACGGCTCCGACGGCGTGATGATGGCGCCGAACGCCGTGGGTGACGCCACCGCGCTCAAGCAGGCGTCCGCCGTCGTGACCGAGCCCCTCGATCTCGTCGAGCTCACGATCGTCGCCACCGAGCATGTGGGCATGGGGGAGCGGGCCTGCGTCGACACGTGCAGCCACTTCCGTGAGGACGAGGGAATCCTGGTCGGTTCGCATTCCAAGGGGATGATTCTCTGCGTGAGTGAGACGCATCCGCTTCCCTATATGCCCACCCGTCCGTTCCGGGTGAACGCGGGGGCCATTCACTCCTACACGCTTTCCCGCGACGGGCGTACCCACTATCTCAGCGAGCTGAAGTCCGGCAGCAAGGTCATGGCCGTGGACGTCAAGGGCCAGACCCGTATCGTCACCGTCGGCCGGGTCAAGATCGAGAGCCGGCCTCTCATCTCCATCGACGCGAAATCCGAGGACGGGCGTGCCGTCAATCTGATCCTCCAGGACGACTGGCATGTGCGCGTGCTGGGCCCGGGCGGAGCGGTGCTGAACAGCACCGAACTCAAGCCCGGCGACCGCGTGTTGGGATATCTGCCCGCGGAGGACCGCCATGTCGGCTATCCCATCAACGAGTTCTGCCTGGAGAAGTGAGAGCGCCATGGACGACGAACTCATCGACGCCTATCTGGAACGCATAGGCGCCAAGCGGCCGGAGCGGGTGGACGCGGACGCCCTGCGCCATCTTCACGAACGCCATGTACTGTCCGTTCCGTTCGAGAACCTGTTCTTCCTTCTCGGGGAACCGATCCCGTACTCCCTGGACGCGGTCAAGAAGATCGTGCAGGAATGGCGCGGCGGCGGGTGTTTCGAGCTGAATTCGGCTTTCGCGATGCTGCTGGAATCTCTCGGATTCCACGTCACCCTGCTGGCCGGGTGCATCTATCGCGGTGAGGTACTGGACAGTCCCATCGGTCATCTGGCGCTTCGGGTGGAGACGGACGAGCCGGACGGACATTCCTGGCTGGTGGACGTGGGGCAGGGAAGTCACAGCCGATGGCCCCTGCGGCTGGATCTGCGCACACCGCAGGACGACCCGCACGGTGCGTACCTTGTCACCGAGACATCCGACGGGGACATCGACGTATTCCGAGACGGTTCGCCGCTGTACCGGATGGAGATGAAACCCCGGAAAATCGAATTCGGCCTTCCCTCCATGTGGTGGTACCAGACCGCCCCCGAATCGCCTTTCAGGAACCGGCTGATCTGTGTCCAGCCCCGGGAGGACGGAAGGGTCACTCTCGCGAACCGGGTCCTCATCAGGGAACAGGGCGGGGAGCGGACCAGGGAGCGGATCGTGACCGAGGAAGGGCTGAAGGAGGCGCTCGGTACCTGGTTCGGGATCCATCTCGACGAGGTGCCGAAGATCCCGGAAAGGTCCGCGGGGCCGTCCGCGGCCGGAGAGGGGCGTTCGTAGCCATGCCCGGGAACGTAACCCAGGATCTCTCCCAACTCGCCCGCGCCAGAGGGTGGTTGGAGCGGATCGCCTTCCTGGCCGACGACCGCGCCTGGACGTACGCCGAGGTGTTCGACGGCGCGGCGCGGGCCGCGCGAGGGTACCGGTCCGCGGGACTGCGCCGCGGCGACCGCGTCCTGCTCGCGCTGCCCGACAGCGTGGAGATGGTCTGGTCCGTGCTCGGCGCCTGGCAGGCCGGACTCGTCGCCGTCCCGGTCAACGTCCAGATGAGCGGGGAGGATCTGACGCGGGCCGTCGAGACCGTGGAACCCGCGCTGGCCGTCATCGACCCGGACAGCGCAGGGCAGTTGGAGCTGCCGGGCTTCGCCCCCGCCATGAAGGTCGCGACCCTGGTCGCGGGCGAACCGGACCCCGATTTCGCCGAGGGCGGGGACGCCCCGGCGCTGGCGGTCTTCACGTCCGGCACGACGGGCACCCCGAAACTCTGCTTCTTCCTGCACAGCAACTTCGCCGCGCCTCCCGGCCCGCCCGGTCCAAACGGCAGTAGCCGTACGACAGTTGGGCTGTCGGTCTCCCGCATGTACTTCCTGGGCGGACTGCACTTCTCGGTGCTCACCACCCTCGCCACGGGCCAGACCGCCGTCCTGTCGCGCACCCGGGCGACCCCGGCCGCCGCGATCGGGCTCATCGACCGCCACCAGGTCACGGACCTCTTCGCACAGCCGAGTTTCCTGGCCCGCATGCTCCTTGAGCCCGGCCACGCGGAGGCGTTCGGCCGCCTCCGGGAGGTGTCGAGCGCGGGGGAGGTCCTCTCGCTACGGCTGCGCCGGCGACTGGTGCCGATCCTGGAGGACCGGCTGGTCAACAACTACGGCGCCACCGAGATCGGCGTGATCTCCATGGGCCGGCCCGCCGCGTACCGGGCCCCTTCCGCGGTCGGCCCCGCCGTACCCGGCCGGCCGGTGCGCATCGTCGACGCGGACGGCCAGCCGATGCCCGCGGGCAGGCAGGGCGAGCTGCACGTCTACGCCGACTTCGCGTCCCGGGGCGTCGAGCGGGGGAGTCAGGGCCCCGATCAAGTGAGGGACACCTGGTGGCCGACCGGGGACCTGGCGTCGATCGACGACGACGGCGTCCTCCACGTGCACGGCCGACTGGACGACGTGGAGGTGATCGGCGGCCAGAACGTCGTACCGGGCGAGGTCGAACGGCTTCTTGAGAGCCATCCGCGCGTGCTCGAAGCGGCGGTCAGTTCGGTCCGGCGTCCCGCCGGGGACACGAGTCTGCGCGCCTACGTGGTGACCGTCCCCGACAAGGAGCCGGGCAACGGAGCCGACGACCCTGCCCTGGACGCCGAGTTGATCGCCCTGGCCCGGGCCCGGTTGTCCTGGTACAAGGTCCCGCAGGACGTCGTCCGGCTGGACACGCTGCCCCGCAACGCGAACGGCAAGATCCTGCGCAGACAACTCCGCGCGGCGGGCGGCCAGTTCGTCTGACACCGGGACGGCACACCCTGAAGGGGCAGCGGACGACCGGTCCGCTGCCCCGTCCTGCTCGCTGCCCCGTGCGTCGAGACGGCGGCGCGCCTTACTCGGCCGGGCGCCACCGGAACCAGTGGTCGACCCCGTCGAACCGGTAGCGGTCGTCCCCGTCGTCGAACCGCGGCTCACCGATGAGTCGGCGAGCACCGTCCGGTGCCTGACGGTGCGGCGCGAGGAGCAACTCCAGTTCGTCGTAACGGACATCGATCCCTCCGTGCCCCGGATGCTCCTCCGGCCCGGCATCGGAAAGCTGGTACCTGACGAAGATCGCCCACTGCTCGCGCTCCATCGCCACCGCCGCCTCGCTCGCGGACCACACGAGGTACTCCTCGGCCTCGTCGGCGCGGTTGCAGTCCCGGATCTCGTAGTAGTGCGGGACACCGTCGACGAGCGCGAGTCCCTTGCGCGGCCCGTCGTACCACTCCAAGTCCACGTACGTGGGCTCGAAGCCGTCCGCGATCAACTGCTGCTTGTCCCATGACCTGGCCATACCGGCAGGCTACCGACCGCCCGGCACCCCCGTGCTCGCCCGCTCCACCAACCGCGTCGACAACTCCGTCCGCGTCCCCTCCGGCCGGTCCCCGTCCATCAGCCGGACCAGCAACCGCAGTGCCGTGGCCGCCATCTCCGACAGCGGCTGCCGGATCGTGGTCAGCGCCGGAGTCACCCAGCGGGACTCGGGAAGGTCGTCGAAACCGACGACACTCATGTCGTCCGGGATGCTCAACTGCCGTTCCGCCAGGGCCTCGTAGACCCCGAGGGCCATACGGTCGGAGCAGACGAAGACCGCCGTGGGCGGCTCGGGCAGGTCGAGGAGTTCGCGCATACGGGTGCGGGCCATGGCCTGGTCGAAGCCGCCGTGGCGGATGTACTCGGGGCGCCCCGGAACGCCTGCGGCGGCGAGCGCGGAGCGGTAGCCGGCGACGCGGGCGCTGCTGCACATCTTGTGGCGGTGGCCGGCGATGACGGCGATGCGTTCGTGGCCCAGGGAGAGCAAGTGCTCGGTCGCGGTCACCCCGCCCTGCCAGTTGGCCGCGCCGACCGACACCACGCCCGGCGGCGGTTCGTGCACGGGGTCGATCATCACGAACGGGATGCGGTGCTGGTCGAGCCAGGAGTACTGGGACGGCGTCAACTCCGCCAGATTGAACAGGACTCCGGCCGAACCCCGGCCAACCAGCTTGTCCAGCCAGCCCCGTTCGGGCCGCTCGGCCCGCGTCCGGGTCAGCCCGGCCGAGACCACCACCTCAAGGCCGGCCTCGTACGCCGCCTCCTCCACCCCGTGCAGCACCGCCCCCGACCACGAACTCTCCAGCGAGTGCACGACCAGGTCGACCATCCCCGGCGCCTTGCCGGCGTCGAACCTGGGCCTGCGCACATAACCGAGCCGCTCCAGCGCCTCCGTCACCCGCCGCCGCGTCTCCGGCGCCACGTCCTCCCGGCCGTTGACCACCTTGGACGCCGTCGGCACGGACACCCCCGCCTCCCGGGCCACCACCGCCAGCGTCGGCCCCGCCGTCACGCTCGCGCTCCCCGTACGGACCATCGGGTACCGCCTCTCCAGCCCGCCCGAGGGCCATCGAAAGTTTCGACCAGCGCTGCTTCCCCGACTCCATCATCAGCCAGCCAGAAAGCGCTTCCTACGATAAGCGCGCGTCAACACGGCGGGAAGACCAGGGAATTCACGTGATGCAGCCGACCCAATCTTTCGAAACCCCGAACAAGGGAGAAAGCGTCACCTACAGGTCACTCTGCTGTACACGTCAGCCGGAAATCTGCGAAGTCCGCCGTGAAGGCACCCTCCACCAGATCCCACGCATGGATGCCCGCCATCGCCCCCGTGAACCGCAGCCGCGACCCGTAGTCGTCCGACAGCCGACTGAAGTCCAGCCCCGGCCCGACCGCCGTCCGAGCCCCGTCCCGCACGTACCAGAACCGAGCCTCGGCCCCCTCGACCGTCACCCCCAGCGCCACGGGAGCACGGACATCCACCTCTACGACGGCCACCTGCCGCGTGCCGTCCTCGTCCCGCTCCACCAGGCTCAGCACCGTACGGCCGCCACCCCGCCACTGCTGCCCCCGCTGCTCCTCACCCTCGGGCTCCGCCCAGGTCAGGTGCAGGCTCAGATACGCTTCGGCGCCGTACCAGAGCACCAGCCCGGCCGCCTGCGTGAACGTCAACGGCCTTGCCTCGACCGTGACTTCCGCCTCCGTGCGATGCTCCGTGATCCGCTGGGCGAGGAGACTGTGCGCCCAGCGCGACTCCGGCCCGTGCCGCCCGCGCAGCCGGATCCAGCCGGGGCGGGCGGCGGTGTCGGCCCAGGACGGGTCGGGGTAGGCGCGCGGGGTGCTCCACGGCCAGCCCAACGGCCCGTCGGAATCCGGGACTTGAGCCGGTGCGGCGGCGGGACGTGTCGGTACGTCCACCTCCACCACCGGATGCCAGCCGCCCTGCCGCAGCCTCGGCCAGCCGTCCGCGTCCCAGGTCACCGCCTGGATCGCGGTCTCCCGGCCCAGGGTGCAGCGCGGCCCGTCGGGTGTCTGCACCGGCCGTGCCGCCAGATGACTCAACACCCAGTCACCGCCCGGCAGTTCGACCAGCTCGCCATGGCCCGCCTTCTGCAACGGCAGCGACGGGTCGTCCCGGGACGTCAGCAAGGGGTGGTCGTCGAGCTCGTACGGGCCGGTGACCGTACGGCTGCGTGCCACCCGCACCCCGTGCTCGTACCCCGTGCCGCCCTCGGCGAGCAACAGGTAGTACCAGCCGCCCCGCCGCACCAACTTCGGCCCCTCGATGAGCCGTTCGTGCTGGAGCAGCAGATGAGTCACGCCGATCGGGGCGAGCGTGTCGCGGTCCAGCTCGGTCGCGACGATGCCCGCGAAGCGGCTGCCGCCGGGGCGGCAGTCGTTCTGGAGGTTGAGCAGCCACAGCCGGCCCTCGTCGTGGAACAGGGCCGGGTCGAAACCGTGGCTCGTCACCCGCCGTGGGGTCGTCCACTTCCCGGCGACGTCCGTCGCCGTCGTGACGTAGGTGTCCAGGTCGAAGTACGGCGTGCCGACCGAGCGGACCACCGAGTACGTCAGCCAGAAGTGCTCGCCGTCCCAGCTCAGCGAGGGTGCCCAGACGCCGCCCGAGTCGGGGACTCCGGCGAGGGAGTCGCCGGGGACCGCGCCCCGGGCGTGGCCCGCGTACTCCCAGTGGGCGAGGTCCCGCGAGCGGTGGATCGGGATCGTGGGGAACCACTCGAAGGAACTGGTCGCCACGTAGTACCAGTCGCCGACCCTGACCATCGAGGGATCGGGGGCGAAACCGCGGACAACAGGATTGTGCAGCAAGGTCACTTGAGGGCTCCCAGGGTGACCCCGGTACGCCAGTAGCGGCGCATCGCCACCATCATCACGGCCATCGGGACGATCGACAGAAGGGCGCCGGTGAGGACCAGGCTCGTCAGGTCGACGCCCGACTCCATGCGTTTGCCGGACCAGTTGTAGAGGCCGAGGTTGAGCGTCCAGTTCTCCTCGCCGCGCAGCACGGTCAGCGGGAGGAAGAAGGCGTTCCAGGTGTTGACGAAGGCCAGGAGGAAGACCGTCGCTCCGCCCGTCGTCATCATCCGCAGCACGATGCTGAAGAAGATGCGGAGTTCGCCCGCGCCGTCGAGGCGTGCCGCCTCCAGGAGTTCGAAGGGGACCGTGGCCTCCGTGTAGACCTTGGCGAGGTAGACGCTGAACGGGTTGATCAGGCAGGGGATCAGCATCGCCCAGGGGGTGTCGACCAGGCCGATCTTCGAGAACATCAGGTACAGCGGGAGCGTGAGCAGCGCGATCGGGATCAGGAAGGAGCCCACCACGCACGCGAACACCGCGCTGCGGCCCGGGAATTCGAAGCGCGCCAGGCCGTAGCCCGTCGCGAGGGCGATGAGTGTGCCGCCGAGGGAGCCGACTCCCGCGTACAGGAACGAGTTGGCGGTCCAGCGCAGGAAGATGCCGTTCTCGTAGGTGAAGACCTGACGCACGTTCGCCCACAGGTGCATGCCGGAGAACCAGAGGCCGTTGCTCTGGTACAGGCCCGTGCGGTCCTTGGTCGCGGCGACGATCAGCCACCACACCGGGAACAGGCTGTAGGCGCTGGCCAGCACCAGGCCGACGAGCAGGAAGCGCTGGCCGCCGCGTGAACGGGCCGCCGGATCGGGCTTGTTGAGGCGGCGGACCTGATGGGCGTTCCGGCGTTCTTCGGTGAGGGTCATCAGTCGGCCTCCTTCGCGGTGAGCCGGTAGAAGAGGAAGGAGGCGAGGCCGAGGATGAGGGCGAGCAGGACCGAAAGGGCCGCCGCGTAGTGGTAGTTGCCCGCGTTGAACGCCTGGTTGTAGATGATCATGATGGGCGTGAAGCTGTCGTTCACCGTCTGCGGGGTGACGTTCCGGAACAGCGCCGGCTCGTTGAAGATCTGCAGCATCTGGATGATCGAGAGCATCCCGGTCAGGACCAACGCCCCTCGTACGTAAGGGATTTTGATGCTCGTCGCGACCCGGAACTCGGAGGCGCCGTCGAGGCGGGCCGCCTCGAACAGGTCGCGGGGGACGCCCTGGAGCGCCGCGTAGATGATCACCATGTTGTAGCCGATGCCGTGCCAGGTCAGCAGGTTGCCGATGGACGGCCAGACCATCGAGGGCGCGAAGAAGTTCCAGGACAGCCCGAACACCTTGCCCAGCGGCGTCAACGGGCCGACGTCCGGGCTGTACAGGTTGATCCACACGATCGCCGCGACCACTCCGGGGATCATGTACGGCACGAGGAGGAAGATCCGGAAGCGGCCCGCGGCCTTCGAGGACAGCGCGTCCAGGAACAGTGCCAGCAGCAGGCTGACGAGCAGCATGACCGGGATCTGCACGCACGCGAACAGCACCACGCGCAGTACCGAGTTCATGAACGCCGAGTCGGTCAGGCCCTGTTGGTAGTTGTCCAGGCCGGAGAACCGCTGCGTGGAACCGCCGAGACCGAGACCCGACTGGTGCTCCACGAACAGCGACTCGTAGACGGCGTACCCGATCGGTATCAAGTACAGGAACACGAAACCGAGTTGGAAGGGCACCGTGAACGCGGCACCCTTCCAGCGCTGGGAGCGAATCATCGGCGCTGCCTCAGCCCTTGACGCTGATACCGCGGGACTTCAGGTCCTTGACCGTCCACTCCTGCATGTGCGCCAGCAGATCGGTGACCTTCTCCTGCTTGTTCATCACCTTCGCCCAGCCGGTCTGCAGCTCGGTGAACATCGCGGTCCAGTCCGGGCCGAACACCCAGTCCGAGGTGACGGTGTTCAGGCTGTCGGTGACGATCTGCTTCGCGGGCTCGTAGTTCGTGCCGAGCAGCTTGTCGGAGATCGCCTCGGCGACATAGGCATTGCTGTCGGCCAGCGCCGGCATCACACCGTTGCCGGTGGTCGGGCTCGCCATCGTCTTCACGGCACCGGCGTCGGTCGACATCCACAACGCGGCCTCGGCGGCCTGCTGTTGGTGCGCGCACTGCTTCGTCACCAGCGTGACGCCACCGCTCTGGTTGGTCCCGGCGGGCGTCTTGGCGCCCTCGCCCGCGAACGTCGGCCAGGGCGACAGCGCCCACTTGCCGTCGGACTTGGTGAAGTTCTGCACCATGCCCGCCATCTGCCAGGTGGAGATCTGCCGGGTCGCGGTGCCGCCGTTGTCGTAGTTGCGCTGCACGGCCGCGTAGTCCGCGAAGGAGAGCTTGGAGTTGAGGTCGTTGTCGATGATGTCCTGGATCACCTGGGCCGCCTTGAGGCTGCCCGCGTCCTGGAAGTCCACCTTCCAGGAGTTGCCGTCGATGGCGTACCAGTGCGCACCGGCCTGCATGGAGAGGACTTCCAGGGTGCTCGGGTCCTCACCGGCGAAGTTGGTGACCTTGATGCCGTGCTTCTTCAGGACCTTGCCCGCGGCGATGAACTCGTCCCAGGTCGTCGGCGCCTTGAGGCCGTACTTCTTGAAGACGTCCGTGCGGTAGATCGTGAACGCGGGGGCCGAACTGGTCGGCACGCCATAGGACTTGCCCTGCACCTGCGCACTGGCCCACGAGCCCGCGTTGAACTTGTCCTTGTCGGCCGAGACGTACTGCGAGATGTCGGCGAGCGCACCCTGCGAGACCCAGGTGGTCACGTACTCCGCCGTGTTCTGCACCAGGCAGGGCGCGTTGCCGGCCTTGACCGCGTTGGTCAGCTGCTTCTGCATCGTCAACTGGTCGGTGACCTTGGTGTACTTGAGCTTGACGTCCTTGTGGGCGGCGTTGAACGCCTTCACGACCGCGTCCTGCCCGTTGGCCCAGCCCCAGAAGGGGAGGGTGACCGGACCCGAGGACGCCTTGTCTCCCGAGCCGGATCCGCCGCAGGCGGAGAGCAGACCTGTCAGTGCGAGGCCCGCGACGGCTGCACGAGCGAACCTTCTCCGGGGGCTGGTGGAGTTCATCAGACCGTGTTCCTTCGGAAGAGAAGAGGTAGAAACCGGTTGCTGGGAAGGTAGGCAGGATGGTCTGTTCGGAGCAAGAGGTGTGCAGCAAGTTGTTTCGATCGGCCTGGACAGACCCCATCTGGCCAGGGGATTAGGTGGGAAACCGGTTACGTAACGCCTTGGTTCCATGTGCCGGGCCGGTCCCGCAGGGGGGTGCTGAGCCAGTCCCTGTACTAGTCCCGTCGGGCCGGCGGCCGTACCGAGTTCCGTACGACGACATGCGTGCCCAGGACCAGATGGTCGCCGTCGCTGCTTCTACGCCGGCCCGTGCCGCCGCCCTCGCGCCGGTCCGCGACCGCGCGCAGCGCGACCCGGCCCATCTCCTCGTACGGAACGTGCACGGTGGTGAGCTGAGGGGTGAGCTGGGAGGCCAGCGGGATGTCGTCGTAGCCGACGATCGACACGTCCTCGGGCACCCGCAGGCCCGCCGCGCGCAGTGCCTGCATGGCGCCCGCGGCGACCACGTCGGTCCCCGCCAGCACCGCGGTGAAGTCCACGCCCTCCTTCAGGGTGTCCTCCACTGCCTCGTACCCGTGCTCGTAGTCGTACGGACCGTGCCGCACCATCCCCGGGTCGAACGGCACGCCGTACGCCTCGAAGGCCCGTTGCGCGCCCCTCAACCTGCCCTGCGCGGTGCTGAGTTCGGCGTGCCCGGGGAGTACCAGGACGCGGCGGTGGCCCGCCGAGAGGAGGTGGCTGGCCATGGCGTAGGCGCCGCCCTCGTTGTCGTAGTCGACCGTCGTCGCCGGGACGTCGCCCTCCAGTGGCGGGCGGCCGACGAGCACGAGGTGCGAGCCCGCCGCGTCGAGGGAGCGGGCGAAGCGGGCCATGCGGAGCTGGTACTCGTCGACGTCGTACGCGCCGCCGAGCAACACCACGGCGGCTACGCCCTGTTGGCGCATGAGGTTGACCAGCGCGAGTTCACGCTCGGGGTCGTCGCCGGTCGTGCCGACCAGGGAGAGCCAGCCGCGCAGCGTGGCCGCGCCCTCGACTCCCTTGGCCACGTGGGCGAACGCGGCGCCGGTGATGTTGTTGATGAGGATCGCCACCGTGGGCGTACCGCCGCCGGCCAGGGAACGGGCGTGTGCGTTGGTGACGTAGTCCAGGTCGCCGACGACCTTCATCACCCGGCGGCGCAGCTCCTCCGACACCGGGTAGTTGCCGGACAGCACGCGCGAGACGCTCGCCACCGAGACCCCGGCGCGCTCCGCCACGTCCCGGATGGTCGCCCGGCCGATGTCGCCCGACGCCTTGCGCTGACTCACCGTAGCGACTCCTTCACCATGACCGTGTTTCCACCGGGCGCCCTGGGGCCTGCTCCGGCACCGGTCCGGAAACCGTATCCCAAGGTCGTTCCCGGTGCGCCGGCCTGTGGACGGCGCGGATCAGGCGACACGGGTCAGGTCCGCGTGCCGTACCTCGTGGGCCGGTGGCAGGCCCGCGGCCAGGCGCTCCAGCTCGTCGACGACGATGGCGCCGAGCCGCGCCAGCTCGTTGCCGAGGGAGCCCGCGATGTGCGGGGTGAGGAAGACGTTCGGCAGCTTGTACAGGGGAGAGGTGGGTGGCAGTGGCTCGGGTTCGGTGACGTCGAGGATCGCGGTCAGCCGGCCGGACAACAGCTCGTCGGTGAGGGCCTCGTGGTCGATCAGGGCGCCTCGCGAGGTGTTGATCAGGACGCCGCCGTCCCGGATGAGGGCGAGCCGTCCGCGGTCCAGCATGCGCTGTGTCTCGGGGATGTCCGGGGCGTGCAGACTCACGATGTCGCTACCGCTCAACAGGTGGTCCAGCGGCAGGAGTTCGGCCCCCAGCGCGGCGGCCTCGGTGACGCTGACGTAGGGGTCGTGCAGGAGGACCTCGAAGTCGTAGGGCCGTAGCAGTTCCAGCAGTCTGCGGCCCACCCGGGAGGCGCCGATGACGCCGATCCGGCGCCCGAGGTTGCCGATCGGCGCGGTCTCGGCGGGCGTCGGGTACGTGTGCGTGTGCCGGAAGCGTTCCCGCTGGGCGAAGGTGTCCTTCCCGGCGAGAAGGATCATCGCGAGGGTGTACTCGGCGACCGGGAGAGCGTTGCCGGTGACCGCGCTGGAGACGGTCACCCCGCGTTCCCACAGGGCCTCGCCGACCAGCGAACGGACCGAGCCCGCCGCGTGCAGCACGGTCCGCAGCCGGGGTGCCGCCGCCAGCGCGTCGGCGTCGAGGTGCGGGCAGCCCCACCCGGTGATCAGGACCTCGGCCCCGGCCAGGGCCCGGGCGGCCTCGGGTGCGCCGAAGTCCCGTACGACGAGCCCTGGTTCGATCTCGGCGGTCTGCCGGAGCCGGTCCATCAGGGGTGAGGGGAAGAGCAGGGGCAGGTGCACCGGATCCATGGCGAACACGGCCCTCGGCGGCTGGGCGCTGGGCATGACCCTCCCGTACGGAGTAAGAAACGTTTTCTGAAAGCGTCTTCTACCGTAGATCTGCTGTGGAGCGGGGGTCAATCGGTGAGAGAGGGCACAGAAACCGGAAACTGACCCGTCCAGCGGAGTTCGTCCGCCGGAATAGCCGGGCGCGATGTGATGCTCTGATGAGCATGGTTCACGAGCGCGACGAGGAGCTGGTGGGCAGATGAGGGCAGAGCAGCTGAACCCCGTGGTCGGCACCCCCTACGGGTCGGTGCGCGGCCGGTACGAGAACGGAATCGCGGTCTTCCGGGGCATCCCCTACGCGGCACCCCCGATCGGCCCCCGCCGGTTCCGCCCGCCCGTCCCGCCCGAGCCCTGGACCGGAGTGCGCGACGCGCTCGCCTTCGGACCGACCGCGCCGAAACCGCCGTACTCCGAAGCCTTCGCCAAACTGCTCTCCGACCCCGTCGTGCCCGGCGACGACTGCCTCAACCTCAACGTGTGGACCCCGGAACCCGGCCCGGGCGCCCGGCTGCCGGTCATGGTGTGGTTGCACGGCGGCGCGCTCACCCGGGGTTCGTCGGCCGTCCCGGTCTACGACGGACACGCCTTCGCCCGCGACGGAGTCGTGTTCGTCTCGCTCAACTACCGCCTGGGCGTGGAGGGTTACGGCCTCTTCCCGGACGCACCCGCCAACCCCGGCCTGCGCGACCAGCTCGCCGCGCTGCGCTGGGTGCACGAGTCGATCGCGGAGTTCGGCGGCGACCCCGACCGGATCACCCTCTTCGGGCAGTCCGCCGGCGCGATCAGCATCGGCGCCCTGATCGCCGCCCCGCAGGCCCAGGGGCTGGTCCGCCGGGCCGTCCTGCAGAGCGGGCCCCCGGAGGCCTTCGACCGCGACAAGGTACGGCGGATGGTGCGCCGGATGGCGACCCGGCTGAAGATCCCCGCCACCGCCGAGGCCTTCGCCGCCGTGGACCGCGAACTCCTCCTCCGCACCCAGGCCGACGTGGGCAGACTCAGCAGCCCGGTGCTCGGCGGACCCACGTTCGGGATCGTCATCGACGGCGACCTCGTCCCCCGCGACCCGCTGGCGGCGCTTGTCGACGGCGAGGTGGGCCGGGGCGTCGACCTGATGCTGGGCTGGACCCGCGACGAGTACCGGCTGTGGCTGGTCCCCGGCGGCCTCCACGAGCGCGTCGACCGGCTCGGCGCGGTCGCCCTGGCCGGCGCGATGGCCCGCTGCCACTGCGGTGTCGAGGTCCCGCGCGGCTACCGCGCCCTGCACCCCGGCGCCGGCACCGCCGAGACCGTCGGCCAGCTCGTCACCGACCACCTCCTCCGCTACCCGCTGCACCGCCTCGCCGACGCCCGCCCCGGCACCTCCCACGTCTACGAGTTCGCCTGGCCCTCCAACCGCCCCGACCTCGGCTCCTGCCACGCCCTCGAACTCGGCTTCGTCTTCGACACCGGCGAGATCCCCGAGTCCGCCAAACTCGCCGGCCAGGGCGCGCCCCAGGCACTCGCCGACGCCATGCACGGAGCCTGGGTCCGGTTCGCCGTGGACGGCGACCCCGGGTGGCAGACCTGGGACGACACGCACCCGGTCCGCATCTTCGGAGAGGGCGAGCCGTACGTCGCGCACGGGCCGCGCGACCCCGAGTTCGCCCTGTGGGCGGCCGACGCCGTGGCGAAGGCGAAGGAAGCGGCGGTTCCGGCCGAGGGCGCGCCGCCCGCGCGGAGCGCCACCGAACTGCGCTCGGTCGTACGGCGGCTGCGGCGGCCGGGGGATGTGCGGCGGTCGTCGTGAGGGCGGGCGTACGGCGTGGAAACCGGTTGCCCAACGCCGGTCGCCGACAACTGCCGTGCTGACGTAGGTGAATTGGCCGACGCACGCCCCTCGTCCCGCCCCTCGCTCACTGCTACTCTCCGCGCAGGGAACCGGTTGCTGGAGTGTTGCCGCAGGCCCTGAGGGGGTACGCGACGGGCCGGGGGAGGGGCGAGGCGGTACATGACCAGGAAGAGCCAGGACGCGAGCGGGAGCACCATCCGGGATGTGGCGGCCCGTGCCGGGGTGTCCGCGTCCACGGTGTCGCGGGTGCTCGGCGGGGAGTACCCGGTGAGCACGGCGACCCGCACGCGCGTGCTGCGGGCCGTACGCGAACTCGACTACGTCGCCGACGCCCGCGCCAAGGCCGTGGCAGGGGTCGGGACGCCGACCCTCGCCTTCGTCCTGGAGGACATCACGGGACCGTCGTTCGCGCTGATGGCGCACGGCGTGGAGCGCGAGGCGACCCGGCTCGGCCACCTGTGCCTGGTGTGCAGTACGGAGGGCGACGTCCAGCGCGAACTGGACTTCATCGAGACCATGCGCGCCCAGCGCACCGCCGCCGTGATCCTGGTCGGCGGCACCGCCGACACCCCGGAGTACCGCGAGCGCACCCGCCGTATCGCGGACTCGCTGGCATCGGCCGGCTCGCGGCTCGTGCTCTGCGGGCGGCCGCCGCTCGGTCCGGGCGCACCGGTCACGGTCATCGAGTACGACAACGAGGGCGGCGCCTACGCCCTCGTCGCGCACGTCCTGGCCCAGGGCCACCAGCGCGTCCTGTTCCTCGGCGGCAGGCCGGACCAGGCGACCGCGCAGGGCCGTGAACGCGGTTACCTGGCCGCCCATCGCGCCCGGGGTCTCGAACCCGACCCGGACCTCCTGCTCCACGGCGACTTCACCCGCGACTCGGGGCACCGGCTGATGCGCCTCGCCCTGAGCCGGAAACTGGAGTTCACGGCCGTGGTAGCCGCCACCGACATGGTCGCCGCGGGCGCGCTCACCGCGCTGCACGAGGCGGGCCTGGACGTCCCCGGCGATGTTTCGCTGGCCGGTTACGACGACATTCCGTTCGCCCGCGATCTGTACCCCGCCCTGACCACGGTCCATGTCCCCTACGAGGAGCTGGGCCGCCTCGCCGTACGCACCGCGCTGGGGCGCACGGCGGAGTCCCCGGACGAGCACCTGTTGCTGGGCACGCATGTGGTGGTGCGGGACTCGATCGAGGCGGTCACGGTGTAAGCGTCCGCCTGATGGATGCGATTGCCCCCGGTCCCACCCGACAGCACCCCCCGATCAGCCGCGCCCCGGACGCCTGCCACCCCTCCACCTGCTCGGTGGTGAAAGTGGAACGGCCCGTCCACGCACGGGCGTTGGCGTCCCAGGTCTCGCCGCTGTTGGGGTAGACGACGACGGGCTTCCCGGTCACGCGGGCCGCGATCTCGACCGCGCCTTCGACATCCTCCGGGGCGCAGCAGTTGACGCCGACCGCGATGATCTCGTCGGCGTCGGCGGCCAGGGCGAACGCCTCCTCCAGCGGCTGCCCGGCGCGGGTGCGGTCACCCGCGATGGAGTACGACAGCCAGGCGGGCGTCCGCAGTCCGCGCACCGCCCGCAGCAGCGCCTCGGCCTCATCGGCGTCCGGGATCGTCTCGAAGGCCAGCACATCCGGCCCGACGAGATCCAGCACCTCCAGGCGGGGCCGGTGGAAGGCCTCCAGCTCGGCCACACTCAGCCCGTATCGGCCCCGGTACTCGGAGCCGTCCGCGAGCATCGCGCCGTACGGTCCGACCGAGGCCGCCACGTAGAGCGGCCGCCCGATGCCCCGCCGTCCCGCGTCCACCGCCGCGTCGACGGCCAACTCCACGCTCTCGGCGATGAGTTCGGCCGCCCGGTCGTGCTTGATCCCGCGCTTCGCGAAGCCCTCGAAGGTGGCCTGGTAGCTGGAGGTGATCGCCACGTCGGCGCCCGCCTCGTAGTACGCGAGGTGCGCCTCGGCGATCGCCTCGGGCTGGTCCGCGAGCAGTCGCGCCGACCACAGCTCGTCGCTCAGGTCGTGCCCGGCCGCCCCGAGCTGGTTGGACAGACCGCCGTCGAGGACGAGCGTCCCGGCGGCGAGGGCGTCGGCGAGGAGGGGAGCGGTGTCGCTGGTCATGTCTCGACGCTAGTCGATACGGCCGCAGGGCCGGGGCCGCGTCCAGCTGTCGAACGGAATGCCCGGAATGTGGAATGCCTGAGGGATTTCAGAGGGGCGCTAGCCTTGCCCGCATGCTCGACATCGCGGCCACGGGGGCCGAAGCGCGCGAAGTCCTCGGTCACTCCGCCGGATCGGTCGGCGCGGCAACGCTCACCCACAACGCCAAGAACGGTGTCACCGCAGGCGTCTGGGTCATCACAGCGGGCGACCGTTCGGCCGTCCTCAAGGTCCTCACCCGCAGCAAGGACGCCACCGGCCGCTGGGCCGCCTCCGACGACCCCCGCCACTGGAACTACTGGCTGCGCGAGGCGCATGTCTACGAATCCGGGCTCGCGCAGACCTGGCAGCCGTACGGCATCCGCGCGCCCCGGCTGCTCGCCCGGGTCGAACGGGCCGACGGGGACGTCGCGTTGTGGCTTGAGCATGTGCGGGGCGAGCCGGGCACCGCCTGGCCGCTGACCCGCCACATCGAACACGCCCGCCGCCTCGGCGCCGCGCAAGGAGCCGCATCCGTCCCCGACCAACCCTGGTTCTCCCACCGCTTCCTGCGCCAGTACGTCGGCAACAACACGCTCGGCGAGGAACTCCTCGACGACGACGAAGCCTGGCAACAGCCCCTGGTCCGCGACCACTTCCCCGCCGGACTGCGCCACGACATGGTCCGGCTGCACCACGACCGCGAGTGGTTCCTGCAGATCATGGAGGCCCTCCCGCGCGCCTTCAGCCATCTCGACCAGTGGCCCGCCAACGTCCGTTCGCAGGGCCCGGACAGCGTCCTGTTCGACTGGGCCTTCGCCGGCGACGGCGCCCTCGGTGAGGACCTCGGCAACTACCTCCCCGACTCCGTCTTCGACCTGTTCGTCCCGGCCGACCGCCTGCCCGGCTACGCGGCGCGGGCCTACGACGCGTACCTGCACGGCCTCCGCGAGTCGGACAGCCAGGTCGACGAACGGCTCGTACGTCTCGGGGTGTGCGCCTCCGCCGTGAAGTACGACTGGCTCACCGCCCTCATGCTCGCCCGCGCGAGCGAGGAGCGGCAACTGGACTACGGCGGTGAGCGTGCCGTCTCCGCCGAACTCCGCTACCGGGAGCGGGGGTTGGCCCTCGCCTTCCTGGCCGGGTGGGCGGCCGAGGCGCGTGCGCTGGCCCCGCAGCTGGGGTTCCCGGAGGCGCCGAGCGGCCGTTAGCCCTATGCCAGCCCTACGCCGCGTGCTTCCCGCCCCCGCGCCTGCCGCTGCCCCGGGTGCGCCTGGTCGCCGGGACCAACAGGCCGCCGAGCAGGCCGAGTCCGAGTGCGTAGGGCCACCAGCCGAAGCCGTCGCTGCGGGCGGTGTTCGTCGTGCGGGCCTCGGCGAGCGTCGTCCCCGGCGAGGACGTGGGGTGGGTGCTGGGGGAGGGGCTGCTTGCGGTGACGGCGGTCAGGACGACGTCGTTGCCGTCGCCGCCCCGGTAGCTGATGCGGTACGTCGTGTCGGCGAGCTTCAGCTTGCTGCCCTCGCGAAGTCCCTTGAACGCGCCCGTCGTTGAGCCGTGACCCGTGTGGTCGAGGATCGTGACGGTCCGCGCGGGACGCGTCCCGGCGGCCGAGAGGTCCAGGTCACCCGCCAGCCCGACCTTGCCCGCGACCTTCAACGGCTTGTCGCGCAGGACCAGTTCGCCCTTCGCGCTCTGCGTGTAGTTCCCGGTCACGGTGAGGCCGGTCGTCACCAGGCTGTCGTTCGTCACCGAACCCTTCACCGTGCCCACACCGGTTAGATCGGTCGACACACGCAGGCCCGCAGTACCCACGTCCAGCCGCGCACCCGCCGACGTGAGCCGAATCGCCCTGCTGCGGGCGAGAGTTGCCCCCCACCTGAGCGCCAGCGTGCCCTTGGAGACCGTCGTCGTCCCCGTGTACGTCACCGCCGCACCCGTCAGCGTCGTGGTCGCGGCGCCGGACTGGACGAGGGACCCCTTGCCGCTGAGATGGGACAACTGGATGCCGAGTGCCGCATTGCGCAGCACAAGGGTCCCGTCGTCCACGATCCGCCGCTGCTCCGTACCGGTCAGCAGCCCGCCGTCGCCGCCGGGCTTTCCGGACCCCAGTCGCAGCACCGCCCCCTGCTCCACGGTTGTGGAACCGTCGTAGTACTGCGGAGCCGCGAAGGTCACGTCGTTCCCGCGCGTCCCGGCGATCACGATGTCACCGGCACCGGACGCGGCCAGGGTGTCGTGGTACCTGCCGCCGCCGATCGGCGCGCCCAGGGTGACCGGACCGTCGTAGTCGAAGGTCAGCCGGGACCGGACCCCGCTCGCCGCGTGGAGGTTGATGTAGACGGTGTCCTTGGTGCCCGGCATGAAGATCTGGTGGGTGGTGCCGTCGCCCCAATGGACGTTGGCCCCCTCGATGTTGGTGCCGCGCTTGTTCAACTGGTGGGCGATCGCACGCCAGTTGAGGTTCGGGTCGCTGAGTGACGGGTTCGTGTCGCCGCCCTGGTCGCTGTAGCTGTAGTGGCCCGTGAGGACGACCTTGCTGCCGGGTCGGGAGTGGACGTTGACGTCGCTGCCGTACTCCCGTTGGTAGAAGTTCTGGCGCAGGGTGATCGTCTGGTACAGCGGGGTGTCGATGATCCAGGAGCCCTGGTTGAGGATCGCGCGGGCGTTGGGCAGCGCCACCGGGTACTCGGGGCGGCCGACGGCCATGCCGGTGCCGTTGTCAATCACCCCTGAAAACGGGTGAGTTCCGGCGAGGTCGAGCGTGCCCCACATGTTGCGGGGCTGGGTGACCAGGCCCGAGCCGCTGATCGTGCCGATGTTGAAGGTGCGGGTCAGGGAGAGGCGCAGGGTGCCGTCGACCCGGACGTTCAGCTCGTTGAGCTGGTAGCCGGGCGTGCTGTAGGGGAAGTGGCCGATCAGTCCGGTCCCACCGCCCGTGCCGTACTGGAGAGTTGTGCCGCCGGCGACCGTGATCGCGGGCGGGTCCGGGTTGCTGACGGTCGTGTACGGGTGGTTGCCGCCCTGGGTGGTCACCTTCTGCCGCTGCCGGGACGCCGGGAGCGTGAAGTCGCTGTCCTTGGTGAGGATCAGCGTGCCGCCGCCGCGCACGGTCAGCGTGCCCTGGCCGCGGAACACCCCGTCGTACGTCGTCGTCCCGGACGGCACGGTGACCACCGTGTCGCCGGTGAGCGTGACGTCCCGGTTCGCGAGGACGTCGGCGGTCGCGTCGCGGGCACCGGCGGCCGAGGCCGGGGGAGCGCCGACCAGGAAGGCGACGGTCGCGAGGGCGCCTACGGCGGCTGCTGTCTTGCGGGAATGGCTGCGCACGTCATTGGAGACGTGCATCGGCGGCGGCGATAACAGAAATCTCGCCTTCATCTTTGTCACGCGCGACCCGTTGACCTTCCCGTAACACACCCTTACCTTTTCGGCGTTCGTAATGACAGATGGCGTACGAGATACCGAACCAAACCCTGAGTCGTACCTCGAACCCCCCACCGTTCCCCACTCTGTCCCCCCACCTTCGAGAGGCGTCAGATGAGACGTGTGTACGCAATCCTCGTCGCCCTGTGCTGCGTGCTCGCCGCCGCACTGGCGACCGCGGGACCGGCCCAGGCCGCGGCGCAGACCATCACCAACGGCACGCAGTTCACGGACACTTCGGGCAACGCCGTGCACGCGCACGGCGGCGGGGTGATCAAGGTCGGCAGCTACTACTACTGGTTCGGTGAGGACCGCAACGCCGACAACACCTTCAAGTACGTGGACGCCTACCGCTCCACGGACCTGAAGAACTGGGAGTTCCGCAACCACGTCCTGACCCAGTCCAGCGCCTCCGAGCTGGGCACCGCCTACATTGAGCGGCCGAAGGTCATCTACAACGCGTCCACCGGTCAGTTCGTGATGTGGATGCACAAGGAGAACGGCGTCGACTACAGCGAGGCCAAGGCCGCCGTCGCCGTCTCCTCGACCGTGGACGGCAGTTACACCTACCAGGGCAGCTTCCAGCCGCTCGGCGACAACATGTCCCGGGACATCACCACGTTCGTCGACACCGACGGCACCGCCTACATGGTGTCCGCCGCCAACGAGAACTACGACCTGCACATCTACAAGCTCACCGCCGACTACACCGCCATCGACAGCCTGGTCGCCAACCCGTGGGTGGGCGGACACCGCGAGGCACCGGCCCTGTTCAAGCGCAACGGCGTCTACTTCATGCTGACTTCGGGCGCCACCGGCTGGAGCGCCAACCAGCAGCAGTACGCCACCTCCACCAGCATCAGTGGCCCGTGGACGGCGTTCACGAACGTCGGCGACTCGACCGCGTACAACTCGCAGACCGCCTACGTCCTCCCGATCACCGGGACTTCGGGCACCTCGTACCTCTACATGGGCGACCGCTGGGGCAACTCCTTCGGCGGCACCGTCAACGACTCCCGTTACGTGTGGCTGCCGTTGACCTTCCCGACCACGACCTCGATGTCCATGGCGTCCTGGTACCCGGAGGTGTCCATCGACACGGCCGCCGGCACGATCAGCGGGACGAGCGCGACCTACAACACGCTCATCGCGCGGAACAGCAGCAAGTGCGCGGACGTGGCCAACCAGTCGCTGTGGCAGGGCATCGCGATCAGCCAGTACACCTGCAACAGCGGCACCAACCAGAAGTGGTGGTTCAAGGACCTGGGCACCGGCTACTACGAACTCGTAGGCCGGGGCAGCTCGTTGTGCCTCCAGGAGAACTCGACGAACGTCACCCAGGAGAACTGCACCGGCGCCACCACCCAGCAGTGGAGCCTCACCACGTCCGGCAGTTACGTCCTCGTCAAGGCCGCGACGAGCGGCGAGTGCCTGGACGTGTCGGGCGCGTCCACCGCCAACTCCGCCGCGATCATCACCTACACGTGCAGCGGGGCGACCAACCAGCAGTGGACGCGCGGTAGTTGAGCACACGGTTACCGGACAGGGTTCCAACCGTCCGTGCCCGCCAGGTACTTCTGGGCCGTGTAGCTCGCGGCCTGGGAGTCGGTGAGCTGCGGGCGGTTGGAGTTCACCGTCGCGCCCGCGCCGGTGTTCTTGTACTCGAAAAAGCGGGCGTTCTTCCAGGAGTACCCGCTCATGTCCGTCCAGGGCCCGGCGACCTTCACTGCGGCGGGCAACGAGGTCTGGCGGACGACCAGTTGGCCCACCGCGTCCGCCGTCGGGTGCCAGGGGCGGCCCAGGTAGTAGGTGTTGGCCGCCGCCGAGCTGGTCACCGAACTGCCGGTGACGAGGATGCCGTAGGTCTTCGCGGAACTGGTGTTGGGCGCGGAGAGGAAGCCGTTCAGACCGCCCGCCGCGGCACCCGAGTTGCGCAGCTGGATGTTCACCCGGTCGTAGACGGCGGTGGCGTTGCCGAAGACGAAGTCGACGTCGCCGGAGATGAACGACGAGTAGAAGTACTGCCGGTACTGACCAGTGGACGACGGCGACCAGTTGAGGACGGTGTCCTGGCGGCTGATGAACCGGTCGTTGGTGAACGTCTGCCGGTCGCCCTGCGCGGTGATCGCGACGGCCTGGGTGTCGGTGATGTCGGGGTGGGCCGTCTTGTCGAAGGTGTTCTGGACGGTGATCCCGGTGACGGTGAGGCCGCTCGCCGAGAAGGTCGCGACCGAACTGCCCAGCGTCCCGTACTTGTTGCCACTGGAGTCGGTGTAACCGGCGGCCCGGTCGTAGGTGATGACGACGTCCTCGGCGTTGCCGGTGGCGCCCTGGATGGTCAACCCCGTTTTACCGGAAGGCACGTTGACGATCTCGGTGTACGTGCCCTTCGCGACGGAGATGGTGTCACCGGCGGCGGCCGCGTTCACGGCGGCCTGCACAGTGGCGTACTGGCCCGAACCGTCCTTGGCGACGGTGATGACGGTGGCGGCCCGCGCCTGGGTCGCCAGCGACACGGCGACCAGCCCGAGGGCGGCCGCGGTACCGGTCGCCACGGCGGCGGGCCGGCGCCGGGCGGGGGAGCGGCGGTGCGTGTTCGGCTCTGTCATGCCTACAAGTCGCCGTCCCCCGTCCGGGAGTTGCCGCCTCTAGGCCAGCAGATCGATCGCGTCGACCGAGGTACCGGCACTCAGGAACGACGTCGTCCCCGAGCCGCTCGCCACATAGATCTTCAGCGTGTTGTACGCACTCGCGTCCGTCAGCCAGGCGGACGCGGGAACGCTGTACGTGAACGTGTTGTTGTTGCCCCGGTACGAGCCCACGGTCAGCGACCGGGTGCTCGGCTGGGTGGGCGGCGAGGGGACGGCCGAGGTCCAGGTGTCGTTGACGACGACCTGCGGCCGGCCGTTCGCGTACGCCGTCGTCACCCCGATGCGCAGGGTGTGCGCGGCGGCCAACTGAGCGGCCGTCAGCTTGAAGTACACGATGATGCCGCTGTTGACGTCCTTCCACAGATAGCAGGGGAACGCCGAGGTCTCGGTGCCGCTGCCGACGACGACGTTGCCGGTCCAGGACGCGGCCCGCACGTCCGAGGGGTGCGCGTACGTCATCAGGTCCGCGTTCTTGAACCCGCTCGGCGAACCGTCCCAGTTGCCGATCCGCCAGATCGCGCTCGCGTTGGACGGATCGTTCGAGGAGGGGATCGCGATGCTGTTCAGCGTCGTCGTCCCGCCCGCCGTGACCGCCACCGACCCGGTGTAGACGGCGAGTTCACCCTTGAAGACCGTCAGCGTGTACGTCCCCGGCAGGATCCCCGTGATCGAGAAGTAGCCGTCCGAGGCCCGCGCCGAACCCCAGTACTGGGCAGCCGAGTTGGCGAGCCCGACCGTGTACGCGTACGCCGTGTCGCGCCCGGTGATGCCCACACCTGCGACCCGGCCCCGCGAACTCGCCGCCGTATAGCCGGAGATGCCGAGGGAATCTGCCCACGAGGTGGTGAGGCTGGCGTGGTAGAGCGAGGAGGAGGGCGCGCCGCCGTCCGTGAGCGCGATGACGTACGGCCCCTGGAGACCGAACCTCTGCGCCTCCGTCTGGTTCTCGCCGTAGTACAGGATCTCGTACAACCCGCCGCCGTCCGCGCTCTGGTGGCGCAGCAGGGAGCGGTAGAACGGGCCGCCGGACGCCTTCTCGTGGTTGCTGCGCACGACCCACAGGCCGACGCTGCCGGTGGTCCAGCCGACGTAGTCGTAGTCGATGACCCGGTTCTTCGAGTAGTGCTTGGAGCGGGTCTGGCCGTCGGACTTCTCGAAGACGTCCGCGGACTCGATGGTGGTGGGCGCGTAAGTGTAGGAATCCGGCTCGTCGTTGAGGAACAGGCCGGCCTTGACGCGCACGATGTAGCGGGTCGCGCTGACCGAGGTGTCGGCCTTGTTGGTCCACAGGTAGACGTTGTTCTCGCCGCTGCGGGCCGCGTAGTAGTGCTTCAGCGTGCCGTACGCGACGGAGATCAGGATCGTCGTGCCGGACTGCGCGATCGTCACGGTGGAGGTGCCGAGGCCGGACTCGACGTGCGAGTTCTTGCCGCCGTAGCCCTGGTACTCGGTGCCCTTGTAGACCAGCGAGGTCAGGTCGCCGTTCGTCTTGCTGACCTTGAAGACGAGGCTCGCGCCGGTGTCGACGACGTAGTTCGAGCCGTCGTCGGTGTAGCCGAAGCTCGCGGCGGACGCGGTCTCGGCGAGGGGCCCGGCGAGCGCCGCCGAACCGGCCGTGGCCGCTGCGCCGAGGACGAAGGTGCGGCGGCGAACCGGTCTGTTCACAGAACCGGACATGGGGGTGCCTCCTTCGGGAGGTGGGGGTGCGGGTGCTTTGGAGGGTGGCAGTTGAATCGATTTCGCGAAAGGGCTTTCGCAGCCTTGGAGTTGGCAGTGATGTGAAATCTGCCGCAGGTCTAGAAAGCGCTTGTCCATAGCGGTACGGTCCACCGCCAGGCCTTGTCGTCGGACGGAGGAGCCGCGAATGAGACGTTTCAACATCGCCCTGCTGGCCGCACTGACCCTGAGCACCGCCCTGTCGACCGCACCCGCCCAGGCCCACGACCGCACACCCCCGCTCGGCCTCGCCAACTGCACCGCCACCGCCTGCCACTTCGACGTCCCGCCCGGCACCTACGACGTCACGGTCCGCCTCGGCGGCGAGAGCGCGGCGAGTACGGCCATCACGGGCGAGACCCGGCGCTCCCTGCTCCCGGAGACGGCCACGGCGGCCGGCCGGACCGTGACCCGCACCTTCACGGTCAACGTCCGTACGCCAGAAGGCGAACCCACCGGCCCCGACGGCACTCCGGGCCTCGACCTCACCCTCGGCGGCACGGCCCCCGCACTCGCCGACATCCGGGTCACGCCTGCCCACCACGCCCGGCAGATCATCCTGATCGGCGACTCCACGGTCTGCGACCAACCGGGCGACCCGTACTCCGGCTGGGGCCAACAGCTCCCGCAGTTCCTGCGCAAGGGCGTCTCCGTCGCCAACTACGCCGATTCCGGGGAGAGTACGGTCACCTACCTGGAGAATTCCTTGCTGTGGGGGACAGTTCAGCCGCTGATCCACCCCGGCGACCTGGTCCTCGTCCAGCTGGCCCACAACGACAAGACGACCGACGAGGCCACGTATCGCGCGAACTTGGAAACCCTCGTAGCGGGTATCCGTGACAGGGGAGGTCGTCCCGTCCTCGTGACACCGATCGTGCGACGCTGGTTCAATGCCGACGGCACACTGAACAACGGCACAGCGCTGCTGGTGAACGGACTCGGCGTTGACCTGCCGGGCGTCGTCCGCTCGGTCGCCGCCGCCGAGGGGGTAACGCTGATCGACCTCACGGCGCAGACCAAGGCGCTGGTGGAATCGCTGGGAGTGGAAGGCTCCAAGGCCATCTACCTCTACAACGAGAAGAAGGACAACACGCACACCTCCGCGCACGGAGCCACCGTGTACGCGGGCCTGGTCCGCGACGTACTCGTCGCCCGGCATCTGCTGCCGGAGGACCGGGTACGAGTGGGGTGAGACCCGAAAGACCCCTGGGGCGTTCCGACCGGAACCGGGGCGCCCCAGGTTCCACTCTCCCGCCGTGCGTGTGAAAGCGAGCCGATGCAACTCCCTGCCGACGACCGTGTGTTGAGCCCCCGCACCGGCTACACCCGCGCCCACTGGGAGACGGCAGCCGACACCCTCCTCGCCGCCGTGGAGCCGTACGCGAGCGAGGACCGCGCGCTCTACCACCTCCCCGGCACGCACACCAGCTGGTCCGGCAGGCTCTCCGACGGCCTGGAGGGCTACGCCCGCACCCTGCTGCTGGCCGCCTTCCGCCGCGACGAGACGGCACTGGAGCGCTACGCGGACGGCCTGGCCGCAGGCGTGGCGGGCGTCTGGCCGAGCATCGAGGACCGCAACCAGCCCCTCGTCGAGGCGGCCTCGATCGCCCTCGCCCTGCGCCTGACCCGCCCTCTCCTCTGGGACCGCCTCGACGAGCCGGTACGGCAGCGCGCGGCGGCCTGGCTCGCGGACGCCCTCACCGCCGAACCCTGGCCCTGCAACTGGGAGTTGTTCCCCGTCACGGTCGGCGGCTTCCTCCAGGACATCGGCTACGAGCCCGACGCCTCCCGCAAGGCGATCGACCGGGGCCTGTCGCGCATCGAGGACTGGTACGTCGGCGACGGTTGGTACACGGACGGCGACGGCCGCAAGTTCGACTACTACAACGGCTGGGCGATGCACCTCTACCCGGTCCTGCACGCCTGGCTCGCCGACGACCCCCGACTCCTCGACCTCTACGGCGGCCGCCTGGAACGCCATCTCGCCGACTACGCCCGCCTGTTCGGCGCCGACGGTGCCCCGATGCTCCAGGGCAGATCGCTGACGTACCGCTTCGCGACTACGGCTCCGCTGTGGCTGGGGGCGCTGACGGGCCGTACGCCGCTGTCGGCGGGGGAGACGCGACGGCTGACCTCCGGAGCGCTGAAGTACTTCCTCGACCGGGGTGCGGTGGACGACCGCGGGCTGCTGAGCCTGGGCTGGCACGGCCCCAACGAGGCGATCCTGCAAGGCTATTCGGGCCCCGCGTCCCCGTACTGGGCCAGTAAGGGCTTCCTCGGCCTGCTCCTCCCACCGGACCACGAGGTGTGGACGGCGGTCGAGGAACCTGGCCCGGCTGAGCGGGAGGACGCGGTCACGCCGGTCACTCCCGCCAACTGGCTGCTCCAGTCGACCAGTTCGGATGGCGTGGTCCGCCTCCACAACCACGGCAGCGAGGACGTCCGCTACGACCCGTACTACACGCGCCTCGGCTATTCGACGGCTACGGCGCCCTCGGCGTCGTACGACAACAGTGTGATCGTCGGCGGGGATCCGAGCCGTACGGAGATCGTGCCCTTGGGGGTCGGGGAGGGCTGGGTCGCCTCCCGGCACACGGCGGCTTCCGGGGCCCGGGTGGTCAGTCTGGTGGTGGCCGAGGGGGCGGTGGAGGTGCGGGCCCATCTGGTGGTGGGCGCGGCTGCGGGGACGCCGGTCCAGGTCACGGGATGGCCGGCGGGGGAAGGGCTGGACGCCGAACTCACGTCCCTGCACGGGTTGTTGGACGGTGAAGGTGTCGTCGGTGACGGGCCCGCCCTGTTCGTCGTGTTGGCCCGGCTCACCGGGGAGCCGGACCCCCGTCCCCTCGCGGAACTCGTGTCCGTGGAGGTCGACGGGGATCACGGCGTCTCCGTTCAGTGGGCCGACGGCAAGCGGACGGGCTTCCGGTTCACGGAGTCAGCCGGGCGATCCGGAGGCTCGTCGTGGTCGGTGACGCCCCGTTGAGCGGGGTCGCGTAGGTCGGGGTGACCGGGGCGTAGGCCCAGGTCAGCGTGCCGTTCTTCAGGACCGCTATGTCACCGCTGATCCGGGCGGTCACCACCTTGTCCGCGCCCTGGACCTTGCCGTTCCAGTCGATGAGGCGCAGGTGGGTGCCCGTGAAGGTGCCGGTGCAGGTGCCGGCGTTGCACTTGGCGCCCTTCAGGGACTCCCAGGAGACCAGGAGCCGGTCCTTGCCGTAGGGCGCGATGTGCACGTTGACGTTCTCGGTACCGGCCGCGCTGGTGAGGTAAATCGCCTTGCCGGGGCCGGAGTTGCGGTTCGCCATGAAGGCGACGGCGACCTGGTGGGTGCTCGTCTTCGGGGTGACCGTCCAGCCGCGTCCGCTGGAGTCGGCGGAGTTCTTCTTGGCCGAGGCGGCACCGCGGGAGGCGAAGGCGGTGGCGTAGCGGCCCGTAGCCGACTTCACCAGGTCACCGGTGCGGCTGGGGAAGGTACCACCGCAGTACCCTGCCCAGCACTGCTCGCGCTGCACGACCGGTGCGACGTCCGGGGCGCCGATCCCGGTGGAGACGAACAGGCCCGAGCGCCAGTCGTCGAAGCAGAGCGAGGTGAACGCGCCGGAGGTCTCCGCGTGCAGCGCGATGCCCTCGTTGTGGCTGCAGCCCCAGCTCCAACCACCGCTCAGCTTCGCGCCCTTGGCGCTGACGTACGTCAACTTGTCGCCGAAGTGGCCGTCCGCGAAGCCGCCCGCGCCGTGCACGACGAAGTACGCGCCGTACTTGCTGCCGTTCCAGGTGAGTTGGCCGTCGAGACCCGGGGAGGTGTCGTTCGACGCGGTGCCGGTGAGCTTGGTGCGGAAGGTCTGCTTGCCGCCCGTGTAGCGGATGATCGCGGCGGCCGTCTCCTTCCACTTGTTGGTGTCGGCGACCCGGGTGAGCAGCGCGAAGCCGTCGTTGTGCGCGACCAGACCGCCGACCTCTTTGGCGCCCTTGACGACCGTGTCGGCGCCCGAGCGCAGTCCGGCGGCGTTCAGCGGGGTCACGTGCACGCCGTCGGCGGCGGGCCAGGCCACGCGCAGGGTTCCGTCGGGGGCCACGGCCGTGGCCGTACGGGTCCACTCGCGCGTGTTGTTGTAACCGGCCGTCAAATAGGGGAACTTGGCGGCGAGCGGCACCGTGGTGCTGGTCGGGGTGAGCGTGCCGGTCGCGACCTTGGCGGCGGTCGCGGTCTGCGCGGCGGCCTTCGGGGACGTCTTCGCGGAGGCGGACGCGGTCGCCGTACCGGTGGTGGACGTAGACCCCTGGGCGGCAGCCTCGGGGGATGCGGAGGCGCCGGCGGACGAGGAGGCGGACGTGGACGTCCCGGCCGAAGTCGAGGTGCCGCTGTCGCCGTTGTCCGTCGCCGCGGTCGCGTACCAGGCACCGCCGAGCAGGGCCGCGACGGCGAGCGAGCCCGCGAGCGGCTTGCGCGCGATGCGGCGGGGGGAACGGCGACGGTGCGCGGTGGTGCGTCTTGCGTTGGTCATGGTCCCAAGTCGCCGCCCGTGCGGGGGAGGTTGCCGTCGCGCCGCGCGAAATATCTGGAGGTCGGTAAGAGGTCGGCATGCGGAGGCGTCCGGAGGTGAGACCGGCTCCACAGCCAGGACAGGCCGATCCTGGTACGTTGGATGCCTTCCTGGGTATCAGACCCTTTGGACTCATCACCGGCGAGGGACCGAGGAACCATGGCCATGGACCCCGGCGACAAGCGACTGGCGGCGGCCGTCGTGATGGACGACGACGGACGCGTACTTCTGGTGCGCCGGAGTGCCACCGAGAGGTTCCTGCCGCGTGTGTGGGGCGTTCCGTGCGGGAAGCTGGAGCCGGACGAGCGGTCCGAGGACGGCGCGCTGCGGGAGCTGAAGGAAGAGACCGGACTCCTCGGCGAGATCGTCCGCAAGATCGGCGACTCGTCCTTCGTGAGCGAGTACCGGGGCCGCGAGATCAAGAACTGGCAGGACAACTTCCTTGTCAGGCCGCTCACTTGGGAGATCACCCTCCCCGAGCCCGACCAGGCGTATCTCTGGCTCCCGCCCTCCGAGCTCGCCGGTGCCGGCATCGACATCGACGCGTACAACCTGGACGTCGTACGACAGGCCCTCACGAACTTCTGAGCGACTCCGCCAGACCGTTCAACGCGCCCAGATACTCCGGCACTTCGAGCGGCACCTTCGCCACCGCGCCCGGATGCGGGCCCGCCGCCGTGAACACGTCGGTGTGCCGCCGCCGTCCGGCCCCCGTCTCCAGGAACAGCGTCACGGTCGGTACGTCCGTGTCGCACCAGGCCCGGTGCAGGGTGTGCGCCGGGAGGGCGTAGGCGCTGCCCGCCGCGTACTGCCCCGTGTGCGTCAGCCGCAGCCGTGCCGGTCCCGTCGGCCGCAGCCGCCAGTCGGCACTGCGCTCGGCCAGGGACTCTTCGTACCGGTCAGCCGTGATGCCGCCGTCGCCCCGCGCCTCGTACAACTCCATGGCGAGCCGGCCCCGGACCACGTAAGAGGCCAGCGGGGAACGGTGGTTGTGGATGTCCTCCGTGCCGATCGCCGTCGCGCCGGGATGCCAGAGGTGCGCGCGCAGCATGTGGCGGGGGCCGCCGTCGATCAGCAACAGCTTGTCGAAGCCCAGGACATGACGGTACGACAGCTCGGCGCAGGCCGCCGGATCGCCCTCACCGGAGGCGAGTTCGGCGATCAGCTCCAACAGGCGGTCGGGGGAGCCCAGTTCGGCGACGACGGCACGGGCCGCGGTCACCGTGTCGTGATCGGACAGGTCGCCGTCCAGCGTCTCGGTCAGCAGCCGTCGCGCCGCCAGGATCTGCCGGCCACCCATGCGCTCACTCCCCAACTCCGGTTCACACCGGCCTCGTCCGAGGGTCCGGCTGATACATCCATACGGCATGCGCGCGCAGCGCCGAAAGGCCTTGATAGGTCATCCAGATCGGCTGGCGCAGTTCCTCCGTCGTCGTGAACGCGGACCCGTCCCGGCTCCAGGACCAGATGCCGTCGGCCTGCGCCGCCCACACCGCGGCCGCCGCGCCGTCCAGCCGCTCCCGCCAGGCGTCCTCGATGCCGTCCTCCCGCGCGATCTCCTGGGCGCCCGGGGTCAGCAGCGCGCGCAGGATCCAACTCGCGGTGAAATGCCGGACGTTCAGCACCTCGTGGTGCGAGGAGTCGTCCGGGTGCGGCCGGCGCACCTCCTCCCGCAGGTTCGCCAGGTCGGCGCAGTTGTCGTGCGCGGTCGCCGGGCAGGCCAGCAGCCAGCGCACCCCGTCCTCGCGCGCCGAACGCTCGACGGGCCCCTCGCCCAGTACACGGGCCGCCCGGTCCAGGGCGACCACGGCCTGCGCGGTGTGCAGGGCGGAGGGCTGAGCGGGGTGCCCGACCCAGGGCAGTGGGGAGAGACGGTGGCTCCAGCAACGGCGGTGCTGGCGCTGCGGGTCGGAGAGCGCGCCGTCGATCAGGGCGCCGCGCAGCACGGGCAGCGTCGGCGCGTCCGGTGCCGCGCGCAGCAGCCCCCGCATCACCGTGGTGACGACATGGGTCAACGCCCGCCCCGTACCGTCGAGTTCACGGGTGAAGCCGGCCTCGCAGCGTGCCACCTCGTCCGCCAGCCGCTCCCGCGAGGCGCCCGCCCGGGCCAGGGCGCCCAACACCATCGCGGTGACCTCCGGGCGGGCCACCGACCCCTGCGAACGGGCCGACCAGCCGCCGCCCTGCAGCCGTAGCCGCCACAGTGTGTCGATGAGATCGCCGGTGTGCAGGCGTCCGTCCGGCACGCCCAGGTCCAGCACGATGTGCAGGCCGTACGCGGTGGCCAGGGAGGTCGGGCGGGTCGGGCCGTCCAGTTCCCGGAGGGAGTGCGGCCAACCGACGAGGCGGCCGCGCACCGGATCGTCCACCACGGCGACCTGGGCGACGAGGGTGTCGTAGGCCGAAGTGAACACCTGCGGCAGCGGGCCGGGAGCGTTCGGCGCGAGGGGAGCGGGCGCGGTGAGCGGCGCGGGTCCGGCCGTGCGGGCGCGGAGCAGGGCCGCCGCCAGCCAGGTCATCCCGACCGTGGCGAACCCGCTCAGCCCGGAGATCAGATACTTGGCCGCCTCCCCGCCGATCGAGTCGGGCAGCACGCCGAACAGGAACTGGAACACCGCGTATCCGGCGGCCACACACCCGAACCGGCCGAGCCAGCTCACGAAGCGGGTCGGCGGGCTCCCGCCGGGAGTCGCCGGACCGGGCGGCCCCGGGGCTCTCAAGGGACCACGTCCCAGCTGCTGTTGAGACAAGGCGCGCTCCCTCCCCCTGGGTGGCACGTGACGTTCGCGAAGTTTCCAGTCTAAGTGGTCAGCGATACACGTGGGGCGCGGACCGGAACCGGCGTCTCCGTCACTCCACTTGACCCTCGCGCGGCCAGTGCGTCAGCGCCACGTGCAGCGCGTCGACCGCACGCTCCCACGACCGCTGTACGTCCCGCGGCGCGCCGAACCCGCCGCTGGACTCCAGCGCGCAGTAGCCGTGGAACGTACTCCTCAACAGCCGTACGGCGTCGGTGAGATCGGGTTCCTCCAGGCCGTAGGCGCGCAGCATGCCGTAGGTGATCTCGGCGGTGCGGCGCAGGGCGGGGGAGCCGGCGATCAGGGACTGGTCGATGCGGATCTGGGTGGCCGCGTACCGGCCCGGGTGCTCCAGGGCGTACGCCCGGTACGCGTCCGCGAAGGCGCCCAGCGCCTCGCGGTCCGTGCGGTCGGCGACCGCGACGGCGATCCGGTCGACCAGTTCGCCGCCCGCGAGGAACGCGACCCGGGTGCGCAGGTCCTGGAGGTTCCTGACGTGCGAGTACAGGCTCGCGTCCTTCACGCCGAAGCCACGGGCCAGCGCGGACAGGCTGACGTTCTCGAAACCGACCTCGTCGGCGAGATCGGCGGCGGCCGCCACGACACGGTCGGCGGTCAGTCCCGCACGCGCCACGGCCCACCACCTCTCCTCTGACCTGCGACGACTGGAACCCCTAGGACAATAGCCAATAACAAGTGGGGCGCCCGGCGCGTTTCACCACGGCCGTCACCGGACTCCGGCAGCAGACTTCCCACCATGGACGACGACTCCGGCACCCCCGCCCCCACCGGCCTCCGCGCCACCGCACTCCTCGGCCGCCCCAAACTGTGGCTCATCCCCACCGTGCTCACCGGCCTGCTCGCATTCCTGCTGTCCCTCCTCTACATGGGCGGCATCGTCAACCCCAACCGCGAACTGCACGACCTGCCCATCGCCCTCGTCAACAGCGACACCGGCAGACCGCTCACCGGCCAGCAGCAGAACCTGGGCACCCAGATCACCCACTCCATCGTGACCAACTCCGGCAGCAGCGCGGCCGGTTGGCGCCAGCTCACGCGGGCCCAGGCCCAGGACGAACTCGACGCCGGCAAGGTCTACGGCGCCCTGGTCATCCCCGCCGACTTCACCACCTCCGTCGCCGCACTGACCACCACGAACGCCACCGCCCGCCCGACCATCACCGTGCTGACCAACCCCGGCAAGGGCAGCCTCGGCTCGTCCCTCGCGAGCAAGATCTCCTCCACGGCGGCTCAGCAGGCCTCGCTCACCATCGGCAAGCAGCTCAGCGCGGCGGCCACGAAGGCCGACTCCACACAGAAGCTGCTTCTCGCGGACCCGGTGCGGATCGCCACCCAGGTCGGCCACCCGATCGGCGGCAACAGCGGCATCGGCTTGACCGCCTTCTATTACACCCTGCTGCTGGTCCTGGCCGGATTCATGGGCGGCAACGTCATCAGCAACGGCGTCGACACCGGCCTCGGCTACGCCGACAACGAGATCGGCCCCTGGCACACCCGCCGCCCCACCGTCCCCATCAACCGCACCCAGACGCTGCTCCTGAAGATGGTCATGACGGCCGGAATCACCCTCCTCAGCGTCTCCCTGATCATGCTCGCCAGCGTCAGCATCCTCGGCATGGACGCGACCCACATCCCGCTCCTGTGGATCTACTCCTACTGCGCCGCCCTCGCCGTCGGCCTCGGCGTCCAGGCCATCAACGCCGCGTTCGGCGGGATCGGCCAGCTGGTCTCCATGTTCGTGTTCATCGTCCTGGGCCTCCCCTCTTCCGGCGCGACCGTCCCCCTCCAGGCCGTCCCCGGCTTCTACCGCTTCCTCTCCCACTTCGAGCCCATGCGCCAACTCAGCGACGGCGTCAGGGCGATCCTCTACTTCGACGCCCGCGGCGACGCGGGCCTCACGCGCGCGTGGACCATGATCGGAATCGGCACGGCGATCGGCCTGCTCTTCGGTTTCGCGATGGTCCAGTACTACGACAGGAAGGGCCACAAGCGCCTTACGCCGCAGCCGGCTTGAGGTCCCCCACCCTCAACTGGCCCAGGGGATCTGAGAGTTGACTCTCAGGCATTCTGAGAGAACACTCTCAGACCATGGATTCCGGCAACCGTTTCGGCGACCTAGAGATATCCGACCCGAAGGCCATGCGCGCGCTGGCGCACCCCGTACGCCTCGCGATCCTCGAACGCCTCCAGCGCCACGGCCCCGCCACCGCCTCCCGCCTCTCCCCGCACGTGGGCGCCACCCCGTCCGTCACCAGCTGGCATCTGCGCCATCTCGCCGGCTTCGGCCTGGTCCGCGACGCGGAGGGCGGGACGGACCGGCGGGAGCGGCGGTGGGCGGCGGTGGCGCGGGGCTTCCGGTTCGACATGCCGGAGGACCCGGAGGACGAGGAGGGTCGTTCGGCGGCGCGGGTGCTGACCGGCGAGATGTTCGCCCGCAACGCCGAACTGCCCCTGCGCTGGCTGATGGACACGGCGCCCGAACTGGAACCGGAGTGGACCAGGATCGCCCGGGCGAACAACACGAGGATCGTCGTGACGGCGGACGAACTGGCCGTTCTGCAGGACGCGTTCGAGGAGCTGATCGCGCCGTACGTCGTCCGCGAACCGGACCGACGACCGCCGGACGGCCGGGGTGTCCGCCTGCTGATGTACGCGTTGCCGGAATCGCCAGGTCCCGGGAACGAGGACGGCGAGAAGACGACGACGGACCTACCGGAGTGAAGGGGGGATCGCTGTGGCGTGACCGCCGCTTCGTACGCTTCTGGTGCGGCCAGTCCGTCTCCCAGTTCGGTGACCGGATCTCCGAACTGGCCTTACCCCTCATGGCGGTTGGCGCGCTGCACGCCTCCGCGAACCAGGTCGCCCTGCTGACCGCGCTGGTCTGGACGCCGAACCTCCTGGGCCTGTTCCTGGGCGCCTGGGTGGACCACCGCCCCGACAAACGCCGGCTCATGCTGCTCGCGGACGTGATCCGGGCCGCCGTACTGCTGTCGCTCCCGATCGCCTACGCCCTCGACACGGTGACGCTCGGCCAGCTGTACACGGTGGCCGTGCTGACCGGCACGGCGGCGGTCGTCTTCAACACGGCGTACTCGTCCTTCTTCGCCCACCTCGTACCGGCGGAGTCGTACGTCGAGGCGAACAGCAAGCTCAGCGCGAGCAGATCGGTGTCCTTCATCGCCGGCCCCGCGGTCGGCGGCGGCCTGGTCCAGGCGCTGACGGCACCGGTCGCGGTGATCGCGGACGCGCTGTCGTTCGTGGCGTCGGCAATCCTGGTCGGACGTACGAGAGTTGACGAGCCGCCAGTTCCTACGGCGTCGTCCGGCCCCTCGCTGCTACGGCGTGCGCGAGAGGGCCTGACCTTCGTGATCCACGAGCCGGTGATGCGAGCGGGCCTCCTCTGCGCGACGACCGTCAATTTCTTCACGTTCCTGTCGGGCACCGGCCTGCTCGTCCTGTTCGCCGACCGGGTCCTCCAACTCTCGCCCGGCGCCATCGGGTTGGCGTTCGGCGTGGGCGCGACGGGTGGCCTCCTCGGCGCGGTGGCGTCCCCCGCGATCGCCCGCCGGATCGGCATCGGCCGCAGCATCGTCGTCGGCGCCGTCCTGTTCCCGGCCCCCTTCGCCCTCATCGCGGCGGCGACCGGCCCGACCTGGGCCCGCCTCGGCACCCTGGGCGCAGCCGAGTTCCTCTCCGCCTTCGGCGTGATGCTCCTCGACGTCAACCTCAACTCCCTCCAGACATCGGTGGTCCCCGACGGCCTCCGCAGCCGCGTGGCGGGCGCGTACAGCACGGTCAACTACGGTGTGCGTCCGCTGGGGGCGCTGATCGGGGGCGAGTTGGCGACGCTGACGGGCCTGAGAGTGACCCTTACGGTCGCGGCGGTCGGGGGCGCGATGTCGGCGCTGTGGTTGCTGGCTTCGCCGATACCGGGGATACGGGAGTTGGGGCATGCGCCGGCTGAATCAAGGCAGGAGTGATCGAGGTTCCGTGATGGATCGAGAAGCACTGGAGCTGGAGAGGTGGCGGGTGGCTTTGATGTCCGAGTTGGGGAGTCCGGACGTTGGGGTGTCCACCAGAGCACTGCTGGCGATGACATGGGACGATCCGGACCGCGAGCGGGTCGAGGGCGTCCTCCTCGACTGCCTGTCTCCTGACACCGATCCGCAGATCAGAGCCCTGGCCGTGACCTGCATGGGTCACGTGGGGAGAATCCACAGAGCCGTAAGTGTCGTTGTTGTCCGGCGGCTTGAACAGCTGGTTGATGACCCCGCATTGGGTGGCGTGGCTGAAGACGCCCTTGGTGATATCGCGAACTTCGCCGGTGAAGGTCTGAAGTGAGGCCGACCGGTCCTGAGCGGCTCGCGCGCGCACGCCCAGGGCTGGGGGCCTTACCCGGTCAACTCGATCAGCCCGCGCAGAGCTTCACGTTCACGGTGTCGCCCGCTTTCACGATCTTCGGGGCGTGGGGGGTCACCTCGACCACAGAGCCCGGCTTGCAGCCCGGGCTGTTCACGCTGCTCACCGTGCCGAGCTTGAGGTCGGCCTTGAGGAATTGCCCCTTGGTCGTGCGCAGGTCCGTGCCCGTGAAGTCGACGGCGACGGGGCCTCCCCCCTTGCCGAAGTCCACCAGCAGGATGGCCTTCTTGTAGTCGGAACCCTTGGTGGTTGCCGTGGTCATGGGCTTCTCCGCCGTCGTCGGCGAGGTGCCGCCCGTCATGGACGCCAGGGCCGTGCCGCCGCCCGCCACGATCAGGGCGGTGGCGACACCGGCGATGAGGGTGGCGCGCCTGCGGCGAGTGCGGTGGACCATGTCGGCCGTGTCGAAGGCCGGAGTGGCGGTGGAGTGCGCGAAGTCGTTCATGGCGTTGATCAGTTCCTCTTCGAAGGGTGTGCAGCCGGAGGAACGAGGGTCGTGCGAACTCATCGGGTTCCTTCCGTGAGCTGCTGCGATGAAGGGGCGGAGAGCGCGGGAAACTGGCTTCTCAACCGGTCGATTCCACGGGCCAGTTGGGAGCGGACGGTGCTCTGCGAGATCTTCAGGTCGGCAGCAATCTCGGCGTCGGACAGATCGTGGAAGTACCGCAGCACCACCACCGTCCGCATCCGCATGGGCAGTTGCTGAAGAGCACGCACCAACTGGTCCCGGCTGTCGATCCGTCCGTACTCGTCGCCCGGATCGGCCGGCTCGCCGTCCATCGGGTGCTGAGCCGTACGGCGGAATCGTCGCCAACGGTCGTTGGCGAGGTTGACCATGATCCGCCGCACGTACGCGTCCGGGGCGTCCTTGGCGCTGATCGTGCGCCACTTGCGGCAGGCTCGCTCCAGGGTCTCCTGGACCAGATCCTCCGCCGCGTCGCGGCTGCCCGTCAGGACGAGTGCGCCCCGGAACAGCGCGGCCGACCGGGCGGCGACGAATCCATGGAAGTCACCCTCCACGGCGCCAACTTCGCCGCGCCCCGCGCCCGTTGCCCACTTGGCTGCCAGATCCACACGCTCCTCCCTTCCTGTCACCCCTCCTCGACGGGGAAACGGGCGGATCTGCTGCACGGCTGTTGTGAGACCTGGGTCACAACTCCCTTGGCGGGCTCACCCGTTGACTCCTGTGTAGTGCCCCAGACTCCACCGCCACAGCAACCGTGCCCCGAGATACGCCAGTACGCCCACGAGCGGTGAGGCCGCCGCCAGCCAGTACGGGACACCGGTGTCGTGGCCGTGGCCGGTCAGTACGGCGGCCGGGAGGTAGGCGACGAAGGCGAGCGGAAGGGCGTAGGTGAGGAAGCCACCGACCGCTCGGGGCAGGACGTTGAGCGGGTAGCTGCCGAAGGTGCCGAGGAGGTCCTCCAGCCAGCGGCTCCAGTAGTCCGCGGACGGGAAGCGGAGGGAGGCGGCGGCCACGCCCGTGAAGAGGGCCGCCTCAAGGAGCATGCCGCCGATGAGCGCGGCGATCAGATACGCGCTGCGGCCCGCCGTCCAGTCCAGGTGGCTGCGGCTGAGCGCGCCGACCATCAGGCCGGTCGCCACCGTCAGGTCGCCGATCGCGTTGGTGGGGAAGTACTCCAGCTGGACCTGGCGGTGGACCGGCATCGGGCGCACCAGGTAGATGTCGATACGGCCCTCCTGGATGTACCGGCCGATCCCGTGCATCCGGCCCAGGAACAGCACCATCAGGCCGTGCGCCATCATCCGCGTCGCCGGGATCAGCAGCACGTCCGAGCTGTCCCAGCCGCCCATCCCGGCGAACCGGGTGAGCAGCACCGTCGCGAACACGATCACCGACACCTGCCAGATCGCGCCGATCGCGATCATCAGCAGGAACTCGGTGCGGTACTCCAGCTGGGCACGGAAGTTGAGGCGCGTGATACGCCATACGATCCGGACGGCTTTCACACGCATCAACCTCCTTGGGCCACGACCCGGCGGGCGGCGCGCCGCCACAGGAACCGGGTGAACAGGGACAGGGCCACCACCCACACTGCCTGCAGGGCGAGTTGGGCGCCCGCGTCGGACAACGGGACGCGGCCCACGTAGATCGAGAGCGGCACACTGAGCGTCGCCTGGAAGGGCAGGAAGCGGCTCATCGTGATGAACCAGTCCGGGAAGAACCACAGCGGCGCGTACACGCCGGACAGCAGGTTCTGCGCGAAGATCAGGATGAGCATCGCTGCCCCGTTGCGGAGCGTCCAGAAGCACAACTGGTCGATGACGAGCATGACGTAGTAGAGGACGAGCTGGCCGAGCAGCATGCTCAGCGCGAACACCCCTGCCGCGGCAGGTGACTTGGGTGGATCCACGACCCCGGCCGCGAGGCAGACGACGTAGCCCGTCAGTGCCCAGGCCAGCCCGTACATCTGCTCGCCGAACGCCCGTAGCGCGTAGTAGCGCTGGGGCGGCAGCGGGCGCAGATACCAGTAGATGATCGTGCCGAAGTGCATGTGCTGCAGGACCGTGTCCCGGCCCGCGTACTGGTCCAACTCCCGCAGCCGGGAGGCGAGTACGGCCAGGACGGCGTACGTCACCGCCTGGTCGCGGGTGAGTCCGGCGGTGGCGCCGGTGTGCGCGTACAGGCCGCGCCACAGGGACGCCACCAGGACCACCTGCACGGTGAGGCGGAGCAGGGCGGCCGTGATGCGGGGCGGGGCGAGCAGCTCGCCGAGCGGGGTGACGCGGGCGGCGCGCCACGCGTGCGGGGCGGCCATGTCAGGCCTCCTCGGCCGGCGGCCCGGCCTGGACGTAGGCGGCCCGCATCACGTCCTCCAACTCGGCCTCGTCCATGGCGACTTCGGTCACCTCGTACCGCTCGATGACCTGCTTCAGCGCCTGGTGGACGGTCGGCCCCTCGGCTCCGTCCGGGCCGAAGACCACCTGCGGTCCGTCCCGTCGTACGAGTGCGATGCCGGGCAGCGGTACGACCTCGGCGTGCGCGTCGGCGAGGGTCGCGCGGATCTGCCAGGTCGAGCCGAACCTGCGGCGGATCTCGTCGAGGGTGCCGTCCAGGACCAGCCGGCCGTGGTTGATGAGGACGACCCGCTCGGCGAGCCGGGCGACCTCAGTCATGTCGTGCGTGGTCAGCAGGACCGTACGGCCGCGCTCCTCCACCTGGTGCCGCAGGAACTCCCGCACCTGCTCCTTCACGACCACGTCCATGCCGATGGTCGGCTCGTCGAGGAAGACGACCGGCGGGTCGTGCAGCAGGGCGGCGGCCAGGTCGCAGCGCACCCGCTGGCCGAGGGAGAGGTGACGGACCCGGGTGTCCCAGAAGGCGGACAGTTCGAGGATGTCGTCGAACTCTCGCAGCCGGGCCGCGTGTTGGGCCTTCGGCACCTCGTAGATGTCCCGCAGGATCGCGAACGACTCGCGCACCGGCAGGTCCCACCACAACTGGGTGCGCTGCCCGAACACCGCCCCGATGTTACGGGCGTTGCGCTCCCGCTCCTCGTACGGCACCACGCCCGCGACCCGGGCCTCGCCGGAGGTGGGCCTGAGGATGCCGGTGAGGATCTTGATGGTGGTGGACTTGCCGGCGCCGTTCGGGCCCAGCAGGGCGAGGAGTTCACCCGGGGCGACATCGAAGGTGACGTCGGAGACGGCGTGCTTGGGCACGCGCTCGGGGTTGACGAGGGAGCGCAGACCGCCGACGAAGCCGGGGCGGCGGACGGTCGTGTGGAAGGTGCGGGACAGACCGCGCACCTCGATGCTGCTCGCGCTCACTGGATCAGCCTTCGGGTGAGCCGGAACAGAGCGTTCATGATGCGGACCTCCTCGTCAGTCTGATCAGGTGGACGGTCGCCAGCAGCGACGCGCCCGACAACACGGTCAACAGCCAGGGCACCGCGTGGATCCCGGAGGCCTCGATCCCGACGCCGAGCAGCGGTGGAGCCGCCACTCCGCCGACGTTCGAGGCCGCGATCACCCACGCTCCCGCGCGCCTGGCCTGGGGGAGCGCCGAGTTGAGCCAGGCAAGGCCCGTCGGAAAGACCGGCGCGATGAACAAGCCAACACCGGCATACGCCACCGGTGCCACTCCTTTAACCAGCGTCAACAGCAGACACACCGTCATCCCGGCCGCGCACACCGCGAGGATGCGCTCGGGGGCGTGGCGCATCGTGATCGGTACGACGAGGAAGCGGCCCGCCGTCATCATCAGCCAGTACACCGAGGTCGCCGACGCGGCCACGGTCGCGGTGTAGCCCACGGTCTCCAGATGCGTGGGCTCCCAGCCACCGACGCCCGCCTCCACGCCCACGTTGAGGATGTAGAGGACCAGGAAGCCGACGAGGATCCGGGACAGGCCCAGACCCCGGCTTCCCGTCGGTGCTGGTGGAGCGTCAGATACACGTGTACGTACGCCACTTGAGCCCGCGAACACCAGCACCGCCGCCAGCGCCGCGCAGGCCCCGAAGGCGTACGGGTAGCCGTCCGGGCCGAGCCAGGCCACGATCGCCGGGCCGAGGACCGCGCCGATGCCGAAGTGCGCGTTGAGTACGTTCAGCATGGCGGTGGAACGGTCGCCGAAGCCCACGGCGAAGAGCTGGTTGAGGCCGTAGTCGATTCCGCCGAAGCCGAGACCGCCGAGGAACGCGGCGGCCAGCGCGAGCGGCCAGTTCGGGGCGAGTGCGAAACCCGCGCCGCCCGCCGCCATCAGGCCGTAACCCCACGCCAGCAGTGCCCTGTTGCTGATCCGGGAGTGGATCGCGTTGAAGGCGAGGACGCCCGCGACGCCGCCCGCGAAGTGCAGGCTCAGACCGAGGGCGGCGGCTGAGGGGGACAGGCCGAACTCGTGGCGCAGGCCCGGGATCGCGGGGCCGTAGAGGGCCTGGAGCATCCCGATGAGGATGAAGCCGACGCAGGACGCGACCGCGGCCGACCGGGCGAAGAGCCGGTCGGCCGCAGGCGATTTCGTGACTATGTCAGTCAACTGGTCTCCGGGGTTTCCGAGCGCGTGGATTCCGAGAACACGAAGGAGAACTCGGTGGGTCGGGCGTTCAGGAAGTACTGCGGGAGCGGGCCCGGGCCGCAGGACTGCGAGCCGATGCCGTGCTGGCCGTGGTCGAGGTTCACCCAGACCGTGTCGCTGGGGGTGAGATCGGTGCGGTGGGTGGCCGCGTCGAGCTGCTCCGTCGTCCAGCGGCGGGCGGTGAACCAGAACTCAGGGTCGCCGTCGATCCGCAGCCCGCCGATCTCCGCCCAACGGACGTCGGGGCGGGCGCCGTTCTCCTGCGGGCGGACGTAGGGGGTCTGGAGGCCGTCGACCGTGGACTCCCAACGGCCCTGCAGCGAGGCCGACTTGGTGTCGGGGTACCCCTCGCCGGGACCGCCCCCGAACCACCGCACCCGGTCGGCGCTCGCGTCGATGCCGAAGCGGATGCCCAACCTCGGCAGCGGGAAGGTCCAGTCGCCCTCGGGTGCCACCGACACGGTCAGCCGTAGCCGCGAACCGTCCGAGGTCCAGCGGTACACCGAGGCGAGGCCCACCTCCCAGGCGGCGGGCGCCACCCGGGTGCGGACCGTCAGCGCGTCCTCGCTGAACTCCACGCCGTCCAGGCGGTGTCGCATGCGGTGCAGCCCGAACTTCCGCCAGAGCAGGCCGAAGCGGACGTCCGTCTGCCAGGGCGCGCCGTCGTCGTTGTCGGTGGGCGCCCGCCACACATCGAGGCGGAGACCGGTGACGTCGACCGCGCCGATCGTCTTCAACTCACCTGTGCGCGCGTCGAAGGTGGCCGGGCCGAGCGTGATCCGCCGCTCCCCGAGCACGGGCCCGGCCACGGCGGATACGGACGGCAACGCGCGTGCCGCGACCGGGAATTGGCCCCAGCCGATGACATGTCCGGCGGGACCCCATGCGGTGTCGGCCGCTAGCGACGCCCGTACGGTCCACTGGGATTCGGCGCCGTCGGACCCCGTGGGCGGTGCGGGCAGCTTCACGTCGGCCGACTCACCGGGGGCGAGCGCGGGCACGGTGAGGGTGCCCGACTCGACTGTCTCGCCGTCCACTTGGTACGACCAGGCGAAGGCCAGGGCGGACAGGTCGGCGAAGTCGTACGCGTTGGTGATGCGTACGGTGCCGTCCGCACCGTCGCCCGTGATCCGGACCGGCTCGATCACCTTCTTGTACTCAATCAGGCCGGGGGAGGACGCGCGGTCCGGGAAGACCAGGCCGTCGCAGACGAAGTTCCCGTCGTGCAGCTCCTCGCCGAAGTCACCGCCGTACGCGAAGCCGAAGCGTTCGTCCTTGATGCCGTGGTCGATCCACTCCCAGACGAAACCGCCCTGGAGCCGGTCGTACGACTCGAAGAGGCGCTGGTAGTCGGCGAGTCCGCCGGGACCGTTGCCCATGGCGTGGGCGTACTCGCAGAGGATGAAGGGGAGTTGGCGGCGACGGTGGGTGCCGCCGTCCAGGCCACGGCCGATGCGCTCGACCTCGGCGTGGTCGGCGTACATCCGTGAATAGACGTCCGTGTCACGGCAGTTGATGTCGCCCTCGTAGTGCACGAGGCGTGAGCTGTCCCGGGAGCGGATCCACTCGGACATGGCCGTCAGGCCGCGACCGGTGCCGGCCTCGTTGCCCAGCGACCAGATGACGATCGACGGGTGGTTCTTGTCGCGCTCGACCATGCGGGCCGCGCGGTCCAGCAGGGCCGGGGTCCAGCGGTCGTCGTCAACGGGGTTGTCGCGCCAGGCCTGTTCGGTGAAACCGTGGGTCTCCAGGTCGCACTCGTCGATGACCCAGAGGCCGTACTCGTCGCACAGGTCCAGGAAGTCGGGGTGCGGCGGATAGTGCGAGGTGCGGACGGCGTTGATGTTGTGCCGCTTCATCAGCAGCACGTCCTCGCGCATGGTCTCCAGGTCGAGGGCGCGGCCCTTCTCAGGGTGCCATTCATGGCGGTTGACGCCCTTGAAGAGGATCGCCTTGCCGTTGACCTTGATGAGCCCGTCGGAGAGTTCGACGGTCCGGAAGCCGATGCGGAGGGGGATGTGTTCACCCTCGGTGGTGAGCAACCCGTCGTACAGGTACGGGGTTTCGGCCGTCCACGCGCGCACCGGCACGGTGACCGATTCGCCCGTCGCGACATCGATGTCCAGAGCGGGCACGGTGACGCGGCCGTCGACGTCGGAGTCGACGCGGAGGGTGCCCTCGTCGGCGAGGTGGTCGTAGGAGGCGTGCACGAAGAAGTCGAGGGCGTTGCCCGGCGGGCGGTGCAGCAGGGTGACGTCACGGAAGATGCCGGGCAGCCACCACTGGTCCTGGTCCTCCAGGTACGAGCCCGCGGACCACTGGTGGACACGGACGGCCAGCACGTTGCCGGAGGGCTTCAACAGGTGCCCGACGGCGAACTCGTGCGGCAGCCTCGACCCCTTGAACTCGCCGATGTCCGTGCCGTTGAGCCAGACGCGGGCGCAGGACTCCACCCCGTCGAAGCGCAGCACGGCCCCGCCGTCCGAGGGCCATTCGGACGGCAGGTCGAACGTGCGGAGGTGGTCGCCGGTCGGGTTCTCGGTCGGGACGCGGGGCGGGTCGACCGGGAAGGGGTAGAGGTGGTTGGTGTAGATGGGGGAGCCGTGCCCCTGCAGGACCCAGTGGCCGGGGACCGTGACCTCGGCCCAGTCCCCGGCGTCGTAGCCCTCCCCGGCGAACGAGTCGTCCTCGGCGTCGGCCGTCGCCGACACACGGAGACGCCAACTGCCGTTCAGTGACAGTGACTTCGCGTCCGAGGACGCGTACCGGGCGCGGGGTGGGAGGGCTCCGCTGCCCGGGGAGACGTCCTCGATGTAGTCGGCGGCGGTGCTGGAAGTCATCGGTCTCCAGGTCGTGAGATGCGGGTGTCAGCCCTTGATGCCGGTCTGCGCGATGCCCTGGACCAGCCAGCGCTGGAGGAAGAGGAACACGAACACCAGGGGCAGGATGGAAACTGCGGTGGCCATGAAGATGAGATGGAAGTTGACGGTCTGGTTCGTCATGAACGAGGACAGGGCGATCTGGACGGTCCAGGAGTCCGGGTCCTGGCCGATGACCAGCGGCCAGAGGAACGCGTTCCAGCCGCTGATGAAGGTGATCGTGGCGATCGCGGCGAAGAAGTTCAGCGAGTTGGGCACGACGATCCGCCAGTACGCGCCCCAGTAGCCGAGCCCGTCCACGCGTGCCGCCTCCTCCAACTCCTTGGGGAACCCCAGGAAGTACTGCCGGAAGAGGAAGCATGTGAAACCACTGAAGAGGCCCGGGATGATGAGACCCCGGTAGGTGTCGACCCAGCCGAGGGACGAGACGAGCACGAAACTCGGTACGAAGGTCACGGCTGTGGGGACCATCAGGGTCGCCAGGACGGCGTAGAAGACCTTGTTGGAGTGCTTGTACGGGATGCGGGCCAGGCCGTAGCCGGCCAGCGAGCAGACCAGGAGCGTGCCCACGGTCATCAGGACGGCGACGACCGTGGAGTTCCAGAGGGAGCGGCCGAACTGGACGGTCGGGTCGTCGAACAGCTCGGAGATGTTGCCCCACTGGAAGGAGGGGAGCAGCTTCCAGTTCTCGCCGGTGATCTCCGGGTCCGTGGAGAGGGCGTTGCGGACGATCAGATAGAAGGGGAGCAGGAAGAGCAGGGCGGCGACGCCGACGGCGAGATACAGGCCGGTGTTGCCGAGGATGCCGCCGCGCTTCTTGCGCTTCTTTCCCAACTGCGGTGCGGTGGTGGTCACTTGGCCTCCTCCCCTCGTCCGAAGCCCATGATCTTGCCCTGGGCGAGGGTGACGATGCAGATCAGCAGGGACAGGATGACCGCGCCCGCGCTGCCGGCGCCGTAGTCCTGGCTGGTGCCGAGGGCCGTCTTGTACAGCTCCATGAGCGGGGTCTGGGCCCAAGTCGCCTTGGTTCCGATGATGTTGAAGAACTCGTCGAACGCCTGGTAGGCGGCGATGAGCAGCAGCAGGATCACCGCGGTCGAAGTGGCCCGGAGTTGGGGCAGGGTGATGTGCCGGAAGGTCTGCCAGCCCGGCTTGGCTCCGTCGATGGCGGCGGCCTCGTACAGCTCCGCCGGGATGTTCTGCAGCGCGGCCAGGAACAGGATCATGTAGAAGCCGGCCTGGATCCACAGGCGCAGGGTCACGATGACCAGCCAGTACCACGGCGGGCTCGGGTTCGCCAGATAGGCGATGTTGTCGACGCCGAACCAGCCGAGGACGGTGTTCATCAGGCCGAAGCGGACGCCGCTGAAGATGGACATCTTCCAGATCAGCGCGGCGGCGACGTACGAGACGGCGGTCGGCAGGAAGAACACCGACCGGAAGAACGCCCGCATGAACCGGAGTTGGTTCACCAGCAGGGCCAGACCCAGCGACAGTGCCCAGGTGGTCGGCACGATGAACGCGGCGAACACCGTGAACGTCACAAGCGATTCAGGGAAGTTGCTGTTGGTCAGGATCTGCTTGTAGTTGTCGAAGCCGATGAAATGGCTCGGCGTGACGGTGTAGCGGGCGTCGAAGAAGCTGAGCCAGATGCTCCATCCGATGGGGACGAAGACGAAGATCACCAGGCCGATGAGGAACGGGCCGGTGAAGAGCCAGAAGTTCAGGGTGGCGTTGGAACGCAGGCCCCGCCGCGGCCGGGCCTGGGAGGCCTTGGCCGTGGCGGACTGCGCGACCCCGCGCGTGGTGGTGGTCGACATCTCGGGTTCCGTCCGCCGGCCTATCCGAACAGCTTCTTGAGCTCGACGTCGACCTTTTTGTCGCAGGCGTCGAGCGCGGCTTCCGGATTGCCGTTCTTGCGCACGGAGTTGGCGATCACGTCGCCGAACGCGGTGAGCATGGTCTGGTCGAAGCCGATGTTGTCGAAGTGGCCGTAGTCGGTGAAGAGCTTGACGCCCTCGGCGGGGAGGCCGGACTTGAGCTTGGTGGCCTCGGCGGCGATCGAGGAGCGCGGCGGGATGTGGAAGCCGTAGGACAGCGCCCAGTCCTCCTGGTACTTCTTCTGGTCGATCCACAGCCACTTGACGTAGGCCTTGGCCGCCTCGACGTTGTCGCCCTTGGCGTTGACGAACATCGACCAACCGCCGTTGTACACCGACTGCTTGCCGCTGCTGCCGATGCTCGGGAAGGGGAAGACGCCCAGGTCGTCGCCGAGCGCCTTCTGCATCGCCGGCATGGACCACATGCCGCCCCACTGGATGGCGCACAGGCCCTGGTTGAGCGAGGACGGGTCCCAGAAGTCGGTCGGGGCGTCGAGCAGCACATGGCCGCTGGTGAACAACTGGCGGAGCTTCTTGAGGCCTTCGACGACCCCGTCCGTGTGGTACGCGATCTGGTTGTTGGCGTCGAGCGTGTCGGCGCCGGCCGACCAGATGATCGGGTTCTGGACCGCGGTGAAGTCGTTGCCGAGGTAGGCACCCTTGACCTTGCTCGTGGTGAGCTTGGCGGCTGCCTCCAGCAACTCGTCGATCGTGGTGGGGACTTCGACCTTGGCCTTCTCCAGCATCGACTTGCGGTAGTAGAAGAACTGCGGGTCGTCGATCATCCGGATCCCGTAGACCTTGCCGTCCACGGTGTGCGACTTGATGTCGGCCGGGTTGAAGTCGTCCTTGACCGGATCGATGATGTCGCTCAGGTCGGCCACCTGACCGCTCTTGACCAGCTGCAACTGCGGGTGGAACTCGAAGACGTCGGGCGCCTGCTTGGTCAGCAGGGACGAGAAGAGCTTGGCCTCGAAGTTGCTGCCGGTGATCCAGTTCGTGGTCACGTCGGCCTTCGAGTACGCCTTCGCGTACCGCTTGATCGCCTGCTCGGTCCCGGCCTCGCCGTACGCGTGGAAGTACTGGACGAGCTGCTTGCCCGAACCGGAGCCCCCGCCCCGCCCGTTGTTACCCCCGCACGCGGCCAGCGTGCCGGCCGCGGCCATCCCCGCGGCCGCCCGGAATATCGATCGGCGGGACCAGTTGCTGTTGCTCATTGCCGACATCGTGACGTCCTTGTCTCTCGCGCGGCTGCGGCTCCACGGCTCCACGGCTGAGTGGTGGCCGGTGGCTCAAATCGAGGTGCGGAGCGGGACGTTAACCTTCGCCTAAGCCTTCGGCAAGGGGTTGGACGAAGTCTGTTCGAAGCGTTGTGTAGTGTTCGGAATACCGGACGTGACGAAGGCGCGGGCCGCCGTGAAGGCGACCCGCACCCCGCACTCAGGTGGTCGTTACACCTTTGACCAGGCCTCGTTGGCCCCGCCGTTGCAGCTGTAGAGGATCACCTTGCTGCCGTCCGCGGTCGCCTGCCCGCTCACGTCGAGGCACTTCCCGGACGCCTCGCTGAGGATCTGTCCGTTGCCGTTCAGCAGCCATCGCTGGCCGGGATCACCCGTGAAGTCGGCGGTGGTCGTCAGCCCCGAACTCCCCACCGTCAGATACCCGTTGGCAGTTTTCAGGCCGCCCTTCGCGTCGTACGACCATGCCTGCTCGGACCCGCCCGTGCAGGTGCCGAGCGCAGCCCCCGAGACATCCGCCGTCAGGCACTTGCCGGACTGCTTGCCCTGGAGGGCGCCGGTGACGGCGGTCGAACTCCCGTGTCCCTGACCGCCGTTACCGCCCTTACGGTCCTTCTGGTCGAAGACGTACGTCGTGATCGAGCGGGCCGCGAGGCTCGTGGACACCGTGGAGCCGCTCACGTCCGGCTTCGCGACCTTCGCCCAGTTCTCCGTGGCCGAGGTACGGACCGCCTGTGTCGCCCGCACCGGAACCTTGCTGTTGAAGTGCAGATTCAGCGAAGTGTCCGTCGTGTTCTGGTTGTTGACCACGACGACCCACTTGCCGTCCCGGTCGTACGAGCTCACTTCGACACCGCTCGGCGCACCCGTCACGTTGTGAGCGACGGAGCCCGGGGTCACGAACTTGCTGTACTGGCCGAGCGCGTAGTACCGCTTGGTGAAGTACAGGGTCTGGTTGCCGTTCGTCGCGTAGTCGGGGTCGTAGTAGATCAGCCCGTCGTTCCAGCCGACGTCGTTGCGCGTGGCCGGGTCCGTGCCGTAGCCGCTGGCGAGGGCCACCCACCACTGGAACGCCGAGTCGTGCGAGCTCGCGAAGTCCTTGTAGATGATCCGGGACATGAGCAGGGCGTTGTCGATCGTCGGGTCGTACTCCTGGTTCCAGCCCGTGCCGCCCTTGCCGAAGCAGCAGATCTCGGTGGCCCAGGAGTCCTTGCCGACCGTCTTCGCCGTCTCGTAGACGTTGCCCAACTGGCCGTCGTTCGGGTTGTTGTACGTGTGGTGCGCCAGCTTCGACACGTACTGCGCGGTGTCCGGCTGCGAGATCCACTGCGGGACCTCCGTGGAGAAGCTGACCGTGCTGCTCGACTCGTCGGCGATGATCGACGTCTTCTGGTGCTGGGCCTTCTGCTCGGCTCCCAACGCCCGCACGATGTCGTCGCGTTGGGCGACGGTGACCTGCATGCCCTCCTGGCCGCAGTCGCCGAAGTCGTTGTTCGGCTCGTTGAAGGGGCTGATGTAGTCGAACTTCGCGCCCTGCTTCGCGAAGTGGGCGGTCACGTCGGCGACGTACTTCGCGTAGTCGCTCTCGTTCTCCGGCTTCAACTGCCCGCCGCAGCTCTGCCCGTTGGTCGTCCACTGCGCGGGCGCGCTGTTGACGAAGCCGATCAGATCCTGGACGCCGTACTTCGCGGCGTACTTGAGGAACGTCCGACCGCCCTTGTCCTTGCTCCAGTCGTAGCTGCCGTCGGCGTTGAGGAAGTCCTGCGCGGCGCGGGCCGGGGTGCTGACCGCGGTGCCGCCACCGCCGATGTTGTAGCGGTACGAGGTGAGATCCAACCCCTTCGCGGAGAACAGGAGTTGGGCCACCCGGGCCTGGACCTCGGGCGTGAAGTGCTGCAGGTCGTTGACCCACCAGGCGCCGGACGCGCCGATGTTGTCGATGGTCTGGGCCGCGTGGGGGGAGACTTCGGCCGGTGCGACGCCGTCGGCGTTCGCGGGCGGCGCGGAGAGCAGGGCCCCGGTGACAGCCAGCGCGGCTGCCGCTGTCGCGAGGATCGTTCTCCTGGGGTGGGGGTGAGTCACGTGCATCCCTTCCGTCGTCATGAAGGTGGTGCGGTACGGCTCCTTGCGGGGGTGGCGCGTTTACTTGCCCTCTGCCCGACCGACTGAAGTGCCCCTTCCAGCGCGAACGTCGCCGCGCCCAGGCACGCCGGGTCGGTGAGGATGGGGGAGAGGACGATCCGGGTGGCGGCGAACGGCCGCCTGAGCGCGTGCCGTTGGACGGCCTCGCGCACCTCGTGCAGCAGGGGTTCACCGAGCCTGCGGGCGACCCAGCTGCTGAGCACGACGACTTCGGGGTTGAGGATGTTGACCAGGTTGGCGATGCCCGCACCGATGTAACGGGCCGTCTCCCGCACGACTTTGAGCGCCACGGGGTCGTGCGCGTCCACGGCGCGGGCCAGGGCGTCGATGGTGGCCGTCTGGTCGTCGGGGTGCAGCAGCGGGCTGCGCGGGCTCAACTCCCGTAGGTTCAGCATGATTCCGGGCGCGCCGACGTACGCCTCCACACAGCCGTGGTTGCCGCAGCGGCACAACCGCCCGTCCAGCACGAGCGTCGTATGGCCCCACTCGCCCGCGCTGTTGCTCACCCCCCGGTAGAGCGCCCCGCCGAGCGCGAGCCCCGCGCCGACCCCGGTCCCGAGGTTGACCACCACCGCGTCCCCGCGCCCGCGCGCCGCCCCGAACCACATCTCGGCGACCGCGCAGGCGCGCAGCGGATTGTCCAAGTACAGGGGATAGGCGATCACTTCGGACAGCAGGTCGAGCAACGGCACGTCGTGCCAGTCCCAGTTGGGCGCGTACTCCGAGACACCGGTGTCGCGGTCCACCTGCCCCGGCACGCTCACCCCGACGCCCAGCACGCGCGCGCCCTCGATGCCGGCCTGCGCGACCACCGAGCCGACGGCCGCGGCCACATGGCTGACCACCTGCTCCGGCAGACTCTCGCCGGGGCGCATGTCCTCGTCGGCGCGGGCCAGCACGTTCAGTGCCAGGTCGAAGAGTTCGACATGGACGTACGTCTCCGCGATGTCGACGCCGATCAGCGCGCCCCCCGACGCGTTGACCGCCACCAGCCCTCGCGGGCGGCCCCCCGCCGAGTCCTCGAAACCGACCTCGGTGATCATCCGGAGGTCGAGCAGCTCACCGACGAGCGTGGCCACCGTGGCCAGGCTCAGCCCGGTCGCGGCGGCCAACTCCTGCCGGGAGGTGGGCGATTCGGCGATGATCTGGCGCAGCACCTCGTAGCGGTTCGCGGTACGGATGTCGCGTGACGTGCGCTTGGCCGGAGCGGTCGCCATCCCTTCCCCCTTGCGTCATGCCGAGGCACGACGGCACCGGCGCGGCGCAAGGCTATGGGCAGCGGGCGACGTTCGACAAGGGGTTAGGAAAGGGGCCATACAAAGTCGCCGCCCAGCCGGTCGCGCGGTCAGTCGCCGAGGATGTCCCGGACGAAGGAGTTGGCGAACTTGCCTTCCGGGTCGAGGTCCCGCGCCAGCGCCGCGAAGTCGCCGAGACGCGGATAGCGCCCGCGCAGCACCTGAGCCGGAGTGGTGAACACCTTGCCCCAGTGCGGCCGCGCGTCGAAGGCGTCCAGTGCCTCCTCCAGCCGTCGCACCACGGGCAGCACCGTCTCCGTGTCCTCGATCCAGGTGAAGTGCAGGGCGACCGTGTCCCGCCCGTACGAGGGGCTCAGCCACTGCGCGTCGGCGGCGACCGTCCGCACCTCACAGGTCTGCAGGACACCGGCGACCGTCTCCCGGATACCGTCGACCGCGTACAGCGCGTCGAGCGCGGCCGACCGCGGCAGCAGGTACTCCGACTGCAGCTCCGCCCCGCTGCTCGGCGTGAACTCCGCCCGGAAGTGCGGCAGCCGCTCGTGCCACGGCCCCGCCACCCCGAGCTGCTCGGTGGTGTTGACCGCGGGCATCCCCGGCACCGGGTGCAGCGCCTCGGTCGCGGGCGCGGCCCACGGGAAGTCGACCGCCGGCTGGTCGGTGCGCCGCTTCAGCCACACCTGCCGGAAGCCCGGCTCCCGCCAGTCGGTGAACAGACTGACGCTGTACGCCGATGCCGCCACCGTCTCGAAGTCCAGCCCGGCGAGCGGCAGTTCGGTGAAGACGTGCTGCTCGACCTCGAAGGCCGGCTCCAGGTCGAGGGTGAGCGAGGTGACGACACCGAGCGCGCCCAGGGAGGTCACGGCACCGTCGAAACGGTCGTCGCCGCGCGCGATCGTGACCGTGGAACCGTCCGCCGTCACGATCTCTACCTCGCGGACGGCCGACGCGAGCGAGCCGTTGCCGACGCCCGAACCATGTGTGCCGGTCGCCACCGAACCGGCCACCGAGATGTGGGGCAGGGACGCCATGTTGGGCAGCGCGAGCCCGTGCGCGTCCACCCGGCGGGCCAGCTCCGCGTACCGGACGCCGCCCGACACCCGTACCGTCCGGGCCGTCGTGTCCACGTCGAACTCGGGCGGCAGTACGGCGATCGACAGCAGGGTGCCGTCGGGGCCCGGCTCGGCGATCTCGTTGAAGGAGTGGCCGCTGCCCAGCACCCGTACCCGCGCGCTCTCGGCCACGAGGGTCCTGAGGGCGTCGAGTGTGCGCGGGCGGTGGAGTTCCTTCGCCGCGTAGGTGATGTTGCCGGCCCAATTGGTGACCGTCTCCGTCATGCCTGTCGTCCCTCCGGGAGCGTGCGTTCGCGTGTCCTGCCCCAGGGGTCGGTGCGCCACAGCCGGGCGTGGATCAGCCCGACGAGGAGGACTCCTGCTGCTGCCGCAGCATAAGTCGGCAGCCGATGTGCCTGCGTATCGGTGTAGTGCCAGCAGACGGCCGCGGCGACGATCAGCACCCAGCCGGAGAGGACGTTGGCGGTGGCGGAGGGACGGAACGGGCCCGGGCTGATCCCTTCACCCGTGCTGCCCATCACGTAGTACGGGAGGCCGTTCCCCGCGCAGAAGCCGGCGGCGAGACCGAGGACGAGCGTACCGATCATGGTGCTCAACTCCTTTGAGGCGGTGGGGTGTTCTCTCGTACCGGCCCGCTGCCGAGGCCGTTCATGACGAGGTCGACGAGTCGGCGCAGCCGGCCGCGGAGCAGCTCCGGGGTGCCGTCGGACTGGCCGATGCCGACGGTCGCGGCGAGCAGGAGTGCGGCGGTCTCGCGTGGTTCGGGAGCGTCGGCGAGCAGATCCACCAGCGCGTCGAGCAGTCCGTCCTCGGCCGAGGTCAGCCCCATCGCGGCGGCCTCCGAGACCAGCTCCTGCCGGAATCGCGCCTCGGTGACACCGATCGCCGTCTCCAGCTTCACCGCGAGCACGCCGTAGACCTGGTCGGCCGCGGTCCCCTCGGCGTCGCGGGCGCGGTGGGCCGCGGCCGTCATGAGGTCGGTGACCCGGGCGGCGACGGCGGCGAAGACGTCCTGCTTGTTCGCGAAGTGCTGGTACAGCGCGGGCCGGGACACACCCGCGGCCCGCGCGAGGAGTTCCATCGAGGTCTGCCGGAACCCGTACCGGCTGAAGACGTCGACGGCCGCTGTGACGATGTCGTCCCGCTTGCCCATGCTGACAATTCTGACGAGAAATGTCAGACACGTCAATGCTTCGGATTTCGTTGAGATGTTGCCACGTAGGTGCGATATCCGATGGAGGTATGGCCATTGATGTACGGCATCGGTAGTCTGCGGCGGTATGACCGACCGTCTTCCGCAGACCGACCTCACCCGACACCGCCGCCTCGCCGAACAAGGCAGCCTCGACCGGGCCGACCTGGACGCGATCCTCGACGCCGGTTTCGTCTGTCACCTCGGGGTCGTGATCGAGGGGCGGCCGGTCGTAGTCCCCACGGTGTACGGGAGGTACGGGCGGCAGTTGTACGTCCACGGGTCCGTCGCGAGTCGTAGCCTCGTGGGCGGAGCCCCCGTGTGCGTCACCGTCACGCATGTCGACGGGCTGGTGCTGGCCCGGTCGGTGTTCGAGCACGGGGTGAACTACCGCAGCGCGATGATCCACGGGGTGCCCCGCAAGGTCACCGACCCGGAGGAGAAGCTGGCCGGTCTGCGCCGCCTCACCGAACACGCGACGCCAGGCCAGTGGTCGTACGCCAGGCAGCCGAACCGCAAGGAACTTGCGGCCACCACCCTCCTCGCCCTCTCCTTGGAGGAGGCGTCGGTCAAGATCCGTACCGGCGGCCCCGACGACGGAGACGGCCCGGACGCGGACCTGGCCGTATGGGCGGGAACCCTGCCACTGACCTCGACTTGGGGCACGCCCGTCCCGGACCCCGCGCTGCCCCCGGGCATCCCGGTACCGGACCACATCGCACACCGCGAGGGAACCGATCAGGCCTGACCCGGCAACGATCTCTGCCTGTGCCTGTGTCCCTCCCGGGCCTGTGGCGCTCCCGCGCCGCTGCGGGGCGATACCGCCAGGGACGTATTGCCGGCCGGCCTGGCCCGCCCCGATGTGACGGGCCCTCGCCCCAGCCCGACTGACCCGCTGCGCGCCGATCGCCGCTCCCGCCCCCGGCCCGGCCTCCCACAACCCCGCCCACCCCCATCCCCTTAGGGGCGCGGGGAACTGCGCACCTAGCCACAACGCACCCGCACCCCACAAACAACCCGCACCCCCACCCCCGTCCCGTCCGCCCACCCAAACCCACCCGAACCGCACCACACCGACCCCCCGCTCCCCCCGCCCAACCGCCGGAGGCATACCGTGAGGAGTCGTACGCCTGAGCAGGGCGCCTGAGCCGGGAGGAGATACGGGATGGGCAGCCGCACCGCGCTGGTCGAGGATCTGATGGAGCGCTTTCCGCATGTGCCGCGGGAGGCCGTCTTCAAGGAGGACCTGCTGCGCGGGGGAGTCGCCTTCGACCCGTCCGCGCTCAGCGACAACGAGGGCGGTGAGGTGAAGCCGAAGTCGTACTTCATCTTCTCCTTCGACCACGGCACCCTGCCGGAGCTGGGCGAGGCCGCGCTGCGCCGCCCGCCGGAGGAGATCATCCTCACGGGTGGCCCGTACGACCTGCGACGGACCGTCGTCTCCGTGCGGGTGAACCCGACCTCGCCGTACCGCGTGGCCTCGGACGAGGACGGGGTCCTCGGGCTGTACCTCGACGGGAAGCGGATCGCGGACGTCGGTGTGCCGCCGATGCCGGAGTACTACCGGCACAAGCTCACCAACGGGAAGTCCGTCATGGAGGTGGCCCCGACCATCCAGTGGGGCTACCTGATCTACCTGACCGTCTTCCGTGTCTGCCAGTACTTCGGCGCCAAGGAGGAGTGCCAGTACTGCGACATCAACCACAACTGGCGCCAGCACAAGGCCGCCGGGCGGCCGTACACGGGCGTCAAGGACGTGGAAGAGGTCCTCGAAGCGCTGGAGATCATCGACCGGTACGACACCGCGAAGGTGTCCACCGCCTACACGCTCACCGGCGGCGCGATCACCAAGACCGTCGCCGGGCGCGACGAGGCCGACTTCTACGGCCACTACGCCAAGGCCATCGAGGAGCGCTTCCCGGGCCGCTGGATCGGCAAGGTCGTCGCGCAGGCGCTGCCCAAGGACGACGTGCAGCGGTTCAAGGACTACGGCGTGCAGATCTACCACCCCAACTACGAGGTGTGGGACGAGTATCTGTTCAAGCTGCACTGCCCGGGCAAGGAGCGCTACGTCGGCCGCGCCGAGTGGCACAAGCGCATCCTCGACTCCGCGGAGATCTTCGGCGCGCGCAACGTGATCCCCAACTTCGTGGCCGGCGTGGAGATGGCGGAGCCGTTCGGCTTCAAGACGGTCGACGAGGCGATCGCGTCGACGACCGAGGGCCTGCGCTTCTTCATGTCGCAGGGCATCACGCCCCGCTTCACCACCTGGTGCCCCGAGCCCACCACCCCGCTGGGCAAGGCCAATCCGCAGGGCGCTCCGCTGGAGTACCACATCCGGCTGCTGGAGGCCTATCGTGCGACGATGGAGGACTTCGGCCTCAAGTCCCCGCCCGGATACGGCGAGCCGGGCCCCGGCCGCGCGGTCTTCTCCGTCAGCTCCTTCATGGACAGTCTCCCCGCCGAGCACGCCGAGGAGCCCGCGCCTTTGTAAGGTAACGGTGTGGCCAACTCCTGTGACAGGTGAGCCGGGAGAGGCTCGGACACGTACAACTGCATAGAGGCGACTGACAGTCACCGTAATTGAATACGTGGCTTGTCAGTTGTGTGGGATGCGTGAAAGGCTCTGGCCCTGTCACGAGGCAGCCCCCCTCCAACTTGCTTACTGTCAGAGCTAGTTGGCCGTCATTCGTGGATGCAGGAGACCCATGCCCGACCTGCCGACTCCTCAGGACGCCGCTGAGGCAGCGCTGTTCACCGAGAGCTGGGACGCCGTGCTGTCCTACGCCGACCTGTGCACGTCCGGAGCCGCCTCGGCCACCGAACTGGCCAGCGAGGCCTTCGCGCTTGGCATCCAGGAGGCCCGCTCCGCCGGGTCCGGTCCGATGCGCGGTCCGGCCCGCCGGGTGCTGCCGGTGATACCGCTGCTGCTGACCGCCGTACGGACCACGGCGGCCACCTGGGAGCTCGCCGGGCGGGGGCACCGGCTCGACCCGGACCTGCGGCTGTGGCTCAACTCGGAGAAGGCGGCCCGGTATCACGGCATGCCGTTGCAGCGCCCGATCGCGCTGCGCGGTCTGCGGGACCTGCAGGAGGCGGACGCGGCGCTGCTGTGGCTGGCCGAGGTCGAGGCGCTGCCGCTGACCGTCGTGGCCCGCCGGCTCAGCCTCGACCCCGCCGTCGTCTCCAGTGAACTCGCTCAGGTACGGGCCCTGTTCAGGGACCGCTGCCACCGCAACCACCTCGACACACCGATGGACGCGGAGTGCCGCAGCTACGCCCGGCTGCTGGACGCGGTGACCCGTTCACCGTCCGCCGACACCCCCGAGGACCTCTCCCGGCACCTCGCCACCTGCGTGCAGTGCGCGGAAGCGGCCGCCTGTCTGCGCCTCGCGGGCGGCGGACTGCCCGCGGCCCTCGCGGGCGGGGTGATCGGCTGGGGCGGGCTCGCCTATCTGGAGCGCCGCCGCCGGGCCGCCGAGGTGCGGCTGGGCGCGGGGCGTCCCGTGGCCGAACTGGAGGCCGGGGAGCCGAAGGAGGGCGCGAGCAAGGCGCGCCTCGTACGCAACAGTCTGCTCGCCGCGGCCGTCCTGCTGTCGCTGGTGGCGCTCGGGGTGTCGATGATGCCGATGGGCGGCTCCGGGCACGACAACGCGGCCAGCGACGACGCCGACAGCCAGCCGGTGGGCGATCCCGCCCCCACCCTGTCGTCCGTCGGCAACCACCCGTCGGGCACGGCCTCGCCGTCCACCCGGCCCACGGCGAGCGGCTCGGCGACCGACTCCGGGGACAGGAACCCCGACACGGAACCCCAGGGCACCGCCTCGGCCACGGCGGGCAACTCGCCGAACCCGACGAGGAGTTCGGGCTCCGGGCCAGGTTCCGGATCGGGTTCGGGTACGACCACGCCGGCGAGCTGCGACGTCACGTACGACCTCGTCAACCAGTGGCCCGACGGCTTCCAGGCGGCCATCACCGTCACCACCACCAAGGCCCTCGACACCTGGCGCGTCGCCTGGTCCTACCGCGACGGCCAGCAGGTCACCCAGATGTGGGACGCGAGCGTCGCCCAGGACGGCTCCCGGGTCACCGCCACCGCCGCCGACTACAACAAGAACGTCGCCGCGGACGGCAGCTTCACCTTCGGCTTCCTCGGGACGTGGGACAACAGCAAGAACTCGGCGCCGTACGGGTTCACGCTCAACGGCGCGGCCTGCAAGTAGCCCTCGGCCCGTCCCCCGTCCCCCGTCCTTCTTCCGGATGGGCTGTCACCCGCCCCGGCATCTTCTCCGGGCGGGTGACGACCACAGCCGACGAACTACCCGCTCACGAACCGGCGTTACTGCGCTTGCCGATCAAGTCCCGGTACAGGGCGGCGCGTTCCTCATCCGTCTTCGCCCCGGCCAGTTCGGCCTTCCAGACCTTCTCCAGCTCCTTCAGCTTCTTCACCCAGTCGCCGAACTGCTCCAGGTCCACGTGCCGTTGGCTAGCACTGAGAGGGGCATTGGCACCGAGCTTGTCGTCCTTGTGCCCGCCGAACTGGCTCACGGGGTTGTTGTTCTTCTCGCTGCTCGTGATGCCGTGCTGGTAGCCGTCGGGGGTCCTGCCGCCGGGCCCGGCGGTCTCCAGACCGACCTGAAGTCCCCCGTCGCGCTTGTCGGTCGGGGGCTTGTACCCCATGAACATGTGCCCGTACGACTCGTTCGGGAGGATGGTGTCGCCGTGGTAGTCGGTGTTGCCCAAGCCTCCGGTGGCCACGGGAAGGCCGTAGAGGTGGCTGTGGGGATCGAACCAGTTCTGCACGGTGGCCCCGATCTCGCCCTTCTCCACGAAACTGCCGCGTGTTCCGTCCGCCTGGTTGTCGCCGATCTCCAGGTGATGTGTGCCGAACCCGCGCCGGTACACCGGCTTCTCGGGCGCCGACCTGAGCTCCCAGGGCTTCCGGTTCTCCTTGGTGATGTGGAGCCACTGGGGCAGCTCGTATCCGTGCTGGCCGTCGGCCAGTTGGGGGATACGGATGTTGACGCGTCCGCCGTAGGCCAGCGCGTGGGCGACGTCGTCCTTGAAGTCCTCGTGCATGCTGGTCTCCGGGTTGAAGACCTGCAGCCCCTCCTTCAGGATCAGGAAGATCTTGGTCAGCACCTCGGTGCCGCGCTCGACCCGCTCCCGGTGCTTGCCGGCGTCCTGTACGTCGTCGCTGATACCGGGCGGGAGCATGGTCTTCACGAAGGTCTCGAAGATCTGGTCGTTCCGTTCCCCCGTGAGCTGGTCCTTCTCGGACTGCGGGGTCCCCTCGGCGTGCATGGCCATGTGACGGCCGAGCTGGTAGTCCGAGCGGGTGGGCTTGTCCGGCGACTTCCCCTGGCCGCGGTCCTCGACGTCCTGGTGCCAGCGCAGGGTGGCCACGAGGAGACGCTTGCCCTCGGGCTGCTGGAGCCAGTTGTGGAAATCGCCCGCCTCGATGTAGTCCTCGGCTTCCGGCGTGGTGCAGATCCCCACGGTCTTCAGCCACTTGGGGTCCTCGGACTCCACGGCCCTGATCGCTTCGAGCTCCTGGTCCGTGAAGCTCGGGCCACCGCGCACCCGCCGGTGGATGACCGCCCGCACGTCCTTGTTCCGGATTTCCCCTTCACCGCCGACGAGCAGTCGCGCGAGCCGGGCGATGGCCGGGGGCGAGGCCGCGATCGGGGGTGAGGGCGAGGCCGGGGGCGGAGTCGTGGTCGGGGCCGGAGGCGTGGTGGACGGTCCGGGCCGGTCCGCCCGCTGGACGGAGACGTCCACGCTGCGCTGCACCGCCCCACCGGGTAAGTCGGCGCCGGGCAGCGACAGTTCGGGGTCCGCACCCCGGGCCAGCTTCCGGCCGTTGGCGCCGGCGCTCCGCTCGAACGGGTCGTCCGGGTGGGAGACCTTCTCACCCTGGCCGTTGTCGGTACCGGGCACGGGCCCCAGGGCCTGCTGGCGTACGTGGTCGACCTCTTCGTACATCACCTCGTCCTCGACGCGGTTGTCGCCGAGCACGATGTGCGAACCGGTGGTGTAGGCCAGGGCGCCGAGTTCCTCGGCGGAACGCTGGGCGACGGGGTTGTCGTGCACGCGCACGTGGCCGAAGTCCATGGCGTAGGCCTGCTCGGCCCGTTGAAGGATGCGGGGTTCCAGCGGGCGTCCCGGGGAGCCGACGGCGTCGACCACGGATGCCCGGCGCTGCACGGGGACGGCTCCCTCGGCGGCACGTGCCTCGGGCCCGCTGTGCTGCTCTTCTGTGTGCTGCTCGTCCCGGGCCCGCTGGATCGCGCGGGTCACCGCGGCGTTTCCGGCGGACTGTTGGAGCGCGGTGAGCGGGGGCAGGGCGGCGGCGGGGCGGGCCGCTGTGCCAGACGCGGGGCGTCCGCCGGTGCGGTCACCGTTCGGGCGGTTCTCTCCCTGGACGCGCATGTGCGGTTCCCCTTTGGTCGGCGGGTGCCCTTGCCTGTTGCGGGTGCTCTTCCCTCTTACCTGATGGGTGGGTGGGGGCGGGGAGTCCGTAGGGGCAGAGTCGGGGGCAGGGTTCGGAGGCTGACCGGGGCCCTGGCCGACGCACCGACGGCAGGCCGTTGCGGTGAGTGCGGCCAGGGCCCCGGTGTCAGGCCCGGGTGCGGCGGCGGCGCAGGGCGATGAAGCCCAGCGTGCCCGCTCCGGCCGTGATGAGGGCCGAGGCGGTCATGGTGGTCGCCGAGATGCCGCTGTTCCCGGTCTTGGCCAGTTGCGTGGTCGACCCGGAGGTTGTTCCGGAGATCGTTCCGGAGGATGTCGTGGTGGACGGGGAGGTGGTTGCCGTAGGCGATGTGGAGGGCGTGGCCGACGCGGTGGGGGTTGCCGAGGTGGAAGGCGTGGCCGAGGTGGTCGGGGTCGTGGTGCCGGTGTTGGCCGCCTTCACCGTGATCGACGCCGATGCTCCGCAGAACGTGGTGCCGGTGAACGGCGTCGATCCCGCGTTGACGAACGCGCAGGGGTGCACGGTGGTCTTTCCGGCCGGCGTGTTCTTGAGGTAGGTCACGCGGAACTTGGCGGTCGTGTCGCTGTGTGCCGCCAGGGCGGAGTCCTTGCCGGTGATGGCGAAGCCGTAGACGTCCGGTTCGGCGGGGGCGGTGATCGGCTTGAGTGTCGTCCAGGTTCCGGAGCGCAGCACCTGCACGGTGGCGTAGCGGCTGGTGAACAGTACGCCCGTCACGTTCTCGTACGCCGAGGACGTGGGGTTGGACACCGTGGCGCCGAAGGTCACCCCGGGTCCGCCCGCGGTGGCGGTGGTGGGGACGCCGGACAGGCCGGCGGTGAGTCCGTCGACCTTGACGGTGTCCTCGTCTGTGTCGTTGGCGGCGCCCGAAGTGCCGTAGGAGATCAGGGTGTTGAGCTTCAGGTGGTCGGCGCCGCCGTTGCTGTCGCCGTGGTGCGGGGTGCCCATGGGGAGGCCGAGGCGCAGGTGTACGGTCCGCGACTGGGCGGCGGCCAGTGCGAAGGACTCGGGCAGTTCGCCGGAGAACCGCGTCCCGGTCAGCGTCAGCGGCACGGTCTTCCATGCCGTTCCGCTGAGCCGGTACTGCAGGCTGACGGCGTTCGGCGGCAGGCCGGCGCCTCCGTCGATATGGTAGATCAACCGAGCCGAACTGGTGTCGTCCGTACCGACGTTGGACGCCGTGGTGGTGAACTCGACGGGTTGGCCCGCGAGTCCGATCTCCGCCGGTGCCGCGGTGGAGACGGTCAGGGCGGGCGGCTGCGAGTCCGTCGTCGCGGCCGTGGCCGCCGGCGCCAGGACGGCTCCGGTGGCGGCCAGCAGCAGGCCGGCCCCCGCGACCGTCACGGACGAACGCAGCGTGCGTGCAGTGCTGTTCAACGTTTCCCCCAGGATGCGTGTGCGGCGCGGTGGACTGCCATGCCGGAGATGACGGGCCGAACCGCCCGCCGTTCACGCCCAGTTGGACATTCCGCCCCGGCATCCCGTTGTGGCGTCCTGTGCGACGGTTCTGTCACCGGACGGTCGTGGTCTCGTGCGGCCGCCGGTGCCGGGGCTGTCCTATCGACCGGGTGCGGGGGCCGTCACGATCGGGTCGAGGAGCCGTCGCGGTGTGTTGATCGCCCTGGAGACGGGATCGCCCTCGCGGTCCGGCGCCCGGAAGCCGGGGCCGGGTTCGATCCGGATCTCCGGGACCGGCACGGCCGAACCGCATTCCCCGCAGCGTCCGTCGGGGTCGAGGAGACCGCCGTCGAGGTCGTGGCGGACGCCGCCGCGTGGCAGCCAGTCCTGGACGCGCTGGACGTGGCCGGACCGGTCCACGTGCTGAACCGGCGTGGGTGGCAGCCCAGCGGTGCGCTCGGCCCGGACTACTAGATGCGCACCGGGATCGACGACCTGGACCGCGTTCTTGCCGAGGTCGTCGCCCCCGAGGGCGCGGAGCAGGGGGTGGACCTGTTCGGCCGGAGGTGGCGGCGCGGCGCATGGGACCGTCCGTTCGCTCACGCTCTGCGAACCGGTCGTAGGGCCCTTCGGCCGTGGGGCGCTGGGCGCGCTGCGGGAGGCCGCCGAGGCCGACGACTTGGATCGAGCCCTGGAGATCGTAAACCTGGACGTGTCGGGATTCTCCGAGGAGTACGTGGCGCGACCGCGCCGCAGCGCCGTAGGGGAGATCCTCCGGCCGCCGGCCGCACCGCCGGCCCGGGAGCTGACGGGTCTCGACGAGCATGCCGTCGATCTGCGGGCGTTCGGCGCTCTCGACGGGCCCGTCACCCCGCTGGTGGGGGCCTTGAACGAGGACGTCGCACCGTTCGTGTCCGCGTTGCCGCGCGCCCGCGTCGTCGCCATGCCGGGGCGGGGCCGTGTAGGAGGCGTCGGTGTCCTTCGGGCGTCGACCGTGGGTCCAGTCCGTGTGTAGGACGCTGCGGAAGTCTGGGGGATCCGGGCCGGGACCTTCCTGGTACGCGGACGACGGGGGTGACTGATGACGAGGGACCTGAAGTTCCGGCGGTTCTCCGTGCACGGTTCCGAACACCACGCCTGCCCGGAGGCGGCTGTCGCGCCACCGGCCCTGCTGAGCCATGCGGCGTTGGTGGGGCGCATCCTCGAACTCACCCTGACCGGCGTGCGCGAGGCCGGGACGGCACCGGCGGAGGAGCCGCGGCATCGACCATGAGCAGGGCGTGGGCGCGGCGCACCGTGGCCCGTCGGGTGGGGCTCCCCACCCGACGGGCCACGGGTGCTCAGCGGGTCAGCGCGTGAGCGAGCGAGCGGTAGAAGGCGAGCACCCCGGGCTCCTTGGGGCTGAGGTGGCCGCGCGCCGCGTAACGGGACCCCACGGCACGCTGCACCGCTTCCAGTCCCCGCCGGTCCTCCTCGTTGACCCGCTCCGTGAACTCCGCCAGCGGCGGCCGAATGTTCTCGGCCCCCGCCTGTTCGACGAGTTGGCGCGGCATGACGGCGCCACCGCGTACAACGGTGCGGTCCGCGGACACCGGGATGAAGCTGAGCCAGGCGATCGTCTCGCCGAACGTGGCGACACTCGCGCACGGGAAGACGCGGAAGCTGTAGAGCACCTTGCGCTCGTCGGGGGTCAGCGGCAGGACCAGGGTCTCCATGGGCTGTCCCGCCGGGGTGAGCAGCCTGGTGACCAGGGGGGTGTCGACATGGACGTCCATGTCGATGCCACCGGTCATCAGGGGGCGCACGGTCTCGGGGTGGAATCCGATGGCGTGGTAGTTCTCGTGGGTGTTCTCGACCGCCACCTTCCAGTTGCAGTGCCAGTCCTCGGTCCAGGAGTAGACCTGCACCATGTCGTCGAGGCGGTAGTTGGTCATCTCCTCCTCGACGACCGAGAGGTGCGGCGCGAGCGGTTCGGGGTCGGCGGCCAGGCTCACGAAGACGAAACCGTGCCACTCCTCGACCGCGAAGCCGGGCAGTCGGCAGGAGGTGGGGTCGAAGGCGGTGTTGCCGCGCATATGGGTCGCGGCGATGAGCCGGCCGTCGAGGTCGTAGCGCCACAGGTGGTACGGGCAGGTCAGGTCCTGGGTGTGGCCCTCGCCCGGCTCGACCAGCGGCATGAGGCGGTGTCGGCAGACCGGGGACACCGCGTGCAGCAGGTCGTCGCGGCCGCGGGTGACCAGGACCTGTTCGCCCGCGATGTCGAGGGCCAGATAGTCGCCCGGTGCGGCCAGTTGGTCCGTGTGGGCGACCAGGATCCAGCCCTGCCGGAAGATCTTCTCCCGCTCCAGTTCGTACAGCTCGGTGGTGGCGAACGCGCCGGGGGGCAGGCTCAGTTGGGGCGGTGTCGGGGAGAGGTATTCGCGCAGCAGGCCGAGCAGGGCGGTGATGTCGGCCGCGGCTCCCGTGGTCGGTGTCATCGCGACCGTCCCAGCTCGCGGCCCTCCTCCGGCGTGATGGCGCCGAGCGCCTTCCACGCCTCGTCGTCCATCCAGGCCGGGATGCTGCTCTCGCCGTTGACTCCCTTCTCCACGAAGGCGATGTTGTGGTACGTGTGAACGGCGATCACCTGTGCCTGGGTGACCGTCCGCGCTCCCTCGGGCTTGGGGTCGAACTCCGCGTAGTGCAGGTCGTCCAGGAGCCGCTTCAGCAGGCCGATCGAGGTGTCGGGCGCGGTCTCGGCGCCCGCGGTGCCGCCGAACCGGGGCCAGTAGGCGGTCTGCAGATCCTCGATGACGTAGAGGCCGCCGGGGCGGACGTAGGGGAACAGCGCGTCGAAGGAGATCCGTACGTGCTCGTTCTCGTGGCTGCCGTCGTCGATGATGATGTCGAACGGGCCGTGTTTCTCGGCGAGTTCGCGCAGTGTGTCCGGGTCGCCCTGGTCGCCGGTGAGCGCGGTGAGCCGGGGCTGGTCGAGCGCGGACTTGTCGAACAGGTCGAGCCCGTACACCAGGCCGCGATGGAAGTACCGCTTCCACATCTTCAGCGAGGGACCGCCCAGGTCGCCCGCGTAACCGCCGATGCCGATCTCCAGCACCCGCACGGGCCGGTCCCGGTAGCGGGCGAAGTGGTGCTCGTAGTGCTGGGTGTACCAGTGGAAACTGGCCCATTTGTCGGAGCCGTACGCCACCGACAGCGCGCCGAGGCCGGGGCCCCCGGTCGTGCATCCGGACAGCAGCGTGCCGCCCGCCTGGTGCGTGGCCTGCAGGATCTGCGGCAACTCGGAGAGGTCGGCCGGTCGTTCGGGGAGGAAGACGTCGGTGAAGTCGCGGCTGTGGGGCGGCTGCGCGGGGCCGTACAGCCTGCGGACCAGGTCCGGGAGGGCGAAGCGGAAGTGCCGTCGGATCAGCACCGACGGATCGTCGGCGTCGAGCACCCGGATCGGCTCGCCCCGCACCATGCGCAGCACCGTGCGGCGCAGTTCGTCCCCGTGGGTCACCTCCAACGCGACGTCGACGGCTGTGGTGTTGACCGGATCCTCACAGCGGAACAGCACCTCGTCCACGAGGACGCCGGCCAGCCGCTGGAGCCCCGCTTCCTTCACGAGGAGGATGATCTCGGAGTCGGGTGCGGTGCCGGTCAGGACGAGCCGCTCGACAAGACTGTCCGGAGTCATGGGTCGGTTACCTTCTCCTCGGTTCGGGTGGGTGCGGGGTGTCGGCTGCGCGGTGTGCGGGAGGGGTGCACGCCGCGTCCGCGGCTCGGCGGATGCGTGCGACCGTAGGGACCGCGGCTCGAACAGGGGTCAAGCGGTGCTCGGGCTCGCCGGGGCGCGGGGTGGGCCGGTGCGTCGGTGGTGGTCGGGCGGATCCGGTGCGGGTCGGCGCCCAGCAGGTGGAACGTCTCGCGGGCCAGGCCGTACCGGGTCGTCGTGCCGGAGACGGTGCCGTGGCCTCATGACCCGGCCGTCGGGGCCGAGTTCGGCCGCGAGCCGGTCGATGCCGCCGAGCACGAAGTCGTCCCCGAGGCCGAGGGGGCGCTTCCGGGGGACGTGGGTCACGCGCGGTCCGGACCGGCTGCCGTCGCCGGCCGCGGCGGGGATCTCCGCGGAGGTGTGGGGGAGAGGCCGGAGGGAGTCGACGCCCCCGGCGAGTACCAGTGCCTTCACGGGATCCCTTTCTCGGTCGCCGACTGCCGCGGTGCTCGCATCGGACGTGGTCTCCTTCCGGGAATCACTGCACGGACAGGGCGCCGTCCACGGCGAACACGGTGCCGTTGGCGTATCCCGCGAGCGGGTCGGTGAGCCGGGCCACCCACCAGGCGATCTCCTCGGGGCTGCCGACGCGGCCGGAGGGGATGCGGGAACGGATGTCGTCGAGGAACGCCGCGTACTGCTCCGCGCTCGCGCCGTTGCGTGTGGCCATGCCGGTGTCGATGACGCCCGGTGCCACGGCCACCACCCGGATTCCGCGGGGCGCGAGTTCCACCGCCCAGGTCCTGGTCAGGAAGTCCAGGGCGGTCTTGGTGGCGCCGTAGACCGACATCCCGGGCCAGGCCCGGCGGCCGAGGGAGCCCGCGGTGCTGAGGTTCACGATCGTGCCGGAGCTCTTCTCCAGGGCGGTGAGCGCGCGGCGGGTCAGCAGCATCGGGGCGCGCAGATTGGTGGCGAGCTGGGCGTCGAGACCGGCGGGGTCGAGGGTGTCCAGGGTCCCGCCGATGCCGAGGGCGGCGTTGTTCACCAGCACGTCGAGCCGGCCGAAGTGCTCCAGCGCCGTCTCGACGACCGTGTCCGGTCCGTCGGGTGCGGTGATGTCCGTGGCGAGCGTTCTGATCCGGGGGTGCTCGCGGGCGGTCTCGCGCAGGGTGCCGGGGGTGCGGCCCACGACGAGGACCCGTGCGCCCTCTTCCGCGAACCGGTGGGCGACGGCGCGCCCGATGCCGGTGCCGCCGCCGGTGACGACGACGGCCCTGCCCTCCGGGGACGTCGCGGGGACGCCCGTGGGTGGGGATCCTGTGGTCTCTGCGGTGTTGTCGGTCACACCGCCGGACCGTACGGGCGGCCGCTCGAACCCCGCTCGACGCGGCGGCACTCCTGCCGGGTTCCAGCCGGGTTCGAGGCGGACCCTGTGGGGTGGCCGGGCAACAGCCGACCGGCCCGCAGGGCCGCAGAGCGCGAAGAGGGTGTGAGATGGCCGACGGCGCACGCCGCTGCCCGCCGGTGGGGCCGGTGCGGGTCACCCCGGAGGATGCCCGGTACGAGGATCTGATCAGAGGGGTCAACCACCGGTTCGCCGGCAGCCCGCAGGAGATACGTGTCGTCGGCACGGCCGAGCAGACCGTGGCGGCGGTGCAGGACGCCGTCGACGCGGGGCTGCGGCTCGCGGTGCGCAGCGGCGGGCACTGTCTCGACGACCTGGTGGACGGTCCGGACACCGCCTTCCTGATCGACCTGTCCGAACTGAACCAGGTGTACTACGACCCCGGCATGGGCGCCTTCGCGGTGGAACCGGGGGCCCGGCTGGGCGACGTCTACCGCACCCTCTACAAGGGGTGGGGGGTGACCGTGCCCGGCGGTGCGTCCCCCACCGTCGCCGCGGGCGGACACTTCGTCGGTGGCGGGTACGGCATGCTGACCCGCCGGTACGGATGCGTGGTCGACTTTCTCCAGGCGGTCGAGGTCGTCGTGGTCGACGCGTCGGGGAGGGCCCGGCTGGTGGTGGCGACCCGGGACGACGAGGGGGAGCTCGGCGATCTGTGGTGGGCGCACACGGGCGGTGGCGGCGGCACGTTCGGCGTGGTCACCCGGTACTGGCTGCGGACCGCCGACGCGTCCGGCACCGACCCCTCCGGTCTGCTGCCGCGGCCTCCGGCGGCGGTCCTGGACAGCCTGGTGACCTGGTCGTGGCAGGACATGAGCGAGGAGCGGTTCAGCCGGCTGATGCGCAACCACGCCGAGTGGCACGAGCGCAACAGCGCGCCCGACTCGCCGTACGCCTCCCTGTTCAGTGTGCTCGGCGTGATGCACCGCGCCTCCGGGGTGCTGCTGATGAGCACGCAGATGGACGCCACGGTCCCGGACGCGCGGGGCCTGCTGCAGGCGTACGTGGACGCGCTCGACGAGGGGGTGGGGCTGCGCCCCGCGCACACGGTGCGCTTCCGGCCGTGGCTGGAGACGACGCTCCATCCGACGCTGCCCGACACCGTCACCGGCATGCGCTCCAAGGGCAAGGCCGCGTATCTGCTCAAGGGGTACACGGACCGGCAGTTGGCCGCCCTGTACGAGGGCCTGACCGGTGAGGGGTACGCGAACCCGGGCGCCGGCGTGCTGTTCATGTCCTACGGCGGCGCGGTCCGTGCCGTGGCGCCGGACGCCACCGCCACGGCCCAGCGGAGCGCCGTACTGAAGGCGCTGTTCGTGACGCTGTGGCGGGAGGCGGACGAGGACGCCCGGCACCTGGACTGGATCCGGTGTCTGTACCGGGAGGTGTATGCCCACAGTGGCGGGGTGCCCGTGCCGGACGGGGCGAGTGACGGCACGTACGTCAACTACCCGGACACCGACCTCGCCGACCCGGAGTGGAACACCTCCGGGGTGCCCTGGTACACGCTCTGCTACAAGGACAACTACCCGCGGTTGCAGCGCGGGAAGGCCCGCTGGGACCCGAAGGGGATCTTCCGGCACGCCCTGTCGGTGGAGCCGGCGCGGGAGCAGGGGGCCTGACGCGGGTGGTGGGGCGGGAGCGTGATTTCGCCCCACCACCGGTGCGTTCAGTCGGTGTAGCGGGTGGAGTGGAAGGCGCCGGGTTCGGCGAGCGGGATCACCTCGAAGGTGAGGTGGGGGCTCAACGGGTTGTCGTAGAGGTGGCCGAGAAGTTCCTCGTGCGACTCGACCTCGTAGACGAGCAGGCCGCCCGCCGCGCCGACACGGACCCAGTTGTGCTTGATCACGCCCTTGTCCACCAAGGACTTGGTGTAGGCGAATCCCCGGGGGAGCCGGGCGCGGAACTCGTCTCCGTCGATGCCTCGCGGAGCCTGTGTGGCCAGAACGGCGAACAGTGCCATGACGGTGTCTCTCCTCCTGAGTGCGGTACGGGCTAGCCGGCCGGTCGCGCGGCGAGCCGCTCCAGTTCGGGGACGACGGCGGCCGGGCTCGGCTGGGCGGCCATCGCGTGCCGGAGCCGCTCGGCGCCGTCGACGTGGGCGGGCTTCGTCAGCAACTGCTCCAGCGCGTCGCGCAGTGCCGTGGGGGTCAGCCGGGCGGGTGGCAGGAACAGGCCCGCGCCCAACTCCTCGGTGCGCACGGCGCGGTAGACGTTGTCCCACATGGAGGCCAGCATCAGCTGGGGTACTCCGTGGACCGCGGCGGTCGACCAGGTGCCGGCGCCGCCGTGGTGCACGATCGCCGCGCAGGTGGGCAGCAGCACGTCCAGCGGCGTGAAGTCGACCACCCGGGTGTTGGGGGGCACCGAGGTGAGCTGCTCCCGGTCGGCCGCGTCGAGGATGGCGACCACTTCCGCGTCGAGATCGGCGACCGCCTCGAAGAAGTCGCCCACGGTCACCGCCCGTCCGTCGGGCGAGTCGATGGTGCGTACGCTCAGCCCCTTGGTCAGACAGACCCGGGGCCGCTCGGGATCCTGTCGCAGCCACGGCGGGACCACGGCGGGAACCGGCCCGTTGTACGGCACGTGGCGCAGGGGGACGGTGTGCTGCCCGGGGGCCAGCCGCAGTTCGGGCGGCATCTGCTCGATGCGCCACAGTCCTCGGGCCACCTTCTCGGTGAAGTCCCGTCCGTGGCGGCCGAGTTGGCGGGTCAGCCAGTCCCGCAGTGGATCGGCCCCGGGCGTGCTGCCGGGATCCGTCCCCGCGTGCCGGAGGTGGTCGAGGAGCGCGTCCCGCATGAGTGCGAAGAGGTCGGGCCCCCACAGCAGCCGGGCGTGGGGTACGCCGGTCACATGCGCGGCGACGGCCCCGGCGAAGGTGAACGTCTCCCAGACGACGAGGTCCGGACGCCAGGTGCGGCACAGCGCGACGAGGTCGTCGACGGTGCGGTCGCTGCCGACGCGGGAGTAGAAGGCGTCGGTGAGCAGCGCGCTGCTGGTGCGCAGGAACTCCAGGCCGTCAGGTCCGGTGGCGTCCCGGCGCAGGTCCCGGCCCTCGTGGTGGGCGTAGATCAGCGGCCCCTGCCGGGCCATGACGCGAGCGAGGCCGGGGTCGTCGCCCACCGGCACGGCGGTGAGCCCCGCGGCGGTGACGCCGCCGATCAGGGGTGGTTGTGCGGCCACCCGCACCTCGTGGCCCGCGGTCCGCAGGGCCCAGGCCAGCGGCACGCAGCCGTTGAAGTGGGCATCGAGTGGCGGCACGGTGATCAGAACGCGCATCGGGTCCCTCTTCGCCGGTGGTCCGGAAACCCGTCCAGACTCGCCGGGGACACTTGAGCGCGCCTGGATTCCCGGCAGGGCCGATGCCCGTACACCAATTTCCCGTTCACTTCACAAGGCTTCGCGACCGTTCGGATTTGACAGCCGGAATTAATTCTGTTCTCGGAATGGATAACCCGCACCGGCTTGACTTTCTGTAAAAACCTGCTCCGGGTCACCCCGCGAAATAGCCGGGCACATTGTCCGGATCTTTTCGGTCGTCGAGCTGTACTCAAGCCGCCCTCCCTAACGTCGCCGCCGCCCCATGGCGGGGCCGACCATCCGAACGACGAAGGAGCACCCGTGCCGACGGACGCCATCACCGCCCTGGAGACCACCCTCATCCGGCTGTCGGAACGCTCCGACGCGGACATCGCCGCCGGCCTCGCCGAACTGGGCGTGGCCCGCTGCGCCGAGGCGCTGCTGCGTGAGACCGCCGACCGGGCCCGCCTCTTCCCCGAGCCCGCGGCGAAGACCCCGGTGGCGGTACGGCTGCGGCTGGGCGAGGAGCAGTCGGCGTACACGATCACCCTGGGCGGCGGCACCGGGGAGGTGGCGCAGGGAGCGGACGAGGCGGTGCGGGCCCGGCTCACCCAGGACCTGGTGGAGTTCCTGCGCGCCGTCTACGGGACGCCGGGCCGGCACGACGCCACCCGTGAGCTGCTGGTCACCGAGCCCGACCGTCCCGTGCTCGACCCGGCCGACCCCGACCACGCGGAACGCGCCGCCGCCGTGACGGCCCTGTACCAGCTGGTCGGCGCACTCTCCCGGCCGCACCGCTCGCTGAACGAGCTCGCCGTGCGCTTCCGGTCCGACAAGTGGGGCGGGCACTGGTACACGCCCCACTACGACCGCTACTTCGCGCCGCTGCGGGACCAGGCCGTCAACCTCCTGGAGATCGGTATCGGCGGCTACGACGATCCCGACCAGGGCGGGGCCTCGCTGCGTATGTGGAAGCACTACTTCCCACGCGGCACGGTGCAGGGCCTGGACGTCCACGAGAAGCGCGGCATCGCCGAGCCCCGGCTGGAGCCGCTGCTCGGTGACCAGTCCGACGCCTCGTATCTGGCGGCCCTGGCCCTGGAGAAGGGCCCCTTCGACATCGTCATCGACGACGGCAGCCACCTCAACGACCATGTGCTGACCTCCTTCCGGGCGCTGTTTCCACACGTGCGGCCCGGTGGTCTGTACGTGATCGAGGACACCCAGACCGCGTACTGGCCGGGGTGGGGCGGCAACGAACGGGACCTGAACGACCCGGCCACCTCCATGGGGTTCGTCAAGGCACTGGTCGACGGGCTCAACCACCAGGAACGAACCCCGGTGGGCGACGCGGGCCCCTCTCCCGCCGCGCACTGGGAACGGAGCATCGGCGCGGTGCACGTCCACCACAACCTGGTCGTCGTGGAGAAGAGCGTGAACACCGAGCAGGGCGCCCCCTCCTGGGTTCCGCGCGATGTCGACCCGCGCAGCTGGTACACGGCGCCGGAACGCGGCGAATAATTTCGGCCATGGAACCGCCGCCGATGTATATTCCGGCGGCGGTTCCGTCATGTCGACCACTCCGGCGTGTTTATCCTGGATTCCCGTGTGCACTGCGCGTCGGCCCGTCGGCGTCTCGTATTCCGAAAGACAGGACCACCGGATGGATGTATTGGAAACCCCCGGATTTCCCGGCCTTTTGCAGGCGACGTTCGTACCGGACGCCGAGGTGCCGGGGCAGGGGCGCATGGCCTTCTGGGGTACGGCGGACCCGGCGGCGTACGCCGTGGCGGCGGGCCTGCTCGGCCGGGCGGACGACACACGGGCCCTCGACCGGCTGCCCACACTCCTGCCTCGCGACGGCCGGCTGGTCGACGCGGACGTGCCCGCACTGCTGGTGCCGCTGAGCGAGGTACTGCGCACGCTGGCCCACCTCGTGCCGGGGGACGACGACGCCCGGCTCGGCCGGTCGGTGCACGCCTGGTCGGTGGCCGTGCGCTGGGCCCTGGAACACGTGGTCGCCGGGCACACGATTCCCTTCCTCCGCCCGGCGCCGGATGCGCGGGCCCTGGCGCACTGGCGTGTCGAACCGGCCGGCGACCCACGTCTGGACACGCTCGCCGAGGCACTGCCGGGGGCGGCACACGCACTGCGGCTGACGGGACCGTCCGACGCCGGAGCCGTCGTCACCGACGGCCCCGTCGGTGACCGGGTCTGGTCGGCGCGGGCACTGCTGGGTGCCTTCGGTGACGCCGTCGCCGACGCCTGTGTACGGGCGGCTGCCCCGGCGGCCGCGGCACGGACCCCGGAGGCCGGTGGCGTCGGTGCGTGGATCGCCGCGCTGACGGGGGACCGGGCGGAGACAGCGCATCCCGGTGCTCCGTCCGTCGATGCCGTCGGACGGTGGGCGGCCGCCGCCGCGGGTGAGCGCGTCGTGGGCCGGCTGTGTCTGCGGCTGGGGCTGCCGGAGGGGCCGGACGCGCCCTGGCCGTTGACCCTCCATCTGCAGGCCGCGGACGAACCGGCGCTGTTGCTGCCCGCGCAGCGGGTGTGGAGCAGCCAGGCCTCGGCGATACCGCTCGGCGACCGCCTCCTGGACCATCCGCAGGAGACACTGACCGCGTCGCTCGGTGTCGCCGCCCGCTGGTTCAGGCCCGTGGCCGTCTGCCTCGGCGAGGCGCGGCCCGCCCAGGTGCGGCTCACCCCCATGGAGGCCGCCGACCTGTTCGGCGACGCGGGCAACGACCTGCGCAACGCGGGCATCGAGGTGATCGTCCCGCGGGAACTGGCCGACGGCGACCGTTCGCTCGGGCCCCGGCTGCGCGTCGGGTCCCGTCGCGGCGGCAGGCGTGGCGACACCGCCGGGACCCGGCACCGTACCGTCACCTACCGCTGGGAGGCGGTGGTGGGCGACGAGGTGGTGACCGCGGACGAGGTGGCCGAACTGGCCGCGCGCGGGGAACCGTTCGCGCTCTGGCGCGGTTCGTGGGTACGGGTCGACTGCGAGCGCGTGGCCGAACTGGCCGCCCTGGTGGGGCGGACCGGACGGCTGTCCACCGCCGAGGCCCTGTCCGTCGCGCTGTGCGGCCGGCACCGTACGGAGGAGTTCGGCGACGTGCCCGCGCTGGCCGAGGGCTCGGTCGCCGAGCTGGTCGGCCGCCTGCGCGAGGCGATCGCGAACGAGGAGCCCCGACTCATCGGTGTGCAGGCCGACTTGCGCGACTACCAGAAGCGCGGCGTCGCCTGGCTCCAGTCGCTGACCGAGCTGGGCTTCGGTGCCCTGCTCGCCGACGACATGGGCCTCGGCAAGACCCTCCAGACCATCGGCCTGCTCGCCGGACGGCCCCGCGAACGGCCGCAACTCGTCGTCTGTCCCACCTCGGTGGTCAGTAACTGGTCCCGCGAGGCGGCCCGTTTCGCCCCGGACCTCGATGTCGTACGGCATCACGGGCCCCAACGGGCCACCCGCCCCGAGGAGTTCACCCCCGGCACGGTCCATGTGACCAGTTACGCGCTGCTGCGTCTGGACGCCGAGCTGCTGACCTCGGTCGACTGGGATCTGGTCGTGCTCGACGAGGCCCAGCAGATCAAGAACCAGGCGGCACAGACCGCACGCACCGCCTGCCGGCTGACGGCGCAGGCCCGGGTGGCCCTGACCGGCACCCCGGTCGAGAACCGGCTCTCCGAGCTGTGGTCGATCATGCACTTCGCCAACCCGGGCCTGCTCGGCTCGCACCACCGCTTCAAGGAGCAGCTCGCCGTACCCATCGAGCGCGACGGCGACACCCGCTCCGCCGAGCGGCTGCGCACCGTCACCGCGCCGTTCATGCTGCGGCGGATGAAGAGCACGGTCGTCGACGAACTGCCCGCCAAGCTGGAGTCCACGGTGTCGTGCGACCTGACCCCGGAGCAGACGGAGCTGTACCGGGCCGCGGTGGACGAGGCGTTCGGCACGGGCGAGGAGGGGTTGGGCACCGGCATCCAGCGGCGGGGCAACGTCCTGCGGCTGCTCACCCACCTCAAGCAGATCTGCAACCATCCGGCCCAGTACCTCGGAGCGGAGGACACCGACGCGGGGCAGCTCGCCGGGCGCTCCGGCAAGCTGGAGCGGGCCACCGACATGCTCGGCGAGGTGGTGGCGGCGGGCGAGCGGGCGCTGGTGTTCACCCAGTACCGGGTGATGGGCGACCTGCTGGCGAGCCATCTGTCGGCACAACTCGGCCTGGACCGCGTCCCGTTCCTGCACGGCGGGACCTCACCGGAGCAGCGGGACCGGATGGTGCACGCCTTCCAGGAGGACGACGACGCACCGCCGTTGCTGCTCATCAGCCTCAAGGCGGGCGGCTTCGGCCTGAACCTGACCCGCGCCTCACATGTGATGCACTACGACAGGTGGTGGAACCCCGCCGTCGAGGACCAGGCCACGGACCGCGCCCACCGCATCGGCCAGACCAAGACCGTGCTGGTGCACAAGCTGGTCACCGCCGACACGTTCGAGGAGCGCATCGACGCCCTTCTGCAGAGCAAGCGTTCGCTGGCCGACGCGGTCGTCGGCACCGGCGAGACCTGGCTGACCGAGCTGGACGACGAGGCGCTGCGCGCCCTGGTCCGGCTCGCCGACTCGGGAGACACCGTATGAGCCCGGCCACCGGCCGCAGCACCATCACCCGCGAGCGACAGCAGACCTTCGGCGCTACCTGGTCGAGCAGGCGCTGGATCCGGGCCCTGGAGTCGCTCGGCGCCACCTACCCCAACACCCGTCTGCCCCGCGGCCGTTCGCTGGCCCGCAACGGCGCCGTGCAGGGGTTGCAGGTCCGCCCGGGCGAGGTGACCGCGCGGGTCGAGCAGGGCGGGCGCACCTACCAGGTGACGCTCAACCTGCCCGTGTTCACCGACGAGGAGTGGGAGGCGGCGGTGCGTGCCCTCGCGGGTCAGCTCCAGCACGCGGCCGGTCTGCTCCAGGGCCGGATGCCGGAGAGCATCGACGAGACCTTCGGGCAGGTGGGGCTCACACTGTTCCCCCGGCGCGGTGAGTTCTCGTCGCAGTGCGGATGCCGCGACACCGGTGATCCGTGCGTCCACGGCGCGGCCGTGCACTACACGTTCGCCGGTGCCCTTGAGGACAACCCCTTCCTGCTGCCCGCACTGCGCGGCCGCAACCGGGAGGAAATGCTCGCCGGGCTCCGTGCGGCACGCAGCGCACCGTCCGGCGAAACACCCGCCGGCCCCGCCGAACTCTCCGCCGACGAGGGCTTCTTCGCCGGCGGTGACCTGACCGGGGTGGCACTGCACCCGCTGCCGCCCGCCGCCCCGGACCGGATGGTGCGCAGACTCGGTCCGCCACCGGGCGGCAACGAGGCCGACACCGAGGCGCTCGCCGAACTGGTGCGGCGGGCCGCCGGGTACGCCTGGGGAATCCTGAGCGGCGACAGCGGCGACAGCGGCGACAGCGGCGACGAGGAGCAGCGGGCGGAGGGTGACTGACCTGCCGGGACGGGCTGGGCCTTCGAGCCCCGGTCGAGCCGGCGGGGCGACGATGGCGCCTGCGGATCCCGCCCACGCCCAGGAGGAGGCAACCCCCAGGTGATCACCTTTGTCAACCGCTTCGACGTGCACGGCTCCACGGTGGAGTTCGAGCGCGTCTTCGACGAGACCTCGCGGTTCTTCAGCGCCCGGCCCGGCTTTCTGCGGCACCGTCTGCTGCGCCATGCGGACCAGCCCGGCACGTACGTCAACATCGCCGAGTGGGAGAGTCGGGAACACTTCCAACAGGCCGTTTCCCAACCGGAGTTCGCCCCGCACGCGCGGGCCCTGCGGGAACTGAGCACCAGCGATCCCAACCTGTACGTCGACGTTCTGGAGCGCACCGTGGCGGACCGGACGCAGGCATGACGGAACCGCTGTCCGGCCGGCCGGTACCGGCCGGCCGGACAGCGGTGTCGCACGGTCGTCAGCCTGCGAGCAGAGGGCTGGGGCGGCCGGGATCGCCGGTCTCCGACTCCCCGTTCAGGATGGACTGGTGCAGCCGCTGGAGCCGGGCGCCCGGTTCGATGCCGAGCTCCTCGCCCACGCTGCGGCGCAGCCTGCGGAACTCCTCCAGCGCCCGCCAGGTGCTGCCCGCCCGGTGGAAGGCCGTCATGAGCTGGGCGCTGAGGTTCTCGTTCAGCGGGTGGCGGGCGGTGAGCACCCGCAGTTCCGGGATGAGCAACGCCTGTCGGCCCAGACGGAGTTCGGCCGTGATGCGCTGCTCCAGTACCTGCATCCGGGTCTCCTCCATGCCGATGGCCTCCAGCTCCAGGACCGTGCCCCGGGGCACGTCCTCCAGCGCGGGCCCGCGCCAGATGCCCAGGGCCCGGGCCAGCAGGTCCGCGGCCACCGGCGGATCTCCGGCCTCCAGCGCGATGGCGCCGCGCAGGGCCAGGTCCTCGAAGGCGTTCAGGTCGTGCTCCTCGACGACGGCGGCGAGCCGGTAGCCCCCGAAGGACATACCCAGGACGTCCTTCGGGGACGCCGCACAGTCCTCGGGCAGCGCTCTGGCGATGGCCCGCCGCAGATGGAGTATGTACGTCTGCAGGGTGGTCGAGGCGCTGCGCGGCGGGGAGTCCCCCCACAGCTCCTCCATCAGGGTCGCCACCGGCACGGCACGTCCCACCCGCAGCGCCAGGAGGGCGAGGACCTGCCGGGGCTTTCCGGCCGTGGGGACGATCGAGCAGCCGCCCAGTTCGGCGTGGAGCGGGCCGAGGACACCGAGTTGCATCCGCATGAGTGAACCCTTCGTGTCGTCTCGTAATCACAGACGATCGGAGCGTGTCATCCGGGGCACGGGCGTTGAAGGGCGTACCGCATCAATGCCCCCATGAATCCTGCATGGTCATCCTGGGCATTCGTCTCCGCCTCCCGTATGAGCGCCACCCGCCGTGGAGAGCACTCGAACTGTGCTCGACGAGCTGTTGAGCGGGAGTCGAGTGCGCACTGTGAGCATCTGCCGGGCGGACGTGCCCAGCCGGCACCGTCGATCCTTAGGAGCACCGGCGATGAGTGACCTGACAGTCGAGACGTCATCCGGACCGGTTCACGGATTTCTGGACCGCGATGTGCCGAACTGGCGCGGTGTGCCGTACGGAAGGATCGAGCGGCGGTTCCGCCCCGCGGTCCCGGTGCGGCCGGGTGACCCCGGCGAGACGACCCGGTGGGGGCCCATCAGTTGGCAGGTGCCGATCTTCTCGGGCATGTCGTGGCAGGTCGTGTACGAGGACGCGGTCGAGCAGGAGGACTGCCTCAACCTGAACATCTGGTCGCCGGCCGCCGACGGCCAGGCCCGGCCGGTTCTGGTGTGGCTGCACGCCGGTGGCCACGTGTACGGCAGCGGCAGTTCGCCGTCCATGGACGCGTGGGTCTACGCGGCCCGGCATGATGCGGTCATCATCACCGCGAACTACCGGCTGGGGCCGTGGGGCTGGCTGTATCTCGGAGACCTCGACCCGGACTTCGGCGACAGCGCCAACCTGCCCGTCCTCGACCAGATCCTGTTGCTGCGGTGGATCCGTGACAACGTCGGCCGGTTCGGCGGCGACCCCGACAACGTGTGCGTCTTCGGTGTGTCCTCGGGCGGATCGGACGTGGGCACGCTCTTGGGCGCTCCGGCCGCCCGTGGCCTGTTCCACAAGGCCGCCCTCTACAGCGGGAACGCCGAGTCCCTCGTGACGAGGGCCGAGGCGGTACGCCGTGCCGAGCGGTTCATGGCCGGGGCGGAGTCGTTGGCCACCACTCCGTCAGCGCTTGCGGCCGTGTCGAACGTGGCGCTCCGGCACATCCATCGGCGGCTCCTCAAGAGCGACGGGCGAGTGCACTACGGGCCCTTCGTCGACGGGACGGTGGTGCCCCGGCCGCCGCTGGAGTCCGTCGCCGACGGGCTCATGGCCGACGTCCCCACGCTGGTCTCGGTCACCGCGGACGAAGCCAGGGCGTACGACATCTACTCGTCGGACATGGTCGATCAGATGTACGCGGCCCGGTCCGGTCCTGATCCCGCCGCGGACCACGACGAGAAGATCGAGTTCCTCACCGAGAAGGTGTACTACGAGCCGGCCGAACGCCTGCTCACGGCGGCGCACCGGGCCGGCGGCCGGGGGTGGTGGCAGACGTTCGACTACAGCCCCACCGTCTCGCCGATCGCCCAGAACCCGCTCTTCGCCGGAAAGGCGGTACACGGTGTCGATCTGCCCACGCTGTTCATCGATCCGCACGGCTCGGAAGGCACCGATGTCGACCGCGCGGTGGGCGCCGAGCAGCAGGCCGCGCTGATGGGACTGGCGAGGGACGAGCGGCCGGGCTGGGCGCCCTGGTCCCCCGCGCGGCCCACCCGGCACCGGATCGAGCCGTAGGCGGGGCTCGGTTCAGTAGATGCCCTCGATCACGCGCTCGCCGCCGAACGTGTCGACGGGCTTCGGGCCGGCCACCGAGTCACCGATCTGACCCGGCCGGCCCGGAACCCGGACGGCGCTGTCCCGTTCGAGGTTGTTGGGCAGGAACATGCCCTTGCTGATGTGGTTCATCACGACCTGCCCGCGCTCGCCGTACGCGACGGGCTGCAGGGTCCCAGGGTCGACCACCCGGAAGGTCACCACGGGGCTGCGCGGGTCGTAGGTGATGTCCGTGTCGGCACTGAGCCCGTCACGTTCCCTGGCTCCCTCCAGGATCAGCGCGCTGTTGTACCTGCTGATCAGCCTGACGTCCGGGAAGTGCTCATGGGCGAGCTGGAACCGCTCGTCCACGGTCATGTGGGCGCCGCCCCAGAACACCACATCGATCTTGGAGTTGATCAGCTCGGCGAGCCGGGGGCGACCCGCGCACGCCCGCAACAGCGGTGGAGTGGTCACCAGCATGCCGACGTGCTGGCTCTCCAACACGTGCCCGATCTGGTCCAGCACATGCTCGACGTACGCCTTGACCTCGTCGTTCTTGCCCTGGCTGATCAGCTTCTTGACCCATCGCGGGTCGATGTCGATCGCGAACTTGAGCGTGTTCTGCCGTGCGACGACCCAGTCGTACTGGGAACCGATCTTGTGCGGCCCGGTCGGTGCCGCCACCAGGATGTTGGTCGGCTCCCGTCCGGCGAACACCGGGCCGGCGAGCATCCGGTCGAGGGCCGCCTCGATCCAGTCCGGCATCAGGATGACCCGCTTCGGCGCGCCGGTGGTGCCGCCCGTCTCGAAGACCTTCGGCATCGGCGGGTTGGGTCCGTAGCCGCGGGGGATCAGATCCTCGACGGCGATGTGCCGCAACTCGTCGACGACGTTGGGGAACATCGCCAGGTCCTCGTAGCCGCGCACGTCGTGCAGCGGGTCGAAGTCGAGCTTCTCGGCCCGCCTCAGCCAGAAGGGGGACCCGGTCTCGGCGCCGAAGTGCCAGGCGAGGGCGACCCTGAGGTAGTCGTCGGGGTCGGTCGGATGGATCGCGGGGTCCAGTGTCGCCCATTTCGGGTCCGCGCTGAGGCCGGTCACGAAATACCTCCTAGCAGTTGCATGGTCGGTCGGACATCCGCGGCCCCGGCCAGTCGACGGATCTCGTGACTGATCGACGCCGCGGTCGCGGAGTCGTAGCGGGTCCGGGCGTTGAGCGAGAACTTCAGGTCCAGCTCGCCGTCGGTCAGCGGCCGGCCCGGCCCACCCCGATTGCTGAGGCAGGCCACCTGCTCGGTCCGGCCGTCCGCGAGGTGCGCGGTCACCCTGGCCGGCAGCTGGTCGGGGAAGATCCTGGTGCACTCGGGGTCGGCGTGGCACCGCACCTTCTGGGCCAGGTCGAGCACGTCGGGACGACGGACCGCCAGGTCGGTGAAGTCGTCGACGTAGGCACCGAGACCGCCGCCGCCGACCAGTGCGGCGGCAAGGGCGTACGGGCCGGAGAACGCCGCCGCGTAGCCGGTCGTGGGGGCGGCCTTGTCGGCCGCCGGTTCGGCGATCGTGCGCAACACCGGTTCCGCCACGCCGAGTTCGACGGCGAGCACGTCGCCGGGCTTGACGCCCCGGCGCCGCAGCTCGATCGCGGCGTCGATGGCGGTGTGGGTGAAGTGGTTGCACGGATAGGGTTTGACGTGCATCTGGTCGGCGTGCCAGCGGTCGCCGAGTCCGGCGGTGACCCGCTCCGGTCGTGCGCGCTCGCCGCAGAACGCCCGGAAGAAGCCGAAGCGTCCTTCGAGGACGGTGGGCGGCCCGGTGAGCCCGGCCACCGCCAGTTGGGCCGCGGTGACCCCGCAGTGCGCCGCCCACCCGGTCTGTATCCGTTTGACCGTACCGCCGGTCCGGTTGGCCTCGATCAACCCGCTGGACATGCTGGCCGCGATGGCTCCGGCGGCGGCGATCGTGGCGGCGTCGCCGGCCAGCAGCATCGCCGCCGTCACGCCGGACCCCACCGCGCCGCAGATGCTGGTCGCGTGCTGGCCCCGGTCGAAGAAGATCGAGTTCCGCCGCTCCTCGTCGTATCCGGCCATGCCCAGCCTGATGCACACCTCGGTGCCCACCGCGACGGCGTCCAGCAGGCGCGGGCCGTCGGCACCGGTGGCCTCGGCGACGGCCAGCGCGGTGGGGACGATCGAGGCGCTGGGATGCAGCACCGACGGCAGGTGCGTGTCGTCGTAGTCCATGCAGTGCGCCAGGGTGCCGTTGACGAAGGCGGCCGAGGCGCTGGGCATGCGCTCGTCGTGTCCGATCACCGTGGCCTCGGGCAGCACCCCCCATTGGCGGGTCACGGCGAGCACCGTGTGCAGGACGGGCTGCGCCGAGCCCAGGACCATGACGCCCACGGTGTCCAGCACGGCCCGTACGGCCGCCTCCCGCCGCCTCGCCGGCAGGCCCTGTCGCGCCGCGTGCTCGGCGAAGTCGGCCACGTCGTCGATGAGTCCCCGGATCCCGCTCATCGGTCGCCGCTCACCAGGGCGAGCGGGCGCAGCGGCGAGCCGGTCGCGCCCACGATGTTCAACGGTGCCAGGACGAACGCGAACTCCGCGATGCCGCGGTCCGCGAGTTCGCCGAGCCGGAGGTGCTCGATGATGTGCGTGCCGTGCTCGACGAGCAGGATCCGGTGCACCGGCAGGGTGGCGTGACCCCGGCCCGGATGCACCTGTTCGAACGCCGAGGTGTCCGCGCCGGCCGCCACTATCCCGTGCCGGACCAGCCACTGTGCGGCGTCCGGGGTGATGCCGGGCACGCCGGACTCGATCCCGAGATAGCGCCGGGGGTCCGACCACAGGGTGCTCCAGCCGGTGTTGACCAGGCAGACCCCGCCCCGCCGCGGGCGCACCGCCGCCTGTTCCGCGGCCGCGGTCAGATCGTCCGCCGTGATCCCGTAGCCGCCGGGAAGGCGCTCCACGCCGTGCAGTCCCGCCACGTCCAGGAGCACGCCGTGGCACAGCCCGGGCCGGATCGCGTCGACACCGTGGACCGCGAACGAGCCCCCGGTCTGGGCCGACGCGGCGTCCACGCCGCCGTGCACCCTGCCGTCCTGGGACACGTGGGCGAGCGCGTCGATGTGGGTGCCGACGTGACCGCCGGTCACGATCACCTCGCTGGCCGCGGATCCGCCGTCCTCCCGGACCATGTCCCCGTGACGCCGTGACAGCAGCATGCGAAAGCCCGGGTGGTTGGGCGAGCAGGGCATTCCATTGGCCAGCGGCTGGGCGAGGTCGATCGCTTCGACACCGGCCGCCAGCGCGGCCAGCAGCGGGTCACCGGTCCGCTCCGAAGTGGCGGTCACGTCGCGTTCCCCACCAGGTCCAGGGCGTTGGCCAGCCGAAGGGTCTGCCGTGCGCTGGCGACCGCGGGCGGGCCCACCATCTTCCCCTTGCTGTTGATCACGATCGACCGGTTCTGTTCCTTGGCGAGCGCGGCTGCGGCGCAGATCTCCATCGCCTCCTCGATCTCGTGCTGCTGCGGGGTGTACACGTGGTGGATGATCGGCACCTGCGACGGGTGGATGGCCATGCGCCCGATGAAGCCGAGCCGCTTGCCGTGGATGCTCGTGGCGAGCAGTCCTTCCGGGTTCCGCGGGTCGGGGAACACGCTCTGCAGCGGGTTCGGCAGGCCGACGGCCCGGGAGACGATGATCACCCGGGTCCGGGTGGCGTCCATGGTGGCGCCGTCCATGTCGGCGTACAGATCCGCCCGGAGGTCGGACTCGCCGAGCCCCAGCATGCCGACCGACGGCGAGGCGGTGGCGAGCTGGTAGGCGTTCTCCAGCCCCCGGGCCGTCTCGATGAGCACGTGGATGACGGCCGGGCTGCCCGCCTCCCGCAGCAGCTCCGCCACCTGCCGGATCTCGCCGGGCCACTCGGTCTTCGCCAGTCGCACACCGGTGAGACCGACCCCCGCTACGGCCGGCACGTCCTGCTCGCACAGCGTGGAGCGCATCGAGTTCAGGCGTACGAAGGTCGGTTTGGGGGTGGGCCCCGACGTGATGGCTGCGGCCGTCTCCCGGGCCAGGGGCTTCTGCGGGACCGGAACGGCGTCTTCGAGATCGATGATCACGGCGTCCGCGTCGGACTCGTACGCCCGCGCGATCCGGTCCGGCTGATGGCCCGGCACATACAGGCAGCTCCGGTAGACAGGGTGCGTCACCTGCTCGTCGCTCATTTGCCCGCCGCCTCCTTCCGGGGGCGCGGCAGCAGTTCTTCGGTGTGTTCGCCGAGGCGGGGGCCGGCCCACCTGATGCTTCCGGGTGTCCGCGACAGCCGGAAGGGCACCGTCGGCATGGCCACCGTGCCCAGATCGGCGTCGGGCACCCGGGCCACCAGCGACCGCGCCCGGAACTGTGGGTCCTCGGCGATGTCGTCGACCTCGTAGATGGGCGCCACCGCCGCCTGGGCCCGCTCGAACTCGGCCAGTACGGTGTCGCGGTCGTGCGCCGAGACCCAGAGCTGGACCGCCTCGTCGATGATCTCGCGGTGCTCGGCGCGGCCGGAGCCCTGCGCGAACCACGGCTCGTCGCACAGCTCGGGCCGGCCCACCAGGCGCATGACACGTTCGGCCACCGACACCGCCGGTGCCGACACCGCCACCCACCGGCCGTCCCGGCACCGGTACACGCCACGCGGCGCGTTGTTGTTCGACCGGTTGCCCAACCGGGCCGGCTTGACGCCGAGTTGGTCGTACTCGGTGAGCTGGGCGCCCAGGGAGCTGATCAGGGTCTCGGTGATCGCGACGTCCGCGGTCTGTCCATGGCCCAGCAGGTCACGGGCGCGCAGTGCGATGAGGGTCGCGCAGGCGGCGTGCAGGCCGGCGATGGCATCGCCCAGCGGGAACGGGGGAAGCAGGGGCGGTCCGTCCGGTTCGCCGGACATGGCCGCCAGGCCGCTCATCGCCTCGGCGAGCGTGCCGAAACCCGGCCGGTTCCGGTACGGCCCGTCCTGGCCGAACGCGGTGACCCGGGTGAGGACCAACCGCGGGTTGGTCTCGGTGAGCAACTCCGGGCCCAACCCCCACCGTTCCAGCGTGCCGGGCCGGAAACTCTCGATGACGACATCGGCACCGGCCGCCAACTCCAGGAACTGTGCCGCGTCTTCGCTGTCGGCGAGGTCGAGCACCACACTTTTCTTGTTGCGGTTGAAAACCTTCCACCACAGCGGGACACCGTCCCGCGACCGGCCGAACCTGCGGAACGGGTCGCCCGACGGGTGCTCGACCTTGATCACCTCGGCACCGAAGTCGGCCAGCAGCCGGGCGGCGAAGGGCCCGGCGAGCAGAGTGGACACGTCGAGGACTTTGATTTCGGCCAACGGAAGTCGCGTATCCGTCACAGGGCACCCTCTCGACCTGGCGAAGGACATGGTCCAGTGGGCCCGATCCTCGCCATGCCGACTATGGGGAGGCTTGAGGATGCGTCGAGTGCGGGTAAAGCCGCCGGTTGGGACGGCCCGACGGGAGCGCACGGCGTGCTCGACCGTTTGCTTGCGTCAACACCCTGGCAATCGATATGCCCGTTATCTGCCTGTGCGAGTCGCCGCGGTTCCGGTGTATAAGAATCCAGGCCGGTCTCGGCGTCCCGTCGGGAATCGGCGGCACCGCCCTGGTATCTGGGGGTATCACACATGTTGGGCGATGGCGACCTGGTCGCCTGTGAGTTGAGGATCGGCGGGAGACACCGCCGCTTCACGGTCCGGCTGCCGCACGCGGCGTCGGACGACCGGCCGATGTCGCTGGTGCTCGTGCTGCACGGCAACCAGTGGAACGTCACCGGCCAGGTCATGCGCGAGTGGACGACCTTCGACAGGCAGTCCGACGTGTGGGGTTTCGCGGTCGTCTACCCGGACGGTCTCGGTGGGTGCTGGGCCGACGGCCGCGGTGTCACGGGGGCCGACGCGGCGGGTGTGGACGACGTGGCCTTCCTCCGAACGATCATCGACTGGTCGGCCGACCGGTACGGCACCCCGGCCGATCGGGCGGTGGTGGCGGGAATGTCCAACGGGGCGTTCATGGCCCACCGGTTGGCGCTGGAGGCGGGCGACCGGGTGGCGGTCGTGGCGGCCATAGCCGGGGGGCTGCCCGCGGCCCTGCTCGACACCCGGCCGACGCACGCCGTGTCCGCGCTGCTGATCCACGGCACGGCGGACCTGATCTCACCGATCGGCCCCGGCCACTCCCGACGCCGCGGACCCTGGGGCCGCCTGCGCGGCCGGACACTGTCGCTCCACGAAACGGCCGAGCACTGGCGGGCCACGAACCGGTGCCTGCCCGAAGCGGCCGAGACCCGAACCACGGAGCTCTCCAGCCGCACCCTCGCCGAGGGCGGTGTCGGTGGCACCCAGGTCGTCACCTGGACCGTGTTCGGCGGCGGCCACAACTGGCCGGGGGCGCCCACCAGATCCGAGTGGGACGAACCGACCACCCAGGAGTTCGACGGCGCCGAGGAGGTCTGCCGTTTCGCCGAACCCCTGCTCGCCTCCGCCGCCGCCCGGCGGCTCTGACCCCACCCGGCAATCGTCACGAACAAGAGAGAAACGCATGGCAGTCATGGGCAAATTACTGAAGAACAAGCGAGCGGGGCAGGACGGCCTCGCCTGGAACTCACCGAACCTGGCAAGCGAGAACACGTTCGCGCTGAGCAGTCCCGACTTCGCGAACGAGGCGACGATCCCGACCGTCCACGCCGGGAAGCGGCTGGGCGGCAAGGATCTGTCGCCGGCTCTGACGTGGGACGCGGTCCCCGCCGGTACGGCACAGCTGCTGCTGGTCATCGAGGATCCCGATGCGCCGACGGCCTTGCCGTACAACCACGGCATCGCCCTGCTCGACCCCTCGGTGACCGGACTCGCCCAGGGTGATCTCGCCGCCGAGAACCCCGTCGACGGTGTGCGTCTGCTGAGTTCAGGCTCGCGCCGCGGCTACCTCGGGCCGGCACCGATCAAGGGCCACGGCCCGCACCGTTACGTCTTCCAACTCTTCGCGCTGGCCGCTCCGTTGAAGGTCGGGAAGAGCAACACCGTGCCGGACTCCGCCAAGCCGCGCGACGTGCTGGCCGCCGCCGTCGACGTACTCGCACGCGGTCGCCTCGACGGCTTCTACGAGCGCGTCTGACCCGACACCGGATCTGCTCCCTCCTTCTGGGGAGCGGATCCGGCGTCGATCTCCGGGGCCGGGAGCGGGACCGGCCACGCCGACCGCCGACTGCGCGCGGTCGACCGGGATCGCCGGCGGCCGACTCACACGGTCCAACCGTGCTCGACCAGAAGAGAGTTGCCCCATGGCTGACCGCACCGCCGTCCAGAACTCCGAGTCACAACCGGCCGCGTTGACCCATCGGCAGATCCTGTACATCGTGTCCGGCCTGCTCATGGGCATCTTCCTGATCGCGATGGAACAGACGGTCGTCGCGACCTCGATCCGCGTCATCGCCGACGACTTCGGGGGCTACTCGCAGCAGGCCTGGGTCACCACCGCGTACCTGGTCACCTCGACGATCGTCACGCCGTTCTACGGCAAGCTGTCCGGCGTCTTCGGGCGCAAGCCGTCCTACCTGTTCGCCGTCACGGTCTTCATGGCCGGCTCGGTCGCCTGCGCGTGTGCGACGTCGATGTACCAACTCGCGGTCTTCCGGGCCGTGCAGGGCATCGGTGCGGGTGGACTGAGCGTGCTGGCGTTCACGATCCTCGGCGAGATCGTCGCACCCCGGGAACGCGCCCGGTACCAGGGCTACTTCCTGGCCGTGTTCACCGGCTCAAGTGTCCTCGGGCCGCTCATCGGCGGTTTCCTCTCGAACTCGCACACCATCGCCGGCATCACCGGCTGGCGCTGGGCCTTCCTGATCAACGTGCCGCTCGGTCTCGTGGCCATGGCCGTGGTGTACAAGGTCCTGAACATCCAGCAGGCGCGCCGCGACGGCGTGCGCATCGACTGGACCGGCGGCATGGTCCTCACCGTCACCCTGGCCCCGGCGCTCGTCGTCGCCCAGTTCGGCCAGGAGTGGGGCTGGGGATCGGTCCGGTCCGTCGTCTGCTTCGTGGTGTTCGGCGTGGGTACCCTCGTCTTCCTCTGGATCGAGAAGCGGATGAGCGAGAACGCGCTGCTGCCGCTGCGCATCTTCCGGAATCCACGGTTCTCCCAGGGCACCGTTCTCGCCTTCATCCTCGGTGCGCTGGTGCTCGCCCCGTTCAGCCTGGTGCCGCAGTACTTCCAGGTGGTCCTCGGCGCCGGACCGACCCGGGCCGGCGTCCTGCTCCTGCCGATGATCACCGGCACCATCGCGGGCGCGCTGACATCGGGTCAGATCATCTCCCGCACCGGTCAGTACCGTGTGCATTCGCTTGTCTCCGCGATCGTCACGATGCTCAGCATGTTTCTCCTGTACGCCATCGCGGGGACGGAGAACCTGCTGGTGCTGCTGCCGGTGACCTTCGCGTTCGGGCTCGGCATCGGCTGCTTCAGCCAGCCGATCACCCTGGTGATGCAGAACATCCTTCCGGCCCGGGACCTGGGCGTCTCCACGGCGGCTGCCACGTTCTTCCGGCAGATCGGGGGCACCGCGGGCGTGGCGGTGCTGCTCTCGATCTGGTTCGCCCTCACCCCGACGGCCATCGCGCACCGGGTGAACTCCGCGGTCCAGCACCCTGCCTTCCGTCAGGAACTCGCCCGGGCGGCGAACGGGACGACCGACCGGTCGGCCCGGCAGCTCGTCACGGCGCTGCGCTCCGGGAACACCGGCGCGGCGCAGGACGTGGTGCACAACACCTCCGTACTGCAGGCGCTGCCTGATTCCGTCTCCTACCCGCTCAGGCAGGCATTCGCCGAATCGATGGGCACCGTCTTCCTCGTCGCGGCGGGTCTCGCCGCGATCGGTCTCGTCGTCCTGGCCTGCTGGAAGCCGGTGCCGCTGCGCGCGAAGGCCGGTACGCAGGAGGCCGCCAAGGAACGAGCGGCAGCCGAGGGTTAGAGGGCCGGCGCCACCGCCGGCCGCGTCGGTGACCCGCCATCGGCCAACCGCGTTTCCCGGCCAAGCTGTCGGGTCCGGTTCCGCTCCCTTTCGGTGAAGTCCACATCCGACGCGATGGAGATCCTCGTAACGAGAATGCAATATCAGTAGGTCACGACCGCCCGTGAATGGAGACTTCAGGACTCTCGCACCGGACCCGAAATGGAAGTGCGTATTCCTACCCCCGTGACCACCACCGGAAACCGCCCGCCGTTCACGGCCTGACAAAATCCCCTGTACGTCGCTTCTCCGGATCACCACGGGATTTGGCCATGGGGTGTATGTACGCGGCACTGACAACTCGTTCAATATTGTCCGTAACGGTGATGGACGTATGGACGGGGAGACTTGTGCAGGGCTTACACGCGGAATCCTCAGCCGCATGGAAGGTGGTACTCATCACCGCCGCACTGCAGTGCGGAGTGGTACTGATCGGCCTGTCCGCACTGCTCGACAGAACCGCTCCGGTCACCGCGCTGGTGGCCTGGGCCGCGTTCCGGCCACCCGCGACGACCCCGCGGGCCCACACGCTGCACAGCACCGCAGAGACGTGGCGGCGCTGGTGCTGGACCGGGCTGACCGCGCAGGCGGCTCTCTCCTGTCTGCCCGTGCTGGCCTGGGGCGTCGAGTGGCCCGCCGTGGCCGGATTCGCCGCCGGGTGGGCCACGATGATCGGCGGCTCCGCCCTCACCGCGGCGTTCACCGTGGTCAGGACGGCGACCTGGCCGACGTTGCCGCACGGCGGGCCGACGCTCTACCAGGCAGCCTCCGTCGCCGTGGTGACCAGCGCCGTGGCCCTCGGGGTGATGGCATTCCTGCGCATGGCCCGGCAGCTGCGGCGGATGGACCGTGCGCGGGACATCGCGGTGCGGGCCGCCACCCACCAGGAGCGGATGCGCATCGCGCGCGACCTGCACGACCTGGTGGCGAGCCGGCTCACCATGGCCACCCTGCGCGGCGAGCTCGCCGTGCGGCGCCTGGACGGGCGGGACGAGCGTGCCCGCGCCGAGCTGCGCGATGCCATCGCACTCACCCGGGACGCCCTGACCGACCTCCGGTCGCTGGCCCACCGGATCCAGGCGCTGTCGCTCGCCGACGAACTGGAGCAGGTCCACGCCGCGCTGGCCGCGGTGGGTGTGGAGGTGACGATCCGCCGGGAGCGGTGTCCGCTGCCGGCGGAGGTCGAGAACGTGCTCGCGTCGGTGCTGCGGGAGGCGGTGACGAACCTGCTGCGGCACAGCAGGGCGGAGCACTGCCGGATCTCGGTGCGCCGCGAGAACGGCTACGTGGTCCTGGACGTGGCCAACAACGGCGTGCCGCGGGAGCGCCCGGTGTCCTCGCGGCGGCGGGGGCTGAGCAATCTCTCCGTCCGTGCGAACACCGTCGGCGGATCATGTACGACGGCCGTGACGCCCGAGGGCTGGTTCGTGCTCAGCGTGGTGTGCCCGGTGGACCGGCACGCCACGACTCTCACAGCAGCCAGCCCGCTTCCCGGGCGATACGGACCGCATCGAGACGGCTGCGCGCCCCGAGCTTCGTGATGATGCTGCTCAGGTGGTTGCGGACGGTGCCCGGCGACAACCGCGCGGCGTCGGCGACGTCCCGTACGCTGCGCCCCTCGGAAGCCCAGTGGAGGATCTCCGTCTCCCGGTGCGTGAGCGGGTTGGAGCGGCTCTCCCAGGCGGCCATCATCAGTTCGGGCGCGATGACCCGCTGGCCGCCGGCCACCTTGCGGATCGCGTCGGCGAGTTCGCCGGGCGGGGCGTCCTTCAGCAGGTAGCCCTCGATCCGGTGCTCCATCGCCTGCCGCACCGTACCGGGCATGCCGAGACTGGTGAGCAGCAGGATCCGGCAGGACGGGAGGTGTTCCCGCAGTTGTCCGGCCGCGTCCAGGCCGGTCATGTCCGGCAGCATCACGTCCAGTACGGCGACGTCGGGCCGGTGTTCGAGCGACAGGGGCAGCACCGCGCTCCCTCTCCCGGTGTCCGCGACGACGCCGAGTCCGACCTCCGCACTCAACAGGGCCCTCAGGGCTCCCCGTATCAGGTGCTCATCATCGGCGAGCAATACCCGTATCATGTACTCCCCCAATGTGACAGGAACCGGGATTCAGGTGCACGCGGCCGAGCGCATTCATGCGGCCGCGCGAATGTTCCGGAAATTGGTCAATTTTACGGAACCGATACCTCGAAGGGATTCTCGGACGACTGGGACGACTGGATCGAAAAATACATCGAGGCCGTGACTGAGGCCTTTCGATTTATCGGAACGCTTACCGTCATCGGTCGTCCTCCGGGTGCCGTTCCGCTGTGGCGTACGGGTTCTCCTGGCCTTCCCGGAGCACGCCCACGAAGGGCTCGCCCGCACCGGCGAACGTGTAGGCACCGCCCTCCATCCGTTCGATCAGGCCCCGGCACCACGCGGCCTCCGATTCCGCCGAGCGCAGCCACAGGTTCATGACCTCGCCGATATGCCCCAGCACGCCGGGACCCTCCTCGGGCAGGTAGTAGTCCGTGACGGCGGAGTGCCACTTCTCAAGTCCGTGCAGCCGCTCCTTGAGCAGGCCGACCGCCTCCTCGCGCGGCAGCTCGACGACGAAGCCGAGAGCGGCCGTGAGGACGTCCGGCCGCCGGTCGTACGCCCGCAAAGAGGCGCGCAGCAGGGACAGGAACTCCTCGGCGCCCCGCCGCGTGATCTCGTACTCCGTGCGCGGCGGGCCGCCCGCGGTGGACGGCCCGGTCTCGTGCGCGCGCAGCAGTCCCTGCCGGGCCATCTGTTTCAGAGCGTGGTAGACGGACCCGGGCTTGGCGTTGGACCACTCGTGGGCGCCCCAGTACTCAAGGTCGCCCCGCACCTGGTAGCCGTGTGCGCGGCCGTGCTGCCGTACGGCACCCAGGACGAGGAGCCGGATCGCTGACATCGACCGGTTCCCCCTCCCGGTTGTCGTACTTCGACACTCAGGTAATCAACCTTGACTAGGTTACGCACCTCCGGCGGTCGACCGCCGCTCAATAAAGAGCACGTCCGCCTCGATCCGGGTTCGAGGCCGGTGGCGCACAGTGACGGCGACATGGGCCGTCCGCCGGGCGGGCCGACTCCTCCGCCAGACCGGAGAGCATCGTGCGCATCATCGACCTGTCCTCCCCGATCGACGCCGACGGGTGGGAACCCGACCCCGTCCGCCACGAGATCATGTCCCCCGCCGAGGGCGCCCGCCACATGAGCGAGGAGATGAAACAGCACTTCGGGCTCGACTTCGACCCGACCGACCTGCCCGACGGCGAACTGCTCTCCCTGGACACGCTGACCCTGACCAGCCACACCGGCACCCACGTCGACGCGCCCTCGCACTACGGCTCGAAGGCGACGTACGGGACCCCCCGGCACATCGACCGGATGCCGCTGGACTGGTTCCTGCGGCCGGGCCTGCTCCTCGACGTCTCCGACGTCGGCACGGGCGTCATCGGCTGCGACCGGATCAAGGCCGAACTCGACCGCGTCGGCCGCGAGCCCGAGCCGCTGGACATCGTGCTGCTGCGCACCGGCGCCGCGCGGCACGCCGGAACCCTCAGCTACTTCACCGAGTTCGCCGGCCTCGACGGGCCCGCCACCGAGTTCCTGCTGGACCTCGGCGTGCGGGTCATCGGTACCGACGCCTGGAGTCTCGACGCGCCCTTCACCGACATGATCCGCCGCTATCAGGAGAGCGGAGACACCTCCGTCCTGTGGCCGGCGCACTTCGCCGGACGGCGCACCGAGTACTGCCAGATCGAGCGGCTGGCCCATCTGGAGGACCTGCCGGGGCCGACCGGCTTCCAGGTCTGCTGCTTCCCCGTGAAGATCAGGAACGCGGGTGCCGGCTGGGCCCGCGCGGTGGCGCTCGTGGACGAGTGAGCCGCGCGGGCCCGACTCCGCCGCGGGTCGAGCGGGGTTTGAGGGCACCGGCTCATGGTCGGGTGACAGCAGGGCGCCGGCCGTAGAGGCGCCGAGGTCGCAGGAACGACCCAGCAGAGAGGACGTACCGTGCACATACAGCGCTCCCGCCACTCCCGTCCGGAGGCCCGCCGTGCGGCGGGGCGGGCGGGCGGCCCCCGATGAGCAGGCGTGTGGCAGTCACCGGAATCGGGGTCGTCGCCCCCGGCGGGAGCGGCGGGACCAAGCCGTTCTGGTCACTGCTGACCGAGGGGCGCACGGCCACCCGCGCCATCTCGTTGTTCGACGCGTCCTCGTTCCGCTCCCGGGTGGCCGCCGAGGTCGACTTCGACCCGGTCGCCTCCGGCCTGCGACCCCAGGAGATCCGGCGCATGGACCGCGCCGCGCAGTTCGCCGTCGTCGCCGCCCGCGAGGCGGTGGCGGACAGCGGACTGGAGCCCGCCCAGCGGGACCCGCACCGCACCGGTGTCACGATCGGCAGCGCCGTCGGCGCCACCATGGGCCTGGACAAGGAATACGCGGTGGTCAGCAACGGGGGTACCGGCTGGCTGGTCGACCACTCCTACGCCGTTCCCCACCTGTTCGACTACTTCGTGCCGAGTTCCTTCGCCAGGGAGGTGGCCTGGGCGGTCGACGCGCAGGGCCCCACCGCCCTGGTCTCCACCGGCTGCACCTCCGGGCTCGACTCGGTGGGGCACGCGGTGGAGATCATCAGGGAGGGCGGCGCGGACGTCATGGTGGCCGGGGCCACGGACGCCCCCATCTCACCCATCTCCGTCGCCTGCTTCGACGCGATCAAGGCGACCACACCGCGCAACGACGACGCGGCCCATGCCTCGCGCCCCTTCGACCGGACCCGCAACGGGTTCGTACTGGGCGAGGGCGCGGCCGTGTTCGTCCTGGAGGAGCTCGGGCGGGCCCGGGCCCGCGGGGCCCATGTGTACGCCGAGATAGCCGGGTTCGCCTCGCGCAGCAACGCTTATCACATGACAGGGCTGCGCGCGGACGGCGCCGAGATGGCGGAGGCGATCCGCGCCGCCCTCGACGACGCCCGGACCGCCCCCACCGACATCGGCTACGTCAACGCCCACGGCTCGGGCACCAAGCAGAACGACCGGCACGAGACCGCCGCGTTCAAGCGCAGCCTGGGCGAGCACGCGCACGACGTCCCGATCAGCTCCGTGAAGTCGATGATCGGTCATTCGCTGGGCGCCATCGGTGCCCTGGAGATCGCCGCCTGCGCCCTGGCCATCGAGCACGGAGTGATCCCCCCGACCGCGAACCTGCACGAGCCGGATCCGGAGTGCGACCTGGACTACACGCCCCTGACGGCGCGTGAGACGCGGGTCGACACGGTCCTCACGACCGGCAGCGGCTTCGGCGGATTCCAGAGTGCCATGGTGCTCACCCGGCCGGATCGGCGGACCGTATGAGCAGCCCCGCGCCCCCCGTCTTCACCGGCATCGGCGTCACGGCGCCCAACGGGCTGGGCACCGCCGCATGGTGGCGGGCCACACTGGCGGGTGAGCACGGCATCCGCCCGGTGTCCCGCTTCGACGCCTCGGGCTATCCGGCGACGCTCGCCGGCGAGGTGCCGCGCTACGAGCCCGAGCAGCACCTCCCCAACAGGCTGCTGCCGCAGACCGACCACATGACCCGGCTCGCCCTCACCGCCGCCGACGAGGCGCTGGCCGACGCCGAGGTGGACCCGGGCCAACTGCCGGAGTTCGCCGCCGGCGTGGTCACCGCGGCGTCGGCCGGTGGGTTCGAGTTCGGCCAGCGGGAGCTGCAGGCCCTGTGGAGCAAGGGCGGCCAGTTCGTCAGCGCCTACCAGTCCTTCGCCTGGTTCTACGCCGTCAACACCGGCCAGATCTCCATCCGCAACGGTCTGCGCGGGCCCAGCGGAGTCCTGGTCACCGAGCAGGCGGGCGGTCTCGACGTGGTGGCCCAGGCCCGCCGCCAACTGCGCAAGGGCAGCCTTCTGATGGTGACGGGCGGGGTGGACGGTGCCGTATGTCCCTGGGGCTGGATGGGGCATCTGGCGAGCGGCCGGATGAGCACCGCCGACGAACCGGAGCACGCGTACCTCCCGTTCGCCGGTGGAGCCCGCGGGCATGTGGCCGGCGAGGGCGGGGCGATCCTGATCCTGGAGGACGCCGCCGCGGCCCGCGCGCGAGGCGCCCGGGTGTACGGCGAACTCGCCGGGTACGCCACCACGTTCGACCCGGCTCCGGACGCGGACGGTGAGCCCGGACTGCGCCGCGCGGTCGAACTCGCCCTGGACGACGCCGGGCTCGGCCCCGGCGACATCGACGTCGTGTTCGCCGACGGCGCCGGCGTGCGGGACCTCGACCGGCAGGAGGCCGACGCGCTGTCCCGCGTCTTCGGGCCGCGCGGCGTTCCGGTGACCGTCCCGAAGACGATGACCGGCCGACTGCTGGCGGGCGGAGCGGCCCTGGACCTGGCGGCGGCGCTGCTGTCGGTCCACGAGGGACTGATCCCACCGACGGTGCATGTGGAGCGGCCCGCGGAGGACTGTCCCGTCGACCTGGTCACCGCCCCACGTCCCGGCCGGGTGCGCGCCGCCCTGGTGCTCGCCCGCGGCCACGGCGGGTTCAACGCTGCGACGGTGGTGACCGGGGAAGGCCGGAACGCCCCCGCTCGGCACGGCTGACGGCCTCGGCGCCGCCTGCCCGCCGACCTGTGCAGCACCCGAACTCCCCTGAAGTACTTCGACCTTGGAGAGGTGTCCCATGGCAGAGATATCCCTTGACCAGCTGACCCGGCTGCTGCGCGAGTGCGCCGGCGAGGCGGAGGGGGTGAACCTGGACAGCGACGTCCTGGACCTCACCTTCACCGACCTCGGCTACGACTCCCTCGCGATGCTGGAGGTGTCCGGACGCATAGAGCAGGAGTACGGCATCTCACTGCCGGACGAGGTCGTCACCGACGCCCCGACACCGCGCCAGTTCCTGTCGTACGTCAACGAGGGCCTGGGCACGGCGGCCCGTCCGGCGTGACGGACGGGCCGCACGGCGGTGGGGCGGGGCACCGAGGTGCCCCGCCCCACCGCGTTCCGACGACGACCGCGCCTACGGCCTCGGCAGGTCGTCACGGTGGATCCGGCGGTCCTTCACCAGCCATACGCCGTCCCGGTGCACCAGCACGTCGTCGCACGTACTGCTCGACCGGATCTCGGGGGTGCCGTCACGCGGCGTCTCGACCACCAGGGCATAGCTGCTGACCAGCAACTCCTCGCCGCTCCTGGGCTCGATGGACAGCATGCCCAGCCAGTGGCGACGCTGGATGCCCCGACGGGCGTAGTCGTCCACGGCGGCACGCGCGGCGGTCGCGACGGCGGCGCGGCCCACGACCGGCTGGGGAAAGGCGTTCGCGGCGAAGACGCCGTCGGCGGTGAACGTGTCCGCCCAGTCCTCCGCCCTGCCGTCGTCCAGCAACCGCATCTGCCGTGCGTAGAACTGGTGGATCAGCTGGTACAGGCCGGTGGGACCGGAGTCGGTGGACACCGTCTGGGCGATCGACATGCTGGTTCCTTCCTGATCGGGCCACGGGTGGCCGGACCGCGCGCTCCGCGGCGCGGGCCTCACGAGAGTCGTCCACCCGGCTCCAGCCCTCCTCGACACGGGCTTGAGGCGAGCCGTCGGGTGTCCAGCGGTGTTCGACCTCGGTTCGAGCAGCCGGGGCCACGGTGAAACCCGACATCACCGACCACGGGAGTGCTGAGCATGGCGAACGACGAACGGCGGGTCGCCCTCGTCACGGGTGCCACCAGCGGCATCGGGCTGTCCGTCGCCCAGGACCTCGCCCGCACGGGCCTGGCCGTCTTCCTCTGCGCCCGCGACGCGGACGCCGTGAAGGAGACGGTGGAGCAACTGCGGGCGGCCGGGCACGAGGCCGACGGCACGTCGTGCGACGTACGGGACAAGGCCGCCGTCCAGGCGCTGGTGGAGTCCGCCATGAGCGCGTACGGCCGTGTCGACGTCCTCGTCAACAACGCCGGCCGGGGCGGCGGCGGGGTCACGGCCGACCTCCCCGACGAGATCTGGTACGACGTGATCGACACCAACCTCAACAGCGTCTTCCTGGTCACCCGGGAGGTGCTGAAGCGGTCCGGTATGCAGGAGCGCGGCTGGGGCCGCGTCATCAACATCGCCTCCACAGGCGGCAAGCAGGGCGTGGTGCTCGCGGCGCCCTACTCGGCGTCCAAGCACGGAGTGATCGGCTTCTCCAAGGCGCTCGGCAAGGAGCTCGCGCCGACCGGTGTCACCGTCAACGCCGTGTGCCCGGGTTATGTGGAGACGCCGATGGCCCAGCGTGTGCGCGCGGGTTACGCCGCCGCCTGGGACACCACAGAGGACGACATCCTGCGGCAGTTCCAGGCCAAGATCCCGCTGGGGCGCTACTCGACGCCGCAGGAGGTGGCCGGTCTGGTCGGCTACCTGGCGACCGACTCCGCCGCGTCCATCACGGCCCAGGCGCTGAACGTCTGCGGTGGCCTCGGCAACTACTGATCCCCGGCAGGCCGGGACGAGAGGGAGGGTTCGACGTGTCCGAAAGCCACCACACCCTGCACACCACCGAGATCGACGCCCCGGCACGGGTGGTCCACGACATCATCGCGGACGTCACGCGCTGGCCCGTGTTCTTCGCGCCCAACATCCATGTGGAGCACCTGGAACAGGGCGAGCGCACGGAACGCATCCACATCTGGGCCACGGCGGGCGGCGAGGTGAAGCAGTGGACCTCGCGCCGGGACCTCGACCCGCAGACGCACACGGTCCGGTTCCGGCAGGAGGTGTCGGCCGCGCCGGTCGCCTCGATGGACGGCACCTGGTGCGCGAAGGCCCTGTCCGCGTCGCGGACCAGGCTGGAACTGCACCACGACTTCACCGTGGTCGACGACGCCCCCGAGCACGTGGCCTGGGTACGCGCCGCTCTGGACGGCAACAGCGACGCGGAACTCGCCGGCATCAAGCGGGTCGCCGAGCGGCACGACGAGATGGACACGCTGATGTTCGCTTTCGAGGACACGGTGCACATCGCGGGCGAGGTCGGCGACGTCTTCGACTTCCTCCACCGCGCCGACCTGTGGCCGCAACGCCTGCCGCACGTGACCCGGCTCGATCTGACCGAGGACGAGCCGGGCGTGCAGGTCATGGCCATGGACACCAAGGCCGCAGACGGTTCGGTGCACACCACCGAGTCGGTCCGGGTGGTGCGCGGCGCCGACCGGATCGTCTACAAGCAGACGACGGTGCCCGCGCTGATGACCGCGCACACCGGAAGCTGGACCCTCGTGCCACGGGACGGCGGAGTGGACGCCACCTCGCACCACACCGTCGTCGTCAAGCCCGAGGCCGTCGAGGCGGTACTCGGGGCGGGCCGCACCGTGGCCGACGCCAGGGCCTACATCCACCGTGCCCTGAGCACGAACAGCAAGGCGACCCTGGGCCACGCCAAGCAGTACGCCGAGGAGCGCCGGGCCGCGTGAACGACTTCCCCCAACAGCACAAGGAGACTGGTCAGATGGGTGGTCCGCACTTTTCCGACGCGATGCGGCGCACGCTCGCCCACTACACGCACATGCGCCGTGAGGAGCCCGTCAGCCATGACCCCCGGTCCGGCCGGTGGCAGGTGTTCCGCTACGCGGACGGTCTGCGGGTGATGCAGGAGGCCGAGACGTTCTCCAACGACATGAGCGAGTTCATGCCCTCGGTGGAGGAGCTCGTCGCGTTCCAGAAGGGCAACTTCCAGAACATGGACATGCCCAGGCACCGGGAGCTGCGCGGCCTGGTGAGCCAGGCGTTCACTCCCCGGTTCGTGGAGAGCCTGGAGCCGCGCATCGGGGAGGTGACCCGGCGACTGCTGGACGCCGCTGAGGAACGCGGCGACACCATCGACATCGTCTCCGACCTCGCCCACCCGCTGCCCGTCACGGTGATCGCCGAGGTGATGGGGCTGCCCCGCGAGGATCACGGCCTGTTCCGCAAGTGGGCGTACGCCCTGCTGGTGGACAACGGTGTGGACGCCATCCGCAGCGAGGAGGGCGTGGCCGCGATGGCCCCGTCCATCCGGGAGATGAACGACTACCTGGGCAGCCATGTACGCCGGCACCGCGCCAGGTCCGGCGACGGCCTGATCCACGACCTGATCCGGGCCGAGGCCGACGGCCGACGGCTGGACGACCAGGAGATCGTCGGCTTCCTCGGCCTGATGCTCATCGCCGGATTCCTCACCACCAGCGCACTGCTCGGCAACGCCGTGCTGTGCCTCGACGAACACCCCAAGGACACAGCGGAGTTGCGCAAGGACCCCGGTCTGTTGCCCTCCGCCATCGAGGAGGTGCTGCGCTACCGTTCACCGCTGATCTGGCTCGACCGCAGGGCCGCCCGCGACACCCGGCTCAGCGGCCACACGGTCCCCGAGGGAGCTCTGGTGAGCGTCGCCCTGGTGTCGACGGCCCGGGATCCCGAGGCGTTCCCCGACCCCGACACCTTCGACATCGCCCGGCGCCCCAATCGCCATCTGTCGTTCGGCAAGGGCGCCCACGTGTGCCTGGGCGCACCGCTCGCCCGCCTGGAGGCGCGCGTGGCACTGACCGAACTCCTCACCCGCTACCCCGACTTCGCCGTGTCCACCACGCAACCACCGCAGTTCCACGACCCGGAGGGACTGCAGGCACCCAGCCGACTGCCGTTGCGGGTCACCCGCATCGCCGGCACCCCGGTTCGTTGACCGCACGGGACACCTGGCCCTTCGCGGGTCAGCGCGTCCTCCCCGCGGCTTTGTGACGATCTTCCGGGCAGCGGGGCTCTGCCCGATCGAACGCCGGATCCACCGGGCTCCCCGGAACCGTCCAGGCCGTTGGGCTCGCTCGTACTGGCCGAACAGAGTTCTGGAGGAGGCTCTTCCAGGTGCCGCTGCGCTACGGCCGAGAGCAGGAGTGCCGTAATTCGGTGGCGTCGCGGCTCGTGCACCTTCTAGGGTCGGTGCAGTTGGAGCGGCAACCGTGTGTTGCCGCAGGTGACTTGGTTTGTGCTGCGGGAGGTGTGACCGATGGCTGTCTCTGTGATGGGCCCTGCCCGCCTTCAGAAGTGCATCAAGTCCACCTCCGTGGCCACCGGCTGACCTTCCTCTTCCACCGCGCCCATGTGCGCGCGCCGGGGCCACCCTGTGAAGGGTCTCCCTTGACTTCCAGCTCTGCTTTTCTCGCGCTCGCCCGCTACGGCTGGGACGACGCATGGGCGGACGAGTTCGCCCACCACGACGCCGAAGGACTGCTGGCCGGCCGGGTCGTCCGGGTCGACCGCGGGCAGTGCGACGTCGTCACCGCCGACGGCACGCTGCGCGCCGACACCACGTTCGTCACCCCGAACGACCCGCTGCGCGTCGTCTGCACCGGCGACTGGGTCGCCGTCGAACCCGCCGGCAACCCGCGCTACGTACGGACGTATCTGCCGCGCCGTACCGCCTTCGTGCGCTCCACCTCCTCCAAGCGGTCCGAGGGGCAGATCCTCGCGGCCAACGTCGACCACGCGATCGTCGCCGTACCGCTGACCGGGGACCTCGACCTCGGCCGTATCGAACGGTTTCTCGCGCTCGCGTGGGAGTCCGGTGCCCGGCCCGTGGTCGTGCTGACCAAGGCCGATCTCGTGCCGGACGCGGTGACGTTGTCGTATCTCGTCCAGGACGTGGAGACGGCGGCGCCGGGCGTGCCGGTGCTCGCCGTCAGCGCCGCCACCGGGGACGGGATCGACGTCCTCGCCGCGGTCGCCGCCGGCGGTACGTCCGTGCTGCTCGGGCAGTCCGGTGCGGGCAAGTCGACGCTCGCGAACGCGCTGATCGGCGAGGACGTGATGGACGTCCAGGCGACGCGTGACGTCGACGGCAAGGGCCGTCATACGACCACCACGCGCAACCTGCTCGCCCTGCCGGGTGGTGGGGTGCTGATCGACACGCCGGGGCTGCGCGGTGTCGGGCTGTGGGACGCGCAGACCGGGGTCGGGCAGGTCTTCGCCGAGATCGAGGAACTGGCGGGGCGGTGCCGCTTCCACGACTGCGCCCACACCGCCGAACCTGGTTGCGCGGTGCTCGCCGCCCTCGACTCCGGCGAACTTCCCGAACGCCGGCTCGACAGTTACCGCAAGCTCATGCGCGAGAACCAGTGGATCGTCGCCAAGACCGACGCCCGCGCCCGCGCCGAACTGCGCCGCGACTGGAAGCGGAAGGGGGCGGAGGGGAAGGCGGCGATGGAGGCGAAGCGCGGCCGCTGGGCTTAGAGCCTGTCCGGCGGTCCATCCCAGCCCGGTACCGCGTCACCACCCCGTCCGATTTCCGCCAGCCCCACCCCCGGGGATGGCGGAGACTGGACAGCGTGATGGACGAGGACACCAGGTACGAAGCCGTGCGGAGCCGGGACGCCCGGTTCGACGGGGAGTTCTTCTTCGGGGTCGCCACGACCGGGATCTACTGCCGGCCCAGTTGCCCGGCCGTGACGCCGAAGCGGCGCAACGTGCGGTTCTTCGCGACGGCCGCCGCCGCGCAGGGCTCGGGGTTCCGGGCCTGCCGGCGGTGCCGTCCGGACGCCGTGCCGGGGTCGGCCGAGTGGAACGCGCGCGCCGATGTCGTCGGCCGCGCCATGCGGCTGATCGGCGACGGCGTCGTGGACCGCGAGGGCGTCGCCGGGCTCGCCGTGCGGCTCGGCTACAGCGCACGGCAGGTCCAGCGGCAGCTCACCGCCGAACTCGGCGCCGGGCCCGTCGCTCTCGCCCGGGCCCAACGGGCGCACACCGCACGGGTGTTGGTGCAGACCACCGACCTGCCGATCACGGAGATCGCGTTCGCGTCCGGGTTCGCCAGCGTCCGCCAGTTCAACGACACGATCCGCGCCGTGTACGCGTCGACCCCGAGCGAGCTGCGGACGGCCAGGACGCCCCACGCGCCCAAGGTGCCGGCGAAGGGCACCGGCCCGTCCGCGGGAATCCCGTTGCGGCTCGCCCACCGCGGCCCGTACCAGTCCGCCGCCGCCTTCGACCTGCTCGCACGCGAGGCCGTCCCCGGCATCGAGGAGATCACCGGCACCCCCGGCCGCCGCACCTACCGCCGCACCCTCCGCCTCCCCTACGGCACCGGGATCGCCGCCGTCGACGAACGCCCCGGCGCCCTCAGGACCGCGCCCCCCGCCCACCCCGGCGGCTGGCTCGACGCCCGTCTGCACCTCACCGACCACCGCGACCTGACCACCGCCGTCCAGCGCCTGCGACGGCTCTTCGACCTCGACGCCGACCCGTACGCCGTCGACGAACGACTCGGCGCCGATCCCCGGCTCGCCCCGCTCGTCACCGCCCGCCCCGGCCTGCGCTCACCGGGCACCGCGGACCCAGAGGAACTCGCCGTACGGGCCCTGGTCGGGCGGGCGGAGGCCGAGCGGCTGGTGCGGCGCCACGGCAAGATGCTGGACGCCCCGTCCGGCGGCCTCACCCACCTCTTCCCCGAGCCGTCCGCGCTGGCGGACGCCGCCCCCGGCGAACCCCTGACCGCCCTCGCCACCGCCCTCGCCGACGGCACCGTACGACTCGACGCCGGCGTCGACCGGGACGACGCGGAGGAGGCCCTGCGCGCGTTGCCCGGCATGGACGCTGGGACCGTCGCCGTCATCCGTACCCGCGCCCTCGGCGACCCCGACGTGGCACCGCCCGGCATCGAGATCCCGGATGCCTGGCGCCCCTGGCGTTCGTATGCCGTACAGCACCTACAACACCTGCGCACGGCAGGGGAGTTGGAGTCACGATGACCGAGCCGACGACCGGTCCCACGGTCACCCGCTGGACGAGTTTCGACAGCCCCCTGGGCCAACTCCTCCTCACCGCCGACGAGTTCGGCGCCCTCACCTCCCTCTCCGTACCCGGCCAGAAGGGCGGCCGTACGGTCCAGCCGGAGTGGCGGCAGGACCCCGGCCCCTTCCATGCCGCCGGCGAACAGCTCGCCGCCTACTTCGCCGGTGAACTCAAGGAATTCCAGCTGGAGTTCCGCACCTCCGGCACTGACTTCCGCGAGCGCGTGTGGGCCGCCCTCGACTCCGTCCCGTACGGCGCGACGACGACGTACGGCGAGATCGCCGCACGGATCGGCGCGTCCCGGGCCGCTGTCCGGGCCGTGGGCGGGGCGATCGGCGCCAACCCGTCGCTGGTCGTCCGGCCCTGCCATCGCGTGATCGGCGCGGACGGGTCGATGACGGGGTATGCGGGCGGGCTCGAACGCAAGGTCCAACTGCTCACCTTGGAGGACGCGTTGGGCTGAGCTAGGCCGTTCCCGGTTCCGTCTCCAGGCCCCAACTGTGGATCCGCCGCGGATGGATACGGATCACCTCCTCGCTCATGTGCGGCCCCAACTCGTGCGGCCCGACCAGGAGTTCCGCCTCGCCGCGGATGTCGATACCCCGTACCTTCCAGGGCCGGACGCTGACGATGTCGTCCACGACGAGCGCGACTTTCGGGTTCTTCCCCAGGTTGCGCCACTTCTTGGTCGTGCCCATCGCATAGCCGCCGACGAGGATCGTCCCGTCGGCCTGCGGGAAGAAGCCGACGGGGTTGGCCTGTGGCTGGCCCTGGGGGTCGACGGTGGCGAGGCGGCCCAGTCGCTGTGAGGTGAGGTAGGCGCGCTCGGCCTCGGTGAATTCGGTCATGCCCGCAGCCAAACACGCCTGCCCGCCGTGCGCATCGGCCTCCGGTCCCAGGCCTTACGCCTTATGCCCCACACCGGAGGGGGACGCGGGGCCCGGCGCCGGTGATGCTCCGCCGTCCGCTCCTTCCGGCGTGCCACGGTCGCCTTCCTTGTGGCTGGTGGGGAGAGGCGGAGCGCTCATGGTCGGGGCCCGACGGGTCGTCGTAGGACTGCTGGTGTTCGTGCTGGGAGCGGGAGTTGGGACGGCGGGGACGGCGGGTGCGGCGACAGCCGACGCCTCCGCTCCCAAGGCCTCGGCCCCCGACCCGTTCGGCACCTGGACCGGCACCTGGGAAGCCGCCCCCTCCGGAACCGCCCCGGCCCAGCCCGGAGCCTCCCTCCGCAACGTCGTCCACCTCAGCGTCGGCGGCAGCGCCACCCGCGTCCGGCTCACCAACCGGCTCGGTACCGCGCCCCTCCGCCTCGACGCGGTGACCGTCGCCCTGCGCGAGGCCGGGCCGGACGCCGTGCCCGGTTCGATGCGGGTCGCCACCTTCGACGGCGCCCGGACGGTCACCATTCCGGCGGGCGAGGATCTGGTCAGTGATCCCGTTCCGCTCGCCGTGACCGACGGGGCGGATCTGCTCGTCACCGTCCACACGCCCGACGACTCCGGTCCTGCGACCTACCACCGTGCGGCCGGGCAGACCAACTACCGTGCCCCGCAAGGGAATCGGGCCGCCGACGTCGACGGTTCCGCGTACACGGCGACCACCACCTCCTGGTACTACGTCACTGGTGTCGACGTCCTCGACGCCCCGGCGGCGGGCAGTGTCGTCACCTTCGGCGACTCCCTCACCGACGGCAACGGCTCCACCCGTGACGCCAACCACCGCTGGCCCGACCGGCTCGCCGAACGTCTCGGCACCCTGCCGTCGTATCGCCGCCTCGGTGTCCTCAACGCCGGTGTCTCCGGGAACCGGCTGCTGCGTGACGACGTAGGACCGAGTGCGTTGTCCCGTCTCGACGCCGATGCCCTGTCGCGGTCGGGGGTGCGGGTGCTGATCGTTCTCGAAGGCATCAACGACATCAAAGGCACCCCGGCGGCCACCGACCCCGGCGCCTTCGAGAGCGCCTACCGCACCCTCGTGAGCCGCGCCCACGCGCACGGCATCCGGGTCATCGGCGCGACCCTCACTCCGTACGGCGGCAACGGCGGATACACAGCGGCCCGCGAAGCCGTACGGCAGAAGGTCAACGTGTTCATTCGCGGCGGTGGGCCCTTCGACGGGGTGGTCGACTTCGACGCCGCCGTCCGTGACCCGGGGCACCCGCAGCGGATCCGGGCCGGTTACGACTGCGGTGACCACCTGCACTTCAACGACGCGGGTATGCGGGCGCTCGCCGACACGGTCGACCTCACCGCGCTCGGCTGAGCCCGCGCATCAGCTCCGCGTCAGCCCCAGATCACCGCGCCCACCCACGCGCCCATGATCAGCAGGCAGGTGAACAGTTCGGTCAGCACACTGGAGCCGCCCGAGCGCATCGCCGTACGGAGGGAGGCCATGGCCTCGCCGTGGCGGCCCAGGCGGAGGCGTTCGTGGAGGTAGATGCCGGCCATGAAGCCGGGGATCGCGCCGAGCACGGGGACGAGGACGAAGCCGAGGAACGCGCCGGCTCCGGCGTACACGCCCATTCGGGGGGTCGCGCCGCTCGCGCGCAGGCGGCGGGGCGGCAGGGCCCAGCGCACCACCTGGGAGAGGAAGAGGACGACCGTGGCGCCCACGAGGACGCCCCAGGACACCGGCTGCGGGTCCTTCAGCGCCCACCACAGGACCGCGGCCCACACCAGCCACGACCCCGGCACTCCGGGCACCAAGACTCCGCACAGGCCGAGCAGGATGACGACGCCGACCAGGAGGAGTTCACCCACTCCCATCTGCCCAGCCTGCGGGATCCCGGGTGAAACCGCAGGTCAGGTACGGGCCACCCAGCCCCGTTCGTACGCGTGCCAGCCCAGTTGCAGCCGGGTCGTGACGCCGGTCAGCTCCATCAGCCGCTTCACCCGGCGCTGGACGGTCCGCAGGCCCAGGTCGAGCTGTTTCGCGACGCTGGCGTCGGTCAGCCCGGCCAGCAGCAGGGACAGCACCTCCAGGTCCGTGGCGTCGGGGCCGTCCGGGGTCTGCTCGGTGGGGCCGGACGCGCCGAGGCGCAGGGGGAGGGCGTCCCGCCAGATCGACTCGAAGAGTCCGGAGAGCAGTTCCAGCAGGCCGCTCGCGTGCACGACCAGTGCGGCGGGCTCCGCGGTGTGCGAGGTCAGCGGCACCATCGCGAGGGTCCGGTCGGCGACCACCAGCTTGGTCGGCACCTTGTCGACCACCCGCACCTGTTCGTCGCGGTCGAGCGCGGCGGTGAGTTCGGTGATGCCGTCCGGCTGGTCGAGGACCGCGCGTTCCAGGACCACCCGGTAGCGGACCCCACGGTCGGCTGCCTGTTCCTCCGCGTCGTTCTCCATGCCGGTGACGGCGACCGGGGTCCCGGTGACCAGCGCGCAGACCTCCTCGGTCGCGCCGAGCTGGAGCTGGAGGAAGCGCTGGGTGACGGCCGAGGCGCCGATCACCACCTCCACCAGGTCGTGTACGGCGGGTTCGGCGGCGGTGGCCCGGTACTCCTCGGCGAGCAGCGCGGCGGCGAGTTCCGCCTTCTCCAGCTCGTGGCGTTGCTGGGTGAGCAGCGCGCCGAGGGCGACCCCGGGCGGGGCGGCGACCCAGCGGCCGGGGCGGGCCGAGGACTGGGCCGCGAGTCCGTGCCGTTCCAGGCGGCGCAGGGCGCGCTCGGTGTCGTACTCCCCGATGGTCAGCCGTCGGGCGAGATCGGGCACGTCCGCGGCGCCGACGGACACCAGTGCCCGGTACGCCGACTCGTGTGCCTCGTCCAGGCCTATCGCTCCCAGCATCAGGTGTCGCCTCTCCCCGAAGACCCCGTCGCGTCCCGCGCGCTGTGGCGGAAAACAGCCACGGCGCAAAACCGCCTCGGCACATCATCGCCGTACCACCCGCCACTCTGCCAAGGTTGCGCCACCGGGACATCAACTGCCGCCCGTAATGCCGGTATTGGTCCTTCTTGGCCTGCGGGTTCGCGCGCGGTGGGTCATGGGGGAGACCAGCGTGAATCACAGGAGAGCTTAAGGAAAGCCGGTCACACTCGGGACCGGGTGGGCCGGACCCGCAACGGGATTCGGTCACTTGGAACGTGACCCGGGCCCATGACGTGCGCCTGCACGCAGGGGAGTTGGGGCCGGGTCACTCAGTTGTCGCCGGGCGGTTCTCCCGTGGGGGGTGGGACCGTCCGGCGGCCTGTTTCGTCCTGTTGCGCACTGTGGCGGACGGGTGTTCGGTACGTCGCCCGACACGCCGTTCGAGAGGGCGTGCGCCCCCGATTTTCCGGACGCCCCGTTTCCAACTGGCCCGTGCGGTGGACAATTAGGGGCATGAGCCAGCAGGGGGGAACGCCGACCGGTCACGAGGACGACTGGTGGAGCCAGCTGTACGACGACACCGCGGAGGACACGGGGCCCACGGCCGCGGGCGACTCCGTCGACGACCGGTTCGCTTCGGCGGCGGGGACAGTGGGGGTGCCTCCGGCGGATGAGCGGGAGCGTCCAGCGGGCCCGGGTGTCCCGGGGCCCCGCGCGGCAGCCCGGCCCAACTCCGGGCCGCCCGCCGATACGGGTTCCGCTTCCCCACGGGGTGGTTGGGAGCCACCGTCTACGGCACCTCCGGAGGCGGCGGCGGTTCCGCCAGGGCCCCCGTTCCAGGGGCCGACGGACGCACCGGGCACCGCTGCTCCCACGTCACGGGTGTCGGTCGACGGGGCGGCGTCGGGTGTCGCTCAGGACGGTAGTGGGGGTGGCTCGGCTGGTGTTTCGGGTGTGGATGGGGCTGGGGGCGGTTCCGCGGGGAGTGCCGGTGGGGTCGGTTCCCTCCGGGGTGACGCGGCGGGTGCCGCTGCGCCGGGTGACCGCCCGACCGTAGCCATTGGCGATGGCGTCTCGTCGTCTTCGACGCCGGGAGGTGGCGGCTCGGATCAGTACGGTGCGCCTCCGGTGTTCACACCTGTGGCGCCGACCGCTCCCGGCGCGGAGCCGAGCGTTGAGCCTCCGGTGTTCACGCCCTTTGCCCCGGCCGCTCCTAAGGCGGATCTGCAGGACGAGCCTCCGGTGTTCAGGCCCTTGGGCCCCGCCGCTCCCGGTGACGGCACTTCGTCGCCTTCGGCGCCGGGGGGTAGCGGCGCGGATCGGTACGGCGAGCCTCCGCTGTTCACGCCCGTGGCCCCCGCAACCCCCGACGACAAGGCCTCGCCCGCGCCGCCCCGGCAGGGCCCGTACGTGGACACGCAGCCCGGCCTCTCGTCGGTCGACGCTCAGCGGCCCGTTGGTTCGGGGTTTCCGCCGGCGTATCCGCAGCGACCGGCGGCTCCCGTGCCTCCTGCCGACGACCCCGTCGTCGCTCCGGAGGGCCTCCACCCGGATGGGCTTTCCGCCCCGTCGTCGGCGGCGGCTCCCGTGCGCCCCGCTGACGATCCCACCGCCCTCCGTCCGGAGGGCCCGGTCTCACCGCGCCCCTACTCGCAGTCATCGGCCGTTCCCGCGCCTCCTGCCGACAGTCCCGTCGTCGCTCCGAGGGACCCGCGTCCAGACGGACCGTCCAGCCCGCGCGCTTATCCGCAGGGATCGGCCGCGCCCGTACCCCCTGGCGACAGCCCCACCGCAGCTCCGGAGGACCTCCGTCCCGACGGGCAGTCCGCCCCGAACCCCATCCTCTATCCGCAACCTCCGGCCACCCCCGCACCTCCCACCACCGCCCCGCAATCCCCGCACCCGGAGCGCCCGTTCGACCCGCGCCCCTACCCGCAACCACCGGTCGCGCCCGCGCCCTTCGCCGACAACCCCGCCCCCGCTCCGAAGGCCCCCCTCCCTCCACCCCCCAACCTCCCCGCCCTCGCACCACCCCCACCCCCTCCCACCTCCACCCCCCTCACCCTCGACTACGTAGGCTCCGGACCCCCCACCTACGACGCCGAGCCCACCGCCCTCCCGCTTGCCGACCCGGATGAGCTCGACGATCTCGTCGCGGACACCGTGTTGGACGGGGCGCGGTACGGGGCGAGCACGATCAGGGCTGTTTCTGTGCGGGGGGACTCCGCGCGGTTCAGGGGGGAGCCGCGGCGGGACTCGTTGCTGACCGCGAGGTTCGGGGTCGGGGAGCAGGCGTTGGTGCTGGTGGCGATGGCCACCGGGGCCCGGGCCACGCCGGGGGCGCATCGGGCCGCCGCCGAGGCGTGTCACTGGATCGCGCGGGCCGTGGGGCGGAGTCACGCACGGCTCTCCGAGGACATAAGGGCTGCTCGGCGCGGGGATCTGAAGTCGGGGCTGCACCGGCTCACCGACCGCAGTCTCGGCAAGCTCCGCGCCAGCGCCGCCGAACAGGGCATCGACCCCGAGGAGTACTCGGCCGGCCTGCGGTGTCTCCTCCTGCCCGCGCACCCGGAGTGCCGTACCCGGGTCTTCTTCGGGGTCGGGCCCGGTGGGCTGTTCCGGCTGCGGGACGGGGAGTGGCAGGACATCGAGCCCACTGTCGGCGACCTGAGCGGCGAGGCCGTCGTCGGGTTCGGGTCGCAGCCCGCCGAGACGCCCGAGGGCGACCGGCTCACCATGGATCTTGGGATTCCGACGCCTCCGAGCCCGTACGAACCCGCCCCCGAGCCGCCCCGCGAACCCTTCCGCTTCCGGGCCTCCGTGGCCCGCCCCGGCGACACGCTTCTCATGTGCACCGGCGGGCTGGCCGAACCGTTGCGCGGCGAACCCGAACTGTCCGCGCATCTGGCGGGCAGGTGGTCCAGTACCTCCCCGCCCGGTCTCGCCGCTTTCCTCGCCGACACCCAAGTGCGGGTCAAGGGTTATGCCGACGACCGCACGGCAGCCGCCGTTTGGGAGGCGTGAGCGCCGGGGCTGTGAATTCATGGAACCCAGAGGGATCCGCAGGACACCGGAAACCGAAGGGCACGCGAGAACCATGGCCAAGCAGAACGTTGCCGAACAGTTCGTCGACATCCTCGTCCGCGCCGGAGTCAAGCGCCTCTACGGCGTCGTCGGCGACAGCCTCAACCCGGTCGTCGACGCGATCCGCCGCAACTCCGCCATCGACTGGATCCACGTACGGCACGAGGAGACCGCCGCCTTCGCCGCCGGCGCCGAAGCACAGATAACCGGCAAGCTCGCGGCCTGCGCCGGCTCCTGCGGCCCAGGCAACCTGCACCTCATCAACGGCCTCTACGACGCCCACCGCTCCATGGCCCCGGTCCTCGCCCTCGCCTCGCAGATCCCGTCCAGCGAGATCGGCCTCGGCTACTTCCAGGAGACCCACCCCGACCGGCTCTTCCAGGAGTGCAGTCACTACAGCGAACTCATCTCCAACCCGAAGCAGATGCCCCGGCTGCTGCAGACCGCCATCCAGCACGCGGTCGGGCAGTCCGGTGTCAGCGTCGTCTCCCTTCCCGGCGACATCGCCTCCGAGCCCGCCCCGGACAAGGCCGCCGAGACCGCCCTCGTCACCTCCCGGCCCTCCGTCCGGCCCGGCGACGCGGAGATCGAGAAGCTCGTCGAGATGATCGACGCGGCGGAGAAGGTCACCCTGTTCTGCGGCAGCGGCACCGCCGGAGCGCACGCCGAGGTCATGGAGTTCGCCGGGAAGATCAAGTCCCCGATCGGACACGCCCTGCGGGGCAAGGAGTGGATTCAGTACGACAACCCGTACGACGTCGGCATGAGCGGACTGCTCGGCTACGGCGCCGCCTACGAAGCCACCCACGAGTGCGACCTGCTCATCCTCATCGGCACCGACTTCCCGTACAACGCGTTCCTCCCCGACGACGTGAAGATCGCCCAGATCGACGTACGGCCCGAACACCTCGGCCGGCGCTCGAAGTTGGACCTCGCGGTGTGGGGCGACGCGAAGGAGACGTTGCGCTGTCTCACCCCGCGGGTGAAGCCGAAGGGGGACCGGAAGTTCCTCGACCGGATGCTCAAGAAGCACGCCGACGCGCTGGAAGGCGTCGTCAAGGCGTACACGCGGAAGGTCGAGAAGCACGTACCGATCCACCCCGAGTACGTGGCCGCCGTGGTCGACGAACTCGCCGACGAGGACGCCGTGTTCACCGTCGACACGGGCATGTGCAATGTGTGGGCCGCGCGCTACATCACGCCCAACGGCCGCCGCCGCATCATCGGTTCGTTCTCCCACGGCTCGATGGCGAACGCGCTGCCGATGGCGATCGGCGCCCAGTTCACCGACACCGAGCGGCAGGTCGTGTCGATGTCGGGCGACGGCGGATTCTCCATGCTGATGGGCGACTTCCTCACCCTCGTCCAGTACGACCTGCCGGTGAAGGTCGTCCTGTTCAACAACTCCTCCCTGGGCATGGTCGAGTTGGAGATGCTGGTCGCCGGTCTCCCGTCGTACGGCACCACCAACAAGAACCCCGACTTCGCCGCCGTGGCACGCGCCTGCGGTGCCTACGGTGTGCGGGTCGAGAAGCCCAAGGACCTCGAAGGCGCCCTGAAGGCAGCCTTCAAGCACAACGGCCCGGCCCTCGTCGACGTCGTCACCGACCCCAACGCCCTGTCCATCCCGCCGAAGATCAGCGCCGAGATGGTGACGGGCTTCGCGCTGTCGGCCTCAAAGATCGTGCTGGACGGGGGAGTCGGCCGGATGCTGCAGATGGCCCGCTCCAACATCCGCAACATGCCCCGGCCTTAGACCCGTCGGGTCCTAACCGTCGTACGGCGCCCACCCGTTCGACGAGTACCAGAGGTGCCGCAGGCCCTTGATGCCGCTCGTGCGGAACGGCTTGCCGTGGTCGTCGATGCGGAGGGTGCCGGTGCGGCCCTGGGAGGCCCAGTCGAGTTCGAGGTACCAGCGGCAGTCGCAGGTCCCGGTGCGGGCCTTGACCAGCAGGACCTCCGGGTCCGTGGCCGAGACCCGGTACGGCAGGTGCACCGCCGGGACCGTCCTGCCCATGTCGCCGCCCGGTTCCGGGCGGACCAGGGGGCGGTGGGCGTCCAGGTTCACGCCGAAGTAGCGTGGGGAGATGTCCCCGCCGCAGCCCTGGGCCATCGAGTAGGCGGTCCCCGGGGCGGGTGCCGTACGGCCGACGACCCGGACCCGAAGTGCCTCCAGGACCACGGCCGTTGAGGTCCTGCCCTGCACCGAGATCTCCACGTCGGTCTGCCCGCCGTGCACCGCGTGCTGGGTCGCCGCCCAAGCCCCGGCGTCCTGCTGGACCGGGGGCGGCGGCACGTCCTTCGGTGCCTTGTCGATGACGTAGTCGTGGTCGCAGCCGATCTCCCAGACCTGGGAGTCGGCGGTCCAGGTGAGCGGGGCGGGGCGGGCGGAAGGGCTCGCCTTCGCCGTGGCGCCGGTCTTGGCCTTGGCCGTGTCGTGCGTGGACACCGCCGACAGGCTGCCCCACACCGCGAGCACCGCGCACACGGCGGCGGCCGTCAGCGCGAGCCGCCGCCGGTACCAGGGCGATCGGGCGGCGGGCTCAGGAGCCGCGTCCGGTGCCGGTGCTGGTGCCGGAACTGGAACCGGACTCTCCACCGGCGGCTCCGCATCCCGTCGCCGCTGTCGCGCCGCCACCGCCAGGATCCAGTACCGGTGCAGCTCCAGCCGTTCGTCCGGTGTCGCCCCGCACAGCGCCGCGAACCGTTCGGCGGGGGCGAAGTCGAGGGGGACCGCCTCGCCCACGCAGTAGCGGTGCAGGGTCGAGGCGTTCATGTTCAGACGGCGGGCCAGCTGGCTGTAGCTGCGGTCCGTGCGTGCCTTCAGGCGCCGTAGCAGCGCCGCGAACTCCTCGACGTCCTTGTCGTTGGCCTCGCCCGACACCCTTGCTCCCGTGCGTGTCGCGTCCCAGGACGGCATCCCAGGCACTCCCTATACCAGGAGGTCAGCGGGGGTGGGACGGTTCCACCGTCGCGGTGTCGGTGTCGGTCATTGCGGTCGCCGCGGCCGTACGCCGAAGCTCGGTGCGACCACAGCACGGCACCCACCTGAACGGGGAAACACACGTGAACAGCAAGAAGGCCACGCGCCGCACCGCCCTCGCCGCCGGCCTCGCCCTCGCCCTCGGGCTGGGTGTGGCGGCCCAGGCCTCGGCCGGCGCCCCGCGCACCGTGAGCGGCTCACCGGACGACAACATCACCCGCATCGCCGACTTCTACGGCGCCTACGTCGACGCCGAGAGCGACCTGGACAGCGGCGGCGGCAAGCTCGCCACGGAGCTGCGCAGCTACTACCTCACCCCCGCCTACCTGAAGGAACTGAAGGCCTGGGAGGCGAAGAACCACGCGGACGGTGTCCTCCAGGCGCAGAACACGCCCATGAGCTGGAAGGTCGCCGACAACGGCACCACCGACTACACCGAGGCCACCGTCACCCTCACCTGGGGCGGCGGGGACACCACCAAGCTGGTCGTCGACATGACCCGCACGACCCACAAGATCATCCACATCGGCACGAAGGGCATCGGCGGCAAGTAGGCCCCGTAGAGGAGCCGTTCGCGGTTCCTGAGCGGCTGATTCCGGCCAGTTTCGCGGAGCGTGGGTCTCGGGGGAGGTCCGGGGGGACCAACCGCCCCACGCCTTCGCGGACTACGGCCGGATCGGCAGCCGCGCATCGGCAGTCGGTTCGATCGCCGGTGGTCAGGACCTCACGGGGTGTCTGGTCCCGGCGCCGGGAGCCACGGCAACCCGGAGGGGAACGCCCCGACCGCCCCACCCGCGCCGCATGCTTCGTACGGTGGCTGTTCGACCGTACGGACGGCAGTGCCCCCGAATCCTCCGCCCCGCAGGATCCGGCGCAACTGTGGCCGAACACCCGGTCGTTGCCCCTTCGACATGACTGCCCTGTTCCCGACGAGGGCATGGATCCCCGTGAACGTGTTCGAGCAGGAGGGAACCGGAAACCGGCGTGCAGGCGGGGGTCATGAAAAGGCAAGCACGAGGAGGCGGTCCCATGGCGATCGGGGCCTCCTCGGCGAAAGCGGCGGAGGACAAGGCCGACAGCGCCACGGAACCGGCGCAGCCGCCTCAACTGAGGCGCAGACTCGGACGCGCGGACCTGCGGGCGGTGCCCGAGGCGCGCAGAGCGTTGCGTGAACTGCTACGGCACTGGGGGAGGCCGGGACGATCGGAGATAGCGGAGCTGCTCACGAGTGAACTCGTCACCAACGCGCTGATCCACACCGACGACGACGCCGTCCTCACGGCGACCGTCGGACCCCGTGGACTGCGCGTGGAGGTACGGGACTTCGTGGCGCGCAGGCCCCGACTGCGCGTACCGGACGCCGACGACGGTACGCACGGGCGGGGCCTGGTCCTGGTGCAGTCCCTCGCGGACGCCTGGGGAGTGTCGGCCCACGGAGTGGGCAAGTCCGTCTGGTTCGAGCTGGATTCGGACGCGGCATGAGCGACGGCACGGGCCCGGCATGAGCGACGGCACGGGCCCGGCATGAGCAACGGGACGGGGGCGGTGTCCAGTTGGACTCCGCCCCCGTCCCGATGTCGCCCGGTCCCGGATCAGGTTCTCAGCCCTTGGCTCAGCCGAACTGCTGCTCCAGGTCCTTGAGCTTGCGCTCCAGGGAGTCGAGGCGCGGCAGGGCCATCGTGTCGTCCTCGGCGGTGAGGTCGACGGTTATCGGGTCAGATGCCCCGCGGACTGGCTGGAGTGAGGGACGCGTGCGAACCGGCAGTTGTTCCGGCGTCGATAGAGCAGGCTCCGCGGATGCTTGTCCGGAGCCGCCACGCTCCAGGGCCTGCGGTTCCGGCGACCGGCCGCCGCCCCGTCCGATGAGGCCGCGCTGGCCCCGGCTTATGGCCTTGAGCTGGGCCCGCTCGATCCGCTGCTGGTCGCGGCGGCGCAGTCGGGTCTCCTCCTTCTTCGCCTTGTCCTCGCGTACCTCGTCGACCGCCTCGTCCAGGCTGCGCACGTTCTCCAGGAGCATCAGCGACCAGGCGCTGTAGGTCTCGCGGGGGGCCCGCAGCCAGCGGACGATACGGATCTGCGGCAGCGGACGCGGCACCAGACCCTGCTCGCGCAGCGCGGCCCGTCGGGTCTGCTTCAGCGCGCGGTCGAAGAGGACCGCGGCCGACAGCGACATGCCGGAGAAGAACTGCGGAGCGCCCGCGTGGTCGACACCCCTGGGCGCGTGCACCCAGTTGAACCAGGCGGCCGCGGCCGCGAACGTCCACACGAGTATGCGGGAGCCGAGGGCCGCGTCACCGTGGCTGGCCTCGCGGACCGCGAGGACGGAGCAGAACATGGCCGCGCCGTCGAGGCCGAACGGGACCAGGTACTCCCAGCCGTCGGTGAGGCCGAGGTTCTCCTGGCCGAAGCCGACCAGTCCGTGGAAGGAGAGTGCCGCGGCGACCGCCGCACAGCAGAACAGAAGGACGTAGGAGGCGATGCCGTATATGGCCTCCTTGCGCCTGCGGCGCTCCTCCGTGCGCTCCCACGAGTCGTCTTTCGCGTGCTCCCCGCCGGACCGCTTGCTCCGCGCGAGCACCGCCACCGCCGCCAGCATGCCCAGGAGCAGTACGGCGCCGGGAAGCAGCCAGTTCAGCGATATGTCGGTCAGTCTCATCTGGGGTCCCTTGCATTGGGATAGGGCGTAACGCCCGCCATAGTGGCCCAATCCCAACGGCCCTCAGGCGTTTTCGGGGCAAGAGGCCGCCAAGGAGGTGCAAGGGGATGCCCAGGGCGGCTTTCTGCTCGAACTGCCGCTTGAGGGGCGGGAGTTGAGTTCGAATAAGACTACCCGTACGGGTGGTTCCACGGAAAGTTCCTGCGGCAAGTGAGGAAGTTGTGAAGCACCTGTAACCGGACGGACGCCTTGTTCGCGGCTGATCCTAGCGGGCCCCGAGTGGAGGGTGTGACTGAGGGTCCCTCAACTCACGGCCGCAGCCAGCAGCTTGGTGACCCGCTCGGTCTCGCAGGTGCGCGGACAGGTCGCGCACGCGTCGTCGGCGTCCAGCGTGTAGTACATACAGCAACTGGCCCGGTCCCGGGTGGACAGCGGCTCGCCATGAGGCCCCGTCACCTCACGGAACGCGGCCGATCCGACGTACGGCTTGGTCGCGCCCGGCAACAGCCGCTCCAACTCCCGTACGGCCCGCGGCTGTTCGCCGAAGAGGTCGGCGACGTACCAGATGCCCTCCACGACCTCGTCGGTCGCCATGCCCCACAGGGCGCGGCCCCGCCGTCGCATCCGCGGGCCGAAGCCGGCCAGGACGGGCTCCATGTGCTCGGCGACCGCGGCCCGCACCTCCGCCCGCAGCGCCTCCTCGTCGGCGACCACCCGGGCGCCGGGCAGCAGCGCGGCCGGGTCGCCGGGCAGGCAGGCGAAGGAGTCGGTACGGACGGCCAGCCGGCCCATGTCGAAGCCCTCGGCCGTGCGGTCGTAGGAGACGTGGGTCACCGGGAGGCGGGGGACCCGGCGGTGCAGGAACCAGGGGACGGTGAACAGGAGGACGACCGGCCAGGCGTAGCGGTGCAGGCCGAAGGTGGCTATCACGTCCGGGCGGCCCCGGCGGCCGTGGTCGCGCAGGACCTGGGCGTCGTCCCGGGCCAGGAACGCCTCCAGGCCTTCACCGCCCTCCGCCAGTGCGGCTGCCGAGATCCAGCCGCCGCCGGTGGGGGTGGGCCGGCCCGGGGTGAGTTCGGTGATCGCGAGCCCGGGGATGACCTCGGTGAGGCGGGCGTACGAGTCCGCTACGGCCGAAGAGGGCAGGGGCATGCCGGGACCACCGATTCGCCGTTGGTTTAGAGGTAAGGCTTACCTTACCCAACCGTCCCCTAATTTGAACTAGTCCGATCTGCGCCTAAGGTGCTTGACGGACGAGTAACAAGACGCCGTAATGACCCCAAGTACCGACACGTCCGGAGGAGGACCCGTGAAGCAGGGCACGCAGGGCTCCGCCGGGACCGGCATTCCGGATCCGCTCGCCCGAGGGTCGCGGGTGCCGCCGCAGCAGCGCGCCGCCGACGTGGACCGGGACCGGGATCTCGCGGACGGCGCCGGTGCGGTGCGCGGTGAGCACACGCACAGCGAGACGCCGTCCCCCACTCTCGGCTTCGCTCGAGCGGGGGGACCCCCATCGCGCCCCCGGCAGGTCCTTCAGCGGCCCTCCGTGCGCGGTCAGATACTGGACGCGCTGCGCACCGCGCTCGTCGGCGGCGAGCTGACCCCCGGCGAGGTCTACTCCGCGCCCGCGCTCGGCGACCGGTTCGGCGTCTCCGCCACGCCCGTGCGCGAGGCCATGCAGCAGCTCGCCACCGAGGGTGCCGTCGAGGTCGTACCGAACCGGGGCTTCCGGGTGATCGAGCGGGGCGCCCGCGAACTCGCCGAACTGGCCGAGATCCGCGCCCTGATCGAGGTACCGGTGATGCTCCGGCTCGCCCGTACCGTGCCCGCCGCCCGCTGGGCCGACCTGCGTCCGCTGGCCGAGGGGACCGTCCGTGCCGCGGCCTCCGGGTGCCGGGCGACGTACGCCGAGTCCGACCGGGCCTTCCACCGCGCGGTGCTCGCCCTCGCCGGCAACGAACAGCTCGTCCAGATCGCCGAGGACCTGCACCGGCGCGCCCAGTGGCCGCTGGTCGGCGGTCCCGTCACGCGCGGGCGGGCCGACCTGGTCGCGGACGCGGCCGAACACCTCGCGCTCCTCGACGCGTTGGCCGCGGGGGAGTGGGACGTGGTGCGCTCCCTGGTGCAGGAGCACTTCGCGGGAGCCGCGTGAACTCGAATATGTGACTCCGGTCACGAGCGGGTCCGGGTCCGGCGACCATGGGCCGCACCGGGAACCCGCCCGGCCGGCGCTGACGTGCCCCACGGAGAGAGCCGACCGATCCGCGGGGGAGAACGCCGATGTTTCCGAATCCGGGCCAGCAAGCCGCACAACAGGCCGCGCAGCGGGGCGCCGAGCAGTCGGCACGACAGGCGGCACAGGACGGGATGCGCGCCGCGCAGATGGGCGCCCGCCGCGGCCACTCGGGCCGCGGCGGCAGCCTCCTGTCCTTCCTTCTGCTCGTCGCCGTCGGGGTGTTGGTCGCCCGCGACCCCGAACTCCGGGCATCTGTCCTGCAGTTCGTCCACCACGTCGTGAACGTCGTGCAGAACCGGACGAACGGCTCCTGACCTAAGCCGTCGCCGCACCTGGCGCGGGCACCGCCAACTGCCGTGCCAGCCACGTCGGTACGCCCCCGAGCAGCCGGAACAGCCGTCGCGCCTCCTCGCGCAACCGGGACGCCTCCGGCTCGGCCTCCGCGTCCGCGAGCGACACCAGGGCCGGTGCCGTACCGACGAGGTAGCCCAACTCCTCCCGGATCCGCAGCGATTCGGCGAAGCCGTGCCGCGCCTCCGCCAACTCCCCGTCCCGCAGGGCCAGTCCGGCCAGGTGGCGATGCGTGAACGACAGCAGCAGCGGGTCGGCCTGGTCGGCGGCCCCCGCGTGCGCACGCCGGTACGCGGCCCGCGCGGCCTGCGGCGAACGCGCCAGGTTCTCCGCTACCAGCCCCCGCCGGAAGTCCAGCAGCGCCCGCCCCGCGCCGTCCGGCGGGATCAGCGCCGCCGCCCGCCCCAGCGCGGCCCGTGCCTCGTCCGCCCGGTCGCGCACCGAGTGCAGCGTGGCCGCGTAGGCGAGGTACCCGCGCTCACAGGCCGCCGCGCCCCGCTCGTCGTCGCTGTGGGCCAGCGCCTCGGCCGTCCGCAGCGCGTCGTCGGCGTCCTCCCAGCCCTGCTCGGTGTAGAGACACCGCTCCACGAGCAGCGCGGTCCGCTGGAGGGCCGGTGCCGCGGTGTCGGGCCGCAGCAGCGCCGCCGCGTCGACCCAGCAGGCCCGCGAGCGCAGCCGCCACACCGCGGTCTGGAGGGGATCGTCACCTTCGGTCGTTCCGTGTCCAGACATGGCGGAATGCGCCACGTTGCCCTCCCCGAGCACACCATTGAGCTGTTGAGTGGTGGCATCTCAGCACGGATCGTAGGGCCCGGCCAAGAGGGTGGGTGAAAGAATTCACAAAGTCGTGGGATCTTCGGGTCAGCTCATCCGCAGTGCCAGGAAGAAATCCAGCTTGTCCTCTAGCCGCGAGAGGTCGCGACTCGTCAACTGCTCGATCCTGCCGACCCGGTAGCGCAACGTGTTGACGTGCAGGTGCAGCCGGGTCGCACAGCGCGTCCAGGAACCGTCGCACTCCAGGAACGCCTCCAGCGTCGGGATCAGCTCCGCGCGGTGCCGGCGGTCGTAGTCGCGCAGCGGGTCGAGCAGGCGCGCGGTGAAGGCCCGCCGTACGTCGTCCGGCACGAACGGAAGGAGGAGGACGTGCGAGGCCAGTTCCTGATGGCCCGCCGCGCACACCCGCCCGGGACGAGCCGCCGCCACCCGCCGCGCGTGCCGTGCCTCCTCCAGTGCCCCGCGCAGTCCCTCCGCCGAGTGCACCGCCGCGCTCACCCCGAGCGTGACCCGCCCGTCGCCGTCGAGCCCGGCCGACAGCGGATCCCGTACGGCCTCCAGGAGCACGTCCGCGTGGATCCCGGACTCGGAACCGTCGTGCTCCGCCGACACCGCGGGCAGCGGTACGAGCGCGATCGCCTCGTCGCCCGAGTGGGCCACGGCGATGCGGTCGGAGGGCTCGGGGCCCGTCGTCAGCGGGTCGACCAGGATCTCCTCCAGCAACGACTGGGCGACCGGGCCGGCCTCGATGTCGGCGCCGTCCCACTCGACCCGGGCCACGACCACCTGCCAGTGCGGGGCCGCCCCGAGCCCGGGCAGCAGGACGGGAGCGGCGACCCGTAGGCGCGCGGCGATCTCGGCGGGCGCGGCACCCGTCTGGACCAGCTCCAGGACCTCCTGCGCGAGCCGTCTGCGGACCGTGCGCGCCGCGTCCCGCCGGTCCCGCTCGACCGCGATCAGCTGCGTGACGCCCTGCAACAGGTCGAGCCGCTCGTCCGGCCAGTCCCCGGCGTCCGCCTCCACGGCGAGCAGCCAGTCCGACAGCACGGTCTCGCGCACGTCCCGCGAGCCCTGCGCGGACCGCCCGCCACCGCGGATCGGGAAGAGCGAGTACGTCGAGCCGCCCAGCGCCAGCCGGTGCGGTCCCCGGCGGCCCGTGCGGGCGGCGGCGAGCTGCTCGGCGGCCAGCTTCGCGCACACGTCGACGGGCAGCGCGGGCCCCGACACCTTCGAGCCCGCGATGAGCCGCCCGGTCGGCGACAGCACCCACGCCCGCAGATCCAGGTCCGAGCCGAGCAGATCCAGCACCACGTCCGGGCCGCCCCCCGCAGGGCCCGAGGTCATCATCCGGCGGTGCCGGTCCACCACGGCCGCGAGATCACCGGCCCGCTCACCGGACACCTGCCGTACGACATGCTCGGTGATCGTCGCGAACGCCACCGACTCGTTGACCGCGAACAGCGGCAGCCGGTGCCGGGCGCAGGCGGCTATCAGGTCGTCCGGGACGGCACCCAGCTCGGCCTCGCCGGCGGCCAGCGCGGCCACCCCGGCGGACACCAGGAGCCGTACGAACGGCTCGGTGTCGGAGGCGCTCCGGCGCCAGGCCAGACCGGTCAGGACCAGCTCGCCGCCCGAGAGGTAGCGGCTGGGGTCGCGCAGGTCGGTGGTCATCACCCCGCGGACCGTGCGGTCCAGCTCGTCCTCGCCGCCGAGCAGCCGCAGCCCCAGCGCATCGGTGTCCAGAAGTGCGCGCAGCCGCATCGCCGTCGCCGCCGTTCTTTGTCTAGAAAACTACGATGAACCAAGAGGTGCTGTGGGTGCGGGGCTGTTTCCCACGTTTCCACAGGGAATCGGAGGGGTTACTGATGACCTCTGTTCATATGAATCTACAAGATGCCCGCGCTGGCCAGCCAACTCCTTCATGGTTTCCGTGACTGACCCGCTCCGCGCACGGCGCTGTGTACTGACCTCACGCTGCATTAACAGCACATGAACGAGCCGGACCCGCCGCACACGAACTGGCTTGATCCGTACGACCCACGAGACGAAGAAGAGAGCCGGTCATGGACTTCCTTCGCCCCGCCAGCTGGGAGGAGGCGCTCGCCGCTAAGGCCGAGCACCCCACCGCAGTACCGATCGCGGGCGGCACCGATGTGATGGTCGAGATCAACTTCGACCACCGCAGGCCCGAGTACCTGCTCGACCTGAACCGCATCGGCGACCTCTACGAGTGGGAGGTCGGCGCCGACAGCGTGCGGCTCGGGGCCTCGGTCCCGTACACGCGGATCATGGAGAACCTGCGCGGCGAACTGCCGGGCCTCTCCCTCGCCTCGCACACGGTCGCCTCCCCGCAGATCCGCAACCGCGGCGGCGTCGGCGGCAACCTCGGCACCGCCTCCCCGGCCGGCGACGCCCACCCCGCGCTCCTCGCGGCCGGCGCCGAGGTCGAGGCCGAGTCGGTGCGCGGCACGCGGCTCATCCCGATCGACGAGTTCTACACCGGCGTGAAGCGCAACGCCCTCGCGCCCGACGAGCTGATCCGGGCCGTGCACATCAAGAAGGCGGACGGCCCGCAGCAGTACTCCAAGGTGGGCACGAGGAACGCCATGGTGATCGCCGTGTGCGCCTTCGGTCTGGCCCTGCACCCGGCGACCCGCACGGTCCGCACCGGCATCGGTTCGGCCGCGCCGACCCCCGTACGGGCGAAGACCGCCGAGGAGTTCCTGAACGCCGCGCTCGACGAGGGCGGCTTCTGGGAGAACGGGAAGATCATCACCCCGTCGGTCGCCAAGCAGTTCGCGGACCTGTGCGCCGCCGCCTGCAACCCGATCGACGACGTCCGGGGCACGGCCAGCTACCGCCGCCACGCGGTCGGCATCATGGCCCGCCGCACCCTGACCTGGACCTGGGAGTCGTACCGCGGCACCGCCGCCCCCACGGAGGGAGTCGCCTGATGCGCGTCAATTTCACGGTCAACGGCCGCCCGCAGGAAGCGGACGACGTGTGGGAGGGCGAGTCCCTGCTGTACGTGCTCCGCGAGCGGATGGGCCTCCCGGGTTCGAAGAACGCCTGCGAGCAGGGCGAGTGCGGCTCCTGCACCGTCCGCCTCGACGGCATCCCGGTGTGTTCCTGTCTCGTCGCCGCCGGCCAGGTCGAGGGCCGCGAGGTCGTCACCGTCGAGGGCCTCGCGGACTACGCCAAGCAGCGCGCGGAGCAAGGGAGTTGCGCAACAGGCGCCTGCGGTACGTCCGTTGACGAGGCCAAGGGCTGGGCGGCTAAACCGCTCGACTCGCAGACCGGCGAGGGCACCCAACTCGCCCCCATCCAGCAGGCGTTCATCGACGCCGGCGCCGTCCAGTGCGGCTTCTGCACCCCCGGACTCCTCGTCGCCGCCGACGAGATGCTGGAGCACAACCCGACCCCGACCGACGCGGACATCCGCGAGGCGCTCTCCGGCAACCTGTGCCGCTGCACCGGCTACGAGAAGATCATGGACGCGGTACGCCTGGCGGCCGCCCGGCAGGGAGAGGCGGTCTGACATGTCCGTCAAAGGCACCCCCATCGGCACTCCCATCAAGGTCACCCAGGGTTCGAAGACCAAGGGCGGCATCGGCGAGTCCACGCTCCGCCCGGACGGCACCCTCAAGGTCACCGGCGAGTTCGCGTACTCGTCCGACATGTGGCACGAGGACATGCTCTGGGGCCAGATCCTGCGCTCCACGGTCGCGCACGCCGAGATCGTCTCCATCGACACCGTCGAGGCGCTGAAGACCCCGGGCGTCTACGCCGTCATGACCTACGACGACCTGCCGACCGACGTGAAGAACTACGGCCTGGAGATCCAGGACACGCCCGTCCTCGCGCACGGCAAGGTCCGCCACCACGGCGAACCGGTCGCGATCGTCGCCGCCGACCACCCGGAGACCGCCCGCCGTGCCGCCGCCAAGATCAAGGTCGAGTACCGCGAACTCCCGGTCATCACCGACGAGTCGTCCGCGACCGCGCCGGACGCGATCCTCATCCACGAGGGCCGCGACGACCACCACATCGGCCACGTCCCGCACCCGAACATCGTCCACCGCCAGCCGATCATTCGCGGCGACGTGGCAGCCGCCCGGGAGCGCGCCGACTTCATCGTCGAGGGTGAGTACACCTTCGGCATGCAGGACCAGGCGTTCCTCGGCCCGGAGTCCGGACTCGCCGTGCCCTCCGAGGACGGCGGTGTCGACCTCTACATCGCGACCCAGTGGCTGCACTCCGACCTCAAGCAGATCGCGCCCGTGCTCGGCCTGCCCGAGGACAAGGTCCGCATGACGCTGTCCGGTGTCGGCGGCGCGTTCGGCGGGCGCGAGGACCTGTCGATGCAGATCCACGCCTGTCTGCTCGCCCTGCGTACCGGCAAGCCGGTGAAGATCGTCTACAACCGCTTCGAGTCCTTCTTCGGGCACGTCCACCGCCACCCCGCCAAGCTCTACTACGAGCACGGCGCGACGAAGGACGGCAAGCTCACCCACCTCAAGGCCCGGATCGTCCTGGACGGCGGCGCCTACGCGTCGGCCTCCCCGGCGGTCGTGGGAAACGCCTCGTCGCTCGGCGCCGGACCGTACGTCATCGACGACGTCGACATCGAGGCCATCGCCCTCTACACCAACAACCCGCCCTGCGGCGCGATGCGCGGCTTCGGCGCGGTCCAGGCGTGCTTCGCCTACGAGGCCCAGATGGACAAGCTCGCCGACAAGGTGGGCATGGACCGGGTCGCGTTCCGGCAGCTCAACGCGATGGAGCAGGGGACGATCATGCCGACCGGGCAGCCGGTCGACTCCCCGGCCCCGGTCGCCGAACTCCTGCGCCGCGTCAAGGCGATGCCCATGCCGCCCGAGCAGCAGTGGCTCGCGGCCGGAGAGGCCGCCGACGTACGGCAGTTGCCGGGCGGCCTGTCCAACACCACGCACGGCGAAGGCGTCGTACGAGGCGTCGGCTACGCGGTCGGCATCAAGAACGTCGGCTTCTCCGAAGGCTTCGACGACTACTCAACGGCCAAGGTCCGCCTGGAAGTTGTCGGCGGCGAGCCCGTCGCCGTCGTGCACACCGCGATGGCGGAGGTCGGCCAGGGCGGAGTCACCGTCCACGCGCAGATCGCCCGCACCGAGCTGGGCGTCACGCAGGTGACGATCCACCCGGCGGACACGCAGGTGGGCAGCGCCGGTTCGACCTCGGCGTCCCGGCAGACGTACGTCACCGGCGGCGCGGTCAAGAACTCCTGCGAGCTGGTCCGTGAGAAGGTCCTGGAGATGGGCCGCCGCAAGCTCGGCACCTACCACCCGGCCTGGGCGACGGCCGAACTCCTCCTGGAGGGCGGCAAGATCGTCACCGACGGCGGTGAGGTACTGGCAGATCTGGCCGACGTCCTCGAAGGCGAGACCGTCGAGATCGAGGCCGAGTGGCGGCACCGGGCGACCGAGCCCTTCGACCTCCGCACCGGACAGGGCTTCGGGCACGTCCAGTACACGTTCGCCGCGCACCGCGCCGTCGTCGAGGTCGACACCGAACTCGGCCTGGTCAAGGTGATCGAGCTGGCCTGCGCGCAGGACGTCGGCAAGGCGCTCAACCCGCTGTCCGTCATCGGCCAGATCCAGGGCGGTACGACCCAGGGTCTCGGCATCGCGGTCATGGAGGAGATCATCGTCGACCCCAAGACCGCCAAGGTCAGGAACCCGTCCTTCACGGACTACCTGATCCCCACCATCCTCGACACGCCGACCATTCCGGTCGACGTGCTCGAACTCGCCGACGAGCACGCCCCGTACGGGCTGCGCGGCATCGGCGAGGCCCCCACCCTGTCGTCGACTCCGGCCGTCCTCGCGGCGATTCGGAACGCGACCGGGCTGGAACTGAACAGGACACCGGTACGCCCGGAGCACCTCACGGGCACATGACCCTTCGGGGTCCCAACCGGTGACGTCCTGGGGGGAGTTGGTCCCCTCAGGCCCCCATTGTTCGTCTCGGGCCGTCCCCCGGGTCGTCCATCCCAAATCCCGCGCGCCGCCGAGGCGGCCGACGGGTGCCCCTGTGAACCTTGGGAGATGGCCCCATGACCCAGCAGTCAGTGGAACCCAGGACCGCCGCCGAGGACTCGGGTGAAGGAACCCGCGTCCCGGCCGGCCGGTCCTGGCTCGACCGGTACTTCCACATATCCCTGCGGGGATCGACCGTCGCGCGTGAGGTGCGCGGCGGAGTCACCACCTTCATGGCGATGGCGTACATCCTGCTGCTCAACCCCCTGATCCTGTCCGGCAAGGACGTCGCGGGGGACACGCTCGGCCAGAAAGGGCTGATCACCGCGACCGCGTTCGCGGCGGCCTTCACCACCCTCCTGATGGGCTTCGTCGGCAAGGTGCCACTGGCCCTCGCCGCCGGACTCTCCGTCTCCGGCGTCCTCTCCTCGCAGGTCGCCCCGCAGATGACCTGGCCGCAGGCGATGGGCATGTGCGTGCTGTACGGCGTGGTCATCATGCTGCTCGTCGTCACCGGCCTGCGCGAGATGATCATGAACGCGATCCCGCTCGCGCTGAAACACGGCATCACGATGGGCATCGGCCTGTTCATCGCGCTCATCGGCTTCTACAAATCCGGCTTCGTGCACCAGGGCAAGGCGACCCCGCTCACCCTCGGCCCGGCGGGTGAACTCGCTGGCTGGCCCGTCCTGTTGTTCGCGGGCACCCTGCTCCTGATCTTCATGCTCCAGGCCCGCAACATGCCCGGCGCCATCCTCGTCGGCATCATCACCGGCACGGTCGTCGCCGCGGTCCTGAACGCCGCCGGGGTCATCGACCCCAAGCAGTGGGCCAGCGGCGCAGCCCCCGAACTGCACGGCAGCGCGGTCTCGATGCCGGACTTCTCGCTCTTCGGCCATGTGGAGTTCGGGGGCTGGGGCAAGGTCGGCGCGATGACGGTCGGCATGATCGTGTTCACGCTCGTCCTGGCCGGCTTCTTCGACGCGATGGCCACCATCATCGGCGTCGGCACGGAGGCCAAACTCGCCGACGACAAGGGCCGGATGCCCGGCCTGTCGAAGGCGCTGTTCATCGACGGCGCCGGCGGCGCGATCGGCGGCGTGGCGGGCGGCTCCGGCCAGACCGTCTTCATCGAGTCGGCCACGGGGGTCGGCGAGGGCGCCCGAACGGGCCTCGCCTCCGTCGTCACCGGCCTGTTCTTCGCGGCCTGTCTCTTCTTCACCCCGGTCACCGCGATCGTCCCGCAGGAGGTCGCGTCCGCCGCCCTGGTCGTCATCGGCTCGATGATGCTGATGAACGCCCGGCACGTGGACTGGGCCGACCGGGCCACCGCGATCCCTGTCTTCCTGACGGTAGTTGTGATGCCGTTCACCTACAGCATCACCGCGGGTGTCTCCGCCGGAGTCATCTCGTACGTCGCCATCAAGGCCGCCCAGGGCAAGGCGCGGGAGATCGGCGCCTTCATGTGGGGGCTGACCGTCATCTTCCTCGTCTACTTTGCCCTCAACCCCGTCGAGAGCTGGCTGGGCGTGCACTAGCCCGCCCCAACTGCCCTTCCCCACAACCTCGTTAGGAGACCGAGATGCTGGACATCGCCGAAGAGCTGCACCGGTGGGTCGAGCAGGGCCGCGACTTCGCCGTCGCCACCGTGGTGGCCGTCGGCGGCAGCGCACCCCGCCAGCCCGGCGCCGCCCTCGCGGTGGACACCGACGGCACGGCGATCGGCTCGGTCTCCGGGGGCTGTGTGGAAGGCGCGGTCTACGAACTGTGCCAACAGGCGCTGGCGGACGGCGAAACTGTCCTTGAACGCTTCGGCTACAGCGACGAGGACGCCTTCGCCGTCGGTCTGACCTGCGGCGGAGTCATCGACATCCTCGTCACACCGGTACGGGCCGGAGACCCCGCCCGACCGGTGATCACCGCCGCCCTCTCGACCGCGACGAGCGGCGGGGCGGCGGCCCTGGCCCGGATCGTCTCGGGCCCGACTCACCTGCGGGGCCGCGCGCTTGTCGTCCACCCCGACGGTTCCTACGACGGCGGGTTCGGCGCCCATCCCGAACTGGACCGTACGGTCGCCGCCGAGGCCGGCGCCTACCTGGACGCCGGCCGTACCGGCACGGTCGAGATCGGCGAGCAGGGCTCCCGCTGCGGGGCCCCGCTCACGGTCCTGGTCGAGTCCTCGGTCCCGCCGCCCCGGATGATCGTCTTCGGCGCGATCGACTTCGCCGCCGCGCTGGTCCGCGTCGGCAAGTTCCTCGGCTACCACGTGACGGTGTGTGACGCCCGCCCCGTCTTCGCCACCCGGCCCCGTTTCCCCGACGCCGACGAGATCGTCGTCGAGTGGCCCCACAAGTACCTCGCCCGCACGGACGTCGACGCGCGCACGGTCCTGTGCGTCCTGACCCACGACGCCAAGTTCGACGTACCCCTGCTCCAGCTCGCGCTGCGCCTCCCGGTGGCGTACGTCGGCGCGATGGGCTCCCGCCGCACCCACCTCGACCGCAACGAACGCCTGCGCGAAGTCGGCGTCACGGAAGTGGAGTTGGCCCGGCTCAGGTCCCCGATCGGGCTCGACCTCGGTGCTCGTACGCCCGAGGAGACGGCCCTGTCGATCGCCGCGGAGATCGTCGCCAACAGGCGTGGCGGCAGCGGCATCTCACTCACCGGGGCGCACACGCCGATCCATCGCGACGCGAGTTCGTCGACGGCGGTGGGGCGGATCGGGTCGGTGGCCTGAGCGGTTCAGCGGGGGCGGACCGAGAAGGCGGTGTCGCCCGCCACGGCCACGAGCGCGTCCTTGACGAGCAGGACGTACGGCGTGGTGTCGTCCGTCGAGTCACCGGTGTTCGCCAGTGCGGACGTACGCCACTCGACGGCTCCGGTGCTCCGGTCCAGGGCCAGCAGTCGGCCGAACTGGTTCGAGAAGTAGAGCCTGTCGAACTTCGCGGAGAACACCGGCGTCGACAGGTTCTCGGTGTCCGTCTCCCGCTGCCAGAGCCGCTTGCCGTCGGCCGCGCGGAAGGCGGTGACCGTGCCGTTCGGCCGGACGAGGTAGATCACGTCCTTGACCAGAGTGGCCGTGCCGCGGGTGCCGGCCGGCAGGGCGATCCGCTCGATCGCGCCGGTGCTCGGGTTCACCCGGTCCAGGGCGGTGTACAGCTGGTCCGGGGAGCTGCCGAAGACCTCCGGCGCCAGCTTCGGCGCCAGGAACAGCACCCGGCCCTTGTCGGCGCCCAACGGCCAAGCCCCCGTGGGGAGTTCGGCGACCTTCCGCTGCGCGCCGGTGGCGGGATCGAGGCGTACCAGGACGAAATCGCCCTGGGAGGGATCGTCCTCGACCGTGCAGAGGGCGTACGGGGCGCCGCCCAGTGCCGTCGGAGTGCAGGAGTTCCCGAGGTTCGACCAGATGGGCGCGCTCCACAGCCGACGGCCCGACGCGTCGTAGGCCACGAACTTCGTCGCGTCCACGTCCATCGCCAGGATCCCGCCGTCGAACAGGACGGGGTCCGTGTCGTCCCTGATCGGGTGGATCCACAGCCGCGTGCCGGTCTTCGCGTCCAGGGCGACCAGGCGCCGGGTGATGAAGGTGTCGTCCGAGTCGGGCTTGACGTAGGTGTAGACGCGCCCGTCCCGGACGCCGATGGGGAGCGAGGTCTCGGGGCTGGTGCCCGACCGCCAGCGGACCCGGCCCGAGGCGGCGTCCAGCGCGGTGACCGTGGCGCCCGTACCGGCGCAGTACACGGTGGTGCTGTCGCCCGCCAGACAGCCGGACTGGGTGTAGTCGAGGGGATCGCCGGTCTGGGAGGTGAGCAGGCTCGCCCGCCATGGCTTCCAGCCGGTGGGCAGCGCCGTGGCGGGGGACGAGGAGGACGAGGACGCGGCGGGCGTCCCCGCGTCCGTGCCGCCGTCCGACAGCCAGTGCAGAGTCGTGAGGCCGAGGGTGGTGGCGGCGAGCGCGGTGGCGAGGGCGATGACGAGTCGCCGGGTTCGGCGCGGGCGTGCGGTTCTCGGGAGGCCCGCCGCCGTGCCGGCCCAGGCTCCGGCGGCGGTCTCGTCCTCGTCCCCGTCCTCGGGCAGGGTCAGCAACATGCCGTGCAGTTCGGCCAGTTGGGGACGGGCCGTCGCGTCCTTGTCGAGGCAGCGCTCGGCGATGCTCCGCAGCGGCTCGGACACACCGTCCAACCGGGGCTGCTCGTGCATGACCTGATAGCCCGTCAGGTACGGGCTGGCGCCGTCGAAGGGGCGGTTGCCGGTGGCCGCGTACACGAGGAGCGAGCCGAGGGAGAAGACGTCGGAGGCGGCCGTGACGTCCCGGGGAGCGGCGAACTGCTCGGGCGACATGAAGGGCGGGGTGCCGATCAGCCGACCGGTCACGGTGAGGGTCTGGTTGTCGGCGGCACGGGAGATGCCGAAGTCGATGACGCGGGGGCCGTCCTCGGCGAGCAGGACGTTGCTGGGCTTCAAGTCCCGGTGGACCACGCCCGCTTGGTGGATGTCACGCAGCGCCTCGACGAGACCCAGGGCGAGTGTGCGCAGGGCCCGGCCGCCCAACGGGCCGTCTTTCTGGACGGCTTCGGCCAGGGTGCGGCCTGGCACGTAGAGGGTGGCCATCCAGGGGAGTTCGGCGTCCGGGTCGGCGTCCACGACGGGGGCGGTGAACGCTCCGCTCACCCGGCGGGCGGCGGCGATCTCCTGCCGGAACCGGGCGCGGAACTCCTCGTCCAGCGCGTACTGCGCGTGCACGACCTTGACGGCGACCTGTCGTCCCGAGGCCGAGCGCCCGAGATACACGACGCCCATCCCGCCGCTGCCGAGCCGGTCGACCAGCGCGTATCCGCCGATCGACTCCGTGTCCCCGGGGCGAAGCGACATCTCGCCGGTCACCTTTCCTGATTCCCGTGCCCGGTAGGGCCGTTCAGAGCCATCACACTTGGGGCCATCACCCTAGGGCGTGCGTTCCGTTCACCGGGCATCGGCCTCGGGGCACCTGGAAATGAGTTGCGGGCCCGGGGTGCCCCCATCTTCCATGGCCCCATGGTGTCCACCGACCGACTTGTCGCCTTCGCGGCGCTGTCCTTCCTGCTGATCATCGTCCCCGGCCCGAGTGTGCTGTTCGTGATCGGGCGGGCGCTGGCCCACGGCCGCCGGGCCGCGCTGACCACCGTGGTGGGCAACACCCTCGGCGCCTATCTGCTCGTCGTGGCGGTCGCGCTCGGCGTCGGTTCGCTGGTGGAACGCTCGGTGCTCGTCTTCACGGCACTGAAGCTCGCCGGCGCCGCCTACCTGGTGTATCTCGGGGTGAAGGCGTGGCGTCAACGCGGGTCGCTGCGGGCCGCGTTCGCGGGGGAGGAGGCGGTCCCGCACAGCGGCCTGCGCACGCTGTGGGAGGGGTTCGCCGTCGGGGTGGCCAACCCCAAGACGATCGTGTTCTTCGCCGCCGTACTGCCCCAGTTCGTGGACCGCGAGCAGGGCCACGTCACCAGCCAGATGCTGCTGCTCGGCCTGGTCTTCAACCTCATCGCCGTGGTCTCCGACAGCGTGTGGGGGCTGGTCGCGTCCACGGCCAGGGACTGGTTCGCGCGCTCACCGCGCCGACTGTCCGCGGTGGGCGGGGTCGGCGGGCTCACGATGATCGGGTTGGGCGTGACGGTCGCGGTGACCGGCCGGAAGGACTGAGACCGTCGGCCGGGTGGACGGGCGTAGGGCTGAGACCGTCCGGCCGGCCGCGCGGACGGAGACCCTCACGACCGTCTCAGCAGCCCGTTCACCGCCCGCCCGAACATCGACCGCGCCGCCCACCGCAGCGGCCGGTCGAAGAGCCGCGGCAGGAAGCGGACCCGTAGCTCCTCCTCCCACACCACGCGGCTACGGCCCCCCGGCCCCGGCCGCACCTCGATCTCGGCCCAGCCCAGGACGACCCGTCCCCGTTTCTCCAACCGGACCAGACCCGGCTCGTCCTCCGTCGGTGGGCGCCACACGGTGACCTCCATCCGGTCGTCGAAGCCGAGCGGGCCGAGTCCGGTGCGGGCCACGAAGACCGTGCCCTCGCGGGTCGGCGGAGGAGTGACCACGGTGACCCTGGTCAGGGGGACGACATCGGCGTGGCGTGGCCACTCCGTCAACCGGCGCCACGCCTCCTCAAGGGGAAGCGGAGCCGTGCGTTCGAGACGGAAGTTGACCATGTATGGATCGTAGAGAACGCTTCTTGATCGGCGATACTTTCATCGACGGCTCACACCCATGGCCTAGCGGTTCATAGGTACGGAGACGTACACCGGACAGCCGCCCCGAGTTTCCCCGCGTCCCGGCCGGAGCGGGCGCCTCCCCCCTACGCTTTGTCCCATGGGCGGGCATCCCGCCTGCCCGCAGGGGGAGTTGGTCGTCATGCCACTGAAGGCCTACGGCGTACTGATCACGCGCGCGGTGGACACGAGGCGCGAGGGTGCCGCCGGTACACCGCACTACCAGATCCATCTCACGGACGACGCGGGCACGCACTTCCGCGCCGCGGTCAACGTCCTGTCCGCCGAGCAGCCCTCCGAGCTGCTCTATCTCGTCAACGAGGACTTCCAACACCCGGTCACCGCACGCCTGGAGGGCCTCCCGAGCGGCTGGAACACCCTGCTGCCCGGACCCGGCGGCCCGAACCTCGACTTCGTGCGCGGCAACCTCTTCGACCCGGCGCAGCTCCGCACCCTCCCGCCGGACGCGAGCGGTCCCGACAACGACCTCGCCGACCTCCTCGACCACTACGTACGACGCGCGGTGGACGACCCGGACGCCCGGCTGTACGTCTTCGGCGAGCGCTTCGGCCCCGAACCGACCGTCAAGGACAAGGTGTTCGGCTTCCTGCCGGGCAACGGAGTCCACGACATCCACATGAACCAGGGCAACAGCCGCCGTTTCAGCGGCGACGACGGGGTCTGGCAGGACGGCGGCCTCCTCATCCACTTCCCGGCACAGTCCCGCTGGGTCGGTATCTTCCTCGCCTTCCAGAGCCAGTCCTGGCACACCGACGACACCACCGGCCACACCCTGGAGGGCACCGACGGCTCGCGTCCCGACCCCGGCAGCCAGCCCGTCCGCGTCGTCGCCGCCCTGGTCAACCCGCGCGGCCCGGCGCCCGAGCCGGAGAGCGTCACGCTCCTCAACGCCTCGCCCGATCCGCTCGATCCGACCGGCTGGCGGGTCCGGGACCGGCTCGGCCACTCCTGCGCGGTACCGTCCGGCCCCCTCGCCGCGGGCGCCACCCTGCTCGTCCCGCTCACCGACGGCGTCCAACTGGGCAACCAGGGCGGCGAGATCACCCTCCTCGACGCGAACGGCCTCAAGGTCCACGGCGTTTCGTACACCGCGGACCAGGCCGCACGGGAGGGCTGGACGGTCGTCTTCTGACCAACTGGGCTGCTCTGCCCGGAAGTTCCCTACCGCACCCGCACACCCCTACGGCACGATGAGCGCGACCCGCATCGCACCGCACCGCATCACGTCATCGGCCGGAGGGTGTCCCGTGGACCGCGAACTGCACGCCAGGCTCGACGACCTGCAGCGCGACCCGTACCCGGCCTACACCCGGGCACGGCGGACCGAGGGCCTCACCCACCTCGCCGAACTCGACGCCTGGCTCGTCTCCCGGGACGCCGACGTACGCGAAGTCCTGCGCAGTCCCGAGGACTTCTCCTCGGCGACGGCCCTACGGCCGGACGTGCTGCCGGCGCCCGCCGCGCTCGCCGTCCTCGGTGGCGGGTTCGGCGGACGGCCCGTCGTCGTCACCGCGGACGGCGAGCGGCACCAGCAGTTGCGCGCGCCGATCGTCCGCGGCCTCTCGCCGTCCCGGGTCGCGGCCGTCCTGCCGTACGCCGCCGAGCGCGTCGCGGCGCTGGTCGACGCGTTCACCAAGGACAGGCACGTCGAGCTGATGTCGGCGTACGCCAGGCGGCTGCCCGGTGAGGTCGTCGGCAGGATCGTCGGTCTGGACCCCGCCGACGTACCCGGAGTCGTCCACGGGGGCCACCGCGCCGAGGAGTTGCTCTTCCGCCCGCTGGAGGAGGACGAGCAGATCGCCGCGGCCGAGGACGTCGTCGCGATGCAGCGCACCCTCGACCGGTACGTACAGGAGCGGCACGCACACCCCCGCCAGGACCTCGGTACGGAACTGATCGCCTCGGTGGCCGAGGAGGAGGACGGCGACCTGACCCTGGAGCACCGGCACCAACTCGTCGCCCATCTCCAGAACTTGCTCATCGCCGGTCACCTCACCACCACCGCACTCATCGGCACGACCGTCCTGCATCTCCTCCGGCACCCGGACCAGTGGGAGCTGCTGTGCGCCGAGCCCGACCGCATCCCCGCGGCGATCGAGGAGGCCGCCCGCTACGACACCGCGCTGCAGGGCTTCCGCAGGGTCACCACCCGGCCGGTCGTCCTCGCCGGTACCGAACTCCCCGCCGGCGCAACGCTGTTCGTCGCCTTCGGTGCGGCCAACCGGGACGAGAGGCGGCATGCGCGCGCCGACACGTTCGACATGACCCGCACCCCGAGCCGCCACCTCGCCTTCGGCTTCGGCGTGCACAGCTGCCCCGGCTCCCAGCTTGCCCGCGAACAACTCCGCCTCACGTTGGAGGAGTTGACGACCCGTCTGCCCGGTCTACGGCTGGCGGAGGACCGCCCGGTCACCATGCGGCCGACGATGATCCACCGCTCCCCGTACGCCCTGCACCTGGTCTGGTGACTCAGGGCCGGTACACCTTCCCCGGTTCCGCCTTTCCGGGCGCGAGGAGCTGCGGCACGGTCACGAACACGTACCCACGCTCCTTCAGCGCGTCGATGATGCCGGGGACGGCGGGCACGGTCCCCTTGTACAGGTCGTGCAGCAGGATGATGCCGTCCCGGGAGGCCTGGGCGAGGACACGCTTGGTGATGAGCGCGGAGTCGGTGGTCGCGTAGTCCTTGGCGGTGACGCTCCACAGCACCTCCGAGAGGCCCAACTCCCGGCAGATCTTGTGCACTTCGTCGTCGGTGCGGCCCTGCGGCGGGCGCATCAGCGTGGGCCGCTTGCCGGTGATCCGCTCTATCGCGTCGTCCGTGCGGACCAGTTCGTCGCGTATCTGCGCGGGGGTTATTCGGGTCAGGATCTTGTGGTCCCAGGTGTGGCTCGCCACCTCGTGACCCTCGGCGGCCATGCGCTCGACCAGCTCCGGGTACTTCTCGATGTGCCGCTTGCCGAGCAGGAAGAAGGTCGCCGGGACCTGCTTCTCCTTCAGGATGTCGAGCAACCGCGCCGAGTTCTCGCTGGGCCCGGCGTCGAAGGTCAGCGCGATGCACTTCGCCTCACGGCAGTCGACCGTCCCGAAACCCGCCCTCGCGGTGGCCGACGCGGCCTCGGCCCGGGCGGCGGCCGGCGCGGTCGTATCGAGCTTGGTGCACCCGCTCGACGCCAGACCCAGCACGGCAACCGCCACAAACATGCCGACGGCACGCAACCCGGCCCGTGGTCTTTCCCTCTTCTTACGCAGAGCGCTCAGTGATGGCATGCCGAGACTATACACAGCGAGTATATACGGTGTGTATAGTCGGAGAAGTTGCGGCAGTCCGGTTAGGTACAGCGCCCCATCAGGGGTGCGGGGCTGTATCGATATGCGGCTCCGCCGCGTGGCGCGACCGGCCCCCAACCGGCCCGCAGCCAGGGAACCGCAGATCCAGCGGAGCGTTCAGCGGCCCTGGCCTCCCAGCTCCCGCCCGAGCCGCAGATTCCACCGCCCGGCCCGTCCACTGAGGTCGGTCGCAGTCAGCGGCGGCACGTCAAGCCGCCAGAACGCGGGCCCAGGCGCGTCGAGGACCGTGACCGCGACGGCCCGCACGAACTCCTGCTCAACGATCGCAAGCGTCCCGCCCTCCAGCCCGCCCGCCACGTCCAGCCACCCCGCCGCCCGCTCGCGCAGCGCCCGCACCGACTCCCCGCCATGAGGCACCGCGTCCGGGTCCGTCAGCCAGGCCATCACCGCGTCCGGCTCCCGAGCCATCACCTCGTCGAGGGTCAGCCCCCGCCAGCGCCCCATGTCCAGCCCCGCCAACTCCGGCTCCGCCACGGCCGAGAGGCCCAGCGCGGACGCCGTCTCGCGGCACCGCACGGTGGGCGAGACCAGCACCCGGTCGACCGAGCGGAGCGAACCAGCGACGGACGCGGCGCGAGCCGTACCGCTCGGGTCGAGCGGGCTGCCGTCGTCGAACCGGGTCTCCCGCAGGGACCGGTTCATCGCCGGCGAGATCAAGGTGATGCGGCTGGTCACTTCGGCGCTCCAGTTCTGCGGGCTGTGCGGGATCTGCTGGCTGTGCGGGTCATCGTCTCCCACGCACCTCACGGCGGGGGCGGCCGGGAGGGTGTCCCCCCGGCCGCCCCACCACCATCGGGTCAGGACCCGGCCAGCTCCTCACGAACCGTGCGAGCCGCGGCGACCAGGTTCTCCAGGGACGCGCGGGTCTCGGGCCAGCCGCGGGTCTTCAGACCGCAGTCCGGGTTGACCCACAGCCGCTCCGCCGGGATGGCCTCAAGTCCCTTGCGCAGCAAGGCCGCTGCCTCGGCCGTGCTCGGCACGCGCGGGGAGTGGATGTCGTAGACACCCGGTCCCGCCTCGCGCGGATAACCGTGCTCGGCGAGTTCCCGCGCGACCTGCATGTGCGAGCGGGCCGCCTCCAGGCTGATGACGTCCGCGTCGAGGTCGTCGATGGCCCGCACGATGTCGCCGAACTCGGCGTAGCACATGTGGGTGTGGACCTGCGTCTCCGGACGGACGCCGGCGGTGGTCAGCCGGAACGCCTCCGTGGCCCAGGCGAGATACGCCCCCCGGTCCGCCGCGCGCAGCGGGAGGGTCTCGCGCAGGGCGGGTTCGTCGACCTGGATGACCGAAGTCCCGGCCGTCTCAAGGTCGTTGACCTCGTCGCGCAGGGCGAGTGCGACCTGCCGGGCGGTGTCGCCGAGCGGCTGGTCGTCGCGGACGAAGGACCAGGCGAGCATGGTGACCGGCCCGGTGAGCATGCCCTTGACCGGGCGCGAGGTGAGCGACTGGGCGTACGTCGTCCAGCGGACCGTCATCGGTTCGGGGCGGGAGATGTCGCCGGCCAGGATCGGCGGGCGGACGTAACGGGTGCCGTACGACTGGACCCAGCCGTGCTGCGTGGCGAGGTAGCCCGTCAGCTGCTCGGCGAAGTACTGGACCATGTCGTTGCGTTCGGGCTCGCCGTGCACGAGGACGTCGAGGCCGGTCTTCTCCTGGTAGGAGATGACCTCGCCGATCTCCGCCTTGATGCGCTCCTCGTAACCGGCCGTGTCGATCCGCCGCGCCCTCAAGTCGGCCCGCGCGGTGCGTAGTTCGGCGGTCTGCGGGAACGAACCGATCGTGGTCGTCGGCAGCGGCGGCAGCCCGAGATGCGCGCGCTGCGACGCGGTCCGCTCGGCGTACGGCCGGGAGCGGCGGGCGTCGGTGTCCGTGACCGCGGCGGCCCGGGTCCGCACGGCGGGATCGCGGGTGAGTGCCGAACCGGCGCGGGAGGCCAAGTCGGCCCGGTTGGCGGCGAGTTCGGCGGCGATCGTGTCGGTGCCCTGGGCCAGGCCCTTGGCGAGCGTGACGATCTCGCCGGTCTTCTGCCGCGCGAACGCGAGCCAGCGCAGGATCTGCGGCTCGATGTCCCGCTCGGCGGCTGCGTCGAGCGGCACGTGCAGCAGCGAGCAGGAGGCGGCCACATCGACCCGGTCGGCGAGACCGAGCAACGTGCCCAGTGTGGCAAGGGACTTGGTGAGGTCGTTGACCCAGACGTTACGGCCGTTGACCACACCGGCGACCAGCCGCTTGCCGGGCAGTCCGCCGACGGCGGCGAGGGCGTCCAGGTTGGCGGCGGCGGACTCGGTGAAGTCGAGCGCGAGGCCCTCCACGGGCGCCTTCGCGAGGACCGGCAACGCGTCGCCGAGCCGGTCGAAGTAGGAGGCGACGAGCAGCTTCGGCCGGTCGGTGAGGGCGCCGAGGTCGCGGTAGGCGCGGGTGGTGGCGCTCAGTTCGGCCGGGGTGCGGTCCTGGACCAGGGCGGGCTCGTCGAGCTGCACCCACTCCGCGCCCGCCGCACGGAGGTCGGCGAGGACCTCGGCGTACACGGGCAGCAGCCGGTCCAGGAGGGTCAGCGGATCGAAGTCCGTGGGCACGCCGGGTGCGGGCTTGGCGAGCAGGAGGTAGGTGACCGGGCCGACGAGCACCGGGCGGGCGGTCAGGCCCAGGGCGAGGGCCTCCTTCAACTCCGCCACCTGCTTGGTGGAGTCGGTGGTGAAGACGGTGTCCGGGCCCAACTCGGGCACCAGATAGTGGTAGTTGGTGTCGAACCACTTCGTCATCTCCAGCGGCGCCACGTCCTGCGTGCCGCGCGCCATCGCGAAGTACCCGTCCAGCGCGTCGAGTTCGACGGCGGCGCGGTGGCGTTCGGGGATCGCGCCGACCATGACGGTGGTGTCGAGGACGTGGTCGTAGTACGAGAAGTCGCCGGTCGGGACCTCGTGGATGCCGGCGTCCGTCAGTTGCCGCCAGTTGGTGCGGCGCAGTTCGGCGGCGGTGGTGCGGAGGGTGTCGGCGTCGACGCGGGCCTTCCAGTAGCCCTCGATGGCCTTCTTGAGTTCCCGGCCCCTGCCCTGGCGGGGGTAGCCGTAGACGGTTGCCCGTGCTGCCGCGGCTGCGGACTTCGGTGTCACGGAAATCTCCTTCGCGAGATATCTCCCTGGATCCCGGTGTCGGGACGTGAGCGCGAAGGAACGCCAGATCGGAGGGTTGTTGTGTCCGCCGATGTGTACGCCGACCCGCCCACGAGGTCACCGGGATTCCGCGCGCGAATGCTTCGCGTGCGGGCAGGTGGCAGGTCTTCGGACTTGCGGGCACGGCCTCCTGCGAACCGGAGGACACCTACTGGCCGTCGCTTCCCAGGTCCTGTTGCGGGGCCCAGTGCGTATGACGGCGGTCGTTCCCGCTTACCGCTGCGGGGCAGTCCCGGAATTTCACCGGGTTCCCTCTTGCGACGCGTTCCGTCTGGCTGACGGGGCGAACCAGCTGCGCGGCCAGCCTAAAGGGTCTGGGGTGGATGCGTCGATTTTTTGGGTGCCGGCCGGGGGCTGGTCGCGCTCACGTGGCGGAGCCGCACATCGATACAGCCCCGCGCCCCTGAAAACAGGTTGGGTCAGTTGGGCGGGATGCCGAAGGCTCGCAGGATCTGTTCTGCCGCCAGGGTTGCTGTCAACTCGCCCTCGCGAACCTGGCGTTCCAGGTCCGGGGCGAGAGCGCGCACCGTCGGGTCGGCGTGCAGACGGCCCAGGAGTTCGTCTCGGACCATCGTCCAGGTCCAATCCACCTGCTGCTCGCGGCGCTTCGCGGCCAGGCGGCCCGTGGAGTCCAGCAGCGAACGGTGTTGTTCCAGGCGCTCCCAGACCGTGTCCAGGCCCGTGCCCTCGCGTGCGCTGCAGCTCAGTACCGGTGGGGTCCAGGCCGCGTCGGCGGGATGCATCAGCCTTAGCGCGCCCGCCAGTTCACGTGCCGCGCTCTTCGCGTCGCGCTCGTGCGGGCCGTCCGCCTTGTTGACGGCGATGACGTCCGCCAGCTCCAGGACGCCCTTCTTGATGCCCTGTAGTTGGTCGCCGGTGCGGGCCAGGGTCAGCAACAGGAAGGAGTCGACCATGTTCGCGACCGCCGTTTCCGACTGGCCCACGCCTACCGTCTCCACGAGGACGACGTCGTAGCCCGCCGCTTCCATCACCACGATCGACTCGCGGGTCGCCTTCGCGACGCCGCCGAGGGTGCCGGCGGTGGGGGAGGGGCGGACGAAGGCCGCCGGGTCCACGGCCAGGCGTTCCATGCGGGTCTTGTCGCCGAGGATCGAGCCGCCCGTGCGGGTCGACGACGGGTCCACGGCCAGCACCGCGACCCGGAAGCCCTGCGAGGTCAGCAGCGTGCCGAAGGCGTCGATGAACGTCGACTTGCCGACGCCCGGTACGCCGCTGATGCCGATCCGGCGGGCCTGGCCGCTGTGCGGGAGCAGTTCGGTCAGCAACTCCTGGGCCATGACCCGGTGTTGGGGCTTGGTCGACTCGACGAGGGTGATGGCACGGGCCACCAGGGCCCGCTTGCCGTCGAGCACGCCCTTCACATAGGTGTCGACCTCGATCACAGGGTGTGCCCGAGGTCGGCGGCCAGGCGTCGCACCAGGTCGTGGGCCGCGTCCGGGATCACCGTCCCGGGCGGGAACACGGCCGCCGCGCCCATCTCCAGGAGGGTGGGGACGTCCTGCGGCGGGATGACTCCGCCGACCACGATCATGATGTCCTCGCGGCCCTCTTCGGCGAGCGATTCCTTCAACGCCGGTACGAGGGTGAGGTGTCCGGCGGCGAGCGAGGAGACCCCGACGATGTGCACGTCCGCCTCGACGGCCTGGCGGGCCACCTCGCCCGGGGTCTGGAACAGCGGGCCGACGTCGACGTCGAAGCCGAGGTCGGCGAAGGCGGTGGCGATCACCTTCTGGCCGCGGTCGTGGCCGTCCTGGCCCATCTTGGCGACCAGGATGCGGGGGCGGCGGCCCTCGGCCTCCTCGAACGCGGCCACGAGGGTCCGGGTGCGTTCTACGGACGGGGAGTCGCCGGCTTCGGTGCGGTACACACCGGCGATCGTACGGATCTGGCTCGCGTGCCGCCCGTACACCTTCTCCAGCGCGTCGGAGATCTCGCCGACCGTCGCCTTCGCGCGGGCCGCGTCCACCGCCAGCTCCAGGAGGTTGCCCTCACCGCCCGCTGCCCGGGTCAGGGCGTGCAGGGCGTCCTGGGTGGCCTGTTCGTCGCGCTCGGCGCGCAACCGCCGTAGTTTCTGGATCTGTTGGGTGCGTACGGAGGAGTTGTCGACCTTGAGGACGTCGATCTCCTCGTCGGTCTCCACGCGGTACTTGTTGACGCCGATGACCGGCTGGCGGCCGGAGTCGATGCGGGCCTGGGTGCGGGCCGCGGCCTCCTCGATGCGGAGCTTCGGGATGCCCGCGTCGATGGCCTTGGCCATGCCGCCCGCCGCCTCGACCTCCTCGATGTGCTGCCAGGCCCGGCGCGCGAGGTCGTAGGTCAGCTTCTCGACGTACGCGCTGCCGCCCCACGGGTCGATGACCCGGGTCGTGCCGGACTCCTGCTGGATGAGGAGCTGGGTGTTGCGGGCGATGCGCGCCGAGAAGTCGGTCGGGAGGGCGAGGGCCTCGTCCAGGGCGTTGGTGTGCAGCGACTGGGTGTGTCCCTGTGTTGCCGCCATGGCTTCTACGCAGGTGCGCGTGACGTTGTTGAAGACGTCCTGCGCGGTCAGCGACCAGCCCGATGTCTGTGAATGGGTGCGCAGGGAGAGGGACTTGGCGTTCTGCGGGTCGAACTGCTTGACCAGCTTGGCCCACAGGAGGCGGGCCGCGCGCATCTTGGCGATCTCCATGAAGAAGTTCATGCCGATCGCCCAGAAGAAGGACAGCCGGGGCGCGAACGTGTCCACGTCCATCCCGGCCTCCCGGCCCGCCCGGATGTACTCGACGCCGTCGGCGAGGGTGTACGCCAGCTCCAAGTCGGCTGTCGCGCCCGCCTCTTGGATGTGGTAGCCGGAGATGGAGATGGAGTTGTAGCGGGGCATCCGCTGCGAGGTGTAGGCGAAGATGTCGGAGATGATCCGCATCGACGGCTTCGGCGGATAGATGTAGGTGTTGCGGACCATGAACTCTTTGAGGATGTCGTTCTGGATGGTCCCGGCCAACTTCTCGGGCGGTACGCCCTGTTCCTCCGCCGCCACGATGTAGAGGGCCAGTACGGGCAGCACCGCGCCGTTCATCGTCATCGACACGGTCATCTTGTCGAGCGGGATGCCGTCGAAGAGCTGGCGCATGTCGTAGATCGAGTCGATCGCCACGCCCGCCATGCCGACGTCACCGGTCACGCGCGGGTGGTCGCTGTCGTAACCCCGGTGCGTGGGCAGGTCGAAGGCGACCGACAGGCCCTTCTGGCCGGCCGCCAGGTTGCGCCGGTAGAAGGCGTTGGACTCCTCGGCCGTGGAGAAACCCGCGTACTGGCGGATCGTCCAGGGCTGGTTGACGTACATCGTCGGGTACGGGCCGCGCAGATACGGCGCGATGCCCGGGTAGGTGGCCAGGAAGTCCAGGCCCTCCAAGTCCTGCCCCGTGTACAGGGGTTTGACGGCGATGCCCTCCGGGGTCTCCCAGAGGAGGTCGTCGCCGCCCGCCGCCTTCTTCACGGCGTCACGCCACTCGTCGGTACCGGCTTCGACGGCCGGGGCCCCCAGCTCGATCCCGGAGAAGTCGGGGATGCGCCCCATCGCTGCCATCAGGACACTCCCATGCGGTCGAGGGTGGCGGAGAGTACGGCTACGGCGTCACAGCCCGCGAAGACGTAGGCGTCGACACCGGAGTACTGCCCGGGGCGGCCCGCGAGGAACACGTGCCCGGCACCGGCCGACCTCAACTCCCCGGCGACCGAGGCCGCTTGCTCCTCGTACAGCGCGTCGCTGGAGCACAGGCAGGCCTCGGTGGCCCCGCTGTCCGCGAACTCGCCCCCGGTGACGGGCTCGATGCCGCCCGCCTGGAACAGGTTCGACGCGAAGGAGAGCCGGGCGGTGTGCGCGGCGGCCGGGCCGAGCGCGGCCAGGAAGATCCGCGGCCGGGAGCCGGTCGCCGCGAGGTGGGCGTCGGAGCGGGCGCGCAGGGCCTCGTAGGCCTCGTCGCGCCGTACGCGCGGCAGGCCGCCGGACGGGGCCGTGAGGGCGGGGGCGCGCTCCGGGAGGCGTTCGGCGAGGTTCGGGAACTCGCTGACGCCGGTGATGGGTTCGCGGCGTTTGGCGAGCTTCGCGCTGCGGGCCGCCCAGGTCGTGGCGAGGTCCTCGCGGAGGCTGCCCGAGCTCAATACGGCTGCCTGGCCGCCCTGTTGCTCGATGTGCTGGAAGAACTCCCAGCCCGCGTGGGCGAGTTCGTCCGTGAGGCGCTCCACGTACCAGGAGCCGCCCGCCGGGTCGATCACCCGGGACAGATGCGACTCCTCGACCAGGATCGTCGAGGTGTTGCGGGCGATCCGGCGCGCGAACGCGTCCGGCAGGCCCAGCGCGTGGTCGAAGGGCAGCACGGTGACGGACTCGGCGCCGCCCACCCCGGCGGCCAGCGTCGCGACCGTCGTGCGCAGCATGTTCACCCACGGGTCGCGGCGGGACATCATCACCGGCGAGGTCACCGCGTGCTGCACCTGCCCGCCCGGCGCCCCGCACACCTCGGCCACGCGTGCCCAGAGCCTGCGCGCGGCGCGCAACTTGGCGATGGTGAGGAACTGGTCGGCGGTCGCCGCGTACCTGAACTCCAGCTGTCCTACGGCCTGTTCGACGCTCAGGCCCGCGTCGGTCAGCTCGCGCAGATAAGCGACACCGGTCGCCAGCGAGGCGCCCAGCTCCTGCGCCGCCGAACCGCCGGCCCCGTGGTACGGCAGCGCGTCCACGGTCAGCGCGCGCAGCCCCGGGTACTCCTCGGCGCAGCGCCGGGCGAGCGCGGCGACGGGGGCGAAGGGGAAGCCCTCGTTCCCGGTGCGGGCCGCGAAGCCCAGCGGGTCGGCGCCGAGGGTGCCGCGGGCGGCTTCGGGTGCGACGCCCCGCTCCTCGTACAGCCGTAGCAACTCGGTTGCCGCGGGCTCGACTTCGCTTCCCGCGTCGAGGGCTACGGGCGCCAGGTCGAGATAGACGCCGTCGAGGGTGGCGCCGAGCGACGCGACCGGGATGCCGCGCTCGCCCGTGACCAGCCACAGCGAGGTGACGCCGTTCTCCAGGTCACCGAGGACCGCGGAGTTGTCGGCGGTCGTGTGCTGCTGGCGTACGTCCCAGCCGCCGAGCGTGTTGCCCTCGGCGCGGCCGCCCCGGACGAAGGGGGTGAAACCGGGGAGGCCGGGTTCGGGCGCGGAGTCGTCCGCTGTGTATAGGGGACGGGCACGGAGTCCGTCCTCCAGCGAGGTGGACAGGGCGTCTTCCGCTGCGGCGCCCGAGACTTCCTTGCCCGACTTGCGCAGTACGCCTTCGACCAGGCGTTGCCACTGCTCATGCGTCGCGTCAGGGAACTCGGCGGCCAGCGAGAGCCCGTCGTCGGGCAGGACCGTCATGCTCGGATGCTAGGGCAAATGTGCAGGTGAGCAGCAGAGGACGTGGCTGTGACCTTAACCTCTCCGCGCGGTCTAGACCAGTTCCCCGGCTCCGTCCCGCCCTCCCGGTCAGGGGCTACAGCCCGATGTCCCGGCGGTTCATGTCGTCCAGCGACTCGCGGCGGACGAGGACGCGTGCGATGCCGTCGGCCACCGCGACGACCGGCGGGCGGCCGACGAGGTTGTAACCGGATGCCATGGACAGGTGGTACGCGCCGGCCGCCGGTACGGCGAGGAGGTCGCCGGGGCGTACGTCGCCGGGGAGCGCGACCTCGTCCGCGAGGATGTCGCCCGCCTCGCAGTGCCGGCCCACGACGGTGACCAGGCGGGGCGGCGCGGTCGCGGGGCGGCCGATGAGCCGGGGTGCGTAGCGCACGCCGTAGAGCGCGGGCCTGGGGTTGTCGCTCATGCCGCCGTCGACCGCGACGAACGTGCGGTCGCCGGTGCGCTTCACGGCGAGGACGCGGTACACGGCCACCCCGGCGGGGCCGACGATCGCCCGGCCCGGTTCGAGGGTGAGCCGGGGTATCGGCAGGCCCGCGCGGGCGCAGCCGTCCTCCAGCTCCGCGCGGACCCGGCCGGCGAGGACCGGGATGTCGAGGCGTTCCTCGCCGGGGCGGTAGGCGATGGCATGCCCGCCGCCGATGTCCAACTGCGGGAGCGTGACGCCGTGTTGGTCGCGGATGCGGGCCAACAGCCCGACCATGCGCCGGACGGCGGCCACGTACGGCTTCGTGGTGGCGATCTGCGAGCCGATGTGGCAGTGCAGGCCCACGAGTTCGAGGTGCGGCTGGTCGAGGATGCGGGTCACCGCGTGCTGCGCGGAGCCGTCTGTGATCGACAGGCCGAACTTCTGGTCGTCGGTGCCGGTGCGCACCTTGACGTGGGCGCCGGCCGCCACGCCGGGCACCACCCGCACCATCACCTTCTGGCGGCTGTCGGCGGGCGTGATCGCGGCCAGCCGGGCGATCTCCGAGGTGCTGTCGACGACGATCCGGCCGACCCCGAGGCGGAGCGCGGTGCGCAGGTCCTCCGGGCTCTTGGCGTTGCCGTGCAGCACGATCCGCTCCGGCGGGAAACCGGTGGTGACGGCCAGCGCGAGCTCACCGGCCGAGCAGACGTCGAGGCCGAGCCCCTCCTCCTGTACCCAGTGGGCCATCGCCCGGCACAGGAACGCCTTCGCCGCGTAGACGACATCGGCGTCCGGGAACGCCGTGCGGTACGTACGGCAGCGGTCGCGGACCTCCTGTTCGTCGAGGACGTAGACAGGAGTGCCGAACCGGTCGGCGGCCTCGGCGAGCGAGACACCGCCGACGGTGAGGTCGCCGGTGGGGGAGGGACGGGTGGAGCCGGGCCAGACGGAGAGGTCGTGGCTGTCGGCGACCGGGACAACGGGGGCGTCCAGGATGGACATGGGTGGGTCTCCTCAGCCGATCAGCAGGTTCAGGCACGCGACCACGGCGGCGGCGCCGGTCACGCGCAGGGCACCGACGTGCTGGGGATGCCGGCGGCGCCAGGAGTTCGCCCGCTCCCGCTCGGCGGCCGCCGTACGGTCGGTGGCGGGGGCGGAGAACTGCGGGTCGACGGTGAGCGCGGTGACGCCCAGCGGTGCGGCGAGGGCGCGCAGCGCGGGTTCGGAGAGCCTGATGCTGGCCTGCCCGGCCCCCAGGGTCGCGGCGAGCCGCGCCGCCGAGGTGAAACCGACCGCCGTACGGCCGCCCAGCGGGGTGCGGAAGAACCGGGCCGTGCAGCCCGCGGGTCCCGGCCGGACGGGGACGAACAGCAGCCCGGCCGGGACGGGTTCGGCGGGCTCGGGGTCCTCGGCGGCGGGGTCCGCGGGGGTCTTCTCGGCGGGTTCGACTGGAGACATCGTGCGGCTCCTCGTAACAAGGCGACGTGCGTGGCCGGATCGGTCTGACCTGGCGCTTCCTCGAAGCTATGCCCGCCGGGAGGGGGTACGGGTGCCTCGCTGACGGATGCTTGACGGCTAGCGGCACAGCCATAACGCGGTGCTGACGGAGGCGCGGCCGGCCGGTCAGCCCCCGCCCTCCGTCAGCTCCCGCGCGTCCACCGCCCGCCCCAGTGAGATACGGCGGTGCAGGGCGGCCAGCTCGCTCTCCAGGGGCGACGGCGGCACCGTCAGGACCGGGCACGCGGCGTGGGTGACGCAGTAGCGGGCGACGGACGGGAACAAGCCGCGGAGCGGTCCGCGCGGGCCCGCGCCGATGACCAGGAGGTCGTCCGGGCGGTCGGCGGTCTCCACGAGGGCGCGGCCCGCCGTACCCCGGACGACCAGGCACTGGAAGGGGACCCCGGGGCCCGTCTCGCCGAAGGCCGCGTCGAGAACGGCGAGGAGCCGGTCGGCGGCGTCGCGTCGGAGGTGGGACAGCGGGGGCGCCAACATCGAGCGCCCATGGGCGAGTTCACCGCCGGGCGGCTCCCAGGCGAGGACGGCCAGCAGCTCGGCGCCGGTGCGGCGGGCCTCCCGCACCGCCCCGTGCAGCGCCGCCAGGCTGCCCGGCGAACCGCTCACTCCGACCACGGCACGTGCCCGTCCGTCACTGCTCATCGTCGCTCACTCCTCGGCGTACACAGGCGTCTGCGTGTCCCATCGAAGGGCCGAAGAGAGCGGACGTGTCGCCGTGTTGGCGCTCGTCTGACGCCGAGACGTCGATTCTTGACGCGCCCGTGACGCGCTGCCGACGGTGGCCGGAAATGGTGCCTCGATCCGCGCCCGGCCGCCCGCCCGTGTCAACGAAGGGGCGGTCCCTGGCAAAGCGCGGGGCAAGAATCGCTCCCGGCGCCCGCCCCTCGGTCCGCAATGACCGTCTGGCAACGCACTGTTCACTCGGGGGCCGCCGGGAAGCGCCAATGTGCGGACGTTGTCAGCTCAACTGCTCGCCAGGGAGGGCATCATGACCGCACAGACAGAGACACCGGACGAGTCGACGCAGTCGTCCGAGGGGGTCAGCCGGCGTCACGCGCTGGGTCTCCTCGGTACGGCCGGCGCCGGCGCGGCCGTCACCCCCTTGCTGGGAGCAGGCACGGCGCAGGCCGCCCCGCTCGCCGCCCCGGCCCTTCACCTCACCGCGGACTCCTCCGGTGCGACCCCGGTCCAGGGCCTGCACCTCACCTTCGGCGCGGACCCGCGCACCCAGATGAACGTCTCGTGGATCACCGACAAACCGGTGAACAGACCTGTCGTGCGCTACGGCACGCTGGAGCACGGCTTCGGCTCCAGCGCCAAGGCCCGCACCGTCACCTACGTCGACGGCACCTCCAGCCGCACCGTCTACGTCCACCACGCCGCGCTGAACCGGCTCACTCCGGACACCGACTACCTCTACCTCGCCACCCACGACGGGGCGACCCCCGACAGCGGTACCTTCCGTACCGCGCCGCGCGGACGCAAGCCGCTCACCTTCACCAGCTTCGGCGACCAGTCCGCCCCGCAGGTCACCTGGGCGGCCAACGGCACGGTCGGCCTCGACGCGAACTCCACCCCCGCGACGAAGGACATCGTCACCGGCATCGAGCAGGTCGCCCCGCTCTTCCACCTCCTCAACGGCGACCTCTGCTACGCAAACCTGGACGTCGACCGGGTGCGCACCTGGAACAACTTCTTCACCAACAACACCCGTTCGGCCCGCTTCCGCCCCTGGATGCCGGCGGCCGGCAACCACGAGATCGAGAAGGCCAACGGCCCGATCGGACTCGGCGCCTACCAGACCTACTTCGCCCTCCCGTCCACCGAGACCGACGCCGAACTCGCGGGCCTCTACTACGCGTTCACGGCCGGCTCGGTCCGGGTCATCGTGCTGCAGAACGACGACAACTGCCTCCAGGACGGCGGCGACGTCTACATCAGCGGCTACTCCGGCGGACGCCAACTCGCCTTCCTGGAGAAGGAGTTGAAGGCGGCCCGGGCCTCGCGCGACACCGACTGGATCGTCGTCGCCATGCACCAGGTCATGGTCAGCTCCACCGACGCGAACGGTGCCGACCTCGGCCTGCGCCAGAAGTACGGCCCCCTCTTCGACCGGTACGGCGTCGACCTGGTGCTGTGCGGCCACGAGCACAACTACGAGCGCTCGCTTGCCGTCCGCGGAGTCGTCAGCGGCACCGAGACGCTGACCCCCAACCCGGTCTCCACGGCCACCGACAACATCGACACCGGCCTCGGCACCGTGCACATGATCCTCGGCGGCGGCGGAGTCTCGGGCACCACCAACCAGAGCTTCTTCAAGGACGGCACCGGCAAGGTCATCACGTCCGTCTCGGCGACCCCCGGCTCCAACGGCAAGCGCACCTCCACCTACACCAAGGAGGAGGCGGTCTGGATCGGCGTCCGGGACACCGAACACCCCTACGGCTTCGCCGCGTTCACCGTCGACCCCGGCGCGCACCCCGGCGACACCACCCGTATGCACGTGACCTACTACAACGTGAACAAGCCGAACGGCGACCTGTCGGTGTTCGAGAACTTCACGCTCCACCGCAAGCGCTCCGACGGCCACCGCTGACTCCTAGTCGGAGCTGTCCTGGTCCTCGTCCGGCAACCAGTGCAGGGCGAACCAGAGTTCCATCCGCACGCCGGGGGCCTGCAGGTCCACATCGAGCAGTTCGGCGATCCGTGCCAGACGATGCCGCACGGTGTTCCGGTGGACGTGCAGGGCCGCCGCCGTACGGTCCCAACTGCCGTGCAGGGTAAGCCAGGTCCGCAGGGTGTCGAGGAGGACAAAGGCGCCCGGAGACGCGGCTCCGTCGAGCGGGGCGAAGCGGGTGCGGGCCAACTCCCGGGCTTCGGCGGACGGGACGATCCCGTGGACGGTGAGCGGGTCCCTGGTGTCGACGGCGGCGGGCACCTGCGCCGCGATCGCGCGTTGCAGGGCCCGCCCGGCCCGCACATCGGCGTGCGCCAGGTCCGCGGCGGGCGCGGGTGTGCTGAACCCGAGGACCCAGCCCAAGTCGGCTGCCTGCGCGGGCACGTCGGGACGGGCGTCCGGCGCACCGGCGACCAGGGCCTTCAGCTCGGAGCCGTCGATGTACAGGTAGGGCGTGCCCAACGCCGTGCCCAGGGTGGCGAGTTGGGCCGGATCGTCGCCCTGGGCGGAGCGCGGGGACGTGTGCCGGCCGTGGACCACGACCCAGTGTCCGGCGTCCTCCGTCGTGCCGGCGGGCGCGAGCGAGGCCGCCACGTCGGCCGGGGTGGCCCCCAGCATCAGCCGTACCAACGCGCCCGCGCTGTGCGTGTCGGTGCCCAGGGCGTGCCGGGGGCTGGTGAGCAGGGCCAGCAACACCGCCGCCGTACCGGTGACTTGGCGGTGGACCAGGGTCGGGGCGGTCGTGGCGGCCTGGCCGAGGGCGAGCGCCGTCGCGGTGCCGTCCGCACCGGGCAGGGTGTGCACGGTCAGATGGGTGCCGCCCTGGTGATCGGCGGCCGCGGCCGGAACGGACCGGCCGGCGGCGCCTGTTCGGACCCGGGCGATCGTGCGCACGGCGAGATCGCGAACCCGCCCGGGTGTCGGCGGCGCGGGCCGGGGACCGGCGCTGAACAGCTCGTGGCCCCGCGCGTCGTGCAGGACCGCCCAGGCGCCGGTGTGCCCGCTGAGCTGGGTGAGCACGGCCCGGAGCGCGTCCGGCCGGGCGGCGGCCGCGGTCAGCGCCGACTGGGCCCGGGAGATCTCGCGCAGCTCACGGTTGCGGACCTCGGCGATCGCCGCGTAGGTGGCCTGCCCGACCGCCACGAACGGGGTGGCCGGCGGCAGCCGTAGCAACGGCAGTCCGTGGCGGTCGCAGGCGGCGACCAGTTCGGGCGGCACCTCGTCGTGCACGGGGACGACACCGAAGCCGAGCGCGGTCACCCCGGCCGCGACGACCCGCCGTACATACGTGTCGACGCCCTCGGCGTCGAGCGGCAGCCGCACGCCCGCCGTGAGGAGCAGTTCGCCGCCCACCAGGTACGGCGACGGGTCCTCGATCTCCGTGGTGCCGACCGTGCTGACCCGGTGCTCCCCGACCGGCCCGGCGACCTGGCGCAGGGCGAGGGCGGGGTCGGCGAGCAGCACGCTCAGCGGCACGGACGGCTGGTCGGACTCGGTCATGAGGGGACATCCTCCCGGCCCGGCGGTGTCCTGCGGGACTGTCGGAATCATCCAATGGACGACTCCATAGTGGACAGAGCCGCCACTTCGACGCCAGCGCGAACGCCGATAACGTCATCCCACTCCCAGGGCACCACCCCTCGAATCCGGAGGTCTCCGATGACCGTCGACTACTTCGTCATGGCCGCTTACCTGCTGGGCATCATCGGCGTGGGCTGGTGGGGCAGGAAACGCGCCGCCTCCAAGAGCGACTTCCTGGTCGCCGGACGGCGCCTCGGCCCGCTCATGTACACCGGCACGATGGCCGCCGTCGTCCTCGGCGGCGCCTCCACCATCGGCGGCGTACGGCTGGGCTACACCTACGGCATCTCCGGCGCCGCCATGGTCTTCGCGATCGGCCTCGGACTGCTGGCCCTGTCGGTCTTCTTCTCGGCCCGCATCGCCCGCCTCAAGGTCTACACCGTCGCCGAGATGCTCTCCCTGCGCTACGGCGACACCGCTGCCGTGATCGCCGGCGTGGTGATGTGGATCTATACGCTGATGCTGGTGGTGACCTCGACGATCGCGTACGCCAGTGTCTTCGACGTCCTGTTCGACGTGCCGCGCTGGGTCGCGGTGGTCATCGGCGGCACGATCGTCGTCGGCTACTCGGCGCTCGGCGGCATGTGGTCCATCACCCTCACCGACATGGTGCAGTTCGTGGTCAAGAGCCTCGGTGTGCTCGCCCTGCTGCTGCCCATCGCTGTGGTCAGGGCGGGCGGCTTCGCCGAGATGGCGGACAGGCTCCCGGACGGCTACTTCTCCCCGACCTCCATCGGCGGCCAGACCATCGTCACCTTCGTCCTGATCTACACCTTCGGCATGCTCATCGGACAGGACATCTGGCAGCGGGTGTTCACCGCCCGCTCCGACAAAGTCGCCTCCTGGGGCGGCACGGTCGCCGGCGTCTACTGCCTGGTCTACGCCCTCGCAGGCGCCGTCATCGGCATGGCCACCAAGTCCCTCTACCCCCAACTCGCCAGCGCCGACGACGCGTTCGCGACGATCGTCCGGCACGCCCTGCCGACCGGTGTCCGGGGCCTGGTGCTGGCCGCCGCGCTCTCCGCGATGATGTCGACGGCGAGCGGCGCCCTGATCGCCTCGGCGACCGTCGCCAACAACGACATCTGGGCACGGCTGCGCCATCGCACCGACGCGCGGGACGGTGACGGGATCGGCTCCAACCGGCTCGCGATCGTCGTCCTCGGCGTCGCGGCCATGGGCGTAGCCTGCGCCCTCGGCGACGTCATCGAAGCCCTCACCGTCGCCTACAACCTGCTGGTGGGCGGCCTGTTGGTGCCCATCCTCGGCGGCCTCGTCTGGAAGCGCGGCAACCTCCCCGGCGCCATGGCCTCGATGATCGCGGGCGGCACCACGGTGATCGTCCTCATGGTGACCGACGGCCTGCTCGCCAACGAGCCGATCTACTACGGCCTGTTGGCGGGCCTGGTCGCCTACGTCGCCGTCAGCCTCCTCACCAAGCCGACCGAAGAGGCCGTGGTTCAGGCCTGGCACCGCCGCCTGGCAGGCGAACAGGCCGTCGCCGCGCCGGAGTTGAGCGTGGTCTGACCCGCTGGTCCGGTAGCGCCCACCCGCACCCGCACGTGCCGTATCTCATCGAAGGGTCCCCATGTACGCCACCACTGTCTCCTCGGAAGAACTCCGGCTGCGCCGCGAACTCGCCGCGGTCTACCGGCTTGTGGCGCACTTCCGGATGACCGACCTGATCTTCACGCACATCTCGGTCCGCCTTCCGGGCCCCGAACACCACTTCCTGATCAACCCGTACGGCCTTCTCTTCGAGGAGATCACCGCGTCGAACCTCGTCAGGATCGACCTGTCCGGCCGGGCCGTCGAGGACTCCCCGCACCCGGTCAACCCGGCCGGCTTCGTCATCCACAGCGCCGTCCACGCGGCCCGCCCCGACGCTCAGTGCGTCCTGCACACCCACACCAGGGCGGGCTGCGCGGTCGCCGCCCAGGAACACGGCCTGCTCCCGCTCAACCAGATCTCCATGGAGTTCTACGGCAGGCTCGGCTACCACGACTACGAAGGCGTCGCCCTCAACCTCGCCGAACAGCGGCGCCTGGTCGCCGACCTGGGCCGCCACCCCGCGATGATCCTCCGCAACCACGGCCTGCTCACCGTGGGAGAGACCCCCGCCCAGGCGTTCCTGCGCATGTACTACCTGGACAAGGCCTGCGAGATCCAGACCGCGGCGACCGCGGCGGGCACCCCGCTGGTCGTCCCCAGCCCCGACGTCTGCGAACTGACCGCCCGTCAACTCGCCGGCGAGGACGGCAGTTCGGACCTCCAGGACGACAAGGCGTACGAGTTCGCGTGGGCGGCGCTGCTCCGGCTCGTGGAGCGCGTCGCCCCCGACTACCAGGACTGAGGGTCAGCCCGTCGCGGCGGCCTTCTCTCCGGTCGGGGCCACGGCGTGCCAGGCGCCGTCCTTGCCCTGGCCGTTCGCCTGGCCGGCCGCCGTGTCGCCGATGTACCGGTACAACGGCCAGCCAGCGAGGGTGAGTTGCGGCTCGCCGTCGCGGTGGACCGTGCCGAGGAGGCTCCGCCCCACTCCCGACGTCTGTACGGACTCCGGCACGATCACCGGTATCCACGTCTTGACGCACGCGCCCTTGCACGTCCACTTGGAGGGGTTCGACTCGTCCTTGTCGTAGCGGTAGAGAGTCATCCCGTTGGTGTCGGTGACCACGGTGCCCACCCCCTCGACCGTCCTGGCCGACACGGTGAACGCCGTGGCCGTGGCACCCGGCGTCGAGGCGACCGGCGCGGGGCTCGTGGGAGCCGACGCGGCCACCGTGTCCGCGCCGCCGGAACCAGCGCTGTCCGAGGAATTGCACGCCCCCAGCAACAGCGTGGAGGCGAGGCCTGCGACGAGGCTCAGGACAATGCGTCGCGGGATCAAGGAGGTGCCCTTCGTCGGGAGTCGTACGTACTGCCTGTTCGCCCTCCCCATACGGCTGCCGACCCCGCCCCTCTCAGCCGGGCACCGCACATGACGCACTCTTGACCACCCACGCCCCGGAACGGGGTGTAACCCGGATCACAGCCCCGAAGTGCAGCGCAGTACGGGGTCCACGGCCTTTCTCTCTGTGTAAGGGGCTCGCCCGCGACGGGGACGGTGGACGGTACGGATGGAACAGAGTCGGGCCGACGGGTTCGACGGGTTCGTGGCAGCACGCTGGTCGGCGTTGTTCCATCTGGCCTGTCTGCTCGTGGGAGGCGATCGGCACCGCGCCGAGGACCTCCTCCAGGAGGCCATGGTCAAGCTCTGGTTCGCCTGGCCGAGAATCGCGGAGGAGGCACCGGAGCCGTACGTCCGCAGGATCCTGGCGCGGGCGGCGGCCCGTTCCGCGCGGCGGCGCTGGTGGGGTGAGCGCCCGGTCGAGCAGCTGCCCGACCGCGCCGAGGCCGGGGACGTGTCCGCCGTAGTGGCGGAGCGTTCGCGGCTGGAGGCGGCGCTGGCCCAACTGCCGCCCGCGCAACGGGCCGCCGTGGTCCTGCGCTACTACCAGGACCTGCCCGACCGGCAGGTCGCCGAAGTGCTGGGGTGTCCGGTCGGCACCGCCCGGTCCCATGCGTCACGGGGCGTGGCGCGGCTGCGCCGGATCCTCGGCGATGTCATCGAACCGGTGGGATGAGGGGGAGTTGATGGACCACTTCGAGCGGGAGCTCGCGCGGATGATGCGCGACGCCGAGGAAACGACCCCCCTCGAACCGAGGCACCAGACCCGACTCCGCTCCGGCGTACGGGCCAGGCGCCGCGTCCGCGTGGCACAGAAGGCGGTCGGCTCCGCGCTGGCCGTCGCCGGGATCGGCCTCGGCTTCTTCCTGCTGCCCCACGACCAGGTGGACGACAGACCGCAGGCCCCGCTGCCCGGCCCGGTCGTGACCCCGACGCTCCCGACCGCCACCCCGAGCCGCACACCGGACACGCCCCCGAGCGCCACCACGAGCCCGACACCCACCCGAACCACCCTGCCGCCCACCACACCGACCGCGACCCCGACCGGGAGTTCGACCGCCTCGTCCTCGGACCCGACCATGACGGACACGGCCCCGCCGCCCTCCAGTACGGGGACGGCCAACACGTCCACGGGGCACGGCACTTCGACGAGTACGACCACGACACCGCCGGCGACGGAGTCCTCCGCGACCGTGGGCCCGACCGGCTCCGGCTGACCCGTCCCGCCCGGGACCACCCCAACCCGTAAGCCCCAGCTGCGGCATGGCGCCCGCAGGTGATCCCGCACGCCCTGCGGCAGTCCACAGACCAGGACAGAACATGACGATACTGACGAGCCGGACGGGTTCGACGAGCCGGGCAGGTTCGGCGAGCCAGACGGGTTCGACGAGTCAACTACCGCTCCGCACACCGGTGTCGGCACACCACCGCGAGCCGGTCCTCGACGTGGTCGTCCCCGTGTTCAACGAGGAGAAGGACCTCGAACCGAGCGTACGGCGGCTGCACGCACACCTGTCGGAGACGTTCCCGTACCCGTTCCGCATCACGGTCGCGGACAACGCCAGCACGGACGAGACTCCGCGCATAGCGGCCCGACTGGCCGCCGAACTACCGGAGTTGGAGTGGCTACGGCTCGCCGAGAAGGGCCGGGGCCGGGCCCTGCACGCGGCCTGGTCCGGGTCACGGGCACCCGTGCTCGCCTACGTCGACGTGGACCTGTCGACCGACCTCGCGGCCCTCCTGCCGCTGGTCGCCCCGCTGATCTCCGGCCACTCCGACATCGCGATCGGCACCCGGCTGGCCCGCGGCTCCCGGGTGGTGCGCGGCCCCAAGCGGGAGGCCATCTCCCGTTGCTACAACGCCCTGTTGAGGTCCACCCTCGCGGTCGGCTTCTCCGACGCGCAGTGCGGTTTCAAGGCGGTACGGCGTGATGTCGCCGAGCGGCTGCTGCCCCTGGTGAAGGACTCGGGGTGGTTCTTCGACACCGAGTTGCTGGTGATCGCCGAACGAGCCGGACTGCGCATCCACGAAGTGCCGGTCGACTGGGTGGACGACCCCGACAGCCGGGTCGACATCCTGTCCACGGCACTGGCCGACCTGCGCGGAATCGCCCGCATAGGACGGGAGTTGGCCCGCGGCACGCTCCCGACGGCGGGCCTGCGCCGGGCCGCCGCCGACGGCTCACGCTCGGCCGGCCTGGCCGCCCAACTCCTCCGCTTCGCCGCTGTGGGAGCGGTCAGCTCCGTCGGATACGTCCTGCTGTACGTCGCGTTGCGCCCGGCGGCGGGCGGACAGGCCGCCAACGCGCTGGCGTTGCTGCTCTGCGCCCTCGCGAACACGGCCGCGAACCGCCGTCTGACCTTCGGACTACGCGGCCGAGCCGACGCCCTCCGCCACCAGGCCCAGGGCCTCCTGGTCTTCACGGTCGGCCTGGCCCTCACCAGCGGCTCCCTGGCCCTCCTGCACCACACCACCCCAACTCCCGCGCGCACCACGGAGGTCGGGGTCCTGGTAGCCGCCAACCTGGCGGCAACTCTCGTACGGTTCCTGCTCTTTCGGGCCTGGGTGTTCCCGGCCGGGCGCCGCGGCGAGACGGGGGCGACGACGACATGAGCGATACGACGACGCTGACCCCGCCCGTCTCCGAAACCTCCCTGGAAACCTCAACACCCGTCCCGTACCGGGATGTTGGCACGTATCTGCGCCGCACGGCCCGCCACTACGGCCCGGTGCTCGCGCTGTACGGCGTGCTGAAGCTCATCGGCTTCTCCGTGTTCATGTACCTGCTGGACTCCGACGGCGGCTTCCGGACGAGGAACCCGCGCTTCGGCGGCGGCGCACACGCCTGGGACGTACTCGCGACGTGGGACGGCTGGTGGTACCAGCAGATCGCCGCACACGGCTACCACCCCGCGCTCGTCCAAGTCCCCGGCGCCACCGGCCTGATCACCCTCGAAGGCAACTCGGCGGCCTTCTTCCCCCTTTACCCGGCGACGATGCGACTCGTCTCCGACGCCACGGGCCTGGGGCTGTACGGCTCCGGGATGCTGGTGTCGGTCGTGGCGTCGTTCGCGGCGGCGCTCGGCATCTACGCCGTCACCGCGAGGTTCGGAGGCAGACGAGCCGGGTTGGCTGCGGCCGGCCTATGGGCGGTCTGGCCCGGCTCCGGCATGGAGTGGTCGGCGTATTCGGAGTCGCTCTACATCGCCCTCGCGGTCTGGGCCTGCCACGCCGTCATGACCGACCGCTGGCTCACCGCGGGCGTCCTCACCTTCGCCGCCGGCCTCAACCGTCCGACGGCCGTGGCGCTCATCGCCGCGCTCACCGTCGCCGCGCTGCAGACGCTCCACCGCCGCCGGGAGAACCTCGCGGGCCCATGGATCGCGATGGCGATCGCACCGCTCGGCCTGATCGGCTACCTCCTCTGGGTCGGCAATGAAATGGGCGATCTGGCAGGCTACTTCAAGCTCCAGAGCGGCGCCTGGGCGCACAGCTTCGACTACGGCAAGCACACCGTCGACGTCTTCAGCTCCGTGGCGGTCGGCCACTTCGACTACCTGTCCGCGTTCCCCTTCGAGGACACCATCGGCGTGGCCGTCGTCCTCCTGGCCGCACTCCTGATCCCCCTCCTGATCCGCCTGCGCCCACCGGCCGTCCTGACCGTCTACACCCTGCTCACTCTCGCCCTGGTCCTGGGCAGCCAGCAGATCTTCGGCAACGTCTCCCGCTATCTCCTCCCGTGCTTCCCCCTCTTCATCCCGCTGGCCGTCAAGCTCCGCACCCTCCAACTGCCCATGCTGTGCCTGCTGTTGGGGATCGCGGCGGTCGCGTCGGGATCGTATGCCGGGTACGTGTTGTTCGAGGCGGGGGTGCCGTAGGCGCGCTCTGTCGTGACTGCTCGCCGTTCGCCGGCCGGGGCAGGAGCACCGGCGAGCGCCTGATCGGCCAGGACCGTGACGACGGAGTTGAGCGGGGGCGATCCCATCGACACGCTCCAGGCACTGCCGCGTCACTTCCACCGCGGAGACCTGGTGCGTCCGGATCAGCTCCGCCAACGCGGTCGCGTCCGGCCGGCCGATGCCGACGGAACCCATCCGGTCTCTCCCCCCCCGCCCCCGCCCACGCCACGACCATGCCGGCCGCCGAGCCGCCAGTGAGGGCGACCGCGGATATCCGTCGCTGCATGAAGAGCCGAGCCGCTGCGTCGCGGATCTCCAGTGGGGCCACGCTCGTGCGAGGCGCCCCCGACTGGATCAGACGGTGAGGACGAGCTTTCCCTGGAGGTGACCGGCGTCGAGCAGCCGGTGCGCGTCCGCGACGCGCTCGAACGGGAACGTCTCCTGCACGTGGACCCGGAGCCTGCCCTGTTCGACGAGTTCGACGAGACCTCGCAGGGCGATCGGATCGGGGTCGACCGCGATACCGCTGAAGCGCATGCCGGCCGCCTCGTACCTGGCGATGAGCTCCGGATCGTCCTCGGCGACTGCCGTCACCAGGTGACCGCCGGGGCGGAGCACGTCGAGCGACCGCTCGACGGTGTCGCCGCCGATCGTGTCGAGCACGACGTTGATGTCACGGACGGCGTCGGCGAAGTCGACCGCCGTGTAGTCGATCACCTCATCGGCGCCGAGCCCCTCGACGAACTCCCGCTTGCTCCCGCCCGCGGTCGCGACGACGTACGCGCCGAGCGCTTTCGCGATCTGGATCGCGACATGGCCGACCCCGCCACCACCGCCGTGGACCAGGACGCGGTCGCCCTCGCTCACACGGGCGAGGTCGACGAGACCCTGCCACGCCGTCAGCCCGACGACCGGCAGCGCCGACGCCTCGACGTGCGAGAGCGACGCCGGCTTGCGGGCCAGGTGCAACGCCGGCGCCGACACGACCTCGGCGTACGCGTTCGCCGCCCGCGGGAACAGCGGCATCCCGAACACCTCGTCGCCGGGCCTGAACCGCCAAGTCCCCGGCGCCTGTTCGACCACGCCGCTGATGTCCCAGCCGAGGACGAACGGCGGCCGGCCGATCAGCGGGAACTCGCCGGCGCGCAGCCGCGCCTCCAACGGGTTCAGCCCGATCGCCTTGACGCGGACGAGAACCTCGGTCGGGAGGGGCCGGGGCTCGGGCGCGTCCACGATGGTGAGCACCTCGGGACCGCCGAGCGACTGCTGGGTGATGACGCGCATGACTCTCCTGGCTTTGGATGGGAAACGGGGGAGAACACCCAGGCTAGGTTTCCGACAGGAACCGGCAGGTACCTCAGCGGGTACCTTGGCGCCATGAGCGGTTTCGGTCCCGGCGGTCCCTTTCTCGCCGACTGCCCGGCACGTCTGACGGTCGAGCTGATCGCCGACAAGTGGACGGCGGTCGTGCTCTACGGCCTCAGCGAGGGCCCGGTGCGCCATGGCGAGTTGATCGACCTGATCGGCGGCATCTCCCGCAAGATGCTCACCCAGACCCTCCGCCGCCTCCAGGCGCACGGCCTCGTCCGCCGCCACGCCTACGCCGAGGTGCCACCCCGCGTCGAGTACGAACTCACCCCGCTCGGCGCGACGTTGCTCGACCCGATCCACACGCTGACCGAGTGGGCGAGGGCGAACGGCGACGCGGTACTCGACGCGCTCGACGCCGATCCCGCGCCGGTCACCCCTGACGGCTGAGTCCCCCGCTGGCCGGTATCGACCCGGCCGCGCTCGGTCTGCAGGCTCTGGACGCGTTGGACGACCTGTCACAGGTGGTGGTCCCCGCGACGACCACGAGCGCCTCACGCACCGCCCACTCAGAGCCAGTCCTTCCGCTTGAAGATGACGTACAGACTGGTGCATACGACCGCCATCAGGATGATGGCGAAGGGATACCCGAGCACCCAGTGCAACTCCGGCATCCGATCGAAGTTCATCCCGTAGATCGTCCCGACCAGCGTTGGCGCGAACAGAATCGCCGCCCAAGAAGAAATCTTCTTGAAGTTGTCTACTTGGGGGCGCTGACCTGCGGTGATGTCACTGCATGGGGCTCTGGCCTGGGCCGATTCGGCTTTCTGGGCCTTTCAAGCTCGCATCCAGTTACGCGGTCGATTCTCCCCATGCGCTCCCCAGAGCCGCTCGTACTCCCCAGATTCTCCCCAGGGAACCGCTCCGCGAGTGGCCAGTGGGACGCACTGCGTGGACCCCTTCGATTGGCCTGTTGATCACAGACCGCTACTGCCGACGGCCGATCCAGAAACCGTCGGCAGTCTCTGCTGCATATTTTGCCCGTCCCTCCATGACCTCTGGATTACGGTGGCCCGCTTACCGGCGGACCACTGGTCAGGGCAGCAGGTGAATGGCCAGGACGGAGCCGTCGTGGTGTATCGAGACGGGACCGTCCCACTCCTCGTCCCAGGTGTCCGAAGGCCACGCGGAGCGCAGAGCGTGGACGTCGCTGCGGTATTGCTCCAGGCGGCCGTGGTTCAGGTGATCGAAGAGGTCCGCGTGGACCCCGGAGAATGCCTCCACACGTGTTCCGTTGAGTCGGAAGACATGGTCGGTGCCGACGAACGGGATGCCGAGGAGAGTGCATTTGGCATCCTGGACGCTTCCCGTAGCCGCGTGGGCGATGCCGGCGAAGAAGCGGCGGCTCCCCTGGCGGGTGGTGAGGTGCGGGGCTGTGGAGTTCCCGTCGTCGGCGAAGGCGGTGAGTCCCGCGGCGGATGCGCGTGCCCTCTCTGACAGCCTCAGCCGAGGCTGTCAGAGAGGGCACGCGCCGACCATGCGGATCGCCTGCGGACCTCTGTTGCGCGTCAACCAGGCCGTCTGGGTAGGGGAGTCCCCTCGCATGCGGTGCGCAGAGTGACCATCCCACGTCGTGCGGGATAGAGGTCCTCCAGGAAGCGTTCCTGTGCCCCTGCCGAAAACCGGCCTTAAGGGAGAAGGCGTCGACTGGCCTCGCCGCCGCAGCGCGCTCCGGGCTGGGGCCCACGTACTGACCGACCTGTCATGCCATTTCCGTCATCGCGTTTGTCCCATGGGATTCTCATCGGCTGTCCATGGCTAAACCAGGGGGGTGTATCGGTATGGTCAAGCATTCAACGGGAGGGTAAGGCTCCGCACACCGGGACAGGTCAGGGAGGCACCGCGATGGGCTTGAGCGGTCCGGGGGTGCGCCGTGTTGCAGGCGCGGTACGGCGGCGGATGCGGAAGCCGGCCGAACCTCCGGTGGGCCAGGCGCCAGATCGGCTCGTGTCGGCCCCGGTGTTCGTCCTCTCCTCCGTGCGCTCGGGCTCCACGTTGCTGCGGGTCCTGCTCAACAGTCACCCGCAGATCCGCGCCCCGCACGAGATGCACCTGCGCACCCTGGCGGTCAGCCTCACGAAGCCGTACACCTCGAAGGCCATGGCCCAACTCGGCCTCGATCAGCGGGAGCTGGAGTACCTGCTGTGGGATCGCATCCTGCATCGGGAGCTGGTGCGCAGCGGCAAGCAGGTCATCGTGGACAAGACACCCGGCAACGCGGGGTTCTGGGAGCGGCTGCATGAGGGCTGGCCCAACGCTCGGTACATCTTCCTGCTGCGTCACCCGGCGTCGATGGTGAGCTCGCTGATCAACAACCGTCCGGACCGCGATCTGGAGGCGACCGTACGTGAGGTGCGCATGTACGTCGACGCGGTCGAGGCGGCCCGAGGAGAGCTGGACGGAATCACGGTCCGCTACGAGGAGCTGACCGAGCGGCCGGAAGAGGTCACGCGGGAGATCTGCGCGTATCTCGGTGTGCGGTGGACGGCGGCGATGCTCGATTACAGCAGCGGTGATCACGGGCCGTTCGTACCCTTCATCGGTGACTGGAGCGACAACATCAAGTCGGGAAAGATTCAAACAGCGCGGCAACTGCCGGATGCAGCGAACGTGCCGTCCGGGCTGCGCGACATCACCCGTGCCTGGGGGTATCCGTGTTGAGCGACCTGAAATGCCGATGTACCTGTCCGGGAGTCACGGTGTGGGTGACTGGGCAGCAGGCGGCCGATCGGCTGGCCGCTGCCTACGCTCTGGCTGAGCGGTTGCTGGCCGAGCAGCGCCGGGTAGAGGTGCTTGACCGGTTCGGCGGCCTCGGAGCAGACCTCGAACGTACGGGCGTGATGGCCGAGGTGTTGGCTCGCAACGGCGTTGTGGCGATCGTTCCGTGCGCTGCGGAGGGTGCGGCCGCTGTGCGTACGCGCCACGAGGCGAGCGGTACGCGGTATATCGAGGTTTCCGCGGCGGGGCGGGAAGGTCCGGCGGATTCGGCAACTGCGGTGCACACGCTTCTCGTTGGGCGGGATCGACCAACGCGCAGGGATACGGCTGTTGCGCGGGTCTCGCACCGTCATCTCGCGACCAGCTGAGCGCCAGACCTGCCGACCTGATGGTCCCCGAGCTTCGTGGGTTCCGGCTGCTTGTTGACCGTCGGGCGTGGGAAATCTGAGAACTGCAGATGTTGCAACACCGCTGATCGGTTGGAGGGTTCTCTCACGAACTCAAGGCCAGGGGCGGAACGTCCCACGGCAGATACTCGGTTGCGCCGGTGGCCGGTTGAATATCGGCTGGAACGGCGGGGTTACGTCACTGGGTTGGTGCTGCACCGCAGGCGCACGCCGGCCGCTCTGGCAGTGGGCGAGGAGGCCCTCGCTGCGGCCTTACTCCGACTCGGTGACCAGCACCGCCAGGATGGAACTTCCCCGTTGAGGGTCGGGCCCGACGCCTGCGCCGCCCATCGGCCAGATCCTTTGTAGGTTGCGCAAGCCGAGAACCATTACACTCTCCAACCCCTTACCGCTCGTGCGGATGCGGTCGGTTCCAGCTGCCGCAGGTTTTCGTTCATCGGGGGAGATGCATGCCGGATCCTGCGCCTTCGGGAGCGGACGCCCGCGTCGCCTTCGAGCTGATCCTGGACCGGGCTCTCAACTCCGGACCGGTCGGGGAAGCCCTGGACCGTGCCGGGGAGGCGTTTGATCGCGAGCGCCTGCGTACGCAGGCGCTCCAGGCGCGTGCCGCCATCGGTGACGTTGTCGACGTCAGGTATCGCGATTACCTGGCAGCCGGAGGTGTGCAGGACGGCTGGCGCAGAACCGCTTCCCGGGATGCGGCTGGTATGCGCCGTAGCGGCTGGCTCGTGGCCGTACTCGCTCTGGTGGCTGTCGTCGCAGCGGTGTTGCTGGCGGTCGGCTTCAGTCTGCGTGCTTTTGGCGGGCGGCCCTATGTCGGCGACGGGTTGATCACGGCGGGAATGATCGCCGGGGCCGTTGCTGCCGGTGCGGCAGTGGGTGACTTCGTCTGGTCGCTCATGGCGGCGGCCCGCGACCGCTGCGACGCGGACCACGGGTCGTCCGCCGGTAGGGAACCCGAGGGCGGGTGGACGCGGGAGGAGTGGGAACTGGCCCTGCTGGAGTGGGGAATCGTGCCGTTCCTCCTGGAGCGCATCGAGGAGTCGAGCGTCGTGAAACGGCGCGGTCATCCGGCGCATTGACCCGTGCGGGGGTGGGCCGCGTATCCGTCCTGATATCTTCTACAACGCTGTAGATATAAGAAGTGGGACGGCCGTCCGGTCCTCCTCGTACGCGGCTTGGGCGGCCCCGGAACAATGGGAGACGGCATGGCACTGTGGGACCGCGTCAAGGAGTCCGCGTCGACGATGCAGACCCAGTTGGTGGCGAAGAAGAACGACCTGAAGAGCGGGGCGTTCCGCGACGCGAGCATGGCGATGTGCGCGCTCGTCGCCGCCGCCGACGGGAAGATCGACCCGTCCGAGCGCCAGCGCGTCGCCCAACTCATCTTCAGCAACGAGGTGTTGCAGAACTTCCCGGCCGCCGACCTGCAGCGCCGTTTCGACGACAACCTCAACAAGCTGACCGCCGACTTCGACTTCGGCAAAGTGGGCGTGTTGCAGGAGATCGCCAAGGCGAAGAAGAAGCCGGCCGAGGCGCGTGCCGTCATCCAGATCGGCATCGTCATCGGTGGCGCCGACGGTGACTTCGACGCCACCGAGCGGGCCGTCGTCCGCGACGCCTGCTTCGCGCTGGGGCTGCCGCCGCACGAGTTCGACCTGTGATCCGGTCTCTCTGAGCGGAACAACGCCGTGGTCGACGGGAGATGTCCCCTGTCGGCCACGACTGGGATGCGCCGGACTCCCGGTCCATGCCCCGCTTCCGTGCCGCTTGTCGGCCGTGCGGCCATTGTGCCTAGAGCGGGGTCGCCGCGTGCAGCAGCAGTAGCAGGGTCACGGCCGAGTTCGCGGAGAGCGTCGCGGACAGGGCGGCGCCCGCCGCCGCGCTCCAGAGCGCCAGGCTCACGGCGGTGAAGAGTGGTGGCCAGGTGCGTGCCGGGGGCGGCGGGGCCAGCAGGGCGGCGACCCTGCGGGGGAGCGGGCCCGGCGCCGCGAGGGCCGCGAGCGTCGGTGTCGGCGTGGCGCGGGAGACGAGGGCCGCCTTGCCGATCGCGCGGGCCACGGCCTTGCGGCTGCCGACCGCCCGGGCTGCCTCTTCGTCCGCCCAGCGCTCCGTGACGTAGGAGACCGCCGTACGCAGCGGCAGCAGGAACGGGTTGGCGCGGGCGGCCAGTTGGACGATCAGCAGGTGGCGGTGGTGCCGGGCGGTGAGGTGGGCCCGCTCGTGGGCGAACAGGGCTCGGCGTTCACGGGAGTTGAGGCAGGCGAGCAGGGCGGTGGTCACCACGATGCGGTCGCGTGGGCCGGCGGGGAGGGCGTAGGCGTACGGCTCGTCGTCGGGGAGGATCGCGACCGAGGTGGCCCGCAGGCCGGCGAGTGCCGCGTGGGCCCGGTGCCGAACTCGGCAGTGGCGCAAGAGAGTTCGGGCGCAGCCCATGACCACGGCCAGGAGGACGGGAATCGCGGCCTTCCCCACGATCTCGTCGTGGGGCACGCTCTCCCGCACCTCGGGGTCCGACCAGCCGTCCGGCAGCGGATTGCCCGGCAGTTGGGCGGTGCCGACCACCATCAACAGGCCCAGGCACAGCGTGCTGCACAGGGCCATGACGGCGGCCATGGCGCTCAACAGGCCCGTGGCGGTGCGGGGATGCAGGTGCTGGGTGGCGAGGTGGGCGATCGGCCAGGCCGTCAACGGCAGGACGAGCGGCAGGAAGACGAAGACGCCCACGGGACGTCAGCCCGCCGACTCGTCGGTGGCCTGGTCCAGCAGGTCGCGCAGCAACCGCTCGTCGTCCTCCGGAAGGGCGGTGATGAAACTGGCCAGCACCGCCCGGCGGTCCTGCTCGCGGTCGAGCACCTTGCGCATCTTCAGTGCGGCGAGCCCCGCCTCGTCCGCGGCCGGCGACCAGGCGAACGAGCGGCCCTCGCGTACCCGGGTCACGGCCTGTTTCTCCAGCAGCCGGCTCAGCACGGTCATCACGGTCGTGTACGCGAGCTCGGCGTCCAGGCGCTCCTGCACCCAGGCCGCGGTCACCGGTACGTCGGCCGCGTGCAGGACGGTGAGCACCTGTGTCTCCAACTCGCCCTGCGCCCGGCGCTGAGGGCGCGGATCCGGTCTCGCCACGCTCCGTCTCCCTCCTGTGTGCCACCGCAGGGTCGCGATCGTCCCATCGTATCGACGCGGTGCCATACGGCCGCGCCGTCCCCGTCGATTATTTCTACAGTGTTGTAGATTTTTGGTTGGGTCCGGCCGCGGATCCGGACCGTAGGTATGCGTGGAGGGACGAATCATGGGTGTTTCCCTGTCCAAGGGTGGCAACGTTTCGCTGAGCAAGGAGGCACCGGGGCTTACGGCCGTGCTGGTCGGCCTGGGCTGGGACGTGCGCACCACGACCGGCACCGACTTCGACCTGGACGCCTCGGCGCTGCTGCTCAACGCCTCGGGCAAGGTCATCTCCGACCAGCACTTCGTCTTCTACAACAACCTCAAGAGCCCCGAGGGCTCGGTGGAGCACACCGGCGACAACACCACCGGTGAGGGCGAGGGCGACGACGAGTCCATCAAGGTGGACCTCGCCGCCGTACCGGCCGATGTCGACAAGATCGTCTTCCCCGTCTCGATCCACGACGGCGAGTCCCGCAGCCAGAGCTTCGGCCAGGTCCGCAACGCCTTCATCCGCGTCGTCAACCAGGCCGGCGGCGCCGAACTCGCCCGCTACGACCTGTCCGAGGACGCGTCGACCGAGACCGCGATGGTCTTCGGCGAGCTGTACCGCAACGGGGCGGAGTGGAAGTTCCGTGCCGTCGGCCAGGGGTACGCGTCCGGGCTGGCCGGGATCGCCGCCGACTTCGGCGTCGGTGTCTGAGAACCAGTAGGAGGAGAGGCCACGTATGTCGGTCAACCTGGGCAAGGGCCAGCAGATCAGCCTGAGTAAGTCCGATGGCAGCACGTTGAGTTCCGTACGCATGGGGCTCGGCTGGCAGGCCGCACCACGCAAGGGTTTCCTGGCCAAGCTGGCCGGCCCGCGCGAGATCGATCTGGACGCCTCAGCACTGCTCTTCGCCGGCCGTGAGCCGGTCGAGGTCGTCTTCTTCCAGCATTTGACGAGCGACGACGGATCCGTCCGCCACACCGGGGACAACCTGGTCGGAGGCGCCGGTGCCGGTGGCGACGACGAGTCGATCCTGGTGGACCTCGGTCGCGTCCCCGCGCACATCGACCAGATCGTCTTCACGGTCAACTCGTTCACCGGGCAGACCTTCGCCGAGGTGCAGAACGCCTTCTGTCGTCTGATCGACGAGACCACCGGGCAGGAACTGGCCCGCTACACGCTCAGCGGCGGTGGCACGTACACGGCGCAGATCATGGCGAAGCTGTACCGCGACGGCGGCGGCTGGCAGTTGAAGGCGCTCGGCGAGCCCGCGGCCGGTCGTACGTTCCAGGATCTGTTGCCCGCCGTCGCCGCCCACCTGTGACGGTGACGCCGGACTGCGTGGTCAGTCCCGGGAGTTGCCGAACAGCAGGCGGAAGGCGATGAGCAGTACGAGGGAGCCACCGATCGCCGCACCCCAGGTGTAGAGGTCGAAGAACTGCTTCTCCACCGGGCGGTCGAGGAACCGGGCGGAGATCCAGCCGCCCACGAAGGCGCCCGCGACGCCGATGACGGTCGTACCGATCAGGCCGCCCGGGTCGCGGCCGGGAAGCAGGATCTTGGCGATACCTCCGGCGAGCAGACCGAGGATGATCCAGCCGATGATGCCCACGTCGTTGTCCTCCAGAAGATGTCAGTTGCTCGATTGCGCAACCCTATAGGCGTTGCGGAAGACGCGATTCCGTGTGGCTGCGGTTGCGGAACCGGGCAGACGCCTCTCGCTCCTGGGGTGTTGGGTCATGTGCTTAGGGTGGGCGGCATGCGATGGGGGATGCAGCCGCGCTGGGCGCGATGGGTGGCGGCGGTGTACGTCATCGGCTTCGTGGAGGGGAGTGGGTCGCACGCCTACGACGTGATCAGGGGAGGGCTGCACGCGTATCGCTACTGGCCCTTGCCGAGCCAACTGCTCTTTCACTCCCTGGTCGTGCTCGACCTGCTCGCCGCCGTGGGGGTCGCCTTGGCGCACCCGGTGGGCCCGCCCCTTGGCGCCACCATCATGGCGGCGGACCTGACCGCGAACTGGTGGGAGAACTGGGACGACGTCCTGCGTCACCCGCTCGGCTACCTCCAGCCGGTCGGACTGTCGGCGATCACACTCTTCGGACTCTTCGTCCTTGCGATGGCGGCTCCACTGCACCGGTCGTTTCGCCGGCCGCCCCATCCCGTGGGTGCCCGGACGGGCGCGGCCGGACACCTAGACTGAAGCCGCGCGGGTACGGCGCGTGACGATCAGGGCGGGACGGGAGAGGGCTGTGGCAGCGGACATCGGTGGCTTCGAGGATCCGTCCGCCGAGGTGCTGGCGGAGGCGGCGGCCTCCTTCGGCCTGCTGGCATCGGCCGCACGGCTGCACCTCATGTGGGCGCTGGCCCAGGGCGAGAGCGATGTCACCCACCTCGCGGACCGGGTGGGCGGTGCCCTGCCCGCGGTCAGCCAACACCTGGCGAAGCTGAAGCTCGCCGGCCTCGTACGTTCCCGCAGGGAGGGCCGGCGCCAGATCTACTTCGTCGACAACCCCGACGTGGTGACCGTGGTCCGGGTGATGGTCGGACAGCTGGCCGCGCGTGCCGAGGGTGCGTACGCACCCGTGCGCACCCTGCGCGGGACCGGTGGCTGACACCACCGCGGCCCCGGAACCGGACGCCGGACCACTCGCTCCCGAGCCTGTGCTCAGCGAAGCCGGTCCGGAACCAGGCGTGCCGACCGTGCTGCAGACGCTGCGGCGGCTGGACAGCGGGCCGCGCGGTCTGACGGAGACGGAGGCCGAGGAGCGGCAGGTCCGCTTCGGGGCGAACACGCTGCCGGACCACCGGGGCGCCTCTTGGGCGCGGGTGCTGCTGTGCAGTCTCCGCGATCCGTTCACTGCCGTGCTGCTGTGTCTTGGGCTGGTGTCGGCGGCCGTCGCCTCCTGGGGCACCGCCTGCGTGATCCTGCTGCTCGTAGCGGTGAGCTGCGTGCTGCGCGCCTCGGGGGAGTACCGGGCCGACCGGTCCATGGCCGCGCTGCGCGAGCTGGTCGCCGCCACGGCCACCGTCCTGCGCCGCACAGACGAGGCCGCGCCGCCGGACGTCCGGGAGATTCCCGTGGACGAGCTGGTGCCCGGCGACGTGATCCGTCTCGGCCCGGGCGATCTCGTTCCGGCCGACGTACGGCTGCTGCGTACGCAGGGCCTGACTGTGCAACAGGCCGTGCTCACGGGCGAGTCGGCGCCGGTCGCGAAGGACGCCGCCGATGCGGCGGCCGACGACGGAGGTTTCGACCGGCCCCAACTCTGCTTCCAGGGCAGCAGTGTTGCCTCTGGCAGCGCCACCGCAGTCATCGTGGCGACAGGTGCGCGGACACGGTTTGCCGCCGTCCACGGCCGTAGGGGCGACCGGCGTGAGGCGAGCGCCTTCGACCGCTCGGTGCACGGCATCTCCTGGATCCTCATCCGGTTCATGCTGCTGACCCCGCCGCTGGTCCTCATGGCCAACGCGGCCCTGCGCGACCGGGGCCTGGAGACGCTGCCGTTCGCCGTCGCGGTTGCCGTCGGGCTGACCCCGGAGATGCTGCCGGTCATCGTCACGACCTGCCTGGCGCGCGGCGCCTCACTGCTGGCCCGCACCCATGGCGTGATCGTCAAGCGGCTGCCCGCGCTGCACGACCTGGGCGCGGTCGACGTACTGTGCCTGGACAAGACGGGCACCCTCACCCAGGACCGGCCGGTCCTCCACCGCGCCCTCGGCCCCGACGGGCGCGACGACCCCGAGGTACTCCGCTGGGCCGCGGTGAACGCCTGGTGGACCCTCCAACTCGCCGACCTGCCCACGCCGGACGCCCTCGACGAAGCGGTCCTGGACGCCGTCGACGAGGACGACCCCATGGCGTACGACGGGCTGGCCGCCCTCCCCTTCGATCCGGTACGGCGCCTCGCCACCGCCGTCGTCCGCACACCGGGCCGGCTCGGCACGCACACGCTGGTCGCCAAGGGAGCCGCCGAGGCCGTACTGGAACGCTGTGCGCTGGCGCGGGCGGACCGCGAACGGCTGCTCGCCCTCGCCGCCGAGCTGGCGGACGACGGCCTGCGGGTGCTGACGGTCGCCGTCGCCGAAGCTCCTGCCCGCACCCGTGATTACACACCGGCCGACGAACGCGGCCTGTCCTTCCGGGGGTTCGTCACCTTCGAGGACGCCCTCACGCCCACCGCCGCCGACGCGTTGAAAGTCCTCGCCGACCGGGGCGTCACCGTCAAGATCCTCACCGGCGACCACCCCGGCACAGCCGCCCGGGTCTGCCGCGACCTGGGGATCGCCGCGCCCTCCGACAGCGTCCTGACCGCCGACCGTGTCGACCGTCTCGACGACACCGAACTCGCCGAAGTCGCCGTCCGCACCACCGTCTTCGCCCGCTGCGCCCCCGAACACAAGGCTCGTATCGCCGCCGCCCTGCGCGCGAGCGGCCACACCGTCGGCTACCTCGGCGACGGCGTCAACGACCTGCCCGCCCTGCGCACCGCCGACGTCGGCATCGCCCCGCGCGAGGCCGTTGCCGTCGCCCGGGAGAGCGCCGACGTGGTCCTCGCCGAGAAGGACCTCACCGCGATCGGCCACAGCATCGCGGCGGGACGGTACGCGGGCGGCAACATCACAACGTATCTGCGCATCACGCTCTCCTCGAACCTCGGCAACGTCATCGCGATGCTCGCCGCCGGCCTCCTCCTGCCCTTCCTACCGATGCTCCCGGCCCAGGTGCTCGCGCAGAACCTGTGCTTCGACGCCGCCCAGCTCGCCTTCGCCTACGACCGGCCGCATCCGTCGGTGCTGCACCGGCCGACCGTGCTGCGCCCCCGCGACCTGCTGCGCTTCATCACCGGCTTCGGTGTCCTCAACGCCTGCGCCGACCTGGCCACCTTCGGCGTGCTCGCCCTCGCTCTGCACGGACCCGACGGCCTGGATGACGCGGCGGTGTTCCACTCCGGCTGGTTCACCGAGAACCTGATCACCCAGGCCCTGGTGATGACGCTGCTGCGCTCTGGACGGCACGCGGCCGAGGGCCGTAAACCGGGGCCGATCGGCTGGGCGGCAGCCACGCTGACCGCTGTAGGACTGCTGCTGCCGGTTTCCCCGCTTGGCTCGCTGCTCGGCCTCACACCGTTGCCGGCTCTCTACTACCTGCTGCTGGCCGCGGTTCTCGTCCTCTATACCGCCGGGTTGATGGCGGTCAGGGCGCGGGACGAACGGCGCCTGACCGATCACCGGTGAGAGTCGTGAGCCCGGTCGCTGTGGCCGGGCGTTCGATGCTTCACACGGCCCTTAATCCACCTGCTGTAGAAGGGTTTGCCGGTACTTTCGGGTCCTGGACGTGCAAGCCGTCCTGAGAGAAGGCGGGAGATGGCTGAACTCCGGGCACGGCGGCGGTGGCTCACGCTGGCGGTCTTCGCGGTCGTCGTCTACGTCATCGTGCGTGCGGCCGACACCCCGCAGGCCGCCACGCCACCCTCGGCCGGGGCGTCCAGGTCGGCCTCGTCGACCGGCTCTGCCAGTCCATCGGCTTCAGCGACCGCCTCGTCGTACGATCCCGCCGCCTATGCGTCCCAGGTCCGCACTCGGGCCCAACAGGCCCACGTCAGCGCCCAGTTGGTGATAGCGATCCTCTACAACGAGGCGTATAAGCCGCATGACGCGGCCTTCGAGCGGGCCTGGCAGAAGTACAAGCCGGACGCGGCCTTCGGCATCGCGAACATGCATCGCGCGACCTTCGACGAGGTCAAGAAGGGCAGGGACTTCGCCGGTCGGCGTTGGGACGAACTGCCCGATGACCGTGACCTCGCCATCGAGGCCGAAGCCTGGTACCTGCACGACCTGGCGGAGCAGTTGCCCCCGACCTGGCACGGCTCCCTCAGCAAGGACGAACTGCTGGCACTCGGCTACAACACCGGCGCGAGCAACATGCTCGCCTTCGCGCGCGGTGCGACACCGGGCAGCCAGGCGCAGTCGTACCTGAGCCAGCTGCACACCAACTGGGCCAAGGCGGGGAAAGTAGTCGGCGGGTGAGTCCCTCATCCTTCTCGGACCGATGCCGGAATCATCCCCGCGGTCGGCTTGCAACCCCCGCGCCGAAGGCCGTAAGTCCCCACCAGAGCGCCCATGCAAGCGTCGGATTCCGAAGAATCCCGGAATCCTTGAGAAGGAGTACTGCAAGGCCGCCGCCGACAGAAAATGCCCCGATGGTGGCGATCGCACGAAGACCCACTCTGTGGCTCATCACGCTCCTTCTTGGTCAGAGCTGTCCTGCGCTGCCCATCTCCGCGGTGAACCCCACCGGGTCGCTGTCGGATCCCCGGATCATCGCGTGGAACTCCCACGCACCGGAGGAATCCCTGGTGAACTCCGCGACCGTCGTAGCGGTGGACCCGGCGACCTGAGCGAAGTCGTCCTCCAGCAGCTTCTGGTACCCCTCGACCACCAGCACCCCCGCGTTCACTATGTCGCCGAAGGTCTTGGGGCCGGTGCTCTGGTGGATCGCCACCCCTACGACCACCCGTACGAAGGAAGGCGCCAGGCGGTCGAGGTCCAGGACCATCACCTCCACGTAGCCGAAACCCATCCCGGTCTCGCTGTGCCGGGGCATGTTGATGGTCCCGTCCGGCGAGCGACTGTCGTAGCGGACGACGTACACCGGCTGCCCGTAGGGGGCGTCCGCAGAGTAGGTCGTGGCGATGATGTCGAGATGGTGAGGCGGCCGGCTCCAAGGACTCGGGTCCCACTTGAGCCTCACTTCGGCCTTCCCGAGTCCCTTGCTGACGCTGCTCACCGGCTGCTGCCTCTCCCGAATCGGCCCGCTGGGCGCGGACAAGGTTGTGCCTGATCCCGCAGGTCGATACTCATCTCCACATACACGGAAGGGAGATGTACCCCAGGAGTCAGGCGACGGAACTGTTCATTCTGCGGCGGATCAAGGGGACCGCTGATCCCATCCCATGGTTGTAAAGTTGCGCAAGACAGCAATCATGACTGACGGTGCTTCGTGTCCATGGACCACGCCGTCCGGACAAGAGAATGGGGTGGGCGGGATGCTCCGCAACGGACTGGAACCGTGGCACCTGCTGGTCGTGGCGATCGTCATCATCGTGCTGTTCGGCTCGAAGAAGCTCCCTGAGGCTGCCCGCGGACTGGGCAAGTCCATGCGCATCCTCAAGAGCGAGGCCAAGGCGATGAAGGACGAGGGCGCCTCCCAGCCTCCCGCCGAGCGGTCCGACACCGCTTCCGCGTCCGACACGTCGGCTGCGCGCCTCGTCCAGTCCGCCCCGGGCGATGCCACCTTGGCCCGGCCGGTCTCCGAGAGTGCCACTACTGCTGGCTGAATCGCGCGGCCCGAGTCCGTCAGGGGCTCGCCACATCGAAGCCGTAGCGGAGAGGCTCGCTCGTCACGCCGGGGTCGAGGCGGTAGAGATACAGAGCCTCCGCGCGCACATCGCCTTCCAGGCCGTCCGTGGGGCAGGGGTATGTCACCTGGACCACCCGAGGCCGGTCGATGACGCGTGTCCTCAGTCCGTCGGCGGGACCTCCGTCCAGCACCGCGATTTCCCAGTTCGTCGTGCCGCTGTTTTCCACAGCTAAAGTTTAAAGGTTGCGCAACTGCTTGATCTTCGTGAAGTGGATCACGTGACGGCGAGGTGTCTCAGGTGGCATCGGGGTCGAAGGCGGAGTGCGCGGACTCCTGCGGGCGGTCGGCCTTTTCGAGCGTCACTTGGGGTGCCGCCGCCTGCGGTTCCGTGTCGTGTGCGGCACCTCGTACGGCGTCGGCCACCTCCGTCAGGTCCTTCCTGGGATCCAGGGCGCTGCGGATCTCGTCCAGGCCCAGATCGCGGCCGATGTCGTGGCCGTCCAGGACGTGCTTGCGTACGAACGTCTTCGGGTGCAGGTCCTCGAACTCGAAGTCCTTGAAATCCGGGCCCAGTTCGGAGCGGATGTCCTCCTTGGCGCTGTCGGAGAACGCCCGTACCTTGCGGATGAACTCCGCCGCGTTCTGAATGATCTCCGGCAGTTTGTCCGGGCCGAAGAGCAGGACGACCAGGATCGCGAGTGTGACCAGTTCCGGCAGCCCTACGTCCGGGAACATCCGCCGCTCCTCGCTGTCCGCACCGCCCGGATCGCCTGCTGCCGGGGCCCGTCTGTATGACATTACTTCAACTATTGCGCAAGTGTCGGAACCGTCGTGGTCGGTTCCGCGTTGGAACCCAGTGACGTACGGACGGCCCACAGTCGGGAGGAAAGAGCCGTGGGAGTTTCCCTGGGCAAGGGTGGCAACGTGTCGCTGAGCAAGGAGGTGCCGGGGCTGAGCGCTGTGCTGATCGGGCTGGGCTGGGACGTTCGCACCACGACCGGTGCGGACTACGACCTGGACGCTTCCGCGCTGTTGCTGAACGCGTCGGGCAAGGTCGTCTCCGACCAGCACTTCGTCTTCTACAACAACCTCCGCAGCCCGGACGGCTCGGTGGAGCACACCGGCGACAACCTCACCGGTGAGGGCGAGGGCGACGACGAGAGCATCAAGGTGAACCTCGCCGGCGTACCCGTCGAGATCGACAAGATCGTGTTCCCGGTGTCCATCCACGACGCGGAAGCGCGCGGACAGAGTTTCGGGCAGGTCCGCAACGCCTTCATCCGGGTGGTGAACCAGGCGAACAACGGGGAGATCGCCCGCTACGACCTCTCCGAGGACGCCTCCTCGGAGACGGCGATGGTCTTCGGCGAGCTGTACCGGCACGGCGGCGAGTGGAAGTTCCGCGCGGTCGGCCAGGGTTACGCCTCCGGACTGGCGGGTATCGCGTCCGACTTCGGCGTCAACGTCTGACGCTGCTCCAAGCGCCGTTGTCGCACGGAGACGGAGACGGTGCACAGCGTCGCCCCGATGTCTTCCCCGCGAGGTGGACCGAACACACCCCTGGACCGGGCTCTCTCAGTCCACTCCGCTTCTGTGCCTGCGATGGAACCACGAACTCCTGAGCGTTCCGGCGGGATGCCGATGACCTGGCTCGCGCCGGGAGTCGTGGCGCGGCGTGCGGGTCAGCTGACGGCGTGTTCGCTCTCCGGCTCGTGGACTGTGCTCGGTGCGGTCGGCGTGGAGCGTCGGCCGCGTGCGGTGACGACGATGCCGATCGCCGCCATCCCCAGGCACGCGCACACGATGACGGGGGACGACGCCTTGAGCATGGACAGCCCGGAGCCGGTCAGCAGCACCACGAGGGCCCAGCGCACCGCGGGTCCGGTGACGCGGGTGGAGGCGACGGCGCCCAGGACCACTCCGGGGATCGCGCCGATGAGCAGCGTGGCGGCCAGGCCGAGGTCGGCGTCCCCGATCAGCAGGTGTCCCAGTGCGGCGGCGGCCACCAGGGGGATGGCCTGGACGAGGTCCGTGCCCACGAGGTGGTTGGCCTTCAGGCGGGGGTGGGCCAGCATCAGCATGACGATGATGAGGGAGCCCGAACCCACCGAGGTCATGCCGACGATGACCCCGCCGACCAGGCCGATCAGCAGCGTCGCGACCGGCCGGACGGGCACGTGGGCGTCCTCGTCGGCGGTGGTGCCGCGCCGACGGTCCAGCCACAGACATACGAGCATGCCCGCGACGGCGAGCAGCAGCGCCGTACCGATGACGTACTTGACCCGCTGCTGCAGCGCGTCCCCGTCCCCGAACAACTGGAGCAGGAAGACCCCGCCGAACGCGGCCGGAACGGCGGTGGGCAGCAGCCAGCGCACGATGTCCCAGCGCACGGTGCCGGCCCGCTGGTGCACGAGCGCGCCGAACGGCTTCATGAACACGGAGGCGGCCAGGTCACTGCCGATCGCCGCAGTGGGGTTCACACCGAAGACCATCACCATGATCGGGGTCATCAGCGCCCCGCCGCCCATGCCGGTGAGTCCTACGGCGAACCCGACCAGGGCTCCGGCGACGACGATCGGAGCGGAGACATCCATGTCCACGACCGTAGACACCTTTCCTATGGGAAAGGTGTGGAAAGCGTCGTCCGATCTTCGCTCTCGACGCGTGACCTGCGAAGGTCACCAGTGGCTCTGGGAACCCGGATGTGCCCAGAATCGTTTTACGGATCCCACCATCACCAGAGGAGCACTGATCTTGTCCGCCAGATCGACGGACCCTTCGGGGCACAGTCCCCGACCATCCCGCCAGGTCTTTCCTGAATCCGGCACGCGACGGGATGGTGTTCGATGAGTGCCGCGACTGCTCTCCTGGGTCTGCTGGCCGTGTTCGTGCTGACCGCCGGCACCGGCTACTTCGTCGCCCAGGAGTTCGCCTACGTCTCCGCCAGCCGGCTCGCCCTCGTGCGTGAAGCCGAGGCGGGGGACAAGAAGGCCGCCCGCGCGCTGAAGGTGCTGGAGCGGCTGTCGTTCATGCTGTCCGGCGCGCAGCTCGGTATCACCGTGACCGGTCTGGTCGTCGGGTTCATCGCCGAGCCGAGCGTGTCCGCCCTGCTCAAGCCGGCCCTGTCCGGACTCGGCCTGCCCGACGCGGCCGTCAGCGTCATCTCCGTCGTCCTCGCCTTCGTCGGGGCCACGGTGGTGCAGATGGTGCTGGGCGAGCTGGCCCCGAAGAACCTCGCCATCGCCGTCCCGGAACGGCTGGCCAAGGCGCTGGCGCCCTCCACGCTCGCCTACCTCAAGTTCGTCGGTCCGGTCGTCCGCATCTTCGACGGAGCGGCGAACCGGCTGCTGCGCAAGATCGGCATCGAACCCGTCGAGGAGCTGCACCACGGCGCCACCCTGGAAGAACTCGGTCACCTCATCGGCGAGTCCCACGAACAGGGAGAGCTGCCCAAGGACACAGCCGAACTCCTCGACCATGCCCTGGAGTTCTCCGAGCGCACCCTCGACGAGGTGATGGTGCCGCGCGCCGACGCCGTCTTCGTGCGCAAGGACGCGAGCGCCGCGGAGGCGGTCGACCTCATCGCCAAGCACGGCCACTCCAACTACCCCGTCCTCGGCGACCACCCCGACGACATCACCGGCGTCCTGGGCGTGCGCGAGCTGATGCGACTGCCCGCCGACCGCCTCACGGTCACCACCGCCGGCGCCCTCGCCCGGCAGCCCCTGCTGCTGCCCGACACCCTGCCCCTGCCGGACGCTGTCGAGCAGATGCGCCGGCAGGACGACGAGTACGCCGTCGTCCTGGACGAACACGGCGGGGTGGCGGGCATCGTCACCTACGAGGACATCGCCGAGGAACTGGTCGGCGACATCGCCGACGAGTCAGACACGGTCACCGAACTCGCCGCCGCCGACGAGGACGGCTGGCTGGTGGACGCCGGCCGCCGCCTCGACGAGGTCGCCGAGGCCACCGGTATCGAGCTGCCCGAGGAGGACGACTACGACACCGTGGCCGGCCTGATCGTGGACCGACTCGGCCGCTTCCCGGCCATCGGTGACCAACTCGCCGTCGAGCTGCCCGACGGCGGCCGTGTGGTCATCGACGTACGCACTCTGGACCGTCACGTACCCGAGCGCGTACGGATCGAGCGGTTGGTCAAGCAAGGGGAGGAGCAGGCATGAGTTTCCCGATGGCACTCTTCGTCACCGTCCTGCTGCTGATCGGCAGCGGCTTCTTCGTCGCGGCCGAGTTCGCGCTGGTCGCCGCCAAGCGGCACCGCATGGAGAAGGCGGCGGCCGATGGCCAGCGCGGCGCCAAGGCCGCGCTGGCAGGCATGCGCGAGCTGTCCCTCATGCTGGCCGGCGCCCAACTCGGCATCACCATCTGCACGTTGGGCCTTGGCTCGGTGTCCAAGCCCGCGATCTCGCACGAACTCGACCCGCTGCTGCACAAGCTGGGCCTACCGAGCGGGCTGAGCTACGGCATCTCCTTCGCCGTGGCGATGACCGTCGTGGTGTTCCTGCACATGGTGGTCGGCGAGATGGCCCCCAAGTCCTGGGCCATCGCCCACCCCGAACGCTCCGCGATGCTCCTCTCCCCGCCCTTCCGCGGGGTGGTCAAGGTGGTCCGCCCGTTGCTGGGGGTGCTGAACAGGTTGAGCAATGCGCTGGTACGGCTGTGCCGGGTCACCCCGCGCGACGAGTTGGCCGAGGTCCACAACCGCGAGCAACTCACCCACCTCGTCGAGGAGTCGAAGCGCCTCGGCCTGATCAGCGAGACCGACTCGGAGCTGCTCACCAGCTCGCTCACCGAGCCGCAGAACCCGGTCGGCGCCCTTCAGGTGCCCGCCGGTCAGATCAACTCCGTGCCCGCGGACGCCGGCGTGGACGAGATCCTCGCCCTCGCCGCCGAGTACGACCGCAGCCGCCTGCTGGTGCGCGATGGCACGGGCATCGTCGGTTCCGTGCATGCCCGCGACGCGCTCATCGCCCGTACCCGCGGGCGCACGGTCACCGCCCGGGACCTTGCCCGTCCGATACCGGAGCTGACCGAACAGGACACGATCAGCCACGCCATCGAGCAACTCCGCCAGCGCAGGGCCTCCCTCGCGGTGGTCCGTGACGACACCGGCAACCTCACCGGCATGGTCACTCTCGACGACCTGCTCGCGCGCCTCCTGCATCCCCAGGCGGTATAACGACGGTGGTCCCGTCGGGCGTCTCAACTCTGGGCGTCGGACGGGAAGTTGGGGACAGGTCCTGACGACCGGCGCTAACAGTCCCTCACTACACTCACTCGATGAACAACATACGGTGCACTCAATGCGGTGCGGTGGGACTGGAGCCGGGCTTCGTCGAGGACTCCGGACAGGGCGCCCGCGGGTTCGCGCGGTGGATCGCAGGCCCCCTTCAGCGAGGCCCGCTTGGCAATGCGAAGAGGATGGGTCGACCGCGTTGGCAGATCGACGCCTTTCGTTGTCCGATCTGCGCACACCTTGAACTGTTCGCCGCCCAGCCGGACTAGCTGCGCGGTAGGCGAGTGATCACCAGCAGTCAATTGCCGGGCCGGCATGTCCCGACCTCAGGCATGCACTACGCCGTCAGGGGCGCCGGGAGTCGTCCTCCTTGAGCACCCTGGCCTCGCTCTTGAAGATCCGGGTCGCCTTGCCCGCCGAACGCGTCAGTTCCGGCAGCTTCTTGATGCCGAGGACGACTACGACGACGAGGAGGATCACGGCCAGTTCGTTCAAGCCGAACATCAGGTCTGCTTTCTCCCGGGGAACCAGGCCGCTACGACGGACCGGCCACACGCTGCAATCTACAGTGCTGTAGAAGTCTCTCCTGAGAGTGCGGAACGTGAGCTCTTGTCCGTTTCGTAGTTGAGGTTGGACAAGGGCCGCTGGTCACGGGCGCGGGATGGTCCTCAGGCGTCGGGGCGGGCGAACAAGCCGGTTTCGGGCTCGGTGAGGATGCCGCGGCTGACCAGGCGCTTCAGCTTGGCGCGGATGCCTTCGGTGTTCTTCGGGAGGATCGGCAGGTCGAGGGCCTGGCAGAGGTCGCGGGCGCGCATCGGCCTGCCCGCGTCGGCCAGGGCGGTGAGGATCTGCTGGTAGGCGGGGTGGCCCGGGATGTCGGGCCGGTCCGGCTCGTCGGCAGGTGAGGGCAGCGGGAGCGTGAGGAGGGTCTTGCGGGTGATCCGCAGGTTCTCGCTCTCCACCTCGATCTCGCCGAGCTGTCGGGTGATTTCCTCGATCCGGTCCCTCAACTGCCCCTCCTGCTCGCCCAGTTCGCGCTCGCGCGTCTCGATGTGGTCCAAGATGGCCGCGACCTGCGGGTTCTCGCTCATGCGGTCCTCCAGGAAGTGAGGGTGGCTCCAGTGAGGCGGCGGCTCATGACGGAGGTCATCGCCCAGAAAACGCGGGAGCGGGAGGAGGCGGGCCGGTGTTCGTAGTCGCGTACGAGACGGCGGTAGAACATCAAGATCCCGTTCGTCTGCTCCACGATCCACCGCTTGGCCTGCGGAACGAACCCGCGCTGGTCCGGGTTGCGTTCGACGATCTCGACGTCGATGCCCAGGTTCTTGCCGTGCTCGACGACCTTGTTCTTGAAGCCCTGGTCGACCAGGGCCTTGGTCACCGTGTCGCACTGGGCGGCGACGCCGTCCAGCAGCGCGATGCCGGCGGTGTTCTCGTGCGCGGATGCGGGCAGGACGGCGCAGTCGATGACGAGGCCCGATACAAATACGGCCAGGCATCTCTTCCTGCCCGGCACCCGTTTCGAGGCATCCTTGCCGGTCGTTGCGGCGGGGACGCCGACGGCGGCGTGGATGCTCTGGGTATCCAGGATCACCAGGCTCGGGTCGGCTAACCGCCGGTTCTTCTCCCGAAGTTGCCATCGGAGCAGATCGTGGATGGTCTGGTCGGTGCCGTCATCGCGCCACTTGTAGAAGTAGTACTTCACCGCGCTGGCGGGCGGCAGGTCGTGGGGCAGCAGCCCCCACTGGCAGCCGCTGCGGTTCTGGTACAAGATCGCGTTCACGATTTCCCGCATCTCGTATCCGCCCTGGTGGCCGCTGACCGACGGATGCGCGGCCTTCCACGCTGTGATCACGGGCTCGACCAGGGCCCACTGCTCGTCGGAAACGTCGCTCGAATACGGCTTGCGCATGCTCATGCCACAACCTAAGCGAACCCCGAACGCTTGACCGGCCGCGATACCCCAACCTCACACCATCGAGCGATCACAGACCGGACAGAAGATCACGTTCCGCACTCTCAGCGTGTGAACAGCCCCCTGTTGTCTGGGTGTTGGGCGGGGATGGCAAGTTGCCAGCAGCTTCCGGACTTCTGCCACGGTGAGGGGCGCGAGGGTGCAGTGATCGTTTCTTCGGTCCCTGGAGGGAGAGGTCCGCCGAAACCCGAGTCCGGCCCGCAGGGGAGCATAAGGGGCACCGAGAGATCCTGTTGGATGTGCGTGTGACGAGCACACCTGACGACCTCACCACGCGTTCCGCTGCCGCCGGCGGATGGCCGGGACTGCACCCGACGACGCAGGCGGCGTACAACCGCATTCTGTGGAACGGCGGGCTGTCCAAGAGCGAGGTGGCGAAAGAGCTCGGCCTCTCCCGCGCCCGGATGACGACGATCGCACGTGATCTCGAGGCCGCGGGGCTCGTCGTCGCAGGCGGCAGGGAACAGAGGGCCAGCACGGGACGTCCCGCGGACATGCTGCTTGCCAGGACCGATCTCTTCCACTTCCTCGGCGTACACATCCGTAGCGGCGAGCTCGTCGCCGCAGGGATCGATCTGACGAACAAAGTGGTCTGGGAGCGCCGGCAGCACGTGGGCGAGCTCAGCGCATCAGTGATCGGCGCGCACTGCCGCAACTGGCTGGACGAGGCGAGGGCGGGCGGATTGCGTGTGGCCGCCCTCGCTGTATGCGGTTCCACGGAGCGGCTCGAGGGGGCCGCGGAGGGACTTGGTCTCCACACCGCGGTCCCCGAGACCGCCCGCTCAGCGTGGGAGCGGGAGTTCGGTGTCCCCGTGTGGATCGAGGACGACGTCGTGGCACTCACCGCGTTCGAGCAATGGCCGCGCCTGGCGGAGGGCGAGGACAGCATGGTGCTGATCTCGCTCGGGCGGGAGATCGGGTTCGGCCTGGTGACCGACCGCAAGATCATCCTCGGTGCGCATCGCAGGGCGGGCAGGTTCTCGCATGTCCAGGTCGCATCCGCCGGTGCACGGTGTCCTCGTGGTCACCTCGGTTGCCTCTGGGCGGAGAGCTCCACGACTTCGATCGTGAACGATGTCGATGGCACCCGGACGCTCGGTGAGGTCCTCGATCGCGCCCTCGCGGGCGATGGGCCCGCTCACGAGCGGCTGGCGCGCGCCGCGCGCGGAATCGGTACGGCGACCGGGCACATCCTGAATCTGCTCGACCCGGACAAGGTGATCCTTACGGGCGACGGCCCTTCGATCGTCGACTCGTTCATGGAGGACTTCGAGGAAGGTATGCGCACGGTGTACACCGCGCCGGAGCAGCCGGTCATCGAGGTCACGGTGTTCGGTCTGCCCGCTTGGGCGCGGGCGGCAGCGGGCCTTGCCCTCTACCGACGGCTGGCCGAGTCCGGCCGCTGATCACACGGGCGAGCAGGGTTTGTTATCTCTATTGACAAACTCTTGCGGGGCGGGCGATGCTCATCGCGCCCTCGTTCGGGACGAGAGCGCGATGCGCAGTCTCGCGACGGGCCGATCCCGTTCCGAAACAAGGGAAATTCATGCGCACCAGGAAACCCCGCAACATCCTGGCTGCGGCAACTGTCACAGCCGTTACCGCACTTCTCGTTCCTTCCTGTTCCTTCGGCAGCACCTCCGACGACGGCAGGGTCACCCTCCAGTTCTGGTCGTGGGCGCCCGGGAGCGACAAGGAAGTCGCGGAGTTCAACCGGACGCATCCAGGCATCAAGGTCGTCCACACCGACGCAGGCGGCGGCGACACGTCTGCCGCCAAACTCCTCGCCGCGGTCCGTGCGGGCAATGCGCCCGACCTCGCGACCGTGGAGAACACATCTCTGCCTCGCATGATCGTCAGTGGCGTGGCGAAGGACATCACCGCATACGTCTCGGACGTGAAGAACAAGTACGCGCCCGGCTCATGGGCGCAGACGACCTTCAGCGACAAGACCTACGCACTGCCGCAGGATGTCGGCCCCATGGCGCTGGTCTACCGGAAGGACGTCTTCGACAGGTACGGGGTCGCCGCGCCCCGCACGTGGGCGGACTTCCGTAAGGCGGCCGCCACGATCAAGGCGCAGAACCCCAAGCTCACCATCGCCTCGCTGGCCCCCGACGGATGGGGCTATTACGCCTCCATTGCGGCGCAGGCCGGCGACGACTGGTGGTCGATCGACGGGGACAAGTGGAACGTCGACATCGACGGCGACAACTCCCGCAAGGTGATGGAGTTCTTCGAGGGCATGTACAAGGACGGGCTTATCGCGGCCGATCCCCAACTGACGCCCGCCTACAACCAGAAGCTGAACGACGGCACAATGCTGTCCTGGCCCTCGGCCGTCTGGGCTCCCGGTGTCGTCTACGGTGTGGCACCGAAGACCGCGGGCAAGTGGGCTCTCGCCCCGCTTCCCCGGTGGAACGCGAATGACCCGACCGTCTCCTTCCAGGGCGGTTCCTCGGTCGCGATCACCGCCCACTCCGAACACCCCAAGGAAGCCGCCGAGTTCGCGAAGTGGCTCAACGCCTCGGACGCGGGCGCACGGATGGTGCTCAACGTACAGAACGCCTATCCCGCGGCCCTGTCGGGACAGAGAGCCGCCACGTCGCAGAAGCCCCCGGCACTCATGCCGCAGCAGGCCGACTACTACAAGGTCGCCGCCGGCATCGCCAAGCACACCCGCCCCGTGACCTGGGGGCCGAACACGAACGTCGCGGCCGCCGCATTCACGGACGCGATGAACTCCGCCATCCGCAACGGCACGTCATGGGCGCACGTCCTGACCGTCACGCAGAAGGCCGTTGTGGACGACCTGAAGAAGCAGGGCTTCGACCTCAAGAACGGCTAGGCCCCGTCCGGTCCTTCGATGAGCCCCTGAGTCCCTGAGCCGCGAGCCGGGGTCGAGCGCAAAGCGTCAGAGAGGTGTTCCGCATGACCGACACCGTCACGTCCGAAAGGGCAGCCGGTTCGAAGCTCGGAGGCGCGTCGCCGCCACCGCCCCACCACCGCGGCCGCCTTCGCCCCCGCCGCGGGAGCATCGCGCCGTACCTGTTCAGCGCACCCGCGATGGTGCTGTACGCCGTCTTCACAGTGATCCCCCTGGTGTACGCAATCGGTACCAGCCTCTTCGCCGAGCGACGGATCGGCGGCGGTGCCCTCGGTACTCCGTCCACGGTGTTCGTCTGGTTCGACAACTACACCTCGGTCTTCGACGACTCCCGGCTGCTCGACGGCCTCGGACGCCTCGCGATCTACGGAATGGTCGCCGTGCCGCTGACCCTGGGCCTGGCCCTGCTGCTCGCGCTGCTCCTCGACACCCCGGGCGTGAGACTGCGGAGTCTCGGACGTACGGCGATCTTCATCCCGTACGCCGTGCCCGGTGTGGTGGCCGCGCTGATGTGGGGGTTCATGTATCTGGCAGGCACGAGCCCGTTCTCGTACGCCACCCGGTCGTTCGGCTGGGGTGACATCCAGTTCCTCGGACAGAGCGGGATCTACGCCTCAATGGCCAACATCACCGTCTGGGGCGGCGTCGGGTTCAACATGCTCGTCATCTATACGGCGCTGCGCGGCATCCCCCACGAATTGCTCGAAGCGGCCCGCATGGACGGGGCGAACGAGATCCAGATCGCCCTGCGCATCAAGGTGCCGCTGGTCGGTCCCGCGCTGATACTGACGGCGATCTTCGCGCTCCTCGGATCGCTCCAGCTCTACGGCGAGCCCCTGATGCTCAAGCCGTTGACCAACACCATCTCCGACTCATGGGTTCCGCTGATGTCGATCTACCAGGACGCGTTCGTACTGGGCAATCTCCATGACGCGGCGGCGGCATCGATCGTCCTCGCCCTCGGCACCGCGGTCGTCTCTCTCATGGTCCTCGCCATGGTCCGTGTCTCGACGAAGCGGGGGATGCGATGAGCACCGTCGGTGAAGCGTCGCGCGAGCGGACGAAGATCGTCCCCACGCTCATCATGCTGGCGGGCGCGCTCTATTGCCTCCTCCCCGTGGCCTGGGTGTTCATCGCAGCCAGCAAGGCTCCGGGCGAACTGTTCAACTCCTTCACACTCGCTCCCGGCTCCGGTCTGCTGCACAACCTCGGCGACCTCTTCTCGTACGACGACGGCGCCTACGGCAGATGGGCGTTGAACTCGCTGCTCTACGCGGGCGTCGGCGGTCTCCTGTCGACGCTTGTGTCGGCCTCCGCGGGCTACGCCATGGCCAAGTTCCCGTTCCGCGGGGGGCGGATCTTCTTCGTCGCAATCCTCGCGGGACTGCTCATACCCGGCATCACCCTCGCCGTGCCGCAGTACCTGCTGATGTCCGACCTGAAACTCGCCGGCACGCAGTGGTCGGTGTTGCTTCCGAGCATCATCAGCCCATTCGGTATCTACCTGTGCCGGGTGTACGCCACGGGCACCATCGCGACCGAGATGCTCGAGGCGGCCCGGATCGACGGCGCGAGCGAGTGGCGGATCTTCCGCAGCGTTGTGCTCCCCGTCATGGTGCCCGGGATGGTGACGGTGTTCCTGCTGCAGTTCGTGGGCATCTGGAACAACTTCCTGCTGCCCTACCTCATGCTCTCCGACACCAAGTCCTTCCCCCTCACCGTCGGGCTCAACTCTCTGCTGCAGCGCGGCGCGGGTTCACCTTCCCTCTACACGCTGGCCATCGTCGGCGCCGCGCTCGCGATCATCCCTCTTATTGCCCTGGTGCTGTTCCTGCAACGGTTCTGGCGCCTCGACCTCATCGCTGGAGGAGTCAAAGGATGACCTGGTCCCACGCTGACAACGACTGGCCCACACGCGGGCTGAGCTTCGGAGCCGACTACAACCCCGAACAGTGGGACAAGGAGGTGTGGAAGGACGACGTACGCCTGATGACGCAGGCCGGCGTCAACCTCGTCTCGCTCGGCATCTTCTCCTGGGGGCTTGTCGAAGTGGCTGACGGCGAGTTCGACTGGGAGTGGATGGACGAGATCGTCGACCTCCTCGCGGACAACGGCATCGCGGTCGACCTCGCCACCCCGACAGCAGCACCCCCCGGCTGGCTTCTTGCGGCCCACCCCGAAGTCTCTCCCCTCGACCACGACATGCGGCCGCGCTGGCCCGGTTCCCGGCTCGGCTGGTGCCCGAGTAATCCGGTCTTCCGTACGTACGCGCTCCGTATCGCCCGTGCGTTGGCCGAACGCTACGGTCACCGCGATCATGTGGTGATGTGGCATGTCAGCAACGAGCTGGGAGGCGGCAACGGCCGCTGCTACTGCGACACGTCAGCGGCGGCTTTCCGTACCTGGCTGGAGAACAAGTACGGGACGCTCGATGCCCTCAACAAAGCCTGGGGCACCGCCTTTTGGGGCCATACGTACCGCGACTTCGCATACATCCTGCCGCCGCGCGGCAACGAGTCGAAGAACCCGGCCCTCGTGCTCGACTTCGACCGCTTCTCATCGGACGAACTACTGGCGCACTACCTCGCCGAGCGCGAGGTGCTCAAGTCCGTCACGCCCGACCTCCCCGTCACGACGAACTTCATGGTCGGCGCCGAGCCCGACTGCGTCGACTACCCGCGGTGGGCGCGGCACATGGACATCGTCGCGAACGATCACTACACCCGCTCGTCCGACCCGCTGCCCGAGCAGGACGTCGCTTTCTCCGGTGACCGTATGCGGGCTATGACGACAGAGCGCCGCCCGTGGATGCTCCTGGAACATTCGACCAGTGCCGTGAGTTGGCAACCACGGAACCGCGCCAAGACAGCGGGCGAGTTGATCCGCAACAGCCTCAGCCACGTGGGACACGGCTCCGACGGAATCCTGTTCTTCCAATGGCGTGCCTCCGCCTCCGGCGCGGAGCAGTTCCACTCGGCGATGGTCCCGCACGCCGGGGAGAACACCGATCTCTACCGCGACGTGTGCACGCTGGGCCGGCACCTGCAGACGCTTGCCCCGGTCATGGGGTCGCGTGCTCCCCAGGCGCGTGTCGGCATCCTCTTCGACGACGAGGCCGGATGGGCGATGACCGGGGGCGTCAAACCGAACAACCACCTCTCCTACGGCCGGATTGTCCGGGACTGGCATGCGGCGTTCTGGCGGCTGAACGAGAGCATCGAGGTGCTCCCGCCCTGGTCGGACTTCACCGGGTACGAAGTACTCGTGGTGCCGGGGCTCTTCCTGACCGACGACGAGACGGCGGCACGCGTGAAGGGCTTCGCCGAGGCGGGTGGCACAGTCGTGGTCAGCTACCTCTCGGGGATCGTGGACGAGCACGACCGGGTGCGGCTCGGCGGATACCCCGGCGCGTTCCGGGAGCTCCTGGGCGCGTGGTGCGAGGAGTTCCGGCCACTTCAGGAGGGGGAGACGTTCACCCTCGACAACGGGTGGACCGGAGCGGAGTGGACCGAACTCGTCCACGCGGAGGAAGCCGAGGTGATCGCCCGGTACGTGGGGGGCCACCTCGGTGGACGCCCTGCGATCACCTCGCGTGCACTGGAGGCAGGAGGCCGCGCGGTCTACGTATCGGCCGGCCTCGACAGCGACGCGGTGCTCGCACTGGCGCGCTCGCTGGTCCGGCCCACCAGCATGGCGAACCTGCCGAACGGGGTTGAAGTACTGGTGCGCCGCAACGACGACGAGACCTTCACCTTCTTCGTCAACCACTCCGGCAACGATGCGGTTGTCGAGGCGCACGGCCAGGAAATGCTCACCGACGAACCCGTCAGCGGAGATCTGCACATTCCGGCCGGCGGAGTACGGGTGGTGAGGTCGGGAGCCGTGGGCTGAGCGCGGATTCACCGAGGGGATTGCGGTGAGCGTTTCGAGGGAGGGATCGGGGCGCAGAGGCGGCTGCGGCGCAAGAGCTCCCTGCCGCGGCGACGGTTGCCGGCAGCTGGGGGTCCGTATACGCCTCTACGCCACCGTGCGTGCCGCGTATGCCTGTGAGGCTCGGAAAGTCATCGCTGCAGTTCAAGCGGCATGTCGGTACTCGTTGATTGCTCCGCGGAGGATCCGGGTGCGCAAGAGCTTGCGGGGCTCGAAACCATCCAGGACTACTGGCTGTTCCTGGGCCTCGGGCGGTCGTTGATCGCGGGATCGGTGCGGCCGATGTCTGCTGTAGTGGTCCTGGTACTCGGCGAGGACCTGCCGGGCGTGGGCCTCGTGCAGGAGCAGAACGTGGTCGAGTGCCTCGCGGCGGATCGTGCCGATCACTCGCTCGCAGTGGGCGTTCATGCGCGGTGCCTGGGGTGCGCTGAGCAGTACGTCCATGCCTTCGACTTCGAAGACGGCGTCGAAGGAGCCGGTGTACTTGCTGTCGCGGTCGTGGTCGCGGAGCACGATGCGCAGCGACTCGACGCGGCTGCCCAGGTCAGAGGACCGCGTCGACGACCCTGCCGCGCCCGCCGAACAGACTCGTCCCGCCGATCACCGCAGCGCCGACCGCCAGCAGAAGCACATTGCTGCCACCGGTGTTGGGGTCCACCGAGTTGCCGCGCGAGGCGGCGATGATGCCGCCGACCGCGGCCAGGGACGAGCAGATGACGAACGCGGAGATACGGATGGCCGCCACGTTGATGCCGGCCCGGCGGGCCGCCTCGGCGTTGCCGCCGACTGCATAGATGTGCAGACCGAAAGAGGTGCGCTGGAGCAGGAAGGTACCCGCGACGAGCAGGACGGCGATGACGGGCACGACGATCGGTACACCCTTGAGCGAGTCGACGATGACGTTGCGGCTGCGCTGCTGGTTGAGCAGGTGGACGGCGATTGCGCCGAGCACCGCCAGCCCGCCGATCCTTACGGCGAGCAGGGTGAACGGAGCGGTGACGAGCCCGCGCTGCCGCCGGTTGCGGTTCTGCCGCAACTGTGTCGCGGCGTACACCGCGACAGCGGCAGCGAGCAGCACCCAACCCAGCGCGGGGGAGAGGTTGTTGTTGGCGACGGCCAGGATCGTCCGATCCTGGATGGATATGTTCGTGCCTTCCTTGAGCAGCATCAGCACGGTTCCCTGGAACCCCAGAAAGGCGGCCAGGGTGACCACGAAGGAGGGGATGCCGACCTTCGCCACCAGCAGGCCGAGCAGCAAGCCGATCACCGTGCCGGTGAGAATCGCAGCGGCGGCCGCGCCGTACCAGGGCCATCCGTGATCGGTGAGCAAGATGGCCAGGACGGCGGCGCAGACTCCGCTGGCGTACCCGGCGGACAGGTCGATCTCGCCGAGGAGGAGCACGAAGACGAGCCCCATGGCGATGGCGATGCTGCCCGCGCCCTGGGTGAGCAGGTTGGCGAAGTTCAGCTCGGACAGGAAGACCGGGCGCAGGGCAGCGAAGAACACACACAGGACGATCAGGCCGAGGACAGCGGGAAGGGCGCCCAACTCGCCCCCACGTACGCGTTCGACGTATAGACGGGCGACGGAACGCAGACTCTTGACCCCGGCGGTTCCGTTCTTCTTCGATCCACCGCGGTCGCCCGGCTTTTCGTGCGCGGCGGCGGCGGTCATACGGTGTCTCCGTTGCTGTGTGCGAGGCCGAGGTTCCCGCTGCGGCCTGCGGTGATGAGCTCGACGACCTGGGAGTACGTGACGTTCGACGTGCTGACCTGGGCGGCCATGCGGCCCAGGTAGAGGGCGGCGATCCGGTCGGACACCGCGAAGACGTCGTTCATGTTGTGTGAGATCAGGACCACGGCGAGGCCGTTGTCTGCCAGTCGCCGGACCAGTTCGAGGACCTGCGCCGTCTGGGCGACACCGAGTGCAGCGGTCGGCTCGTCGAGGACGACCACCTTGCTGTTCCACAGAACGGCCTTGGCGATGGCCACGGTCTGCCGCTGGCCGCCGGAGAGACTGGAGACCTGCTGGCGGATGGACTTGAGAGTGCGGAACGTGATCTTCTGTCCGGTCTGTGATCGCTCGATGGTGTGAGGTTGGGGTATCGCGGCCGGTCAAGCGTTCGGGGTTCGCTTAGGTTGTGGCATGAGCATGCGCAAGCCGTATTCGAGCGACGTTTCCGACGAGCAGTGGGCCCTGGTCGAGCCCGTGATCACAGCGTGGAAGGCCGCGCATCCGTCGGTCAGCGGCCACCAGGGCGGATACGAGATGCGGGAAATCGTGAACGCGATCTTGTACCAGAACCGCAGCGGCTGCCAGTGGGGGCTGCTGCCCCACGACCTGCCGCCCGCCAGCGCGGTGAAGTACTACTTCTACAAGTGGCGCGATGACGGCACCGACCAGACCATCCACGATCTGCTCCGATGGCAACTTCGGGAGAAGAACCGGCGGTTAGCCGACCCGAGCCTGGTGATCCTGGATACCCAGAGCATCCACGCCGCCGTCGGCGTCCCCGCCGCAACGACCGGCAAGGATGCCTCGAAACGGGTGCCGGGCAGGAAGAGATGCCTGGCCGTATTTGTATCGGGCCTCGTCATCGACTGCGCCGTCCTGCCCGCATCCGCGCACGAGAACACCGCCGGCATCGCGCTGCTGGACGGCGTCGCCGCCCAGTGCGACACGGTGACCAAGGCCCTGGTCGACCAGGGCTTCAAGAACAAGGTCGTCGAGCACGGCAAGAACCTGGGCATCGACGTCGAGATCGTCGAACGCAACCCGGACCAGCGCGGGTTCGTTCCGCAGGCCAAGCGGTGGATCGTGGAGCAGACGAACGGGATCTTGATGTTCTACCGCCGTCTCGTACGCGACTACGAACACCGGCCCGCCTCCTCCCGCTCCCGCGTTTTCTGGGCGATGACCTCCGTCATGAGCCGCCGCCTCACTGGAGCCACCCTCACTTCCTGGAGGACCGCATGAGCGAGAACCCGCAGGTCGCGGCCATCTTGGACCACATCGAGACGCGCGAGCGCGAACTGGGCGAGCAGGAGGGGCAGTTGAGGGACCGGATCGAGGAAATCACCCGACAGCTCGGCGAGATCGAGGTGGAGAGCGAGAACCTGCGGATCACCCGCAAGACCCTCCTCACGCTCCCGCTGCCCTCACCTGCCGACGAGCCGGACCGGCCCGACATCCCGGGCCACCCCGCCTACCAGCAGATCCTCACCGCCCTGGCCGACGCGGGCAGGCCGATGCGCGCCCGCGACCTCTGCCAGGCCCTCGACCTGCCGATCCTCCCGAAGAACACCGAAGGCATCCGCGCCAAGCTGAAGCGCCTGGTCAGCCGCGGCATCCTCACCGAGCCCGAAACCGGCTTGTTCGCCCGCCCCGACGCCTGAGGACCATCCCGCGCCCGTGACCAGCGGCCCTTGTCCAACCTCAACTACGAAACGGACAAGAGCTCACGTTCCGCACTCTGAAGTGTGATCGCTCAACCACCCAGCCTTCCGGCCCAGTTGGTGGGGCGTGAGCCTGTGCGAGGGAGCGGAGACAGCAGGATGCAAGACCAGCGCAACGACGGAACCGAGGCGACACCCCGACCCGCCCGCGAGGAACTGGCGCGCCGCTGCCGCACCGTCACCGAGGCCCGCTGGTTCGCCCTTGGCGTCTTCGCCGTCATCCTTGCCAACGCCGCGCTGCTGGGCATCGAGACGTACCCGGGGCTGGCCGCCGACTGGCATCACTGGTTACGCCTGGCCGAGCACGCCTGCCTGGCCGCCTTCACCGTCGAGATCCTGCTCCGCCTGGCCGCCCACGCCGACCGCCCCCGGGACTTCGCCAAGGACCCCTGGAACCTCTTCGACCTGGCCGTAGTCCTGTGCGCCTTCCTGCCTGTCGTACGCGAGAACACCACCGTGCTACGACTGTTGCGCCTCGCCCGCGTCCTGCGCACCGCGCGCTTCCTGCCCCAGCTGCGGGTCGTGCTGGTCGCCGTCGCCCGCAGCCTGCCCGGCACGCTGAGCTTTCTGCTCGTCGGTGGGCTGGTGCTGTACGTCTACGCCATGGTCGGCTGGGTCTTCTTCGGCCGCCATGACCCCGAGCACTACGGCTCCATCGGGCGCGCGGTCCTCACCCTGTTCCTGCTGATGACCCTGGACGGCATCGGTGACGCCGTCCACGCCGGCCTGGAGATCTCCCGCTGGAGCCTGGTCTATTACGCCTCATACGTGCTGCTCGCCTCCTTCGTCCTGGTCAACGTCCTGATCGGCGTGGTTCTCACGTCCCTGGACGATGCCCGTGAGACGGAGCGGGACGAGCCGCAGCGACAGGATCCGCCGGCGTCGGAGGACGAGGGCCGCCGACTGCTGCTGGAACGCATTGCCACGGCCCGCCGGGCGCTGGACGACCTCGAACAGGACCTCGTTCAGTCGGCGGTGCGGAATGTGGATGCGGATGTGGGAGAGGTCACCGGCGGAAACGGCGACAGTTGCTATATTGCGCAATCATCCAGCCCGAGAGGTGCGCCCTGACGTACGGGTTGGCTCTCTGCCGTCTCAACGTCGCGCCGGCGGTTGGTGTCGGCGGCAGCGTAGGGCGTGGTGGATGAGCGACCCGTGGGGCGAGACATCCGGCCGTGCGGCCACGCGAGATCGCTCCACCGTGCCGCACCAACGCGGAGCGGACGGAGCGTCGGCCCACCGGCCGCCGGGCGGAAGGGCTGCCGCCCGCCAAGCCGCACGACCCAAGGGGCGCCAGTCGGGCCGCCGGGCGAAACCCGTGGCCCGGCGCAAACGGCTGGCCCGCATAGCCCTGATCACCGTGTCGGCGTTGATCCTGGTCACCGCAGGAGCCGGAGCCTGGCTGTGGCAGCACCTCAACGGCAACATCAAGAGCGTCGCGATCGACGACGGCGCCGGCGGCAAGGAGAAGGCCGACGCCTTCGGCCGCACCCCGATCAACATCCTGGTGATCGGTTCGGACGGGCGGAACAACGCCGCCGACTGCAAACTGGGCGGCGGCTGCGGCTCCGCGAGTTCGACGGTCGGGCACAACGCGGACGTGGAGATGGTGGTGCACGTCTCCGCCGACCGCTCGAACGCCACCGTGATGAGCGTCCCGCGCGACACCATGACCCAGGTCCCCGCCTGCAAGGACCCGGACAGCAGCCAGTCCACGTCCGGCTACTACGGCCAGATCAACAGCGCCCTGCAGTACGGCCCGGCCTGCCAGGTCAAGACCGTGCACGACCTCACCGGCATCACCGTCGACCACTTCGTGATGCTCGACTTCTCCGGCGTGGTCAAGATGTCCGACGCCGTGGGCGGGGTGTCGGTGTGCGTCAGCGACAACGTCTACGACACCTACTCGCACCTCAAGCTCGCCAAGGGCACCCACACCCTCAAGGGCGAGGCCGCGCTGGAGTTCGTGCGCTCCCGGCAACGGTCGGTCAGGCGCACCGAACCGCCCGGCTCCGACCGTGTGCCGCGACCAACGGGCTCCACCCAAGTGGCGTTGAAGAGCTGAGAAGTTGAGAGGTTCTGCGTCGCGTCATCCGGTCCTCCCGCCCCGGCGGGTGTCGACGCGCATCCACTCCTCCTCCCATTGCCTCACGCGTCGCCGCTCCAGCCCGGCGCGGGCGAGATGAGCGCCGCCGAACACGAATCCGGCCGCGCCCGCCGCGGCCAGCGCGCCCGTCCAGTCCGCCTGGAACTCCGCGTCCCCGGGCGTGAGCGGCTTCGACACGAGTTGCCCCTGCCGATCGGTCCAGATCATGACCGGGGTGCCCTTCGGTGTGTCGGGTCGTACCTCCGTGCGGCCGGTGTGTGATGAACCGTCTGGAGCGGTCCAGCGCACGCCGGCCCATACGTGGCTGTCGTCCAGGGCCTGTGCCGACGTGCTGCCGGCTGCCTTCTGGGTCAGGACCGCCGTGATCGGGCGGCGTTCCGTCCGCTGCTGGTCGAGCCCTCGGTTCACCGCGTCCGCTGTCGTCAACCCTGCGAGGAGGCTCCCGGCCAGAGCTATCAGCCATGCCGTGAGCACGATCCAGGCTTCGATGAGGTCGCTGCGGCGCCTGAGCGGACTCCGGCGCCAGCGCCAGGTCCAAAGCCTGCCGACTCGGGTACCTGTCATGGTCGACACCCCCTCGTGCGTACCGCCGCTCCCACCCCCGTTTCCCATCCCAGTGTCCTCCCACGGACGTCCTGGAGCATGCCACGTCTGGGGCGGCTGGTGCGCGAGTGGTCCGCTTATCGCACCTGTTACATGGGTTTGGACTCATCTTTGCATCATGCAAATTGTGATGACGGGGTCGTGCGACTGACGATCTGCCGTCTCTGCGGGCATTCCGGGGGATGCGGGAAATGAGTGATCTTGGTAGGCGTCGACGTGTCCGTCGTTTCACGGTCGGCGCGGTGGCGGTGCTCGCGCTGACCGGTATGAACGGGCCGTGGCTGTACCGCTTCGGGAGCGAGAAGTACCACCAACACGCGATCAACAGACCCGAGTACAAGGCGAAGAACGGGCACTGGGACTTGGTGAACGTCCCGAAGGAGTTCCGGCAGAACACGATCCACGGGGCCCTGCTGCAGACCGGCTGGTACATGCTCTTCGTGACCGACGCCCAGGGCGCCCCGTCCAAGGCACTGGGGTGCGACCGTGAGAACGCCGGTGCCGCCTGCCCGAATCGCCCTCAGAGCTCCTGAGCGGGCCAGTCCAGCAGACGGGCACCGATCACCGCGGTCTGGAGCATGTAGCGGTGGGCGGGGTCGGCCGGGTCGGCACCGGTGAGCTTGTGGATGCGTTCCAGACGGTATGTCAGAGCGCGCACGCTCAGCGTCAGGCGGCGGGCGGCCTCGGCGGCCACACAGCCGGAATCGAAATAGGTGGTGAGAGTGTCGAGGAGCGGTTCGGCGCCGCCGCGGGCCGTGGTGAGTGGTCCGAGGGTGTCGAGGACGAGGTCGGCCATCGCCTGCCGGTCGCGGGTCAGCACCGGGTAGACGAGAAGGTCGGCGGCGCGCAGCACCGGCCCTTCGAGGCCGAGACGCTCGGCCAGGTCGAGGGCGTTCAGTGCCTCCTCGTACGACTGCACGACCCCGCCGGCGCCCGGTTGCGGACGTCCGACGGCGACGCGACAGCCGTCGGTGGCGGCGTACACCTGCTTGGCGAAGTGGGCGAGGACCTCGTCCTGGTGGCCGGGGGCGACACACAGCAGGCGGCCGTCCTTGGTGGTGAGCAGGATGCTGCGGTCGCCGAAGCGGGCCATGAGCGCGCGCTCCACCTGCCGGGGCACCTGGTCGCCCTCGTCGTAGGCGGCCGGCCCCTGGGCGACGGCGACCGCATGGGCGTGGGACAGACGCAGACCGAAGCGCTCGGCGCGTTCAGCGAGGCGGCCCAGGTCGCTGCGGCCGTACAGGAGGTCGTCGATGAACTCCCGCCGGGCCGCCTCCTCCTGTCTTACGGCGAGTCGCTGGGCGCGTTCGTAGCCCTCGGCGAAGGCGTCTATCGCCTGCTCTACGGCGGCGAGTGCGATGTCGGTCGAGCCGGAGGCGCGGGGCCAGGCGAGGCGCGCGGCGGCCAGGTGTGCGCTGACGAGGTCGCGCAGCCCGTGGCCGGCGTCGGCGGCCTGTTCCCCCAGGGTGCGCCGGGACTCGATCTCCTCCCGGGTGAGGCGCCGGCCGGTGGCCGAGACCCCGGTGAGGATCTCGGCGTAGCCGTCCAGGTAGTGGTCGGGAATCCTTCGGTTCGTCATGTGGCCCCCGCGATCTTGATGCATCGGTGATGGTTTCTTAGCGGCTCACCGGCATGCAGACCTTAGTGAATGCTGCCGGGAACCGGCAATGCGAGGGCGGGGCTCGGCCGTGCAGCATGGTGTGCGGGGAGCACTGCGGATGGCTCCGGTGCCAGTCACCGGCAGACGGTGCCGGGCCGGAACCCGGAGGGGAGCGGTGCCCCGTCGGAGTACGAGGCGAGCGGGGGAGGGGCCGGCGATGCGGATCTTCGTGGAAGCCGCCACGGGCCTGCCCATGATCCTGTTCACCGCCGCCCTGCTGGTGGCCGTGTGCTTCTGGCTGCTTCTCGCCGTCGGACTCGTGGCCCTGGACAGCTTCGACGCGGACGCCGATCTGGACGCCTCGGGCATGGGCGGAGTGCCGGTGGCGGTCGTGATCACTCTGCTCACGGTGCTCGCTTGGGTCCTCGGCGTCGGTGCGACCGCTCTCCTGGCCGTCCTCGCGCCGCCGGGAGCGATCGGCTGGGGGCTGCGTCTGGTGGTGGCAGTCGGTGCGCCGCTCATCGCCTGGCGGCTGACCCGCCGGTGCGTGCGGCGGCTGAGCCGTCACTTCCCTGACGAACGCGGGCCGTCCCGGCCGACGGCGCACCACGACGCCGCCTGAGCCATAGCCCACCTGCACCGGGGCCACGTCCGCGTGCCTCGCACGTCAACTCTCCTCATGCCTAAGGACGTATGCCGTGAACGCCACTGACCTGGACGCCTGGGATGCAGCGGGATGGGAGGAGCGGTGATGGCCTACTACCTCGCGCCGCTTGCCGCCGCCCTGGTGATTGTGGCGTTCGGTACGGCCGTGCTGGTTCGCGGGGACCGACGGCGGATGCGGGCTAGTCCGCAGGACGTACGTCCTGAGCCGTCGGTTGTATCGTGCTCGTACGACCAGCCTGCCGTTGCGGTGGACGACCGGACAGGCCGGCTGTCGGTGCATCGAGCGTGAGACAGGAGCCGAGCGTGCGCGCGCGTGACCTGGCGGTGGAGTACGAAACGGTCGGCCTTGACAGCGACGCTCTGGACGCCGCGCGGCTGATGGCCGAACAGCGGCTCCCCGCGCTGCTGGTGGTCGACGAACGGGGAGCGCCGAAGGCGATCCTGCCCGCCTCCCAGATGGTCAAGATCCTGGTGCCGGCCTATGTCGTCGAGGACCCGACCCTCGCGGCGGTGGTCGATGAGCGCCATGCCGACCGGCTGTGCGAGGCACTGGCGGGCCGTAAGGTGCGCGACTGCCTGTCGAAGACCACGCCACCGCCCGCCGTCGCCGCGCCCGACGACACCGCCCTGGAAGTCGCCGCTCAGATGGCCCAGGTGCGCAGCCCGCTGGTGGCCGTCGTGGAGAAGAACGGAGCGGGCGTGCGTCTGCTCGGCGTGATCACCGCTTCCCATCTGCTGGAACGGCTGCTCGCCGCCGCTTCCTGCTGACTTCCGGGGTCAGAGCTCGTCCCGGTCCGAGTCGGTACGGATGTCGATGAGGCGAGCCAGGCCCAATTGGGTGAGCGTGGTCCGGGCGCGGGCATTCGCGTGCGTCACGGTCACCAGGGTGCCGTGTGGGCGTGGCGCCCGCAGTGCCCGGAAGAACGCCGCGCCCCCGTCGTTGCTGAGGTAGGTCACTTGGCCGAGATCGACTTCGAGGACACCGGGACGGGCGTCGAGGGACTCCCGCAGGCGTTCGCCGACTTTTTTCGCGTTGCGGGAGGTGATTTCCCCCGCGAGGCGTAGAACGACGTGGTCCCCGTCGGAGATCACGCTGACGGTCGGGTGCCGCAGGGCGTTCCGTAGGCGGTGTCCGACCTCCCGTAGGCGGTGGCGCTCGTGAGGTCCGTGACCTGCGGGGGAGTGCGGCATGCGGGGCTCCGAGGGCAGAGGAGGGCCGATCGCCGACCAGACTTCCCGGCACACCTGATCGTCAGCATAGGCGTACGTTCCGTGGGCAGCCACGCGGGTGGGGGTGTCCGACAAGAAGGGCGGCACCATCCGGCGCGCCTTGCTCCTTGCCGGAAACCGGCAAGACCGTGCATCCTGCGGTGCCTGGCAACGGCCTGTTAAAGACGCGTCAAGAACCGGTAAGGTTTCCAGCGGTGTGCCGGGAAGTCTGGTCGGCGAGCAGGGGATCGCTCTCTCTTCCGATCGGGGTACTCGGCATGGTACTGGTGGCGGTGTTCGGTGTCGCGTTGCTGGTGGCGGTGCTGTTGTCGGGCCTGGCGGCCCGCACGGTGCTGTCCACGTCCTTCCTCTTCCTGGCCGGAGGCGCGCTTGTCAGCGACGGTTTTCTCGGCCTGATCCACATCACCCCCGACAGCGAGATCGTCTCCGTGACGGCGGATCTCGCCCTGTTCGCGGTGCTGTTCACCGACGGCATGCACGTTTCGCTGCCGAAGCTGCGCGCCCACTGGAGGAACCCGGCGCGAGCTCTCGGGCTGGGCATGCCCCTCGCCTTCGTCTTCATGGCACTGGTCACCCACTTCCTGGTGGGCCTGGACTGGACGACATCGTTCCTGGTGGGCGCCGTGCTGGCGCCGACCGACCCGGTGTTCGCCTCGGCGATCGTCGGGCGCGCCGAAGTCCCTGCCAAGCTGCGGCAGTTGCTGAACGTGGAGAGCGGTGTCAACGACGGGCTCGCCCTCCCGGTCGTCCTCGTCCTGATCGCCGCCGCCGGTCCCACCGCGGGCAGCGCCGAGGCGTCGCCCGGGAAGATCGCGGTCGAGCTGCTGCTCGGCCTGACCTTCGGTGTCGTACTGCCCCTGCTGGTGGGCGGGCTGGTGCGGTTCCGGCTGCTGGGCGCGGAGGCGAAACTCCAGCCGCTGCTCCCGCTGGCGAGCGGCATCATCCTGTACGCGGCCTGCCACCTCACCCACGCCAACCCCTACCTGGCGGCGTTCTCCGCGGGCGCGGTCCTCGCCCACGTCTCACCGGAGGCGAAGGCGTCCTTCGAGCCGCTCGGCGAGGCCCTCGCGGAACTGGCGAAGTTCGCGGCGCTTCTCGTGTTCGGCGCGCTCCTGACTCCGAAGCTGTTCGGTGCCCTGTCGCTCGGCGGGTACGCGGCGGTGATCCTGGCGATCTTCCTGATCCGCCCGGCCTCGCTGCTGCTGTCCCTGCTCGGCACGGGCATCTCCCGGCGGGAGAAGCTGGTGGCGGCCTGGTTCGGCCCGAAGGGCTTCGCCTCGGTCGTCTACGGGCTGCTGGTCCTGCAGTCCGGAATCCCGCAGGCAGAACAGGCGTTCACGCTGGTCGCGGTGTGCATCGCCTTCTCGATCGTCGCCCACAGCTCGACGGACGTGTCCATCGCCCGAGCCTTCGACGTCGAGGACCTGGCAGGCATCCCGGACGGAAATAGCGACACGGACGCCCCCACGAACACCTCACCACAAGCACTCTCGGCAACCGGAGGACCGTGAACGACTGGCACAGCTGGGCGGCGATTGTCGTATTCGTCGGCGCGTACGCCCTGATCATCAGCGAGAAGATCCACCGCGTGGCCGTCGCCCTGGGCGGCGCGGGCCTGATGCTCGGGATCGGGGCCACCGACGACGTCTCGGCGTTCTACTCCGAGGATTCCGGCATCGACTGGAACGTCATCTTCCTGCTCATGGGCATGATGATGATCGTCGGCGTGCTGAAGAAGACCGGCATGTTCGAGTACTTGGCCATCTGGTCCGTGAAGAAGGCCCGCGCCCAACCGTTCCGGGTGATGGCCATGCTCGTCGTCATCACGGCGGTAGCCTCCGCTCTGCTCGACAACGTGACCACGGTGCTGCTGATCGCCCCGGTGACGCTGCTGGTCTGCGAACGCCTTGCCCTGCCCGCGGCCCCGTTCCTGATCGCCGAAGTGTTCGCCTCGAACATCGGCGGCACCGCGACCCTGGTCGGTGATCCGCCCAACATCATCATCGCCAGCCGGGCCGGGATCACCTTCAACGACTTCCTGGTCCACCTCGCCCCGCTGTCCGCGGTCCTGGTGGTGGTCCTCGTCCTGTTGTGCCGGGTGATGTTCCGCAAGACCTTCGTCTACGACGAGGACCGCGCCGCCGAGATCATGGCCCTGGAGGAGCGCGAGGCCATCAAGGACCCGCGGCTGCTGGTCCAGGGCCTGATCGTCTTGGCCCTGGTGGTCGCCGGCTTCGTGCTGCACCCGGTACTGCACTACGAGCCCAGCATCGTCGCGCTCCTCGGCGCCGGGCTGCTCGTCGCCGTCTCCACGGCCGAGACGAGCGAGGTCCTGTCCGAGGTCGAGTGGCCCACGCTCGCTTTCTTCGCGGGCCTGTTCATCATGATCGGCGGCCTGATCGACACCGGTGTGATCGACGAGGTCTCCAAGGCGCTCGCCGACGTGATCGGCACGAACGAACTCGGTGGCTCCCTGACCATGCTGGGTGCCTCCGCCGTGCTGTCCGGGGTTGTGGACAACATCCCGTACGTCGCCACCATGGCGCCCATCACCAGCGACCTGGTCCACAACATGGGCGGCGCCGGTGACCACGTCATGTGGTGGGCCCTCGCCCTCGGCGCGGACCTCGGCGGCAATGCCACCGCCATCGGCGCCTCCGCGAACGTCGTCGTCCTCGGTATCGCCGAACGCAACCGACAGCCCATCACCTTCTGGCAGTTCACCAAGTACGGGCTGATCGTTACCGCCGTCACCGTGGCCATCTCGCTCGGCTACGTGTGGCTGCGCTACTTCGCACTGGCCTGAACAGGGCCACCGCACCGACATCGGACAGAGATGACAGAGACAGAGGACAGGGAGACACACATGGGTACCCCACGCGTGAGCAGTACGCCGTTGCCAGGGATCGGTGTCCGGTACGACCTGACGACGCGTGAGCAGCGTCGTGTCTCGGTGGTCGCGCACCGGGACGGCGAGCGCACGCTGAACGCGTACCGCACGGACGACCCGGACGCCTGCGCCCTGTCGGTGCGGCTGACCGCGGGGGAGACGACGGCGCTCATCGACGCCCTGCTGCCCTCGCACCACAGCCCGAATCTGCTGTCCACGACCGAACTGGGGCTGGTCGCGGAGCGCGTCCAGCTGTCGGCGCTCTCGCACTGGAACGGCCGCGTGCTGGGGGAGACCCGGATGCGCACCGAGACCGGCGTCTCGATCGTGGCCGTACTGCGCCGGGCCGAGGCCGTGCCGTCTCCCACGCCGGACTTCCGGCTGGCCGGCGGGGACACCCTGATCGTGATCGGCACGCGCGAGGGCGTCGAGTCGGCCGCGGCGATACTCGGGCGGGAGTGAACCGGTGCATTCGTCCGCGAGGTTCCTGATCGAGTTCGGCGCGATCATCCTGGCCCTGGGACTGCTGGGCCGGTTCGCCGCGCGCTTCCAGTTCTCCCCGATACCGCTCTATCTGCTGGCCGGGCTGGCCTTCGGCGAGGGCGGGCTGCTGCCGCTGGGCACGAGCGAGGAGTTCGTCGCCATCGGCGCCGAGATCGGCGTCATCCTGCTGCTGTTGATGCTCGGCCTGGAGTACTCGGCCAGCGATCTCGTCTCCAACCTCAAGACCCAGTACACGGCCGGTCTCGTCGACGCCGCCCTCAACGCCCTGCCCGGTGCCGCCATGGCACTGCTGCTCGGCTGGGGACCGGTCGCCGCCGTGGTGCTGGCCGGGGTCACCTGGATCTCCTCCTCCGGGGTCATCGCCAAGGTCCTCGGAGACCTGGGCCGCCTCGGCAACCGCGAGACCCCCGTCATCCTCAGCGTCCTGGTCCTGGAAGACCTCTCCATGGCCGTCTACCTCCCGATCATCACCGCCCTGCTGGCCGGCACGGGCCTCGCGGCCGGCAGCCTCACCCTGGCCGTCGCCCTCGGCGCCGCGGCACTCGTCCTGCTCGTCGCGGTCCGCTACGGCCGCCACATCTCCCGTTTCGTCTCCAGTGACGACCCGGAGAAGCTGCTGCTGGTCGTCCTGGGCCTGACCCTGCTGGTCGCCGGTCTCGCCCAGCAGCTCCAGGTCTCCGCCGCCGTGGGCGCGTTCCTGGTCGGCATCGCCCTGTCCGGAGAGGCCGCGGAGGGCGCGCACAACCTCCTCTCCCCGCTGCGGGACCTGTTCGCCGCCGTGTTCTTCGTCTTCTTCGGCCTGCACACCGACCCGGCGAGCATCCCGCCGGTCCTGCTGCCCGCACTGGCCCTGGCGGTGGTCACCGCGGGCACGAAGATCGCCACGGGGTACTGGGCCGCTCGGCGCGCGGGGATCTCGGCGAAGGGCCGCTGGCGGGCGGGCGGCACGCTGGTCGCCCGGGGCGAGTTCTCCATCGTCATCGCCGGACTCGCCGTCACCTCCGGCATCGAACCCTCCCTGGGCCCCCTGGCCACGGCGTACGTGCTGATCCTGGTCATCGTCGGCCCGCTCACCGCCCGCTACACCGAGCCCCTGGCCACCCGCCTGACCGGGCGCAGGCGCGACAAGACCGCCGTTGCGGCGGACACGGGAGGCACCAGGGAGAGCACTGCCGAGGAGCCGTACGAGGTGGGCTAGGACGCAAGGAGGCCGGCGCCCTGGCCCCGTACGAGTGCGGTCCGGATCTCACTTGGGTCCGCGCGAGAGGGTGTGGCGGAGCCGCGTCTCGGACCGGGTCGGGGAGTCGCCCCGGGTGTCCCGTGCGAAGAAGCCCGCGTGCGGTCCACCAGCATGGACGTAGAAGGCCACAAGACGGAGACCGTCGAGGTCGAGCCATCCGTTCCGCCCGCGCACTGACCTGACGGAGACGCCGGAGAAGAAGGGCACCGTATGAGCAGGCTGCTGGAAGCGGTGTGTGCGCTGACCGTGGGTGTCCTCGTTGCGCTCCTTGTATGGGGTGCTGACCCTGGCGCCGTGCGGGTGGCGTGGCGGGACGGAGAGCTGAACGGTGTGACGGTCGTGTTCGTGGCGGCGTGTGCGCTGTGGCTGGTGCTGCGGCGCAGGCGTACCGGGCGTTGCTGGCCGGCATGGCCGCTTGTGGTGCTGCTGTGCGGTGCGGCTGTTGCGCTGGTCGTGGCGGCCATGGCCGGTTGACCGGCGCAGCAGGCAGGTGGGGCTTCCCGTTCTTGTGGGCGGGGAGCCCCGCTGGCGTTCTCGGGCTCGGGCTACTGTCAAGGATCTTGGTACGAGGGGCAAGGTGTCCCTGCGGCACGGCTGTTGGTCGCCGACCCGGTCCGATTCCGGGGCGCTGTGATGACAAGGCCGTCCGGAACCGGTCCCTGACGCGAGGTCAGAAGCTGTCCAACACGGTACTGGCGGCCGTCCGGGCACCCGTGGAGCACGGCTTCGCCCATCTCAAGAACTGGTGCGTCCTCGGCAAGGTACGCACCGACCCCGCCTGGTCGACTGCCCTGGTCCGGGCCCTGCTGGTCCTCACGAACCGCGAAGTCGCCCGATGACCGACGATCTTCACCAAAGTCACCGGCCGACGACCAGCGCGAGCATCCCGATTCCTACGTACACCAACCCTGTGACCAGCGACTTCAGGCTGCACGGCTCCCCATTGTCGCCCCCACCCTCTGTGATGCCGCATTTCGGTGCTTCATCGGCCGCTGCCCCTCGTCTCCTTCTGGAGGCGGCTCACTGGCTCACCGAGGGCCGGTCGAGGGTTCCGCGGAAGGCGATGTCCACGCCCTGCGCGGCTGCATGGCGGGGCGGCCGACGGCCGGTGTGCCACCCAAACCCCTGACAAATGCCGGTCACTCCTGGGCGCCGGGTGCTTGTCGGCCGTCGGCTCGGCCCCCGATATGAGTCTTGAACAGTGCAAAATCTGTTCGCCAGCGCTTCGGGAAGGTCTCGGCCCGGCCGCGCTGCCGCCACTCTCCTGAAGGTGCCTGCGTCTTACGAGACTCTGACGTGGCGGGCGCATGCTGCCGCCCCGGCCGTGTCATGCGCGACTCTGGTCTTGTTCGGCACCCGAGAGGGTGCCGCCGCGGTATGGGAAGCGGCTGCCGTGGAACAGCGCCCCGGGCCGATCCCGGGGCGCTTGGCCGTGTCCGGTCTCCCGGCACGGCGATGAGCGCACCGTGGGTCAGGCCAGTCGGGGATCGGTGTCGGCGTCCAGGCGCACGAAGGGGATGCTCCCGCCGGCCTCTCGGAAGCCAGCCTCGCTGCCGTCGCTGGGCAACCCCATGAACGTGCACAGGCGTTGGGCGGTTCGGGGGTGCCGTTGCGCGTCGCCAGCCATGATCTCGGCGCCGTCGTCCGGCGTGAGGAAGTGTGCCGTGACGGCGCTGTGGCGGTTGCCGACCTGGATGACGGTCTTCGGCTCAGCGCAGCCGCCGGGCCACTGCACGACGACGCCGCGATGCTCTTGCTGCGCTACCACGGTCATGGGGAAGGAAAATCTGTTCCCATCACGTGAGTGAGCAGCGACTTCGGCACGGTAGAAAGGACACATGCCGGAGCGAGAGACCCCAGCGGGGGCCATGGATGATGTCGACGAGGTCACCCGGGCGGTACTGACCGCATCCCGGCTGCTGGTGGCGGTCTCCGCCCGCTCGCTCGCCGCCGTCGAGGAAGGGGTGACCCTGCCCCAGTTCCGGATGCTGGTCGTGCTTTCCACCCGGGGTGCCACCAAACTGGTCGCGCTCGCCGAACTGCTCCAGGTGGCACCCTCGACCGCCATGCGCATGGTCGACCGGCTGATCGCCGCAGGTCTCGCCGACCGGCAGACCAACCCCGGCAACCGTCGCGAAACGATGTTGCAGCTCACCGAGGAGGGTCGGCGCACGGTCGAGGACGTCACCGCCCGGCGCCGTACCGAGATCGCCGCCGTCGTCGCACGGCTCCGGCCAACAGAGCGGCTGGCGCTCATCGAAGCCCTCAACGCCTTCAATGAGGCGGGCGGAGAGCCCCCTGCACCCGCCGCGGACGACCTGGAGCCGCACCCGCTCGGCTGGGTCGTGGACGGCGCGCTGGCGCACGAGGTGTGACGGTTTGCGGATGAGCCGCTCGTTTTCGAGCGGTCGGCCCTTCTCTGTGCCCGACATTTTTTGCATAACGCAAGGAAATGGCGAGCGAGGCGCTCGGCTGCCGGATTCCGGCAACGGGTGCCGGGCGGATGTGTCCGGTCAGAGGCAGGGCGGTTGCGCCACCGCGGCGGCACCATAGGCGGTCGCTGACGGACCGGGAACGACGCAGGTGGTGCACGGGTATGCGCGGATGGCGCTGGCTCAGGACTCCTGCCGAGTCGCACCTCACGGCGCACCTGCGTACGTCGGTGTGGGGCCCGCGGAGTTTTTCGGGGCGCCGCCCCGCCGGCTGGTCGGCGAAGGGCTCCTTGCGGGAGTCCTCGGTGCCGCTGCGATCACCGGTACGACGCTCTCCGGAGCCTGGACGGGGAGGTCCACCCTTGTCGGCGGTGAGGCGGGCCTCGTATGTGCCCTCGCCCTCGCCCTGTCCGTGGTGGGGGCCGGACGCGCACTGCTCGGCATCGTGGAGCTGCTCGGCATGTGCCTCGCCCTCCAGGCGCCCCAGGCTGCCGCGGGCGTAGTACTGGCGGAACGCGGACGGACGGGTGCAGCCCGCGGTGGTGACGTCGATCGAGAGCAGCCGGGCCGCGGTTGGTGGACGTGGCCGTTACCTCTGCGCGGTGGCTCGCCGGGACGGTTCGCCGCTCACGGTGCGCATCTGGCGCGGGTGCGGGCAGGCGACCCGTCCAGGAGACGCACTCACCGTCGTCTACGACCCCCAGGGGCACGTGGCCCCGCGCGGAATGGAAGCAGGCGCCGGGATGGCGGGAGCGCTGCGTGACCTGGCCCCGTGGGCCGTCTCCCTCGTGGCCGAGAGCGTGATCGCCGTCGTCCGCTCCTACCGGCTCTGCGTGCCTTCCATCGCCTTGGAGTCTCCCGGGCGGGGCGTTACCTCAGATCGTTGATCATCCGGCTGTGGGGCTGGGTATGGGCGAGGTGGTGTTGACGTTCAGGTCGGGGCGGGGGGTGAGGGCGACGAGGGGCGCGCCGGCCTGCGGCGGGGGCGGGGTGACCTGGTCCTTGGGGAGTTTGGGCGGGGTGCTCTGCTGGAAGTTGACCTGGTCGAAGTTGACCACGCCGGTCTTCTCCAGCACGGTGATGTGGTCCAGGACGGTGTCGTTGGCAAGGTCGGCTAGCGCGCGGACCATGGTGTTCGTGGTGGTGGCGCGGATCTTGGCGATGGCCGGGAAGATCTGGCCGTGGGTGACGCGCATGATGTTGGCGGCGGTGGAGTCGAACTGTGTGCCCGACTGGGCCGCCGAGGTTGCCACGAACTGCTGCTGCTGAGGGCTGGCCTGGTTGGGCAGGGTGATGTTCAGTTCGGGCGCGATCTTGCGGCACAGCTCGTCGAGGCCGGAGTGACCGACGATCAGGTGCCGGCCCGCTTCCCGCATCTCCTCCGTGGAACCCTTCTTCAGCGCCAGTTCGCCCAGGGGGTACTCCCACAGCCCGGCGGAGCGGACCTTGACGACGAAGTCGCGGTCGGCCTCGGTGAGCGGACCGTAGCGGGTGTTGGCGATGATGCGTGAGGGGTTGCCTGAGGTGTTCTGCACGCCGAGCATCGCGGGGTAGGCGAGGGCGCTGAGGGGCACGCCCAGGGCGCCGACGACGAAGACGGTTCCTGCCATGTTGCGGGAGAGGGGCATGCGGCCTCCAGGTGTGAGCGGCTCGTATGCCAGGGGGTACGGACAGGCCGGAGCATCCGATCATTGCTCTAGGTAAATTTTGCATGCTGCCGAGTGGTGTGCGTCACATGAGCGGGGTCATCCGGTGGTGGGGGAGGCGGACGGTGAGGGTGTCGCGGCAGGGTCCGCCGGGCCGGTCGGTACTCCGGCGGTCGGCAGTCCGGGAGGCACGGTGAGGGTGACCATGGGTGCCCCCGGTTGCGGCACCGGTGGTGTGACCTGGCTGGCGGGCAGCTTCGGCGGGGTCGTCTCCTGGAAGTTGACCTGGTCGAAGTTGACCAGCCCGGTCTTCTCCATCTGGGTGATGTGGTCCAGCACCACGTCGTTGGCCTGGTCGGCCAGTGCGCGCACGAGGGTGTTCTTGGTGGTGGAACGGATCTTGGCGATGGTGTTGAAGATCGAGCCGTGGGTGATGCGCAGGGTGTTGGCGAAGTCGGTGTCGAACTGCTTGCCCGTGTCCGACTGGAACGTCGCCAGGAAGCCCTGCTGTTGTGGGGTGGGCTGGTTGGGGATGGTGATGTTCAGCTCGGGGGCGATCTTCCGGCAGGAGGCGTCGAGTGCGGCGTGCCCGATGACCAGGTGTCGGCCTGCCTCGCGCACGGCCGCGGTCGTCCCCTTCTTCATGGCCAGGTCCCCGGAGGGGCCCTCCCACAGTCCGGCGGAGCGCACGAAGACCACGAAGTTGCGGTCGGCCTCGGTGAGCGGACCCCACTGGGTGTTGGCGATCACGCGCGCCGGGTTGGTCGACACGTTCTGGACGCCGAGCATGCTCGGGTAGGCCAGGGCGGCGAGCGTGACGCTCAGGGCGCCGCCCACGAAGACGGTTCCGAGCGTGCTGCGCGAGATGGGCATCGTGCCTCCTGGAGCGGACAGCGGGTACGTCGGCAGGTACGGGCCTGCAACGGAAAGAGAACCCTTGCTCCAGGTAAAGGTTGCACTATGCCAAGCTCTTGGTGGGTCCGGGAGCCATGGATGCCCGACGCCGTGACCGAAAGCAATCACCGGAGTGCTGGGGGCGGGCCGGGGAAACGGCAGCCGCGAGCGGTCGGCTACGCGGTGGCCGGGGCTGTCGAGTGCAGGGCGCGCAGCGCGCTCTGGTGGCTGAGCCAGCCGACAGGTTCGCCCTTCTCCCCCTCCAGGACCGGCACGCCCGTGCCGCTCGCGGACACCAGGTGGTGCAGGGCCGTGGCCAACGGCTCTTCGGCCGTGACGGAGGCCGGCGGTTCGGCGAGTTCGCCGACCTGTGTGGGCGCTCCGTCCGGCTGCTCGGCCAACGCCTCGGCGACCGCCTGGGCGGTGACCATGCCGAGGTAGCGTCCCGAGGCGTCCTGCACGGGCAGTGCGCCATGGCCGGAGAAACTCAACAGGTCGGCCGCGTCGCCGAGTTCGATGGTGGCGGGCAGGGCCGAGGGCAGCGGTTCCATGACGTCGGCGACCCGCTGCCCACCGAGCCGGGCGCCGGATGCGGGGCCCTCCAGATCGATGCCGCGACGGCGCAGCTTGAGCGTGTAGATCGTGTCGTGGGACAGCAGCCGGCTGGTGGCGGTGGCCAGCACGATCGCCAGCATCAGCGGCAGGATGATCGAATACTCGCCCGTCAGCTCGAAGAGGATCACCACGGCAGTGATCGGAGCCCGGGCCGCGCCGGCGAACACGGCACCCATGCCGACCAGTGCGTACGCGCCGACCGCGCCGGCGGAGTGGGGCAGCAGGTGGTGGACACCGATGCCGTACGCCGAGCCGAGCATCGCCCCGATGAACAGGCTGGGGGCGAAGACCCCGCCGGAGCCGCCGATCCCGATCGTGAGGCTGGTCGCGAGCATCTTGCCCGTCAGCAACAGGAGCAGGAAGCCGACTGGATAACCGCCCTCGGTCGCCTTCTGCAGCACGGGGTAGCCGACACCGTACATCTGCGGCAGGGCCAGCAGGAGCAGGCCGAGGGCCAGCCCGCCGGCGGCCGGGCGCAGCCATTCCGGGCCGCGCCAGACCCGGTCGCAGGCGTCCTCGATCAGATACAGGAACCGCGAGAAGCCCACCCCCACCACGGCGGCGCCGACGCCGAGCGCGGCGAACAGACCGTACTGGGCGAGGTGGTCGACGTGGAAGTCGGGGAGGCTCAGGAAGGCGGCGTTGCCGAACGCGGCCCGTCCGATGACGCTCGCGGTCACGCTGGCCAGCACGGTGGCACCGAACGCCTCCGCGGTGAAGGTGCCCAGGATCAGCTCCATGGCGAAGAACACGCCGGCCAGCGGTGCGTTGAAGGTGGCCGCGATGCCGGCCGCCGCGCCACATGCGACCAGCAGCTTCATCCGGCCCTCGGTCACGTTCGTCACCCGGCCCAGGGTGGAGCCGAGCGCCGAGCCGATCTGCACGATCGGCCCCTCCCGGCCCACCGAACCACCCGAGCCGATGCACAGAGCGGAGGCGAGAGTCTTGACGACGGCGACCTTGGGGCTGATCCGCCCGCCGCGCTGGGCGACGGCCAGCATCACCTCGGGCACCCCGTGCCCGCGTGCCTCCTTGGCGAACCGGTTCACCAGCGGCCCGTACAGCAGACCACCTACCGCCGGCGCCAGGAGTACGAAGTACGGGCCCAGCCACGGCACGTGCGGATTGCTCGCGCCGGGGGCTGCCGCGTAGTCGGCATGGCCGGAGAACAGGCGGGTGAACGTCTTGATGCACCAGCGGAAGACCACTGAGCCCGCTCCGGCTCCGGCGCCCACCACGACGGCCAGGGCCATCAGACCCCAAGGGGCGGTACGCAGTCCCGCGATCCTCGGTGTTGGCGGGAGACCCCTCGGTGCGGTGCTGGGCACGTGCTGCTCGTCCCTTGCTGCCGGAATGGCACTCATCGCTTCCCCTTCCATACCTTTGCATTATGCAAAACGAGTCAAGGGTGCACGTCACAGGGGTGAGCCGGGTGGTGCTCTGCCGGGGAACGCCGAGCGTGTAGCACCGTCCTCTCTGTGGGCGGTCAGCCCACGTCGGCGCGGGTGGGTCGGACCGTCGACCCGCACCGGAGCTGTCGGCGGCAGCCGTGTGAGGTCGCAGCGCATGGCGCGGCCTCTTCCTGGCACGCCACTCGCGTTGTCACCTCAAAATGCCCGTCGTTCAAGGGGTAGGGGCGCGTCAGGATTCCCGGTCGCCTGATGGCCTCGGGCGAGCGGCGTCAGAAGTCCGTCAAGATCGTGCGCGGCGCTGGCCGGGAGAGAGCGGCAGAGGGATTCTTGCCTCGTCGGCGCAGTGACGCGTCGCGCCCGTATGGGCGGCCTCTTCGGGCATGGGCCGCCCCTCGCTTCCGTGAGGTGGTGGATCATGCGGATCGCCCTGCGCGACCGGATCGCCCTGGCAGCCGCCCTGCTGGCTCCGTTCGTCGTCGCCCTCGCTCTGGCTCCGGTCCGCTCTCGTATGACGTCCGCGAACCTGGCGCTGATCCTCGTGGTGGTCGTCGTCGCGGTCGCCGCGCTGGGCAGCCGGACGGCCGGGGTGGTGACCGCGCTGTCGGCGGCCGCGTGGTTCGACTTCTTCCTCACCCGTCCCTACCAGCGGTTCACCATCTCCGACAGCGACGACATCATCACCACGCTCCTGCTGCTGGCGGTGGGCGTGGCCGTCTCCCAACTGGCCGCCCACGCCCGCACCTTGAAGCTGGTCACCATCACCGACGCGGGTCATCTGGCGCGGATCCACGAGACGGCGAACATGGTCCAGGCCGGAGCCTCGCCGTATGCCGTCGTGGACCAGGTACGACTGCAACTCGTCGAGATCCTGGGACTGCGTGGCTGCCGCTTCGAACACGGGACACTGCTGGGCAGGCACCCCCGTCTGGAACAGGACGGCATGCTGACCGTCGCCCGGGCCCACTGGGACCTGGACAAGGACGGCTGGCCCGGTGAGGAGATCGAACTGCGCGCCTCGGTCGGAGGCCGCTACATCGGCCGGTTCATGATGCAGCCGGAGCCAGGCACGCCGCCGCCACCTCTGCAGGCACGTCTCGTGGCCGTGAGCCTGGCCGACCATGTCGGCGCCGCGCTGGACACCGCAGGACCGGTGCTCGACCGCTGACCACCTGCACGCCCCGGCCGCCGGCAGGGTACGGCCGACGCGAGCCCGCTGTCTGTACATGGTGCTTCATCCTGGGTCTCTCGGGCAGCCTTCGAGCCGTGCTGCGGCGTGACGATCACGACCCGTCAGGCCGTCCGACCGGCGCGAGGCACCTGCCTCATGGTCCCCGTGGGCCCCAGCCCCAGGCTCCCTGTGCCGATACCGCAGAGCGGTCGGTGGCGGGCGCGGGCTGGGCACGAAGGGCTGCCGGCGATAGTGTGCAAAGAACGCGTCAAGTGATGCGAGGTGTGCCGGGAAGTCTGGTCGGCGTGAAGGGGCCGTGTGCCCGATGTCGCCGATGTCCCGGAGGCTTTGCTGCCATGGCCACTGCGCGTTCGTGCCCGCTGTTGCTGGGCGTTGTCGTCTCCCCGCGAGCGGCTGGCCGTCTCTCGCGCCTCGCGTACGGACAGAGCCGGCGGCCTGGTGCTGCCGGTCGCCGTAGCGACGGCTCGGGTACGGGGGGAACAGGTCCTTGCGCAGTGCGGATGAGCCGATACGCGACGTCCGCTTCGGTGTATCGGGCTTCCGGCTCGGCCTGGCTGCGGCCATCGGCTGGCAGGCGGATTGCTGACCGCGTTGTTTCCGGTCGCCGGAGTCGAGTTCAAACGAGAACTCGTCCTCGGGGAACCGGCCTGCCCCAGGCCGCGCGGGGTGAGCACGGCAAGGCCACTGTTCTCCTCGCCTCTCTGGCCTCCGCCCTCCTTTCGGCGCCGCTCCTGCGCGGACACGCCCGCCTCTACCCGTGCGGGCACGAGGAGGAATACACCCACGCGGAAGCTGACGGCATACCGGATGCATACGAGCAGGTACCTCCAACCTCCGCGCGGGCGGACCGGTATGACGGGAGGTCCGGCTGATGGCCGCCGACACCTCCCTCCTGGCACCCGCGATCTTGGCTGCCGCACTGGTGATCAGAGCAGCGCTCGGCGAGCTGCAGCGCCCGGGCAGCGCCCGCGAACAGTGGGCCTTTGTCGCCAACCGCCAGGCTGTGGTCGCCGGAACGACGGTGTTGGGTGCCGTCATCCTGCTCGGTTGGAACCAGGCCGGCCCCGCTTCTCTCGCCTGGGGCCTGCTCATCGGGGCGCTCACCGCTCATCTGGTCCACGGCGGCAGGCGTCGCCCATGACCATGACTAGGACCCTGGTCCTGCGCTGTCGGCACGTGGTGGCCTTGTGGCAGTCCCGACGCGTCGTTCGGACGAGGCGTCGGGTGGCCTGTCCCGGCCACGCCACGTCGGCTGCTGACGCCGTTGTGGCCTGCACCGTACGCCTTGCCTGACCCTGTCCCGCCCACCACAGGAGCCCTCGCACCCATGAATTTGCACTGGACCGGTCTCGTCTTCTTCTCGCTCACGTTGCTCCCGGCCGGGCTGGCCCTGGTCACTGGCCGGATACCCCGTCATCTGCGGTACTGGCTGGCTCCCATGCGCCCGCGTGGCTGGGCCCTTCTCGCTCTTTACTCCGTCGCCCCCCTCAACGCGATCCCGCGCCTGGCCGACGCTCCGTCGTTGATCATCCTGGTCGCTACGGCAGCCGCAGGTGTCGTGGCTGCGGTGGGCTGCACGTACGCAGCCCTTGCCCCACGCCGAACCAGGAACGCCACCACGTGACCGGCCGGCAAAGCCTGCGGCGCCTTGCCGTCTCGCTCGTCGTCTGGTGGATGCTGATCGCCGTAATCCTCTGGTCCCTGGGTGCGATGCTCGACCAACCCGCCTCACTCGCCCAGTGCACGGCCTCGTCCGCCTTTCTCGTCGCCATCGGGGAAGTCGGCGACTGGCTGCGGCGGCGTCGGCGGGCCGACTCAGCGGCATCGCCGCACGACACCAGCCGCCCGACGTGAAGACGCCGACCACGGATCCATGACGACGCCACCCACCAAAGGCGTTACTGCTCGACTCCCAGGGCCCGTACGCCTGCCAGGGGCGGTCGGCTGAGTCACCGGTGACGAGGGGCGGAGTGGTGAAGCGCGCGACGACCGCCCTGCACAGCCTGCCGAGCTTGCCCGGCTCACTGTCACCAGCCCGTCAGCAGCAGGTGATTGATGAGCAGGGCCAGCACGGCCTGTGCGGCGAGCCAGGCGCGGGGCCGGGGAAGGAACGCGCAGGCGGGGAGCAGCCACATCGCGAACGGCAGCCAGATGCGTTCCGTTTCCGCCTTGCTCATGCCGGAGAGGTCGGCGACGAGGAGGGCGAGGAGCACGGCGAACACGAGCAGGGCGAGCCTGGGTTGGGGTGCGGCGGTTCGGAAACCGCCCCGTAGGTCCCGGAGTTCGGGACGTACGGGAGCGGCGCCCGCCCGCCGCAGCCCCGCGACCGTCGCCGGTCCCACAATGAGCGCCGTGCAGGCCAGGTTCGCCCACACCCAGTAGCTGTACGGCCGGGTCCCGCCGACGCCTTCGTAGTAGCGGGTGATCAACAGGTGGTAAGCCTCCCACCAGTTGAAGCCCAGCAGCGTGAACACCAGTGGTACGACGGTGAGGCCGGCGACCACGTAGGGGAGAGGGGCGAGCCGTCGGTGGCCGAGCAGCAGTGCGGCGCCCGCGATGACCGCGAACAGCGTCAAGCCGTAGGAGAGATACGCGGTGAGGCCGAAGAGGAGCCCGGCGGCGAGGCCGGCCGTGCGTGGCCGGTGGCCGGTGACCGCGAGGGCGAGGAAGGCGACGGACCAGGCGGCGACCGCTGCGAAGTAGCCGTCGGCCGAGGTGCCCATCCAGACGGCGGCCGGGGCCAGGACCATGAACGGCGCGGCACGGCGGGCGAGTTGCTCACCGGCGAGCACGCGCACGGTGACGAGGACCGCGGTGGCGGCGGTCGCCCCGACGGTGATGCACCAGATGCCCGCCCAGGCTCCGCCGCCGAGGCCGATCCGGTCGAGGAGGACGAAGGTGACGGTGGCCGCCGGGGGATGCCCGGCGATGTGCGCGGGCCAGGGGGCGGGGGAGTGGCTGAGGATGTGGTGGGTGAAGTCGCGCAGGGTGGCGGGGATGTCGTGGAAGCGGTCGATGACCGTGAGGTATTCGTTCGTGGTCGTCAGCCGACTGGCGATGCCGCGCTGCCAGCCGTCGACCAGGGCCAGGGAGAACGTCCAGGCCATTGCGGTGCCCCAGGCGGTGAGCAGCAGCGCTCGCCAGGGCAGTCGGGCGGCGAGGCCGGGACCGTAGGCGACGACGGCGACCGCGACGGCGAGTGCCGCCGGGGTGCCGGGGCCGACGTGGGGTTCCCACTGGGCGAAGACGGGTGGCCAGGCGACGAAGAGCGAATGGTCACGGTGCTGGATGGCGGTGCCGACCAGGACGGCCACCAGGACGAGCAGGGCTGCGGCGAGGGCTGCGGCCAGGTCGCGGACGAGGTCGCGTCGGCGGTCGCCCGGAACGTCACGGGGACGGTCATCGGGACGGGTACGGGGACGGTCGCGGAGAAGATCGCGGTTCACACCGACACGCTAGGCCGAGGTGTGCCCGCCGGAGCCGCCGCTGGAGTGGACGTCAGGGTTTCGTCATGGTTTGCGAACCCGTTCGGGGGGTGTCCTCGGCCTACGGTCAGGTCATGCCACGCTCTCCCTCCTCACCCGCCTTCTGGCGCAGCCCGTTGCGCGGGCCCTGGTTCACCTCCGTACTGGGCGTCGTGCTGCTCGTCGGGATCACCGTGCTGTTCGTGACGGGTCTGGTGTCGTACGCCGCCTACAACCCGGACCTGTCGCCGGTGAACGACCAGACCCCGGACAAGGGCCTGCTCGGCTTCTACCTCTTCTCCTGGCCGACGCACCCGTCCTGGCTGTACCGCCTCACGCAGGGTGTGCACGTCACCCTCGGCATCGTGCTGATCCCGGTGCTGCTGGCGAAGCTGTGGTCGGTCGTGCCGAAGCTGTTCGCCCTGCCGCCGGCCCGCTCCCTCGCCCACGCGCTGGAACGGCTCTCGCTGCTGCTCCTCGTGGGCGGCGGCCTGTTCGAGTTCACCACCGGCGTCCTCAACGTCCAGCTCGACTACCTCTTCCCCGGCTCCTTCTACCCCCTGCACTTCTACGGCGCCTGGGTCTTCTTCGCCGCCTTCCTCGCGCACGCCGTCCTGAAGACACCCCTGGCCCTGCGCAACCTGCGCCACCTCCGAGACGAAACCCCTGCCGAGACCTCTGTCGAGGAAGGGGAGTTGGTGTCCCCGAACCCCGCCGACCCCACCGTCTCGCGCCGTGGCGCCCTCGGTGTGGTGGGCGGCGGATCGCTGCTCCTGCTCGCCACGACGGCGGGCCGCAGCTTCGACGGACCCTTGCGGGAGACGGCCGTCCTCGCACCGCACGGCGGGCCCGAACCGGGCGGCGGTCCAGGCGGGTTCCAGATCAACAAGACGGCCGCCTACGCGGGCATCAGCCCGACGGAGACCGGAGAGGAAGCGTGGCGGCTGGTCGTGACCGGGCGCGCCGGCCGTAGCGTACGGCTCGCCCGCCCCCAGCTCCTCCAACTCGCCCTCCACAGCTCGGCGTTGCCCATCGCCTGTGTGGAGGGCTGGTCGACCTCGGACCAGTGGTGGCGGGGTGTACGACTGCGGGATCTGGCCGCCCTGGTCGGACACGACGATCCCGTCGACGTGCTCGTGGAGTCGCTGCAACGCCACGGGGCGTTCCGGCGCGCGGCCCTGCGCGCCAACCAGGTCGCCGACCCGCGTTCCCTCCTCGCCCTGTTCGTCAACGGCGAGGACCTCACCCCCGACCACGGCTACCCGGCGCGCGTCATCGTCCCTGCGGCGCCCGGCGTGCTCAACACCAAGTGGGTGGCCCGGATGACGTTCGGAGACCTGTGATGCGCATTCCGTTCAGGCGGCCGGTCCTCGGCAGCCCGCTGCAGATCCTTCTGCTCGCCTGCTCGTTCGCGCTCGCCGGGTATGCGGGGGTGCGGTTGCTCGCGGACGACTGGTTCGGGGTGGCGCTGTGGTTCGTGGGCGCGGCGCTGGTGCACGACCTGGTGCTGGTGCCGTTGTACGCGGGGGCCGACCGGGCCCTGGCAGGAGCGCTGGGCGCGGCCGGCCGCCGGAAGTGGACGCTCTACGTCCGGGTCCCGGCGATGCTCTCCGGCCTCCTGCTGCTGGTGTGGTTCCCGTTGATCAGCGGGCAGGTCGCGGACCACTACAGGTCCGCCACCGGCCTGTCCGGCGACGGGTTCCTGGCCCGCTGGCTGCTGGTCACGGCGGTGCTGTTCGGGGCCTCGGCCGCGCTGCTCGTCCTGCGGTTGCGCAAGGCGAGGAAGGAGCGACTGCCCGCCATCCACTGACCGTCCGGGCGCCACCCCGCCCGGCGGGCGTGGCGCAGCAGGGCAGGGGTGCCCAGACGGGCCCACGGGAAGTCCGTGCCGGAGGCGCCACGCCCGTCGGCGACGTGCACCTGCACGCGCTCGTCGACATCGACCGGCGCGGTCTCGGCGATCAACAGCCCCTCCCAGGTGAGGAGTTGGGACATTCGGAGCAGCAGGGCGTGGGGGTTGCCACCGATGCCGACGTTGCCGTCGATGAGGAGGGCGGTGTCCCAGCGGCCCTCGCCCGGGACGGGCTCGAAGACGGACCGGCGCAGTGCCTGTCCGCCGAGGCGGACGGTGTGTGCGACGGCGGCCTCGCTGACGTCGATACCCAGCGCTCGCCGCCCCTGTGCGGCGAGCGCCGTCACCAGCCGCCCGGGTCCGCATCCCACGTCGAGTACGGCCCCCTCGCACCGCCCCAGCACCTCCCGGTCCGCCGCACCGGCCTCGGCGCACCAGCGCTCGACCTCCAGGGGCAGCAGCCAGCCGTCGCTGCGGCGGAGGTAGAGGGGGCCGCGGCCGGTGCGCAGCGCATCGGTGTACGGGTCGGCGGACCAGGGGCGTGCCGTGACGTCGAGCGACGCGGAGGACAGCCGCCCGGCGGCCGGCGCCGACCACTCGCCGAGGTCGCCCTTCGGGTGACTCGTGACGCTCGACGGATGGGGGTTCATGAGGGCGGTTGCCGGGCTCCCCTTCGCTGTTGGCGCGGGGCGCTCCGGCTCGTGCGCCGCGCTCACCGGGCGACTGCCGTTTTCAGCCGCGCGAGTTCCCCGGCGAATCGCCCCTCCGGAACCTCGGCGGCGACGAGTTCGGCGTCGTAGGCCGTGTCGACGTCGCGCAGACTCGGCAGGTCGTGGACGCGCAGTCCCGCGGTGGTCAGCCGGGCGCGTTGCACGGCGCCGGTGGTGGGCGTCGACATCGGTACGCCGCGCAGGAGTGCCGGGTCGGGGTCGGCGAGGCCCAGGGCCCAGAAGCCGCCGTCCTCGGCTGGCCCGAAGTACGCGTCGCAGTCGGCGAAGTCCACGGTGAGGAGCTCGGGCGTCACCTGCGGGGTGTCCATGCCGATGAGCAGTGCGGGCCCGTCGCAGCCGGCGAAGGCGGCGGCCAGCCGCTCGTCGAGTCCGCCGCCGCACTGCGGCACGACATCGAAGCCCGGCGGCAGCCAGGGACCGGGCGTTCCGTCGAGCACCAGCACCCGCCGCCGTGCGGGCGTCGCCAGCACCACGTGCAGGGTGTCGACGAGCGACGCCTCGGCGAGCGCGGCGGCCTCCTCGGGCGTGAACGGCGGAGTCAGCCGGGTCTTCACCCGTCCCGGCAGCGGTTCCTTGGCGATGACAAGAAGAGTGGTCACAGGGAGTTCGCTCCTTGCGGTGCGGAGAAGGAGCCGGTGGCCGACACGCCCCCGGGGGCCGGGGGTTCGGCAAGGACACGGCGCATGTCCCGCACCGCCTGCCAGGTGCCGCGCCAGGTCCCGGTGACCTTGGAGGCGCCGGTGCGCGGCAGATACGGCACGTCGTGCTCGGCGACGCGCAGACCGGCGTCCGCAGCGCGGACGACCATCTGGAGCGGGTAGCCGCTGCGACGGTCCGTCAGGCCGAGGGCGAGCAGATCCGCGCGGCGGGCGGCACGGAGCGGCCCGAGGTCATGCAGGCGCAGTCCGGTACGGCGGCGCAACATCCCCGCGAGCGCGAGGTTGCCCACCCGGGCGTGCGCGGGCCAGGCGCCTCGCCCCTGCGGCCGGCGCCGCCCGAGCACCAGGTCGGCCTCGCCGTCCCGTACTTGGCGTACGAAGGGCACCAGCAGGGACGGGTCGAGCGAGGCGTCGCAGTCGCAGAAGCACACGATGTCCGCGCTGGCGGCCATCAGCCCGGCGTGGCAGGCGGCACCGAAACCGCGCCGCTCCTCGTGCACGACGGTGGCGCCGAGGCTGCGGGCCAGTTCCGCCGAACCGTCCGTGGATCCGTTGTCCACGACGAGCGCGCGCCAGCCGGCCGGGATGCGGGCCAGGACCCAGGGCAGGGCCTTGGCCTCGTTCAGACAGGGGAGGATCACGTCGACGGGCGCCGTGTCCGGTTCCGTTGCGGGGGAGGTCGTCACGGCTTTCACCCTACGGGCGGGAATCGGTCATATCGGGCTTCGGGTCCTTACGAAACGCGGACGTCGAGGCAGGAAAACGGGTGGCGGGCGCGGCTGGTGGGACGCTGGACGACATGCAGCAGCCGAACGAATCGCCAGGAGTCGTACGCGTCCTGAGCAGGCCCCGGGACACGATGCGCGTCCTCGTCGTGGACGACGATCCGACCGTCGCCGAGGTCGTCTCCGGGTATCTCGACCGTGCCGGATACGTCGTGGACCGCGCCGAGGATGGGCCGGAGGCTCTCGCCCGGGCCGCCGCACACTGGCCCGACCTGGTGGTGCTCGACCTGATGCTGCCGGGTATCGACGGCCTTGAAGTGTGCCGCCGGTTGCGCGGGCACGGGCCCGTGCCGGTCATCATGCTCACCGCGCGCGGCGACGAGGACGACCGGATCCTGGGCCTGGAGGTCGGCGCCGACGACTACGTCACCAAGCCGTTCAGCCCCCGGGAACTGGTCCTGCGCGTCGAGTCGGTGCTACGGCGCACTCGGCCCGCGACCGCCGCACGCACCCTGCGATCGGCCGGACTCACCGCCGACCCGGCCGGCCGCCGCGCCACCAAGAACGGTTCTGAACTCTCCCTAACGGTAAGGGAGTTCGACCTTCTCACCTTCTTCCTGCGGCACCCTGGGCGGGTGTTCAGCCGGGAGGACTTGATGCGGGAGGTGTGGGGGTGGGACTTCGGTGATCTGTCGACTGTCACCGTGCATGTGCGGCGGCTACGCGCCAAGGTCGAGGACGATCCCGGGCGGCCACGGCTCATCCACACGGTGTGGGGCGTCGGATACCGCTTCGAGTCCACCGGCACAGTCGGCACCGGGGAGGGCTGATCATGCGCGACATAGTGCTCATCGCCCTGTTCGCCTTTCTCGGTGCTGCTGGGGCCGGGGTGCTGGGTGCGGGCGCGTTGTGGCTGTTGCGCCGGCGTTCGCTCACCGCGTCCGTGTCCGTGGTCGCCGCGGTCGCGGTGACGGCGATGCTCGCCGGCACACTGGCCGTGGCAGAGGCGATGTTCCTGTCCGCGCATGATCTGACGGTCGTCACCACCGTCGTCGCCATGGCGGCCGTGGTCTCCCTGGCCACGGCCCTGCTGCTGGGCCGCTGGGTCGTCGCCCGCAGCCGTGAACTCGCCCTCGCCGCCCGTGACTTCGGCGACGGCGGCGACTTCTTCGCCCCGGGCCGTCCGGCCACCGCCGAACTCGCCGACGTCAGCCGTGAGTTGGCCGCCACCAGCGCCAAGCTCGCCGAATCCCGCGACCGCGAGCGGGCGTTGGAGTCGTCACGGCGTGAACTCGTCGCCTGGATCTCGCACGACCTGCGCACCCCGCTGGCCGGCCTGCGCGCGATGTCCGAGGCCCTGGAGGACGGCGTCGCCGCCGACCCCGCCCGCTATCTGCGCCAGATCCGTACCGAGGTCGAGCGCCTCAACGGCATGGTCGGCGACCTCTTCGAACTCTCCCGCATCCACGCCGGGACGCTCACTCTCTCCCCTTCGCGGATGTCCCTGTACGACCTGATCGGCGATGCCCTCGCGGGAGCCGATCCGCTCGCGCGGGAGCACGGTGTATGGCTGGTCGGCGACTGGATCGAGCCGGTGCCGGTCGAGGTGGACGGCAAGGAGATGAGCCGGGTACTGGGGAACCTGCTGGTCAATGCCATCCGCCGGACACCGGCCGACGGCACGGTGGCCGTCGCCGCCGAACGGTGCGCCGAGGGTGTCGTGCTGTCCGTGACGGACGGCTGCGGCGGTATCCCGGAGGAGGATCTGCCGCGTGTCTTCGACACCGGGTGGCGCGGCACGCACGCGCGGACCCCGCCGGCCGGGGCCGGGCTGGGCCTCGCCATCGTGCGCGGCATCGTGGAGGCGCATCAAGGGCGGGCCGCCGTACGGAACGTGTCCGGCGGCTGCCGCTTCGAGGTGACCCTGCCCATGGCCGAGGCGTGAACGCCGGAGGCGTCCTCGGCCGGCTACTGCTCCCCGCGCAGCTTCGACGTCGCGAACTCGCGCATCCCCTCTGCGAATTCGACCTCGGCCTTCCATCCCAGCTCGGCCCGCAGCCGTGACGAGTCCGCCGTGATGTGGCGGACATCCCCCAGCCGGTACTCCCCGGTCACCACAGGGGCGGGCCCGCCGTACGCGGCGGCCAGCGCCCGCGCCATCTCGCCGACCGTGTGCGGGTCCCCGCTGCCGGTGTTGTACGCGGTCAGTGCCCCCTCCCGGGGCTCGGACTCCAGCGCCGCCACGTTGGCCGCGGCCACATCCCGTACGTGCACGAAGTCCCGCCGCTGTCCGCCGTCCTCGAAGACGCGCGGCGATTCACCACGCGCGAGCGCGGAACGGAAGAAGGAGGCGACCCCCGCGTACGGGGTGTCGCGCGGCATCCGCGGGCCGTACACGTTGTGGTAGCGCAGCGACACGGCCGAACCGCCGGTGGAGCGCGCCCAAGCCGCCGCCAGATGTTCCTGGGCCAGCTTGGTGGTCGCGTACACGTTCCGGGGGTCGACGGGCGCGTCCTCGCTCACCAGCCCTGGCGCCAACTCCGCACCGCAGCGCGGACACCGGGGCTCGAAACGCCCCGCGTCCAGATCGGCCACGGACCGGGGCCCGGGCCGCACCGGGCCGTGCTCCTCGCAGGCGTAGGCGCCCTCGCCGTAGACGACCATCGACCCGGCGAGCACGAGCCGCCGCACCCCCGCGTCGGCCATGGCGGTGAGCAGCACCGCCGTACCGAGGTCGTTGTGCGACACGTAGTCGGCCGCGTCGCCGAACCTCGTCCCCAGTCCCACCATCGCCGCCTGATGACACACCGCGTCCACATCCGGCAGCGCGGACGCGACCGCCTGGGGATTGCGCACGTCGTGGCCGTCGCGCAGGTCGAAGACGACCGCTTCGTGGCCGCGTGCGGTCAGTGCCTCGACGACATGGGACCCGATGAACCCGGCACCGCCGGTGACCAGTACTCGCATGCGCCCGACGCTAGGACCGTAGACCCGCCACGCGGCATCACCACGCCCGTCATGTCACCGGTCCGTAAGACCTGATCAGAACCTCGGTAGTGCCGCCCGAGACGCCATGGTCCCTCAGCCGGGCACAGGCGCGGCCCAGTTCTGCTCACTTGGGCGGCAGACCGGCGGCGAAGGCGTGTCCCTCGTCGACCCACCGGCCGAGCGCGTCGTCCTCGGCCAGGACCGAGGAGTCGACCAGGATCCAGCCGCGCATCGGGCGGCCCGTCATGTCGAAAACGCGGGTGCCGGGCCGGGCCAGAGCCGTGTCGGTGTGCTCGGGCCCGACGCGAACCATGAGGTCGTCACCGCTGATGCCCACCGCCATGTTCCCCCGGTACAGGAAGGCGATCCCGCCGAACATCCGCTTCTCGGTGACGCCCGGACGCACGCCCAGCCGTTCGCGTACGCGCTCGGCCAGCCCTTCGTCGTATGCCATGGGTCTCTCTCATTCCGTGCCGGTGAGCCTGAGTTCCAGGTCGCGCAGGTCCTTGCCGAGTGACGTGCGGACCTGGCGGGCCATGAGGGGAGCGGCCATCTGGTAGAAGCCGCCCTGGACGCGGATACGGGCCGTCGTCCCGGCGGGGTGCGGGTCGAAGGTGTAGGTGACGTGCATGGGCATCGGCCCGGCCACCGACACCATGTCCAGCAGCCGAGGCGGTTCCTGTGCGGCGACGCGCAGGACATAGTCGATGCATCGGCCCAGAAAGTACGCCGTACGGGTGATCTCGGCCCCCACACCGAAACCACCACTGTCGGCTTCCTTCGTCAGCTCCGCGCTACGGATGCCCTGCGTCCATTCGTCGTCGTGGCGCCAGTCCATGGCGTACGTCGCCATCTGCTCCGGCGGAACGGGAATCACCCGCTGCGCGGACACGTCGATGGCCATCGCACCGCCGCCTTGTCGTCCTGCCCGGTGCCCGTCGCGCCCTGGGCCGAGTTCAGGATGCTCGCGATGGACGGCGGGCGCACGGTGTACGACCGGGCGCCGTGCGCAGGCGTCGGGTGCCGGTGCGTCGCAGAGGGACGGGCTGGGATCCGTGCGAGACGCTGTCGCCGAGCTGCGGCTCGGACCGGATGGGGGACTCGCCCCGGCGGTCCCGCGTGAAGGAGCCTCCATGACCCAGTCACCGCCCGCCCCCGACCAGCTCGACGACCCGTACCGTTTCGACGACCTGCGCGCCCTGTTCGTCAACTGCACACTCAAGCCGTCGCCGCAGCAGAGCCACACCGAGGGACTGATCGACAAGAGCCGGGCGATCATGGACGCGCACGGCGTCACCACGGACGTCGTGCGCGCCGTCGACCACGACATCGCGCCGGGCGTCTACCCGGACATGACCGAGCACGGTTTCGCCACCGACGCGTGGCCGACGTTGTACGAGCAGGTGATGGCCGCCGACATCCTGGTGCTGGCCGGGCCGATCTGGCTGGGCGACAACAGCTCGGTCATGAAGAAGGTCATCGAGCGGCTCTACGGCGGCTCGGGACTGCTCAACTCGGCGGGCCAGTACGCCTATTACGGGCGGGTCGGCGGCTGCCTGATCACCGGCAACGAGGACGGCGTGAAGCACTGCGCGATGAACATCCTCTACAGCCTCCAGCACCTCGGCTACACCATCCCGCCGCAGGCCGACGCGGGCTGGATCGGCCCGGCGGGACCCGGACCCTCGTACCTCGACCCCGGCTCCGGCGGTCCGGAGAACGACTTCACCAACCGCAACACCACGTTCATGGCCTGGAACCTGATGCACCTGGCCGCCATGCTCAAACGCGCAGGGGGCATCCCGGCGCACGGCAACCAGCGCTCCGAATGGGACGCCGGCTGCCGCCTCGACGCGGCCAACCCCGACTATCGCTGAGGTGTGCGCCGCAGCAGGATGTTCATCGCCGTCAAGGTGAGCACGGGCTCGTCCCGCTGGTTGATCACCTCGATGGCGGTGTGCACGATGCCGCGGTCCGGCTTGGTCCGCGAGGCACGGGCCTCCTGGATCGTCGTACGGATCGAGAGGCTGTCGCCGGGCTTGACCGGGCGGACCCAGCGCAGTTCGTCGATGCCGGGAGAGGCGAGGCTCGCGACCTTGCTGACGTAGTGGTCGGCGTACAGGCGCATCATGACGGCGCAGGTGTGCCAGCCGCTGGCGATCAGCCCCCTGAAGGGACCCTGTTCGGCGGCCTCGGGGTCGGTGTGGATGCTCTGCGGATCGAACTCGCCGGCGAACCGCAGGATGTCCTGCTCGGTCATGGTGATGCTGCCGTAGACGTACACCGAGCCCGGGATGTAGTCCTCGAAAAAGCGGTCCTCGATCGGGGCGCCGAAGTCCGCGTCGCTCAGCGTCGTGGTGGCAGTGGTCGTTATGGGCGGCACGATAGCCGCGGGCGATGGCCGGCGGGTACGGCCGACTGCCGCTCGGAGGCCCGGACCCCGAACCGGGCCCCACGAAATGAAGTAGGCGAAGCGATCCTCCTGGAGTGATCGTGAGACATACCCGCCGGTAGCCGGCACGGTCGGTGCGTGCCGCAGGATCTCCCTGCAACTCCTGCCCACGCGCGCGGAGTTGTTACGGGAAACTGACGTGACGGCCGAATCCCTAAGGCTCACGCACCCCATCGGCAACTCTGGTCCCCGTTCTCCACCGACCCCGCGGTGGCGGCGAAGGCCCGAGGAGCGGCGTATGAGCAGGCACATCAGGCGAAGGTCACCGTTACAGATCAGGCTGACGATCGCCGGAGCGGGCATTCTCGCCGCCGCGGCGGCCGTGACGGCGGTGACCGTCGCCTCGGCGGGGGAGCCCTCGCGCGGGCACGACGTCGTGAAGAAGGCCGAGGCCGGGGCCGACCACGTGGTCTTCGTGCAGGGCAACGAACTCAAGGGCAACACGATCCACGTCTTCAAGCGCGCCCAGGACGGCACGTTGAGCGCCGCCGGGACCTACGCGACCGGCGGCAAGGGCGGCGACCAGGTCGACGCGCCCACCGACTCGCTCGCCTCCCAGGGCTCACTCGTCTACGACGACCGGTCCCGGCTGCTCCTCGCGGTCAACGCGGGCAGCAACACCGTGACGTCGTTCCGGGTCGAGGGTCAGAAACTGACGGGCCGTCAAGTGATGGGCTCCGGCGGTGACTTCCCCGCCTCGATCGCGGTCTCGGGGCGCATCGCCTACGTCATGAACGCGGGCGGCGCGGGCAGCGTCCAGGGGTTCCGCCTCACGGCCAAGGGACTGGCACCGCTGAGTGACACACACCGTTCGCTCGGGCTGGACAACAAGAAGGTGCCGCTGTTCAGCAGTTCACCCGGTCAGGTCGCGTTCACCCCCGGCGGCCGTGAGCTGGTCGTCACCACCAAGTCCGCCAACACCCTTGAGGTCTTCCCGATGTCCCGCGCCGGACGGCCCGCGCGGAAGGCGAAGGTCAACGACTCGGCCGGCGCCGTGCCGTTCGCGATCACCTTCGACAAGGCCGGCCGGATGCTGGTGGCCGAGGCCAAGGACTCGACGGTCAGCACGTACAAGGTGCGCGCCGACGGCACCCTCAAGGTCGTCCAGAAGAGTCTGCCCAATGGCCAGGACACGCTGTGCTGGCTGGAGGGCGCGGGCGACTTCTTCTTCGGCGGCAACACCGGCAACTCGACCGTCACCGGCTACCGCACGGACCGCCACGGCAAGTTGGCGCTCACCAACGACGTCGGCGTCGCCACCCCGCCGTCCGCCAAGTCCCAGGGCGTCATCGACCTGGCGGTGACCAAGGACCAGAAGTTCCTGTACGTGCAAAACGCGACGTCCGGCACCGTCGACGGCTTCCGCATCGGCCGCGACGGCTCCCTGACCAAGGTCGGCACGACCTCCGGACTGCCTCCCTTCGCCGAGTCCGGCATGGAGGGCATCGCCGCGGTGTAAAGAAGCGGCCACCGCGGCCAGGGCGCCCCGGACATCACATGTCCGGGGCCGCCGGGCTTTGGCGGTGGCAACTGGGCTCATACGAGACCTTCGTAGGCGTTGATACGGACCGCGGAGGTTGATGTCTGGAGCAAGCGGGCGGCTCCTGAAGAGGTGGCTTGCGGCCGGTCAGGTCGGTAGGGTTCCCGCCTGCCGATCAAGAAGCCGAGGGACGCTCATGACCTCAGAGGGACACGTCAACGCAGCCCGTAGCAAGGTCTTTGGTGAGGTGGCCGAGCTCTACGATGCGGCCCGCCCTGGCTACGCAGACACGATGGTCACCGAGGTGCTGGCGTACGCGGCTCTCGGGGACCGTGCGGCTGTGGAGATCGGCGCGGGTACCGGGAAGGCCACGGTGCCGTTCGCCGTGCTGGGGATTCCGTTGGTGTGCGTCGAGCCGGATACGCGCATGGCCGAGGTGCTGCGACGCAACACCGCCGGATATCCGAACGTCCGGGTCGAGGTCGGCGGCTTCGAGCAGTGGCAACCGGGCGGGCGGCAGTACGGGTTGCTGTTCGCCGCCTCCGCCTGGAATTTCCTGGACCATGGCCGGCGCTGGGACCTGGTCCGCGCCGCGCTCGCCCCCGGCGGTGCCATGGCGCTGGTCAGGAACCCGCACGGGATCCATGACGCTGGATTGCGCGCCGAACTCGCCGGCATCGCAGACCGCCACGGGGTCACCGGGTCTCCGCACCGCTTCCTGGCCTGCGACCTCTCCGGCGACGAGCCCGGGAACTGGGACCAGGTCTGGCCAGATATGGAGTGCCGCCGGGACGGCCGCTTCACTGATCTGCGTTCGGTCCGGTTCCCGCAGAATCTGCGATACGACACCGACCGCTACCTCGGCTATCTCACTTCGCTGTCCGCCTACCGCATCCTGTCCGACGACCGCCGTGAGCGGGCACTCGCCGAGGTCGGGCGCCTGCTCGACGCCCACGGAGGAGGAATCGACGTACTCCAGGTCACCGACGTCTTCCTCGCCCGCGCTCTCTGAGCGACCGATGCGGCACCTACGGGGAAAGAGTCCCCTGGGGTCGTCATCTGGCGACGGCCTGCTGTTCGGCGCCAACGCGACCGCGCGCCGACCTAGTGAATACTTCAGCGCCAGCGCGGGGCCGGTTCACTGGATCCGCTCGATGGCACTTGCCCACGATCCACCCGGCGAGTTCAACAGAGCCACGGCCAAGACCAACGGTTCCCTATTCCGGTTCCCTGTACCCCGGCTTACGGTCCGACTTCTCAGCCTTCTGGGGTTCTGGCCATGTCGAACGGCCACACTGGAAGACCCAGTCCTGCACACCTCGATAGACGTCCACCACGTCCGGCACCTCTAGCCGATGGAGGTAGCGGTCGACTCTCCGGGCGGATGGCTGTTCACAGGCCGGTGACGGGCTGCCCGATGAGGGCTTGGGCGATCTGCCAGAGCTGTCCGCCGCGGGACGCCTTCACGAGGACGACGTCGCCGGGGCGGAGGACGGACGCCAAGTAGGCGGCGGCAGTGCCGTTGTCGCCGACCATGGCGATGTCCGGCACGCCCGCCGCACCCGCCGCGAGGGCGAGTTGCTTGGCGAGTGCGTCGCCGACCGCCACGATGAGATCGACGCCGTTCTCCGCTGCCATGCGCCCGACCTCGCGGTGAGCTTCCACCGCTTCGTCGCCCAGCTCCAGCATCTCTCCGAGTACGGCGATCCTCCGGCCGCCTGGGGCCTCGGTCGTGTCGCCTTCTGCCTCGGTCATCAAGACTCTCCGTTGTGAATGAGGGGCGCGAAGGTGATCGCGCGGCCGGTATAGGAAGCGGATACGCGGCTGAGGGGGACTCGATCGTGTGTCTGACCCCAGGCCGACGGGTCTCGGAACTCGATCGTTGGGTCGGAGCCGTCCTCGTAGCCACGAAGGATGACGAGGTGCCCGCCTGCCCGGCCGTCGTCGGGGAACTGCTCGGTCACAGAGACGATAAGCGGGGCGTCGTCGAGCCGCCTCGTCAGGTCTTCGGCCGGGACCGGTTCGGCGGTCGAGGGGACCCCGAGGTCGGTGGCCAGGCTCGCGATCCCCGCGTGGAGCGCCCCATGCGGGGTCAGGACCTCGTGCTTGACCGCGAGTCTCAGCAGTTCCGTGACCGTGGGTGCCGCGCGCCCGTAGGCGAGCAGGATCATTCTCAGCGACGCCAGGCCGCACGCCCGGTTGGACCATTCCACCCTGTCCCCGAGTGCCCAGCCTCCATGTAGATCCCATTCCGCGGGGGCGATGAGCTGTCGGCACATGGGGACATCGTGGACGCGCGACACAGCGGGCGGGCTCCTACGGTGAGACGGCAGCCTCCCGAGTCAGCGTGGTGCTGGAGAACGCGGGAGTGGGCAGGGGAACATCGTATGGCGGGCGGGCCAACGCCTCGTGCAGCATGGCCACTACGACGTCCGTGTGCGTGAGTCCGACCATCGCGGCGCCCACCACGAAGTTGCTGTCGCGGGACATGCCCGGCGTGCTGTTGACCTCCAGCACGTACGGCTGGTCGTCCTCGGTGAGGATGAAGTCGACGCGCGCCGAACCGCGTAGCCCGAGTCCGTCCCACAGCGTCGTGGCGTGTTCGGTGACCTTGGCCAGTACCTCGGGCGGCAGGTCGGCGGCCCGAACGGCTACGGCGCTCTTGGAGTCCACGTCGAGCTTCGTGTCGGCGTCGTAGAACTCCGCCTCGGTGGCTTCGATGGCCAGCGGCGGGAGCACGACGACAGCGCCTCTGGGCAGTTCCAGGAGCCCCACGGTCAGCGGTATGCCGGTCAGGTAGTCCTCGACCAGTACGGCATCGCCTTCTTCGTCGGCAGCGTCCGCCAGCGCCTGGGGAAGCTCTGCCTGTTCGCGGACCAGGGTCATGCCCACGCTGGAGCCGCCGAACGGCGGTTTGACCATCGCCGCCCGTCCGTTCCAGTGCATCGGCCCGCCGGACCACACCCACCACCCGGGGGTGGGGACGCCGAGGCTCAGCATCACCCGCTTGCAGAGGATCTTGTCGGCGGCGACCGCGGACGCTGCGACTCCGCTGCCGCAGTACGGCACGCGCAGGTAGTCGAGCAGACCCTGCAGCCTCCCGTCCTCCCCGTACGGACCGTGAAGGTTGGAGAGGGCCACGTCGTACCCGGCCAACTCCGTGATGAAGTCCGGCTCGCACGGGTTCAGTACTTTCCAGCGGGCACCGATGTCGTCGAGAGCCTCGGACAGGGCGGTCACGGAACGCTGGTCCACGGGGCACTTCGAGTGGTAGAGCCGGTCCTCGGCTGATACCGGCCCGTAGACGAGGGCGACACCGAGCCCCTCTCGGTCGCGCTGCCAGTCGCGAAGGTTCTGGGTGGCCTCGCGCACCGCGAGGTCAGAGCTGGAGGTGAGGAACTGAGTCATGCGAGGACCCCTTCGAAGGTGTTGGTGACCGGTCCGCCGACCCAGTGCGTTCGCTTTGGTCGGTCGGGATGTGGTCGGACCGTGAGCGGTTCCCCGGCGCGGTTGTGGATGGTGACGGTTCGCGGCGACACGAGTCCGCGCAGGGTGGCGATGACGACGGCCGCGACGGCTCCGCTTCCGCACGAGAGGGTTTCCGCCTCGACGCCGCGCTCGTAGGTGCGGATCTTCAGCGCCTGGCGGCCCGCGGCCTGTACGAAGTTGACGTTCGTCCCCAGCGGGGCGAGGTCGGCGTGGTGGCGGATGAGGCGTCCGACGAGTACTGCGTCGATGGCATCCACGTCGTCTACGACGGCGACGACGTGTTCGGTGCCGGTGTGGGCGCTGTCGAACCAGGTCGGCTTGCCGTTGAGGACGGTCTGAACCCGTCGGGGATGGACCGCGCCGACCTCGGCCGTGACCCACACGGAGTCATCGCTCACGATCGCCTCGTGCATCACCCCCGCCATGCGCAGACTCATCTCGCGGAAGCCGTGGTCGTGGTGCGCGGCCCAGGCGGTACACCGCAGAGCGTTGCCGCACATCGTCGCGATCGAGCCGTCGGCGTTGAAGCAGCGGACTTCGAGGACGACCGGGCTGATGCTGATCAGGCTGCTGACGACAAGGCCGTCCGCGCCTATGCCGGTTCGCCTGGCGCAGAGGCGCTCGGCCTCCTTTGGCCAGTCCTTCTCGCTATTCGGTGAGGGGTCGGATAACAGGACGAAGTCGTTCCCCGCTCCGTGGATCTTGCGGAAGCGCATGGCGAAGCTCCTCGCTGGCGTGAGGTGACAGTTCTCGTGATGGCTGAATGAGGCTTCGGGTCAGAGGAGTTCGACGGGCCGATACGTCGTCGCCGACTCGTTCATGACCCATGGGCAGTGCCCGTCGAAGATCAGAACCCGGCGCCCCGCGGTGCCGGCGGACCTCATGTCGCGGACCCGCAGGTACAACCCGTCGAGGAACACGAAATCGCCTACGTGGACATCGCTTGGTTGCCTGTAACCGGGGATAGTGCCGAGGGGAGGAGGCACAGGGGTTGGTTCGGTGGTGCGGCGCTCGTACATTCAGCCTCTCCAGATGGCCAGGAGGATCGAACCGCCGAGTGCCAAGAGGCTTGCCACGTAAGCGAGTTGTTGGTTCCGGGGGCTCACGGGGCACCAACCAGGTGGCCGTGAAGGCGGTCGCGGACTGACGGGATACCGATCTCCCCAAGGGGCATCCAGGCCGCCGCGCCGGCTTCGATCACCATCGGAGCGATGGCGCCGGAGTGGGCCCGGAAGAGGTATCTGAAGCCGATCCGGAGGCGGGGACCGTACCTGTGTTGCCCCGCCCTGGTCACGTCGATCAGGAAGGGGCCATCGCTGTTGGGTTCCGTCCACACGTCCCGGATGCCGACCGCCTCGGCCAGCAGGCGCAGCGCCGCCCCTCTGAGCGAGTCGTCCTGCTCCTCCGGCTCCGCTTCCGCCAGGGCGAAGGCACGGTTGTGCCGCAGGGACAGGACGCGATTGTGTTCGTCGACGATGACCGCGCCCGTCGTCACGAGGGGGCAGCGCCGGCTGTGGGTGCAGGTCCCGCGCTGTGCGTGGTCGCGGGCGGCGTCGTACACCGGCATCAGCGCCATCTGCTCGTCAGGGTGCGCGTAGATGTAGTGGGACAGCTCCCGGACGATCTGGTCCTCCCGGACACTCACGGGGCACCGAGCCCGTGGCGCTGTGTGTAGATCCACAAGAGCCTTCGCGTGACGTCGGCGGCATCCCGGAGGTAGATGAAGGCGCCGAACGACGGGGTCTCCGCGGTCGGACGGTTCTGCAGGTCGAGGAGCCGATATCCCTTACGGAACAGCTCTCGTACGTCGTCGTCCTCGTCCGCCCCCAGGTCCTCACCGAGCAGGAGGTTGAGGTGCCCGACGATCTCCGGCAGGGAGGTGTCCATGTCCTTGCGGGTGGAGGTGGCCATCTGCATGGAGAGGGCTGCCTCGGTGCTTTCCGAAATCGTCTCGACGTCGACTGGGAGAACTTCGTTTCCCGCGCTGTCGGTTGCTCTCGATGCCTTGCCACTACTTGCCACAGTGATCACCGTCTCGCCCCTTCAGTACGCGTTTCCGGCCGTGCCAGTAACGCTAAGAAGGGCGACAGGAGGGGCTCTACGAGTGTGCCGGAACTTGCCCGGCATTCACCCCAGGGATTCGATGGCCGCCGTGATGATTTCGCGCGCCGCCGAGCCGTAGACAGCAAGCTCGGCCAGATCCGTGAACGTCTGGGCATACATGGCAAGTTCGTGCTTTTGCGTGACGGCGAGATGGGCCGAGACGAGTTCGACGTGGACCGTGTGGTCGTCGTACAGGAAGAAGCCTTCGACCGGCCAGAGGCCGGAACGGTCGGCGTCCTCAGGAATGATGCCGATGCTCACCGACGGCAGCGCCATAACGCTGAGCAGATAGCCGAGTTGGCCGGCCATCACCTCCGTCCCGCCGATGCGCTTTCGGAGTGCTCCTTCTTCCAGGAGGATCGCGAACGTGTGGTTGCCGTAGACGATCTGCTGCTTTTCCACGCGCACCTTGACGGCGGCTGGCACGTCATCAATGAGGCCGCGGCGGTTGCGAATTGAGGTGAGCAGTGCGGTGATGTACGAGGCCGTTTGCACGGGGCCGGGAATGAGCCACGGGGAGTAGAAGCGGAAGCGCTGGGTGCGTTCCCACAGGGGGAGAACGGACTCCTGGGCCTGCTTCAGGCCGGTGCGCTCCAACCTGCGCCACTCGACATACATCCCCTCGATGCCGCGGGCTGTCGAGACGAGATCCTCGGCCGCGCTCTCCGCACCGCAGGCAGCGGCCCAGGCACGAAGGTCGCGCTCCGAGGGCGGACGTGTGCCGCTCTCGAAGCGCGAGCACTTCGACTCGTGCCAGCCGAGGCTGCTGGCCAACGCTCGTTTGGTGAGCCCGGCTTCGAGCCGGATTTCGCTCAGGCGCTTACCAAGAGCCCTGCGGGCTTCCTGAACGCTCGAAGATGGCGATGTCATGTCGCTGCGACGGTGCTGTTCGAGCTATCAGGCCGACTCGGCCGGCTGGAACTCTGCGTGCGGTGTTGCCCGCGCCCACACGGCCTCGAAGGCCGACTCGCAGAGCTTCGCCACCTCCGGGTCGTCCGTGAGTTCCACTTCCATGTTCTCGCCTTCGCCGTCGAAGTGGTTGACGAGGACAAGGCTGGAGTCGAAGAGCCAGAAGTCGTTGCCCGGGAGCGCGAGGCCCGTTGCGTTTCGCCGGGAGAGCCAGCGCACGTCTTCGCCGGCGGCGATGTTGAGTCCGTCCGTCACGTCGTACTCGAAGCGGATGTACTCGCTGACAGGAGTCGAGACGACTCGGGCCCGGCGGATTTCGACGCCTCGCGAGGTGGCCTCTGTGACGATGCCGTGCCAGTCGCCCCAGCGCGCGGCCGGGTCGAGTGTGATGCCGGTTTTCCAGTCGATGAAGGCCGGGTCCGACTTCATGTAGGCGTCGCGCATCTCCAGATGGAGGGCCGTCCGCTGGCAGTCACGGAAAAGTTCCTCAAACGTCGGGGTCCTCGTCAACCTTCTTCACCTCCAGGAAGAACTGCACCATGCGCCGGGGGATCTCCACCACCGACTCATGGCCGGGGATGTCCATCTGCCCGAGGCGCTCGATGTCCTCCACCTTCAGCCCCTGCACGAGGTAGCTGTCCTTCTCCTCGTCGAGGTAGATGGTGGGGGAGCCGCCACTGGGACTCTCCGGGTCCTTACCGAGCTTACGCAGGGCCATGATGTCCTCCTCGGATGCCGGTAACGATCTCTGTGCCAGAGCTTGCCCGCGGCTGGGCCTTGAAGCGAGGAACTTGCCGAAACTTGCCAGGCGCGTATGGAAGTTGACCTTACGCGGCCGAGTCGGGGCAACGAAGAGCGGACGGGCCGCAGCACCCCCAGGGACGGCCGGATTCGATTGCTGTCCGCCCTTCCCTGGCAACGGACGTCGTTCCTTTAGGGAACGCACCGTCCGTTCCCTGGGGGAACGTTCGGTCTGTTCCGTCGGGGAACACCTTTGACGCACCTACGCCCCCAGCTCGGGTCCCTCACACGGCTAGGTTCGCTGTCAATCACCTCGATTGGATGGCGACGGACGCCAGTTCGCCGGAGGCAGACAGGGAAGATCCCGAAACCACTGGTGCTCTGCGGATTGGCATGTCAACGTGGACGACCGTCCGAAACGCCAGGTCAACGACGGTCAGTAACCCATCCCGAGGGCACGGAGGCGCCCCTGTATCCGCACCATCCCAGTGATTCCTCCCGTACCGACTTGCCGGACCCGGTGTACTGGGTGACCCCGCGTCACCTGGCGGGTGATGACGGCGTGCTCGCCGAGCGGATCGGCGACGCCTTGGTCAGTCTTGGCTGGAGCATGTGGCCCACCTCGCGCCACACCCTGCTGTATGTGAGCCCGGACAACCTGCGTGGCGCCGAGTGGATCCTCGCGGCCTACCCGTTCGAGCTGGGTGGACTGCCTGTTGCTTGGCAGTTGAGCGCCCGTCCGCACGCCACTTCTGCGATGACGGAGTGGAACGCGTACTTCACCACCGGCGTCCCGTACGAGGCGCTCGCCGATCTCCTCGTGGCGCTCGACGCCCGCGAGGCACCCGACACCGACTTCGGCGGGGCCGAGACGGTGCTGAACTCGCTCACTGCCCAAGGCTGGCTCCGCGACGTGGATCGCCCCCACACCACCGCCACGGACCCCGGGCTCTCCGGCTGCGTCTCCCTGGAGCTGATGCCACCGCTCATCCAGGACGCCGACCCGCGCCCTGACCTGTCGGGATGGCAGGCGTGGGCGGAGCCTGTTCTCGGCGCCCCGTACCTGTGGTGTGCCAGCTTCAGCGCCAGCGTTCCGAACGGCCTGGTCGCCGCGTTCACGTCATCGCTTACCTCACCGGTCCCGGTGCCCCGCCACAGCGTGCCCAAGAGCGCCGAGGGACGACTCACAGTCGTCCACCGCAGCTGACGACCCGCGCACTGACGGAACCGCAGGTGTGCTGCTCGTCGGAGATTTCCCGGCGCAGCAGCAGGTCAGACGTATGAGGCACGTTCCCTGCGCTCGCCCGATGACAGAGAGGAAGAGAGCTTGTTCTTTCGACGCGCTCGCGAGGACCGCGCATTCCGCGAGGCCCAGCGTGCCAGCCACGCGCTGCTCCTGCAGTTGCAGGCCACACAACCGTGGGGCGACTTCCCCGAGTCGACTCAACTGTTTCCAGCACCGGCAGCGGAGGGACCGGCGATGAGTGACCTCCCGCCGCCGGAGTTGCGGGTGCCGTCCCGCCAGGAGGTGGCTGGGCTGATGATGCGCTGGGAGCAGCCGCTCGTCATCGGCGGCGAGGTTCGTACGTGCCCCGAGTGCGGCGTGTATCGGGACTGGATCGTCTTCTGCATGCGCGACGACTCGATATGGCTGCGTTGCCGGGCCGGCCACGAGGCGAAGGAGCCCGGCCTGGATGCGGCCTGGTACAACCGCAACTCCGGTCCGGTCGACCGGTTCCACCCCACCCTCGAAGAGGGCCTGCGCCACCTCGGCCACTGAACCCCCGAATCCCTTGCGTCCCTTCTCGCTGCCGGTGCTCGGAGGCCCGGCTTGGTCAACCTGTCCGTTTCGCAGGCCACTTAGGGGTTCACTTGCGCCTTCACACCATGACCGTCCTCAGCCTGAGCGTCCTCGCCGTCCTGGCCCTGGAGGGCTGCTCGATCGGCAGCACCTCCTCCACCGACCCGGCGTCCGCCGCGACCGCCCCGTCCGAGAACGCCTCGGTGCCAGCCCCGCTGTCTTCGGCAGAGCTGGCCAAGCGGCTCCTGGAGGAAGGCGACTTGGGCGAGGGCTACGCCCGCACGCCGCAGCGCCCCGCTGCGCACGACGACGTGAGCGTGATCGGCTGCCCGGCGCTGGAGAAGCTCGGCGCTGACGCGGCGACCGGTGCCGGCCTCGACTTCTCCCGCAAGGCGAAGGCGTCCTTCGCCTACGCCGGCGGCAGCGACTCCGCGGTTTCCGAGGAGTTGTACAGCGACAGCGCCGCGAAGCTGTCGAAGGGCATCGGGCAGATCTTCGATGCGATGGTCTCCTGCCGGACGTACCAGGTGATGTCGGGCAGCACCGTCATTGACATGGGCACCCGGGTGACGGCCGCGCCTGATCTGGGTGACGAGCAGTGGAGCCAACTGCTCAGCTATTCGATCGGCGAGCAACGCACCGTCGTCAAGCAGACGGCGATACGTGTAAGCAACGTGTTGGTGATCGTCTCCGGCTTGCCGGGACTTGTGGACGCCAACCTGGAGAAGGCGGTTACCAAGGTCCAAGTCGCCTTCTGATTACTCGGCTTGCCGGTGCCTTTTGTCTTTTTGGCAGAGGGCACCGGCGTATGTGCTGAATCACCGTGTCTGGCTGGACCGGTTGTCCCGGCTTGGGGCGGGCGGGACAGCGCGCCTGCTGCGCTTGGCGGCATAGGGGGTGTGGTCGGGCATTGTGGTGGCGTCGGCGGGCAGGTCGGCCATGCGGCGCAGCCGCCACACCAGCACATCGCTGATCGAGTCTGCGGTGCCCAACTCCCGTCGTCCGGCAGCTTCCGTGAGCAGCGTGGCCGGGTCGTGGCCGGCGCTCTCGGTGTCGGCGAGGGTGGCTGCGAGGGCGTGCCAGCCAGGCTCGGCCAGGATCTGTTCGGCCAACTCGGGTACCGCCGCTCGGAGATGGGCGGCTTGCTTGTGTCGCAGGGGCTGAGACAGGCGCCGGCCTCGCTGGTACAGCACGCTCAACGGGACGTCGGCGGCGGCCCGGTAGGCGGTGCGCAGATGTTCTGCGGCCTGGCGGGCTGCGGCTGCCTGTTGGGCGTGCTCCTTCTTGGCGTGCCAGTGGGCGGCAGCGGTGACGAGGAAGAACAGCATGTCGATCGCCATTGCGGTGGTGGCTCCGTCTTCCCCGCGGCCAAGCGCGGGGCCGCTGTAGATGAGATCGCGGGCGGCCTGGCGCAGGGCACGGTCGTGCCCGTGTTCGGCCCTTACGTGGGAGCGGGTGGCCCGCTCGAATACGGCGGCGGCCTGACGCAGTTCGGTGCGGGTGTGGGCGGCGGAGGTCTTGGCGAGCGCGTCCAGGATCTCCCCGGCCGCCGAGATGCGCGCGGCCACCTGGCCGTCCTCACCATTGTCGATGACCAGCACCGCCTGCCACGCAGCCGTGGCTGTCCGACGCCGCGCGGTCGCGGGGCCATTCGGGGCTTCGGCGAAGGGTGCGTCCGTGCCCCGGTTCGGGGTGTCGACGGTGAACCGTTTGCGGATGCGGGGCAGGGACAGGTCGGGGGAGAGCGTGGAGCCCGCGTAGAACACTGGCTCCTTGTCACCGTTGCGGTTGTCCGGGAGGGCGACCTTGTAGCCGAGCAGGTCGCCGGAGGGCGCGGCGCGCTTCCGGATCAGCAGGCCGGCGGCAGCCAGCCGGTCGAAGAACTCCCCCTCGCTCGTGGCTCCTGCCACTGCCCGCCGTACGGTCTCGCGCAGTTCGTCGCGTGCCGGTTGCTGCCTGCCTTCGCGTTCGGCCTTGTGGCGTTCGGCGCTGGTGGTCCGCTTGGCGGCCGTGCCGTCACCGGGCGAGACCTGGTGCAGACCCAACTCCTTTTCGATGAGGCGGCATTCGGCCTGGGCGCGTTTGCCGGAGCGGTGGTGGTCGGGGCGGCGGCCGTCTTCGCGGACGAGGGTGGCGATGATGTGGATGTGGTCGTCGGCGTGGCGGACGGCGGCCCAGCGGCAGCCGGCGCCGTCGCCGGGGTCGATGCCGGTGGCGGCGACCACGCGGCGGGCGATGTCGCCCCACTGCTCGTCGCTGAGGATCGGGTCGTCGGGAGCGGCGCGCACGGAGCAGTGCCAGACGTGCTCGTCGGGACGTTGGTCTGGTTCGAGGAGTGCCAGGGGCTGGTCGAGGAGGTGCTGGAGGTCTTCCTTCGTCACTGAGGGGTCGCGGCCGGGGTCGGGGGCCATGCCGTCGAAGGAAGCGACCAGGTGTGGGTCGATGTGTTCCTCGTGGGTGCCCTTGCCGTAGAGGTAGTTGAGGAGTCCGAGGGTTTTGCTTCCCTGCTGGTGGATCCGGGGGATCAAGCTGCCTGCTCCTCCTGCCCGTTGGTGATCCTGTCGGCCGCCCGCTGGACGGCCTGTGCGGCGCGCTGTAGATCTGCGAGGGTCGCGGCGAAGTGAGGTGCGTCGGCACCGGAGTTGAGGGCCTTGGAGGCTTGGTTGACGTTGCTGCCGGCCCAGCCGAGCTGACGGCGTACACCGAACAGGGCGGTCAGGATGTCCCGTTCGGTGGCGATGGCTGCCGCGGTGCGGGACTGGTCGCGGGCGGAGGCCAGGGCGGAATGGGCGAGGAATCCGGCCACGCTCATGCCGACGTGGTCGGCGCCGGACTGGATGATGGCGAGTTCTTGTTCGTTGAGGCGGACGCTGTGGGCGGGGCGCTGCTTCTTGTCGCGCGGGCGGGATTTCCCCTTCCTGGCCCTGCCCTTGCGGCTGGCCCTGCCTGGCTGCGGTCCGCCCTCGGTCGCAGCCTTCCCGTCCGGCGCCCCTTGGTGCTGGACGGACCCCGTCACCCCTGGGGCGGGGTCGGGTTCGGGCGCTCCCCCTGCGGGGGAGTGTCCGAACCTCCAACTTGCTCCCGATGGCGCTGAGATGGTCATCTCCCTTGGGTGCGGATCCTTTCGAGGGACAGCTGAGCTGGGAAGACGCTGATTGACGTGTGAGCGGTGCCGTCGTACTCCTACCGTGGCGAGGTGGAGGTGGGCGCCATGGTGTCGTTGCCGGAAGAGCTCCAGGCGCGGGAGGCCGCGGCTCGACAGCGGGTGGAAGAACTCCAGGCCGAAGCTGCGGAGTTGGCCGTGCGGCTGGAGAGGGCCCGGGTGGATCTGTCGCGGTTGGAGATCACGCGGGAGACCGTCGCGCAGGTGCTGGCGGAGTTGTCGGCCGCCCAGGCAGCGCCGGAAGTAGAGGCGGCCGATGGGCCGGAGCCCAAGGAAGCGCCGGCGCCTCACGGCATCGGGGTGATGGCGGTGCCGCCGTGGCGGGAGGGCCTGGTCGTTCAAGTGCTGCCGGACGTGTACCGGGACATCGTGGAGATCGTCGCTGATGCTCCAGGTCCGTTGCAGGCCAAGCAGATCGTGCCGCGGATCGGGCTGGAGGCCACGACGGCGAAGATCGAGGGGACCCGGGGGAAGCTGAAGCGTCTGGTGGAGCGGGGCTGGCTGGACGAGGACGCGCCGGGACGGTTCACCCTCGCCCGCCATGACGGGGACGCCGGCCGGGTCAACTCCCGGTGACCAAGGGGCTCTTCTCCGTAGATTCGAAGGTGCCAACCAAACGAATCGCAGAAGAGCCGAAGAAGAGCCCCAGATGGAACCCTATGACGCCTTATCCGGGCCTGACGCGTATGCCGCCTCCCGTGGTGCCTTCGAACGCCTCGTCTCGACGCTGGCCGGCGCCCCGGCGCGGGGTATGGCCCATGACGAGCTGGAGGAACTGCTCGAACAGCAAGGACGCGAGTTGCTGCGGCAGTTGATGCAGGATCACCTCGACCTGCGGGCGAGGACGGAAGAAGCCGCGGCCCGCATCAACGCAGGGCAACCGGCGGTGCGCGGGCCGGAAGGACAGCCGCGGACCTGGCGGGAGAGCAACCACCCCCGCTGGCTGACCTGCGTGTTCGGGCCGGTCCGGGTGAACAGGATCGCCTATCGCGGCCGGGGCGTGTCCAACGTGCACCCGGCGGATGCGGACCTGTCGCTCCCCGCCGGCCGGCACTCCCGCGGGCTTGCCCGCCTCGCGGTTCTGGAGGCGGTTCGCGGCTCGTTCGACCAGGCCCAGGCCGCGATCGAGCGACGGTGCGGAAGAGTGCTCGGCAAGCGCCGTCTCAAAGAGCTGGTGGTCGCTGCCGCCGTCGACATCGCCGCCTACTACACGGTGAGGATCCCCACCCCGTGCACCCGCGAGATGCCGCTGGTCATCCAGGTCGACGGCAAGGGTGTGGTGATGCGGCCCGAAGCACTACGCGAAGCCACCCGCCGGGCCGCGGCCAAGACCGCGGCGGCCGGACGGCGCGGACGCCTGGCTCCGGGGGAGAAACCCAACCGCAAGCGCATGGCGACCGTGGCCTGCATCTTCGACATCGCGCCCGCCCCGCGTCGGCCGCACGACATCGTTCATCCGCCCGGCGGCCGCAGCCAGGCCCGGCCCGCACGGCCGGGCCCGACAGCACAGCACAAATGGTGCACCGCCTCAGTGATCCGTCCCCCAGAACGGGTCGTCGCCGACGCCTTCGACCAGGCCGAGGCCCGCGATCCGCAGCATCTGCGGGACTGGATCGTGCTCGTTGACGGCGCCCGCCACCAACTCGACCTGATCCAAGCCGAAGCCGCCCGCCGCGGCATCCGCCTCAACGTCCTGCTCGACTTCGTCCATGTCGCGGAGTACTGCTGGACAGCGGCGCATGCTTTCCATCCGCCCGGCAGCCGCGAGGCCGAGACCTGGGCCGCGGACAAACTCACCGCGATCCTCGCCGGACACGCCGAGCGCGCCGCCACCGAGATGACCGCCCAGGCTGCAGCCGAACGGCTTCCTGCCGCCCGCCGCGAGGCAGTTACCATCTGCCACCGTTACCTCGCCGGCCACCTCGATCAGCTTCACTACGACACCGCCCTCGCGGCCGGCTGGCCGATCGCCACCGGCGCCGTCGAAGGCGCATGCCGCCACCTGATCGGCGACCGCCTCGACATCACCGGCGCCCGCTGGGGCCTTGACGGTGCCGAAGCCGTCCTCCGACTCCGCGCACTGATCACGAACGGCGACTTCGAGAGCTACTGGGTCTTCCACACGGCCCGTGAACACCAACGCCTCTACCCCAGCCCCGACCAGCACAAGTACAGCCTCACGGCTTGATCCCGACCGTCACTTCAGAGGATCCGCACCCATCTCCCTTTGGACTGTGGGCAGTTCGTGGTTCGAGCCGTGCATTGAGTGTTCTTCCTTGGGTGTTGAGGTCGGAGCGGGTCAGTGGGGATGGTCGGCGTGAGCGGCCCTCAGCTCGGCCTTGACGGTGCGGACGACCTCCCCGGCGGTGTCGCTGGCGACGCTGTAACCGTCCTCGCGCACGGTGTCCTCCAGCAGATCGCGGGAGAGACGTCCGGTCTCGCCGTGGATTCGGTGGGCGTAGGAGGTGAGGACTTCCCGTGTCGCGCGCGGTCTGGGGCCCGGGCGGTTCGGCTTCGCCCGCGTGGCCTTGCCCGGATCGGCATCCGACGGTTCCTTGCCCGGATTTGGTTCTCGGCTCGTGGTGGTGCGGGCGGGCTGGTGCGGGCGAATTTCGGGCTCCCGGCGGGCGGTGTCATCGCCCGCGTCGCTCTCGGACGGGCGGCCCGGATTCTCGGCCCGCTTCGTCGCTACGGCGCGCGGGCGGGCAGTCGTAGAGCTGACCGTCCTGCCCGTGACGAGGGCGGGCCAACGCCGGGGCAGCGGAATGGAGGCCAGGGTGAGGGCCTGTTGGCGGGTGGCGAGCTTGCGCAGCAGCAACTCGTCCTGGCGCTCGTCGCGGTCGACATCGGCCTGTTCTAGGGCCTGGTGCAGGCGGCGGGTGAGGCGCCGGCCTCGCCAATTGGTGCGCTGATTGGGCGTCATTGTCTCTGCCCGGAGGATCAGGGTGACGGCTTGGTCGAGGGCGCGGTCGCGGATGATCCGGGCGGCGTCCGCATCCCGGTCGGCGATCCCGAGGCGTGCCAGAAGGCGTTCGCGTGCCTGTCGGGCGATGACGGCCGTCAGGCTGCGGGAGTCGGCGTCAGGGGTGCGGTGGCGCAGTTCGATGCCCATGGCCAGGTGCCACAGTAGGGCTGCCAGGACCGGGCCGACGAAGGCCCGCACGGTTCCGCCGACCAGCCCGGACTCGGCGTAGGCGGGCACGATCTGCACGCCGGTGATCACCCAGGTGAGGGTGCCGGGCATACCGGGTGCTTGCTTCGGGCCGTTGAGGTTCGCCCGGGCGAGCAGGGCGGTGGAGAACAGCGCGAGTTCGGCGGCGGCGAACCGCCAGCTGGTGTCCGCGCTGTAGGCGGTACAGCCGATCGCGGCGATGGCGGCGACCCGGACCGCGGCGGTGCTACGGCGCTGCTCGGGGTCCCGATTCTGTAGGCGCCGCCGTATGGACCATGCGACGGACAGGGCGACGGCGACCAGGACCGCGACGGGCACAGGCGCAGGGATCCAGTGCGGCCAGGCGGGTATGCCGGTGCCGTTGGCGCTGATGAGTGCGGTGGTGCCAGGGGTCATGCAGAGGCTCTCCAAGGGTCCACGCGAGCGAGTGCATGCCTCTTGCGTGGGCGGCGGGGTGAGGTGAGGGCGAGGGGGAGACGCGGGCTGCCGTCAGGCGGTGGGCGCGGTGCGGCGTCGGTCGGGTCCGGTGAGGATGACGCGTTCGGTCATCTCGGCGAGGCGGGAGGCGACGCGGTCGCCGAGTGCGGTGCGCAGCTCGGGGATCGGCAGGTTCGTGGTGATGAGGGTGGGGAGCATGTGCTCGTAGCGGTGGTTGATGAGCCGGTAGGTCAACTCCTCGGTCCACTCGCTGGTCTTGGCCGCGCCGAGGTCGTCCAGGAGCAGCAGGGGGCAGCGGGCCAGCGTCTGAAGCTCCCGCTCGCCGTCGTGCCCGGCGCGAGGGCGGAGGCGCGCGTGCAGGTCGGCGCTGGTGGTGGCTTCCCAGCGCAGGCGCACCCCTCGCGAGAGGAGGGCACGGACCGCGCCGTATCCCTGGTAGGTCTTGCCGGTGCCGGTGGGGCCGGCGATCAGCAGCGACGGTCCCTCGGCGATGCCCGGTCCGCCGGGTCCGGGGCGCCCGGCGCGGGCGATCCGGTCGGCCCAGGCGGTGATCTGCGGGTGGTCGGCCAGGGCACGACGGTAGCGGGCGGGGATGCGGGCGTCAGCAAGCTCCAGGGCGGTGACCGGTTCGGCGGGTGGTTCCTGGGCCGTGACCGCGGGGTCGATGCCGCGCGTGGCCAGGATGCCGTTGAGCCGGTCGGCGATCGGGCCGACCCGGTGGGGCTCGCGGGTGAGGATGGCGGTCAGAGGTCACCTCCGTAGGCGGCGTCGACATCGGCGGGATTCGTCCATGCCTTGTGGGTGGCTGGTACGGGCGCGGCGTTCATGACCTCGTGGACGAGACTCGGCAGGACGCTCGGGGACAGGCCCTTGAGCCGATGGAGTCTCAGAGCGGCCCGGAGGTAGTCGGTGGCGATGCCCTCGTCGAGCAGCTTGCGCACCTGTCCGCCGAGACGCTTCAGGACGTCGTCCGGTGGGCGGTGGTTGCACGCGCTGACGTACTCGGCAAGGAGCTCCCTGGCCGAGAGGGTGTCGGGCGTGTGGGCGCTTGCGCCCCCCGAAGGGGTATTTCCTAGATCCATGGTCCTAGGTCCTAGATCCGGACGGTGAGGCGTCACCGCCGATGCGGGGAGGGTTCCTGACTCCCTCACGGAGGGCTCCGTGAAATCGTTCTGACCTGCCGGTTTCCTATCAGATCCCGAATGCGGTGCAGGCTCGCGCGCTTCGCAGGAGGTCTCACGGAGGGTTCCGTGAGGCAACGGTGCGGACTCCGTGACGCTCGCCTCCGCCACCGGTGCGGCGGCAATCGGCCGGGTGCCGGACGGCCCGTTGTGGCGAGGGCAGCCGGGCAGACGGCTCACGCTCGGCCGGTTGATCTTCTGATGCCGGTGCCATGTGACGACGTGCAGGTACCGCTTGTCGTCCGGGCTTGTGTATCGGCAGATCAGTCCGGCGTCGGCGAGCTGGGCGAGGTCCGTCTCGACGTCGGAGGGTGTGTGGTCGGGGCGCAGGACCCACAGCTGCCCGGCGATGATGGCGGCGTGGTCGCGATGACGGCCCTGGTCGTCGGCCTGGGTGAGCAGGCCGAAGAAGGTGCGCTCGGCGGTCAGCGAGACAGCAGCCAGGGACTCGGAGACGAAAGCTTCGGGCTTGATGGTGCGGATTCGTGCCAAGAGGGGCGGGTCCTCACTCGGTTGCAGGTGGGCAGGTGCCCACGGCTCACCGTCGATCGGCGGTACGGGCGTACGGGGTGGGGGAGTTGGCCGGCCCGGCGGCGCGGGGCGCGCTGATGGCCGCTCGCGCTTTCCGGGGGTGTCGTCAACATAGCCACACCCAGGTCGCACAAGTCCAGCCCCATCCCGCGCAATCTCTTACGGCAGAAAGGCAGCCGTAAAAGCAGGCGGTAGGGGGCGGTGGCAAAACGGTAAGGCACGATCGCCGGTTGACCAAATAGTTGTGCCGGTTTCCAAGCCAGAAGCATCACATCGGGAAGCCGTTGACGTGCCGGCGACGGGCAAGCTACAACACAACACCCCATGTCGCAGCAGTCGCTGAGCGGCGATCAGCGCGGCGGCTCTCGGGTCATGTCAGCGCGGGGAACCGCTCCGCATGCGGACAACGCGGGGGAACATAGACCACGATCGCCGGTTAACCAAACCGGCGAATGGACGCTACAACTGGAGCCATGCCCGCACGCTCATTGGAAATCGGCCCCGCAGGAATACGGGTGGCCCGCACCATCGAAATCCTCCGCACCGAACGAGGCTTGTCGCAACGCCAACTCGCTCGCCGCGTCACCGCACTTGGCCACCCGATGTCCAACACCATGTTGTCTCGCATCGAACGCGTTCAGCGCCGGTGCGACATCGACGACCTCGTGGCTCTCGCCGAGGCACTGCGCGTCGCACCCCCAGTGCTCCTCGGAGACCCCACACTCGTCTGACCTGCCCCCGGAGCTGGATTCACAGTCCGGGTCCGTCGGCGAGTGCTTGCCCCGGGCCGTACGGCTCGTACTCGCTGGGGCGTATAGCACGAGATCCCCGGTTACCGAAACCGCGGATGCTCCGCACCATTGAGGGTGTTCGCCAACCGCGCTCGGCAGAGAGCGTCCCTTTCCAATGTCGCGCCGCCTGGCAGACCACACCCACCCCCGCGCCACGCCCACGGAGGCCACCCATGCCTGCACGTCCGCCTTCTGCTCCGAAGCCGAGTTCTATCCAAGTTCCGGATTCCACCCCCACAACGCGCCAGGCATTCCTGAGCGTGAAAGACGCTGCCGAATACCTCGGCCTGTCCCCGCACACCCTCTACGTCTGGCGGCATCGCCGAAACGGCCCGCCCAGTTTCCGGATGGGGTCGCGTGGTCGCGTCATGTACCGGATAGAAGCGCTCGACGCCTGGATCCGCGAACAGGAGCAAGCCGACTCACGTTCCAATACAACCCTGAGCCCATTGGGCGCCGCACCGCAGAAACGCTCGGACTACGCCACGGGCGCCTGACCAGCGGGCTGACTCCTACCGCACGCAACCTGCCATCGAGGGAAGTATTTGGCCGGCTACATAGAAGACCGTTGGATCAAGAAGAAGAAGGACCCCGACACCGGCAAGCGGGAACGCACCACCCGCTACGGCAAGGGCTCCCGGTACCGAGTTGCCGGTATCCCCGGTGTCCGGGACAAGTCGTTCGACGTGCTCGAAGACGCCAAAACGTGGCTGCGAACGGCTGGCACCGACAGTGAACGCGGCGAGTTCGTCGATCCCCGGGACGGCTCCATCACGCTGGACGACTACGTAACACGCTTCTGGCAGGCAGGAGTTCGTGGAGCGCCCGGCACGGTCAAACGCATCGACGAACGAGTCCGCCTCCACATCCAGCCTCAGCTGGGCACCGTCGCGCTGCGGGACATCAGCCCGGCGGTACTGCGCGGATACATCGCCGCGCTGGAGAAGGAACTCTCGCCGCGATACGCCCGGCAGATCCTCGGCACGCTCTCGAACATCTTCGAGACCGCCATCGACGACAAGCGCCTGGTGCGCAACCCGATGCGGGCCAAGTCCGTACGGTGGCCCAGGGCGCCGGAGGATCAGAGGGAAGCCTGGCCGCTGGAGACCGCGCAGCGCGTACGGGACGCGATCAACGCGCGCTACCGCATCGCCGTCGTGCTCGCGCTTGGCTGCGGGCTGCGCCAGGGTGAGGTCTTCGGGTTGTCGCCGGAGGACGTCGACTTCGCCCGTGGAGTCCTGCGTATCCGCCGTCAGGTCCAACTCCTCGGCGGACGGCTGTACTTCACCTTGCCGAAGGGCGGCAAGACCCGTGTCGTCGATATGCCTCCGTCGGTCGCTGCGGCCCTGGCCCAGTACTTCATGGAGTACCCGGCGGTCGAGGTGGAGCTGCCGTGGGGCGGCCCGGAGCCCGAACGGGAGACGAAGAAGTTCCCGCTCGTCATCACCACAACGTACGGCAACGCCCTGCGCGCGAACATCTTCAACGTCGAGGTGTGGAAGCCGGCCCTGGCCGCCGCCGGCGTCATCCCCCTGCGCAAGAAAGGTGAGCGGTGGAAGGCGTCGCGCAAGGACGGCTTCCACGTGCTCCGGCACACGTACGCCTCGGTCATCCTCGAAGCGGGCGAGTCCGTCGTCACCCTGGCCCGCTGGCTCGGCCATTCGAGCCCGACGATCACCCTGGACTACTACGCCCACTTCATGCCGGAGGCCGGCGGCAAGGGGCGCGGCGCCATCGACGCTCTGCTCGGCCAGCCTGCACTGGCCGCGTAGACATCCTCTCCACACAACCCACGAAACGGGTGGGCACAGCGATCTGCTGTGCCCACCCGTTTCGGCGTTCCACAAGGGAGGCTCGCTACTCTCCGTGCCCATCAGGTCTCCGAGCCTGCGCTTCAGCGGCGAGGCGTCCGCGGGTCAACGCCCGCGATCGCAGGAGACTGACCGCATCGGAGCGCGGCTCATTCTCCCCAGATTCTCCCCAGCGGCCTCGGAGGCGCCGTCGGAGCCCGCGATCCGGGCCGCAGTCACTCCCGGGAGCGCCTCCGAGGGCGATTACTCAGAGCCAGTCTTTCCGCTTGAAAATGACGTACAAACTGGTGCATACCACCGCCATCAGTAGGATTGCGAACGGGTATCCAAGTACCCAGTGCAACTCCGGCATCCGGTCGAAGTTCATCCCGTAGATCGTCCCCACCAGCGTCGGCGCGAACAGAATCGCCGCCCAGGAAGAAATCTTCTTGATCTCCTCGTTCTGTTCGAACCCCGCCTCCGCCAACGCCCGCATCTCCGCGTTCTGTTGCTGGGTGACCAGGGTCGCGTTCACTGTGAGGATGTCCGTGAGGGCCTGGCGGAAGCCGTCGACTTGTTCGCTGGTGTGGGTGACGTGGTCGGCCACATCGCGGAGGTAGCGCTGGAGTTCCTCGTCGGTGCCGTACTTCGCGAAGCCCGCCATCAGGCTGTGCAGCATGCCCACCAGGGGGCGGGTGGCGCGCTGGAACTCGACCATTTCGCGGGAGAGTTCGTAGATGCGGCGGGAGACCTGAGGTTCGCTGCGGAAGACCTCCGTCTCGATCTCGTCGATGTCGATCTGGACGCCGGCGACGACGGGCGCGTAGCCGTCGACGACCGCGTCGAGGATGGCGTACAGCACCGCCTCGGGGCCGAGTTTCAGCAACTCCGGGGATTCCTCCATGCGTTGGCGGACCGCGGACAGGTCGGGGGCCGCGCCGTGCCGGACCGTGATCACGAAGTCCGGGCCGACGAAGACGTGGAGTTCGCCGAAGTCGACCTCCTCTGTCGTGTCCAAGTAGCGGGCCGCGCTCAGGACCACGAACAGCGTCTCGCCGTAGCGCTCCAGTTTCGGGCGCTGGTGGGCCTCCATCGCGTCCTCGACCGCCAGCGGGTGGAGGTCGAACTCCGCTGCCAGGGACAGGAGTTCACCTTCGGTGGGGCGGGCCAGGCCGATCCAGGCCATGCCGGACGGCTGCTCGCGCAGCTCGCGGAACGTGTCGGCGAGGGTGTCCGGTGCCGAGACGCGCACGCCGTCCCGGTACAGGGCGGCCTGGACGACGCTGCCCGCGTCGGACGGTTCCGAGGGGGACGCGTCGGCGGTGGACACCCGGGGCTCGGGTGCGGGCGCCGGAGGCGGGGCCGGTGTGCGGCGCCAGCCGGACGTCCTGTCGGGCCTGCCGTTTCTGCCGTTGTTCGAGGTGGGGCGGGCGCGTCGCTGGGGCATCGCGGTGCCTCTCGATCGGGCCTACGTCTGCGTGATCACGGAGCACGAGCAGGATATACGGGGCAAAGGGTAAACGACCTGGGTGTGAGATCGAGGTCCGGGGTTCGGTGAGAGTTGCGGACAGAAGGTGTCCGCAATCACCGTTAGCGTGCGGAGCGTGACGACCAAGGCAACCAAGGCGACTGTGGCGACCAAAACGACTGTGACGACCAAGGCACCGAAGACGGCCACGGCAGCGAAGACGACCAAGGCGACGAAGGCGGCGACCATGACGAAGGCCCCCGTACTCGACCCTCGCTCCCTCAACCGCGCCACCCTCCACCGGCAACTCCTCCTCCGCCGCTCCCCGCTCTCCGCCGGCGCCGCCGTCGAGCATCTCCTCGGCCTCCAGGCGCAGAACGTCAAGCCGCCGTACTACGCCCTCGCCGCCCGCCTCGACGGATTCGCGCCCGAGGAACTGTCCGGGCTGATGGCGGAGCGCGAGGTCGTCCGGATCGTCACCATGCGTTCCACCATCCACACCCACACCGCCGCCGACTGCCTCAGCCTCCGCCCGCTCGTGCAGGCCGCCCGTGACCGTGAGCTCGGCAATTTCCGCAAGGGGCTCGTCGGCGTCGACCTGGACCGGCTCGCCGTACTCGCCCGTGAACTCGTCGAGGCCGAGCCGCGCACCATGAAGGAGTTGCGCGAGGCGCTCCTCGTCGAGTGGCCCGACGCCGACCCGCAGGCCCTCGGGATCGCCGCCCGCTGCAAGCTCCCGCTCGTCCAGGTCACCCCGCGCGGGCTGTGGGGCCGTAGCGGACAGGTGGCCCTGACCACCGCCGAGCACTGGCTGGGCCGCCCCGCCGAACCCGCACCCACCCCCGACGCGACCGTCCTGCGCTATCTCGCCGCCTTCGGCCCGGCCTCCGTCAAGGACATGCAGACCTGGGCGGGTCTGACGCGGCTGCGCGAGGCCTTCGAGCGACTGCGTCCGCAGCTCGTCACCTTCTACGATCCGAACGGCGTCGAACTCTTCGACCTCCCGGACGCGCCCCGGCCCGACGCGGACACCCCGGCCCCGCCGCGTTTCCTGCCCGAGTTCGACAACCTGCTCCTCTCCCACGCCGACCGCACCCGGGTCGTACCGCCCGAGTACTGGGGCCGCGCCTGGTGGGGCAACGTCGCCCACCGCACGTTCCTCGTCGACGGGTTCCTCGCCGGGGTCTGGAAAATCGACGACGGCGACGGCCACCTCGTCATCGAGCCCTTCGGCAAGCTGACCAAGGCCCAGCGGGACGAGGTGAGCGCCGAGGGGGCGCGGATGCTCGACACGCTGCACGAGGGGACGTCGTACGACATCCGGTTCGGGACGGTCGTACAGCCGTAGAACCCAAGAGCCCTTGAACCCTGGAAGGCTCAGTCCGCTCGGCCCGTCACCGCGACCGTCACGCCCAGGCCGATCATCGTGAAGCCGCCCGCTCCGCCGATCAGGGAGAGGCGGCGGTCGGAGCCGGCGAACCACGTGCGGGCCGCCGAGGCGGTCAGGCCCCAGAGGGTGTCCGTGACCAGGCCGATCGAGATCGGGATGAGGCCCAGCAGGAGCATCTGGAGCGGGACGTGGCCCGCGGAGTGGTTGACGAACTGGGGGAGTACGGCGGCGAAGAACACCACGCCCTTGGGGTTGGTGACGCCGACCAGGGCTCCGTCGAGGACCGTGCGGAGGTCGCCTCGGGGCTCCTGCCCAGGAGCTGCTTGCATCGCGGACGCCTTCAGGTCCTTGCGGTGGCGGAATGCCTGGACCCCGAGGTACACGAGGTAGGCCGCGCCTGCCAGTTTCACTGTCAGGTAGATCGTGACCGACCGCTCCACCAGCGCGCCTATGCCGAACGCCACCGCCGTCACCAGCAGGTACGAGCCGATGACGTTGCCGACCGCCGTCGCCACCGCCGTGCGGCGGCCGTGGGCGAGGGCGCGGCCGATGACGAACAGGACACTCGGGCCCGGGATCACGATCACCAGCAACGACATCGCGGCGAAGGCGAGGAAACGGTCTGTGGACACCATGCGATCACTCCCATCCGGCGCTCATTGAAACAGGCGGGAAGCGGTCCGCTCTAGGGGCCGGTTGGTGGCCCGCACATGGATAGGGTGCGTTGCGGGCTGCTCGTGGAAGCCCGCAACGCACCCTGGTATTTCCCTGAGGGGTGCTCAGGAGTTCTTCTGGGCTACGAGTTGACCTGTGTGGTCACCAGGCTGGAGAACGCGGTCAGCCGGGAGTAGACCCCCGGGTAACCCGCCTCGGCACAGCCCTCGCCCCAAGAAGTGATCCCTGCCAGGACGCCCCCGATGAGCAGGGGACCGCCGCTGTCGCCCTGGCAGGTGTCTACGCCGCCGGATGTGTATCCGGCGCAAACCATGTCGGACGCGATGAAGTCCGAACCGTAGGAGCTCTTGCAGCTGGAGTCGGACACGATCGGGACGGTCGCGGTCCGCAGCTGGTTGGAGGAGCTGCCGTTCTCCGAGGTGGTGCCCCAGCCGAGGATGCGGGCCGTGGTGCCGGCCGCGTACACCGAGGTGTCCGTGGAGGCGACGTACTTCGCCGTGGTGTACGGCATCGACGTCGACAGTGTCAGGACGGCCACGTCGTCACCGTTGGTGGCGTCCGTGTAGCTGGGGTTGATCCAGATCTTGCTGACCTTGCTGACGGTGCCGTTCGTACCGTTGAGGTACGTGCGGCCGCCGACCACGCGGACGCTGCTGGTGGTCTCGCCGACCATACAGTGGGCGGCGGTGACCACCTTGGTCGCGGAGACGAGCGTGCCGCCGCAGAACTGGTTCTGCGAGGCGTCCGTGATCTGCATGACGAACGGGTACGTCGTCGTCGTGGTCGTGGAACCGCCGACGATGGGCTGGGGGGCTGCCACAGCGGTGGGGGCGCTGAGCAGTGCGGTCGCTGCTGCCGCAGCGGCTGCTGCGACGACGGCGGTGGTTCTCTTGGCGCGGTTGAGCCCGAACATGAGTCTCCTCATTGGGTTGCCGGTGGGGGTCGCGCGGGTGTGGGGGGTGCAACGGGGGTCGCGGGACCGACCCCCGTATGCCCGGGCGAGCGGCACACCCATAAGCTAGAACCCGGAACACCCTGCTCCCAATGAGGGAACCCCCTAGGGGAGTTGGGCAGGGAAAACCCTCGGTCGCCGCACAGTAAACCCGTAGGGTCCTCAGTTCGGACGGCGCCCCGCCGCCAGTCGGACGATATCCACCCGCGAGCGGATCCCCAGCTTGCGGTAGACGCGGGTCAGGGTCGCCTCGACCGTCTTGACGCTGATGAACAGGCGGGCGGCGATCTCCCGGTTGGTGGCGCCCTCCATGACGAGCGCGGCGACCTGACGCTCCATCGAGGCCAGCCCGTCGAGCCCTTCGAGGGTGGGCGCGGGCGTGGGCACGGGCGCCGGCTCCGGCGCCCTGGTGACGGCCGCCTCGTCCACCTGCCGCAGCCAGGGCAGCGCCCGGCAGCGGCGGAACAGCCGGGTCGCCTCGTCGTACGACGTGGGTCCGGGCTGTCCGGTGCGCAGTGACGCCAGCGCGAAGGCGGCGCGGGCCTCCTCCAGGCCGTAGCCGAGTTTGGCGAGGCGGTCCTGGACGGACGTCAGTTGGGCGACGGCCTCGTCGTGTTCGCCGCGTGCCGCCCGGACGAGTGCCTCGGCGCGGTCGAGTACGGCGAGGACGCTCTCGCGGCCGAGGCGCAGCGCGCGTTCACGGGTCACGTCGATGACGTCCTGGGCCTCGGCGGTCTCGCCGATGCGGACGAGGGCCTCGGCGAGGTCGCCGTGCCAGCGGCCGCGGGCCGGGTCGGTCACCCCGAGGGCCTGCTCCAGTTCGCGGACCCGGCGCAGCGAGCGGACGGTCCCGTGCGCGTCCCCGGCGACCAACTGGGCGTATCCCAGGGCCCCGAGGGCACGGGAGAGATACATCTGGTCGCCGTCCTCCTCGGCGTGCTCGACCGCCTCCCGGGCCAGCGCCAGCCCCTCCTCGACGTCACCGCCGGAGGCCTCGGCGAGCGCGGTGAGCATCGCGGACGCCGTCTGGCCGATCCCGGAGTCGCGGGCCAGCCGGAGACCCTCCCGGGCCAGGTCGAGGGCGCGGCCGCAGTGCCCGGAGCGCAGTTCGGTCTCGGCGAAGCCGCGCAGGAAGTGCACCTCGCTCTCCACCGACCCGCGCCGCCGCACCTCGCGCAGGAGCGCGGTGATGGTGGCGCGTGCCTCGGGCAGCTGATCGCTCATCACCAGCCAGCGGAACCGGGCCGAGCCCGCGCCGTTGTGATGGCACGCCACCCTCGGGTCCTGGGGCTCCTTCAGCGCGCGCTTGATCGTGAGCGGGGCGTCCGGATGGCCCATCAGGGTCTCCGTCTGTGCCTGGAAGGAGAGCGCGAGGAGTTCGGTGCGCCGGTCACCGGCGCGCGCGGCCAGCTCGGCCGAGCGCGCGGTCTCCGCGCGGGCCTCGGCGAAGTCGCCCTCCACGAGCAGGGCGCGCCAGGCCAGTTGGTAGCGGACCAGGGCGAGCAGCCGGGCGTCGTCGCCCGCGTCGGCGAGTGCCTGCGGGAAGACGGCGTCGACGTCCGCCATCGAGTGTCCGGCCGTGTCGATCACGATGATCCAGGCCCGCACCCGCTCGGCGGGCACCGAGGTCCGGGTCAGCACCTCACGCGCGATGTCCCGGGCGAGGTCCAGCTCGCCGGCGGTGATCGCGTCCTCCGAGGCCTGCAACCGCCGCTCGTCCGGGCCCGGCACGCTGTCGCCCGGGGTGTGCCGGGCGGCGAGCAGTCCGAGCGACGCGGCGACCGAGGGTGCCCCGCGGTCGCGGGCCAGGGTCGCGGCCTCGGCGAGCCGGGCGGCGACCTCCGGGTCGGTGCCGGTGGTGGCCAGGGCGAGGTGCCGGGCGCGCTCGATGGGGTCGGAGGCGGCGGTCGACAGCGCCGCGTGCGCGGCCCGCCGTTCCTGCGCGGGGGCCTCCGCGTACAGCGCGGCCGAGATCAGCGGATGCGCGAACCGTACGGCGGGACCCTCGGGTTCCGTTGCCAGCAGGCCGAGTTCGGCCGCCTGGGCGGTCTCCGCCTCCGCGTTCTCCCGGCCCGCGGTCTGCAGCAGGGCCACCGTGGGCCGGGCGCCCGCGCTCGCGACCAGCAGCGTGCGGCGCGCCTCGGCGGGCAGCATGTCGAGCCGGCTCAGCACCAACGCGCGTAGTGAAGTGGGCACGGGCAGCGGCTCGCCCGGTCTCGGCGGCGTCGGGTTCTCGGCCAGCGCGCGCCCCAACTCCAGCGCGAACAACGGGTTTCCGCCACTCGTACGGTGGATCTCCCGGACCGTCGAACGCGGCAGCCCGGTGTACCCGCGGTGGTCGAGCAGCGCCGACACCTGCGTCCGGGACAGCGGACTGAGCCGGAACGCCAGCGTGTCCGGCGGCGACGCGCTCAGATACCGGTCGTACTCCTGACCCTCGGTCCGCACCGCGAACACCATCTGCACCTGGGTGTCCCCGAGCCGCCGCGCGGCGAACCCGAGCAGCTCCGCGCTGGCCGGGTCCAGCCACTGCAGATCGTCCGCTACGACGAGCACGGGACCGTCGGCCGCCAGGGCGCGCAGCGCGGACAGGACGGCGAGACGCAGGGCGAGGCCGTCGCGCTGGAGGGAGGACTCGCCGCGGCCGGTGAGCGCGGATTCCAGCGCGGTGCGCTGCGCGGCGGGCAGTCGCTCGGACACCTCGTCCAGGACCAGACCAAGGAGGTCGGCGAGGGCCAGGAAGGGGAGATGGGATTCGGACTCCGTGGCCGAGCAGCGCAACACGGTCCGCGCCGTCTCGCCGTATTCCGCGGCCAACGCCCGCAGGACGGTCGACTTTCCTATTCCGGCGGGGCCGTGGAGCAGCACACTGCCGCCCTCGGCGAGCTGGTCACGGGCGGCGTTGAACATCTCCTCCCGGCCGATGACCAGGTCGGGGTGCGTTCTGGCAGGCTCCTTGAAGTCCCGTCGCACGGTCACCGCTCCCCTCGTGTGTCGTGTCCGGGCCAATATTAGGCAATCAATCCTTGAAATTCGGATGGACGGGGTCGTGAGGGAAATAACAACCGTGCGGCATGAGGAAATTCAAAGCTCCGATGAATGAATAGCCAGTCATCGTGGGAGCCGCCTCAGGGGCCACCGACGCGGGTACCACCACCCCTCTCACGGCAGTACCCCCGCCCGTCGCGCCGCCACCACGGCCTCCCCGCGGGTGTGCGCCCCGAGCCTCCGCATCGCCGAGCGCAGATACCCCTTCACCGTCTCCGGCCGCAGCCCCAGCCGCTCCGCCGCCACCGCGTTCGTCGCCCCCGCCGCCACACACGCCAGCACGTCCAGCTCCCGGGGCGCGAGCTCCACCTCCCCGGTGGCCGCCTCGCCCGTCAACAGGCCGCAGGCGTCGAGCAGTTCGGCCCGCAGCGCCGGGTCGGGGATGCGCGGGGCCAGCGCCCGCAGCGCCGCGTGCGCCTCCCGCACCTGCTCCCACACCGCGCTCGCCGCCGGATCGGGGGCGGGTGCCGGGCGCGCCGCGCTCAGCAGCTCCCGCACCTCCTCGCGTACCACCAGCGCCTGTTCCACGTCCCGCGCGGCCTCCATCGCGGCGCTCAGCATGCGGTCGCCGAGCGGCTGGGCGGTGCGCAGCGCGCCGTAGAGGACACCGCGCACGCGGCGGCGTACGACGACCGGGACCGCGAGGATCGCGCGCAGGCCCTCGGCGGCCACCGGGGCGTCGTACTCGTGGCTGATCTGGCGCGAGGCGGAGTAGTCCAGGACGGCGCACGGGCGGGCGAGGGCGACTGCCTTGCCGCCCAGACCGTTGCCCGAGGACACCGCGAGGGCGCGCAGGGACAGGGTCAACGTGCCGCTCAGTTCGCTGATGCGCATCTGCTGCCGGCCGGTCTCCACGAGACCGCCGAAGGCGACGGGCAGCCCCGTACCCCGCCGGAGCCGTACCAGCGCCGACTGAATCTCCACCATCCCTGCCGCGTCCGTCGCCACCCGCTTGCCCCTTCATTGCGGCCACCCTGCTGCACACACCCCCGTAAGGGGGTAGTGAGACCCACATCACGGATTACACGATGTCAGAGAGCCGCCCGGAATGGTCCGGTACTTAGGAGGACAGATGACGACGGCGAGTGAGTCGTTCCGTAGTGCGCGGGACTTTCTGCTGGCGCACCGTACGGACTATGCCACGGCCTACGAGGGTTTCTCCTGGCCCAGGCCCGAGCACTTCAACTGGGCGCTCGACTGGTTCGACGTCATCGCGGCCGGCAACGACCGCACCGCGCTGCACATCGTCGAGGAGGACGGCACCGAGGCCGCCCTGTCCTTCGCGGAGATGTCCGAGCGCTCCAACCGGGTCGCCAACTGGCTGCGCGCCCAGGGCGTCCGCGCCGAGGACCGGATCCTCGTCATGCTCGGCAACCAGACCGAGCTGTGGGAGACGGCGCTGGCCGCGATGAAGCTGGGCGCCGTCGTCATCCCGGCCACCCCGCTGCTGGGCCCCGCCGACCTGCGCGACCGCGTCGAACGCGGCCGGGTCCGGCAGGCGATCGTGCGCTCCGGGGACGTCGCCAAGTTCGACGAGGTGCCCGGGACGTACACGCGGATCACGGTCGGCGGGGCGGTCGAGGGCTGGCGGACGTACGAGGACGCGTACGCCGCTTCCGCGGAGTTCACGGCGGACGGCCCGACCCTGGCCGACGACCCGCTGATGCTGTACTTCACCTCGGGCACGACCGCCCACCCCAAGCTGGTCGAGCACACCCACACGTCGTACCCGATCGGGCACTTGGCGACGATGTACTGGATCGGTCTGCGCCCCGGCGACGTGCACCTCAACATCTCCTCGCCCGGCTGGGCCAAGCACGCCTGGTCCAACCTCTTCGCGCCCTGGAACGCGGAGGCGACCGTGTTCATCCACAACTACACGCGCTTCGACGCGGCCCGGCTGATGGCCGAGATGGACCGGGCGGGCGTGACGACGTTCTGCGCCCCGCCGACCGTCTGGCGCATGCTCATCCAGGCCGACCTGACCCAGCTGCGCACCCCGCCCCGCGAGGCGCTGGCGGCGGGGGAGCCCTTGAACCCCGAGGTCATCGAGCAGGTCCGGCGCGCCTGGGGCGTCACCATCCGGGACGGCTTCGGACAGACGGAGACGGCCGTGCAGGTGTCCAACAGTCCCGGTCAGCCGTTGAAGACGGGCTCCATGGGGCGGCCGAGCCCCGGCTACCGCGTCGAACTCCTCGACCCGGTGTCGGGTGCGCCGGGTGCGGCCGAGGGCGAGATCGCGCTCGACCTGTCCGACCCGCCGGTCGGCCTGATGACCGGCTACCACGGCGACCCGGACCGTACGGCGGAGGCGATGGCCGGCGGCTACTACCGCACCGGCGACATCGGCTCCCGCGACGAGGACGGCTACATCACCTACGTCGGCCGGTCCGACGACGTTTTCAAGGCATCCGACTACAAGATCTCCCCGTTCGAGCTGGAGAGCGCCCTGCTGGAGCACGCGGCGGTGGCCGAGGCCGCCGTGGTGCCCGCGCCGGACGAGCTGCGGCTCGCCGTACCGAAGGCGTACGTCGTGCTCGCGGCGGGCTGGGAGCCGGGGCCTGACACCGCGAAGGTGCTGTTCGAGCACTCGCGTGACGTCCTCGCTCCGTACAAGCGCATCCGGCGGCTGGAGTTCGCCGAGCTGCCCAAGACCGTCTCCGGCAAGATCCGCCGGATCGAACTGCGGGAGGCGACGGCCGCGGGGTCGGACGCCGAGTACCGCGAGGAGGACTTCCGATGAACTCGCGGACGAAGCAGGTGAACTCGTCGATGAAGCCGGTGAACTCGCCGACGACCTCGTACAGCCATGGAACCAGCGGGACTTCACTCCTCGGCGACACCATTGGTGCCAACCTCGACCGGGCGGTCGCCGCGTGGCCCGACCGTGAGGCGCTCGTCGACGTGCCGTCCGGGCGGCGCTGGACGTACGGCCAATTCGCCGCGGACATCGAGCAGTTGGCGTACGCGCTGCTCGCGAGCGGGGTCGCCAAGGGTGACCGGGTGGGGATCTGGGCGATCAACTGCCCCGAGTGGGTGCTCGTCCAGTACGCCACCGCCCGCATCGGCGCGATCATGGTGAACATCAACCCGGCGTACCGGACCCACGAGGTCGAGTTCGTCCTCAACCAGGCGGGGATCTCGGTCCTGTTCGCGTCGGCCGGCCACAAGGGCAGCGACTACCGGGCGATGGTCGAGCAAGTCCGGCCCAGGTGCCCGCAGTTGCGGGAGACGGTGTACGTCGGCGACCCGAGCTGGGAGGCGATGGTCGCCCGGGGCGCGGCCGACCGTTCGGAGGAACTCCGGTCCCGTGAGGCCGAGTTGTCCTGCGACGACCCGATCAACATCCAGTACACCTCGGGCACGACGGGCTTCCCCAAGGGGGCGACCCTCTCCCACCACAACATCCTCAACAACGGTTATTTCGTGGGCGAGTTGATCGCGTACACCGAGCAGGACCGGGTCTGTATCCCGGTGCCCTTCTACCACTGCTTCGGCATGGTCATGGGCAACCTCGCGGCCACCTCGCACGGCGCGTGCATCGTGATCCCGGCCCCGTCCTTCGACCCGGCGGCGACCCTGAAGGCGGTCCAGCAGGAGCGCTGCACGTCCCTCTACGGCGTCCCCACCATGTTCATCGCGGAGTTGAACCTCACCGACTTCGCGTCCTACGACCTCTCTTCACTCCGCACCGGCATCATGGCGGGCTCGCCGTGCCCGGTCGAGGTGATGAAACGGGTGGTCGCCGAGATGCACATGGCGGAGGTGTCCATCTGCTATGGCATGACGGAGACGTCCCCGGTGTCGCTGCAGACGCGGATGGACGACGACCTCGAACACCGCACCGGCACGGTCGGCCGGGTCCTCCCGCACCTGGAGGTCAAGGTCGTCGACCCGGCGACGGGTGTGACCCAACCCCGGGGCGCGGCGGGCGAGTTGTGCACCCGCGGCTACAGCGTGATGCTCGGCTACTGGAACGAGCCCGAGAAGACCGCCGAGGCGATCGACGCGGGGCGCTGGATGCACACGGGTGACCTCGCGATGATGCGCGAGGACGGCTACGTCGAGATCGTCGGCCGCATCAAGGACATGATCATCCGGGGCGGCGAGAACATCTACCCGCGTGAGATCGAGGAGTTCCTCTACACCCACCCGAAGATCGCGGACGTCCAGGTGGTGGGGGTGCCGCATGAGCGCTACGGGGAGGAGGTCCTGGCCTGCGTGATCCCGCGCGACCCGGCGGATCCGCTGACGCTGGAGGAGCTGCGGGGCTTCTGCGAGGGCAGGTTGGCGCACTACAAGATTCCGAGTCTGCTCCAGATCATGGACGCCTTTCCGATGACGGTGTCGGGGAAGGTACGGAAGATCGAGCTGCGGGAGCGGGCTGTTCGGGGGCGGTGAGGTGGGGGAGTGTGGGTGGGGGGCGGTGAGTGCGGTGAGTGGCGTGAGCGCCGGTGTGTGTTGGTGGGCGTTCGCGGGTGTTGTGGTGGGCGGGGGTGCCGGGGTGATGGGTTGCTGGGGTGTGGGGTGACTTGGGTGCCCGGTCAGCCGGTGGGGTGTACGGGGCGCTCGGCAGCGGGGCGTTGGAGCTCGGCCGAGCTGCTGTGACTCGGCGCGTACGGCGGTGGTTTGGGATGCGTCTGATGTGACGGTCCGCGGCGAGTCCGGGGAATCTGGCGACTTGCGGCGCGGCCTTGTGGCGACGTCCCGCAGCCGCATGACGTCGTCGGTGGACGGCCTTCGTGGGCCCACGTCTTCGTCGCACGGTCCGGTTGTCGCCCGCTGCCCGCTGCCCGTCGTCCGGCGTCTGCCGTCACGAACAGGCCGCGACCGCCCAACTAAATCCTCGCCGCGTCGAGTTGGTCGGCCAAGTCGCCCATTGCCCGCTGCCCGGCGTCTGTCGTCACGAACACGCCCTGATCGCCATGAACCAACCGCGACCACTCAACTAACCTCCCGCCGCGCCGAGTTGGCCGGGGAGGCCGTTCGTCGGCCGGGGCGTGCCCGTGAGGCCGAGTGGGGTGGTCTGCGGCGAGGTCGGCGACTTGTGGTGCGTCCTTGCCGTACCGCCAGGCAGTCGCCGGCCGCAGCCACCCGGCGCCCGTACCTCGGCGTCCGCCGTCACGAACCGGCTGTGGTCGCCGTGCACCGGCCGCGAGCGCTCGACTAACTCCCCGCTGCGTCGAGTTGGTCGGCCAAGTCGCCCGCTGCCCGCCGCCCGGCGACCGCCGTCACGAACCGGCCGGTGGTCGCCGCGAATCAACCCCGACCGCCCAACTAACTCCCCGCCGCGTCGAGTTGATCGGCCAGCTCGTTCACCGGCTGCGGTGTGCCCGTGAGGTCGAGGACGAACAGGGGGATGCGGAGGGCGTCCGCGCGGGCGCGGGCGTCGTCGGCGTAGCCGGCGAGGGAGAAGTAGACGCACTCGGTGGACTCCGTCATGGCTGTCAGCCACAGGCACTCCACGTCGCGCAGTGAGGCCGGCCGTACGGTCGGGTCGACCTGCGCGAGGATGCCGCGGGCGGCGAGGCCGATGCCGGACGGGGGCCGCTGGTCGGCGCGGCGGATGTCCCGGTAGCCGAGCCAGCGCAGATACAGCGCGGCGGCGGTGACCGCGTCGCGCGCGGTGCGGATCGTGACGGGCTGGAACGCGGGGCGGCCCTCGACCTCGGCGCCGCCGACCTTGGGGGTCCTCGCGGCGGGTTCCGACGTGGGTTCCGCGCCCGCGACCGGTATCCGCAGCAGGGTCCCGCACGGGCAGCCCAGCTCCGGGTACGGCCACTCGTCGAGTCGGCCGCAGGCCGCGCAGCGGACCGCGATCCAGTCCTCGTCCCACACGCGGTGGTTCACGACCGTGGCCACGCCACGTTGGTCCAGCGGCGGAGCGACGGGGGCCCCGCACACACAGGGATACGACGGCGCGGCGTAGACGTGTTCTCGTCGGCACGCCGGACAGCGCACCGGCACGCTCTCGGACATGAGCCCCATAGTCCTCCTGAAAACCCCTGCTTGTCCGTCTCTTGACGGCCTTGGTCACCCCACTTACATTACTTCCAGATAGTAGAAGTTAGATTCCGCAATACGGAAACTGATGCGGAAGTCAGAAGCTCGCAAGGAGTTTTCACCGCGGGGCGCGCCGGTGATGTGATTCCGACAGCCGAAGCAGGAGTACTCCATGGCCCGTATGACCGCTGCCCGCGCGGCAGTCGAGATCCTCAAGCGCGAGGGCGTCAGCGACGCGTTCGGTGTCCCGGGCGCGGCGATCAACCCCTTCTACGCCGCGCTCAAGGCCTCCGGCGGCATCCACCACACCCTCGCCCGCCATGTCGAGGGCGCCTCGCACATGGCCGAGGGCTACACCCGTACCAGCCCGGGCAACATCGGTGTCTGCATCGGCACCTCGGGCCCGGCCGGCACCGACATGATCACCGGTCTCTACTCCGCGATCGGCGACTCGATCCCGATCCTGTGCATCACGGGCCAGGCCCCGACCGCCGTGATCCACAAAGAGGACTTCCAAGCCGTGGACATCGCGTCGATCGCGGCCCCGGTGACGAAGATGGCGATCACGGTCCTGGAGGCGGCCCAGGTCCCGGGCGTCTTCCAGCTGGCCTTCCACCTGATGCGCTCCGGCCGCCCCGGCCCGGTCCTGATCGACCTCCCGATCGACGTGCAGCTCACGGAGATCGAGTTCGACCCCGAGACGTACGAGCCGCTCCAGGCCTACAAGCCCGCCGCGACCCGCCCCCAGATCGAGAAGGCGATCGCGCTCCTCAACGCCTCCGAACGGCCGCTGATCGTCGCCGGCGGTGGTGTCATCAACGCCGACGCGGCCGAACTCCTCGTCGAGTTCGCCGAGTTGACCGGCACCCCCGTCGTCCCGACCCTGATGGGCTGGGGCGTCCTGCCCGACGACCACGAGCTGAACGCCGGCATGGTCGGCCTCCAGACCTCGCACCGCTACGGCAACGCGACCTTCCTGGAGTCCGACTTCGTCCTCGGCATCGGCAACCGCTGGGCCAACCGCCACACCGGCAAGCTGGACGTCTACACGGCGGGCCGGAAGTTCGTCCACGTCGACATCGAGCCGACCCAGATCGGCAAGATCTTCGCCCCCGACTACGGCATCGCGTCCGACGCGAAGGCGGCGCTGGAGCTGTTCGTGGAGGTGGCAAGGGAGTTGAAGGCGGCGGGCACCCTCCCCGACCGTTCGGCCTGGGCGGCATCGGCCCAGGAGCGGAAGTCAACTCTCCAGCGCCGCACGCACTTCGACGACATCCCGATCAAACCGCAGCGCGTCTACGAGGAGATGAACAAGGCCTTCGGCCCGGAGACCCGGTACGTCTCCACCATCGGCCTCTCCCAGATCGCCGGCGCCCAGATGCTCCACGTCTACCGCCCCCGCCACTGGATCAACTGCGGCCAGGCCGGCCCCCTCGGCTGGACGATCCCGGCCGCACTGGGCGTCGCCAAGGCCGACCCCGACGCGTCCGTGGTCGCCCTCTCCGGCGACTACGACTTCCAGTTCATGATCGAGGAACTGGCGGTCGGAGCACAGCACCGCATCCCGTACGTCCATGTCCTCGTGAACAACGCCTACTTGGGCCTGATCCGGCAGGCGCAGATCGGCCTGGACATCAACTTCCAGGTCAACCTGGAATTTGAGAACATCAACTCGCCCGAGCTGGGCGTCTACGGCGTCGACCACATCAAGGTCGTCGAAGGCCTCGGCTGCAAGGCCATCCGCGTCACCGACCCCACCGAACTGGGCACGGCCTTCGAGCAGGCCAAGAAGCTCGCGGCGGAGTTCAGGGTCCCGGTCGTCGTGGAAGCAATCCTCGAACGAGTCACCAACATCGCGATGAGCAAGACGAACGACATCAGCAACGTGGTGGAGTTCGAGGAGATCGCGACGGAACCGGGTCATGCACCGACATCGATCAGGACGCTGAAGGTCTAAGCGGCGAGGAGAGGGTAGGGGGCGGCTCATCCGGGAGATGGGCCGCCCCTACTTGTTGGGAGGCGCGAAGCGCCGACCAAAAGGGGCGCGGGGCTGTGTCAATGTGCGGCTCCGCCGCGTGGGCGCGACCAGCCACATTCGACCCGCACTCCGCAATGAACAGTCCCACGCAGTACCTACACGGCCCCGCACGTGAACCCGCCCCCAGACCCTCCACCCCAGGATTGCGGCAACCCTTGGTCAGCGGTCCCACCCCGCCCAACCAACCCCGCCGCGTCAGCGAAACGCGGCACGAGCGAGCCCAACGCCTTGTCGCCGTACAGGGCGACCGCAAGCAGAACGTCATCCCACGACAGCCCCTCCCGCCCCGCGGGGAAAGGGTGTTGGGCACGGAGGGATTTCAACAGCACGCGCGCAGCGCGAGTACGCCGAGGCGGAACCCTGCGCAGCAACCCCGCCGCCACAAGATCCCCGCGCAACTCCCCGAGTGCCTCATCCACGCTCCGCCGACCAAGCAACTCCCGCATACCCGCCGGACGGTACAGCGCAGAGTGCACAGCCTTCGTAAGACGAGGAAGCGCCCCCGCCCCCGCGGCCACCCCCGACGCCCGCATCGTCCCGGCCCGCCCGGCCCGCACCTCACCCCGCAGATGCAAGGCAACCACCGCCACAGTCACGGCCGCACGGGAACCACCCCGCAGCAACGCGACCTCGTGAGGCTGGAGTCGGATCGTCGGAGCACCGCTCATGACACCCCCTGACACGAGGCCCGCCGCCCCCGTGCCGGCGGGCCTCGTGCGACGAATGTGCCCGTGTGCAGGGGTGGTTGAAGCCTCGCGAGGGGGGTTCAGAGGTTTATTTGAGGTTCACTGATCGTGGTGCTCCGACAGGCCGGGCCAGTCCTCGGGCCCGCCGCCCTGCCAGTCGATCAGGTCGCTCTCCTCGACCTCGATCCGGTCCAGATCGGCGAGGCGCAGGATCTCGACGACGTCGTCGAGGTGGGACGCGACACCGAGGGTCTCGTCACCGGTGGTGACCCGGCGGGAGCCGTCCAGCGCCGGGGGATGGACCACGATGTGCGGGTGTTCCGATGGGTGTGCCATGCCTTCAGGCTGCTGTGCCTACGGCGGATCCGCACCCGGAAACGCCGAAGAGCGCCGGATACGGAACTGTCCGTATCCGGCGCTCGTCGTGGTGGCCGTCCGACGGCGCGAGGCTGGGCGCGACAGGACGTTCGCGCCGCCGGACGGAGTCTGGGGAGTGGGGAGGGGAGCCCCTCTGTGAAAAGGGGGAGCCCCAGGGAGCCCTGTGTAGAAGCCTTCGGCTGGGACCGCGGCGGTCGCGACGGGACCGGGTGCTTCTTCCCTCAGGTCGAGAAGCAGCCCCTGGAACCTTCACCACCGCACTGGCTCGCATTCCGCCGCGGTCCTGGCCCTGCCCGCGTGGTGCCGGTGACCACCCCTCATCCGGGTCGTCCGGCACACACGGGCCGTCTGTTGAGTCTTCCGGTTCTTCGGCCCCGGTTCAGTCCTCGCGCAGGGCGTGGACCGCCTCCTCCACGCGTCGGCCGTACTCCGGGTCGGCGGCGTGGAAGTGGGCGAGGTTCTTCTCGATCACGTCGTCGCGGGAGACCTGGGCGAGGCCGCCGGCGATGTTCGCGACGAGGCGGGACCGCTCCTCGGGCGACATCAGGCGGTACAACTCGCCCGCCTGGTAGAAGTCGTCGTCCTTGGTGTGCTGCGGAGCCTCGTGCGTGCCCGTGTAGCCGGTGACCGACAGGGGGGCGGACAGCGCACGGCCGGTCTCGGTCGGGCCGTCGTAGGAGTTCGGCTCGTAGTTCTTCGCTGCCCGGCCCTGGGAGTTGGACGCCATGAAGCCGTCCCGGCCGTAGTTCTGCGCCGTCGTCGCCTTCGGGGCGTTCACCGCGAGCAGGGTGTGGTTGACGCCCAGGCGGTAGCGGTGCGCGTCCGCGTAGGCGAACAGGCGGCCCTGGAGCATCTTGTCGGGCGAAGGGCCGATGCCCGGCACGAAGTTGTTCGGGGAGAACGCGGCCTGCTCGACCTCGGCGAACACGTTGTCCGGGTTGCGGTCCAGGACCAGGCGGCCCACGCGCTGGAGCGGGTAGTCCCGGTGCGGCCACACCTTGGTGACGTCGAACGGGTTGAAGCGGTACTCCGCCGCGTCGGCCGCCGGCATGAGCTGGACGTGCAGGGTCCAGGACGGGTTCACGCCCCGCTCGATGGCCTGAAGCAGGTCCGTCTGGTGGGAGTTGGGGTTCTTGCCCGCGAGCTCCGCCGCCTGGTCGGAAGACAGGCTGCGCACGCCCTGGTTCGTCTTGAAGTGGTACTTGACGAAGAAGGCCTCGCCCGCCGCGTTCGTCCACTGATAGGTGTGCGAGCCGTAGCCGTTCATGTGGCGGTACGACGCCGGGATGCCGCGGTCGCCCATCAGCCAGGTCACCTGGTGCGTGGCCTCGGGGCTGTGCGCCCAGAAGTCCCATACGTTGTCCGGCTCTTGACGGCCCGTGAAGGGGTCGCGCTTCTGCGAGTGGATGAAGTCCGGGAACTTTATGGGGTCCTTGACGAAGAACACCGGGGTGTTGTTCCCGACGAGGTCGTAATTCCCCTGCTCCGTATAGAACTTGACCGCGAAGCCGCGCGGGTCGCGCACCGCGTCCGCGCCACCGAGCGAGTCGGCGACCGTGGAGAAGCGCAGGAACACCTCGGTGCGCTTGCCCACCGTGTTCAGGAAGTCGGCGTGGGTGAAGCCGGTGACGTCGTCGGTGACCTCGAAGTAGCCGTACGCGCCGGAGCCCCGGGCGTGCACCACGCGCTCCGGGATGCGCTCGCGGTTGAACCGGGCGAGCTTCTCCAGCAGGTGCTGGTCCTGGAGGAGGAGCGGGCCGCCGATGCCGGCGGAGGCGGAGTTCTGGTTGTCGGCGACCGGGGCGCCGGACTCGGTCGTGAGCACGCGCTTCGACATGGAGAGCATTCCTCGACAATTTGTTGAACTGGTGGGCATGGTTCCGGGCGGCGCCAACGCCTGGGCGCGACAGGACAGTTGTCAGCGACGGCGCCGCCCGGGGTCTGGGGGGGGTGCTAGAGCTGCGCGCCCGACAGGCGTTCTACGGCGCGCAGCAGCGCCGAGTGGTCGAGGCCGCCGTCGCCCTGGGCGCGCAGCGACGCGACCAGCTGGGCCACCACGGCGCCCACGGGCAGCGCCGCGCCGACGTTGCGCGCCGCGTCCGTGACGATGCCCATGTCCTTGTGGTGCAGGTCGATCCGGAAGCCCGGCTTGAAGTCGCGGTTGAGGAAGTTGTCCTTCTTCCGCGTCAGCACGGTGGAGCCCGCGAGCCCGCCGTTGAGGACGTCGAGGGCGGCCGCCAGGTCCACGCCCGACTTCTCCAGGAAGACCACGGCCTCCGCGCACGCCTGGATGTTGACGGCGACGATCAGCTGGTTGGCGGCCTTCACGGTCTGGCCCGAACCGTGCGGACCGCACAGCACGATGGTCCGGCCGAGCGCGTCGAAGATCGGCTCGGCCTCCTCGAAGTCGGACTGTCCGCCGCCGACCATGATGGACAGGACGGCCTCGATCGCACCGGCCTCACCGCCGGAGACGGGGGCGTCCAGGACCCGAACTCCCTTGTCCACGGCGGCCTTTGCCAGGTCCACCGAAGTCTGCGGGGTGATCGACGACATGTCGATCAGGAGGGTGCCGGCGCGGGCGTTCTCCAGGATGCCGTCCGGGCCGTAGGCGATGGCCTCGACCTGCGGGGACGCGGGGACCATGGTGATCACCACGTCGGCGTCCCGCACGGCCTCGGCGATAGAGCCGGCCGCGGTGCCGCCGGCGGCGGTCAGGCGGTCCAACTTGTCCTGTTCCAGAGTGAATCCGGTGACGTCGTAGCCCGCCTTGATCAGGTTCTCGGACATGGGGGAGCCCATGATGCCGAGGCCTATCCACGCGATCCTGGGGAGACTGCTCATGAAGGGACCTCTCTAACTGCTCAGCAAAGTCGGGGGAGTTCAGCGCGCCGCGCGCGGGAGCCAGTCGAAGGCCTCGGCGCTCGGGCGGTCGCCGGGCTTGTACTCCAGGCCCACCCAGCCGTCGTAACCGGCCTTCCTCAACTGGTCGAGGAGGTCTTCCAGTTGGAGCGTGCCGGTGCCGGGGGCGCCGCGGCCCGGGTTGTCCGCGATCTGCACATGGCCGGTCTTCGCCGTGAACTGCTCGATCACGGACGGGAGTTCCTCGCCGTTCATGGACAGGTGGTAGAGATCCATGAGGAAGCGCGCGTTGCCGAGGCCGGACGCGGCGTTGACCTTGTCGACGACTCCCACGGCGGCGGGTGCGCTGACGAGCGGGTACAGCGGCGACTCGGGCTTGTTCAGGGCCTCGACCAGCAGGACCGCGCCGATCCGGTCGGCGGCGCGGGCCGCGAGCACCAGGTTCTCCAGTGCGAGCGCGTCCTGCTCGGCCGGGTCCACGCCGGCGACGCGGTTGCCGTAGAGCGCGTTGAGGGCCGTGGCGCCGAGCGAGTGGGCGAAGCCGGCGGCCACGTCGATGTTCGCGCGGAACCTCTCCGACTCCTCGCCGGGGATCGACAGGGCGCCTCGGTCGGGGCCGGGGAGCTGTCCTGCGTAGAAGTTCAGGCCGGTGAGCTGGACGCCCGCGTCCTCCAACGCCCGCCTGAGCGCGTCCAGTTGGGACTGCTCGGGGGTGGGGGAGTCGACCCAGGGCCACCACAGCTCGACCGCGGTGAAGCCGGCCGCGGCGGCGGCCGCGGGGCGCTCCAGGAGCGGGAGTTCGGTGAAGAGGATCGACAGGTTGACGTTGAAGCGCTGGTCTGCGAATCCCATCGGGGTCGCGCTCCCTTCCGTGTCGGATGCCGTCTCCATATTCCGTATCGCGGAATATGGTTTCTGCTTAATGGAAGATTGCCGTCGGGTGTCGGAGCTTGTCAAGGGGGCTCGGCGGAAAACGGCACCGCGCGTTAGGTTGTGCGCGTGCGATTGCGAGTGGAGTTCACGACAGAGCCCTTCGATCTCGACGAGGCGCCCGCGCATGCGCTGGTGGCCCGGGAGGTCATCGAGGCTGCGGAGCTGGACGCCGTGGACGTCGGGCCGTTCGGCAACACGGCCGAGGGCGGCGCCGACGCGGTGCTCACCGCCGTCGACGCGCTGCTGCGCAGGACCCTGGAGGCCGGTGCCACCCGGGTCTCGCTCCAGCTCAACGTGATCGGCGAGGGCGACCGGTGACCGGTATCGCGGACGGGCCGTTCATCGCGGCCGTGAAGCCGCTGATCGACGCCATGGGCGGCGAGATGCTCCCGCCCGACGAGGCCGGCCCCGACGACGTCGTGCTCGCCTGGGAGGGCGCCGACGTGGTCGCCGTACGCCTGCCGCAGCTCGCGGACTCGCTGGACCACATCCTGGCCGCCATGGAACGCAAGAAGGGCAAGCCCCTCGCGGACCTCGACCGCAAGGCCAAGCAGGAGGTCGTACGGATACTGGAGGCGCGCGGCGCCTTCTCCGTGCGGCACGGGGTGGAGACCGTGGCGAGCGCCCTCGGGGTCAGCCGGTTCACCGTGTACAACTACCTCAATCGGGAGAAAGAGGCCTGAGCGGGCCCTTCGGGAGACTCCGGGGGGTTTGTTACCCGGAATTTTCAACAAAGTGTTGACGTGGTGTTCCGCGGGGCGTTAGCTACTGGGCAGCCCGTTCAGCACAAGGCCACGGAGGCCCCCGTGACTTCGACATCCATGCCGCCGGGGCTCGTCCGGTTCAACGTCCTGGAGGAGCACGCGGCGTTCGCCGCGCTCCTCGACGCGTGCGCCTCCACGGCGTGGGCGCGGCGGCTGCTCGCCGCCCGTCCGTATGCCGGCCCCGAGGACCTGTACGCCGCGAGCGACTCCGCGATGGCGGAGCTGACCGCCGACGACCTGGCCGAGGCGATGGCCGGTCACCCGCCGATCGGCCGGCCCAAGCCCGGCGACCCCACCTCCGCCCGCGAGCAGCGCGGCATGGCGGGCGCCTCCGAGGACCTCAGGGCGGAGATGCTCGACCTCAACCTGGCGTACCAGGAGAAGTTCGGCCATGTCTTCCTGATCTGCGCCACCGGCCGCACCGGCGAGCAGATGCGCGACGCGGTCAGGGAACGGATCGGCAACGCGCCGGAGCGGGAACGCGAGATCGTCCGCACCGAGTTGGGCAAGATCAACCGCATCCGGCTCGCCCGCATCGTCGAAGAGGAAGCCCGCGCATGAGCACCAGCACCACCGCCTCGGTGTCCACGCACATCCTGGACACCAGCGTCGGCCGCCCCGCCGAGGGCGTCGCCGTCCAACTCGCCGCCCGGAGCGGCCCGTTGGAGGAGTGGCAGCCGCTCGGAGGCTCGGCCACCGACGCGGACGGCCGGTGCAAGGACCTTCCCGCGCTGCCGGAGGGCACCACACACGTACGGCTTGAGTTCGCCGTAGAGCCGTATTTCGAAAAGAAGCAAGCCGATGCGCAGCAGGACGCCCCCGCGAATCGGGACAGCGGTGCGACGACCGGAGTGTTCTTCCCGGAAGTGGCGATCACCTTCGCCGTGAAGCCCGGCGAGCACTACCACGTACCGCTGCTGCTCAACCCGTTCGGCTACTCCGTATACCGAGGGAGCTAGCAGACACATGCCTACGATCCTGGGCCAGAACCAGTACGGCAAGGCCGAGAACCGAGTCGTCAAGATCACGCGGGACGGCGCCACCCACCACATCAAGGACCTCAACGTGTCCGTGTCGCTGAGCGGCGACATGGACGAGGTCCACTATTCCGGCTCGAACGCCAACGTGCTGCCGACCGACACCACCAAGAACACGGTGTACGCGTTTGCCAAGGAGCACGGCATCGAGTCCGCCGAGCAGTTCGGCATCCACCTCGCCCGGCACTTCGTGACCAGCCAGGAGCCGATCAAGACCGCGCGCATCCGCATCGAGGAGTACTCCTGGGAGCGGATCGACACCTCCGACGCCAACTCCCAGTTCATCGGCGCCGACGAGGTCAAGCACTCCTTCGTCCGCAAGGGCCAGGAGACCCGGGTCACGCAGATCACCTACGACGGCGAGAGCTGGGAGGTCATATCCGGCCTCAAGGACCTCGTCGTGATGAACTCGACCAACTCCGAGTTCTGGGGCTACGTCAAGGACAAGTACACGACCCTCCCCGAGGCCTACGACCGCATCCTGGCTACCCAGGTCTCCGCCCGCTGGCGCTTCAACTGGTCCGACGACGAGCAGAAGATGCCGAGTTGGGAGAAGTCCTACGAGCAGGTGCGCAAGCACATGCTCCAGGCCTTCGCGGAGACGTACTCGCTGTCGCTCCAGCAGACCCTGTACCAAATGGGTTCGCGGATCATCAACAACCGCAGCGAGATAGACGAGGTGCGCTTCTCCCTCCCCAACAAGCACCATTTCCTTGTGGACTTGGAGCCGTTCGGGCTGAAGAACGAGAACGAGGTGTACTTCGCCGCGGACCGGCCGTACGGCCTGATCGAGGCGACGATCCTGCGGGACGGCTGCGAGCCGAAGATCCCGGTGGATCTCACCAACCTCTGAGCAACTCCCTTTGCGGCACCCGTGGTCCGCCCTCCAGCGCGGGCCGCGGTACTCAAATCCCAGGGTCCTGCCGTGCCCATTCCACACAGTGAATAGGACGAACCATGGCAGCAACTCAGCGCATCGTCATCGAGAACTGTTCGATCGCGACCGTCGACGCCGCCGACACCGAGTACGCGAACGGGTATGTGGTCGTCGCCGGCAACCGCATCGAGTCCCTCGGCGCGGGCCGGGCCCCCGAGGGCCTGGAGAACGTCGTACGACGGATCGACGCGTCCGGTCACCTGGTGACCCCCGGCCTGGTCAACACCCACCACCACTTCTACCAGTGGATCACCCGGGGCCTGGCCACCGACCACAACCTCTTCGACTGGCTCGTCGCGCTGTACCCGACCTGGGCGCGCATCGACGAGCCGATGGTCCGCGCCGCCGCGCAGGGTTCCCTCGCGATGATGGCCCGCGGCGGTGTCACCACCGCGATGGACCACCACTACGTCTTCCCGAAGGGCTCCGGCGACCTCTCCGGCGCGATCATCGGCGCCGCCCGCGAGATGGGCGTCCGCTTCACGTTGGCCCGCGGCTCCATGGACCGCAGCGAGAAGGACGGCGGCCTGCCCCCGGACTTCGCCGTCGAGACCCTGGAGGGCGCCCTCGCCGCGACCGAGGCGACGGTACGGGAGCACCACGACGCCTCCTTCGACGCGATGACCCAGGTGGCCGTGGCCCCCTGCTCGCCGTTCTCCGTCTCGACCGAACTCCTCAAGCAGGGCGCCGAGTTGGCCCGCCGGCTCGGCGTACGGCTGCACACGCACGGCTCGGAGACGGTCGAGGAGGAGCAGTTCTGCAAGGAGCTGTTCGGCATGGGCCCGACCGACTACTTCGAGTCCACCGGCTGGCTCGGTGAGGACGTGTGGATGGCGCACTGCGTCCACATGAACGACTCCGACATCGCCGCCTTCGCCCGCACGAAGACCGGTGTCGCCCACTGTCCTTCCTCCAACGCCCGCCTCGCGGCCGGTATCGCCCGCGTCCCCGACATGCTCGCCGCCGGCGTCCCGGTCGGCCTCGGCGTCGACGGCACCGCGTCCAACGAGTCCGGCGAACTCCACACCGAGCTGCGCAACGCCCTCCTCATCAACCGCCTCGGCGCCCACCGCGAAGCAGCCCTCAACGCCCGCCAGGCACTGCGCCTCGGAACGTACGGCGGCGCCCAAGTCCTGGGCCGCGCAAGCGAGATCGGTTCCCTGGAGCCGGGCAAGCTCGCCGACCTCGTGCTGTGGAACCTGGACACCCTCGCCCACGCCTCGATCGCCGACCCGGTGACCGCGCTGGTCTTCGGCGCGGCGGCCCCGGTCACCGCGTCGTTCGTGAACGGCCGTCAGATCGTCGAGGACAACCGGCTGTTGCACGTCGACGAGGACACGATCGCCCGCTCCACGCGGGAAGAGGCTCAGCGCCTGGCGCGGATCGCCGCGCAGGGCTGACCACGCTCAGCATGAATCGCCGTACGGCATCGCTGAGTTGAAGATCTCCGGTTGAGGGGGACGGCCCTCGACCGGTGGCCGTGGCCGGGGCGTGCATGGATGTGTGCGCCCCGGAACGGCCTTATGTGCCCCTTTTGTTGGGTTCCGTCCCTCGGTCCCGCACGACCGCGCACCACCTCCATGAAACCCACGTCAGAGCCGACGTGTTAGCTGACCCGGAGGAACCGCCGTGAACGCCCACCCCGTCGACGAAAAACTCCCCGCACTCAAGATGGCCACCACGGGACTGCAGCACGTGGCCGCCATGTACGCGGGAGTCGTCGCCCCGCCGCTGATCGTCGGGGCGGCCGTCGGCCTCTCCGGCACCGAACTCACCTTCCTCACCGGCGCCTGCCTCTTCACCGCGGGCCTCGCCACCTTCCTGCAGACCATCGGTATCTGGAAGATCGGCGCCCGGCTGCCCTTCGTCAACGGCGTCACCTTCGCCGGAGTCGCCCCGATGACCGCGATCGTCGCCTCCACCAAGGACAAGTCCGACGCGCTGCCCGTCATCTTCGGCGCGGTGATCGTCGCCGGCCTCCTCGGCTTCCTCGCCGCCCCCTTCTTCAGCAAGGCGGTGCGCTTCTTCCCGCCGGTCGTCACCGGCACCGTCATCACGCTGATAGGCGTGTCCCTGCTGCCCGTTGCCTTCGGCTGGGCACAGGGACCGAACCCCTCGGCACACGACTACGGTTCGCGGACGTACCTGGGCCTCGCCGCCGCGACGCTCGTCATCGTCCTGGTCCTCCGCCGCTTCACCCGCGGCTTCGTCAAGCAAATAGCCGTCCTGCTAGGCCTGTTGATCGGCACGCTCCTCGCGATCCCCTTCGGGGCAACGGACTTCAGCCCGGTCGCGGACGCCGACGTCATCGGGTTCCCGAGCCCGTTCCACTTCGGCGCACCGCAGTTCCAGGTCGCCGCGATCATCTCGATGTGCGTCGTGATGGTGGTCTCGATGACCGAATCCACCGCGGACATGCTGGCGTTGGGCGAGATCGTCGACCGCCCCGCCGACGAACGGACCATCGCAGCGGGCCTGCGCGCCGACACCCTCGGCTCGGCCCTCAGCCCCCTCTTCAACGGCTTCATGTGCAGCGCCTTCGCCCAGAACATCGGCCTGGTCGCCATGACCCGCATCCGCAGCCGATACGTCGTCGCCACCGGCGGCGGCTTCCTGGTGCTGATGGGCCTGTGCCCGATGGCAGCCTCGCTCATCGCCGTCGTACCGCGCCCGGTCCTGGGCGGAGCGGGCGTCGTCCTGTTCGGCTCGGTCGCCGCCAGCGGCATCCAGACCCTCGTCAAGGCGGGTCTGGACCGGGACGACAACATCCTGATCGTGGCGGTCTCGCTGGCCGTCGGCATCATCCCGATCACGGCGCCGGACTTCTACCACGCCTTCCCGCAGACCGTACGGATCGTCCTCGACTCGGGCATCTCCACGGGCTGCGTCGCCGCGGTGGCCCTGAACCTGGTCTTCCACCACCTCGGCCGGGCCCGCGCACAAGCTGGGGGTACGACCGGAGCCGTACCCCTCGCCCGTCAGCCGATCTCGTAACTGTCCCCGTACACCTTCCACTTGAGCGGTGTGTCCAGGTCGAGGTTGCCCTTCTTCAGGAACACCCGTTGGGCCGTCTCGACCCGGGTCACGTCGCTGTGCGCCTCCTCCTGCCTCATCGCCCAGACCCGGGCGTCGAGGAAGGCGTTGAGATACGTCGTCTCGCCGCCGCCGTCGGTGGGAGTGGCCGCGTGCTTGCGGGCCCGGGCGCGGATGCCGCCGAAGCAGAGGGGGTCCGTGCCCGGGCCGTGCATCACCATCGCGTCGTAGTAGACGAACTGCCCGAGCGTGCCCACCCCGTCCTTCTTGGCGCGCGCCACGGCCGGGTCGAAGTAGCCGCGGTCCCGCTCGTCGCGCTGCGCCCTGCGGAACGCGGCGGACGTGTGCGCGGCCTTCCGCCAGGCGGAGGGGAAGTCGGAGGCCAACCCGCTGTGCGAGGCAGTGCCGTTGATGGCGCGCAGCGCGGGCAGATAGCCGGCGAGGACATTGCCCGGGGCCCGCTTCGTGTACAGCTCGACGAGCGCCAGCATGTCGCTGGTACCGGAGCAGAAACCGATGATCCCGCCGGTGTAACCGCGCCCGTCGCTGATGTCCTCGATGTACGCGTACTGCGCCTCCCAGTCCAGGGAGGAGTTCTCCGCGCTCGACACCAGCCGCATCGCGATGTCCTTCTTCGCCGGGGCGTCGAGCCCCGCCCCACCCGAAGTCGAGGCGTCCGCGGACGGCCACTGGCTCGCGATCGCCGCCGTTCCGAAGGCTGCGAGCAGGGTGCGGCGGGCGGCTTTTCTTCGGAAGAACGGCACGTCATCTCCAAGGCGGGCGCGGTACACGGCAACGGTGAAAGGCAGCTGAGACTCGCGCGTGAACTTGGGAGAGTTGTGGGGTGGTGTTAGCAAGTCACTGTGAATTCCCCTGCCGAGCCAGGAGGTTGGCGTACCGCGTCCTCATGTCGGGACACCCGGGGTGCCCGAACCGCATCCGCGTTCAGCCGCGCCGGACGGACTGGCAGGGCATGGCCGCCGGCAGCCGTCCCGTGAAGTACGACCGGGGCGGGACGCCCATCAGAGCGCGGAAGTCGGACGTCATGTGGGACTGGTCGTAGTAGCCGGTGACGGCGGCGAGCTGGGCCCAGGAGAGCTCGGCCGCGTGGGCCAGTACGGCGCGGACGCGGTTGATGCGGGCGTAGTGCTTGGGGGAGAGACCGACCCCCTCGGCGAACAGGTTCCGCAACTGCCGCTCGCTGACGGCGAGTTCACGGGCCACGTCGGGCACCGGGCCGGGCAGGTGACCGGTGCGGATCGACATCGCGTCGACGCCGGCCCGGACGAGTTCGGTGCGTGAGGAGTCCGCGACGGCGGTGAGCCGCGCGGGGAGCACCTCCGCGAGCCGTTCCACCGTGCGCTCGGGATCGGCGTCCAACCAGCGCAGCTCGTCGGAGAGTTGGCGGGCCTTCTGGCCGGGCAGGTCACCCAGGAACACGGCATGGCCGACGAGGTCGACCGCCGGAACACCCAGCAGCGGCAGCGTGGTGCCCGGCGCCAGCCGCACCTCCACGCAGGACACCAGCGGCTTGCCCGCGTGGTAGGTGGCCCGGACGCGCGGTCCGACGACCAGGACGCTGCGCCGGCCGTTCCCCTCGACCCGTACGACCACCTTCGTGTCCGCGTCCGGGAGATGCACGAACGGCTCCTTCGGCACGGCGTCGAGCCGCAGGGCACCGACCCGCGCGATCCAGGGGCGCAGTTCGTCGGGCAGGGGCACGGCCCACTGCGACAGGGCGTTCGTCACCCCTCCACGGTAAGCGCGCCACCGGTCCGAACACGGCCCCCGAACGTGCCGGAATCTCCTAGAACCAAGGCCGCCTCCCCGCCCACTGTGGTGGTCATGATCCTCGTTACGGGTGCCACGGGCACCATCGGCAGTGAAGTCGTACGACAGCTCGCGGCGCGCGGTGAGAAGGTGCGCGCCCTGACCCGGGACCTCGCAAAGGCCCAGTTCCCGGAGGGAGTTGAGACGGCGCGGGGCCACCACGCCGACCGGGCCTCGGTGGAGGCGGCGATGACCGGCGCCGAAGTCGCCTTCCTGGTAGGGGTGTTCGGGCCGGACGACGCCGAGCACGACCGGGGTCTCGTTGAGGCGGCACGGGCGGCGGGCGTACGCCGCATCGTGAAACTCTCCGGAATCGGCGCAGGCGACCCCGCCGTCGGACCGGTCGGCACCTGGCACGTACCCGGTGAACAGGCCGTGCGGGACAGCGAGTTGGAGTGGACGATCCTGCGCCCCTCGGCCTTCGCCTCGAACACGCTCGGCTGGGCGGCGTCCGTGCGCTCGGGCAGCCCGATCCCGAACACGAGCGGCACCGGTGGCCAGGGGGTGGTCGACCCGCGTGACGTGTCCGAGGTGGCGGTGGCCGCCCTGCTCGACCCGGCCCACTCGGGGCGGACGTACACGCTGACCGGCCCCGAGGTGCTCAGCGTCCCGGACCAGGCCGCCGTCCTCGCCGGGGTCCTCGGGCGCCCGGTCGAGGTGCGGGACCTGTCCTCGGCCGAGGCGCGCGAGTATCTGCTCGGGTTGGGCTTCAGCGACACGTTCATCGATGCCTCCGAGATCAGCAGGGGGTTCGTCCGGGAGGGCGGCAACGAGGTCGTGACCGGTGACGTACGGGAGGTGCTGGGGCGGTCGGCGCGGACTTATCGGGAGTGGGTCCAGGACCACCGGGCGGCGTTCGGGGAGGGGTGATCCGGGTGGGGTGGGGGTGAAGGGCGGAGCGTGTGGTCGGCCCGAGCGAGCGAGGGTGAGGGCCGGTGGCGTGCGGCGCGTCGGGTGAGCGGAGGCGCGGGTGCGGGGCGGGGTGACGGGCGGAGCGTGCGGTCGGCCCGAGCGAGAGTGAAGGCCCGCGGCCCGCGGCCCGCGGTGTGCGGTGTGCGGCGTGAGCGGAGGCGCGGGCGCAGGGCGGGCGGGGCAGGGGCGCGAGGCGGACGCTCGGGGCCGGCCGGGGCGTGACTCGGGCGGAGGCGTGAGGCGCGCTGGCGTGGGGCGGTCAGAGGCACTGGCGGAGGCGCTGGCCGAGGTTGAAGCGCGGGCGCACGGCCGTGGGGATGTCAGCCCCGCTCCCGCCCCCGGTCCCTCCCCGCTCGCAGCACCGCCGCCGCCAGCACCAGAGCTGCCACCGCGATCAACGCGCCCGTCCGAAAAGCCAGTTGGTACCCCTCCGCAGTCGCCGGAATCAACTCCGCACCCCTGGCGAGCAGTCCGTCGGTCCGTCCCGCCGCCAGCGTCGACAGCACCGCCAGCCCGAGCGAACCACCCACCACCTGCGTGGTGTTGAAGAGCCCGGAGGCCAGTCCCGCGTCCTCCTCCCGCACCCCCGACATCGCGAGCCCGGTGAGCGCGGGCATCGCGGCGGCGAACCCGGCGGCCAGCAGGAGCAGCGCCGGCAGGACGTCCGTGACGTAGGAGCCGTCGGCGGGGGCGCGGCCCAGCAGGGCCATTCCGGCGACGATGAGGACGAGTCCGGCCAGCAGTACCCGGTACGCGCCGAAGCGGCCGATGGTCCGTGCCGACAGGCCGAGCATCAGCACGCCGATCGCGACCGGCGCCGGCAGGAAGGCCGTCCCGGTGAGCAACTCGCTGTAGCCGAGCACCCGTTGGACGTACAACGCGCCGATGAACTGGAAGCCGAACATCGTGCCGATCATCAGGATCTGCACGGCGTTCGCCCCGGTCAGGAGCCGGGAGCGGAACAGACGGAGGCGGAGCAGCGGGCGGGCGGTCCGGGCCTGGCGGACGGTGAACGCCACGAAGAGGGCCAGGGCGAGGGCGGCCAGGAGGAGGGTCGCGGTGAGGGAGCGGTCGCCGGTGCCGATGATGACGTACACCGTGAGCATCAGCGCGCCGGTGACCAGCGCGGCTCCCGGATAGTCCGCGCCTTTGCCGAGTCCGGCGCCCTGTTCCGGGGCGAGGACGCGGACGGCCGCGAGCCATGCCACGATGCCGATCGGCAGGTTGATGAGGAAGATCCAGTGCCAGTTCAGGGCCTGGGTCAGCGCCCCGCCGAGGAACGTGCCGAGCGCCCCGCCGCCGGCGCCGACCGCGCTGAACACCGCGATGGCGCGGGCCTGTTCACGCGGTTCGGGGAAGAGCGCGACCAGCATCCCGAGGACCACGGCCGAGGCCATCGCCCCGCCGACGCCCTGCACGGCCCGGGCCGCGATCAGCATGCCCTGGCTGGTCGCGACCCCGCACAGCACGGACGCCGCGGTGAACACGGCGAGCCCCGCCGTGAACATCCGCTTGCGGCCCACCAGATCGCCCAACCGCCCGACGAGCAGGAGCAGTCCGCCGAACGGGATCAGATACGCGTTGACGACCCAGGCGAGCCCCGGCCCCGAGAAACCGAGGTCGTTCTGGATCGCGGGCATGGCGACCGTGACGATGTTGCCGTCGAGGATCGTCATCAACGTCCCGGCGCACAGGACGACGAGGGACACCCAGCGGGAGTACGTTCGGGGCGACGGGCGCGTCCGTGATGTCTTCGACTCGGACCCGGTGAGTGCCGTCATGACGGTCTGACCTCCGTGGCTATCCATAGGAACCATAGGTGCACGACTTGTAACGGGGTACATCGTGAGGAACCATGGAGGTCGTCGTAAGGAGGCACTTCAATGTCCCAAGGGAACACCGGTGTTACCGTCCAGGTCGTGAACGCGCACGCCTGTCCGGTGCGTGAAGTTCTTGACAGGGTCTCCGGCAAATGGAGCGTGCAGATCCTGGTGGCGGCGGCTCATGGACCCATCCGCTTCACCGAGTTGGAGCGCAGCATCGAGGGCATCAGCCGCCGCATGCTGACCCTCACCCTGCGCAACCTGGAGCGCGACGGACTCGTCACCCGCACCGTGCACCCGACGGTGCCACCAAAGGTCGAGTACGAACTCACCCCGGTGGCCCGTGAGTTGCACGAGACCCTGCTACGGCTGACGGACTGGGCGGAGCGCAACCGCGTCTACATCGCGGAGTCCCGTGCGGCCTACGACACCGAGCGCGAGTCGGAGTAGTACCGGCTCAGAGCCCGAACAGGCCCGGATTCGTGGTCAACTTCCGGAAGAACTCCTGCGGTTGGGCGACCAGCCTGCGCTTCTGGAGGTCCAGCAGTCCGACGGTCGACACGATCTCCGCGGAGACCGTACCGTCCGCCTTGGTGATCGTCTGCAGCACGCGGAACGTCTTGCCCTCGCCCCACTCGAAGCCGCAGCTCACCGTCACCTCCTCGTCCACGCGCAGCTCGCGCAGATAGCGGATGGTGGTCTCCAGGACGACCGGCCCGATCCTCTGGGCGATCAACTCGGGCTGGCCCGCCCCCGCGGCGGTCAGCGCCGACCAGCGGGCGTGCTCCGCGTACTGCAGGTACACGCTCTGATTGAGGTGGCCCAGGCTGTCGGTCTCGTATCCGCGGACGGTCACCGGGACGGAAAACGGCTCGCTCACTGCGTTCCCTTCTCGCACTGACGGACGATCTGCCCAACCGATCTTGGCATGCCCCTCAGGCCCGGTCGGGTCCGTTCACGTCCGCCGCGGTGAGGCAAGTAGATAACTCGCCCCGGAACGCGGCTCCTTGTGCTCGCTCACCTGCCAGCCCGCCCGCTCCAGCGTCCCCGCGCAGGCGCGCAGCGCCTCCCCGTCCGGGTCGCGCACGGCGACGGCCTCGGGCTGCGGGGTCACACGCACCCGGTAGCCCTCCGTGTCCCGTCCGGCGGGCCGGTGCCCGGCGGCCTCCAGGGCGAGCGCGGCGGCCTGCACCAGATGGGTCCGCTCCCAGCCACAGGGCCGCTCCACGGAACCGTCCGGATTGGTCATCCGGCGCAGCTCCAGCAGCCCCTGCCAGGCGCTGTGCACTTCACGGGTGCGGGCGGCAGGGGCGACGCCCGTCTCCTCCTCGCCACCGATGCGCGCGGCGAACACCCCGGCGGTAGTGGTGGAGTTGGGGGTCGCGGAGGCTTCGGCGGCGGCGCCGGGCTCGGCGACCTCCGGTTCGGACTCCCGTATGCGATGCCCCGCCGGCGTCAGAAAGTGGTCGTGCGGCGGACGCGGGTGCCGGAACGCCAGCTCCCGCCTCACCAGCGCGGCGAGCTGCGCCTCCGTACCCCGCAGCCGCCCGGTGACGGGATCGGCGGCGTCGATGACACGCCGTTGCGCGGCGGTCGGCGGTCGTGTCACGGCGTGCTCCTTCCCGTCCGGCGGCCTGCCTTGGGGACGCCCCCGCGTCCCATTTGAAGATTACGACGGGGGTCTGACATTCCAGGCGGCGATGACCGGCCGCCCATGTTCCGTGCTCAGCCGGCACAGCGTCCCGGTCGCGAGCTGGAACAACGCGCCTTTCGACGGCGGCAGCCCGAGCCACCGCGCGGTGAGCACCCGTAGGAAGTGGCCGTGTGCCACCAGGACGACCACGCCCTCGGTGTTGGCGAGGGCCGCGTCCACCTTGGCCAGGGCGCGGTCGGCGCGCTGGCCCACCTGTTCGGGGCTCTCCCCGGGATGGTCCGGCGGCCCGGGCGTGACCCCGTCCGTGAACAGGAACCAGTCCGGCCGGGTGCGCTGGATCTCGACGGTCGTGATGCCCTCGTAGCCGCCGTAGTCCCACTCCCGCAGATCCACGTCGATGCGGACGTCCGTCAGCCCGATCAGCTCGGCGGTCTCCCGGGCGCGCTGCATGGGGCTGACGAACGCGGCGCCGACCCGGTGCGAACGGATCAGCGGCACCAGCCCGCGCGCCTCCTCCCGCCCCTTCGCGGTGAGCGGGACATCGGTCGAGCTGGTGTGCCGCCCCGACCGGGACCATTCGGTCTCTCCGTGCCGTACGAGGAAAAGATCGCCCATAGCTCACAGGCTATGGGCCCACCGCTCCAACGTCGCGAAATCGCCCTCCCGTAGACCCCTGCGCGGGTCCACCTTGAGGAGGAGCGCCGGCCCGTCGTGGTGGGCCTCGACATGCCGTACGTCCAGGTCGGTGACCAGGTCGTCGACCCAGACGAAGGGGCGGCCTGCGGCCCAGGCCACGATCTGGCGGGTCTTCCAGTAGAGGCCGTCCGGGTCCTCGGCGAACAGGTCGGTGAACTCGATCACCGGGAGGTCGCCGGGGAGCCCGACAGCCGGCGCGATCATCTCGTTGGCCTGGTGCATCCAGGTGGTGGCCCAGGCGGGTTCGTACGGCAGCGCGAGTATTCGCTCACCGTGCCCGGGGTGCAGGCGCACCCGCAGCCCGCGCCGCAGCCGCCGGGAGCCCGGCGGCTGCCGGGCCGACCAGTTCGTCGGCCACAGCCGGTGGGTGACATAGCCGCGGTGGCGCAGGATCCGGGCGCCGTACGGGTTGAGGGGGCCGTCGACGTCGAGGAGCAGCAGGGGGCGGTCGGTCATGGGGAGGGGTTACCCAGGGCGGCGCGCCCGTAGCTGTCCGCCTGGCCGTTACTGCCGATACCCGCCCAGGAACCGCCCGATCCGGCCGATCGCCGCCTCCAGGTCGTCGGCGTACGGCAGGGTGAGGATGCGGAAGTGGTCGGGGGTGGGCCAGTTGAAGCCGGTGCCCTGGACGACCTGGATCTTCTCGCGGAGCAGGAGGTCCAGGACGAACTTCTCGTCGTCGTGGATCTTGTGGACCTTGGGGTCGAGGCGGGGGAACGCGTACAGGGCGCCCTTGGGCTTCACGCAGGAGACCCCCGGGATCTCGTTCAGCTTTTCCCACACCACGTTGCGCTGTTCGTGCAGCCGGCCGCCCGGCACGGTCAGGTCGCGGATGGACTGGCGGCCGCCGAGCGCGGCCTGGATGGCGTACTGCGCGGGCGCGTTGGGGCACAGCCGCATGGAGGCCAGCATCGTCAGGCCCTCCAGGTAGTTCTTGGCGTGCTGCTTCGGGCCCGTGACCACCAGCCAGCCCGAGCGGAAGCCGGCCACGCGGTACGTCTTCGACAGGCCGCAGAAGGTGAGGACGACGAGGTCGGGGGCGAGCGCCGCGGCCGAGTGGTGGACGGCGTCGTCATAGAGGATCTGGTCGTAGATCTCGTCGGCGAAGACCATCAGGCCGTGGCGGCGGGCGAGGTCGAGGATGCCCTCGACGATCTCCTTGGGGTAGACGGCGCCGGTGGGGTTGTTCGGGTTGATGATGACGACGGCCTTGGTGCGGTCCGTGATCTTCGCAGCCATGTCGTCCAGGTCCGGGTACCAGTCGGCCTGTTCGTCGCAGAGGTAGTGCACCGCCTTGCCGCCGGAGAGGGTCGTCACCGCCGTCCAGAGCGGGAAGTCCGGGGCGGGGATGAGGATTTCGTCGCCGTCCTCCAGCAGTGCCTGTACGGCCATGGAGACCAGCTCGGAGACGCCGTTGCCCAAGAACACGTCGTCCACGTCGACTTCGAGACCCAGGGTCTGGTAGCGCTGGGCGACCGCGCGGCGGGCGGAGAGGATGCCGCGGGAGTCCGTATAGCCGTGCGCCTGGGGGAGCATCCGGATCATGTCCTGGATGATCTCCTCGGGCGCCTCGAAGCCGAAGAGCGCGGGGTTGCCGGTGTTCAGGCGCAGAACGCTGTGGCCTGCCTCCTCCAGTGCGTTGGCGTGCTCGATCACCGGACCGCGGATCTCGTAACAGACCTCACTGAGCTTGCTCGACTGCCGGAACTCCATTGCGCCCTCGCCCCATCGGCTTCGTGTGTTGCTTGGTTTTACCAAGTGTGAGCTTGGAAAGTCCAACAACATGTCTAGACTGCGTCGCATGTCACCTCGCCGAAGCTACGACCAGTACTGTTCCGCGGCCCGGGCCCTCGACCTCGTCGGCGACCGCTGGACCCTGCTGATCGTCCGCGAACTCCTCGCCGGCCCGCGCCGCTACACGGACCTGCACGCCGATCTGCCGGGTGTCAGCACGGACGTACTCGCCTCACGGCTGAAGGACATGGAGCGGGACGGGCTGGCGACCCGTAGGCGACTGCCGCCTCCCGGTGCCGCCTTCGTCTACGAACTCACCGGTCGCGGGCGGGAGTTGCTGCCCGTGCTGCAAGCCCTCGGCGCCTGGGGTGCGCCCGAGCTGGGGGAGCGGCGGCCCACCGACGCGGTGCGTGCGCACTGGTTCGCGCTGCCGTTGCTGCGGGCTCTGGAGGGGGAGGGGCTGATCGAAGTCCGGCTGGAGGAGGGGGAGTTCCACGTCTACGCGGGGGTGGAGGAGGACGGGCCCGTCTATGGCGAAGGGGCCGCTCCCCGGGAGCCCGATGCCCGTCTCGCGCTGGACGTCGACACGTGTACGGCCCTCGCGCAGGGGGAGTTGAGCCTTCCCGACGCGGTGCGCGCCGGACGTGTCGAGGTGAGCGGCGACGGCATGCTCGCGAAGGCGCTGCGGGAGGCCTGAGAACAGGCCTGAGAACGGGCCTGACATGACAGAAGGCCCGCTGCGGGCGGGCCTTCTGACGGGGCGTCACGGAGTTACATGCCGGGCGGCGGAACCCGTCTCGGTCGCCCCGAACCCCGGGTCAGCGCATATCCGCCGATCCCCGCGAGCGCGGCCAGCACGCCGCCCACGCCGGTCCACACCCAGCGGTCGGACCACCAGCCGGAGGACCAGCCGCCGTCGGGCTCGATACTCGACAGCGCCGCCGACGTCGACGACGAACTGTCCTCATCGGACGCCGACTTGGCCGCGATCCCCGGCGTCAGCGGCTGCGCCAGCGAACCGTCCACCGCCGCCGAACCGCCGATGTCCTTGGAGTCCACGCGGATCTCGGTGCTCACCGGGAGACCCAGGTCCGAGGACTTCAGATCCACGACCGTGAGCCGGACGTAGTACGTGCCCGGCAGCGGGTCGTTGGCCCAAGTCTCCGACCAGGCACGGACGGTACGCAGCGTGCACGCCAGGTCCAGGGAGGTCGCGTCCTGCGCGGCGGTGCGCGTCGCGGCCCCGTACTGGCAGGCCTGGCGGCGCCGCAGCCCGTCGTAGACGTCGAGCTGCCAGGTCTCGCCCGCGTGGGTGTCGGGCAGCTTCACCGTCGCCTTGACGGTGGGGCGTTGGCCGGCGTCCGCGGCGAACGACCAGTACAGGTAGTCGCCGGTGGAGCCGCTCGCGGTGGCCTGCTGGCCCTGGTCGAGCTCCGTCGCCGTACGGAAGGAGGTGCCCGCCTGCGTGGGCGCCGAGCTGTCGTCGGAGGGGCTCGCGGAGGGCGAGGAGTCGGCCGCAGCCGGTGCCGCCGCCAGTCCCGCCAGCAGCAGGGCCGTGCTCAACACACGTGTGATCCGCATCAGTTGGTCCTCCAGACCGCGAGCCGCCAGCGTGACAGCCAGCCCCACAGCAGACCCGCGACGAAGCCGGTCAGCACGAGGGCGCCGAGGAGCCACCAGCCGCGGCCGAGGCCGAAGGAGGCCACGTCGCTCGCCTTGCTGGGCCCGTCCACGACGTCCACGGTGAGTTCGAGGGGCAGACCGGGGGTGGTCTTCACCCCGGTGGCCGCCGAGAAGGAGTTGGTGACCTGCAGACAGACGGTCTCGGCCGGGGCGTTGTCGTCGTCGCTCTCCGCCTTCGGGTAGCGCAGGCCGGTGGAGATGACGTCCGTACGGCCGTTGCCGGTGCCCTCGCCGCGTACGATCTCGCGGCCGTGCACGGTGATGGCCCGCAGCAACACCCCGTAGTCCGGGTTGACTTCACGGTCGGCACCCACGCTCACCGAAGCACGCAGCTCCTGGCCCGGGTTGACGTCCACGCGGTAGAAGCGCTGCTTGCCGAACTCCTCGCGGTCCGTGTAGAGACCGGACTTGAGGGTCGGGGCGCTGGAGCACTGGGCGGTGCCCTCGGTGGCGACCGGGGTCACCACCGGGTCGGCGGCGCGGTCCACCAACTGGCCCACGCGGTCGGAGAGTTCCTCCTTGTGCTGCACGGAGGTATAGGTGCCGCCGGTCGCGTCCGCGATGCAGCTGAGCTGGTCGCGGGTCTTGGCGTCCGGCACCAGACCCAGCGTGTCGATGGTCAGGCCGATGCCCTTGGCCGCGATCTCACGGGCCACCTCGCACGGGTCCAGCGGCTGGCAGGTGTCCTCGCCGTCGCTGATCAGGACGATACGGCGGGTGCCGTCACCGCCGTTCAGGTCGTCCGCCGCCTTCAGCAGGGCGGGACCGATCGGGGTCCAGCCGGTGGGCTGGAGCGTCGCCACCGCGGCCTTGGCCTCGGTGCGGTTCAGGGAGCCCACCGGGTACAGCTGCGCGGTGTCCTTGCAGCCCGTCTTGCGGTCGTTGCCGTGGTAGTTGGCGCCCAACGTGCGGATGCCGAGCTGCACTTCCTCGGGTGTCGCGTCGAGCACCTCGTTGAACGCCTGCTTCGCCGCTGCCATGCGCGAGCCGCCGTCCATGTCCTTGGCGCTCATGGAACCGCTGACGTCCAGCACGAGTTCGACCTTGGGGGAGGCCGCGGAGTCCGTCTCGTCGGCGACCGCTCCGGCAGGGAAGGCGACCCCGGCCGTGAGGGTGGCGAGCAGGGCACAGATCCCCGCCGCCAGCCGTTGTCTTGTGATCATCGCCGGATCCTATTGATCAGATGGACCGGGCTCCAAAACGAGCGGGTTCGGCAGCCCCGTCCACTGGTCCCCGGGCAGCTCCGGCGACAGCCGCATCAGCGTCAACGCCTTGGACGGCAGCGGCTGTTCGAGCAGTGTCCGGAGGTCCGGTGTGCGCGGCAGATCCGGTACGACGGCCGCCAGCGCCGTCCTGAGCGCGGTACCGGAACCCGCCGTACCCGCGAGCGCTCCCGCGACGAGAGATCCGAACAGCTTGCGGCGCAGGGTGAGTTCGTCGTCGGTGACGATGCGTCCGCTCAGTTCGGGGATCGGAATCCCTTGCTCGGCAAGGCGCTTGGGGCTGACGCGGATGTCGGCGAGATCGCGGTAGACCAGGCGCAGCGGGGCACCCGTGCGGGACAGCACCACCAGCAGGTTCTGACCGTGCGCCTCAAGGGCCACGCCGGACTCCAGCAGCCGCAGACAGACGACGAGGGCGAGACGCGTGAACTCGGCCAGCCAGGCGGGCGATCGGGGCAGGTCGGTGACCGCGAGGGCGGCCACCGGCAGAACCCGCTCGCCCGCTTCCGTGTCCGCGTACGTCTGCGGCGACTCGCGCAACACGGCAGCGAGATCGGGGGAGTTGGCCGTGGCCGCGCCCAGTGTGCGGGTGACGTGCAACAGGCCGTCCGAGCGCGCCGCCAGCGTCTCCCCGAACGCGGACAACGTCGCCGACAGCCCGATCGAGTAGACCGAGATGTCCCGCACCGAGGAGGTCAGCCGGGCGCTCAGCGCGGTCTTGACGTGCGGTCCGTCCGACAGGGCGAGGGTGCGCAGGGACATCAGCGGATGCGCGTCGAGCGGAGCGTCGCCTGTCCGCTTCAGCACATGTGCCGCCTGCCACGGGTGCACCGGGATCAACAGCCGCCCCGCAGACCGCAGTTCGTCCGGCCACACCCCCGTCACCAGACACTCCTCCGCCCTCACCGGCACCGACCCCAGGGCCACCACCGGCCGGTGCTCGGGGCCGTAGGCGAGCTGCTCGGCCACCGAGAAGCCGGGCCGGGAGCGGCAGCTGGGGTGGAAGGGGTGCCCGTCGACGATCCGCTGCTCCCACCCCCAGTCGTGCACCGGCCAATCCTCGGAGCGGGCGGGCTGGTTGGCCCGGGACAGCGCCAACGAGGCGACGCTGTGCCCGAGTTCGGCCGCGAAGGCGGTCCCGTGCGGCACGGCGAGGTCCGTCATCAGGCGTGCCGGATCGTCGTAGGCGATGTCGTCGAGGTGGACGACGGTGACGTCGGCGTCGGTCGCGTACGGGTCCGCGTGCGGGCCGCGCAGCCGCCGGCCGTCGGAGAGCCGTAGGACGAGGCCAGGCGTCCGGCCGACGATCCACGGCAGGGGTTCATAGGCCAGCGCTCGCCACAGCCGGGTGAGTACCGCCGCACGGGCGCCGGGGAGTTCGGCCGCGTACCGTTGGACGAGGTCGGGCCGTACGTCGGCGAGTTCCTCGGCGACCTCGGCCTCGGGAAGCGGGGGACGGTCCACGGTCGACTCCTCGGGTGCGGACGGGGCGTCATGATCGGTGACGACGGGAGACAGGGCGGGGAGAGGCGGAGCGGGCAGAGACGGGGCGGCGGGACACTGTGCGACGAGAGACATACTGATCGCGATCGCAGGACACGGACTTAGGGAACGAATGGATCGCGTCGACTTCACACCCCCGGGCGACGACGTGGCGGAGCGCGCCGACGCGTACGCGGCCGCGCCCCTGCTCAACTGTCTGCTGCGGGAGGTGGCCCGGCCGCTCCCGGACCCGGGGGAGCGACACGTGTACCGGCTGCCGGGGAGCGGCCGGCTGCTGCGGGTGCGCGGCGAGCGGCGGCCCGCCGAGCCCGAGGTGTACGCGGACGGCGACTGGCGGCGCGTCGACCACACCGAACTCGTGAAACTCGTCGCCGAGGAACTGACCCGGCACACCGGCGTCTCCAACCACGAACTGCCCGCCGAGATGACGGACAGCCGTGACGCGGTCGCCACGCTGCTCACCGCGCGCGACCGGGCGACGGCGCCGGACGACCCGTATCTCCGCTCCGAACAGTCCTTGATCACCGGCCATCCCTACCATCCCGCGCCCAAGGCCCGCGGCGGCGGCCCCGTCGCGGGCTGGCTGCCCTACGCCCCGGAGGCGTACGCCCGTTTCCCGCTGGTGCTGCTAGGGCTGCGCGAGGACGCGGTCGTGGAGGAGGGGGATGTCTCGGCGCTGGACGCGCTCGGGGAGGCCCCGCCCGGTTATCGGCTGCTGCCCGCACACCCGTGGCAGCTGGACCTTGTGGGCACCGGACTCGCGGACGCCTTCGCGGACGGCCGGCTGATCCGGCTCGGTACGACCGCGACCGAGGCGTGGCCGACGGCGGCGATCCGCACGGTGTACAGCCCCGGGTCTGCGGAACGCGGCGAGGATCTGTTCCTGAAGTTCAGCCTCGATGTGCGCATCACCAATGACGTACGCCGGTTGTGGCGCCACGACCTCCAGAAACTCCAGCGCACGGATACGGCCGTCCGGGACGCCTTCGCCGCGATGGACGGCCCGGCGGCCTGGCTCAGCGACCGCGGTTACCGCACCGCCGACTTCGCCTTCGAGGAACTCGCCGTCCTGGTCCGCGACGGCCTGCGCGAGCATCTTCTGCCCGGCACGACTCCGTTGCTCGCCGCGGGGTTGGTGGAGGGCTTCGAGGGCAGCCCGCTCGACGGTACGGCCGACCCGGGGGCCTGGTGGGAGGCGTATCTGCGGCAGGTCGTACCGCCCGCGATCACGGCGTTCGCCGACTACGGCGTCGTACTCGAAGCGCATCTGCAGAACACGCTGGTCGCCGTCGACGCGGACGGGGTGCCCGCGCAGGCGTTGTACCGGGACGCGGAGGGTGTGAAGCTGCTGACGGACGTGGACCGGGCGGCTGGGTGGGAGCGGTTGGTGTACTGCCTGGTCGTCAACAACCTCGTCGAGATCGCCGGGGTCCTCGCCGAGCGCCACCCGAAGCTGGATCCCTGGCCGGCGGTTCGTGCGGAACTGGTCCGCCACGACGTCCCAGAGGTCGCCGCGCTCCTCGCCTCGCCCACGCTGCCCGGGAAGACGAACCTGCTGTTGCGCTGGACCGGGGCCGATGGTGCGGACGCGCGGTATCTGCCGTTGCGGAATCCGCTGGCGGGGTGAGGGGGAGCGGGCGGGGCGGAGGGGAACCGTTTCGAGTGAAGGGCGGGGCGGAAGGGAACCGTTCCGAACCCGATGACGTCATGAGCGGAGCACCTAGTGTGCTGCGCCAGAAATCCTGATGGTTAGTTACTACCCTGTTGGCATGTCGCATCCCGGGCCTTCTGCTGTGGAGATCACGCTGTCCGAGGCCGAGCGTGCCGAGTTGGTGCGCCGGACGGAATTGCCGCACCGGCGCTCGGCCGAGAAGGCCCGCATCATCCTGGCGTGCGCTGACGGCATGTCAAACGCGGGGGTGGCGCGGGTCGTCGGTGTCCAGGCCAAGACGGTGGGCAAGTGGCGGCGGGCTTTCGCCGCGGAGCGGATGGCCGGGCTTGAGGACGCCGGCTGGATCGGCCGGCCGAAGGCCGACCTGGTCCTGGACGAGGCTGAGCGCAGGCAGCTGACGCAGTGGGCGCGGCAGGCGAAGACCGCCCAGTTCCTCGCGCTGCGGGCCAAGATCGTGCTGCGCTGCGCGGAGGGCGGGACGAACCAGCAGGCCGCGGCCGACCTCGGCATCGACAGGTCGACCGTGGACCGCTGGCGGGCCCGGTTCGTTGCCGAACGCCTCGACGGTCTGCACGACGAGCCCCGCTCGGGCCGGCCGCCCTCGGTCCTCCTCGACCGGGTCGAGGAAGTCATCGTGGCCACCCTGGAGTCCACTCCGGGCAGGGACACGCACTGGTCACGGGCCTCGATGGCGCAGCGCACCGGCCTGTCGAAGTCGACCATCGGCCGGATCTGGAAGCGGTTCGACCTCAAGCCCCACCTGCAGGACTCCTTCAAGCTGTCCACCGATCCGCGGTTCGTCGCCAAGGTCGTCGACGTCGTGGGCCTGTACCACCACCCGCCAGAGAAGGCGGTGGTGCTCTGTGTGGACGAGAAGTCCCAGATCCAGGCACTGGACCGCTCGCAGCCGGTCCTGCCGATGATGCCGGGCATGCCCGAACGCCGGACCCACGACTATCTGCGGCACGGCATCACCAGCCTGTTCGCCGCCTTCAACATCACTGACGGCACCGTCATATCCCAACTCCACCGCCGTCATCGTGCGATTGAGTTCAAGAAGTTCCTGGTCCGGATCGACAAGGCGGTGCCCACCGGACTCGACGTCCACATCGTCTGCGACAACTACGCCACCCACAACACTGCCGAGATCAAGACGTGGCTGAGCAGACACCCGCGCTTCCACATCCACTTCACCCCCACCGGCTCCTCCTGGATGAACCAGGTCGAGCGGTGGTTCGGCCTGCTGACCGACAAGCTCATCCGCCGCGGCGTCCACACCTCCGTGAAGGCCCTGGAGAACGACATCACCGCATGGATCGACACCTGGAACGAGAACCCACGGCCCTTCACCTGGACCAAGACCGCCGACGAGATCCTCAACTCCCTCGCCGACTACCTCACCAAGGTCGGAACCGTCAGCCAGAAAACCGAGCAGAACTAACCATCAGGATTTCTGGCGCAGCACACTAGAATGGTGGCCGGTATGGGGGAGCCTCGTGTGGCTGATTACCGCCGCTGGACGGGGATGGGGACGGGGGTCCGGGAGATGAGTTCCAACAGCCTTGCCGGACAGGCGAGATGGGGGAGTCATGAAACCGCTCCAAGCGGGTGATCCCGCCTCTGTCGGGGAGGGCAGATACCGGCTGGTCGGACGGCTCGGCCAGGGCGGGATGGGCGTCGTGTACTTCGGCCGGTCGCGGTCGGGCCGGGCGGTGGCCGTCAAGGTCGTACGGCCCGAACTGAGCACGGAACCGGGTTTCCGGCGCAGGTTCGCCGACGAGGTGGCCGCCGCCCGCCGCGTCGGCGGCTTCCATACGGCGTCGGTCGTCGACGCCGACCCGCACGGCGACCCGGCCTGGCTGGTGACGGCGTACGTCCCCGGCCCGACCTTGCAAGCCGTCCTCGACCGGGTCGGCCCCTTGCCCGCGGACACGCTCACCGTGCTGGCCGCCGGCCTCGCCGAGGCGCTGGCGGCGATCCACCAGGCCGGGGTCATCCACCGCGACCTGAAACCAGCCAACATCATCGTCGCGGAGGACGGCCCCCGGGTCATCGACTTCGGCATCGCACGGGCCCTCGACGGTACGGCCCTCACGCAGACCGGCTTCCAGATCGGCACGCTCGGGTTTCTCGCGCCGGAGCAGCTGACCGGGGGCACGCTCACGCCCGCCGTGGACATGTTCGCCCTGGGTGTGGTGCTCGGGCAGGCGGCTGGGCGCGCGCCTTTCGGGGACGGGGTGGCGGCCGCGTGGCCCTACCGGGTCGTCCACGAACAGCCCGAACTCACGGACGTCCCCGGCCAGTTGCGCCACCTGGTCGCGGCCTGCCTCGCCAAGGACCCACGGGACCGGCCCAGTCCATCGGAGTTCCTCGACCGGCTGACGATCCAGCATCCGCCGGACGTGTGGCTGCCTGCGGAGGCGACCGCGTTGGTGCGGAGTCAGGATCCGGCGGGGTATTTCGCGGGGGTGGACGGGCCGGGGGGCGGGCCTGCGGGTCGTGCGTCGGGTGGGCCCGCGGATCGGTGGTCGGGCGCGCCCACCGACCGTCCGTCGGGTGCGCCAACGGGTCGTGCGTCGGGTGCGCCCGATGATCGCCGGGTGGGCGCGGGCGCTGATCCGCGTACGGCGATGTCATCTTCGCCGGGGGGCGGTGAGGGGGTGGGTGGCCCGGCGGGGGTTGGTGAAGGCTCGGGTTTTCCGCCGGGGGGTGATGGAAGTTCGGGGTTCCCGCCGGGGGTTGATGAGGGGCGGCAGAGCCCCGCGTCGGGGGTTGATGGGGGCTCAGGATTTCGTCAGGTCGTCGACGAGGGGCCGGGTGTCTCGCCGGTGGGTGCCGAAGGGGGTGTCGGCTCGTCGGCGTTTGGCGAGGGGGTGCCCGTCGCGCCGGAGATCGCCGGGAGGCCGACTGGTCCGTCGTCGGGAGGTGAGGGGGCGCGCGGTTCATCGCCGGTTGGCGAGAGGGCGCCTGGTTCGTGGCCGGCCGGTGAGAGGCCGTCTGGTTCGTCGTCGGTTGGTGAGGGGTGGCCGGGTCCGTCGCCGGTTGCCGAGATGCCGGCTGGCCCGGCTCCGGCAAGTGAGGGGCCGTCCGGTTCGTCGTCGGTCGCCGAAATGCCGACCGGCTCGGGTCCGGTTGGTGAGAGGGCGCCCGGTTCGTGGCCGGTTGCGGATAGGCCGACTGGTCCGTCGTCGGTTCGTGAGGGGGCGCCTGGTTCGTGGCCGGTTGCCGGGAGGCCGACTGGTCCGGCTCCGGTTGGTGAGAGGCCGTCCGGTTCGTCGTCGGTCGGCGAGATGCCGACCAGCCCGGCTCAGTCCGAGGAGAGGTCGTCCGGGGCCTCTCACCCCCTGACCGTCCAGTCGTCGCCCGGCCCCGGCCCCGGTTTCGGGCCCGCGCCGGTTTTCGCGCCCGCGCCCGTCCCGCCCGGCGGTGCCGGACCGGTGGGCGGTGCCGGGGTGCCGTCAGGCCGCCGTAGGACAGTCGTCGTAGCGGCGATGCTGGTCGCTGTGGTCACCGCGGGGCTGCTCGTGTGGCATCCATGGGGCGGTTCCGATCAGAAGGGCGACGCCGGTGCTGGGGGAGCCTCGACGTCGCCCCTGCGCTCGACCCCCGCCGTCTTCCCCGATGCCCCGTTGTTGGTTCGGATGGACACGGATCCCGGGTCGTCGACGTGTCACAGCGTGATCGGGCGGCGTGACTCCACCAAGGACGATCCGAAGCAGCTGATCGACGGGACGTGTGACGCGCTGCCGCAGTGGGCCCCCGGTCACAAGTCGTTCGCGTTCACCCGCAACACCGGGCAGGAGTCGGCCGTTTGGACGGCGAACGCGGACGGTACCGACGTCCGCCGGGTCGCCGCGATCTCGGGTGGGCGGGTGTCGTGGTCGCCGGACGGGAAGCGGCTGGCCGTGCTGCGGCGGCAGGACGGGGTGCAGCAGCTGTTCGTCGTGACCGTCGCGGACGGCTCCGCGCGGCAACTGACCACCGGTACCGCGAAGGTGGAGGACCCGGCGTGGTCCCCCGACGGCAAGCACATCGCCATCTGCCTTCAGAAGACGTCGGGTTGGCAGATCCACGTCGTCGATCCGGCGCGGCCGGGCGCCGAACCCCGGCAGGTCACCCATCAAGCTCGGCGCGCGCTCGACCCCGTCTGGTCCCCGGACGGCCGGTACTTCGCCTACACCGCCGGGGCGCCGAACGTGGGGACCGGGGGAGACATCCACGTCGTCAAGGCGGACGGCACGGACGACCGGACGCTGGTGCAGACAGCCGCTCAGGAGATGGACCCGGTCTGGTCGCCCGACGGCAAGTGGGTGGCCTTCGTCCGGGGTCCCTTCGACCAGCCGGCGATCTGGGCCGTCCGCGCGGACGGCACGGGCGAACGCAGGCTCACCACCGGCAGCACGCCGGAGGGCCACCCTTCGTGGCGCTGACCTGCCACTCTGCTCGTTTCGTCGCCGGACACGCCGAGAGAGCCGGTCCGACTCTCCAACGGCAACACTGAGCAGGTGCCCCGCGGTGCCCACGGCCTCGAACGCCACATGGCCGGACTCCAGGAGCCCCGTCATCCTCCGAGCAGGTCACTCACCGTGCCTGGGGCCGCGTGTGGTTGGGCGGTGCGGCGTGTTCGAGGCCGAGCCACGACCGGAGTTCGGCGGACACGTCGTCGGCGTCGTGATCAGCCGGGCGCCCCCTGTCCGACACCACGCAGGACGGCCTGCGCCGAGGACAGGCGTTCCATCTCGTCACGGTCACGGTCACGGTCGCCGTCGGCGTTGCTCGCGACGTCGTCCGCCCAGCCGAGCAACTGGTGCAGATGAGGGTCGGTCGTGGCCGCGACGATGCGAGGCTCACCCACGACGACCTCGCCGCTCGTTCCGTCGACAGCGATGAGCGTGCCCTCGGGCAGGGTGCGCCCGCCCGCCCGGACACAGCCGTCGGCGGCATCGACGGTGAGGCCCGCGGCCCCCACGACGGCGGGCTTTCCCATCGACCGCGCCACCACGGCCGCGTGGCTGGTCGGCCCGCCGCGTGCGGTGACGACCCCGGTCGCGGCGGCCAGGCCGTGCATGTCGAGCGGTGAGGTCTCCGGGCGCAGCAGGACGACCGGTCCGCCCGCCGCCAGCCGCGCCGCGCTGTCGGCGGTGGTAGCAACCCGGCCGACGGCGACTCCCGGAGATGCTCCGAGCCCCCGGGTGAAGAAGTCCCGGGGGTCGATCGCCGTGATCCGTGGCGTCCGCACCTGGGCGAGATGCTGCGGTGAGACGCGCAACAGCGCCTCGTCGCGCCCGATCGTCCCCGCCTCGGCGAGGTCGACGGCGACCCGTACCGCGGCCCGCCCGACGAATCGCCCGGGACGCACCTGGAGGATCCACAACTCGCCTGCCTCGAAGGTGAATTCGACATAGCACGCGTCGTGGTAGTGCTCCTCCAGCTGGTCCAGGGCGGTCAACAGGCGCGTCCACACGGCGGGTTCCCGGTCGGCCAGCTCGCGCAGTGGGCCGGTCAGCGAGGTGCCGGAGACCACGTCCTCGCCCTGGCGGCCGAACAGGACCTCGCCGAACGGGACGTGCTCACCGGTGTTGGGATCGCGGCTGAAGGCGACACCCGTACCGCTGTGCTCGTCGCGGTTGCCGAACACCATCGCCTGGATGGTCACGGCCGTGCCGAGGTCGCCAGGGATGTCGTGCAGGGCGCGGTAGGTCTTGGCGCGTGGGGTGTCCCAGGACGAGAACACCGCCTCGACGGCGAGCTCCAACTGCCGGGCCGCGTCCTCGGGAACGGGCTCGCCGCTCCGTTCGCGGATGAGCCGCTCGACCTCGCGGATCGCCGTCTCGAAGGCGCTCGGGTCGTCCTCGCGCCCGGCGGTCGCCCGGTCCACGCTCGCCAGGCTCTCCTGGCCCACGCCGACGACCTGGGAGGCGAAGCTGGTCAGGAACCGCAGCCGCGAGTCCACCGCGAAACGCGGGTCACCCGTCTCCTCGGCCAGCGCGGCCGTCGCCCCGGAGGTGAGCCCGAGGTTGAGGACGGTGCTCATCATGCCGGGCATCGACACCTTGCCGCCGGAGCGGACCGACACCGCCAGCGGACGCTCCGAGCCGCCGAGTTCGCGGTGCGTGGCGGCCTCCAACTCGGTTACGGCGGCCGTGAGTTCGGCGGCGAGGCCGGGGGGCAGCCGCCCGGTACGGAGGTAGGCACGGCATGCCTCCGTACCGATGACGAACCCCGGTGGCACGGGCAGCCCCAGACGCCGGAGCACGATGAGCCCGTGCGCTTTGCCGCCGAGGACATCCACTGTCTCCTCGACCTCTGCCGAGAGCGGGCGAATCCAGGTCATCGCGTTGCCATCTCTGCGTCGCCTCTGCTGCTTCGGCTGTGGGGGAGAACGGGTGCCACGGCCGGCGGCCGGTGGGTCAGTGGCGTGGGATGCCGAGCGTGGCCAGCAAGTCCTCGTGCAGCTGGAACCACACGGTGTGGTACGAGGTGGTGCTGTCCGTCACGTACTCCAGGGCGCCGGACCTCGCGCGGGCGAGCGCGTCGGCGAGCCGGACGGGATAGCGCCGAAACCGGAGCAGGGCCGCGGACAGCTCCGCGCACAGGGGCTCGGCACGCTGGTGGAACTCCGTGAACCGGTCGAGGACACGGGCGTCGTAGGCGGAGTCGCTGTGGTCGTTCATCCTCATCGCGCCGTTGAGGGTGCGGGTCTGCCATGCCGTGCAGAGGTCGAGGAGTTCGGGGTTGAGGACGAGGAACCGGTCGAAGACCGCGGTCAGAGCGGGTCGCACACCGGCCGTCGCCACCTCGTCGGCGATCCGCTCGGCGTCCGCGGCGCGGCCGGCGTCGGTGAGACCCCAGCCGCCGAAGTCGCCCGCGGCGCGCGTGACGAGTCCGGCGACGGCGAGGTCGATCAGTTCCGACTCGACGTCGGACTCGGGCAGTCCGGTCGCCCCGGCCACTGCGGACAGGCCCGAGAAGCCGATGCAGCGAAGGGAGTGGAGCACCAGCAGATCGGTGCTGGTGGCGTGGGACGAAACGGGCTGGGTCATGGCGCGGCCCCATCGGGTGTGGTGTGGGAAACGTCTGTGGTGGCGAGGTCGTGGGTGGCCGCGGCATACGCGGCACCCGGTCCCTGGGCTCTGGTGACGATCGTGTCGTGTCGTATGCGGACCGCGTACTCGGTGGTGTCGTCGGCGTCCGGTACGCCGACGGCCGATGCCAGCAGGCCGTGCTCGTCGAGGACGAGGCGCAGACGCGGACGGGTGTCGGGGCCGAACGCGCGCCACAGGCAGCGGGCGAAGTCGCCGATTCTCAGCTGGACGAGGCGTCCGATCTCGGCGGGGTCGGCCGTGGTGACGACCACGGTGATCAGATCACCGGCCCGCGCGCTGCGGACGGCCTCCTCCGCGGCTCCGAGACGGTGGGTGCCGAGGACCGTGATCACACCGTCCCCGGTGAATCCGACCATGCGCCCACTGAGCAGATCCCGCAGCTCACGCGGTGGGTCCCATCGATCCTGGCAGGCTCGCGCGGGCGGGACGTAGGGCAGATGCGGGGGGTTCCAGGTGTCGGCGAGGGCGAGCCCGCCCAGGTGTGCGCAGGCCTGCGCGATGTCGAAGGGGTCGCCGAATCCCAGGGCCGGATCCACCGAGGTGCCCGAACCGTCCAGCAGTCGCAGGACCAGCTGAGCCCGCCGTACCTGTCGCGCGGGCGCTGCGTCGGTCAAGGCGCGTGAGTCCGGTGACTCCAGCGCGAGCGCCAGCAACAACGCCTCCAGGCAGGTCACTTGGCCGAACGCGGCACGGATCGGTTCGTCGTCGAGCACCTCGGTCAGTGAGCCCAGGTGCGCCCGGCCGGCGGAGGGGCTGTGCCCGGTCAGCGGCAGCCGTTCGAGCCAGATGCGGGCGAAGGCGCCCAGTGCCTCGGCGAGGGAGGTCCGGGCGGGCGCTGCCGAGGGAGGGATCGCGTCGGCGGTGCCGTGCTCCGCGGCGGCGGCGCGCGCGACCATGTCGATCAGCACGGCCAGATAGAGGGCGCGTTTGCTCGGGAAGTTCGAGTACACCGCGCCACGCGTCAGTTCGGCCCGCTCGGCGATCCGGTCCACCTTCGCCGTGGCGTATCCACGCTCGGCGAACTCGGCCTTCGCCGCGGTCAGCACGGCGGCGCGGGTGCGCTCCTGCTGTTGAGCCCGGGTCAACCGGACCATCCGCGCCCCCTTCCGTTCGTACGGCGCCGTCGCGGGCGCCGTTCGGTCCAGTTGTGCAAACGTCTCCGCTCACGGCACAAGATACACAGAACATCCCGATGGTGAGACCATCGGAGAAGCGGATGCCCTGCTGCTCGCGGTGGCCGGCCTGGAGCGGATCGGCCGCCGGGACGCCATCAGTGAAGTCATCGACCCCGAGGTGATGGTGCCGGCCCTGGGTGCGGGAGCGCTGGCTCTGCAGTGCCGCGAGGGCGACACCGAGCTGATCGCGGCGGTCGGCGCACTCGACGACGAGAACACGCACCGGGAGGTGACCGCCGAGCGCAAGCTGCTGCACGTGCTCCAGGGCCACTGCGACAGCCCGATCGCCGGGTTCGCCAGGGCGTTCCGGGACGGCGAACTCTCCCTGCGGGCCCGCGTCTTCAGCGCCGACGGCAAGAAGAGCCTCCACGCTCACGAGTGGGCTGGGCCCCTCGACCCCGAGACCCTGGGTACGTCGGTCGGGGTGGCGCTGCTCCGCCAGGGGGCCCGCGACCTGATCGACGGCACCGGAGCCGGTGGTTGAGCGGGGCGCCCTGAGGGCGCCCCGCTTGCCCGCTCAGGGCCGGGCGCCGGGCCCGAAGCCCGTCCAGCGCAGGTCCGCGGGGAGATGGCTCATGTCGTTGTAGACCACCAGTGACGGAGCCGCGCCGGTGTAGTACTCGATCGCCGTCACCGCCGTGTTCCCGCAGTTCAGCCCCAGCCACCGGTCACGTGGCGCGCCAAGGGCGTGCCGCAGGAGCCAGGCCACCTGGTAGGCGTGGGTGACCAGGACCTCGTGCGTCTCGGTGTCGGCGGGACGGGCGAACCGGTCGGTCAGCGCGTTCGCGAGGCGTTCCCCCTTTGGTCGCTTCGGCGGGGTCGTAGCCGTCGAAGACCCCGGCCCATGCCGCCGTCGGCGTGTCCGGTACGTGCGGGATGTGGTCGGTCAGCTCGGCCGCCTCCCGCACGGGGACCCCGTTCAGACGCTCGCCGATGAGCTGCGCCGAGCGCACCGCCCGTGGCAGCGGCGAGTGCCACACCGTGTCGATCGGCAGGCGGGCCAGGCGCTCCGCGAGCAACTCCGTCTGGCGCCGTCCGACTTCGGTGAGCGTCCCGAAGGCGTCCGCCGCGCCGTGCCTGACCATGAACAGACGCCGAGTCGCCCTGTCAGCCCTTCCGGGGGAGCTGGGTATGAAGATGTTCGGAAAATCCGGATGGTATGAACATTTCGATGCGGGGCTGGCTGACCGTGCGGAACGGAGGGCTGGTACGTGGGTGGTTCCGGCATACCGGCGTGCTTGGCCTGGCAGCGGGAGGCGTCGCCGATCACCCTCGGTTACTATGCTCACTTCTGCCGGAGGCCGGAAGCAAGGGGCGGACGGCCGTTGGCGCCCCGGGGTCGGCCGTGGATCGCAAGGCTGAAGAGGGCTGAAGAGGATGGTGGCCTGAGTAGATGCTGAGAGAGGTCGTCGCAACCCGCTACGTCGAACCCCTGCGGTCCGGCGGTTCCGTCCCCGGACTCGTCGAGGCCGACGACCTCGGTACGTACGTCGTGAAGTTCACCGGCTCCGCGCAGGGCCGCAAGGCGCTGGTCGCCGAGGTGATCGTCGGGGAGCTGGCCCGCGCCCTCGGCCTGCGCTTCCCCGAGCTGGTGCTCGTGCACTTCGACCCGGCGATCGCCGACGAGGAACCCCACCAGGAGGTACGGGACCTGCACGGCGCGAGCGCCGGCCTGAACCTCGGCATGGACTTCCTGCCGGGTGCCCAGGACTTCACCCCGGAGGTCGCCGCGCGCTGCACGGTCGACCCGCTGGAGGCCGGGAAGATCGTCTGGCTCGACGCGTTGACGGTCAACGTCGACCGTACGGTGCACAGTTCGAACCTGATGATCTGGCCCACGCTCGGCATCGCACCCCCGCGCCTGTGGCTCATCGACCACGGCGCAGCCCTCGTCTTCCACCACCGCTGGGACGGCGCCGACCCCGCCAAGTCCTACGACTTCCGCCATCACGCCCTCGGCCACTACGGCCCCGACACCCGTGCCGCCGACGCCGAGTTGGCCCCCAAGGTGACCGAGGAACTGCTGCGCCGCATCGCGGCCGAGGTGCCGGACGCCTGGCTGGCCGGTGAACCGGGCTTCGCGACACCCGACGCCGTACGGGAGGCGTACGTCGCCTACCTCCACGCGAGCGTGGAGGCCTCCGCGGCCTGGCTTCCCACCGACTTCCCCAGCCGGGAGGAACGCGCCGCAGAGGAGGCCCTCCGTGCGGCGAAGACACAGCAGGGCCGCCCGAGTTGGCTCAAGCGGGTCCCCGACCTGCACGGCAAACCGGCGGCGGAAAAGGATTGGTCGGTACACCTCGGATGACAGACACCCCGATCGACAACCCCGTACGGCCCAAGTACCGCGTCCAGATCGAGTACTGCACCCAGTGCCGCTGGCTGCCCCGCGCGGCCTGGCTGGCGCAGGAGCTGTTGACCACCTTCGAGGCCGAGTTGACGGAACTGTCCCTGAAGCCCGGCACCGGCGGCGTCTTCGTCGTCCGCGTCAACGACGAGGTGGTGTGGGACCGCCGTACGCAGGGCTTCCCGGAGCCCACGGCCGTGAAGAAGCTCGTACGCGACCGAGTGGCCCCGGGAAAGTCCCTGGGCCACTCGGACAAGTGAGCTTCTCCTGACGCCTGTTGGAGGTCAGCCCTTGAGCTGCTCGTACGCGGGCAGCGTCAGGAAGTCCGCGTAGTCGTCGTCGAGCGCGACCTCCAGGAGGAGGTCGTGGGCCTGCTGCCAGTGGCCCGCGGTGAAGGCGTCCGCGCCGATCTCGGCGCGGATGTTCTCCAGCTCCTCGGCGGCAATCCTGCGCGCCAGCTCGGGAGTTGCCTTCTCGCCGTTCTCGAACTCGACGCCCGCGTTGATCCACTGCCAGATCTGCGAGCGGGAGATCTCGGCGGTGGCCGCGTCCTCCATCAGGTTGAAGATGGCGACGGCACCGAGTCCGCGCAGCCACGCCTCGATGTAACGGATGCCCACCTGAACGGCGTTGACGAGTCCGGGGTACGTCGGCTTCGCGTGCAGCGAGTCGACGGCGATCAGGTCGGCGGCCTTGACGTCGACGTCCTCGCGCAGCCGGTCCTTCTGGTTCGGCTTCTCGCCGAGCACCGCGTCGAAGGAGGCCATGGCGATCGGCACCAGGTCCGGGTGGGCCACCCAGGACCCGTCGAAACCGTCCCCGGCCTCACGGTCCTTGTCCGCCTTGACCTTCTCGAACGCGACCTTGTTGACCGCCTCGTCACGACGGGACGGGATGAACGCCGCCATGCCGCCGATCGCGTGCGCCCCGCGCTTGTGGCAGGTGCGGACGAGGAGTTCGGTGTACGCCCGCATGAACGGGGCCGTCATCGTCACCGCGTTGCGGTCCGGGAGGACGAACTTGGGCCCGCCGTCACGGAAGTTCTTCACGATGGAGAACAGGTAGTCCCAGCGGCCCGCGTTCAACCCCGAGGCGTGGTCGCGGAGTTCGTAGAGGATCTCCTCCATCTCGTACGCCGCGGTGATCGTCTCGATCAGCACGGTCGCGCGGACGGTGCCCTGCGGGATGCCGACGTAGTCCTGCGCGAAGACGAACACGTCGTTCCACAGGCGGGCTTCGAGGTGCGACTCGGTCTTCGGGAGGTAGAAGTACGGGCCCTTGCCGAGGTCCAGCAGGCGCTGCGCGTTGTGGAAGAAGTACAGCCCGAAGTCCACGAAGGCGCCCGGGACTTGCTCACCATCCACCAGGAGGTGACGCTCGTTGAGGTGCCAGCCGCGCGGGCGCATGACCACGGTCGCCAGCTCGTCCTCGGCCTTCAGGGAGTACGACTTACCGGAGTTGGGGTCGGTGAAGTCGATCGCGCGGGTGTAGGCGTCGATCAGGTTGAGCTGGCCCGTGACGACGTTCTCCCACGTCGGCGCGGAGGCGTCCTCGAAGTCCGCGAGCCAGATCTTCGCGCCCGAGTTGAGGGCGTTGATCGTCATCTTGCGGTCGGTGGGGCCGGTGATCTCGACGCGCCGGTCGTTCAGGGCGGCGGGGGAGGGGGCCACCTTCCAGGAGTCGTCCGCGCGGATCGCGGCGGTCTCCGGGAGGAAGTCGAGGGTGGAGGTGCGGGCGATCTCCGCGCGGCGCTCGGCCCGGCGGGCGAGGAGTCCGGCCCGGCGGGGCGTGAACCGGCGGTGCAGCTCGGCGATGAAGGCGAGGGCCTCGACCGTGAGGACCTCGTCCTGCCGGGGCAGGGGTTCGGCGTCGACGACGACCGGCGAGGACGGCGCTGGTGCGGACATGAACTGTCACTTCCTTCAGCGTGGCACCGGGTGCCAGGTGACCCGGGTAGGGCTGGGAGCACCCGAGGGGCCGTCGGGCGCTTCTGAACAGTGGATACTAGTTTCCTCATCGTGGAAGTTCAATGGTTTGTTGACGTCGAGATTCTCCGGATCGAGCCAAAGTGGCGCTCAGTGCCACTCCGCTCACTCAAGGTGGACGAGATCCGCCTCAGTGTCGATGTCGTACGGCTCGGCCGCATCCCCGCACTCGACGAGCGTGACCGCGTCCGCGTGCGCCTTGAGGTACGCCCGCGCCCCCCGGTCCCCGGTCGCGCTCTCGGCGATCCCGGCCCAGTGCGCGGCCCCGAACAGCACCGGATGGCCGCGTACCCCGTCGTAGGCGGCCGAGACGAGCGAGTCCGCGTCCGTGAACCCGGCCAGCACCCGCGCCACCGCCTCCGCGCCGATCCCGGGCTGGTCGACGAGCGACACGAGCGCGGCCCGCGCCCCCGTACCCGCGAGCGAGTCGAGCCCCGCCCGCAGCGAGGACCCCATCCCCTGCTCCCACTCCGGGTTCTCCACGACCACGCACCCGGTCAGCTCCGCCTGCTCCCGTACGGCGTCGGCGCGCGCCCCCAGGACCACGTGCACGCGGGTGAGGCCGGCCGCGCGCAGGACCCCGACCGCGTGCTCCACCAGGGGCCGCCCCCGGTGCCGTAGGAGCGCCTTGGGCCGCCCGCCGAGCCGTCGGCCGCCGCCCGCGGCGAGCAGCAGCCCGGCGACCTGGTCTTCGTTTCGCGTCATGCCTCCTGCATACCTGACGCGGCGGCGACCGGACGGAATCCTCCTACTTAATTTCGGTCCATGGAGTGGCGCGCCCCGCACCGGGTGGCGTTTACTTGCCCGCGTCCCTCGGCGCCCGACCAGTGTTGCGGGGTGCGCGGCGGGACCACAAAGTTCTTGCGCACGAAGACGTGCGAGGGGGGAGAGCTGTGTTGCGGAGCTTGGGGCAGAGGTCAGTGACCGGCAGCGACGAGGATCCGAGGGTGGCGGAACTGCGGACCGCGGTGTCCCGGTTGCGCCGCGAACTGGCCGCGCACCCGGCCGAGTTCCCCGACCGTGTCATCGCCGAGGACGAACTCGCGGCGCTGGCCGCGATGACCATCGACGGCACCCCCGAAATCCCGCGCCTGCGCCGCTCGTTGCTCCTCATCGCCGGTGCGATCGGCTCGGTGAGCGCGCTCGCGAGGGGCCTGACGGACGTACGCAACGCGGTGGACCTGTTCGGTCAACCCCGGCGCGGGCAGGGCTAGTTCACCACCAGCGGCGTGACGGGAATGGTCCCCGGTACCCCGTGTGTGTGGTGGTCCGGTGCTCGAACTCGCCGCAGAGCCAGGTCTCCTGGACGAATTCGGTGCGCGAGTCCCAGGCGTCGAAGATGTTGTCAGGGCCGCGCTTGCCCTCGACGAGCCGGTAGATGTCCTTGGCTGTACGGAAGCAGGCAAGCCCACTCATCAACCCGTGACCCAATGGGTGGTAGTCGGACCAGACGCACGCGACGCAGGCCCGCAGCCGCGCCCCGTCCGGCAGTTGGCGCTGGATCTCGTTCAGCGCGTCCTCGAAGTCGTCATCGCCCTCCGAGTTGCGGTACTCGCGCCCGTCCAGGCGAAGGGTCGTGGTCAGCGTCTCCGCGTCAAGCCCGCGCCCGGGACCGGCCGGACCTCCGAGCCGCAACGCGCAGTCCAGCACCGCCGTACGCACGCCCTGCCCCTCGACCGCGACGGACATCGGCACCTCCCACTCCAGGAGGCAGGAGCACAGCGCCCCGTCGAAGAAGGCGAACGGGGCCTCCGGCGGCTCGCCGCCGAGCGCGCCGAGGTCGTCCATGGTGTCGCCCTCGAAGCGGACGCCCCGGATCGTCGTGCGGATCGACTCCCGGCCGTCCGACTCGAAGACGACGACCTCGGTGCCGTGCCGGTCGGTGTACCGGCCCGGCCAGAACCGCCCGGCGCTCACGCGGGGTTCTGGCTGGCCAGTGCCTCCGAGAGTTCGCCGGCCACCTGCTGGAGCACCGGCACGATCTTGTCGGTCGCCGACTCGGTGACCCGGCCCGCCGGGCCCGAGATCGAAATCGCGGCGGCGGTGGGGGAGTTGGGCACGGAGACGGCGAGGCAGCGCACGCCGATCTCCTGCTCGTTGTCGTCGATCGCGTAGCCGAGGCGGCGCACGTCCTCCAGCGCCGCGAGGAAACCGTCGGGCGTGGTGATCGTCTTCTCGGTGGCCGCGGGCATGCCGGTACGGGCGAGCAGCGCGCGCACCTCGTTGTCCGGGGTGTTGGCGAGCAGGGCCTTGCCGACGCCGGTGGAGTGCGGCAGGACGCGCCGGCCGACCTCGGTGAACATGCGCATCGAGTGCTTGGACGGCACCTGCGCGACGTACACGATCTCGTCGCCGTCGAGCAGCGCCATGTTCGCCGTCTCGCCGGTCTCCTCGACCAGCCGGGCCAGATAGGGGCGGGCCCAGGTGCCGAGCAGCCGGGACGCGGACTCGCCGAGGCGGATCAGGCGCGGGCCGAGCGCGTACCGGCGGTTCGTCTGCTGACGGACGTAACCGCAGACCACGAGCGTGCGCATCAGACGGTGGATGGTGGGGAGCGGCAGGCCGCTGCTCGCGGAGAGCTCGCTCAGGCCGACCTCACCACCCGCGTCGGCCATCCGCTCCAGCAGGTCGAAGGCGCGCTCCAGGGACTGGACACCGCCCGTGGTGGACTTGGTGGAGTCGGTGCTGCTGACGCTGGACGGCGGCACGGCGCGTTCCTTTCGGCACGGGCGGGAAGGGCTGAAGCCTACCCGGGGGTCGGTTGACTCCCCGCCTGTGCGTAGCTACGTTCTGCTTGCCGGAAGTTTAATTCCGCTTTGTGGAAACGTCCAGAGTGTGCGCATGAGGCGCATCGTGGAGAAGTGTGCCCTTGACGGTACGGGAGCGGGAGTGAAGACTCCTTCAACAGAACGTTGAATTCCGTTACGTGGAAGTAAATCCCGTTTCCCGGAAGTAACGGAAGTGACGACGGCGGCAGAGAGAGGGGTCCGGGTGTCCGACGCTGAACTGGTGGTGCGCTCCACACGTGTCATCACTCCCGAGGGGACACGCGCGGCGGCGGTCGCGGTCGCCGGGGGAAAGATCACGGCCGTCCTCCCGTACGACGCCCAAGTCCCGCCCGGGGCACGGTTCGAGGACTTCGGCGACGACGTCCTGCTGCCCGGTCTGGTCGACACCCATGTGCATGTGAACGACCCCGGCCGCACCCACTGGGAGGGCTTCTGGACCGCCACGCGCGCGGCGGCGGCCGGCGGCATCACCACCCTGATCGACATGCCGCTCAACTCCCTCCCGCCGACGACGACGGTCGACAACCTCCGTACGAAGCAGCAAGTCGCCGCGGAGAAGGCCCACATGGACGTCGGTTTCTGGGGCGGCGCCCTGCCCGACAACGTCAAGGACCTGCGCCCGCTGCACGACGCCGGCGTCTTCGGCTTCAAGGCGTTCCTGTCCCCGTCCGGCGTGGACGAGTTCCCGCACCTGGACCAGGACCAACTCGCCCTGTCCCTGGCCGAGATCGCCGGTTTCGACGGCCTGCTCATCGTGCACGCGGAGGACCCGCATCACCTCGAAGCGGCCCCGCAGCAGGGCGGCCCCAAGTACGCCGATTTCCTCGCGAGCCGCCCGCGCGACGCCGAGGACACGGCCATCGCGGGGCTGATCGCGCAGGCGAAGCGCCTCAACGCGCGCGTACACGTCCTGCACCTGTCCTCGTCCGACGCGCTCCCACTCATCGCCGCCGCCAAGGCCGAGGGCGTCCGCATCACGGTGGAGACGTGCCCCCACTACTTGACCCTCACGGCGGAGGAAGTCCCGGACGGCGCAAGCGAGTTCAAGTGCTGCCCGCCGATCCGTGAGTCCGCCAACCAGGACCTGCTGTGGCAGGCGCTGGCCGACGGCACGATCGACTGCGTCGTCACGGACCACTCCCCATCGACGGCCGACCTGAAGACCGACGACTTCGCCACCGCGTGGGGCGGCATCTCCGGCCTCCAGTTGAGCCTCGCGGCAGTGTGGACGGAGGCACGCAAGCGGGGCCACGACCTGGCGGACGTGGTCCGCTGGATGTCCTCAAGTACAGCCGAGCTGGCGGGACTTGACCAGAAGGGCGCCATCGAGGCGGGCCGCGACGCCGACTTCGCGGTCCTCGCCCCCGACGAGACGTTCACCGTGGACCCGGCGGCCCTCCAGCACCGCAACCGCGTCACGGCGTACGCCGGAAAGACCCTCAGCGGCGTCGTGAAGTCGACCTGGCTGCGTGGCGAACGCATCGTGCTGGACGGCGAGTTCACCGACCCGAAGGGACAACTCCTGGTCCGTACCCCCTGATTCACCCCCCCGCACCCGCAGCGGCCCACTCCTGAAAGGCAGACACAGCAGTGACGGCGATTCCGAGTTTCACCGGCGACGCGAACCCCTACGGAGGCGGTGACCCGTACGCGGACTACCGCACGGCCGACTTCCCCTTCACCCAGTACGCCAACCTCGCCGACCGGCAGCTCGGCGCCGGTGTCATCGCCGCCAACGACGAGTTCTTCGCCGAGCGCGAGAACCTCCTCGTGCCCGGGCCCGCCGAGTTCGACCCCGAGCACTTCGGCCACAAGGGCAAGATCATGGACGGCTGGGAGACCCGCCGCCGTCGCGGCGCCTCGGCGGACCACCCCTGGCCGACGGCGGAGGACCACGACTGGGCCCTTGTCCGCCTGGGCGCACCGGGAGTCATCAGGGGCATCGTGGTCGACACGGCCCACTTCCGTGGCAACTACCCGCAGGCGGTGTCGGTGGAGGGCACCTCGCTCCCGGGCTCCCCGTCCCCCGAGGACCTGCTCGCCGACGACGTGAAGTGGACGCCCTTGGTCCCGCGCACGCCGGTGGGCGGCCACGCGGCGAACGGCTTCGCCATATCCACCGAACAACGCTTCACCCACCTCCGCGTCAACCAGCACCCCGACGGGGGCATCGCGCGCCTCCGGGTCTACGGCGAGGTCGTCCCCGACCCCAACTGGCTCGCGGCGCTGGGCACGTTCGACGTGGTCGCCCTGGAGAACGGCGGCTCCGCCGAGGACGCCTCCAACCTCTTCTACTCACCCGCGAGCAACACCATCCAGCCCGGCCGCTCCCGCAAGATGGACGACGGCTGGGAAACCCGCCGCCGCCGCGACCAGGGCAACGACTGGATCAGCTACCGCCTGGCCGCCCAGTCCCAGATCCGCGCCGTGGAGATCGACACGGCGTACCTGAAGGGCAACAGCGCGGGCTGGGCATCGGTATCGGTACGGGACGGCGAGACCGGCGACTGGACGGAGATCCTCCCGCGCACCCGCCTCCAGCCCGACACGAACCACCGCTTCGTCCTCCCGACCCCGGCGATCGCCGCGCACGCACGCGTGGACATCTATCCCGATGGTGGGATCTCGCGCTTGCGGCTGTTCGGCTCGCTCACGGAGCAGGGGGCGGCGACGCTGGCGGCGAGGCACCAGGAGCTGGGCGGCTGACGCACACGCGCGTGAGGCGCACCGGCTCGACGACACCGGTGCGCCTCACGCGTTCCTCAGGCCGAATGTCCGCCGTCCACCGCGAACTCCGCCCCCGTGACGTAGTCCGCCCCCACCAGATACGCGACCATCGACGCCACCTCGTCCGCCGTCCCGAACCGTCCCAACGCCGTCATGGCCGCCTGGCCCGCCGCGTACGGCCCGTCCGCCGGGTTCATGTCGGTGTCCGTCGGACCCGGGTGCACGATGTTCGCCGTGATCCCGCGTTCGCCCAGCTCACGGGCGAGCGCCTTCGTCAGCCCGATCAGCGCTGACTTGCTCGTCGCGTAGAGGGTTCCGCCAGGACCCGGCACCCGCTGTGTCATACAGGTGCCGACCGTGATGATCCGGCCGCCGGACGCCATCCGCGCGGCAGCCGCCTGCGAGGTCAGAAACACCCCGCGGACGTTCACCGCCAGGACCCGGTCCACGTCGGCGAGGGACAGCCCGTCCAGCGGGCCGAGCAGCCCCACCCCCACGTTGTTCACCAGCACGTCGAGCCCGCCCAGCGCCTCCGCTGTACGGTCCACCGCCCCTGCCGCCTCGGCGGCGTCCGCGGAGTCGGCCCGCAGGGCCACGGCCCGCCGTCCCAGCGCCTCGATCCGCCCCACGACGTCCTCGGCCGCCTCCTTGCCGTCCACGTAGGTGACGGCCACGTCCGCGCCGTCCCGCGCCAGCCGCAGCGCCGTCGCCGCACCGATGCCGCGGCTGCCGCCGGTGACCAGGGCGACCTTGCCGTTCAGGGTTCCGTATGTCGTTGTCATGGGTCCCATCCCAGCGGTCGCCGCACAGGCGTGCTGGCGGCGAACGGACGCCGACCTCGCGCGGCCGGAACTGATTCCGCCACCTCCGGCGTTCTCCCCTCGTGACCCTTCAGCAAGAGATCGTCGGCAACGCCATGCAGATGGCGGTCGTCAACCTGAACCCCGGCCAGACCGTGTACTGCGAGGCCGGCAAGTTCCTCTTCAAGACGACGAACGTGACCATGGAGACCCGCCTCGGCGGACCGTCGAGCGGCGGCCAGCAACAGGGCGGCGGCTCGGGCGGTGGCGGTATGGGCGGCATGCTCCGGCAGGCCATGGGGACGGCCATGCAGGTCGGCCAGCGCGCGCTCGCGGGTGAGTCGCTGGCGTTCCAGTACTTCACCTCCCAGGGCGGCGAGGGCACCGTCGGCTTCGCGGGCGTGCTCCCCGGGGAGATGCGCGCCCTGGAGCTCGACGGCACGCGCGCGTGGTTCGCGGAGAAGGACGCCTTCGTGGCCGCCGAGTCCACCGTCCAGTTCGGCATCGCCTTCCAGGGCGGCCGCACCGGCATGAGCGGCGGCGAGGGCTTCGTCCTGGAGAAGTTCACCGGCCAGGGCACGGTGATCATCGCCGGCGCGGGCAACTTCATCGACCTGAACCCGGCCGACTTCGGCGGCCGCATCGAGGTCGACACCGGCTGCCTCGTCGCCTTCGAGGAGGGCGTCCAGTACGGCGTCCAGCGCATCGGCGGCCTCAACCGCCAGGGCCTGATGAACGCCGTGTTCGGCGGCGAGGGCCTGTCCCTGGCCACCCTGGAGGGCAACGGCAGGGTCATCCTGCAGTCCCTCACCATCGAGAGCCTCGCCAACGCCCTGAAGAAGGCCCAGGGCGGCGACAAGCAGGGCCCGACGGGCGGCATGTTCTCGACCCACGCCGGGTGAGAAGCCGTAGCGGAAACCGGGAGATGCCGTAGCGAGGACCGATGAGTTGCGGGGGCCCGCGGGGTCTGAGCTGATGACACCATCCGCTCCCGCAGCAGGAAGCAGGCACCCGACATGGGCAAGCTCGTCTCCACTCTCTTCGTCACCCTCGACGGCGTCTACCAGGGCCCGGGCGGCCCCGAGGAGGACACCCGCGGCGGCTTCGAGCACGGCGGCTGGAGTTTCGTCTACGGCGACGACGACTTCGGCCGGTTCGTGGTCGAGGTCTTCGACCGCTCCGGCGCCTATCTGCTCGGCCGTCGTACGTACGACATCTTCGCCGGGTACTGGCCGGACAAGACCGACCCCGCCGACCCGATCGCCTCCAAGCTGAACGCGCTGCCGAAGTACGTCGCCTCGTCGACCGTCACCGACCCCTCCTGGGCCGGCACGACTGTCCTCAGTGGCGATCTCGCCAAGGAGGTCACCGACCTCAAGGAGCGCACCGAGGGCGAACTCCAGGTGCACGGCAGCGGCGCCCTCGTCCGGTCCCTCCTCGCGCTCGGCCTCGTCGACACGCTCCACCTGGTGACCTTCCCGGTCGTGCTCGGCAGCGGCCTGCGCCTGTTCCCCGAGGGCACCGAGCCCATGGCCTTCCGGCACACGGGCGGGCGCATCACCAGCACCGGCGTCTCCATCCAGTCGTACGACCTGGCGGGCCGCCCGGCCTACGGCTCGTACGCGGACGCCGATGCGGAAAGCGCCTAGTCAGCCGGGGGCCGCGCCGGTACGGTGATCGTTCCGTGTGGCAGCCGCCGATGTCTCCACCCCTTCGCTGGAGACCGGGAGAGCCGCCCCCATGTCCTCGATCGCCGTACCGCGCACCGCCCTGTCCCGCCGGGCCTGGCTCACCGACCTGCCCGTCCTGCTGGTCGCGGTGGTCTGGGGCGCCAGCTATCTCGCGTCCAAGGACATCACCACGGCCCGCACGGTCCTCGCCGTCCTGGTCCTGCGCTTCGCCCTGGTGCTGCCCGTCCTGGCGGTCGTGGGCCACCGCTCGCTGGGCGCTCTCACGGCCGCCCAGTGGCGCGGCGCGGGGCTGCTCGGGCTGATCCTCGCCGGGATCTTCCTCCTGGAGACCTACGGCGTCGTCCACACCTCGGCGACCAACGCGGGCCTGATCATCAGCCTCACCATGATCTTCACCCCGCTCGCCGAGGCCGCCGTGACCCGCGTCCGGCCCTCCCGCGCCTTCCTCGGCGCGGCAGCCCTCTCCGTGCTCGGCGTGCTGCTGCTGACCCAGGGCGCCGGCCTCTCCCGCCCCTCCCTCGGTGACCTCCTCATGCTGCTCGCGGCGCTGGCCCGCACCCTGCACGTCCTCGCCATGTCCCGCACCAGGTCGGTCCAGGGCGCCGACGCGCTGCCCCTGACCACCGTCCAACTCGCCACCGCCGTCGCGGTGTTCGCGATCCTGTCGACCGGCGCCGACACCACACCGTGGGAAACGGCCGCCGACTTCGGGCCACGCGAGTGGGCCGGGCTGCTGTTCCTGTCCGTGTTCTGCACCCTGTTCGCCTTCTTCGTACAGATGTGGGCCGTACGCCGGACCTCCCCCTCCCGTGTCAGCCTGCTGCTCGGCACCGAGCCGCTGTGGGCCGCCGCGGCCGGCATTGTTCTCGGCGGCGAACGGCTCGGCGCGTTCGGGCTGGCAGGCGGCGTGCTCGTACTTGTGGGGACCGCGTGGGGGCGCGGGGCCGCACGTTAACTCCCGGAAAACTCATCGGACTTGACGGGAAAATCTGCAGAGTTGTCATTGACATGCCACTGTCTACGCGCGTCATCATGGAGCCATGAGATTCCCCCCACGCGTCACTCGCATCGGAGCCGCAGCCGCTCTCCTGTCCGCCCTCGTCGTGGGCGGCACCGTCTCCGCCACCACGGCGGACGCCGCTGCCAGCTCGGTCGGCAGCATCTGCTACAGCGACCTGCCCTCGCAGGCCTACGACACGCTCGACCTGATCGCGTCGAACGGCCCCTTCCCCTACTCGCAGGACGGCACCGTCTTCCGCAACCAGGAAGGCATCCTGCCGAGCCAGTCGACCGGCTACTACCACGAGTACACGGTCAAGACGCCGGGTTCGTCTACGCGCGGAGCGCGTCGGATCATCACCGGTGAGGAGACCCAGGAGGACTACTACACCGCGGACCACTACGTCACGTTCGACCTGATCGACTTCGACTGCTGAGTCGACGACCAGCTGCACCACTGCTCGCCCCTCGCCCCGCGGCTCCCCCCACGAACATGGGCCGCGGGGCGAGGCATGTCCGCCGAAAGTCTGTGATGGCGCGACTTTGGTCGCCGTTCCCCCGCACGGGGTGGGTGACCGGGCCCGGTGCCGCATAGATTTGTCGACCGTGACCGGAGACAGGACCGCGCAGGTACCGCAGGCGTTCGCGGGGCGCCGATGGCTGCTGCCGTCCGCCCTTGCCCACGAACTCGATCCCGACGCCGCACGGCGCGGACGGCCCCGCCGTACCGCACGCGACTGGGTCGTCGACACCTGCTGCTTCCTGCTGGCCGTGGGCATCGGACTCGCCGCCGCGCAGACCCTCGACAGCGACACCGCGACCCCGCACTCCCTCGCCGTCGTGGACCAGTTCTTCGGGGTCCTCGCCTGCGGCGCGGTGTGGCTGCGCCGCCGTTGGCCGCTCGGTCTCGCGGTCGCGATGATCCCCGTCGGCTTCGTGTCGAACACGGCGGGCGGCGCCGCCATGGTCGCCGTGTTCACACTCGCCGTGCACCGCCCCTTCCGCTACGTCGCCTGGATCGGCGGCGTCCAACTCGCCCTGGCCCCGCTGTTCTTCTGGCTGCGCCCGGACCCCGACCTGCCGTACGCCGGCGCGGTCGTGTTCACCGAACTGCTCACCCTCACCGTCATCGGCTGGGGCATGTTCGTCCGCTCCAAGCGGCAGCTCATGCTGAGCCTGCGCGACCGTGCCCGGCGCGCCGAGACGGAGGCGGAGCTGCGGGCCGAGCAGGCCCAGCGGCTCGCCCGCGAGGCCATCGCGCGCGAGATGCACGACGTGCTCGCGCACCGGCTGACCCTGCTGAGCGTGCACGCGGGCGCGCTGGAGTTCCGCCCGGACGCGCCCCGCGAGGAGGTCGCGCGGGCGGCCGGTGTCATCCGGGAGAGCGCCCACGAGGCCCTCCAGGACCTGCGGGAGATCATCGGCGTCCTGCGCGCGGGCGAGCCCGACGACACGGGCCGCCCGCAGCCCACGCTCGGCGCCCTGGACGCGCTGGTCACGGAGTCCCGCGAGGCCGGCATGAAGGTCACCCTCGCCAACCGGGTCACCGACCCCGCCGCGGTCCCCGCCTCGGTCGGCCGCACCGCCTACCGCATCGCCCAGGAAGCCCTCACCAACGCCCGCAAACACGCCCCGGGCACGGAGGTCACGGTGACGGTCACCGGCACCCCGGGCGACGGCCTGGTGATCGCCGTGCACAACCCGCCCCCGGAGGGTGAGGTGCCCCATGTCCCCGGCTCCGGCCAGGGGTTGATCGGCCTGACCGAGCGGGCGACGCTGGCGGGCGGACGACTGGAACACGGGCCGGAGGAGAGCGGCGGATTCCGGGTGCGGGCGTGGCTGCCCTGGGGGTGAGTCCCGTTCGGTGCCACGGGTAACTCCCGTACTGGGCAAGGAGGATGGGGGTCGCTCAGGGAGCGCGGTGGGGGAGTGCGCGCCGCGCGGCCCGGTCCGCTCCGGCACCGCTCACCCGGACCCTGGTCAACTCGTAGGCTCCGCCGACGTGTTGGCGCGGGACAGCAGCCGGACCAGGGTGTCCGGGGCGTTGCCGTGGAGCACCGGTCGCACGGCCGTCCCGCCGCCCCGGAGCCGTTCCCCGAGGATCATCCCGCTCGCGCCGCCGCGGTGGCCGCTCGCGGTGTCGACGGCATGGCCGCCCGCCTCGGCGTAGGCGCCCAAGAACGCGCGCACGTCTCCTTGGGCGCCCCACCCGGACCGGCACCGCAGACCGCGCGACCGCCCGCCGCGGAGCCGTGGTTACGTAGCCCCATGACTGCGATCAGACTGCTCCTTGTCGACGACGACCCGCTGGTGCGGGCCGGGCTGTCCTTCATGATGGGCGGCGCCGCCGACATCGAGATCGTCGGCGAGGCCGCCGACGGCAGTGAGGTCGAGGAACTCGTCGACCGTGTCCACCCGGACGTCGTCCTCATGGACATCCGTATGCCGTCGGTCGACGGGCTGACGGCGACGGAGCGGTTGCGTGCCCGCGGCGACGCGCCCCAGATCGTCGTCCTCACCACCTTCCATGCCGACGAACAGGTGCTACGGGCCCTCCGCGCGGGCGCCGCCGGCTTCGTCCTCAAGGACACCCCGCCCGCCGAGATCCTCGACGCCGTACGCCGGGTCGCGGCCGGCGATCCCGTGCTGTCGCCCGCGGTCACCCGCCAGTTGATGGACCACGCGGCCGGCACCGCCACCGACACCCGTCGGGCACGCGCGCGTGCACGCATCGCCGCCCTGGGGGACCGCGAACGCGAGGTCGCCGTGGCCGTCGGCCAGGGCCTCGCCAACGCCGAGATCGCCACCGGCCTCTTCATGAGCGTCGCCACCGTCAAGACCCACGTCTCCCGCATCCTGGCCAAGCTGGACCTCAACAACCGTGTGCAGATCGCCCTGTTGGCGTATGACGCGGGTCTGCTCGAAGAGGACGGGGAGAGCGGGCACTAGCGGCTGCCGTCGTCCGTTCCCACTGCACTGGGAGATCTCGGGGGATCGACCCGGAGGGGACAGGCATGACCGAAGTGATCGATCTGGGGGAGTTCGGCGAGGCGTTCCGGCGGGACCCGCATCGGGTGTACGCCATGCTGCGGAAGTCGGGTCCGGTGCACCGCGTACGGCTGCCGGCGCCGGACGCGCACCACGTGACCTGGCTGGTCGTGGGGTACGAGGAGGCGCGCTCGGCGCTCACGGACCCGCGGCTGGCCAAGGACGGCGGCAAGATCGGGGTGACGTTCCTCGACGAGGAGCTGATCGGCAAGTACCTCCTGGCCGCCGACCCGCCGCAGCACACCCGCCTGCGCGGGCTGATCAGCCGCACGTTCACCATGCGCCGGGTCGAGGAACTGCGCCCGCGCGTCCAGCGGATCACCGACGACCTGCTCGACGCGATGCTGCCGTCCGGCCGCGCGGACCTCGTCGAGTCGCTCTCCTACCCGCTGCCGATCACCGTGATCGGCGAGCTTCTGGGCGTGCCCGAGATGGACCGCGCGGAGTTCCGCAAGCTGTCCACGGAGGCGGTCGCGCCCACCAGTTCGGGCACCGAGTACGACGCGTTCGTACGGCTCGCCGAGTATCTCGCCGACCTGATCGAGGACAAGCGGTGCGCGGGCCCGAGCGACGACCTGCTCAGCGACCTGATCCGCACCACGGCCGAGGACGGCGACCGGCTCTCCCCGCAGGAACTGCGGGGCATGGCCTTCATCCTGCTCGTCGCCGGCCACGAGACGACCGTCAACCTCCTCACCAGCGGCATCCACGCCCTGCTCACCCACCCGGACCAACTCGCCGCCCTGCGCGCCGACCTGACCCTGCTCGACGGCGCGATCGAGGAGATGCTGCGCTACGAGGGCCCGGTGGAGAACGGCACGTTCCGGTTCGCCGCGGAGCACCTGGAGATCGCCGGCACCTCGGTGGAGCGGGGCGATCCGGTCATGGTCGGCCTGACCGCCGCCGACCGCGACGGGCACCGTTTCCCCGCCCCGGACCGTTTCGACATCCGCCGCGACACCCGCGGCCACCTCGCCTTCGGCCACGGCATCCACTACTGCCTCGGCGCCCCCTTGGCCCGCCTCGAAGCCCGCACGGCGATACGCACCCTGCTGGAGCGCGCCCCCGCCCTCACCCTGGACGGCCCGCCCGGCGACTGGCTCCCGGGCATGCTGATGCGCGGGATGCGCGCCCTGCCGATGCGCTGGTAGAACGGCTGCACGGGGCGGCCGTGGCAACGGCGGAGCCCTGAAGGCCGTAGCAGCAGCAACCTCGGCAGCAACTGCCGTAGCCGCAGCGGTCGTTGAAGTCGCGGCAGTCGTAACTGCCGTGAAAGTCATGGATCCCGTAGGAGGACCGCCCTCGTGACCGCAAGCGCCGAGTTCGCCGAATTCGATCTGACCATGGCTCGGAAGGCGCTGGAGAGTCAGCCGTTCAGCAGGCTGATCGGCGCGCGGCTGAGTGCCTTCGGGGACGGTGTCGCGACGCTGGAGATCGACATCAGGGAGGACCTCCGCCAGCAGAACGGCTTCGTGCACGGCGGAGTCCTCGCCTACGCCGCCGACAACGCGCTCACCTTCGCCGGCGGCACGGCACTCGGCCCCGCGGTCCTCACCGGCGGCCTGTCCATCCAGTACGTCCGCCCGGCCACCGGCCGCACCCTGCGCGCCCACGCGGAGGTCGTCCAGGCCGGCCGCCGCCAGGCCGTGGTCCGCTGCGACGTCCTCGCGGTCGCCGACGACGGCACGGAGTCCCTCTGCGCGGTGGCCCAGGGGACGGTGCTGGCGGTCCGTACGTGAGCGTCCTCTGAAGGGGCTGAGGAGGTATCACCGACTACGACACGACGGCTCAGCTGTAGGGGAAGCTGCCCGCGATCTCCGCGAGGCGGACCGGTCTGTGTTCGCGTCTGGACACTTCGCAGGCCTCGGCGATCCGCAGCGCCTGCAGGGCCTCGCGGCCGTCGCACGGGTTGGTGCGCTGGCCGACGACGACCTCCACGAAGGCGATCAACTCGGCCTCGTAGGCGGGCCCGAAGCGCTCCAGGAAGCCGGTCCACGGCTTGGTCGCGGCCGGCGGGCCGGTCGGCTCGGTGGACGCGATCGGCGTGCGGTCGTCCAGGCCGACGACGACCTGGTCGAGTTCTCCGGCCAACTCCATCCGGACGTCGTAGCCCGCCCCGTTCAGGCGCGCCGCCGTCGTCGTGGCCAGCGTGCCGTCGTCCAGGGTGAGGACCGCCGCGGCCGTGTCGATGTCACCGGCCTCGCGGAACATCGCGGGACCGGCGTCCGAACCGGTCGCGTACACGTCGACGACCTCGTGCCCGGTCACCCAGCGCAGCATGTCGAAGTCGTGGATCAGGGTGTCCCGGTACAGCCCGCCGGAGATCGGCAGATAGGCGGCCGGGGGAGGCGTCTGGTCGGAGGTCGTCGCGCGGACCGTGTGCAGCCGTCCCAGCCGCCCCGAGCGCACCGCCTCCCGGGCGCCCGTGTAGCCCGCGTCGAACCGGCGCTGGAACCCCATCTGAAGGATCGTTCCCGCCGTCTCGACCTCGGCGATCGCCTGCAGCGAACCCGGCAGATCGAGCGCGATGGGCTTCTCGCAGAACACCGGGAGCCCGGATCGCGCCGCCCTGCCGATCAACTCGGCGTGCGCCGATGTCGCCGTAGTGATCACCACGGCGTCCACGCCCCACTTGAAGATCTCCTCCGTGCTCGGTGCCGCCGTTTCCCCCAGCCGGTTCGCCAGCTCCTGGGCCCGTGCCGGGTCCACGTCCGTGAGGATCAGCGAACCGACCTCACGATGACGGCTGAGGGTCCTGGCATGGATGGTCCCGATGCGGCCCGTACCGATGACTCCGATGCGCATGGGAACAAACTGGGGGCCGACCAGCCACGCTGTCAATGCGTATGTCCGGACAATCGAACTACATCACTTCCCGTCAACCATTCACACAGCTACGCTCGGCCCCGTGCCGAAACCAGATGTGGACCCGACAGTGCCGCTCGAACTCAGCGTGGACCGGAGCAGCCCGGTGCCGTTGTACTTCCAGCTGTCCCAGCAGCTGGAGGCCGCGATCGAACACGGCTCGCTCACCCCCGGCAGTCTGCTGGGCAACGAGATCGAACTGGCGGCCCGGCTCGGCCTGTCCCGGCCCACGGTCCGCCAGGCCATCCAGTCACTGGTCGACAAGGGCCTCCTGGTGCGCCGCCGGGGCGTCGGCACGCAGGTCGTGCACAGCCAGGTGAAACGCCCGCTGGAACTCAGCAGCCTCTTCGACGACCTGGAGGCGGCCGGGCAGCGCCCCGCCACGAAGGTCCTCGTCAACACCGTCGTGACGGCCTCCGCCGAGGTCGCGGCGGCACTTGGTGTCGCCGAGGACAGCGACGTGCACCGCATCGACCGGCTGCGCCTGGCGCACGGCGAGCCGATGGCCTACCTGTCCAACCACCTCCCGCTCGGCCTCCTCGACCTGGACACCGCGCAGCTGGAGGCCACCGGCCTGTACCGGATGATGCGCACCGCCGGCATCACCCTGCACAGCGCCCGCCAGTCCATCGGCGCCCGCGGCGCCACGGCGGAGGAGGCCGAGCGGCTCGCCGAGCCCGAGGGCGCCCCACTGCTCACCATGCAACGCACGACGTTCGACGACACGGGGCGCGCGGTGGAGTTCGGCAGCCACACGTATCGCCCGACCCGCTATTCGTTCGAGTTCCAGCTCCTGGTGCGTCCCTGAGTGCACCCGTTTCACCCGCGATGTTCGTCATAATGTCCGGACAATTAGAATGGGCTGGCACTCACCATCACGCTCCTTCTTAAGAGGTGCGGGGCTGTGTCGATTTGCCGCTCCGCCGCAGGGCGCGACCAGCCACGACGCACCCGCACTGAACAACGATCCGAACCCCCTTCACGCCCCCGCACAGCACCCCCGGTCACGGTGAGGCAGAATCGGGCCTTGATGAGCACCTACGGCAACTTCAGCGCCCCCATAGGCTCCCGGCGTGCCCCCGCACTCAGGACGGTCGGCACAAGGGAGCGCCGCTCGCACCTGACGGCCCCCCGCGTGCCCACGGTCGGCATCGACATCGGTGGCACCAAGGTCATGGCGGGCGTCGTGGACGCCGACGGCAACATCCTGGAGAAGCTCCGCACGGAGACCCCGGACAAGTCCAAGAGCCCCAAGGTCGTCGAGGACACCATCGTCGAACTGGTCCTGGACCTGTCCGACCGGCACGACGTGCACGCGGTCGGCATCGGCGCGGCCGGCTGGGTCGACGCCGAGCGCAACCGGGTCCTGTTCGCGCCCCACCTGTCGTGGCGGAACGAGCCCCTCAGGGACCGCATCACGAGCAGGCTCTCCGTGCCGGTCCTGGTGGACAACGACGCGAACACCGCCGCCTGGGCCGAGTGGCGCTTCGGCGCGGGACGCGGCGAGGACCACCTCGTCATGATCACGCTCGGCACCGGCATCGGCGGCGCGATCCTGGAGGACGGCCAGGTCAAGCGCGGCAAGTACGGCGTCGCCGGCGAGTTCGGCCATATGCAGGTCGTGCCCGGCGGCCACCGCTGCGCGTGCGGCAACCGCGGCTGCTGGGAGCAGTACAGCTCGGGCAACGCGCTGGTCAGGGAGGCCAAGGAGCTGGCCCTCGCCGACTCGCCGGTGGCCTACGGGATCATCGAGCACGTCAAGGGACAGATCGGTGACATCACCGGCCCGATGATCACCGAGCTGGCCCGCGAGGGCGACGCGATGTGCATCGAGCTGCTCCAGGACATCGGCCAGTGGCTCGGCGTCGGCATCGCCAACCTCGCCGCCGCCCTCGACCCGTCCTGCTTCGTGATCGGCGGCGGTGTCTCGGCCGCCGACGACCTGCTGATCGGCCCCGCGCGGGACGCGTTCAAGCGCCAGCTCACCGGCCGCGGCTACCGCCCCGAGGCCCGCATAGTGCGCGCCCAGCTCGGCCCCGAGGCCGGCATGGTCGGCGCCGCCGACCTCGCCCGGCTGGTCGCCCGCCGCTTCCGCCGCGCCAAGCGCCGCCGGGTCGAGCGGTACGAACGCTACGAGCGGTTCGCGGAGTTCCGCCGAGGCAGCCAGGACACGGCATGACCGCATCGCTGCCCCGCCAGGCTGTACCCCGGGACGAGCCGCCCCGACCACCCGAGGACCCCCGCCACAAGGCCCGCCGCCGGGCGATCACCCTGCTCATCATCGTGCTGCTCATCGGCGTCCCGGCCGTCTATCTGGCGATCTCCGCCAACCAGAGCCGCAACAGCGGCAAGGACAAGGAGTACAAGTACTCGGCGACCGGGCTCACCGTGGGCTGGCCCTCGAAGGTCCAGCGGCGCCTCTACCAGGTACCGGTCCCGCACCCGGCGGAGAAGGTCGCCTTCTACGAGACCAACAACTGGAAGACCAGCCGCCTCTACGTCCAGTTCGAGACCACCGACGCGGGCCTGGACACCTTCCTCGCCGGGATAAACGTCGACCGGGGCACGCTGAAGAAGAAGGACATCACCATCAGCGCCCGCGACCAGAAGATCACCGGCTGGAAGTTCACCCGCCCCGGCCCCTGGTGGGGCGTCGTCAACAAACAGAAGGACCCGGCCCCCACCCAGGACATCGTGGTGAACCTGTCCGACCCCAAGCTCCCCATGGTCTACGTCGTCTCCCGCACGGTTCCCTAGCAGGTGGCCCCGGCCGGTCGCCGGGGCCGATTGTCAGACCCCGCCCGTAGAGTCGAAGACAGCTGACACGACTGACGGGCGGGAGGTGACAGGACGTATGACGGACACGGAGCCGACGGAGCAGATCTCCGTACGACTGGCCGCGGTCTTCCTGCCGTCCCCCGTCGTCCCGCGCGAGGGCCGCATCGCCTTCTGGGACCCCGACGGCGAGCGCGCACTCCCTGAAGCGGAAGTGGGCGTGGAACAGACCGAGTTGACCGTCGTACGACGACAGGGCACCGTAGTCCGCCGCAGGTCCGCCCCCGCACTGACCCTGCCGATCGAAGCGGCCCTGCCGCTGCTCGTGCGCGCCCGCCGCGACCCCGCCGCCCATCCCGCGACGGCCTGCTGGGGCGCCGCCGCCCTGCACGCGCTACGGCTCGCGGCCAGGGGTCGGCTGCTCCCCGGCCTCACGGCGACGGGCCACGACGCGTGGCGTGCGGGCCCGCTGGAGCCGGAGGACATCGCGCACGTCCGCGCGGTGGCGGCGGCCCTTCCGTACGAGGGCCACGCGGTCCCGCTGCCCGGCCCGGGCCCGCTGCGGCTGCCCGAGCCGGAAGCGCTGATGCGGTCCTTCCTGGACGCGGTCGCGGACACCCTGCCCCGCACCCCGGCGGCGCCGTACACCTCCGGGATGCCCTTCGCGGCGCGCCCGCCGCAGCGCCTGCGCGACGCCCAGGACTGGGCCGCTGAGGTCGCCGCCGGCATGGACGCGGGCGTGCGGATCTCGCTCCGCCTGGACCTGGCGGCGTACGACCTGTTCGACGACGACGGCGGTCGGGTGCGCAGCGCGGGCGCGGCGATCGTCCAGGTCCACAGCCTCGCCGACCCGACCCTCGTGGTCGACGCGGCGGCCCTGTGGGCGGGCACGGCGGACACCGCCTTCGGCCCTCGCGCACGCGTGGACGCCGCGCTGGCGGTACGCCGGGCCGCGCGTGTCTGGCCCCCGCTGGACCGTCTCTCCGAGCTGGACGTGCCCGACGTACTGGCCCTGTCCGAGGAGGAGTTGGGCGACCTGCTCGGCATGGCGGCCACGCGGCTCGCGGCGGCCGGGGTCGCCGTCCACTGGCCCCGGGACCTGGCCCAGGACCTGACGGCGGCGGCTGTGGTGCGGTCGGCGCCGGGCTCCGCGACCGACGGCACCGGCTTCTTCGAGAGCGAGGAACTGCTCCAGTTCCGCTGGCAGTTGGCGCTCGGCGGCGACCCGCTCACCGAGGCCGAGATGGACCTGCTGGCCGAGGCCCACCGCCCGGTCGTACGGCTGCGGGACCAGTGGGTCCTGGTCGACCCGGCCCTCGTCCGCAAGGCCCGCAAACGCGAACTGGGCCTGCTCGACCCGGTGGACGCGCTGTCCGTCGCGCTCACCGGCACCGCGGAGGTCGACGGTGAGACGGTGGAGGCCGTCCCGGTCGGCGCGTTGGCCACCCTGCGCGACCGCTTGACGGCAGGCATCCACCCCGCCGAGCCACCCCAGGGTCTGGACGCCACCCTCCGGGACTACCAACTCCGGGGCCTGGCCTGGCTCGACCTCATGACCTCCCTCGGCCTGGGCGGCTGCCTGGCCGACGACATGGGCCTCGGCAAGACGATCACCCTCATCGCCCTCCACCTGCGCCGGGCACACCACGCCCCCACCCTCGTGGTCTGCCCCGCCTCACTCCTGGGCAACTGGCAGCGGGAGATCATCCGCTTCGCCCCCGGAGTCCCCGTCCGCCGTTTCCACGGCACGGACCGCACCCTGGAGGACCTGACCGGCGGCTTCGTCCTCACGACGTACGGCACGATGCGCTCGGCGGCACCCACCCTCGCCCAACAGCCGTGGGGCATGGTTGTCGCGGACGAGGCACAGCACGTCAAGAACCCGTACTCGGCGACCGCGAAGGCCCTGCGCACGATCCCGACCCCCGCGCGCGTGGCCCTGACCGGCACCCCGGTCGAGAACAACCTCTCCGAACTCTGGGCCCTGCTGGACTGGACGACCCCCGGACTCCTCGGCCCCCTGAAGTCCTTCCGCGCCCGGCACGCGCGCGCGGTGGAGAACGGCGAGGACGAGGAGGCCGTGACCCGGCTCGCCCGCCTGGTCCGGCCGTTCCTGCTACGCCGCAAGAAGTCCGACCCGGGCATCGTCCCCGAACTGCCGCCGAAGACGGAGACGGACCACCCGGTCCCGCTCACCCGCGAACAGGCCTCGCTGTACGAGGCGGTGGTACGGGAGTCGATGCTGGCCATCGAGACGACGGAGGGCATCGCCCGCCGCGGCCTCGTCCTGAAGCTCCTCACCTCCCTCAAACAGATCTGCGACCACCCGGCGCTGTACCTGAAGGAGGACCACGCGGCAGCCCAGGCCACCGGAGACCGCCTCACCGCCCGCTCCGGCAAACTCGCCCTGCTGGACGAGCTGTTGGACACGCTGCTGTCCGAGGACGGCTCCGCGATCGTCTTCACCCAGTACGTCGGCATGGCCCGCCTCATCACCGCCCACCTGTCGGCCCGCGCGATCCCGGTCGAACTGCTCCACGGCGGCACACCGGTCCCGGAGCGGGAGCGCATGGTGGACCGCTTCCAGGCGGGCACGACCCCGGTCCTGATCCTCTCCCTGAAGGCGGCGGGCACCGGCCTCAACCTCACCCGGGCGGGCCACGTCGTCCACTTCGACCGCTGGTGGAACCCGGCCGTCGAGGAACAGGCCACCGACCGCGCCTACCGCATCGGCCAGACCCAGCCCGTCCAGGTCCACCGCCTCATCACCGAGGGCACGGTCGAGGACCGCATCGCCGAAATGCTCGAAGCCAAGCGGGCGCTGGCGGACGCGATCCTCGGCTCCGGAGAGTCGTCGTTGACCGAGCTGTCGGACCGGGACCTGTCCGACCTGGTGTCGTTGCGGAGGCCGGGGTGACGGGGGGTGTGGGGCGGGGCGAGGGGGCGGTTCACGGTGCCGAGGAGCGTCGTCGGGGGGCTGAGGCCGCGGAGGGGGCCGAGGTGACGCCGGAGTTGGAGGACGAGCGGGGGTCGGACGTGGCGTCGGCGGGAGGAGCGCCGGAGGTGCTGCGGGGCTCGGCGGATGAAACGCCGGAGGCGGAGCCGCACTTGGCGGTGGAGGGGCCGCGGGGCCTTGCGGAAGACATGGCCGAGGTGCTGCGGGGCCTGGCGATGAAGGGGGCACGGGGCCAGGCGTCCGAAGCGTCGGCGGCAGAAGTGGCGGACGTGGAGCGGCACTTGGCGGCGGAGAGGCTGCGGGGCCTGCCGGGCGAATCAGCTGAGTCGCAGCGGCACCCGGCAGCGGAGGCGTCACAGGGCCCGGCGGATGAAATGCCGGACGCGCAGCCGCACTTGGCGGTGGAGGAGCGCCCCGCGGACGTAGTACGGCGGGCGATGCAGGCGGCCCGTGAACGCGGGGGCCAAGCGGTGGACGCGGAAGTCGCCGGGCCCCCGGAGTCTTCTCGCACACCGGGGTCTCCGCACGCACCGGGCGCGGACCGTACGGCAGTTGACAAGGCGTCCGAGCCCCAGGCCCGGCCGGGGGACGCGGCACGCGCGGCGCTGCGACGGGCCGTCGCCGAGCGGCGCGCTGCTGGCACCTCGGGGGAAGACGCCCACGCGTCGGGTGACGGTCCGGCCCAGGACGCGGGAGCGAGCGGCCCGGGAGGCAGCGCCGGAGAAGGAACAGCGGACCGGCTGCGAGACCCGGTGCGGTCCGGGGCGGCCGTTCCGGACGCGGGAGTTGGTGAAACCGGTGGAGCAGGGCGGTCCGGGGACGCAACGGGGGACGAGTCGGCCGGCCTTCCGAACTCGACCACCCTTCAGGACTCAGAGACCGTTCAGGAACCGGCGACCGTCGCGGACCGCGGTTCGACGCGGCCCGCGGATGCCGCGCGTGAGGCGTTGCGGGCGGCACGTGGTGCGGCGCGGAAGGCTCGTGAGGACGTAGGAGCCGGGGGAGTGGAGCCGGTACCTCGGCCGGTGTCTCGGGCGAGCGGCGGTTCCAGGGCCGAGGGGCGAAGCGGTGTGCGTGGGCGTGCCGGTGAGGTCGGGGCCCGTGACCTACGGGACTTCCTCGCGGGAGCCTTTCGGTTGCCGGCCGATGTGGATCTGCCGGCCGGCGAGACACCGCCCGCCGACGAGACCGCACTGGACAACGACCGCTCGACACCGGAAAGTTCGCACCCCGAGACAGTCACCTCGACGTCCGCCCGCGCATCCGGAACGTCAGCACGCACACCCGACCGGACCGAACACCCGTCACCCTCGTCGGCCGCCGCACCCGAGCCGGCCCCCATCGACCCGACCTCTGTCCCAGACTCCACCCCCCTTCCCGCCCCTGACCCCGACCCCACCCCCGCACTTCCCCGAACCCCCACCACCATGGCCTCCCCCTCCCGCGACAGCGACCTCCGCCGTACCTTCCCCGCCTTCTCACCCCGCCCCTCGGACAGAGACAGAGACAGAGACAGAGACGGAGACGGCGGCGGAGCCGCCAACACCCGCTTCGCCGACACCTGGTGGGGCAACGCATGGGTCACCGCGTTGGAGGAAGGCGCCCTGGATCCCAAGCGGCTGCTGCGGGGGCGGAACTACGCGGAGAAGGGGCACGTCGACGCGATCACCGTGACGCCGGGGCTCGTGCTCGGGTACGTGCAGGGCAGCCGCGCGCGGCCGTACCGCGTGCAGGTGCGGTTGCGGACGCTGGACGACGCCGACTGGGAGCGGTTCCTCGACGCCGCCGCGGACCGGCCCGGGCACATCGCCGCGCTGCTCGACAAGGAGATGCCCAAGTCCCTTGCGGAGTGCGGGGTTTCGTTGCTGCCGGGGCCCGGCGACCTCGCCCCGCAGTGCAGTTGCCCCGACTCCGGTCACCCCTGCAAGCACGCCGCCGCGCTCTGCTACCAGACCGCTCGCCTCCTCGACGCCGACCCCTTCGTCCTGCTCCTCCTCCGCGGCCGGGGCGAACGCCCGCTGCTCGACGCCCTGTCCCGCCGTAACGCGGCCCGTGCGGCCCGCGCCGCCCAGGAGCAGGAACCGGCGCCCCTCCCCGGCGTAAGAGCCACGGACGTCCTCGCGGAGCAGGGGCAGCGCCGACTTCCTCCGCTCCCACCCCCGTTGCCCACGCCCCCGCACCCCGAGCAGCCTCCCGTGTACCCGGCTGCGCCCGGCGGCCCGGACCCCTTCGCGCTCGACCAGTTGGCGACCGACGCCGCCGCCCGCGCGCACGCGCTGCTCAGCACCGGCCGGGACCCGGTGGGGGGCCTGACGCTGTGGCAGGACGCGGTGCGCCTCGCCGCGGCGCGCCCCGGATCGGGGCTGACCGTCACCACCCGCTCCCTCTACGCCTCCCTCGCCAAGGCCACCGGACGCACCACGGCCGAGCTGGCGCGCGCGGTCGCCGCCTGGCGGCAGGGCGGCATCGAAGGGCTCGCGGTGCTCGAAGAACCCTGGGACCCGCCGGCCGGCCGCTTCGACCGGGCCCGCCCCCTCCTCCTCGCCGCCGACCTCCCGGCCTTCCGCCCCTGGCACAACCACCTCACCCACCCCCACGGTCACGTCCAACTCCGCCTGGGCCGCGACGGCCTGTGGTACGCCTACGAATCGGAACCGGGCGACGAGGACTGGTGGCCCAGAGGCACCCCCGACCTCGACCCGGTCGGCGCACTCACGGGCCTGGGCGCACCGAGCGAACTCTGAGCCGTCGAACACCCCGGAGTGGCCTTCGACACAGCCCCACCGGGGTCACCGTTCGCACCGGTCCACAACTCTCCCGCTCCCACCCCTGTCCGGTGAAGGCGATGTGAGGGTTCCCCACTGATGTGTGGGAGCCGAGTGGGGAGACCGGGGGCCCCACAGTCGGACCGTAAGAAACGGCGGTTACGTTGGAGCGGTGAGCGACTTGAAGACCCCTGCCCTCCAGTACCGCTTCGACGGCCCCGAAGACGCGCCCGTTCTCATCCTGGGCCCGTCCCTCGGGACGACGTGGCACATGTGGGATCGCCAGGTGCCCGAGCTGATGAAGCAGTGGCGGGTCTTCCGGTTCGACCTGCCGGGCCACGGCGGCTCGCCCGCGCACCCGACCGGTTCGGTCGCCGACCTGGCCGACCGGCTGCTGGCCACGCTCGACTCCCTCGGCGTCCAGCGCTTCGGCTACGCGGGCTGCGCGCTCGGCGGCGCTGTCGGCCTCGAACTGGTCCTGCGCCACCCGGAGCGCGTGGCCTCGCTGGCGCTTATCGCCGCCTCGCCCCGCTTCGGCACGGCGGACGAGTTCCGCCAGCGCGGTGTGATCGTACGTACGAACGGGCTCGACCCCATCGCCCGCACCTCGCCCGACCGCTGGTTCACCAGCGGGTTCGCCGCGTCGCAGCCCGCGATCACCGAGTGGGCCGTCCAGATGGTGCGCACCACCGACCCCGGCTGCTACATCGCCGCGTGCGAGGCGCTGGCCGCGTTCGAGGTGCGGTCCGAACTCGCCCGCATCGGCGTGCCGACCCTCGTCCTCGTCGGCTCCGACGACCAGGTCACCGGCCCCGCCGAGGCCCGCACGCTGGTCGCCGGCATCCCGGACGCCCGCCTCGCCGTCGTACCCGGCGCCTCGCACCTGGTCCCGGTCGAGCAGCCCGCCGCCGTCACGGACCTCCTCGTCCGGCACTTCTCCACCGCCTGGCAGCCCGCCTACGAGCACTCGACCGGGCAGTTCGCCATCGCGGCGACCCCGGTCAAACCGGTCCTCGCCCCGCCGCCGCAGCTCGTGCCCATCGCCGAGATCGCGCCGCCGCCCCCCGCACCGCCGCAGGTCATGGGCCGTCCGGATCCCTACGACGCGGGGATCAAGGTCCGCCGTGAGGTGCTCGGCGACGCGCATGTCGACCGGGCGCTGGCGCAGGCGGACGAGTTCTCCGGGGACTTCCAGGACTTCATCACCCGCTATGCCTGGGGCGAGATCTGGGACCGGCCCGGCCTCGACCGGCGCTCGCGCAGCTGTGTCACCCTCACCGCGCTGGTCGCGGGCGGCCACCTGGACGAGCTGGCCTTCCACACCCGGGCGGCGCTGCGCAACGGCCTCACCCCGGCCGAGATCAAGGAAGTGCTGATGCAGGCGGCCGTGTACTGCGGGGTACCGGCGGCGAACAGCGCCTTCAAGGTCGCCCAGCAGGTCATCCGCGAGGAGACGACCCCAACCGAGTGACCCCACCGAGTGACCCCGCCGAGTGACCCCACGGAGTGATCTTCAGACGGGCACCGAAAGCACCAGCCTCACCCGCCCGTCCGCCGTTCCGGCGCGGCAGGATGGACCTATGAAGCTGACGAAGAATTCGCACGCCTGCATCCGTCTGGAGAAGGACGGCCGGTCGCTCGTCATCGACCCGGGCATCTTCAACGAGGAGGACGCCGCGGTCGGCGCGGACGCCATCCTGGTCACCCACGAGCACCTCGACCACTTCAACGAGGACCGGCTGCGGGCCGGCCTGGAGGCCAACCCGGCGGCCGAGATCTGGACGCTGAAATCGGTCGCGGACCAGCTCTCCGCCGCGTTCCCGGGCCGCGTGCACACGGTCGGCCACGGCGACACCTTCACGGCGGCGGGCTTCGATGTCCAGGTGCACGGCGAACTGCACGCCGTGATCCACCCGGACATCCCGCGCATCACCAACATCGGCTTCCTCGTCGACGGCGGCCGCGTCTTCCACCCCGGCGACGCCCTCACCGTCCCCGACCACACCGTCGAGACGCTGATGCTCCCGGTCATGGCCCCCTGGAGCAAGATCTCCGAGGTCATCGACTACGTCCGCGAGGTCAAGCCGCAGCGCGCCTACGACATCCACGACGCCCTGCTCACCGACCTCGCCCGCCCGATCTACGACATGCAGATCGGCGCGCTCGGCGGCGCGGAGCACCTGCGGCTGGCGCCCGGTGAGGCGGCGGACCTGTGAGTGTCAGACCCGCCCGGTAGGTTGTGGGGCATGCGCATCGCGACCTGGAACGTGAACTCGATCACCGCCCGTCTGCCGAGGCTCCTGGCCTGGCTGGAGAGCAGCGGCACCGACGTGCTGTGCCTCCAGGAGGCCAAGCTGGCCGAGGCGCAGTTCCCGTTCGACGCGCTGCGCGAGGCGGGCTACGAGGCGGCGGTCAACGCGACCGGGCGGTGGAACGGCGTGGCGGTGCTCTCCCGGGTCGGGCTCGACGACGTGGTCAAGGGCCTTCCCGGGGACCCCGGTTACGACGGCGTCCAGGAGCCCCGCGCCGTCGCGGCGACCTGCGGCCCGGTCCGCGTCTGGTCGGTGTACGTGCCGAACGGCCGCGAGGTGGACCACCCCCACTACGCGTACAAGCTCCAGTGGTTCGAGGCCCTCAGGGCGGCCGTCGCCGACGACGCGCAGGGCAGCCGCCCGTTCGCGGTGCTCGGCGACTACAACGTGGCGCCCACGGACGACGACGTCTTCGACGTGGCCGCCTTCGAGGGCCTCACCCACGTCACCCCCGCCGAGCGCGCCGCCCTCACCGCCCTGCGCGACGCGGGCCTGTCCGACGTGGTCCCGCGCCCCCTCAAGTACGACCACCCGTACACCTATTGGGACTACCGCCAGCTCGCCTTCCCGAAGAACCGCGGCATGCGCATCGACCTGGTCTACGGCAACGAACCGTTCGCGAAGGCCGTCACCGACTCCTACGTCGACCGCGAGGAGCGCAAGGGCAAGGGCGCCTCGGACCACGCGCCCGTGGTCGTCGACCTGGACGTCTGACCCGAAGCACCTCCGAGACACCCTCAAGGCACCGGCCCACCGCTCAGCTCAGGGACGCGAACCATCGCACGACGGCCGCCGTCGCCGCCCGCTGGGAGCCCAGGTGGCGGGAGCCGCCGTAGTCCGGAGTGCCGAGGTCGACCAGCGGCGCCTCGACACCTCTGGCGCGGAACGACGCCTGGCAGTGCTCGCTGTTCCCGTTCACGGCCTGCTCGTCGCCCTCGGCGTAGTACAGCCGCACCGGAGCCTGGGGCGTCCAGCCCGTGCACACCCCGTCGGTGACGCGCAGCGCGGCGGCCAGCCCGCCCGTCGGGTACGCGAGCAGCGCCCGCCCGTGCGCCGTGAGCAACTCGTCCACGGCGTCCGGTGTCCGCGCCACGACCTCCTGCCCTGTGTGCGTGCCGTCCAACAGGCCCTCGATCGTGCGGGAGTACGGCGCCCGGAAGACCTCGCCGGGGCTGTCGTAGACGTGATGGAGCCGGTTGAAGGAGACGAGGGCCAGCGCGGTGTAGATGACGCCGTCCTTGGGGTCCGCGCGCCCGTCCAGCAGGGCGGGCAACGCTACGTCCCGGAAGGCGTACGCGCCGCTGACCGGTGCCAGCGCCGCCGCCCGGAAGCGGGGATCGGCCCCCTCCTGCAGGGCCCGGGCCAGTCCGAGCGCCGCCGAAGCCCCTTGCGAGAAGCCGGTGATGAGCACGTTCCGCCCCAACTGCCGCCCGGTCGTGGGCGCGTAGGAGTCCGCGGCCCGCAGCAGGTCCAGTGCGGTGGTCGTCTCGGAGGGCACGTCCATCCACTGCTGCCGTCCGGGGCCGAGGCCCAGGCCCAGGTAGTCCGGGAGGACGACGGCGAAGCCCGCCGACGCGTAGGTCAGGGCGGGTGCCTGGCTCCACACTTCGGACGACACCGAGGCGACGTCACCCTTGAAGAGTTCGGTGCCGTGCGTGAACGAGACGGTGCGCAGCCGCCGTTCACCATTGCGCGGGAACGCCAGCAGCCCGCTGGCGGTGGTGGGCCGGCCCTTCGGATCCACCGTGCGGTACACCACCCGGTAGGTGTCGACGCCGTAGCGCACGGCCCCGGTGTCCCAGGCCCCGTCCTCGTCGCTCCTCAACTCGGTGGCCACCTGCGGCGCGGACAGCGTCCGCAGACGCACCACCGACACCAGCCGCCCCCGCGCCGTATCGGGCGTTCCATGCACGGACGCGGCCGGAACGGCCCCCGCCACCACGGCACCCGCGGACACCGAACCGCTCACCACCAGGGCGACGGTCACCGACGACAGCAGCATCAACTTGCCTGTCCGATTCATACTGCGACCGTACGAAGCGGGCATCGCGCCCACCATCCGGCCAACCCGCCCTCGGCAGAGGGGGGTTCCCCCTCTGGGGCCGGGGGCTGACACGCCACCCGCGACGCCCTGTGGTGCGTAAGGCGGTGCGAATGTCACGCTGGGAGTATGAACATCCCTTTCCTGGGCAACCGGGGCGAGAAGCATGCCGCGCACGACCCCGAGGGCATCGCCGAACCGCTGTCCGAGTGTGAACTGCTCCGCACCCACGCGGCCCGGGAGGGCGTCCAACTCGACGACTCTGTCGGCTCGTTGGAGGCGCTCGACCAACTGGTGCCCCGCTGGCGGGACGACGAGGAGACCTTGTCCTGGCTCGGCAACGACGCCGGTCTGTATCTCGGGACGGTGATCGTGCGCACGGTCCCGGGCGCCGCCTGGGCGATCTGGCCGAACGGCCAGCCCGTCGTACGGCTCGACTCCGGGCGCGAGTTCGACGTCGTGGCCTCCGGTCATGAGTGGGCCGCCAGCGGTGTGCCGGAGCTCTCGCAGCTGTACGCGGAAGTCGCCGAAGAGTAAGAGCGGCGTAAATACGGCTAATGCCCGAAAAGTGCGTGTCGTGCCTTAACTCCACTCTTGTGTCGATAGTTTGCGGCGACCACGACACAGCTGAGAGTGAGTAGGGCTGGGCATGGCCGTCGATCCGTTGATCGAACTGCGTGACGTCAACAAGTACTACGGGGAGCTGCATGTCCTCCAGGACATCAACCTCACCGTCGGCAAGGGGGAGGTGGTCGTGGTCATCGGCCCGTCGGGGTCGGGAAAGTCGACGCTGTGCCGGGCGATCAACCGGCTGGAGACCATCGAGTCCGGGACGATCGAGCTCGACGGGCAGCCGCTGCCCGAGGAGGGCAAGGCCCTCGCGAAGCTCCGCGCCGAGGTCGGCATGGTCTTCCAGTCCTTCAACCTGTTCGCCCACAAGACGGTCCTGCAGAACGTCTCGCTGGCCCAGGTGAAGGTCCGCAAGCGCAAGCGCGAGGACGCCGACAAGCGGTCGTTGGAGCTCCTGGACCGCGTGGGACTCGCCTCCCAGGCGCCCAAGTTCCCCGCGCAGCTCTCCGGCGGCCAGCAGCAGCGCGTGGCCATCGCCCGCGCTCTCGCCATGGAACCCAAGGCGCTCCTCTTCGACGAGCCGACCTCGGCCCTCGACCCGGAGATGATCAACGAGGTCCTTGAGGTCATGCGCCAACTCGCCCACGACGGCATGACGATGGTCGTCGTCACCCACGAGATGGGCTTCGCCCGCTCCGCCGCCAACCGCGTCGTGTTCATGGCCGACGGCCGCATCGTCGAGGACCGCACCCCCGAGGAGTTCTTCACCAACCCGCGCAGCGACCGGGCCAAGGACTTCCTGTCCAAGATCCTCAAGCACTGAGCGGGGGAGTGCGATCCATGTCCCGTACCACCCGTGCGTCCCTCGCCGTCGCCGTGCTCGCCGTGCTGTGCGCGAGCGCCTGCGGCAAGGAGGGCAGCCCGCCCGTCAAGGGTCCGGCCGCCGAGAAACTCCCCAACTACCAAGTGGCGCAAGGTTTTCAGCTGCCCGGGTCCAAGACCTGGAAGCGGGCGAAGAAGCGCGGCTACTTCAATGTAGGCGCCAAGGAGGACCAGCCCTACCTCGGCGAGAAGGACCCGGCGACGGGCACCTACTCCGGCTTCGACATCGAGATCGCCAAGATGATGTCGGCCTCCCTCGGCTTCGCGCCGAAGACGATCCACTTCAGGACGATCGCCTCCGCCAACCGCGAAACCGCCCTGCAGAACGGCCAGATCGACTACTACGTCGGCACCTACACCATCAACGACATGCGCAAGAAACTCGTCGGCTTCGCGGGCCCCTACTACATGGCCGGCCAGTCGCTCCTCGTCCGCACCGACGAGCACGACATCCACGGCCCGCAGGACCTCGTCGGCAAACGCGTCTGCTCGGCGGCCGGCTCCACGCCGTACCAGCGCATCAAGGACGACTATCCGAAGGCCCAACTCGTCGCCTACGACACGTACTCGGTCTGTGTCGACAACCTGCTCACCTATCAGGTCGACGCCGTCACCACCGACGACGCGATCCTCATCGGCTACGCGGCGAAGGTCCCCGACCAGCTCAAGGTCGTCGGCAAGCCCTTCTCGAAGGAGCCGTACGGCATCGGAGTCCCGCACGGCGACAACGCCCTGCGGTTCGCCCTCGACGACGCGTTGGAGGCCCGTGAGAAGAACGGCGACTGGAAGAAGGCGTACGAGGCGACGCTCGGCCTGTCCGGAGTGCCCGCGCCCACCCCGCCCGCGATCGACCGCTATCCGGCGAGCTGAGGGAGGCAGACGTGAACGTACTGACAGACAACTTCTCGACCTTCGGCGACGGCTTCCTCGGCACCGTCGAACTGACCGTCTACGCCTCGGTGTTGGCGCTCGTCCTCGGCTTCCTCATGGCGTCCTTCCGGGTCGCTCCGGTCGGTTCGCTGCGGGTCTTCGGGACGGTGTGGGTGACCGTGCTGCGCAACACCCCGCTCACCCTGCTGTTCTTCGCGGTGCTGCTCGGCCTGCCGCGCTTCGGACTCGTGCTGCCCTTCAAGGTGTTCGCGGTCCTGGCGCTCGGCTGCTACACCTCGGCGTTCATCTGCGAGGCACTGCGCTCCGGCATCAACACCGTGCCCAGGGGCCAAGGGGAGGCGGCCCGCAGTCTCGGCATGTCCTTCGGGCAGAGCCTGAGCCTGGTCGTCCTGCCGCAGGCGTTCCGCTCGGTGATCCCGCCGGTCGGCTCCACCCTCATCGCCCTCGCCAAGAACTCGGCGATCGCCGGCGCGTTCAGCGTCACCGAACTCCTCGGCACCTACCGGACGTTGAGCGAACTCGGTTACAACATCGTCTGGACGTTCGTCTGGATCGCCGTCGGCTACCTGATCATCACCCTCGCCATCAGCGCGCTGTTCAACGTGCTGGAGAGGAAGTGGGGAGTCGCCCGATGACCACCGCCAACGCCCTCTACGACGTCCCCGGCCCCAAGACCCGTAAACGGCACCGCCTTTACGGCATCGCGTCCACGGTCGTCATCCTCGCGCTGCTCGGCTGGATCCTCTATCTCCTGTTCGACACCGACCAGTTCACGTACACGAAGTGGATGCCCTTCGAGTACAAGGGAATCCAGGAACTGCTGCTGCGCGGCCTCGGCAACACGCTCAAGGCCTTCGGCCTTGCGGCCGTGCTTTCGCTGGCACTTGGCACCCTGCTCGCCGTGGGACGCCTCTCGGACCACCGGCCCGTGCGCTGGCTGTCCACGGTCGTCGTGGAGTTCTTCCGCGCCATGCCCGTCCTCGTGATGATCTTCTTCATCTTCGTGGCGCTCAAGGTGCAGCCGCTGCCCGCACTGGTCGCGGGCCTCACCCTCTACAACGGCTCGGTGCTCGCCGAGGTCTTCCGCTCCGGCGTCAACAGCGTCGAACGCGGCCAGCGGGAGGCCGCGTTCGCGCTCGGCATGCGCAAGATCCACGTCATGTCGTACGTCCTCGTGCCGCAGGCCGTACGGGCCATGCTGCCCGCGATCATCAGCCAGTTGGTGGTCGCGCTGAAGGACACCTCGCTGGGCTATCTGATCACCTATGAGGAGTTTCTCCATGCCGGGAAGCTGATCGCGTCGAACCTCGACTACGATTTGCCGTTCATCCCGGTGGTGATGGTGATCTCGCCGATCTACATCGGGATGTGCATGCTGCTCTCCTGGTTCGCCGGATGGGTGTCCCGCCGGGAGCAGCGCAGTCCCAAGACCGGGGCCGTGGACATGGCCCCGGCCGAACCAGGGACGCTGCTGCCGCGGGTGCAGTAGTCGAGAGGGCACTTGCCCGTCCGGCAGCAGCCGGAGATCACTGCTCGCGCAGCGGGATCGACACGTACGACGGGTCGTTCGCGGGCGAGGAGAAGGTCAGCTGCGCGCCGGTCGGGTTGTGCTCGATGTAGAGCGGGTCGACCGTGTCGACGACCAGGGCGAGATGATGCCCTGCCGGGACGTCGTAGGCCGTGGAGAACAACTCCAGGTCCACACCGAACGGCTGGCCGGGCTGCTGCCCGTGCCAGGTGTACGGCGCGTTGCTGACCAGCTTGCCGAGGCCGAGCGGGCCCACGTCGTAGAGGTACGCGACGAGGGTGCCGCTCTCCTTGGTGTCCGTGACCGTGGTGTGCAACTTGACGGTCCCACGCACCTGTTGGGCGCTCGCGTACTTCCCCGACTGCCATACGGCGGCCCAACGGCGCGGGAGCAGCGGGACGTACGCGACCGGGGGCACCTGGGCGACCTGGTCGAGGATGCTGGACAGGAAGACGATCCCGCCGTCGGCGCCCGAGTCGACGTTGGTGTGGATGGTGGTCGTGCCCGCGAGGTCGATCTTCTTCCGGGTCGCGCCGACCGACTTCCAGTCCGGATAGCCCTCGTAGCCGCCCGCGGAACGGGACTTGAGCTCCAGGGGGTCCTCGCGGTTGATGCCGTTGTCCGCGCCCTTGAGGTAGTGGTCGAACCAGCGCTCGGTGTCCGTCCACACGTCGTTGGGCAGCCCGAACAGTCCGGTCAGCTCGGCGGTGGCGTGGTCGCCGGGGCGGAGTTCGAGCCGCTTGGGGACGCTCAACTTCCCGTAGAAGTCGGCGATTTGGTTGGGCGGGAAGATGGTGTCGCCCCAGGCGTTGGCGAGCATGATCGCCGCGCCGTTCTTGTTGATCTGGTCGACGTAGGTCGCGGCGGAACGCTCCTTGCCCCAGTCGATCAACTCCTGTTCCTTGGACAGGTCGGAGGCGAAGAAGTCCTTGAACACCTGGCTCGTCTCCGCGCTCGGGCGGCCGGTGACGAGGCCCACGCCGTCCAGTAGGGCGGTCGCCTGGGAGTGTTCGGTGCGGCCCGAGTAGATCGAGTCGATCAGGTCCGCCCAGCCGCTCAGTGAGGCAACTGCCTTGATCCGCTTGTCGTGTGCGGCCGCGAGGAGACTGATGCCGGCGCCGTACGACACGCCTGCCATCCCGATGTGGCCCGCGTCGGACGGGGTGTTGGCGAGCGCCCAGTCGATCACCTTGGACGCGTCGGCCACGTCCTTCGGGCCCGCCACCTCTATCCCGCCGCCGGACTGCCAGAAGCCGCGGACGTTGTAACTCACCACGACATAGCCGGAGTTCGCGAGCTTCTCGGCCTGGGCCAGGTACTGGACCTGGGGGAATCCCCAGCTCGTGGGCAGGACGAGGAGCGGGTAGTCGTGCGAGCCGTCGGCGCCCGCGGGCGTGACGACGTTCGCCGCGAGCGTCGTGCCGCCGTCGCCGGTGATGTCGACGAAGCGGACGCCGTTCGTGGCGGCCTGGGCCGCGGGGGCGAACCCGAGGACGCCTCCGGCGATCAGGGTCGCGGAGACGGTGCCCGCGGCGGTCGTACGCAGGGCCTGGCGACGGTTTCGCACGGGTCACTCCTCACACGTGTCAATGCAAAGTGACCCGACGGTAACCGGGACTCCCTACCTCAGGTAACCCGTCAGTAAGTTACGTGCCAGTAAAGATTGTTGACGTGTGTGCGACCTCAGGAGGCACGGTGCGAACTGCGTGGAGCCGGAGCGGGGAGAGGGGTCTCCGCGGCCCGTGTGACGTCCGCGACCAGCTCCACCACATCCGGGCCGTACGCCTGCGAGTTGACCACCTTCAGCAGCAGGACGAAGGTGTTGCCGCCGTGTTTGCGGGCCAACTTCTCATGGTTGCGGGCGAGATAGCGGGACGCTGCCTGGTTGGTGATCGCGCGCTGGCCGCAGAAGAGGAACACCGGCCGCGCGCCGCCCAGTTGACCGGCGGTGAGACGGGCGAGGAGCACGTACTCGCCCTTGCCGGGCTCAAGTCGGTAGCGCTCACTGCCTATTTGGAACGCGCCCCGGTCCGGTCCAGGATCGGGGTCGACGTTGACGCGGATGCCGGGGAGCAGGGACGCCAGATGCGCGGCCATCCGGCGGTTGGAGGCCGGGCCGCCCACGCAGAACTCGGTGCGTTCGCCGAAGCCCTGCTGGGCCGCGTCGTGCGCGACGACCTGGGCGTGCGCGTTGCAGTCCTTGATCAGGGCGGCGAGTTCGAGGAGCGCGAACACGTCGTGCCGCATCACCGTGAGTTCGGGGCCGCCCGCCTCGCGGTTCACCACGAGCAGCGACTCGGAGTTGTCGGGCAGCCCGAAGAACGCCTGCTTGCGCCGGAGTTTGCGCCGCCACAGATAGGTGCGGGCGAGCCAGCCGAGCGCGGCGCTGATGCCGGCGGCGGCCACGCCCAGAACGATGTTGCGCACGTCGTCATTCATGGGCGCGCATGTTAGCGGCCCAGCATGGCTGGTACGTACCGGTGTTCGACGTGTGGCACTCGTGTGACAGTGGCGCGAGGTGGTCTGTTGGGGTCATGGCAATGTGGCTACGCTGCGCGGACGGTCCTGACTGGAGGTACGGATGCGTCGCCCTGTCGCACGGAAACTGTCGGTCCTGGCGGTCTCGGCCGCCGTCGTGTCGGTCGGGGCCGCGGCCCCACCGGCCGCAACGAGCAGCACACCGACGAAGGTTCCGGTGGCGGTCGGCTACGGCGGCGCGGTCGCGAGCGTCGACGCGGACGCCACCGCCGCCGGCATCGAGGTCCTGAAGAAGGGCGGCAACGCGGTCGACGCGGCCGTAGCCACCGCCGCCGCGCTCGGCGTCACCGAGCCCTACTCCTCCGGTATCGGCGGAGGCGGCTACTTTGTCTACTACGACGCCAAGTCCCGTACGGTGCACACCATCGACGGCCGCGAGACCGCGCCGCTGACCGCCGACTCCAACCTCTTCGTGGAGAACGGCAAGACCCTAGCCTTCGCCGACGCCGTCAGCAGCGGCCTCAGCGTCGGCACCCCGGGCACGCCGGCCACCTGGCAGACGGCGCTCGACAAGTGGGGCAGCAGGAAGCTCGGTACGGTCCTCAGGCCCGCCGAGCGGATCGCGAGCGACGGCTTCACGGTCGACGACACCTTCCGCACCCAGACGGCGGCCAACGAGACCCGCTTCCGCTACTTCCCGGACACCGCCAAGCTGTTCCTGCCGGGCGGCGTGCTGCCTGTCGTCGGCTCCACCTTCAAGAACCCCGAACTCGCCAAGACCTACAAGGAGTTGGGCAAGAAGGGGATCGGCACGATCTACCGCGGCGACCTCGGCAAGGACATCCTCGCCACGGTCAACACCCCCAAGGTGGACACGAGTTCGGGCTGGAACGCCCGACCCGGCAAGCTGGCCGCCGAGGACCTCGCGGCCTATCGCGCCAAGCTCCAGGCGCCCACGAAGACGTCGTACCGCGGACTCGGTGTCTACTCGATCGCGCCCTCCTCCTCCGGCGGCACGACCGTCGGCGAGGCCCTCAACATCCTTGAGAAGACGGACCTTTCGAAGGCCAGCGAGGTCCAGTACCTGCACCACTACATCGAGGCCAGCCGGATCGCGTTCGCGGACCGGGGGCGCTGGGTCGGCGACCCCGCCTTCGAGGACGTACCGACGAAGGAACTCCTCTCGCAGAAGTTCGCCGACTCGCGCGCCTGCCTCATCAAGGACGACGCGGTGCTCACCAGCCCGCTTGCGCCCGCCGACCCGCGCAACCCGACGGCCTGCACCGCCGCCGGAACGGCCGCTCCGACGACGTACGAGGGCGAGAACACCACCCACCTCACCGTCGCCGACAAGTGGGGCAACGTCGTCTCCTACACGCTCACCATCGAGCAGACCGGCGGCAGCGCGATGACCGTGCCCGGCCGGGGTTTCCTGCTCAACAACGAGCTGACCGACTTCTCCTTCACCCCGGCCAACCCGGCCGTCCACGACCCGAACCTGCCAGGCCCGGGCAAGCGCCCGCGCTCGTCGATCTCGCCGACGATCGTCCTCGACAAGCACAACAAGCCGGTCGTGGCGCTCGGTTCACCCGGTGGCGCGACCATCATCACGACCGTGCTCCAGACCCTCACCGAGTTCCTCGACCGCGGGCTGCCGCTCGTGGACGCGATCGCCGCGCCCCGCGCCAGCCAGCGGAACGCCGCCAACACGGAGCTCGAACCCGCGCTCTACAACAGCGACTTGAAGACCCAGCTCCAAGCCATCGGGCATTCGTTCACCCTCAACCCGGAGATCGGCGCGGCGACCGGTGTGCAACGGCTGCCCAACGGGGAGTGGTTGGCCGCCGCCGAGAAGGTACGGCGTGGAGGCGGGTCGGCGGCGGTCGTCAACCCGGCGCCGTAGCAAGTCGGTCGGGGTCGGGCGGTGTCGCATCCGTTGTGAACGCGAGCCGCCCGCCCTCCACGTCCACCGTCACCCGGCCGCCCTCCGCGATCCTGCCGTCGAGGAGCAGCCGGGAGAGCTGGTTGTCGACCTCGCGCTGGATGGTGCGGCGGAGCGGGCGGGCGCCGTACTCGGGCTGGTAACCCTGGCGGGAGAGCCAGTCGACGGCGGGGTCCGTGAACGCGACCGTGATGCCCTGCGCGTGCAGGAGACGGCGGGTGTGTTCCAGCAACAGCCCGGTGATCAGCCGGAGTTGCTCGGCGGTGAGCTGGCGGAACACGACGATCTCGTCGATGCGGTTGAGGAACTCGGGGCGGAAGTGCTCGCGCAGCGGGCGCAGGATCTGCTCGCGCCGGGCCTCCTCGTCCGCGTCGGCGCCGCCCGGGCCGAAGCCGATACCGGCGCCACGCCGGGTGATCGCCTCGGAGCCGAGGTTGCTGGTCATCACGATCACCGTGTTGGTGAAGTCGACCGTGCGGCCCTGCGCGTCGGTCAACCGGCCGTCGTCCAGGACCTGGAGCAGGATGTTGAACACGTCCGGGTGCGCCTTCTCGACCTCGTCGAGCAGGAGCAGCGAGTACGGGTGGCGGCGCACGACCTCGGTGAGCTGACCGGCCTCCTCGTGGCCGACATAGCCGGGCGGGGCACCGACGAGACGGCTGACCGTGTGCCGTTCCTGGTACTCGCTCATGTCCAGGCGGACCATCCGGTCCTCGCTGCCGAACAGGGCCTCGGCGAGCGCGCGGGCAAGTTCCGTCTTGCCGACGCCGGTCGGTCCCAGGAACAGGAAACTGCCGATCGGCCGGTCGGGCTCGCCAGTCCGGCGCGGGAGCGCAGCACCGCGTCCGACACGACCCGCACGGCCTCCTCCTGGCCGACGACCCGCCGGTGCAGATGCTCCTCCAGGCCGAGCAGCCGGTCCTTCTCCTCCGCCGTGAGACTGCTCACCGGGATACCGGTCTGGCGTGACACCACCTCGGCGATCGCCTCACCGGTGACCTCCAGGTTCTGTCCCTCGTCGCCCTGGTCCTCACCGCCGGCCTCGGCCAGGCGCACCTTCAACTCGGCGATACGGTCCCGCAGTTGGGTGGCCTTCTCGTAGTCCTCGTCGGCCGCCGCCTGGTCCTTGTCCCGGGCGAGCTGCTCCATCTCGCGCTCCAGGGCCCGTACGTCCGTGCCCTTCGTGCGCGCCCGCAGCCGTACCCGCGCACCCGCCTGGTCGATGAGGTCGATCGCCTTGTCGGGGAGCCGACGGTCGGTGAGATAGCGGTCCGAGAGTTCTACGGCGGCCACCAACGCCTCGTCGGTGTACCGGACTTGGTGGTGCGCCTCGTAGCGGTCGCGCAGCCCGCGCAGGATCTCGATCGCGTCCGGGACGGTCGGTTCCGGCACCAGGATCGGCTGGAACCTGCGGGCCAGCGCCGAGTCCTTCTCGATCCGGCGGTACTCCTCCAGCGTCGTAGCGCCAACGATGTGCAACTCGCCCCGGGCCAGGGCCGGTTTGAGGATGTTGCCGGCGTCCATCGAGCCACCCTCGCCGCCACCGCCCGCGCCGACCACGGTGTGCAACTCGTCGATGAACACGATCAGTTCGTCCGAGTGGGCGCGGATCTCGCCGACGATGTTCGTCAGCCGCTCCTCGAAGTCGCCCCGGAAGCGGGTGCCCGCGACGACGCCGGTGAGGTCGAGTGCGACGACTCGCCGCTCGACCAGCACGTCCGGCACGTCGCCGTCGGTGATGCGCTGCGCGAGGCCCTCCACGATCGCGGTCTTGCCGACGCCCGCGTCGCCGATCAGCACCGGGTTGTTCTTGCCGCGCCGGGACAGCACCTCGATGGTCTGCTCGATCTCCTCGTCGCGGCCGATCACCGGGTCGATACGGCCGTGGCGGGCCAGGTCGATGAGGTCGCGGCTGTACTTGTCGAGGGTGGGGGTGCCGGTGGGGCGGGGCTGGTCCGTGCCGGGCTGCGTGCCGTCCATGGCCTCGGGCGGCAGGCCTGTGGGGGCGTAGCGGGCCGCGTTCAGGATGTGTCCGGCGGCGGAGTCCGGGTTCGCGGCGAGCGCGCCGAGGACGTGTTCGGGGCCGATGTATCCGGTGCCGCCCGCTCTGGCCAGGTCGTGGGCGTCCAGGAGGGCTCGTTTGACGGCCGGGGTGAGGGAGAGGGAGGTGCTTTCCGGGGGTTGGGTGGGTCCTGAGCGCTCGTCGATCTCTGCGGCGAGGGAATCCGGGTCCGCGCCTGCCCGCGTGAGAAGGCCGCGGGTGGGCTCCGCGGAGAGGGCGGCGCGGAGTAGGTGCTGGGTGTCCAGGTCGTGGCTGCCGTGTTCCGCGGCGTACTGGGCCGCGCCTCGGACGAGGTCCCTGGCTGGTTGGCTCAGTAGGCGGCCGATGTCTATCTGACGTGGATCGGGGCGGGCGACTCCGCCCGTGGCTCCGCCGAAGAACCGGGCCAGGAACTCGCCGAGGGGGTCGTCATCGGGGTCTGTGTAGCCGCTGGTCATCAATCCACCATGGCACGGGCCACCGCGTGCGGCATGTGCGGGTTTGGGAGGATTGCGGATGAATTTCGTCTACGGGTGCGTCGTGGCTGGTCGCGCCCACGCGGCGGAGCCGCGAATCGACACAGCCCCGCGCCACTGAAGGGCGCCTCCCTTACCGGCGCTCGGTCAGCACCCTTGGGCCCGCCTCCGTGATCGCCACCGTGTGTTCCACGTGGGCCGCTCTTGAGCCGTCGTTCGTCTTGAGGGTCCAGCCGTCCTTCGCCGCGTGGTAGTCGTCCCGGCCGCTCGCGATCAGCATGGGCTCGATCGCGATGACCATGCCGTGGCGGAGGGGGAGGCCGCGGCCGGGGCGGCCCTCGTTCGGGACTCCGGGGTCCTCGTGCATCTGGCGGCCGATGCCGTGGCCGCCGAAGTCCTCCATGATGCCGTAGCCCGCCGTACGGCACACCGTGCCGATCGCGTGCGCGATGTCGCCGATGCGGTTGCCGACTACGGCCGCGTCGATGCCCGCCGCGAGGGCGCGCTCGGCGGTGTCGATCAGGCGGACGTCGGCGGGGCGCGGCTCGCCGACGATGAAGCTGATCGCCGAGTCGCCGGCCCAGCCGCCCAGCTTGGCGCCGAAGTCGATCGAGACCAGGTCGCCGTCGCGCAGCCGGTAGCCGTCCGGGATGCCGTGCACGATCGCGTCGTTCACGGAGGCGCAGATGACCGCGGGGAACGCGGTGGGCGCGAAGGCGGGGCGGTAGCCGAGGAAGGGCGAACTCGCGCCGGCCGCGCGCAGCACGTCGTGCGCCAACTCGTCCAGCTCCAGGAGGGATACGCCCACGTCGGCGGCCTCCCGCACGGCCGTGAGGGCGCGGGCCACGACCTGGCCCGCCTCGTACATCGCATCGATAGACGTGTCCGTCTTCAGTTCCACCATGCCAATTACTATACCGGTATTAGAATGACGGCATGGTACGCACCCCTCTCACCCCCGAAGAGCGCGAACGCGGCGAACGGCTCGGCCGGCTGCTCCGCGAGGCCCGCGGTGGCCGCAGCATGACGGACGTGGCCGCGCACGCGGGCATCTCGGCGGAGACCCTCCGCAAGATTGAGACGGGCCGGGCACCGACGCCGGCCTTCTTCACCGTGTCCGCCCTCGCCGAGGCACTCGGGCTGTCCATGGATGAACTCGTGGTCAGGTGCGCGCCGTTGGCGGCGTGAGGCGGAGAGCGTGATCGCGTTTTGGCGGGGGCGCGTGCCGGAATGGCCGGCGCGTGCCGGCCTGTGATGCTCGTCCCGGGATCCGTCGGTGCTTGTCTGGTGGCCCGCCGCCGGATCGGCCGCGCCGGGGCTGCCCCTCGCCCTCCCCGGAGTTCGCTCGTCCTCCCCCTTCCCGCCCGGGAGTTGCCAGATCGCCCATCAACCAGGCGGGCGCACGGTCGGGAGGCGTAGGCTCCGAGACCTCTGCGCCCGGCTCGAAAAGCTTCCGTAGCCGCGTCGTAACACAAATGGTGTTTTCTACGGATCGGAGCATTCCGGTCTGGCGGGAGTTGGGGCATGGCTGTGGATCAACTCCCCGGACAGGTGCGGGAGTTCGCGAACTATCTCGACGGAATGCTGGCACGCCTGGACCAGGGTGGCGGCTGGTGCGGGGTGTTCTGGCAGCGCGATCCCGATGGCATGCAGGCTTGTCTGAGCGGGCGTGAAGTACCGCCCTGGGACGTCGTGGAGGCGCTCCTCCAGGACCTCGCCGCGGAGTACGGCCACGGTGTCGCGAGCCAGGAGAAGGAGCGGGCCCGTGCCCTGCACGCCGCCGCGCTCGCCGCGTTCGACGCCCGGCCCGGCAGCCGGGACGCCCTGAGCGACCGGCTCGACGTGATGCTCCGTGAGCAGAAGTACGCGGCCGAGACGCAGGCGAAGCTGGGGCGGTTGCTCAACACCGCCACCACTCAGGAAGCGGCCGACGCCCTGCGCCTCGACCTCGCCTGGGCCCGTGACGACCTCGATCGCGCCACCGCCCGCTGTGCCGAACTCCGCGCCCGCATCGAGCAGTTCGACAACCGCGTCCACTTCCAGGGCGGTCAGGCCGTCCACCGCGACCGGCACGGCAACGTGTTCCGCGTCGACGACACCTTCCAGGACCAGAACAGCGCCACGTACGACCGGAACCAGGCCCCGCACCGACTGCCCCGCCAGCGCGACGCCGAGCAGATGCCGGTTGCTGGTCCGCAGGGCGGATACGGCAGCTCCGACGGTGTCGACGGCCGGACCCCGGACGCCCGCCGCGGCTACGAGGAGTTCGAGCGCGCGAACCCCGGCTACGGCGATCCGGACCCCACGTGGGACGACCTCGCGAGCCCCGAGGCGACCGCCCCGGCGACCGAGACCCCCGACCAGCCCGACGCCGAGGTCGAGGCCCCCGCGCCCAAGCAGCGCAAGCGCCGCCGAGGCAGCGCCCGCTTCGCAGGCCTGGCCGAGGACGACGCCGCCGCCCCGGCCCCGGGCCCCGCAGCCGTCGTACCGGAACTCCCCGCTCCATCGCCCGCCGGCCGCCGGAGCCCGCGCGGAGCCCGTTTCGCCGGGGCCGCCCGGCCGGTCGAGCGGACGCAGCCGAAGCGGGAGCCGTTGGACGCGGACGCGCGGCAGAGCACCGTGGAGGCCGTGCAGCGGCTCGTGGGGCTGCGGCGCGAGGGCCGTAGCGGCGAGGCGCACGCGCTGCTCGTCGAGGCCGCGTACTGGCCCGCCGCGCGCTTCCCGCTGCTCGCGGCCGAACTGCAGCGCGCCGGGCTCGGCGCGGACTGGGCGACGCTGCTCTGGGAGGCCGCCTCGCTGCCCGCCGACCGGCTGGTCGGCGCGGCGGACGCGCTCGTCGCGGCGGGCCGTACGGCGGACGGCGAGCAGATCCTGCGGCAGGGCGTGGCCCGCCCCGCCGGCGAGATAGGCGAGGCCGTTCTCGCGCTGGCCGCGGAGGGGCGCCGCCGGGAGATCCACGCGCTTCTCGACGCCTACGTCAGGGTCCGCACCCCGGAGGAGGCGGCCCGCAGCGTCGCGGCCGACCCCCAGCAGCTCGTACCGCTCCTCCTGGAGGCCGCCCAGGGCGCCTCGGACGAATGCCACTGGGATCTGGTCCACGCTCTACGGGTAGCGGGCTTCAGCGCCTAGCGCGCGGTCGGACCCCGGCTACCCGGCGCAGCGGCTCACCCACCGGAGGGTGAAACACGATCGACTCCGCGGGTTAACGACGATGGTCTTGGCAAGGCTCCTCCGGAGGCTTACGTTCATCCCTCTACGGCCTTGTCTACGGGCGTAGAGGCTCTGGCGTCCCGTCGAAGGAGCAGCTCATGGCCAACGTCGTACGCGCCGCTCTGGTCCAGGCCACCTGGACCGGCGACACCGAGTCCATGGTGGCGAAACACGAGGAACACGCCCGCGAGGCGGCCCGCCAGGGCGCCCAGATCATCGGGTTCCAGGAGGTGTTCAACGCCCCCTACTTCTGTCAGGTCCAGGAACCCGAGCACTACAGCTGGGCCGAGCCGGTGCCCGACGGGCCGACCGTGCGTCGTATGCAACAGCTCGCGCGCGAGACCGGCATGGTGATCGTCGTCCCCGTCTTCGAGATCGAGCAGGACGGCTTCTACTACAACACCGCGGCCGTGATCGACGCCGACGGCACCTTCCTCGGCAAGTACCGCAAGCACCACATCCCGCAGGTCAAGGGCTTCTGGGAGAAGTACTACTTCAGGCCGGGCAACGCGGGCTGGCCGGTCTTCGACACCGCCGTCGGCAAGGTCGGCGTCTACATCTGCTACGACCGCCACTTCCCGGAAGGCTGGCGTCAACTCGGGCTCAACGGCGCCCAGTTGGTCTACAACCCGTCCGCCACCTCGCGCGGCCTCTCCGCCTACCTCTGGCAGCTGGAGCAGCCCGCCGCCGCCGTCGCCAACGAGTACTTCATCGCCGCGATCAACCGTGTGGGACAGGAGGAGTACGGGGACAACGACTTTTACGGGACGTCGTACTTCGTCAACCCGCGAGGCCAGTTCGTCGGCGAGGCCGCCAGCGACAAGGACGAGGAACTCGTCGTGCGCGACCTGGACTTCGGGCTGATCGAGGAAGTTCGCCAACAGTGGGCGTTCTACCGCGACCGGCGTCCCGACGCCTACGAAGGGTTGGTGCAGCCGTGACCAAGGACCTGCTGGGACGCCACCGGGACGTACTCCCCGACTGGCTCGCCCTGTACTACCAAGACCCGTTGGAGATCACGCACGGCGAGGGCCGGCACGTCTGGGACGCCGAGGGCAACAAGTACCTCGACTTCTTCGGCGGCATCCTCACCACCATGACCGCGCACGCACTCCCCGAAGTCACCAAGGCCGTGAGCGAGCAGGCCGGGCGGATCATCCACTCGTCCACGCTCTACCTCAACCGGCCGATGGTCGAACTCGCCGAGCGCGTCGCCCAGTTGTCCGGCATCCCCGACGCCCGCGTCTTCTTCACCACCTCGGGCACCGAGGCCAACGACACCGCCCTGATGCTGGCGACGTCGTACCGCAAGAGCAACCAGATCCTGGCCATGCGCAACAGCTACCACGGCCGCTCCTTCAGCTCGGTCGGCATCACCGGCAACCGCGGCTGGTCCCCGACCTCCCTGTCCCCGCTCCAGACGCTCTACGTCCACGGGGGTGTTCGGACGCGCGGTCCCTACGCCGACCTGAACGACGCCGAGTTCATCGCGGCCTGCGTCGAGGACCTGAAGGATCTGCTCGGTCACGTCCGGCCGCCCGCCGCCCTGATCGCCGAACCGGTGCAGGGCGTGGGCGGGTTCACCTCCCCGCCCGACGGTCTCTACGCCGCCTTCCGTGAAGTCCTCGCCGAGCGCGGGGTGTTGTGGATCGCCGACGAGGTGCAGACCGGCTGGGGGCGCACCGGCGACAACTTCTGGGGCTGGCAGGCGCACGCGGAGAACGGCCCGCCGGACATCCTCACCTTCGCCAAGGGCATCGGCAACGGCATGTCCATCGGCGGTGTCGTCGCCCGCGCCGACATCATGAACTGCCTCGACTCCAACAGCATTTCGACCTTCGGCGGCACCCAGATCACCATGGCGGCGGGCCTCGCCAACCTCACCTATCTGCTGGAGCACGACCTCCAGGGCAACGCCCGCCGCGTCGGCGGCCTCCTCATCGAGCGGCTGCGGGCCGTCGTCGCACAGCATCCCGGCGTACGGGAAGTACGCGGGCGCGGACTGATGATCGGCATCGAGCTGGTCAGGCCCGGCACCGACGAGGCCGACCCGGACGCGGCGTCCGCCGTACTCGAAGCGGCCCGCGAGGGCGGCCTGTTGATCGGCAAGGGCGGCGGACACAACACCAGCGCCCTGCGCATCGCCCCACCGCTGTCCCTGACCGTCGCGGAGGCCGAGGAGGGCGCCGCGATCCTCGAACAGGCTCTGAGGAGCACGCAGTAGCGCACACGCTGAACAAGGGAAGACCGTCATGACCGCCACCTTGGGAACCCTCGGAACCCTGGACGACCTGGAGCCCGCCCTGTCGGTGCGCCAGGTCCTCGGCCTGGAACGGGTCCTCGCCGGGGAACCCGAGGTGGTGGCAGGCGCGAGCCAACTCGACCGGCTCGTGCGCTGGGTGCACGTCGCCGAGGCCGCCGACGTCGGCGTGATGCTCACCGGCGGCGAGATGGTCCTCACCACCGGGGTGCTCCTCGCCGGTGACGAGGCCGCGCAGGCCGAGTACATCCAGTCCCTGCACCGCGCGGAGGCCTCGGCCGTCGTCCTGGGGCTCGGTCGCGCGTTCCCCGCCCCGCCGGACGTGATGCGCCGCGCGGCCGAACGGTGCGGGCTGCCCATGGTGGTGCTCCACCGGCCCTTCCCCTTCGCGGAGTTGACGGAAGAGGTCCAATCCCGGCTGGTACGGCGGAAGTTCGCCGCCGTCAGCCTCTCCGAGGCCGTACGGACCGCGCTCACCGGACTCATCACCGGCGGCGCCCCGCTGCAGAGCCTGCTCGACGAGGTCGCCGCGCACAGCGCCTGCCCGGTCGTCGTCACCAACCTCGCGCACCGCGTCCTCGCCACGGCGGGGGAGCGGTCGGCCGTGGACGACGTGCTGCGCGACTGGGAGCGCATCTCCCGGCAGGCCGGCGGCAGCGAGGGCGACGGCTGGATCCGTGCCGAACTGGGCGGACGCGGCGAGCGCTGGGGCCAGATCATGCTGTGCGGCTACCGCGGCGACACCGCCACCGGCCGCCTCCTCGCCGACCGAGCCGCCGAGGCCCTCGTCCTGCACCGCATGCTCGGCGGCTCCGCCCACACCTGGGAGGAACAGTCCGCCCAGAGCCTGATGACCGACCTTGCGAGCGGCGTCGTACCGGCGCGCCAACTCCTGCCCCGCGCCCGCGCGGCCGGACTCCCGGTCAACCGGCGCACGTTCGTCCCGATGGTCGTGCGTGACGGAGACGCGGCCCAACTTGACCGCGTTCTGAGGCTGTTGGGGCTCCCCGGACTCGTCGCCGAACTGGCCGAGGGAGTCACCGCCGTACTGCTCAGCCTGCCCCGCGACCAGGACGCGGACGCCCTCGCCGCGCACTTCGCGAGCCGGCTGCGCACCGAGTCGGGGGCGTTGAAGGCGGTCGTGGCCGCCGCCGGTCAGCGCACCGTCTGGGACGACGTCCCCGCCGGGCTGCGCGAGGCACAGCACGTCGCCGACGCCGTGGCCGACTCCAGCGACGCCCTCGACCTCCCGGCCGTCGTACGCCTCAAGGACGTTCATCTGCGCGGCCTGATCCGGCTGTTGAGGGACGACCCGCAGGTGCAGTCGTTCGCCGAGCGGGAGTTGGACGGGCTGCTGTGCGCGGCCGACGAGGACCTGCTGGCCGTACTGCGGACGTATCTGGCCACCGGCCGCAACAAGTCGCGCACCGCGCAGCTCCACCATGTCTCGCGGCCCGCGCTGTACCGCCGGCTGGAGGCCATAGAGGGGCGGCTCGGGGTCGACCTCGACGACTTCGAACAGGCCGCCTCGGTGCACATCGCGCTCCTCGCGCACGACGCGCAACAGGGGTGAAACATGGGACTACCTGCGAAAACGGCGGTGAAACATGCGGCCACGACAGGGTGACACCGTGGAACGCCACGCGCTCGCAGACGTGACACCGTGCAACTCAGACCGGACATCAGGACTTCCTAGGCTCCTCACACACCTAGCGACCGGAGGTCCCGATGAGCACAGTGATTCGTGCCGCTCTCTTCCAGACAGCCTGGACGGGCGACAAGGAGTCCATGATCCAGGTACACGAGCAGGCGGTCCGCGACGCGGCCGCGCAGGGTGCTCAAGTCCTGTGCTTCCAGGAGCTGTTCTACGGACCGTACTTCTGCCAGGTCCAGGACAAGGCGTTCTACGAGTACGCCGAGGCGATCCCGGACGGCCCGATCGTCAAGCGTTTCCAGGCGCTGGCCAAGGAGCACGGCATCGTCCTGGTCCTGCCGATGTACGAGGAGGAGCAGCCCGGCGTCCTCTACAACACGGCCGCCGTGATCGACGCGGACGGCTCCTACCTGGGCAAGTACCGCAAGCACCACATCCCCCAAGTACCGGGATTCTGGGAGAAGTTCTACTTCCGCCCGGGCAACAGTGGCTGGCCGATCTTCGACACCAAGGTCGGCAAGATCGGCGTCTACATCTGCTACGACCGGCACTTCCCGGAGGGCTGGCGCGCCCTGGGCCTCGCCGGTGCGGAGATCGTCTTCAACCCGTCGGCGACCTCGCGCGGCCTGTCCGCCTACCTGTGGCAGCTGGAGCAGCCCGCGGCTGCCGCCGCCAACGAGTACTTCGTCGGCGCCATCAACCGGGTCGGCGTGGAGGAGTTGGGCGACAACGACTTCTACGGCACGACGTACTTCGTCGACCCGGAGGCCCAGTTCGTGGGCGAGGTGGCCAGCGACAAGGAGCCCGAACTCGTCGTCCGGGACCTGGACTTGGCGAAACTCCGCGAGGTCCGCGACCGCTGGCAGTTCTACCGCGACCGCCGCCCGGACGCGTACGGCCCGCTGACCGCACCGTAACCCGGATAGTTTCCGCGCCCCTCGGAGGGCGAAGCCCGCTTGAGGGGCGCGGGGCAGCGTCCATCAGCGGCCTCGCCGCAGGGCGCGCCCAGCCCCACAGACCCGCACCCGACCACAATCCAGCGGAGTCAAAGATGAGCACCCGTACCGTCATCCGCGGCGGCCTAGTCATCACCGCGTCCGACGAACTCCACGCCGACGTCCTGATCGAGGACGGCCGCATCGCGGCACTGGCCACCTCCGGTACGCCGACGGCCGACGCCTGGACCGCCGAGCGGGTCATCGACGCCACCGGGAAGTACGTCATCCCGGGCGGGGTCGACGCCCACACCCACATGGAGATGCCGTTCGGCGGCACCAAGGCGGCCGACACCTTCGAGACCGGCACCCGGGCCGCCGCCTGGGGCGGTACGACGACCATCGTCGACTTCGCCATCCAGAGCGTCGGCGGAGCCCTCCGCGAGGGCCTCGACGCCTGGCACGCCAAGGCCGAGGGCAACTGCGCCATCGACTACGGCTTCCACATGATCGTCTCCGACGTCAACGAGGACACCCTCAAGGAGATGGACCTGCTGGTGCAGGAGGGCGTCACCTCCTTCAAGCAGTTCATGGCCTACCCGGGTGTCTTCTACAGCGACGACGGCCAGATCCTGCGCGCCATGCAACGCGCCGCCGACAACGGCGGGTTGATCATGATGCACGCCGAGAACGGCATCGCGATCGACGTCCTCGTCGAGCAGGCGCTGGCCCGCGGCGAGCGGGACCCCCGCTACCACGGCGAGGTCCGCAAGGCCCTCCTCGAAGCCGAGGCCACCCACCGCGCCATCAAGCTCGCCCAGGTCGCCGGCGCCCCGCTCTACGTCGTCCACGTCTCCGCGATGGAGGCGGTCGCCGAGCTGGCCAAGGCGCGCGACGAAGGCCTCCCCGTCTTCGGCGAGACCTGTCCGCAGTACCTGTTCCTGTCGACGGACAACCTCGCCGAGCCCGACTTCGAGGGCGCGAAGTACGTGTGCAGCACGCCCCTCCGGCCGAAGGAGCACCAGGCCAAGCTCTGGCAGGGCCTGCGCACCAACGACCTCCAGGTGGTCTCCACCGACCACTGCCCCTTCTGCTTCGTGGGCCAGAAGGAGCTGGGACGCGGGGACTTCTCGAAGATCCCCAACGGCATGCCGGGCGTCGAGAACCGTATGGACCTGCTCCACCAGGGCGTCGTCGACGGGCACATCAGCCGCCGCCGCTGGATCGAGATCGCCTGCGCCTCCCCGGCGCGGATGTTCGGCCTCTACCCGAAGAAGGGCACCATCGCCCCGGGCGCCGACGCCGACGTCGTCATCTACGACCCGCACGCCGAGCAGACCGTCTCCGCCGAGACGCACCACATGAACGTCGACTACTCGGCGTACGAGGGCAAGCGCCTCACCGGCCGCGTCGAGACCGTCCTCTCGCGTGGCGAACTCGTCATCACCGAGCGGGAGTACACCGGGCACGCGGGCCACGGCGTCTACACCCCGCGCTCCACCAGTCAGTACCTCAACTAGGAGTGGCGCACATGGACTTCGGACTCGTCCTGCAGACCGACCCGCCGGCCTCGCGGGTCATCAGCCTGATGAAGCGCGCCGAGCGCAACGGCTTCACCTACGGCTGGACCTTCGACTCCGCCGTGCTGTGGCAGGAGCCGTTCGTGATCTACAGTCAGATCCTGGCCAACACCACGAAGTTGACGGTCGGCCCGATGGTCACCAACCCGGGCACCCGCACCTGGGAGGTCACCGCCTCCACCTTCGCCACCCTGAACGACATGTTCGGCAACCGCACGGTCTGCGGCATCGGCCGCGGCGACTCCGCGATGCGGGTGGCGGGCCGGACTCCCAACACCCTGGCCCGGATCAGCGAGGCCATGAAGGTCATCAGGGCGCTCGGCTCCGGCCAGGAGGCGGACCTCGGCGGCACGGTCATCAAGTTCCCCTGGGCCAAGGAGGACGCCCAACTCCCGGTCTGGATGGCCGCGTACGGCCCCAAGGCCCTGAAGATGACCGGCGAGGAGGCCGACGGCTTCATCCTCCAGCTCTCGGACCTCTACCTCACCGAGTACATGGTGAAGGCGGTCAAGGACGCGGCCGTTGCCGCCGGGCGCGACCCGTCCGAGGTGAAGATCTGCGTCGCCGCCCCGGCCTACGTCACCGAGGACGACTCGCCCGAGGCGCTCGCCCACGCGCGCGACCAGTGCCGCTGGTTCGGCGGCATGGTCGGCAACCACGTCGCCGACCTCGTCGCCAAGTACGGCGAGCACTCCGCCGCCGTACCCGAGGAACTCACGGACTACATCAAGGCCCGTGAGGGGTACGACTATTCGCACCACGGCCGTTCCGACAACCCCGACACGGCCTTCGTGCCCGACGAGATCGTCGACCGGTTCTGCATCATCGGATCGGCCGAGAAGCAGATCGAAAAGCTCAACGCCCTGCGCGAGTTGGGCGTCGACCAGTTCGCCGTCTACGACATGCACGACGCGCAGGAGGCCACGATCGACGCCTACGGGTCGAAGATCATCCCGGCCGTCAACGCCTGAGCCGTACAAGAGAACCGCTCAACTCCCCGTCCCCCCACTCCAGTTCTCCCCCTCCCCGCCGTCCCGGGGAGGGGGTGGCGGGGCCGGGGAAGGTCGAGCACGCCCCCACGCCGCCCGGCACGCACTCTCGCCGCACCGGCCAAAGGCCCAAGTAGCTCCGCTACGAGGGCCTTCGTCCGGCACGCCGAGAGCACGCACCGAACGACGCGGGAACGCACCCGACCTTCCCCGGCCCCGCCGGCCCCGCACGGCCTCTCCGGACCCACCTCATCGATTGGCCTGCCCATGACCGACATCGCCCCCTCGGCCATACCGCCGACCGCTCAAGTCACCCTCTCCGACGGGCGGGTGGAACTCGCCCCGGGGTCCCCGCTGCCCAGCGGGCCGTACGCCAACGACGACCTGCTGCCGGTTCCCGTCGAGAAGCGCACCTGGACCACGTACAACTTCTCCGCGCTGTGGGTCGGCATGGCCCACAACACGGCTTCCTGGACGCTCGCTTCGGGTCTCATCGCCGTCGGCATGGACTGGAAGCAGGCGGTGTTCACCATCGCCCTGGCCAACCTGATCGTGCTCGTGCCGATGCTGCTCACCGGGCACGCGGGACCGAAGTACGGCATCCCCTTCCCGGTCTTCGCGCGTGCCTCGTTCGGCGTGCGCGGCGCCAACCTCCCTGCCGTAGTACGGGCGTTGGTGGCCTGCGGCTGGTTCGGCATCCAGACCTGGATCGGCGGTGAGGCGATCTACTTCCTCGCCGGCAAGCTGATCGGCGACAGTTGGGCCAACGCCTCGCACATCGGCGGGTACGCCTGGACGATGTGGCTGTCGTTCGCGCTGTTCTGGGTGCTCCAAGTGGCCATCATCTACCGGGGTATGGAGACGATCCGCCGCTTCGAGAACTGGGCGGCGCCCTTCGTGCTCGTCGGCGCGTTCGTGATGCTGTGGTGGATGAGCGACAAGGCCGGCGGCTTCGGCCCGCTCTTCGACCAGCCGTCGAAGCTCGGTTGGGGCGGCAGCTTCTGGAAGCTGTTCTGGCCCTCGCTCATGGGCATGATCGGCTTCTGGTCCACACTGTCGCTGAACATCCCGGACTTCACCCGCTACGGCAAGAGCCAGAAGGCCCAGACATGGGGCCAGGCGCTCGGCCTGCCGACCACGATGACCCTGTTCGCGTTCCTGTCGGTGATGGTCACCTCCGGCTCGCAGGCGGTCTACGGCACGGCGATCTGGGACCCGGTACAGCTGGCGGCGAAGACGGACAACGTCGTAGGCCTGCTGTACGCGTTGGTGACCGTGCTGGTGGCGACCCTGTCCGTAAACATCGCGGCCAACCTGGTCTCGCCCGCCTTCGACTTCTCCAACATCGCGCCCCGGAAGATCAGCTTCCGCACCGGCGCCCTCGTGACCAGCGTCCTCGCGGTGCTGATCTTCCCGTGGAAGCTGTACTCCGACCCGCAGGGCTACATCTTCACCTGGCTCGGTCTGGTCGGCGGTCTGCTCGGCACGGTCGCCGGCATCCTCATCGCCGACTACTGGGTCCTGCGCCGCGGCAAGCTCGACCTCGCCGACCTGTACCGCAAGGGCGGCCGCTACTGGTACGACGGCGGCTGGAACTGGCGGGCCGTCGTCGCCTTCGTGGTGGGCGGCGTACTCGCTGTCGGCGGCGCGGACTTCCACCCGCTGATCGACGGCCGGCCCATCCCGGCCCTGTCCTCGCTCGCCGACTACGGCTGGGCCGTGGGCCTGGGCACGTCGATGGTGCTCTACGTAGTGCTCACATTGCTGACCGGGAAGCAGACGGAACCGGTGACGGAAGCGGCACCGGAGACCGTCGAGGCATAGAACCTGCGCACCTGGGGGCGGTCGAGGCTAGCTGGCCTTGCCGCCCTCCAGCGCGGTCACCGCCTCCTTGGCGGCCTTGATCGCACCCTTGTTGATGACGTCCGTACTCGGCGCCTTCTTGTTCTCGAAGTCGCTGCCGTTGTACGTGATCGTCACCAGCGCGTTGCCCGCGCGGACGACGACCGTGCCCTCACGCGTCTGCTGCTTGTCCTCCGTGGTGAGGTTCACGATGGAGTAGGCCGAGTCCCCGAGCCCGGGGACGGCCCCGCCGCCGCTCTTCTCCGTAGTCGTCTCGGTGTACGACTTCTGTGCCGCCGCGTCCGATTCCGTGATCTCGTACGACACGTCGAGCCAGCGGTAGTCGTACCCCTTGAGCGCGTTCCACGAGCAGGTGCGGCGCACCTTCGTGTCCGTCGACGGGATCTCCTTGCCGGCCGTCTTCGCGCCCGGCACCAGCGACTTGATCGTCGCCACCGCCACACTTCCGCACGGGGCGGGGGAGGTGGCGTACTCCTTGGCCGCGGTCGTCGCCGACGGGGCCGAGGCATCGGGCGAGGCGCCGGACTCGGGCGTCGACTTGTGGTCGGCGGTCGTCGTCGCGGCGAACGGACCGGACGTCAGGGCCCAGCCCATCGCGGCGAGCACGACGACCGGCGACAGACGCGCGGTGAGAGCGAGCGGCAGAGGAAGAGAACGCAAGTCGCACTTCTCGTGGGGGAAGGGTGCGGAGCGGGTCCGCACTGCGGACGGGGACGTCAGTCTCACATGACTCCCTGTGTGGCGGAAGTGAGAACTCGCTCCGTGCCTGTGCGGTGACACAGCCCTACTGTCGACGCTCTGTGTGTCCCTTTATGTCCACTCCCTACGGCTGAGCGGCGGGCACGCGCATCGTCGTCTCGATCCGTTCGACGGCCGAGAACGCCCCGTACGCGATCAGCCGCACCAGGCTCGCGTCACTGTGCCGCGCCCCGCGCCAGGCGGCCACATCCTCCTCCGTGATCCGGTACGGGGCGAGCGCGGCCAGCACCGCGAGCCGCGCCGCGGGCCGCTCCCGCCGGTTCGGGAAGCCACGCAGCACGACCGGCGGATGCGAACCGTCCCAGGCCCACAGCGTCTCCCGTACGAGCGTCCGGTCGTCGGCGTCGAGCAGCTCGGCGCCCGCGCGCGCGGCCGTACGCAGCGCGTCGTAGGCCGGGCCCACCGGGGTTCCGGCCGCCCAGTCCGGGCCGGGTCCCGGGTCGTCGAGCAGGGGGAGTGCCGCTCCTGGTACGGCGGTCCGGCGCACGGTGCGGGCGACGCTGCGGCCGGCGAGGCTCCGTACCGCCCGGAAGCGCTGGGCGTTGCCCGGGAGGAGCTGTTCGGTCAGCAGGGCCGACACGATGCGGTTGATGAAGTGGAAGGCGAGGGCGGTGCCCAGATAGGCGGGCGCCTGTTCACGCGGGAACGGGTACGGCGTCAGGGCCGCGCCCGGCACACGCGTCCTGCGGCCCCAGTCGAGCACGCGCGCGTGGTCCTCGTTCTGCGGGGTGCCACCCCGGGCCAGGTGCTCGGCGAGGGCGTGGTCGCCGGTGGCGTGCAGCAGGACGGTGTGCGCGTCCGCGCAGAACGGGCACTTGTTGGCGAGCGAGACACCGAGGGCGGCCAGCTCCTTGCCGGTGCGGCTGCCGGCGCCCGCGATCAGCGACTCCCGCATCAACGCCCAGGCGGGCGCGAGGAGTTCGGGCGCGGAGGACAGGACCACGAAGGTCGGGGGCCGTTCGATCCCGAAGTCGACGGCGATCTGCTCGAAGACCTCGGCGCTGCGGCCGGTGGCGGACTTGGGCGACGGTGGCCGGGTGTGCCGGAAGGGTGTGGGCATGGCAGCAGCGTGCGCGGCCGGGGTGGTCCGGGTCGTCGTACGGGCGGAGGCAGTTGGGGCTACGACGGAGAGGTCCGGGGCGTGGCCGACTACTACGGGGGGAGTAGTCCGGGAGTTGTCCACAGGGCTGACGCCCGTGTCGGCGCGGCGGTCTAGTGTGCGGACATGAGCGGGTATCCGGTCGATGTGACCCCACGCAGGCGCCTCGCCGACGCGTCCCTCGCGGTCGTGATCGGTGCCCTTGTCGTGGCCGTCGCGGCCTTCGACGCGGACACGACCGCCCTCGACTACGTGCTGATGGCCCTCGCGTCGGCGGCCCTGGCGTTCTACCAGACGGCTCCGCGGGCGGTCCTCGCGGTGACCACGGCGGCGGAGGCGGCCTACGTCCTGCACGCCCACCCGGGGCCGGTGGCCGGTCTCCCCGTCTTCGCGGCCATGCACACGGCGGCCCGCGCGGGACATCGCGGTACGGCGGCCGTGGGCGGCGGAGTGTTCCTGGTGGCGTACTTCGCGACCGGGCCGACGACCCAGCAGGTGGTCGAGCGGACCGCGCTCCTGGCCGGCTGGTTCCTGTGCGCGGTGGTCACCGGCCTCGCCGACCGCAACTGGCAGGCGTATCTGCGCCAGACCGAACAGCGCGCCCTGGAGGCCGAACGCACCCGTGAGGAGGCCGCGTTGCGGCGCGCGGGCGAGGAACGCCTGCGCATAGCACGGGAGTTGCACGACTCCCTCACCCACAGCATCTCGATCGTCAAGCTCCAGGCGGGAGTTGCGGTCCACCTCGCCCGCAAGCGCGGCGAGGAGGTGCCGCCCGCGCTGCTCGCCATCCAGGAGGCGGGCGGCGAGGCGATGCGCGAACTGCGGGCCACCCTGGAGATCCTGCGCACCACCGAGGAGCCCACCGGCACCCCCGCGCTGCTCGTCGAGCGGGCCTGCGCGGCGGGCCTCGCCGTCGAACTCGCGGTGACCGGCGAGGAACGCCCTCTCGCCGCGACGGTCGACCGCGCGGTGTACCGCATCGTCCAGGAGGCGCTCACCAACGCGGCCCGGCACGCGGGCCCGGCGAAGGTCAACGTCCAACTCGACTACGGCGAGGAGGACTTGACGATACGGGTGGAGGACGACGGAGCGGCCGACCCCGACTGCCCGCCGAAGCCGGGCATCGGTCTCACCGGCATGCGCGAGCGCGTCGCCGCCCTCGGGGGCACCCTGCACACCGCCCCGCGCGCGGAGGGCGGCTTCTCGGTACGGGCCGAACTGCCGCTGGGGGAGACGGGATGATCCGGGTCGCGGTCGTCGACGACCAGGCGCTGATGCGCGCGGGCTTCCGCGCCCTCCTCGACGCAGAAGAGGGCATCGAGGTCGTCGGCGAGGCGGCCGACGGCGAGCAGGGTGTGGCCCTCGTCCGCGCCCAACTCCCGGACATCGCGCTGATCGACGTACAGATGCCGGTGATGACGGGCATCGAGGCCACGCGCCGTATCGCGGCGGACCCCAGCCTCTCTGCCGTCCGGGTCGTCATCCTCACCAACTACGGCCTGGACGAGTACGTCTTCGAGGCGCTGCGCGCGGGTGCCAGCGGCTTCCTCCTCAAGGACACCGACCCGGCGGACCTGCTCCAGGCGATCGATATCGTGGCCGGCGGCGAGGCCCTCCTGTCCCCGGCCGTCACCCGCACGCTCATCGGCGAGTTCGTCTCCCGGCCCCCGGACCGCTCCACCCCCTCCGGCCTGGAACACCTCACCCGCCGCGAACGGGAGGTCACCGCCCTCGCCGCCCGCGGCCTCACCAACGAGGAGATCGCCGCCCACATGGTCATCAGCCCGTTCACGGCGAAGACCCACATCAGCCGGGCGATGACGAAGCTCGGCGCACGGGACCGGGCCCAACTCGTCGTGTTCGCCTACGAGTCGGGGCTGGTGACGGCCCGCACGCCGGAATCCCGTTGCGAGCCGGACACGCCGGATCGCACCCTGGGGCGATGACCGAGACGACACGCGCGCAAGACCCCGCCGTCGGTGTTCGCGAGGAGATCCTCGCCTACTACGCCCAGGGCAAGGAGGACGGCCGCCTCAGACAGGGTTCCGAGCGGCTGGAGTTCTGGCGTACCCAGGACGTGCTGCGGCGGCTGTTGCCGACGGCTCCCGCGAAGTTGCTGGACGTCGGCGGAGGCAGCGGCATCCACGCCGAGTGGCTCGCGCGGGATGGTTACGAGGTCCAACTCATCGACCCTGTGCCGCTGCATGTGGAGCAGGCGGGCCGGTTGCCCGGGGTCGACGCACGCGCCGGGGACGCCAGGGAACTGCCCGCCGAAGACGCCTCGTACGACGTGGTGTTGCTGCTGGGGCCGCTGTACCACCTGCCCGAACGGACCGACCGGGTACGGGCGTTGAGCGAGGCGCGTCGGGTGGTGCGGCCGGGTGGGCTGGTGGTCGCGGTGACGATCAACCGGTTCGCGGGCCTGCACGACCTGCTCAAGCACGAGCTGTACTTCACCGCCCCGCACCGCGCGCGGGTCGACCGAGAGACGGAAGAGGGACGCCACGACTCCGAGGACGGCGGCCTCTTCACGACCGCCTACTTCGCCCAACCCCACGAAGCCCCCGAGGAGTTCACGGACGCGGCACTCACCGTCGAGGGCCAGTACGGCCTCGAAGGCGTCGCCTGGCTGATGGGCGGCATCGAGGACTGGCTGGACGACCCGGACCGCCGCGAGGCCGTCCTGGCGGCCACCCGCCACATCGAGTCCGAGCCCACGCTGCTCGGCACCAGCGGCCATCTCCTCACGGCGGGCAGGCGCCGGGACTAGCGGGGCGAGTGGTGTTGGGGGAGCGTTCGGAAGCTGGTACCCGGTGCGCAAGCCCGCCGTACCGCAGCCGTCCGTAGCGTGACGCCGTTCTTCTACTCGGCATTGGAGCGGACATGGACAGCTCGCCCGCGGGTGACAGAGGCCTCGACGACCACGACGACCAGCACGCTGCGGGCTGCGACTGCCCCCGCACCGCGGACCTCGACGGCGACGGCGTCGCCGCGTCGAGCCGCCGTACGTTCCTGCACCGGGCCGGTGCGCTCGGTGCGGGGACGGCCACCGCGGGGCTGCTGGGCGCGGCTCCCGCGTACGCGAACGGCGGTGGCCGGGACGACGATCCGTACGGTCAGACAACGATGTCACCTGCCCCGCGCGGGAGTTGGGACCCCGATCCGGACAACCCCCGGTTCACCGTCGTCGTGATGCCCGACACGCAGTACATGTTCGACCAGGACCGGATCCACCCGGTGCCGATGGAGGCGTCGTTCCGCTACGTCCTCGATCCGGCGGGGCGCGCGGGCGGCAACGACGAGAACATCGTCTTCCTCGCGCACCTCGGTGACGTGACGCAGAACGGTCTCGCCGGGGAGTACGCGGCGGTCACCAAGGTCTTCGACATGCTGGACCGCGCGGGCGCCTCGTACGGCGTGCTGGCCGGCAATCACGACGTGTCCGCCGACGACCAGCGGGGCCGTACCCCCTACCTGGACACCTTCAGCCCGGCGCGGGCCAGGAAGACGCCCGGGTACCACTCCTCCAGCCCCGACGGCTACAACACCGCGCACATCTACCGCGCGGGCGGCCGGAGTTGGCTGCTGCTGTCGCTCGACTGGCGGCTGTCGGCGAAGGGTTTCACGTGGGCGAATGCCGTCATCGCCGCGAACCCGACGCTGCCGGTGATCGTCACCACGCACGAGATCGTCGGCTCGGACGAGGACGGCGTCGCCGAACTCTCCGGCTACGGACAGCAGTTGTGGGACGGCCTGATCAAGGACAACGACCAGATCTTCCTCACCCTCAACGGCCACTACTGGCCGCCCGGCAGCACGGTGCTGAAGAACAGTGCGGGGAACGACGTCCACCTGCACATCACCAACTACCAGGACCGCTACTACGGCGGCGCGGGCATGATCCGCTCCTACCGCTTCGACCTCGACCGGGGCATGATCGACGTCGCGACCTTCTCGCCGTGGATCCGGGAGCTGGCGGAGCAGGGCGAGTTGAACGCCCTCGCGGCGAAGGAGCTCGAACTCACGTCGAAGGTCGACTACTTCTCGATGGAGATCGACTTCGAGAAGCGCTTCGCCGGGTTCGCGCCGGTGCCGCCGCGCAAGTCCCGCCCCGCGCGCCGGATACTGCTGCCGGGCACGCTGGCCTACTGGCGCTTCGACGAGGGCGGCACGGCGGGCAGCGATGTCGCCTCCGGCACGGTCGTCAAGGACCAGGCGGGCCACGGCAACGACCTCGTCCTGAAGACCGTCCCGGGCACCCCGGCGCACGCGCTCACCTGGACCGCCGACCACCACCCGGACCAACCCGCCCACGCGGGGCTGGTGTTCGCGGGCCAGGGCAACCCGGTCAGCGGCGCGTACCTCCAGACCGTCGACCGGGCGCCGCTCAACCGCGAGACCTTCGCCCGCGGTTTCACCTTCGAGGTCTTCTTCAAGGTCCCCGCCGACTGGGACGGCGGCCGCAACGGCTGGTCCTCGATGCTCAGCCGCGCGGGCACGGCGGCCCAGGCGGGCAAGAACGGCCCCTCCGCCACCGCCGACGAACCCGTCCTGACCATCAGCCTGTCCAGCTCCGTCGAACTCCAGTGGAACGCCTACCCGCTCAACCAGAACGGCGCCACGACCGCCTGGAGCCACCTCCTCCAGCAGGAGGAGTGGTGGCACGTCGCCGTAGCCAACGACGGCCGCGTCAGCAAGCTCTACGTCAACGGCTGCGAGGAGGGCCGCAACCCGACCAGCACGGCCGTCGGCCTGACCACCCTCGACATGCCGTTCCTGCTGGGCGGTTACCAGTGGGCGGGCGCGGTCAGCCAGGTCTTCCACGGGACCATCGGCGATGTCCGGATCACCGATCGGGCGTTGAGGCCGAGCCAGTTCATGAACGCCTAGGTTCCGCCGACTCCCCGGGTCGGTAGATTTTCCGTATGTTCACCACCCGACCCACGCTCCAGGGCACCTTCGGCATGGAGGCCCCGTGGGTGGGGCGCTGACCTGCGGATTCAGAGCCCATTGAGTCGCTGACCTGCGGGAACGTGTCTTTCGGCGTCTTTCACAGGGGTGCCGGTTTGTGTCGCTCAAACTCCCCAGAGCCTCCCCGAGCGACGAGAAACTCCCCAGCCGCTCCCCAGGGCGAGCGGCTGGGGGAGGGCCCGGCACAGTGCCGCCTGCCCGTGATTATGGCCTGCACGGTGGCGGTTTCACGGTCGGCTCCGCGGCGACTGCAGACCAGGGAAACGAAGGCTTCGTGGAGTTCGGTTCGGCGTTCCCAGCGGACGGCGAGACGTCTGAACTGATGGAGCAGGGCGAAAGTCTGCTCCGCGACGCAGCGGAGCTTGCCCATGCCCTTGATGTTCGGTGATCCCTTGCGTGAGATGACAGGCAGGATCCGCCGTTGTCGCAGGTCGTTGCGGTGGGCATTGGAGTCGTAGCCCTTGTCACCGAGCAGGGCGTCGGGCCTGCGACGGGGGCTCGCAACGGGCGGGATGGCGTCGACCAGGGCGAGGGTCTGGGTGACGTCGTTGACGTTGGCCGCAGTCGTAATGACCTTGAACGGGGTGCCGCGTCCGTCGCAGATCAAGTGGTGCTTGCTGCCGGTTTTCCGCCGGTCGACCGGTGACGGACCGGTGTCGGCACCCCCTCTGTTCTGCCCGGACATGGGAACCATCCACGCACGCCCGTGACCAGTCGAGTTCACCGGCCGCGTTCAACTTCGCGAGCAGGACCCGGTGGAGTTGGTCGAAGACCCCGGCCCTCTGCCACCGGTCCAGACGCCGCCAGCAGGTCTGACCCGATCCGAACCCCAGCTTCAGCGGCAGCAGTTGCCAGGCGATGTCGTTGCGCAGCACGTACAGGATGCCCTGCAGGCACAGCCGGTCCGGAACCGGCCGCAGACCGGGAGCTTTCTCCGGCCAGGGCGGCAGCAACGGCTCGATCAGCGCCCGCAAGTCGTCGTCCACGATCCACGGCCGAGTACTCACACCATCGCGGACGGCCGAATCCTCACACCGGTCACGGCCAGCCAGGACGTTGCAGCAAGATCGTGTGACGAGCTCTACGGATCCAGGAATCCGCGCGGTCCAACGGGCCCGTGCCGCAGGCAGCGTGGATTTGCCATGATGGCCAGTCAGAGCGTCCAGAGTCGATTTAACCTCCACGTGATAGGGAAGTCCTCATGACTACCGGAGTACCTGGTCTCACCGAGTTGTGGTCCCGCTTCGAGAACTGGCTGGCCGAGCATGCCCCCGGAGACTACGGGTCCTTGAGGCAGGGTTGTCCGGGTGGCGATATCAAGCGCCTGGAAGACGGCCTGGGCTTCTCTCTCCATGAGGACGTGCGTACAACTCTCGAACTGCACAACGGCGTCACCATACGGAGGGCCAGTACGGAGCCGGGAGCCTTTCTCCTCGGCTACAGCCTTCTTGACGTCGACGGAATCCTGGAAGCTCACCGAGATCTCGTCTCGATGGTGGAAGATGCCCGCGAGGAGGGCGAGGAGGACCTGGTCGTCGGCTGCATCGCCGACACACAATGGGTTCCCCTCGCTCAGAATATCTCCGGCGATCTGCTGTTCGTCGACCACCGGCATCATTACTCGGGAGAAATCGGGGAGATATCGTTCGGCGATTCCGCGTACCGAATGCTGTGGCCGCGCATGGATCTTATGCTCGTGGACCTGTGCGACTCGGTGGAGACCGGCGCTCCGGTGACCTCCGTACCGCGAGTTCCCGCTCTGTATGAGGGGCGGATGCTTGAGTGGCACATCCGCCCCCCACAGCAGGTCAGCTGAAGTCGCAGACCTCGCTGAGATCGCAGGACTCGTAACCGGTCTGGACGTAGTACGCGTCTCTATCCAGCAGCCTCACATTCGTCGTGAACCGGCCCAACGCACCGCCGGCTGCTTTGTTTTGGCTGGCCGTGATGGCGGCACGTCCGCAGACCTCGTTCCAGGTCGGGTAGGCGTAGTTGGGGTCGAGCTTGAGCGTGTAGGTGTCGTCGGCGTTTTGCACCGCGTACATCTGTGCACACGATTTACCCGAGGCCAGGGTCATTCCGCCGCTTTCACGTGACCTGGCGAAGGGGTATTCGTCGCAGCTCGGCCCGATCGCGTTCGGGTTAGGGTTCCACTCGGCCACCGCAAGTTCGCACATCTTGTTCCGGTTGTCCGTCACCGTTGCACTGTCCACAAGGCGATGAAGTGGCGAGTTGTACTTCTTGCTCCCCGGGTGGGAGGCCAGCTTCTCCATCAGGATCCAGTAATAAGCCGCGGCGGCCGGGTACTTGGCTCTGGTGAGCTGCAGGGTCGGGGTGGCCTTGGGGAAGACACACCCGGTGTTGCCGCCGACCTTGTTGTCGCAGCGGATGGCGAAGGCCGTGTCTTTCCATTGGTTGTTCGCTGTGGTGGTGGTCCCGGGAGAGCTCCAGCTGGTGTTCCAGTCCAGGCCGAGCGTGGCTTCGCCGCCGGCGACCTTGTTCCAGCTGTAGGTGTCGGTCCGGGTGGCGGTGTGCTGGTCCCCCTTTGTCCAGGTGGTGCTCCCGTCCCAGGCGCCTGGCGCGTCCGCAGTGCAGTCGCTCATTGCCCAGCAGTCCTCGAAGTAGTTGTCCAGGGTCGCGGTGGCCACGCCGGTCAGGTCCGGCAGGGAGAATTCCGTCCAGGTCGTGAACTGCTGCGAGTTCGTTTCGAGCTTGATCTCCTGGACGATCTTGACGTTTCCGCCGCCGATGACGTCGCCGTTGCTGTCTCTGACGTAGAGGGCGTACCCGCCTCGCAGACATCCCTGGGTGCGGGTGTACTGGAAGTCGGATCCTGGAGCGGTCTTGCACCAGGGGACCGGCTGGGAGCTTGCCGCGAGGCTGCCGACGGATTTCGGTGAGGCGGCTGTGGCTGAGCTCTTCGACAACTGGCTCCACGGCTTGTAGGGGCCCGCGCAGAGCTGGTCTCCGTCACCGGTCGTGGTGCAACCACCAGAGTCACCGGCTGTGTCGGTAGTCTGTGCGGTGTTCTTGGCGATGGCGGCGGAGATGCCTTCGTCTGTGGGCGCCGGGGCGGCCTCGGGTTCCTGGACGGCGACGTCGTCGGGGTCAGGGGCGTCCGGGTTCTCCGCCCCGAAGTCGACCTCCGGCATGCCGCTGAAGTCGCCGGGAAGGACCGCGATGGCGTCCCAGGCGATGTCGTCGTCCCCGGTGCCGTCGCTGGTGGCGTTGGACAGCCGCACCTCCGGTGGCGTGTCACCGAACCGGTAACCGCCCAGGGACACCCAGGTGTTCGACTCGTTGGCGTCCTGCGAGACCGTCCTGTCGAACGTGCCGTACTTCGTGACGACCTGATAAGTGGCTTTCGTGGTGTTCGCTCCGGTGTCGGGGATGTGCACGTAGACCTTGCCCTGGCCACCCTCGATCGCGCTGCTGAGCTTCCAGTCACCGAGGATGGTCATGCGTCCACCGTCACCGCCCAGGTGGTCGGCATCGCGTGTGTGGGTGTACCAGAAGTGGCCGTCGTAGCCGCCGCCGATCTGGTGCAGGTCGGCCTTGGCGTCGTACTGGCCCAGGCCCGGTCCGGTGGCGTTCGGGTCGGGGTAGAAGGTGAACTGGAACGAGCCGTCTGTCGCGGTCGTTCCGCAATCGCTCCAGGTGTTGGTTCCTGCCGGTACGGACTCGATGACCTTTGCGCCCGAGGGTGCTCCGGAGCAGACGGGCGTGCCGTACTGGAGGCGGGTGCCGCGTCCGGGCTCACTGATCACGGTCTGGTACTTGATATTCTCGAAGCCGCAACTGGTGGAGCAGTCGGACTTCCAGGTGGTGTTGGTTTCGTGCCACCAGTACTGCGTATAACAGCCCGCGTCGGGGCAGTCGGGCGGGTTGGCTGTGTCGCAGTTGTTCTTGGTGTTGCAGAACGCGTCGAGCGGCGGCGTGGCGTGGGCCCGGCGGTATTTCGCGCTGGCCGGGTCTATGACGGTTCCGGTGGTGCCGTTCCAGTACGCGGGGCGGAAGCCGGCGGAGGAGAAGCCGGACTCGCCCGGCCAGTCCTGCCGGCCGGAGGTGGCGTAGGAGTGGCCGGTGTCCTGGGACCAGGAGGCCCAGCCCATCACCTTCTCCTCGTACGGCCAGTTCTGGGGGTGAGCGGCGTCCTTGTTGGCCAGCGGGTCGAGGTCGGTGTTCATGAAGGCCAGTCGGGATGCGGGGTAGACGGGGTTGGCGGGGTTGTTGTACCAGCCAAGGCCCCAGTTGCCGTTGGTTGCCTCGTCCGCTTTCGTGTTGAAGCCGAGGTTGTAGTTCCATACGGCCGTGAACCAGTTCTCGGGCTTGGCCGAGTCGTCGTTGTTCACGGCGATCGTCTGGCCTGACTCGTGCACCTCGTTCCACTTGTCGGCGAGGATGTAGAGCGACGCGGCGATGTTGGTGGCGTAGTCGATGGCGACCGCGCGCTGCGTGCTGACCGGGAGGGAAGTCTCGCCCTCCTTCTCGTGGCCCGCCAGGCGCATGCCGTCGGTGACCTGGCCGACGCCGTAACCGCAGTCGGACTTGTCCCAGTGGATGGTCCAGAAGTCGTCGAGGGTACCGCCGGTCTGGTGGCCGTAGAAGCCGTCGACGGCTGCGAGCGGACTGCCCATCTGGCCGGGGATGGCCCCGGATTCGGCCTGCCACAGGTTGGACTCCTGGGCCAGGATGCCCAGTTGGACCTGCGCGGGAATGCTTCCGCCACCGGTCAGTGCGGGCTTCGGGAACAAGCCCTGCGGGTCGATCGTGGAGATCCCGGTCTGTGACCGCCAGCCGCCCTGCGTGAGGTAGTTGGAGCGCAGCTTTCCCTGGACGGCCATGTCCACAGCCCACTCGACTTGGTTCGGCGTCGGCTGGAGGGCCTGGGTGGCGACGTCGTTGCGGGGCACGGAACACCAACGGTCGCTGTCGACAGGGTCGTTGGCCCGGGAGTCGTCGGCCGTGGTCGCCATGCTCGTCGTCGATATCTGCGGTTTTGGGGAACCGGTCAGCGCCGGCGATGGCTTGCCGCCGGCGGTGGTGCCGGGCTCGGCGGCCTTCTGGTTTGTGTGCTTGCCCGTGCCCGGCACCGAGCCGGTGATGGTCAGGGCATGGCTGGTGCGGCCAGTGGTCGTCGCCGCCGCCGGTTCTTTGGTCTCGGTACCGGTGAAGCCGCGGCCGGCGTTCTTGATGTTGGCGATGCCTGACTGCACCGCTGGCGAGACGGCCGGGTCGACGGCCAGGCGGCCACGGGTGGAGAGGTCCGCGTCGGGGGAGACGGCCAGCGCCTTGATGCCGCTGGCTGCGAAGCCCTTGCTGTGGCTGGCGTTTCCGGTGAGGTAGACGGTGCCGTCGGTGCCTTGGCGCAGGTTCATCGCGGTGAGCTTGCCGCTCGCGACGGTGGTTTTCCTGCCGTGCGTGTAGGTCTGCACGGTGGCGTCGGTGTCGCCGGTGCGGTCGATGTAGCTGATCGTGCCGTCACTGGTCACATGGATGCCGTACGGGGCGTGTTTCGTGGCGGCGAGCTTGGTTGTCCTGCCCTTGTGGTCGACGTGGACGAGCCGGTTTCCGGCGGCACCGATCACACCGTCCTTGGTGGGGACGGCCGAGGTGATCTCACCCTCGGCGGTGGTGTCGGCGACCGTGGTGCCCTTGATGTCCACCGTGACCAGGCGCGTCTTGGTATCGCGCAGCGCGGTGAAGACGGCGGTGTGCGTGGCCGGGCTGCACGTGGGGTCGAAGTAGGCCAGGGACGCGGTGAACGGCAGTTTGGTGACGCTTCCGTCGTCCAGGTTCACGATCGCGGTGAACGCGCCGCCCATCATCAGGTCGGGCTTGTTGGTGAAAGTGCGGGGAGCGTAGACGACGGCTGCGTGATGGTCGTCCATGACGCAGCTGTTGCCGATCCAGGTGTCGGCCGGAAGCTGAGGCTCACTCAGGACGGCAGCCGTCCGCCAGGCGTAGCCGTTCTTGCTGTCCGCGACCAGGAGATGAAAGCCGTCGCTGTCGGCTGCCGCCGTCACGGCCCGGTCGGCAGAGGTCTTCCAGCCTTTCCCGAGAACCGTGTCACGATCCTTCAGCGGGACCGCCGACGCGGACTTCTTCTCCGATGTGACGGACCGCTTCTGTGCCGTCCCCTTCGGCGGGTTCGGTATCGCTGCTTGCGCGGTGCTCGTGGTGAAGGTGGAAGCGATCAGCGCGGTTGCTGCGGTGATAACCAGTGCGGATGACTGTCTCCTCCTTCTTCCCCGTGATGGATTGCGCATGATGTGTCGGTTGTCCTTCCAGTAAGTGGCCTGCCCGCCGGGACAGTTGCCGACTTCTACGGAATGGGTCAGCAGTCACCGCACTGTGCGTCGACTGTCCTGGTGCGGATCCGGACCGCCGAAGCTTTTGCCCGCGTCTTCAGTGGGTTTCCAGCGCGGCGATGTAGATCTTCGGTTGCTGCGGAATGGGTCCGAGCTGCGGTCCGTCTACGGTGCCGGCCTGGCTCTTGACGCCGTGGGCGGGCACGCCTTCGATGCGGAACTTGTTCGAGGCGGCCCAGTCCACACCGTCACCGACACTGACATCGATGTCGCAGTTGACGGGCTTGCCGGTGGTGGTGCCGAGGGCCGCACAGACGATGGCCTCAGGGGTCTCCGACCGGGCACGAGTGGGGCCGCCCGCCCCGGCCGTAAACGGCCTGAAGGGCGGACGGGAACTTAGGAGTTGAGCCGGTGGCACGACGCACGACGTGCGAGGCGTGGGTGACGTCGAGAGGTGGGAGTGACAGGTCAGTGGGTGTCTGCGAACGGGTCGTACTGGACGACTTTCAAGCTGATCTTCGCGTCGCTCGTCCCCGCCGTGGCGCCTGAGACCGTGATGTCTGCCTGGGTCGGCCACGTGGTGCCCGGCCAGACGTTGCCGGCCTTCTCGACGACCGAGAACGGGGACTTCTGCTTGCCGCCCACGACCGTCACGGTGACGGTGTAGGCCAGACGTTTGTCGCTGCTGTTGTGGAAGGTCAGCGGTACCACGACCCGTCCCGACACCAGGCGAGGTGTGTACGCGACGACCTCACCGTGCGCTGCCGTGGCCGCGGCCTTCCCGAATCCGTAGTCCTTGGGATCGGGGACAGCGGTGTTCGTCGGCTGGACGGGATCTCCACTGGGGGCGGCGGCCGCGCGTTGAGCGGCCGCGTTCTGTGCTGCCTTGTTGGGGGCGCCAGCCGTGCCTGACGGCGTGGCCACGGCCGCGGCAGTTGCCGACGAGTGCGGTTTGGACGACGTGTCGGCCTGGTGGCTTCCCTGGTTGCCGCAGGCGGTCAGAGCAAGCGGCCCTGCGGCTATCGCCACTAACAGGAAGCGCGCGGAGGCCCGGGTTCTGCCGGGCAGGTTCTCAGTCACAGGGGAACATGTACTCGGTCGTGTAGTTGATGTACAAGCTGCTGGAAGTCGCGCCCATCTTCGCGGTCACGGGTGCGCAGACATCGCTGGCTACGTAGAGAGGGCCGGCGTATTCGCTGAAGTTCCCCGAGTCCGTGGAGCAGCCGGTGTTGTCTACCTTGCATACATGCAAGTACATATACTGCGATTTTCCGACATTATTGTCGAGGATGGCGCAGCCCTTGCCGTTGTTCTCGTAGGAGAACAACGTCGCGAACCGCTGGTTGGGGTCCGTCCCCTCCGGAAGCGGGACGGCATGGAACAGGCTGTACCCGGTCCCGCACACCGTGGCCGCGGCTGCTGCGGCTTGCGGGTCGGCCTTGGCGATGGCCCGGGTGGCCGCATCAGCCGCCTTTGCGATCGGTACGGCAGGCTGTCCGGCGGCCACCGCCTGTGGCACGGCCACCACACCTAAGGCCAGCGTCGCGGCAACGGTGACGGCACGCAGACTTGCTCCGAGCTTCAACATGGCTACTGACTCCCCCTCGAAGCAAGGCGAATACAGATTGATGGCGCTGGTCAAGTACCTCCAGGGGGAGCCCCCCGAGCCCCACTCGATCCGCACAAACGTTTGAAACGCTGATGGCAACTTAGGTGTGGAGTGGAACCCCCGACAGGGATTGACGCGTGCATGGCTGAAAGCCGCCAATCAAAGGAATCACCAAGAAAGTGCCAAAAGGTGGCCGAGAGCTGAAGATCATCCATCTCTGGTCCTCGAAGCGGAACCGAGCCTCCTGGAACGGAACGACTGAAACAGGAGCCCCATAAGCGCCAGGGCTGACGCGTCCTCACGCTTCAAGGCCGGGTAGTCGGAAGGACCGTCGAGGGCAGGGGATGGTCCCACTCGGGAAGTACCCCTGATGGGGCTTTCGGGTGCTCCCGGCGCCCGTGTGGACGGTCCCCCTACGACGACGGCACCGGCCTGCTCCGCTGGAAGTGCTCCTCGCACCCGCGGGGATGTGCTCGAACTGCGCCGGACCCGTCCCCTCGCCGAGATCGCCGCAAAGTTCGGCCTGTCCACCGCCCGCATCGACCAGATCGTGAAGGGCAAGTAGCCACGACGGAGCACGACGAGACGGACCGGGTGCATCCGGACTCCACACCGGAGCTGCCGCCCCGAACACGCCCCCGGGCACGGTGCGGGTGGCCGCCGGCTCCGTGGCCCGACGCCTGACGACGCGCTGAGGGTCACGCAGCCAAGGACCACAACCGGCCACACCGGGACCAGGCGTGACCAGTGGCGACGCAAGCCGTGCCGAAGGTCTGACAATCCGCGCTGGTCAACCGGATGCCGTCCGAGTGCCCTCTCGCAGGGGGATGTTGGAGTGGATGTGCCGGGCAGTGATGCTCCCGCCGATCAGAAGGAGGCGGGCATGGACTTGAAAGAGCGTCACGATGGTGTTGTACCGGACCCCGGCGAGCTGCTGTGTCTGTCCCCGGCGCAGCCGCAGGGTGGTGGACGGCCGGACGGTGGCAGCGCGGTCGCGGGCTTGGCGGGTGAGTTCGGTGCGGAGCTGGTGCGGGCTATCCGCGTGGGCCTGGCCGAGGTGAGCAGCTCTGGTCATGGGGCCCGGGGGCCGTCGCAGTTGAGCTGGTATGAGTTCGCGGCCGAGTACGCGCGGGCTCACTGGTCCGGGCGGGCGGCGAAGACCCGGGACGAGGTCAGCGACGCGTTGACTACCGTCACGCAGGCGATGCTGTGGGATCTTCCGGGGCGGCCGAGCGGGCAGCTGTTGCGCCGTGCTTTGCGGCACTGGGCGTTCGTGGTGCCCAGGCCGGGGCAGGGGGAGATGCCGGCGGAGGACCGGTTGGTGCTGCAGTGGGTGGCGAAGGCGTCCCGTCCCCTGGTGGATTTGAGTGATCCGGTCCTGGCGCGTGATGTGCTGGAGTCGCTGCGCCGGAAGCTGGACGGGGGTGAGGCGGCGGTGGAGACGATGCGCCGCAAGCGCAAGGTGCTGGTGCACGCGCTCCACTACGCAGTGGAGCGTGGTGAGTTGGGCAGTCACCCGCTCAAGAGGGTCCGCTGGCGGGTGCCCAAGCCGGCGGTCACGGTGGACCCGCGGGTGGTGGCCAACCCGTACCAGGCCCGGGATCTGCTGGACGCCGTCTCCTACGTGGGCGGCTACCGGCGAGCTCGCGGTCGTCGGCTGGTCGGGTTCTTCGCGGGCATGTACTACGCGGGCCTGCGTCCGGAGGAGGCGGTCGCGGTGGCGTTGCCGGACTGCCGGCTGCCCAGCACCGGTTGGGGGCGGTTGATCCTGCACCGCACTCGGCCGCAGGCGGGCAAACGCTGGACCGACAGCGGCGAGTTCCACGACGAGCGCGGGCTGAAGAACCGTCCTCCGGGGGAGACGCGGGTGGTGCCGCTGCCTCCGCATCTGGTGGCCATGTGGCGCGAGCACGTTGCGACGTTCGGCACGGCCGATGACGGCCGGCTGTTCTTCACCGAACAGGGGCGGGTCATCAGCTACGGCACCTACCACCGGGTCTGGCACGAGAGCCGCGACCTTGCCCTGCCGCCCGCTCTCACCGGCACTCCGCTCGCGAAGCGGCCCTACGACCTGCGGCACTCGGCGCTGTCCACGTGGCTGTGCGCGGGCGCGGACCCGGCCGAGGTCGCCCAGCGGGCCGGCAACAGCGTCGAGGTCCTGCTGACCCGGTACGCGAAGTGCCTGTACGACCGGCAGTCCATCAACAACCAGCGCATCGAGGGGCTGTTGAGCTCCTATGACCGGCCGCCCGGCCCGGATCAGTAGCGGCTGGGCTGAGGGGGCTGTTGATTGTGAACGGCCGGGGCGGCGAGAAATGATCACATGGAGCGAGATCAGTGACGGCTCTTCGCCCTAGGCGCAGTTTGCTCTGAGCTTGTCGTTGATTCGGCAGAGCTCCACCTGCTGAACCGGCACGCCACGTCAGTGGTGGTTGTTTCTGATCGTGCTGATTCTTGGCTTGATCGTGGTTCGGCCGTCGGTGCGCAGCCCGGCTACCTGGCTGAACTCCTGCCAGGTGCGCGGTTCGGTGGTGACGGGCTGGCGTTCTCCGAGGAGCCCCTGGACGAGGCCAGTTCCGAGGGCGGAAAGGCGGGCAAGGAGCCAGTCCTGGGCCACGAGCAGGCTACGGACCCTGCCGGTGGGCCGGTTGTGGGTCCGGTACTGGATTTGAAGGGTGTTGTTGGTGTCGTACCAGTACGGTCTGCTCGGATGCTGGCGCAGACCGCAACTGTCCATGAGCCGCTGGTTCAGCAGGGTGACGCTGACCGATCCATCGATGGAGCAGTCGTAGCCTGAATGGGACCAGTCGTAGTCCTGGGTGGCAGGCCAGGCACTCACGGGCTTTCCTCGTGGGCCCAGTGCCTCGTCGGGATCGGCGTGGACCATCGGCAACCGGAAGAAGGACGCGTCCGAGGTAGGCCCTGTATGCCACTGTTCAGCGAGCTGGTGGAGGCGTTTGGTACGCGTTTCTTCCTGCCGGCGGCGCCACTTGGTGACGGAGTTGTCCGTGTCGGGTGCGCCGCCTTCGATCCAGGCGTACAGATTGTCGTCCGGGGTTGCGGTCTCAGTCCTGGTGGCTGCCAGCTCCACGGGGTTGTCCTTGCTCGTCGCGGTTGGTGACGGCTCGTCCGTCTTCCAGGTGCGCACGTGCCAGTGGTCGTCGTGAGGGTCGAAGTCTGCGGACGGCTCATGCAGGAGCTCGGCCAGGTAGACGCCGTGGCTCTCACGAGCCTGCGGCATCCAGCGGCCCATCAGAGACCGGTCTTTGAGGAAACGCAGAAGCGCTGGGCATTGCCCATCGGGAACGAGCCAGCTGTCGATGAGATGCCATTGCTGGCTCTGGCCCTCTGCCGCCTCCCATCCCTGGCCGCCCCAGTCGTCGGTGACATGTTCGTGGAGCACGACCCAGCGGCGGCCGTGCTCGTCGGTGCGCACGCTGAGTTCGGCGAGGTCGGGCACGTTTTCCTGGCTCTCGATCCACGTGTCCTGGCGGTCGTCCGGTCCGGGCAGCCACGGGGCGGCAGGCACCCAGAAGCCGGCGGGCTCCGCAGAGAAGGTGGCATGCGCGTCGGTGTCTTCGACGGCGTCGTCCTCCTCATCCAGCGGGTGAACGGCTGGAGGGAGACTCGGATCGATGTCGAGCAGCAACGGGTCGATGCGGTCGTAGACGGGGGGCTCGTGCGGGAATGACTGGCGTACGTGGTGATGGTTGGTGAGGCGCTCCGTCAGTTCGTGGAGGGCGAGCCACTGGTACTTCTTGCCGAAGCGCTCGGCCTTGTGGGCCTGGCGGGATGAGGGGATCGATCTGCGGAAGCCGTCGAATTCGTAGAAGAGTTCGGGGGACCAGCCCAGCTCGTCCACGCGGGCGGTGATCCATCGGGCGGCCCAGTCGGCATCGACTGAGGTGTCGGCGAGCTGCTCGTCGGGAGCGGGCGGTACGAGGCAGTCTCTGAGCAGTGCGTGCTGAGCGTCATCGAGAACCCTGCGTGCCGTGGCGGCTTGTGTGAGGAGGGCGAGCACGGCTTCGGGTGACCCCAGTGCTGGCCGCACTGTTTCGGGCAGGCTCGCGGCGAACGCGGGGAGGTGTTCGGGCCGTAGACGGGGCGGATCGTCGCGACGTTCCCAAGCGGGGCGGGGGCGCGGGGACGAGCGGGGCAGCATGCTGAAGCGGTCCACGGCTGGCTGTACTCGGTAGCGGGCGAAGTCTCCGAAGTCGGACAGGGAGGACAGGATCGTTCCCCAGGACTGGCCTGCTGGTTGGCGGCCTCGTGGGTAACGCTCCTTGATCTGCTCTTCCGTAGGGGCTTGCCCCACCGGCGGGCATGCGTGGGGGTGTGCGGCAGCAGCTGCTTGATCAGCGGTGATTACACCGGCGTCTGCCGCCATGGTGATGATCCGCGTTGCCGCGTCGCACAGGAGGGCGTTCCGGGAGGCGTGGGCCGGGCTGTCGGGGTCGGCGTAGACGTGGGCCAGCAGTAGTTCTGCCAGCTGCCGCAGGAGCTGCGGGCTCACGTCACCGGTGCGGGCGAGGACGCCATAGGCGGCCAGGATCAGACGTTCGAACAGGTAGGGGTCGTTCACCTGTGCCACGTTCTGGCGCAGGAACCGGTCAACCAGATCCAGCAGGGTGTCCGGGTATCCCAGAAGTAGCTGCACGAGGGCCTTGGTCGCCCGGTCGCGCAGGAATCGGTTCGGGGATGTCAGGGTCCAGATCAAGGTGGTCGCCGACAGGCGGACCACCTCCGCATCCGCTGGACGCGGTGTGTTCTCCCTGGTCGGCACGCCGGTTCGGGGCCGTGGCCGAAGCGTGCGGCGGGGCATGCTGCCTTCGCCGAGTCGGAGATGTGCGGGTAGCGGGAACTGCTCCGCCCACCGCAGGAGCCGGTGCAGAGCTGTGGGCTCGGTGTGCATGTAGTAGATCTGCCGGCCCCACGAGGCGTCCCGGCCGGGCCGGTCCTGGCGGAGAAGGATGCCGTGCAGACGGTCGGCGTTCAAGCGGTGCTCGGGTTCGGCGGTTACAGCGATGACCGATTCCAGAAGCTCTTCACCTTGGCCGTGCGTGCTGGCGGCTTCCTGGAGCAGAGTGACGGTTCGGTCGGTGATGCTCCGTGCACTGCGCATCGGCACGGTGCTGACGATGCTGCGGGCCATGGCCGCACGTCGGCCTTCTGCCTCAAGGGCGTCCGTGGCATCCGTGGCGAGGACGTCTGACAGTTCCCGTCCAGTGGTCTCGGGCAGGAGGACGGTAGCGGCTTCCAGGTGATTCCAGGACGCCTGCTCAAGCCAGGCGCGCAGCCGGGAGTCGCCGGGCAGTGATGCGTCGGGCGCGATGGCGTCCAACTCGCCGTGGTGCAGATCCAAGACGGCGCGCACTACGCGGTCGTCGCCGAATGCCTGGTAGGGGAAGCCGATACCCACCTGGGGCGGGATGCCGTAGATGCGTTCGCTGGAGACGAGTCCGTGGTCCAGGAGCTGTCCGAGCATGGTGTCGGGCCAGGCGGTGGCATGAGGAGCGAAAGAGTCCACCAAGGTGCGGGCCTCAGCACGGGGCAGGACCGGGTGCTCGCTCTCAGCCATCCGCGACGCCAGTGCCTCCAGGGCCCGGTGGACTGGCTGTTCGGCAGGGTCCAGACGGAGGTGCTGGCAGATCTGGCGGGCGCGCAGGTCCACGAAGGCGTCGAAGACGGCCGTGCGATCCCTCAGAACGCGGATGGTTCCCCCGTCGAGATGCTGGCGGACTGCCTCCCGCAGACTCTCGGCGTAGAGCTTGACGAAGAGGGGGTTGCCGAAGGCCGGCGCCAGCATGGGGACTTGAGGCAACGCCGACGGGAGGTCGCGCAGATAGGACTCAAGGCCCTCCATCTCGCGACCGCGGAAACCCGGGTGGGTGCTCTGCGGCCCGTCGAAGCGCTCCGGCAGAACGAGGTCTTTGAGGGTGCTGCGGCAGGAGACGACGAGAGCGATGTGCGGATATGCCTCCAACAGGCCGAGCAGACGGGGGAGTTCACTCTGCCAGCCGGTGGGGTCGTCGGCGTCGTTGAGCGCGTCGATGATCAGCAGGAAGCGCGAATCGCTGGCCTCCCCGGCCGCGTCCATGGCCTGCAGAAGATCACGGTGAGCCATTCCGCCGAGGCCGCAGTGGCGCGCGATCTCCGTCAGCACATCCCGGCCGCTCAGCTGCTGTCCGAACAGCACCAGGGCCGGACGCTTGTCACGCACCGCGCGTTGAGCGGCGTCGACGAGCAGGTGGGTCTTGCCCTGTCCGGCCTCGCCCAGCAGAAGCCACGCTCCAGACTCCGCGGCGCAGGCCGCATCGCCCAGCAGCTCCTCCCTGAGAGCGCGTAGGACACGGGCCGCCCGGCCCACGGGTCCGTGGCCGTCGGCCAGATTCCGAAGCCGCTCGCTGGCCGGGGCCGGAACCTGAACCGTCTCGTCGTCGACAGGGAGAGTGAGCTTCTCCGCCGCTTCCAGGACCTGTGCGGCCTGCAGGACCTGGTTAGTGACCTGATCGAGTTTCGCGGCCAGGTCCCCTGCGAGGTCACTGCCGTCGTTGGCGGGCAACCCCTCACGGACCGTGTCGCCGACCAGATCCCGGGCCAGCGTGTCCGCATCGTCCTGGACTTGTGACAGCAAACCGTCGATGGAAGAAGAGTCCACGTCACCGGTATGCGACTGCTCGACCAGCAAGGGCCGCAGAAAGGCCCAGTCATCTCCAACACGGGCGACGGCCTTGTACACGTCCTGCGATTTGCGGGCGAGGCGTGCACGGTACTGCGGGGTCAGGGCACACGCGTCCACGATCCCGCTCAGAGGGAGAGACACATGGTTCAAGGGCGTGTACCGCGATTCCGCCGCCCGCTCCGCAGCCGTCATCTGCTCACGGAACCAGCCCGCTCCCAGAGCGCGCTGCTCGAACCAGAACCATCGCCGACCCTCGTTGCCGGGTCGGCTCAGACGCTCCAGCAGCTCACCCCCGCCGACGAACTTGATCGTCACATCGGCCAGCCCCGGAAGGTCTGTCTGCCACTGGGCGACGTTTGTGTTCCAGCGGTCACGGGCACCCTGCCGGGGCTTGCCCGCGGGAGTTACCGGCGTTGGGTCAGGGAGATCGAAAGGAACCAGAAAGGTCAGCTCGACGATGTTGCGGTGCTGCCGGTTCGACCCGACAGTTTTGGCGCTCTCCCGAGCCACCGAAACCAGCGCGTCCACATCACGGACGAACTTCACCTGGAAGCCGTGCGCCGTCCCGTCGGGAGCAAGGTCGTACCACTCGACTCCACCGTCGGGAGCCGCGGTCTTGATGGTCTGCCATCCTGGCCGAGCCTCTTCGCGCAGTTGGAAGCACAGCTCCTCAAAGGCTCGATGCTGGCTGCCTTCCCACTCCCGAATGCCCCACCAGGTCCGTACCGATTGGGTCGGCGCCGCGGCGGAATCCTCTTGTGCCACTACGTCCCCTAGGTCTTCTGCTCGGCGTGATCGGGCAAGGCTATTCCACGCCGTATGCGAGGTGGTTCCGGCGGCGAGGCCGGGCGAGAGGAAGAGCCCGGCTGCGGAGTTGTAGACCTGGAATCCCGTGACCAGCAGGCCATTGAGGGCGTCGTACACCTGCCTTGGAGCATCACGGCTGAAGGGTGTGCGCCTCCTTGAGTGCGGAGGCTCCGGCGGCTACGGCTCGCCGTTGTTGCCCGCAGGTGTGACGTTCGCACGGCTGCTGACGCCCCACTGGTGTCGTAGCGCGGGTCGGCCCCCGGGCAGGGTGCGGACACCCGCGTGTCGTCGTTCCGGACACTCGGGGTCGTCCAGGATGCCCCGTACCTACGACCTGTGGAGTTCCCATTGCCCCGAACCCCGAAGAAGCCGGTCCTCGCTCGTGCGCGCAGCCCGAAGAGCGCAGTGGAGGCCGTTCTTGACGCCGCAGCAGCGTTGGGCCCCGCACCTGGGTACGTGAATGGCACGGACTACGCGGAATGGTCCGTCGAGGCGACACCGGATCTGCTGCGTGCGCTGGCAGACCTGGCTCATCACCACAAGGAGAACGAACTCGCCGACAACCTGCGCCGGTTCAGCGGTCCGATGTGCCTGGAGCCGCTGTACGAAGACCTGTCTGAGAACCGTTCTCCCCGTAGGTTCTGCGCGGAGATCGTCGAGCGTGAGGGGGAACCTTGTTCGGAACACAGCCCGGAGAACGCGGATGCTCTGGGCCGCTGCGTCTACCCCGACAGGACCAGGTTGTGCCGGGAGCCCCGTGTGGCTGGCAGGGACCGGTGCGCCGATCACTTGGAGGTGTGCCTCGTGGTCAAGCGCGACGGCGCGGTATGCGGGATGCGGCACTGCGGGGTGCCGAAGCACAAGCAGGTCACCGCGGCAGCGGCTGAGGGCCCGGCGGTGCTGTCGTCGTAGCGCTATGCAGGTGGAATCGCCGTCAAGCCGGGTTACGGGGCGCCCGCAGAAGGCGCCCCGTCAAGGCGTCGGTCTTGTACACACGTCCGGGTAGTTCACGACGCTGTCGCGTCGGGGTGACCACTCAGAGTGCACACGAACTGTAACCATCGGCTACTGCTTGTGATCGCCTCTCCGCTCTGGTGAGGTCCTGTGCTCTTGTGAAGGTTCGTCATGGCGACTCTCCCCTCCGCTCAGTCGGCCCGGGTGCCGCGCCCCTCGTCCGTCGCTCGGGTAGACCTCAGCTCCCTTGAGCCTTCGGTGGTCTCCCGGCTTCTTGAGAAGGCGCACGAGGCTCGGCACCTCCCTCCTGAACTGGCCGCCGAGGCGGCCGTCCGGGCCGGAAACGGCCGGCTGGGCGTGAAGGAGTTGCGTCTGCTCCTTCTGCGGTTCAAGGGATCTCGCCTCGCCGAGCAGGCGACGGCGTCGGCCTGGGCGGTGGTGAGGGCGAGGCCCGAGCTTGCGACGTCGGTGCTGCACTCCCATGCCCAGGACTGTGGTGTCCCGACCGCGCTGGTGGTCCGGGATCTGGGTACGGGTGGTCCTGGGCTGTTCGTCGTGCAGGCCGGTTGGCGTGGTCAGGTCCGGCAGTTCCACGGCGCCGCCGTCACCCGTGGGACGAAGAAGGCTGCGTTGCAAGGCGCAGTGGTGAGCCTTCTCGGCCACATGTCCGGCTGTGAACTGGTGGATCAGATCGGCTTCGCTGAGAAGGGCTGGCTGCCGGCGGCCCGGTTTTCGGGCGGTTCGGTCGTTACTGCCGCTGACCCGACTTTCGCGTCGCGATTGCTGCGCGCTCTCGCGCAGCCGGTCGTGGCCCCGGCCGTGGTGGCTGAGGTGGCCACCCGGATCGCTGCGGGTGCGCTGATCCCGCGCGATCTTCATGCCGTGCTCTTCGATGCCGCGTCGTCCTCCTGGAAGCCGGCCCGCAAGGCGGCGCTGTGCGCGGCTGCCGAGACGCCTGGGGCCGCGGTCGCTGTGCTGACGCTGTACCACTCCGTTCGGAATCAGCCTGTCCCGGAGTTCGAAGAGGAACAGAAGCCCGGAGGCGTGATTCTTTTCCGGTCTCGTGTCACGTACGTGACCGACGGTGAGAGGGCTACCGTGACCGGTCCGTGGCGCACCAACAAGCGCGACGCACGGGGCGTGGTCGCCCTGCGCGTGCTGGCCGATCTCGCCGACCTACCCGTCGAGGTACCTCCGCTGCGGCAGGCGCAGCCCCCCGCTGCGGCGACGAAGACGGCCTCTCCCGGCCCGCAGGACCGTCTCCTTGTGATGCAGGAGGGAGGTGTGATCAGCGAGCTGACCTTCAAGGAGCAACCGAGCATCACGGGGCTGGATCCTCTGTTCGTGTGCGTGGCCGCCTGTGTCAGCAATGGTCAGGTGCTCTCGGGTACCGGCCGTAGCGTGGGAAGGTCCGGCGCCCGCCTCGAAGCGGCGAAGCATCTGCTGAGCGAGTGGAAGCGGTCGATGGCGCCCGCGCTCCCTGTCTGGCGAGGGAAGGAAAACGTACCGGCCCTCAACGAGATGACCGCCCTCCAGGTGCTGAACCAGCTTAAGCAGAAGGGCCGGATTGCCAAGCTGGTCCTCGGCGAGCCCAGGCTCGAACCGGGGGCCGGGTATCTCGCGGCAATCACCTGCCAGGTCGCCGGGCAACAGCTGAGGGCGGAGGCGGCCGGGGCGGCGAAGCGGCCGGCTCAGCGCAACGCGGCGAAAGCCATGCTGGAGCTACTGGCCGCACCGCCTGGCACGGCACCCCAGGCCGCTCCGGCGGAGCCGGCGCCGGACATCCACGACGACCGTGTGCGGCACGGACCCGCCGGACCGGTCGCCACAACCGACGACATCACCGTGGCGGAAGCCTCTCTGGCAGCGCTGCTACGACAAGGCGCTGAACTCACCATCGACATCCACGGCGGGACCGCCCGGTTCCTGCTCTACAGCCCCGACGGGCTGCCGGTGCAGGGGACGCCCCATCGCCCGATCCGAGCCTGCACGGCCGCGCTGATCCTGCCGAGTATGGGAAGTGCGATCCAGCTGCAGCTTGTGGAGTGCTGGCACGTCCCGCTGCGGCTGCTGGCCAACGTGCTCGCTGCTGCGGACGAACAGGGGAAGGAGGCCCATTCGGTCCGCGTGTGGCGTCAGGCAATCCGTCTCGGGCTGGCTGTCGTGGCCGCCGGCCGCGTCTTCCCGCAGCTGGCAGACGACGGGACGGACGTGTGGCGGGCCGGTCCGCTGAGCGGCGAAGAGGAGGAATGGGTCGGGCGACTCGCCGATGCCCTGGTGCCGCCGGGGAACTGCGGCATGGTCGCGGACACGAAACCGCACCGGCTGTGGGCCCCACGGGTCGCGATTCTCGCCGGACTCGACGCAGTGGCCGAGGCGATGCTCCGCGGCCCGGGCACGCCGACCGTGCTCGGGCACGGGCCGTTCACCGGGGCGGTGCCCAGACAGCAACACACGCCCGCCCTCGTGCAGTGGGGCGACGACCTGCGGGATGCCACGACCGCCGAAGCGTTGGACCTGGTCCTGTCGGTCCGCGCTCCACAGAAGGGCAGCCCGGACGACACCGAACTGCTCTGGGCAGACCTCCGGCTGCGCATGCCGGATGCCACGACAGTCCATGAACGGAACTGGCGCCCTGCTGCGGACATCGCGTCCGACCCCAAGCTCGTGGCCCTCCTGCGCCGTCGGCTGCGTCACATCGCGGCCGAGTGGACACCCGCCGAACGGCTCCTGGAGCGCCCCGTCCCCGACACCTTCACTCTGCGGGCTGCCGAGGCCGTCCTGCTGAGAGGACGGACGGCTCAGCAGCTGGAGCGGGCAGGGCTGCGCGTGGAGTGGCACCACGGGTGGACGGACCGGCTGCGGACCCGCGCGATCCTGGAGCGCCGCCCGGCAGGGCCAGCCTCGGCAGCCCGCCCCCGCTTCGCCCTGGACGACGTCCTCGACGGACGCTGGCAGCTGTCGGTGGCCGGCACCGACCTGTCCGACAGCGAGATGGACGACCTCGCGAAGACCCCTGTGCCGCTGGCGAAGATCCGCGACCACTGGGTGCTCGTCGACGGGGAGGCAGCCCAGCGTGCAGGAGGCCGCGTGATGCCGCCCGTAGCCGCCGACCAGGCGCTGCGGGCCTCCCTGACCGGGCAGATCAGCATCGAGGGCAACACCTTCGACTGCGAGCCGGCCGGAGACCTCGCCGAACTCGTGCAGTTCCTGCGCGACGGCTCCCGCAGCACCCCGGTGAACTCACCCCACGCGCTGTCGGCCACCATGCGCGACTACCAGAAGCTCGGCCTCACGTGGCTGGCGAACACCACCGACGCCGGCTTCGGAGCCCTCCTCGCCGACGACATGGGACTCGGCAAGTCCCTGACCGCCCTCGCCCTCCACCTGCACCGCCGCGAGGGCACGCGTCGCCCCGCCGGCCCCTCCCTCATCGTCTGCCCCGCTTCCATGCTGATCAGCTGGGAACGCGAGGTACAGCGGTTCGCCCCCACGGTACCCACCGCCCGCTACCACGGCCCCGACCGCACCCTGGACGGAACGACGGCCCATACCGTGGTGATCACGACCTACGAGACCGTCCGCCGCGACATCGACATCCTGGCCGCGCACCCCTTCGACCTCGTCATCGCCGACGAAGCACAGCTGATCAAGAACCACCGGACAGCCACGGCCACCGCCATGCGCCGCATCCAGTCCCAGATCCGCATCGCCCTGACCGGGACCCCCGTCGAGAACAGCCTCACCGATGCCTGGTCCCTGATGGACTGGCTCAACCCCGGGCTGTTCGGAGCCCTGAGGACCTTCCGGGACCAGTTCGGCAGGCCGATCGAGGAGAACATCACCGACACCGAGCTGACCAACCGACTGTCCAGCCTCCTCAAAGCCTTCATGCTCCGCCGGCGCAAGAGCGACCCTGGAGTCCTGCCCGAGCTCCCGCCCAAGGTCCACAGCCCCAGGATCGTCGCGCTCACGCCCGAGCAGGCCGCCCTCTACCAGCACGTCGCCGACGAAACCCTCCGAGAGATCCGCTCCGCCGAAGGCATTGCGCGCAAGGGCCTCCTGCTCAAGCTCTTCGACCAGTTGCAGAAGATCTGCAACTCGCCCGAGCACTTCCTGAACGAACCACTCGACGACTCCTACGACCCCGAACGGGCCGCCGCCCGCTCAGGCAAGCTGGCCGCCCTCGACGACCTCCTACCCGTGCTCCGCGACCCAGACGAATCGTGCCTGATCTTCACCCGCTACCGGGCGATGGCCCACCGACTCGTCCATCACCTCCAGAGCCACAACATCAGCCCGCTCTACCTCAGCGGTGACATCTCCGCAGGCCGCGACCGGCAGCGCATCATCGACACTTTCCAGAACCACCCCGGACAGACCATGGTCATCACCGTCAAGGCCGGCGGAACCGGCCTCACACTCACCCAGGCCAGCCACGTCATCCTCTTCGACCGCCCCTGGAACCCGGCCAAGGAGAGCCAGGCCATCGACCGCGCACACCGCCTCGGCCAGACCCGAACCGTCACCGTCCGCCAGCTCACCACCGAGAACACCCTGGAAGACCGGGTCGACGAACTCCTCCGCCACAAACGCGCCCTGGCCGACACCATCCTCACCAGCGACAGCTCCGCCCTCAGCGAACTCACCGACGATGAAATCTGCGAGCTGATCGCCCTAGGAGCCCGACGATGAACCACGCCAGCCCGTGGGCCGACAGCTTCGGCGCCGCCGCCCGCTTGGCCATCGCCGACCAGGAAACCCTCGTCGCCGGCCGCGCAGACCTGGACGACCGAATCATCGAACGTCTCTGGATCTCACCAGGACGCATCTCCGGCATCGTGACCGCACGCAACAGCGGCGCGGAACTCCGCACAGCCATCACACTGCCGGTCCTCACCGCCGATCAGGTGGCCGCCGTCCGCACCGCATCGCCCCAGTGCGAGCACCATGAAGCTGACGACAATGCACTGCCCGAGTGCCTTGCCGACCCCGCACACGTCGGCGGCGTGACCGTGCTCCCCGACCCCGGCGAACTCCGTTTCATCTGCACCTGCCCGACGACATCACCCTGCCGGCATGCAGCCGCCCTGGCCTACGCACTCACCGACCGCCTCCATAACCACCCGGAAGACTTCGCTGTTCTGCGCGGTCTGCGCCAGCCCAAGCACCCAGCACAAGACCTCCCCACGGCGGGCGCGCACACTCACACAGGCCCGAAGAACCGGCTCTCGGCACACCACACGTGGGCCTGGTACAGGGAATGCCCCGACCTGCCTCCTATCCCCCACTACTCGCCCTCCCTGTCCGAGGAACCACCCGGCCCCCCGGCCTGGGCCCCGCCGCCCCTTCCCGCACCCACGACCGAGCACCTGCACGCTCTCGTCAACGATGCCGCGGCCCAGGCCAGGGATTTCCTCCGCATCGGAGTTCCGCTCGAATGCGCCTGGGATGAGGACGCCGTCCGTCTCTCCTCCCGCATTCCACACACCTGTATCCCGGACATCGCAGACCGCCTCGGTCTCGACATCGCGGACCTCCGCAACCGAATCGCCGCAGGCCGCACCTCGGCATAGCGGCAGAACATGATCTGAACCGGGGCTCGGGATGGAGGCCAGCACTCGTCCACCTGCTTCAGGATTCTCCATCGACGAGCGCCTGCCAGATCTGAGGCGGAAGTGAGACGGGGGTTCTGCGGACAGGGTCAGATCTTGATCACGGTGGCCCGTTCGCCGCACAGCACCGTCAGGTCCTCGGGATCCGAGGTGAGGATCGTGACAGGTCCGGGTGCAGCGAGGGCGGTGGCGCTGAGCATGGCGTCGATGGCGTACTTGTGGCCGTGCAGGCCAGCGTCGGCGAGAAGGGCGGCGGCGTGGCGGGCGAGAGGCTCGGTCACCGGTTCTACGACGAGGCGGGAGAGGGTCCACTCCAGCGCGGAGCGGTTGATCCGCGGGTGGACGACTTCCACCAGGGTGGCCGCGGAGGTGATCACCCGTAGATCGTCGGCGCGCGCGAGGGCGAGCCAAGCGGTGACGGTGCGGTCGCGGAGAACGGCCTTGGCCAGTCCCTCGCTGTCCAGCACCAGGGTGCCGCCGGGGACGGCGGGGGAGCGGCTCACGCGGCGTTCGCTCCGCCCGCCGCCTGGTTGTCGCGGGCCTGGTGGAGTTGGTCACGCAGGGCCTGGATCTCGTCGTCCGTGACGGGACCGTGCTCGGCCTCGGCGACCTGGATGAGCTCGTTGAGGTTGTCGCGCTCGATCTGGCGGGCCACGGCCGCGGCGACGTAGGCGGACAGGCCGGAGGGGCCGCTGCGGGCCTTGGCGGCCTCGGCGATGTCGCGCGGCATGGTGATCGAGTACTTGCCGGTAGGCTCACTCATGCTACCTATCCTACCGCTCATCCTCCCGGTTGGCGTGTGCGGAACTCGGGCCGCTCAGACGCGGCTGGGCGGGTACTGACCGGTGGTGCCCCGTCCTCGCAGGGGTCCCTGGATGAACCGGTGCAACGGCCGGGCCCAGCCGCATTCGCTGCCGCGCGCAGAGCAGCCGCCGAGGCACGGGGACCCGCGACACATGGACTACGCCGCGTCCAAGGCCGGCAGTCGGCCGCTGGCCCAGGGATAGGAGGCCCACCCCTGGACGAGTACCGGGTTGAGGGAGTGCTCGTGCCCGGTCAGGCATTCGTTGAGTGCCCAGGTGGAGCGTTGAGGGTCGGCCGCCCGCTCCAGGAGCAGCGAGCTGGGTGTGGTGTCGGACAGGGTCACCAGGCGTTCGACTTCGTGGGCTGCGACGACCGCGGTCGGGATATCGGCGGTGGGCAGGTCGAGGTGGGGCAGGTTGGCGTTGGCGACGGGGAACGGTTCAAGGGTGACGATCAGTGCCTGGCGTGGACGGTCGGTCGGAATGCCGGCGAATGCCGGATGGCGCTGGTCGATCTGAGCCGAGGTGGCGTTGACCTGGCGGTAGGCGCGGGCCAGTTTGTTGTCGGTCTCGGCGACTCCGAGTTCCAGACCGAGCCGGGCGTTCTCGGTCGGCATCATGGACTTGACCTCCACGAGCAGCACGAGGTCGTCGAAGACAACGATCCAGTCGACGCTCTGCAGTTCGTTCCGCTTCACCCGGTACGTGATCTCCGAGATGACATCGGCGTCCGGTATCAGGCGGAGTTGTCGGCCGACGTACTCCTCGAAGAGGTAGCCGGTCTCCTGCAGGAAGTCGGGACCGAAGTGCTCGCGTCCTGTGTGGTAGATGCCGGACGGGGTCGCTTTGCGCCAGACCAACTGGGGGGAAGGGCACAGCAGGCCGGGCCCGAAGCCGGTGACCGCGGGCCGGCCGAGCAGCGGACTATATGTGAAGCGCCGCAACTGGGCCGCGTTGCCGCCGACCACCCTCGCCAGGTTCTGCGTGGTCTGCTTCTCGATCGCTTTGACGGAGGCCACGTCGGTGGCGAAGTGCCGTTCGACGACCCGCAGTACCGTGTCCCGGCTGACCGTGCGGCTGAACTTCTCGCCGTCCGGGCTGTCGAAGATTGCGGGATCGAAACGCCCGGCGTTGAACAGCGCACATCCCCACAGCAGCTGAGCGGTGCCCACGTAGTCGGGCAGCGAGCAGCCGAATACCTCGGTGTCCCAGCCGGGGACCATGCAGCGGGGTTGCCGGCGTGCGGGAAACGGTGTGTGCAGATACAGCGCCGCGGTACGGGCGAGAGCGGCGAACTCCGGGGCCTGGAAGGCCATCTGCTCGCCGCCCAGGCGCATCATGAAGTCCCTCAGGCGGACCGGGTCCTCGTCGGTGCCGTGCAGGGTCGGTTCCTTCAGGCTGGAGTACGCGGCCAAGATCTCCAGCAGGTCGCGTTCGGTGGCGTCGGAGCGCAGATGCTCGGTGCCGTAGGCCAGGCTGACGCGGGCCGCGTCAGCCAGCGCCCAGGGTGTGTACTTCAGTGAGGGGCTTTTCAGCCACGGGTGTGGCCGCTCGGGCGTGCTGTAGCGTGCCGCCGACGCAGCGATCAGAGGCAGCAGCGAGCTGGGACGGTGCCGCCGAATGCGCTGGCGGTACTCGGCCTCCGCCACCAGCCGGTCATACAGGTACGCAGCCATCCCGCCATGATCCTCGCCACGAAGACATTGTTCGAGGGGTTTCTCCTGAGCCGGTGCGGAACGTGTTTTGCGGTACTCCGGCCGTGTCTGCGCGGTTGGGCGCGGGCGCGGCCGAAGTAGCCCAGCGCGCGGGCAACAACGTGGAGGTCCACTTGTCCCGGCACGCAAGGTGTCGCTATGCCTGGCGCGGTGTCGTGTTCAGTATTGCTCGGTCTCCACGAAGCCCGCGTCCACGTCGTCGGCGCCGAAACTGTCGGCGGCGGCGGTCGGGTTGAATCCGGGCGGGGCGTCCTTGAGGCCGAGGCCCATGCCGGCCAGCTTCTCCTTGACCTCGTCGATGGACTTCGCACCGAAGTTGCGGATGTCCATCAGGTCGGCCTCGGAACGCGCCAGGAGCTCGCCCACGGAGTGGATGCCCTCGCGCTTGAGGCAGTTGTACGACCGGACGGTGAGCTCGAGCTCCTCGATCGGCAGGGCGAGATCAGCGGCGAGGGCGGCGTCCGTCGGGGACGGGCCCATGTCGATGCCCTCGGCGTCGATGTTCAGCTCCCGGGCGAGACCGAACAGCTCGACCAGGGTCTTGCCCGCGGACGCCATGGCGTCGCGCGGCCGCATGGCCTGCTTCGTCTCGACGTCGACGATGAGCTTGTCGAAGTCGGTCCGCTGCTCGACACGCGTGGCCTCGACCTTGTACGTGACCTTCAGCACCGGGCTGTAGATGGAGTCGACCGGGATACGGCCGATCTCCTGGCCCACCTGCTTGTTCTGCACGGCGGAGACGTAACCGCGGCCACGCTCGACCGTGAGCTCCATCTCCAGCTTGCCCTTGCCGTTGAGCGTGGCGAGGACGAGGTCGGGGTTGTGCACCTCGACACCGGCCGGGGGCGCGATGTCGGCGGCGGTGACCAGACCCGGACCCTGCTTGCGCAGGTACATCACGACCGGCTCGTCCTGCTCACTGCTGACGACGAGCTGCTTGATGTTGAGGATCAGGTCGGTGACGTCCTCCTTGACGCCCGGCACGGTGGTGAACTCGTGCAGCACTCCGTCGATACGGATGGACGTGACGGCCGCACCCGGGATCGAGGAGAGGAGCGTACGGCGCAGGGAGTTGCCAAGGGTGTAGCCGAAGCCCGGCTCCAGCGGCTCGATGACGAACCGGGAACGGAACTCGTCGACGACCTCTTCGGTCAGGGACGGACGCTGAGCGATCAGCACGGGGTGTTGCCTCCAGTGGTTTGGCGCCCGCTATATGGCGCCGTAGACACCACGAAGGGTACGGGCGCATCGGCCTCAGAAGAGGCCCAGCCGCCGACTCCAACCCAGCGAGGAGACTTCGGGCCTCCCATCCGCCCGCCGCCCCCACGCGTTTCTGCTTTGCCCGCGTCCAGCTTTCGGGTACGCAGGACGACCGGGCGGGCACGCATGCCCGGTCATGGCCGCGTCGTGTTGCACGCGGCCAACAGCGTCCCTTCCACACTCGTGCTCTCCGGGCCAGGCCGTTGCCACCCGATACGCCCACCGCATGTCGCAACGTCTTTACCGCCCGGCGCATGCACATCGAACTCGACCGGGACATCGACCGGGAGACGGTTCCGGCCCGCTTCGTCGCCCGGCTGCTCCACGAGTCCTGCACCCCGTCTCAGATCGAAGTACGCCTGCTTCTCTCCTCAACGGACGTCCCCGCAGTGGCCGTATCCGTACGCTGGATGATGGGATCGTCCGAGGCGCGGGGCCGGATACGCTGGCGAGGTGATCGAGAATCTTCCTCCCTGTCCGAAGTGCTTGTGTGAGTACACCTACGAGATGAACGCCTTGGTGGTGTGCCCGGAGTGCGGCCATGAGTGGGTGCCCACCGAGGGCGGCTCGGACTCCGGTGCTCCTGCGGAGCGGGTGGTGAAAGATGCCGTCGGTAATGTGTTGCAGGACGGCGACTCCGTGGTCGTGGTGAAGGCACTCAAGGTCAAGGGGAGTCCCTCGGGAATCAAGGCCGGCACGAAGGTGCGCGGTATCCGGCTGGTCGACGGGGTCGACGGCCATGACATCGACTGCAAGATCGACGGTTTCGGGGCGATGCAGCTCAAGTCGAGTGTGGTCAAGAAGGGCTGACCCGCTCACCCCCCCCAGTTGCCGGGGATGATCCGGTAGTAGTCGAATGCTGAATTGCAAAATTTCGCAATTGGCTAGATGCTGTGTTGGTTGTGTCTGCAGGTAGCCGCTGGCGCAGCCTTCACTTGCCTCCCGGGTGGGGCGCTGTCGGGGAAGCCGAGGAGTCGTGTCCGTTCCGCTGTATCAGGCCAAGGCCGAGTTCTTCCGGATGCTGGGGCATCCCGTACGGATCCGGGTGCTGGAGTTGCTGCAGGACGGGCCACTGCCGGTACGAGACCTGCTGGCCGCGATCGAGGTGGAGCCCTCCAGCCTCTCCCAGCAGCTGGCCGTGCTGCGCCGCTCCGGGATCGTCACCTCGACGCGGGAGGGGGCCACGGTCGTCTACGAGCTGGCCGGCGGCGACGTGGCTGACCTGATGGGAGCCGCGCGCCGGATCCTGACCGAGATGCTCTCCGGCCGGAACGAACTGCTCGCCGAACTGCGGGAAGCCCAGGTCGCCACGCGATGACGTCCGCTCTCACCCGGATCCGAGGCCGGATCGTCGAACTGCTGCCCGGCCGGAGGGACTGGGCCGAGGTGCGCCGTGACCCGCGCCGGGATCTCCTGGCCGGCCTCACGGTGGCGGTCGTCGCGTTGCCGCTCGCGCTCGGTTTCGGTGTTTCCTCCGGGCTGGGCGCGGAGGCGGGGCTGGCGACCGCGGTTATCGCCGGTGCCCTCGCCGCGGTGTTCGGCGGTTCGAATCTTCAGGTCTCCGGGCCGACGGGTGCGATGACGGTGGTGCTGGTGCCGATCGTCGCCGCGCACGGGCCGTCCGGGGTACTCACGGTGGGGCTGATGGCGGGCGTGATGCTCGTCGCGCTCGCCCTGCTAAGGGCCGGGAAGTACATGCAGTACGTGCCCGCGCCCGTCGTCGAGGGGTTCACCCTGGGCATCGCCTGCGTGATCGGTCTGCAGCAGGTCCCCAACGCCCTGGGGGTGCCCAAGCCGGAGGGCGATCGCGTACTTGTCGTGACCTGGCGCGCGCTGGAGGCGTTCGCGGAGGATCCGAACTGGACCGCCGTCGCCTTCGCGGTGGCGGTCGCCGGCATGATGCTGATCGGCGCCCGCCTGCGACCCACCGTCCCGTTCTCCATCCTCGCGGTGATCGCGGCCACTGTCGTGGCGCAGGCCGCGGGCCTGGACGCTGCTACGCCGATCGGCGATCTGCCGTATGGGCTCCCGGCTCCTTCACTGTCCTTCCTCGACCTCGGGTCGCTGGGTTCCCTGCTGGCTCCGGCGGTGGCGGTCGCGGCGCTGGCGGCTTTGGAGTCGCTGCTGTCGGCGTCGGTCGCCGACGGCATGACGGTAGGTCAGAAATACGATCCGGACCGGGAGTTGTTCGGCCAGGGGCTGGCCAACATCGCCGCCCCGCTGTTCGGCGGGGTGCCGGCGACCGGCGCGATCGCGCGCACGGCCGTCAACGTCCGTACCGGCGCCGGGTCCCGGCTGGCGGCCCTCACCCACGCCGCGGTCCTCGCGGTGATCGTGTTCGCGGCTGCGCCCCTGGTCTCGAAGATCCCGCTCGCCGCGCTGGCCGGTGTGCTGCTCGCCACCGCGATCCGCATGGTCGAGGTCGGCTCGCTGCGGGCGATGGCGAAGGCCACCCGCTCCGATGCGCTGATCCTGGTGCTGACCGCTGTCGCGACCCTCGCTCTGGATCTTGTGTACGCCGTGGTGCTCGGCCTGGTGGTCGCGGGCGCGCTCGCCCTGCGCGCGGTGGCCAAGCAGGCCCGACTGGATCAGGTGCCGCTCGATCGGGGCGACCACAGCGCCGAGGAGCATGCGCTGCTGGCCGAGCACATCGTCGCCTACCGCATCGACGGCCCGCTGTTCTTCGCCGGCGCCCACCGCTTCCTGCTGGAGCTGGCCGAGGTCGCCGATGTACGGGTCGTCATCCTGCGCATGTCCCGGGTGACCACCATCGACGCCACCGGTGCCCTGGTCCTCAAGGACGCGGTCGCCAAGCTGAACCGTCGCGGCATCGTCGTCATGACGTCTGGGATACGCCCCGGCCAGCGCCAGGTCCTGGACTCGGTCGGCGCGCTGGAGCTGCTGCGCCTGGAGGGGCGCGAGTACGTCACCACGCCCGAGGCGATCCAGGGCGCGCGCACCTATCTGGAGTGCGCCGGTGTCATGCCGCCGCTGCCCGCCCAGACGTCCCGGCCGATCAGCGAGGGAACAGAGGAAACCGTCGGATGAGCACTGAGCCCGCATCGCTGCGCATGGTCGAGGTCTCCGGCACCGAGGCCCTGTGGCTGCTGGAGGGCAGTGAGCTGGGGCGGTTGGTGTATCCGCAGCGGGAGGTGACCGTCATCCGGCCTGGCCGGCACATCTGGGAGTACGGCCGCCTGGTGGTGCGCGCTCCGGTGCAGGCGGCAGCCATCCCGCTGACGGCGACGTATCACGTGGACGAGGTCCGGGCGGCGAGTGCCACCGGCTGGACGGTGACGGTGGCCGGGCCCGCCGAGGTGATCATCGATCCGAACGAGGCCGGCCACTACCGCCGTACGCTCACCGGCTGGAAGTACGGCCCCCACGACACGATCGTCCGTATCCATCCCCAGAGGGTCTGCGGCTTCCGGCTGGTCCGCGGGACGGCGAGTTGATGTCCACGCGGCTCGAAGCCCTGCCCCACCGGCACGTGCTCACCCTGCCCACCGAGCCGTCCGCCGTCCGGCTGTCGCGGCAGACCGCCGAGCGGGCGCTGACCGAGTGGGGGATCAGCCTGCGCCACCCCGCGGTCGACCCGGCCCTGCTGATACTCGGCGAGCTGGTCACCAACAGTGTCCGGCACGCCGCCAAGCTGTCCCCGCAGGTGACGGTGATCTACGCGGCGGGTACGGACTGTCTGGCCTTCGCCGTGCACGACCGCCACCCCTACCAGCCGCCGCTGTACGCGTCGCTCACCGACGCCGGGACGGGAGGTCTGGCCACCGTCATGGAACTCACCCTCGGCCTGTCCGGCACGGCGGTCGTGCGGGGCGATGCCGACGGCAGGGGCAAGAGCATCTGGATCACCCTCCCCCTCTGATCTCTCCCCTTCTGAGCTCTCCCGCTCTGACTCAACAGGCCGACTGCACAAGGAAGTTGACGACCATGACCATCGAGTGGCGCTACACCGTCGAGCAGGACCTCGGCATCCTGTCCGTGTCCGGATACCTGGGCCCGGACGCCGTTCGCCGCTTCGAGGGTGCCGTCGGCTGGGCGGTGGGACGCGGGAGCGGCCCGGTCGTCGTCGACCTGACGGAGCTGCGTGCCTGGTCGGCCGAGGGGCAACTGGCGATCACCGAGGCCGCGCGCCGTCTCGCCGCAGCGGGCCGCAGCCTGGAACTGGCCGCGATCCCCGCCGACGGCTCCCTTGCCCCCGACGGGGACTGCCCGCCCATCCCCGTGCACGCCGACCTGGCCGACGCGCTCGCCGCGCACAGCGCACGGCACGGCGAGCCGCCCACGGGCCGCCACGAGTGGCGGACGACGGGCTGGGCGAACGGAGACGACGCCGGCGAGTGAACCGCCGGGTTCACCGGGTTCAGCCGGGGGCGAAGGCGCCGTCGCTGTCCCGTACGGGGACGACGGTGCAGGTGTCCTCCTCCGTGGCGATGGCCACGTCCTCGACGAAGCCCGTCGCGGCCAGCTCGCGGCCGGAGGCACAGGATGCGACTGCGCGAGTGAGATCGGCGGTGCCCTCGTAGGCCGCTTTCGCGGCGGCAGCTTCCGTGGACAGCGATCCCGCGCCCTGGGCCTGCAGGTCGCAGATGAGGGCACCGGCACCGAGCAGGTCCTCCAGAGCGGGGCGCATGCTTCCGTCCGGCCATCGCTCGCCGGCGGCGATCACGGCGACCGGATGCCGGGGCGTGCCGTGGCCGTGGGCGGTGAGCCAGCTGCCGACCGCGGTGATGTTGCGCAGGCAGGCCGCGACCACCCGCACCTGCGGCCGTGCCGCCGCGGCGATGGCCGCGCCGTTGGGGGACGGCAGCACCAGGCGCGCGACGAACGGGGCGCGGCGCAGGTGAGCAGGGGAGAGGGACCAGGGACTGTCGGGGGTGTGACGGCATGGCGGGCGACGGCCAGCCGCGCGCCCGACTGTCGGGCATAGACGGTGGCGGCCTCCTCTGCCGCAGCCCGCTCGACCGGGGCGGCATGGCCGTCCGGCAGCCAGAACGGCAGCACCTGGATGCCCGCCTCGACAGCGACGCTCACCGCCGTGGTGAAGGACAGCACGTCGACGATGACCACACAGGCGGCCTCCCCGGCGAGGCGGCCCGCTCCGGCCGGCCCCCACTCGAAGCGGATCCCATTTCCAGACTGGCCGGCCCAGTCACCCATGCCCCACTCCCTTGTGGTCCGCTTGCCGTGCGCGGGTCAGCTCCGGTCGTCGCCGCCCGGCGTGGAGGAGGTGGGCCGACCGCCGAAGGACAGCCGCATCATGTGGGCGTGCCCGCACCGGGGGCAGGCGCCATCTACGCCGACGGCCCTGGGGCGGCACTTCAGGCGGCAGGCCGGGCACTTGTACCAGGAGACCCCGGGGCCGCGCAGCGGAATGATTCTCACGCAAGCCTCCCTCACATGACCTATGGAGTTGCTAATCTTAGCAATTGTTGAGGTCGGCACTGCTGTTTTCGGGTGGCCCGGTTTCTGGTGTGCGGATTCGGTGTGGCCACTGCCGCAGGCGAGGATGGGCCGCATGTGTGTGACGAGTGGGTGGATGCGATGGGCCGAGGACGGTCCGGTCCGGCCGTGCTGCTGCGCGCGGGAGGCGACGGGACGATGAGTACGCCGCTGTACCAACTGAAGGCCGAGTTCTTCAAGACGCTCGGCCATCCGGCCCGCATCCGGGTGCTGGAACTGCTGAGCGAGCGCGAGCACGCGGTGGCCGAGATGCTGCCCGAGGTGGGCATCGAGGCCGCCCACCTGTCCCAGCAGCTCGCGGTGCTACGGCGGGCGAACCTGGTGGTGACCCGCAAGGAGGGCTCCACCGTGTACTACTCACTGACCAGCCCGGACATCGCCGAGCTGCTCAGGGTCGCCCGCACCATCCTGTCCGGCGTGCTCGCCGGGCAGGCCGAACTCCTCGCCGACCTGCAGGCCGCCCAGGCGCAGGCGAAGCCGCCGTCGTAGCGACGGCCCCCCAAACGGCGGCCGCCTCCCGAGAGTTGACAGTGCTCTCTGGTACCGGGAGGCGGTCGCTTCACCTCCGAGCGACGTCACTCCATCCGCGGGCATCCTGTTGGACACCCGCCAACCAGTCCTCACCGTGTCAGGGAGGGTTCATGGGCCTGCTGCGCAAGATCCGCGACACCGGGCGGGTGGCCGAGCCCGCCCCGCCCAGGCCGGAGGGCGAACCGCTCCCCGCGGCCAGGGAGTTCGGCGGCTCGGTGCAGGTGCGGTGCGTGGACGCGGGCTCGTGCAACGGCTGCGAGATCGAGATCGCGGGCGCCTTCAACCCGGTCTACGACGCCGAGCGCTACGGCGCCCGCCTGGTGGCCTCGCCCCGGCACGCCGACGTGGCCCTGGTGACCGGACCGGTGACCCGGAACATGGCCGAGCCGCTGCGCCGCACGGTCGCCGCGATGCCAGAGCCGCGCTTGGTGGTCGCGGTCGGCGACTGCGCGATCAACTGCGGTGAGTTCGCGGGCGGTTACGGCGTCGAGGGCGCGGTCTCCGATGTCGTACCGGTGGATCTTCAGGTTCCCGGCTGCCCTCCGGAGCCGGGTGAGATCGTGGCGGCGCTGCGGAGAGTGACCGGGCGGTGAGTGTGATTCCGGCCGCCCTTGTGACGGCCACCGGACTGGGCGGCGCGGGCGCGCTGGCCGGAGTTGTGCTGCCGTATCGGCTGCGCGTTCCTGTCGTTGGAGCCCTGACGGCTGGTGTGGGGGTGGGCGGTTGTGCGGCGGGTGTGGCTGCACTGGGCGGAAGCAGCTGGGCAGCCACGTTCCCGGAGGTGTTGCCGCTGGCCGGGATGCATCTGGCGGTGGATGCGCTGGCGGGTCTGTTCATGGCGGTGGCCGGGGCGGTCGTAGTGGCGGTCGCGGTGTACAGCATTGGGTACGCGGCGGGGCACGGCGCGTACGGGCTGGGCTCGCGTACCGCGCAGGCGGTGCTGCCGCTGTTCGCGCTCACTCTGGTGCTGGTGCCCGTGGCGGCTTCGGTGTCCACGTTCCTGGTGCTGTGGGAGCTGATGGCGCTCGCGTCGCTGCTGCTGGTGCTGGCCGAGCACCGGGAGCGGGCCTCGGTGCGGCCGGCGGGCGTCTGGTACGCGGTGATGACCCACCTCGGCCTCGTGCTGCTGCTGGCCGGATTCGCCCTCTTCGCCGCGCAGGTGGGCGGTGAGTCCTTCACCGCGCTGCGGGCGGGTGCGGGTGCCGTGTCACCGACGGTGCGTGGGCTGGTGTTCGTGCTGACCGCCCTGGCGTTCACGTCGAAGGCGGGTGCGGTGCCGTTGCACGCCTGGCTGCCGCGCGCGCATCCCGAAGCGCCCAGCCCCGTCTCGGCGTTGATGAGCGCCGCCATGGTCAACCTCGGCGTCTACGGCCTGGTTCGCACCGGCCTCGATCTGCTGGGCGGCGGCCCAGCGTGGTGGTGGCTGGGGCTGATGGCGATGGGCGGCGTCAGCGCGGTGTACGGGATCCTGCAGGCGGCGATGGCCTCCGATCTGAAGCGGCTGCTGGCCTATTCGACGAGTGAGAACATGGGTCTGGTCCTGATCGGGGTCGGGGCGTCCGGGCTGTTCGCCGCCTACGGCGACCGCCCGCTGGCCGCACTGGCGCTCGCTGCCGCCCTTCTGCACATGGTCAACCATGCTGCGTTCAAGGCCCTGTTGTTCTGCGCGGCCGGATCGGTCCTGCGGGCCACCGGCCTGCGGGACCTGGACCGGCTGGGCGGGCTGCGGGCACGCATGCCGGCCACCGCCGGACTGTTCGCGCTCGCCGCGCTCGGCGCCGTGGCGCTGCCGCCGGGCAACGGGTTCATCAGTGAGTGGCTGCTGCTGCAGTCCCTCATCCACGGGCTCCGGGTGCCGGGCGTCGCCGTGGCCGTCGTGCTGCCGCTGTCCGTCGCGCTGATCGCGCTGTCGGCCGGGATCGCCGCGGCTGCCTTCGTCAAGGCGCTGGGCGTGGGCTTCTTCGCCCGCCCCCGGAGCGAAGAAGCCGCGGGGGCGAGGGAGGCGCCGACACTCATGCTCGTCGGGATGGCTCTGCTCGCCATCGCGTGCGCGGCGCTGGCGCTGGTGCCGGGGCTGCTGGGCGACGGCCTGGACCGGGCGGTGGGCGCGGTCGGGCTGCCGGGCGGTGGAGCCGTGTCGGGCGGCGGACTGAAGGTGCGGATCGTCGGCGTGTCCGCGTCGCTGGCGCCGCTGTGGGTGGTCGCCGCCCTGACCGCCGCATTCATGCTGGCCGTCGGGTTGCCTAGGCTGTACGGGCGCCGTCGGCGGCGTACGAACGCCCGGCTGTGGGACTGCGGTGGCGGGGCGCCGACCCCGCGCATGGCCTATACGGCGACCTCGTTCGCCGAACCCTTGCAGCGGGTCTTCGACGACGTCCTCGCACCCGAGCAGGACGTCGACGTCACGCCGGTGCGCGAGTCGGCGTACCTGGTGGAGCGGGTGCGCTTCCAGCGCCGGGTGCCCGACCGGATCGAACACCGGCTGTACGAGCCGCTGTTGCGCTCTCTCGCCGGTACCGGGCAGGCGGCGCGGCGGCTGGCTGGCGGCAGCGTGCACCTCTATCTCGGCTACGGCTTCGTCGGCCTGGTCGTGCTGCTGTTGATTCTGGCGGTGGGCTGGTGAGAGCGAGCAAATGAGCGCTGTCGGATACGTGGCCGTGGCCGGCCAGATTGTCGTGGTCGGCGCGGGGGCTCCGCTGCTGACCGGGTGGATGCGGCAGGTGCGCGCCCGCCTGGAAGGTCGCGCCGGGGCCGGCGTGCTGCAGCCCTGGCGGGACGTGCGCAAGTTGCTGCGCAAGGAACCGATCACCCCCGTCGGGACCGGGCCCGCCTTCCGCGCGGCGCCTGCCCTGCTGGTCGCCACCACGGTGGTGGCTGCCGCGCTCGTTCCGCTGCTGTCCACCGACACCCCGGTGAGCGGGCACGCGGACCTGATCCTGGTGGTGGCGCTGATCGCGCTGGGCACCCTGGCCCTCGCACTGGCCGGGCTGGACACCGGCACCGCGTTCGGCGGGATGGGCGCCTCCCGGGAGATGACGGTGGCCGCGCTGGTGGAGCCGACCATCCTGCTCTCGGTGTTCGCGCTGTCGATACCGGCGGGGACGACCAACATCCCGGCCATCGTCTCCGGCGCCGTCCACGAACCGGCCCGGCTCACCTCCCCGGCGGGCCTGCTGGCCACGGCCGCCCTCGCGGTCGCGGTGCTCGCCGAGACCGGCCGGATCCCGGTCGACAACCCCTCCACCCACCTCGAACTCACCATGATCCACGAGGCGATGGTGCTGGAGTACGCGGGCCCGGACCTGGCGCTGGTCGAACTCGGTGCCCAGATGCGGCTCACCCTGCTGCTCGGCCTGCTGTCCTCCCTGTTCGTGCCCTGGGGCATCGCCACCAGCGCGTCGTGGACGGCCCTCGCGGTGGCGATGGTGGGGTTCGCGGCGAAGGTCTGCCTGCTGGGCGCGGTACTGGCGGCGGCCGAGGTGTTCTGGGCCAAGATCCGGCTGTTCCGGGTGCCCGAACTGCTCGCCGGTTCCTTCCTGCTGGCGCTGCTCGCGGTGACCGCCTCGTACTTCCTGAACGGAGCGTCATGAGCGACGGCCTCTACACCCAGCTCCTCGACCTGGCCTGCGGCGCCTTCCTGCTGGCGGCGGTGTTGGTGCTGTGGCGACGCGAACTCGCCGCGATCGTCCGGGTGTTCGCCCTGCAGGGCGTTGCGCTGGCCGCGATCGCCGTGCTGCTCGGCGCGCACGAGAAACGGTGGGACCTGGTTGCCGTAGGGATCGGTATCGGCGTGCTCAGGGCGGGCGTCCTTCCGCATCTGGTGCGCCGGGTCCTGGCCGCACTCACCGAGGACCAGCGGGGCTACGGCGACGCCGGAGCGGAGAGCCGGGAGACCCAGCCCCTGGTCAACGTCGCCGCCTCACTGATGGCCGCGGCCCTGCTGACCCTGCTCGCCTACGCGGTCGCCCGCCCCCTGACCGAGCTGAACCCGACCCCGGCCACCCGCGCCCTGCCCATGGGCCTGGCCGTCGTGCTGATCGGCTTCTTCGTCCTGGTGACCCGCCGGCGGGCGCTGGCCCAAGTGGTCGGCTTCCTGCTGCTGGACAACGGCATCACCGCCACCGCGTTCCTGACCACCTCCGGGGTGCCACTGATCGTCGAACTCGGCGTCTCCTTCGACGTACTGCTGGTGGTGCTGGTGCTGCAGATCCTCACCACCCGCGTGCGGGAGGCGTTCGGTAGCACCGACATCGACGACCTGCGGGAGCTGCACGACTGATGAGCCCCACTGCTTCCGCGCTGCTCCTCACCGCGCCCGCCGCCGTGCCGCTGGCGGTCGCCGGCGCGTACGCCCTGGCCGGACTGCGTACCCGCCGGCCGACCGCCGCCGTACTGCCCCGAGCCCGCCGGCCGGAGACAGCCGCGAGGGTGCCCGTCCTGGTGACTGAGAGGCCCGAGCCCGACAAAACGCCGACGAGGCATTGGACGGCCTGGGCCGGTCTTGTCTCGCCTGCCGTGATCCTCATGTGCGGAAGCCTGCTCGCGGCGGCCGTCGTCGACGGCGGCCCGCGGACGGCGTACTCCGGCCTCCTGCGCGCGGACGGGCTGACCGCCTGGATGTTGCTGGTGGTCGGCGCCGTCGCGTTGATCGCCTGCGGCTCGGCCTCCTCCTACCTGGCGGGCGAGCGGGCCGCCGGGCGGGCGAACGGCAGGACTGCCTGGCGCTACCACGTCCTCGTCCAGGCGTTCCTCGCCGCCATGTGCCTGGCCGTGGTGACCGCCAACCTCGGCGTGCTCTGGGTGGCGGTCGAAGCCACCACCATCGTCACCGCCTTCCTCGTCGGCCACCGCCGCACCCGCACCTCGGTGGAGGCGGCCTGGAAGTACGTGGTGATCTGCTCGACCGGGATCGCGCTCGCCTTCCTGGGCACCGTGCTGATCTACTACGCGGCCCGCCAGGCCGGCATCCCGGAGGCGTGGGCGCTGGACTGGCCCACCCTCGTCGCCCACGCCCACCGCCTCGACCCGGCCGTCACCCGGCTCGGCATCACACTGATCGTCCTCGGCTTCGGCGCCAAGGCCGGCCTGATCCCCCTGCACTCCTGGCTCCCCGACGCCCACAGCCAGGCCCCGGCGCCGGTCTCCGCGCTCATGTCCGGGGTGCTGCTGTCGGTGGCCTTCGCCGCGATCCTGCGCTACCGGGTCATCGCCGACGCCGCCCTGGGCCCGGACTTCACCCGCGTCCTGCTCGCCTCGATCGCCCTGCTCACCCTCGCTCTCGCGGCCGGCCTGCTGCTCGCACAGCGCGACTACAAACGCATGCTGGCCTACTCCAGCATGGAACACATGAGCCTGATCGCCCTGGCCACGGCGATCGGCAGCCCGCTCGCCCTGTCCGCCGCACTGCTGCACATCGCCGGACACGGGCTCGCCAAGTCCGTCGCCTTCTGCGCCTCCGGCCGCATCCTGCAGCTGACCGGCACCACGCGGATCGGCCGGGTCCGCGGCCTGCTCGCCCAAGTCCCCTCCACAGCAGGGGCGTTCGGGCTCGCTGTGGTGGCGCTGACGGGCTTCCCACCTTTCAGCCTCTTCGCCTCCGAACTGGGCATCGCCAGGGCCGGCTTCGCCGCAGGGGCAGGACTGGGCTGGGCCACGGCCACCGCCCTGCTGCTCGTGCTCCTCGCCTTCGCCGCGCTCGCCCTCCGGACCGCCCGGATGCTGCTGGGGCCGGGAACACCGGCCGAGGAAAGCCCTTCCGCTCTGTGGCCCCTGGCCCTGGGCCTCGGCGCCTGCGCGGCGCTGGGCATCGCCACCGGCCCGCTCACCGACCTGCTGCACACCGCGGCCCAGGCGATCGGAGGCCACTGAGCGATGCGCACCACGCACGAGATCGACGTCGCCCAACTGCCCGGGCGGGCAGAGCAGTTGCTGGACGGCGGCCACCGGCTCGCCCTGGTCGCCGCCCACCACGACGACAGCGGACCGCGCGTGGTGTACCTGTTCGTCGCAGGTCCGCCCGACACCCGCGTCGAACTCCACGTCCGCCTCGACCCCGACCGGCCCGAGGTGCCGACACTGGCCCATCTCTCCTTCCCCGCAGGCCGGTTCGAGCGCGAGATGCACGACCTGTTCGGCATCGTCCCCCTCGACCACCCGCTCCCGCGCCGCCTCGTACGCCACTTCCACTGGCCACGCGGCTGGTACCCGATGCGCCCCGACGCCGGACCGCCCCCGGCCTTCGGCGAGCAGGAGGGCCCCTACCCCTTCCTGGAAGTGGAGGGCGACGGCGTCTACGAGATCCCGGTCGGCCCGGTGCACGCCGGCCTGATCGAGCCCGGCCACTTCCGCTTCTCCGTCGTCGGCGAGACCATCCTCAAGCTCAAGGTCCGCCTCTGGTTCGTCCACAAGGGCATCGAGAAGCTTTTCCAGGGCCGCAGCATCGCCGCCGGGCTGCCGCTGGCCGAACGCATCAGCGGCGATACGGCGGTCGGCCATGCCCTGGCCTACTGCCTGGCAGTAGAGGAGGCCACCGGCACCGAGGTGCCGCCCGAGGCGCAGCGGGCCCGCGCGATGCTCCTGGAGCTGGAGCGCATCCACAACCACGTCGCCGACCTCGGCATGCTCTGCAACGACGTCGGCCACGGCATCCTCAACGCCCACGCCCAGCGCGTCCGCGAGCAACTCCTGCGCCTCAACCACCAGATCACCGGTCACCGGCTGCTGCGCGGCGGCGTCGTACCCGGCGGCTCGGTCTTGCGGTCACTGCCCCATCCCGCCCGCCTGAAGGCCATCGGTGAGGATATCCGGGAGATCGCCGGCCTGGCCCTCGGCCACTCGACCGTCCGCGACCGCTTCACCGGGACCGCCATCCTCCCCAGGGATGCCGCCCGGGAGATCGGCTGCCTCGGCTATGTCGCCCGGGCCAGCGGTCTCTACGACGACGCACGCGTCAGTCATCCCTTCACGGCATACGGCACCGGGCTCGACGTCCCCGTCCAGGACAGCGGCGACGTTCTGGCCCGCTTCCTGGTGCGTGCCGAGGAAATCGAGACGTCTGTCGCCCTGATCGAGCATCTCGCCGAAGGGCTGGACGCCTCCCGAGCGGTACTGGCACCGCAGCACGCGCCAGGCGCGGGTCCGGGCAGCGGCGTCGGCCTGGTCGAGGGGTGGCGCGGCACCATCGCCACCCGTCTCGAACTCGCCCCCGACGGCACCCTGGCCCGCGTCAAGCCGGTCGATCCGTCCTTCTTCAACTGGCCCGCCCTGCCGGTCGCGCTCGCGGACACGATCGTCCCCGACTTCCCGCTGACCAACAAAAGCTTCAACCTCTCCTACGCGGGCAACGACCTGTGACGTCTGGTCAGGCATGTGGCATCGAGGCCGCCCGCAGGGGAGCGCGGCCCACGCAATGACGAGACATTTCGCGCTGCTTGCACTACCTCACGCCGTTGATGCGCAACATGCGCCTATGGAGCAGTTCGCGAATAGTCGGCGTATTTACATGCATTCAGGGAGCGGTGTGTACTGAAGCCTTCTCGCGAACCAGTTGGGGGTCTGGGTGTTCGCATCCCACGCCAGGGCACGTCACGCCAAGCGCCGTCGTGCTCTGCCGCTCCTGTTCCTGATCGCGGCCTGCCTGGCCGTGACATTCGCGTTCTTTCCGTCGGCGAGGCACGCGTCCGCCGACTCCTATCCGAACTGCCCGACGCTCTCGTCCGGCAGCACCGGAGGCTGTGTCACCAGGCTGCAGCAGGACCTCGATCGCCTCAACGGCGCGAATCTCGCGGCCGACGGGAAGTTCGGCCCGAAGACGCGTCAGGCCGTCATCGACTTCCAGCGAAACTACGGACTCACCCGAGATGGCGCAGTCGGTGAGAAGACCGCGCAGACGCTGTCCAACCTGGCCGGTCACGGCCTGCCGTTCGGGCAGCCGAGCCCCGCGAACTACCCGCCGACGTTCGATCCGGCGAAGGCGGGAACCTGGGCTCGCGACAACGCCCAGTCGTACAAGTCGTCCTACACCAAGGACCCGTGCACGGAGTTCGCCTCCCGCGCGCTCGCCGTCGGCGGCATGCCACAGAACGACGCATGGTGGGACCCCGCCGACCCGGTGAACCGCTACATGAACCCGACCGGGACGTCGGGGCCTTGGGTGAATGTAGAGAAGGCCGCCCAGTACTGGGTGGGACGTGGCTGGGCGAGGGAGATTCCCCTTGACGCCGCCAACCCCAACGCCGCGGTCATGGCTCGGCCCGGCGACCTCCTCTTCTTCAAGTGGGGAGGGTCTGACAAGACGCACATGGCCATGGTCACGGGCGTGAACGGCGCAGTCGCGTTGAAGTCGGAGCAGAACGGCGGAGCGACGCCTCCCTTCAGCAGGGACGGTCAGTGGAACCTGTCGTACTCACACGGCCAGAAGCCCGTGGCGCAGGTGTACAAGGGCATTCAGGCCACACTGCTCCACTGGAACGAGCAACCGCAATAGACGCCCCCATGCCGGGCCCGCCCTTCAAGGGGGTCCGTCCGACCCGACCCGGCCCGGTGCAGTACCCCTTCACCTCGACCTGACGTCGAGTCCGAGTTCCGCCACCTTCTCCTTCAGACCTGTGATGATTTTGGTGACGTCCTCGCTCGGCTGAGGGCGAGTCGTGACGAATACCTGTTGGGTTAGCTCATTGCCGTCCCGATCACGCAGCGGCACCCACTTGAAGCGCTCGCTTATCGGTCCGCCGAGCCGGTTGCCCTTGGCGAAGGGGTAGGCGACGTCGGACGGAACGATGACAGTGCCGTGTCCGTCCTCGCCGAGCGTGACCAGGACCTTGGTGCCGTACGCCTCGACAACCGGAACGGGGTGGGGGGTCCCGGTCTCCTTGAGTCCTTCGGCGAGCGCCTTTTCAAGGAGCTCGCGGGAGCGCGCGGCGCTGGGGGGCAGCAGCAGGTCGTGCTGTGCCACCTCATCCAGGGTCAGGTGGTCGGGCGACTCGTCGCCGAGGTCGCGGATCATCGCCTCCAGCCGCGAGGTGTACAGGGGGATTTTCTCCAGCTTCGCCATGGACTTCGGCGGCAGTCCGACCACCAGATCGGACACCCCGTCGGCGACCCGGCCGACCACTGCTTCTTCGAAGCGGCTGCGGTCCCGGTCGTGCTCACTGAGCGGCGCCAGCTTGATCTCCATGCGATCGCGCAGCTGAGCGGCGACCGGGGAGACGAAGTACGCGTGCTGCGGCAGGAACTCGACTACCACGGTGGTGCTGCCGATGCGGGTGATCTGTGCCCACTGGTGCACGGCCCGCTGGGCCGCCGGCAGGACCTTCCTGCCGAACTCGGTGACTTCCCAGCTTCCCCCCTCCGCCTTCTGCAGTAGGGGGCGGCCGTACACGTCGTCGAGAGTCGAGAGGTGCTGGCGGATGGCCGAGGCGGTCATCTTCATGGCATCCGCGGCTTCCTTGGGCGAGCGCTTTTCGGCAGTCAGCACGAAGGCATGCAGCCTTTGGAGCGTCACGCGGGGATCCAGATTGGCGGGGAGGTCCTCCATGCACCCACCGTACCGCCGGGTAGCTGCACTGCCCTAGAGCGGCGAAGAACTTTCCCGCCGATCGCCACGAGTTCTACTTGCGAAGGAGTTAGAACTTTTTCTTTTGATCAAGAAAGCGCATCTTGCTCTGCGTGGGTGAGGGCCACTACCGTTGCTCCACAACTCACAGGAAAGGGCCGCCGTTGCACCGGCAGCCCTGTTCCGTATCGGCACCCACGGTTTGGAGTCCACTGATGCCGATCTACAAGAAGTCTACGTCCGGGAGCAGCGGCCCGCCTAGGGGTCGCTTTCGGCCTCCCACCCTGCAGATGTGGGTCGCGCTCCAGCCTTCCTGGCTGGTCGCGGGCATGCTCACCCCGCACAGCCGACTGGCCGTCTACGCGTGCGTGCCGGTCAGCGGCGGCATCGCCTGGCTGGCGGGCAGGCTGGGCCTTGAGCGGACCCCGACTTGGCTCGGACTGCTCACGGCCTGCCTGGGCTACATCTGCACCGGCCTCCTCGGAATCCACGCGGTGGCGTCGATCGCCCTGGGCCAGGCCGGCGACAAGCTGACCGTGACGGCCACGATCCTGTCGGGCTACATGGTCATGGAGTTCGCGGCCCGCGCGCCACAGTGGTGGAACGCCTTCATCGAGAGCGTCGCAGCGAAGCTCTCGATGGCAATGGGGAGCGACCCACCCACCGGAGGGATCGATCTGGCCGAGTAGGAACGACCCACGCCGGATGGGCCGGAGAGATCATCCTCTCCGGCCCATCCCGCGTTCCCGACGTTGTTTCGGTGCGCACAAAGAACCCCGGGCGGCCTGCGGGCCGACCCCGATATGCACCTCCCGCGCGGAGCCGCGTCCACGCGCACGGTGCGCAGGCACCGTCGCCGATCACATGTCGAGGTTTCCCCGGGGATCAGGAACGCCCGACGCGCGTCAGTCGAACTCCGCTGACGATCTCAGGCTGGATGCGCACCACCTGGCCCATCGCCGCGTCGAACCACGCCACCAGCGGCCTTTGGTACCGAGCCAGTTCACCGGCATCAGCGACCCGCGTCGCCGTGCCGGTGACCACGACACTCCAGCTGGTCCGCGTGATCGGGCCGATCTCGTCGGCTTCGTACGCCACCACCTCGGACGCCGGCGCACGGCCCAGCAGAGCCGACCCGCCGTGTGTGCGGACGATGATCTCGCCCGCGTCCATCAGGCGGTTGACCGGCCGGATCGCGGGCAGCGCCCGGTCGGTGAAGGCCACACGCCCCAACGGCACGGTGCCCACCAGCCTCAGGGCCTCGTTGCAGCGCAACACGGCCATGCGCCCGGCAGGACCGGGCTTGGAGGCGGCCGGCATCATGACACCTCCTCCAGTGCCATGCGGCTTGCACCGTCGGGCCAGAGGACCTCGACACCGATGCCACTGCCGCGGGCGAAAGCGACCAGATGGGCCGTCGCGTCACGACCGCTGGACGGCGAGCCGTCCCACACCGCCAGCAAACGGGCGCACGAGCTCAGCAGGCTCTCGTCCGCGACCACACAGGCACCGCGGTCAGACGGGTCGTACTCCAGCAGCCGCACCTGCTCCGAGAGCAGGAGCAACTCCCCGGCCGCCCGGCGGTCACCAGCGTCCATCACCTCAGGCACACCGTTCTTTGACGGCACCACGGTCACCAGCGTCAGTCCCGCGGCACGAGCAGCCCTGCCGAAGACGACCGGAAGCCCCTGCCCGGCACGCACGAGTCCGGCCCTGCCCACCCGCGCGAACCCTGCCAGACGCCGCCGCAGCTCGTCCTCCACCATCGCCAGCGTGGGCGCGGTGAGGTCCGGGTGTCCCACAACAACGATCACTTCAGACAGTCCCTTCCCCGCGCCGAACCCGTCCCGGCGCGGTGTTGCTGACCTCGGTCGGCCCTTGTCGCCGCAGGCGCCATCACGCCAGGTCACTTGTGCCCGTGCTCGCCCAGATAGAAGAGCAGCCACACGAACCCGGCGAACAGATGGGTGCCGAAGATATAGAAACCCGCCCGGATCGCGACGCCGCGCTCAATCTGCCACTCGCGGTCCTTGCGCTTCTCTTCGCCCTGCGCGATCTCTGGCGCCTTGTCCGCCTCAGGTCCGTCACTCACGATGCCGTCTCCCTGCTTCCCATGGTCTCCATGCTTTTTGTTGGCTACGACGGCATCCGGAACCGGACGAGGACGACCTTGCCGTCATGGTCGACGGCCGGTTCCGCGCTGACGTCGCCGTTGTACTCGGCCACCAGCTGCAGTCCCGATCCCGTGGCGCCCGGTTCGAGGTCGGGCAGGCATGGCTCGGCGTCGGCGACGCTGACCACCAAATGCCCCGCGCCGACCGTCATCCCCACGTCCGCGACCCGGGACCGCGGCGCGTGACGCAGCACGTTCACCACGAGCTCGCTGACCACCAGCAGCACCGCGTCAGCGAACGCCGAGCCCGGCGCGACGCCAACCTCGCCGAAGCGTCCGGCCACCGCCTCACGGGCCCGCCGCACTGCCTCCGGCCCGACCGGAACCGAGACGACGTGACCCCGCACCGGCGACGGCACACACTCCATCGCTGTCGCAGGCCGGTTTCGACGCCACGGCCGGAACCGGCATCCGCCCATCACCGCGCAGGCTCCGCGCCACGCAGCTCGTCCAGCAGCTCCTGACGGCCCGCCAGCAGAACGGACAGGATCCGGCGCGCCGCGCCCAGCAGCTCGGCCACGTCCCCGCCCGCCAGCTCGTACACCACGGTCGAACCGGTACGGGTGGCGTTAACGATCCCGGAGCGGCGCAGCACCGCCAGTTGCTGCGACAGATTCGACGGCTCCACCTCGATCGCAGCCAGCAGATCGCGCACCGGCAGCGGCCCGTCCTGCAGTAACTCCAGCACCCTGATCCGCACCGGATGCCCGAGCATCCGGAAGAACTCCGCCTTCGCCTCGTACAACGGAACTGGCATGCCACTCACTCCTCGTCCGCCCCTGCCACCTCGACGTCGAGTCCGTGCCGACGGGCGAAGCGCACCGCGTCATCCAACTCGTCCCGCGCCACGGCCACGGCGTACGGGTCGTCGGCCGCCACAGCGACCGCCAGCCCGGCCCGGGCCGCCTTCACCCGTGCCAGCAGCGCCTCGACGACCTCGCCCACCCCAACCTCCACACCCTGGATCATCTGTCGACCAACGCAACTAACCAATTGAAGAACTCTTCAATTGTAGGCTGGCAAAAGCTGAAGTCTCGCCCTCACGTGGCAGCGTTCCGGGGTCTTGCGGCTACACGAGTACGTCCAGGACCGCCTGGCCGGAGAGATCCGCGGCCCGGACGGCACGCCGAGCGGAACTGGCAGCACCGCGGCGGAAAGGGCGGAACAGGCCCAGATGTCAAGATCGCCGCTGGGTGACCTCGTCGAGCCCGCAGCAGATCTCCCACCGGTATGAAGCTCGACTTCCCCCATGATGAGTCCACGTGGATCTCGCACGAGGCGATCTACCGAGCCCTCTACGTCCAGGGCCGCGGAGCGCTGACACGCGAGCTCGTCGCCTGTCTGCGCGCCGGCGCCGCACCGCGAGTTCCCCGGTCCCGCACCGCCCGCCGGGCAAGGATTTCATCACCGGCGAGGTCAGGATCAGCCAGAGGCCCGCCGAGGCCCAGGACCGAGCGGTCCCCGGGGCACGGGGAGGGCGACCTCATCATCGGCCTGAACAGTTCCGCGATCGGCATCCTGGTCGAACGCACCAGCAGGTTCACGATGCTGCTGCCCCTGCCCGGCCGCAGTGGTACACGGACGAAGGGCGGCCCCGCCCTGGAGTTCGGCGAGGATCTGGTTCTGTCCGGTGAGGAGTTCGGTGAGGATACGGCGCGCGGCGCGCAGGAGTTCGGCGACGTCGCCGCCGGCGAGCGCGTAGCGGACGGTGGAGCCCTCCCGCATGGACACGACGATGCCGGAGCGTCGCAGGACGGCCAGTTGCTGCGACAGGCTGGAGGGCTCGATCTCGATGTCGGCGAGCAGGTCCCGCACGGACACCGGCCCGTGCTGGAGGAGTTCCAGCACCCTGATGCGCACGGGGTGCCCGAGCATACGGAAGAACTCTGCCTTGACCTGGTAGAGGGGGGCCTGCATGGATGCTCGCTCCTTGCCGGGTGGGTGGGAATGCGGCTGCCGGGATGTGGCGGCATCCAAGGGCGGCGCCACACCACAGGCCGCCCTCGGATGCCGATCCTCCACGCCCCTGGCCCGGCACGACCGCACCTTGTGACCATGCTGATGTGATGAGTTGAAGAAGTCTTCACATCATGGGCAGGGGTAGTTCCTGCCTGCCGGCCGAGCTAAATCTCGATCGCCCCCTCCACGCGTTTGAGTTGGTGGCGGGCCATGGCCAGGTTCGAGCGGGCCTTGTCGAGCACGAGGTACAGGAACAGGCCGTTGCCGTTGCGGCCGGTGATCAGACGGATCAGGTGGTACTGGCTGTCCAGCGTGATCAGGATGTCCTCGATCTGGCCCTTGAGGCCCAGCGCTTCCATGGTGCGCACCTTGGCCCGGATGACGTCCGTGTTGCCGGCGGCGGCGACGGTCAGGTCCAGGCTTTTGCTGCCGCCCAGCGTGCCCAGCGCCATCCCGCTGGTGTAGTCGACGACGGCGGCCCCCAACGCCCCCTCGACCCCGGCCATCATCTCCTTCAGCGACACTTCCACATTCGCCACAGCGCCTCCCCTTGTGTTGCGTTGACTGCGGCGGACCGGTGCTGCCGATCCGCCTCGATGCCCGGACCGTACGCACGCGCCCCTCACCCGCGAAGAATCTCTTCGGGACTGACCCGCGACGATCGAACAACGGCCCGACGGGACCTGTTGATGGGCCATAACTGCCCTGACTGGTACGGAAGGTGACGCCTGGTCCGGCGCGGGCCGCAAACCGGGATCATGCGGCCCGGGAGCGCGGATGGACCTCAACCTGCTGCGAGCCAGCCCTGAAACTCCGGGACGCGGTGGGCGCGTTGCCACGCGGCGGCCGCAATGTCCTACGGTCCGGGGTTGCTTCGACGCTGCTCGTCCCAGGGCCTGGCCGGCGTCGTCCGCAGCGGTCGTCTCCCTCTTCGCCCGGCTGATCGGTGCCCATCGTGTCGCGGCAGCCGACCACATCGGCGCCCCCCCAGCACGGCATGCGTCTCGGGCCTATCGACCGCGCGTTCGCGGAACTGACGCCGGCCGCTCCCGGATGGGTGCGGCTTTCCTCATGCACCTTGCCGGTGACCAGGCCGGGGTCCGAGCGGAGGGCTCCGTTCCCGCCGACAAGGTCAACCCGGCGATGGCCGGGGCCATGGCGGAGGTGGGGATCGATGTCTCCGCCGAGACGCCGAAAATGCTCACCAGCGGCGACGAGCGGCACGAACCCGCCTGCCGGCCTGGGCCGGTCCTCTACCTCCAGCAGCGCGCCCTGGGCTCCACCGGCTGCACCCGCACCGAACTGACCGCGATGATCATCCTGTCGGAGGTCACCGAGGTGTCCTCCCGGCGATCGACCGGACGCTTCCACTCACGGACACCCACAAGGGCTTCCACCTCATGATCGACGGCACCCTCACCGGTGAAGCCCTATCGCAAGGCCCTGCGCCGGCACTGCAAGCCGCTGGAGGCGAGGAGCTTCAGCGAGCGGAAGGCCCCGCGACCAGAATACTGAGCTCCACACGGTCGGACGGCCGGCGGTGCGTGGCCAACCTCTCCGGTACGGCGCCGGAGCTGCCGCCCGGAGAGGTCCTGACCAGCAGCGCGCCGGGGAGGACGGCGGGAGGCTCGGGCCGGACACGACGGCCTGGCCGGCGCAGGCAGGCGGCTGGGCCCGCATCCTCACCCCACAGACGGACTCGGCGAGACCGTACTGTTCGTCGGCGGGATGAGGACGACCTGCGGCTGTGTCGCGACGGGGGGCGGCGGGGTCAGATCCTGGGCCGGGAGCCTGGGCGGGGTGGTTTCCTGGGGGAGGACCTGGCCGAAGTCGACCAGACCGGTCTTCTCCAGGACCGCGAGGTGGTCCAGGACGATGTCGTTGGCCCGGTCGGCCAGGGCACGGACCAGCGAGTTCCTCGTGGTGGTGCGGACGCTCGCGATCGTGGAGAGGAACTGGCCGTCCGTCGCGCGCAGGAGGGTGGCCATGTCGGTGTCGAACTGCTTGCCCCTGTCCGCCTTCAATCCGGCCACGAAGCCCTGCTGTTGTGGCGACGGCTGGTTGGGCAGGGGGATGCCCAACTGGCCGCCGGCCGCGCGGCAGGCGGCGTCCAGGGAGGCGTTCCCGTCGATCAGGTGCTCCCCTGCGGTCTTGACGGCCTTCGTCGTGGCCTTCTTCAACGCCAGCTGACCGACGGGGTACTCCCATAATCCGGCCGAGCGCACCTTGACCACGAAATCCCGGTCGGCCTCCGTCAACGGTCCGGTCGCCGGGGTGGCGATGACCCGCTCGGGCGCACTGCCGACCTTCTGGACTCCGAGCATGACGGGGTACAGGAGCGACCCGAGGGTGACGCTGAGCGCACCACCCACGAAGAGAGTTCCCGCCGTTCTCCGCAAAACGAGCACCGTGTCTCCTGTCCGGTTCGCAACCGCACGTACAGGAGTACGGATGCGGGGTCCCTCGGAACCTTTTGGGCTCGCAACGGGTTCGTAAAGCCGATCGGTGTCCGGCGCCCCGGCCGCGGCGGTCACCCGTCTGCCCGAGGAAGGGCGGAACGGAGCAGCGGGCATACAGGCGGATACGGCAACGACCCACCAGACCGTGTGCGCTTCTGTGTGTCGTCGGCCACGTTTAGGCAGGTCGCGCGCTGTTCTCGGGGCTGAAACCTTGCCAACTGCCAAGTCGGCGCATGAATCGGTATCTTGCCCTGTGTAGGGCCACCGAGATTCGCGCGAGGTTGCCTTGACCTGCGGAAATCTGCCAACAGGCCAGCTTTTCCGCATTGTTGTGGGCGGAAAACAGTAACGGTCAAAAGACCGTGTGCGTTTTGACGTGAACGCAAAAACTCCCGACCTGTATTTATGCAGGTCAGGAGCTTTTTCCGGAGTGCCCCCGGCAGGATTCGAACCTGCGCACACGGCTCCGGAGGTATGTCGCGCCGTGTGAGGGTGTATCAGCGTCCTTTGTGGGCGGGTCAAAAGACCCTCCTAGCCTAACTGAACTCTCCTCAGGAAGCACCTCGCTTTGTTCTGTCGGGAAACCGATGCGTGCCCCGCCCTTCTGGAGGCAGTTCGCTGACGGCAGACCAATTCGAGGTGGAACGGACTGGAAGTATCTGCCAGTGCCATGTCAACCTTGATCATGTCGGGGGTTGTTGTGTCATGGGAGACGGCGATCCGATACCCCCCGCGCGGCCGTCCTTGCAGGCTTGCGGCATGCCGGGCCGACTACGCCTCTCGACGCGCCTGGTGGTGGCTTCGCGACTGGTTCCTGAAGGGTAGACCGGACTTCGCCTCCGGCTTATAACACGCAATCGCCGGTTACCCAAACCGGCGATTGTCCGGAGTATTGCAGGTGTTCGTTGGCCTGATGCCGAGAACGCCTTGCTCTGCAGCAAGTACATCCCCGAGTGTGAGGAGTTGCCCCTGTGGGTGCTGCCGTTGTTGATGAGAAGTCTCTGCTGTCGGATCGGCAGCGTGACGATCTGCTGGACTGGCTCGGACAACGTCCGCTGAACGGACGCCCGTTGCGCGCCTTCCTGTCAACCATCGCCTTTGCTGCGCTGAGGCCGCAGGAGGCACTTGCGCTGCGTGTTCGTGATGCGCGTCTGCCCGACGAAGGCCCGGGCGCTTTGGTGATTCACTCCCGCCGGCTCGCCTATGGCCATGAGGAAGCGGATGGAGCGGGTGAACCGCGGGTCGTTCCGGCGTGCCGGGCACTCGTAGAGGTCTTGAGGGCGGAAGTAGCCCGGCGCGGCCTTCGCCCCGATGACAGGCTGTTCACCCGCGATGACGGCAGGCCCTTGTCCGGCGCGGACTATCGCAGGGCGTGGGACGACGCGCGCAAGGCGGTCCTTGAGGCGCATGAGATCGACTCACCACTCGGAAAGCGTGTCTCCGACCTCCGAGACGCCCGCATCGCAACCTGGCTGAGCGGGCACCGCACCGCTTTGGGGGTCTTCAAGGTCGCCGAACGCATCGGCGTCAGCGCCCCCTCACTCGCCCGACGCTTCCCGCACTGCTTCCAGGCGTCGGGTGAGGGCTCCAACGGCCTCATCGAAGCCTCCTTCGCCATGGCCGATCTGCACTGCGAGGCGAAGCGCGACGCCCTGAATCCCTAGCGCTGCGTCGATCTCGGCGTGACCGCGGATCCCACCGCGCTTCCAACACAGGCCGCGGGTGGAGGAGCCTCGCACTTCGCCCGCCCGCGGCCCCCACCTCTCTCACACAGGACGTTCCATGCCCGCACGCCCGCTACCCGCTCCCTCCACGGCGCCTGGCGCGCCCGGCGCCGTCGGCAAAGCCTTCCTGAACGTCAGGGATGCAGCCGAGTACCTCGGCCTCTCACCCCAGACCCTGTACGTGTGGCGGCACCGGCGCCAAGGACCTCCGAGCTTCCGTATGGGCCAACGCGGACGCGTCATGTACCGGCTGGAAACGCTCGAAGCCTGGATCCGGGAACAGGAACAGGCCGACTCGCGCTGCAACCCCGTCCTGAGTCCTTTGGCTGTCGCACCCCAGCATCGATCCGGCTATACGGCAAGCGCTTGAAACCCGGCACCTCTCCGGCGTAACGGCAGCAGGGGGCGCCAAGCCTCTGGTAGCACCCCCGCGTTCGCGGCATGTAGCGGCGGGAAGCCCTCAACACCCGAATCTGTAACGACGGTGAGGCCACGTCTGCTCCACAACGGCCCGCAATCCGGTGCCTCGTGAGCCGCAGGCCAGGCGTCGCCAAGGCAAGGCCACTGACTCTCGCGGCAGTTGCGTGGCAATGCCTGTGACCTTCTGTATGTCGGCCATGAATCAAGGGAGATGAACGTTTGGCAGGGTATATCGAAGATAGATGGGTCAAGAAGAAGAAGGATCCCATCACTGGGAAACGAGAGCGCACCGATCGCTACGGAAAGGGTAAGAGATACCGGGTATCCGGGATACCCGGAATCCGGGACAGATCCTTCGATACGCTCGAGGATGCGAAGGCGTGGCTCCGGCGGTCAAGTACCGACCAGGAGCGTGGGGAGTTTGTCGATCCACGCGACGGCTCAATGACGCTCGCTGAGTACGTCGAGCAGTACTGGATGCCGGGTGTGCGTGGCGAAGCCAAGACCCGCAAGAGCATCGATGAGCGGATACGTCTACACGTGATGCCGTACCTGGGCGATACTTCGCTGAACCAGGTGTCTGCAGCCGAGCTTCGTGCCTACATTGTCAAACTCGAATCGTCGTGCTCGCCCCAATACGCCCGCAGCATCCTCTCAACGTTGTCGAGCGTCCTGGAGACAGCGGTCGATGACAAGCGCCTCGCACGGAACCCAATGAGGTCCAAGTCGGTGCGGTGGCCGAAGCTGCCTGACGAGCGTCGTGAGGCGTGGCCCGAGACAGTAGCTCGAAAGGTACGCGATGGGATCAGCCAGAGGCACCGTATAGCGGTGGTTCTGGGGGTGGGATGCGGTCTGCGCCAAGGTGAGGTTTTCGGTCTCAGCCTGGAGGACATTGACCATCGGCGCGGGGTGCTTCACGTCCGACGGCAGGTGCAAATACTGAATGGCCGCAAGTACTTCACGCTTCCAAAGGGCGGGAAAACGCGCGTCGTAGACATGCCGCGTTCCGTGGCTGATGAGCTGGTGAGGCACACCAGGGCCTACCCGGGGAACAAGGTTGAGCTTCCGTGGGGCGGTCCTGAACCTGAGCGGGAGCGAAAGAAGTTCGGCCTCGTGCTGACGACGAAGTACGGGAACGCGATCGCGGCCAACACGTGGAACACGGAGATCTGGAAGCCTGCGCTGGCCAAGGCGGGCATCATCCCGCAGCGTGCGAAGGGGGCGAAACCGTGGCAATGGCAAGCGGCCCCGAAGGACGGGTTCCATGTGCTGAGGCACACGTACGCGTCCCTCGTGCTGGAGGCAGGAGAGTCGGTCGTAACCCTCGCCAAATGGCTGGGGCATTCGTCGCCGACCATCACCCTCGACCACTACGCCCACTTCATGCCGGAGGCGGGGAAGAAGGGGCGCAGGGCGATCGATAGCCTGCTCGGGGAACGGACCGAGGAGGACTCTGGCCCGAACTCCCCAGATTCTCCCCAGGACCGATCCTGAGCGCCGACCGATCCGGCTGATGCGCGGAAACACCGAGGTGAGAGCCCGTATGTTCACCACCCGACCCACGCTCCAGGGCACCTTCGGCATGGTGTCCTCCACCCACTGGCTGGCCTCGCAGTCGGCGATGGCCGTCCTGGAGGACGGCGGCAACGCGTACGACGCCGCCGTCGCCGGGGCGTTCGTGCTGCACGTCGTGGAACCGCACCTCAACGGACCCGCCGGTGAGGTGCCCATCCTCCTCGCCCCGGCGGGCGGGGAGGTGCGGGTGCTGTGCGGACAGGGCGTCGCCCTGGCCGGAGCGACGATCGAGCACTACAGGGGACTCGGTCTGGATCTCGTACCCGGTACCGGACCCCTCGCGGCGGCCGTCCCCGGTGCCTTCGACGCCTGGATGCTCCTCCTCCGGGACTACGGCACGAAGTCCCTGGCCGACGTCCTGAAGTACGCCATCGGGTACGCCGAGGACGGCCACGCGTGCGTGGAGAACGTCGGGGCGACCGTCGAGGCCGTACGGGCGCTGTTCGAGACGGAGTGGACCTCGTCGGCGGACGTGTACCTGCCGGGCGGGAAGGCACCCCGGCCCGGCGAGCTGTTCCGCAACCCCGCCCTCGCCGCCACCTGGAAGCGGTTGCTCTCCGAGGTCGCCGGGGCGGGGGACCGGGAGGCCCAGATCGAGGCGGCGCGGGAGGTGTGGCGGTCCGGGTTCATCGCCGAGGCCCTCGTCCGGCAGTCCGCGCGGCCCACCATGGACACCAGCGGCGAGCGCCACACCGGCACCCTCACGGCCGCCGACCTGGCCTCCTGGTCCGCGTCCTACGAGGTCCCGGCGACGTACGACTGGAACGGCTGGACGCTCTGCAAGGTCGGCCCCTGGAGCCAGGGCCCGGCCTTCCTCCAGCAACTTGCGCTGCTCCCGCCCGAGTTGCCCGCCTACGAGTCCGCCGACTACGTCCATCTGCTCATCGAGGGCTGCAAGCTCGCGATGGCCGACCGGGAGGCCTGGTACGGGGACGCGGGCGAGGACGCCGTACCGCTGGGGGAGCTGCTGTCGGCGGACTACAACGCTGCACGGCGGGAGCTGATCGGCGAGAAGGCGTCGTACGAGCTGCGGCCGGGCAGCCCTGGAGGGCGTGCGCCGCGGCTGTGCGGGCACGCGCGCGTGGTGGCGCCCGCGGAGTCCGGCTTCGACCCGTTGGGGGCGGGGGAGCCGACCGTCGCGCGGGTGAGCGCCGACGGCGGTACCCGTGGCGACACCTGCCACCTCGACGTCGTCGACCGCTGGGGCAACATGATCGCGGCCACGCCGAGCGGCGGCTGGCTGCAGTCCAACCCGGTGGTGCCCGAGCTGGGCTTCCCCCTCGGCACCCGGCTCCAGATGGCCTGGCTTGAGCCCGGCCTGCCCAACTCTCTAGCCCCGGGCCGCCGTCCACGCACCACGCTCACCCCGTCGATCGCCCTGCGCGACGGAGTGCCGGTCCTGGCGTTCGGCACGCCCGGCGGGGACCAGCAGGACCAGTGGCAGCTGCACTTCTTCCTGGCGGTCGCCACGCGCGCGAAGGCACGCGGCGGCCTCGACCTCCAGGGCGCGATCGACGCCCCGAACTGGCACAACGACAGCTTCCCCGGCTCCTTCTACCCGCGCGGCATGCGGCCCGGAAGCGTCACCGTCGAGGCCCGCATGGACGCGGCGGTCGTGGAGGACCTGCGGCGACGCGGACATGACGTGACCATCGGTGACGCCTGGTCCGAGGGGCGGCTGTGCGCCGTTGCCCGGGACCCCGAGGCGGGGATCCTGTCGGCGGCGGCGAACCCGCGCGGCATGCAGGGGTACGCCGTGGGGCGCTGAGCCGCCGGGGGAGGGACCGGCTCCCCGTGATCTCCGGAGCCGGGTGTTCATGGTGATTCCACCCGGTGTGCACCGGGCGGGTGGGGATTGTCAGTGACGCGTGCTCTCATGGAGGCATGATCGAAGACACCGAAACCATCGACGAGTTTCTCGTACAGCACACGGCCGACATCGAAGAAGCCATCCGCCAGGCGGCGGCGACCGAGATCATGCCCCGCTTCCGGCAGCTCGCCGCGCACGAGATAGACCAGAAGAGCGGCCCGCACGACCTGGTCACGGACGCCGACCGCAACGCCGAGCGGTATCTGACGAAGGTGCTCGGCTCCCTCCTGCCCGGCTCCGTCGTCGTCGGCGAGGAAGCGGTGCACGCCGACCCGGAGACGTACGAGGCGATACAGGGCGACGCCCCGGTCTGGATCGTCGACCCGGTCGACGGCACACGGCAGTTCGTGCGCGGCGAGACCGGCTTCTGCACCCTGGTCGCGCTCGCCCGGCACGGGGAGCTGCTCGCCTCCTGGACCTACGCGGCCGCCCGCGACCAGATGGCCACGGCCGTCAGGGGCGGCGGTGCCTTCCTCGACGGCGTACGGCTGCGCTCCGGCGCCCCGGACCCCGCCCGGGACCTGCAAGTGGCCACCTCCCACCCGGACTACACGACGGACGCCCAGAAGCGCGCCCTGCTCGGCCTGTGGGCGGACGGTGTGCACACGCGCCCGTGCGGCTCGGCCGGACTGGAGTATCTCGCCATCGCCCGGGGCGAGTTGGACGCCACGGCCTTCTCCTGGGAGGCCGCCTGGGACCACGCGGCGGGCCTGCTCCTCGTCGAGGAGGCGGGCGGCGCCCACCTCACGCTCACGGGGGAACCGTTCCGCATCACCGGTGGCAACGCGCTGCCGTTCACGGCGGCCCGGGACGCGGCGACCGCACAGCGCGTGATGGAGCTGCTGAGGGCGTCGTAGGGTCACGGGTTCCGCACACTGGACGGGCTGGCCCCGGGGTTGTCAGTCCCGCGGCATATCCTGACCCTGAGTTGCCACCGGCTGACGAAGGGGTCCCAAGGTGCCGTCGATGCTCGATGCGGTCGTGGTGGGTGCGGGGCCGAACGGACTGACGGCCGCCGTGGAGCTGGCCCGGCGCGGCTTCTCCGTGGCCGTGTTCGAGGCCCGGGACACCGTGGGCGGGGGCGCCCGCACCGAGGAGCTGACCCTCCCCGGGTTCCGGCACGACCCCTGCTCGGCGGCGCACCCGCTCGGCATCAACTCCCCGGCGTTCCGCGCCCTGCCGCTTGAGCGCTACGGCCTCGAGTGGCTGCATCCCGAGCTGCCCATGGCACATCCCTTCACCGACGGCAGCGCGGCCGTGCTGTCGCGGTCGGTCGCGGAGACGGCGGCGTCGTTCGGGCCGCGCGACGCGGGCGCGTACCGCAGGCTGGTCGAGCCCTTCCTCCCCAAGTGGGACACCCTGGTCCGCGACTTCATGTCCCTGCCGCGCACCGCGCTGCCCCGCGACCCGGTCACCCTCGCCCGCTTCGGCCTGGCAGGCCTGCCCCCGTCGACCTGGCTCACCAGCCGCTTCCAGGACGAGCGCGCCAAGACCCTGTTCGCCGGACTGGTCGGCCATGTGATGGCCCCGCTCAGCGGCTTCGCCACCGGCGCGATCGGCCTGGTCTTCGCCCTGGCGGCACACGCGCGTGGCTGGCCGGTGGCCCGCGGCGGCTCCCAGTCGATCTCGGACGCCCTGGCCGCCTACCTGAGGGACCTCGGCGGAGAGATCCACACCGACTACGAGGTCAAGCGCCTCGACGACCTCCCGCCGGCCCGCGCCTACGTCTTCGACACCTCGCCCACCGCCCTGGCGAAGATCGCGGGCTTCGGCGACTACTACGCCAACTACCGTTACGGCGCAGGCGTGTTCAAGGTCGACTACGCCCTGGACGGCCCGGTGCCCTGGACCGCCAAGGAGGCGCGCACCGCCGGCACGGTCCAGATCGGCGCCGACAGCACGGAGATCGGCGCCGCCCTGCGCGCCGCGTCCCGCGAGAACCGCGCCCCCGACAAGCCGTTCATGATCACCGTTCAGCCCAGCATCGTCGACCCCACCCGCGCCCCGGCCGGCAAACAGGTCTTCTGGGCCTACGGCCACGTCCCCAGCGGCTGGACCGGCGACCTCACGGACGCCCTGGAACGCCAACTGGAGCGCTTCGCCCCGGGGTTCCGCGACCGCGTCCTGGCCCGGGCGACCGCGGGCCCGCCCGAACTCGCCGCCCGCAACGCCAACTACGTAGGCGGCGACATCGGCACCGGCGCGGTCTCCGGACTCCAGATCCTGCTGCGCCCCAAGCTCTCCCTCTCCCCGTACGGCACCCCGCACCCGGCCGTCTTCATCTGCTCCTCGGCGACCCCGCCTGGCCCCGGAGTGCACGGCATGTCGGGACACAACGCGGCGAAGGCCGTCTGGCGGAGGCTGAGGCAGTCATGACCAACGTGACAATCACCCTCGTCCGGGGTGACATCACCCGCCAGAGCGCCGACGCGATCGTCAACGCGGCCAACTCCTCACTCCTGGGCGGCGGAGGAGTCGACGGCGCGATCCACCGCCGCGGCGGCCCCGCGATCCTGGCGGACTGCCGAAGGCTCCGCGCCTCCCACTACGGCAAGGGCCTGGCCACAGGCAAGGCGGTAGCGACGACGGCGGGCGAACTGGACGCGCGGTGGGTGATCCACACGGTGGGCCCGGTGTACTCCCGCGAGGAGGACCGCTCCGAACTGCTGACCTCCTGCTACCGCGAGTCCCTCCGCGTCGCCGACGAACTCGGCGCCCGTACGGTCGCGTTCCCCGCCGTCTCGGCCGGGATTTTCGGCTGGCCGATGGACGACGCGGCGCGGATCGCCGTAGAGACGGTGCGGGCGGCGGAGACGTCGGTCGAGGAGGTCACGTTCGTGCTCTTCGACGAGGCGGCGTACGAGGCGTTCGGCCGGCAGGTGCGCTGACCGACGGTCGTGGCCCGTCGGCCCAACTGGCCTGAGGAACCTGGGTAGTTGTGACGGTCCTCACGCGTCGATCACGACGTCCTCCAGCGGTTTCGAGCAGCACAGCAGGATCTTGTTCTGGGTGATCTCGCGTGGCCGGATGCCCCCGTTGTGCTGCATGTCGACGGAGCCGGAGAGCAGGGTCGCCTTGCACGTGCCGCACATGCCCTGGGCGCACGAGGCCGGCAGGCTGAGGCCGGCCCGGGACGCGGCGGCAAGGAGCGAGGTGTCGGGGTCGCAGTCGAGGGTACGGCCGCTGCGCGTGAACTCGACCTTGAAACCGGCACCGGTGGCGGCGGCCCGTGAGGTGTCGTCCTGCGCGGCCGGTGTCTCGAAGGTGAAGCTCTCCTCGTGGTAGCGGTCCATGTCGAGGCCCGCGTCCGCCAGCATGTGCCGTACGGCGGCCATGTAGGGGGCGGGACCACAGGTGAAGACCTCCCGTTCCCGGAAGTCCGGCGCGACCTGCCGGAGCGTCTCGATCGTGAGGCGGCCGCGGTAGCCCCCCCAAGGGGCGTACGGGCGGTCCTCCTCGCAGATGTGGACCACCCGGATGTTGGGCGCGGTCGCGGCGATGAGGTCGAGTTCGTGGCGGAAGACGATGTCCGCGGGAGTGCGCGCGCTGTGTACGAACACCACGTCGGCGGGGTCGGCCAGGTCGTACAGCGTCCTGGTCATTGACATCGACGGCGTCACCCCGACGCCCCCGGACAGGAACAGGTACTTGGGCGCCGGATGCCGGGCCGTGCTGAACTCGCCGAGCGGTCCGTGCGCCCGCACGGTGTCGCCGGGGCGCAGCTGGTCGTGCAGCCAGTTCGACACGAGTCCGCCCGGGATGCGCTTCACCGTGATCGAGAGCAGGAAGGGGCGGGTGGGTGACGAGGAGATGGTGTAGCAGCGCTGGACCGGCCGTCCGTCGATGTCCAGGGTCAGTGTCAGGAACTGGCCCGGGTCGTGCCGGAACAGCCGGGGTTCGGCGTACTCGAACACGAACGTGGTGACGTCGTGCGTGAGCGGGTGCACCTGACGGCAGACCAGAAGCTCTTCGGTCTCGCTCATGGCTGGAGCTCCAGGTGTGCCTTGAGCCGGGTCACGTACCAGTTGACGAACGCCTCGACCTGTTCCTCCGTCGGGCCGTACGGGCCCGGCAGGTAGGCCGGGCTGCTGATGCCCTGGTGGGCGCGGGCCACGAGCACCGCGTCCTGGTCGTTCGTCGCCTTCCACACCTTGGTCATCGTGTCGAGGTCGTAGTCGACCCCCTCCACGGCGTCGGCGTGCACGAGCCAGGTGGTGCGGACGAGGGTGCGGTCCGGGCCGAGCGGGATCGTGCAGAACGTGATCGCGTGGTCGGCCATGAAGTGGAACCAGGAGTTGGGCTGGATGTGCATCGACAGCCGGCCCAGGCGGGCCGTGGGGAAGTCCGCCAGCAGCCGCTTGCACGCGGCCGTGCCGTCCGGGGTGTAGGACTCCCCGGCCAGGTCGAGGGGTTCGCGCTGGATGCGGAATCCGGTGGGCCGGGTGTCCAGTTCCTCGATCTCGGCGTAGGGCAGGCCCAGCGAGTCGTAGGTTTTCCGGGCCACGGCGTCGGCCCGCTGGAAGCGCTCGTAGGCGGGGCGCAGCGCGGGCGGGATGTCCTGCTCCTGGTAGCCGTAGATGGGGAAGTAGCAGGCCTGGAGTTCGGGGTGGCCCACGCAGTGGTAGCACTCCCGGTTGTTCTCCATGGTCAGCTTCCAGTTGCCGTTCTCGATCAGGTCGATCTGCGTGGCGACCTTCGCTTTGGCCAGGTTGTGGGGTGCGAGGTACGGCTCGATGCGGGCGGCGACCTCGTCGAAGTCGGCGGGCGGTTCGTCGGCCAGGCAGATGAAGACCAGCCCGGCCACCGTGCGCGCGTGCACGGTGCGCAGCCCGAAGCAGGACGGGTCGAAGCCGGGCGCCTGGGACTCGGCGTGCAGCAGTCTGCCGTCCACGCCGTACGTCCAACGGTGGTACCCGCAGACGATGTTGCCCACCGAGCCGCGCTCCTCGTTGAGGATGCGCGCGCCGCGGTGACGGCAGACGTTGTGGAAGGCCCGTACGTCCTCGTCGTCGTCGCGCACGACGATGACCGAGTACGACCCGATGGTGACCGTCACGTAGTCGCCGGGCTCGGGAAGCTCGGCCTCGGCGGCGACGAACAGCCAACTCCGGGCGAAGACGGCCTCGATGTCGAGGTCGAAGAACTCCTGGCCGACGTAGAACGGGGCTTCGAGGCTCTGACCGGCGGGTCGGCGGGCGATGAGGTCGGCGGGGGAGCACACCTCGGCTGCGGCTGTCACTGGGTTCATCTCGTCTCTCCGACAGGGCTCGGAAGTCGGCGTGGGAGCAAGGGAGTTCAGACCGGCAGACACAGCCGCAGCCCGTCGTAGACCGCGGCGTGGACGGTGCGGGCGGCCACGGCGTCGCCGATGCGGAACAGCTGGTAGCGGCCCGCCTCGTTGCGGACCACCGACTGCTCCTCGTACGCCAGCAGCGCGCGGTGGTCGACCTCGCCGAGGTTGGTCGAGCCGGGGAGGAGTTCGACGTACAACTCGTCGTTCGGGAGGGTCCCGTGCTCCACGATCACGTGGTCCACGGTCCGCTTGGTCTCGGTTTCCGTGTACTCGCTGTAGAGGGTCGCGGTGAGCCGCCCGTCCCCGGACCGGCGTACGGAGCGCAGCCGTCGGGCGAGCGTGGTGGTGACGTCGTGTTTCGCGAACGCCCGTAGGTAGGCAGGGGAGTTCATGCTGCCGACGTCGGGGGCGAGGGTGCGCTCCGGGGTGACGTACTCGATCCGGACGCCCGGCAACGAGGTGAGGACCTCCACGGCGTCCATCGCCGGGTAGCCGCCGTGGTCGTCGTAGACCAGGATCTCGCCGCGCGGTCGGCGCAGCGAGCCCGTCATCACGTCCCAGGTGTCGGAGACCAGGTCCTCGCCGGCGGTGAGGAAGCTGCGGTCGGGGAGGCCGCCGGTGGCGACGATCACGAGGTCGGGGCGTTCGGCGAGGACGTCGGCTGCCTCGGCGTACGTGCCCAGGCGCAGGTCGACGCCGAGGTGTTTGCACTCGGCGAGGCGCCAGTCGACGATCTGGATCAGGTCGGCCCGGCGCGGGTTCGACGCGGCGAGCCTGATCTGACCGCCGGGCCGGTCGCCCGCCTCGAACAGGACGACGTCATGGCCGCGTTCGCCGAGCACGCGTGCCGCTTCCAGTCCGGCCGGGCCCCCGCCGACGACAACTGCCCTCCTGCGGCGGCCGATTGTGGCGGAGATGAGGTGCGGTACCTGGAGTTCACGGCCGACGGCGGGGTTGTGGATGCACTTGGTGTCGCCGGAGTCGTAGATCGCGTCGAGGCAGTAACTCGCCCCGACGCAGGGCCGGATGCGGTCCTCCTGGCCGGCCGTCACCTTGGCGACCAGGTGCGGATCGGCGATCTGCGCGCGGGTCATGCCGACCAGGTCGAGCAGTCCTTCGCGCAGGGCGTGCCGCGCGGTGGCGACGTCGGCGATGCGGGCCGCGTGCATCACGGGGATGGAGAGGCGTCGTTTTATCTCGCCGGTGAAGTCCAGGTACGGCCCGAGGGGGGTGCCGATGGACGGGATGGCCTTCGCCAGGGAGGCGTCGCTCTCGATGGAGCCGTGGATGACGCTGAGGAAGTCGATGCCGTCGGCGGCGTACCGCTCGGCGGCGGTGAGTGCCTCGTCGGAAGTGAGGCCGCCGGGGCGTGCCTCGTCGAGCGACATCCGGATGCCGACGACGAAGTCCGGGCCGACGGCCTCGCGGACGGCGCGGATCACCCGGCGCGGGAACGCCATACGGTTCTCCAGGCCGCCGCCCCACTCGTCGTCGCGGTGGTTGGTCGCGGGGGACAGGAAACTGTCCAACAGGTGGCCGTACGCCTCCAGTTCGATGCCGTCGAGGCCGCCCTCCTTGCAACGGACCGCCGCGGCCGCGTAGTCGGCGACGATCCGGTCCAGGTCCCAGGACTCGGCGGCCTTCGGGAAGGCGCGGTGCGCGGGTTCGCGCAGCGGCGAGGCGGACACCACCGGGAGCCAGTCGCCGGTGAAGTTGCTTGTGCGGCGGCCCAGATGGGTGACCTGGCACATCACCGCGGCCCCGGCCTCGTGCACGTCGTCGGCGAGCCGGCGCAGCCACGGCACGATGTCGTCGCGGTACAGGAGCAGGTTGCCGAACGCGGGCGGGCTGTCGGGCGAGACCACCGCCGAGCCGCCGATCATCGTGAGGCCGACCCCGCCCCGCGCCTTCTCCACGTGGTAGGCCCGGTAGCGGTCCTTGGGCAGGCCGTCCTCGCCGAACGCCGGTTCGTGGGAGGTGCTGACCACGCGGTTGCGCAGGGTGAGGTGCTTGAGCCGGAAGGGCTGGAGCAGGGGATCCAGGACGCGTGCGGGCACAGCGGCGGGTGAGGGCACAGCAGCTCCTCAGGAGAGCTCCGAGCGGACGGTTTCGCTATGCGAAACAGCTCCGCGATACGAAACAAATGGTGGAGCTGGGAATCCCCACCCGTCAAGAGCCCGCCGTGTTAACTCGCCGTGCGCGCGGCGCTCATCCGCGTTTCACGTACCCCCGGCGCCAGGAGATCCTCGCGGCGGCCGCCAGCACCTGTTCCGCGAGACCGGGAACGGTGTCCTCGTTGATGCGGTAGGTCGGTCCGGACAGGGTCACGGCCGCGATGACCTCGCCGTCCAGGGCGCGGACCGGGGCGGCGATCACGGCCAGCCCGATCTCGTGCTCCTCGCTGGTGGTGGCGTAGCCCCGCTCGCGGATCGTCTTCAGCGCCGCCGCAAGGGGCGCCGGGTCGACGATGGTGTACGGGGTGTACTTCTCCACCCCGCGCGCGAGGATCTCCGCGACCTGGCCGGGGGACATGTGCGCCATGAACAGCTTGCCCGCCCCGGTGGCGTGCATCGGGGTGCGCCTGCCGACCCAGTCGATGCTCGTGATCGCCGCCGCGCCGATCGCCTGGTCGATGCTGATCACGTCGTGCCCGTCGTGGATCGCCACGTTCACGGTGTCACCGACGGCCGCGGCCAGTTCCTGGCAGACGGCGCGGCTCAGCAGGGACAGGTCGTTCACCTTGCTCGCCCCGGCCGCGAGTTCGACCATCGTGTACCCGATGCGGTAGCGCCCGCGCTCGGTGTCCTGCTCCACCAGACCCCGTGACTCCAGCGTCGCCAGCAGCCGGAACACGGTCGACTTGTGGACCCCCAGCTCCTCGGCGATCTCGGTCACGCCGCTGGGCCCCCGCCTGGCCAGCACCTGCAGGATCGACACCGCCCGGTCGACGGACTGCACCGAGTGATCGCGCGGGCGGCTTCCGTTGCTGGTCATGGCGGAAGGGTAATCGAGCGGGAGGCGCCGCCCGCGAGCCCGGTGAACCGCTGCCCGAAGCGACGGTGGGGCCGTCTTCCGGCTCGACGGTCAGGCCGTCTTCCAGAGTGTCAGCTCGGTGACGTAGTCGCGGGCCTCGATGCCGGACGCGTCATTCTGGACGACGACATCCTTGATCTTGAGCATCGCCAGGTTCTTCTCGTCGGTGACGGTGCACAGCAGCGTGCCCTTGGTCAGCTCCTTGCCCTGGTCGGCATCGGCGAGTTGGGAGGGCAGCGCGTTCGCCGCCGCGCCCTTGGCGCACTGCTCGGGGGTGGGACCCGCGCTCTTTCCCGTGGTCGTCACGAGGTTCAGCGTGTGGGCGGTGCCCCACTCCGCGTACTGCAGCTCGGCCCCGGTCGTCGAGCTGGAGGCGTGGGGGTCGATCCGCGGTGCGTCCAGATCGACGTTGGTGTACGAGCTGCGGCCCGTCGTGAACTGGGCGCGCAGGGTGAGCGGCTTGTCCTTGAAGACCGCGGTGTAGCCGCCGGCCGTCGAACTCGTGGAGGGGGACGCGGTGGTGCCGGTGGGCGCCGACGAGGCTCTCTGCCCGGTGCCGCCCTTCGCGCCTGTGTCCTTGTCGTCGTCACGGGTGAAGACCCAGGCCGCCGCTGCTACGACCACCACGGCCAGCGCGGCGGCGCCGACCGCCAGCGGGGTCCGACTGCGGGCCGGTGCCGTGGACGAGGGCGGCGAGGAAGGCGCCGGGCCGGAGGCAGGCTGCGGCGGCCGAGGTGAGGCGTGCTGCGTCGGCTGGTCGGACCCCGGCGTCTGGGTGGGCGTATATCCGCCGGGCATCGAGGAGTTGGGCGGCACGGCGCCGCGAGACCCGCCGCCGGGAGGCACGGTGGTCGCGCCCGCCGCTCCCGCGGAGTCGCCCGAACCCGCAGCCACGCCGGCCTCCGCGGAGGTACCCGCGAGATCCCCTCCATCCTCCAACGCCACCTGCTCGCCCGCGAGTTGCTCCTGCCGGGCGATGTCCGCCGCGACGGGCGCAGGCAGCCAGCCGGTGAAGTCCCGCAACGGACGCTCGGCCAACTCCTCGCACAGGGCGGCCAGTTCGGAAGGTGAGGGCCGGGCGGCCGGATCGGCTGCCAGGGTGCGTTCCAGAACCGCGCGCAGCGGCTCGGGATACGACGTCAGGTCCGGCGGCCGGAACTCGGTGTTGGCGATCTTCGTGGCCAGCGTGATGGCCCCGGAGTCGCCGTACGGATGGCGGCCGGTCGCGGCCACGGCGGCGATCAGGCCGAGGGAGAAGACGTCGGCGGCCGGGGTCTGCTCCTGGCCGTTGGCGTGCTCCGGCGACATGAACTGCGGGGTGCCGATCAGCCCGCCGCTGCGCGTGAGCTGGGTGGCGTCGGCGGCCCGCGCGATACCGAAGTCGATGATCCAGGGACCGTCGGAACCGATGAGGATATTGCTCGGCTTCATGTCCCGGTGGATCACACCGGCCTTGTGCACGGCGTGCAGTGCCTCCGCCGCGCAGCCGGTCAGCTGGAGCACCGTGGGCAGCGGGAGCGTCCCGTGCAGGGCGAGGACCCGGTCCAGGGCGAGGCCGGGGACGTAGACGGTGGCGAGCCAGGGCTGTGGCCCGCTGGTGTCGTGGTCGACGACCGGGACGATGTGGTAGCCCTGCACCCGGCGGGCGGAGGTCGCCTCCTGCTCGAAGCGGCGGCGGAACTCCTCGTCCTGGGCGTACTCCCGGCGGATCACCTTCAGGGCGACCGGCTGGTTGCCGCGCGTGCGGGAGAGGTAGACGGAACCCATGCCGCCCTCGCCGATGCGGGCGAGCAGCCGGTAACCGGCCACGTCCCGCGGGTCGTCGGGGCCCAGTGGTCTCAAGTGGTCGGCGTTTCCAGCGTTGTTCAAGATGTTCGGCCCCCCTCGCCAGGCGTGTGATCGTACCGGCGCAAGCCGGTCATCGGGAAGTATCCGAGGGGATCAAGGAAAATGGGCGAACATCGAGGAGAATCACGGCAGTTGACAAGTCCCCTCGGACGGCGAGGCGTGCGCATGGAACATCACCTGGCCCCTTCGGCGGAGGGCGCCGACTATCTGCTGGAACTCTCCAACGTCGTACGCCAGACCTCCATCGGCCCCAGGGGACCGCGCTCGCTGCGCCGACTCGGGCTCGTGCTGCGGGCGTTGATGGAACTCACCGGCGACCCCGACGTCTCCGTGTACCTGGTCGCCGACACCAGTCTGTTGGGCGGGCACCGGGAGTTCGGCGATCCGGCCGAGGTGCGCAGGCTGCGCCGTTGGGTCGCCGACGGGCTGGTCGAGGAGGTCGACGACGCCGACGAGCGGATCCTGGACCTGGCCCGGATGACCGGAACCCGGGTCGTCACCGGCGACCAGTACGTCGACCATCGCGTCGAACACCCGTGGATCCAGGGCAACACCTGGCAGTTCCTCAGACCCGAGCCGCGCCCCGACGGGTCGGTCGCCGTCGTGCCCATGGACATGGGCGTGCGCACGGAGGCCGAGATCTCCTACCGCATGGAACTCGCGGCCCTCAAGAAACAGGGCCTGCTCGGCCCGGCCCGCACCCCACTGACCCAGGTCATCATGCGCAACTGGCGCTGCCCGGAACCCCGTTGCACGCTCTACGACGTCCACAGAGGCGACCGCGTCCTGCTGCCCCGCATGCGACGGGGCGTCCCCACCTGCGAGGTGCACGGCACCCCGCTGACCGACGAGGGGCCGAGGCCCGCAGCGGCCCAGCTCAAGGTCGTCATCGACCGTACCTGCGTGGGCCGTTACACCCTCGACGAGGGTTCCGAGGCGTACGTCGGTCGGCTGCCGGGACCCGAGGGCATCGCCCTGCACAGTCTGCTGTCGCCGGAGGTCGTCGCGCAGGTCAGCCGTCGGCACGTGGCGGTCTCCGCGCGCGACGGGACGGTCCTGGTCCGTGACGTCAGCACGTACGGGACACGGATGCGAGGGGCAGGCCGTAAGGGCGTGCCCGGCCCGTGGGAGACCCTGACACCGGGGACCGACCGGTCCTTCCGTCCAGGCGACGAGGTCGAACTCGCCCCAGGCGTCGTCCTCACCCGCAGCGGCCGGCGCTTCCCCGCCGAACTCGCCGACGCCTGGCGCACCGAGGCCGGCGGGATCGCCGTACCGCCGACCGCGGCGGCTCCTACACGACGGGTGTGACCACAAGGGGAGTTGGCGGTGCGATCCCCGACCGCACCGCCAACTCCCCTTCCGTCAGCCGACGATGCGGTGCGTCGTCCAGAACGACGTCAGGTCCGTGGTCGTCGCGGCCTGGGCGGCCGCCTTGAACTCGGCCGTGGTCGAGACGCCGTACCAGTGTGAAGTGGCGTAGTCCTTCAGGAGTTTGGCCATCACGGTGTCACCGAGGGTGCGGCGCAGGTCGTGCAGGGCGCACTTGCCGTAGCCGTAGACGACGGTGGAGTAGCGGGACGAGTGGGCGTCCCAGTAGGCCATCGAGTTGGTGATGTTCTCCGCCGAGGAGGCCCAGGAGACGCTGTTCCAGCAGTTGGTGCCGGTCAGGCCCTGCGCCAGGTCGGTGGCGTAGTCGGTGAACGCCTCGTCCAGCCAGGGGCTGTTGTACTCGTCGTCGCCGACGATGCCGTAGAACCACTGGTGGCCGATCTCATGGGTGAGGGCCGTGGTGCTGACGAGGTCGAGGACGAAGCCGGGATACTCCATGCCGCCGAACCAGAAGTTGTTGTCGATGACGGCGTCCAACTCGCCGTACGGGTAGGCGCCGAAGCGTCCCGCGTGGGCGTCGACTGCGGACTTGGCGGTGGTCAGCATCGACTGGGCGTTGGACGAGCTGATGCCCGAGACCGAGTAGATGTTGATCGGGGTGCCCGCCGTGGACGTACCCGAGATCTTGGTGAACGGGCCCGCCGCCCACGCGAAGTCACGGACCTTGGACGCGGTGGCCGTGGTCACCGTACGGCCGCTGGTGCCGGGGGTGTCCACCGAGGTGCCCGTGGCGGGGACCAGCAGGGTGGTCGGGTGGTCCAGGGTGACCTTGAAGTCGGCGGCCAGGGAGTAGAAGGACTCGCCGTTGTTCGTGTACGGGTCCAGGTGCCAGCCCGAGCCGTCCTTGATCGCGAGGACCGGCAGCGCGTTGCCGATCATGCTGAACGCGCCGTCGTAGCCGAACCGGTCCGCGCCGCTGGGGACGGTGATCCCCAAGTCGAAGCCGATCGTGGTCGATTGACCCTGCGCGAGCGGGGTCGGGAGCGCGATCTGGAGGGCCGTGCAGGCGACCGAGAGGGCGCCCGCCGTGCCGCCGGTGACGTTGGTGACCGTGATCGGTGGCGCGGAGCAGGTGCCGTGGTAGTTGTCCCACAGCCGCAGGTACACCTCGGTGAGCGGGGTGGCCGAGGCGTTGGTGAAGGTCGTGCTCTCGTGGCCGGTCCAGACCGTGCCCGCGGTGTTGCTGCTCAGGCTGACGGTGTACGCCGGGGCGGCCGGCGTGCGCGTCGAGTCGGCCGGCGGGGCCGTGTCGCCCGAGGTGTTCAGCGCGATGTCGTCCAGGACGAAGCTCGTCTGGAGGCTGGAGTCCTCGGTGCCGCTGAAGGCGAGGCTCACGGTCTGGCCCGCGAACGACGACACGTCGAACGACTTCTGGACGTACCCGGTGGCCTTGTTCAGGTTCGAGTACGTCGCCAGGGTCGTGCTGCCGATCTTCGCCGTCAGCTTGTCGTACGCGGTGGACGAGGTCGTCTCGGCGGTGTCGATGTGCAGCCAGAAGGTGAGCGTGGCGCTGCTGCACCCGGACGGGATCGTGACGCTCTGGCTCAGGCTGTCGGTGTGCGTGCCGCCGGTGCCGTCCAGCCAGGCGAAGCTGCTGCCGCCGTGGGCGGTCTGCCCGGTACGGCTGGTGATGACGGTCGTCGAGGACGGGGTCCAGGACGACGTGCCGCTCTCGAAGTCACCGCCCGTGACCACCTGCGCCGGGGTGCAGGCGGCGGCGAGCGGGGCGGACGCCGGCGCGGCGGCGGCAGGGCTGACGGGTAGCGAAAGCGCGGCCACCGCGGCGACGGCGAAGACGCCGGCGGCGAGGGCCTTGTGGGGGGTCGATCTCACACGGAACTCCTTCTACGGCGGCCGGGATTCCGGCCTGCTCGGTGGCCGCCCGGCCGGACTGGGTGTTCCGGTGGGCAGCCGTGGGAACGCGCGTAGTGCTTGCGTGATCGCGGGGGAAGCTTCGCAGATTTGACCGGGCCATGCCATAAGGAGAAGGAAGTGTGTGCGTGCGGTGGAAGAAGGGGTGACTGAGGGGCGGAGAGGGGCGTGTGCACGTCGGCGTTGCGCGGGCCATGCCTCGATTTGGCCTCCGGTTGGCCGAATGTACGCCTTCGATTGCTTCCATCGAACGATGGACCACATCACGTTCCTCGTGGCGGTCGTCATCGTCACGGCCTTGGCCTTCGACTTCACCAACGGATTCCACGACACCGCCAACGCGATGGCGACGTCCATCGCCACCGGGGCACTGAAGCCCAAAACGGCGGTTCTGATCAGTGGAGCTCTCAACCTCGTCGGCGCCTTCCTGTCCACGGAAGTCGCCAAGACGATCTCCGGGGGCATCGTCGACGACACCCTGGTCACACCGGGGATGATCTTCGCGGGGCTCGTCGGGGCGATCCTCTGGAATCTCCTGACCTGGCTGCTGGGACTGCCGTCCAGTTCCTCGCACGCCCTGTTCGGTGGCCTGATCGGCGCCGTCTGGGTCGGCGCGGGCGCCAACGGTGTCCACTTCGACAAGGTCGTGGAGAAGATCCTGATCCCCGCGGTGGCCTCCCCGCTCGTGGCCGGGATCGCCGCTCTCCTCGCCACCTACCTCGCCTACAAGATCACCGCCCGGGCCCGCAAGGACTCGGTCACCAAGGGCTTCCGGCTCGGCCAGATCGCCTCGGCCTCCCTGGTCTCCCTCGCGCACGGCACGAACGACGCCCAGAAGACGATGGGCGTCATCACCCTGACCCTGATCTCCGTGGGCGCGCTCGGTCACGACGCCGGTCCGCCGGTGTGGGTCATCACCTGCGCGGGACTCGCCATCGGCCTGGGCACCTACATCGGCGGCTGGCGCATCATCCGCACGATGGGCAAGGGCCTCACCGACATCCAGTCCCCGCAGGGCTTCGCGGCCGAGGCCGCCTCCACGACCGTCATCCTCACCTCCGCCCACCTGGGCTTCGCGCTGTCCACCACGCAGGTCTGCTCCGGCGGCATCCTCGGCGCCGGTCTGGGCAGGCGCCTGGCCGAGGTGCGCTGGGGCACCGCCGGCCGCATGGTCATCGCCTGGCTGGTCACCCTCCCGGCCGCCGCCGCGGTCGGCGGCCTGTCCGCGACCGTCGTCAAGCACGGCGGCAACCTCGGTACGGCCCTGATCGCCCTGATCGCCGCCGCCGTGGCCGCGTTCATCGTGGTCGCCTCGCGTCGCAACCCCGTGCACGCGGACAACGTGAACGAGACCCACGAGGTCACCATCCGCACCGAGGCGTCCACGGACGTCCGTACGGCCGCCTGAGTCAAGGGAGTTGAGTCATGAGTCTGGACTGGAGCGCCCTCGGCGAGGTCGCCGCGGTGAGCATCGGAGTCACCGTCGGCGTGGTCGCCATCTTCGCGCTGGGCATCCTGGGCCTCGCCCAGGTCGAGGCCGCCCGCGAACAGGACGGCGGCACCCACGCCCTCGGCTTTGCGCAGGCGGGGTTGTGCTTTCTCGCGTGTGCGGCTGTCGTGGCATACGGCATCTATCTGATCGTGCCGCAGTTCCACTGAGCGCGACGGATCACCACCGATCACCTCTGAGTCACTGAACCCCCTTGAGAGGAGGCCGGGATGACCGAACTGCTGACCGGGCTGCGGGTCGACTACACCGACGCCGACGACCCGGTGCTGGTGCGGCCCGACGGCAGCACGGTGGACACCTGGCGGGAGAACTACCCGTACGAACAGCGCATGGAGCGCAAGGAGTACGACTGGCACAAGCGGCTCCAGCAGATAGAACTGCTGAAGCTGCAACGCTGGGTCAAGGAGACCGGCCGTCGTCTCGTCATCGTCTGCGAGGGACGCGACGCGGCCGGCAAGGGCGGCACGATCAAACGGTTCACCGAGCACCTGAACCCGCGTGGCGCCCGCGTCGTGGCGCTGGAGAAGCCGAGCGAGCGCGAGAGCGGTCAGTGGTACTTCCAGCGGTACGTCCAGCATCTGCCGACCGCGGGCGAGATCGTGCTGTTCGACCGGTCCTGGTACAACCGGGCGGGCGTGGAGCGCGTGATGGGGTTCTGCACGGACGACGAGTACCGCCGTTTCATGCGCCAGGCCCCGCTGTTCGAGCGGATGCTGGCGGACGACGGCATCGACCTGATCAAGTTCTGGTTCTCCGTCTCACAAGGTGAACAGCGCACCCGTTTCACGATCCGCCAGGTGGATCCCGTACGGCAGTGGAAGCTCAGTGCGATGGACCTGGAGTCCCTGGACCGCTGGGACGACTACACCGCCGCCAAGGTCGCGATGTTCCGGGAGACCGACACGGAACACGCGCCCTGGACCGTGGTGAAGAGCAACGACAAGAAGCGGGCCCGGGTCGAGGCCATGCGCAGCGTGCTGGCCCGCTTCGACTACGCCGACAAGGACGACGAGGTGGTCGGCAGCCCCGACCCCCGCATCGTCGGCGCGGCGGCGAACCTGCTGGAGGAGGGCGAGGACGACACGGCGGCGGTGTTCTAGGGACCGGGCCCCTTCGGGCTGGGGCTGGTCCTAGTCGCCGTCTCGTGGCACGAGCGTCACCCGGTGGAAGTTGCAGCCGGTCATGGGCGGGCTCCCGGCAGGGGGCCCGCCCGCGTGTGCCTTGAGGGCGACGCTGACCAGGCTCAGCAGCAGGTCGACGTCCGTCTCGCAGTCCAGGTGGACGGTCACCCAGCGGGAGCCCGGGATGATCCGGATCGCGGTGGACTCGCTCAGGTCGTGATGGAACCGGAGGATGGCCCCGACGGTGAGATGCAGGTCCACATCGTGGTCGGAGTGGAAATGCACGATCTCGCTGTGGGCGGACCGCAGCGCCCGCCCCGTGCCACAACTGGCCGGGACCGCGCTGAGGTCGCGCCAGCCTTCCAGTCGCTGCATGGCTCGCTCGGCCAGGGTCATGTGCCCATCGTGGACTGCGCACCGCTTCGCAACCAGAGGTTGAGCGATTTGTAACCGGGGCGTGAGGTACCGCACACCTGAGGAGCGTCAGGTGTGCGGTGCGCGAACCGGGTCAACTCCCCCCGGACACAAGCTTTTCGTTGCCCTTTTCGTAGCCCACCAGCCGTACGCAGGTGGCCACCCCCTCGATGATCTCCTCGATCTCGGAGAGATCGGGGAAGGACGGGGCGATACGGATCGTCCGGTCCCTGGGGTCGTCGCGGTACGGGTGCGTGGCGCCCGCCGGAGTCAGGGCGAGACCGGCGTCCGCCGCGCGGCGCACCACCTCGCGGGCACAGCCGTCGGGCACGTCGAGGGTGATGAAGTAGCCGCCCCGGGGCGTGGACCAGGACGCGAGACCGGTGTCGCCCAGCCGCTCGGCGAGGATGCGCAGCACGGTGTCGAACTTCGGCCGCAGCAGCTCACGGTGCTTGCGCATGTGATCGCGCACCCCGTCGGCATCGCGCAGGAACATCGCGTGCCGCAGCTGGTTGACCTTGTCCGGGCCGATGGACCGCTTGGCGCTGTAGCCGCGCAGCCAGGCCACGTTGGCCGGGGACGAGCCGAAGAACGCGACGCCCGCACCGCCCAGCGTGATCTTCGAGGTGGACCCGAAGACGAAGACCCGGTCGGGATGCCCGCTCGCGGCACAGGCGCCCAGCATGTCGGCGATCTCCACCTCCTCGTCGGTGAGGTGGTGCACGGCGTAGGCGTTGTCCCAGAAGACCCGGAAGTCGGGCGCGGCCGTCGGCATGGCGGCGAGCCGCCGTACGGTCTCGTCGCTGTAGCAAGTCCCGTCCGGATTGCTGTACTTGGGCACGCACCAGATGCCCTTCACGGCGGGGTCCTCGGCGACCAGCCGCTCCACCACGTCCATGTCGGGACCCTCGGCGGTCATCGGCACGGGGATCATCTCGATGCCGAACCGCTCGCACAGCGCGAAGTGCCGGTCGTAGCCGGGGACCGGGCACAGGAACGCGACCCGCTCCTCGTCCGCCCAACGGCGCGCGGCCCCGGGCAGCGTGCCGAGCAGCGCGTGCACCAGGCAGTCGTGCATCAGCTCCAGACTGGAGTTTCCGACGGCGAGCAGCTGCTCGGCCGGGACCTGCAGGAACCCGGAGAAGATCTCCCGGAGCTCCAACAGACCTTCCGCGCCACCGTAGTTGCGGCAGTCCGTGCCGTCGGCGGAGGTGTAGCGGTCGCCGGGCAGCGAGAGCAGTTCGGCGGACAGGTCGAGCTGGCGGGCGGAGGGCTTGCCGCGGGTCAGGTCGAGCTTGAGCCCCTTCGCGAGAAGGGCTTCGTAGTCGCTCCGGGCCGCGTCGAGCAGGGCCGGGAGGGAGTCTGCGGGGTGCGCAGACGGGGGAGGAGGCGTCACGGAAGCCGACGCTACAAAGCCGGAGGTCACACCACAAACGCATAACCCGCCCGCATCCCCGACGCCCGCGCCGAATGTACGGTGATCCGTGCCTGACCAGGCCACACAAGGTTGATGTCGGATTCCCGCCAGCCCCGGTCCGCCCCGTATCGGATGCTGGACGTATGCAGAACGGGATGCACACCGACACGGAGCGCTGTGTGCGCGCGGTCCAGTCCAAGGACGCGCGCTTCGACGGCTGGTTCTTCACGGCTGTCCTGACCACCCGCATCTACTGCCGGCCCAGCTGCCCGGTCGTCCCGCCCAAGCCGGAGAACATGACGTTCTACCCGAGTGCGGCGGCCTGCCAGCAGGCGGGTTTCCGGGCCTGCAAGCGCTGCCGCCCGGACACCAGCCCCGGCTCCCCGGAGTGGAACCAGCGGGCCGACCTGGTGGCCCGCGCCATGCGCCTGATCGCCGACGGAACCGTGGACCGCGAGGGCGTCCCCGGCCTCGCCGCCCGCCTCGGCTACAGCACCCGGCAGATCGAACGCCAGCTCCTCGCCGAACTCGGCGCCGGCCCCCTCGCGCTGGCCCGTGCCCAACGCGCCCAGACGGCAAGGCTGTTGATCGAGACGACCGCCCTCCCGATGGCGGAGATCGCCTTCGCCGCCGGCTTCTCCTCGATCCGTACCTTCAACGACACCGTGCGCGACGTCTTCGCCCTCTCCCCGAGCGAGCTGCGCAACAGGCGCCCGAAGACAACCGTGTTGACCCCCGGCACCCTCACCCTCCGCCTGCCGTTCCGCGCGCCCCTCAACCCCGACAACCTCTTCGGTCACCTCGCGGCGACCGCCGTACCGGGCGTGGAGGAGTGGCGCGCCGGTGCGTACCGCCGGACCCTTCGCCTCCCCTACGGCCACGGCATCGCGTCCCTGACTCCCAAGTCCGACCACATCGCCTGCCGCCTCACCCTCAGTGACCTGCGCGACCTGCCGGTGGCGATCAGCCGCTGCCGCCGCATGCTCGACCTGGACGCCGATCCGGTCGCGGTGGACGACCAGTTGAGGACCGACCCGGTCCTGGCACCGCTGGTGGACAAGGCGCCGGGCCGCCGCGTCCCGCGCACGGTCGACGAGGCGGAGTTCGCCGTACGGGCCGTCCTCGGCCAGCAGGTCTCCACGGCGGCGGCCCGCACCCACGCGGCCCGCCTGGTCACCGCGCACGGCGAACCGGTCGACGACCCCGAGGGCGGCCTGACCCACCTCTTCCCATCGCCCGCGGCACTGGCGGCGCTGGACCCGGAATCACTGGCGATGCCCCGCACCCGCCGCACGACGTTCACCACGCTGGTGGGCCAACTGGCGGACGGCACACTCCACTTGGGGGTCGAGAGCGACTGGGCGGAAACCCGCGCCCAACTCCTCTCCCTGCCCGGCTTCGGCCCCTGGACGGCCGACGTCATCGCGATGCGCGCCCTCGGCGACCCCGACGCCTTCCTCCCCACCGACCTCGGAATCCGGCGCGCAGCCCAGGAGTTGGGCCTCCCGTCGACCCCGGCCGCCCTCACCGCACGCGCGGCGGCCTGGCGACCCTGGCGGGCGTACGCGGTCCAGTACCTGTGGGCGACGGACAGCCACCCGATCAACTTCCTGCCGGTATAAGGGCATTCGGACAAGGAAAGCCAAGGTAATGAAGCACCACACGGTGATCGACAGCCCCTACGGCCCGCTGACCCTCGTCGCGGACGACGACGGCGCCCTCTGCGGCCTCTACATGGTCGACCAGCGCCACCGCCCCCCGGAGGAGAACTTCGGCACCCCCGACGACACCCCCTTCGCCGAGGCGACAGCCGAACTGCAGGCGTACTTCGCGGGCGAGTTGAAGGAGTTCACCCTCCAACTACGCCTGCACGGCACCCCGTTCCAGCAAACGGTCTGGGACCAGCTCCGCCGCATCCCTTACGGCGAGACCCGCTCCTACGGCGACCTCGCCGACGCCCTCGGCAACCCGGGCGCCTCCCGCGCGGTGGGCCTCGCCAACGGCAAGAACCCCATCGGAATCATCGTCCCCTGCCACCGGGTCGTAGGCGCGAACGGCAGTCTCACGGGGTACGGCGGCGGCCTCGACCGCAAGCAGAGGCTGCTGGACTTCGAGAGCGGGGCGGCGCTTTTCTAGTGCCGTTGGCGATTCCGGTGCCGGCGGGGTGTCATGACAGCAGCCGTCGCTCCTTGGCGACGGCCACCGCCCCGGACCGCGTCTCCACCCCCAACTTGCCGTAGATGCGCCCGAGATGGGTCTTCACCGTCGCCTCGCTGATGAAGAGGGCCCGGGCGATCTCCCGGTTGCCCAGGCCGCGGGCCAGCTGGCCGAGGATCTCGCGCTCGCGCTCGGACAGGGTGGGGTGCGGGCTGCGCATCCGCGCCATGAGCCGGTCGGCGACCGGGGCCGAGAGCGCTGTACGGCCGGACGCCGCGCTGTGGATCGCGGTGAACAGTTCCTCGGGGCGTTCGGCCTTCAGGAGGTAGCCGGTGGCGCCCGCCTCTACGGCGCGGGTGATGTCGGCGTCGGTGTCGAACATGGTGAGGACGAGGACACGAGGGCCGTCACCGGCGGTCAGCTTCCTGGTGGCCGTCACTCCGTCCATGCCGTCGCCGAGCTGGAGGTCCATCAGCACCACGTCGGGACGGACCCGGGCGGCCAGGGCGAGGGCCTCCTCACCGCTGCCCGCCTCACCGACCACCTCGATGCCGTCGGCGCTGGACAGCAGCGCACGCAGTCCGGCCCGTACGACGGCGTGGTCGTCGCACAGCAGCAGACGTACGGGTACGGGTGTGCTCACGGGACGAGCTCCTCACGGGGATCACGGACGACAGGGACCGCGACTGAGACGACGGTGCCCTCGCCGAGGGCCGACTCCACGCTCAGCGTGCCACCGGACTGCCGGGCCCGGATCCGCATGGCGGGCAGCCCGTGGCCGCGTACCCGGCCGGGCGCGGACACCGGGGGAGAACTGGCGTCGAAACCACGGCCGTTGTCGGCGACGTCGAGGGAGATCTGGTCGTCGAGGCAGGTCAGGGTCAGCGCGGCCCGGGTCGCGGCCGCGTGTTCGCGTACGTTGGCCAACGCGCCCTGGGCGATGCGCAACAGCGCCGCAGCGGACCGCTCGGGCAGCGGGCCCGGATCGCCGTCGAGCCGGAACTCCACCGTCAGGCCGGGACCGCTCTCCCGCTCGGCCAGCGCGCGCAGCGCCGCGGGCAGGGAGTGCTCGACGAGGTCGGCCGGTGCCAGGTCGTGCACGAACCGGCGCGCCTCGGCGAGGCCGCGGGAGGTGATCTCGGCGGCCTTGAGGACGTGCCCGTGGGCCGCTTCCGGGTCCGTCCGCCACAGCCGTTCGGCGGCCTGCAACAGCATCTGCTGACTGGACAGGCCCTGCGCGACGGTGTCGTGGATCTCCGTGGCCAGCCGCTGCCGTTCCGCCAGGACACCGGCCCGCCGTTCGGTGGCCGCGAGGTCGCGGCGGGTGCGGACCAGGTCGTCGATCAGGACGCGCTGCCGGGCCGCCTGCCGCTGCAACTGCACCAGTACGGCGGTGGCGACCGCCGCGAGGGCCGGCGGGGCGACGACCATGTTCGGGTTGAGCGTGCCGTCGGCCACCCGTATCTCGGAGGCCACGACGAGCGCGGTGAGTACGGCGGCCAGCGGCACCGCGAACCGTGGGGGCAGCGCGTACAGGCCGGCGAACAGCAGGGGCATCGCGCACCAGGTGGCACTCGGCGCGAGGGCGAGCAGCACGGTCCAGACGGCGGACACCGAGCCCAGCCAGGCCAGATGACGTGTGCTGGGCGCGGAACCCGGGCGGGGCGCCGGAGCCAGGAACTGCCCGAGGACGTACAGCAGACAGAAGACCGCGAACAGCGCGAGCACCCAGCCGGTGCGGGCCCCGCCCTGGTCGCGGGTCAGGAAGCGCACGAACGACGAGCCGAGCAGCAGAAAGAACGCGGCGTGCACGACCACGGGCAAAAGGCGCTCCTCCGGACCGATGTGCCCCGTCCTCTGTTGCTCCGCGTGCCCCGTCCTCGCCGGCCTCGTGTGTCCCATCCTTCGTGTCTAACGCGACGGACGGGACGGCGCATCAACCGATCGGCTGACATCCGGATCACCCGAACCGCCCCCGGATCACCTCCCCTTGACCGAGCCGAACACCCCGCCGGCGCACCGAGGCTGGCGTCAACACCCGCCACCCACCTCGGACTTCGGAAAGGCGACGACCCCGTGCCCACCAAGAACCTCACCGTCAACCGCGCCGCCCTCGGCCACCGCATCGCCTACGCCCTGCGCCACCCCGACCGCGTGCCCCGCCACCTGGCCCGTGCCACCCGGGACGCCTGGCTGCGCCGGCGCCACCCGGACCACGTCTCCTACTACCGCGCGGTGATGCGCTCCGACACCCGGGCCGATCCGGACGCGGCGGTCGGCAGCGCGAGCCGTGAACGCTGGCTGGCGTTGGGCGCGTTGCAGTTCGACTACCTCCTCGGCCATGGTCTGCGCCCCGGGCACCGCATGCTGGAGATCGGCTGCGGAAACCTGCGCGGCGGCTGGCGCTTCATCCGTCACCTCGACCCCGGGCACTACTACGGCATCGACATCTCGCCCGACATCCTGGCCGCGGCGCAGGACACGGTCGTGGAAATGGGCCTCCAGAAACAGCTCCCCACCCTCACCCCCGTACACGACCTGACCCTGCGCTTCCTGCCCGACGCGCACTTCGACGTCGTCCACGCGCACAGCGTGTTCTCGCACTCCCCGCTCCCGGTCATCGAGGAGTGCCTGGCCAACGTCGGCCGCGTCCTGGCACCGGGCGGCTGGTTCGACTTCACCTTCGACCGCACGGAGGGCGAGGAACACCACGTCCTGCGCGAGGACTTCTACTACCGCACCGAGACCCTCGTCGCCCTGGCCGCCCAACACGGCCTGAAAGCCCACTTCATGGAGGACTGGGAACAACTCCCGCACGGCCAGTCGAAGCTCCGCGTCACCCGCTGAGGTCGTGCAGCAGTCGCGGCAGCGCCGTCCCGATCGGCTCCCGTACGACCTCGTCGGCGCGATCGTCGTACGGCGTGGCCTCGGCGTTGACGATGACCAACCGTGCCCCGTGATCGGCGGCGACACCGGCGAGCCCGGCGGCGGGCTGTACCTGCAGACTGCTCCCGACGGCGATGAACACCTGGCAGGCCTTGGTGATGGCGACGGCCTCGCCGAGCACGACGGGGTCGAGTCGCTCCCCGAAGTACACGGTGGCGGACTTCAGAATCCCGCCGCACTCCAGGCAGCCGGGATCGTCCTCCCCGGCGTCCAACCGGGCGATCGCGTCCTGCATCGGCCCGCGCACATGGCACTGCGTGCACACGAACTCCCGCGCGGTGCCGTGCAGTTCGATCACCTTGCGGGCGGGCAGCCCGGCGAGCTGATGCAGCCCGTCGACGTTCTGCGTGATGACCCGCACGGGTACGCCGGACTTCTCCAGCTCCACGACGGCCTGGTGCGCGGCGTTGGGCTCGGCCTGCAGCGTGCGGTTCGTGCGCCGCATCTGCCAGGACCGGCGCCGGATCTCGGGGTCGCCCATGTAGTACTCGTAGGTCACGAGCTTCTCGGCCTCGGGGTCGCGCCGCCAGAGGCCGTTGGGGCCGCGGTAGTCGGGGATGCCGGAGTCGGTGGAGATGCCCGCCCCACTGAGAAGGGCGACGAGAGGCTTGCTCATGGTGCCGAGAGTAGGTCGGTGGGGGCGGGGGCGGCGAGTGGATATCCCGGGGTCAACCGCTGCGACGTACCGGATCACCGCGATGACGCCGGACACGACGGCTGGACCGGTCCACCACCACCCCATGACGCGCCGCACGGACGGCAGCAGCCATACGCCCGCCACCGCTCCGGCGGCACCGATGGCGAGCACGCACGCGAGAACGATGCCGGCGTACGCGTCGTCGTCCCAGGGACCGGACGGGCGGATGATCAGCGCCGCCCAGCAGAAGCACACGGCGAGAAGGGTGAGCAGTACGAGGGGAACGGCGAGGACCAGCCGCAGGCAGCCGCGGTCGTCGCCCACGGAGGAAGGGCCAGTCATCGGCGCGGAGTTGTTCCTGATCTCGGTGTCGTCCGGATGTTCGTGGCGCGGTGGCGGATGTTACCGTCCGCGCATGGCCAAGGTGACCGTCTCGCTCGACGCAGCGCTCGTCGTGGAAGTCATGGTGCTCGCGGGCGTGGGCAACCCGCAGGACGCCGTCGAACTCGTCGTCCGCGACTACATCGAGCGCGGCCACCGCACGGAGGCCAGGGTCGAGGCCCGCGACGACGCGCTGCGCGAGGTGGACGTGAAACCCCGGGAGGTCGAGGGCTGAGCCCTGGGGGCGGGGAGGCCGATGCGAGCCAACTTGCCTGCTTGCCACCGGCGTTGGTGACCTCGCCCGGGTTCGTCCCTCTGCTCGGCGCCAGCGCGGTGTCCAGCTGCTCAGCTTTCCGCCCGGCGTGAGCCGACGTGCCCTCGGGCGACCGACGTTGGCCAACTTGCCCAGCCGCCACCGGCGTTGTCGGCCCCGCCCGCTTGAGGCCCAATCGCCCAACGCCATCTACGTGCCGCCCCGGCTTTCCGCCCGGCGTCAGTCGATCTGCCCCCGGCGCTCGCCCCCGTCAGGCGACCCGCTGCCCGTTCTCCAACTCCGCGGTCCCCGCGCCCTCCTCCAGCACATCCAGCGCGACCAGAACCCGCAGTCCCAGGGAACCCGGCAGGTACTCGGTGACTTCCTCGCGCGGGACGAGGCGCCACGACAGCAGTTCCTCCTCCTGGAGCTGGATCGACTTGAGGTCGTTCGCGGTGAGGACTCCGCCGTCGTACAGGTAGGCCACCAACGGCGGGTAGTCCGGGCCGTGGTAGACCCAGTCGACGGCGAGCAGTTGGCCGAGTTCGACGTCGAGGCCGATCTCCTCCAGGGTCTCGCGGCGCGCGCCCTGGCGGGGTGTCTCGCCGTCGTCCGACTCGATCGTGCCGCCCGGAAGGGCCCAGCCCTCACGGTAGTTGGGCTCGACGAGGAGGACCTGGCCCTCGGTGTCACGGAAGAGGGCGGCGGCCCCGGCGAGGATGCGGGGGAGACCCGCGAGGTACGTGGCGAAGTCTTGCGTAGTGGTCATTCAGGAAGGGTAACCAGCCCGCGCAGCCGCCTCTCCGACTCGCTGCCGGGCACCGGGAAGTGACAGACCAGGCTCAACCAGGGCGCCTCCTGCACCGCGAGCCGTATGAAGGACACCTCGATGTCACCCGCATTGGGGTGGCGGTAACGACGTACGGACGAGCGGAACTCCACCACCTCGTGTGCCTCCCACAGGCGTGCGAAGTGCGGGCTGGTGGTGACCAGTTCGTCGATCAGTTCCGTGAACCGCGGGTTGTCCAGTTCGTACGCCGCCTGTTGACGCAGCAGGCCCGCCATCCACTCCGTCTCCGCCTCCCACTCGGGCATCAGCGCACGGATGCCCGGTTCCCTGAACAGCAGCCAGGCGCTGTTGAGTTCGCGGCGCGGCCGGTCGAGGAGGGCCGGGCCGAGGACGGCTTCCTGGGCCCGGTTCCAGGCCAGGACGTCGAAGCAGCGGTCGATGACGAAGGCGGGGTTCGGCATCAGCGTGTCCAGGAACGCCCGTACGGCGTCCGGGACTTGGAGAGACCGCTCGGCCGGCTCAGGGGCCGGTCGGCCCGCCAGCCGGAACAGGTGTGCCCGTTCCACGTCGTCCAACTGCAGTGCGCGGGCCAGGGCCAGCAGGATCTGCGGGGACACGTTGATGTCCCGGCCCTGTTCGAGCCAGGTGTACCAGGTGAGGCTCACACCGGAGAGCAGCGAGACCTCCTCGCGGCGCAGCCCGGGGGTGCGACGCCGGCCACCCGCGGGCAGCCCCGTCTCCGCCGGGTCGGCACGCTCGCGCCGGGACCGCAGAAAGGTGGCGAGGGCCCTGCGTCCGTGATCATTGGCTTCTGGTGATTCCTTGACTTCTGGTGGTGGTGTTGGCGGCACCAGTAAATTCTGCACTCTTCAACCGGGCCGAAGACCGGCGCAGGGTGGGAGGGACACCGGACCCGCAGGTCCGAGGTGATCCCAACTCCCTGCCGAAAGGCGGCCCTTGTGGCTGAGCTGTCCCCGTCCACTCCCCGTACCGTCCTGGTCACCGGCGCGACCGGCGGCGTCGGCTCCGCGGTGGTACGCGCCCTGCACGCCGACGGCTGGACCGTGTACGCCGCCCACCGCGAACCGGCGGACGCGGAAGCGCTCCGGGACGCCGGTTACACCCCCGTCCGGCTCGAACTGACCGACGAGGACTCCGTCGCCGTAGCTGCCGAGCAGGTCGGCCCGCGGCTGGACGGGCTGGTGAACAGCGCCGCGATCATGGGCCAGGGGCCCGTCGAGCTGACGCCCGCCGAGGCATGGCGCCGCCAGTTCGAGATCAACGTGATCGGTCAGGCGACCGTCATCCGCGCCTTCCTGCCCGCGCTACGGGCGTCCGGCGGCCGGATCGTGAACATCGGCGCCGTCTCGGCCCGCGTCCCGCCGCCGTTCTTCGGCCCGATCGCCGCCTCCAAGGCCGCCCTCGCCGCCCTCACCCACTCCGTGCGCGCGGAACTGCGCCACCAGGGCGTCAAGGTCACCCTCGTCGAACCCGGCGCCATGGACACCCCCATCTTCGCCACCGCGGACAAGGCGAGCGCCCACCTGGGCTGGGCGGGTTCCCCGGAGACCCAGCGCCACTACGCCCGCGCCCTGGACGCCGTACGCGCGACAGCCGCTCGCCAGCCCCTCGGCCCGGTCACGCCGGCCGTCGACGCCGTCGTACGCGCCCTGACCGCCCGCCGCCCCGCGACCCTCACCACCACGGGCAAGGACGGCCGCGCTCTCGCCCTGCTGCGTTTCCTGCCGGACGGCCTGCGCGACCGGCTGGTGCTACGGGCGTTCGGCGTGACGGCGCAGGCGTTCGAGGACCCGGAACTCACGGCGACGGCGTCCGCAGCCCGTCCACGATGAGGTCCAGAATCCGCCCGGCCCGCGCCTCCCCACCCCGCGCCGGATCGAGCCGCCACAGCACGCTCAACTGAAGCAGCACGTCCTCCGGATCGAGCCCGGACTTGAGCGACCCGTCGGCGGCACCCGCCTTCAGGAGTACGGCGATCGCGGCCACGAAGGGTGCGAAGTACTCGTCGTCGGCACCCCCGTCGATCGCCGCGTGGATGACCTCGGCGACGCCGTACTTGAGCCTCCCGTAGTGGGCGACCTCGTCAAACCAGAGGCGTAGGGCAATGAGCGGGGGATGGTCCGCGAGGAGCACCGGCGCGCGGTCGATCAGGTGCTGTATGTCGTGGCGGTACAGCTCCAGGATCAGCGCCTCCCGGGTGGGGAAGTGGCGGTACAGCGTCCCGATGCCGACGCCCGCCTCCTTGGCGATCGCGGTGAGGGACGCGCTGCTCGACGCGGCGATCGCCTCGCGGGCGACGGTCAGGATGCGTTCCCGGTTGTCGAGGGCGTCGCGGCGGGTCGGTCTCGGGTTCACGGGTGGGTCGTCCGTCCGGTGTCGGATTGCTAAGCGGAGGGTCCTCCGGTACGTTGGGAGATGTACCGGAGGGGCCTCCGTTTCGCTCTCCATTCTGGCACACCCCCACCCGACACCGCAGGGAGCACCGTCATGCCCGAACTCGTCCTCGTCACCGGAGGCAGCGGCTACATCGCAGGCTGGTGCATCGCCGAACTGCTCCGCCGCGGCTACGACGTCCGTACGACCGTCCGCGCCCCGGGCAAGGAACGCGCGGTCACGGACGCCGTCGAGACCGTCGTCGACCCCGCCGGCCGGCTGAGCTTCGCCGTCGCCGACCTCACCGCCGACGAGGGCTGGGACGCCGCGCTCAAGGGCGTCGACCTCGTCCTGCACGTCGCCTCCCCGCTCGGCGCCGCCTCGGACGACCCCGACGCGCTGATCGCGGCGGCCCGTGGTGGCGCCCTGCGCGTTCTGCGCGCGGCCACCGAGGCGGGCGTACGACGTGTCGTGATGACCTCGGCCGCGAACGCCGCGAGCCCCTCGTCGTACGCCTCCGAAGGCGTCACCGACGAGGAGCTTTGGACCGATCCAGACGACCCCACCCTGATCCCGTACCGCCGTTCCAAGACCCTCGCAGAGCGCGCCGCCTGGGACTTCATGCGCGACTACGACGGTCCGACCGAGCTGACCACCGTGCTCCCCGGCGCCGTCTTTGGACCGGTCCTCACCACCGCGAACATGGGCTCCGTCGGCATCATCGCGCGCATGGTGAGCGGGAAGATGCCCGGCGTGCCCCGCATCGGCCTCGAAGTCGTGGACGTCCGCGACCTGGTCGACGTCCACATCCGGGCGATGGAATCACCGCGAGCCGCCGGTCAACGCTTCCTGGCCACCGGGGAGTTCGTGTGGATGGAGGACATCGCCCGCACCCTGCGCGACGGCCTCGGCGAGCACGGCCGTACCGTCTCCACGCGCCGCCTCCCGGACTTCGCCGTCCGCCTCGCGGCCCGCTTCCGGGACCCGTCCCTGCGCGAGATCACCCCCGCGCTCGGCCGTCGCAACCGTCACAGCACGGAGAAGGCGCGCCGCGTCCTCGGCTGGGAACCGCGCCCCGCGCGTGAAGCTGTCCTCGACTGCGCCCGGAGCCTCATCGCGCAGGGTGCCGTCTAGGCGTCGGTCCCCACCAACTGCACGGTCCGCGCGGCCAGTTCACTGATCCGCACCCCGTCGAAGCCGAACACCGCACTGCGCACGGTGTCCTCCAGCGGGTCCTTCCACTGCCCCGGGATCGCCTCCGCGCCGGTGAGGACCCCGGCGACCGAACCGGCCGTCGCGCCGTTCGAGTCGGTGTCCAGGCCGCCGCGGACGGTCAGCGTGATGGTGCGGGTGAAGTCACCGTCGCCGTACAGGAGCCCGGCGGTGAGGACGGCCGCGTTCGGGATCGTGTGGATCCAGCCGAGCCCGGCGGTCTCCTCGGACAGTGTGGTGAGCGTGTCCTCCCAGGTCATCCGGGTCTCGTGCAGCGTGAGCACCCTGCGCACGGTCCGCGCGAGGCGGCAGCCCGGCGGGATCACCGTCAGCGCCGTGTCCAGCGCGTGCCGCACGGTCGGCGCGGTGAACGCCGCCGAGACGAGAGCGGCGGCCCACATGGCGCCGTAGACACCGTTCCCGGAGTGGGACAACACCGCGTCCTTGCGCGCCAGTTGGGCCGCGCGGCGCGGGGCGCCTGGACCGGTCCAACCGTAGATGTCGGCGCGGATCAGGGCGCCGATCCACTCCTGGTACGGGTTGTCGTGCGTCGCCGTCAGCGGCGGCTTGAGGCCGTTGGCGAGGTTGCGGTAGGCGGCCCGCTCGGCGGTGAAGGTCTGGAGGTACGGCAGTCTCCGCAGCCACAGTTCGCCGACCTGTTCGGTGCTGAAGCCGAAGCCGTGGGTCTCCAGGAGGTCGAGGCCGAGGATCGCGTAGTCGACGTCGTCGTCACGGCAGCTGCCGTGGATCCGGCCGCGCACGCACCGCTGCCACTCGGGGCGCAGTTCGAAGCCGTCGGACTCACTGGGCGGCTCGGGGAGGTAGTCGGTCAGCGGCAGGGCGGCGGCCCGCCGGAGATAGCGGTCGATGCGGTCGCGCGTCCACAGGTCGCCCTGCTCGACCGGCTTGCCGAGCATGTTGCCCGCGATCCGGCCCAGCCAGCCCCCGAGGATGCGGTCCGCGAGCGCCGGTTCAGTGCCTACAGGGGTCATACCTCCGGTGTACCCGATTCCGGGCCGGGCAGCGGCACAGGGTCTGCTCAGCCCGGTCCCAGCGTTCGGTCGGGGCATGACGGCGGGGGCGTCCGCCGGTTAAGGTCGCAGCGGCGCGACTGGCCCCTGAACGCGCGGGGGCCCGTAGAGCAAGGGGATCGCAAGGTGGCGAACGCTGCACAGAGGGGCACCCACAGGGTGCTCATCGCCGCGGACAAGTTCAAGGGGTCGCTGACGGCCGTGCAGGTCGCCGAGCGGGTGACGGCCGGGCTGCGCCGGGTCGTACCCGAGCTGGACGTGACGGCGATGCCGGTCGCCGACGGCGGCGACGGCACGGTGGACGCGGCCGTCGCGGCGGGCTTCGAGCGACGGGAGACACGGGTCGCCGGGCCCCTCGGCGACGAGGTCACCGCGGCCTTCGCGGTACGCGGCGACACGGCCGTCGTGGAGATGGCCGAGGCGAGCGGGCTGCAACGCCTGCCCAAGGGCGTCTTCGCCCCGCTGACCTCCTCGACGTACGGCTCCGGCGAACTGCTGCGGGCCGCGCTCGACGCGGGCGCCCGCACGATCGTGTTCGGCGTCGGCGGCAGCGCCACGACGGACGGCGGCGCGGGCATGCTCTCCGCGCTCGGCGCCCGCTTCCTGGACGCGGAGGGCGAACCGGTGTCCCCGGGCGGCGGCGGCCTGACCGACCTCGCCTCGGCCGACCTCACCGGCCTCGACCCACGCCTCACCACCATCGACCTGATCCTCGCGAGCGACGTCGACAACCCGCTCACCGGCCCCAAGGGCGCCCCCGCGGTCTACGGCCCCCAGAAGGGCGCCGCCCCCGACGACGTGGACGCCCTCGACGCCGCCCTCGGGCACTTCGCCAAGGTCCTGGAGGAGGCGATCGGCGCCAAGGCCGCCGAGTACGCCGCCGCACCCGGAGCGGGCGCCGCCGGCGGCATCGGCTACGGCGCCCTCCTTCTCGGCGCCCGCTTCCGCCCCGGCATCGAGGTCATGCTCGACGTCCTCGGCTTCCCCGCCGCCCTGGAGGGCGCCACCCTCGTCATCACCGGCGAAGGCTCCCTCGACGAACAGACCCTGCACGGCAAGGCCCCGGCAGGCGTCGCCGCGGCGGCCCGCGCCGAGGGCAAGGAGGTCGTCGCCGTCTGCGGCCGCCTCGCCCTGCCCCCGCAGTCCCTCGGCCACGCCGGCATCCGCCGCGCCTACCCCCTCACGGCGATCGAACCGGACGTCGTGAAGTGCATCGCCGAAGCCGGACCGATCCTGGAGCGGGTGGCGGAGAACATCGCCCGGGACTTCCTGGTCTGAGCCCCACCCCGAGGAACGTCGAAGGGCCCCGAGCCAAGCGGCTCGGGGCCCTTCGTTCTGTCTGCTACGACCGTTACGGCAGCTGTGCGGCTCGTGCCTCACGCCGGTTGCCGCGGAAGTTGTTCACCCGGCGGGCCGTCGCGAACAGCGGGATCACCGCGCCCATGACCAGCTGGAGCGCGCAGCCCGTCTGCAGGAGCAGCTGACCGCCCGGGGCGTCGAACGCCCAGGATGCCAACAGGCCCATCGACAGGACGATCCAGGCGAGCATCGCGACCGCGAGGCGACCGCGCGGCTTCGGGTACTCGACCCGGCTCACCATCAGCCAGGCGGTGCCCAGGATCGCGAGCAGCGTTGCCACGAAGGGCAGTTCGAGCAGCACGATCGAGACCACCGTCAGCGCACCGAACGGGGAGGGCATGCCCTGGAACATGCCGTTCGGCGGCGTCACGCACGAGAAGCGGGCCAGTCTCAGCACCACCGCCAGCAGCACCACGATCGCCCCGACCGCGGCCACTCTCTGGTGCGCGTCGTCGGCGACCATGCCGTAGACGAGGACGAAGTACGCCGGCGCGAGGCCGAAGCTGATCAGGTCCGACAGGTTGTCCAGCTCCGCGCCCATGGGGGAGGAGCGCAGCTTGCGGGCGACGAGGCCGTCGAAGAGGTCGAAGACCGCCGCGCACAGCATCAGGATGACCGCGGTGGCCGCGCTGTGGCGGGCCATGCCGGTCGACTCGTCGTTGCCCGTCAGGTGCGGGATCAGGATGCCGGTGGTGGTGAAGTACACCGCCATGAAGCCGCAGGTGGCGTTGCCGAGGGTGAGGGTGTCCGCTATTGAGAGGCGGAGAGAAAGAGGCATCTCCTCCTCGTCGTCCACCTCATCGGCCTCGGGCACCCAGCCCGCCTGTGTCTCCGGATCAACCACGGTCAATGCGAGTCACCCCAGCCACCGTCTTCTGTCCGACCTCCACGTCCACCTCGACACCCTCGGGGAGGTAGATGTCGACACGCGAACCGAAGCGGATCAGTCCGATGCGCTCGCCCTGCTCGACCTTCGTGCCCTGCGGGACGTAGGGGACGATGCGGCGGGCGACGGCGCCGGCGATCTGGATCATCTCGATGTCACCGAGCTCGGTGTCGAAGTGCCAGACGACCCGCTCGTTGTTCTCACTCTCCTTGTTGAACGCGGGAACGAAACCGCCCGGGATGTGCTCGACCGACGTCACCGTGCCGGAGAGCGGCGCGCGGTTGACGTGGACGTTCAGCGGGCTCATGAAGATGGCGACGCGGGTGCGACCGTCCTTCCACGGCATGATGCTCTGCACCACACCGTCGGCGGGCGAGATGACCCGGCCCTGGGTGATCTCGCGCTCGGGGTCGCGGAAGAACCACAGCATGCCCGCCGCGAGCGCGGTGGCGGGTACGGCCACGACCTTGGCGGCGCCGGACTTGCGCGCACGTACCAGGCTGAGGGCTGCGGTGGCGACGGTCGGCAGGAGCCACGGCGATGCTCCGCGCGCGAGGCGTACGCCTGCCAGGCTGTCGCGTGGTGCAGAGGTTTGGCTGTGGGGCATGGATGACCTTCGTAGCGGATGATGCCGCGCAGTAAACGGGGGACGGCGGCTTTCCCGGGATCGTACCGGTCGCGGGCCACAACTGGGCAAGCCAGGAAGCCGAGTCGGCGGCTGAGGAGCGTTGACGGGGTGTGATCTTCTTCTCGAAGAAAACACCCCGAAACGGACAATCAGCCCTGGAATCGATACTCTTCGAGCAGCCTGCGCCCGATGATCATTTTCTGGATTTCGGCGGTACCTTCGCCGATCAACAGCATCGGCGCCTCGCGGTAAAGGCGTTCGATCTCGTACTCCTTGGAGAAGCCGTACCCGCCGTGGATCCGGAAGGCGTCCTCGACGACCTCCTTGCAGTACTCGGAGGCGAGGTACTTCGCCATCCCTGCCTCAAGGTCGTTTCGTTCCCCGGAGTCCTTTTTGCGCGCCGCATTGACCATCATCGCATGGGCGGCCTCGACCTTGGTAGCCATCTCCGCGAGCTTGAACTGGATCGCCTGGTGCTGGGCGATGGGCTTCCCGAAGGTGTGACGCTGCTGCGCGTACGAGACGCCCAGTTCGAAGGCACGCTGAGCGACGCCGCAGCCACGCGCCGCCACGTTGACGCGGCCCACCTCGACTCCGTCCATCATTTGGTAAAAACCTCGGCCGGTCCCGCCGCCGAGCACGCGGTCGGCCGGAATCCGCAGGCCGTCCATGATCAACTCGGTGGTGTCGACACCCTTGTAGCCCATCTTGTCGATCTTCCCGGGGATGGTGAGACCGGGCCGGACCTCACCGAAACCGGGCTCCTTCTCGACCAGGAAGGTCGTCATCGACTTGTGGGGCGCGGTGCCCTCCGGGTGTCCTTCGTCACTTCGCACGAGGACGGCGACGAGTGACGAAGTACCGCCGTTCGTCAGCCACATCTTCTGACCGGTCAGGACGTACTCGTCGCCGTCCTTGACCGCCTTCGACGTGATCGCCGAGACGTCCGAACCGAGCGCCGGCTCCGACATCGAGAACGCGCCCCGGATGTCACCGGCCGCCATGCGCGGCAGGAAGTGGTCCTTCTGCTCCTGCGTGCCGTGCTGCTTGAGCATGTACGCCACGATGAAGTGGGTGTTGATGATCCCGGACACCGACATCCACCCGCGCGCGATCTCCTCCACGCACAGGGCGTACGTCAACAGGGACTCGCCCAGGCCGCCGTACTCCTCCGGGATCATCAGGCCGAAGAGGCCCAACTCCTTGAGCCCGTCGACGATCGCTTGCGGATACTCGTCGCGGTGCTCCAGCTCGGTGGCGACCGGGAGGATCTCCTTGTCCACGAAGTCGCGGACGGTGGACAGGATTTCCCGCTGGATGTCGGTGAGACCGGCGGTCTGGGCGAGTCGCGCCATGGCTACTTCTCCTGCTCCTTGAGCTGGGGGCGGCCGGGCTGCTCGCCGCCGCGCTCCTTGATGTACGTCTCGGTCGGCACCATCACCTTGCGGCGGAACACGCAGACCAACGTGCCGTCCTGCTTGTAGCCCTTGGTCTCGACGTACACGATCCCGCGGTCGTTCTTCGACTTCGAGGGCGTCTTGTCGAGAACCGTCGTCTCGCCGTAGATCGTGTCCCCGTGGAACGTCGGCGCCACGTGCTTCAGCGACTCGACCTCCAGGTTGGCGATCGCCTTGCCCGACACGTCCGGCACCGACATGCCCAGCAGGAGTGAGTAGATGTAGTTCCCGACCACCACGTTCTTGCCGAAGTCCGTCGTGTTCTCGGCGTAGTTGGCGTCCATGTGGAGCGGGTGGTGGTTCATCGTCAGGAGACAGAAGAGGTGGTCGTCGTACTCCGTGACCGTCTTCCCGGGCCAGTGCTTGTAGACCGCGCCGACCTCGAACTCCTCGTAGGTGCGTCCGAACTGCATGGGCTCAGGCCTCCGGGGCTTCGAACTTGGACGTGCGCTCCATACCGGCGGCCCGGCCCTTGCCCGAGATGACGAGCGCCATCTTGCGGCTGGCCTCGTCGATCATCTCGTCGCCGAGCATCGCGGAGCCCTTCTTGCCGCCCGCCTCGGACGTGTAGTAGTCGTACGCGTCCAGGATCAACTCGGCGTGGTCGAAGTCCTCTTGAGAGGGCGAGAAGATCTCGTTGGACGCCTCGACCTGACCCGGGTGCAGCACCCACTTGCCGTCGAAGCCGAGCGCGGCGGCACGCTGGGCGACCGCGCGGTAGCCGTCGAGGTTGCGGATCTGGAGGTAAGGGCCGTCGATCGCCTGGAGGTTGTTGGCGCGGGCGGCCATCAGGATCTTCATCAGGATGTAGTGGTAGGCGTCCGCCGGGTACCCAGGCGGCTGTTCGCCCACGACCAACGACTTCATGTTGATCGACGCCATGAAGTCGGCCGGGCCGAAGATGATCGTCTCGACGCGCTGGGAGGCCGTCGCGATCTCGTTGACGTTGTTGAGGCCCTGCGCGTTCTCGATCTGCGCCTCGATGCCGATCTTGCCGACCTCGAAGCCCATCGTCTTCTCGATCTGCGTGAGCAACAGGTCCAGCGCTACGACCTGTTGGGCGTCCTGCACCTTCGGCAGCATGATGCAGTCGAGGTTCTGCCCGGCGCCCTCGACGACCGTGACGACATCGCGGTACGTCCACTCGGTCGTCCAGTCGTTGACGCGCACGACCCGCGTCTTGCCCGTCCAGTCGCCCTCGTTGAGGAACTTGACGATGGTGTGCCGCGCCTCGGGCTTGGCGAGCGGCGCGCACGCGTCCTCCAGGTCCAGGAAGACCTGGTCGGCCGGGAGTCCCTGCGCCTTCTCCAGGAAGCGCGGATTACTCCCGGGGACCGCGAGACAGGAGCGCCGCGGGCGAAGCCGGTTGACGGGGGCGGGCGTGGTCATGCGGGGACCTCCAAGGGGTCGAGCAGAGGGTCGAGCTTGTTCGCTTTCCGGATCTCGTCGACGATGCGGCCGATGATTCCGGTGATGTCGAAGTCCTTCGGTGTGAAGACCGCCGCGACTCCGGCGGCCCGCAGCTGTTCGGCGTCACCATTGGGGATGATCCCACCGGCGATGACAGGTATGTCTGTGGCACCGGCCACACGGAGCCGTTCGAGCACGTCCGGCACCAGCTGGGCGTGCGAGCCGGACAGGATCGACAGCCCCACCGCGTGCACGTCCTCGGCGATGGCCGCGTCCACGATCTGCTCCGGGGTCAGCCGGATGCCCTGGTAGACCACCTCGAAGCCGGCGTCACGCGCGCGTACGGCGATCTGCTCGGCGCCGTTGGAGTGCCCGTCCAGGCCCGGCTTGCCGACCAGGAACCGCAGCTTCCCGGCGCCCATCTCGCGCGCCGTCACATCCACCTTGCGGCGTACCTCGGCCATCGCCGAGCCCTCCTCGGCGGGCACCGCCACCGGCGCCGACGAGACACCCGTGGGCGCCCGGAACTCGCCGAACACCTCGCGCAGGGCCCCGGCCCACTCGCCGGTCGTGACACCGGCGCGGGCGCACTCCAGGGTGGCCTCCATGAGGTTGTCGGTGCCCTTGGCGGCCTCCTTCAGCCGCTCCAGCGCCTTGCACGGGCGCGGGTGGTTGAAGGGCGGCTGGTAGCGCGTGTCCCGCCAGCGCTGCAACGACTCGATGACCCGCGCCTCGACGGCCGGGTCGACCGTCTGGATCGCCGTGTCGAGGTCGGCGGTGAGCGGATTGGGCTCGGTCGTGTTGAAGATGTTGACGCCGACGATCTTCTCTCGACCGGACTCGATACGGGCCCGCCGCTCGGCGTGCGAGGACACGAGCTGCGACTTCAGATAGCCCGACTCGACGGCGGCCATCGCGCCGCCCATCTCCTCGATGCGGTCCATCTCGGCGAGGGACTCCTCGACCAGGGAGGCCACCTTCGCCTCGATGACGTGCGAGCCGTCGAAGATGTCCGCGTACTCCAGCAGGTCGCTCTCGTGCGCCAGCACCTGCTGGATGCGCAGCGACCACTGCTGGTCCCAGGGGCGGGGGAGCCCCAACGCCTCGTTCCACGCCGGGAGTTGCACGGCACGCGCGCGTGCGTCCTTCGACAGCGTCACGGCCAGCATCTCCAGCACGATCCGCTGGACGTTGTTCTCCGGCTGCGCCTCGGTCAGACCGAGGGAGTTGACCTGGACGCCGTAGCGGAACCGGCGCTGCTTCGGGTTCTCGATGCCGTAGCGCTCACGGGTGACCTCGTCCCAGATGCGGCCGAAGGCGCGCATCTTGCACATCTCCTCGATGAAGCGGACGCCCGCGTTCACGAAGAAGGAGATGCGGGCGACGACATCGCCCCTGCGGTCCTCGGGGATCTGGCCGGACGCGAACACCGCGTCCAGGACGGCGATCGCGGTGGACATCGCGTACGCGATCTCCTGGACCGGGGTGGCCCCGGCCTCCTGGAGGTGGTAGCTGCAGATGTTGATCGGGTTCCACTTGGGGATGTGGTTGACCGTGTAGCAGATCATGTCGGTCGTCAGCCGGAGCGAGGGAACCGGCGGGAACACGTGCGTGCCCCGCGACAGGTACTCCTTGACGATGTCGTTCTGGGTCGTCCCCTGGAGCTGGGTGATGTCCACACCCTGCTCCTCGGCGACGACCTGATAGAGCGCCAGCAGCCACATGGCGGTGGCGTTGATCGTCATCGAGGTGTTCATCTGGTCCAGGGGGATGTCCTGGAACAGCCGGCGCATGTCACCGACGTGGGCCACCGGCACACCGACCCGGCCGACCTCGCCGCGGGCGAGGATGTGGTCGGAGTCGTAGCCGGTCTGCGTCGGCAGGTCGAACGCGACCGACAGACCGGTCTGGCCCTTGGCGAGGTTGCGCCGGTACAACTCGTTGGACGCCTCTGCCGTGGAGTGACCGGCGTACGTGCGCATCAGCCACGGCCGGTCTTTCTGGCGCTCAGTCATCAATGACCTCAGGTCCTCAGATGTTCCGGAAGCGGTTGATCGCGTCGATGTGCTTGGCGCGCAGTTCCTGGTCGCGCACGCCGAGGCCTTCCTCGGGGGCGAGGCACAGGACGCCGACCTTGCCCTGGTGGAGGTTGCGGTGGACGTCGTAGGCGGCCTGTCCGGTCTCCTCCAGGGAGTAGACCCGGGAGAGCGTGGGGTGGATCTTGCCCTTGGCGACCAGCCGGTTGGCCTCCCAGGCCTCGCGGTAGTTGGCGAAGTGCGAGCCCACGATCTTCTTCAGGGACATCCACAGGTAGCGGTTGTCGTACTCGTGGTTGTACCCGGAGGTCGACGCGCAGGTGACGATCGTGCCGCCCTTGCGGGTGACGTAAACGCTTGCGCCGAAGGTCTCGCGGCCCGGGTGCTCGAAGACGATGTCGACGTCCTCGCCGCCGGTGAGTTCACGGATGCGCTTGCCGAAGCGCTTCCACTCGCGCGGGTCCTGGTTGTGCTCGTCGGCCCAGAACTTGTAGTCCTCGGCGGTGCGGTCGATGATCGCCTCGGCGCCCATCGCCCGGCAGATGTCGGCCTTTTGAGGGCTGCTCACGACACAGATGGGGTTGGCGCCGCCCGCGAGCGCGAACTGCGTGGCGTACGAGCCGAGTCCGCCGCTCGCGCCCCAGATCAGGACGTTGTCGCCCTGCTTCATGCCGGCGCCGTTGCGGGAGACCAACTGCCGGTAGGCGGTGGAGTTCACGAGCCCCGGGGCCGCGGCCTCCTCCCATGACAAGTGCCCCGGCTTGGGCATCAGCTGGTTGGACTTGACGAGCGCGATCTCGGCGAGCCCGCCGAAGTTGGTCTCGAAGCCCCAGATGCGCTGCTCGGGGTCGAGCATCGTGTCGTTGTGCCCGTCGCTCGACTCCAGCTCCACGCTCAGGCAGTGCGCGACGACCTCGTCACCGGGCTTCCAGGCGTTCACGCCAGGGCCGGTGCGCAGGACGACGCCCGCGAGGTCGGAGCCGATGATGTGGTACGGCAGGTCGTGCCGCTTGGTCAGCTCGCTGAGCTTGCCGTAGCGCTCCAGGAAACCGAAGGTCGACAGCGGCTCGAAGATCGAGGTCCACACGGAGTTGTAGTTGACGCTCGACGCCATCACGGCCACTAGGGCCTCGCCCGGGCCGAGTTCGGGCACCGGGACGTCGTCCAGGTGGATCGACTTGCGGGGGTCCTTGTCGCGGGTGGTGAGGCCCGCGAACATGTCCGTCTCGTCCTTGTGCACGGTGATCGCGCGGTACGACTCGGGGAGCGGCAGGGCTGCGAAATCGGCCGGAGTCGAGTCCGGCGACTGGATCGCGTCCAGGATTTCCTTCACGGTCACGGTGTTGCCTCCGGCGAAGTGCGCCCTGAGGGAGGGGCGCCGATGGTTACGTCGGTGCTGCTGCTGAGGGTGGGTGCTGAGGTGCCGTCGGTTCGGCGGGTGGTGCTTCGGCAGCGCTTTGTGGCGCGGGAGGTTGCCTGTGACGCAGGCGTCCGGGCGCGCAGCCCAGTGGTGGGTTGCGGGGACAGCCGACGTACGAAAGGTCTCTGCACGCCGGCCGCCCGGACACCTTCAACGTATGACACTGCGTGTCACCCCGCAAGGCACCGAGTGCCATGAATCGCTCTCAGGTGAAATCTTTACGTAACAAATGAGCGATGATCGATCGAACGGGGTCTGAAAGGTGCCTGAAAACCTGCTCTGACATGCCAAAACGGCCACCCCGTGGGGTGGCCGTCATCACAGAGTCCGTAGGGACCCAAGGGCCCTCAGCGGTCCCTCAGTGCCTCTTCGATGGTCCGCATGACCTCGTCCAGCGGGGCGTCGGTGCGGGCGACCGTCACCAGGACCTCGCCCTGCTGGTGCACCATCGCGGTGGCCGGCTTGGGGGTCGTGGTGCGGCCGGCGCCGATGCCGCTGCCGAACGTCTTCCGTACGATCCCGAAGGCGTGGTCGAGCTGTGCCTCGACGTCGCCCTGGCCGCCGGCCCGCAGCCAGCGCCGCAGCACGTGGTTGTGGGCGGTGACCACGGCCGAGGCGGCGACCTCGGCGAGCAGCGGGTCGTCGTTGGCGTCGTCGTCGTGCGCGTGCTCGTCGAAGTGGCCCAGGAGATAGCGCGTGAACAGCCGCTCGTAGCGGGCCACCGACGCGATCTCGGCCTCGCGCAGGGTGGGCACCTCGCGCGTCAGCTTGTAGCGGGCGACCGAGATCTCCGGCTGGGCCGCGTACATGCGCATGACTTCCTTGATGCCCCGGCAGACCGTGTCGAGCGGGTGCTCGTGCGCGGGGGCGGCATTGAGTACCGCCTCGGCCCGGATCAAGGTGTCGTCATGGTCGGGGAAGATCGCCTCTTCCTTGGAGCGGAAGTGGCGGAAGAAGGTCCGGCGCGCGACCCCGGCCGCGGCCGCGATCTCGTCGACGGTGGTCGCCTCGTACCCCTTGGTCGCGAACAGCTCCATCGCGGCCGCCGCCAACTCGCGCCGCATCTTGAGGCGCTGGGCGGCGGCACGACTGCCCGCGGCACTCTCCGGTGCGTCGGGCGTGGCTGGTGTACGAGAGGGCTTGGCGGGCTGGGGCATGACCCGAACGTACTGCATGTGCGCAGCTTGGCGCGCACGTCCGGGGTTTCCCCCGCCCGCTGTGGGCAGGGGTTCTCCGGTCGGATCGAGCAGCCCGCCCCAGTCCCCGTCGACGGCCGACCCGTCGCCGGAACCCTCAGCGACGGGCATATTCGCGGAAGCCGCGGCCCGTCTTGCGGCCGAGGCAGCCCGCGGCCACCAGGTGCTCCAGGAGCGGCGCCGGAGCGAGGCCCGGGTCGCGGAACTCGCGGTGCAGGACCTTCTCGATCGCCAGGGAGACGTCCAGCCCCACGACGTCCAACAGCTCGAAGGGGCCCATCGGGTAGCCGCCGCCCAGCTTCATCGCCGCGTCAATGTCGTCAAGAGACGCATAGTGCTCCTGCACCATCTTGATCGCGTTGTTGAGGTACGGGAAAAGCAGTGCATTGACGATGAATCCGGCTCGGTCACCACAGTCGACCGCATGCTTCTTGATCTTGACGCAGACCTCGTGCACTGTTGATTGGACGTCACCGTCCGTCAACACCGTACGGACGACCTCGACCAGCTTCATGGCCGGTGCGGGGTTGAAGAAGTGCATGCCGATCACGTCCTGCGGACGCGAGGTGGCGCGGGCGCACGCGACGACCGGGAGCGACGAGGTCGTGGTGGCCAGGACCGCGCCCGGCTTGCAGACCTTGTCCAGCGTCGCGAACAGCTGCTGCTTGATCTCCAGGTCCTCGGCGACCGCCTCGACGGCCAGGTCGACGTCCGCGAACGCGTCGTAGGAGCCCGCCGGAGTGATCCGCTCCAGGGTCTGCGCGGCGGCCCCGGCGGTCATGCGGCCCTTGTCGACGGAGCGCGAAAGCGACTTGCCGATACGGGACTTGGCGACCTGCGCCTTCTCCTCGCTGCGCGCGGCGAGCACGACCTCGTACCCGGCCTTGGCGAAGACCTCGGCGATACCGGACGCCATGGTCCCGGAACCGGCGACCCCCACCGAGCGGACCGTGCGGCCCGGGGTGAGCTGCGCGCCCTCCGGCGGGGTCAGCGCGTCCCGCACGACGGTCGCGCTGCCGGGAGCCTCGTACGAGTAGAAGCCGCGACCCGTCTTACGGCCGGTCAGGCCCGCCTCGCTGAGCTGTTTCAGGATCGGCGCGGGGGCGTGCAGACGGTCGTGGGACTCGGCGTACATGGCCTCCAGGACCGTGCGCGCGGTGTCGACGCCGATCAGGTCGAGGAGCGCGAGCGGGCCCATCGGCAGTCCGCAGCCGAGCCGCATCGCCGCGTCGATGTCCTCGCGGGAGGCGTACTTCGCCTCGTACATCGCGGCCGCCTGGTTGAGATAGCCGAACAGCAGCCCGTCCGCGACGAACCCGGGCCGGTCGCCGACCGCGACGGGCTCCTTGCCCAGCTCGATCGCCAGCTCGGTGACCGCGGCGACGGCGGCGGGCGCGGTCAGCACCGACGACACGACCTCGACCAGCTTCATCGCGGGCGCCGGGTTGAAGAAGTGCAGCCCCAACACCCGCTCCGGCCGCGCGGAGTCGGCGGCCAGCCGGGTCACGGAGAGGGCGTTCGTGCCGGTCGCGAGGATGGTGTCGGGGCGCACGATCCCGTCCAGCTCACGGAAGATCTGGTGCTTGATCTCGTACGACTCCGGGGCCACCTCGATGACCAGGTCGGCGTCGGCCGCGGCGCTCAGATTGGTGGAGGTACGGACACGGGCCAGGGCGTCGGTGCGCTCCTGCCCGGTCAGCCGGCCGCGCCGCACGGCGTGGGCGGTCGCGGTCTCCAGGGCGGCGACGGCGTGGGCGGTCGCGGCCTCGCTGACGTCGATGCCGACGACCTCGCGGCCGGCCCGGGCGAGGACCTCGGCGATACCGGTGCCCATCGTGCCGAGACCGACGACGGCAATGGTCTTGAACGGGGACAGGGGAGCGTCGGACAGGGGAGCTGCCATCGCGGGACTCCTGGAATGAGGGTGACGACTGGGAGCGCGCTCCGTACGCCGAGGGGCGCACGGAGTGCGAGAAGGAGTGCGGGTGGTACCGGGCAACGAGCGCACACGCCCGGCGAGAAGAGAGAGTTCCGACCGGCCCTGTCCCAGGCCTGGTCGTACCGCGGTACACGAGGCACCGAACCGACTGCACTCACGGCGGCTGCGTCACCAGGCCGCCGTAAGGAGATACACGAGTGGGTAACTCGCTCACCTGAGCTTAACCGGTGAGTAACGAGCGCGCCAGCCCCCGAGTTTGTGATGTAGGTCCCGGGCTCCTGACGACACCCATAGGCTCGGTTTCATGGACGAAGAGTTGCGATCACTCACGGAGCGCTTACGGCGGGAGTCGGGAGGGGCGGTGCCGTACGAGCGACTCGTGGCGACCGGCGGCCTCGACGAACTGGCGGAGGTCCTCACCGCCCCCGGCCATCCGCTGTGGGCAAGGGAGTTGGCCGCGTTCCGCCTCGGCCTCGTCGGCGACCGACGTGCCTTCGAGTCCTTGGTCCTCCTCCTCAACCACCGCGACCCGCAGCGCTGCGCCTCCGCCGCGTACGCGCTGGCCCGCCTCGACGACCCCCGCACCGCCCGCGCGGCCGCCGCCCTCGCCACCAACGAACTCCGCGTCGCCTACGCCCTGCACCCCGTCCGCCTCCTGACCGACCTCCACGCCCCCGAGTCGGTGCCGGCGCTCATCACCACCCTCCAACGACGCCTGCGCCCGCACGACCCGTACCGCCGCGTGGCCCTCGCCTGCGTGGAGGGCCTGGGCGAACTGGCCGACCCGCGCGCCAGACCGGTGCTGAACGACGCGCTGGCCCACCCGGCACTGGCGGAGGCGGCGGTGCATGCGCTGGGGCGGATTCCGCGGCAGCGGTGAGCCGTTGGCCCGGTGCGGTGCTCAGTCCCTCAGTTCCTTGACGTACCGCACCTCGGGCACCGCGACCCCCGCCACCTCGTACGGCTCCTCCGCTCCGTCCGCCCGGAAGCCCGCGCGCTCGTAGAAGCGGCGGGCGCGGGCGTTGCCCCGGACGACCCAGAGGAGGACGCGGTCGTGGCCGCGGGCCGCGCACTGCCGTACGGACTCCTGCAGGAGGGCCCGGCCGACGCCGGTGCTCACGTACCGGGGGTCGAGATAGATGGCGTACAACTCGGCCTCTCCGGTGCGGAGTTCACCGTCGCGGTACGGTCCGATCGCGGCCCAGCCGATGAGTTCGGTGCCCCGCGTCGCGACCAGGTTCAGGACGCTGCCGTCCCCTTGCCCGAATCGGGCCCGGCGGCGCTCGGCGTCGGCCTTCGCGCTGAGGGCGTCGAGGAAGGGCTGCGGCATGAGGCCCCGGTACGCGAACTGCCAGCCCAGGACGCGGATTTCGGAGACGCGGTCGCAGTCGGCGAGGGTCATGGGGCGGATGTGGAGGGGTTCGGCGTCGTCCATGGCGGCACCCTAGGGAGGTGGCGACCGGGCCCGCCTCCGAATTAGCCGTGCCTGCCTCCGAACTACTCGGCTTGTTCGGCGACCACCGCGAACGCCTCGATCTCCATCAGGAACTCCGGTCGCACCAGCGCGGCGACCTGTACGGCCGACGCGGCGGGGAGCCGGTCGTCGGGTATGTGGGCGGCGCGGGCCGTGCGGATGGCCGGCATGTGGGCCATGTCCGTGACGTAGAAGGTCAGTTTGACCACGTCGTCGAAGGTGGCGCCCGCCGAGTCGAGGCAGCGGCGGAGGTTCTCGAAGACCTGACGGGCCTGTGCCGCCGCGTCGCCCTCGCCGACGAGCTTGCCGTCCTCGTCCAGGGCGAGCTGGCCGGAGATCGCGACGAAGCGGCCGGTGCCCGTCACGACGTGCGTGTAGGCCGTCGCGGGGGCGACGCCGTCGGGGGCGGGAATCCTCGTCAGTTCACTCATGCGTCCATGGTGGACCATGGGTCTGACAGTGAGGATTCCCGCCCCCGACGGGCGGTTGATCTTCAGTACGTGCTCAGCCTCGGAAGCCCAGCAGCCCGTGCAGCGTCGAGCCGTGCGCCGTGCTCGTCGCCGCCTTCGCCGTGGTCAACGGCTCCGGGTCCGGCGTCTTCTGGCACACCGCGTCGACCTCGCCGCCGCTGCGCGGCACCTTCCCGTTGGTCAGATACGTCGCCAGGTACTTGTCCAGGCAGGCGTTCCCGCTCAGCGTGATGCCGTGGTTCCCGCCGCCCTGCTCGACCACGAAGCTCGAACCGGCCAGCATCTGGTGGACCGTGGCGCCGCCCTCGTACGGAGTGGCCGCGTCGTTCGTCGCCTGGAACAGCAGCACCGGCGGCAGCTTGCCGTTGGCGATGTTGATCGGCTCCTTCGACCGCGTCGGCCAGAACGCGCACGGCGCGTTGTACCAGGCGTTGTTCCACACCATGAACGGCGCCTTGTCGTAGGCCGCCCAGTTGTCCTTGCGCCACTGGTTCCAGTCGCGCGGCCAGGACGCGTCACGGCACTGCACCGAGGCGTAGACGCTGTACCCGTTGTCCCCGGAGGCGTCGATCGCGGCGAAGTTCTCGTACGTCTCGACCAGCGGATCGGCGTTCTTGTCGTTCACGTAGGCCGCGAACGCCTCGGCCAGATAAGGCCAGTAGCCGTTGTAGTACCCGCCGGGGATGAAGGTGTCCTCCAGTTCGGAGGCCCCCACCTTCCCGCCGGCCGGCTTCTTGGCGAGCGCCTTCCGCATCGCGTACCACTTGGCCTCGATCTTGGCCGGGTCGGTGCCGAGCTTGTACGTCGTGTTGTACTTCGCGATCCACGCCATGAGCGCCTGCTGGCGGTCGTTGAAGGCGTAGTCCTGCCCGAGGTTGTCGTCGTACCAGACACCGGTGGGATCCACGATGGAGTCGAGGACCAGGCGGCGCACGCGCTCCGGGTAGAGCTTGGCGTACACGGCGCCCAGGTAGGTGCCGTACGAGTAGCCGAAGTAGTTGATCTTCTTCGTGCCGAGGGCCGCCCGGATCGAGTCCATGTCCCGTACGGCACTGATCGTGTCGATGTACGGCAGCACGCTCGCGTACTTCTTGCCGCAGGCGGCTGCGAACGCCTTCACGCGCGTGAGGTTGGCCTTCTCCAACGCCGGGGTGCTCGGCACCGAGTCGGGGCGGACCGGGTTGAAGTAGCCGGGCTTGCAGTCGAGGGCGGGGGTGCTCTTGCCGACACCGCGCGGGTCGAAGCCGATGACGTCGTACTGGGACGCCACCGCCTTGGGCAGCGAGGACGCGACGAAGCCCGCGAGGGTCAGCCCGCTGCCGCCGGGGCCGCCGGGGTTGACCAGCAGCGGGCCCTGGTACGTCTTCGCGGTGTGCGGGACGCGGGACAGGGCGAGCGAGATCTGCTTGCCGTGCGGGTTCGCGTGGTCCAGGGGCACCTTGACGCTTGAGCACTGGAGCGTCGGATAGTTCGTGGTGGCACAGCTCTTCCAGCTGAGCTTCGCCGCCCGGACGGTGGTCGTGGGGTGCGCGGTGCTCGCGTCGGCGGGGAGAGCGGTGACCGTCCCGGCCACGACGACGGCGGCACCGCACAGTACGGCTGCGCGTTTTCTCATACGTCCTCCCAGGACGGAGAGGCGGCGGACAGCGGGTTTCGCGGTCCGTCCTCGCCGCATAGTCCCGAAAACCGGGGGCGAAAGAACCTGTTCAGCCGATACTTGACCCAATTGGGCCGCCGGATGCGCTCGAACGCCCTCAGATCAGCGAGAGCTGCGTCGGCTCGGACACCGGCTCGTCCGCGGGGTCCGGCGGCTCGGGGATCCGGCGCGGCATCCCCGCGCGCGCGGGACCGATGCCGTACTCCTGCGCCAGGTCGTGGACCTGACGGGTGATCCGGCGCTGGTACCACTTCGGGGCGTACGCGCCCTCCGCGTACAGCCGCTCGTAACGGCGCACCAGGTGCGGGTGGTGCTGCCCGAGCCAGGCCATGAACCACTCGCGGGCACCGGGCCGCAGATGCAGCACCAGGGGAGTCACCGAGCTGGCCCCGGAGGCCGCTATCGCCCTTACGGTGGCGCGCAGTTGGGCCGGGTGGTCGCTCAGGAAGGGGATCACCGGGGCCATCAGGACCCCGACGTCGATGCCGTGCTCGGTCAGTGTCCGTACGGCGTCCAGGCGCCGCTCCGGGGACGGCGTGCCGGGCTCCACCGTGCGCCACAGCGCCGGGTCAGTGAAGCCGACGGAGACGGAGATGCCGACGTCGGTGACCTCGGAGGCCTGCACCAGGAGGTCCAGGTCGCGCAGGATCAGCGTGCCCTTCGTCAGGATCGAGAAGGGGTTCGCGTGGTCGCGCAGGGCGCCGAGGATTCCCGGCATCAGCCGGTAGCGGCCCTCCGCGCGCTGGTAGCAGTCGACGTTCGTGCCCATCGCTATGTGCTCGCCCAGCCAGCGCCGGGAGCCGAGCTGGCGGCGCAGCAGGTCCGGCGCGTTCACCTTGACCACGATCTGCGAGTCGAAGCCGAGGCCGGTGTCGAGGTCCAGGTAGCTGTGCGACTTGCGGGCGAAGCAGTACACGCACGCGTGCGAGCAGCCCCGGTACGGGTTGACCGTCCACTCGAAGGGCATCCGGGAGGCCCCCGGCACCCGGTTGATGATCGAGCGGGCCCGCACCTCGTGGAAGGTGATCCCGCGGAACTCGGGTGTGTCGAAGGTACGGCTGACCACGGCGTCCGCGCCGAACAGCGCGGCGTCGGTCGCCCGGCTGTGGCCGCCGGACTCCACGGTGAGGTTCTCCCAGCGCATGACGCCTCCTAAGTAGGCCTGCCCTCCGAGTGAAACACTTGTTCGAATTACTGTGCAAGTGTCATTCCCGATCGCTTCCGACGCCTTGAGGTACCCCGATTTGGGTGGCCGTGGGCGGGGGTGGTTGGCTTGCCCCGACCCCGAGAACCCATGTCCTGACTCATGTCCTGGAGGAAACCGATGGCGCAGGTCGAGGCGACTACCGAGCGGGTCGTCGCAGCCGACGCGGAGGCTGTCTTCGACGCCCTCGCCGACTACAGCGGCACGCGCGCGAAGGTGCTGCCCGAGCAGTTCAGCGAGTACGAGGTGCGCGAGGGCGGCGACGGCGAGGGCACCCTCGTCCACTGGAAGCTCCAGGCCACCAGCAAGCGCGTCCGCGACTGCCTCCTGGAGGTCAGCGAGCCGACCGAGGGCGAACTGGTCGAGAAGGACCGCAACTCCACCATGGTGACCACCTGGCGGGTCACCCCGGCCGGCGAGGGTAAGTCCCGCGTCGTCGTGACCAGCACGTGGGACGGTGCCACCGGCATCGGCGGCTTCTTCGAGCGCACCTTCGCCCCCAAGGGCCTCGGCCGGATCTACGACCTGGTGCTCGACAGGCTCGCCGCCGAGGTCGAGAAGTAGGCCCCAAGGGCCAAGCCGCCAGGGCGCGTTGGAGCCCTGGCCGCGTCCCTCACCGGTTCGAGTGGATCTCCGTTCGAGCCGGGCGTACGCCGTAACTCGTCACGCTTGCTCGCAGTTGTCGCCTAAAGCGGGAATTGTGCGGCAGGCGCGACGAGGGGAGCGGTACGTGGGCGGGACGACTCTGGTGCAGGACGAACAGGCCCCGGCACCCCCGGAGACGCCGGTCCCCGTACCCGTCGAGAAGCTCGAACTGAGCCCGCGCCGCGTGCGGTTGGTGTTCCTCGGCCTGATGCTCGCGCTGCTGCTGGCGGCCCTCGACCAGATGATCGTCGCCACCGCGCTCCCGAAGATCGTCGGCGAACTGCACGGCCTGGACAAGATGTCCTGGGCGATCACCGCCTACCTCCTCACCTCCACGGTCGGCCTCCCGGTCTACGGCAAACTCGGCGACCTCCTCGGCCGCAAGAGCGTGTTCCAGTTCGCGATCGGCGTCTTCGTCATCGGCTCCGCGCTCTCGGGCCGCGCCCAGTCCATGGACCAACTCATCGCCTTCCGCGCGGTGCAGGGCATCGGCGCCGGCGGCCTCATGATCGGCGTCCAGGCGATCATCGCGGACATCGTGCCGCCCAGGGAGCGAGGCCGCTTCATGGGCCTGATCGGCGCCACCTTCGGACTCGCCTCCGTGGCGGGGCCGTTGCTCGGCGGCTACTTCACCGACCACCTCTCCTGGCGCTGGTGCTTCTACATCAACGTGCCCTTCGGCGTGGTGACGTTCGCCGTCGTGACGGTCGTACTGAAGCTGCCGAAGCCGACCGTCAAGGCGCGCCTCGACATCCTCGGCGCGCTCCTGCTCGCCGCCGCCTCAACATGCCTGGTCCTGCTGACCAGTTGGGGCGGGACCGAGTACGCCTGGGGCTCGCACGTCATCCTCGGGCTCGGTGCGGGTGCCGTGGCCGCCGCGGTCCTCTTCCTCGTCGCCGAGCGCTTCGCGCCCGAACCCCTCATCCCGCTAAGGCTGTTCAGGGACGCCGTCTTCAACGTCACCGCCCTCGTGGGCCTGGTGATCGGGGTCGCGCTGTTCGGGGCCGCCAGCTATCTGCCGACCTTCCTGCAGATGGTCGACGGGGCCAGCGCCACCGAGTCCGGGCTGCTGATGCTGCCCATGATGGGCGGCATCGTCGGCGCGTCCATCGTCTCCGGGCAGCTCATCAGCCACACCGGCCGCTACAAGATCTACCCCCTCCTCGGCGGCGCGCTGGCCACCCTCGGCATGTGGCTGCTGTCCCGGCTCGAAGTCGACACCTCCCGGCTGCAGTACAGCCTTTGGATGGCCGTCCTCGGCGCCGGCATCGGCATGGTGATGCCCGTCCTCGTCCTCGCCGTGCAGAACTCCGTACGGCCCGCCGACCTCGGCACCGCCACCAGCGCCAACAACTACTTCCGGCAGATCGGCGGCAGCGTCGGCGCCGCCATCTTCGGCACCCTGTTCGCCGACCGGCTCGCCGACGCCCTGCGCGACCGCATCCCCGCGCGCGCGGGCGTCGGCCTTCCCGACCCCGAGTCCATCACCCCGCAGCTCGTCCACACGCTGCCCCCGGCCCTGCGCGACGGCTACATCCAGGCGTACGCCGACGCCATGCCGCGGATCTTCCTCTACCTGGTGCCGGTGCTGGCCCTCGGCCTGCTCATCGCCTTCTTCCTCAAGGAGAAACCGCTGGTGTCCCACAACGCCCCCGCCGAGACGTCCGAGGCCGCGTCCTTCAACTCCCCGATCCCGCAGGCCCGTTCGGCGTACGCGGCCGGAATCCCCGTCTGCGGCACGGTGCAGCACCCGGACGGGACCGTCGTGCCCCGGGCCGCGCTGACCCTCATCGACGTCTCCGGCCAGCAGATCGGGCGCGGCGCCAGCGGCGCGGACGGGCGGTACGCGCTGTCGACGCCCGGCTCCGGGTCGTACGTCCTGATCGCGGCGGCCGGCGGGCACCAGCCGCAGGCGGTGTCCGTGACCGTAGGCGAGCGGCCGGTCGAGCTGGACGTCGTCCTCGGCGGCGCCGGACGCCTCGCCGGGAGCGTGCTGACCGCGGACGGCACCCCGGTGCGGGAGGCCGCCGTGACGCTCACGAATGTGCACGGCGAGGTCGTGGCCAGTACCCGCAGCGGGCGCGAAGGCACCTATGTCATCAGCGAGTTGGTGGCCGGCGAGTACACCCTCGCCGCCAGCGCGCCCGCGTTCCGCCCGGCCGCGCTCCCCGTCAGCGTCCAGGCGTCCCGCGAGACCCGCCAGGACGTCGAACTCGCCGGCGGCGCCGTCCTGCGCGGCACCGTCAGGGCGAGCGGCGGGCGGCCCGTCGAGGACGCGCGCGTGACGCTCCTCGACGCGGCGGGCAACGTCGTGGACACCCTCACCACGGGACCCGACGGAACGTTCCGGTTCGTCGACCTGTCCTCCGGCGAGTACACGGTGATCGCCGCCGGGTACCCTCCCGTGGCCACCGTGCTCCAAGTGGCGGGCGGGGGACGCACCGAGCGCGATCTCCAGCTCGGCCACGAGGACTGACTCCTGCCCCACGGAGCGCGGAGGCGTGCGCCGGTGCGATGGAGTGGAACCAATTCCAGGAATGCCACACATCGCCACCGGCCGCACCCGTAGCGTGGTGAGTGGCGGCACAGATCTTGCGGAGCCGTGGGGAGAGAGGGCCTGGGCCATGGACCGTGGCATCGAGCGGGGGACACCTCCCAGTCGCGGGGCCGGGGACGACGTGGTGCTCGAACACACCGCGACGGGCCGGGTCCCCCTCGCTGTGATCCTGATCGACCGTGACGGCCTCGTCTCCCACTGGAGCCGTGGCGCCCGACGCCTGTTCGGCGCCACCAAGGAAGAGGCGATCGGCCAGACGGCCCTCGACCTGCTCCCGGTCTCCGGCGCCCTGCCCGACGAGGAAGAGGCCAGTCCCTACGGCGGGTTCACGGCCTACGACGGACTCGGCCCCGACCTGGAGTCCTCCCTCGACGGCCGCCTGTCCTACCCGGCCGCGGGCCGCGCCCGCCTCAGCGTCCCCGAGCAGGACCGCGTGGACGTCCTGTGGTGGGCGTACCCCCTGGTCGGCCCCGGAAAGGAACGGCTGTTGGTGCTCGCCGCCGACGCGGGCGGCCTGCGCCAGGACCTCCCCGAGGCGGACCGCGCCTTCGAGCGCATAGCGCCGGGCTTCGCCCTGCACACCGACTTCCCCGGCGCCGACGAACTCGCCCGCAGGCTCCCCGAGATCCTGCCCAGCATGAGCGTCGAGGAGAGCGCCCGCATCGTCGCGCAGGTCCTCGAACTCGGCTATCCCGTCCTGGAGTTCAGCCAGAACGAGCGGGTGCCGGTGACCCCCGACTGGGGCGTCGCCCGCCGCACCGAGCGCAAGGCGCGCCGTGAACGGGCCGCCATCGCGGTCGCCGAAGGCCTGCCCGTCCCGCAGGAGGCCGCGGACGAGGGCGAGGACCTCGAATACGTCGCCGTACGCGAGCGGTTGGAGTTCCTCAACGAGGTCAGCGGCCGCATCGGCACCTCGCTCGACCTCGCGCAGACCATCATCGAGGTCAGCAAGGCCGTCGTACCCAAGTTCACGGACGTCGCCGGCACCTATCTCCGCGAACAGGTCGTCGCCGGTGAGGGGTTCCCGGACGGCGTGCCGGACACCACCACCATGTGGCACCGGGTCGCCCTGGAGCACACCGACGAACCCGGCCGCTGGGACGACGTCGTACCGGTCGGCGAGGCCATGCCGTTCCCGGCGCACACCCCGTTCTTCCAGTGCATGACCACCGGCGATCCCGTCCTCGTGCCGCGCATCAGCGAGCAGATGGGGCACATGATCGCCTCGCAGTTCGAGAAGCGCGACATCCGGCCGCTGATCACCGGCCGCTCCATGCTCGTCGTCCCGCTCAAGGCCCGCAACGTCGTCCTCGGCTTCATGATCCTGCTGCGCCACCCGGAGCGCGTCGAGTTCAACGACATGGACCGCGTCACCGGCGCCGAACTCGCCGCCCGCGCGGGCCTCGTGCTCGACAACGCGCGCATGTACACCTACCAGGAGAGTGTCGCGGAGACCCTCCAGGACAGCATGCTGCCGCACATCCCGGCGCGCATGGCGGGCTGCGACATCGCCACCCGCTATCTGCCGGGCACGCTGCTCGGACGGGTCGGCGGCGACTGGTTCGACTCGGTGAAACTGCCCGGCGCCCGCACCGCGCTCGTCGTCGGCGACGTCATGGGCCACGGCCTCAACTCGGCCGCGATGATGGGCCAGTTGCGCACCGCCGTGCAGACCATGGCCGCCATGGACCTCCCGCCCGCCCAACTCCTGCGCAACCTCGACGACTTGGCGCAGCGCCTCGGCGACTCGTACCTCGCGACCTGCCTGTACGTCGTCTACGACCCGATCGCGAGCGAGCTCCACCTCGCCAACGCGGGCCACATCCCGCCGGTGATCGTGCGGGCCGTGGACGGCCGCAGCGAGCTGCTCGACCTGCCCACGGGCGCGCCCATCGGCGTCGGCGGGGTGCCCTTCGAGGCGGTACGCGTGCGCGTGGAGCCCGGCGACCGGCTCGTGATGTGCACCGACGGTCTCGTCGAGGTGCGCGGCGAGGACATCGGCGTAGGACTCGCGGCCCTGAGCGAGTCGGCCGCGCATCCGGCCGCGTCCATGGACGACGCCTGCGACACCATCATCCGCACCCTCAACACCCGCGGCGGCCGCAAGGACGACGTCGCCCTCCTGATGGCCCGCCTCAACGGCATCGAGCCGGACGACGTCGCCGAATGGCGGCTCACCCTCGACCCGATGGAGGCCGGCCGGGCCCGCGCGGTGGTCCGCGAACAGCTCCACGAGTGGGGCCTGGCCAAACTCGCCGACAACGCCGCCCTGTTGGCCGGCGAGCTGGTCACCAACGCCGTACGGCACTCCCACGGCCGCCGGATCGCACTGCGCCTGGTGCGCGGCGACACGCTGCTGTGCGAGGTGGACGACGACGACCCCACCCTGCCGTCCCTGCTGAGTGCGGGCCCCGACGCCGAGTTCGGCCGCGGCCTGCACCTGGTCGGCGCGCTCGCCCGCGAATGGGGCGCCAGCCGTACGACCACGGGCAAGACCGTCTGGTTCGAACTCACCCTGCCGCGCCGCTGACGCGCAGGTGACCGTGGGGGCGCACGAGGCGCACATCGGCGTACACCGGTCGAATGAGCGGTGAAGGAATGCGCCGTGTGCTTGTGAGCGGGACCGGGGCGCGATAGACCGTACTGGCCCGTCACTTATGGCGGAACGGCCTCGCATCCTGGGGAGTTGGGCATGAGCGTGACCAGTCGGTACCGGGAGGCCTGGGAAGGTTTCTGGCGCGAGGCGCCCGACGGACAAGGAGCCGTCTTCTGGGACGCGGCGGCGGCACAGACGGTGGGGCTCCATCTCGCCCTGTTCGAGCCGAAGTTGCGCGACCCCGGTCTGCAGATGGTGGACCTCGGCTGCGGCAACGGCACTCAGACCCGTTTCCTCGCCGACCGGTTCAGCCACGTCGTCGGCGCAGACCTGTCCGCCGCGGCCCTCGACCACGCCCGGCACGACGACCCGGCGGGGCAGGCGACCTACCGGCTGCTGGACGTCGCCGACAAGACCGAGGTCGAGACCCTGCACGCCGAACTCGGCGACGCCAACGTCTACATGAGGGGCGTACTGCACCAGGCCGAGCCCGACGACCGGCAGCCGCTGGTGGAGGGAATCGCCACGCTCATCGGCGAGCGCGGCCACGCCTTCCTCGTCGAACTCGCCGAGGCCGCCCGCCCGATCCTCGGCGAGCTGGCCCAGGACCCGGCAGGGCCGCCGCCGAAGCTCGCCCCGGTCTTCCGCCACGGCATCGCCCCCGGCGAGGTCTCCGACGAGGAGGTGCCGGAACTCCTGCGCGCGGCCGGTCTCACCGTCATCGCGAGCGGTGAACTGCCGCTGATCACCACCGAGTTCACCGCGGACGGCGCGCGCATCGAACTGCCGTCGAAGTGGGTGATCGCGAGCCGTACGACCTGAGACGGCAGGGGGAGGCGGGGCGGCTCACCGCCTCCCCCCACCCGCACTACCCGAACTGGTGCTTGAGGAACGAGCCGGACCACGCCATCAGGTCCGCGGGCACGTAGTACCCCTTCTCGTCGTTGATCGCGTCCCAGTTCTTCGCCACGTCCTCGACCGAGGCGTCGCCGCCCTCGTGCGCGTACCCCTCCGTCGAGGCCAGGAACACCCGCGCGAACCGGCCCGCGCCGGCGGTGTAGATCTCCCCGCTGACCGGGCAGTTCTCGTGCGCGAGATAGGCCACCATCGGCGCGACGGCCGCCGACGGCATGTACGGCATGCCCTCCGCGGTCTCCGTCGGTTCCTCCTCGGGGCCGCCGCCCATCCGGGTCATCGCGGCCGGCGCGATCAGGTTGACCTTGATGTTGTGCGGCTCTCCGGCCAGCTTCGCGCTGCGTGCCATGCCGACCGTGCCCGCCTTCGCGGCGGCGTAGGACAGGTTGTTGTCCATGCCGAACATGCCGCTGGAGGTGGTCAGGACGACCCGGCCGTAGCCCTGCTCGACGAAGTGCGGCCAGGCGGCCCGCATCGTGTTGAACGAACCGAGCAGGTGGACGGCCAAGTGCCGTTCCAGGTTGTCGAGTTCGATCTCCGGCAGGCCCGCGTACCGGATGATCCCGGCGTTGTTGACGAGGACGTCGATCCGGCCGAAGGCCTGGATCGCGGTGTCGATGATGGCCTCGCCGCCGGCCTGCGTGGACACGTCGTGGGTGTCGGCCACGGCCTCCCCGCCGGCGGCGACGATCGAGTCGACGACCTTCTGCGCGGGTCCGGCGTCGGAGCCCTCGCCCTCCATCGACCCGCCCAGGTCGTTGACGACGACCTTCGCCCCGCGCTCCGCCAGCAGACGGGCGTAGGCGCGGCCGAGGCCACGGCCCGCGCCGGTGACGACGGCGACGCGTCCTTCGAAGCCGAACTCGCTCATGGGTGACTCCAGTTGTGTGCGGGTGAAAGCGCCGGTGGCTACCAGGCGACCGGCAGCGCGTGCAGGCCGTAGGCGAGCGCGTCGTCCCGGCGGAACTTCAACTCGTCGAAACCGACGGCCAGTCGGAGGGTCGGGATGCGGCGGTACAACGTGCCGTAGACGACCTGGAGTTCGATGCGGGCGAGTTGCTGGCCCAGGCACTGGTGGATGCCCCACGCGAAGGCGTGATGGTGCCGCGCCTCGCGGGAGATGTCGAACCTCTCCGGCTCGGGGAAGGCCGCCGGGTCCCAGTTGCCCGCGGGCAGCGCGACGACGATGCCCTCGCCGGCCTTGATGGTCACACCCTCGATCTCGATGTCCTCGGCGGCGATCCGCCGCTGCCCGAGCGCCGGGATCGTCAGATAGCGCAGGATCTCCTCGACCGCGTTCGCGACGACCTTCGGGTCGTCCGTCTCGCGCAGCAGGGCGAGTTGCTCGGGGTTCTGGAGGAGCAGGGCGGTGCCCAGGGTGATCATGCTGGCGCTGGTCTCGTGCCCGGCGATCAGCAGGATCATGCACAGCATGACGGCCTCGGGCAGGGTGACCTCACCCGCCTTGATCCGCCCGGCGAAGTCCGAGATGACGTCGTCGCTCGGCTCCTCCATCCGCTTCTGGAGCAGCCCGGCCAGATAGCCGCCCAGCGCCTGGTTGGCCGCCCGGTCCTGCTCGGCGGTCTTGTCGCTCCGGGTCGCCAGCGAGGCGTGCTCCTGGAAGAACTCGTGATCCTCGTACGGCACTCCGAGCAGCGCGCAGATCATCAGCGAGGGCAGCGGCAGCGACAGCGCGGTGTTCAGGTCCGCCGGGTTCGGGCCCGCGAGCATCTTGTCGATCAGCTCGTCGGTGAACCGCTGGATCTCCGGCCGCAGCTTCTCCATCCGGTTGCGCGTGAACGGAGCCGTCATCATGCGGCGGATCCGCGTGTGGTCGGCGCCGTCGGCGTTGAAGATGGTCAGCGGGTGATGGGGGGCGTTCTCCGCCATCGCCTCGTTCGGATACGGGAACCCGGGCTGCTTGTCGTCGGAGCTCATCCGCGGGTCGGACAGGATCACGCGCTGCGCGGCGTGCCCGGTCACCAGCCACGGGGTGCTGCCGTCCCAGATCCGGCCCCGGGACACGGGCGCCTCGTCGTTCAGGGCACGCAGCCCGGCGGGCGGAGCGAACGGGCAGGTGCGGTCCCGCACGCCCGGGTAGTCGAAGAGATCCGCGTCAGGGGCGGCGAGTTCCGTCTCGGCCTCGGACATGGTCGTTCCTCCAGATGAGGGTGGGGGTGGGGGGAGAATGCAGCTGGGGGCTATTCCTCGATACGGATCGCCAGCGCGGGGCACACCGCCGCGGCGTTCCGTACGTCGTCGGCCAGTTCGGCGGGCGGGTTCTCGTTCAGCAGGACGACGATGCCGTCCTCGTCGCGCTGGTCGAACACGTCCATGGCGGCGGCGACGCACTGCCCGGCGGCGACGCATTTGTCCTCGTCGACGACAACCTTCATGGCAACTCTCCTGATCGTTCCGGGTCGTTCAGTGGGCGGGAGCGGGGGAGGGGACCGCGTCGACGATCTCCTGACGGCGCTGTCTGGCCTGCTTGGGCATGTTCCAGCCGAGGATCCCGGTGACCCGGCCGCCGCTGCGGTAGCGCGCGACGAACCGGCGGGTCGCCAACTCCCCCTCGACGACGTCCACTTCGGCGTCGGCCGGCAGGAAGCCGTGCACCTGGAGCTTGGCGTCGAACTGATCGGTCCAGAAGTACGGCACCGGCTCGTAGGCCCGGTCCTCGCCGAGGATCGCCCCGGCGACCGCCATGGCCTGCTCGGTGGCGTTCGTGCGGTTCTCCAGCCGGATCAGCCGGCCGAGCCCCTCGTGCTGCCAGCGGGCCACGTCACCGACGGCGTAGATCCCCGGCGCGGCCCGGCAACGGGAGTCGCACACCACGCCGTTGTCGAGTTCGAGCCCGCTGTCGGCCAGCCACCCCGTCGCCGGGGTCGCCCCGATGGCGACCACCACCACGTCGGCGGGCAGCACCTCGCCCGTGCTCAACTCGACGCCGGTGACACGGCCTTGGTCACCGGTCAGCCCTACGACGCCGTTGCCCAGCCGGAGTTGCACGCCCCGTTCGGTGTGCAGCTCCGCCAGCAGTCCCGACACCAGGGGGCCCACCTGAAGGGCCAGCGGCCCTGTGAGCGGGCCCGCGAGGGTGACGTCCAGGCCCAACGACCGTGCCGTAGCGGCGATTTCGGAGCCGAGAACGCCCTCGCCGACGACCACCAGCCGCGACCCGGCCAGCAGATCCGTCCGCAGGGCGAGCGCGTCGTCGAGGGTGCGCAGTACATGGACACCGGTCAACTCGCCCTGTCCCGGCAGCACTCGGGGCCGTACGCCGGTGGCGATCACGATCGCGTCGGCGCTCAGCTCGCGCCCGGACTCCGTGCGCACGGTCCGGGCCGCCGGGTCCAGGGCGACCGCGGGGTCGCCGAGCACGAACTCGGTGTCGAGACCGGACAGCATCTCCTCGGTGCGCAGTGCGGCGCGGCCCGGTTCCCAGGCGCCGGAGAGGATCTGCTTGGACAGCGGCGGACGGTCGTACGGGGCGTGCGGTTCGGCGCCGAGCACCGTGATCCGGCCCGTGTACCCCTTGCGCCGGAGAGCCTCCACGGTGGTCAGCCCGGACGCGGAGGCGCCCACCACCAGCACGTGGGCCACGGCCCCGGTGTCGTCCTCGATGCTCATGTGCGGCTCCGTTGCAGCGTTGGTGCGATGGTCTGTGCGGGCGCTCAGGCCAGGTAGCGTCCGCCGTTGACGCTGAGGGTCTGGCCGGTGACGTAGGCGGCCTCCTCGGAGGCGAGGTACGCCACCGCGTAGGCGATGTCCTCCGGTTGGCCGGCCCGTTTCATCGGCATGGTGGCGGCGGCCGCCTCCACGTCCACCGGGCCCTCGCGGACCAGAGGCGTGTCGATGAAGCCGGGCGGCACGTGGTTCACGGTGATGCCCTGGCCGATGTACTCGACCGCCAGTGCCCGGGTCAGGGCGATGACGCCGCCCTTGGAGGACGCGTAGTGGGCCATGGCGGGCGCGCCGGTCTGCGCTGAGGACGAGGAGATGTTGACGATCCGGCCCCAGCCCGCCTCGACCATGTCGGGCACCAGTTCCTTGGTGACGAGGAACGGACCCTTGAGGTTGATCCCGATCATGCGGTCCCAGGACGCCTCGGAGATGCTCGTGAACGGCTCGTAGGCGGTGATGCCCGCGTTGTTGACGAGGATCGTGACCGGGCCGAGCTCCTCGCGGGTGCGGGCGGCCGCCCGTGCCACGGCGCCGGCCTCGGCCGCGTCACCGGCGACCGCGATCGCCGTACCGCCGGCTTCCTGGATGGCCGCCGCTGTCTTCTCGGCGCCCTCGCTGTTCAGGTCCCAGACCGCGACCGCGGCTCCCCTGGCCGCGAGCACCGTCGCGATCGCCTGGCCGATGCCGCGACCGCCGCCGGTGACGACGGCGACCTTTCCCTGCAGTGACATGTGCGCTCCCTTGCGCTCGTGCGCGGTGCCGGAGAACCGGACACCGGTGGTCCGGCTATTCGCCCAGGGCCTCGCGGGCCGCGGTGCGGGCCGCCACGGCCCGGGGGAAGCCGGTGTACCCGGCGGAGTGGTAGAGGATCTCGGCCAGCTCGTCCCTGGTCACGCCGTTGGTGAGGGCCACCCGGACGTGGGTCTTCAGCTCGGTCTCGGCGCCGAGCGCGATCAGGATGCCGAGGGTGACCAGGCTGCGGTCGCGCGGGGCGAGGCCCTCGCGGCCCCACAGCGCGCCCCACACGGTGGACAGGCCGATCTCGACGAGATCCTCGCCGAGCTTGCCGTCCCGCATGTCGAGATCGCCCTCGGCGGGAACCACCCCGGGCAGCGCGGCCCGCAGGGCTTTCAGGCCCGCGACGCGCAGATCGGGGGTTTCCTTGACGTCTTCGGCGCTCATGCCCGACTCCCGGTTCATGCGATTGCATTCGTCCCAAGCGAAAGTTAGATCAAACGGTCGGTACAATCAATCCCTGTTACGGATATGGCTGGTCCAGGCTCTCTCCGTCATCGCCATTGATCGGACCCAGCCCCTCATCTACTCTCGGTCTGAATATTCGACCGACTGGTCGAACTATCAAACCAGGGTCATGTGCGAGCCGCAGCCCCAGTCGCCTTGGAGGGCAAATGAGCGAATCTGCGAACCCGGCGGTCCGCGACCGGGTCGACGTGCTGGTCGTCGGCGCGGGCGTCACGGGCATCTACCAGCTGTACAAGGCCCGCGAGGCCGGGTTCTCGGTGCGCCTCCTCGAAGCGGGCACCGGTGTGGGCGGCACCTGGTACTGGAACCGCTACCCCCAGGCGCGCTTCGACTCGGAGAGCTACACCTACGGCTACCTGTTCTCCAAGGAGCTGTGGGAGGAGTGGGAGTGGTCGGAGCGGTTCGCCGGCCAGCCCGAGATCGAGCGGTACTTCAACCACGTCGTCGACCGCTTCGACCTGCGGCGCGACATCCGCACCGGGGTCAAGGTGACCTCGGCCGTCTTCGACGAGCCCTCCGGCACCTGGGCCGTCCGGGGCAGCGACGGCACCGAGGTCCGGGCCCGCTACGTCGTCGCCGCGACCGGCAACCTCTCGGTGCCGTTCATCCCGGGCATCCCGGGACGCGACGACTTCCGCGGCGCGCAGCACCACACCTCGCGCTGGCCGAAGGACCCCATCGACTTCACCGGCAAGCGGGTGGCCCAGATCGGCACCGGCTCCAGCGGGGTGCAGATCATCTCCGCGATCGCGGACGACGTGGCACAGCTGACGGTGTATCAGAAGGACGCCGACTGGCTCACGCCGCTCAACAACGGGCCCATCGCGCCTGAGGAACAGGCGGAGTTGAAGGCGAGCTTCGAGTCCATCCGCGACACGCTGAACACCTCGCCGAGCGGCTTCCTGCACCAGATCGTCATGCGCTCCGGCCTCGACGACAGCCCGGAGGACCGCCAGGCGTTCTACGAGGAGCGGTGGAACGGCCCGGGGTTCACCAAGCTCACCGAGCACTACATGGACATGCTGTCGAACGAGACCGTCAACGCGGAGTGGTGCGCGTTCATGGCCGACAAGATCCGCAGCATCGTCAAGGACCCTGAGACCGCGGACAAGTTGATCCCGAAGGGCCATGGCTACGGCGGCCGCCGGCCCCCCTTCGGCACCGGCTACTACGAGACGTACAACAAGCCGAACGTCAAGCTCGTCGACATCAACACCACGCCGATCACCCGCATCACCGAGGACGGCATCGAAACCGCCGACGGTGTCGAGGAGTTCGACATCATCATCTGGGCGACCGGCTACGACTTCGGCACCGGCGCCCTCAACCGCCTTGGTGTGCAAGGCCGTCAGGGCCTCCCGCTCAAGGAGTACTGGGCGGACGGCCCGCGCACCTACCTCGGCATCGCCACGGCCGGCTTCCCCAACTTCTTCTTCCCCGGCGGCCCGCACGGCGCCACCGGCAACAACCCGCGCTACGCCGGCGACCAGGTGGAGATCGTCACCGACGCCCTCGTCCACGCGCGCGACCACGGCTACGACGTCATCGAGGTGACCGAGGCCGCCGAGGAGGAGTGGACGGACAGCATGAACAACAGCACGATGTCCTCCTTCCTGGAGAGCAGCTACTTCTACGGCGGCAACATCCCCGGCAAGCCGGTCAAGCAGCTCCTCAACCCGACGGGCCGGTGGGCGCTCCAGGAGGCGATCAACGCCGTGAAGGAGAACGAGTTCCCGACGTTCGTGCTCTCCAAGGCCGAGACCCCGGACGCCTGAACGCCCGGACGCCCGTGCCGCCCTGGACGTGGGCGGCACGGGCGTCCGGGTTCTCGCCGGGGCCTACTCCGCGAAGGTCGTGACCCGCCGCTGGAAGCGCCAGGTGCCGTCCTCGCGGCGCAGCACGTCGTCGTAGCGTCCGACCATCTGCACGGTCCAGCCCGTCTCGCCGCGCGCGAAGAACGCCAGGTCGCTGGTGGCCGTCGCCTCGTCCTCGGTCGCGGAGGTGACGACGGTGTTGGCGATCAGGTGCAACTGCGGTGCCTGGGGCGCGAAGCCGCCGAAGCCCTGCCGGATCGCCTCCCGGCCCTCGAACTTGGCCATGCCGACTATCTCGGCGACGCCGTCCGCCGTGTACAGGTCGGCGATGTCGTCGGCCCGTCCGGCGTCCAGGGCCTGGGCATAGGCGGCGATGGCGGTCTGTACGGCCGCCGTGACGGACGCGTCGATCGTGGTGGTCATCTCACTCCAGGGTCGGGAAGGAAGGTCAAGGGGCCTGTGGGGCAGGGCGGTTACGCCTGGTACGTCGTCTTCCTGTGCTGCAGCAGCCAGGTGCCGTTGTGCCGGCGCAGCGTGTCGTCGTAGTGCCCGACCACGCCCACCGCCCAGCCGGCCTCGCCGCGCTGGAGGAAGACCACGTCGCTCAGGGCGCGGGCCTCGTCCTCGCCCGTGGACGTCACGACGGTGTTGGTGACCAGGTGCAGCTGCGGCTGGACCGGCTCCCATCCCTTGAAGGCCGCGTGGATCGCGTCGCGCCCCTCGACCGGGTCCATGCCCGGGATCTCCAGGACGCCGTCGGGGGCGTACTGCGCGACGACGTCGTCGGTGCGGCCGGCGTCCTGGGCCTGGGTGTGCGCGCCGAGTGCGGCCCGTACGCCCGCCACGACCCACGCCTGTGTGGATTCGCTCATTCTTCGCTCCAAGGTCGGGTGTTTCGACCACTCAGTCTATTGATGAGTCGAAGATAAAGGGAGGGGTGCGCGTCGGATTCGTTGACCGATCGGTACAATCACAAATAACATGCGGGCGGCTGGTCAACGGGGACTGTCGCCGAAGGAGGCGTGATCATGACGAAGCGTTGGAAGCAGCGTCCGCCGGGCTCTACGTGGGGCGATTGGGGCGAGGACGACGAACTGGGCCGTATCAACCTGCTCACCCCCGAGAAGGTGCTGCAGGGGGTCCGCGAGGTCGAGCACGGGATCAGCTTCAGCCTGAGCCTGCCGCTCGACTATCCGGGCGGGAGCGAGCTGAACCAGCGGCGCTACCCTCCGATCCTGCGGCCCACCGAGGACCTCGAACACAAGCAGGACGTCTTCTACAACATCAAGGCGCGGGAGCACTTCTCGCCGCACCTCAGGGACGTCTGGTCCGACGACGTGGTGACCCTCTGGCTGCAGTACTCGACGCAGTGGGACGCGCTCGCCCACCAGGGCCAGGAGTTCGACGCCGACGGTGACGGCGTCGAGGAGGCGGTCTACTACAACGGCTACCGCGCCGACACCGACATCGTCGGACCGCAGGAGGACGCCAAGGGCGACGGCAGCGGCACCCTCGGCTTCGCCCGCCACCTCGGCCTGGAGCACATGGCGGAACACGGGGTCCAGGGCCGGGGCGTCCTGATCGACCTGGCCCACCACCTGGGCAACACCTGGCAGCCGGTCAACCTGAAGACCCTTCAGGAGATCATGGCCGCCGACAACATCGTCGTCGAACCCGGCGACATGCTCCTCCTGCACACCGGCTTCGACACCGCGGTGATGGCCTGGGGCAAGAACCCGGACCCCGTGGGTATCCACACCACGGCCTCCTACCTCGACGCGTTCGACCCGGCGCTCCTGGAGTGGATCGCCGAGTCGCAGATCTCCGCGCTGGTCTCGGACAACTACGCCGTCGAGGGCGTGGGCGTCGGCCCCGAGGACAACACCCCGCACTCGCTGCTCCCGATCCACAACCTCTGCCTCTTCAAACTGGGCGTCCCGCTGGGCGAGTTGTGGTATCTGGAGAAGCTGGCGGCCTGGCTGCGCGAGCACAATCGCAGCCGCTTCCTCCTCACCGCGCCCCCGCTCAACCTGCCGGGGACACAGGGCAGTCCGCTGACACCGGTCGCGACCGTCTGACAGCCGCTACGACGGGAAGGGCCCCCAGAGATTCTGGGGGCCCTTCCCGTCGTAGCACGAACCGCTCGGATCAGACCGCGGCGATCCGCCGGACCGTGTCCGCGATCGTGTCCCGCGACGGCAGCCACACCCGCTCCAGCGAGGGTGCGTACGGCGCCGGGACCGACGGCGGTGCCACCCGGGTGACCGGGGCGTCCAGGTGCCAGAAGCCCTCGTCGACGGCCATGGCGGCGAGTTCGGCGCCGACGCCGAAGTCGCGTACCGCCTCGTGCGCGATGACCAGGCGGTTGGTCTTGGCGAGGGACGCGAGGACGGTCTCCCGGTCCAGCGGGGAGATGGTGCGCAGGTCGATCACCTCGACGCCGATACCCTCGCCGGCGAGCAACTCGGCGGCGGCCAGGGCGTCCTGGACCATCCGGGACCAGGAGACCAGGGTGATGTCGGTGCCCTCGCGGACGACCTTGGCCTTGCCGAGCGGGATCAGGTGGTCGGCCGGGGGCTTGGGACCCTTGAGGCCGTACTGGAGCCGGTTCTCCACGAAGACCACCGGGTTGGGGTCCTGGATCGCGGCGCGCAGCAGGCCGTAGGTGTCCGCCGGGTTGGACGGCATCACCACCGTCAGGCCGGGGATGTGGGCCAGCAGGGCCTCCAGGCTCTGCGAGTGCTGGCTGCCCGAGGAGCGGCCCGCGCCGAACTGGGTGCGGACGACGAGGGGCATCGAGGCCCGGCCGCCAGTCATGAAGCGGAGTTTGGCGGCCTGGTTGAGGAGCATGTCGAAGGCGACGCCGATGAAGTCCATGTACATGATCTCGACCACCGGCTTCATGCCGGCCATGGCCGCCCCCACCGCCGTACCGACGACGGCGCTCTCGCTGATCGGGGTGTCCCGCACCCGGCCGGGGAAGGCCTGGGCGAGTCCGCGGGTCAGTCCGAAGACGTTGCCGCCCGCGCCGACGTCGATCCCGGCGACGAACACACTTGGATCGGCGGCGAGTTCGTGCTCCAGGGCCAGTCGTACGGCGTCCATGGACCGGAAGATCTCGGCGTCGGCCGGGAGCGGCGCGGGCTCGGGGACGAGGAGGCGGGGGGCCGACACGTAGTCGTGCAGGGTCTCCGGGGCGGGCTCCGGCAGGCCCCTGGCCCACTCGACCGACGCCTCGATCTCCTTGTCGATCTCCTCGTCCACGGCGTCGGCCAGTGCGGCCGGCACCCCGGCCGCCGTCAGGTGCCGGCGGGCCACCAGCAGCGGGTCGCGTTCCTTGGCGGCGGCGACCTCCTCTGCGGGGCGGTAGCGCTCGGGATCGCCCTCGTAGTGGCCGTGCCAGCGGTACGTCTCGGCCTCGACGAGGACCGGGCCGCCGCCCGCGCGCAGCCGCGCGACCACTCCGGTCATCGTCTGCGCCACCGCCACCACGTCGTTGCCGTCGACGTGTTCGTATCCGATGCCGTACCCGGCGGCGCGGGCGGAGAGCGGTGCGCGGTGCTGTTCGGCCTCGGGCGAGAACTCGGAGTAGTGGTTGTTCTCACAGAGGAAGACGACCGGCAGGTCCCATACGGCGGCCAGGTTCACGGCCTCGTGGAACATGCCCTGGGCCACCGCCCCGTCGCCGAAGAACGCCACCACCACGTCACCGGCCGCCCGCAGTTTCGCGGCGGTGGCGACCCCGGCGGCGATCGGGAGGCCCGCGCCGACGATGCCGTTCGCGCCGTAGATCCCGAGACCGGGGTCCGCGATGTGCATCGAGCCGCCGCGGCCGTGGCAGGTGCCCGCGTCCTTGCCCATCAGCTCGGCCATCATCGACGCCGAGTCCAGGCCCTTGGCCAGGACGTGGCCGTGGCCGCGGTGGGTGGAGGTGATGCCGTCCCGTGCGCCCAGCGGCCAGCAGGCGCCGACGGCGCTCGCCTCCTGGCCGATCGACAGATGGAGGAAGCCCGGGATCTCCGTCGCCTTGTACAGATCGGACGCCCGCTCCTCGAAGCGCCGGATGCGCCGCATCCGGCGGTACATCTCCAGGAGCTGGTCCGTCTGTGCGGAGCCCGTGCCGGTGTGATGCGATGCCTGAGTCATACGGTCCTCGCTTTAATGTACCGTTTGGTCTAGCAAACTAGAGCGACGTCCCCGGGGCCGCTTCCCCCAGGCGTGCCACGATCCGGCGCCTGTGCGGACCCGGGACAGCACGCACGTCGTCACGGCAAGGGGAGAGAAGAGATGCCACGACCGCCGGGTCATGGGCCGGGCTTCGAAGTCAGACGCCAGAAGATCATCGACACCGCGGCGTCCCTGTTCGCACAACAGGGCTACGCGGCGACCTCCATCAACGACCTGGGCCGCGCGGTCGGGCTCGCCAAGGGCGCCCTGTACTACTACATCGGCTCCAAGGAGAACCTGCTGATCGAGATCCAGTCGCGGGTGCTCGGCCCGCTGCTGGCCCGCGCCAAGGAGATCGCGGCCCTCGACGAGGCCCCGCTGCTGCGGCTGCGCCTGCTGTCCGAGTCGCTGCTGACGATCATCTTCCGCAGGCTCGACCACATCTGGGTCTACGAGCACGACTACCGCAGCCTCAGCGGCAAGGAGCTGGAGATCGTGCTGCGGCAGCGCTCCGACTTCGAACTGCTGATCACCGGCCTGCTCACGGAGGCCGTCGAGGAGGGGTCCTTCCGTGCGGTCGAACCGCACCTGGCCACCCTCCAGTTCCTCAACCTCCACAACCACACCTACCAGTGGGTGCGGCCGGACGGCAGCTGGGACGCCGCGTTCCTGTCGGGCGAGTACTGCTCGACGCTGTTCCGCGGTTTCGCCGCGTCCGTCGGCGACCTCCCGGACGTCGAGGCCCTGGCCGCCGAGTTCAAGCGGGCCCGGCCCGAACTGCCCCTCGATCCCGAGGCGTTGTGGGAAGCGGTCTCCGTGGCGAGCTGACCGGACCCGCGGTGCGCGACGGCGCACCGCGGATCCCGCCCGCTCACGCGCCCTGGACCAGGGCCCTGGCGATGACATTGCGCTGGATCTCGTTGGTGCCCTCGCCGATCTCCAGGATCTTGGCGTCGGCGTAGAAACGGGAGATCTCCGACTCCCGCACATACCCGTAGCCGCCGTGGATCTGCAGCGACTGGGAGGCCGCCCGGTTGGCGACCTCGGAGGCGTACAGCTTCGCCATGGCGGCCTCCGTGCTGTGCGGACGGCCCTGGTCGGCGAGCCACGCGGCGCGGTAGACCATCCACCGGGCGGCCTGGTACTCCGTACCGATGTCGGCGATCTTGTGCGCGACCGCCTGGAAGTCCGCCAGCGGACGCCCGAACTGGTGCCGTTCCTTGGCGTGTTTGACGGCCAGCGTCAGCGCCGCCTTGGCCAGCGAGAGCCCCAGCGCCGCCACGCTGATCCGGCCGCCGTCGAGCACGGACAGGAACTGCCGCAGCCCGTTGCCCTCCTCGCCGATCAGATGGTCGTCGGAGACCCAGCAGTCGGTGAACACCAACTCCCGTGTGTCCATGGCGTGCCAGCCGAGCTTCTTCAACTTGGCGCCGACCGTGTAACCGGGCGTACCCGTCGGCACGTAGAAGGTCGCGTACCCCTTGCGTCCGTCCGCGCCCTTGCCCGTCGTGGCGAGCAGGGTGACGCCCTGACTGATGTCGGTGCCCGCGTTGGTGATGAACATCTTGGTGCCGTTGATCACCCAACCCCCGTCCGCGCGGCGGGCGGTGGTCGCGATGCCGGCCGCGTCGGAGCCGGCGTCCGGCTCCGTCAGCCCGAACGCGCCGAGCGCTTCGCCCTTGGCCAGCGGGGTCAGCCAGCGCCGCTTCTGCTCCTCGGTGCCGTACGCGAGCAACGGCAGGGTGCCGATGGTCGAGTGCGCGTTCCACGAGGAGGCCACCGACTGGTCGGCGGCGCCGAGTTCCTCCATCACCGCGACATAGGTGACGGTGTCCGAGCCCGCCCCGCCGTACTCCTCCGGCACGAGCATGCCCATCAGGCCGAGTTCGCCGAGCTTGGTGAAGACCTTGGTGGGGAAGATCTCGTTCTCGGACCACTCGGCCGCGTGGGGCGTGATCTCGTTGGCCGCGAACTCGCGGACCATGTCCTGGAGAGCGAGGGTCTCCTCGGGCAGGTCGAAGTCCATGTCACAGTCCCTTCGGGGTCAGCAGCACCTTCAGGTGCTTGGCCCGGTCGGCGGCCAGGTCCTCGAAGACACCGGCTCCTCCCGAGAGCGGAAAACGGCCGGTGATCAGGGCGGAGGCGTCCAGGCGCCCGGTGCTCATCAGATCGATCACGCGCGGGATGTCGAAGTTGTAGCCGAGCGTGCCGACCACCGACCGCTCGTAGAACACGAGTTGGCCCATGTCGAACTCGACACTGCCGTGCCCGACCCCGGCCAGCACGACCCGTCCGCCGCGCCGCACGATCGACACGGCCTGCCCCGCGAGCGCGGGCACGCCGGTCGCGTCGATGACGACGTCCGGGCCGATCCGGCCGGTCCGCACGAACACCTCACGCCGTACGTCCGTCGCGCGCGGGTCGAAGGCCTCGGTGACGCCGATGCCGAGCAGCATCTCGCGGCGGCCTGCGAGGGGTTCGCTGACGAACAGCCCTGCGGCGCCCGCGATCCGGGCCGCGAGGACCACGGCGACGCCGATCGGGCCGCCGCCGACCACGAGAACGTTGTCGCCCGGCTTGACCCCGGCCCGGGTCACGGCGTGCAGCCCGACCGCCAACGGCTCGGCCACGGCGGCCAGTTCGTCACTGACGTTGTCCGGGAGGCGGGTCAGGCCGGCCAGCGGCACGGTGACGCGTTCCGCGAAGCCGCCGGGTGAAGCGAGGCCCACGGAACCGCTCTTGGGGCAGATGTGGTACTCCCCGCGCGTGCACCAGAAGCACACGCCGCAGCGCCACACCGGGTCCGCGGTGACGCGGTCTCCGACGGTGATGCCGGGTGCGTCCGCGCCCAACGCGACTACTGTGCCGCTGAGTTCATGGCCGAGGGCGAGGGGCGGTTCGGCTCCCGTGAGGGGGTGCGGGGCCTCGCGGATCATATGGGGGCCTTCGAGGAACTCGTGCAGGTCCGTGCCGCAGACTCCGCACCAGGAGACTTCTATGACGGCCTCGTGCGGGGCGGGGTCAGGGGGTTCGGCCACCTCTTCGAAACGGAGATCCTGTGCACCGTGCCAGACGAGTGCCTCCATGTTTGTCCACCCCTTTCAGGTCGTGCGTCGGGTGCGGGTCTGTGAGGGCTGGTCGCGCCCCGCGGCGGAGCCGCCCGGCGATTCGGCCCCGCGTACCTCAGGTGTCCTGCGGTTCAGGAACTCGTGGAGGCCCGCCGTTGCGTCCTCCGTGCCGAACACCCCTGTGAACAGGGCGCGTTCGAGGGCCAGGCCGGCCGCCATGCTCGCGTCCGTGCCGTGGTCCACGGCCTCTTTGATGGCCTCCAGGGCTGCCGGTGGGCCCTCGGACAGTCGGCGGGCGTAGGTCAGGGCGGCCTCCAGGGTGGAGCCCGTGGGGACCACCTCGTCCACCAGGCCCAGGCGTAGCGCCTCCTCTGCCTTCACTCTGCGGCCGGTCATCAACAGGTTCTTCGCGCGGGACGGGCCGATCAGCCGGGCGAGCCGCTGGGTGCCGCCCGAGCCCGGCATGATGCCGAGCTGCACCTCCGGCTGGCCGAGGACCGCGTCCTCTGCGGCCACCCGGTAGTCCGCGGCGAGGGCCAGTTCCATGCCGCCGCCCAGGGCGTAGCCGGTGACCGCCGCGATCACCGGCATGGGCAGGCGGGCGACCTCGTCGAAGGTGCGTTGCAGCGCGCGGTTCCAGCCGCGGATCTCCTCCGGGCCCATCGCGGCGAGGGCCTTGATGTCGGCGCCGGCGGCGAAGAGCCGTTCGCCGCCGTAGAGCACCACGGCCCGTACGGCGGGGGAGTCGGCCAGCCCGCGTACGCAGGTGGCCAGCTCCTCGCGTTGCAGGGAGTCGAAGGCGTTCATCGGCGGGTTGTCGAGGCGGACCGTGACGACCGGTCCGTCGGTGTCGAGCCGGATGCGTGGCACGAAGACCCTCCTCGTCGGCGGAAGCGGCGTCGCGTGCGCTCGGACGGTTGTCGATGCGCACGTGCCGTCGTAAAGTGCGGCTCATTGGTTTTATAGACCAAGGGGTACACTAAATCATGTGAGTGGGCAACCGACCGGTCGGGATCCGGTATGCCCCATGAGCCGTGGTCGAGCCGTGTTCAGTGCCGAACACCACAGAGCGAGAGTGAGCCGTGCACAATTTCGCGAGCATCCTCGATTACCACCTGGCGCAGCGGCCGGACGCCGTCGCCGTCGTCCAGGACGAGCGTTGTCTGACGGTCCGTCACCTGCACGAGCGGGTGAACCAGTTGGCGGCCGGTCTGGCCGAGCTGGGCGTCGGACGCGGTGATGTCGTCGGTCTGCTGCTCTACAACCAGCCGGAGTTCCTGGAGCTGGTCCACGCGGCCAACCGGCTCGGCGCGGTCTTCCTGCCGCTCAACTACCGCCTCTCGGAAGAGGAGTGGCAGTACATCCTCGGGCACGCCCAGGCCAAGGTGATCGTCACCGAGCCGGAGTTCGTGCGGGCGGTGGAACGCAGCGCCGGCTGTCTGACGGACCTGGAGCACCGGATCCTGATCGGCGGGGGCGAGCCGCCCGAGGAGCCGTGGACCGACTACGAGGAGTTGCTGGCCCGGCACAAGGGGGAGCGGGTGGAGCCCGTGGACGTCGAGCTCGACGACCTCCAGCGGCTCATGTACACCTCCGGCACCACCTCACGCCCCAAGGGCGTCCGCATCACCTACGGAAACCTCCAGGCCAAGAACCTCGCCCACATCGTCCACTTCGGTCTGACGGCGGCGGACACCACGCTGGTCTGCGGCCCGCTCTACCACGTCGGCGGCCTGGACATGCCGGCCCTCGGGGTCCTCCACGCGGGCGGCAGTGTCGTACTCCAGCGGAAGTTCGACCCGCAGGGCGTCCTGCACGCGATCGAGAAGCACCGGGTCACCAATGTGTGGCTGGCGCCCGCCATGGTCAACGCGGTCCTGGAGGTCCCCGACCGCGAGGAGTACGACACCAGCTCGGTGCGCTTCATCCTCGGCGGCGGCGAGAAGACCCCCGAACCGGTGCTGCGGCGCGTCATGACCGCGTTCCCCAACGCCTGGTTCGCCGACGCCTACGGCCTGACCGAGACCGTCTCCGGCGACACCTTCCTCGACCGCGAGCACGCGCTGACCAAGCTGGGCTCGGTGGGCCGCCCCGTCCCGCACACGCGCGTGCGGATCGTCGACGACACGGGCGTCGAGGTTCCGGCCGGTGAGCTGGGCGAGATCACGCTGCGCGGACCGAAGGTCTTCGCCGGGTACTGGCGGGACGAGAAGGCCACGGCGGCGGCTCTCCGGGACGGCTGGTTCCACACCGGCGACATCGGGCACGTCGACGAGGACGGCTTCCTCTTCATAGACGACCGCAAGAAGGACATGATCGTCTCCGGCGGCGAGAACATCGCCACGCCCGAGGTGGAGCGGGTGCTGTACGAGCACCCGGCCGTCCTGGAGGCCGCCGTGGTCGGGCTGAGCCACCCCCGCTGGGGCGAAGTCCCGCGTGCGTTCGTGGTGTTCAGGCCCGGCGAGGACGCCGGCGCGGAGGAGCTGCGGGAGTTCTGCCGGACCCGCCTCGCCAAGTTCAAGGTGCCGGCCCGCTTCGACATCGTCGACGAGCTGCCCCGCACCCCGTCCGGCAAGGTCCTCAAGCGCACCCTGCGCGACATCCCCGCGGAGGGCTGAGCCATGACCGACGTGACTGACGTGACCGCCGTGAACGACGTGAATGCCCAACTTCGGCTCGACGGGCGGACGGTGTGGGTCACGGGTGCGGGGAAGGGACTGGGCCGGGCGGTGGCCGTCGCCCTGTCCCAGGCGGGCGCCACCGTGGCGGCAACGGCCCGTACCGCAGCGGATCTTGAGAGTCTGGAGGCCGAACTCGCCCCCCACGGCGGCAAGGTGCTGGTCCTGCCCGGCTCGGTCGCCGACTCTGCCGCCGTACGGACCATCGTCGAGCGCATCACCGACGACACCGGCCGCCTCGACGCGATGGTCAACTGCGCCGGTACGAGCCCTCACTTCACCCGCAGCGAGCGCGTCACCGACGAGGACTGGCGACAGGTCCTCGACGTCAACCTCCAAGGCACCTTCTACTGCTGCCGCGAGGCGGGCAAGGTGATGCTGGAGCAGCGTTCCGGCTCGATCGTCAACGTCTCCTCGGTGCACGCCCGCACCGGCTTCGAGCGGATCGCCGCCTACGCCGCCAGCAAGGGCGGGGTCGAGGCCCTCACCAAGTCCCTCGCCGTGGAATGGGCCGACCGCGGGGTGCGCGTCAACGCCCTCGCGCCCGGCTACTTCCACACCGACCTCAGCTCCGGCCTGCTGGCCAGCCGCTGGGGCGAACGCATCGTCGACAGCACGCCGTTGGGCCGCGTCGGCGATGTCTCGGAACTCGGGGGAGCCGCGGTGTTCCTCGCCTCCGACGCGTCCCGTTTCGTCACCGGCACCACGCTCACGGTGGACGGCGGCTGGACCGCGCGATAGCCGTATTGATCACGAGCGCGGTCAACGCTCCGGCGCGGGCCGCACGGTGAGCATCTGCAGCGCGTGTCCGACCGGGCCGTCGACGTCGTGCAGAACAGTGCTCGTCAGACCCTGTCCGGTGGGCCCGAAGGTGACCGTCGTGTCCAACCCGGTCCAGTCGCCCACGGGTTGGCGGTGCAGGTGGACGGTCAGGTCGACGTTCGGGTAGATCCAGGCGGTCGGCGGCTGTCGTACGGCGATGCCGTTCGCGGTGTCGACGAGCGCGAGATAGGACGCGAGAGGGCTGCTGGGCTCACCGGCGACGAGGGCGTGCCGGGTGGAGATCCAGGCGGTCGTGCGGCCCGGCCGGGGTGGCGCGAGCGGCCGTACGTCCACGGAGGCGATGTATCCGCCGGGCCACAGCGCGCTCATCTCCCAGGGGGCCAACTCCTCGGGAGGGGTGAGCCGTTCGTCGGGGCCGCCCGCGACGGCGGTGGTGTCAATCGCGGCGAGGAACCAGGCCCGGGCCCGCACCACCGGCCGGTCGGCGACCAGCACCACGGCCTCGACCAGCTCGATCGTGCGGCCGGGGCGGACGACCTCCACCCGGATCTCGCACTCGTCGAGGGCGAGCCGGCCCAGGATGTCGTAACTGATCCGCGCCATGACGAGCCCGTCGCCGCCCGGCCGCCGCGCCAACCGGCGCTCGATGGCGTGGACGACGAGCCCGCCGAGCGGGCTGAAGTGCAGCTCGTCCGGGTCCCAGGCGCCGCCCGCGTGGGCGGTGGGCTTGTAGCGGTGCTCGTCGATGCGCTCGTAGTAGCTGTCGGGGACCGTGGTGCCGGAGTTCAACGGACTTCTCTCCCAAGGCTGTTCTCGCCGTGCGTGCGATCTTCCGGTGACCACTCTGCCACCTGCGGAAAGGTCCGTACCGGACGCGTCAAGTGATGGAGGGAAGGGGCGGGTTGGAGCGAGTCCTGCGGTTGGGTTCTGAACGGATGCTCCGCCATGAGCGGCCTCAGCGACGAACTGCCGTTGATTCGGCTTCAGTTGTTGACGACGGGCAAGGGCGGGACTACAACCCGGGGAGAGCGCTCCCAACCCCGCTGAGGAGACCCCCCATGCAGACACCCGCCGGCATATCCGCCAGACCTCCGACCGGAGCCCTGCGCTCCCGTACGGCTCTCGGTCTGGCCGTCGTCCTGATCGTCGCCTTCTTCGCCGCCCTGAGCCCCTCACCCGCCCGCGCCGCCGACCAGTTGCTGTCCCAGGGACGGCCCGCCACCGCGTCCTCGACCGAGAGCGCGTCCTTCCCCGCGAGCGCGGCCGTCGACGGGAACACCGGCACCCGCTGGTCCTCCGCCTTCGCCGACCCGCAGTGGCTTCAGGTGGACCTTGGAACGGTCCAGCAGATCACCCGCGTCTCGCTCAACTGGGAGGCCGCGTACGCCACCGGCTACCAGATCCAGACCTCGACCGACGCGACCACCTGGACCACGGTCTACTCCACCACGACGGCCACCGGCGGCACCCAGAACCTGACCGTCACCGGCAGCGGCCGTTACGTCCGCCTGTACGGCACCGCCCGGGCCACCCAATGGGGCTACTCCCTCTGGGAGTTCCAGGTCTACGGCCCCGGAAGCACCACCCCGCCCGACGACTTCTGGGGCAGCACCAGTGACATCCCCGCGGCCAACAACGCCGTGGAGGTGAAGATCCTCAACCGCACCAACGGCAAGTACCCGGACAGCCAGGTGTATTGGAGCTTCAACGGTCAGACGCACTCCATCGCCGAGCAGCCCTACCTCGACATGCCCGCCAACTCCGCGGGCCGCATGTACTTCTACCTGGGCTCACCCACCAGCTCCTACTACGACTTCATCGAGTTCACGGTCGGCGGCAACGTCTTCAACGGCAACACCACCCGCGTCGACGCCTTCGGGCTCAAGCTCGCCATGCGCCTGCACAGCAAGGACGGTTACGACACCGAGGTCGGCGAGAACCGGGCGACCTTCGCCGAGGACCGCGCCACCACCTTCCAGCGGTTCACCGACGCGGTGCCGACCCAGTTCAAGGTGCTGGCGCAGACGCAGGCGCCGTACCGGATCATCGCGCCCGGCAGCGACCCGAGCTTCCGCGCGGGCGGCGCCAACGCCGGCTACTTCACGTCGTACGCCCAGTCGGTCGGCGTGAACGCGGCCACCTCCGACATCTTCGGCTGTGCCGGCTCGCTGGCCGCCGATCCCAACATGTGCGCCGCCCTCAACCGCCATGTGGCGACCCTGCCGGCGTCGCAGCAGTCCGACCCGGCGCAGTTCTACAAGGCGGCGCCCGCGAACTACTACGCCAAGTTCTGGCACGACAACGCCATCAACCAGCTTGCCTACGGCTTCCCCTACGACGATGTCGCAGGCCAGTCCTCGTTCATCTCGCACGCCAACCCGCAGTGGCTCCTGGTCGCCGTCGGCTGGTAGGTGCTACGGACACATCGCGAAACGGGGCCGCCCTCGTCAGGAAGGGCGGCCCCGCTTCAGCTTCTCCTGGCGGGAGTTACTGCACGTTGATCGTGAAGGTGGACGTGGTGTTGCGGATGTCCTGCGCGTTGCCGCTCATCCGCAGGTTGACGAAGGTCGCCGAACCCACGGCGGGTCCCTGACCGGGTTCGGGCAGCTCGTTGGCCCAGATGCCCCACCCGGACTTGGCGTCGAACGCGTCTCCGCTCTTCTTGGAGTTGGTGATGGAGATGTCGGTGAAGATCGTGTCCTTCACCGGGAACTGGGCTTGTCCGCCTACGTAGTTGGTCTGGAACATCACTCCGCCGTAGGTGGAGTTGTCGATGTCCACGTCGTTGACCCGGATGCCCTGGAAGACCTTCGAGGCCGAGAACGCCCAGATGGCCGGGAAGACCTGGGAGCCCCAGAAGTGGCCGCCCGTTCTGTCCAGGGAGACGTTCTCGATCGTCGTCGGATCGGTCCCGAAGCCGTTCATCGGGTAGCCGAAGTCCAGCGAGGAGATCGTGATGCCGGAGTAGACCAAGGTGTCGGCGACCCTGATGTTGCGGAAGGTGTTGTCGAAGCCGCCGTAGACCGCGATACCGGCCGCACGCCAGGTGAGCGTCGACGTCAGGTTCTCGTAGAGGTTGTTCTTCTCGTCGGAACCGCCCGCGTCGATCGCCGAGAAGAGCGCGAAGCTGTCGTCGCCCGTGGCCCGGGCGTCGTTGTTGACGACGTGGTTGTCCGTGGAGCCGTTCGTCATGTTGATGCCGTCGGCGAACGTGTCACGGATGCGGGAGTTCTTGATGGTCATGCTGTCGGTGTTGGCGCCCCAGTACATGCACACCATGTGCTCGACCCAGATGTCGTCGATGGTGATGTTGGAGACGTTGGAGAAGTCGAATACCTTGCCGGGACCGTCGATTCGGGACGTGTAGTTCCCGAAGTAGGCGAAGCCGGTGAACGACGAACCGTTCGCGGTGGCCTCGGCCCGGATGCCGACGTCGGTGTTCTCCTGCGAGGCGGGGGCGTGGAAGCGGGTGAACCACGACCCGGCTCCTACGACCTTGACCGCCTTGCCGTAGACCTGCAGCTTGCTGGAGGTCTCGTAGTCACCGGCGGGCAGATAGACGCCGACGAGCTTGCCCGTGGTGTCCATACGGACCGTGTCGAGCGCGTTCTGCACGTCCTGCTGCGCGAAGCCGGCCGGGACCACGTAGGCGGCCGGGTCCGGGTTCGGAGTCGCCGTCGCCTGCTCGGTGTTGATGAAGTCGATGGCGTACGTGGGCGACGTGTTGGCCGCGTCCTTCTGGAGTCGGATCTTGGAACCGGCCGGAACTGTCCTGCCCAGCAGGAGATTCGCCTCGTCGTAGATGTGGCGCTGGGCACCGGCACTCGGCGAGTTGCCGGGCGCGGTCTCGGCGCCGTACAGCCAGGCGTACTTGGAGGTGAGGTCGATGGCCTTGAGGAACTGGCCGTCGACGTAGACGTCGAGCGTGGTGTCGGTGCCGTCGGGGATGGAGAAGCGGGTCACCAGGGTGTTGGTCGACGCGCGGGTGGTCCATTCGACGTACTGGCCGGTCGAGTTGAGGGTCACCGCCTTGCGGCCGCTCGCCTCCCCGGCGATGTCGCCGATGGTGCGGTTCGGTCCGACGACCTGGGCGCCGCCGCCCACTGTGCCGTCCTCGGCCTCGTACATGTCGTAGGGCATGTCGGCGCCGCGGCCGACGAACAGGGGTTGTGTGGTGGTGTTGTTGGTCCGCTTGACCGGGAGTTCGTTCGTGTCGTCGGCGATGACCGTCTTGACGGTGAACTTGCCGTTGACGGCCGTCCAGGAGCCGAGGCTGACGGGTGCGGTCGTCTGGCCGGCGGCGATGGTGCCGCTGTAGGAGCCGGTGAGTGTCTTCACGGTGGCGCCATTGGCGTCCAGGAGCGTCAGCGTGACGCCGTGGGAGCCGGCGGCCGAGTCGACCGTCCCCTGGTTCTTGATCGCCACGGTGAACGTGACGTTGTCGCCCGCCGAGGCGCTCGACGGGGTCCATGCGACCGGCGCGGCGACCAGGTCGGAGCTGGAGACCGGCTTGACGACGAGGGCGTCGGGAGCGGTGTAGACGTTGTTGCCCTCGTTCTGCTCGATGACCTTGTTGGACGGGTCCACCTCGGCGCCGAGCGGGTAACTCCCCGCGTCCCGCGTGCCGATGCTCGCCGTGACCGTCGTCGACGCGCCCGCCGCGAGCACCGGGACGTCCGCCGTGGCCGCCTTCGTGCCGCCGAGCGTGAAGTTCAGGTCGGTGGCCTTGGACGCCTTGCTGCCGCTGTTGGTGACCGTCGCCGTCAGGCTGATGGCGTCCGACTCGACCGGGGCCGCGGGCGTGTGGGTGATGCCGGTGACCTTGAGGTCGGGGTTGGCGGCCGGGGTGCCGATCACCTGGAACTCGGCGACCTGCCCGCCCGGGGCACCGGTGTTGGAGGCGAACTTGAGCTGGATGTCGGCGGCGGCACCGGAGACCGGGATGGTCACCGTGTTGCCGCTCGACGGGTTGAAGACGTAGTCCTTCGCTGCGACGAGACTCGTGAACGCGGTTGCGTCCTGGTCGCGTCCGAGCACCTGGATGTTCTGCGTGCGCGTGGACCATGCGGGGTCGGGGTTCAGCTTCACGACGACCTGACTGAGGTCGGCGTTGGCGCCCAGCTTGGTGGTGAGGGTGGCCGGGTAGGCACCGCCGCCGCTCTCCCAATAGGTGGCTATCTGACCGTCGTTGGCGTTCGCGGCGACATAGGTGAAGGTGTACGAGGAGGCCTCGATGGGCTTGCCCTGCGCGAGGTCGGAGCCCGCACCGTTACCGGCTCGGGTGACGCTGTTGCTCGCCACCGACACGTTCCCGGCGGCGTCCTTGGCCTTCACGTAGTAGGTGACCGTGGCCGTCGCCGACGGGGTGTCGGTGTACGAAGTCACGTCCCCTGCAACGGACTTGACCACCTGGTCGTTCGCGTAGATGTCGTAACCGGTGACCTGGACGTTGTCGCTCGACGCCTGCCAGGTCAGCTTCACGTCGCTGCCCGACTGCGTGTAGGCGAGGTTGCCCGGCGCGGTGGGTGCCTGGGTGTCGCCGGTCGAGCCCTTGCGGGTGACGCTGTTGCTGTTGGCGGAGACGTTGCCCGCCGCGTCCTTGGCCCGCACGAAGTACGTGATGTCGCTGCCGGCCGGCTGGGTGTCCGTGTACGTCAGGACGTTCCCGGCGACGCTCGACCTCAACTGCCCGTTGGCGTAGATGTCGTAGCCGGTCACGGCCGTGTCGTCGGTGGCCGCGGCCCAGTTCAACTCGATCTGCCCGGTGGCCGGTTCGGTGTAGCTCAGGTTCGTCGGCGCGGTGGGCGCCTGAGTGTCACCGGTCGCCGGTCCGTAGACCTCCAGCTCGGACACCTGCCCGGCGGGCCAGCCGGTGTTCGCCGTGATCAGCACCCGGACGTACCGCGTGGTCGTCGCGTCGAAGGAGATGGTCGTCGACTGGTCGGTGGAGCTGTCGAAGGTGTACGCCTTCGAGGCCGTCAGGTCGGTGAAGTTCTGGTTGTCGGTCGAACCCTGGATCTTGAGCGTCTGGTTACGGCTCGGCCAGCTGCTCGGCAGCCGCAACGTCACCTGGTTGACCTTGACCGACGAGCCGAGGTCGACCTGGAGCCACTGCGGGAACGCGTTGTTCGTGCTCTCCCAGTAGGTGTCCCGGTTGCCGTCACCGGCGTTGGCCGCGGGGTAGACATCGGTGTGCCCGCTCTCGCTGAAGGGCTTGCCCTGGGCGAGGTTGGCGGTCTCGGCGGTGGCCGTGAGGACCTGCATCTCGGCCAACTGGGCCGTACCCGCGACCGAGTTGGCGCTGAAGTCGGCCCGCACGTACCGGGCGAGGGTCGAAGGCACCGAGATCTTCACGGTGTTGTCGTCACCCGGGCTGAAGACGTACTGCCCCGACGACTTGAGTGTCGCGAAGCTCGTGCCGTCGTCGCTGCCCTGGAGCGCCAGCGTCTGCTTGCGGGTCTGCCAGCCCTCGGGCAGCCGCAGCACGACCTGCCGGACGCGCTCGCTCTTTCCGAGGTCGGTCTGCACCCACTGGGCCGACTTCTTCCCGGCCTGCCAGTAGGTGTCGGTGTCGCCGTCGGTGATGTTGGTGGCCTTGTGCGCGCCGCGGGTGCTGCCCGCGGTGGTCTTCGCGTCCGCGGCGACGTTGGGACCTCCGGCCGCGTGCGCGCCGACGGCGGGCAGGCCCAGCACCATCACGGCGGAGGCGAGCACGGCGACGGCTGCGCGCCGTCTGGGGGATCTCTGCTTGTGTCGGGTCGGTCGAGTCATACGGGTCACTTCCTGCGGAGGCTCGCGCGCCGGTGGGGGCGGCGAGGGCGGCTCGTTCCTGGCGGAGGGAGTGGTGCAGGAGCAGAAAGGTGCGAGGTGACGAGGTACGTGCTGCCCCTGAGAGGCGGCTTTTTGCGTTGTTTCATCGAAATATTACAGAGCGAGGTGAGCGGGTCTACAGCTGGAACAGCGCAATATTCACCAGAAGCACTCATCGCCCTGGAGTTATACGGGAGTTGGCTTGCGTGCGCTTGCGTCTACTGGACGAAAGTGAACGCAAGTCGCGCAAACTCTTGCGCGATCCAATGTCGTTGAATTCCGCGCCGCTTCTTCCTGGCGGATTCCTCGTCGACGCGTAACGTGAGGCCCCATGAAGATCCTCATCAGCGCCGACATGGAGGGTGCGACCGGCGTCACCTGGCCGGCCGACGTGTTGCCGGGGACACCGCAGTGGGAGCGGTGCCGTTCGATGTTCACCTCGGACGTGAACGCGGCCGTCCTCGGTTTCTACGACGGCGGCGCCGACGAGGTGCTCGTCAACGAGGCCCACTGGACGATGCGCAACCTGCTGCTCGAACGGCTCGACGAGCGGACCGAGATGCTCACCGGACGCCACAAGTCCCTCTCCATGGTGGAGGGCGTGCAGCACGGCGACGTCGACGGCATCGCCTTCGTCGGCTATCACGCGGGCGCCGGCATGGAGGGCGTCCTCGCCCACACCTACCTCGCGAACTCGATCACCGGCGTGTGGCTGAACGACGTCCGCGCGAGCGAGGGACTCCTCAACGCGCATGTCGTCGCCGAGTACGGGGTACCGGTCGTCCTGGTCACGGGTGACGACGTGGCCTGCGAGGACGCCCTCGGGTACGCGCCCGAGGCGCTGAAGGTGGCCGTCAAGGACCACGTGTCGCGGTACGCGGCCGTGTGCCGCACGCCGGCCAGGACGGCCGCCGACATCCGCGAGGCGGCGAAGGAGGCGGCGAAACTGGCGGTCCGTCAGGAACCGGTGCGGGGCGGCCCGTTCACCGTCGCCCTCGAATTCGACGCCGAACACCTCGCGATGGCCGCCACCGTGGTCCCCGGAGTCGCACGGGTCGGGGAGCGGAAGGTGGCGTACACCCACGACACCATGTACGAGGGCATCCGGACCTTCAAGGCGGTCACTACGATCGTCTCGGCCGCGGTGGAGGAGCAGTATGGCTGACATCGACGAGCGGGCCCTGGACGAGGTCGTGACGTTCACCTCGGACCTGATCCGCATCGACACGACCAACCGGGGCGGCGGCGACTGCCAGGAGAGACCCGCGGCCGAGTACGCGGCCGGGCAACTGGCCGGTGCGGGGCTCGAACCCACCCTCTTGGAACGCTCCAAGGGCCGCACCAACGTCGTCGCCCGCATCGAGGGCACCGACCCCTCGGCGGACGCCCTGCTCGTCCACGGTCACCTGGACGTCGTGCCCGCGCAGGCGGACGAGTGGAGCGTGCACCCCTTCTCCGGGGAGATCCGCGACGGCGTCGTCTGGGGGCGCGGCGCGGTCGACATGAAGAACATGGACGCGATGATCCTCGCCGTCGTCCGCGCCTGGGCCAGGCTGGGCGTACGGCCGCGACGTGACCTCGTCATCGCGTTCACCGCCGACGAGGAGGCGAGCGCCGAGGACGGCTCCGGATTCCTCGCCGACCAGCACCCCGGGCTCTTCGAGGGCTGCACCGAAGGCATCAGCGAATCAGGCGCGTTCACCTTCCACGATGGCACCGGCCGGGAGATCTACCCCATCGCCGCCGGCGAACGCGGCACCGGCTGGCTGAAGTTGACCGCGCACGGCCGCGCGGGCCACGGCTCCAAGGTCAACCACGAGAACGCCGTCACGCGCCTCGCCGCCGCGATCACCCGCATCGGCGAGCATGAGTGGCCGCTACGGCTCACCCCGACCGTCCGCGCGGCCCTCACCGAACTCGGCGCCCTGTACGGCATCGACGCCGACCTCGACGACGTCGACGGACTTCTCACCAAGCTCGGCCCGGCGGCGAAGCTCGTCGAGCCCACCGTCCGCAACAGCGCCAACCCGACCATGCTGAACGCCGGTTACAAGGTCAACGTGATCCCGGGCGAGGCCGTGGCCTACGTCGACGGACGCTATCTCCCGGGCTGCGAGGACGAGTTCCGCACCACCTTGGACCGGCTCACCGGACCGGACGTCGACTGGGAGTTCCACCATCGCGAAGTGGCCCTCCAGGCACCGGTCGACTCCCTGACATACGCTCAGATGCGGGCAGCCGTCGAGGAGTTCGCCCCCGAGGGACACGTGGTCCCGTACTGCATGTCGGGCGGCACGGACGCCAAACAGTTCTCGCGCCTCGGCATCACCGGCTACGGCTTCGCACCGCTGAAGCTCCCCGAGGGCTTCGACTACCAGGCGCTGTTCCACGGAGTCGACGAACGGGTCCCTGTCGAGGCACTGCACTTCGGCGTCCGTGTCCTGGACCGCTTCCTGAGGACGGCCTAGCAAGTGGGGGAGAACATGCGGACGTCGGCGTACGGCTCGTGGCCCTCGCCCATCGACGCGGCCCTCGCCGCCGCGCACGACGGACACCCCGAGTACGTCGGTTTCGTCGGCGACGAGGCCTGGTGGACCGAACCCCGGCCCACCGAGGGCGGCCGCCGCACCCTGGTCCGCCGTCACGTGGACGGTTCCGAGGAGTCGGTGCTGCCCGCCCCGTGGAACGTCCGCAGCAGGGTCATCGAGTACGGCGGCCTGCCCTGGGCTGGAACGGTCCAGGACGGTCAACCCCTCGTGGTCTTCGTGAACTTCACCGACCAGCGCCTCTATCGCTACGACCCCGGGAGCGAGCCGAGCCCGCTCACCCCCGTGTCGCAGGTGGGCGGCGGACTGCGCTGGGTGGAACCGCAGTTGCGCCTGGATCTGGGGGAAGTGTGGTGCGTGCTGGAGGAGTTCACCGGCGAGGCCCCCGGTGACGTGCGGCGCGTGCTCGCGGCCGTACCGCTGGACGGATCCGCCGCCGAGGACCGGGACGCCGTACGCGAACTCACCGACGACCGGCACCGGTTCGTGTCCGGGCCGCGCGTCTCGCCCGACGGGCGGCGGGCGGCCTGGCTCGCCTGGGACCACCCCCGGATGCCGTGGGACGGCACGGAGCTGCTGCTCGCCGAGGTCGCGGACGACGGCACGTTCGGGGAGCCGCGGACCGTCGCCGGCGGTCCCGAGGAGTCGATCGCGCAGGTCGACTGGGGCTTCGACGGATCCCTGCTCTACGCCAGCGACCGCACCGGCTGGTGGAACCTCTACCGTGACCACCGGCCGCTGTGCGCCCGCGAGGAGGAGTTCGGCGGGCCGCTGTGGAAGCTCGGCCAGCGCTGGTTCGCCCCCCTGGAGAGCGGGCCGATCGCCGTCGTGCACGGCCGGGGCGCCACCCTGCTCGGCGTGTTGGACCCGGAGACCGGCGAGGTCGTCGACGCGGCCGGACCCTGGACCGAGTTCGCCTCCACCCTCGCGGTGAACGGCGAGCGGATCGTCGGCGTCGGGGCCAGCCCGCGCAGCGCCTACGAGGTCGTCGAACTCGACACCCGCACCGGCAGAGCGCGGGTGATCGGTGCCGCCCACGACGACCCCGTGGACCCCGCCCACTACCCCGAACCGCAGATCCGCACCTTCACCGGCCCCGCCGGACGCGAGATCCACGCCCACATCTACCCGCCGCACAGCCCGAGTTGGGCCGCGCCGGGCGACCAACTGCCGCCGTACGTCATCTGGGCGCACGGCGGACCCACCAGCCGGGCACCGCTCGTCCTCGACCTGGAGATCGCCTACTTCACCTCGCGCGGCATCGGTGTCGCCGAGGTCAACTACGGCGGTTCGACCGGGCACGGCAGGGAGTACCGCAACCGGCTGCGCGAGCAGTGGGGTGTCGTCGACGTCGAGGACTGCGCGGCCGTCGCCCTGGCCCTCGCCGACGAGGGCACCGCCGACCGCGCCCGGCTCGCCGTCCGAGGCGGCAGCGCGGGCGGCTGGACCAGCGCCGCGTCCCTCGTGACGACCGACGTCTACGCCTGCGGCACCATCATCTATCCGGTCCTCGACCTGGCCAACTGGGCCTCGGGGGAGACCCACGACTTCGAGTCCCGGTACCTGGAGACCCTGGTCGGCCCGCTCGCCGAGGTACCCGCCCGCTACGCCGAACGCTCGCCCGTCGAGCACGCGGACCGCGTCACAGCGCCCTTCCTGCTGCTGCAGGGCCTCGCCGACGTGATCTGCCCGCCCGTCCAGTGCGAACGCTTCCTGGAGCGGATGCGCGGACGCCAAGTACCGCACGCCTACCTCGCGTTCGAGGGCGAGGGCCACGGCTTCCGCCGCGCCGACACCATGATCCGCGCCCTGGAGGCCGAACTCTCCCTGTACGCGCAGGTCTTCGGCATCGACCCTCCCGGCGTCCCTACCCTGGAGTTCGCCAAGTGACCCCGCTCGTCCGCCCGTTCCGACTCGCCCCCGGCGCCCGCGTGGCCGTCGTCGCACCCAGCGGACCGGTGTCCGAGGAACGGCTGGAGGCGGGCCTCGACATCCTGCGCGGCTGGGACCTCGACCCGGTCGTGGCACCCCATGTCCGGGACCGGCACGGCGAGTTGGGTTATCTGGCGGGCGCGGACACCGACCGCGCGGCCGATCTGCAGAACGCCTGGTGCGACCCGTCCGTGGCCGCCGTGCTGTGCGCCCGCGGCGGCTACGGCGTGCAACGCATCGTCGATCTCCTCGACTGGGAGGCGATGCGCGCCGCCGGGCCGAAGGTGTTCGTCGGCTTCAGCGACCCCACCGTGCTGCACCAGGCGTTCGCCGCCCGGCTGGGCCTCGTCACCCTGTACGGGCCCGCCGCGGCCGGCGCCGACTTCATCAAGAACGCCCGCACACAGGAGCAGTTGAGGGCGACCCTCTTCGACCCGGAGTCCGTACGGACCATCCACGCCGTCCCGGCCGGTGGTGGCGCACTGGTCCCGGGGCGGGCCCGGGGTGTCACCCTCGGCGGCTGTCTGAGCCTGCTCACCTCCGACCTCGGCACCCCGCACGCGCCCGCCGGTGCGCGCGGCGGGCTGCTGATGATCGAGGACGTCGGCGAACTGGCGTACCGCATCGACCGGATGCTGACCCAACTCCTGCGCAGCGGCTGGCTGGACGGCGTCGCAGGGATCGCGCTCGGCTCGTGGGCCGGCTGCGGACCGTACGAGAAACTGCGCCCCGTGCTCGCGGACCGGTTGGGCGGGCTGGGCGTACCCGTCGTCGAGGAGTTCGGGTTCGGGCACGGCGACGGGGCGCTGACGATACCGCTCGGTGTGAGCGCCGAACTGGACGCGGACGCGGGCACGTTGACGCTGGACGAGCCCGCGCTGCGCTAGCCGCCCTTGCGCCGGATCGCTTGTTGAATTCCTGTCAAGAAACACCCTTCACGGTGATTGACCTGGCCTGACACGTGTCACACCATGGGCGTGGACCGGTACCTACCGGTCGGTAAGTCGCTGTTCCCTCAGCCGGGTTGTCCTCAGTGTGGAGGTCTCTGTGTCCCGTCGTGTGCCTGGAATCCGCGCCGCGCTGGCTCTCACTCTCACCGCCCCGCTCACCCTCACCGCACCTCTTGTCCTGGGCCGACCCGCGGCGGCCGCCGGCCAATACACCGTCACCGCACTGAAGTTCACCGTCCCCGCGGGCGGCCACGACTGCACGGTCGACGCCGATCTGTACCGGCCCGCGGGTGTCGACCGCGCCCACCCGGCGCCCGCCGTACTGGCGACCAACGGCTTCGGCGGCAGCAAGTCGGACGGCTCGACCGACGCCATCGGCAAGGCCTTCGCACAGCGCGGCTATGTCGGACTGGTCTACTCCGGGCTCGGCTTCGGCAGGTCCGGGTGTCTCGTCTCGCTCGACGACCCCGACATCGACGGGAGGGCCGCGTCCGGGCTGATCGACTTCCTGGCCGGCACACGGGCCGCCGACGACGGGACCAGGGCCGACTTCGTGACCCTCGACGCGAAGGGCGACCCGCGCGTCGGGATGATCGGCGGATCGTACGGCGGCGCCATCCAGCTGGCGACGGCGGCCGTGGACCACCGGGTCGACGCGCTCGTCCCCCTGATCACCTGGAACGACCTGGCGTACTCCCTCGACCCCAACAACGCGGTGGGCCAAGGGAGTCGGACCGTTCCAGGCGCCTTCAAATGGCAGTGGACCAACGGCTTCTACCTCACCGGCGAGACCCAGCCCCTGACCGTCCCGAGCCTCGACCCGACCCGGATCAACTCCCTCAGCTGCCTGCACTTCGTCACCCGGGCCTGCGCCATAATCCGCACCCTGAACTCCGGAAGCTATCCGGCCAGGGCGACGGCCGACCTGCTCGCGTACGCGCACAGCGTCTCGCCCACGTCGTATCTGAACCGGGTGAAGGCACCGACGCTCCTCGTCCAGGGACAGGCCGACACCCTCTTCAACCTCAACGAGGCGACGGCGACGTACAAGACGCTGAAGGCGCAGGGGACGACCGCCAAGATGATCTGGCAGTCGTGGGGGCACAGCGGCGGGATGACCGACCCCGCCGCCGGTGAACTCGACCTGAGCCAGGGCGACTTGGAGGCGAGCTATGTCGGCAGGCGCATCCTGGCCTGGTTCGACCGGTACCTGCTCCAGCGGAAGAGCACGAACACGGGACCGGCCTTCGCGTACTACCGCGACTGGATCACGGACCCGGCCGACACCTACGCCACGGCTGGCCAACTCCCCGCCCTCGACGAGAAGTTCTACCTCTCCGGCGACGGCAAGCTCGTGGACAACCGGGCGAAGGTGGCGCGCGGCAGCCGCGATTACACCAACTGGCTTGTCCCCACCAGCCATTCGGAGAGCTCGCTGAGCGGGACGATCGGTCTGCCGGACCCGGCGCCGTACGACACGGCGGGCACGTACCTGGGGTGGACCAGCGAACCCCTGACCCGCACCACGGACGTCGTCGGCGCCCCGAAGGCCACGCTGAAGGTCGTCTCGCCGAAGGCGCAGCGCACCCAGAACTCCGCCGACGCCGCCGACAACCTGGTCCTCTTCGCCAAGCTCTACGATCTCGCCCCCGACGGCAGCAAGACACTTGTCCACAGGTTGGTCGCCCCTGTCCGCGTGCCGGACGTCACGAAGAGCTTCACGGTCAGCCTGCCGGGGATCGTGCACCGGTACGCGAAGGGGCACCGGCTCCAGTTCGTGATCGCGGCGAGCGACGACGCGTACACCGGGAACCGGGGGATCAAGCCGGTCACCGTGGTCAGCTCGCCGGACGACACCGGGGTGCTGGAGCTGCCCGTCGTCGGGCAGTGAGTCACCCGGGGGCACTCCTTCACCGTGCGTAATGGTGGATTCGGGCTCACCCTGGAGACATGAGCCCGAAGACCACCGAGAGCGGCGGCAGGACCGGCCAGCGGGAACGCGTGCTGACGCCCGCCCGGATCACGGTTCTGCTGCTCGCCGTCCTGGCCCTGATCTTCATCTTCGAGAACACCCGCGCCACGAAGATCCGCCTGCTGATCCCCGAGGTCACCATGCCTCTGTGGATGGCCCTGCTGGGTACGGCGATCATCGGCGCCCTGTGCGGGTGGTATTTCATGCGACGGCGCCGCTGACCCGGAACTAAGGTGACGGGATGCCGCACACCGCATCCCGTTATCTCGCCGAGAGCCCGCGCGTGGGCATCCGTCACTTCACGTACGAGGACGCTGCCGAATTCACCACGCGTGCCCGGGAGAGCAAGGACCTGCATCAGCCGTGGCTGTTCCCGCCGGCCAGCGGGGAGGCGTACACCGCCTACGCGCGGCGGCTGATCCAGGATCCGTCCAAGGCCGGGTTCCTCGTGTGCGAGGTGGACGGCGGGGACATCGCCGGGTTCATCAACATCAACAACATCGTCGAGGGCGGCTTCCAGTGCGGAGCGCTCGGCTACGGCGCCTTCGCGCACGCGGCCGGGCGCGGGTTGATGCGCGAGGGGATGAACCTCGTGGTGGGACACGCCTTCGGGCCGATGCGGCTGCACCGGCTCGAAATCAACGTGCAGCCCACCAACCTGCCCTCGATCGCGCTGGCCCGCAGCTGCGGTTTCCGGCTCGAAGGCTTCTCGCCGGACATGATCTACATCGACGGCGCGTGGCGGGACCACGAGCGCTGGGCGATCACCGCCGAGATGCGGACTTCCGGTTGACCTTCATCGTGTCGAGGTCCGTGACCGTCGACTTCAGGTCACGGAAGCCGTAGCCGAGGCCCTTCAGCGCGGTCTCGGCGCGGTCCTCCGCGAGCGCGGCCGCCATCTCGGCACCGTCGGCCGCGTCCGACACCACCACATACCGCCACGAGAAGTGCTTGAGCGGTGCCGGTTCGTAACTGAGCGAGCCCTCCTCGGTGAACCGCATGCTCAGCATCCCGTGCTCCGCCGCCTCGGCCAGCAGCCGCTCCCGCGCCTCGTCCGTCAGCGCGTCCCAAGTGCCCCGGACGATCACCCGGTACGTGTGCTGCTCGCCCATCAGCCGTTCCACTCCTCGGTCCATGTCGTCGAACGGCCCGACTGTATGTCGGGGAGTGGCAACCGCACGCGGATTTTTCCGCCCGCCCCCCCGCGGGCCCCCGTCTTTGCGGAATCCTGACTGGCAATGCCCCTGGCCACCGCACCCGTTGCCGGGTTCCATGGTGATCGTGACGACGATCCGACGTGAGGTACTGACGCTGCCCGCCGTGGAGTTGGGCCCCGACAACCCACTGCCCCCACTGCGTCCGCTCGACGAGGCACACCGCATAGACGACCGGGACCGCGAGGACCTCCCGCGCGACATGGCCCGCCAGGTCGGCTACGAACCCCTCCGCAGCCTGCTGCCGACCCGCGTCCGGGACGGCTACGACAGAGACCGCACACCCCGCCGCATCGACGCCCTCGTGATCGAGAACGACCGGCTCCGCGCCACCGTGCTCCCCGCCCTCGGCGGCCGCATCGCCTCCCTCGTCCACAAGCCCACCGACCGTGAACTCCTGTACCGCAACCCGGTGTTGCAGCCCGCCAACTTCGCCCTCAACGGCGCCTGGTTCTCCGGCGGCATCGAGTGGAACATCGGCGCCACCGGCCACACCACCCTCTCCTGCGCAGCCCTCCACGCCGCCCGCGTCCCCGCCCCCGACGGCGGCGAGATGCTCCGCCTGTGGGAGTGGGAACGCCTCCGCGACCTCCCCTTCCAGGTCGACCTCTGGCTCCCCGACGGCTCCGACTTCCTCTACGTCGGCGTCCGCATCCGCAACCCGCACGAGTGGCCCGCGCCCACCTACTGGTGGTCCAACATCGCCGTACCGGAAGAACGCCGGGTCCTCGCACCGGCAGAGGAGGCCTGGCACTTCGGGTACGAGCGGCGGCTGCGCCGGGTGCCCGTGCCGACGTACGACGACGTGGACCGGACGTATCCCCTCAACAGCCCTTACGCCGCCGACTACTTCTACGAGATGCCGGACGGGCGGCGCCGCTGGATCGCCGCGCTCGACGCCGACGGGCACGGGCTGGTGCAGACGTCCACCGACGTGCTGCGGGGGCGCAAGCTGTTCGTGTGGGGCGCCGGCAGTGGTGGCCGGCGCTGGCAGGAGTGGCTCACCGAGCCGGGCACCGGTGGCTACTGCGAGATCCAAGCGGGCCTGGCCCGTACGCAGTTGGAGCATGTACGGCTGGACCCGGAGAGCGAGGTGTCCTGGCTGGAGGCGTACGGACCGCTCGACGCGCAGGCCGACGGGGAGTGGTCCACCGTCGTGGACGGCGTCGAGGCGCGGCTCGAAACCGCCCTGCCCCGCGCCGAGTTCGACGACGCCTACGCCGCCTGGAAGCCGTATGCCGACACTGAACCCGGCGAGATCCTCGCCACCGGCTCCGGATGGGGCGCGCTCGAAGTCCTGCGCACGGACTGGAAGTTGCCGGGCACGCCGTTCGAGGAGTCCACGCTCGGCGAGGCGCAGGCGCCCTGGGCGGAGCTGCTGCGGAGCGGTGTTCTGCCCGAGCCGCGCCGGGTCCGGCCGCCCGGCGAGACGCTGGTCGCCTCGCACTGGCGGGACATGCTGGAGACCGCGCCCGCGACCCCGCTCACCGAGTACCACCTCGGTGTCGCGCAGTGGCACGCCGGTGATCGGGCGCAGGCGGTGCGCAGTTGGGAACGGGCCCTCGAACTCGCCCCGTCCCTCTGGCCGTTGCTGCGCTGTCTGGCCGTAGCGGATCAGGAGGCGGGGAACCATGAGCGGGCCGCGGACCGGTACAACGAGGCCTTCGCGGACCTGTGTCATGAGCGGCGGGACGCGGGGGAGCGGTGGACCGCCGCGACGGCCGCGCTCGGGCGTGAGGCCGTCGAGGCCCTGCTGCGGGTGCGGCGGACCGCCGATGCCCGGGCCGTGTGGGAGATGCTGCATCCCATGACCCGGGAACGCGGCCGATTCCTGTTGCTCCAGGCCGAGTTGCTGCTCGCGGAAGGGCGGCGCGACGACGCGTGGGCCGTCTTCGACGAGGGGTTCGAGGTCGCCGATCTGCGCGAGGGCGCCGAGTCGATCGGCCGGCTCTGGTCCCGGCTCACCGACGAACCACTGCCGACGCGCTACGACTTCAGGATGCGGCCGGACACGCCCTGAGACGACGGACGGAACGTGGACCGGCGGGCGCGGATCAGGCCCGCCGGTCCACGTACTCGTAGACCGTCCCGTCCGGATGCATCGCGATGAGGTTGCGGCCCGCCGGTGACGCGATGGGGCCCGCGACGATGTGGGCGCCCAGCCCGGTCAGGATCGCGTGGGTCTCGTCGACGTCCTTGACGGCGATGGTGGCGGCGATCTTGCGCAACACCTCCAGCTCCGCCGGAGGCCCACTCATCAGCAGGAAACAGCCGACCGCGGCCACCGACACCCCACCCCGCTCGAAGCGGAGCGCGGTGCCACCCGCGAGCCGTTCATAGAAGGGGACGGCGGTCTCCAGGTCGTCGACGCAGATACGCAGCGTGGCTCCCAGAATCTCCATACGGACGAGCCTAGTTGGGGCGGCCTGCTCAGGGGGGCGGTCCTGGACGCCTTTCTCGACGGCCGGCTGCTGGTGGAGACGGCGATCGTGCGCTGAGCGCCAGGAGCCCGCGTCACCCCGATTCCTCGGCGTGACGCGGGCTCGACGTCTGTGTGGTTCTGCGGACGGCCCGCTACCAGCGGTACCAGCGTCCCCTGCCGCCGCCCGCCGAGGTGCCGCGCGCCAGGAAGCCGAGCAGCCATACGGCGAGCACGATCAGCGCCACCCACCAGAGGATCTTCACAGCGAATCCCGCACCGAACAGGACCAGCGCCAGCAGTAGGACGATCAGGATCGGAACCATAGTGTGTTACCTCCTGACCGCCGAGTGCCCCCGATCGCGCGGATCAGACGTCCTTGCGGGCCAGGATCTCCCCGTGCAGCACGGCGAACCAGCCGTCCTCCTGCTCCCCCCACTCCCGCCACGCCTCCGCTACGGCGGCCAGCTCCTCGGTGGTCGCGTGGCCACCCTCGGTGGCGACCCCGGCGTACGAGGACGCGACGGTACGGTCCGCCCACAGGCCGCTCCACCAGGCCCGCTCGTCCGGAGTGTGGAACGTCCAGGTGCTGGATGTGGCCGTGACGTCCGTCAGCCCCGCCCGCAGTGCCCACGACTTGAGACGGCGTCCGGCATCCGGTTCGCCGCCGTTGGCGCGGGCCACCCGCCGGTACAGGTCCAGCCAGTCGTCCAGGCCCGGTACCAGGGGGTACCAGGTCATCACCGCGTAGTCCCCGTCGCGGGCCGCGATGAAGCCGCCGGGCTTGGTCACCCGGATCATCTCCCGCAGCGCCTGCACCGGGTCGCCCACGTGCTGGAGCACCTGATGGGCGTGGACCACGCAGAACGTGTCGTCCGGATAGTCCAGCGCGTGGACGTCGGCGACCGCGAAGTCGACGTTGTCCAGGCCGCGTTGGGCGGCGGTGGCCCTCGCCTGCTCCAGGATGCCCGGCTCGCGGTCGACACCGGTGACATGGCCGTCCGGGACCAGCGCCGCCAGGTCCGCGGTGATGGTGCCCGGACCGCAGCCGATGTCCAGGATCCTCATGTGCGGCTTGAGTGAACCGAGCAGGTAGGCCGCGGAGTTGGCGGCGGTCCGCTGGGTGTGCGAACGCAGCACGGACTCGTGGTGCCCGTGCGTGTAGACGGCGGTCTCCTGCGGCTTCGGCATGGCTCTACCTACCCCTTCGCGGCGGCTTCTTCGTCGTATCCATGAAGGTACGCGCGCATGCCGAATAATGAGACCCACGTTTTACGATGTGGACTGACGGGTGATCAGGGACTCCGTCAGCGGCCGGTACACGGTCAGCGCCTCGGGTTGCTCCTCCAGCGTCAACTCGCCCTCCACGTCCGTGACTTCACCGTCGTACGCGAGCAGCGTGCCGGGGGCCAGGCCGCTCAGGCGCAGACGGTGCACCTGGACCGCCGCGTGGGCGGGGGAGCGGGTGAACGGGCCCGCGAGCGCCGCCGCGAGCAGGCGCAGCGCGGGCCTGCGGCCGCCGTGCACGATCCGGATGTCGAGACGCCCGTCCGCCAGGTCGACGCGGCGGCCGGACGCGACCCCCATGCGGTGATAGGTGCCGTTGCCCGCGAACAGCAGCCACAACGGGCGGGTGCGGCCGCCGACTTCGGCCTCCAGCGGATGCCGGTCCGCGCGCAGCACCCGCAGCGCCGCGAGCACACCTGCGGGCCAGCCGCCGATCCGTGGCGCCCAGTGCTCCCGCTCCCGCACCAGCTCCGGATAGACGCCCAGGCTCAGGGTGTTGAGGAAGATGCCCCGGGTGACGCCGGACGTGAACCGGCCCACGTCCACACGTACGGCGTCACCCTGCTTGATCGCCTTGCTCAGGTCGCGCGGGCCCTCCACGCCGAGGTCGTAGGCGAAGTGGTTGAGGGTGCCGCCCGGGAGGACCGCGAGGGGCAGGCCGTGGCGCAGGGCGACCGCGGCCGCCGCGTTCACCGTGCCGTCGCCGCCGCACACCCCGAGGACCCGGGCGCGGGCCGCCGCCTTCTCCAACTCGGCCTGTATGCCCGCGGGTTGGCAGGCAATGACCTCCGCGCCTGGCAGGAAGTCCGTCAGCGCGTCCGCCCGGTCCGCGCTGCCCGAGGCCGAGTTGACCACCATGACCAGGCACTCGCCGTCCTCCAGCGCCGGGACCTCGGCGCGGGTGCGGGCCGGCGGCACGATCTGCCCGCGGGTCGGCACCATGCCGCGCACCGCGAACGCCGCGCACGCGCCCAGCGCGGCGCCCGCCAGCACGTCGCTCGGGAAGTGGACACCGGTGTAGACGCGGGACATGGCGACCGAGAACGCGATCGGCGCCACCACCGCACCCCAGGCCGGGGACTCCAGGGCCACGCCGGTCGCGAAGGCCACCGCCGACGCCGCGTGACCGGACGGGAACGAGGTGGTGATCGGCTGCCGCTTCAGCTGCCGGCCCGGCGGAACGGGGTCCAGGACGGGCCGGGGGCGGCGCACGGTCCGCTTGCCGATCGTGTTGATCGCGAAGGAGGCCAGGGACAGGGAGGCGATGCCCCGGGCGGCGGCCCGGCGGGCGCGCGGAGTACGGCTCGCGGCCACCGCGGCGGCCGTCGCGAACCACAGCACGCCGTGATTGGCGCTCCGGCTCAGCCGCGGCAGCACGGGCTCACCAGCGGGCCAGTTCCGTTCGGCGGCCACCTCGAAGAGACGGCCGTCCAGGGAGAGCAGCCACGCGCGCAGGGCATGGCGGCCGGGGAGGGGGACCGTGAGGTCGACGTCAGGGCTCATGCGGTGCCGGGTACCCTGAAATGGCCGTTTGCTGCCCGGCGGACCGTCGGCGGACCGATTCCACCGCCTTCCACCGTCAGCGGACCGCTTCGTTCCGACCGTCGGCGGACCGTTTCATCGGAGGACCCCCGCATGCGCCTGATCCTCATCCGCCACGGCCAGACCACGGCCAACGTGGACTTCCGCCTCGACACGGCCATACCCGGCGCGGACCTGACCGACCTGGGCCGCCGCCAGGCCGCAGCCCTCCCCGAAGCCCTCGCCGACGAGGACATCGAGGCCCTCTACGCCTCCACCCTGATCCGCACCCAGCACACCGCGGCCCCGCTGGCCGCCGCCCGCGGCCTCGACGTACGCGTCCGCGACGGCATCCGGGAGCTCACCGCCGGCGACCTGGAGATGCTGCCCGGCGACACGGAACCCGGCCACGAGTACATGCGGATCGTGTTCGCGTGGGCCGCCGGTGACACGGAGCTGCGGATGCCGGGCGGTGAGAGCGGCACCGAGGCCCTCGCCCGCTACGACGACGTGATCGCGGAGGCCGCCGACAGCGGCGCCCGCACCGTCGCCATGATCAGCCACGGCGCCGCGATCCGGATGTGGACGTCCGCCCGCGCCGACAACATCGACGTGGCCTTCGCCGCCGCCCGCCCCCTCGACAACACCGGCATCGTGATCCTGGACGGCTCCCCGGCCGACGGCTGGAAGGCCCTGTCCTGGGAAGGCGCCCTGGTCGAGACGCCCGGACCGGACACCGACGGCGGTCCGGCCGGACAGCCGCTCGACGAGGACCAGAAGCCCTAGGCCGTGTCCCGGCGAAGCTCCGGGCCAGGTCATGGCGAGGCCCTGACGGGCACAATAAGGGTTTGCCCGGCCGTGAGGCCGCCCCACAGAATGCGTGGTCATGGGACATCTGGAAGCCGCACACCTTGAGTACTACCTCCCCGACGGGAGGCCGCTGCTCGGCGATGTGTCCTTCCGGGTCGGCGAAGGCGCCGTGGTCGCGCTGGTCGGGCCCAACGGCGCCGGCAAGACGACCCTGCTGCGGCTGATCTCCGGCGAGCTGAAACCGCACGGCGGCACCGTCACCGTGAGCGGCGGCCTGGGCGTGATGCGCCAGTTCGTGGGCTCCGTACGCGACGAGACGACCGTACGGGACCTGCTCGTGTCGGTCGCACCGCCGCGCATCCGCGAGGTCGCCGCCGAGGTCGACAAGGCCGAGCACGGCATCATGACCGTCGACGACGAGACGGCCCAACTCGCCTACGCGCAGGCCCTGTCCGACTGGGCTGAGGTGCACGGCTACGAGTTCGAGACCCTGTGGGACATGTGCACGATGGCCGCGCTCGGAGTGCCGTACGACAAGGCGCAGTTCCGGCAGGTCAGCACGCTCTCCGGCGGTGAGCAGAAGCGGCTCGTGCTGGAGGCGCTGCTGCGCGGCAGCGAAGAGGTGCTGCTGCTCGACGAGCCCGACAACTACCTTGACGTGCCCGGAAAGCGCTGGCTTGAGGAGCGGCTCAAGGAGACCCGGAAGACGGTTCTCTTCGTCTCCCACGACCGTGAACTCCTCGCCCGCGCCGCCGAGAAGATCGTCTCCGTGGAGCCCTCGCCCACCGGCGCCGACGCCTGGGTGCACGGCGCGGGTTTCGCCACCTACCACGAGGCCCGGCGCGAACGCTTCGCCCGCTTCGAGGAGTTGCGCCGCCGCTGGGACGAGAAGCACGCCCAGCTGAAGAAACTCGTCCTGAACCTCCGTCAGGCGGCCTCCATCAGCCATGAGTTGGCGTCCCGCTACGCCGCCGCCCAGACCCGCCTGCGCAAGTTCGAGGAGGCGGGACCGCCCCCGGAGCCCCCGCGCGAGCAGGACATCACCATGCGCATCAAGGGCGGGCGCACGGGCGTAAGGGCTGTCACCTGCAAGGGACTTGAACTGACGGGGCTGATGAAGCCCTTCGACCTTGAGGTCTTCTACGGCGAACGCGTCGCCGTCCTCGGCTCCAACGGCTCGGGCAAGTCGCACTTCCTGCGGCTTCTCGCCGGCGAGGAGGTGAAGCACACGGGGGAGTGGAAGCTCGGCGCGCGTGTCGTTCCTGGGCACTTCGCGCAGACCCACGCCCACCCCGAACTCCAGGGCCGCACCCTCCTCGACATCCTGTGGAAGGAACACGCGCAGGCCAAGGGGCCCGCAATGTCCCGGCTGCGGCGCTACGAGCTCACCGGCCAGGCCGAGCAGAGCTTCGACCGGCTGTCCGGCGGGCAGCAGGCGCGTTTCCAGATCCTGCTGCTGGAACTCCAGGGCGTGACGGCTCTTCTCCTCGACGAGCCGACCGACAACCTCGACCTGGAGTCCGCCGAAGCTCTGCAGGAAGGTCTGGAGGCGTTCGACGGGACGGTGCTCTCCGTCACGCACGACCGGTGGTTCGCCCGGTCCTTCGACCGGTATCTGGTCTTCGGCAGTGACGGCAAGGTCCGGGAGACGACCGAGCCGGTGTGGGACGAGCGGCGGGTGGAGCGCGCGAGGTAGCCGTTTGTGCGGTTGCGGGGCCGGAATGCCGGAATGTTCGTAGAGTGGACCCAGGACCGTGAGACTCGACGAGCGGGGCACACCATGACCGGAGTCGACCCTGCGCGCCTGGACGATGCTCAGCTCATGAAGGAGCTGGAGACCATCCACCGCACGCGCCACGACACCCTGCTGTACGGCTCGAACGACGCGCTGCGCGCCCACAACGACCGTATGGCCGGACTGGAGGGCGAGTATCTGCGCCGCCATCCGCGTCGCCTCGTGGCCCCCGGCCGCACCCGGCAGGGGGCACGCGAGCGGGACTGAGCGGTGGGTGTTTGTGCCTTGAGGTCGGGGGCAGGTGAACGTTCAGCGCTGGATCGCAAACGCGTTCCCACCGACGGTGACCGTCCAACCCGGAGCATGCTCAAGGGAGTTGTGACGCACCATGCCTACTCGGACCAATCTGCCTGCCCGCACGAGCACACGCACGCAACGCCATTCCCACCATGACGCCCCCGACACCGCCGAGGCGTTCCGCACGCTGGCCGCGCTGCCTCCCGGCCCGCGGCACGACACCGTCCGCGAACACATCGTCGAGGCCTGGCTGCCCATGGCCGACCGGCTCGCGGGACGGTTCCGCAACCGGGGTGAGAGCACCGAGGACTTACGCCAGGTCGCCGCCCTCGGGCTGGTGAAGGCCGTCGACCGGTACGACCCCGAGCGGGGCAACGCGTTCGAGAGCTATGCCGTGCCGACGATCACCGGCGAGATCAAACGGCACTTCCGGGACCACATGTGGACGTTGCATGTGCCTCGGCGGGTGCAGGACCTGCGGAACCGGGTGCGGGTCGCCGGGCAGGAGCTGGCCCAGACCGTGCCGGGGCGGCGGCCCACCGTGGCGGAGATCGCCGTCCACGCGTGTCTCTCCGAGGAGGAGGTGCGGGTGGGGCTTGAGGCGCTGGACAGTTTCAGCGCGTTGTCGTTGGACGCGGTTGCCCCCGGCGGTGGGGACGGGTGGGCGTTGGGTGACGTACTCGGCTCCGCCGACCCGGCGTTGGACGTCGTGGTGGACCGGGAGGCTGTGAAGCCGGGGCTTGCCGCGTTGCCCGAGCGGGACCGGGAGATCCTGTACCTGCGGTTCTTCGGGGACATGACGCAGAGCCGGATCGCCGAGCGGTTCGGGATTTCGCAGATGCATGTGTCCCGGTTGATCAGCCGGTGTTGCCGGCGGATCCGGGAGCAGGTTCTGGAGGGTGCGGCTTAGACGTAGGGTGCCGGCTCGTCGTGGCTGGTCGCGCTGACGCGGCGGAGCCGCACATCGAAACAGCTCCGTGCCCCTGAAAGCTTCGGCCGGGCTGTGTTCACTCGCTCGGCTCTCTCCTTACCGCCAATGGGGGCCGGCCGCGCGCGGCGCTCTCCTGACCGGGCTTCGATGGTGTTGCCGTCGTCCTCGGTCTAAGGAGACCCGCTCATGCGTCGCACCGCCCTTGCTCTGTCCGTCGTCGCCCTTGTCGGCGCCGCCGGGCCCGCTCTGGCCGCTGATCCGGGCGCCGAGGTCAGTCCGAGCAGTGTGCGGGCGGGTGGGAGTGTCACCGTTTCCGTCACCTGCGAGGCCATGGGGGAGACCGTGGCCGACACCATCGACGCCACGTCCCAGGGGTTCGACGACGGGACCGTCCAGCTGCAGCGCGTGCCCGGCAACGACGACCGGGCTGCCGGAGCCGCTTACCGGGGGACCGCGCGGATCTCCACGGACGGGGTCGAGCGGGACGCCGCGTGGACCGTCGACGGGACCTGTCCCGCGCCGCCCGGCGGACAGGGGCGGCCCTGGAGCGCGACCTTCAGCATCGAGCGCGGGGGTGGGCAGCCGCCGTGTCAGGAGCCCCGGGGGGATGCCTGTGGTGATGTGCCCGCCGCGATCCAGCGTGGGGTGCGGGCGGGCGAGGGCGGTACCTTCACCGACTCCGTTCCGGCCCTGGTCGCCGGTGGTGTACTGATCGCGGGCGCCTTCGGTGGTGCCGTGTACCGGCTGCGCAGGCGGACGCCGGGGCACTGAGCGCGCGAGCGGGACACGGCACGGCACTGCACGAGGGACTGCGCGGAGGCACGATGCGGCAGGCGGACGCGGTAGGCCAGGGGCCTGTGCGTTACGGTCCGGTGTTTCCCGACGACGGGCTGCCCGTGCTGCCGGAACTGGCCGCCGTGCTCGCCGCCGCCGCATCCCGTACCGAGGAACAGCCGGTGGGCGGCGCCCCCGCACTGCTGGACGCCGCGAGCGGTTACTTCGAACGCCGGGGTCTGCCCGCCGGACCCGCCCGCGTGGCCGCCGCCCCGGGTGCCCCCGCGCTGCTGGTCGCGCTGACCGCCGCGCTCGGCGGTGACGTCCTGGTGCCCAGACCCTGCGCCGCCTGGTGGGCGCCGTACGCGCGCCTGCTGGGCAGATCCGTGTTCCATGTGGGCACCCCGGCCGAGTGCGGCGGGGTGCCCGATCCGTACGTCCTGCTGGAGACCGTGCGCCGGGTCCGGGACGAGGGCGGTGACCCGCGGCTGCTCGTCCTTTCGGTGGCCGACGACCCGACCGCGACCGTGGCGCCGCCCGAGGTCATGCACGAGACAGTCGAGGCCGCCGCTGCCGAGGGCCTGCACCTGGTCAGCGACGAGACCTGGCGCGACACCCTGCACGCGCCCCGGCGCACCATGCTGCTCAGCCCCGCCGAGATGCTCCCCGACAAGGTCACCGTCGTCACCGACCTGGCCGGCGCGCTCCTCCCGTCCGGCTGGCCGGCCGCCGTCGCCCGCTTCCCCGCAGGCCGCGCCGGGCAGGCGCTACGCGCGCGCGTGCTCGACGTCCTCACCGCACTCGGCGCCCGCGTCGCCGCACCGGTCGCCGCCGCGGCCGGCCACGCCCTCGGCGAACCCCCGCCCGTCCTCGCCCGCCGCGACACCGCCGTACGCCTGCACGCGCGCGTGGCCGCCGCCGCGCACGCCGCCGTCACCGGGGCGGGCGCCTTCTCCCGGCAGCCGCAGGCGGGACGCCATCTGTACGTCGATCTCGGGCCGCTGCGCCACGCGCTCACCCCGCAGGGGGTGGGCGACGCGCAGGACCTGGAGGAGTTCCTCACCGGCCGGCTCGGCATGCCCGCGCCGGGCGGCCACCGGTTCGGCGACGACCTGGGCGCGCTGCGGGTCCGGCTGTCCACCGGGCCGCTGCTGGGCCGAACCGATGCGGAACGCGCGGAATGTCTCACGTCACCCTTGCCGTTGGAACTGCCACACGTGCAACGCGCGTTGATGTCCTTGAGGTCGATCTTCGACGATCTCCGCGACGACGCTCAGCGATGGGAGCCTCCTCGATGACGCAGCAGTCCGAGTCGACCACCGACAGCAGTACGGCCATGCGGGAAGCGGCCGTCCCGACGTCCCCGTTCGCCCCCTCGTCCCCGCCGCTCGCCGAACCCCGCCCCCTCGGCGAGCGGCGCGTGTGGCCCCGCGCCTTCCACGACCGGCTCACCGCCCCGCTACCCGGCCTCAACGCCTACGCCCGCTTCGCCCGCGAGGGTTCCGTGCGACCCCGCCCGGAGGGCCTCGCCGACATCCCCCAACTCCCGTTCGCCCCCGAGCCGTTGCCCCAGGTGGACGCCCTGACCGTCGCCGTCACCTGGGCGGGCCACGCCAGTTGGGTGATCCGCATCGGCGGCCTGACCATCCTCACCGACCCGGTCTGGTCCCGCCGCATCCTCGGCACCCCGGCCCGGATCACCCCCGTCGGCGTGGCCTGGGAAGCACTCCCGGCGATCGACGCCGTCGTCATCAGCCACAACCACTACGACCACCTCGACGCCCCCACCCTGCGCCGACTCCCGCGCCACACCCCGGTGTTCGCGCCCGCCGGCCTCGGCAGCTGGTTCCGGCGCCGCAGATTCACCCACGTCACCGAGCTCGACTGGTGGGAGGCGGCCCAACTCGACGGCGTCCGGCTCGACTTCGTCCCCGCCCACCACTGGTCCAAGCGCAGCCTCATCGACACCTGCCGCTCCCTGTGGGGCGGTTGGGTGATGACAGCACCGGACGGCCGGCGCGTCTACTTCGCGGGCGATACGGGCTACGGCCACTGGTTCTCCCGCATCGGCCGCCGCTACCCGGGAATTGACCTGGCCCTCCTCCCCATCGGCGCGTACGACCCCCGCTGGTGGCTCAGCGACGTCCACTGCGATCCGGAGGAGGCGGTCCAGGCCGTACAGGACCTGGGCGCGAGACGAATGGCTCCCATGCACTGGGGCACGTTCGTCCTGTCGGCGGAGCCGGTCATGGAACCCCTGACGCGGGTGCGGGCGGCTTGGGAGAAGGCCGAGTTGGCGCGCGAGAACCTGTGGGATCTACCTGTAGGGGGCTCAAGAGTGCTAGGTGAGACCCCTTAAGGGGCGCGGCCAGCCGCAACGAGCCCGCACTCCGCAACGAGCCCTCAACCGGCAGCCCGAACCCGCTTCCACAAACTTGGCGCCACACTGATCACCACGGTCAGCACAACCGCCGCCACCACACCCTCCCACGGCTCCGGAAACAGCGAACCCCCGAGAATGCCGATCAGTTGGTACGTCAGCGCCCAGGCCAGACAGGCCGGCGCATTGCCCCGGGCGAACCGACGGATCGGCCACTCGGCCAGCAAGCAAGCCAGCATCACGGGGATACGGCCCGCCGGCACCATCCGGGACAGCACCAGCACGGTCACCCCGTGGTGGGCCAGCTTGTCCTGGGCCTGTGCGAGCCGCTCCTCCGGCGCCCGCGACCGGATCGCCTCCAGCCACCGCGACCCGTTCTTCGACCCCATCCCCCGCCGCCCCAGCCAGTACAGCGCGACGTCCCCGAGGAACGCGGCCAGCGAAGCCGTGACGAAGACCAGCGCCATCGCGAACGGCGCCGTCTGGTGAAAGGCGACCACGGCCGCCGAACTCACCAGCGCGCCGGTCGGAATCACCGGCACCAGCGCCCCGAACAGCACCAGCAGGAACAACGACGGGTAACCGATGGCCTGTTGAGCGGATTCGGGCGATGTCGTGGCCGTAGCGGCCGCGATCCAGCTCACCGGGCGACCTCCGGGCGCACGCTCTCCCCGTGCCCGAGCCGGTGCACCGAGACGGAAGGCGCGAGTTGGGCGGCGATCCGCACGAACTCGTCGCCCGGCGTGTGGAACTCGTGCGGGCGCACCGCGTCCATCCCGATCGGCCAGTACGTGCCGTAGTGCACCGGCACCGCGCTGCGCGGCGAGAGCCGGGCGAGGGCCTGGGCCGCGCGGCCCGCGTCGAGATGCCCCTCGCCGAGATACGGGCCCCAGCCGCCCACCGGTAGCAGCGCCACGTCGACCGGCCCGACCTCCTTGGCCATGTCGTCGAACAGCCCGGTGTCCCCGGCGAAGTAGGTGCGTGCCTCGCCCTCGACGACGTAGCCCAGCGCGGGGGACCGGTGCGGTCCGACCGGCAGCCGGCGTCCGTCGTGCCGTGCGGGGACGGCCCGTACGACCAGGTCACCGACCATCGTCTGGTCGCCGGGGGACACCTCGTCGATCCGCAGCCGCCGGAGCCGGCGCAGTCCGGGCACCGCGCGGAGTGCGCCCCGGGGCACGAGCAGGCGCGTGCCCGGGGCGAGGGCGGCGAGCGAGGGAAGGTGCAGGTGGTCGGCGTGGAGGTGGGAGACGAGCGCCAGGTCCGCGCGCCGGGCCTCGGGCGGCGGCACCGCGCCCCGACGGCGCCGTAGATGTGCGAGGCGGCGCGCGAACAGGGGGTCGGTGAGGACGCGCATGTCCGAGTCCTCGATCGTGCAGGTGGCGTGACCCCACCAGGTGATCTCCACCGGCACCTTCTTTGCCTCCTTCGCGCGACTCCCCCGAAGCCTACGGGCAGGAGTAGGGTCGGCGGCGAAACCCGGAGGTGAGGGGGACGCCATGGGACAGGTACGGGGTGCCTCGGGTATGCCCTCGCGGCTGCGGGTCACGGCGATCGCCAGCCTGACGCCGCTGGAGGAGCTGGACGACGACCCGTTCCTGGTCGACTCCCGCAGTCAGCACGCGATGTGCGCCCGCTGGGCCGCCGACCACGGCTATGTGATCGCCCGCGAGCTTCTGGTGCGCGGGCTGCGCCCCGACCACTGCGCCCTGTGGGACGGCGTCCGCCCCGGCCTCGACCTGTTCGTCGCCCCCAGCCGCCGGGTCCTGGAGAGCGCGCTGTCCTCCGTCGAGGAGTTCACCGACGAGTGCGCGCGACGCGGGGTGCGCATCGAGACGGTCGGCCGCGCGGAACCCTGCTACGACGCCCAGATGAAGGCCAGCGTGCACCGACGGCTGTCGATGCCGACGGCCGGTTACGACGGCCGCTAGTTCCGCGGCCCCGCTTCTCGCTCCGGGGTCCTCGTGTCCCGTATGACAGGCTGGGGACAGGCCCGCCAGGTCGTCGGGCCAGGGACGTGAGGTGTACGGGGCGTGGGTGGAGCGCGTTGGCGGCGGCTCGCCAGTCAGGTCGGGCGCAGTGTCGCGGTGTGGGCGGTCTCCACGGTCACCATGCTGGTGCTCGCCGGGATCCTGCCGGACTTCAAGCTCCAGTCGGCGGACGGCGACAGCGCCACCCGGATCGGTGTCACGGCCGCGTTCGGCGCCGGCGCCTTCGGTCTGCTGTCGGCCCTCGTGTGGCCGCTGCTGGTACGGCTGTTGCTGCTGGTGCCCGCGCTCGTCCTCGGCCTCCTCGTCTTCGTGCTCAACGGGTCGCTGCTGCTGATCGCCCTGCGCATCAATCCCGACGGCGGGCTGCGCGGCCAGGTCGCCCCCGAGACCGCCGTCGTCGTGGCCGCCGTGATGTCCGCCGTCGCCTCCGCCACCGGCGGTGCCCTCGCCGTGCGCGACGACGACGCCTACCGCCGCCGCCTCTACCGCCTCGCCGACCGCCGCCGCAGAGCCCTGCCGCCCGGCCCGTCCTCGCCCGGCACCGTCTTCCTGCAGCTCGACGGCGTCGGCCACGACGTGCTGCTCGGCGCGGTCGCCAGGGGCCTGATGCCGACCGTCGCGAAGCTCATCGGCGGCGACCGCCCCACCCACCGCCTCACCCCCTGGCGCACCGACTGGTCCAGCCAGACCGGCGCCAGCCAGCTCGGCATCCTGCACGGCTCCAACCACGACATCCCCGCGTTCCGCTGGTACGAGAAGGACACCGGCGAGGTGATGGTCTGCAACCGCCCGACCAGCGCCGCCGAACTCCAGCGCCGCGCCGTCGAGTTCACCGGCGACGGTGGTCTCCTCACGCTCGACGGCGCCAGCCGCGGCAACCTGTTCAGCGGCGGCGCCGACGAACAGGCCCTCGTGCTGTCCATCGCCATTCGCCGCCGGGGCCGCGAGAACCGTTCCCGCGCCGGCTACTTCGCCTACTTCTCGGACCCGGCCAACGCCGTCCGCACCGCGATGTCCTTCGTCGCCGAGGTCGGCCGCGAGATCGGCCAGTCGACCCGCAGCCGCCTCACCAAGCAGCGCCCCCGGATCAAGCGCGGCGGCCTCTACCCCCTCGTCCGCGCCTTCGCGACCGTCGTCGAACGGGACGTCGTCGTCGCCGCCGTCATGGGCGACATGCTGGCCGGCCGCACCGCCGTCTACGCCGACCTCGTGGCCTACGACGAGGTCGCCCACCACTCCGGACCGCGCAGCCGCGACGCCGCCAAGGTGCTCCAACGTTTGGACCGTTCCATCGCGTTGATCGAGAACGTCGCCGAGCACGCCCCGCGCCCGTACCGCATCGTCGTCCTCTCCGACCACGGCCAGAGCCCCGGCGAAACCTTCCAGGGCCGCTACGGCCTCACCCTCGGCGACTTGGTGCGCGCGGGCTGCGGGCTGCCCGTGCCGCGCCGGGCCCGGCGCACCCACAGCGGCGCCGAGGCCCGCGCCGCCGTCCGCGCCGCGCTGCGCCGGCCGGTCGAGGAGAAGGACGGGCAGCACCGCCACCCCGGCCGCCACTCCGAGCCGGTCGTGCTCGCCTCCGGCAACCTCGGCCTGGTCTCCTTCCCGGACGTGCCGCACCGCATGACCAAGGAGGAGATCGACGCCCGGCACCCGGCGCTGCTGACGACCCTCGCCAACCACCCCGGCGTCGGCTTCGTCCTCGTCCGCAGCGAGGAGCACGGAGGAGTCGTTCTGGGGGCGCACGGTGCCGAGCTCCCGGTGGCCGAACTCGACGACAAACAGGGCCCGTTGGCGGACTTCGGCCCCGGCGTCGCGGACGCCGTCCGGCGCACCCACTCCTTCCCGCACACCGCCGACATCATGGTCAACTCCTGGTACGACCCCGCCGAGGGCGAAGTCCTCGCCTTCGAGGAACAGATCGGCTCCCACGGCGGCCTCGGCGGCGCCCAGGCAAAGCCGTTCCTGCTCTCGCCGCACACCTTCTCCGCGCCGGTCGACGACGGCGATGACCTCGTCGGCGCGGAGCATGTGCACAAGGTCCTGCGGCGGTGGCTGCGTGAGTGCAACGGACCCCAAGTGCCGCTGACGGACGAGCAGTCGGAACGGGCCGCCTGAAAATCGGCTGCGCCGGGTGGGTCGTAGGCACACACTGGGGGCATTGGAGCGCGTTTGCGCCCTTGTCGAACCCCCTTGAGGAGCGCCTCTTTTGCAGGCTGCGGTCACTGTCACGCCCGCTCGTATACCGGAGCTGCTGCTCGGTCTCGCGACCGTGCGGCCCGTGTTCATCTGGGGTGCGCCCGGCATCGGAAAGTCGTCCCTGGTAAGGGAGTTCGCCGAGTCGCTGGGGCTGGAGTGCGTGAGCCTGCTCGGTACGCAGCTCGCGCCCGAGGACCTGATCGGCGTGCCGCAGATCCGGGACGGGCGGTCGGTGTTCTGTCCGCCGGAGGCGATCGCGCGGGACGAGCCGTACTGCCTGTTCCTCGACGAACTCAACGCGGCCACACCGGATGTGCAGAAGGCGTTCTACTCGCTGATCCTGGACCGCCGTATCGGTAGCTACGAACTGCCCAAGGGTTCCATCGTGATCGGTGCCGGGAACCGGGCGACCGACAACGCGCTGGCGCGGCCGATCGCGTCCGCGCTGATCAACCGGCTCACCCACGTCCACCTTGAGGCGTCGCCGAAGGACTGGCTCAACTGGGCTGCCGCCAACGGGATTCACCCGTGGATCCTGGACCACCTCACCGACCGGCCCGACCACCTGTGGTCCAAGCCGCCGAAGACCGAGGAGGCCTTCTCCACGCCCCGGTCCTGGCACATGCTCTCCGACGCGCTGGGCTCCTTCGGGCCCGACCTCGACGAGGACACCCTGAAGGTGATCGCGCACGGCACGCTGACCCCGGCGCACGCGGTCGCGTTCTGCGGGTACGTCAAGATCGTGCGCAGCCGGTTCGGCATCGAGGCGATCATCAAGGGCGACGCCGGCTGGCCGCACCGCCCCGAGGACCGTGACCTGCTGTACTACCTCGCCGAGTCCTTCAGGGGCCGGCTGGTCAAGGAACTCCCGGTCAGCAAGGAGCACTTGTCGGCGAACGGGCTGCAGACCGCGTACCGCGCCAAGTCGCTGCTCGTGCAGCTCGCCGAGATCTCCGTGGAGGTCGCGCAGAGCGTCATCGCCCCGGACACCGACGGCAACCCGCTGCTGCCCGCCTGGTTCCTGGTCGAGGCGGCCCGGGACATGCCCCGGCTGGTCGAGGCCCGGCAGTGAGCCGTACGCGGGGGAACAAGGGGAAGCCGAAGAAGGATCTCGCGGCCGAGGCCTTCGAGGAGGGGCTGCGCCTCGTGCGGGCCAACCGCGCGCTCGCCGCCATCGGCTTCAGCACCTGCCGCCGGGACGACTGCCACCACACGCCCAACTCCGGTCTGGTGCGCGTCGATTCAAACGGTGTGCTGCACGTCCACCCCACCCGCCGGGCCGAACCCGCCGAATGGGCCTGGGCGATCGCGCACTGCATCATCCACCTGGGCTTCGGTCATGTCCCGGCCGCGCCGAAGCTGCGCGACCAGCCCGACGGCCCCGCCCTCGCGGCGCGTTGCGCCGTCGTCAACCGCTTCCTGCTCGGCTTCCCCATCGGGGTCACCCCCGAGGACCTGCCCGCCTCCTACCCGGGCGGCGACGAGGACCAACTCGCCGCCCGCTGGCGCCGCGACGGCGTCCCGCCCCTCTACGAGCGCTGCGGTACGGCGGGCGGCGAGCCGGACCAGCTGCTCGTGCCGTGGGATACCTGGCAGGGCGGCAGCGCCCCCGACTGGCAGCTCAACTTCGCGCACGCCCTCACCCGCACGGTGGCCATGGCGATGGACGTGGCGGGCGGCCGGCGTGCCTCGATGCGCGGCGGACCCACCCGACTCCAGCCCTGGGAACGGGCGTTGAGCTGGTTCGTCTCCTCCTACCCGCTCCTCGGCGGCATCGCGGCCGGCATCACCCTCGTCGCCGACGCCGAACTCGCCCGCGCCCACGGCATCTCCGTCGCCGCCGTCGACACCGGCGCGGCCGAGATCTACGTCAACCCGCTGCGCCGACTCGACGACGAGGAATGGCGGTTCGTCCTCGCCCACGAGATGCTGCACGCCGCCCTGCGCCACGGCGACCGCTGCGGCGTCCGCGACCCGTTCCTCTTCAACATCGCCGCCGACTACGTCATCAACGGCTGGCTGTGCGAGATGGAGGTCGGCCGGATGCCCGAAGGCCTGCTGTACGACCCGGAGTTGAAGGACCTCTCCGCCGAGGAGGTCTACGACCGGATCGCCGGCGACCTGCGCCGGATGCGCCGCCTGGCCACCCTGCGCGGCAAGGGCGTCGGCGACATCCTCGGCGGCCCCCTCGGCAGCCCGCGCGACTACGTCGACCTCGACGAGTTCTACCGGCGCGGCCTCGCCCACGGCCTCGACCTGCACCAGCAGTACGAACGCGGCTTCCTGCCCGGCGGGTTGGTCGAGGAGATCCGCGCACTCAGCCATCCGCCCCTGCCCTGGGACGCCCAACTCGCCCGCTGGTTCGACGAGTTCGTACCCCGTCCGGAGCCCGTGCGGTCGTACGCCCGCCCCTCGCGCCGCCAGTCCTCCACCCCCGACATCCCGCGCGCGGGCCACTACTTCCCGCCCGAGGAGATCGCCCGCTGCACCTTCGGCGTCGTCCTCGACACCTCCGGCTCCATGGACCGAGGCCTCCTCGGCAAGGCACTGGGCGCGATCGCCTCGTACGCCGAGGCCCGTGACGTGCCGGCCGCCCGGGTCGTGTTCTGCGACGCGGCCCCGCACGACGCGGGCTACGTGTCGGTCACCGACATCGCCGGCCGGGTCCGGGTGCACGGGCGCGGCGGTACGGTCCTGCAGCCCGGGATCGATCTGCTGCACCGCGCGGACGACTTCCCGCGGGGCGCACCGATCCTGATCATCACGGACGGCTGGTGCGACGTGCTGCGGGTGCGGCGCGAACACGCCTATCTCATACCGCAGAATGCTCGCCTGCCGTTCACCGCGCGTGGGCCGGTCTTCCGGGTGAGCTGAAGCGGAATGTGATCGGATGGGCCCGAAAGACATCCGCGTCGAAAGGAAACACCGTGGCAACCACGCGCACCGCACACACCGTCTGGGAAGGCGAACTCATCAAGGGCAGCGGCGAGGTCACCTTCGACTCGTCAGGCATCGGTGTGCAGCCGGTGACGTGGGCGTCGCGCGCCGAGCAGGCCAACGGCAAGACCAGCCCCGAAGAGCTGATCGCCGCCGCCCACTCCAGCTGCTTCTCCATGGCGCTGTCGCACGGCCTCACCGGCGCGGGCACCCCGCCCACCCGCCTGGAGACCAAGGCCGACGTCACCTTCCAGCCCGGCGAGGGCATCACCGGCATCCACCTCACCGTCCGCGGCGAGGTCCCCGGCCTGGACGAGGCCGGCTTCGCCGCCGCCGCCGAGGACGCCAAGAAGAACTGCCCGGTCAGCCAGGCCCTCGCGGGTACGACGATCACGCTGACGGTGGAATCCGCCTGACCCCCGCTTTCTCTCCCGCCTCGATGCCGCGCCCGGAAAAACGGGTGCGGCATTGACATTCCCGCACTCAAGTTCTCAGCTGGAGATCGGGCAGCGCCTGGCGGAAGGGGACGGCGATGGGACGTGCGGTCGGGATCGATCTGGGGACCACGAACTCGGTGGTCGCGGTGCTGGAGGGCGGCGAGGCCACGGTGGTGGCCAACGCCGAGGGGGCGAGGACCACACCCTCGGTCGTGGCCTTCGCCAAGAACGGCGAGGTGCTCGTCGGCGAGGTCGCCAAACGGCAGGCCGTGACGAACATCGAGCGCACCGCGCGCTCGGTGAAACGGCATATGGGCGACACGAGTTGGCGTTTCCCGGACACGGGCGCCATCGACGGAACGCGGTACCGCGCCCAGGAGTTGTCCGCGCGCGTGCTGCAGAAACTGAAACGGGACGCTGAGGCCTATCTCGGCGAGGACGTCACCGACGCCGTGATCACCGTCCCCGCCTACTTCGACGACTCCCAGCGCCAGGCCACCAAGGAGGCCGGCGAGATCGCGGGCCTCAAGGTGCTGCGGATCATCAACGAACCGACCGCCGCCGCGCTCGCCTACGGCCTGGACCGGGGCGAGGAGCAGACCGTCCTGGTCTTCGACCTAGGCGGTGGCACCTTCGACGTGTCGTTGCTGGAGATCGGCGACGGCGTCATCGAGGTGAAGGCGACCAACGGCGACACCCATCTCGGCGGCGACGACTGGGACCAGCGGGTCGTCGACCACCTCGTCAAGAAGTTCCAGGGGCAGTACGGCATCGACCTCGGCAAGGACAAGATGGCGCTCCAACGCCTGCGCGAGGGCGCGGAGAAGGCGAAGATCGAGCTGTCCTCGTCCTCCGAGACGACGATCAACCTGCCCTACATCACGGCCTCCGCCGAAGGCCCGCTGCACCTCGACGAGAAGCTGACCCGCGCCGGGTTCCAGGAACTCACCGCCGACCTCTTGGACCGCTGCAAGAACCCCTTCCACCAGGCGGTCAAGGACGCGGGCATCAAGCTCTCCGCGGTCGACCACGTGATCCTCGTCGGCGGCTCGACCCGGATGCCCGCCGTCACCGACCTCGTCAAGGAACTCACCGGCAAGGACCCGCACAAGGGCGTCAATCCCGACGAGGTCGTGGCGCTCGGCGCAGCCCTCCAGGCCGGGGTCATCCGCGGCGACGTGAAGGACGTCCTCCTCCTCGATGTCACCCCGCTGTCCCTGGGCATCGAGACCAAGGGCGGCATCATGACGACGCTCATCGAACGCAACACGACCATCCCGACCCGGCGTTCGGAGATCTTCACCACCGCCACCGACAACCAGCCCTCGGTCGGTATCCAGGTCTACCAAGGTGAGCGTGAAATAGCCGCGTACAACAAGAAGTTGGGCGTCTTCGACCTCACCGGGCTGCCGCCCTCCCCACGCGGGGTACCGCAGATCGAGGTCGCCTTCGACATCGACGCCAACGGCATCATGCACGTCTCGGCGAAGGACCTCGCGACCGGCCGCGAACAGAAGATGACCGTCACCGGCGGCTCCGCCCTGGCCAAGGACGACATCGACCGCATGATGCGGGAGGCCGAGCAGTACGCGGACGAGGACCGCAAGCGCCGCGAGGCCGCCGAGACCCGCAACCAGGCCGAGCAACTCGTCTACCAGACCGAGAAGTTCATCCACGAGAACGAGGAACGCGTCCCGGCCGACATCAGGTCCGAGGTCGAGGCGGCGGCCGCGGAGGTCAAGTCCCTCCTGGAACACAACGCCGACACCGCCGAGTTGCGCACCGGCGTGGAGAAACTCGCCACCGTCAGCCAGCGGATGGGGCAGGCGATGTACGCGCAGGCGGCGCAGCAGGCACCCACGGAGCAGGCGGAGAACACCGACGAACCCGACTCCGCGCGGCAGCACGAGGAGGAGGAAGGCGTCGTCGACGCGGAGATCGTCGACGACGAACGGGACATGAAGGGCGGCGCCGTCTAACTCCCGGTCGGCAGGGTGGCGCAGACCGCGTCCAGGACGGAGGCGTACGGAGTGCCGAAGTCGGCCAGGCGGGAACGGAGTCGGTCCAGGGCGGCGCGGTGCTCGGCGAGCAGGTCGAGGATGCCGGTGCGGGACGTGAACTCCAGGACCGCGGGCAGGAAATCGGGCAGCTCCTCGCCGGTGAACTCCAACCCGTGGGCGCGGTACAGGTCCTTGAAGCGGACCAGGGACATACCGCGCCGCCGGGTGTCGCCGTCGTGCCACCGGCTCAGGTACAGGCTGTGCCGGTTCGTGGAGTCGAAGACCTGGACGTAGTGCGCGGCCAGTTCCTCCGCCGGGGTGAGGGCCGCGTGGTCGACGAACTCCCGTAGCTGCGGAGCGGCTTCGCGCAGCAGGGGGAGCCGGGCGCGGAAGTCGTCGTCGGGGTAGGTCAGGCAGAGCGCGGCCGCCTGGTACAGCACGGTGTCCGAGGGCATCAGGCATCCCTCGCGTCGTGGGGCGCCGGAACACCCCGGCTCAGTACCTCTCCCGGTGTTCTCGTCTCCGTCACCTGCGCTCCCTTGCTCGCCCGTGGTGTCGAACCTAGGGCGGGGCAGGGGAGCGCACCCGTTCACCGCAGCCGTACGGGTCAGAGCCCGCGGCAGTACGCGTCGGAGACCACGCCCGTACGGGTCAGTGCTTGAGCGCGACCCCGCCGTAGACCGGGACGACGCCCTCCGCCTGGGCGGCCACGTCCTCCGGCTCCGGCCGCCAGCCGTAGACGGAGATGACACCCGGGCCGAGCAGCTCCAGGCCCTCGAAGAAGCGCGAGAACTCGGCCAGCGAGCGCGGGTAGAACGGGGTGCCGCTGCGCCGGAAGTGCTCGGCGGCCTTCGCGATGGCCTCAGGGATGAGGTCGGGGGTGACCTGCGACAGCACCAGGTAACTGCCCGGGGCGAGCACATCGACGTACCGCTTGATCAGGCCGTACACGTCGTCGCCCGCGGGGTCGTCGCCCAGATAGTGGGTGAGCGCGACCAGCGACAGCGCGACCGGCTGGGTGAAGTCCAGCGTCTCGCCGGCCAGCCGCAGGATCGTGTCCGGGTCGCGGACGTCGGCGTGCACGTACTCGGTGCTGCCCTCGGCCGAGCCGTGCAGCAGGGCCTCCGCGTGCCGCAGCACGATCGGGTCGTTGTCCGCGTACACCACCTTGGCGTCCGGGGCGACACTCTGCGCCACCTGGTGGAGGTTCGGCTCGGTCGGGATGCCGGTGCCGATGTCCAGGAACTGGCGTATCCCGGCCTCGGCGGCGGTCCGCGTCGCCCGGTGCATGAACCGGCGGTTGGCCCGCGCCCCGCGCACCGCGGTGCCGTCCGAGGCGAGGATCCTGCGCGCCAGCTCCTCGTCCACCGGGTAGTTGTCCTTGCCGCCGAGCCACCAGTCGTACACCCGCGCCGGATGCGGCCGGCTGGTGTCGATACGGGTGGGCGCGGCGTCGGATCCGGTCATACGGTGTCGTCTCCTCGGGAGTTCGGGTCTGTGCCGGGAACCGTGCTGTGTGCTGGACCGTGCTCAGAAGGTCTCGCGGTAGTCCCGCAGGATCTTCTTGGTGCGCTGTGCGGACGCGGCGTGCGCCGTCATGTGGTCGAGGACCTCCAGATGCGCGGAGACCTCCGTACGGGAGTCCAGGTACAGGGCGCCGGTCAGGTACTCCGTGAACACCATGTCGGGCAGCTCCGGTTCCGTGAAACGGAACAGCGAGAAGGGGGCGTACGTCCCCGGGTGCGGGCCGTTGTCGAACTCGGCGACCTGGAGCGTGACCCGGTCGCGCTCGCCGAACTCCAGGAGTTTGTCGAGCTGTTCGCGCATCACCTCGCCGTGGATGCTCACCGGACGCCGCAGCACGGTCTCGTCCATGATCACCCATAGGTGTGGCGGATTGTCCCGTTCCAAGAGCCCCTGCCGCGCCATCCGTAGCGACACATGCCGCTCGATGGTCTCCGGACCGGTCTGCCCGATCGTCCCGGCGTCCAGCACGGCACGCGCGTAGGCCTCGGTCTGCAACAGGCCCGGCACGAAGTGCGGTTCGTACGAACGGATCAGCCCGGCCGCGCCCTCCAGGCTCACGTACAGGCTGAACCACTCCGGCAGCACATCGTGGAACCGCTGCCACCAACCCGGCTGGTTCGCCTCCTCGGTGAGCGCGACGAACGCGTCCGTCTCGTCCTCGGGCACCCCGTACGTCGTCAACAGCACCTGGACGTACGGCACTTTGAGCGCGACCTCGGCCATCTCCATCCGCCGTACGGTCGCCGGAGCCACCCGCAGGACCTGCGCGGCCTCCTCGCGCTTGATGCCGGCCGCCTCACGCAGCTCCTGCAGCCTTCTGCCCAGCACCACTTGACCCACCGTGGGCGCGGGCCGTCGTTCACTCACAGCCACGCCTCCCCATACGCGCCGAAGTCTGGGGGCAGTGTGCCATGTTCCGGCCATTGTCTCAGCGGTTCGGAGGTGATCACTCGTCAGTCCCCCAGCGCGTGCAGGTACTTGGCCGTCGCCGGATCGGCCGGGAGGAAGGTCTCGATCGCCAGCTCCGAGACCGTCACGTCCATGGGTGTGTTGAACGTGGAGATCGAGGAGACGAAGGACAGCACCCGGCCGTCGTGCTCGATCCGCATCGGGAGCGCGAAGTGCGGAACGGGCGCCGGTTGTTCGTCTTCCCTGTCGGCCGTCCCGGGCGCCGGGTACGCCGCGACCTCCTCGTACAGCGCGCGCAGCGGCTCGGAGCGGTGCAGGGCGATCTGCCGTTCCATCTGCGCGAGGAGATGCCCGCGCCACTCACCCAGATTGCGGATGCGCGGTGCCAACCCCTGCGGGTGGAGCGTCAACCGCATGGCGTTGAGCGGGGGTTGGAGCAGGGACTCCGGTACGCCGTCCAGGAGCATGGTGATGCCCCGGTTCGCCGCGACGACGGTGTAGCCGGCGTCGACCACCAGCGCCGGGTACGGCTCGTAGCCCTGAATCAGCCGCTCAAGACCCTCGCGCAACGCGTCCAACGCCGGGTCGTCCAGCGGGGTCTCCGGGTAGTGCGGGGCGTAACCGGCCGCCAGGAGAAGGGAGTTGCGGTCCCGCACCGGCACGTCCAGGTGCTCGGCGAGGCGCAGCACCATCTCCTCGCTCGGCCGGGACCGCCCCGTCTCGACGAAGCTGATGTGCCGCGCCGAGGAGTCGGCGCGCAACGCCAGCTCCAGCTGACTGACCCGCCGCCGCTCCCGCCAGGCACGCAGCAACGGGCCGACACCCTTGCCGGCCGGGGCGGCGGCAGCGATGTCGGTGCGGGTCGGGACAATGGTCATACACACGACCGTAGTCGAAGGAGAGCGCACGTGAACGAGTCGAGGATCCCGTCCGGGCAGGACGCCGGGAACTCCATGGGGGAGGCCACGGCGATGTACCGGGCCAGAGTCCGCGGCTGCCTCCTCGGCGGCGCGGTCGGCGACGCCCTCGGCTACCCGATCGAGTTCACCTCCCTCGACCGCATCCGCGCGAGCCACGGGCAGCGCGGCGTGACCGGGTACGCGCCCGGCGCGCACGGCGCCGTAGGCCTGATCAGCGACGACACCCAGATGACCCTGTTCACCGTCGAGGCGCTCATCACGGCTCACGCGCGGGAGCGGAAGAAGGGGATCGGCGGCGCCTGGTCCATGCTGCTGCGCGAGGCGTACGAACGCTGGCTGGAGACCCAGTCTAAGCCGGCCCCGGGCGACAGCGTCACGTCCGGTCTCCTCTCCGAGTCCTGGCTGTACTCCCGCCGCGCCCCCGGCAACGCCTGCCTGTCCGGAGTCGCCCAGATGTACGCGCCCGACCCGTGGCTCCCGCTCGACGGCACGCCCGGCCGCGTCAACCCCGACTCCAAGGGCTGCGGCACGGTGATGCGCTCGGCCCCCTTCGGCCTGGCCAACACCGCCGACGGAGCCTTCGCGATGGCGGCCCGCGGCGCTCAGATCACCCACGGCCACCCCACCGGCTACTACGCGGCGGGCGCCCTCGCCGCGATCGTCGCGCACCTGGTCAGCGGGGAGTCCCTGGAGGGTTCGGTCCTGCGCGCGCTACGACTCCTGGAGCGCCACCCGGCCCACGAGGAGACCTCGACCGCCCTGCGCGCGGCCCTCGACCTCGCCGCCGAGGGCTCGCCCACCGCTGAGAAGGTCGAGTCGCTCGGCGCGGGCTGGGTCGCGGAGGAGGCCCTGGCCATCGGCGTCTACAGCGCGCTGGTGGCGAGCGACGTGCAGGCCGCGCTGCTCCTCGCCGTCAACCACTCCGGCGACAGCGACTCCACCGGCTCCATCTGCGGCAACCTCCTCGGCGCGCGGTACGGCGACCACGGCCTGCCGCACAGCTGGGTCCAGCAGGTCGAGGGCCGCGCCGCGATCGCCGCCCTCGCCGACGACCTCGCGGCGGAATGCGTACCGGGCTGACCTCCGGGCACCCGTCTGACCAGGGACGCGACCACCTGCCTGGGACCCGCGGCCTGTGGCACGCTGAAGAGAAACCCGACCTTGAGGAAGGAGTGCGGCCATGCCCGTCGTCCCGCTGTCGCAGAAGGAGATCGAGGACCGCCTCGCGGAACTCCCCGGCTGGTCCGTGGACACCGACCGCCTCACTCGCGCGTACCGCCTCGCCTCCCACTTCGCGGCCACCGCGATGGTCGTCCACATCGCCCAGGTCCAGGAGGAACTCGACCACCACTCCGATCTGACCCTCGGCTACAACACCGTCACCCTCGCCGTGAACACCCACAGCGTCGGCGGCGCGATCACCGACCTGGACTTCCAACTCGCCCGCAGGGTCGAGGACTTGGCCCCGGGACACGGCGCGGGCTGACCGGAGGCGAAGAGGAGAGACAGGGAGCGACGGGGAGAGGCAGGGCAGAAGCGCGTGCTCGACTACGACAAGGAAGCCGACGCGTACGACGCGACCCGCGGCGGTGAGCCCCGCGCCGCCGCAGCCGCCGAAGCGGTTCTGGGCCTCGTCCCGGAGAAAGCGCGAAACCTCCTGGACGTGGCCTGCGGCACCGGCATCGTCACCCGCCGCCTAGCGGGGGCCCGCCCCGGCCTACGGGTGACGGGCCTCGACGCCGCACCCGCCATGGCCCGTACGGCGGCAGCGCGGCTCCCCGGCGCGGTCCTCCTCGCGGACAGCCGCCAACTCCCCTTCCCGGACGGGGTGTTCGACGCGGTCACGACGGTATGGCTGCTGCACCTGGTGGACGGCCCGGAGGACGCCAGGGCGATCATCGCGGAGTGCGCGCGGGTACTGCGACCCGGCGGCGTGTACATCACGACGGCCGACAAGGCCGCCGCGCACGACGTCGGCAGCGACATCGACGCCGTCCTTGCACCCCGTCCCCGGCGCCCCGCCCAGGACCGCCCCGACCACGTCCGGACCTACGCCGCCGAGCACGGCCTCCACCCGGCGGGCACCGCCCGCTTCCAGGGCCACGGCCAGGGCCGCAGCCCCCGCAGCACCACCGCCGACCTGCGACGCGGCTGGTTCACCATGCTGCCACCCGGCGAACCGCTCACCGAACGGTTCGCCGCCGAGCTGAAGTCGCTCCCGGACCAGGAACGGCCGCGCGCGGACCCCGAGTTCACGATCCTGGCTTTCAGGAAGCCTTCGGCCGGGTGAAGTCCATCGTCCAGTTGGTCACCCAGCTCGCCCCGTCGTCCACCGAGAACGCCTGCTCCCAACGGGCGCCGCTCGCGGAGATCCCCGACCACACGAACCGCACCCGCACGTCCTTCCCGTCGTGCGTGTCGTCGCCGTAGAACTCGCCCCGGCCGTCCTCGAACCGCCCGATCACCGGCGGGAACAGCCTCCCGGTGCCGCTCGACGACCAGTTCAGCGACCACTGTCCGGTCTCCCGATTGAAGAGGCGCAGGGTCAGTCCCTTCGAGTCCACGTACGGCATGTCGATCTCGTCGACGTTCGCGGCGCCGTCGAAGAGCGGCCAGCAACGGCTGGCGCCCTCGAACTCCTCCCAGCCGCTGCCGGGTTGGAGGAAATCGGTGAGCCGACGGTTCGCGACCTCCCACTCGCCGTGGAAGAAGTCGAAGTCGTGCGGGCTGCTCATGTGCGGTCTCCAGTGGTTCCGGCGGGCAGGGAGTCGGCCAAGTAGGCGTCGAGGTCCGGGACTTCGGGCGCGAGCACGTGCCGTACCCAGGCGTCCCGTTCGTGCAGGATCGGCGGCAGCTCCCAGACACAGCCGATCCACGGCAGGTCGGGAGTGACGAAGTGGGTCGGGTCGAGGTCCGGGCAGCCGAGCACCGGCTGGCCCGCCGACGCGCCCCGGAAGTGCAGGACGTTGTCCCACACCCAGCTGTACGCGTTCAGATAGGCACCGTCGTCACCGCCCCGGTGCAGCACGACGAACGTCGCAGAGGGAGTGCCGTCCGGCTCGGGCAGCAGCTCCGGCAGGATCGCGTACGCCGCCTTCTCCACCTCGGGTGCGATCCCCGCGGGGTCGGCGGTGACGTGGTAGCGCTTGATGTGCCGCCCGGCCACCTCGATCGGCGGTGGCACGGTCAGCAGTTTCTCCGTGAAGGGCATGGCAGGACGCTAGGACGACTTCACTGACATCCTGTGTCAGTGAAGTCCAGCCGACTCGTCTCGATCCTCCTGCTGCTCCAGACCCGCGGCCGGATGACCGCCGCCCAGCTCGCCGAGGCCCTGGAGGTCTCGGTCCGCACGGTCTACCGGGACGTCGAGGCACTGAGCGCGGCGGGCGTCCCGCTGTACGGCGACGCGGGCCACGCCGGCGGCTACCGCCTCCTCGACGGCTACCGCACCCGCCTGACCGGCCTCACCACGGACGAGGCCGAGGCCCTGTTCCTCGCCGGAGCGCCGGGACCGGCCGCCGAACTGGGCCTTGGACCGGTCCTGGCCGCCGCCCAGCTGAAGGTGCGCGCGGCCCTGCCGGCCGCATTGCGCGAGCACGCCGACCGGATCAGCGGCCGGTTCCACCTGGACGCGCCGGGCTGGTACGCGGACGCCGACGAGACACCGTTCTTGCATACAGTCGCCGACGCCGTATGGAACAACCGAGTTCTGCATGCGATCTACCGTCGCTGGCGTGAGCCGACCGACGTGGAGCGCAGGCTGGAGCCGTACGGGCTCGTGCTGAAGGCGGGCCGCTGGTACGTCGTCGCCGGTCCCGGCCCGCGCACCTTCCGCGTCGACCAGATCCTCGAACTCACCCCCTCCGCCTCCGACGAGGAGTTCACCCGCCCGGAGGACTTCGACCTGGCCGCCTACTGGACGGCCCACCAACGGGACTTCCACGACCGCCTGTACCGGGGCGAGGCGGTGGTCCGACTGGCGCCGGGGGTGACACTCGCCCGTGCGGTGCCCGTCAACGGCCGTACGGAGCCGGACGGTTGGACCCTGATGTCGGTCCCGATCGAGTCCGTCGAGCACGCGCACGGCGAGTTCCTGGGGCTGGGCACCGACATCGAGGTCCTGGCACCGCCGGAACTGCGCGACCGGATCGCGCGCACCGTGGCTCAACTGGCCGAAAGATACGGCAACTTGCTCACGGGCAGCGACGACTGAGGGACGGAACCCGTCCGTCCTCTCAGGAGGTACGCCACGTGAGCTACCCGCACCCGCACGTGCACCCGACGCACCAACACCGCAGACGAAGGGCCGTGTTCGCCGCACTGACCGCCGCCGCGGCCCTGATCCTCGCCGGACTCACCACCGGCGGGACCGCCCAGGCCGCCACCGCCCGCCAGGTCGAGGCCCTCGACCGGGGCGTCGTCAGCGTCCACACGGACAGCGGCAACCTGGTCAGTTGGCGCTGGCTCGGCACCGACCCCGACGACGTGTCCTTCGACGTCTACCGGCCGGTACGAAGGTCAACTCGGCCCCGATCAGCGGCTCCACGAACTATTTCCACGCCGGCGCGCCCGCCCAGGCCGACTACACGGTCCGCGCGATCGTCGGCGGTGTGGAACAGGCCGACTCGGTCCACGCGGTCCAGTTCCGCACCGGCTACAAGGACGTCCCGATCACCCCGCCCGCCGGCGGCACGACCCCCGACGGCGTCGCGTACACCTACGAGGCGAACGACGCCTCCGTGGGCGACCTCGACGGCGACGGCCGGCTCGACTTCGTCCTCAAGTGGCAGCCCACGAACGCCAAGGACAACTCCCAGTCCGGCTACACCGGCGACACGATCCTCGACGGGATCACCCTCGACGGCACCCGCCTGTGGCGCATCGACCTGGGCCGCAACATCCGCTCGGGCGCGCACTACACACAGTTCCAGGTCTACGACTACGACGGCGACGGCAAGGCCGAGGTCGCCATGAAGACGGCGGACGGCACGGTCGACGGAGCGGGCACGGTCATCGGCAACTCGGCTGCGGACTACCGCAATTCGAGCGGTTACGTGCTGTCGGGCCCCGAGTACCTGACCATGTTCAACGGCTCGACCGGCAAGGCGATGGGCACCGTCGACTACGTCCCGGCGCGCGGCACGGTCTCCTCCTGGGGCGACTCCTACGGCAACCGCGTCGACCGATTCCTCGCCGGCACCGCCTACTTGGACGGCTCCCGCCCCTCCCTGATCATGGCGCGCGGCTACTACACGCGCACGGTGATCGCCGCCTGGGACTGGCGGAACGGCGCCTTCACCCGCCGCTGGACCTTCGACACCAACTCCTCGACCAACACCGGCAAGGGCTACGACGCCCAGGGCAACCACCAGTTGGCGATCGCGGACGTCGACGGGGACGGCAAGGACGAGATCGTGTACGGCTCGATGGCCGTCGACGACAACGGCTCCGGCCTGTGGACCACGAAGAACGGCCACGGAGACGCCCTGCACGTAGGCGACTTGGACCCGTCCCGCCCGGGCCTGGAGGAGTTCAAGGTCGACGAGGACGCGTCGAAACCGTCCTCGTGGATGGCGGACGCGAAGACCGGCGCGGTCATCTGGTCCACACCGGCCAACGGCGACAACGGCCGCGGTGTCTCCGGGGACATCTGGGCGGGCAGCGCGGGCGCCGAGTCCTGGTCGGCGGCGGAGAGCGGCGTCCGCAACCCGAAGGGCACGGTGGTGGCGAGCCGTAAGCCCTCCAGCACCAACTTCCTTTCCTGGTGGGACGGCGACCCGGTACGCGAACTCCTCGACGCCACCCACATCGACAAGTACGGCACGACCGCCGACACCCGCCTCCTGACCGCCTCCGGCGTCCACTCCAACAACAGCACCAAGGCGACCCCGTCCCTGTCCGGAGACATCCTCGGCGACTGGCGCGAGGAGGCCGTCTGGCCCACCACGGACAACACGGCGCTACGGATCTACTCGACCCCGTACGAGACGACCACCAGGATCACGACCCTGCTCCACGACACCCAGTACCGCACGGCCCTGGCCTGGCAGAACACCGCCTACAACCAACCGCCGCACCCGAGCTTCTACATCGGCGACAGGATGACGACGGCGCCCCGCCCGACGGTATACACACCGTGACACAGGCGGCTGCGCGCGCCGAGGTGCGCGCAGCCGCCCTCCGCGCTCAGGCCACCGCGCAGCTCTGATCACCCACCTTGAACGCGCCCGGCTTCGAGTTCACCCCCGACCAGCTCCCCGTGAACCCGAAGCCCACCGAAGACCCCGCTGCCACCGTCCCGTTCCAGCTCACGTTCTTCGCCGTCACCGCCGCACCCGACTGGGTCCAGTCGGCGTTCCACAGCTGGCCGATCTGCTGCCCGTCGGCGAAGGACCAGCCAAGTGCCCAGCCGTTCCAGGCGGTTGAGCCGGTGTTCGTCAGCTGGACGTCCGCCTGGAAGCCACCCGCCCACTGGTTGGTGATTTTGTACGTCACCGTGCAGGCGCCCGTCGGTGTCGGATCGGTACCGCCGCCGCCCCCGCTCCCTCCGTCGCCGGCGTCCGAGGAGTCGCTGTAGATGACCCCGCGCCCGTTCGTCGACACGTACACGCGGCCGTACACCCTCGGGTCACCGGTGATCGCCGCACCCGTCCAACCCCATTGATGCGCATCGTCGTTGATCCGCGTCCAGGTCGCGCCCTTGTCCGTCGAGCGGAAGATGCCGCGTACGCCGCCGATCCTCGCGCTGGTGTAGAGCGTCTGGTACGAGGCGCCGGTCGCCGCCTTGCCGAAGCCGATGGTGTCGGCCTGGTCGACGTTCGCGAGCTTGGTGAAGGTGGCGCCGCCGTCCGTGGAGTGCCACAGCCCGTACGCCCCGTCGCTCGCCCCGCCCGCCAGCCAGACGTCCCCCTTCGCGCCGGGCAGCGCCTTGAAGCGCACGCTGTCACCGCTGGGGAGGCCGGCTGCCGCCGACGTGGTGAAGGTCGCCCCGCCGTCCGAACTGACGTAGAAATGGCCGGACTTGAAGCCGTAGAAGGTCTTCGCATCCACCCGGTCCGACTCGACGATCGCGCCCGCCGGGATACCGTCGGACACGGCCCAGGACGAGCCGAAGCCCGTCGTGTACTGCACACCCGCACCCGCCGGACTCCACACGAACCGACTGCCGTCAGCTGCCGCCGCGGCGGTCCCGCCCCCGCTGACACCCGAAGGGTCGGTCCCCGCGAACCAGTTGGCGCCGTTGTCCGTCGAGAACGCGATGTGCGCCCCCGAGTCCACATTGCCCACCCGCACAACGGTGTTGGGGCTGGTCTCCGCGAAGTCGAGGCTCGTGGTCGTCGTGAAGGTCGGCGAAGTGAACATCATCGAGGGGACCTTGGTCAGATCCGTGTGCCGGAACCCGCCGATGTCGCCCAGCGCGCTGAGGAGTTGGGCCCCGCCGGACGGGGGAGCGGCGAGGTCGTTCACGGCCGTCTCCTCCAGCCCCCGTACCATCGGCTGCACGGTGAACTGGCCGCCGCTCTCCCAGTTCGTCAGGTTCTCCGTGCCGTAGAGCGTCGCCCCCGTCCCGTACATCATGCGGTTCGAATTGAACGGGTCGATCTCCAGCGACTCGGTCATCCAGCCGAGTTTCGGGGCCTGTTCGGGCGGCGACGGGTTTGCGCCGAAGGTAAGCCAGGGCGAGGACGACACGTCCATGGTGTAGCGGTTCGCACGGCTGGGATACGACGTGTAGTCCCAGGCCTTCGTCCAGGTGCCGCCGCTGTCCGTGGAGCGGAAGATCTGCGTGTCCGGCCACCAGGAGCTGTACGCCGTCGCCATCACGGTCCCGGGATGCTGCCGGTCCACGGTCAGACCGCTGAACCCGTAGTAGGTGTCGGCCTCCGCGACCGGGCTGATGTCCGTCCACGTGCCGGTCGCGGTCGCGTACCGCCACAACTGCCCCTTGCCGCCGTCGTACGGCCCGCCCTTGTCGCTGTATGCGATGTACAGATAACCGTTGACCGCATCCAGTACACCCTTGTGGGCCAGATACCCGGTGGGCTGCCCGGCCACCCGGCTCCAGGTCGCGCCCGCGTCCGTCGACCGGTACACGGCGTTGGCCTGGTCGGCGACACCGACATAGATTGTCTTGGTCGCGTTGCCGGCCGTGCCCGTCGACTCGTCGAAGGTGACCCACACGATGCCCTGGTTGTCGTTGGCGTAGCCGCTCGTGTCGGTCGGATCCTGTACGTAGTTCCCGACGTTGGGGAAGTTCGTCACCTGCGACCAGGTGACCCCGGAGTCGGTGGACCGCCACAACCCCTTCCCGCTCGGCGCACCCAGATACAGCACGCTGTCCTTGTTGGGATCGACGGCCAGCCGCTCACCCATGCCGCGTCCCGGCATGTTCCCGCCGAGCTTGAACGGCAGATCGGTCTTCTGCCAACTCCCGCCCCGGTCACTCGACCTGAGCACGGCCCCGTTCGTCGGATCCCAACTGTTCGTGTACGTACCGACAGCCGCGTACACCTTGTTCGGGTCGACGGAGTCCGACGCCAGACTCACCACCCCGGTGTGCCCCCAGTCGTCCCATCCGACCGAGTCCAGCAACGGCGTCCAGGTCTTCGTCGACTCCTGCGAGCGGTAGGCGCCGCCGATGTCGGTACGGGCGTAGGCGAGGTTCTTCTCGCTCCGGTTGAAGACGATGCCGGGTACGAAACCCCCGCCGTCGATCCGGGCGTTGTGCCATGTGTACGTGTCGGCCGCGACCGCCACTTTCGGTGCGTCCACGTTCGCGGCAAGGGCGGACGGACTGCCCACCAACAGACCGGCGGCGAGGGCCAGTACAGCGGTGAGGATGCGGGTTCTTCGCACGAGGGAGTCCTCTCGTGAAGGGGGATCAAGGCACGAGCGCCGGGCGACCCCCAGTGCGGGTGGGGGCCGCCCGAACCTCGGGCACTCTGCGAGAGACGTTTGGTCGGTCCAACGCCCTGTCTTTCAGGGGCGCGGGGAACTGCGCGACCAGCCACAGCGGACCGGCACTGTTCCAAACCGCCCAACCCGCGGAGCGCCTCGCGGGGGACTATTCAAGGAGCTCCGCATACGACCCCATGGCCAAGGCGACATCCGCCTGAGCCCAGAACCGGTGATACGTGAAGACAGGCGCAGCCCCACCCGCCAGATAACTCTGGATCTTCGACCACGCCGGGTCGTTCTTGTAGAAGGACCTCAACGAGGCGAACGTAGAAGCGGAGTTGACCGCGTCCCCGTTCGGCATCGTCCCGCTCCACCCACTCGGCACATACACACTGTCGTCGAACCGGTTGTAGTCCGCGCGGGTCTCCGGAACGGCGACACCCAGACTGTCCTGGTAGTTGCCCCACATCCCGTCGAGCAGCGCCTTCGCGGTCGTCTTCGCCGCCGCGGAACCGGACTTCGCGGCGTAGTACGTCAGCGTCTTGGCATACGCGGCAGCCACACCCACGTCATTGGTGTAGTCGGCCACGGTGACATGAAGTCCCGCATTGGACCCGGGACTTGACGCGTTCCACGTGTCCGGCTGCCCCGACCACTGCAACGTCGAGGGAATCAGATACGTACCGTCCGGATTGATCGTGGTCTTGGACAGCGCCCAGGCCACCCACTTGTCGAGAACCGCCTTCGCGCTCGCGTTCCCCGTCTGCTGGTAGTACTCGGCGACCCGCTCCATCGACCACGCCTGGAACCCGAACCACTGGTTGGACGGCGGGTCGTGATAGACGGGCTGCTGGTCGTAGTACATGCCGTAGAACGTCGACGTCCCGGCCGGCGGACTCGCGTACCGCCCCTGCCAACTGTTCGTCGCCCCACCGGCGATGGCACCCTCGCTCGACTGCAGCCAGCGGTAGAACTCCAGCTGCCGCGACAGCGAGGTACCCCAATCCGCCGCGCCCGTAGTGGACTTGGGCTTGAGATCGGCGTACGAACTCAACGCGTAGGCAGCCAACGGGTTTTGGTAACCCCCGTGCACATGGCTCGACCCGATGCGCCACGCCCAACCCGCGCTGGTGTCGTTCGCACCGCCCCACGCGTAGTACCAGGACAGCAGATAGTCCGAGGCGTCCTTGCCGGTCCCGGCCGGGCACGTGGACGGTCCGACGCAGTTGCCGATTTTCTTGAAGTACTTGTCGTACATGGCGTAGCGCAGATAGTCGCCCATCTTGGCCGCCTTGCCGACGGTCGTGGAGACGTCGGAGCCCTTGCCCTGCTCCTTCGCCCACACGTCGGCCCAGTACGCGGCCTGCACGGCCCGCGCGTCGGCGTCCGGCGCGTCGGTGTACTTCCACTGCTTGGCGTACGAGGAGTCACCGGTGAAGAGGTCCAAGTATCCGTTCGTACCCCCGTACTTGAAGGCGTCGCAGGTCGGCTGCGGCACCGTCTCCCACACCGACTCCTGCGCTCCGCGCTGGAAGGTGTTGATGTACGACGGCCCGCTCGCCGTCGGCCCCGCCTCGCACCCGCCGCCCGGCGTGTCGCCGTAGCCGTAGGTGTTGTCGACGTCCTCCAGCCAGTGCATACCGTAGACATCGTCCGTACCGTATGCAGTTTTCAGTTCACCGGCGATCGGATCCGACCCCACCGGCACCGAGGTGTCGAGCTTCGCCGGATACTCGTTCGGGGTGTCCAGCTCGGGCGCGTAGGTCGCCGGTTTCGAGGCGTTGTAGAAGGAGTTGGTCGGCTGGTCGGCGTGGGTCGGGATCATGTACTTCTCCATGAGATCCCAGGCGCCGTTGAACTTCGACCAGTCGCCCGTCACCTTGCCGTACATCGCCTGCAGCCACAGCAGATAGCTGTACGCCTCCGACGTGGTCTCGTGCCCCTGGTCCGGCGCCTCGACGATCAGGGTCTCCACCGAGTGGTAGGGGATGCCCTGGGGCGAGAAGTAGCCGTTCGCCGGGTTGGTGATCTTGCCGTAGAGGTCCAGGAAGCGGGCGTCGTACGCGTTCGCCGCCGCCAGCTCCGTCACCGTGACCGTCGCCTTGGTGAACCCCGTCGCCGTCGACTCGAAGGACGCCGAACCGGTGCCCGACGCGTCGGCCGTGAGGGTCACCGTCTGCGCGGTGTTCCAGTTCGACGGCGTGAAGGTGAGCGACGCACCGCCCGTGACCGACAGACCCGTGTTGCCGCTCGCGCGAGCTGTCGTGACCGTCACGTTCGACGACGGCTGCGTGGACAGCGACACCGCGTACGTGCCCGACTTGCCCTGCTGGACGCCGAGTTGGGCCGGCGAGGCCACCACCGCGGGTCCCGAGGTGACCGTGATGCCGACCGGCGTCGACTCTCCGGACGCACCCAGGCTGTCGTAGGCCTTCGCCACCAGCGAATGACTGCCCACGGTCAATCCAGAGGCCGAAAGAGAGTACGGCGAGCTCGTGTCCGTGCCGAGCAGCGTGGTGTTGTCGTAGAACTCGACCTTGCTGATCGTCGCGTTGTCGGCCGCCGCTGCGGTCGCCGCGAGCGGGATCGCCGCCCCCTGCGTGTAGATCGCGCCCGCGCTCGGGCTGGTCAGCACGGTGATCGGCGGCTGGTGCGCGCCGGCGCAGGTGGTGCCGTTGACCGCGAACGAGGTGGGCGCGGTGTTGGTGCCGCTGTAGCTGAACTGCGCGCCGGTCGAGACGGCCGCGCCCGCGGCGATCGTCCCGTTGTACGACGCGTTCGTCACCGAGACCGCGGTGCCGGACTGGGACCAGGTGCCGTTCCAGCCGTTGCTGAGCTTCTGGTTGCCGGCGTAGCTGTACGTCAGGGTCCAGCCGTTGATCGCGTCGGTACCCCGGTTGGTGAGGGTCAGATCCGCGGTGAAGCCGGAGCCCCAGTCGTTGGTCTTGTAGTCCACGCTGCACTGAACTGTCGCCGCCTGAGCGGGAGTTGTGCCGGTCGCCAGCATCGAGACCGGAAGAGCGAGGGCCGCCACGACAGCGGTCCAGAGTCTCCGCGTCACGCGGCGTCTCCTTCTGGGGTGCATGTGCTGGTTCCTCCTTGCGGCTCGGAGAAGGTGGGGGCGGAGCAGCAACAAGCCTTGAACCAGTGGGAGCGCTCCCATCGTGGGGACGGGGGTGTGAGCCGTCAAGGTGCTTACGGAGTCGAAAAAATTCGACGAACGCGGGTTGGGGGAAAGTCAGCGAAAGTCTGTGACTCCCCTGTCCTTTACCGTCACTTGGCGCTACCTTCCTGGACACCAGTGGGAGCGAATCCGTCAGTCGACGCGTCCGTACGACGCGTCCGAGCTGCAAGGACTCGCTCATGCGACACCCCCCGCGTTCAATGCTTTTAGCCGTGGCAGGCGCGACCGCCCTTGTCGGGGCCATGATCGTTCCGGCGGTCACGGCGTCCGGCGCCACTCCCGCGTGCACGGTGGAGTACTCGGTCACCAGCCAGTGGGACACCGGCTTCCAAGGCGCAGTGCAGATCACCAACAACATGGCACGGGTGAGCAGTTGGAGCCTGAGCTTCGACTTCGCCGGCGGCCAGAAGGTCACCCAGGGCTGGAACGCCAAGTGGTCCCAGTCCGGCACGACGGTCACCGCCGCCAACGAGAGCTGGAACGGCTCGCTCGGCACCGGCGCGAGCATCAGCGCCGGGTTCCTCGCCAACTGGTCGGGGAGCAACGCCGTACCGTCCGCGTTCAAGCTCAACGGCACGACCTGCAACGTGGATTCGGAGCCGACGCCACCCACGTCGCCGCCTCCGACCTCACCACCGACCAACGGCACCGCACCCGCACTGCACGTCTCCGGGAACAAGCTCGTGGACGCCGACGGCACCAACCGCCGTCTGCTCGGCGTCAACCGGTCCGGCGGCGAGTTCATGTGCGTGCAGGGCTACGGCATTTGGGACGGCCCGGTGGACGACGCGGCCGTCGCGGCGATCGCCGACTGGAAGGCGAACGTGGTCCGCATTCCCCTCAACGAGGAGTGCTGGCTGGGCCTTTCGAACATCAAGCCCGAGTACGCGGGCGCCAACTACATCGCCGCCGTCAAGGACCTGGTGGCGAAGGTCGAGGCGCACGGCATGACACCGATCGTCGAACTGCACTGGACCTACGGCCAGTACACCGGCAACTCGGCGGGCTGCTCCGACGTGCACGCCACCTGCCAGAAGCCGATGCCGGACGCGCAGTACAGCCCGTCGTTCTGGTCCTCGGTCGCCAGCACCTTCAAGGACGACCAGGCCGTCGCGTTCGACCTGTTCAACGAGCCGTATCCGGACCGTGCCACCTCCACGACCACCCAGGCGTGGCAGTGCTGGCGCGACGGCGGCACCTGCCCCGGCATCGGGTATGAAGTCGCCGGTATGCAGGATCTCGTCGACGCCGTACGGTCCACCGGCGCCACGAACGTGATCATGGCCGGCGGGCTCGCGTACTCGAACGACCTGAGCCAGTGGCTGACCTACAAGCCCACCGATCCGACGGGCAATCTCGTCGCCGCGTACCACGTGTACAACTTCAACACCTGCGCGAGCGAGAGCTGCTGGAACTCCACACTCGCCCCCGTCGCGGCCCAAGTGCCGCTCGTGGCAGGGGAGATGGGCGAGAACACCTGCTCGCACGCCTTCGTCGACCAGGTCATGAAGTGGTTCGACGACCGCGGGCTCTCGTATCTCGGCTGGACCTGGAACACCTGGGACTGTTCCGCGGGTCCGTCCCTGATCTCCGACTACGCCGGTACGCCCACCGCGTACGGCATCGGGCTGCGCGACCATCTGCGCGCCCTCAACGGATAGGCGCCCCCGACCAAACCGACAGCACCCGCAACCAACTTCCTTCACAGACAAGGAAACCCGCACTCATGAGCCGTACCAGAACAGCGTTGCTCGCTGCCTTGGTGCTCGTCGCCGGGGCCTCGGGGACGGCGGTCGCCGCCGCTCCCTCGGCGGACGCCGGCATCGCCGCCATCCCCTGCAGCGTCGACTACAAGGTGCAGAACCAGTGGGACACCGGCTTCACCGCGGCCGTCACGATCACCAACAACGGGGCCGCGAAGTCCAGTTGGGCCGCGAAGTGGTCGTACGCCGGTAACCAGCAGATCACCAGCGGCTGGAACGCGAAGATCAGCCAGAGCGGGACCGCCGTCACGGCGGCCAACGAGACCTACAACGGGAGCCTGGGGACCGGGAGTTCGGTCAGCTTCGGCTTCAACGCCTCCTACAGCGGCAGCAACGCGGTCCCGACGACCTTCACCCTCGACGGCGTGACCTGCAACGTCGACGACGGCAGTGGCGGGGGAGGGGGCGGCGGCACCGATCCCAGCGGGCGGGTCGACAACCCGTACGCGGGCGCCAAGGTGTACGTGAACCCGGAGTGGTCCGCGAAGGCCGCGGCCGAGACCGGCGGCAGCCGCGTCTCCAGTCAGCCCACCGGCGTCTGGCTCGACCGCATCGCCGCCATCAACGGCGTCAACGGCGGGATGGGCCTGCGCGCCCACCTCGACGCGGCGCTCGCCCAGAAGGGCACCGGCGAAGAGGTCGTCCAGCTCGTCGTCTACGACCTCCCCGGGCGCGACTGCGCGGCCCTGGCCTCGAACGGTGAGCTCGGCCCGACCGAAATCGGCCGCTACGAGAGCGAGTTCATCGACCCGATCGCCGCGATCCTCGCCGACAGCAAGTACGCCTCGCTGCGGATCGTCACCACGATCGAGATCGACTCGCTGCCCAACCTCGTGACCAACACCGGCAGCAAGGCCACCGCGACCCCGCAGTGCGACACGATGCTCGCCAACGGCAACTACGTGAAGGGCGTCGGCTACGCGCTGAACAAGCTCGGCGCGATCCCCAACGTCTACAACTACATCGACGCCGGACACCACGGCTGGCTCGGCTGGGACGACAACTTCGCCCCCTCCGCGAACCTCTTCTACCAGGCCGCGAACGCCGAGGGCGCGACCGTGAACGACGTGGCCGGCTTCATCACCAACACGGCCAACTACAGCGCCCTGAAGGAGAACAACTTCACCATCAACGACAGCGTCAACGGCGTCTCCGTGCGCCAGTCCAAGTGGGTCGACTGGAACCGCTACGTGGACGAGCAGTCGTACGCCCAGGCGTTCCGCAACCAGTTGGTGTCCGTGGGCTTCAACTCCGGTATCGGCATGCTGATCGACACGTCACGGAACGGCTGGGGCGGTTCGGCCAGGCCCACCGGGCCGGGCGCAACCACCAGTGTGGACACCTACGTTGACGGCGGACGCTACGACCGGCGGATCCAGGTCGGGAACTGGTGCAACCAGTCCGGTGCGGGTCTGGGCGAGCGACCGCAGGCCGCTCCCGCCACCGGGATCGACGCGTATGTGTGGATGAAGCCGCCGGGTGAGTCGGACGGGTCCAGCACGGCCATCGCGAACGACGAGGGCAAGGGCTTCGACCGGATGTGCGACCCGACGTACACGGGGAACGCGCGCAACGGGAACAACATGTCGGGTGCGCTGCCGAACGCTCCGCTGTCGGGACACTGGTTCTCGGCGCAGTTCCAGCAGCTGATGGCGAACGCGTACCCGCCCCTGTAGATCGCATACCGGATTCGGATACGGAAATCGCCTACCGCATCGCCTATGGCATACAGCCACACCGCCCCCACCGATGCGGGCCCCGCCGGGGTCAGCCCTCCCGGGCCAGACCCCGGCGGATCGCGAACTCCACCGCCGAATAGTCGCCGTCCGACCGCTCCAGCTCGTAGGGCACCGCCGGCATCAGCGGCGGCTGGCCCATGAAGCGGGGGCGGTCGCCGTGGTGGGGCTGGGCCGCGTGGACCAGGAAGGGGTGACAGAGGTAGACATCGCCGGGCCGGCCGGTGGCGTACGCGAGGGGGCGTCCGGCGGATGCCTCGGCCACCTTCGGGCCGAGGGTCAGTGAGGAGGCGCCCTTCTCGCCGTACGGTTCGAGGACGCGCGGGACGTCGAGGTGGGAGCCGACCCGGATGCGCGTCGGCGCGTTCTGCTCGGTGACCTCGGTGTAGAGCATCAGCATCAGCAGGGCGCGGCCGCGCGAGGCCAGATTCGCGTACGGCCACTCGTTCTCCGCGCTCTCCGCCGCGTAGCTGCCCTCGATGTGCCAGCCGGCGTCGTCCGGCTCCGTCGGGTGCGGGAAGCGCAGCGGAAAACTGCCCACCGAGTACCGGGACTGCCACCGGCCGGCGCCCACCAGGAGGTCGAACGCCTCATGCAGGACAGGGGAGTTGACCGAGGCGGCGAACGGTCCCTGGGCCATGTCGCTCACCCACACCACGGGGTCCTTCCAGGTGCCGGGGTCCTCCGCGTCGTAGCTCGTCTCCCGCCAGAGCAGCCGAGCGCAGTGCTCGGCGACCCGCGCTGGGAAGGCGCCCTCGATCTTCACGAACCCGTCTTCGAGGAAGCGTTCCACCATCACGTCGGCCGTGTCGTCCATACGGGCATGCTCGGCGACGGACGACCTGTTCCGCACCTCATTTTTTGCCGCTTCGGCAACGGAACTGGCCGCCGGACGGTGCGTCGGCGCAGGCTGGCGGCACGCGGACGAGAGGGTGACCACCATGGCGCACGAACACGATCACGAGCACGACCACACGCCGGGGCAGGAACACGGCCACACGCCCGGCAAGGACCGCCACCACCACGACCACACCGCCCTCGACTGGGCCGTCATGGGCCCCCTGCTGGAGTCCCAGGCGGAGCTGTTCGCGCCGCTGTACGAGCGGGCCATGGCGTGGCTCGCGAAGGAGCGGACCGATCCGGGGCTGATCGTCGACGTGGGCAGCGGGCCCGGTGTGGTCGCGTGTCTGTTCGCGGAGACGTTCCCGGGTGCCCGGGTCGTCGCGGTGGACGGTTCCGAACCGCTCCTGGAGCGGGCCCGCGCCCGCGCCGACCGGCAGGGCTTCGGCGATCGTTTCAGCACGCTGACCGGCGAACTGCCCGAGGTTCTGGGGCAGTTGGAGTACCCGGCCGACCTCCTGTGGGCCAGCCGCAGTCTGCATCACCTCGGTGACCAGCGGGCCGGTCTCGCCGCGTTCGCGGAGCGGCTCGCGCCCGGTGGCACCCTCGCGATCATGGAGGGCGGCCTGCCCTCCCGGTTCCTGCCCCGTGACTTCGGCATCGGCCGCCCGGGACTGGAGGCGCGGATCGACGCGATCGAGGCCGAGTGGTTCGCGCAGATGCGTGCCGACCTCCCCGGCGCCGTCACCGAGACCGAGGACTGGCCCGCCCTCCTGACCGCGGTCGGTCTGAAGCACACCGGCAGCCGCAGCTTCCTCCTCGACCTGCCCGCCCCGGCCCCGGACCGCGTCCGCGCCTACGTCGCGACCTGGCTGACCCGGGTGCGTGACACCTACGGCGAGGCGATGGACGCCGACGACCGGGCCGCCCTCGACCGGCTCGTCGACCCGCAGTACCCGGCGAGTGTGCATCAGCGCGCCGACGTGTTCGTGCTCGCCGCGCACACCGTGCACACGGCGGTGCGGGCCGGCTGAGACAGCCCGTGATCTCGACGGCTTGACTTCGAGAGTGCTCAAGGTGATGAACTGCCCCTCAGACTGCGCGGAGTTCACCGACCCACGGGGGGACCATCACCATGAACGACAACTCTCACGTCGCGCTCATAACCGGCGGCGGCAGCGGGATCGGCGCCGCCGTCGCCCGTCAACTCCTCAGCGCCGGAGGCCGGGTGACCGTCACCGGTCGCAGCGAGCAGCGCCTGTACGACTTCGCCGCCCAACTGGGCAACCCCGAGGGCCTGTTGACGATCCCCGGTAGTGCCGCCGAGTACGACGAGGTGCAGGCCGCCGTCGAGACGACGCTCAAACAGTTCGGGCGGCTCGACGCGGTCGTCGCCAACGCCGGGATCGCCACGCACGACTCGGTCGCCGAGGGCGACCCCGCCGGGTGGACCGAGATGGTGCTGACCAACGTCCTCGGTCCCGCCCTGCTGATCCGGGCGTCCGTCGACGCGCTGAAGCAGACGCACGGCCGGATCGTGCTGATCGGCAGTGTCGCCGGGTTCGTGCACACCCCCGGCAACATCTACGGCGCGACCAAGTGGGCGATGACCGGTCTCGCCGAGAACACCCGGCGCGAGGTCACGGAGTTCGGCATCGGGGTGACGCTGGTCGCCCCGGGCCGGGTGGAGACCCCGTTCTGGGACGGCAACGGCAGCCTGCCGCCCGGTCATCTCCTCACCGCCGACCAGATCGCCGACACGATCCTCTGGGCGATCCGCCAGCCCGCCGGCGTCGACATCAACACCGTCGTCGTACGGCCGATCGGGCAGCCCAACTGACAGACGTATGGGGCCCGTTGCCGCTGGGGAAAGCGGCAACGGGCCCCATACGTACGTCAGTTGCTCGCCAGGAACTGCTTCGCCAGCTGGTCGCCCAGGGAGACCGCCGCGCTGTGGCTCTCGATGGGGGAGACCGTCGAGTTCTTGAACAGGATGTACGTCACGCCGGAGTCGGCGCCGCCGGTCGCCGGGTCGGGGTCGATGCCGAGGGCCTTGGCCGTGGCGTACGAGGCCTCACCGATGATGTTGGTGGGGCCGGTGTCGCCGACGACCGCGTACTCGACCTTGTTGTTGTAGACGACGGCGACCACGCCGCCGCCCTTGATGCCGTAGCTGGAGTACTTCCAGATGCTGCTGGAGCTGGGCACCACGATGTACGGCAGTGAATCCGCCTTCAGGGGCTGGCCGTTGGACTGGTGGAACGCTGTGTCGTCCTGGTACCAGGGGTCGGCGTTCTCGTTGCAGTTGGAGGTGCGTTGGCCGTCACAGTCGATGTCCATGTCGGCCTTCCAGAACACGGCGCCGTTCTTGCCGCAGACCGGGATGGTGGCCGAAGTCTCGTCGTCCGTGCGGTACTTGCCGTTCGATATCTGCGAGCAGGACGTCACCTTGGAGAGCAGGTCGGCCGCGCTGACCGAGCCCTCCTGAGCCGACTTGGGAGTGGCGCCGGAGGCACTCGCGGGGAGCACTCCGGCGGCGAGCAGGGCGGCACCTGAGGCCGCGGCGAGGGTCAGTGTTCGCATGCGCACTGTGGGGGACCCTTCTGTTAGGAAAGTTTCCTTACCAGGTGCGCAACAAGGTGGACCCATCAGCATGCTCGCGTCAAGACCCTGGTACGAACCAAGTGGGCCGCGGGCGCGAAAGCCGTCGTCACGGAAACGGAAAGACGAAGCGCCCCGGAGCCACAAGGCTCCGGGGCGCTCGCACTGCCTGGGGTTCAGGCCATGTGCCTTGGTTTCAGGCCGCGTTGAACGTCGACGGGTCGGGACCCAGTCGCCGGTCCTCGTTCAGCGCGCTGATGGCCGCGAGGTCCTCGGTGTCCAGGCTGAAGTCGAAGACCTCGATGTTCTCCTTGATCCGCGACGGCGTCACGGACTTGGGGATCACCACGTTGCCCAGCTGGATGTGCCAGCGCAGGACGACCTGGGCCGGGGTGCGGCCGTGCTTCTGGGCGATGGCGACGATCGCCGGGACCTCCAGGAGGCCCTTGCCCGAACCGAGCGGCGACCAGGCCTCGGTCGCGATGCCCTGCTCCGCCTGGTACTCGCGCCCCGCGCGCTGCTGGAACTGCGGGTGCAGCTCGATCTGGTCGACCACCGGGATGACCGAGGTCTGCTCGATCAGCCGGGCCAGGTGGTCGGGTTCGAAGTTGGAGACGCCGATGGCGCGCACGCGGCCGTCCGCGTACAGCTTCTCGAACGCCTTGTAGCTGTCGATGTACTTGTCGCGGGCCGGCGTCGGCCAGTGGATCAGATACAGATCCAGGTACTCCAGGCCGAGCTTCTCCAACGAGACGTCGAAGGCACGCAGCGTGGCGTCGTATCCCTGGTCGCTGTTCCAGAGCTTGGTGGTGACGAAGAGGTCCTCGCGCGGGACGCCGGACGCGGCGATGGCCTTTCCGGTGCCCTCTTCGTTGCCGTAGATCGCGGCTGTGTCGATGCTGCGGTACCCGGCCTCCAGCGCCGTGGCCACCGCCCGCTCCGCCTCGTCGTCCGGCACCTGCCAGACGCCGAAGCCCAGCTGGGGCATCTCGACACCGTTGTTGAGGATGATCGGGGGGACCTTGCTGCTCACGAGCTCTCGATCCTTCAGTCGTCGGGTGGTACTCATATCGTCAACGATCACGGGCCGTGCCGCATTCCTGACCGCGAAATCCGTCCGGACTCACCAGCGAGTCGGCGCCGTCCACTGAAGATTGGCGGGAAATGCATCCGACCTTTTTCGGTCCGGACCATTGACCGCGGACCTTCGTGCCGCAACGCTGAAGCACGCCGTCGGACGCGTCCGTGAACGCGGTACCCCCATGTGAACTTCGGCACCTGTTTGGACTCCGAGACCCCCCAATCCTCAGGAGAGCAGGTATGCATACACGAGCAGACGCTGCCCCGGATCCTGTAGGCAGCGCATCGTATGCAGGAAACATCGGATGAAAAGGTGTGGTGAAGGCCTCGTCGACCACGGGCCCGCACACCGAACGGACCGGCGACGGCGAGCGGGTGCTTCTTCACTCGGACCGACTGATCGGTCGGTCAATAGTGATGACGGCCGGCGCGGTGATCCCGGGCACCGGGCCCGCGCCGGCGAACCCGCACGCTCCACTCGAACCGACCCGACGCCAAAGGGAGGAACATGAGACGCCGACGCCTGCGAACGGCCCTGACCGCGGCAGCCCTCGCCACCGCCACCCTGACCGGAGCGGCCCCGCCGCTCGAAACGGTGGCGGCGGCGAGCCGCCCGGCCGCCGCGCCCGACTGGTCCGTGGCCGTGGTCGACTCCACCACGGCCCGCTACACACCGAGCACCATCGGCGGCTGGTCGTACCCGGTCGGCCTCTACCTCTACGGCCAGTACCTCACCTACAAGCGGACCCACGACGCCCGCTACCTGACCTACATCAAGAGCTACGTCGACCGTTTCGTGAAGAGCGACGGCTCGATCGGCCAGTCCTTCGACAGCCTCGACAGCATGCAGGCCGGCCGCCTCCTGGTGATCCTGTACCACGAGACCGGCCAGGACCGCTACCGCAAGGCCGCCAAGAAGATCCGCGACCGCCTCGACACCTACCCGCGCATGAGCGACGGCGGCTTCTGGCACGCCGACAGCAGCAGCCGCGCCCATCAACTCTGGGCGGACGGCGTCTACATGGTGAACCCGTTCCTCGTCGAGTACGGCAAGGAGTTCGGCGACAGTGCCTACACGAACGACGAGGCGTCCAAGCAGTTGTACGTCTACGGCACTCATCTCCAGGTCGCGAACGGCCTGTTGAAGCACGCCTACGACGAGTCGCGCACCGCGACCTGGGCCGACCCCGGGACCGGACTCGCGCCGGAACACTGGTGCCGCGCGGTCGGCTGGTACGCGATGGCCATCACGAACGTCCTCGACGCACTCCCCGCCGACCATCCGCGACGGCCCCAACTCCTCGGCATCTTCCGCCGGTTGGCGGCCGGACTGGAGAAGTACCAGGACCCGGCGACCGGCCGCTGGTTCCAGGTCATGGACAAGGGTGCCCGCAGCGACGACTGGACCGAGACGTCCTGCTCCAGCATGTTCACCTACGCCCTCTCACGGGGCGCCCAACAGGGCTACCTGGACCGGCACTTCGCCGACGTCGCCCGGCGCGGCTACGCGGGCGTCCTCGCGCAACTCTCGGTCGGCACCGACGGCCGCACCGACCTCACCGACATCTCCATCGGCACGAACGTCGGCGACTACGCGTACTACGTCGCCCGCACCCGGGCCGTGAACGACTTCCACGGACTGGGCGCCTTCCTGATCATGAACGAACAACTGCGAGGTGATTAGTGTCATGAGCACGTCCAGAAGGGTCCTTCTCGGGGCCGCCGTGAGCGGAGCGGCCGGTGCCGCGGTGGGCCTCTCGGCCGCCGCCCCCGCGCACGCCGCCTCCTGGCAGCAGAAGTGGGCGCCGACCGCGACCGGCGACGGCCTCGGCGCCTTCGAGACCGTCGAGGACGACCGCGCCGACTCGCACCCGGCCGGGCACCCGCACATCTACGCCACCGGAGACAACTGGCGCTTCACCATGCATACCGTCGACCGCGACACGTCGACCGACCGGCAGCGCCAGGAGGTCACCGGTCTGCGCACCGGCAGCAGCGGATACCTCAAGTGGACCCAGGGGCAGACCTGGCGGATCACGTACTCGATGTACATCCCCAGCTCCCTGAAGGCGACCACCACCTTCACCCACATCATGCAGATGAAGCAGCCCGGCAACGGCACCTCGCCGATCGTCGTGCAGTCGCTGCGACGCGTGAACGGCGTGCAGACCATCGAGTTGAACCTGCCGATCGCCGGTGTCCTGGTCGGCCGTACCGACCTCGATCCGCTCCACGACCGGTGGACCGACGTCGACTTCCAGATCAAGGTCGGCGACGGCACGGCCGGTTCGGTCCGCTGGATCCTCAAGTCCGGTTCCACGACCGTGATCGACAGGACGAAGACCGGCGTCGACACCTTCCTGGCCGACCGGATGCGCCCCAAGTGGGGCATCTACCGCTCCCTCGGCGACACCTCCGGGTCCCTGCAGGACACCTACCTCCTGCTCACCGATCTCCGCGGCTACCAGCTCGTGTGAGGAGACCGATCCATGAAACCCCCCATGAAATCGCCCCTGTACCACCGCAGTTGGGCGGCGAGCGTGTTCTTCGCGTTCGCCGTCGTTCTCGGCCTCGCCCACCCCTCGGCCCTAGCGGCGGCGCATCCCGCGACGTCCTCGCCTTCCGCACCGCACGCCAGCGTCTACGACGTCCGCGACTACGGCGCCAAGGGCGACGGCTCCGCCAACGACACCCCGGCCGTTAACAAGGCCATCACAGCGGCCAATTCGGCCGGCGGCGGCACGGTCCGCTTCCCCGCCGGCACCTACAAGTCCAAGAACACCATCCACATGAAGAGCAACGTGACGCTCCAAGTGGACTCCGGCGCAACGATCCAGGGCTCGTCGGCGGACACCTACGACGCGGCCGAGACCAACCCGTACGACCAGTACCAGGACTACGGCCACAGCCACTTCCACGACGCGATGATCTACGGCGACCGGCTCACCAACATCGGCTTCGTCGGCGGCGGAGTCATCGACGGACTCGGCAACCTGATCACCGGCAACCCCAAGTCGGGGGAGGCCGACAAGATCCTGTCGCTGACGCGCTGCGACGGGCTCCGCATCGGTGACGGGCTCACCCTGCGCCGGGGCGGCCACTTCGCCGCCCTCGTCAACGGCTGCACGAACGTCATCTCGGACCGTCTGACCATCGACACCGCGAGCGACCGCGACGGCTGGAACATCATCTCCACGACGAACGTCACCGTGACCAACGCCAGCATCAAGGCGAACGACGACGCACTCGTCTTCAAGAGCGACTACGCGCTCGGCGCCAAACTCCCCAACGGCCATGTGCGGGTGAGTGATTCATATCTGTCGGCCAAGTGCTGCAACGCGCTGATGTTCGGCTCCGAGACCTGCGGCGACTTCTCGGACTACCGGTTCGAGAAGATCCGGATCGAGGGCGCCGACAAATCAGGCCTCGGCATGGTCTCCATGGACGGCGCGAAGATCTCCGACGTCCACTACCGCGACATCACCATGACCGGCGTCCACTCACCGATCATGGAGAAGATCGGCACCCGCAAACGCTGCGGCAACAGTCCGGGCGTCGGCTCGATCAGCGACGTCACCTACGACAACATCACGGCCACCGGCAACAGCCCCTCGTTCAGCCCGACTCTGTGGGGCGAGACCGGCCACCGGATCAACGGGATCACGTTCACGAACGTCGACATCACCGTCCCCGGCGGCAACGGCACGATGGCCACCGGCGTGCCGAGCAACGACCCCAAGGACTACAACCCGAAGGCCATCGGCACCCGGCCGGCCTACGGCTGGTACCTCCACAACGCCGACAACGTCCAATTCACCGACAGCTCCGTGAAGTTCGCGGCGAACGACGGACGGCCGGCGGTCGTCGCCAACGCGGCGAGCGGCATCCGATTCACCGGCTTCACCGCCCAGCGCGGCTCCAACTCGCCGTACGACATGGGCTTCCAGGGCGTCGACGGCTACTGCGTGAGCGGCGGCGGCGCGCCACGGGTGTCGGGCACGGGGTCGACGGAGAACTGCGGTACCACTGCCGCCCGGCCCCTCGACCTGGAGAACCCCCGCCAGGACTTCCTCCGTCACTCCGTCGGCGGCCTCTTCCTGCACTGGGGTCTGCGCACCGCGCCCGCCCACACCAGTTGCACCGGCTGGGAGAGCGATGTCACGAACGGCGGCTGGACGCCGGACTACTGGGTGAACGAGGCTCAGAAACTGCATACGCAATACCTCGTACTGGCTACATTCCACAGTCGCCTCGGCTACGCCCGCCCCTGGCCCTCCAAGATCCCCGGCTCCTGCTCCACCAAGCGGGACTTCCTCGGTGAACTGATCACGGCGGCCAAGGCCAAGGGCATGAAGGTCGTCCTCTACATGACCGACGACCCGCAGTGGCACGACGAGGGCGGTCACGAGTGGCTCGACTCGGCGGCTTACTCGGCCTACAAGGGGAAGAACGTCGACCTGACCACCCGGGACGGCTTCGGGCAGTTCAGCTACGACAACTTCTTCGAGGTCATGGACCGTTATCCCGACCTCGGCGGCTTCTGGATCGACAACGACAACGCGTACTGGGAGAGCCACGACCTCTACCAGCAGATCTACCAGAGGCGCCCGAACTACACGCTCAGCAACAACAACGAAGACACGCCGATCATGGACATGATCAGCAATGAGCAGAAGACGGGAATGTCGCCTGCATACGATTACCCGCAGGCTGTATACACCGCACAACCCCGCCTGACGGAAGCCGACTTCAAACTCCCGTCGACCGGCGCCTGGTGGTACGACGGCTCCGACCCGACCGTCGACCGCGCCCTCACCCTCGGCCGTCTCGTCACCAACGCCGGCTCCTCGGTCAAGGCGCTGATGGCCGAGACCGCCCAGGTCAACGGCAGATTCCCGGCGAACCAGGCCGCCTTCAACACCTTCACCGACTCCTACCTCGACCCCATCTGGGAATCCCTGCACGGCACCGAGGGCGGCGGCTACATGTACGGCGGGCTCAAACCCGGCTTCTGGAACGACGGCGCCCACGGCGTGACGACGATCAGCCGGACCGACCCGAACCTCCAGTACGTCCACGTGCTGACCCCGCCCAGCACCAGCACCCTGCGCATCCGCGACAACGGCTACCGCATCGCCTCCGTCACCAACCTCCGTACCGGAGCGGCGATTTCGTGGTCCCAGTCCGGCGGCGTGCTCACGCTCAGCGGTCTCGGCGGCTGGGACCCGTACGACACCGTCTTCAAGGTCACGACCGCCGGCCGCCAGGGCGTCCTGTCCGGCGTCACCGTGAGCGCAAGCGCCTCGGCGAGCGGGCACGCGGGTTCGGCGGCCGGAGACGGGAGTTACCTCACCTACTGGGACAACGACAAGACCCTGCCGGTCAACCTCACCTTCGACCTGGGCAGTTCGAAGAGGGCGCAGTACATCGGCCTCAACCAGCGCGAGGACTCCGTAGCTTACGCCCGCTCCGACACCGAACAGTCGGCGCGCATCAAGGACTACAAGGTGTTCCTGAGCAACGACGGCACGAACTGGGGGAGCGCCGTCAAGACCGGGCAGCTCCCAAGTCGCCGCGGAATCCAGGGGATTGATCTCACCGCGGCCAACGCCCGCTACGTCCGCCTCGAAGTCGACTCCACCTGGGCCGCGTCCACCGACACCACCCGCTACAAGAGGCTGCGGATCGACGAGGCGTGGATCGGCACCTCCTACGCGACCCCCGGGGGATCGTCATGACACACATCGGACCCAGACCGTTCGTGGCCGCGCTCGCCGGGCTGCTGGCCGCCTCCGCGCTTCCCCTTCTGAGCGGCCCGACCTCGGCTGCGGCCTCCGACAACGGCCAGTCCACCCGCCCCGCCATGGGCTGGAGCAGCTGGAGCTACGTCCGCCGTACCCCCACCGAGGCCAAGATCAAGGCCCAGGCCGACGCCCTGGTGTCGAGCGGCCTCAAGAACCATGGCTTCGTGTACGTCAACCTCGACGACTTCTGGCAGAAGTGCGACGCCAACGGCTTCACCGTCGACTCCTACGGCCGCTGGGCCGTCGACACGGCCAAGTTCCCGTCCGGAATCAAGGAGTTGGCCGACTACATCCACTCCAAGGGGCTGAAGTTCGGCTTCTACGTCACCCCGGGCATCGCCAAGAACGCGGTCACCGCGAACACCCCGATCGAGGGCACCTCGTACCACGCGAAGGACATCGCGGACACGACCAGGACCGAGAAGAACTACAACTGCAAGAACATGTACTACATCGACTACGGGAAGCCGGGCGCCCAGGAGTTCGTGAACTCGTGGGCCAAGCAGTTCGCTTCCTGGGGCGTCGACTACCTGAAGATCGACGGCGTGGGCAGCGCCGACATCCCGGACGTCCAGGCCTGGGACAAGGCGCTGCGCGCGAGCGGACGGACCGTCAACTTCGCCCTCTCCAACAACCTTCCGATCGCCGACGCCGCCACCTGGCGTTCGCTGGCGAACAGTTGGCGCACCCAGGGCGACGTCGAGTGCTACTGCGGACCCGGCGCCAACGGCAGCGGCTACCCCCTCACCGACTGGTCCCACGTCTCCGCACGCTTCAACACCGCGGCGTCCTGGCAGCCGTATGCCGGGCCGGGTGGCTGGAACGACCTGGACTCCCTTGAGGTCGGCAACGGCGACCAGGTGGGCCTCACGGCCGACCAGCGGCGCTCGCACTTCACCCTGTGGGCGATGGCCGGCTCCCCGCTGCTGCTCGGCACCGACGTCACCCACCTCGACCCCGTCGACAAGGCGATGCTCACCAACGACCGCCTCATCGGCGTCGATCAGGACGGCGTCGCCGCGAAACGCGTGGTGAACAGCGGCGTGAAGCAGGTCTGGAGCAAACGCGAGAGCGACGGCGCCTACGTGGTCGCCCTGTTCAACACCGGTACGTCCGGCAGCGCGACCGTCTCCGTGAACTGGTCACAGGTCGGCTTCACCGGCTCCGGCGACGTCTCCGACCTCTGGTCCGGCTCCCACAAGGGCACCATCGCGGACTCGTACAGCGCGACGCTACGGCCGGGCGAGACCCGCCTGATCCGTGTGAACCCTGTCGACGGCACCCTGAGGGGGCACTCATGAAACGCGACAGCACACCGGCGCGGGGCACGCGAGGCCTCTCGCCGATCCTCTCCCTCGCCCTCACGCTGGTCCTCGCCGTGCCGCTCGCCGGACTCACCGGCAGCACCGCGCACGCGGCGAGCACCGACTACCAGGCCGAGGACGCCACCGTCGTCCAGGGCACCGTGGCCACCAACCACACCGGGTACACGGGCACCGGCTTCGTCGACTACACCAACGTCACTGGTTCGTATGTGGAGTTCACAGTGAGCGCCACCGCCGCCGCCACCGCGTCGGTCGCCCTGCGTTACGCCAACGGCACCGCCACCGACCGCCCGTTGGACATCTCCGTCAACGGCACGGTCGTCGCGTCCGCCGTCTCCTTCCCGGCCACCGCCGACTGGAACACCTGGGCGACGAAGACCGTGAACGTCCCGCTGACCGCCGGCACCGACAAGATCCGGGCCACCGCGACCACCGCGAACGGCGGCCCCAACCTCGACCGGATCAGCGTCGGGACCGCGTCCGACGGCCAGGCCCCGACCCGTCCCGGCCAGCCGAGTTGCTCGGACATCGGCGAGGACGGCCTCACGCTGACGTGGGGTGCCTCGACCGACAACGTGGGCGTCACGGCGTACGACCTCTACGAGCACGGCAACAAGATCGGTGAGGCGCCCGGGAGTTCGACCAGCAAGGCGCTCACCGGGCTCGCCCCGAACACCACCTACGACCTGACCGTCATCGCCCGGGACGCGGCCGGGAACACCTCGGCGGCGAGCCCGGTCGTCGACTGCACGACGAAACCCAGCTCCGACACCACCCCGCCCACCAAGCCCGGTACTTTGTCCGCGGTCGACAGCACATCGAATACGGTCGACCTCGCCTGGGGCGCGTCCACCGACGACCGATCGGTTGTCGCATACGACATCCGCAGCGGGGACACCGTCTACAAGACGGTCACCACCGGCACCTCGGCCACCCTCACCGGCCTCGCCTGCGACAGCCCGTACTCGCTGAACGTCGTAGCGCGTGACGCGGCAGGCAACCTCTCCGAGCCGAGCAACACAGTCACCTTCACCACGAAGGCCTGCGCCACCGAAGGCGGCGTCCCGTCCTCCATCGCCACGCTCTCCACCGGCTGGACGATCCCGTGGGGCACCTACTGGATGCCCGACGGCCAGAGCGCCCTCGTCACCGAGCGGGACGACTTCCGGGTCTGGAAGACGACCAAGGACGGCACCCGCACCCAGGTGGGCACCGTGCCCAACGCGGTCACCACCAACGGCGAGGGCGGCCTCCTCGGCGTCGCCGTCGACCCGAAGTGGGCCACCAACCACTACGTCTACTTCATGCACACCGCGTCCGAGGGCAACCGCGTCGTCCGCATGACGTACAACGGCACCACCCTCACCGGCTACACGGTCCTCCTCCAGGGCATCAAGAAGAACCGCTACCACAACGGCGGACGCCTCGCCTTCGGACCCGACGGCTACCTCTACGTCTCCACCGGTGAGGCCCAGACACCCGACCTCGCCCAGGACAAGACCTCCCTCAACGGCAAGATCCTGCGCATGACGACGGACGGCAAGCCGGCCCCCGGCAACCCGTTCGGCAACTACGTGTACTCGTACGGCCATCGCAACCCGCAGGGTCTCGCCTTCGACCGCAACGGCCGTCTGTGGGAAGCGGAGTTCGGCAACAGTTCGAAGGACGAACTCAACCTCATCAAGCCGGGCGCCAATTACGGCTGGCCCACCTGTGAAGGGAGTTGCAGCGTCGCCGGGATGACCAACCCCAAGGCCACCTGGAACGTCGACGAAGCCTCGCCCAGCGGTATCGCGATCGTCCGGAACGTCGTCTACATGGCATCCCTGCGCGGCGAACGCCTGTGGCGCGTCCCCATCAACGGTGACAACGAGAGCGTCGGCACCCCGACGGCGTACTACGTCGGAACGTACGGACGCCTGCGCACGGTCACCAAGGTCCCCGGCGCCGACCAGCTGTGGCTGTCGACCACCAACTGCGACAACAACGGCAACCAGCCCGACGGCTCCGACAAGCTCTTGCGTGTGAACATCGGCTAGGGCAGCGGGAGTTCAGGCCCGGTACAGCGCCTCGACCTCGTTGGAGTACGTGTTCTCGATGGCCTTGCGCTTCAGCTTCAGGGACGGGGTCAGCAGACCGTGTTCCTCGGTGAACGGCTGGGCCAGTATCCGGAAGGTGCGGATCGACTCGGCCTGCGAGACCAGGGTGTTGGCGGCTACGACCGCGCGCCGCACCTCGGTCTCCAGGTCGGCGTCCCGCACCAACTGGGCCGGGGACATCTGCGGCTTGCCGCGCATGGTGAGCCAGTGCTCGACGGCCTCGTGGTCGAGGGTGACGAGCGCGGCGATGTAGGGGCGGTCGTTGCCGACGACGATGCACTGCGAGACCAGCGGATGGTCCCGCACCCGCTCCTCAAGAAGCCCGGGCGCGACGCTCTTGCCGCCGGAGGTCACCAGGATCTCCTTCTTGCGCCCGGTGATCGTGAGATAGCCGTCCTCGTCGAGGGAACCCAGGTCACCGGTGGCGAGCCAGCCGTCGTGCAGGGTCTCGTCGGTGGCCTTCTGGTTGTTGAGGTAGCCCTGGAAGACGTTGGGGCCGTTCAGCCAGATCTCGCCGTCGTCCGCGATGTGCACGGTGACACCGGGGATGGCCTGGCCGACCGTGCCGTAGCGGGTGCGGTCGGGCGGGTTGGCGGTCGCGGCGGCCGTCGACTCGGTGAGGCCGTAGCCCTCGTAGATCTGGACGCCCGCGCCCGCGAAGAACAGTCCGAGGCGGCGGTCCATGGCCGACCCGCCGGACATGGCGTTGCGGATCCGGCCGCCCATGGCGGCCCGCACCTTGGAGTAGACGAGTTTGTCGAAGAGCTGGTGCTGCATGCGCAGGCCCGCGGACGGGCCGGGGCCGGTGCCCCAGGCCTTGGCCTCGATCGCGTCCGCGTACTTCACCGCGATCTCGACGGCCTTCTCGAACGGCCCGGCCTTGCCGTCCTTCTCGGCCTTGCGGCGGGCCGCGTTGAAGACCTTCTCGAAGATGTACGGCACGGCGAGGATGAACGTCGGCTTGAACGCGACCAGGTCGGGCAGCAGGGCGGCCGCGTTCAGCTGCGGTTGGTGGCCGAAGCGGACGCCGCCGCGGATCGCCGCGACCTCCACCATCCGCCCGAAGACGTGCGCGAGCGGCAGGAACAGCAGGGTCGCCACCTCCTCGCCCTTCTTCGAGTGGAAGACGGACTCCCAGGTGTCGATGACGGTGTCCGCCTCGTACATGAAGTTGCCGTGCGAGATGACACAGCCCTTGGGCCTGCCCGTGGTCCCCGAGGTGTAGATGATCGTCGCGGTCGAGTCCGGGGTGACGGCCTGGCGGTGCCTGTGCACCACCTCGTCCTCGATGTGCGCGCCGGCGTCGTACAACGCCTGCACGGCGCCCGTGTCGAGCTGCCACAGCTGGTGCAGCGCGGGGAGCCGGTCGATGACGGTGGCGATGGTCATCGCGTGGTCCTCGTGCTCGACCATCGCCGCCGAGACCTGCGCGTCGTGCAGCATCCAGAAGCACTGCTCGGCCGACGACGTCGGGTAGATCGGCACCACCTGGGCGCCGATCGTCCACAGCGCGAAGTCGAACAGCGTCCACTCGTAGCGGGTACGGGACATGATCGCGACCCGGTCGCCGAAGCGGATGCCCTGCGCGAGCAGGCCCTTGGCGAGGGCGAGGACCTCGTCGCGGAACTCGGCGGCGGTCACGTCCCGCCACTCGTCCTGCTCGTCCTTGCGGCCGAGGGAGACGTGGAGGGGGTCTTCCTGGGCACGCTCGAAGACGACGTCGGCCAGACCGCCCACCGGCGGTGCCAACGCCAACGGAGGGTTGTTGTACTCGCGCAAACCCCGCTCCCCGCTCCTGTTGGCACTCCCCTACAGCGCCGTGAAAGCTACCCCACCGGGCGGAAGGGCGGGAGGGGGTGGGAAATCGAGCGGTGTTCACGTCCGCACTGGTCAGCGACGGAAAATGCCCTCACAAGGGGAAGGGTCGGACAGAAATCCTTACGGTTCCGTAGGTTTCGGGCCCGTAATCTCCACTGAATCTGTACGACCCGATTACCCCTGGCGTCCGGTCACACGACGTCACCGGGGCGACGCCTTCTCCTCCCCGGCCGGCGTCCGTGCGACGGATTCCGTCCCTTCCGCCGTCCCACCGGACCGCTCCGCGTGACCGGCCCTGACCAGGGCGAGCACCAGCGCGCCCGCCGCCGTCCCGACGAAGCCGGCCGTCACGAGCGCCGAGTCGAGCCCCGACGCGAACGCGGCCCGCAGCGCGTGTTCCGGGAACGTCCCGCGCAGCGCCCCGGCCCCGCCGCCGGCCAGCGTGTGCGCCGCGTCATCCGGGAGCGTGTCCCGCATCCGCGAGGTGAGTACGGTCCCCGACACGGCGACGCCGAGTGCATACCCCAACTGGCGTACGGTATTCACGGCGCCGCCCGCCATGCCGGCGCGCTCGGCCGGCACCGCCGCGAGGGCCGCCCCCGCGATCCCGGGCGCCACCAGACCCGTGCCGACGCCCACCAGGACGAGCCCCGGCACCAGTGTCGTCCAGTCCGAACCGGCGCCGAGGACGGCCTGGCAGAAGCAGCCCGTGCCGATCAGCAGCAGCCCGCCGCCGATGGTCAGCCGGGCCGGCACCCCGTGCAACAGCTTCCCGGCGAGGACCGACACCACGACCGCCGCCCCCGTCAACGGCAGCAGCGTAAGACCGCCGCGCACCGGGCTCATCCCCAGCAGCGTCTGCAGCCAGATCGACAGATACGGCATCCCGCCGAACGCCACCCCGTTGAAGGCGAGCGCCCCCGCCATCACCCCCACGAAGGCGGGCTTGCGCAGCAGCGCCAGGTCGAGCAGCGGATGCGCCACCCGCCGCTCCACCAGCACGAAGCAGACCAGCGCGAGGGCCGCGACCGCGAACGACCCGAGCGTCACCGACGCACCCCAGCCGTCCTCGCCGGCCCGCACCACCGCATACGTCACCCCGCCCGCGAACCCCGCGAACGCGACCGTCCCCAGCCAGTCGATCCGCATCCCGCGCGGCCCCCTTGACTCCGGCACCACCTGCAGCGTCAGCCACACCGCGACCACGCTCACCGGCAGGTTCACGAAGAAGATCCACCGCCAGCCCGGCCCCTCGGTGAGCACCCCGCCCAGCACCGGCCCGACCGCCGCGGCCCCACCGCTGACCGCACCCCACACCCCGAGCGCCACCGACCGCTGCCGCCCCTGATAGACGGAACCGAGCAACGGCAACGTCGTGGCGAGCATCGCCGCCGCCCCCACCCCCTGCACGGCCCGAGCGGCCACGAGCGCACCCGGCCCGCCCGCCAGCCCGCACAACAACGACGCCGCCGCGAACAGCACGACACCCACCACATGCACCCGCCGCCGCCCCAGAATGTCGGCGGCGGCACCGACTCCCAACAACAGCGCGGCCAATGCCAGCGCGTACCCGTCGACCACCCACTGCAGATCACTCAACGACGCGTGCAACGACCGCGCCATGTCCGGCAGCGCGACGACCACGATCGTCACGTCCAGCAACAACATGAACGTGCCCAGGCACACCGCCGTGAGCGGCCCCCATGTACGCATGTCCTCAACTCCCCTGTCCGGGTTGTGCAGTTCTCCGTACGATGGGCTCCGTCCGGACGATCAACGCGGAGTCGGACACCTCACCGCAGGAATCCGACAGGAGCAGCCATGCTGGAGATGGAATCCGACATCCTCGACCAGCTCGACCTGCAACTGCTGACCGCGCTGGAGCTCAACGGCCGGGCCTCCTTCAGCCGCCTCGGCGCCGTCCTCGGTGTCTCCGACCAGACGATCGCCCGCCGCTTCCGCCGGCTCACCGCCGAGGCCGGTCTGAGGGTCGTCGCGATCAGGGACCCCGAACTCCTGGGCCAGGACCAGTGGATGCTCCGCCTGCGCAGCGCCCCCGACAACGCCCTCAACATCGCCGACGCGCTCGCCAAACGCCCCGACACCGCCTGGATCGGCCTCGCGTCCGGCGGCACCGAGATCGTCTGCCTGACCCGCCCCCGCAGCCCCGGCGACTACGACGACCTCCTGCTCGGCAAACTCCCGCGCACCCCCAGCGTCCTCGACATCCGCGCCCACCAACTGCTCCACCGCTTCTACGGCGGCCCGACGGGTTGGCTGCGCCGCTTCAAGGTGCTCGCCGACGACCAGATCGCCGCCCTCCTCCCCGAACCGGCGTCCGCGCCCGGCCCCGCCCGCATCGAGCCGGAGGACGAGGCCCTGATCGCCGTCCTCGAACGCGACGGCCGCGCCACCTACCCCGAACTCCAGCGCGCCACCGGGCGCTCCGAGTCCGCCGTCAAACGCCGACTCGCCGCACTGATCGGGTCCGGGGCGGTGTACATCGACGTCGAGTACGACTCGGAGGTGTTCGGGTACGCGCGTGCGGCGGTTCTGTGGATCACGGCGACCCCGGCCGCGCTGCACTCGGTCGGCGAGGCGCTGGCCGCGCACGACGAGGTCGCGTACGCCTCCGCGACGGCCGGCCCGTCCAACATCGTCGTGACCGCGGTCGTGAAGGACACGGCGGGACTGTACGACTACCTCAGTGGGCCTTTGGGGCGCCTTGACGGGATCCGGCATGTGGAGGCGAGCCCGTTCCTGCGCCGGGTCAAACAGCTGACGTATCGGACGCTCCCGCTCAACTCGCCCTCCCTCAAAGTAAGTTCAAGATAAATCATGCGCAAAACCAAGCACCCGGAGATGGGAATCACAGTGTTCGGCGATCGAATGTGGCTCGTCCAAACCGATGCCGCAGGGATTTCCCGAAAGATCCTTTGGAAATAGTCTTCGGAAGTCCTTCCGGTGAACCCCGTGAAGGGAATATCGAATTGAAGACCCAAAACGCTCACCGCAGGTCGCTGGGTCGCCGCAGGAAGGTGGTCATGGCCTTAGCCGCGGCGACGACCCTCCTCGGCGGCGCGATGTACGCCAACGCGAACGCCGCGTCCGTCACACCCGACCCGTCCACCAGCGCGTCCCCGACCACCCCCGGATCCGCGTCCCCGACCACTCCCGGATCGACGTCCCCGACGAACCCTGGATCCACCTCCCCGTCCACGCCGATATCCGCGTCCGCCCCCGAGCCCACGGGCACGGCCGGCACGGGCTCGTCCGTCTCGGACGTGGTCGACGCCGCCAACGCGTTCCTGAAGACCCTGGACGACGACCAACAGGCCGACGTACTCCTCGACTTCACGCAGGCCAACGCCGTCGCCTGGTCGAACGAGGCGTGCGGTGCGGACTGCCGGGTCGGCATCGAACTCAGCACGCTCAGCGACACCCAGCTCACCGCCGCCAAGGCGGTGGTCGAGGCGGCCACGGGCACCGGGACCGACACCGGCTACGACCAGATCAGCCAGATCCTGGCGGCCGACGACGTCCTCGGCGAGACCGACAGCAGCTACGGCAGCGGCAACTACTACCTCGCCTTCCTGGGCACCCCGAGCACCTCCGGCACCTGGCAACTGCACTTCGGCGGCGACCAGTTGGCCGTCAACCTCACCTACAAGGACGGGGAGGTCGTGGGCACCACCCCGTACTTCGCCGGAGTGGAACCCGCGACCTGGACCGACGACGGCACCACCTACGCACCCCTCTCCGGGATGCACGACGGGATGGAGTCGATGCTCGAAGGCCTGAGCGACGACGAACTGTCGGAGGCGAAGCTCTCCGACTCCACCACCGACGTGGTGCTCGGCCCGGACGAGGACGGCGACTTCCCCGACACCAAGGAGGGCCTCGCGGTCAGCGAACTGACCGACGACCAGCAGCAGTTGGTGCTCGACGCCATCACGCCGTGGGTCGAGGCCGCGGACGACACGACCGCCGCGTCCACCCTGAGCACCTACAAGTCCGAGCTCGACGACACCTACATCTCGTACTCCGGCACCACCGCACTGGACACCGCGGACGACTACGTCCGCATCGACGGACCCGGCGTCTGGATCGAGTTCTCGGTCAAGGACGGCGCGATCGACACCAGCCAGCTCAACTACAGCTCCGTGTACCGCGATCACGACACCGATTACGGAGGAGAGTTCTCGTTCTCCTGAACCGCCCGCCGATGACATGACGGGTGGCGCTGCTTCCGGCAGCGCCGCCCGCTGTCGCGCATTTCTACGCGGCCGGTCGAGGAATTCATCGCGGGCGGTATTCGTGAAAGTGCTGTCCACCTGATTCACCCGCTTTTCGCGGAGTGCGAAGAAGCCGCGGCTGACGTTTTCCGTAATGACAAACCGGGACTACGGTCCGTGCCGGTGCAACCGATCCCCGCCCGCCAGAATCGCCGCCGCCAACGCATCCGCGGCCTCCTGCGCCGAAACCCGCCGCCGTCCGTGCACCAGCACGAAGTCGACCTCGCCCAGCTCCGGCAACCCCGCCCGCTCGGGCATCCGCACCAGCCCTGGCGGCACCAGCCCTCGCGAATGGGCCATCACCCCCAGTCCCGCCCGGGCCGCGGCGATCAGCCCGTTCAGGCTCCCGCTCGTGCACGCGATGCGCCACGCCCGCCCCTGCCGCTCCAGCGCCTCCAGCGCGAGCGCCCGTGTGATGCCGGGCGGCGGATAGACGATCAGCGGCACCGGACGGTCCGCGTCCAGGCGGAGCCGTTCCGCGCCGATCCACACGAGCTTGTCGTGCCAGACCAGTTCGCCCCGCGGGTCCTCGGCGCGACGCTTCGCCAGCACCAGGTCCAGCTTCCCGGCGGCCAGTTGCTCGTGCAGCGTGCCGGACAGCTCGACCGTCAGCTCCAGGTCCACCTCGGGATGGTCGGAGCGGAAGCCCTCCAGGATCTCGGGCAGCCGGGTGAGGACGAAGTCCTCGGACGCGCCGAAGCGCAGGCGGCCGCGCAACCGGGTGCCGGTGAAGAACGCCGACGCCTGTTCCTGGACCTCCAGGATGCGGCGCGCGAAGCCGAGCATCGCCTCGCCGTCCTCCGTCAGCTCCACGGAGTGGGTGTCCCGGGTGAACAGCTGCCGTCCCGTCGCGTCCTCCAGCCGCCGCACGTGCTGGCTCACCGTGGACTGGCGCAGCCCGAGCCGGCGGGCGGCCTGCGTGAAGCTCAGGGTCTGGGACACCGCGAGGAAGGTTCGCAGGTGGGAGAGGTCGTACATGGCATACACGGTAGCCGGTTATCGCGAAACGTGATGGCAGTCAGAGCGGTATGACGGATTCCCGATCAAGAGTCCGGAGAGGAGGATGGGGAGGGCACGAGTCCGCGCCGCACGACGGACCGGACGTACAGCGAGACGCGCGAGACAGTGGAGCACAGTGAAACGCCTGCGATGGCCGAGTCGGATGCCGGTCGACCCCTACATCCTGCTGATCCTCGGGACGGTGGGCCTCGCCGCACTCCTCCCCGCGAGGGGCACCGGCGCCGACGTCGCCTCGGGCGCCTCCACGGCCGCGATCGCCTTCCTCTTCTTCCTCTACGGCGCCCGCCTGTCGACACGTGAGGCACTGGACGGGCTCAAGCACTGGCGGCTGCACACCACCGTCCTGGCCTGCACCTTCGTCGTCTTCCCGCTGCTGGGCCTGGCCGCCCGGGGACTCGTCCCGGTGATCCTGGCCCACCCCCTCTACCAAGGGCTGCTGTTCCTCACCCTCGTCCCGTCGACCGTCCAGTCGTCGATCGCGTTCACCTCGATCGCGCGCGGCAACGTGCCCGCCGCGATCTGCGCGGGCTCCTTCTCCTCGCTCGCCGGCATCGTCATCACCCCGCTGCTCGCGGCGGCGCTGCTCGGCAGCAACGCCGGTGGTTTCTCCGCCGATTCACTCCTCAAGATCGTGCTGCAACTCCTGGTGCCGTTCCTGGCGGGGCAGTTGCTGCGGCGCTGGATCGGCGGGTTCATCACCCGGCACAAGAAGATCCTCGGCTACGTCGACCGCGGCTCGATCCTGCTCGTCGTCTACACCGCGTTCAGCGAGGGCATGGTCCAGGGCATCTGGCACCAGGTCAGCGCGATCCGCCTCGCCGGACTGCTCGCCGTCGAGGCCGTCGTGCTCGCCGTGATGCTCGCCCTGACCTGGTACGGCGGCAAGGCGCTGCGCTTCGACCGGGAGGACCGGATCGCCATCCAGTTCGCCGGCTCGAAGAAGTCCCTCGCGTCCGGACTGCCCATGGCCAGCGTCCTGTTCGGCGCCCACGCCTCGCTGGCCGTGCTGCCGCTGATGCTCTTCCACCAGATGCAGTTGATGGTGTGCGCGGTCATCGCCAAGCGCCGCGCCCGCGATCCACTGCCCGAGGTCACCGAGCCGGCGGCCCCAACCGCAGGGTCACGAACCGCGGTCGGTACAGCGACACGTTCCGGCTGAGGTTCAGCGCGGCCGAAGTGGCCGTCGCGTCCAGCCAGTTGACGTCGTAACTGAGGACGAGCCGGTCGTCGTCGCCCAACTCCGTGTGCACCTGCGGGTTGTACGCGGCGACCTGTCCCGGCGGCAGCGGCGGGCTGAAACTCCTCGTCGGGCCGTGCCACGGGCCGGTGGGCGAACAGGCCCAGTACGAGGTGACGGTGGTGAGCCCCCGGCTGCCCGCGGCCATCGTGAACAGGACGTAGGTCCCGCCGTCCCGCACCACCGAGAACGCGCTGCCCACGCCCGTGTGTTGGCCGTCCCCGAGCACCGGCCGCGGCCCGGCGACGGCCGTCCACGCCGAGCCGTCCCAGTACTCCCAGGCACCCGGTTCCCCGAGCCGCCCCTCCGGCACCCGCGCCACATACGCCGAGGAGGTCGGCCGGGCCGCGGCCTGCGCGTCGTTCCCGCCGAAGACGTACGTCCACCCGCCCACCGCGACCATCGTCGTCCCGAACTGCACACGCCGGGACGGGTCCTGGACCAACTCCTGGCCGAAGACCTTCACGATCGACTCCACCCGCAGATCCGGCAGCGACAGCGTGGCGACCTCGGTCGCGACCGGAACGCCGTAGATCCACGGGTACGACCCCGCTGTCCGCGTCCACAGCAGCACCCGTACGACCGACTCGGGCGAGCCGGGGGAGCGGGGCTCGACGCGGGCCGCGACCGGCCAACGCCACTCGTTCGGGGCCGGGTCGGGGAACAGCGGGGCGGGGAGCGTGAGTTGGGGCCGGCCGTCGCGCATCACCACCGCCGAGTTGCGCACCAGCGGCGCGCTGGTGTCCCGCCAGGCGTACGACTCGCCGACCGGGTTGGGCGGGGCGTACACCTGGCCGAGGTAGGTGTCGGAGAACAGCCACAGCACCCGGCCGTCCGGCAGCCGCACCGAGTGGGTGCCGTCGCCGCCGGTCCAGTCGTCGGCGCGGGACTCGTCGTCGCCGTACGCGGCGAAGGAGTCGGTGAGCTTCGCGTCCGGCGACCAGGAGCTCACCGTACGGGCCGTGCACGCGGCGCCGCCCTCCCGGTCGTGGTGCCTGGGGAGGGCGGTGAGCAGCACGGCGGCGAGAACCAGGGTCAGCAGCAGGCCGACCCCGGCTCCCCTCCGCTGTCGTGCTCGTCGGTCCTCGGGCACGCCCGGGACGTTAGTGGCTGCCGCTCACATGGTCCATGGGCAGCCACAGCACGGTCCCGGCGGGGGACGGGTGCTGCGCGGCCAGTTCGTCGTCCGTCAACAGCCGGTCCCAGACGTGGACTTCGTCGATCGACCCGGTGAGGTACTGCATGCTGTCCATGCGTTGGCCGACGTGCACACCGAACGGCGAGTTGCGGCTCACCGAGCCCACGATGTCCGCGGTGCTCACCGTCGTGCCGTCGACGGACAGCGTCAACTGCCCACCGCCGCGCCGCAGTACGGCCTGGTGCCACTGGCCGTCGTTGTAGGCGCCGGCGGTCACCACGGAGGTGGTGTGGACGGTCGTCGCGCCGACCCGGGTGGTGATCAGCGCCCGGACGTGGTTGCCCGCGGGCTCGCCACGCAGCCAGACCTGCGGTTCGGTGGTGCCGACCCCGCCCATCCACAGGAACGGCTGATCACCGGTCGTGGCGGTGTAGCGGAACCAGAGCGACACCGTGAAGTCCTTTGTCCCCAGCGGGAGTCGGTCGCTGTACGGCAGGCGCACGGCGTCGTCCACACCGTCGAAGGACAGGGCTCCGCCGGACACGCCGTCGGTCTCCTGAGCGCCGCCGAGCACCAACGCGCGCTTGGCGTAAGGGGCGAGGTCGGCGGTCGTGGGGTCCGGGCCCCGACGTGGTTGCAGCCAGGCCTCGTTGAAGCGGGCGAAGCGGATCTCGTCGGTCGCGGTCACGGCGCCGCCCTCGTAGAGCAGACCCACCGTGTCGCCGTCGATGCGCGCCATGTCCGAGTAGCCCGACCAGTCCTTCGTCACGACCGTGCCGCGGTCCACGCTGTCCCAGGTGCGGCCGCCGTCGTAGGAGGAGCGGATCATCATCGTGCGGCGGCGGTCGGGGTCGGCGTCGCAGGCCAGCAGGATGCGGGAGCCGACGCCGAGCGTCGAGCACTGGACCTGCGGCGCGTACAGGTCGGGCAGGGCGCGGAAGGGCGCGGTGAAGCTGTCGCCGCCGTCCCGGCTGACCGCCTGGGTGCGCTGCCCGAGGTCGGTGCCGTCCTGCTCGCGGCCGCTCACCAGGATCGAACCGTCGGTGCGCTCGGTCAGCGTCACCTCGGACGGCTTCTGCCGCCAGGTCCCGTCGGTCGCGATCGGATACGAGTCGGTCGCACCGATCTTCCAGTGGTCGCCGCCGTCGTCGCTCACGATCAGCGCCGCGTTGTTCGCGGTGACCCGACTCCCGTCCCAGGTCTCGGTGTTGACACCGAACACGAGCCGGCCCTTGTGCCGGCCGCGGGTGAGCTGGATGCCGTGCACGGGCCCTGTGGCGTACCAGGAGTTCCAGTTCGGAGGCAGGATCTCGTCGCTCAGGTCACGCGGCTGCGACCAGGTGAGACCGTCGTCGTCGCTGTACTGCAGGTGCGGGGTGCGGTCGCAGGGGACCGAGCAACTGGCGCTGTCCGTACGGCCCGTGTTGTACGTCTCGGCGAGCAGGATGCGGCCCGTCCTGCGGTCCACGATCGGTGCCGGGTTGCCGTGCGTGTCGCCGCCGCTGTGGTTGACGACCTGCAACGGGCTCCAGGTGAGGCCGTCGTCCGTGGAACGCTTGACGACGATGTCGATGTCGGCGGCGTCACCGCAGTTGAGGACCCGGCCCTCGGCGAACGCGAGCAGGGTGCCGTCCTTGGTCTTCACCATGGCCGGGATCCGGAAGCAGGCGTAGCCCGCGTCCTGAGGAGCCTTGAAGAGGACCTGCTGGTCGAACTCGGGTGTGGGGGAGGTGGTTTGGGCGGTGGCGTGCGCATGGCTCGGGAGCATGAGCAGCGCGGCCAGGGTGAGTGCGGCGGTGAGGGTGGATCTCAGACGTGCGCGAAGACTCGACGGCATGGTGGTGCTACCTGCCCTTCATTCGTCTGGACATCCGGACATCCCACGTCCAACGGGCGCGTCACAGACGTTAGTTGGGGCCTCCGGTGCCTCACAAGAAGCGTGCAGTGCCCGTCGCCCCATAACTTCGCAACGCCGGGCGGGCCGTGAGCGATCGTCAGGTTCGGCGGGGTGTCTCAGGGGCGCAGCACGACCTTGCCCAGGTTGCTCCGCGACTCGATCACCTCGTGCGCCTTCGCCGCCTCCGCCAGCGCGAACTCCCCGTACAGGGACGGTTTCAGGGCGCCTTCCGCGAACAGCCGCCACAGCTCCTGCCGCCACCGCTCGTACAGCTCCGGCTTCCCGCGCGCGATCCGCGCCATCTGGAACCCGATCACGGACTTGGCGCCCACGAGAAGGTCGTACGCCTGGATCGTCCCGCCACCCGAGCTGTACGCCACGAGCCGCCCGTCCGGGGCGAGTGCCGCCAGGGCCGGGGTGAGCAACTCGCCGCCCGCCGCGTCGAGTACGTAGTCGACGGGGTCGCCCCAGCCCGGCCGGTCCAGGTGGTCGTAGGTGATCACCTCGTCGGCGCCCAGCGCGCGCACGAAGTCGCCCTTCGCCGGATCGGACACCGCGCCCACGACCCGCCCGGCACCCCGCGCCCTCGCCAACTGCACGGCCAGATGGCCGACTCCGCTCGCAGCGGCCGTGATCAGCACGGCCTCGCCGGGTTCGGGTCGGGCCGCGTCCAGCGCGCCCAGGGCCACCAGTCCGCTGCGGACGAGCGCGACCGCGTCGACGGCGGAGGCGGTGTCGGGGATGGCGGAGGCCATGCCCTCGTGGAGGACGGCGAAGTCGGCGTACCCGTGCCCGAAGCAGAGCCCGGTCACCCGCTCGCCCGCCCGGAAACGGGTCACGTCCTGTCCTACGGCGACCACCTCACCCGCGATCTCGCCGCCGAGCGGGATCGGCTCGGCCGCCTCGGTGACCTTGCGGACGACGGGCAGGGTGACCCCGATCGCCTCGGTGTGGACGAGGAGTTCGCCGGGGCCCGGTACGGGGACAGGGACCTCCTCCAGGAACAGCGGGCCGCCGGTGGACTCGTACCGGACGCGACGCATCGCACCTCCAGGGATTGTCAGGGAGCGTCAGAGATCAGCGGGGAGCAGTGAGATCGGCGAGGATCGTTGGGAGTCCCCATGATATTCACGATTTCATTGGGAAGTCCAACGACTTTTCGCTAGGCTGGCCGCATGGCCGAAGCACCCCTCCCCGCGATCCGCTCCCTCCCCAGCTGGCTCCTCGGCCGGGCAGCCGCCCGGGGCCGGGCCCTTGTCGCCGACGCCCTGGCGGCAGAGGGGCTGAAGATGTGGCACCACGTGGTGCTCTCCGCCGTCCGCGACCTCGCGCCGGTCGCCCAGGCCGACCTCGGCCGCGGTGTCGGACTCGACCCCAAGGATCTGGTCGGCGTGCTGAACGACCTCCAGTCCGCCCGCATGGTCGTACGGGAGCCGGACGCGAAGGACCGCCGTAAGAACGCGGTGTCGCTCACGACCGAGGGCGCGCGGCTGCTGAAGCGGTGCGAGAAGGCGGCCCGCGCGGCCAACGAGCAGCTCCTCGCCCCGCTGTCGGAGGCCGAACGGGACCAGTTCATGGGCCTGTTGATCCGGATTTCCGGTACGGACGGCTGACGGGGGCTAACGTTCCGTCATGACCCCACCGCAGACTCCCGAACCCCGGCTCGCCCTCGACCGCGAGCGCACCGCCCTGGTCCTCGTCGACCTGATGGACCGCATCGTCGCGCTGCCGCTCGAACCGTACAAGGGAACCGAAGTCCTCGCCGTGGCCGAGGAGTTGGCTGCCGCCTTCCGCTCCGCCGGTGCGCTCGTCGTGCTGATCCGGGTCGAACGTCCCGGCATCACCGAGCAGCCCGCCGGCAGTGGACTCGCCGACGGGCTGCTGCGGGAAGGGGACCTGGAGGTCGTGAAGCGGACGATCGGGGGCTTCCAGGGCACGGGACTTGAGGAGCGGCTGCGTGAACGGGGCGTCGACACCCTGGTGTTCGGCGGGATCGCCACCAACCTCGGCGTGGAGTCCACCGCGCGTGCCGCCGGCGACCTCGGCCACCAACTCGTCTTCGTCGAGGACGCGATGAGTGCGCTCACCGCGGCCGAGCACCACGCGTCGGTCAAGCTGGACTTTCCGCGACTGGGGTCGGTGGTGACGGCGGCGGAGGTGCGTTTTGGGGCGGGCGACTGAGGCGGGCTTCGCGCCGGGCTGCTGACGCGGGCTTCAAGTCGGTTGGCCGACCGGGTGGTTGACGCCGGGGCGGAGCGGTCAGACGAGGACCGTGCCGCCGTCCACGACCACCGTCGAGCCGGTCGTATAGCCGCCGCGCATCAGATACAGATACGCCTCGGCGATGTCCTCCGGCTCGCCGATCCGGCCGACCGGCAGCGACCCGGCGGCGGACTCGAACAGTCCGTCCCGGAGTTGGGTGTCCAACTCCCGCCACAGCTCGGTGCGGACCACACCGGGTGCGACCACATTGACCCGCAGCGGGGCCAGTTCCAGGGCCAGCGCCCGGGTCAGCGACTCCATCGCCCCGCACAGCGCGGCGGCGACGGTCGTGCCCGGCAGCGGCCTGCGTCCGGCGGTGCCCGTGGTCAGGACCACGGAACCGCCCTCCCGGATCGACGGGGCGCCGTACTTCACCGCCGTGTAGGCGCCCCACAGCCGGGTGTCCAGGAAGGCGCGGGCCCGCCCGAGGTCGGACTCGGCGAGGCTCTCCATCAGCAGCGCCTCACCTGCCGTGTAGACCAGATGGTCGTAGCCACCGAGCCCCGCGAAGAAGGCCCGCACCGCGTCCTCGTCGCTCGCGTCGAGCACCTGCCCCTCGGCGTCCTCCGGGAGCCGTTTCAGCGCCGCGTCCACGCTCTCCTGCCGGCGCGAGGCGACGACCACCCGGGCGCCCTCCCGTGCGGCCGCCTCCGCGACCGCGAACCCGATTCCCGCCGTACCGCCGATGACGATGATCCGCTGTCCTCGCAGTCCCATGTCCTGCCCCTCTCGGGTTGTGCGCGTTGCTGTGACGCCACCCAGCCTGCGGCCGTCGCCGCCCCGCCGTCCAAGACCTCTTTCGACGGTGGCGATACCCTGAAGGCATCGCCGACGGCGCACGGAAGGGCGGCACCCATGGACCTCGACCTGCGCAAGGTCCGCTACTTCGTGGCGGTGGCCGAGCTGCTGCACTTCGGGCGCGCGGCCGAGCAGTTGCACATCGCGCAGCCCGTGTTGAGCCGTCAGATCCGGGCCCTGGAAAAGGACTTGGACACCACGCTCTTCGAACGTGACAGCCATGGAGTGACGTTGACGGCGGCCGGGCGCCAACTCCTGGACGACGGGCGTGCGTTGCTCGCCTCGGCGAACGCGACGCGTCGTAGGGTGCAGCGGTCCGCGCGGGGCCCGCACCGGCTCGTCGTCGGCTTCCGCGCGGGCGTCGTGATCACCCACACGCTGCGTGCCTACGGCGCCGCCCACCCCGGCATCGAGGTCAAGGCCCGCCGGGTCGAATGGGACGACCAGGAGCAGCTGATCCTCGACGGCACCGTCGACCTCGCCTATCTGCGTCGCCCGATCCGCGAGCAGGGCCTCATGCTGCTGCCGCTGTTCACCGAGGCCCGGGTGGCGATGCTGCCCGCCGACCACCGCCTCGCCGGCAAGCCGGACCTCGTGCGGGCCGACCTCGACGGCGAGACCTGGCTGCGGTACGCCGACCCCGGCCCGGACGACGTGCCGATCCGCAGCATCGAGGAGAAGTTCGAGGCCGTGGCCTCCGGCGCGGGCATCACCCTCGTCCCCGTCTCGGTCGCCGAGCAGTACTCCCGCCCCGACATCACCTACGTCCCGGTGACCGACGCCGAACCCGACGAGGTGATCCTGGCCTGGGAGGCGGCCCGCCGGTCATCCTTGATCGCGGCGTTCGTGGAGACCGCGCAGGCCGCGCGGGGCTGAGGGCGCGGTCCTTGCGGGGGCCGTGAGCGAGGGCGAGGCTGAGGCTGAGGCGGGGCCCCTGCGGCGCAGGGGGCGCTCCCCGCCGGTCGGGGCCCCGCCGCCGTGACGCGGGGCGCGGATCTCAGCCCTGGGCGGCCGCGGCCCGCAGGGCGATGCGGTCCTCGCCCGCGTACACGTTCATGTTGCTGCCCCGCAGGAAGCCCACCAGGGTCAGACCCGTCTCCGCCGCCAGGTCCACGGCGAGCGACGAGGGCGCGGACACCGCCGCCAGCATCGGGATCCCGGCCATCACGGCCTTCTGCGCCAGCTCGAAGGAGGCCCGGCCCGACACCAGCAGGATCACCCGGGACAGCGGGAGGTCCCCGTTCTGCAGGGCACGGCCCACCAGCTTGTCGACCGCGTTGTGCCGGCCCACGTCCTCCCGTACGTCCAGCAGCTCGCCCTCCTCGCTGAACAGGGCCGCCGCGTGCAGACCCCCGGTCCGGTCGAAGACCCGCTGGGCCGCGCGCAGCCGGTCGGGGAGGCCCGCGAGCAGCGAGGGCTCGACACGGACCGGGGGAGTGTCGGCGATGGGCCAGCGCGCCGTCGTACGGACCGCGTCCAGGCTCGCCTTGCCGCACAGACCGCAGGACGACGTCGTATACACGTTCCGCTCCAGCGTGATGTCCGGAATCACCACGTCCGGAGCGGTCCGTACGTCCACCACGTTGTACGAGTTCGAACCGTCTACGGTCGCCCCCGCGCAGTACACGATGTTCTGCAGATCGTATGCGTTAGCCAGTACACCTTCGCTGACCAGGAACCCGGCGGCGAGCGCGAAGTCGTCGCCGGGGGTGCGCATGGTGATCGCGAGCGGCTTGCCGTTGAGCCTGATCTCCAGGGGTTCCTCGGCGACGAGCGTGTCCGGGCGGCTGGTGACCACGCCGTCCCGGATCCGGGTCACCTTGCGTCGTTCCGTGACTCGTCCCATGTCCTGATCAGCCCCGGTTCTGTACGTGCTGGTGGCCGAAAGGCCCTTGCTGCGGAGGGTGCCGCGGGTCACCGGGCCGTCGTGCGGCGAGGTGACCTTCTCGCTCTCATTGTCCTGCATGTGCGGAGTGAGCTCACGGCCCACTCGGGTCTCCTCATGCGGCACTCCTCAGCGCGAGCAGGTCCGAGATGGCGTGCACGGTGCGGAGGGTGGGCACCTCGACGCCGGTGATCTCCGCCAACTCGACCACCGCGGCGAGGAGTACGTCGAGTTCGAGTGGCTTGCCGCGCTCCAGGTCCTGGAGCGTCGAGGTGCGGTGATCGCCGACGCGTTCCGCGCCCGCGAGCCGCCGTTCGATGGAGACACCGACCTCGCAGCCCAGTGCCTCGGCGACGGAGAGCGTCTCGGTCATCATGATCTCGATGACCTTGCGGGTACCGCCGTGCAGACACATCTGCCGCATGGTGGCGCGGGCCAGCGCGCTGATCGGGTTGAAGGAGATGTTGCCGAGCAGCTTGAGCCAGATGTCGTTGCGCAGATCCGGCTCCACCGGGCACTTCAGACCGCCCGCCTGCATGGCCTCACTCAGCGCCAGACAGCGCGCCGAGATGCTGCGATCGGGCTCGCCGACGGAGAAGCGGGTGCCTTCGAGATGACGCACAACTCCCGGTCCCGCCAGCTCCGTTGCCGCGTAGACCACACAGCCGACGGCCCGTTCGGGCGCGAGCACCGCACTGACCGCGCCGTCCGGGTCCACACTCTCGATGCGCTGCCCGTCGTAGGGGCCGCCGTGCGCGTGGAAGTACCACCAGGGGATGCCGTTCTGGGCGGCCACGACCGCCGTGGTCTCGTGCAGCAGAGGCTCGATCAGCGGCCCGCACGCCGCGTACGAGTTGGCCTTGAGGCCGAGGAGGACGAAGTCGACCGGGCCGATCTCGGCCGAGTCGTCCGTGGCATGGGCGTGGGCGGTGAAGTCGCCGCGCGGGCTGAGGACCTGGACGCCGTGCTGCCTCATGGCCGCGAGGTGCGGTCCACGGGCGACGAGATGCACATCGGCGCCCGCACGGTGCAGCGCGGCGCCGACATAGGCACCGATCGCACCGGCGCCGAGGACTGCGACTCTCACTGGAGACTCTCCGTTCGGTCGAGGGAGTACCGCGGAGGTGGGTGCCGCCCGGACATCGCCGGGCGGATCCCTGGTCGAACAGTGTCGACGAAATATTGTCTACAGTATGGAAGATGGGTCGGCAAGGGTTCGGACAGGGACTGTGCGGTTCGGACGGGGACTGTGCGCTGTGCCCCTGATCGTGCTGTATCCCTGAGCCCGCGGCCCGGGCCGCGCTAGCGTCGGGTCCATGATCGTATGGCTCAACGGCACCCACGGCGCGGGCAAGACGACGACCAGTCCGCTCGTGCAGGAACTGCTCCCGGATTCACGGGTGTTCGACGCCGAGAAGGTCGGCGAGACGCTCATGGACATCACGCCGGGACTGCCCGCGACGGACAACTTCCAGCACTGGCCGCCATGGCGGCCGCTCGTCGTCGAGACCGCCCGCCACGTGCTCGACTACACCGGCGGCACGCTGGTGATCCCCATGACGGTCCTCGTGGAGCAGTACTGGCGCGAGATCAGCGCGGGCCTCGCCCAACACGCCATCCCCGTACGGCACTTCGTCCTTCACGCCGACCAGGACACCCTCCGCGGGCGCATCGCGGGTGACACTGTCCTCGGCCCCGACTCCCCGTTCCGTCTGCGATACCTGGAGCCCTACGCCGAAGCGGCCCGCACCTGGCTGCACCGCGAGGCCGAGGTCGTCGACACCACACATCTCACACCCGCCGAGGCCGCCCGGCGGATCGCGGAGTCCGTCCAGGGCTGAGGCCGGCCCGCCACACGAGAACAGGCCCGGGAGAGGGGCGAGTTCAGGCGCGCGGACCGGTGCGGGAACGGGAGTCGGAACTCCGCGGCGACCGTTCGGCGCACTCTGCATACCGCTCATCGCATACGGTCGACGCGCCGCCTTCTCAACTCCCCTGCCACTCCCTACCGTCCGGGATCATGAGTCCCCCAGTCGCACCCCCGGCGTGGAGCCGCTGGCTGGTTCCGCCCGCCGCCCTCTCGGTACACCTCTCCATCGGCCAGGCCTACGCCTGGAGCGTCTTCAAGCCGCCGCTCGAATCCTCACTGAACCTCAGCGGCACACAGAGCGCCCTGCCCTTCCAGCTCGCGATCGTCATGCTCGGCCTGTCGGCCGCGTTCGGCGGCACCCTCGTCGAACGCAACGGGCCGCGCTGGGCGATGACCGTCGCCCTCGTCTGCTTCTCCTCCGGCTTCCTGATATCCGCGCTCGGCGCGGAGACGAAACAGTTCTGGCTGATCGTCCTCGGCTACGGCTTCGTCGGCGGGATCGGCCTCGGCATCGGCTACATCTCACCGGTCTCGACCCTGATCAAGTGGTTCCCGGACCGCCCCGGCATGGCCACCGGCATCGCCATCATGGGCTTCGGCGGCGGCGCGCTCATCGCCTCCCCGTGGTCGGCCCAGATGCTCAAGTCGTTCGGCTCCGACAACACCGGCATCGCCCAGTCGTTCCTCGTACTCGGTCTTTCGTATGCGGTATTCATGACACTCGGCGTGTTCCTTGTGCGGGTTCCGCGCACCGATGACCACAAGGACACAGCGAACGCGCCCAGCGTCCTCTCCGGCGTGCAGGTCTCGGCCAACAGCGCCGTACGCACCCCGCAGTTCTGGTGCCTGTGGGTCGTCCTGTGCATGAACGTGACCGCGGGCATCGGCATCCTGGAGAAGGCCGCCCCGATGATCACGGACTTCTTCGCGGACACCTCCACACCCGTCACGGTGTCGGCCGCCGCCGGCTTCGTCGCGCTGCTCTCCGCGGCCAACATGGCGGGCCGTATCGGCTGGTCCTCGACCTCCGACCTGATCGGCCGCAAGAACATCTACCGCGTCTACCTCGGCGTCGGAGCGGTCATGTACGCGCTCATCGCACTGTTCGGCGACTCCTCGAAGCCGCTGTTCATCCTGTGCGCGCTGGTGATCCTCTCCTTCTACGGCGGCGGTTTCGCGACCGTGCCCGCCTACCTGAAGGACCTCTTCGGGACCTACCAGGTCGGCGCGATCCACGGCCGGCTGCTCACCGCCTGGTCCCTGGCCGGTGTCCTCGGACCGCTGATCGTGAACTGGATCGCCGACCACCAGAAGGCCGCCGGCAAGCACGGCGCGTCCCTCTACGACACGTCCTTCATCATCATGATCGGGCTGCTCGTCATCGGCTTCGTCGCCAACGAACTCGTCCGCCCCGTCGACGCCCGTCACCACATTCCCGCCCAGAGGGAGGCCGCCGATGTCGAACGACAGCAGTCAGAGTCCGCCTGACCGACGGCCGCTCATCGCCTTCGCCTGGCTCTGGGTGGGCGCGCCCCTTGTGTACGGCCTGTACGAACTCGTCCTCAAGGCGAAGCAGCTGTTCACCGGCTGAATGTTCGGGCGACACCGTCAATCACAGGATGGATGACAGAAGCCGACAACCTGGACGGTTGTTTCCTGTGGCATCACCTGCCGTCGTACCCGCGAGTCACTGGCAAGACTGGTGGATCCCGCTACCCAAGGCAACGAGGGGGACCACCCATGAACGGCACGCGGATCGCCGCCGTCGGCCACTACCAGCCCGCCAAGGTACTCACCAACGAGGACCTGGCGGGCATGGTCGACACGAGTCACGAGTGGATCACCTCCCGGGTGGGCATCCAGACGCGACACATCGCAGGGCCCGACGAACCCGTGGACGAGCTGGCCGCGCACGCCGCCGCCAAGGCCCTCGCCGCCGCGGGCCTGACGCCCGGGGACATCGACCTGGTCCTCGTCGCCACCTCCACGGCCATCGACCGCTCCCCGAACATGGCCGCGCGCGTCGCCGCCCGCCTCGGCATCCCGTCGCCCGCCGCCATGGACGTCAACGTCGTGTGCGCCGGCTTCACGCACGCCCTGGCCACCGCCGACCACGCCGTCCGCGCGGGAGCGGCCACCCGGGCCCTGGTCATCGGCGCCGACAAGATGTCCGAGGTCACCGACTGGAGCGACCGTACGACCTGTGTCCTCGTCGGCGACGGAGCGGGCGCCGCCGTGGTCGAGGCCGCCGACGAACCCGGCATTGGACCGGTCCTGTGGGGCTCTGTGCCCGAGATGGGGCACGCGGTACGGATCGAGGGCACGCCCCCGCGGTTCGCGCAGGAGGGCCAGAGCGTCTACCGCTGGGCCACCACCCAGCTCCCGCCGATCGCCCGCAAGGCCTGCGAGAAGGCGGGCCTGACCCCCGCCGACCTCGCCGGCGTCGTCCTCCACCAGGCGAACCTGCGCATCATCGAGCCCCTCGCGGAGAAGATCGGCGCCGTCAACGCGGTCGTCGCCCGCGACGTCGTCCAATCGGGCAACACCTCGGCCGCCAGCATCCCGCTCGCGTTCTCGAAACTCGTCGAACAAGGTGCCGTCCGCACCGGCGACCCCGTCCTGCTGTTCGGCTTCGGCGGGAACCTGTCGTACGCCGGCCAGGTCGTCCGGTGCCCGTGACCTGCGCACCCGCCACGATGCGCCCCCGGATGTGACGAGGCCGACTCCCGCACCCTCTGGCTACCGTGCGCCGTAGACTGTAGACGATAGACAATCAATACTTGGTCGTACGGCCACGCACGGCGACTGTCCGCTGGCTACTGTCCACTGTCTGCAAAGTGCCGATGTTGCCCAGGAGGGGGACCGCGATGTTGTCGCAAGGACTGCCGCAGGGGGCGGTGCCCAAACTCGAACGCCCGGGCCCGCTGCGCGACCGCGTCTACGAGGCGCTCCTCGAACTCATCACCACGCGCGCCCTGCGGCCCGGCCAGCATCTCGTCGAGAGCGAACTCGCCGGGCACCTGGGCGTGTCCCGGCAGCCGGTGCGCGAGGCGCTGCAACGGCTCAACACCGAGGGCTGGGTCGATCTGCGGCCCGCCCAGGGCGCGTTCGTGCACGAGCCGACGGAGGAGGAGGCCGACCAACTCCTCACCGTACGGACGCTGTTGGAGGCCGAGGCCGCCCGGCTCGCCGCCGTCAACGCGGGCAGCACCGGGATCGCCGTCCTGGAGGAGCTGTGCGCGGAGGGCGAGCGCGCCGTCGACGCCGACGACGTGGACGCCGCCGTCGCCATGAACGCCCGCTTCCACGCGAAGGTCATGGAGCTGGCCGGCAACGCCGTCCTCGCCGAACTCGCCGCGCAGGTCGACCGCAGGGTCCGCTGGTACTACACGCCGGTGGCTCGTCAGCGCGGCCTGACGTCCTGGATCGAGCACCGCACCCTGATCGACGCGATCACCGCCCGCGACGAGCTGCGCGCCGGCTTGCTGATGCGCGAACACACCGAGCACACCCGGCGTTCGTATCACGAGCGCGCCAAGTCCTGAGCCCCACAAGCCTCCTGACGCACCGACAGACATGAAGGCGATGGCCCTCCCGCCGGGGAGGGCCACCAGGTAGGTCCACGTCTGCGACCGTGCCGTACGAACTGTCAGGTCGCCGGCTGTGGTTGAGGAACGTGGGCCGACTCCCTGTCCCCGCGCCCCGGTTGACGTAGCAGCAACGCGATCGCCGCCGCCACCATCGAGACTCCGCCCGCCAGCGCGTACGCGCCGTTGTAGCCCCAGGCCGCGACCACCATGGAGCCGAGGCCGCCGCCGAACAGGCCGCTGACGAGCTTGCCGCTGTACACCAGGCCGTAGTTGGTGGCGTTGAAGTTCTCGCCGAAGTAGTCCGGGGTCAGGGCGGCGAACATCGGGTAGAACGCGCCGCCGCCGAAACCGGAGAGGAAGGCGAAGAACAGGAACAGCCATTCACTGCGCAGATGGCCGGCCCAGATCACGCCGAACTGGGCGAGGCCCAGGACCAAGATGACGAAGACCAGGGTGAGTTTGCGGCCCCACAGGTCGGACAGCCAGCCGACGACCGCGCGGCCGATGCCGTTGATGACGGCCATGATGCCCATCGAGGAAGCCGCCACCAGCGGGCCGAAACCGACGTCCTTGGCGAAGTCGACCTGGAAGGAGATCCCGAAGATCGACACCCCGGCGGTGAGCACGATGGACAGCCACATCAGGGGCAGCATGCCGGTGCGGATGGCCTCCTTGGGGGTGAACTGCTTTACGGCGGGCGGGTTCTTGGCGAGGCTCGTCGAGCTCTTGTCGTTGCCGCCGTAGGTCAGCGGGTCGATGTCGGCGGGCCACCAGTTCTTCGGCGGGTCCTTGAAGAAGAACGCGCACCCGAACACCACGATCAGGATGTAGCAGCCGATCAGATCCAGGACCCGGTGGTAATTCCCGGTGTCGAAGGCGTAGTTGAAGATGAAGATGAACGGCAGCGAACCGTAGGCGAAGCCGCCGTTGACGAACCCGGTGCGGGCGCCCCGCCGTTCGGGGAACCACTTGCCGACCATGTTGATGCAGGTCGCGTAGACCAGCCCGGCGCCGATGCCGCCGATCACGCCGAAGCCGATGATCGCCAGCCACACGTTGTCCAGGTGCGACAGGGCGAGGAAACCGATGACGCACAGCACCGAGCCGATGTACATCGCCCTGCGGGCCGACAGGATGCCCTTCTCCCGCATCCAGCCCGCCGGGAAGGCGATGCCGGCCTGGAAGAAGACCCAAATGCTCAGGATCCAGAAGGTGTTGCTCTGCGTCCAGCCGTGCGCGCTGGACAGGGTGTCCTCCGCGGAGCCGTACGCGTACTCGAAGACACTGATCGCCATCATGGCGATCCACGGCAGATAGATCATGATCTTGCGCGAGTGGCCGAGGATGTCCCGGTCGGTCTCGCCGACGCGGTAGACGCGGCCGTGGGCGTCGGTCACTTCACGGTAGGGACGGTTCGCGGCGCCGGATTCGTTCGTGGTGATGGGATCTGCGGTCATGTCACGCCATCTCCTCGCCGAGCGGGTGCGGATTGGGCACGATGCGCCGGGCGTCGGGCCTGCCCGGAGCCTTGAGGAAGAGCGCCAGCACCGCGGAGGCCAGGCCCACGGAACCGGCCAGGACGAACGCGCCGTGGTAGTCCCACTCACCCACGACGACCGCGCCCAGACCGGAGCCGACGAGCCCCGAGATCAGCTTCGAGCTGTAGACCATCCCGTAGTTGCTGGCGTTGTTGTTCTCACCGAAGTAGTCGGCCGTCATGGCCGCGAACAGCGGGAAGATCGCCCCGCCGCCGAAACCCGAGACCATGGAGCAGAACAGGAAGAACGGCATGCTGCCCATCTGGCCCGAGACCAGCACCCCGAACTGCGCGGTGCCGAGCACGAGACACACGATGATCAGCGTGTGGCGGCGGCCGAAACGGTCGGAGATCCAGCCGATGACACCGCGCCCGGTGCCGTTCACGATCGCCTTCAGGGACATCGCCGTGGCCACGATCCCGCCCGCGAAGCCCATGTCCTTGCCGAACGGCACCTGGAAGGCGATGCCGAAGATGTTGATGCCGGCCGTGCACAGCAGACAGAACCACATCATCCAGAGCACGGGGGTACGGGCGGCCTCCTTGGGTGTGTACTGCTTGACCGCCGGCGGGTTCTTCTCCAACGCCCGCCGGATCCTGGGGTCTTGGGCCGCTGTGAGCGGATCGACGTGCGCGGGCCACCAGTTCTTCGGCGGATCGCGGAAGAACCAGCCCGCCGAGGCCACCACCAGACACAGTCCTACGCCGACCAGGCTCAGCAGCACCTTGTAGTTGCCGAGGTCGAGCACGGAGGTGAAGAGGAACACGAACGGCACGGACCCGTAGGCGAATCCGCCGTTGACGAAGCCCGTCTTGCCGCCCTTGCGCTCCGGATACCACTTGCCGACCATGTTCACGCAGGTCGCATACACAAGACCGGCGCCGATACCGCTGCACATGCCGAAGCCGAAGTAGGCGACGAGCACGTTCGGTGCGAAGGCCAGTGCCAGATAGCCCAGCAGGGTGCCGAGCGCGCCGATCAACATGGCTGTACGCGCCGGGAGTTTGCCGCTCTCGCGCAACTGCCCGGCCGGGAAGGCCACGGCCGCCTGGAAGAACACCCAGACGCCCATCAGCCAGAATATGTGTCCGCTGTTCCACAGATGCGCGTCGTGGAGTGTTTCCTCCGCAGACGTGAACGCGTACTCGGCGGAGCTGATGCCCATCATGCCCACCCAGGGCAGGACGACCATCCACTTGCGCGCCCGGCCCATGATGTCGACATCGGATTCACCGATGCGGTACACGCGGCCGTGACGGTCCGTCACCTCCCTGTAGGAGACGGACGTCGGGAAGTCCGTTGTTGCCATCGCTCAGTGCCCCTTGCGTCGAAAGTTCTGGCCAGCGCCCCCTGTCCATTGCCTTTCGCGTGCGCACGGGTCCCCGGGGCCGGCCGACCGCACTGTCGGCCGGCCCCGCGTGGACTCACGTCATGAACCACCGCCCAACAGCCCTGCCGCACGCGCCCATCGGTACTTCGCGCCGAGCACGGCCACCGGCTTCTCCGTCGTGTACGGGTACGCCACGACCCCGCGCTCGTACAGGTACTGGCAGGCCTCCTCGACCTCGACGTCACCCGCGAGCGACGCCACCACCGGCTTCTCGATGCCGCGTTCCTTGAACTCGGCGACCACGCGCGCGGTCAGCTCCGCGAAGACCATCGGGGGAGTGACGATGGTGTGCCAGTAACCGAGGACGAGTGCGTGGATGCGCGGGTCCTCCAGACCCAGCCGGATCGTCGCCTCGTACGTCGACGGCGGCTCGCCCCCGGTGATGTCGACCGGGTTGCCCGCGGCCCCGAACGGCGGGATGAACTTCCGGAAGGACGCGTCCAGATCCGGCGGAATCTCCATCAGGGAAAGGCTGTTGTCGGTCACCGCGTCCGAGAGGAGCACGCCACTGCCGCCGGCGCCGGTGATGATAACGACGTTGTCTCCCTTGGGAGTTGGCAATACCGGCAGCCCGCGCGCGTACTCCAGCATGTCGTTGAGCCCGGGGGCGCGGATGACCCCGGCCTGCTTGAGGATGTCCTCGTACACGGCGTCGTCGCCCGCGAGCGCGCCCGTGTGCGAGCCGGCGGCCTTCGCCCCGGCCGCCGTACGACCTGCCTTCAGTACGACAACTGGCTTACGGGGAACGGTCTTTCGGGCCGCCTCGACGAACGCGCGGCCGTCCTTGAGGTCCTCCAGGTGCATCGCGATGCACTCGGTGTGCGGGTCCTCGCCGAACCAGGTCAGCAGGTCGTCCTCGTCCAGGTCCGACTTGTTGCCGAGCCCGACGATCGCCGACACCCCCGTCTTCGTGGTCCGCGCGAACCCCAGGATCGCCATCCCGATGCCACCGGACTGCGAGGTCAGCGCCACCCCGCCCTTCACGTCGTACGGCGTGCAGAACGTGGCGCACAGGTCGTGCCAGGTCGAGTAGTAGCCGTAGATGTTCGGCCCGAGGAGGCGGACGCCGTAACGTTCGGCGATCTCGACTATCTCTTCCTGGAGTTGGACCTCACCGGTCTCCGCGAAACCGGAGGGGATGAGGACGGCGTTGGGGATGTTCTTGCGACCCACCTCCTCCAGTGCCGCTGCCACGAACTTGGCGGGAATGGCGAAGACGGCCACATCCACCTCACCGGGAACGTCCGTGACACTCTTGTACGCCTTGCGGCCCAGAATGTCATCGGCCTTGGGGTTCACCGGATGGATCTCCCCGGCGAAGCCGCCGTCGACGAGGTTGCGCATCACCGAATTGCCGATCTTGCCCTGCTCGTTGGAGGCGCCGATCACGGCGACCGAAGTCGGCTCCATCAACCGGCGCATGGTCGTCAGGATTTCGTCGCGTGTATACCGTCGACGAGGTACCGGCTGCGACTCGGCGAGGATGACGCGGATGTCCGCCGCGACGGCACCTTCCGGTGTCGCGATCACCGGATTGAGGTCCACCTCGGCGATCTCCGGGAAGTCCGCGACCAGTTGGGACACCCGGCGGATCTGCTCCGCGATCGCCCACCGGTCGACGGCCGGTGCGCCGCGCACCCCGCGCAGGATCTCCGCCGCCCGGATCGAGTCCAGCATCGACAGCGCCTCGTCGGGGGTCACGGGTGCGAGCCGGAACGTCACGTCCTTGAGCACCTCGACGAGCACTCCGCCGAGCCCGAACGCGACCACCTTCCCGAACGTCGGGTCGGTCACCGCGCCGACGATCACCTCCTGCCCCTGCGGCAGCAACTCCTGTACCTGGATGCCCTCGATGCGGGCGTCGGCGTCGTACGTCCGCGCGTTGTCGACGATCCTGTGGAACGCGGCCCGTACGTCCGCCGCGCCCTCCACCCCGACGATCACTCCGCCGGCGTCGGTCTTGTGCAGGATGTCGGGGGAGACGATCTTCATCACCACGGGCCCGCCGAACCGCGCCGCGAACGCCACGGCCTCGTCGACGTCCGTCGCCAACTCCTCACCCGGTACGGCGATCCCGTACGCGTCGGCGATCACTTTGCCCTCCGGCGCGGTCAGCGCGAACCGCCCCTCGGCCCGCACGGAGTCGAGGAGGGCACGCACCCTCAGGGTCCGGTCCTCTGCCATCACGTCAGATCACCCCGTTCGACTTGAGGAGGCGCAACTCTTCGTCGCCGAGACCGAGTTCGCCGATGTAGACCTCTTCGTTGTGCTCGCCGAGCAGCGGTGAACTGGTCACGTCCACGGGGGAGTCGGAGAGCTTCAGCGGGCTGCCGACGGTGACGAACTCGCCTCGCTCGGGGTGCGGGACCGTCACGACCATCTCGTTGGCGACCAGCGACTCGTCCTCGATGATCTCCCTGGTCGACAGGATCGGCCCGCACGGGATGTTGTGGGCGTTGAGCCGTTCCAGCACCTCCCACTTGGGCAGCGTGGACGACCACTCCTCGATCAGCTGGAACATCTTGGAGAGCTGCGGCAACCGGGCCTCGGGCGTGGCCCATTCGGGGTCCTCGGACAGCTCGGGCCGGCCGATCAGCTCGGTGAGCGGCTTCCAGCCGACCGGCTGCACGATGACGTACACGTAGTCGTTCGGGCCGCCCGGCGCGCACTTGACCGCCCAGCCGGGCTGTCCGCCGCCGGACGCGTTGCCCGAGCGGGGCACCTCGTCGCCGAAGTCGTCGTTCGGGTACTCGGCGAGCGGCCCGTGCGCCAGCCGCTGCTGGTCGCGCAGCTTCACCCGGCACAGGTTCAACACGGCGTGCTGCATGGCCACGTTGACCCGCTGGCCACGGCCGGTGCTCTCACGCTGGAACAGTGCCGCCAGTATCCCGGCTACTGTATGCACCCCTGTGCCGGAGTCACCGATCTGAGCGCCCGTGGCCAGCGGCGGCCCGCCCTCGAAGCCGGTGGTCGACATCGACCCGCCCATCGCCTGCGCGACGACCTCGTACGCCTTGAAGTTGGTGTACGGACCGTCTCCGAAGCCCTTGATGGACGCATACACAATACGGGGATTGATCTCCTGTATGCGATCCCAGGTGAACCCCATACGGTCGACCGCGCCCGGCCCGAAGTTCTCGACCATGACGTCGGAGCGCCGGATCAGCTCGGTGAGGATCTCCTTGCCGCGCTCGGTCTTGGTGTTGAGGGTGATGCTCCGCTTGTTGCAGTTGAGCATCGTGAAGTAGAGCGAGTCGACGTCCGGGAGGTCGCGCAGCTGCTTGCGCGTGATGTCACCGGTCGGTGCCTCCAGCTTGACGACGTCGGCGCCGAGCCAGGCGAGGAGCTGGGTCGCGGAGGGGCCGGACTGGACGTGCGTCATGTCGAGGACGCGGATGCCCTCAAGTGCCCTTGCGGTCATGGCCGTTCACCTCACTTGTACATCGTCTGGTTCATGGTTCCGGGGGCGTACGCGTCCGGGTCGACCCAGACGTTGATCAGCGACGGCTTGCCCGACTCGCGGGCGCGCTGGAGCGCGGGGCCGATGTCGGCGGGGTCGCGGACCTCCTCGCCGTAACCGCCCAGCATCTGGGCGAACTTGTCGTAGTGGACGTCACCGAGGGTGTTGCCGACCCGCTCGCGTTCCAGGCCGTACTTGGCGGCCTGGCCGTAACGGATCTGGTTCATCGAGGAGTTGTTGCCGACGATGCCGACGAAGGGGAGGTCGTAGCGCACGAGGGTCTCGAAGTCCCAGCCGGTGAGGGAGAACGCGCCGTCGCCGAACAGCGCGACGACCTCCTTGTCGGGGCGTGCCTGCTTGGCCGCGAGGACGAAGGGGATGCCGACGCCGAGGGTGCCGAGGGGGCCCGGATCCATCCAGTGGCCGGGCGACTTGGGCTGCACGACCTGCCCGGAGAAGGTGACGATGTCGCCGCCGTCGCCGATGTAGATGGAGTCCTCGGTGAGGAAGTCGTTGATCTCGCTGACCAGGCGGTAGGGGTGGATCGGTGACGCGTCCGACTTCAGGCTGGGCAACCGCTTCTCGATCGCGGCCTGTTCGGCGGCGCGCAGCTCGTCGAGCCACTCCTTGCGCCTGGACGCACCGCCGTTGAGGCGTCCCGAGGCGGCTTCCGCGACCGACTTCAGCACGAGCCCCGCGTCGCCGACGATGCCGAGGTCGATGTCGCGGTTCTTGCCGACGGTGCGGTAGTCGAGGTCGATCTGCACGACGGTCGCGTCGGGGGAGAGGCGCTTGCCGTAGCCCATGCGGAAGTCGAAGGGCGTGCCGACGATGACGATGACGTCGGCGTTGGAGAAGGCGTACCGGCGCGAGAGCTGGAAGTGGTGCGGGTCGCCGGGCGGGAGGGTGCCGCGCCCCGCGCCGTTCATGTACGCGGGGATGTTGAGGGTGCGGACGAGGTCAATGGCCGCCTCGGTGCCGCGAGTTGTCCACACCTGACTGCCCAACAGGATCGCCGGCTTCTCGGCGTGGACCAGCAGGTCGGCGAGCTTCTCGATCGCCTCGGGGTCGCCGGCCGACCGGGTCGAGGCGCGATAGGCGCCCGGCTTCGGCACCCGTGCCTTGCCCACCGGCACCTTCGCGTCGAGGACATCGCGCGGGATCTCCAGGAAGGAGGGGCCGGGCGCGCCGTGGTAGCACTCGCGGAACGCCATCGACACCATGTCGGCGGCGCGCGCCGTGTCCGGCACGGTCGCCGCGAACTTGGTGATCGGCGTCATCATGTCGACGTGCGGCAGGTCCTGCAGGGACCCCATCTTGTGCTGGGTGAGGGCCCCTTGGCCGCCGATGAGCAGCATCGGGGACTCGGCGCGGAAGGCGTTGGCGACACCGGTGACGGCGTCGGTCGTACCGGGACCCGCGGTGACCACCGCGCACCCCGGCCTGCCGGTGATCCGCGCGTAGCCGTCCGCCGCGTGGGCTGCCACCTGTTCGTGGCGTACGTCGACGACTTCTATGCCCTCGTCGACGCAGCCGTCGTAGATGTCGATGATGTGGCCGCCGCACAGGGTGTAGATGCGGTCGACCCCCTCGGCCTTCAGGGCTTTGGCGACGAGATGACCACCGGAAATCACGTCCTGGGTGTCGTCGGGCATGGCGAAGTCCTGTCCCTTCGTAGGGGGTTGGAACGCTCTCGCGGTACATTGCATACAGTCGACGAATACTGTATGAAACTTGTTATCCCGCATCCGGTGGGTGGTGTCCAGGGGGCGTGCGGCACTTTTCGGGGGTACGGGGTCGCTCTCCGGACAGACACAGCAGCGAGGAGCTCGGATGGATCTGTACGAGCACCAGGCAAGGGAACTCTTCGAGGAGCACGGCATCGTGGTGCCCCGGGCCGAGGTCACGGCCTCGTCCAAGGAGGCACGGGAGATCGCCCGCAGGCTGGGCGGACGCGTCGTGGTGAAGGCGCAGGTCAAGACCGGCGGGCGAGGTCGGGCGGGTGGAGTGAAGTTCGCCGCCGACCCTGCCGCCGCCGAGCTGACGGCCCGGCAGATCCTCGGCATGGACATCAAGGGCCACAGGGTCGGCAAGGTGATGCTGGCCCAACCCGTCGACATCGAGAGCGAGTTCTACGTCTCGTACGTCCTCGACCGCGCGGCGGGCCGCTTCCTCGCGATCGCGTCCGCGGAGGGCGGTATGGAGATCGAGGAGATCGCCGTCAGTCGACCGGAGGCAGTAGCCCGTATACACATCGACCCGGCCGAGGGCGTCACCTCGGCGAAGGCGGGCGAGATCGCCGAGGCGGCCGGCCTGCCGCCGCAGACCGTCGACGCCCTCGTACGGCTGTGGGAGGTGCTGGTCCGCGAGGACGCCGTCCTCGTCGAGGTGAACCCGCTCGTCGGGACGAAACAGGGTCAGATCCTCGCCCTCGACGGCAAGGTCACTCTCGACGACAACGCCCGCTTCCGGCAGGCGCGTTGGGGTGCCGAGGGCGCGGCGCACGACGATCCGCTGGAGGCGGCGGCCGCCGCGAAGGGGCTCAACTACGTCAAGCTCGACGGCGAGGTCGGCATCATCGGCAACGGCGCGGGCCTGGTCATGTCGACGCTCGATGTGGTCGCCGGCTGTGGCGCCCGTCCCGCCAACTTCCTCGACATCGGCGGTGGGGCGTCCGCCCAGATCATGGCCGACGGGCTGTCCGTCATCCTCTCCGACCCGGCCGTGAAGTCGGTGTTCGTCAACGTCTTCGGCGGCATCACCGCATGCGACGCGGTGGCCGACGGCATCGTGCAGGCCCTGGACACCGTCCAGTTGACCAAGCCGTTGGTCGTCCGGCTCGACGGCAACAACGCGGCCCAGGGGCGAGCCATCCTCGACGGGCACGCGCATCCGCTGGTCCAACAGGCCACCACCATGGACGGCGCCGCCCGCCGCGCCGCCGACCTCGCCAACGCACGCTAAGGAGCCGGGACATGGCGATCTACCTCACCAAGGAGAGCAAGGTCCTCGTCCAGGGCATGACCGGCGGCGAGGGCATGAAGCACACCCGCCGGATGCTCGCCGCCGGCACGAACGTCGTCGGCGGCGTCAACCCGCGCAAGGCCGGCCGTACCGTCGACTTCGACGACCGGGCCGTGCCGGTCTTCGGGTCGGTCGCCGACGGTATGCGGTCGACCGGAGCCGATGTCAGCGTCGTGTTCGTGCCGCCGGCCTTCGCGAAGGCGGCCGTGACCGAGGCCGCCGACGCGGGCATCGGCCTGGCCGTCGTCATCACCGAGGGCATCCCCGTCCACGACTCGGTCGCCTTCACGGCGTACGCCACGTCGAAGGGCACCCGGGTCATCGGCCCCAACTGCCCCGGCCTGATCACCCCCGGCCAGGCCAACGCGGGCATCATCCCCGCCGACATCACCAAGCCGGGCCGTATCGGCCTGGTCTCCAAGTCGGGCACCCTCACCTACCAACTCATGTACGAACTACGGGACATCGGATTCTCGACGTGCGTCGGCATCGGCGGAGACCCCGTCGTCGGCACGACCCACATCGACTGCCTCGCCGCGTTTCAGGACGACCCCGACACCGAACTTATCGTCCTCATCGGGGAGATCGGCGGCGACGCGGAGGAACGCGCCGCCGTGTACATCCGCGACCACGTCTCCAAGCCCGTCGTCGGCTACATCGCCGGCTTCACCGCGCCCGAGGGCAAGACGATGGGCCACGCGGGCGCCATCGTGTCGGGCTCCTCCGGCACGGCGGCGGCGAAGAAGGAGGCCCTGGAGGCCGTAGGAGTGAGGGTCGGAAGCACGCCGACGGAGACCGCGCGCCTGGTGTTGGACCGGTTGAATTTCCGGTAGGCGGCACTGGGCCTCCCGTAAGGGGCACGTGACGTCACTCATAGTTGTTGTGCCGTGACTGTTGCGCTCCTTCGAGCGCAACTAGCTTCATCTGTACGACAGTTCGTACGTAGGACCGTTCCTGCCTCACCCCGCCCCGACGGTGCACCGAGAGCGGAGCAGAAGCATGGCATCAACCCTCAGCCCCAGCCTCACTGTTCATCCCCCGACCCTCAAAGCGGGCACGTCCTGGAGTGACGCCTGGCGGCGTTGCCTCGCCGTCGCGCCCGAGGCGTTCCAGGACGACCGTGTCCTCAACCTCTGGAACGCGGCCTGGCAGCGGGACGGCCGGGCTCTGCCCGCCACCAGCCCCGTCGACGGCTGCCCGATCGCCGGCCCGCCCCGCTTGGACCGGTCCACCGCCCACCAGGCCGTACGCGCCTCCCTCGACCAGCACCGCGCCTGGCGCCACGTCCCGCTCGATGAGCGGCGTGCCCGTGTCGCGGCCACGCTGGACGCCCTGACCGAGCACCGCGAACTCCTCGCGCTGCTGCTGGTCTGGGAGATCGGCAAGCCGTGGCGGCTCGCGCAGGCGGACGTGGACCGGTCCATCGACGGCGTGCGCTGGTACGTCGACGGCATCGAGCCGATGCTCGCCGGCCGCACCCCGCTCGACGGCCCGGTGTCCAACATCGCGAGCTGGAACTACCCGATGAGCGTCCTCGTCCACGCGATGCTCGTGCAGGCGTTGGCGGGGAACGCGGTCATCGCCAAGACCCCGACCGACGGCGGCGTCGCCTGCCTCACCCTGGCCGCGGCGCTCGCCGCGCGCGAGGGGATTCCCGTCACCCTCGTCAGCGGCAGCGGAGGCGAACTGTCGGAGGCGCTGGTCCGCGCGCCCGAGATCGGCTGCGTCTCCTTCGTCGGCGGCCGCGACACCGGAGCCGCGGTGGCCACGGCCGTCGCCGACCTCGGCAAGCGGCACATCCTGGAACAGGAAGGACTCAACACCTGGGGCATCTGGAACCACACGGACTGGGACACCCTCACCGCGGTCATCCCCAAGCTCTTCGACTACGGAAAACAGCGCTGCACGGCCTATCCGCGCTTCGTCGTCCAGCGTGAGCTGTTCGACGAGTTCCTCACGGCCTATCTCCCCGCGGTCCGAACTCTCCGTGTCGGCCACCCGCTTGCGGTCCGGCACGCCCAAGACCCGTATCCGGAACTGGACTTCGGGCCGGTGATCAACGCGGCCAAGGCCAAGGAACTCCACGACCAGGTGGCCGAGGCGATCGACCGCGGCGCCGTACCGCTCCACCGCGGCAAGCTGTCCGAGGCCAACTTCCTTCCCGGGCAGGACACTTCGGCGTACGTCCGCCCCGTCACCCTCCTCAACCCGCCCCCGTCGTCCCCGCTGCACCACGCGGAACCGTTCGGCCCGGTCGACACCATCGTCCTGGTCGACACGGAGGCGGAACTGCTCGCCGCGATGAACGCGTCCAACGGCGCGCTGGTCGCCACCCTCTCCACCGACGACCGGGCCACCTACGACCGACTGGCCCCGCAGATCCGCGCGTTCAAGGTCGGCCACGGCAAGCCACGCTCCCGCGGCGACCGCGACGAGTTGTTCGGCGGGTTCGGTGCCTCCTGGCGCGGCGCCTTCGTCGGCGGCGAACTCCTCATCCGCGCGGTGACACACGGGCCGGTGGGGGAGCGGTTGCCGGGCAACTTCCCGGAGTACCAGCTCATGCCGTGACCGGTGGGTACCGGCTCACGCCGTGATCGGCGCGTACGGCTCATGTCGTGACCGGCGGCCGGGTGGCACTCGCGTCCGTCGGCTGCCACCCGGCGATGATCTCGTCGGCCAACCAGCGCGCCACGCCCCGCGGATAGGGGCGCGGCAGGCTCAGCACGATGTGGTTCATCCCGGCGTCGATGAGCCGCCCGACCGTCTCCCGCGTCGCGGCCGGATCGTCGTACGACACCAGGACCTGCACGGAACGTGTGATTTCGCCCGGGTCGCGGCCCAGTTCGGCGCAGTGCGCGTCGAGGACGCGGGCGCGTTCGGCGACGTACTCGACGGTGTTGTGCGGCGGCCCGGGAACGTTCCAAATGTCGGCGTGTTCGGCGACCAGCCGCAGCAGCCGGGTGCCCCAGCCGCCGATGAGCAGCGGGGGACCCGGCCGCTGCACGGGCTTGGGCTCGTTCCGGGTTCCCCTGAGCCGGTAGTGAGAGCCCTCGAAGTCGAAGACGTCCCGGGTCCACATCCCCTTCAGGATCTCGACGGTCTCCGCGAGCCGCGCGAGGCCCTCGGCGGGCGGGACGAGCGAGAGGCCGTACGCCTCGTACTCCGCGATCGCCGGATTGGTGCCGGAGATCCCGCCCGCGCCCGGCGGCTGATGCGTGCCGCCGACTCCCAGCCCGAGCACCAGCCGCCCGCCCGAGATCACGTCCACGGTGGACGCCATCTTGCCGAGCACGGCCGGCGGACGGACGCGGTTGCTGGTCACGAGGAGCCCGAGCCGCAGCCGCCGCGTCTGCGCCGCGAGCGCGCTGAGCAGCGTCCAGCCCTCGTGTATCTGCCCGTCCTTGGGCCCGGCGACCGGCAGCAGGTGGTCCCACAGCCAGGCGTCCGCGATCTCCGGCACGGAGTCCGCCTCCAGCCAGACCCGTCGGATGTCCTCGTATGACACATGCATGGGGGTGGTCTTGATCCCGAAACGCACGGTGGTCATGTCAGCCTCGTCCGTCATGGCCGTCAGCGTAGCCAATCATCAGAGATACTGACGGTCAGGTGAGGGATTCAGTCGGGATACAGTCGACGAATGGCCAACGATCAGCACCCCACCTCCTTGGAGTCCCGGCTCGGCTACCTCCTCAAGCACGCCCAGGCGAGACTGGCCAGGACGTCGGCCGAGGCGCTGGCGCCGCACGGAGTGGACGGTCATGAGCTGGCCGTACTGGTGGTGCTCTCGGCGGGGGAGCCGTTGTCGCAGGTCGAGGCCGCCGGGCGGCTCGGGGTCGACCGGACCACGATGGTGTCGCTGATCGACGGGCTGGAGGACCACGGTCTGGTGGAGCGGAGGCGCAGCCCGCAGGACCGCCGTAAGAACATCGTCGAACTGACCCCGGAGGGCCGGGACTGCCTGCGTCAGGCCGAGAAGGCCCGCCGTGCGGCGGAGCGTCGTTTCCTCGCTCCGCTGGACGAGGAGACGGCGGCGTCACTCGTCCGGGCACTGCGGACGTTGGTGCTCGTGGAGCGGGAGTGATGGGAGTGATGGGAGTGAGCGGCCGGAACGGGTGGGTGGCGGAGTGGCGAAATTCGGCCGGCGCCGGTAGTCGCTCGTTTACCTGCGGTGGCGAATTCCCGCAGGTCGCGGGCCCTCCGTGACCTGCTCTCCCAGGGGTGGATATGCAGGTGAAAGGCGCTCCGAAAGCTTGGTATTGTTGTCCATGTCGCCGCGGGGAACACCCCCGGCCAGGCGGCAGACACCTAGTCCGGGTGGCGGAATGGCAGACGCGCTAGCTTGAGGTGCTAGTGCCCTTTAACGGGCGTGGGGGTTCAAGTCCCCCCTCGGACACAACCTTTGCGCACACGGATGATGCCGGCCGGGTTTCGGTCGGCATCATCTCTTTTTGATGGTCATACGTGAGGCGTAGCCCAACTGTCGGTAGAGTCCCGCCTCTTCGCCGGGCTCGGACTGTCGCAGGAGTGGCAGCAAGCCGCCGAGACTGTTCACGACGTTTGTGATCTCTGCCTGCGCGGCTGCGCGCCGCGTCTCCACATCGCGAGTCCACGCCGCGATGGTTTCGGGCTCTGCTCCTGCTTCCAGGGCAGCCGCGAAGATGCGTCGAACGACCCACAGGCCGACGACCACGATGGCGCCGCGTGCGTGATCCGGCCGTTCGCGGCAGGGATGTACCCGATGTGGACCGTGCCCCGGAAGGGCAGGGGATGGTACTCGCACAGGCTGACGATCTCGCGGGGGTGTCGCGCAGTTGTGGGGAGGGGCGCTGGGGAAATGCGGGCGTGGCACCGGGCGGGAGCCGCCTGCCTGGTGCCCCGCCGGGTGTGGGGAGTTGTCGTAGCCGGGCGTTGTCAGCGTTTGTGGCCGGCGAAGGGCCTGCGGGTGACGGTGGCGCGGATGGTGGTCTGGGCGTGGCGTTCGACGGTGGGGTTGGCGGAGCCGCCGTCGGGCTCGCCCCAGACCAGTTCGACCTGCTGTCCGTACTGCACGTCGTCGTCGATCATGACGACGGAGATCCAGCCGCGGACGTTGGAGGTGTAGCTGCACAGCGTGGAGATGCCGACGAGCCGGCCGTTGCTCTCGACGCGGTCGAACTGGGAGGCGGCGTAGAAGGCGGCGGGCATCTCGATGTGCTTGAAGCGCCGGTCGCCCTGTTCGTACTGGGAGGCGAAGACCCGGGCGACGTCGTCGCGGTGCCAGGCCAGCCAGGCCTTGCGGCGGTGCTTCTCGTTCTTCCGGCGCTCCAGGGCCTCGCGGCCGATGAAGTCGTGGTCGAACTTGAGGATGTGTCCGTAGCCGAGGTCCCAGGGGGTGACGTAGTAGTCCTCGACGCGGTCGGAGGCGAAGCTGCCGCCGAGGGAGAGGTTGGCCTCGAAGGTCCTGACGCCGAGCCATTCGCGGTAGGTCTTCATGCTCTCGCCCGAGTACACGGCGGGGACGGTGTTGGCGATCCAGCCGGACTCGGTGGCCACGGAGGCGTAGGCGCGGGCGCCGATCCGACGGACTCCGAAGGGTTCGCCGGCTTCCAGGACGGCGTCGCGGACGTCGTCGATGTGTTCGTAGGGGCCGAAGAACTCCAGCCCGGGGAAGCCCGACATACGGTGGTTGAGAGCGGTGACCTCGTGCTTGCCGATGGTGAACTTGCCCATGCTGAAGAAGGGGATGTCGGGCATGGGACCGCCGTTGACCTTCTCGAAGATCGCCGAGGCGTGCGGGCCCTGGAGCTGGAGCCGGAAGAACTCGCGGCCGTTCGGATTCTGCGCGGTGCGTTCGTCGCGGCGCAGGGTGACGTCGTAGCCGCCGGTCTCGGCGTGGAACTGGGCCCAGTTGAGGGCCGGCGGGCGGCCGACGAGGCGGACGTGGTTGTCGGCGAGGCAGAAGAGGATGCAGTCGCCGATCATGTCGCCGTCGTGGTTGACCGCGATGAACTGCTTGGCCTTCATCGGGCCGAAGCCCTGGAAGGTGTTGGCGCCGACGTCGGCCAACAGCCGGTAGCAGTCGGGTCCTTGGACGGTGAGGTCGGTCATGTGGTGCGAAAGGTCCATCAGGGCCGCCGAGTTGCGCCAACTCTCCTGCTCGTCACGCCAGTTGGTGAACTCGGCCTTGATGGGGAAGGGGTAGGCGCCGGAACGGCCGCTGCGCAGCAGGCCCAACGGGCCTCCGGCCGCCTGGAGTTGGTCTTCGAGGTGTGCCATCGGGTTCTCCATGTGGTCGCGATGCGTAAGTGGGACGGCGGCAAGGGTGTGGGGCCGGCCGTTGTGGCGGCGGGGCGAACCCGTTTGCGGCGCCCGGCGTCGTGAGTGACCCGGCTCGGGGATGTCGCGGCTGGTGGGTACAGCACGCACGGGCGGGCAGGCCGAAGGAGGGGAAGCCTTCGTCGGCGGTGTGAACTGTACGGTACGGTACACATTGGATGCGCTCAAGAGACCGGGTACGGAATTTCTGGAGCGTATGGCCGACGGCGGCGGGCCGCAGGTCGCGTTCCGGATCGTACGAGCTTCGGACCTGCGCTTTTCCAGGTCGACTCCCGTTGGCCCGGTCGGGAAGTTCCTGCGGCGCACGACCGGCCCAGCCATCACTTCGGGTGGGGCGTACTCCAGCCGCAGGAACCGAAGCTGCCGGAACTCATGGTCGTGAGGGGCTACGACTGATCGCGCCTGGGGAAGTGGCACCGGCAGCGATCACGGCGGACGCTCTCGGTGGTGGACACGTGCACGTGAAGCCGAGCCTGGCCGCAGGTCCGGAGGCAGTGCTCGCCTGCGCCGGCGAGAGCGTCGGTCCTCCGGCCGGTGTGGTCCACGTCGGCGTTTCCATGATCACCGCAGGTGAAGCGCGTACCTCCTGGGCGACGGCGTGCGGCGCACGGTCATGATGCGGAGCTCCGCCCTGCGACGGAGACCGCGGTCACCACGACGGGACGGCGAAGCCGCAACCGTGGAGTGGCCCGCCCCGTCAGACCGACTCGCGGACGACGACCCGGGCGGGCGGGGGCTCCAGACCACTGGTGTCGAGCCCCAGGGCGAGCCGGGCGCTGAGCCGGCCGTGGGCCTCGCCGTCGACATTGATCGTGGTCAGCGTGGGGACGACATGTTCGCCGTAGCCGTTGTCGTCGAAGCCGATCACGGCCGTGTCGTCCGGTACGCGCCGGCCCAGGTCGCGCAGGGCGGTGAGGACGCGCAGGGCCACGTCGTCGTTGAAGCCGGCGATCGCGGTCACCTCGGGGGCGCCGGAGAGGAAGGTGCTGACGGCGTCGGCGCAGTTGGACCGGTCCTGGGGGGCGACGAAGGACACCGGAGTGGGGATGTCGAGGTTCTGCGCGGCATGCCCGGTGAAGCGGAGGCGGGCCGCGGCGAGCGGTGACTCGGTGTCCGGCAGCGCCACGGCGATGCGGGTGTGGCCGTGGTCGACGAGGTGGCGGAGCTGGAGGGCGGTGTGGGCGGCGAGACCGTTGCGCCAGCCGCCTCCCAGGTCGTCGAGTGCGTGACCGGTGAGGTACGTCTCGCCGAAGCGGATCACCGCGCGGGGAACGATGGCGTCGAGGACCTGCTGGGTGGACTGTTCGGTGTGGTGGCCGTGCCGGACCAGGAGGACATGGTTGTGGGCGGCCAACTCCGCGTCGAGCCCGTGGATGTAGCTGCGGGAGTACGCGCCTTCCATGCCCGCGTCGATGTTCAGGACGACCACCCGGGAGGACCCCTCGCGCAGTGCTCGCGCCACGCCGTGCGGAACGTAGCCGAGAGTCCGGGCCGCTTCCTTCACCCGGTCGCGGGTGGCTGCCGAGATCGTCTGGTGAGGGTCGTCGTTGAGAACGAAACTGACGGTGGCGCGAGAGACACCGCTCGCCGCGGCCACGTCGTTCAGCGTGACTCTTCTGGACGTCCCCATCACCCCTGCTCCGACGTTGTCGTGCGCACCCGAGTCCCGGCGACACGGCGTTCACTCATTGTATGGAGGCCGACGGAAACCGAAGCACGGGCGGCTACGGGACGCCGAGCGCACCCGGTTCCGTCGGATCGAATTGCCTTGCTTCCTACGGCGCTGAACCGTACGGTACGGCGCGGCGGGGGTCAGGAGCCCGAAGCGGGCCCGTACCGGGAGTTCCGCGTCCCTCTGTACTCTCGCGTCGCCGCGCCGAGCCGTCTTGAAGAGTTCGCGATGTTGAGCACGGTCGTCTTCACCGCTTTCTTCACCGCCTTCTGCTCCGCCTGCTTCACCGCGGGAGTGGTCGAGCGGATGCTCGGTCCGCGTCTCATCGGGCTGATCGGTCTGCGCACCCTGCCCACGCGGGCACGTCATCGTGGTGGGCATGGACCAGGTCGGCATCCGGCTCTGCGCCGAGCTGCGCGGACTGGGCATCCCCGTCGTGGGCGTCGAACGTGACCCGCAGGCCGCCACCGCGCGGCCGGCGCGCACCCTCGGCATTCCTGTCATGGACGGTCACGGTGGCGACCTCCATGTGCTGGAACGGCTGCGTCCCGGTCACGCCCGGGCGCCGGCCGCCGTCGGCTCCGACGGCCTGGGCAACGTGGCCGTGGCCCTCGCCGCCCACGGCGTCGCGCCGCACATCCGGGTGGTGCTGCGCGCGCGGGGGAGGACGACACCATCGTCGAGACGCGCTCGCTGCCGCCCATGGGTGTGGCCCGTGACATCACCGGTCTGGCCGCCGGTCATGTGGTCGCCCGGCTGCGCGCCGAGCCGGTCGGCGACGTGGTCGCCCATCGCGACGAGATCCGGTTGCGGGACACGTCCGGCGTCCGGCGCCGCAGCGCTCTGGTCGGTCACGACCGCTGCGCCCACATCGAGGGGCGGCGTCGGACGCCGGGCGACGAAATCGGACCGCCGAGGACTAGAACGATTTAGTCATCCGTTGTAACGTGTCCGCTATATCGATTTAGCTTTTCCAGCTCGCAGGGCGGACTGCCCGCAGGCGGAGGAGGTCGTTCGACCGGTGACCGACATGCGATGCGCGTTCGCGCAACCACCCCCGAGAGGCCCGGCGGGGCTCCCGCGGCCCGATCGATGTCTGGTGATGGGCATCCTGAACGTGACTCCCGACTCGTTCTCCGACGGTGGCCGGTACGCCGAGACCGGACGGGCCGTGGAACGAGGCCTGCGGCTCGCCGAGGAGGGCGCGGACCTGGTCGACGTGGGCGGCGAGTCCACCCGGCCGGGAGCCGAACCCGTCCCCGTGGAGGCGGAGTTGGCCCGTGTGGTGCCGGTGGTGCGGGAGCTGGTGCGTGCGGAGGTGGCCGTCAGTGTGGACACCATGCACGCGGCGGTCGCCCGCGCCGCGATCGAGGCCGGCGCGTGCATGGTCAACGACGTCAGCGGAGGGCTGGCGGATCCCGCCATGGCCGCCGCCGTCGCGGCGGCCGGGGTGCCGTACGTGGCGATGCACTGGCGTGCGCCCAGTCGTGAGATGGACAGCCACGCGGTCTACGGCGACGTCGTCGGCGACGTCACCTCCGAACTGCTGCGCCGCGTGGAGGTACTCACCGCGGCCGGAATCGATCCGGGGCGCATCATCCTCGATCCCGGACTCGGGTTCGCCAAGCGTGCCGCCCACGACTGGGAACTCCTCACGCATCTGCCCGACCTGCGGGCGACCGGTTTCCCCGTGCTGGTGGGGGCGTCCAGGAAGCGTTTCATCGGTGCCGCCTTGAGCGGCCGGGCGGGGATCGACTCCGTGCCGGCCGACCGTGACGCGGCCACCGCGGCGGTGTCCGCGCTGGCCGCCGTGGCCGGTGCGTTCTGCGTGCGCGTGCACGACGTCCGCTCCAGCCTGCACGCGGTGTGCGTGGCCGCCACCTGGGCGGGCGACCGTCAGGTCCCGGCGTCGGAGACCGTCGTGCGGAGCCGGTGCGGAAAGGCGCCGCACGAGTCTCGCCAAGCTCCAAACGCGTCTGCTAGCTTGCGCTAGATCGTTCTAGCGATCCCCTTTTTCCTTCCCGAAGTGAGCCGATCACGATGTGACGAGCTGCGTCACTAGATCGATCTAGTACTTCAGGGAGATGGCTTTGAGAGGAGCCGCAATGGCAATCCCCAGTCTTCAGGACGGCATCGACAAGGCCGGTTCGCCGATCGGTCTGCTGTGGCAGCCGAACGCCGAGCCGTGGACACCCGAGGTGGTCGAGCGGGAGTACGTCGGCTGGCGCCAGGAGCAGGCGGCCTGGCACGGGGGCGTCGCACTGCTCAACCTCTCGCACCACATGTACGACCTGTGGATCGAGGGCCCCGACGCCACCCGTGTGCTGGCCGAGTACGGCGCCAACAACTTCGAGAAGTTCGCGATCGGCCAGGCCAAGCAGTACGTACCCGTCACCCGGGACGGCAAGATCGTCACCGACGGCATCCTCGCCCGGCGCGCCGAGAACAAGTACCTCCTCAGCGGTGTCCCCGCCGCCCAGCACTGGGTGCAATTCCACGCGGATAAGGGCGGCTACGACGTCGCCTTCGAGACCGACACGTCGTCCGCCTTCCGTCCCGGCGGCGGTGACCCCAAGCTGTTCCGCTACCAGATCCAGGGTCCGCTGGCACTGGAGGTGATCGGGAAGGTCTTCGGCGGCCCGCTGCCGGAGACCAAGTTCTTCCACTCCACGCCGGTCACCCTGGCCGGCCGCTCCTTCGAGGCGCTGCGCCACGGCATGGCCGGGCAGGCCGGCTACGAGTTCATCGGTCCGTGGGAGCACGCGGCGTATGTGCACGAGGCGTTCCTCAAGGCCGGTGAGCCGTTGGGCCTGGTCCAGGTCGGCGCGCTGGCGTACACCACCCCGAGCGTGGAGAGCGGCTGGATCCCCTCGCCGGTCCCGGGCATCTACGTCGACCCCGAACTCGCGGAATACCGCGCCTGGTTGCCCCTGTTCGGCATCGAGGGAAAGCGTCCCCTCAACGGCAGCTACTTCTCGGAGGACATCGCCGACTACTACGTCTCCCCGTACGAGCTGGGCTACGGCAAGCTGATCCACTTCGGGCACGACTTCCACGGCCGCGACGCCCTGCTCAAGGCCAAGGACGAACCCCGCCGCACCAAGGTCACCCTGGTGTTCGACGCCGACGACGTGCGCCGGGTCGTCGGCGGGGGAGAGGACCCCGGCTTCGTCCTCACCTACGCCCGCCACCGGGTGGAGACCTCGGCCGGTCTGGTCGGTACGACCATGCAGACCGCGTCGATCGACCCGGTCGGCACCGTCCTGGCGCAGACGCTGATCGACTCCGCCCACGCCGAGCCCGGCACCGAGGTGAGCGTGGTGTGGGGCGAGCACCCGGGCCCGGGTACCGACTCCGGGGCCGACCTCGGGTTCCCGCGCATCCGCGCCACGGTTCAGCCGAGCCCGTTCGACCGGCACGCCCGCACCGAGTACCGGCGCGGGTAGCTCCGCTGGATGCCGGTGCGTCGTCTGCGGGGCTACGGGGACTGGACGCGCAGTTCCCCGCGCCGCTACGGGGCGCACCTGGCATCGCCGGAGTTGCTCGCCATCGCGGCGCGGCGGCCAGGGGCACACGTCGGGCCGTTCACCGTCCTGCCCGTTTCCCCCTTCTCCGGGCCGAGAGCCCCACCCCACCGACGGGTCGGCCCACGCGCCCCGCGGCCCGCCCTCCCTTATCGACAAGGAGCACGATGAACCCCCTCAGCACGGCCTCGGCGGCGGTGAGCACATCGCTGCTGGAGGACTTCTCCCTGGAGATGACAGGCAAGGACGTTCCGAAGCTGGAGGAGGCCCGGGACTCCATCCCGCAGGGCACCCGGATCAACGTCACCTTCCTCGGCAACGAGAACCTCGCCATGCGCCTGGAGGCCTCCCGGGCGGTGAAGCGCCTCGGCTTCGTGCCGGTGCCGCACATCTCCGCCCGCCGTCTCGGCTCGCGGGCCGAGTTCGAGGAGTTCCTCGCCGCCCTGCGGGCCGACGGCACCGGCGCCGACGTCTTCACCGTCGGTGGCGACCCCGCCCACCCCGAGGGCCCCTACGAGGACTCGCTCGCGCTCATCGAGACGGGACTGCTACGGGAGTACGGCGTCCGGCACGTCAGCATCAGCGGCTACCCCGAGGGCCACCCGGACATCGCCGGGGACGCGCTGTGGTCCGCGCTGCGCGACAAGAGCGCGTCCATCGCAGAGCAGGAACTCGACGGCAGCGTCATCACCCAGTTCGGCTTCGACGTGGATCCCGTCCTGGCCTGGCTGGAGAAGGTCCGTGCGGAGGGCATCACGCTTCCCGTCCGGATCGGCGTCCCCGGCCCGGCCGGTGTGCGGCGCCTGATGTCGTACGCCACCCGGTTCGGCGTCGGCACCAGCGCCTCCATCGCCAAGAAGTACGGCCTGTCCATCACCAACCTGATGGGCACCGCGGGCCCCGACAAGTTCCTGCGCGCGCTCGCCGACGGCCACGACGCGGCCCGCCACGGAGACATAAAGATCCACTTCTACACCTTCGGCGGCCTGCGGGCCACGTCCGAGTGGATCGCACAGTTCAGGAAGGACAACCTCGTATGACCGTCACGCAGGCCGCGCCCACCGGCACCGCCAAGAAGACCGGGGGAGCGGGGCACCAGGCGTCGCTGATCGTCCAGGGCGCCGACGCCACCGGCATCGTCGCGGCCGTGACCTCGGTCCTCGGCCGGCACGGCGCCAACATCGTCTCCCTCGACCAGTACTCCGACAACCCGCAGGGCGGCGCCTTCTTCCAGCGCACCGTCTTCGGACTGGACGGCCTGCGGGCCGAACTGCCCGGTCTGCGCGCCGACTTCGACAAGGAGCTGGTGAAGCCGTACGGCCTCTCCTACACGCTGCGCGACCTGTCCGTGCCGAAGCGGGTGGCGGTCTTCGCCTCCAAGTCCGACCACTGCCTGCTCGACCTGCTCTGGCGCCACCGCCAGGGCCAACTCCCCGTCAGCATCGCCATGGTGATCTCCAATCACCCCGACACGGCGGAGGAGGTACGGTCGTTCGCCATCCCCTTCTTCCACGTCCCGTCCATGGGAGCTGACAAGTCGGCCGCCGAGGCCGAACACCTGCGGCTGCTCAAGGACAACGTCGACTTCGTCGTCCTCGCCCGCTACATGCAGATCCTCTCCGGCGACTTCATCGAGCGGGTCGGCGTGCCGATCATCAACATCCACCACTCCTTCCTGCCCGCCTTCATCGGCGCCGGCCCGTACGCCAAGGCCAGGGAGCGCGGTGTGAAGCTGGTCGGTGCCACCGCCCACTACGTCACCGAGGACCTCGACGAGGGCCCGATCATCGAGCAGGACGTGGTGCGCGTCAGCCACGCCCACACCGCCGGTGACCTCACCCGACGCGGCGCCGACGTGGAACGCGCGGTCCTCTCCCGCGCGGTGCTGTGGCACGCCGAGGACCGCGTCATCCGCAACGGCAAGCACACCATCGTCTTCGCCTGAACCACGTGTCGGCCCAACGCCCGTGCGGGGAACGGTGGTTGTGTCGCGCCCCAGGGTGCCGGGCCGGTGGACACGGCAGGCCCCCGCGTCCGACGCGCGGTCCCGGTGCCGTACATCCGCGGTCGGCCCGCCGCGACCTCGGCAGGCAGCCCTCTTCACCGGGTGAAGTGTTCACCAGCAGAAAGCGGTTCGCCATCATGACAACCACCATCGACGGGGCCCGGATCGCCCGCGACATCCGGGCCCGGGTCGCCGAACGGGTCGCCGAGGCCGCGGCCCGCGGACGGGTGCCCGGACTGGCGACCGTCCTGGTCGGCGACGACCCGGCCAGCGCCGTCTACGTCGCGGCCAAACGGCGCGCCATCCGCGAGGCCGGTATGCGCGACTTCCACCGGCACCTCTCCCGGCACGCTTCCGGGGACGAAGTCGCCGCGGTCATCGACGAGTTGGCGGCCGACCCGGACGTCTCCGGTATCCTCCTCCAACTGCCCCTGCCCGCCCGGCTCGACGCCGCGGCCCTGATCGACCGGATCCCCGCCGCCAAGGACGTCGACGGTCTGACCACGGCCAGCGTCGGCCGACTGGCGCGCGGGGAACGGGGGTTGCGCCCCTGCACTCCGAGCGGGGTCGTCGAACTCCTCGACGCGGAGGGCATCGAGATCAAGGGTGCGTGCGTCGCCGTCGTCGGCTGGGGCGAACTCGTCGGCCGCCCCCTGGCCCAGTTGCTGCTGCGGCGCGGCGCCACCGTCACGGTCGCCCACGAGTTCACCGCCGACCTCGCCGCCGTCACCCGCCCCGCCGACATCGTCGTCGTCGCCACCGGCGTACGGGGGCTCATCGGCCCCGAACACGTCAGGCCCGGCGCCACCGTCATCGACGTCGGCATCCACCGCACCCCCGACGGCCTGACCGGCGACGTCCGCGCCGCCGAACTCGACGGCATCGCCAGCCGCATCACGCCCGTACCGGGTGGGGTCGGCCCGATGACCATCGCCATGCTGATGGTCAACACCCTCCGGGCGGCCGAGTGGAACGCCGTGCCCAAGACCGTGCCCGCATAGGCGAGTTGGGCATCTCATGCCCGGCGCCGTGCCGGGCGACGAGGGCTCGCGCGGTCCGTCTCCGCGCTCGGGAAAGGTGCCGGACATGATGGAACTCCCCTCGCTGGTCCGGCTCGGCGGCCGGGTGGCGACCGGACTGGCCGACGTCACGCATGACCCCGCCGCGCTCGACTCCGCGGGCTTCTGGGCCGTCGTCGCCGACTTCGAAGGACGCCTGACCTGTGCCCGCTTCCGCGACGTACGGCCCGCCGCGCAGCGCCCCGTCCGAGCTGCCCGTTGGAACGGTCCCGCGCCCGGGCTGTGGACGACTTCGCTGGACCGCGCTGCGTACACGGCGGGCGTACGGCGGATCCGCGAGCACATCGCACGCGGCGAGGTGTACCAGGCCAACCTCTGCCGCGTGCTGTCGGCGCCCGTCGCGGCCGACGCCGACATCGAAGCCCTGGCCGACCGGTTGGCCGCGCGCCACCGGGCGCCGTACGCCGGTCTGATCAGGCTGCCTGGCCTCGGAGTTGAGGTGGCCACAGCCTCCCCGGAGCTCTTCCTGCGTCGCGACGGGCGGGAGATCGAGTCCGGCCCCATCAAGGGCACCGGGCGCACCGAGGTGGATCTCCTGGAGAAGGACCACGCCGAGAACGTGATGATCGTCGACCTGGTCCGCAACGACCTCGGCCGGGTGTGCGCCACCGGCAGCGTCACCGTGCCGGAACTGTGCGCGGTGGAACACCATCCCGGACTCGTCCACCTGGTCTCCAAGGTGAGGGGCGAGCTGCGGGACGGAACGGGGTGGCCCGAACTGCTGGCCGCGACCTTCCCGCCGGGATCCGTCACGGGCGCCCCGAAGGAGAGCGCCCTCGGCATCATCGCCGCCCTGGAGACCGCACCACGCGGGCCGTACTGCGGCGGCATCGGCTGGGTCGACGCCGATCGCGGCACCGGCGAACTGGCCGTGGGCATCCGCACGTTCTGGATCGACCGGGCCCGGCAGCGCCTCAACTTCGGCGCCGGAGCCGGCATCACCTGGGGCTCGGACCCCGAACGGGAGTGGCAGGAAACCGAGTTGAAGGCGGAGCGGCTGCTGACCATCGCGTCCAACGGTGTGCCGGCCGACGCGGAGCCGCGCCGGAGGCTCGCCGTCCTCGACGGCGGGTGAGGACCCGGCCGGTGTGGCGCCGTGTCAACGGCCCACCGGGTGGCGGTAGTTGAGTGGTCAGCCTCGCGCTGGACATGTCGTTCCGCCGTCAGCCCCAGACCAGACGTGCCGTCTCGGCGACGAGTTCCAGCTTGCGGCGCTGGTCGTCGACGGTCAGCAGGTTGCCCTGGCTCGTCGAGGCGAACCCGCACTGCGGACTGAGGGCGAGCTGCTCCAGCGGCAGATACTGCGAGGCCTCGTCGATGCGCCGGCGCAGCGTGTCGACCGACTCCAGCTCCGCCACCTTCGACGACACCAGCCCCAGGACCGCAGTCTTGCCGGGCGGCACGAACCGCAGCGGCTCGAAGCCGCCGGAACGCTCCGTGTCGTACTCCAGCAGGAAGCGGTCGACCTCGACCTCGCCGAACACCCGCTCCGCGATGGGCTCGTAGCCGCCCCGGGCGGACCAGGCGCTGCGCATGTTGCCCCGGCAGAAGTGCATGGCCACGGTCATACCGGGGCGCCGCGAACGGGCGGACCGGATCAGGCCGTTGTCCGTGTCGACGATATGGGAGAGATGCCCCTCCAGGTCCGTCACCCGGCGCATCCGGGCGGCCTCGGGATCGATGTTGGCCCAGTAGGCCAGCGAGTCGAGCTGCAACCAGGAGACGCCGGTGTCGATCAGGTCGGCGATGTCCTGCCGGTGGATGTCGGCCAGCGCCGCCACCGCCTCCTGCCGGGTCGGGTAGACGCCGTCCGAGATCCCCGGCCGCCAGAAACCCGCCACCATCGTCGGACTGGCCATGGTGATCTTGTACGGCCCCGGCGCGTTCCCGGACAGCCACCGGGCCTCGGCGAGGGACAGCGGCGTCCGCCGGTACAGGGGTTCCGTGATGGCCACCGACGCGACGTCGCCTTCGAGTTCGGCGCCGTCGCTGTCGCGGATCCAGCGTGGACGGGCCGAGGACTCCTCGGCGGGTGCCAGCCCGCCGACCGTCTCCACCACCGAGGCCATGAAGTCGTCCCGGCGCACCTCGCCGTCGGTGAAGACCTGTATCCCGGCGTCCTGCTGCAGCTTCACCGCGGCTGCCGCCGCCTGGTCCTCCAGCTCCGCGAGCCGCTCGTCCGCGAGCGCGCCGCGCCGGTGTGCGGCGCGCGCCGCCAGCAGCTCCTCGGGGCGCAGCAGGCTTCCCACATGTTCGGCTCGGATCGTCGTCGTCGGCATCGGCCGTCCCTTCACGCCTGACACTCGGGCGACTGTACGGTACGGTCCAGTACTCTTCGAGGGCAAGGCGCGTGCCGGGTACGGCGGGCTCCGCCGGGAAAGGTCAGGCCGGGTCGACGGAGACGCCGTGCAGGAAGACCCGTACCGCCTCCTTGATGGACGTATGGATCTCGGCGTCGGTCAGCTTGACCGGCGCATCCGTCAGCAGCCGCATCTGGGCGTGGCCGAGCATGGCCTGGTAGAGCTGTTCCGCCGCCCGCACCGGATCCTCGACCTTGATCAAGCCGTCGTCGTGGGCCTGTTGGAGACAGCGCCCGAGCACCGCGTGACCCGCGTTCGGCCCGTGCTCCGCGAAGACCTCCCCGAGCCCGGGAATGCGCACGGCCTCGGAGGTGACCAGGCGGTGCAGGGCGATCGCCTCGGGAGTGAGGACCACACCGGCGAAGTGCTCACCGAGCGCGACCAGGGTTTCGGTGAGGTTCGCGCTGCCCGGCGTGAACGTGTGCAGCGGCTGGGACCACTCGTCGCACAGCGCCTCCACGGATGCGCGGAACAGGGCGCTCTTGTCGGTGAAATAGCGGTAGAGGGTCGCCTTGGAGCCGCCCACCGCCGTCAGGACGTCCTCCATGGAGACACCGGCGTAGCCGCGCGCGATGAACAGCTCACCCGCAGCCCGCGTGATGAGTTGTCGCCGGTCAGTCGCTGTCATCCTCACACCGGCCATGTTAGGTGCCCGCCCGCTGCGGACCTCGGTCGGTTCCACGAAGGTACCGATCGGGTTGACACCTCTACTAGATCGATATAGTGACGGTAGGTGTGCGCGACGGCTCCGCCCAACCGCATCGCCCCATGTTCGACGTGGCCCGGAGGGACACCGGTGCCGTGGACGACCGGAGGACCGCAATGGACCGTCTGCTTCTCATGCGTTGTTTCGTCATCGTCGCCGACCTCGGCAGTTTCAGCGGCGCCGCCAAGGCGCTGGGGTCGTCGGGATCACTGGTGTCGCGGCATGTCGCCGAGTTGGAGCGGCAGGTCGGCGTCCGGCTGGTCAACCGCACGGCCCGCTCGGTGAGCCTGACCGAACCGGGCCTGCGGTACGCCGAGTTCGCCTCCCGCATCGTGAAGGAGATCGACGCCGAGGACTCCAGCATCGCGGATCTGCACGACCGGGCGGAGGGCGTGCTCAGCATCATCTGCCCGAAGTGGATCGGGAGCCTGGACCTCGGGGACGCCATCGCCGCGTTCTCCGCCGCGCACCCGAAGATCCAGATCCGGTTCGAGCTGGGAGGCGTGTCCGACCGGACGTACGACTTCCTCGACGGCGGTTTCGACCTGGCGTTCCACACCCGGGACCTCAGGGACTCCAACGTCCGGCTGAAGAAGATCGCCTCGCTGCCCTTCGTCCTGTGCGCGTCGAAGACGTACATCGACGAACACGGACCCCTGACACACCCCAACGACCTGGCCGCCCACGACTGCCTGGTGCACGTCAACGACCCGGTCTGGCGCATCGGGCACGGCCCCACCTCCACGCTGCACAAGATTCGCAACGTGGCCTTCTCGTCCAACTCCTACATCGCCCTGCAGAAGGCGGCCGTCCACGGGCGCGGCATCGCCCTGCTGCCCCAGCGGTCCGCCTACGACGATCTCGTGTCCGGTGCCCTCCAGGTCCAGCTGCCCCACCTGGCGGCACCCGACCGGCCGCTGTACGCGATCCACGGGCCCGGGCCGGGTACCCAGCGCAAGATCACGGTCTTCCTGGACTTCCTCGCCCAGTGGTTCGCGGAGAACCCGATTCCCACGATCGGCCGTTGACATCCGCCGACACATGCGCCGTGCGAAATCTTACAGTTCGTCATGGGACCTCATATTTCGTACCGACTGATGGACAGCCGTGCTCGGTGTGGCCACTGTGGCAACGCGAATCGAGCCGCGAAGGAGCTGTCTCTTCATGTGCGAACCCCTGGGTGAACCGACGTCCCGCCGGACGATGCTGGGCGCGATGGCGGCTTCCGCCGCTGCCGCCGTCGCCGTACCACTGCTCGGCGCAGAGCCCGCCGCCGCGGCGACGAACACCGGATCCGCGCCCTCCGGAACGGGCCTGTCCGTGACGCTGCTCGGCACCAACGGCGGGCCGCCGCCCCTGGCCACCCGATACGGCATCTCGTCGGCGCTGACGGTGAACGGCAGAACGTATGTCGTCGACTGCGGACGAGGAGCGGTGACCCAGTATCTGCGCGCCGGTCTGTCGATGCCGTCGCTGGCCGGGATCTTCCTGACCCACCTGCACGCGGACCACATCGTCGACTACTACTCCTTCCCGCTGCTGTCGGCGGGCGCCTCGGGCGCGCAGGGCTTCCAGAACCCGATCGAGGTCTACGGCCCCGGCTCCGCCGGTATCGCGTCGACCGTCGCCGGGGCTGCCGGGATCGTGCCGGGCACCGTCGAGATGACCAAGCTGGCGGGTCAGGCGTACGCGGCGTCGCCGACCTTCTTCATGACCGAGCACGCCGGCATCGACCCGGCGACCCTGCTGTACGTCCACGACGTACTGCCGCCGTCCGGTGCCGGCGCCTCGGCGACGGACTCCGCGCCGGTCATGGCGCCGTTCACCGTCATGGAGAACGACGACGTGAAGGTCACCGCCGTCCTGGTCCCGCACGGCGCGGTGTTCCCCGCCTACGCGTACCGCTTCGACACCGACCACGGCAGCGTCGTCTTCTCCGGCGACACCGCACCGACCCCGAACATCATCAGGCTCGCGGCGCACGCGGACGTCCTGGTCCATGAGGCCCTGTACCCGGCGGGCCTCGCGAGTCTCGGCCTGCCCCAGGCGCTGATCGACCACATCACCTCGACCCACACGGACGTGGCCCAACTCGGCCGGATCGCGGCCGAGTCGGACGCGGGAACGCTGGTCGCGACCCACCTCGGCCCGGGCCAGCAGACCGCGGTCTCCGACGCGACCTGGCGCCGCCTGCTCCGCGACAGCGCACGGCGGGCCGACTTCGGCGGATCGATGGTGCTGGGCGCGGACCTGCTGCGTCTGCCGGTACGACGGCGCGGGCCCCGCCGGTCCTGACCGGTCCGGCACCGCGCGTCCGGCCGCGCGCAGAAGTTCCGCATTGCTTGCATCGTGCGACCGATCACCGGTGCGTCACGGCTCTCGCCTCGCCCCGGAGCGCCTGTTACCGTCCGACTTAATCGATCTAGCACCGGGGTGTCGCTCCGGACGGCACCCTGGACGACGGCCACTCGACGGAGAGTGAAATGGACCTTCTCTCACAACAGCGCAGTACTTACGAAGCGGTCCTCCGGCTGAACGACGCACCGTTCGTCACCGAGCGGCCGGCGATGTTCAGCCCGGCCGCCGCGGCCCAGGACGAGGGCAACTCCCGGGGCACCTACGGCCGCTTCGCGCAGATCCTGCTCCCCGAGGAGTATGCGGACTGGGTCGAGGAGAGCGCCGCCCATGTCGGCTCGTGCTACCTCGGTGACTGGACCTCGCTGCACAAGATCAAGGTGCACGGCCCGCAGGCGCTCGCGTTTCTCAGCAGGCTGGGGATGCGGGACCTGTCCCGCTTCGAGACCGGGCAGATCAAGCACCATGTGCAGCTCGACGACAACGGCTGGATCGCCTCCGAGGGCGTGCTGTGCCGGCTCGGCCCCGAGGAGTTCGTCTACACCGCGGGCAGTTGCGACTGGCTGCTGTGGCAGCTGGGCCAGGGCGGTTGGGACGCGGCGGCGACCGACATCAGCCCCGACCGGTTCATCTTCGGGGTGCAGGGACCGGCGTCCCTGGCCACGCTGGAGAAGCTGACGGGGGACGGTCTCCGCGACATCGGCTTCAGCCGCAGCCGGATGTCACAGGTCGACGGGGTCCCGGTACGGGTCCTGCGCACCGGGATCTCGGGTGAGCTCGGGTACGAGCTGCACGGGCCGGCCGAGCACGCCAACGGGATCTGGGCGGCGGTCGTGGCGAGCGGCCAGGACGTCGGCATCCGTCAACTCGGCTTCCGCGCCCAGCCTGTTCAGCACATCGAGGCCGGGATCGCGACCAACGGCCTGGACTATCTGCCGGCGTCGATCCTCACGCCGGGTGCGCCGAGGCAGTTCCGCAAGGGCACGCCCAGCGGCAGTTTCGTCCCGGCGGGCGGGGTGACCGACTACTTCCGCAAGCCGGGCGAACTCGGCTGGGGGTTCCGCAAGGGTGTCCCCGACCGCGACTTCATCGGCCGGGACGCACTCGTCCGGGACGCCGAAAGTGACGTTCCCGCACGGCAGTTGGCCGGTCTGCGCTGGAACGAGCAGGACGTCGCCGGCGTCCTCACCTCACTCCTGAGCGAGGCCGAGCTGCCCGACCAGATGGAGATGCCCCGTGGTCGCGGTCCCCACTTCGACCAGGTGCTGGTGTCGGGCGACCCGGTGGGCGTGGCCACGGGCCGCACCGTGAGCCCGACCCTGCGGGCGATGATCTCCCTGTGCGTACTCGACCCCGCACACACCGCACCCGGCGCGGAGGTCGCCGTCCTGTGGGGTCGGCCGGGCACCCCGCAGCGGGAGATCCGGGCGACGGTCACCACGCTGCCGTTCAAGCCGGACAACCGGCGCACCGACGTCACCGCACTGTGACCGCTTCACCTCGCTCCAGGATCTCCACCGCCCTCTCCCTCGCCCGCACGGGCCGATCAAGTCACCGCCGTGCGGCGGGAGGGGCCCGCCGGCCTCGGGGACGGACGCGGTGCCGTCCGTGGTGACCTCGTATCCCTGACCGGACCGCCTTGCGACACGTCACATCGCTTCACATCCTGAACTCCGTTGTGAGGGGCGGGTGTTGCGCGAGGGCTGGACACTCGCCCCTCGCGGTGCTGTCATCCATCGACACAGCCCTTCCGTACCGCCCTTCCGTACCGCGCTTTCCGTCGCTGGAAAGGCAGTTGGCGCAGCACCCGCCCATGCGGCGGCCCGCCCCGGCTCGCGCACCGGGCCGTCCGCCGCGCCCGGTTCTGTCGGCACGAAGCACGTGTTCTCCGTGACGCCCCGCCAGCTGACACCCCGTCAGCAAGGCCTGCTGACAACGATGTCGGACTCTCGTTGCCCATCGAAGGAGCCCCCCATGCCCCACTCCGAAGACGACGACCGCCCTCCCCTCACCACCGGACTGTCACCGCTGACCAGACGCGACCTGCTGCGCTGGGGAGGAGTGGCCGCCGCAGGTGCCCTGGGCGGCCTCGGCATCGCCGGTTCGCCCGCCCATGCCGCCACTGCCGCCACCGCCACCGCGGCGGCCGATGTCGCGGCCTCGACGTTCAGCCCGCTGCGCCCGCCCGCCACCCCCCTCGCCGTGCGGTCCCCGTATCTGACCACCTGGCTCGCCGGGGACAACCTGGCCGGTACCTGGCCCACCTTCTGGAACGGGCGGATCACCGCGCTGGCCGGTATCGCCCGGATCGACGGCACGCCGTACGTGTTCCTCGGCGCCCCGGCGCTGCCCGGCGGTCCGGCGCTCAGCGCGATGACGCAGACGTCGTTGCAGCTCACGGCCACCCGGTCGATCTTCACGCTCACCGGGGGTGGCGTGACGCTGACGGTCACCTTCTTCTCGCCCGTGGACCTCGGCAACCTGCAGCGTCAGTGCGTGCCGCTGAGCTACGTCAGCGTGCAGGCCGCGAGCGGCGACGGGGCGAGCCACACCGTCGACGTGCACGTGGACGCCTCCGCCGAGTGGGTGCACGGCGACAGTTCCACCCAGGTCACCTGGGCCAAGCAGGCGACCGGCAGCATGACCGCCCTGACCTGTCAGCCGGCCTCCCCGGGAGTACTGGCCGAGAACAACGACCAGGCGTCGTGGGGTTCGCTGGTGCTGGCCGCCCCCACCGCGAGCGGGCTGACCTGGCAGATCGGCCAGGACACCGTCGTACGGGCTGCGTCGGCCGCGAACGGGACGCTGGCCGGCACCTCCGACACCGCCCAGCCCCGCGCGATCAACGACCGCTGGCCCGTACTGGGCCTCAACCAGAACCTGGGCACCGTCACCGCGGCGGCCCCCTCGGCGGTGTTCCAGGTCGTCGTCGGCCATGTGCGCACCCCGGCGGTGAGCTATCTCGGCACGAACCTGAACCCGTGGTGGACGCACTACTGGAGCTCGTGGACCGCCATGCTCGACTGGTTCAACGGCGACCGCGCCGCCGCCCTGACCGCGGCCGTAGTCTTCGACAAGGCGATCCACGACGACGCCGCGAGCGCCGCGGGCGGCGGTCAAACCGGTGAACACTACGCGGCCGTCTGCGCCCTGGCGGTGCGTCAGGCCGTGGCCGGGACGGAACTCGTCGACCGGAACGGCTCGCCGTGGGCGATGCTCAAGGAGATCTCCTCCAACGGCAACTTCTCGACCGTGGACGTGATTTACCCGGCGTCCCCCGCCTACCTGCACCTCTCGCCCGCGTATCTGCGGCTGCTGCTCGAACCACACTTCTTCTACGCGGAGCAGGCCGGCTGGCCCAAGGTGTACGCCGAGCACGACCTCGGCTCCAGCTACCCGAACGCGACCGGGCACCTGGACGGCAACGAGGAGGCCATGCCGATCGAGGAGTCCGCCAACATGCTGATCATGGCGGCGGCCGTGGCCCAGCGCCTTCCGGCGGCCGACTCAGCCTCCTTCGCGACCTCGCACTACGCGATCCTCCGCCAGTGGGCCGAGTACCTGGTGGCCAACGCCCTCGACCCGGAGAACCAGAACCAGACCGACGACTTCACCGGCTGGATCGCGCACAGCGCCAACCTCGCGCTCAAGGGCATCATCGGCATCGGCGCGATGAGCGTGCTGGCCAGGGCGGCGTCCAACTCCTCCGACGCGGCGCACTACTTGACGGTGGCCCGGGGCTACATCAGCCGGTGGGTCACCCTGGCCCAGGACTCCTCGGGCACGCACCTGAAGCTCGCCTACGACCAGGACGGCACCTGGAGCCTGAAGTACAACGGCTACGCCGACCGCCTGCTGGGCGTGGACCTGGTGCCGACCGGGGTGGCCGCGCAGGAGGCTGCCTGGTACCTGTCCAAGGCGGGTACCTACGGCGTGGTGCTGGACCCGCGCAACGACTACACCAAGACCGACTGGGAGGTGTGGACCGCGGCCTGGCTCGCCGACCACGCCGACACCCGCGCCATGCTGATCAACGGTGTCTACGGCTTCGCCAACGCCACGCCGTCCCGGGTGCCCTTCACCGACTGGTACGTCGTCGCCAGCGGCGCCCAACGGGGCTTCGCCGACCGGCCCGTGATCGGCGGCGTCCTCGCCCTGATGAACGCCCCGGCGGCCGACTCCGTCGCCTGGAAACGTATCCAGAACAAGAACTCCGGCAAGCTGCTCGCCGTCAGCGGCATGTCCCTGGCCGACAGCGCCGAGGTCACCCAGTACGAGGACAACGGCACCGCCGACCACCTGTGGACCGTGGTGGACAACGGCGACGGCACCGTCAGGATCTACAACCGCAACAGCGGCAAACTGCTCGCCGTCCACAACCAGAGCCTCGACGACGGCGCCCACGTCCAGCAGTACAACGACAACGGCACCCAGGACCACCTCTGGCGCCTCGTCGACAACGGCGACGGCTGGACGAAGATCGTCAACGTGCGCAGCGGCAAGCTCATGGCCGTCGACGGAGCCTCCCAGGCCAACGGCGCCCAGGTGACCCAGTGGAACGACAACGGCACCTCCGACCACCTCTGGCGGCTCGTCTGATCCACCCGCGAGGCAGCCGACCTCCATGGACGCGCGGCGCGCGGAGTGTCCCGTCCGGACCACCCCGCGCGCGAAGTCCTGTCGCACATCTAGTCGTACCGACTAGTCGGTACTAACCTCCGCTCGAACGGAAGGAGCCCCCACCTCCCGCCGCCCCCTCTGTCCCCGGCCGTTCCAAAGGGAGCCGTATGCCCTCCGCCTCCGCACCATTCGACACACGAGGCCCCGGTGCCGACGCGCCCGGCGCCGGTGCTCACGGCTCGCTCGCCCGGCTGTACCGCCGTGACCTGCCGGCGTATCCGGCCACCGGGCGGCGCATGTCGTATCTGGCGATCGTGGTGGTCACGACCGTCGTGCTCTACTACATGCTCTACATCCAGTACGCGGTGGCGACGTCGATCATCACGCACTTCGACATGACCTACCGCTACTTCGTGTGGGTCTCGGTCATCGGCAACGCGGTCGGGGCCTTCGCCTCGCTCGTGGCCGGCCTCGCGGACCGGTGGGGGCGCGCGAACCTCGTGGTCTACGGTCTCCTCGTCGCCGCGCTGCTGGTCTTCTTCGGACTGCCCAACGCCGGTGACAAGACGACCTACTTGGTGCTGTTCGCGGTCGTCAGCTTCATCGAGGGCATCGTGCTGGTCGCGACCCCGGCGCTGATACGCGACTTCTCACCGCAGCTCGGCCGGGCCACCGCGATGGGCTACTGGACGATGGGCCCGGTCATCGGCAGCCTGGTCGTCACGTCGGTGACCAGCAGCACGCTCGACACGGCCAGCTGGCAGGACGAGCTGCGCTACTCCGGGGCGGCCGGGCTGGTCGTCTTCGTCGTCACCCTGTTCGCCCTGCGCGAGCTGTCGCCGGGGCTGCGCGACCAGATCATGGTGAGCCTGCGCGACCGGGCCCTGGTGGAGGCCCGCGCCAAGGGACTCGACACGGAGGCCGTACGGCGCGGGGAGTGGCGGCAGATGCTGCGCCTGGACATCCTCGGCTCCGCCTTCGCGATCGCGGTCTTCCTGCTCCTGTACTACGCCGCCGTCGGCAACTTCGTCGTCTACTTCTCGACCACCTTCGGCTACAGCGAGCAGCGCACCAACGGCCTGGCCAACTGGTACTGGGCCGCGAACGCCCTCGCGCTGATCGTGGCCGGGCTGCTCTCCGACCGGCTGCTGGTGCGCAAGCCCTTCATGATCGTCGGCGGGATCGGTGCGATTGTGGCGACGGCCATCTTCGCCTCGCTGGCCACCCATGCGACGACCGGTTATTACACCTTCGCCTGGCTGTTCATCGCGATCGGCGTGTTCAGCGGCGTCGCCTACGCGCCGTGGATGGCGAGCTTCACCGAGACGGTCGAGAAGCGGAACCCGGCCGCGACCGCCGCGGGGCTCGCGGTCTGGGGCTGGACGGTACGGATCGTCGTCGCCGTGTCGGCGGCGTTCATCCCGGTGCTCGTCACCTCCGTCACCCCGCTCGTCGAGCACGGCGCCGAGGTGGCGGTCGCGCAGAAGCAGGCCGCCCCGGCCCTCGCCATCGTCGGCGCCCACCCCCAACTCTTCGCCGAGCTGGGCAAGTACACGCCCACCACCACGCCTCCCGCCCTGGCCGCCCAAGCGGTCAAGGAAGTCGGCGCCGCCGACCTGGCCGTCGTACAGAAGGCACAGCCGCAGCTCAAGGTGCTCAAGGAGCACGGGCCGGAGGTGCAGAAGGCCGTGAAGAACGGTCCCGGGGAGTGGCGTACCTGGTGGTGGATCTGCGTGGGCGGGCAAGTCCTGTTCCTGCCCTTCGTGTTCGTGATGGCCGGCCGCTGGAGCCCGAAGAAGGCCCGCGAGGACGCCCAGGCCCACCAGGAGGCCGTCGACCGCGAACTGGCCGCGCTCGCCGGGAGCGAGGCCTGACCGACGTAGCCACCAACGCCGCGGCTTGGGCTCAACTGCCCAGCCGCGGCGCGTGAGTGACGTAGCATCAATTCAGTTCTGGTCGTGTCGGTTTGCTCAGCCGAGGGTGAAGTCGTCGGCGGTGACGGCGGACTGTCCGTACCAGCCGTGGACGAAGACCGTGACCGCTCCGCTGCTGCCGGTGGTGAAGGTGACCTTGAGCTGGTTCCAGGCCGAGTTGTTCGACCAGGTGCTCGCGGAGGCGCCGCCGGTGACTCCGATGTAGGCGTACGGTCCCTGCACCCAAGCGGTCAGCGTGTAGCTGGTGTTGGGGGACAGGGTGACGCTCTGGTCGCACTCGCCGGTGCTGCTGGCGCTCGGGGTGACCTGGAGGCTGTGGCTGCCGCTGTGGACCGGGGTGGAGACCACCGCGCTGCCGCCCGTGCAGGTCCAGGGGCTCGAACTGCCGGTCTCGAAGCCCGCGTTGGACAGTGAACCCCCGCCTCCTCCGCCGCCTCCCGTGGTGGTGACCGTGAGCGTGTAGGTCGCGCTGTGGCTGCCCGTCGCGGCCGTACCGGTGACGGTGATCGGGTACGTGCCTGCCGCCACCGACGAACCGACCGTCGCTGTCAGTGTCGAACTGCCGCCGGAGGTAACGGAGTTGGGGCTGAACGAGACACTGACGCCGGACGGTGCGCCGGACGCGGCGAGGCTGACGGACTCGGCACTGCCGGACGTGACCGCCGTAGACACGGCCGCAGTTGCCGAACCGCCCTGGGTGACCGAGGCCGAACCCGGTGACAGGGACAGGGAGAAGTCGCTGGTGGTGCCTCCGCCGCCGCCCGAACTGCCCTCGTAGGGCACGAACGCGTCGGTGAACGCGAGGCTGTTCTGGCTGATCTCACTGCATGTGGGCAGGGAGTTGGCGCTTCCGCCGCACGCCTGGTCGCGGGTGATCGCCCAGAACGCCAGTCGGCCGACGCTGTTCTGCGCGGCGAAGGTCTCCACGGTCTGGGCATCGGCCAGCGTGAAGGTGGATCCGTCGTCGTTCTTGCCGATCATCGGTGTGATGCCGAGGTTGGCGTAGGTGTAACCGGAGTCGACGGACTGCATCTGCGCCAGCGTGGCCTTGGCCGCGGAGACCGCGCCCTGGCCCATCTCGGTGCCCGTGCCGGCGTAGTAGTCCATGGCCATGATGTTGACCACGTCGATCTTGATGCCCGCGTTCTTGGCGGCCTTGAGGATGTTGACGCCGTCGCCCGTCAGTCCGCTCGTCAGCACCGGCAGGGTCATGGAGAACTGCAGGCTCGGGTTGGACGCCTTGAGGTCCTTCATCGCCTGCATCTGGCGGGCCGCGGCCGCGGTGTCCGCGATGGCGGCGCCCTCGATGTCGAAGTCGAGCTGGGTGACGCCGTAGTCGTTGATGATGGCCTGGTAGCCGGCGTCGATGCTGCTCTGGGTGGAGCAGGTCCACGCGAGGGGTTCGCCGCTGGCTCCTCCGGAGGAGACGATGACGGAGGCGCCTTCGGACTTGGCCTTGGCGATCAAGGGGTCGGTGTAGGAGTCGTTGCCGATGGGGAGCGTGTCGCCCCAGATCTGGTTGCAGCCGACGCCGAGCACGAAGGCCGCGGTGTAGGCCTTGAGCTTGTGACCGGTGATGGCGGTGTCGAGCAGTCCTTCCTGACTGTTCGACATGTCCACGTAGGGGGCCACGGAGTAGACGCTGCTTCCCGCGGCGCTGCTCGCGGGGGCCAGGGCGACGGTGACGCCGGTCGCCGCGAGCGCGAGGGCGGAGACGGTAGCCGCGAATCTTGCCAGGCGCATGACAGTTCCCCTTTCGGGGGTGCCCATCGGGGGCGGAGTGGTGGGGAGGGGTGGGTCGCGCGGGATATTGGTACATACCAAACAGCTCGCGGAGCCCTCCGTCAAGAGGACTAGACCAACTCGGTGCACCGGGGGCGACCGGGGTCAACTCCCCGCGGGTGCAAGGCGGTAGCGGCGGTACGGCAGGGGTCGGGCCGACCTGGGGGAGGCGTCGGACCGGGGAGCGCCCGGCGCGGCCGGTCAGGCGCAGGGGCTGTGCGCGCTCTCAGGCGCTCCGGCCGTGTGGCGGTTCGGGCTCGTCGGCGGAGGTGGGTGGGCAGTCGGCGGGTGTTGCTGTGGAGCCCGTGGGTGAGGTGCCCGCGAGGTACTCGGTGAGGAGTGCGCGGCAGACCGGGACGAGTGCCGCGTCGGACAGGCCCCGCTTGGGCAGGGCGACGGAGGGTTTGCCCGCGTGGTCGAGGAGGACGAACTGCCGGTCGGACTCGCGGAGTTCGGTGAAATTCGACCAGGCGTAGGAGCTGGATCGCCCTTCCACGCGGGACGTCAAGGCGTACGGTCCGATCTCCTCTTCGTGTGTCTGGCGCAACGTCGGCGAACGGCGCCAGACTCTGCGTGCCCTGCGGCGAAGATCCCACGAGGTGGAGCGGACGAACGTTCTCAGCGTGTAGATGACGAAGCCTGACGCCAGGACCAGTGCGAGAAACGTGGCCGTCCACGTGGGTGCGGCGGTGGCCACCAACACCAGCAAGGCCCACACCACCGTGAGTGTGAGGACCGCCTGAAACATCGCATGGCTCCTCAGGCGCCGCCGTGCGGCGGAGAAGGCCAGCATGTCCAGGAGGTCGTCGATATCGGGGACGTACCGCAGTGTCAGTGTCTGCTGCTGCATCAGCCCTCCTGTCCCGCGCCTGCGAGCCCGCGCATCGTAGTCGTCCATGCCGGAAGTTGGGAGTCCTCGGACGTTCGTCGGACGCGGTGGTGCCGAGGACGGGAGGTGGCGGCTTCGCCCGGTCGGGTACGCGCCCGGATCGGGGTGCGATGCCGGATCGTCGAATACGCCTCTTGGCGAACTTCGTGCTCAGAAAGTCCTGTTGCCCTCGTTGACACACCGGCGGCGCACGCGTTTCACTCGACACTCGTGCATGGCAACGTTGTCAGGCCGTGGGAGCGACCAGGAACTGTTGCCTGTCGCCGGCGTGCCGGTGTTCTCCGGCGCGCCGCCACCTGATCTGCGAAGCACGAACCGCTGCGGAGGCGACCGATGGTGAGACCCCGACGTTCAGCCGTGCCACGTGACCGCAACAGATTCCGTCAACGCCTCGCCTTGGTCTGCGTGTTGGGCCTGACCGCCCTGCCGCTCACGGCGATCGGCAGCGCCGCCCAGGCCGCGAGCACCGCGACACCGGCCCTCGTGACGGACCCCGCGTCCCTCGTCAACCCGCTCATCGGCACCTCCGGTGCGGTGGACACCTTCCCCGGTCCCGACATGCCGGCCGGCATGGTGCAGTGGGGGCCCGACACGACGCCCAACCGCCCCGACGGCGGCGGCTACGAGTACAACGACACCAAGCTCTCCGGCTTCAGCCTCACCCACGTCTCGGGACCCGGCTGTCCCGTCGCGGGAGACCTGCCGATCCTGCCGGTGACCGGTGCGCTGTCGGGCGACCTCGGCAGTACGTCCGTCGGTTTCGGCCACGCCGACGAGCAGGCCGGCATCGGGAGCTACAAGGTCACCGACGCGAACGGTGTCAAGACCGAGCTGACCGACACCACCCGCGCCGGTCTCGGCACCTTCATCTTCCCCACGGGTCAACAGGCCAACCTGCTCTTCAAGTTGAGCGGCGGCGCCACGCAGGTGGACGGGACCCGCGTCCAGGTGGTCAGCAACAAGGAGATCAGCGGCGCGATCGACAGCGGTCACTTCTGCGGCGCGAGCAACAGGTACACGCTGCACTTCGACATCAAGTTCGACCAGCCGTTCACCGCGAGCGGCACCTGGGTCGGCAGCACCATCAACCCCGACGCGAAGTCGCTGAAGGCCGGCAAGGCCCGACTCGCCCCGCAGGCAACCGAGTCGGCGCCGCTGAAGGAGAAGCACTTCACGGTCCCGGCGAAGCCCGCCCCCACGATCCACGGGACCGGTCCAACAGCCAAAGCCAAGGCCGCCCAGCCGCCCACGACCGGCGCGAACGGCATGTACCTCACCTTCGACACCACCGCGAACCCCACGGTGAGCGCGAAGGTCGGCGTCTCCTACACGAGTGACGCGGGCGCCGCGAACAACCTCGCCACCGAGATCAAGAACTGGAACGTCGGCGCCGTGGAACGGTCCAACCACGACGCCTGGAACGCCGTACTGAACAAGATCCAGGTGGGCGGCGGATCGGCCGACCAACAGACGCAGTTCTACACCGCGCTCTACCACGCGCTGCTGCACCCCAACGTCTTCTCGGACGACGACGGCCAGTACATGGGCATGGACAACCAGGTCCACACACTGGCCAAGGGGCAGAAGGCGCAGTACGCCAACTACTCGGGCTGGGACACCTATCGCTCCCAGACCCAGCTGATGGCGCTGGTCGAACCCAAGGTCACGGCCGACGTCGTCACCTCGATGCTCAACGGCTATGACCAGACAGGTCTGTTGCCCAAGTGGGCCTCGAACAACGGCGAGAGCTACGTCATGGTCGGTGACCCGGCCGCCGGCATCATCGCCGACGCGTACGCCTTCGGCGCGACGGGCTTCGACACCGACAAGGCACTTGCCGCCCTGCAGCACGAAGCCACCGTCCCCAACAACGACCGCCCCGGCGAGTCGGTCCGGGACGCGAAGGGCTACCTCCCGCTCGACGAGAACGACTACAACTGCTGCAACTTCTACGGCCCGGTCTCCACGCAGTTGGAGTACGACTCCGCCGACTACGCGATCGCCGCCTTCGCCAAGTCGCTGGGCAAGACGTCGGTCTACGAGGAGTTCGCCACCCGCGCCCAGGACTGGATGAACGTCTTCAACCCGCAGACCGGTTACATGCAGGCCAAGAACAAGGACGGCCAGTTCGCGGGCGGGTTCACCCCCGGCACCTCCAACGGATTCGTCGAGGGCACCTCCGCGCAGTACACGCCGATGGTCCCGTTCAACCTGCAACAGCTCATCCAGGCCCGCGGCGGCACCAAGGCGTACTCGTCCTACCTGGACAGCCTGCTCGACGACATCACCGCCCCTGGCAACACCGACGCCGACCTCAGCAACGAGCCCAGTGTCGAGATCCCCTGGGAGTACGACTACACCGGCCAGCCCTGGAAGACGCAGGCCGCCGTCCGTGAGGCGCAGCAGAAGCTGTACTTCAACGCTCCGGTCGGCTCGTTCGGCAACGACGACCTCGGCGCGATGAGTTCGTGGTACGTCTGGTCCGAACTCGGCATGTACCCGGAGACCCCGGGCACCGACACGCTGGCGCTCGGCAGCCCGGCGTTCCCGGCGGCCAAGGTGACCTTCGGCAGCGGAAAGACGGTGCGGATCAACGCGCCGCAGGCCGCGCCCGACGCGCCGTACGTGCAGTCGCTCGGCGTCAACGGCAAGGCGTGGAACGCCTCTTGGCTGACGTACCAGAAGTTCCAGGGCGCGGGCACGCTCGACTTCACGCTCGGCACGCAGCCCAACACGTCCTGGGCGTCCGATCCTTCGGCGGCCCCGCCGTCGGACACCACGGGCGGCGGCCGGGTGCTGGCCGCGACCGGTCCCGCCAACGGCCTGGTGCTCCAGCCGAGTTCGGACGGTGACGGCACGCTCGACCTGACCAACCTCGGCAGTGCGGCCGTCACGGTCGACTGGAAGGCGACGGCTCCCTCCGGCGTCACGCCGGCCCCGGCGTCCGGCTCGCTCACGGTGCCCGCCGCTGGCAGTGCCGAGGCCAAGATCAAGGTGACGGCGGGCGCGGACGAGGGCCTGTTCCCGGTCACGTTCGCGCTGACCGACCACACCTCCGGTGCGACGCTGGCCGGGGCGACCCTCCGGGTAGCCGTGGCCAAGGCCGGTGCGCTGTGGCCGTACAACACGAACGAGGGCATCTATCCCGACGGCGCCACCTTCTCGGGCGGTTTCGACGGCGGCGGTTGGGCCTTCTCGCAGAACGCGCTGGCGGCCGCCGGTGTCACGAGCGGTTCGCCCCTCACGGTCGACGGCATCAACTACACCTGGCCGACGGTGACTTCGGGTCAGCTGGACAACCTGGAGATGGCCGGCCAGACCATCTCGATGCCGGCCGGTACGTCGGGTGCGTCGCTGGGTCTGCTCGGCACGGCGACCAACGCGCCGACCGACGGGAGCGGCGTCTCGGGCGCGGTGACCGTCACCTACACCGACGGCACCACCTCGCAGGGGACGGTCGCCTTCCCGGACTGGACCCTCAACGGCGGTTCCAGCAAGCCGATCCCGGGCGACACGACAGCCGCCACGACGGCCTACCGGAACACCGGGAGCGGGGGCCGGGACAGCGTGAAGACGTACGTCTTCGCCGCGAAGGTCCCGCTGGACCCGTCCAAGCAGGTCGCGTCGATCACGCTGCCGGTGACGGGCTCGACGGGCACGGATCACTTGTTCTCGTACGGCTTCGGCCAGTAGCCAGTAGCCAGTAGCCAGTAGCCAGTAGCCAGTAGTCGGTAGTCGGTAGTCGGTAGTCGGTAGCGAGTAGTTAGTAGCCAACAACCAATAACCGAGGGCTGGTTATCGAAGGTGGACCAGGATCCGGCCGGCGTTGGTCGGGTCCTGCTCCACGCGGGCGTAGAGCTTCTTGAGGTGCTTCTGCGCCAGCACGGCCAGCACGCGCTTCTTGAGCTGGCCCGTGCCCTTGCCCGGGATGATCTGGATGGTGTCGACCCCGGTCGCGGCGGCCTTGAAGAGGGTCTGCCGCAGGGCCGTGTCGATGTCGCGATCGCTGCGGAAGTAGGGGTGCAGATCCAAGGTGATCAGGGCCATCGCCTCCGGGGTGTTCTCCAACTTTGGTTCTACGAGGCGGTCGTCCCGTAGCGCGAGGACGGAGCCTCGCCCCGACCCTAGGCTCGATCACATCGAGAGAGCGACAGCTCTTCCGTGGCACCGGCCGGCGCCTGCCCAATTCCCCGAGAACGAGGAGGCGATGTGTCCCCTTTCGGATTGATCGGATCGAACAGTTCCCCGGACAGGCAGTCCCGGACGCGCCGCGCCGCCGCCGGAGCCCTGGCCGCCTCGGCCGTCGTCCTCACGTTGAGCGCGCCGACCGCCGCAGCCACCTCCACCGACGGGCCCGCCTATGTGGCGCTCGGCGACTCCTACGCCTCCGGGGCCGGACTGGCCGGAGTGAAGGACAAGGAGTGCGACCGTACGACCGGCAGCTACCCCAGCCTGATCTCCGAGTTCGCCACGTCGGTGGGGCGGAACCACACGTTCGACGACGTCACCTGCAGCGGCGCCACCACGAACAACTACTGGAATCCCAGGGGCAGTAAGGCTCCCCAGGCCGACGCGCTCATTCCCCGCACGAGACTCGTCACCCTGACCATGGGCGGCAACGACGTCGGCTTCAGCGGCGTGCTCGCCACCTGCGCCCGCGTCGCCGCGACGGACCGGGACGGCACCCCCTGCAAGCAGTACTTCACGGCGGACGGCAAGGACGTACTGGCCGACCGCGTCGCCACCATGGAGGGGCGCGTCCACGACGTGCTCGCCGACATCAGGCGACGCAGTCCGCACGCCAAGGTGATCGTCGTCGGGTACCCGGCGCTCTTCCCCGACAACGGCGTCGGCTGCGCCGAAGTCCCCTTCGCCAAGGGCGACTTCGCCTATCTGCGGGACACCACGAAGCAGGCCAACGCGGCGCTACGACGCCAGGCGACGGCCGAGGGCGTGCACGCGTCCTACGCGGACACCTATACGGCGACGGTGGGCCACGACATGTGCCGGCCGCGTGAGGAACGGTGGGTCGAGTCGCTGACCCCCGCCGCGAACACCGCGGCCGCGCACCCCAATGAGTCCGGCCAGTTCGCGATGGCCATCGCCACGCTGCGGCAGATCTACAAGCCGTAGACGACAGACGATGCCGGACGGACGACAGTGCCTCAAGGCGTACATCCCCAGACTGACAGGCCGCCCGGATATCCGCCGGAGGCCCGATGACGGCCCCTCGGTCCTGCCTGCAAGGTGGCGGCCATGGGTGAACCCAGAGAACTGACGAAGTGTCATAGACGTTCCTTAGCGGGTCGGTTGACGGCATTCGCGGCCGTCCTGTGTCTCACCTCGGCCACTGTCGCGCTGCTGCCCGCGTCCTCGTCCGCCGTGACGGGGCAGGGCGGCGAGACGGTGGCCGAGGGCGGTCACTCGGTCCGGATCAGCCGGACCGAGTACGGCGTCCCGCACATCCTGGCCCAGGACTTCGATGGGCTCGGATACGGCTACGGGTACGCGTTCGCGCAGGACAACGTGTGCGAACTAGCCGACCACGTAGTGACGTTGAGGGGTGAGCGGTCCCGGTTCTTCGGGTCCGACGGAGAGCCGGGCGAGGGCGAAGTGGGCGGCTCCAACCTTGCGAGCGACACGTACTACGGCGGGCAGCTGCGCGCGGGCACCGTCCGCCAACTGCTCGCCCAGAAGGCCCCGTTGGGACCGACGGCGGAACTGCGCCGGATGGTCGAGGGATACGCCGCCGGGTACAACCGCTATCTCCGCAACACCGGCGTCGACCACCTGCCGGACCCGACGTGCAAGGGCAAGCCCTGGGTGCGGCCGATCACCGCACTCGACCTGTGGAACGTCGTCTACGACGTCAACAGGGTGACCGCGACAGTGCCGTTGGTCCCGGACATCGGCGACGCGAAGCCTCCGACGACGACTGCCGACGGCAAGAACACGGCGGTCTCCAGCGCAACGGCCGCGACCCTCGCTACTGCTACCGCTACCGCCCCTGACATCGGCAGCAACGGCTGGGCCCTGGGCCGCGACGCCACCCGCACCGGCAACGCCATGGTCCTCGCCAACCCCCACCTTCCCTGGGCGGTCGGCTACTTCCGTTTCTACCAAGTGCAGTTGACGATTCCTGGCACCCTGGACGTCGCCGGCGCCGGTCTCTACGGCACACCCCTGGTCGAGATCGGCCACAACCGCACCCTCGCCTGGACGCACACCGCGACCGATGCCCAGCACGCCTCCCTCTACGCGCTCAAGCTCGCCCCCGGCGACCCGACCAGCTACGTGCTCGACGGCAGGACCGTACCGATGGAACGCCGTACGGTTCCGGTCACCGTCCGGGACGCGAACGGTGACCTCTCGACCGTCGAACGGACCCTGTACTCCTCGCACTTCGGGCCCGTCCTCTCGTCCGGCTGGACCGCGACGACCGCCTACGCGATCCGTGACGCCAACGTCGGCAACCTGCGCTCCATGAACACATGGCTGGCGATGGGCAAGGCACGCAACCTCGGCCAACTCCGCGCCGCCCAGGACGAGTTCCAGGGCATTCCCTGGACCTACACCCTCGCGGCCGACACCAGTGGCGGCACGTACTTCACCGACTCCTCGGCCGTCCCGCACCTCACCGACGCCCAACTCGCCCACTGCACCCTCCCGGACGACGAGGGGCCGAGCGCCCTGGACGGTTCGACGTCGGCCTGTGTCTGGGGGAGTGACCCCGACGCACTCGTGCCCGGCCTCTACGGACCCTCCCGCCAGCCGAAGTTGAGCCGTGCCGACTACGTCGCCAACTCCAACAACGGTCCCCAGTACGTCAATCCGGAGGCGCCGATCACCGGTCTCCCGGGCGTGTACGACACCGATCCCCACCTCGACGGGCGGGCCCAGCTCGGACTCCGCATGATCGCCCAACGCCGTGACGGCACCGACGGGTTGGGCGCCCCGGGCTTCACCGAGAGCACCCTGCGCGACTCGATGCTCGGCAACCGCGTCCTGTCGGCCGAAACGGGCCGCGACGACATCGTCGGCATGTGCCGCGCCCACCCGAGCCTGACGGCCACGGACGGGACGCGGGTCGACGTACGGCAGGCGTGCACGGCTCTCGCCCGCTGGGACACCCGCGCCGACACCACCAGCCGGGGCATCGTGCTCTGGAGCACGTTCTACGACCGTCTCCTCGACGGCGGTCCGCCCGACACCTGGCGCCGCGTCCCCTACGACCCCGCCCAACCCCTCACCACACCAAGGGGGTTCAACGGCGAGGACCCGCGCGTCCAACGTGCCCTGGCCGACGCCGTCCGGGACTTCGCGGCTCGTGACCTCCCGATCGACGTCGAGCTGGGCGCCGTACAGAAGTGGGACGGTATCCCGCTGCCCGGCTGCGACGCGGGCTGTTTCGACGTCGTGGAGGCGAGTCCCGACTCGGGCACCGGCACCCCGACCGCCGGGGCCTTCGGCAGCAGCTTCCTGATGACCGTGGAACTGACTCCCGACGGGCCGCGCGCCCACACCCTCCTCACCTACGGCCAGTCGGCGAACCCGGCATCGCCCCACTTCTCGGACCAGACCCGCCTCTTCTCGCGCAAGCAGTGGGTCACGGAGCGGTTCACCCAGGCGGAGATCTCCGGCGACCCGGGTCTGGAGGTGACGACTCTGCGCAGGTGACAAGGGTCGACGTAGCGCGGGCCGGTCGTAACTCGGCGGCCGCGGTGTGGGGTTGACTGGTCTATACCCTTGACTGGTACATACCAATGCGGTTCAGTGAGTGGCGTCATCCCCCACCACGGCCGCCCCCCACGCCGTGACCGGTCCGACCGGCCCGTGCGCACAAAGGCTCCGCTTCGCCCTGCCCTTGGCGGGGTACGGCCGTGCTCCACAGAGGAGTTGAACCCTGTGTCGAGACGCCGCATCGCCGCAGTACTGACCGCACTCGTCCTCGGTAGCCTGACGCCCGTGGTCCTTCCCGCCGCCGGCGCGTCCGCCGCCTCCTGTTCCAGCTATCCGAACTGGGTGGCCGGCCAGTCGTACGTCACCGGCCAGATCGTCCGTTACACCGACGGCAAGGCGTACATCGCCGAGCACGACAACCCGGGCTACGACCCGGTCATCAGCACCTGGTTCTGGGAGCCGTACGCCTGCGACGGCTCCGGCACGCCCGTGGGCAACTTCGTGGTGAGCGAAGCCCAGTTCAACCAGATGTTCCCGAGCCGGAACTCCTTCTACACGTACAGCGGTCTCACCGCCGCCCTCAGCGCCTACCCGGGTTTCGCGAACACCGGCAGCGACACCACGAAGAAGCAGGAGGCCGCCGCCTTCCTCGCCAACGTCAGCCACGAGACGGGCGGGTTGGTGTACATCGTCGAGCAGAACACCGCCAACTACCCGACGTACTGCGACTGGTCCCAGTCGTACGGCTGCCCGGCCGGTCAGGCCGCCTACTACGGGCGCGGTCCGCTGCAGATCAGCTGGAACTTCAACTACAAGGCCGCGGGCGACGCACTCGGCATCGACCTGCTGGGCAACCCCTGGCTGGTGCAGAACGACTCGGCCGTGGCCTGGAAGACCGCGCTCTGGTACTGGAACACCCAGAGCGGTCCCGGCTCCATGACCCCGCACAACGCGATGGTCAACGGCGCCGGCTTCGGCCAGACCATCCGCAGCATCAACGGCTCGATCGAGTGCGACGGCAAGAGCCCCGCCCAGGTGCAGAGCCGCGTGGACGCCTACACGCGGTTCACCTCGATCCTCGGGACCAGCACCGGGGCCAACCTGTACTGCTGACCGTGCGGTACGGGCACCGGCTGGACCGTTCCAACGGCCGGTACCCGTCCCACCCACGCGTTCCAGGGACGGGACGTTCGCGCAGGTCATCACCTGCGTGAGCGTTCCAGCTTCCCGTTTCCCCCGACTGTTCTGGCGGCTGGGACGGATCGCCGCGCAAGCTGCGGTTGTTCGCAGCGAGACCCACCACGAAACCCGGTGGCTCGCCTTCCAGCACCGCACTCAGGGGGAACCCGATCATGTCCAACACTGTCTTCCGCCGCCGTACGGCACTCCTCACCGCGACCCTCACCGCGGCCGCCTCGCTGGCGCTGACCGCCTGCGGCACCGACCTGGACTCGGCGGCCGAGAACACCCCGACCGTCGCCGCCGACAACGGCATCTCCTCGACCGCGACGTCCGAGGCGGACGCGGGGAACACCAAGGCGGCGGCCTCCGGTACGGACGTGGCCGTGACCTCGAAGTCGGGCAGCGGCAGCACCACAGCCAAGGGGTCCACCGGGTCCAAGGGGTCGACCTCAACCATCGTCACCTGCACCGGCGCCAACACCAAGGTCACCGCGCAGACCGTGACGCGTCCGCTGAACCACCTGCTGCTGACCGTCAAGAACACCGGCTCCAAGACCTGCTACCTGTACGGCTACCCGGCCCTGCGGTTCACGGACGCCCAAGCCGTGCCCCCGGTCGACGAGGACTCGCAGCCGCAGGCGGTCACCACGCTCCGCCCCGGACAGTCGGGCTACGCGGGCGTCCGCCTCTCCGCCGCCGACGGCAGCGGCTCCGGCGGCTACACCGCGAAGACGCTCTCGGTGATCTTCCAGAACCGCGCGCTCGACTTCGTGGGCTCGGGCGTCAAGGTCGCGCTGCCCAGCAAGGGCGTGTACATCGACAGCTCCCTGACCACCACCTACTGGCTGACCGACCCCCAGGACGCCCTCAACTAGGCAGTCCGTGCCGCGAAGTTCCGTTCCGCACAGAGAGGACGTAGGTGTGCCCACTACATCGAACAACGTGAACCGGTGGCCCGATCCCGGGGCGCCCGCGCACGAGCACTTCGAGGTGGTGTGGCACACCTCGTCCGACGGCGCGTTCAGGAGAGCAGGCGTGCTGGTCTGGGAGATCATCGGCATCGCGGTCGGCCTGCGGTCCGCCGACGAGGTGCAGCCGAGCGCCATCGAGATCCGCGCGTGCGAAGGCCCGATCGTCGTCCGGTTCGCCTACGGCGACGACCGCGAACTCGCCCGCCGGCACAGCGCGTTGGTGGAACGTCGGCTCTGGAGCTGCACGGTGGGGGAGTTCCTCGCCTTCCTCCGTGAGACGGCCGCCGGCCCGACGGCGCGACCGGGATCCGGCGCGACGACGCAACCCGGATCGCCGGATCTACCTCTCTTGGATTGCGCGTAGCCGGGCTGGGCCGCGTCAGCTACCAGAACCACTTGAACCAGTCGAGGAGACATCCCCCCATGTTCGACTGCCCCCTTCCCGGGAGCCGAGTTCTCCGCCGCCGTGCCACAGCGCTCACCGTGGCCGGTACGGCCCTCGCGCTCGCCGTCCCCATCTCGGCCGCCGCCGCCCCCGACCCGGTGTCCTCCTTCTCGTTCACCGTCCAGGAACGCAAGGACGCCCTCGCCTACTGGAGCCCGGCCCGGATCAAGGCCGTAGGAAAGTCGGTGGACCTCGGGCCGACCGGGCCGAAGACCAAGACATGGACCGGTCCACAGCTGAAGACCGTGGGGCGGATGTTCATGGTCAATGCCGCGGGGGCCGACACCTGGTGCACGGCCACCGCCGTGAAGAGCGCCAACCGGTCGGTCGTGATGACCGCGGGGCACTGCGTCCGGCGGTCCGCCTCGCCCGTCAACACCAACATGTCGATGGTGTTCGTACCGGCCTACAGCAAGGGCAGGCAGCCGTACGGCGCCTTCGCGGTGCGGACCGTCCTGACGCCGCGTGCCTTCGCGGAGGAGGGGACGAACGACGTGGCCGCGATGGTCGTCGACGCCGACAAGAGCGGTCGTAGGCTCACGGATGTCGTGGGTGGGACGCCGATCGCGTTCAACCGGGCCGTCGGCGGGAAGATCTCGTCCTTCGGTTACCCCGCCACCCACCCGCAGCTCGGCGAGGAACTCCTGCGCTGTGTGGGCACGGAGAAGAAGGAGAACGGCCAGCAGGTGATCCCCTGCGACATGACCGGCGGCTCCAGCGGCGGCCCGTGGCTGGCCGACTTCAAGGAGAGCACCGGACAGGGCACCCTCGTCTCGGTCAACAGTTCGCTGGACGGCTTCACGCCGACCAAGATGTACGGCGAGATCCTCGGCGCCACGGCCAAGACGATGTACGAGAGGGCCGAACGCGGCTGATCTCAGGGCCCTTTGAGGAGGGCTGCCCCCGCCGACAGGGGCAGCCCTACGCGAATACCGCCAGGGGAGGTGCGGTGCCGGATGCCTTGCCATGACAGCCGTGGGGTTGACCAACACTGCCGGCCCCGACACGTCCCGTTCCCCTGGCGGTAGGACCAGCTTGGGGTGGCGTGCGGGTGCGGGGGGCGTGAACTCCCGTAGATCGGTGGCGATATGGGTGCACGTAGGCGTCGGCGTGGGGCTCGGAGGGGGTACGTAGGTACCGGATACCTACGCGGACTTGGTGCCCTCGGGCTGTGCCGCGGCCAGGATCTCGGTACGCGAGGTGATGCCCAACTTGGCGAGGATGTGCTCGACATGGGCATCCACGGTGCGTTTGGAGATGACGAGCCGTTCGGCGATCTCCCGGTTGGACAGGCCCTGGGTGACGAGCGCGGCGACCTCGCGTTCGCGGCGGGTGAGGGGGTCGGCGGGGCGCGTGTCGGACGTGGCGGGGCGGGCCGTGGGGATGCCGGGCGGTTCGTCCGCGTCCGTGCGTACGGCGTCCAGGAGTTCGCGGCCCGACATCCGGGCGCCCGCCTCCCGCCACCGCTCGTACTGTTCCGTGCCCAACGCCGCCCGGACCGCCCGCTGTTGGGACTCCTGTTCCTCCAGCAGTCGGGGCAGCATGCCGACCGGGTCACCGCCCAGCCGTCGCGCGTGCTCGGCGTATCCCATCAGCCAGCAGGCCCTGACGTACCGCTTCTGCCCGGCCGCGTGCCAGGCGAGGCCCAGCGACGCGAGTGCGGCGACGAGCACCTCGCCGATCTCGCTCGCCGCCTCCAGGCCCCGGCGCAACGCCGTCGCGCTCTCCTCGGGGCGGCCGACGAGCCACAGGATCACGCCCTGGACGGAGAGCGTGGAACCGTACAACTGGCGTTCGCCCCGGCCCTCCAGATACGTGAGGCCCGTCTCGCACCACTCCAGCGCGCGGTCCGTGAAGCCCAACGCGGCGTACAGCAGGGCGCCTTCGTAGTGGACGACGCCGATGCCCAGCGCGTCGTCCGCCGCGATCATCCGCCGGCGGACCGCTTCGAGCGCGGCCGCCCCCTCCTCGACGGCCCCGCCGAGCAGCGTCAGGGCGCCCAAGTAGCCCTCGCTGAACAGCTCCACGCGGCTCTCGCCGACGCGGCGCGCCACGTCGAGGGCCTGCGGAAACCGGTCCAACGCCGTCTCCAGATCGGCCGTCCAGACCCCGAACACCCCGGTCATGAACAGGCCCCAGGCCCGTGTCGCGGAGTCCTGCGGGACGAGCCCGAGCCCCTTGTCGATCCAGTACCGGCCCTCCGACAGCGTCCCCGCCGCCCGCCAGTACGCCCCGAGCCGCGTCGCCAGCCACAGCGCGTCGCTCGCCCGTCCCTCGGTGGCGCAGCCGTACTCCAGGGCGGCCCGTACGTCGGCGATCTCCGCGCGTACGGCGTGGTGGAGTTGGACCTGGCCCCGGCCCATCAGACCGTTCCAGAAGCGGTCGACGAGTTCGTCGTAGTGGGCGAAGTGCCGTTGTCGTACGGCCTCGGCGTCGTCGGTGGCGGCCAGGCGCGCGGTGCCGTACTCGCGGATGGTGTCCAGGAGCCGGTAGCGGCCGCCGTCCTCGCCGATGCGCTGGACGACCGACTTGTCGACGAGCCCGACCAGCGCCTCGACGACCTGCTCGCCGTCGAGTTGGACCGCTCCACCAGGGTCGCCGCCCGCGCACACCCGCTCGGCCGCGGACAGTTCGAAGGAACCGGCGAACACCGACAGCCGGGCCCACAGGAGTTGTTCCTGGGGTGTGCACAGGTCGTAGGACCAGTCGATGGCCGCGCGCAGCGTCTGGTGGCGGGTGAGTGCCGTGCGGCGGCCGCCGGTCAGGACCTCGCAGTGGCGGTCCAGGCGGGCGACGAGTTCCGCGAGCGGTACGGCCCGCAGGCGTACGGCGGCGAGTTCGAGGGCGAGGGGGATGCCGTCGAGGCGGTCGACGAGGGCGAGGGTGTGCTCCCGGTCGGCGCCGTCGAGCGCGGGGCCGCCGGTGACGGCCGCGGCGCGCTGCGCGAACAGGTCGACGGCGTCCGCGCGGGCCAGCGGGGCGATCGGCAGACAGCGCTCACCGGGCACGTCGAGCGGCTGCCTGCTGGTGGCGAGGACGCTCAGCCCGGGGGCCTCGCGCAGCAGGATGTCGCAGAGCATCGCGCACGCGTCGACCAGGTGCTCGCAGGTGTCGAGGACGATCAACATCCGTCGCCCGCGCAGGTGTTCCACGATGGCGTCCAACGGGGTCATGCCGGACTGCTCGGGCAGTTCGAGGACGCCGGCGAGCGTCGGCGGCACCAACTCCGGGTCGTGCAGGGCCGACAGCTCCACCAGCCGCACCCCGTCGGCGAACCGGTCCGCGACCGCGCGGGCCGCGCGCAGTGCCGTACGGCTCTTGCCGACACCGCCCGGACCGACCAGCGTGACCAGCCGCGACCGCGCCAACTCGGCGTGCAGCATCCCGAGTTCCTCGGCGCGTCCGACGAAGCTGGTCAACTCCACGGGGAGTTGACCGCCCCGCCGCTGTCCGAAGCCGTATCCCATGCCGCCCCCATACCCGTCCGCCAACCGGTCACCACAGCGTAGGCGAGTGACTCCCGAGCGTGAACGGTAGTCGAGTCCGGCGGGTGGGCGCGAGATCGCGCGGGCGCCCGGCGGCGCGTCGATCAGGCGACGCGCGCGCCGTTCACGCCGGGCTCACCCAGGTTCCGGTCTCGACCGAACGCACCATGGCGTCCACAACTGCCGCGCTGCGTACGGCATCCGGGAGCGTCGCGCCGTACGGCACGCCCTCGGCGACGGAGCGCAGGAAGCGGTACGCCTCGATCACCTTGAGGTCGTCGTAGCCCATCGCGTTCGCCGCGCCCGGCTGGAAGGCGCCGAACTCGCCGTCGCCCGGGCCGACATACACCGTGGTCACGGGCTGGTCCTGGTACGTCGTGCCGCGGCTGACCGCCAGCTCGTTCATCCGGCGGAAGTCCCAGAACACCGCGCCCTTGGTGCCGTGCACCTCGAAGCCGTAGTTGTTCTGCTCGCCGACCGAGACTCGGCAGGCCTCCAGGACACCCCGGGCACCGGAGGCGAACCGCAGCAGGCAGTTGACGTAGTCCTCGTTCTCGACCGGGCCCAACTCGCCCCCGGTGGCCAGGGCGTGGCCCGCGATCGCGCCGGTGGGGCGGGCCCGCCGCGGCAGGAAGATCGCGGTGTCGGCGGCGAGGGACGCGATGTCGCCGAGGAGGTACCGGGCCAGGTCCGCGCCGTGCGAGGCGAGGTCGCCCAGGACGCCGTGGCCGCCGCGCTCCAGCTCGTAGCGCCAGGTCAGGGCGCCGTCCGGGTGGGCCGCGTAGTCGCTGAAGAGGCGGACGCGGATGTGGGTGACCGTGCCCAGCTCGCCCGAGGCGATCAGGTCGCGGGCGGCCTCCACGGCAGGCGCGTTGCGGTAGTTGAAGCCGACCGCGCCCTGCACGCCGGCCTTGGTGACCGCGTCGGCCACGGCGGACGCGTCCGCCGTCGAGAGGCCCACCGGTTTCTCGATCCAGATGTGCTTGCCGGCCTCCGCCATCGCGACGCCGATCTCGCGGTGCAGGAAGTTCGGCGCGGTGATGCTCACCGCCCGCACCCGCGGGTCGTCGACCACCTCGCGCCAGTCGCGGGTCGTGGAGGCGAAGCCGAACTGTTCGGCCGCCTGCTCGGCCCGCCCGGGCACCTCCTCGGCGACCGTCACGAGCTGCGGCCGCACGGTCAGCTGCGGAAAGTGGTGCGGGACACGGGCGTACGCCTGGGTGTGCACCCGCCCCATCCATCCGAAGCCCACGACGGCAACACCGAGCGAGGTCACCATGACTACCCTTCTTTGGACCGGTCCATAAACTGTCCCCGCCACACTGGAACCCATTCATCCTGATGTCAATACATGGACGTCAACACCGAGTGTCCGCGCCTTTGACAGGGGGCGCGACCGCATGGAACGGTCCAGCCATGAGCGCTCCGACCATCCGTGATGTCGCCGAGCGGGCCGGTGTGTCGAAATCCCTGGTCTCCCTGGTGCTGCGCGGTTCCGAGCAGGTCCGACCGGAGAAACGGCAGGCCGTGCTGGCCGCTGTGGAGGAACTCGGCTACCGCCCGAACGCCGCCGCCCGCAGCCTCAGCGAGCGCCGCACCCGCTCGGTCGGCGTGCTGCTGAACGACCTGCGCAACCCCTGGTTCGTGGAACTCCTCGACGGCCTGGGCTCCCGCCTCCACGAGCAGGGCCTGCACATGATGCTGGCCGACGGCCGCCTCAACCGCCACCTCGGCGAGGACCTCACCCGCATCTTCACCGAACTCCGCGTCGACGGCCTGATCGTGGTGGGCACCCTCCCCGGCTCCGACGATCTCCTCGCCGCCGCGACCCACATCCCCACGGTGGTCGCGGGCGCCGTTGAACCGGTCCTGCCCCACGTCGACGTCGTGGCCGGCGACGACTCGTACGGCGCTATCCTGGCCACCGAACACCTCATCTCCCTGGGGCACCGCCGTATCGCCCACATCGCCGGCCCGGGCGTCGCCGGCGCACTCCGCTGCACCTCCTTCGAAATGGTCATGGACGACCACGGCCTGACCGACCTCGCGACGGTCGAACAGGGCGACCACACGGAGGAGGGCGGCTACCGCGCGATGGTCCGCCTGCTCACCGCCGCGCAACGCCCCACGGCCGTCTTCGCCTTCAACGACATCGCGTGCGTCGGCGCCCTGTCGGCAGCCGAGGAACTGGGCCTCCAGGTGCCCCGGGACCTCTCCCTCGTCGGCTACGACAACACGTACCTCGCGCGCCTACGACACCTCTGGCTCACCACCGTCGACAACGGCAGCCACGACATCGGCCGCCGCGCCGCGCAGCTTCTCGTCCACCGGATGAGGGAGCCGAGGCGGCCGGAGGAGACGGTGTTGTCGGAGCCGAGGCTTGAGGTGCGGGGGAGTACGGGGCCGCCGCCCGCGAACGTGACGCCGTAGTAACTCGTGTGCGTGGCGCGGTGGTTGACTGGCAGGATGAGCGAGCGTGAGTGAACGCACCACATTCATGACCATCGCCAGAGCCGCCGCGCCGCTGTATGCGAGCACCCTCGCCGCGTCCGCCGGGTCGCTCGTCGACACCGCGTTGCTGGGGCGGCACGCCACCGTCTCGTTGGCCGCGTTCGCTGTGACGATCGCCGTGTTCAGTCCGGCGACGGCCACTGTGGCGGGGGCGCTGCGCGGGGTCATGCCGTTCGTCGCGCCGCATCGGGAGGACCCCGAGGGGCTGTTGCCGGTGGTGCGGAGCGGGATGTGGCTGGCGTTCGTCGTGGGCGGGGTGTGTGCGGCGGCCGTTGGCGCGGTGCCGTTGCTCGGTGGGGCGTTCGGGGTGCCGGGGGCTGTACTCGATCAACTAGGGCTGTTTCCCTGGATGTTGGCGGGCAGTGTGCTGCTGATCGCCGTCAACTCGTCGGCCTCGTCCGTGCTGGTCGCGCTCGGGCGGTCGGCGCAGGTGATGCGGTCCGGGCTCGTGGGGACCGGGGTGTCCGTGGTGTTGTCGGTGGTGTTGGTCGGGGGGCCGGGGGCGCTGCCGAGTTTCGGGTTGGCGGGGGCCGGGGTGGCCATGCTCGGCTCCAGCGCGGTCGGGGCCGGGCTCAACCAGTACGCGCTGCGTCGGCGGACCGTGCTCGCCGGGCGGCCGGTCCGGCCCGGCAGGCCCGATCCGCGCGAGGTGCTGCGGCTGGCCCGGGTCGGAGTGCCGCTCGGCGCGACCGTGCTGGTGAAGTTCTCCGTGCTGGGCGTGCTGACCTTCGCCGCCGCCCGGATCGGCACCGACAGCGCCGCCGTGCACAGCGTCTCCGAGTCCCTGGTGAATGTCGTCTTCACCGCCGCCGTGGCGGTCGGGCAGGCCACGGTGCCGTTGATCGCCGGGTACGCCGAGGAACGCGACCTGGCCCGCATCCGGCGCAGCGTGGACGCCGGGATCGGGGTCGCCCTGTGCGCGGTCGTCGGGCTCGGGTCCGTCCTGGTCGTGCTGCGGGACCCGGTGATCGGCCTGTTCACCAGGGATCAGGGGCTCGCGGACCAGGTCGTACGGCTGTTGCCGCTGGTCCTCGCGGTGGTCGTCACCGATGCCCTGCAGGCCGTGGCGGGCTTCGGACTCGTCGGGCTCAAGCGCACCGTGCCGAGCCTGGTGTCCACGGCGGTGTGGTTCGGGGTGCTCGCGGCCCTCGCCGTGCCGGTCGCCGACGCGGCGGGACTGGGCGGGCTGTGGACCGCGCTGGCCTGCGCGAACCTCCTCCAGGCCGTGACCAAGTTCGTCTCCTTCCGGCGGCACAGCGGGCGGATCGTCGGCACGGTCGTCCCGGCGGGCGTGCGCGGCGCGAACACCGGCGCGGGCGCGGTTCCAGAATCCGGTCGGGGGCGTTGAGCAGTTGCCGAAGCCCCTCCGGTCGTCGACTGGGCATGCCCGCAACGGTCGTAGGGACCGGTCCAAGTCGTTGAACAGTCGCTGAACACCCTTGGCCCGGGGCGTATCGACGGTGTGCGGGACCCGGGTGTCCGCAACGGGCACCTGGTGCGACGCCGGACCCGTCGGGCGTCCGCGCGATGTGACGTCACGGCACGCGCCCATTACGGTCGTACGGACGACGGTGGCGCCGGAAGAGGGGCAGCATGAGCAGCCGGAACCTGGGTGAGATCACGCGCATCGAGGACGCGGCGCTCACCCTGGCCGCGCAGACCGGGGACGTCGCCTCCCTGGGGCTGCTGCTGGAGCGGCACCGGGCCGGGATGCGGGCCGTCGCGGTGAGTGTGCTGGGGCCGGGGCCCGATGTCGACGACGTGATGCAGGAGGCGGCGCTGACCGCGCTCCGGCGCGTGGGGGACGTGCGCGACCCGGAGGCCGTAGGAGCCTGGTTGCGGATGATCGTGCGGAACCATGCCCGTTCGTTGCTGCGTGGGACCGTCGATTTCCGGCCGCTCGATGATCTGCATGTGCCCGTCACGGAGTCCGGTCCTGAGCGGTGGCTGGAGCGGCACGCCCTGCGGGACTGGATCTGGGAGGCCGTCGAGGAGTTGTCTCCCGCGCTGCGGCTGCCGCTCGTGCTGCGGCATTTCAGTGTCGGTGTCACGTCGTACGAGCAGATCGCCGAGGCGTGCGGGGTGCCCGTTGGAACGGTCCGCAGTCGGCTCAGTCAGGGGCGGGCCAAGCTCGCGCTGGCCCTCGCCGCCACGGCCGACGCCCCGCACGGTGACGTCGGGCGGCGCACCCGGGCCAGCCGGATCGAGGCGCGCGAGACGCTGCACGCGGCCGAGAGCGGGCACTTCGGGAAGCTGCTGACCGAGCGCTGGTCGCCCGAGGCGGCGCTGGTGCAGGGGAACCAACCGGTGGGCGGGAGAAGCCTGTTGGTGCGCGGGATGGAGTGCGATCTGGAGGCCGGCGTACGGCAGCATCTCGCGCACGCCGTGGCCGGGCGGTCGCTCGTCGTCTGGGAGATGGACATCAGCAATCCCGACGACGCCCCCGACCACTGCCCGCCCGCCGTGGCCTGGCTGATGAGTCTGGACGGTGCCGGGCGGGTGCACCGGCTGCGTCTCGTGCATCCCCGGCCGGTGCCCGTCCCGCGCGCCCTCGTCATGTGACCGGCGTCACGTCATTCATTTCGAACTTCGCGCTGTCTCCCGCGTCCTGTCCGTGTCATCGCCGTATGCCGAACAGGGAGATCCCCCATGAGCACCACCCCCTCGACCGACCCGCTCGCCACCGGGACCCACACCGTCGAGATCGACGGGGTCACGCAGAGCTACCACGTCCACGGCGTTGGACCGGTCTGCATCGCGCACTCCGGCGGACCGGGCATCATCTGGGACTACCTGCGCATGCCCGCGCTGGAGGAGCACCTCACGGTCGTCTACCCGGAGCCCATCGGCACCGGCGCCTCCGACCGCCTGCCCTCCCACCCGCACGGCTACACCCGGGCCCGCTACAGCCGCTTCCTCGCGGCGCTGATCGAGCACCTCGGCATCCCCGAGGTGCACCTCCTCGGGCACTCGCACGGTGGTTTCGTCGCCCAGTACCACGCCCTGCACCACCCCGACCGCGTCGCCGGCGTGATCCTCTACGACAGCGCGCCGGTGACCGGTCCCGAGCACGGCGCCGAGGCCATGCGCAAGGTGCAGGAGTTCGCCGCCCGGCACGCCGACAACCCGGGGCTCCCCGAGGTCGTTGGAGCGTTCCAGAGCATCCCCACCATCTCCGACGACGCCCAGATGACCGCCGTTGCGCGGGGGATCTTCCCCGCGTACTTCGCCGACTTCTGGGGCCGGGAGGACGAGTTCGGCCCCGCGCGCGCCGCGGTGACGGCCACCTATATCTCCGGGCTGGACGACGACCTCACCCCGGACGTCATCGACGACCGCGCCGACCTCGGCTCGCTCACCGTGCCTGCCCTCGTCCTCGTCGGCCGCCACGACGTCATCTGCGGGGTGCGCTGGGCGGAGGAACTGCACGAGCTCATCCCGGGGTCGGAGCTGGTGATCCTGGAGAACAGCGGGCACTTCGGTCACCTGGAGGAACCCGAGGCCTTCGCGAAGGCGGTGACGGCCTTCGTCGAGGCCCCCGTCGGCGGAGACGGGACCACTGCCGGCAACCAGGTCATGGGCAACTAGGTCATTTGGTCGAAGCCCCGGCGGGCGGTCCGGCCTAGTTTGGACTTGCCCGCAGGGTTTCCGACAAACAAGGAGCATCGGCATGAGTGCCGTGAAGAACATCGTTCTCGTGCATGGCGGATTCGTCGACGGTTCCGGCTGGCAGTCGGTGCACCGCCTGCTCACCCAGGACGGCTACAACGTCAGCGTCGTGCAGAACCCGACCGTGTCCCTCGCCGACGACGTGGCGGTCACCCAGCGGGCCCTCGACGCCCTCGACGGCCCGGCCGTCCTCGTCGGCCACTCCTACGGCGGTGCCGTGATCACCGAGGCCGGCCGCCATGACGGTGTCGCCGCGCTCGTCTACATCGCGGCCTTCGCGCCGGACAAGGGCGAGTCGGTCGGCTCGCTGGTCGCCGACCCGGCACCCGGCGCGCCCGTGCCGCCGATCCTGCCGCCGGTCGACGGTTTCCTCTTCCTGGACCGTGACAAGTTCGCCGCGTCCTTCGCCGGCGACCTGCCGGCCGAGGAGGCCGCGTTCCTCGCCGACGCGCAGGTTCCGTGGGGCCTGGGCGCGGTGGGCGGAGCGATCACCGAGCCGGCCTGGCGGACCAAGCCCAGCTGGTACCTCGTCGCGGCCGACGACCACATGATCCCGCCGCCGGTCCAGCACCAGATGGCCGAGCGCGCCGGCGCCACCGTGGCCGAGGCCGCCGGCAGCCACGCCATCTACGTCTCCCAGCCCGCGGCGGTGGCCGACCTGATCAAGCAGGCCGCGGCCCACCAGGCCTGATGTCCCCTCCCTGACCACCTGTCAACTCCCCGCTTCAGCCCGCCTGTTCACAGGCGGGCTGTCCGCGTGGCTTCCCGAGGGAAGCCGAGCGAACCCGAGAGGGAAACAGATCCATGACGACCGTCGTCCAGCCGTCCGTCGCCGAACAGTCCGAGGCGGAGGCACTCTACCGATTCCAGACGGAGACCCCCGAGCCCGTCCGCACCGCGCTGGGCATGACCGCCACGAGGATCGGCGGCGGTGTGGTGCTGTCGATGCGCGACGACATCACCCGCTTCTGGAGCAAGGCCCTCGGCTTCGGTGTCACCGCGCCCGTCACGGCCCAACTCGTCGAAGAGGTCTGCGACTTCTACCGTGCGGCGGGTACCCCGCAGGCCGCCTTCCAGATAGCGCCCGCCTTCCTGCCCGAGGACTGGTCGGAGATCTGCGAGCGGGAAGGCATCGTCCAGACCTCGTCCTGGGCGAAGCTCGTCGGCACGACCGAGGAGGCCGTCGCCCGCGCCGACGCCCTGGACGTACTGCCCGACGGCATCAGCGTCACCCCGCTGGAGGCCCAACACGCCCTGGAATGGGGCACGGTGATGATGCGGGCCTTCGGAACACCGGTCGAGCACTACGCCGAGATGGGGGCCGCGACCGTGTCCCGGCCGGGCTGGCATCCCTACGGGGCGTGGCTGGAGGGCGAGTTGGTCGGCACCGGCACCATGCTCGTCCGCGGTGACACGGCGCAGATGTTCGCCGGCGCCGTACTGCCCCACGCACGGGGGCGCGGCGGGCAGACCGCCCTGCTCGCCGCCCGGGCGCGCACGGCACGGGAGTTGGGGTGCCGTGTCCTCGTCGCCGAGACCGGCGCCGAGCAGCCCGACACCCACAACAGCTCGCTGCACAACATGCTCCGCCTCGGCTTCGAGGTGGCCTACGAACGCCCCAACTGGACCTGGCAGCCGGAACCCGACGCGGGCTGAGCGGGAGGCGTCACGGCATGGGGCCGGTCAGCGCGTCGCGCAGGCCGCCCCGTGAGGTGACGTTCAACTTCCGGAAGACACTGCGGAGATGGGCCGCCACCGTGCGCGGCGACAGGAAGAGCTGCGCGGCGATCTGCTTGTTCGTCAGCCCGGTGGCGGCCAGTTGGGCCGCCACCCGTTCCTGCGGGGTCAGCAGCGCGTGCCGGTCCCGGCCGTCGGACTCGGCGGGCTTCAGCGGCTTGACGGGAATCCCGCTCGCCCGCAGCTCGTTGGCCGCCCGCGCACTCCACGGCGCGGCGCCGAGCCGCTCGAACGTGCCGAGCGCCGCGTCCAGGTGGACACGGGCCGCGCCGCCCGCCTTGGCGCGGCGCAGTCGCTCGCCGTAGGCCAGGCAGATCCGCGCCCAGTCGAACGGCCAGCGCTCGGCACCGGGCGTGGCGATGGCCGCCTCGAACAGGTCGTGGTCGATGACGTCCGGGTCCGCCATCGCCTCGGCGGCATCCGCCAGCATGGCCAACCGGGGTGAGACCAAAGGGATATCGGTCCTGCGGACCGCCGCGATGTGCGCGGCCGCCTCCGCGTGGTGGTCGGTGTGCACGGCGGCCTCGGTGAAGTCCAGCAGGAGCCACAGCGCGTGCGGCATGAACCGCGGCACCTCGCCGGGTGTGACGAGGGCGCGCAGCAGCCGGTGGGCGGCGTCGAAGTCCGCGCCGCCGAGCGCCGAAAGGGCCCGGATGTGCGCGGCGTAGACCCGTAGCGCGCCCAGTCCGCGCGGGTTGCCCCAGGACACGAGCCGGTCCGCGATCTCGCGGGCGGTGCCGCCGTCGCCGCGCGCGGCGGCCACAAGTCCCCGCTGGAAGTGGCCCGTTGAGGCCGTCAGCCGGTAGTCGTACGTCGCGCACCAGGCGAGGCCTTCTTCGGTGATCTCCAGCAGCTCGTCCCACTGGCCGCCCGCGCAGGCGTCGTTGCCGAGCAGGAACTGCGCCTGGATCGCCAGGGCCACGGCCCCGCCGTCGCGGCCGTCGTCGATGATCCGGCGCAGCGCGCCCCGGCAGCCCGGGAGGCGGTCGATGTAGGAGGAGGAGAGCGCGATGCCGAAGACCCGTACGGGATCGGGCTGTTGGTGCAGTCCGGAGATGAGGTGGTCGAGCCGGTCGAGGAAGGGCAGCGCGCCGTACGCCGGATCGCCGAAGGTGCCCAGGATCACCGGCAGCAGACGGCCCGACGTGGGCGGACGCCGTCGCTTCACGACGTCCTCGAAGGAGTGCCACAGTTCCGGCCGGCCGCCGTAGAAGCACACCATGAGAAGGGTGTTGAGGGCTTCGCGGAAGATGTCCTCGACCATCTCCGTTTCGTCCGGCCACGTATGGGCCTCGATGGCGCCGATGAGCAGCCGGTGGGCGGTGTCCACGTCGCCCTCGCCGTTGAGGAGGTGACTGGCCGCGGCGGTGGCGGCGGCGAGGGAGTCGACGCCCGACGGGTCGGCGTGGTCGGCGTTGTCCAGCAGCGCGCGGACATTGCGCAGATCGCCGGTGATGTTGGCGCCGAGGCAGGCCGCCTCCGCCAGCCGGCGGCCCTTGTCCGTGCCGGTCGCGCTCAACTCGGAGGCGCGCAGCAGGGTGGTGATGGCGCCGACCGCGTCACCGCGGCGCAGGGTGTTGTACGCCACCTCGTGCAGCAGGGCGGCGACCTGGTCGTCGGGGCCGACAGCCGCGTCGGCGAGGTGCCGCGCCCGGTGCTCGGAGCCTTCGGGAAGCTCGGCGGCGAGGGCCAGTTGAGCCGCCCGGCGCTCCTCGCTGGTCGACAGATCCAGCACCGCGGAACGGGTCAGCGGATGCCGGAACTCCAGCCTGCCGGTGACACCGTCGACCTGGACGAGCCCGGCGCGCTCGGCGGGGGACAGCCCGGCGAGACCGTCCGGTCCGCCCGACGCCCGCTGGAGGATGTGCAGTTCACCCGAACCGTCCAGCACGGCGAGCAACAGCAGCTTGCGGGTCGCGGCCGGGAGCGCGGCGACCCGGGTGGAGAAGATGCCCTTGAGGCGTTCGGTCAACGGGAGTACGGCGGGCAGGGTCCCTCGCTCCCGCTGCTGCAAGTCGTTGAGGGGGACGGGCAGTTCGAGCAGGGCGAGGGGGTTGCCCCGGGCCTCCGCGACCAGCCGCCGTCTGACCCTGGGCGTCATCGCGGGGAACCGCTCGGCCACCAGCGCGTTCGCCGAGACGTCGTCCAGCGGCCGGACCTCGTGCTCGGGTATCCCGATGTTGCTGAGGAAGGACTCGTCGCCGGTCCGGGAGGCGCCCAGAAGGGCGATCGGGCCGGTGCGCAGGGCGCGGGCGAGGGTGCCCAGGACCGTGGCGCTGGGCCGGTCCACCCACGCCACGTCGTCGACGATCAGCGCGAGCGGACCGGCCTCGGCCGTGGACCGTTCCAGCAGGGCGTGCACGGCGTTCGCGATGGCGAGCAGTTCGGTCGGCTGCTCCTCGGACAGCCCGCGCACCGCCTGGAGGGTCTCCGCCTGCCGCGCGGGCAGCGCGGGGATTCCCTCGGCCAGCGGTTGCAGCAGCTGGTTCAACGCCGAGAAGCTGACGCCCCGTTGGAACGGGCAGCCGGAGATCCGCAGCACCCGGAAGCCCGCCCCCGTCGCGCGCGGCGCCGCGGCCTCCAGCAGCGCGGTCTTGCCCACCCCGGCCTCCCCGGTCAGCATCAGCGCGGCTCCCCGCGCCCGGGCGCTGTCGAAGTGCCCGTCGAGAATGGTCAGTTCGGCCGATCGTCCGATGAGGACCGGCGGGCTGAGGGCTGCCGATGCCATGACGCCTCCCGTAGGGGTCGAGCGGTCGAGCGGGAACAGGAACGGTCCAAACGACTGAGGTCAGGTCATGCGATGCGTGCGGCCGCCTCCGCGGCGGCGTGCTGGGCGGCGACACGGTCCACCGTGACCGTCTCGCCGTCCACGACGACGGGCTCGCCCGCGACCCAGACGTCCTGGACCGCGCGGGAACCGGCCGCCCACATGAGGTTGGCGAGCAGCCGGCCGTCCTCGACGTCGAGGCCCGCGGCGAAGTGCGGCCCGTCCACGGAGAGATGGATCATGTCCGCCCAGTTTCCCGGGCGGAAGGCACCGATGTCGGTCCGGCCCAGGGCCGCGGCGCCGGCCGAGGTCGCCATGAGGAAGGCGTCCGCGGCGGTGAGGGCCATGGCGTCGGCCGTGGCGAGACGGCAGAACATCATCGCGAGGCGGGCCTCCTCCCACAGATCGAGGTCGTCGTTGCTCGCGGGCCCGTCGGTGCCGAGACCGACCGGGACGGACGCGGCGCGCAGCGCGTGCAAGTCGGCGATGCCGGAGGCGAGTTTGGCGTTCGAACCCGGGCAGTGCGCGACACCGGCACCCGCCTGGGCGAGCAGCCGGATGTCGTCGGCGGAGAGATGCACGGCGTGGGCAGCGAGCAGCCGCCCGTCCAACAGCCCGGTCTCCTGGAGCAGTTGAGGCACTGAACCATGCAACTTCCGCTGGGCGACGTCCTCGGTGAGGGTCTCCGCGACGTGGATGTGCACCAGGGCGCCGCGCTGTGCCGCCTCCTCCGCCGTGGCGTGCAGTGCCTCGGGCGGCAGGGTGTAGGCGGAGTGCGGTCCGTAGCAGAGCTCGACGCGCTCACCGGGCCCGAAGCGCAGGCCGTCCGTATCGATCCACTTGCCGATGGCCGCGAGATCGGTGTGCCAGTCGTCGCCGGGCCGGTCGAAGTAGGCGGGCGCGATCAGGACCCGGCTGCCGGCTTCGAGTGCCGCGTCGGCCACCTGCTCGGCGTGCGCGTACATCTCGGCGCTGGTCGTCACGCCGTAGCGCAGCATCTCGACGCAGCCGAGCAGCATGCCCGCGTGGGCGTCGCGGGGGCGCATGCGGGCCTCGGCGGGCCAGACGGCGTCCTGCAGCCAGGACGCCAGCGGGAGGTCGCCGCCGAGTCCGCGCAGGAGGGTCATCGGGGAGTGCGCGTGGGTGTTGACCAGGCCGGGAGCGAGGATGCCGGACAGCGAGGTGAGGGGGACGTCGGCCGGGAGCGGGGGAGCGGAGGCGGCCGGACCGCAGTGGGTGATGCGGCCGTCCGCGTCGACGTCGACGACGGCGTCGCGCAGGACGGAACAGGACGGGTCGGCCGGCAGGACCACGGGGGCGAGAAAGCGACGAGGCACGGACATGGGGGGAGCTCGCTTCCGGAGGGAGTGCTGTCAACGAGAACAAGATGCGGGACCGGTCCAAAAGTTCGATCCCGGGGGCGTGAACTCGATCACAGGAGCGGGGAAACGGGGCGCTCCGCTGTCATGAGCATCGCCGGTTTCGGGTGGATAGGATGAGGTGTGTCTTCCTGGAGCCAAGCTCTGACCGTCTCCTCCGCGAGTGCCTGGGACGAGGTCTTCACCGGCCTGCACGGCGCGAGCCGGATCAGGGTGCCGGACCGCCGCGCCCCGTGGACCGGGCATCTGGAGTGGCAGCGGTCGAAGACCTACAGTCTCGCCCTCTGCTCCGGCGGCGAGGAAGTCGTGGACCGGGACAACCGGCACATCCGCACCGATCCCCGCGGCACGTACGAACTCCTCGTGCCGCTCTCCGGGTCGGCCTGGGTCGAACAGGGCGTGGCCGCCGGCGAGATCGGGCCCGGCGTCATGGCGCTGTGCGACATCGACCGGCCCCTGACGTTCGCGCACGGCGCCGACCTCCGCAGCATCTCCCTGATCGTGTCCGGGCAGCACCTCGCCGCACGCAGCGAGCTCGCCGCCGGCGGACCGCATCTCCTCGGCGGTGACCGCGGACTCGGCCGTGTCGTACGGCAGTTGACGACCACCCTGCACGAGGAGCGCGAGCACCTCTCCGAGACGACCTTCGACATCGCGTGCGACCGGCTCCTCGACCTGGTGTGCCTGGCCGCGGAGGGCGGTGTCGACTCGGCGCCCACCGGACAGCGGGCGAGCGTCGAGGCCGCGATCCGGCGCTACGTCCGGGAGCACGCCTGCGACCGTGACCTGGACGTCGTGGGCATCGCGCGGGCGCTCGGCTGGTCCGCGCGGTATGTCCAGCAGGTGTTGCAGGCCGCGGGCACCACCTCCCGCGACCTGATCCGCCGCGAACGGCTGAACGTCGCCAGGACCCGTCTGGCGAGCGCGAGTTGGACGACGTACTCGATCGCGGAGATCGCTCACGCCAGCGGCTTCGGCAGCCACGCCTCCTTCGCCACCGCGTTCCGCGCGGAGTTCGGGCTGACTCCGCGCGAAGCGAGGCGCAACGGCTAGGACTTGGCCAAGTGAGCCGTGATGGCTAGGAGTTGGCCGGGGTGAAGTACCGGCGCGGGTTGTCGACCAGCATGGTGGTGAGCTGAGCCTCGCTGACACCGGCGGCGCGCAGCGCCGGGAGCACCTCGTCGTGAAGGTGGGTGTGGTGCCAGTTGGGGGCGATCTGCTCCCGTACGCCCGGCGGGAACCAGTCGATGTGGCAGGACGCGTCGTGCGACAGGACCATGCGCTCGGCGAACCCCTCGCGCGCGAGGGCCGCGACGGTCGCCACCCGCTGGTCCTCGGGCAGCAGGACGTCGAGACCGAAGCGGTCCATGCCGACGTACGAGCCGTTGTCGATGAGCTGGTGCAGATAGTCCAGGTCGGCGGTGTCACCGCTGTGCCCGATGACGACGGCCCCGAGGTCCACGCCCTCGCTGCGCAGGATGTCCTGCGCGACAAGTCCCGTACGGGCGGCGGCACTTGTGTGCACCGTGATCGGGGCGCCGGTACGCAGATGGGCCTGCGCCACGGCACGCATCACCCGCTCGACACCCGGGGTGAGTTCGTTCTCGATCGCGCACTTCAGGAACGCTGCCCTGATGCCGGTGTCCGCGATGCCCTCGGTGAGTTCGCGGACGAACAGGTCGGTCATGCCCTCGGGGCCGCCGAGCATCGTGCCCGGGCCGTGGTACCGGAAGAAGTCGGGGATGTCGGCGAGGGTGTAAATGCCGGTCGCCGCAACGATGTTGAGGTCCACCTGCTCGTTCACCAGGGCGACGCGGGCGACATTGCGGCCGAGTCCGATGACGGTCGGGTCGACGAGTGTGGAGACACCGGTCGCCGCGAGGGCCTTGAGCCGGGACACGGCGTCGGCGATGCGTTCCTGTTCGTCCCAGGTCTCCGGGAGGCTCTGCCGGAGTTCTTCGCTGACGACGAAGACGTGTTCGTGCATCAGGACGGTACCGAGGTCGGTCACGGGGACGGGGCCGCGGACGGTTTGGATCTGGGGGGATCGGGGGGTGGCTCGGGGGACTTGAGGGGTAGTCATGCTGATCCTTCGGTGCGTGCCGGCGCGTACGTGGTGAACGGGCGTCCGGGGGTGGGGAGTTGCGGTGTGGGGGAGTGGAGGTGAGGTACAGCGGGTGTCAGACGGCGTCGATGGCGTCGGCCGCGGCCTGCCTGATGAGGTCGGCCACGGCGTCCGGCCGGGACACGTACACGGAGTGGCTGGCGTCGGTGCCGGTGACCGTGCTGCCGGCCCGCCGGGCCATGGCCCGCTGGGCGGGAGGCGGGATCATCCGGTCGTCGGTCGCCACCAGGTACCAGCTCGGCTTGTGCCGCCAGGCCGGTTCGCCGATCGCGCCGCCGAGCGCGTCGAGCCCCCACGGCACCTGCGAATCGGCCATGAACTCGGCCTCGGCGACCGGGACATCGGCAGCGAAGGACGCGTGGAACTTGTCCCGGTCCAAGAACAGGAACCCGTCGACCGGCGGCAGGATCGGCGGCACCGGCGCCCCGGGTCCGGGGTCCGCGATCAACGTGTTGACGGACTCGCCCTTGTCGGGCGCGAACGCCGCGACGTATACGAGCCCGGCGACCCGGTCGTGGTTACCGGCCTCGGTGATGACGGCCCCGCCGTAGGAGTGCCCGACCAGAATCGCGGGGCCGTCCAGCGCGTCCAACACCCGCTCGGTCACCGTGACATCACCCGCGAGGGACAGGGTCGGATTCTGCACGACGCGCACCCGGAACCCGTCGTCCGTCAGCAGCCGGTGTACCTCCCGCCACCCGGAGCCGTCCACGAACCCACCGTGGACGAGCACCACGTTCTTCACCAGCTTCACCAGTTCCGCATTCATGAAGCCGACTCTTCCAAGGCACACGGTTGCCGTCTTCTGCGTGGGCGCGCAGTCCTTTCGCGTGGGCGCGCGGCGGGTCAGGAGGGGAAGGTCCGCTGGACGTCCGGGTCGCTGCGGCCCGGGCAGCAGGCAAAGGAGGTCACGCTACGCGTCGCTCAGCAGTCATGTCCCCCATAGCGTGCTACATCCTCATCTTCCGCCCCGCGCTGATACGTTGCTCGGGCGTCGGCCCCCGCAACCCTCGCCCTCCCCACAGCCCCCGAACCCGACGCATCCCTCGAACCCGCCGCCCCACGCACTCACCCCCGGAAGAAGGAGCCCCGCCCAGTGCCCCCGCCCGGGACGCGCCGCACCCCGCCGGCCCTGTTCACCGTCGCCCTCGCGCTGGTCCTGCTGGCCGGGCCGGCCTGCGTACCCGGTGTCGAATCCCCGCCCCCGCCGACGCGAGCCGCCCCGGCGCAGGCGTCCGGTCCGCCGACGGCCTACGGCGCCTACGTCGGATACGGTGCCGACGCCGTCCGTCGCGTGGCGGAGTTCGGGGCCTGGCTGGGGCGGCCCGAGCCCCGGGTCGGGCATGCGTATCTGGCCGGGGAGAACTGGAGCGACATCGAGGGCGCGTCCAACGACCTTGCCCTGTGGGCCGACTGGCGTCGGGAGGAGCAGGACCGCCTCCTCGTCCTCAACGTGCCGATGCTGGACCGCAACGAGGCCCACCTGCCCGACAGTGTGGTCCGCACCGAGTTGGGAGACGGAGCGGACGGACGCTACGACGACCACTTCCGCACCCTCGCGCGGCGGCTGGTCCAACTGGGCGTCCCCGACACCGAGATCGTCCTCGGCTGGGAGATGAACGGCACCACCTACACCCACCGCTGTTCGCCGGACCCCGCGTCCTGGAAGCGGTACTGGACGCGCATCGTCACCGCGATGCGATCCGTCCCCGGGCAGCACTTCCGATTCGACTTCACCCCCACCCGCGGCTACGACGCGATCCCCTGGACCGACTGCTACCCGGGTGACGACTACGTCGACGTCATCGGCATGGACGCGTATGACGCCCCCCGTGGTCTGCCCTTCGCCCAGCAACTGACCGAGCCCTACGGGCTGTTGGCGCAGGTCGGCTTCGCCCGCGCGCATCACAAACCCATCGCCTACCCTGAGTGGGGCTTGTTTGACAACGGCGACAATCCCACCTACATGCGCGGCATGCTCACCTGGATGGCTGCCCAACGCCCGCTCTACCAGACGATCAGCGACTACTGTCCCCACGGCGTGTGGCGCTGCGGCGCCAACCCCAAGTCCTCAGCCGTATACCGCGCCTTGACGGACAGCCAGTCATGAAGGGGCGGAGAACGGCACCCGCCGTCCTCCACCCCCGTCAGCCCTCGCGCCCCGAACTACCGCCCTACGGCGTCCACTTCACGTTCGGATTCACCTGGCCGGTCCAGTTGAAGATCGCCATGTTGTCCCAACCGTCCCCGCTGCTCGAGATGTTGGCCGGGTCCCAGCCGTTGCCCGTGACCGCGTACCAGGTCGGCTCCCAGTAGAAGACACCGATCGCACCCGCGCTCCGGGCCGTGTTCTGTACCGCCGTGAACTCCGCGCCCTGGCCCGCCCAGGTGAGTGGATAGCCCGAGCAGCCCGAAGTCACCGAGTTCGCCGTACTGTCCGCGTCGGACGTCGTGAACGGGTAGGCCGTCTCCGCGATGATGACGTCCTTGCCGTAGCGCGACTTCATGTCCGAGACGACGCTGCCCATGTTGGCCAGCGTGCCGTGCCACATGCAGTAGTAACTCAGCCCGGTGATGTCCCAGTTGACGCCCTGCGCCTTGATGCCGTCGTAGAACCAGCGGGCGTTCGAGTCGCTGTCCGCGTCGGCGGTGTGGATGATCACCTGGGTGGAACTGTTGCACGCCTTGGTCGCGTTGTAGCCCGACTTCAGCAGCAGACCGAGGTTGGTGAAGCTGTTGTTGACGACCTTGCCGTCGTCCCACAGCATGCCGACGTTGATCTCGTTGCCGATCTGCACGCTGTCCGGGGTGGTGCCCTGGGACTTGAGGCTGTTGCAGACGTCGTAGGTGTAGTTGTAGACGTCGGTCTGCAGCGCGCTGATGCCGTGGCTCGACCAGGCCGCCGGCTTGTACTGCTTGCCCGGGTCGGCCCAGGTGTCCGAGTAGTGGAAGTCGATCAGCAGCTTGAGACCCTTGGCCTTCACCTGCTTCGCGTACGCCAGCACCTTCGCCTTGTTGTTGTAGCCGCTGGCGGGGTTGTTCCAGATCCGCAGGCGTACGTAGTTGACGCCGGCGGCCTTGAGGATGTCGAGCGGGTCCTTGGCGGTCCCGCTGGAGTCGTAGTACTTGGCGCCGAGGTCGATCGCGCGCTGTGCGGACGAGACGTCGGCGCCGAGCATGGTGAGCGAGTTCGCGGCGGCGGCGTCCGTGGGGGTGAGCATCGCCGCCGGAAGGGCGACTGCGGCCAGGAGCAAGGCGGCTTTGACTATGCGGCCCGGGCTTCTCACGTGGATCCCGACCTCCTTGGGTCGACTGACATGCGCATGCGGGTTGGTTCTGAGAACGTTCACAGTAGGAGAGGTGACAGGCGCTGTAAATATGTGTGTCGGTTGTATTTCCCGCAGTTGGTGGGCGTGTTGTGTGTGCGCGGAAGGTGGGAACGTACACAACCGAGTGCACGCAGTGGTACCGGGGTACTACGCCCGCGCCCTCAATGACCCCCCGGTACGACGGTTTCGAGCCCCCCGCCCTCCTAGCGTTGCCGGTGGGAAAGCCCAGTGGGGGCGGTGGCACGTGAGCGCGAGGGAAACCGATGATCGAGGCACACCAACTGACGAAGCGGTACGGGGAGAAGACGGCGGTCGACCGGCTGGACTTCGTCGTCCGGCCCGGCACCGTCACCGGCTTCCTGGGCCCCAACGGCGCCGGGAAATCCACCACGATGCGCATGATCGTCGGCCTGGACGCGCCCACCAGCGGCACCGTCACGGTCAACGGCAAGCCCTACGCCGGGCACAGCGCGCCGCTCCAGGAGGTCGGCGCACTCCTTGAGGCCAAGTCGATCCACCCGGGCCGTTCCGCGTTCGACCACCTGATGGTGCAGGCCCACACGCACGGCATCCCGCGCCGCCGGGTCGACGAGGTCATCGAACTGACCGGACTGCAGTCCGTGGCGAAGAAACGGGCCGGGGCCTTCTCCCTCGGCATGGGCCAACGGCTCGGCATCGCCGCCGCGTTGCTCGGTGACCCGGCGACCGTCATGCTCGACGAACCGGTCAACGGCCTTGATCCCGAAGGTGTGTTGTGGATCCGCAACCTGCTGACCGGGCTCGCCGCGGACGGCCGTACCGTCTTCGTCTCCTCGCACCTGATGAGTGAAATGGCGCTGGTCGCCGACCACTTGATCGTCGTCGGACGGGGTCGGCTGCTGGCCGACACCACCGTGCAGGACCTGGTCCGGCATGCGGGCGGCGACACCGTCACGGTGGCCTCCGAGCAGCCGGCCCGGCTGCGCGAGGTCCTCGCCGGTCCCGGCGTCGAGATCAGCGGCGAGGTCGGTTCCGAGGAACTGCACGTCACCGGGCTGACCGCGCGGGCCATCGGCATCAGGGCCGCCGAACACGGCATCCCGCTCTTCGAACTCAGCGCGCGCACCGTCTCGTTGGAGCAGGCGTTCATGGACCTGACCCGGGACGCCGTCGAGTACCACGGCTCCACCACCGTCGAGACCCCCGGGAGGGCCGCGTGAGCACCATCACCGCGACCGACAGCGCCGCACCCGCAGCGGCGAAACCGGCCCGTCCGCCGTACAAGGTCACCGGACGCCGGGTGCTGCGCTCCGAGTGGGCCAAGTTGTGGTCCCTGCGCTCCACTTGGATCACCCTCGGCCTGGGCCTGCTGTTCCTGATCGCGTTCGGCCTGATCGCCGCCGCGCACTACAAGTCCTCCTACGACGGCGGGCATCTGCGGCCCGACGACGCCAACTCCACCGCGCTCGACATCTCTCTCTTCGGTACGAACTTCGCGCAGCTCGCGCTCGGTGTGCTGGGCGTCCTGGTCACCGCCGGCGAGTACTCGACCGGCATGATCCGCTCCACGCTCGCCGCCGTGCCGCGCCGCCTGCCGGTGCTGTGGTCCAAGGCCCTCGTGTTCGGCGTGGTCGCGTTCGCCGTCTCCCTCGTCGGGGTCTTCGTCGCGTTCCCGATCGTGAGCGGCATCGTCTCCGGCACCCCCGCCGCTCTCACGTTCTCCCACTCCGGAGTCGTACGGAGCCTGCTCGGCGCCGGTCTCTACCTCGGCCTCGTCGGTGTGATCGGCACCGCGCTGGGCGCGCTGCTGCGCTCGGTCGCCGGCGGCATCTCGGTGCTGGTCGCCTCGCTGATGCTGGTGCCCGGGCTGATCTCGCTGCTGCCCAGCTCCTGGCAGGACGACATCAGCCCGTATCTGCCGAGCAACGCGGGCGAGGCGATGTTCGCGCTGACGCACGACTCGACGACCCTCTCGCCCGGCGCCGGACTCCTGGTCTTCCTGGGCTGGACGGCGCTCACGCTGGCCGGGGCCGCGTACCGGCTGGTGCGGACCGACGCCTGAGGCCTTCTCCTCCCGCGACCCGCGGCCACGGCGCGGCATCCGTCCTGTTCACGGGGCGGGTGCCGCGCCGACGCTCCCCGCAGGAGAGCCGCACAATGGACAGGTGACCTCCATGAACCCGGACCAGTGACACCGATGAGCCTCGACGACCCCGCCCGCACGGCGTTCGCGGAGGCGGACCTCCCCTGGAGCCACCCCGTGGCCGGCGGGTTGTCCCGGTTCGGACGACGGATCAAACAGGGCGACCGCAGACACCCGTGGGTGCTGGACACGGCCCTGATCGTCGTGGTCGCGCTGATCTTCTGCCTGCCGGACCTGGTGGATGACGACGACGGTCGACGGCGGGGCTTCGACAACAGTTTCATCCACCTGCCCTGGCCGGCGACCGTCGCGCTGCAGGCGGGTCTGGTGCTGCCGCTGCTGTGGCGTCGCCGCAGGCCGACCCTGGCCTTCGCCCTGATCGCCGCGGTGTTCTTCGTCCAGGCCGCGCTGGGGGTCTGGCTGCGCGCCGACGTCGCTCTGCTCATCTCCCTCTACAGCCTGGTCCTGCACGGGCAGTTGCGCCGGCTGCCCGTCGCGTGCGCCGTGACCCTCGCTGCCCTGGGACTGTTCGCGCTGCGGCTGCCGTCCCAAGTCCCGGTCCTGGACGCGCTGTTCGTCCTGTTCAGTACGATCACCGCGGCCGTCGCGCTCGGCTTCGTCGTCCGCATCCGGCGCGCCCAGCTCGCCGTACTGCGCGACCGCGCGGCCCGCCTGGAGATCGAACGCGACCAGCGCAGCAAACTCGCCGCCGCCACCGAACGCACCCGCGTGGCACGGGAGATGCACGACATCATCGGCCACAACCTCTCCGTCATCATCACCCTCGCCGACGGCGGCGCCTACGCCACCGACCTCGCCCCCGAGCGCGGCAAGCAGGCCCTGCTCCTCATCGGCGACACCGGCCGTCAGGCGCTCGGTGAACTGCGCCGCATGCTGGGCGTGTTGCGCGTCCAGACCGCCACACCGGACGCCCCCGAACTGAGCCCGCAGCCGGGCATCGCCGACCTCGACGCCCTCTGCGCCCGCATCCGCGCGGCAGGCCCGCCGGTCGTGTACCGCACCGGCGGCGACCCGGCCGCACTCGACCGCGGGGTCCAACTCACCGTGTACCGCATCGTGCAGGAGGCTCTCACCAACGCCCTCAAGCACGCGGGCCACGACACCCGCGTCGAACTCGCGGTGAACGTCGAGGAGTCACGGGTGCGCATCGACTGCCACGACACCGGCCCGGGCACAGCCACCGCCGGACCCGCACCCAGCCACGACGAAGGACACGGACTCGCCGGCATGAGAGAACGCGCCGCCCTCTACCACGGCACCGTCACCGCGGGCCCCGCACCGGGCGGCGGCTGGACGGTACGGGCCACCCTCGACCCCACCCCGCTCACCGCGAGCGGAAGCACGGGCGGAACCGGGGGCGCGGCATGACGACCGTCCTCATCGTGGACGACCAGCCCCTCCAACGCCTGGGATTCCGGATGCTGTTGGAGGCCAACCCCGACACCGAGGTGGTCGGCGAGGCCGGGCACGGCGGCGAGGCGGTGCGGATGGCCGCCGAACTGCGCCCCGACGTGATCCTGATGGACGTACGCATGCCCGGCATGGACGGCATCGAGGCCACCCGCCGGGTCGTCGCGGCCGGCGACCGCTCCCGCGTCCTCATCCTGACCACCTTCGACCTCGACGAGTACGCCCACGAGGCACTGCGCGCGGGAGCCAGCGGCTTCCTCCTCAAGGACGCCCACCCCGAGGAACTCCTCGCCGGTATCCGCGCGGTGGCCTCCGGCGACGCGGTCATCGCCCCCGCGCTCACCCGCCGCCTGCTGGACGCCTACGCCCAGCACCTGCCGAAGAGTTCACCGGCAGGACCCGCGGCGGCATCCACGACGGACGACCCCCGGATCCGCCCCCTCACCGAACGCGAGCGCGAGATCCTCGTCGCCATCGGCCAGGGCTGGACCAACGGTGAGATCGCCGAGCGCCTCTTCCTCTCCGAGTCCACGGTGAAGACCCACGTCGGCCGCGTCCTGGCGAAGGTCGGCGCCCGCGACCGCATCCAGGCGGTGATCCTCGCCTACGACCTCGGGCTCGCTCGCCCCAACTCCGCCGACCAGTAAGGCGGTTCGGTTCCGTCAGGGCCGTAGCGGAATGAACTGTTCGACGACGAGCGTGAGTTGGTCGATCCAGTCGTCGAGCTCGGCTTCGCTGCGCGTGGTGACCCGGCAGGTGTGGGTCACGCCGTCGGTGAGCAGGACGGCCACCGTGAGCCCGTAGCCCCGGCCGGCCTCGGAGTGGGTGACTGCGGCGACGGCATACCTGGGGAAGTCGACGGGGCTGCCGTTGACGCCGAGCGAGATGCCGTGGCCGTCGGCGACGACGGCGTTCTTGTGGTCCATGGCGAGGAACTCCGCGACCTCGCCCGGGACGCTCCCCGGCGCAGGAGAGGGAGACGGTGCCCATCCCGCCCGCACCGAGCACCCGCTCGATCGTGTACGTGCCGAACCGGTCCACCCCGGCCGCCTCCCCGCAGTCGCTCCCCGTGCGTCACCCCAGAGCAGCGACCCGGTTGCCCGCCGGTCAACAACATCCCTGCTCACGACGGGTTTCCCACGTGTCCCCCCGACGGGCAACAGGAAACCCGTCGACCCCGGAACACCCCCGGGGCAGGCTGATCCCCGTCAGCACGAAGCACGGCCTGCGGCGACGCAGGAGACCCACTAGGGGGAAACATGCGCAAGATGTTGAGCACCGCCGCCGCGTTCGCGACCGCGACCATCGCTGTGGTGGCGATGAGCGGGGCGGCCCAGGCGAAGCCCGCCGGCAGCGTCCCCTGGGACGGCTGTCCGTCCGGGGCGGTCTGCATCTACGGCGAGGGAGTGGTCCCGAAGGACAACCCGCACCCGACCGACGTGTACTACAGCTACGGCGCCCACAACCTCAGCAACCAGTTCGGCCAGCACTGGATCCTCAACAACCAGACCGGCGGCGCGTCCGTGACCCTGTGCAACGGGTCCAACGGCACGAACTGCACCGACACGATCGCCCAGGACAACGGCCTCCTCCGCAACTTCACGCCCATCAACTCCATCACCCTCAACAGGCCGTAGCGGAATCCTTCGCCACGGGGGAGCACTGCCGGGACCGGTCCAACACCGGTCCCGGCAGTTCCGTTTCCGCCACTCCGGGTGAAGTCCTCTCTCCCTGTCCGACCCCCGCAGTAACCTGGGCATCCGCCGTCCCACGATCCGGACAGGCCAGTGCCAGGGGGATGCCTTGGGGGATCAGCAGTACGACGACGCGGGCGTGGACCGGTCCGACCAGCCGGGAAGCACCGCACAGGCCACGCCGTCCTTTCCCGCACAGCTGAGACGGCTGCGCCGGGAGCGCGGCCTGTCCCTGGCCGATCTCGCACGTCAGACGCACTACAGCAAGGGTTATCTCAGCAAGATCGAGACCGGCGTCAAGCGGGCGACCGTCGACGTGGCCCGCCAGTGCGACCACATCCTGCGCGCCGACGGCGAGTTGCTCCGGCTGGTGCGCGAGACCGGCCCGGCGGAGCGCGGCGCCGGGGCGGCTGCCGACGCCAGTACGCCCGCCTGTCCGTATCGCGGACTCTCGGCGTTCACCCCGCAGGACGCGGCCTGGTTCTTCGGCCGGGAGCGGGCCACGGCCGCGCTCGTCGAGCGGGTCTTCCAACGCGTCGGCGGCGGACCGCTGTTGCTCGTCGCCCCGTCCGGCGCCGGCAAGTCCTCGCTCCTGAACGCCGGTCTCGTCCCGGCGTTACGCCGCCCCGGCGGCTTCCCGATGCCCGGCGCCGAGCGCTGGCCCGTCGTCGCGCTCACGCCCACCGCACATCCGCTGGACGAACTCCTCGAACGGACGGCGAAGGTCCTCGGCAGCGATCTCGACCTCACCGCCCAGGAGTTGACCGACCGCCCTGAGGTGTTGCTGGAAGTGGTCCGCGCCCGCTCGGAGGGCGCCCCGCCCGGCCCCGACGGACGCCGCCTGCCACCGGTCCTGCCGGTGCTGCTGGTCGACCAGTTCGAGGAACTGTTCACCCTCTGCTCCGACGAGAGCGAGAGACGGGCCTTCGTGCGGGTCCTTTGGGCGCTGTCCACCGGCCCGGACCCCGCCGCCGTCGTCGTGCTCGGCGTCCGCGCCGACTTCACCGGCCGCTGCCTCGAACTCCCGGAACTGGCCCCGGTGTTCACCGACGGACTGTTCGTCCTGCTCCCCATGTCCGTGGCGGAACTGCGCGCATCCATCACCCGCCCCGCCGAACTCGCCGGCGTCACCCTCGAACCCGGCCTGGTCCCCCTTCTCCTGCGCGACGCCGGCCTGCGCGACGAACCGGGCGCCGTGGACCGTTCCAACGCCCCCGACGACACCCCGTCCGGCGCCCTGCCCCTCGTCTCCCACGCCCTCCTCGCCACCTGGCAGCAGCGCGAGGACACCACCCTCACCGTGGCCGGGTACGAGCGCACGGGCGGCATCCAGGGTGCCATCGCCCGCACCGCCGAGACCGTGTTCGCCCAGCTGTACCCGGCCGAGCAGAAGACCATCCGGCGTGTCCTGTCCCGGCTAGTCCACGTGTCCGACGAGGGGACGGTCGCGACCCGGCGCCGCGCCAGTCGGAGCGTCCTGATGGAACAACTCGCGGACGCGGACGCCGCGTCGGCCGCCCTCGACGTGTTCGTCCGGGCCCGGCTGATCACCGTGGACCGCGACACCGTCGAGATCACCCACGAGGCGCTGCTGCACGCCTGGCCCCGGCTGCGCGACTGGATCCACGCCGACCGCGCCGGACTCCTCCTCCACCAGCAACTCGCCCACGCCGCCGCCGAATGGGAGCGCGAGGACCGCGACCCGTCCGCCCTCTACCGCGGCACCCGCCTCGACACAGTCCGCGCCTGGGCCGACGAACTCGACGGCCGCGGCCGCCTCGGCCCCCGCGAAGAGGCCTTCCTCAAGGCCAGCCAGGCCGAGGAGGACACGCGTCAGCATCTGGCGAGACGTCAGATTCGGTTCCGACAGGCCCTGTTCGCGACTCTCGCCGTCCTGCTGGGCCTCGCGGTGACCGCCGGCGGCCTCGCCTACCAGCAGCGCGCGAGCGCCCTCGACCAGGAGCGCGTCGCCCGTTCCCAGGCCCTCGCCGTGCAGTCCACCTCCCTGGCCGGCAGCCAGCCCGAGGCCTCGATGCTCCTCGCCGAGGAGGCCTACCGCGCCGACCACACCCCCGAGGCCCGCGGCGCCCTCCTCAGCACCCAGGCCCAGGCCTTCACCGCCCGCCTCGTCGGCCACCACGGCCCGGTCAACGCCGTCGCCTTCGCACCGGACGGCAAGCTCCTCGCGACGGCCGGCGCGTCCGGCACCGTACAACTGCGCCGCACCACCGATCACCGTACGACCGCCACACTCACCCTCCCCGGACGGGTCCGCTCGGTCGCCTTCAGCCCCGGCGGGGCCACTCTCGCGGCGACGTCCAGCGACGGTCCGGTACGGATCTGGGGCACCGCCGACCACCGGGTGCGGACCCTGCTGGCCGCGAGCACCGCCGGCGCCCGCGCCCTTGCCTTCGACCCCCGCGGCCGTACGCTGGCGGTCGCCGGTGACGATGGAACGGTCCAACTCTGGGACATCGCAGGCGACAAGCCGACCGAGGTGCGGCTCGTCGGGCACACCGGCCGGGTCAACACGCTGGCCTACGCTCCGGACGGCAGGACCCTGGCCTCGGGCGGCGCCGACCGGACCGTACGCCTGTGGGACACCGACCGGGACCGATCCCTCGCCGTGCTCAAGGGGCACACCGACGAAGTGCTCGGGGTGGCGTTCGCGCCGGACGGGCGGAGCGTGGCCTCCGGGGGCGTCGACCGGACCGTACGCCTGTGGGACGTGGCCTCGGACCGGTCCACGGCGACGCTGACCGGACACAGCGACGACGTCAACGCGGTCGCCTACACACCTGACGGCAGCACGGTCGTCAGCGCGGGCGGCGACGGCACGACCCGCCTGTGGGACGTGCGCACCGGTCGGCCGGCCGCGATCCTCGCCGGGCACACCGACTACGTGATGTCCGTCGCCGTGAACTCCACCGGCACGACCCTCGCCACCGGCGGCTTCGACCAGTCGGTGGTGCTGTGGGACCTGCGTGGACCGGTCCTGACGGCCCGTCCGTTCACCGAGGTGTCGCAGGCCGCGTACAGCCCGGACGGAACGCTCCTGGCGACCGCCGACGCGGACCACACCGTACGGCTGTGGGACGTGGCCCGGCACCGGGTCGTGACGACGTTCACGGGCCACCGCGAGAGCGTGTTCTCGGTGGCGTTCTCGCCGGACGGCCGCACGCTGGCGTCGGCGGGCTCCGACGGCACGATCCGGCTGTGGGACGTCCGCTCGCACCGCGCGCTCGCGACCCTCACCGGCCACACCGGGGACGTCTTCTCGGTCGCGTTCGCGCCCGACGGCCGCACCCTCGCCTCCGCGGGCGCCGACCGCACGGTCCGCATCTGGGACCTCCACGGCCGCCGTCAACTCGCCGTCCTCAAGGGCCACTTGGACTCTGCCAACGATGTCACCTACAGTCCCGACGGCCGTACGCTCGCCAGCGCGGGCGACGACCTGACCGTCCGCCTCTGGGACACGGCGACCCACCGCCCGCTCGCCACCCTCACCGGCCACACCGGCGCGGTGCGGGGCGTAACCTTCAGCCCCGACGGCCGGACCCTGGCGAGCAGCAGCAACGACGGCACCGTCCGCCTGTGGGACGTCCGCCACCGCCGCTTCGAGGCCTCCCTCACCGGCCACACCGGATCCGTGCGCGGCCTCGCCTTCTCGCCGGACGGCCACCTCCTCGCGAGCAGCGGCAGCGACCGTACGGTACGGCTCTGGGACGTGGCCGGGCGGCGGCCGTGGGCCACGCTCACCGGGCACACGAACGCGGTGTGGGGCGTCGCGTTCGCGCCCGACGGCGGGACCCTGGCGAGCAGCAGCAACGACGGGACCGTACGACTGTGGGACCTCGATCTCGGCGACCGGCTCACCCGAATCTGCCGTCTGCGGAAGGCAATTGGTCCCGAGGAGCGCAAGTCGCTGATGCCGGGACTGCCCGTGTCGTTCACCCCCGCGTGCGCGAAGCCCTGACCGCGGCGGGCCAAGTGCCCCTGGTGGGAGGGGGTTTCCCCAGGGTTTCCCGTTGCCCTTCGGGGTGGGGTGACGCAGGGTCCTCGACCGGCCGGGCCGGGGTCGGCAGGCTGGTGCACGACCAGTTTCGGACCACAGAGAACGGGGGTCCCGGCATGCTCCGGCGGACCGGAATCATCGGCACACTCATCGGGCTCTTCGCCTTCCTGCTCTGGGCGCCGGCGGCCGTCGCCGCCCCGGCCGCGAGCAGCTGCGGCGTCCTCGCACCCGGCGCCTCGGCCGCCGCGCAGAGCGCGATCGCCGCCGCCTGCGCCCAGGTCGACGCGGGCACCTGGTACACGTGGAGCGGCGGCCACGGCGACCAACCGGGCGCCACCTTGGGCAAGCCCGACGGCCAGGACCCGGCCAGCGAGCAGGACGGCACGCGGGTCGGCTTCGACTGCTCGGGTCTCGTGCGCTACGCCTACGCGCAGGCCGCCGGCTCCGACATCCTCAACGGCGACGCGAGCCGGCAGTACTACACGACCCGCGCCGCCGCCCGCTTCACCCCCGCCCAGGGCGAGGCCCCGCTGCTCCCCGGCGACCTGCTCGCCTACGGCACCTCGGACGACCTGCACCACATCGCGATCTACATCGGCGCGGGCAAGATGGTCGAGGCCAGGCAGTCCGGCACGCATCTGATGGTCAGTGATGTCCGCCTGGGCGGCGACTACTTCGGGGCCGTCCGCGTCAACACCGGTGCGGTGACCGGGCATGTCTTCCAGACCTGGGGCACCGGCGTCTGGACGAAGACGGCACCCTCGGTCGGTGCCACGCGCGTCTACGCCTTCCCCGATGCGACCAGCATTCGCGTCGAGTGCCAGAAGCACGCGGAGACCGTCACCGCGGACGGCTACACCAACGACGCCTGGGCCTACCTGCCCGACTACAAGGCATGGATGACCAACATCTACATCCAGGGCCCGGCCTGGCTGGACGGCGTCCCCACCTGCACCTGACCTGCACCTGACCCGCACCTGAAAAACCACGTGCTCCACACCCCGGGCTTCCCTACACTCGCCACATCCGTTGACGAGTGAGGGGAGCCCGGCTATGCGTCACCGCACCGCTGTCGTCGCTCCCCGCTCCCGGTACGAGGTGATCCTCGTGTCTTCGGCCGTCCGGTGCCCGCTGCGCGGCCGGTACCGGATGCCCGTGGCGTGACAGCTTTTTGACGTTCCGTCAATTCATCTCTCCCGCACGGGAATTGCGCCGCCCTGCACGGAAATCACTTTCGAAAGGCCACGGGCCGTGCGCACCGAACGCCCTCTCACCAACCCGCTCTCCGCCGTCCGCAACCTGGGCATCCTCGCCCACGTCGACGCCGGCAAGACCACTGTCACCGAGCGGTTCCTCTACCTCACCGGCACCACGCACAAGCGCGGTGAGGTCCACGACGGCACGACCGTCACCGACTTCGACCCGCAGGAGCGCGACCGTGGGATCACCATCTTCGCCGCGGCCGTCACCTGCGCGTGGGACGGTCACCGGATCAACCTGATCGACACCCCGGGACATGTCGACTTCGCCGACGAGGTGGAACGGTCCCTGCGGGTTCTCGACGGCGCCATCGCGGTGTTCGACGCCGTCGCGGGCGTGGAGCCGCAGAGCGAGTCGGTGTGGCGCCAGGCCGACCGGTACGGCGTCCCGCGCATCGCCTTCGTCAACAAGCTGGACCGCGCGGGCGCCGACCTCGACACGGCCGTCGCCTCGATCCGCGAACGGCTCCATCCGGCGCCGCTGGTGGTGCAGTTGCCGATCGGCACCGAGGACGGCTTCACCGGCGTCGTCGATCTGCTCCGGATGCGTGCCCTGGTGTGGACCGACGGCAGCGACACACCCGAGGAAGTCCCGGTCCCGGACGACCTGTTGGAGGAGGCGCGGCGGCGCAGACGGCTGCTGGAGGAAGCCGTGGCGGAACTGCACGCGGGTGCGCTGGAGGAGTTCTACGACGGCTCGGCCCTGTCCGCCGAGACGTTGAGCACCGCCCTGCGCGACCTCACCCGCACCGGCGACGGTGTGGTCGTCCTGTGCGGCTCGGCCTACCGCAACCGCGGCATCGAGCCACTGCTGGACGCCGTAGTGGCGTACCTGCCGTCGCCGTCGGACGTTCCGCCGGTACGGGGATCGGACGACACCGGCGCCGAGCAGGAGCGGGCGGCGGATCCCCAACTCCCCTTCTCCGCGCTGGCGTTCAAGGTGAGTGCGACCGCGACCGGGCGGCTGACGTATCTGCGGATCTATTCGGGCACGATCGAGAAGGGAGACACGGTGTGGGACCCGGGCGCGCGGCGCACCGAGCGGATCGGGCGCATCCTGCGGGTGCAGGCCGACCGGCACGAACGCCTGGACCGGGCGGTCGCCGGGGACATCGTCGCCGTGGTCGGACTGAAGTCGGCCCGCGCCGGCTCGACCCTGTGCGCGCCGGACGCCCCGCTCGTCCTCGAACCGCCCGCGGTCGCCGACCCGGTGGTGTCCGTGGCGGTCGAGGCGCGCAGGAGCACCGACACCGACCGACTGGCGTCGGCACTGGCCCGACTGGCCGAGGAGGACCCGTCGTTGGTCGTCCGCACCGACGCCGAGACCGGCCAGACGGTCCTGTCCGGCATGGGCGAACTGCACCTGGAGGTCGCGGTGGAGAAGATCCGCCAGGCCACGGGTGTGGAGGTCAACGTCGGCCGCCCCAGGGTCGCTTACCGGGAGACGGTCGTGCGAGGGGTGTCCGGACTGCTGTACCGGCACGTCAAACAGGACGGAGGATCAGGCCAGTTCGCGCACGTGGTGCTCGATGTCGAGCCGCTCGACGGCCTCGGCTTCGAGTTCCGCTCGGCGGTCGTCGGCGGGCGGGTGCCGCAGGAGTACGTCCGCTCGGTGGAGGCCGGATGCCGTGACGCCCTCACCGAGGGGCCGGTCGGCGGCTTCCCGGTGACCGGGCTGCGCGTCACGCTGACCGACGGGGCGACCCATGTGAAGGACTCCTCGGAGCAGGCGTTCCGCACGGCCGGCCGCCTGGGCCTGCGCGAAGCCCTGCGCGCCTGCACGACGGTCCTCCTCGAACCGGTCGTCGAGGTCACCGTCACCGTGCCCGAGGACGCGGTCGGCGGCGTGCTCGGCGACCTGGCCGCCCGGCGCGGCCGCGTCACCGGCTCGACGACCCGCACGGGTTCGGCGATCGTCACGGCGACCGTACCCCTGGCCGAACTCTTCGGCTACGCAACGCGGTTGCGCAGCCGGACCCAGGGCCGGGGGACGTTCACGGCCCGGCCGACGGGGTATGCGCCCGCGCCGGGTGCGGTGACCGTCCGGTGACGGTGGCGGGTGCGGACCGAAGGGGGAGCTTCGGCCCGCACCCGCCACGTACTGAGGGACTCCGGGGGTCTCACGGACTCCCGGGGGTCTCACGGGTCCCCGAGGTCTCGGGGACTCCCGGGATCTCAGGGGTACGAGACCACCGTGGACGGCACGGTCGACGTGCCCGAAGTCGGCGAGCCCGTCTCGTTGATGACGTGTTCGTACTGGCCCTGGCCGCCGAGCGAGACGACCAGCAGGTCGTGGAACTTCACGCCCGAACGGTTCGGCGCCGCGAAGCCGTTGTGCTGGACGATCGTCGGGGCGACGTTGTAGTAGCAGTAGCTGCCCAGGCCCCAGCCCTCGTGCACGGTCACGTTGTCACCGACCTTGTACGCGGCGTACCCCTTGATCGAGCCGTTCTGGATGGCCGCCTGGTTCGGGGCGTCGTACGCCTTCTCGTTCTGGAAGAAGATCGTGCGGCCCCGCTCGCCGTTCCACTGGACGTCGTACTTGTTGAAGTGCTCGACGAACAGGCCGGTGGCCAGGACGTCGGCGCCGTTGACGAGGAGGCCGTAGTCGGCGCGGTTGGTGTCCCAGCCGATGCCCGTGCCGTGGTCGGCGCGCCAGAGCCAGGTGTGGTCGACGATGGTGTGGCGGTTGTTGATGACCATGCTGGTGGTGGCCTTGCCGGCGCCCGCGCCGCCGATCCGGACGAACACGTCCTGCACGGTGGTCGGGTTGGCGGAGTGGTCCGTCGTCGTGCCCGCGGGGCCGACTTCCAGCAGGGTGTTGGAGTTGACCGTGCCCGCGTCGATCAGGAAACCCGCGAGCCGTACGCCGTCGACGTCGGCGGTCTTGAGGGCCGTAACTCCGTTGTCCGGGACGAGAGTTGCGTAACCCAGGCCCAGGACAACGGTGTTGGCACGGTTGACCTGGATCGGCTGGTCCAGGTGGTAGATGCCCGGGGTCAGCAGGAGGTGAAGTCCCTGCGTGAGCGCCTGGTTGAGGGTGGCCGCCGTGACGCCCGGCTTCGCGACGTAGAACTGGGAGAGGGACAGCGAGGTGCCGCGCGGTGTGCCGTTGCCCCAGGTCACGCCGCTCGCGTTGGTGCGCTTCTCGGGGAGGAAGACGCGGTACTCGGTGCCGTTCAGGTACAGGAAGGGCTTCTCGCGGGAGACCGGGGTCGTGGCCAGCGTGGTGTACACCGGGTTCGGGAAGCCCTGCGCCGGTGCGCCCTGGACGCCTGAGAACACCATGTTCCAGACGCCGTTGAGCCAGCTGCCGATCGCGCTGTCGCGGGTGTACCACTGCTGCTGCGAGTACGGCTGGACCTGGCCGTCGATCCGGCTGTCGGCGATGTAGCCGCCGCTCGCCCAACCGTAGCCGTTCGGGGAGAGGTTGAGGCTGCCGCGCACGTGCATCCGCCGGAAGGGGGCCGCCTGAGCCACGGCCCACCTGTTGGTCCCGCTGACGGGCACGAGCGCGAGGTTCTCCGCCGAACGCCAGAAGTTCTGGGTGGCGTTGCCGTTGAACCAGCCCGCGTCGACCGTGATGTCACCGTTGATCGTGGTGTCGTCGGGGGAGAGGCCGAGCCCGGAGATCGAGGTGTAGAAGCCGAGTTGGGCGTTGAGCCCGCTGTACGTGCCCGGCTTGAACAGCAGTTGATAGCGGCCCGTGCCGAACTGGGCCGTCTCCTGCTGAGCGAAGATCTGGTCCAGCCTGGCCTGGATGCCGGCGGTGGACGGGTCGAAGACGATGACGTTGGGGCCGAGATCGCCGCCGCCGGGCAGCGCGCGCGGTGTCACCGCGGTGGGGGTGGAGGGGGCGGCGGAGGCGGCTGTGGGCAGGCCGGCCAGTGCGGAAGCGGCGGCGGCCGCACCGAGAACTGTTCTGCGTCGAACTGAGGACATGTCGCGGCTCTCCTTGTTCATGAAATGAACGCCGGTGGGGTTGGGAGCGCTCTCTCGCGGGGGAATGCTTCAGGTCCGTGAACACGGTCGTCAAGAGGTACGACCGAGTTCGACGAGTGGCGTCCAAACTCTTGACGCCTTTGGCTTCCGAGGTTTAACTCACGTCCTAAATTAAGTCGTGAGTGCATTCCCTGAAGGGACACCCGGAGTATGCGCAGCATCCGAGCCGCGGCCGTAGGCGCCGTCACCATGTCACTCGCCCTAGCGGCCACGGCCTGCGGAGGCGGTTCGTCCACGGGTGGGGGATCCAACGACTCGCCCAAGACGCTCACCTACTGGGCCTCCAACCAGGGCGCCAGCATCGCGATCGACAAGAAGGTCCTGCAGCCCGAGCTCGACAAGTTCAAGAAGCAGACCGGCATCACGGTGAAGCTGGAGGTCGTGCCCTGGTCCGACCTGCTCAACCGCATCCTCACGGCGACGACGTCCGGCCAGGGCCCCGACGTCCTGAACATCGGCAACACCTGGAGCGCCTCGCTGCAGGCCACCGGGGCCTTCCTCCCGTGGAGCACGGCCAACTTCGCGAAGATCGGCGGCAAGGACCGCTTCGTCGACTCCGCGCTCGGCTCCACCGGCGCCACGGGCAAGGACCCGGCCGCCGTCCCGCTGTACTCGATGGCGTACGCGCTCTACTACAACAAGCAGATCTTCGCCGACGCCGGCATCGCCCAACCGCCCACCACCTGGGACGAGTTGGTCGCCGACGGAAAGAAGATCGAGGCGAAGGGCAAGCAGGCGCTCGGTGCCGAGGGCGCCAACGTCTCCGAGAACATCCACCACGCCTTCGTCTTCGCCAAGCAGCACGGCGCCGACTTCTTCACCGCCGACGGCAAGGCCGACTTCACCAACGACGGCGTGGTGGCCGCGGTCAAGCAGTACGTCGACCTGATGGCCAAGGACAAGGTCATCCCGGTCGGCAACGCCGAGTACGCGCAGAACCAGTCCGTCAGCGACTTCGCCAAGGGCAAGACCGCGATGCTGATGTGGCAGTCGGCGTCCGCCAACCTCAAGTCGCAGGGTATGAGCGAGAGTTCGTACGGCATCGCGCCGATACCCGTGCAGTCCGGCACCCCGGGCACCGGCGCGCAGACCAACTCGATGGTGGCCGGCATCAACCTGGCCGTCTTCAAGAACACGAACAACTTGGACGGTTCCACAAAGTTCGTGAAGTTCATGACGAGTGACGCCGAGCAGAAGATCCTCAACACGGCGTACAGCTCCATCCCGCCGGTGAAGACCGCGCAGGAGGACACCGCGTTCAACACCCCCGCGAACGCCGTCCTCAAGGACACCCTCGCCAAGAGTGCCGCCGCGCTCCCGCAGGTCGCCGACGAGTCCCAGTTCGAGACGGCGGTCGGCACGGCCGTCAAGGACCTGTTCGCCGACGCCGCCGCGGGACGCGCGGTGACGACCGCGTCGGTCAAGGCGGAGCTCGAAAAGGCTCAGCAGCAGATGCCGGCGAAGTGAGTGCGACTGTGACGAGCACTGTCACCCCGGAGGCCGCCGAGCGGAAGGACACTTCCGCCACGGCGGCCCCCGGGCCGCGCCGCCGCCGTACCGACCGGATCCGCCGGATCGGACTGCCGTATCTGCTGCTCCTGCCCGCCCTGTTCCTCGAACTCCTGGTCCACCTGGTGCCGATGGTCATCGGCATCGTCATGAGCTTCAAGGAGCTCACCCAGTTCTACATCCGTGACTGGGGCACCGCGCCCTGGACCGGTTTCGGCAACTACAAGGTCTCGGTGGACTTCAGCGCCCCCGTCGGCAAGTCGCTGCTCCACTCCTTCTTCGTCACCGTCGTCTTCACCCTGCTCTCGGTCGCCTTCTGCTGGCTGCTCGGCACCGTCACCGCGATCTACATGCAGGACAACTTCCGCGGGCGGGGGCTCTTGAGAGCGCTCTTCCTCATCCCGTACGCGCTGCCGGTCTACGCGGCCGTCATCACCTGGGTCTTCATGTTCCAGCACGACAACGGCCTGGTGAACCACGTCCTGCACGACCAGCTGCACATCACCAGCAAGCCGTCGTTCTGGCTGATCGGCGACAACAGCTTCTACGCGCTGCTCATCGTGCACGTGTGGAAGGGCTGGCCGTTCGCCTTCCTCATCGTCATGGCGGGCCTGCAGAACATCCCCAAGGAGCTGTACGAGGCGGCGTCGATCGACGGCGCCGGCATGTTGCAGCAGATCCGCCGCATCACGCTGCCGTCGCTGCGCCCCGTCAACCAGGTACTGGTCCTGGTGCTGTTCCTGTGGACGTTCAACGACTTCAACACCCCGTACGTCCTGTTCGGCAGGTCGGCACCCGAGGCCGCGGACCTCATCTCGGTGCACATCTACCAAGCCTCGTTCGTCACCTGGAACTTCGGCACCGGCTCGGCGATGTCGGTCCTGCTGCTCCTGTTCCTGCTCGTCGTCACCGGCGTGTACCTGGTGGTCACTTCACGCGGAAGGAAGTCGGCCAATGTCTAGCTCCTCGCTCTCCAGGTCGCCGATGGCGCCGCCCCGCTCCTTCCTCTGGTCGCGGCGGATCTTCCTCACCCTGCTCGCCGGCTTCGTCCTGGTGCCCGTGTACGTCATGCTCTCCAGCTCGCTGAAACCGCTCTCGGACGTCACGGGCAAGTTCCGCTGGCTGCCGAGCGGTCTCACGATCCGCCCGTACATCGACATCTGGTCGACGGTCCCGCTCGCGAAGTACTTCATGAACTCGCTGATCGTGTCCGTCGCCGCGACGGTCTGCTCGGTGGTCATCGCGGTCTTCGCCGCGTACGCCGTCAGCCGCTACGAGTTCCGCGGCAAGCGCGTCTTCACGGTCACCGTCCTGTCGACGCAGATGTTCCCCGGCATCCTCTTCCTCCTCCCCCTGTTCCTCCTCTACGTCAACATCGGCAACGCCACGGGCATCGCCCTGTTCGGCTCGCGCGGCGGCCTGATCCTGACGTATCTGACGTTCTCGCTCCCGTTCTCCATCTGGATGCTGATCGGCTACTTCGACTCCGTGCCAAGGGACTTGGACGAGGCGGCGCTGGTCGACGGCTGCGGACCGCTCGGCGCGCTGCTGCGGGTCGTCGTACCGGCAGCGATCCCCGGCATCGTCGCGGTCGCCGTCTACGCCTTCATGACCGCGTGGGGAGAAGTCCTCTTCGCCTCCGTCATGACCAACGACTCGACCCGCACGCTCGCCGTCGGACTCCAGGGCTACTCCACGCTCAACGACGTGTACTGGAACCAGATCATGGCCGCCTCGCTGGTCGTCAGCGTGCCCGTGGTCGCCGGCTTCCTGCTGCTGCAGCGCTATCTCGTCGCCGGGCTGACGGCGGGCGCCGTCAAGTGACCGACCCGACCAACTCCGCTGACCGTAAAGGGACTTCAGTGACCATCGACTTCGCCGCACTCCCGCACGACTTCCTGTGGGGCACGGCCACCGCGGCGTACCAGATCGAGGGAGCCGTCGCCGAGGACGGACGCGCGCCGTCGATCTGGGACACCTTCTCGCACACTCCCGGAAAGATCGCGAACAACGACAACGGCGACGTCGCCTGCGACCACTACCACCGCTGGCGCGAGGACCTCGGCCTGATGCGTCAACTCGGCGCCAACGCCTACCGGTTGTCGATCGCCTGGCCCCGCGTCATCCCCGGCGGCGACGGCCCGACCAACCCCAAGGGCCTCGCGTTCTACGACGAGTTGGTGGACGGACTCCTGGAAGCGGGCATCACCCCCTCCGTCACCCTCTACCACTGGGACCTGCCCCAGGCCCTCCAGGACCGCGGCGGCTGGCCCGAGCGCGCCACCGCCGAGCACTTCGCCGCGTACGCCTCGGTCATGGCCGAACGCCTCGGCGACCGCGTCACGCACTGGACGACCCTCAACGAGCCCTCCTGCTCGGCCTGGATCGGCCACCTCGAAGGCAAGATGGCGCCGGGTTGGACCGATCTAACGGCCGCCGTCCGCGCCTCCTACCACCTGCTGCTCGGTCACGGCCTCGCCGCCCAGGCGATCCGTGCCGCCGCCCCCGACGCCCAGGTCGGCATCGTCAACAACCTCTCCACGGTGTACCCCGCCTCCGACCGCGACGAGGACGTCCAGGCGGCCCGCCGGCAGGACGGCCACGTCAACCGCTGGTGGCTCGACCCGACCCACGGCCGCGGCTTCCCGGCCGACATGGTCGAGACCTACGGCGTCGAACTCCCGGAGCAGCCGGGCGACTTGGCGACCATCGCGGCCCCCCTGGACTGGCTCGGCCTGAACTACTACTTCCCGGCGACCGTCGCCGACGCCCCCGACGGTCCCGCCCCCTACACCCGCGCCATACGCCGCCTCGGCGTCCCGCGCACCGGCATGGACTGGGAGATCGACGCGTCCGGCATCGAGACCCTGCTGCTCCGCCTCACCGAGGAGTACGACCCCCGCAGGATCTACGTCACCGAGAACGGCTCCTCGTTCCCCGACGTCGTCCGCCCCGACGGCACCGTCGACGACCCGGAGCGCCAGGACTACCTGGTCCAGCACCTCGCCGCCTGCGCCTCGGCGGCCCGCAAGGGCGCCCCGCTGGCCGGCTACTTCGCCTGGTCGCTGCTCGACAACTTCGAGTGGGCGTACGGCTACGACAAGCGCTTTGGACTGGTCCACGTGGACTACGAGACCCAGGTCCGCACGATCAAGGGCTCCGGCCGCCGGTACGCGGACATCATCCGCGACCACCGCAGCCGGGCCCGGCGCGCGGCCTGAGCAAGGCCGCCCCGGTGGGCGCGGGCGGGGGAGCCCGCACCCACCGGGGCACCACCATCCCCACATGTGTCATGCGCACGACAGCCATATGTGCGTCAGCACGAGCACCCCCAGAAGGAGATCCGCCCCTCAAGGAGACCCGCATGCCCGCACGCACCCTGCTCACCGCGCTCACCGCGCTGGCCCTGCTCTCCGCCACCCCGGCCCTCGCGGCCCCCGCCCCGCAGGCCGCAGCCGCCGCGACCTGGGACACCGACCGCGCTGCCGCCGCCTACGCCGCGAACCCGGCCGCCGTCACCGCCTCCGGCAGCGAGAACGCCGGCACCACCCCGGGCCTCGCCTTCGACGGCGACGGCGCGACCCGCTGGTCCAGCAACTTCGCCGACGACGCCTGGATCCGCCTCGACCTCGGCAGCACCCTCCGCATCGACCGCGTCACCCTCGACTGGGAGGCGGCCTACGGCAAGAGATACGTCCTGGAGGTCTCGAAGAACGGCACCGACTGGACGCCGTTCTACACGGAGACGGCCGGCACCGGCGGTTCGGTCACCACGAGCACGTACCCCCAGGAGGTGACGGGCCGTTACATCCGCCTGCGCGGCTTGGAACGTGCCACGCCCTACGGCTACTCGCTCTACTCGTTCAAGGTCTACGGCGGCGAACCGGTCCCCGCGTCCACGACCCGCACCAACCTCGCGCTGAACCACCCGGCGTACTCCAACTACTACCAGCACAACGGCGTTTCACCGGCGTACGTCACCGACGGCGGCTGGCCCGCCAACCTCAAGGACGACGCGACCCGTTGGTCCAGCGACTGGAACGCCGACCGCTGGGTCTCGGTGGACCTGGGCGCGACCTCGACGATCGACACGGTCGACTTCTACTGGGAATCGGCGTACGCCGTCGACTACCTGCTCCAGGTCTCGGACGACAACACCACCTGGCGCACGGTCTACGAACCCTCGGCCGCCGACATCGCCGCCCGCCGGGCGAACATCCAGGCCCCGGCCGACGCGACCGGCCGCCACGACACGGTCACCCTGCCCCAGCCGGTCACCGGCCGCTACGTCCGCATGCTCGGCAAGGAACGCCGCTCCTTCTACAACCCGGCCCCCTACACGGCCCAATTCGGCTACTCCCTCTACGAGTTCCAGGTCTGGGGCACCGGCGGCAGCGCGGCGGCGGCCTACCCCGCACTCCCCGCCGACCAGTCGGGCACGTACCAGACCACGTTCTTCGACGACTTCACGTCGGCGGCCCTGGACCGCTCCAAATGGCGGGTCGTCCGCACGGGCACGGAGATGGGATCGGTCAACGGCGAGTCCCAGGCGTACGTCGACTCGACGGACAACGTCCGTACGCAGAACGGCGAGTTGATCCTCGCGGCGAAGTACTGCAAGGGCTGCACCCAAGCGGGCGGCGGCACTTACGACTTCACGTCGGGCCGCATCGACACCAACACGAAGTTCGACTTCAGCTACGGCAAGGTCAGCGCCCGCATGAAGCTGCCGGTCGGCGACGGATTCTGGCCCGCCTTCTGGCTGCTCGGCAGCAACGTCGACGACCCGTCGGTGTCCTGGCCGGCCTCCGGCGAGACCGACATCATGGAGAACATCGGCTACCCGACCTGGACGAGCACGGCCCTCCACGGCCCCGGCTACTCGGCGGACGGCAACATCGGCGCCCGCCAGACGTACCCGAACGGCGGCACCGCCGACCAGTGGCACACGTACGCCGTCGAATGGACCCCGACCGCGATGCGCTTCTACGTGGACGACACCCTCGTGCAGGAGACCACCCGCAACAAACTCGAATCGACCCGGGGCCAATGGGTCTACGACCACAACCAGTACGTCATCCTCAACCTCGCCCTGGGCGGCGCGTATCCGGCCGGCTGGAACCAGGCGACGACCCCGTACTGGGGGCTGCCGCAGTCGAGCGTGGACAAGGTCGCGGCCGGGGGAGTGCAGGCGGAGGTGGACTGGGTGCGGGTCGAACAGAAGAAGTAACAGCTGGGCCGGTCCGGAGCGCGGCACCGGACCGGCCCGTTCCGCCGCCGGTCAGCAGTCCCTGAACTCCGGTGACTGGTTCAGCACTTGGGATCGCACCGACGTGAACCGCGCATACGTCTCCCCGTCCAGCGCCCCCGGCCGGAACGCCGCCACCCGATGGCAGTTCTGGAAGGCCAGGGCCACCCCGAAGTGGCGCTCCAGGCTGGCCCGGATCGCGTCGCTGGCCAGCGCCCGCAGCAACTGGCCGCGTTCCTGTTCGGACGGGGGCGGGGTCTGGTTGTCGGTGAACTCGGCTGTGCCGTCGCGGAGTTCGGTGGCGAGGCCTGCGATGAGGTCGTAGGCGTACGGGAGGGACGTGCGGACCGTGTCCACGAAGTCCGCCTCGCGGATGTCACCGTGCTCGGCCTCGGCGAGGAGCTTCGGGGAGACGTCGAGAGACATGAAAAGGGGTGTCCTGTCCGGTAGTTGGGGATGGGGGGCGGGGTGTCGTCAGGGCTGTGATGTCGGGCCCGGCACGTAGTCCGGGTCCACCTGGGCCGCGAGGTTCAGGCCCGTTGCCCTGTCCCCCCACGCGGTGGCGTTGCGGAGGTGGAAGTCGACGGCGTGGCGGTGCAGGGTCGGCCAGTCCCTCGGGTGAGCGTCGACCGCCTCGCGCAACACCTGCATGGCGTGCACGTTGTGCGGCTCCAACTCGCCCTGGGCCCGCCCCTGTTCGGCGGCGCGGACGGCGGGGGAGTGGACCAGGTGGGTCAAGAGGTCGTCTCCCACCTCCTCCTTGAGGAAGAGCAGGTCGTCCTCGCCGCTGATCTTGTTGCCGATCACGGCGAGGCGGATGCCGAACTCCCGTGCGTGGTCGCGGTACTGGCGGTACACGGAGACGCCCTTGCGGGTGGGTTCGGCCACCAGGAACGTCAGGTCGAAGCGGGTGAACAGGCCAGAGGCGAAGGCGTCGGCGCCGGCCGTCATGTCGACGACCACATATTCGCCTGGGCCGTCGACGAGATGGTTCAAGTACAGCTCCACCGCGCCGAGTTTGGAGTGGTAGCAGGCCACCCCGAGGTCGCTCTCCTCGAACTCGCCCGTCGCCATCAGCGGTACGTCACCCGCACGGACCACATGCCGGGCGTGCACCTCGTCGTCGCCGAGCAGGCGCAGAAGGCGTGAGCCGCGTCCCGGTGGGGTGGTCTTGATCATGGCCTCGGGGGAGGCGATGCGGGGGTTGGTGCCGCGCAGGAAGTCCTTCAGCTCGGTCAGGTGGGCGGCCAGGGGTGGGGCGGTGACCGGTTCGGTGCCGGGAGACGAGCCGGGGGACGTGCCTGGGGACAGGGCCTCGGCCAGGTGCTGGTTGATGTCGCCGTCGATGGCGAGCACGGGGGCGCCGGCGCGGGCCAGGTGGCGGGCGAAGAGGGCCGACAGCGTGGTCTTTCCGCTGCCGCCCTTGCCGACGAACGCGACGCGCACTAGCGGTCCGCCGCGATCACGGTTTTGAAAATGAATGTCATGTGACTAGGTTTTAGGCGGTGGCCGCGAGGCTGTCAAATCGAGTGGATCAAGGGCGATCCAGGAACGGTCCAAGAGTGATCAAGGCCCAGGAGTCTTAATGCATATGATGTGCAAGTGCTTGACTACTGCATCAGGGCGGCAGGCCCGGACGATATCGACGGTGCGCGTGCCGTGATGCTCGACACCGTCTACCGCGACTTCCGCACCGGCTACGTGCCCCGCTGGCACGGCGACGTCATCGACCCGGCCGCGGCCTATCTCGCCCCGGCCCGCCACACCCTCCTCGTGGCGCTCGACCCCGCCGACGGCACGGTCGTGGCGACCGCCGCACTCGACTCCCGTGGACCGGTCCACCCGCCGAACCCGCGCGACCTCGCCGAGCGCTACCCCTCCGGCGAGACCGCGCAACTGCGCCGCGTCTACGTCCGCCCCGCGCACCGCCGTCGCGGCCTCGCCCGGGTCCTCGTCGCCGAACTCCTCGCGTTCGCCGCGGCCGACGGCGGCTACCGCGCCGTATATCTGCACACCGATCCCGCCGTGCCCGGGGCCGAGGCCTTCTGGCGGTCGCTCGGGAAGGTCGTGCACGACGAGCGCGACGATCCGGGTGGCGGGCAGGGGATCGTGCACTTCCAACTGGCGATGGAGCGATGACCGTAATGCGACCTGGACGAACCCGCCCTGCCCGCCTGCTCCTCGCGCTCACCCTCGCCCCGCTCCTCACCGGTTGTTTCGCCTCCGCCGGTGAGGAGAGCGGGGACACGACCGAGGAGTCCGGTTCACGGCTGCGCGTCGCCCTCGCGTTCCCGCCCGCCGAGAACCTCTCCCCGTACGGCGCCGACGCCACCATCCTCAGCCGCCTCGGCGTCACCGAAGGCCTGACCTCCCTGGACGCCAACGGCTCCGCCGCCCCCGCGCTGGCCCGGTCCTGGCAGCGGGAGGGCGATCGCGGCTGGCTGTTCACGCTCCGCGAGGCGATCTTCCAGGACGGCACCGAGGTCACCCCGGCCCGCGTGGCCACCGCCCTCGGCCATGCCGCCGAGGCGAAGCCCGCCCCGGCCGCGCTCACCGGTGTCACCCTCACCGCCGAAGCCGTGGGCGGCGACCGCCTGCGCATCACCACCAACTCCCCTGATCCCGTACTGCCGTTGAGGCTGGCCGGGCCCGCCCTCGCCGTCCTCTCGCCGAAGGCGTACGAGGAAAAGGACCGCGTCGACCCGGTCGGCACCGCCACCGGTCCCTTCGAACTGACGAAGGTCACCGGCTTCACGGCGGCCACCCTCGACCGCTTCGACGACTACTGGGGCGGCCTCGCCCAGGCCTCCGGAATCGATGCACGGTTCATCGCGGACGGCACAGCCCGCACCAACGCACTGCGCACCGGGCAGGTCGATGTCGCCGAGGCGATACCCGTCGCCCAGGCCGCCACGCTCGACGCGGGCACCCGCCGGGAGACCGCCACCACCCGCACCACGAGCCTCCAACTCAACACCAGGACAGGCCCGTTCAAGGACCCGAAGCTCCGCGCCGCCGCCCGCGAGGCCGTCGACACCTCCACACTCGCCAAGGGCGTCTATGAAGGTCATGCCGACGCGGGTACGGGCATCTACGGCCCGGCCGTCACCTGGGCCGCGGGCAAGCGCGAGCAACCGGTGGGCCGGGCCGAGCCCGTGACGCCCGGCGGGCGGACCATCACCCTCGCGACGTACGACAACCGGCCCGAACTCCCCGAAGTCGCGCAGGTGTTGAAGCAGCAGCTGGAAAAGGCCGGATTCAAGGTCGAGTTGGAGGTGCGCGAGTACTCGCGGATCGAGAGCGACGCGCTGGCCGGGAAGTTCGACGCGTTCGTCGTCGCCCGCAACACCCTGGTGGACACGGGCGATCCGGTGGCCGTGCTCGCGAGCGACTACACCTGCGACGGCGGCTACAACCTTGCCCTGCTCTGCGACAAGGACGTCGACCGGGCCGTGGCGAAGGCGGAAGGCACGGCCGACACCTCCGCACGGCAGAGCGCCGCGATGACGGCCGAGGCCGAGATCCTGGGCACCGACGCCGTCGTACCGCTCGTCCACCAACGGGTCGTCACCGGCGTCGGCACCTCGGTGCGGGGCGTCCTCCTCGACCCGTACGAGCGCACCCTCGTCGGCCCCGGAACCCGGCGCTGACCATGCCGCACCGCACGGCCACGCTCCTGTGGCGCGCCTTCCTCGCGGCTGCCCTGGTGAGCGCGGTGGGCCTGCTGCCCTGGCTCTCCCGCACCGACCCGGCCCTCACCGTCCTCAAGGGCCGCTCGGCGGAACGCGACCCCGACCCCGAGGTCCTCGCCACCATCCGCACCCAACTCGGCCTCGACGACGGCCCGTTGCGGCTTCTTGGCCAGTGGCTCACCGGCCTGCCGCGCGGCGACGCCGGCCGCTCCTGGATCTCCGGCGCCGAGGTCATGCCCGGAGTGCTCCAAGCCCTGGGCGCGTCCCTGCTGTTGATGGGCGCGGCGACTGCAGTGGCCCTTGTCACGGCCGGGTTGGTGTGCGCGCGGACGTTGCGGCGGGGCGGGCGTGCGGTGGACCGCCCCGGTGGCACCGGCTCCGCCGCTCTCGCCGCGCTCCCCGAGTTCCTCACCGCGTCCGTGCTCGCCACCGTCGTCGGGGTGCAGCTCGGGTGGTTGCCCGCGCTCGGGTGGTACGGGCCGCGTTGGGTGGTGTTGCCGGCGCTTGCGCTGGGGTTGCCCGCCGGGGCTGTGCTCGGGCGGTTGCTCGACGACTTGCTGCCGGGGGCGTTCGGCGAGCCGTGGGTGCGGGCCGCTGCCGCGCGGGGGTTGTCCGGGCGACGTATCGCCCGGCAGGCCGTGCGGCGGTGTCTGCCCGGGCTGTTGCCCAACATGGGTTTGTTCGTCGTCGGGTTGACCGGTGGGGCCGTCGCCGTCGAGCAGATCTTCGACATCCCGGGGCTCGGCCGCACCACCCTCCAGGCAGCCCTCGCCCAGGACTTGCCCGTGCTGCAGGCCGGCACCCTCGCCCTTCTCCTGCTCGCCGCCGTCGCCGCCGGACTCACCCGCCTCGCGGCACGCCTCCTCATCGGCCCCGCCCTGGGCGCCGACGCCCTCCCCTCCCTTCACGGGCCCAGCACCCCAACTCCCGGACGAACCCTGCCCTTTGTCTACGGCGCACTCCTCCTCGGTGTCGTCGCGCTCGGTCTGCCCCGCGATCCCCTCGCCCTCGACACCGGGCTGCGTCTCCAACACCCCACCTGGGCGCACCCGTTCGGGACCGACGCGCTCGGCCGGGATCTCCTCGCGCGGGTCGCCCACGGTGCCGTCGACACTCTGCTGCTCGCCCTCGCGATCAGTGCCGTCGCGCTCGGTACCGGCGTACTGCTCGGGCTGTTGCCCCGGCTGTCCAGGCCGCTCGTCGACACGGTGAACGCCGTACCGCCGGTCCTGGCCGCCCTGTTGGTCACCGCCGTCGCAGGAAGCGGGGCGGGGACACCCGCCCTCGCCGTGGCCGCGCTCGCATGGACCCCCCTCGCCGCGCACACCTCCGCACTGCTGCTCCAGGAACGTGCCACCCTGCACGTGACCGCCACCAGGGGCCTGGGCGCGGGCCGTTGGCACATCCTGCGCCACTCACTCCTGCCCGCCGTCCTGCCACCCGTCACCCGGCACGTCCTGCTCCGCCTGCCCGGTGTCGCCCTCGCCCTCGCCTCGCTCGGCTTCCTCGGCCTCGGCGCGCAACCGCCCTCCCCGGAATGGGGGTTGCTCCTCGCCGAGAACCAGCCCTACGCCGAACGCGCCCCCTGGGCCGTCCTCGCCCCCGCCGCTGTACTCGCCCTGCTCGGCGCACTGGCGGTCACGGCGGCCGGAAGTACGCAAGGGGCCAGAGGGCGAAGGGAATTGGCCGCCCCATGACCTCCGTGGCTCTCGTGCGGACCCCGCTCTCGCCGCTGCTCCGGCTGCTGATCCTCACCCAACTCGCCTTCAACATCGGCTTCTTCGCCGTGCTGCCGTTCCTCGCCGAGCACTTGGCGGACGCGATCGGCATGGCGGGCTGGCTGGTCGGGCTTGTGCTGGGACTCAGAACTTTCAGTCAGCAGGGGCTGTTCGTCGTCGGCGGGGCCCTCGCCGACCGGTACGGCGTCCGGCCCGTGGTGCTCGCGGGGTGCGTGCTGCGGATCGCCGGGTTCGGCTGGCTCGGGTATGCGGAGGAGACCTGGGGCGTCGTCGGGGCCGTACTGCTCATCGGGTTCGCCGCCGCGCTGTTCTCACCGGCCGTGGAGTCGGAGGTGGCGCGGCAGGCCGTCGAGTGGGAGGAATCGGGCGGGGGATCCCGTACGCGGGTGCTCGCGTTGTTCACTGTCGCGGGTCAAGTGGGGGCGTTTGTAGGGCCGTTGCTCGGTGCGTTGTTGCTAGCCGTGGACTTCCGGGTTGCGTGTCTCGTCGGGGCCGGGGTCTTCGTGCTCGTTCTCGCGGGGCATGCGTGGTTGCTTCCGCAGCACATTCCCGGGCGGGCGCGGGTGACGGAGAGGGGCGGCCCTCGGGCCTTGGTGCGCAACCGGCCCTTCCTGGCGCTGTGTTGTGCCTACGGCGCCTATCTCCTCGCCTACAACCAGCTCTATCTCGCCCTGCCCGAGGAGGTGGAGCGCGCCGCGGGCTCGCAGGCGCCGTTGGCCTGGCTGTTCGCGCTGTCCTCGCTGCTCGTGGTGACGGCGCAGTTGCCCGTCACCCGGTGGGCGGGGGAGCGGCTCGATCCGCGCCGTTCCATGGCGGCGGGGTTGCTGCTGATCGCCGTAGGGTTCGTGGCCGTGGCGATGGCACGCCCCGCCCAACTGACCGGTATCACCGGGCTGTTGCCCGCGACCGCGCTCGTCGTTCTGCTCACCCTGGGTCAGATGCTCATCGCCCCCGTCGCCCGCGCCTGGATCCCCGACCTCGCCGAACCCGGCCGCCTCGGCCTCTACACCGGGGCCTTGTCCTCCGTGTCCGGCCTGATCGTCCTCCTCGGCAGCGCGGCCACCGGCACCCTCCTCGACACGGGGTTGCCCGCGGCCGTGACGTGGCTGGTGCTGGCCGCCGTACCGCTGGTGGCGATCGGACTGTTGCCGCGCCGGCCACGCCAACTGCGCCTGAGATGAGCCGCAGGGCCCCCGCGTCCCTGGGCCCCCGCGTCCCAGGGTTCCCGTATCCCAGGGCCCCGGCGTCCTAGGGTCCCGTGTCCCACGGCCCCCGCGCTTGGACCGGTCCCGCAGCGCCGTATCCCGGTAAATCAACGCATGCCCGCACGAGTTCCCCCACTCGCACTGAACGCCCCACCCGCCCCCGCCGTACCAAGCCATGAACCAGATATGAGCTGCCCCCTAAACCGCCATCGACGGCTTCGGCGGCAGCGGTGCGTGGGAGGATCCGTCACCATGAGCGCATCGTCGGCGGTTCGGAGCCTGCGCGCCGCGGTGTTCGCCGCGGTGTGTGTGCTGCTGGCTGCCGCCGGGCACGGGCTCGCCACCGGTGCCACGCCTCCGTTGTGGGCGGACGGTGCCGGATTCCTCGTCGTGTTCGTCATGGGGTGGCTGCTCGGCGGGCGGGAACGGTCCCTTTCCGGCATCGGTGCCGCGATGCTCGCCACCCAGGCCGGACTCCACCTCGGGTTTGACGTCGCGCGGCCACGGACCGGCATGGCGATGGCCGGCATGGCGCACATGTCGGGGCACGCCATGGCTCCCATGCGGCAGACGCAGGCGATGACCCCGCACGCCGTGGCCGCCCATGTCGTCGCCGCGCTCGTCGCGGCCTGGTGGCTGCGGCGCGGGGAGGCCGCGCTGTGGTCGCTGCTGCGCTGGGCCGTCGCCTTCGTGCCGGGGCTGGTCGCCTGGTGGCGGGACGCTCCCGTGCCCCAGACCGCCCGTACCGCCCGCCGTCCCGGACGTTCCGCCGCCGACGCGGCCCCCCTGCGCCAGCTCCTCCTGCGGCACGCGGTCAGCCGTAGAGGACCACCGGTCCCGATCCCGTACCCGGTCTGACCACCCAACTTCCTTTTCCCGTACGGAGATCACCTCACCATGTCCGCACACCGCACCACCCTGCGCCGCGCAGGCACCGTCGCCGCGCTCGCCACCGCCGGAGTCCTGGCCGCCGCCGGGGTCGCCTCCGCGCACGTCACCGTCCACCCGGAGAGTTACGCCAAGGGGGCAACGGACGGTGTGCTCACCTTCCGCGTCCCCAACGAGGAGGACAAGGCGAGCACCACCAAGGTCCAGGTCTATCTGCCCACCGACCACCCCGTCCTCGGCGTGCTCGTCACCCCGCAGAACGGCTGGACCGCGAAGGTCACCACCAGCAAGCTCAAGACGCCGGTGAAGACCGACGACGGCACCATCACCGACGCCGTCTCCCAGATCACCTGGACCGGCGGGAAGATCGCGGCCGGACAGTACGAGGACTTCAACGTCGCCTTCGGTCAACTGCCCGACGACACTGACCAGTTGGCGTTCAAGACGCTGCAGACCTACTCGGACGGCGACGTCGTCCGCTGGATCGAGCAGACCACGGCCGGGGACGACGAGCCGGAGAACCCGGCGCCCGTCCTCAAGCTCACCGCCAAGGAGAGCGAGGACGGCGACGCGACACCGGCCGCCTCCGCCTCGACGGCGGCCAGCGCCACGAAGACGACGTCCGCCTCCGCCTCCTCGTCGAGCAGCGACTCGACCGCCCGCGGGCTCGGTATCGCCGGGCTGATCGTCGGCGTGCTCGGCCTCGCGGCGGGCGCCTTCGCGATCGTGCGCAGCCGGACCCCGCGGTCGTAGCACCCAAGGGGTACGCCGAAGGGCCCGGATCATCAGTGATCCGGGCCCTTCGGCGCAACCGTCCCTACTGCGAGACCAGTTCCAGCAGCTTCTCCTCCGCCGGAACCTCCTCGACGAGGGAGGTGCGGGAGGTGCGCCACAGCCACAGGATGTCGCGGCCGAAGGACCACACCAGCGTGCCCAGCGCGAGGGCCACCACGCCGATGTTGGCCGCGTGGGGCAGCAGGTTCGCGCCCGCGAGGAGCAGCAGGATGCCCTGCGTGGCGGCGACCGTCTTGCGGGCGGTGCTCGGCGGCAGCGGGGCGTTCAGCCACAGCCAGACGCGGGCCGCGGCGACGAACCCGTAGCGCATCGCGCCGATCAGCAGGACCCACGGGCCGAGCTGCGTGGAGACGTACACGCTGAGCACCAGGATCAGGAACGCGTCGACCTCCATGTCGAAGCGCGCGCCCAGCGCGGTGGAGGTGCCTGTGCGCCGGGCGACCTTGCCGTCGACGCCGTCCAGGATCAGGGCCACCGCCGTCAGTCCGACGAACAGCGTGACCGGCGGCGAGCTCTCGAAGGAGTCCGCGACCAGTGCGGTCACCCCGCCGACCAGGATGGCCCGGCCGAGCGTGACCCGGTTGGCCGGGCCGAAGGAACGGGTCCGGGTCCGGTGCAGCGCCTTGGAGAGCACGGCCCAGGTGGCGATCGCGAATGCCAGGCCGGTCAGCCAGCCGGCCGGTCCCATCCCGATCGCCGTGCCGAGCAACGCCAGCAACAGGATCTGAACGCCCGCTCCCACAGCGGTCTCCTGCTGGACCAGCCTTGCTTCGTATGTGTTGTTCAGGGCCACCGCACACCCTCCGGCCGTATGACAGAGTCGATCAACGCCGCGTACTGTGCGCGGCCTGTGGTTACCCGTACGTGAACAGCTTCCCGATCGTTCAGGAGGAATCCGATGAAGCGCACCGCGAGGGCGTTTTGGATCGGTCCACCGGGTCACGGCGAGATACGCGACGTCGTCCTGCCCGACCCCGCCGAGGACGAGGTGGTGGTCCGCTCGCTGTGGTCGGGCGTGAGCCGCGGCACCGAGACCCTGGTCTTCCGCGGGGGCGTCCCCGAGAACCAGCACGCGACCATGCGGGCCCCGTTCCAGGAGGGCGACTTCCCAGGTCCGGTCAAGTACGGCTACCTCAATGTGGGCGTGGTCGAGGAGGGCCCCGAGCGACTGCTCGGCCGTACCGTCTTCTGTCTCTATCCGCATCAGACGCGCTACGTCGTCCCCGCGAGCGCCGTGACACCGGTGCCGGAGTCCTTGCCCGCCGGGCGGGCCGTCCTCGCCGGGACCGTGGAGACCGCCGTCAACGCCCTGTGGGACGCGGCGCCGCTGGTCGGTGACCGGATCGCGGTGGTCGGGGGCGGCATGGTCGGCTGCTCGGTTGCCGCGCTGCTGGGCCGTTTCCCGGGCGTGCGCGTGCAGTTGGTGGACGCCGACCCGGCGCGCGCGAAGATCGCCGAGGCGCTCGGCGTCGGCTTCGCGCTGCCTTCGGACGCGCTCGGCGACTGCGATCTCGTCGTCCACGCGAGCGCCACCGAACAGGGACTCACCCGCGCGCTGGAACTCCTCACCGCCGAGGGCACCGTCCTCGAACTCAGCTGGTACGGCGACCGGAAAGTGAGCCTCCCGCTCGGCGAGGCCTTCCACTCCCGCCGCCTGGTCATCCGCAGCAGCCAGGTCGGCACCGTCTCCCCGGCGCGCGCCAGCCGGAGCTACGCCGACCGGCTCGCCCTCGCCCTCGACCTGCTCGCGGACCCGGCGCTGGACGCGCTGGTCACCGGGGAGAGCGACTTCGAGGAGCTGCCGGAACTGCTGCCCAGGCTCGCCTCGGGGGAGATCCCGGCGCTGTGCCACCGGGTGCGTTACGCCGACAACGGCTGAGAACTGTTCAATTCCGTACGAGCAAGAGCGTCTGACCTGAGAAAAGAGTGAGAGTCGGCTGAACAGGGGGAGTCGTGGAGCCGTACTACACGGCATCCCCCGGCAGGGATCAGCCGGGGGACCAGACGCGCCGCACCTGGAGGGTCGTCCGTTGTTCAGCATCACCGTTCGCGATCACATCATGATCGCCCACAGCTTCCACGGCGAAGTGTTCGGGCCCGCCCAGCGGCTGCACGGAGCCACGTTCCTGGTGGACGCCACCTTCCGGCGCGAGCAGCTGGACGACGACAACATCGTCGTCGACATCGGACTGGCCACCCAGGAACTGGGCGCCGTCGTGAGCGAGTTGAACTACAGAAACCTCGACAACGAACCCGACTTCGCCGGGGTCAACACCTCCACGGAGTTCCTCGCGAAGGTCATCGCCGACCGGCTCGCCGAGCGGATCGAGAAGGGCGCGCTCGGCGAGGGCGCCCGCGGCCTCACCGGACTCCAGGTCACCCTGCACGAGTCGCACGTCGCCTGGGCGAGTTACGAGCGTGCCCTGTGAGCGACGTGACCATCGACCGCGCCCCCTCGCTGGGATTCCTGCCCGCACAGCGCGCGGCCTCCCGGAATGCCGAGATCATCCCCATGTCCCTGCGCACCGTGCACTTCGTGATGCCGGGCGGTGTCGACGACCCGGCCACGCCGAGCGGCGGCAACGCCTACGACCGGCGGGTCAGCCTGGACCTTCCCGGCTTCGGCTGGCAGGTCCACAAGCACGCCGTGGACGGCGAGTGGCCCCGGCCCGGTTCGGCCGCCCGTGCCGAACTCGCCCGGGTGCTGCGGGAGTTGCCGGACGGCGCCGCCGTACTGCTGGACGGGATCGTGGCCTGCGGGGTCCCCGAGATCATCGTCCCGGAGGCCGACCGGCTGAGCCTGGCCGTCCTCGTCCACCTCCCGCTCGGCGACGAGACCGGCCTGGAGGCCGCCGTCGCCGCGGAGCTGGACGAGAAGGAACGGACGGTCCTGCGCGCGGTGTCGGCCGTCATCGGCACCAGCGAGTGGGCGGTCCGCCGCCTCGTCTCCCACCACGGCCTCGCCCCCGAGCGCGTCCACGTCGCCACCCCCGGCGCCGACATCGCGCCCCTCGCCTCCGGCACCGACGGCGTCTCCCACCTCGTCTGCGTCGCCACGCTGACTCCGCGCAAGGGCCAGCACCGGCTGATCGAGGCACTGGCCGCAGCGGCCGACCTGCCGTGGACCTGCGAGTGCGTCGGCGGCTTCGGCAACGACCCGGAGTACGTCGACCACCTGCGCGACCTCATCAAGCGCCACGGCCTCCAGGACCGGCTGCACCTCGCCGGCCCGCGGGCCGGCGCCGAACTCGACGCCACCTACGCTTCCGCCGACCTCATGGTCCTGATGTCGTACGCCGAGACGTACGGCATGGCCGTCACCGAGGCCCTCGCCCGCGGCATTCCCGTGCTGGCCACGGACGTCGGCGGGCTGCCCGAGGCGGTCGGACGCGCCCCCGACGGCGGGGTGCCCGGCATCCTCGTCCCGCCGGAGGCCCCCGCCGCCCTCGCCGTCGAACTGCGCGGCTGGTTCGGCGAGGCCGACGTACGGCGGCGGCTCAAGGCGGCGGCCCGCGGCCGGCGCGCGGCGCTCGACGGCTGGGCCACCACGGCCCGCAGCCTGGCCGGCGTCCTCACCCGGCTCCCCAGCGAGCCCCGGAGGGCGGCATGAGGAACACGCAGTCCGTACGGGCCGCGGCACAGGCTGGACGGATCCCGGCGCAGCCGGGGCCCAGGGGCGTACCGCTGGGCATGCTGGTCGCCCCGGTGCAGCCCGACGCGAAGGACCTGACGGCTGGACAGCCGAGGCCGGAGGACATCATGGCGGGAACGGTCCAAGCGGACGCCGACGAGCAGACGGGGCCAGGTGCGGTGATCCCCGGCGCCGGACCCGCGGGCCGCCCCGGTGAGCGGGCCACCGTACGGCTGCGGGACGTCGGGCCCGACGATCCGCCGCGCTACGCGCCCGAGTGGCTGGAGCTGCGGGAGGGTGCCGACGCCGTCGCGCGGGCGCCGGAACTGCTCGACCCGCTGCGCATCCGGCTGGCCAACCTGCCCGGCCGTTCCGGGGTCGTCATCCACGACCTGGGCTGCGGCACCGGCTCGATGGGACGGTGGCTCGCGCCCCGCCTCGACGGCGCCCAGCACTGGATCCTGCACGACCGCGACCCCTACCTCCTGCACTTCGCCGCCGTCGCATCGCCCCGCGCCGCCGCCGACGGCAGCCGCGTCACGGTGGAGACCCGGCGCGGTGACGTGGCCCGGCTGACCCCGGACGCGCTGGTCGGCGCCTCGCTGGTGACGGCCTCCGCACTGCTGGACGTTCTCACCCGCGAGGAGGTCGACGCCCTCGTCGCCGCCTGCGTCGGCGCCGGCTGCCCGGCGCTGCTCACGCTGTCGGTGGCGGGCCGGGTAGAGATCACCCCGGCCGACCCGATGGACGCGGAGATCGCCGACGCGTTCAACGCCCACCAGCGGCGCGACGGCCTCCTCGGCCCGGACGCCGTCACCGTCACCTGCGAGGCCTTCGCCGCCCATGGCGCGACGGTTCGCGTCCACCCGAGCGCCTGGCGGCTCGGTCCCGACGAGGCCGCGCTCACCGCCGAGTGGCTGCGCGGCTGGGTCGGCGCGGCCGTCGAGGAACGCCCCGAGCTGAAGGAACGCGCCGACCAGTATCTGGAACGGCGTCTCGCGGCTTGCGCGGCAGGGGAGTTGAGCGTGCTCGTCCACCACAGCGACCTGCTGGCGCTGGCCAGGCCGACGGGGGGCACGTCATGAGCGTCGAGACGATGCGGACGGTCGCACCGCGGCCGAGCACCAGGACACGCCGGGTGCGCGTGGACCGGTCCACGCCGGTGGCCCTCGCCCTGCGTACAGAGACCGCCGTAGAAGAGGTACGCCGGCCCAAGCACACCCCGCCGCTGCACAGTTCGGCCGTCTCCGGCGACCGCATCGGGGTGATCGTCGCCGCCCCGCGCCCCGGCACCGACCGCGCCTCCGGCGCCCGCCGCGTCCTGCGCGCGATCCTGACCCGGGTGAACTCCCGCGCGGTACGCACCCACTTCGGCACGGTCGCCGGCGTCACCATCCTCGGCGTCCTCCTCTGGCGCCTCGGCACCGGCGTCTTCCTGGACGGCCTGCGCCGCATCGACGCACCGACGCTGCTGATCGGCCTCGCGATCGGTGTGGTCACGACGGTGTTCAGCGCCTGGCGCTGGGCCCTGGTGGCACGCGGCCTGCGCATCAAGCTGCCGCTCGGCCCGGCCGTCGCCGACTACTACCGCGCCCTGTTCCTCAACGCGGCCCTGCCCGGCGGCATCCTCGGCGACGTGCACCGCGCGGTACGCCACGGACAGAGTGCCGGCGACATGGGCCGCGCCGTACGCGCCGTCGTCCTGGAACGTGTCGCGGGTCAGATCGCGCTGGCCGTCGTAGGAGTGACGGTCCTGCTGGGCCTCGACTCCCCGGTGATGGCCGACGCCCGCAGCGTCGCCCCGGTCGTGCTGCTCGCCGCCGTCGGAGCACTGGCCGTCGTGGCCGCCGTCCGCATGAACCGTCCGGCCACCGCCACCCGCCGGGGCCGCGCGCTGCGCACCACCCTCGACGAGGCGCGCGCCGGACTGTTCTCCCGCGCCAACTGGCCCGGCGTCACCTTCTCCTCGCTCGTCATCCTGGCCGGCCACCTCGCGATGTTCGTGGTCGCCGCCCGGGCCGCGGGATCCGCCGCCACCGTCGCCCAGTTGATGCCGATCGCGGTCCTCGCGCTCGTCGCCATGGGCCTGCCGCTCAACGTCGGCGGCTGGGGCCCCCGCGAGGGCGTCACCGCCTGGGCCTTCGGCGCCGCGGGCCTCGGCGCGACCAGCGGCCTGTCCGTCTCCGTGATCTACGGCGTGCTCAGCTTCGTCGCCGCCCTGCCCGGCCTGGTCGTGCTGGTCGCCCGCTGGGCCGCGGGCCTGCGCACCGCTCCCGGGCCCGGCACCGCCGTACCGGACCCGATGCCCGCTCAGGCCTCCGCGGTCAGCATCGAGAAATACGCGCCGAAGGAATCGGCGAGGCTCGCCAGCAGTGCCTTCCCCTTTTCCGCCGAGCCGAGGGACGGGCGCCCGATGACGCCCGACTCGGTATAGCCGGACATACCGAGCGTCAGGAGATGGCGACGGTCGTCGGCGACGAAATCGGAGGTTTCATATCCGGGACGGATCAATTCGGGGTGGGCGTGCAGAAGAATGGAGGTCTCGATTTCCCCCGCATGCATATCGGTGAGCAACGAGGTCAGTACCCCGGCCCGCTCCAGCGCCGTCTCCCAGTCCTCGGCGGCGGGGAACAGCGCCATCCGCTCACCGCGCGCGGAGGACTCCTGAACGACGTTGCCCAGCACGTAGTTTCCGCCGTGGCCGTTGACCACCACCAGGGTCCCGACCCCCGAGCGGCGGAGCGAGTCCGCGATGTCCCGCACCACCGCATGAAGGGTCACGGAAGAGATGCTGACGGTCCCCGGCCAGGCCGCGTGCTCGTGCGAGCAGGCCATCGTCACCGGCGGGAGGAGATGTACCGGGTACGCCGCGGCGATCTCCCGGGCCACGGCACAGGCGACCAACGTGTCGGTCGCCAGCGGAAGATACGGGCCGTGCTGCTCGAAACTGCCGACCGGAAGGACGGCGACCTGTGTTGATACTTCTGCCCCCCTAGACCGCACGTCCTCCGTGGTGTCCGCCGGCACCAGTCCGTATGCCGCCGTCCGTGAGCCCGAACCATTCATTTTTTCACGGCCTTTCGTCTCTGCTTAGGAACCAGATCATGACAGAAAACATTGGCGTACTCGGCAAGCAGAAGTCCGCGCAGCCCAGGGGCGCGGAACGCGTCGTGAATGCTCCCTTGCCCACCGTGTACGGCAAATTCCAGGCGATCGGCTACCTGGACCACGACCGCGGTGACGAGCAAGTGGCCCTGGTCTACGGTGACATCGGCACGGACGACGTACTCACCCGGCTCCACTCGGAGTGCCTGACGGGCGATGCCTTCGGCTCCCAGCACTGCGAGTGCGGCGACCAGCTGGACGCCGCGATGCGGGCCGTCGTCGCCGAAGGCCGGGGCATCGTCGTCTACTTGAGAGGGCACGAGGGCCGCGGCATAGGCCTGCTCGCCAAGTTGCGCGCGATGGCCCTGCAGGCGGAGGGCCTCGACACCGTCGAGGCGAACCTCGCCCTCGGCCTGCCGGTCGACGCCCGCGACTACGGCGTCGCCGCCGAGATCCTGCACGACCTCGGGGTGGCGAGCGTCCGTCTGCTCTCCAACAACCCGCGCAAACGCGAGGCGTTGCTGGAACACGGCATCAAAGTCTCCGAAGAGGTACCGCTGTTGATCCCGCCCTGCGAGAACAACATCACCTACCTCCGCACCAAGCGGGAGCGTCTCGACCACCACCTGCCCCATCTGGACGCGGTGGCGCACTGGTCCTGATTCGGGTGAGCGCGGTCCGGACAGGAAGAGGGAATGACCGACGACGTCCTCTTCCTCTCCGGCGACCGGGTCAGGCACCTGCTCGACGCCGACACGGCCATCGCCTCGCAGCGCGCGGCCTTCACCGCGCTCGGTGACGACAACGCGGACCTGCCCGGCAAGATCATGCACCCGAGCCGTTTCGACGACAGCGTCGTCTTCGCCTACGTCTCCCGGCTGTCGGCGGACACCGGGGCGGTGGCGAAGTTCGGCAGCGTCAACCCCGCCAACGCCCGCGCCGGACTGCCCACGATCCACGCGGTGATCAGCGCCCTGGACCGGTCCACCGGACAGCTGGTCGCGGTCATGGACGGCACGGCGGTGACGACCCTGCGCACGGCCGCGGGCAGCGCCGTGGCCGTGGATGCCCTGGCCGTCCCCGATGCCGACCGCCTCGCCGTCCTCGGCTCCGGCACCCAGGCCCTCGCCCACGTCCGCGCGATCGCCCGGGTCCGGGACCTGAAGTCCGTACGACTGTGGAGCCCGAACCCCGAGCGGCGCGCACGGGCCGCTGAGACGCTGACGGCCGAACTGCCGTTCCCCGTCGAGGCGGTGGCCACCGCGGAGGCAGCCGTGACCGACGCGTCCGTGATCGCGGCCTGCACGCTCAGCACCACCCCCGTGGTGCACGGCGCCTGGCTCACGCCCGGCTGCACGGTCGTCAGCGTGGGCTCCTTCGAACCCACCCGCAGCGAGGTCGACCAGGAGGTCCTGCGGCGATCGGCGGCCGTCGTCGTCGACGACCCGGAGACGGCCGCCGGGCACGCCGGGCCGATCGTCGACGCCCTGCGCGCCGGTCTGCTCGTCCCCGGTGACCTGATCCCGCTCGGCGCCGTCCTCACCGGCCGCCGCACGGCCCGTACCCGACCCGACGACATCGTCCACTACAACAGCGTCGGACTCGGCATCCAGGACGCGGCCGCGGCCTGGGCCGTCATCGACGCGGCCAAGAAGGAGCGCCCGTGAAGCGTCAGGCAGAGGTCGTCGTCATCGGCGGCGGGGTCATCGGCACCAGCATCGCCTACCACCTGGCCCGCGCCGGAGTCCGTGACGTCGTCCTCGTCGAACGGGACGAACTCGCCGCCGGGTCCACCTCCAAGGCGGCCGGCGGAGTACGCGCACAGTTCTCCGACGGGCTCAACGTGCAGCTCGGCGCCCGCAGCCTGGAGGCCTTCGGACGCTTCGAGGAGGACACCGGCCACGACATCGGGTTACATCGCGTCGGCTACCTGTTCCTCCTCTCGACACCCGAGGACGTCGCATCCTTCGAGAAAGGCGTCCGGCTGCAGAACTCCCTCGACGTGCCCAGCCGCATCATCGACCCCGCCGAGGCCCGCCGCCTCTCCCCGCTGATCAGCACCGACGGCCTCATCGCCGCCGCCTACTCGCCCGACGACGGCCACTGCACCCCCGAGGCCGTCGTGCACGGCTACGCGGCCGCCGCCCGGGCCCACGGCGCGACGATCCTGCGCCACACCGACGTCACCGGCATCGAGACCCACGGCGAGACCATCACCGCGGTCGTGACGACCCTGGGCCGCATCGACACCAACACGGTGATCTGCGCGGCCGGCGCCTGGTCCAAGGGGATCGGCGCGATGGCGGGCGTGGACCTCCCTGTGGAACCGCTGCGCCGCCAGATCGCCGTCACGGAACCGGTCACCGGACTGCCGCCGGACCTCCCCATGACGATCGACTTCACCACCAGCCTCTACTTCCACACCGAGGGCCCCGGCCTCCTCGTCGGCATGTCCGACCCCGACGAGCGCCCCGGCTTCGCCACCGACACCCACGACCGCTGGATCCCCCGCCTCGCCGACGCCATGCGCCGCCGCGCCCCCGACCTCCTGGAGCTGCGCCGCACCGGCGGCTGGGCGGGCCTGTACGAGAACACGCCGGACCACAACGCCCTGATCGGCGAGGCGACTTCGGTCTCCCGCTTCCTCTACGCCACCGGCTTCTCCGGCCACGGATTCCTCCAGGGACCGGCCGTCGGCGAGGTCGTCCGCGACCTGTACCTCGGCCACGTACCCTTCGTGGACGTCAGTCCCCTGAGCGCCGGCCGGTTCGCGGCCGACGCCCCGCGCCCGGAGGTCAACCTGGTATGACCGAGCTCCATCTGTGGCTGCGCCACGAGCCCCGCACGACCGAACGCCGCACCCCGGTCGTCCCCTCCGACGCCCGCCGCCTCGTCGAGAGCGGGGTGACCCTCACGGTCGAGGAGTCCCCGCAACGGATCTTCCCCATCGAGGAGTACGGGGCGGTCGGCGTCCGCGTCGCACCCGCGGACTCCTGGGCGTCGGCGCCGCGGGACACGGTGATCCTCGGCCTCAAGGAACTCCCGGACGAGCCCACCGAGTTGACCCACCGTCACATCTTCTTCGGGCACGCCTACAAGGGCCAGCCAGGGGCGAGTGACCTGCTGAGCCGGTTCGCGGCCGGGGGCGGAGCGCTGCTCGACCTCGAATACCTGGTGGACGACAAGGGACGCCGCCTCGCCGCGTTCGGCTTCTGGGCGGGCTACCTGGGAGCGGCCCTGGCCGTCCTCCAGCACCGGGGCCGGCTGGTCGCACCGCTGACGCCCACGTCGAAGGAGGAGTTGGACGAGCTGCTCCAACCCGCCGCAGGGGACGCCGAGTTCAGCGCGCTGGTGATCGGCGCGCTCGGGCGCAGCGGGCGTGGAGCGCGGGTCGCGTTCTCCACGGCCGGGATCGAACCGACCTGTTGGGACATGGCCGAGACCCAGAACCTCGACCGCCCGTCCCTGTTGGCCCACGACGTCCTGGTCAACTGCGTTCTGGCCACGACCCCCGTCCCGCCCTTCCTCCGCGAAGCGGACCTCGACGACCCTACCCGCCGCCTCCGCACCGTCTCCGACGTCACCTGCGACGTCGGCTCGCCCCTCAACGTCCTGCCGGTCTACGACCGCACGACCGAATGGGACGACCCGGTACGGCAGTTGCACGAGCGCCCCCCGCTCGACCTCATCGCGATCGACAACCTGCCGTCCCTCCTGCCGAAGGAGTCCAGCACCGACTTCTCGGCCGCGCTGCTGCCCCAACTCCTGGACTTCGCGACCGGCGAGGCGTGGGGACGCGCCCTGGACCTGTTCCGTACGAAGTCCCGTGCACTCGGAATTGCCGTGGCGGAAGGGGAGTTGGGCCATGTCTGACGTGGTGCGCGCGAGCGGTGCCGTCCACTGGATCGGCGCCGGACTCTCCACGGGCAGCGGCCTCGCCCTGCTCTGCGACACGGCCGAGCGGGTACGGCTGTGGCACCGCACCGAGGAGCGTGCGGCGCAGGCTCTGGACCACCTGGGCCTGACGGGACGCGCCGAACCGCGAGCGTTCGGACTCGCCGCGCTCACGGCCGAGTTGGCGCCCGGAGACGTCGTCGTCTCCATGCTGCCCGCGCCCGAACACGCGGCGCTGCTGGCGGTCTGCGTGCGGCGTCAGGCACACTTCGCCTGCTCCAGCTATGTGTCCGACGCCGTCCTCGAACAGGTCCCGGCGGCCGAGAAGGCGGGGATCGTCGTCCTCACCGAGGCAGGTCTCGACCCCGGCATCGACCACCTCTTCGCGCACAGCCTCGTCGCCCGCGCCCGGGAGGCGATCGGCGAGGGCACGGCGGCCTCGTACAGCCTCACCTCGTACTGCGGCGGGGTTCCCGCGGTGCCCAACGACTTCCGGTACCGGTTCAGTTGGGCCCCGGCCGGAGTGCTGGGCGCGCTGCGCTCACCGGCGCGGTACCTGGAGGACGGCGAGGAGACCACGGCCGACCGGCCCTGGGAGGTGACCCGGCCGCATGTCGTCGACGGCGAGACCTTCGAGGTCTATCCGAACCGGGACAGCGTGCCGTTCATCGGGCAGTACGGGCTGCCGGCGGGCTGGACGCCACGGACGTTCGTGCGCGGCACGCTGCGCCTCGACGGCTGGCTGCGGGCCTGGGACGCGGTGTTCGAGGAGCTGAAGGCGGGCGACGACACCCGGATCGCCGCGCTGGCAAGGGAGTTGGCGGCGACCTATCCCACCACGGACGCCGACCACGACCGGGTCGTCCTCGCGGTGTCCCTGGACGTGCGGGGCGACGCGGGCGGGACCTGGTCCGGCAGCTACCTCCTCGACCTGGTCGGTGACGAGGAGGAGAGCGCGATGGCCCGCTGTGTCTCGCGCCCGCTCTCCCTCGCCGTCCGCCACATCCTCTCCGACGACCTGCCGTCCGGCCTGAACCGGGCGGCGGAGACGGCGGAACGGTCGCGGGAGTGGCTGAGTGAACTGGCGGGGGAGGGGCTGGAGTTCACACTGCGAGTCGATCAGTAGCAGGTGCCGGGGGAGTGGCTGAGCCTCAGTCCGTGACGGCCTCGTGCACCAGCTGCTTCAGCTCGGGGATGATCTTCAGGGAGTGCTTCGGCCGGAGCTGGGTCATGAACTGCACGGTGAGATCGCGGCCCGGGTCCACCCAGAACGTCGTCGTCGCCGCGCCGCTCCACCCGAACGCGCCCAGTCCCATGGGGGATTGGGTGCGCTCGGGGTCGATGACCACGGACACGCTGAGGCCGAAGCCCATGCCGTCGTTGCCGGGTTCCTGGTGCGCGGGGCTGCCGAAGGCACGCATGTCGGCGCCGCCGGGGAGATGGTTGCTGGCCATGAGGTCGACCGTCTCGGGGGCGAGCAGCCGGGTACCGTCGAGTTCGCCCCGGCGCCGCAGGAACTCCGCGAACCGGTGCACGTCGTACGGGCTCGCCGCCATCCCGCCGCTGCCCGAGAGGAACCGCGGCCGGCCGCCCCGCAGCGGCAGCCCGGCGATCGGCTCGATACCGCCGCCGTCGGCGTCGCCGTACAACTCGGAGAGCCGGTCTGCCTTTTCGTCCGGGACCGAGAAGCCGGCGTCCGGCATGCCGAGCGGCCGGAAGATCCGCTCGGCGAAGAACTCGTCGAGCCGCTGCCCGGAGACCACCTCGATGATCCGGCCCAGGACGTTGGAGGCGACGGAGTAGTTCCACTGCGTGCCCGGCTCGAACTGCAGCGGCAGGCTCGCGTAGATGTCGATCGTCTCGGCGAGGTTCGCGCCGGGCGGCACGGACGACTCCAGGTGCGCTTCCCGGTACAGGGCGTCGACCGGGTGCGAGTGGTAGAAGGCGAAGGTCAGGCCCGAGGTGTGGGTCATCAGGTGGCGGATCAGCATCGGCTGTTCCACCGGCCGTGTCTTCACGTCGGCGCCGGAGCCGCTGTCGTAGACCCGCATGTCGGCGAAGGCCGGCAGATGACGGCCGACCGGGTCGTCCAGGGAGAGCTTGCCCTCCTCCATCAGGATCAGCGCGGCGACCGCGGTGACCGGTTTGGTCATGGAGTAGATCCGGTACAACGTGTCCGGCGTGACGGGCTGTTGGGCCGCGACATCGCGGTGCCCGTGGGCGGTGAGGTGGGCGACGCGGCCGTGACGGGCCACGGACACCAGGAAGCCCGGCAGGCGCTCCACGTCGACGTAGTGGGCGAAGTGCTGGTCCAGGCGGTCCAGCGCCTTGTGATCCAGTCCGACCTCGTCCGGGTCGACCTCTTGTCGCAGCTGTGCCATGGCTCTCCTCCGAATTGCGTTCACGAGGTGGGGTCCCGCATACCCGGCCCCGGACACCTCGGAACTCATCGTCGCGCAGGAACACCTGCGCGGTCTCCTGTAACGGGGGGATGTGTGAGCGACGCGATGTCCGCCCGGGCAGCGCGAGACAGGCGAGAGAGCCGGTCAGGGCCACCGCGGCGAGGATTCCGAGCGCCGACTCCCGGCCACCGGCGGCCATCAGCGCACTTCCCGCCGCGACCCCGAGCGTCGGCCCCACGTTCACCGCGGTCTGCTTGAGCCCGCCCGCCACCCCGGCCGACTCCACGGCGGCTTCCCGTACGACCACTTGGGTCGCCGCCACCAGGACCGTTCCAAACCCGGCCCCGAGCAGGGCGAAACCCCCACATACGGCCACCGTGCCGGAGGCCCGGGACAGCACGAGAACGGCCAGGGCTACGACCACCATCGCCACGCCGGCCGTGGAACGGTCCCCGACCCGGCGCAGCACCATGGCGGTCGCGGGTGCCGCGAGCACCATCGCGGCGGCCAAGGGCAGCCCTCGGAGGGCGCTTTGGAACGGGCCAAGTCCCATCGTGTCCTGCAGGAAATAGGTGACGACGAACAGCGTCCCGGAGAACGCGGCCGACGCGGCGAGCAGCATTCCGAGCGCCCCACGGATCGCCGTCGAGCCGACGACGTCCGGCGGCAGCAGCGGATGTGCCGTACGACGCTCATGCCGTACGAAGGCGAGGGCCGCGAGCACGGACACCGCGAGCCCGGCCGCCGAACCTGGGAGATCCACCAGGGCCTGGATGAGCGAGGCGAGGCAGAGCGCGAGGAGCAGGGCGCCGGGCAGATCGAACCGGACGCCGTCTGCCTGCCGTTGTCGCGGTCCTCGAACGGTGAGGGCGAGGACGCCGAACACGAGCGAGGGCACGACGTTGAGGAAGAACACCGCCCGCCAGCCCACCGCGCCCACCAACGCCCCGCCCACCAATGGCCCGGCAGCGGCCGCCACTCCGATCACACTCGTCCGTACGGCGATCGGCATGCCCAGCCGGTCGGGCGGGAACGCGGCGCGCAGCATGCCGAGCGTGGCCGGTTGGAGCAGCGCCCCGAACACCCCTTGGACGACCCGGAGTCCGATCACCCACCCCACCCCGGGCGCCAGACCGATCCCGGCCGAGACGAGTCCGAAGCCGAGCATGCCGAGTCCGAACACCCGCTGGTGCCCGTACCGGTCCCCGATCCGCCCGGCCGACACCAACAGGCTCGCCACGGCGACCAGATACGCGGTGCTCGTCCACTGGACCTGCGCGAGCGAAGCCCCCAACTCCCGTTGCAGGGTCGGCTGTACGACGGTGAGCACGGTGCCGTCGAGCGCGACGATCGCCGCCCCTGCCGCACTGCTCGCCAGCATGAGCCTTCGGTGGACCGTCATCGGGTGGCCTCCGGTCCCAGGTGCGCGTCGAGGGCCGACCGCAGCAGGGGGGCGAAGTCGGCGGAACCGGTGGCGAGTTGGAGGCTGCCCCAGCGCCAGAGCTGGGCGACGCCGTGCAGGTTCGCCCACAACGCGCCCGCGACCAGACGGGCGTCCACGTCGGGACGCGCCCGGCCGACCATGTCCACCAGGACACCGAACAGGGGAAGGCTGGTGTCCCGTAGCCCCAAGTGCCCGCTCTCCAGGAGATCGTGACGGAACATCAACTCGTACATGCCGGGGTTGTCGAGGGCGAACTCCAGATAGACGTGCCCGAGCGCCGTCAATTGCGCGCGGGGGCTCGCCTCGCCTTGCCCGAGGGCTTCCGTCGCCCGCTCGCCCAGGTCGGCGAAGCCGCGTCGGGCGATGGCAGACAGGAGTTCCAGGTGGGTGGGGAAGTAGCGGCGGGGTGCGCCGTGGGAGACACCGGCCCGCCGGGCGATCTCGCGCAGGGTCAACGCCTGCGCACCCTCCTGGGCCACCAGCTCCACACCTACGTCGACCAGGCGGTCCCGTAGCCCTGCTTCTGGTTCGCTCACGCTCATAGACACTGTCTACCAGCGATCCGTAGACAGTGTCTACTCACTGGTTCCCGGCTCGGGGAATGCGTGACCTGCTTCACACGGTTGATGAATGCATGACTCACGACGCGACGCAGGACGCACTGCTCCAGTTGCTCTCCGAGGGCCACGGCGGGGTACTGGTCACCCTCAAGAAGGACGGCCGGCCCCAGCTGTCGAACGTCAGCCACGCCTACTACCCCGACGAGCGGATCATCCGCGTGTCGATCACCGACGACCGCGCCAAGACCCGCAACCTGCGCCGGGACCCCCGCGCCTCGTACCACGTGACCAGCGCCGACCGCTGGGCCTTCACGGTCGCCGAGGGCACGGCCGACCTCACGCCGGTCGCCGCCGACCCGCACGACGACACGGTCGAGGAACTCATCAAGCTGTACCGCGATGTTCTCGGCGAGCATCCGGACTGGGACGACTACCGGGCGGCGATGGTGCGGGACCGGCGGCTGGTGCTGCGATTGCGGGTGGAACGGGCGTACGGGATTCCGGCGGGGGCGAACCGGGGTTGAGCCGTCCCGAACAGAGGTGACCCATCGTCACCATCCTTCACCGGCGCTAAGGTTGATCCGCTGATCGTGAGCGGACGACGGGGGAGTGCACGAGGTGATGGATCTGCTGTCCACGGGCGCCATCGGTGCGGTGTTCGGGGCCGTCGGCTCCGGGATGGCCGGTGAGGCAGGCAAGTTGGCCTGGGAGTCGGCCGGTGGGATGGTCCGTCGCCTCGCCGGACGCGAGGTGACGGCACCCGCCACCCCCGATGAGGTGAACGCGATCGCTCGCATGGTCCACGACCGTGTCCACAGTGACCCCGAACTCGCCCTCGCCTGGACCCGGTTCGCGCGAGGTGTGCGCATTCCGGAACCTCTCACCGGACCGGGGCGCCAGTGCCTCCCGTCGGCACCCCGTTCCTTCACGGACCGTCAGGACGCCCTGAAACTCCTGGACAAGGAGGCGACCCGCGCCTTCGACGGCCGTCCACGGCTGGCGCTCCTCCATGGTCCCGAGGGCATCGGCACCAGCACCCTCGCCTTCCACTGGGGCGCACGTCAGGTGGCCCGCTTCCCCGACGGGCAGCTCTACGCCGACCTGCGCGCGCTCGGCCCCGAACCGGTCCTGGCCACGCTGCTGCGCCAACTCGGCCTGCCCGACGAGGACATACCGCCCTCGATCGCCGACCGGGCCACCCTGTTCCGGTGCTCCCTGACCGACCGCCGCGCTCTCGTCGTGCTCGATCACGCGCGCTCCGCCGCCCAGGTACAGCCGCTGCTGGCACCGGCGCCGGACGTGGTCACCCTCGTCGTGGCGCGGAATCCGCTCATCGGCCTCGACGCCCTGCGAATCCCGGTCGGGCCGTTGGGTCGCCGGGACGCGAAACGGCTGCTCACCGAGCTGGTCGGCAAGCCCGCGGTCAGCGCCGCCCGCGCTACGCTGCCCGCCGTACTGGACCGCTGCGCCGGCTCGCCCTACGCACTGCGCGCCGCCGCACCCCGGCTGACCGAACCGCCCCTGCCGCCGGAGGCGTTCGCCGGGTCCGAGAACGACCCGGTGAGTTCCGCCGTCGAGGACTCGTACCGCCTGCTGGCCCCGGACGCCGCCCGCCTCTACCGCCTGACCGGCCTGTACGACTGGCCCGCCCTCGACGCCGCCTCGGCCGCCCGCGCCGCAGACATCGACGAGGCCGAAGCCGCCCGGCTCCTCGACGAGTTGGCCGGTGCCCTGCTCATCGAGCTCACGGACGACGCCCGTTACCGCTACCGGCCCGCCGTCCGCGCGCACGCCGCCCGCACGGCCGCCGGCGTGGACGGCATCGCCGCCTGCTCCGCCGCCGTGTCCCGCACTGTCGAGGGCTATCTGCACCTCGCACTCGCCGCGGCTCAGGCGGCGTTGCCCGAGAGCTGGCGCGTCCCGGCCACGCCCACACCGCTGTCGTACGAGAACCGGGGCGCGGGCGTCGCCGCACTCGCCGCCGAGGCCTCGAACCTGGTCCAAGCGGTGCACGCCGCCGAGGAGTTCGGCGACTGGGACACCGTCGTCCTGCTGGGCCAGGCCCTTTGGCCGCTCCAACTCAAGGCCGGCCACCACGACATACTGCTGCCCGCGTTGCAGGCCGGGGTCCGTACGGCGGACTCGCACTTCCCCGGCACCCGTATCGCCGGCGCTCTGCACGCCCAACTCGCCCACAGCCTGATGGAGTTGCGGCGCTGGGACGAGGCGGAACCCGAGGCGCTCGCGGCGGCACGGGACGAACGGGCGGGAGGGCATGTGCGCGGCCGGGCCTCCGCCGTCGAGTTCCTCGGCCTGCTCCGGCTGCGCCAGTGGCGCTTCGACGAGGCGTACGCGGCCTTCGGCGAGGCGTACCGCATCCTCGACGGCATCGGTCCCGCCGACGAGGGCGCCGCCGATCTGCCGCGCGCCCGCGCCCTGTTGGAACGCCACCGCGGCCGTGCCCTGCGCGGACTGGGCCGTCAGGCCGAGGCCGTCGAGCGCCTGGACCGCGCCCTGGCCTTCTTCCGTGCCAGTGGCGAGGCATACAACACGGCCCGCACCCTCACCGACCTCGCCGAAACCCGCCTGAACAGCGACGAGTTCACGGCCGCCCGCGCTCTGATCGACGAGGCGACCGCCGCCCTCCGCGACGAGAAGGCCGAGCAACACCTGGAGTATCTGCGCAGTCTGCGCGAACGCTGCGAGGGCTAGCCGCGAACGACCCGTACCCGGTGCACGGCCCCTCCTGTGTGCACGGTCAGCCCCTGGGTGACGACCTCGTGCAGTGACTTGCCGGACGCGAGCCAGGCGTGCAGGGCCGAGGCGCAGGCCGCCGGATCGGCGTCCGCGCCCGGCTCGGCGCGCAGGTGCAGGAGGGTGTCGTCCGAGGTGCGGACCGTGCAGGTGCCGGGGCCGGTGATGTACGCGGCGAGGGCGCACTGCGGGTGCCGGGCGAGCACCTCTGTCGTCCAGAGCGCGAGTGACCCGAAGCGCGGATCGTCGGCCGTGCCCTGGCGGAACACCACGTCGGCCAGGGACAGTTGGGACTGATCACGGGTGTCCTCGTGCACCGCCATGTGCGTCTCGCCCGTGCCGTCGGGCCCAGGGTGCGGGCCCGCGTACCGGACGACCGAGACCTCGCCCGAGCCCAACAACTTCGTCAGCACCTGGAGCGGGACCGTGTGCGCCGCGGGCTCGAACGGCGGGAGCGGGAGCGGTTCGAGCAGCGCGGGTGCGTCCGGTTCGGGGATGCCGATCATGTCGTAGAAGAGGCGTCGGAGGCGGGTCGCCGACTCGCCCGGCACGGAGCTGGTGAAGGCGGCGGGGTCGGGCAACGGGCTGTGTGCGGCGATGAGTTGGGCCAGTTGGGGGCGCAGCGGGAGTCCGGGGTCCAGGCGGGGTGCCGTACGGACGAAGGCGTGCACCGGGGCTTCGGGGGCGAGGCAGGCGAGGGGTGCGGCGCCGAGGAGGACCGGGGTGCCGAGTGCGGCGGCGTAGTAGGTGACCGAGCCGTGGTCGCCGATGACGGCGTCGGCGGCGAGCAGCGCCTGGCGCCAGCCGTGCAGGGGGTCGACGAGGGTGAGGCCGGCGCGGCGGGCGCGGTCGAGCCAGGCGCGGATCTGGCCGGGGCCGTGGCCGTGCCAGATGTTGGGGTGCAGGACGGCGGCGAGACGGTACTCGTCGACGGGGAGTTCGGAGGTCAGACGCGGGAGCAGGGAGGGCAGTATGTCGTCGCCGAACAGGGATTCCGGGTTCCAGGTGGAGTTGAGCACCACCAGTCGCTGTGCCCGTCCGACACCGAGCGCCCGCCGGTAGCGCTCCCGGTACGGGCGGGCCGCGAGCATGCGGTCCCAGCAGGGATCACCGGCCAGTACACCCGTGGGCGCGGCCTCGGGGCAGACGGCCCGCAACCGCTCCAACTGCTCGGGGTGCGACAGCACCAACGCGTCCGCGACGGGCCGCCCGCTTTCGTCGAGCAACCACTCCGGCGACAACCCGAAAACCGGAGCCGCCGCTTCCGCCGCCTCGCTGCCGGGTGTTGGGTGTTGGGTGTTGGGTGTTGGGTGTTGGGTGTTCCCAGTTTTTTAGGATATCCGACGCCGTGTGACAACACGGCCAATACACCGGAAAATGCCCGGAGTTGACCGCCGAAGCTCGCCGACACCGCCAAGTCGACCGGAGTCTGAACGGCCTGGTCCCAGGGCACCACCGGCACCCCCGTTTCCGCCAGCAACTCCGCGACCCCCGCCCGGAACGCCGACGACTCCGTGCACGTCACCAGCAGCTGCACCCGGAAGTCGTCGTGGAACAGCGGCAGTACATCGAGCAGCCGGGTCGCGGAGGTCACGTTGTGGACGACGAACAGCACCTTGCGGCTGTGCCCCCGCGTCGCCCACCGCCCGGCGCCGTCGCCGACCGGCACCCGTATCCACTCCTCGGCCCCCGCCACGCCCCTCGACCACCTTTCGCACGTGTGATCGGGCAACGATAGTCAGCCCCCGGCCCGCGTGCCCCGGCCGCCCCTGAAATCGGCCGGGGCACGCGGAGACCCTCCCTCGGCGGTAGCGGCGCTGTTCTTTTCTGCTCGTTCCGGCCGATGTTCTTGCGCGAAACGTCATCTGTCAACGGGGTGTCCGCGCGCGGGGAGAGGTCACGCCGGTCTCGACGGCCGCGAAACCGAAACCCCCGGGCAACGGAGCCCGGGGGTGCGGTACTTGAGGAGTGAGGGTCAGGCCGTCACCGTCTCCGGCTGGGACGCCTCCCGGGGTGAGCGGGTGCCGAGCAGCTCCGTCGGGACCGTGTGGGTCTCGCGAGCCGTGAGCACGGCGATCACCGGCGGGACGCACAGCGCCGCCGTGAACAGCGCCACCGAGGACCAGTCCGTGCCGTCCGGACCCGCGATCTGCGCGGCGAACGTGACCGCGAACCCGGCCACGGCGAAGCCGATCTGGGTGCCGATGGCCATGCCCGAGAGCCGGACCCGGGTCGAGAACATCTCGCCGTAGAAGGAGGGCCACACGCCGTTCGCGGCGCTGTAGACGACGCCGAAAGCGACGATGCCGAGGATCAGGATGAGCGGGTAGGCGCCCGTCGAGATGGCCCAGAGGTAGAGGAACATCGTGATCGCGCTGCCGACCGCGCCGATCAGATACACCGGGCGGCGGCCGATGCGGTCGGAGAGCGTGGCCCACAGGGGGATCGCGGCGAGGGCGACGAGGTTGGCGAACGCGCCCACCCACAGCATCGACGAGCGGGACATGCCGACCGAGTCGCTGGTCGCGTACGCCAGCGCCCACACGGTGAAGATCGTCGAGACCGAGGCGATCAGCGCACCCGCGATCACCCGCAGGACGTCCGCCCAGTGCTCGCGCAGCAGCACCACGAGCGGCAGTTTCACGACGCCCTCGGTCGCCGCCTGCTCGGCGAAGGCCGGGGTCTCCTGGAGGTTGCGGCGGATGAAGTACCCCGCGACCGCGACCAGCACGCTCGCCCAGAATGGAACGCGCCAACCCCACGACAGCAGCTGCTTGTCCGGGAGTTGGGCGACGGCGAGGAACACGAGCGTTGCGATGAGCTGGCCGCCCTGGGTGCCGCCCAGGGTGAAACTGGTGAAGAAGCCGCGCCGGTTCGCCGGCGCGTGCTCCAGCGTCATGGAACTGGCGCTCGCCTGCTCGCCCGCCGCCGAGATGCCCTGCAGCACCCGGCACAGCACGAGCAGCACCGGGGCGAGCGTGCCGACCTGGCCCCGCGTGGGCAGGCAGCCGATGAGGAACGTCGACAGGCCCATCAGCAGCAGCGTGAAGATCATGATCTTCTTGCGGCCGACCCGGTCGCCGAAGTGCCCGAGGAACAGCGCGCCGACCGGCCGGGCCGCGTAGGCCACACCGAAGGTCGCGAGGGAGAGCAGGGTCGCCGTCGCCGGGTCCGAGTCGTCGAAGAAGACCTTCGGGAAGATCAGCGCGGCGGCACTGCCGTAGATGAAGAAGTCGTAGTACTCCAGGGCGCTGCCGATCCAGGCGGCAGTCGCGGCCTTTCTCGGTTGCCCGACGGCTTTGGCGGGGACGGACACGGCTTGCTCCTTCGGGGGAACTCCACCGTAGGCGGAGTGAGCGGCGGGGGAGAAGTGCCGGATCCCTGGGGTGACGGGACGGCCATGCCGGGTGCTGCCCAGCTAATTAACCCACTGGGTAGTTAGTAGCGGTTGGCTACGGATGTTGCGCTCACGTTTCCCGGGTGTCAAGGGGTCGTACCGAAGGATCTCGCGGTTCAGTCCGCGGCCCGCTCGGCCGTCAGATAGGCGATCACCATGTCGCCCAACATCGTCCGGTAGTGCTCGCGCCGGGCCGGAGCCACCAGGTCGCGGCCGAACAGGGCGCCGAAGGTGTGCCGGTTGGCGACCCGGAAGAAGCAGAAGGAACTGATCATCGCGTGCAGGTCGACGGCGTCCACATCGGCCGTGAACAGGCCGGAGCTCTGCCCCGCCTCCAGGATGCGGCGGATCACGTCGAGGGCGGGCGAACCGATCTTGCCGAGCTTCTCGGAGGCGGCGATGTGCTCGGCGCCGTGGATGTTCTCGATGGACACCAGACGGATGAAGTCCGGGTGCTGCTCGTGGTGGTCGAAGGTCAGCTCCGCGAGCCGGCGGATGGCCGCGACCGGGTCCAGGTGCTCGACGTCCAGGCCGCGTTCGGCCTCGCGGATCACGCCGTAGGACCGTTCCAGGACGGCGGTGAAGAGCTGTTCCTTGCCGCCGAAGTAGTAGTAGATCATCCGTTTCGTGGTGCGGGTGCGGGCGGCGATCTCGTCGACGCGGGCGCCGTCGTAGCCGGCCCGGGCGAACTCGTGGGTCGCCACGTCGAGGATCTCGGCCTTGGTGCGGGCCGCGTCACGGATGCGCCCGTTCGGTCGTGCCGGTTCTTCGACGCTGGTCATCGGGTTCCTTGGCTTCCTTCGGGCGTGCGCGCGGTGTGCGGCCGATTGTAGAAGGAGGGACCGGCGGTGAGCGGTCGGGTTCTCGGCCGGGGTCTTCCGGTGGGTCCGCGATCCTGATATAGCTAACGTACTAGTTCGTACATTAGTGAGCCGTTCAGGAGGGCCACCGTGGCCGACGTCTTCAAGGACCCGTCTCGCGTCGACTCGTATCTCGTCGGGCTGATCGGTTCCGGCATCGGCCCGTCCCTCAGCCCCGCCCTGCACGAACGCGAGGCCGACCGGCAGGGGCTGCGCTATCTGTACCGGCTCATCGACATCGACGTGCTCGGCGTCGGCCCGGAAGCGGTGGGCGATCTGGTGCGCGCCGCCCGTGACCTGGGCTTCGACGGGCTCAACATCACTCACCCCTGCAAGCAGCTCGTCATCGAGCACCTCGACGGGCTCGCCCCGCAGGCCGAGGCGCTGGGCGCCGTCAACACCGTCGTGTTCGAGGCGGACGGCCGCGCGATCGGCCACAACACGGACGTCACCGGCTTCGCCGCCTCCTTCGCGCGTGGACTGCCCGACGCGCCCATGGAGCGCGTCGTCCAGCTCGGCGCGGGCGGCGCGGGCGCGGCGGTGGCGCACGCCACGCTCACCCTCGGCGCCGAGCGCGTCACCGTCGTCGACGCGCTGCCGGAACGATCGGCCGCCCTCGCCGACTCCCTGAACCGCCACTTCGGCCCGGGCCGCGCCGTCGGCGCAACCTCCGACCGACTGCCCGACCTGCTCGCCGCCGCCGACGGCATCGTCCACGCCACCCCCACCGGGATGGCCGCCCACCCCGGACTTCCCTTCCCCCCAAGCCTGTTGCACTCCACGCAGTGGGTCGCCGAAGTGGTCTACCGCCCGCTGGAGACCCAACTGCTGAGCACCGCCCGCGCGTTGGGCTGCGCCACCCTCGACGGCGGCGGCATGGCGGTGTTCCAGGCGGCGGACGCGTTCCGCCTGTTCACCGGCCGGGAACCCGACAGCGCACGGATGCTCGCGGACATCGCGGAACTGGCCGGCGCCGTGCCCGCACCGAAGTAACCGTGCCCGCAGCGACATTGAGAGGTACCCCGATGCGCACGTCCATCGCCACCGTCTCCCTCAGCGGCTCCCTCACCGAGAAGCTCACCGCTGCCTCCCGGGCCGGCTTCGACGGCGTCGAGATCTTCGAGAACGACCTGCTCGCCAGCCCGCTCGCGCCCGAGGAGATCCGCGCCCGGTGCGCCGACCTCGGTCTGACCATCGATCTCTACCAGCCGATGCGGGACATCGAGGCGGTGCCCGAGGCCGAGTTCGCCCGCAACGTGCGGCGCGCCCGGCACAAGTTCGAGCTGATGCGCAGGCTCGGCACCGACACCGTCCTCGTCTGCTCCAGCGTCTCCCCGCTCGCCGAGGACGACGACGCGCTAGCCGCCGCCCAGCTCAGCCAACTCGCTGACCTGGCCCAGGAGTTCGGGGTCCGCGTCGCCTACGAGGCGCTCGCCTGGGGACGGCACGTCAGCACGTACGACCACGCCTGGCGCATCGTCGAGACGGCAGACCACCCCGCACTCGGCACCTGCCTCGACAGCTTTCACATCCTGTCGCGCGGCTCCGACCCCAAGGGCATCGAGGACATCCCCGGCGAGAAGATCTTCTTCCTCCAACTCGCCGACGCCCCGCTGCTCGCGATGGACGTCCTGCAGTGGAGCCGCCACTACCGCTGCTTCCCCGGCCAGGGCGGCTTCGACGTCGCCGGACTCGTACGGCACGTGCTGACCGCCGGTTACGACGGCCCGCTCTCGCTGGAGATCTTCAACGACGTGTTCCGGCAAGCGGAAGCCGGCCCGACAGCGGTCGACGCCCAGCGCTCGCTGCTGGTCCTGCAGGAGACGGTCGGCGTATCCGAGCTGCCCGCCCCGGTCGTCCCCACGGGCATCGCCTTCGCCGAACTCGTCACGCCCGACGCGGAACCCGTCTCGGCTTTGCTCGGCGCCCTCGGCTTCACCCGCACGGCCCGCCACCACGGCAAACCGGTGGACCTGTGGCAGCAGGGCGACGCCCGCATCCTGGTCAACACCGGCCCCGCCCTACGCCGGGACGGCACCGCCCTCGCGGCGATCGGCCTGGAATCACCCGACCCGCAGGGCGCCGCCCGCCGCGCCGAGGCACTCCTCGCGCCGGTCCTGCCCCGCCGCCGCGCACCCGGTGACGCCCAACTCGACGCCGTGGCCGCACCGGACGGCACGGAACTCTTCTTCTGCGCCCAGGACACCCACGAACTCCCCGGCTGGCGCGCCGACTTCACCGACACCACCGGTCAACTGCCCGCAGGGACAGGCGTCCGGCGCATCGACCACCTCGCCCTCACCCAGCCCTGGCACCACTTCGACGAGGCAGCTCTCTTCCACCGCAGCGTCCTTGGGCTCCACGCCCAGGAGAGCGTCGACGTCGCCGACCCCTACGGCCTGCTGCGCAGCCGCGCCGTCACCACCCCCGACGGCAGCGTCCGTATCGCCCTGAGCGTCGGCGCGGCCCCGAGCGAGGACGGCGCCCACGCCCAGCACATCGCCCTCGCCACCGAGGATGTCGTCGCCGCGGCCCGCCGCTTCCGCGAGTCCGGCGGCCGACTGCTCAGCATGCCCGCGAACTACTACGACGACCTCGCGGCCCGATTCGCCTTCCCCGAGGGCGAGTTGGAGACGTACCAGGACCTCGGCATCCTCTACGACCGGGACGCGGGCGGCGAGTTCAGGCACTGCTACACCCGGACGGTCGGGCGCGTCTTCTTCGAACTGGTCCAGCGCGAGCCGGGCTACCGGGGTTACGGCGCCCAGAACGCGCCGGTGCGCCTGGCCGCCCAGCACACGGCGAAGCGGCTCACTGGCGGCTGACGGACCGGGTCACGCCGGTGACGACCGTGGTGGCCAGGATCCAGCCGGTGATGATCAGGCCGTAGGCGAGGTACTGGTACCAGCCGTCCGGCGCGAACGCCTCCTCCTGGCCGAAGGAGATCACCGGGAGCAGCAGGTCGAGCGTGTAGAACACCGGGTTGAAGTGCGGGGCCTCGGACACCTTGAGGGCGTGCGGGTGGTGCAGGCCGTAGGCGAGGGAGCCGATCGCCAGCAGCGACAGCAGCCAGGCGCAGGCGCGCAGCGGGCGGAAGCCGTAGCCGACGGTGGCGTCCTGGGCGTAGCCCCAGATCCGGTAGTACCACCGGAGGGTGCCGCGCAGGCGGCGCTGCTTGGCCAGTTGGACGTTGCGAGCGGCGTAGTCGTCGCCGACGCGGCGGTACGCGGCGGCCAACTCCTCGTAGGCGTGCGGGACATAGCCGTCGCCGTCGCGCTCCAGCATGGTCAGCCGGCGGTCGGCGGGCTCGTGCGGGATGAGCGAGGTGTAGGTGAGGCTGGTGAGGAAGACCTGCTCCGGCAGGACCTCCGGCTCCAGCAGCAGGACGTCGATCTGGGCGCTGCGCAGCACGACCCCACCGTTGATGGGCGGGCTCTCGCGCAGCCAGAGTTCCCCCATGGTGGTACTGCTCGCCAGCAGCACGGGGCCGCCGGGATTGGACAGGGTCGAGTACGACAGGTCCAGGCGGCCCGCGATCCGGGCGCCGCGCAGGCCGATCCAGCCGTCCACGTGGGCTTCCCGGACGAGGACGTTGCCCTCGACGGTGAGGATCTCGGCGTCGACGGCGGAGTCCCCGGGGTTGGAGAGGTGCGCCGTGCTGAGGTCGACCGATCCGGCGACGCTCGCGCCACTGAGGCGTATCTGACCCTGCGTGCGCAGTCCGGCCGCCCGGAGATCGTCGCCGACGGCCGCCTGATTGAGCTGGAGCACCGGCTGCTCCGCGTCCGGGGCGATGATCTCCGCGCTCTCCATGTACAGGCTTCCGGTGATCTTCGCCCCGGCGAGCCGCACCACCCCGCGGAACCGGGACCGTGTCATCCGCAGCACGCCGTCCACCCGCATCGCGTGGGCGGTGAGACCCGGCAACACCGACTCGCTGAGGTTGAGTTCACACAGCCGGGAGGCGTAGAAGCGGGGCACCTCGTCGAAGTAGCAGTTCCGCAGCCGGACGGGGTGGTCGATCGTCGCGTACTGCAGATCGAGTCTGCCGACGATCCGGGCGCCCGCCAGACTCAGCGAGGCTATTTCCCCTGCTTCCTGCGGCCCGTTGAGCAGCAACGCCCGCAACACCTCGGCGCGCACGGTCCGTTCGGGCCCCCAGTCGGCGCCGAGGGCGACGTCCTCGTCCTCCGTCGTAAGGAAGTCCACGGACTCGCCCAACGGGAAGGCCCGCCACACCTGTTCCTCGGCCGGTGTCAGATCGTTGATCTCCATCAAGCGGGACTCTAGCCGCGCGGAGGCCGCGGGCACAGGGGACGACAACGGCCCGGACCGCACGTCAACGTACGGTCCGGGCCGGGGAGTTGTGCCGTTACGGTCGGGTGTTCCACTCCGCGATCACCGGGCGGTCGTGCTCGGTGGACAGGCGGCTGACCGTGCCGGTAGCCAGTTGGAACAGGCGGCCGTCCGCCGCCGTCAGGCCCAGTCGGCGGGCGGTGAGCACCCGCAGGAAGTGGGCGTGGGCCACGAGGATCACGTCACCGTCCACGAGTGCGGTGTCCACCCGCTTCAGGACCCGGTCGGCCCGGGCACTGATCTCGTCCGGGGACTCGCCCGGGTGTCCGGCCGGGCCCGGCGGCACGCCGTCGGTCCACAAGTACCAGTCGGGGCGGGTGCGGTGGATGTCGGCGGTGGTGACGCCCTCGTAGGCGCCGTAGTCCCACTCGTGCAGGTCGGGGTCGGGTACGGCCCCGGTGATGCCCGCGAGTTCGGCGGTGCGTATCGCACGGTCGAGCGGGCTGGTCAGTGCGAGCGCGAAGGTCCGGTCCGAGAGGAGCGGAGCGAGGGACTTGGCCTGTTCCTCGCCGTGCTGGGTGAGGGGCAGGTCGGTCCAGCTGGTGTGCTGGCCCGACACGCTCCACTCCGTCTCGCCGTGGCGGACCAGCAGAAGATCCCCCACGGCGCGCCTACTTGGACTCGACGGCGTGGCCGCCGAACTGGTTGCGCAGCGCCGCGATCATCTTCATCTGCGGCGAGTCGTCCTGACGCGAGGCGAACCGCGCGAACAGGGACGCCGTGATCGCGGGCAGCGGCACCGCGTTGTCGATGGCCGCCTCGACGGTCCACCGGCCCTCGCCGGAGTCCTCCGCGAAACCGCGCAGCTTGTCCAAGTGCTCATCGCCGTCAAGGGCGTTGACTGCGAGGTCGAGCAGCCACGAGCGGATGACGGTGCCCTCCTGCCAGGAGCGGAACACCTCCCGCACGTCCGTGACGGAGTGAACCTTCTCCAGCAGTTCCCAACCCTCGGCGTACGCCTGCATCATGGCGTACTCGATGCCGTTGTGAACCATCTTGGAGAAGTGCCCGGCGCCCACCTTGCCGGCGTGGACGAAGCCGAACTCGCCCTCGGGCTTGAGGGCGTCGAAGATCGGCTGCACCTTCGCGATGTTCTCGGCGTCGCCGCCGACCATCAGCGCGTAGCCGTTCTTCAGGCCCCACACGCCGCCGGAGACACCCGCGTCGACGAAGCCGATGCCCTTGGCGCCCAGCTCCTCGGCGTGCTTCTCGTCGTCCGTCCAGCGGGAGTTGCCGCCGTCCACGATGACGTCGCCGGGCTGGAGCAGCTCGCCCAGCTCGTCGACGACCGACTGGGTCGGGGCGCCGGCCGGGACCATCACCCATACCGTGCGCGGCGCTTCGAGCTTGTCGACCAGTTCGGCGAGGCTCTCGACGTCGGTCACTTCGGGGTTGCGGTCGTAGCCGATGACGGTGTGGCCCGCGCGGCGGATGCGCTCGCGCATGTTGCCGCCCATCTTGCCGAGGCCGATCAGTCCGAGCTGCATGTCAGTTCACTTCCTGAGAATCCTGGGAATTACGGAGCGTCCGGTAGGTCGCCACGAGAGCGGCGGTGGAGGGGTCGAGGCCGGGTACGTCGGCGCCCTCGGTGAGGGCGGGTTCGACGCGCTTGGCGAGGACCTTGCCCAGCTCGACGCCCCACTGGTCGAAGGAGTCGATGTTCCAGACCGCGCCCTGCACGAACACCTTGTGCTCGTAGAGCGCGATCAACTGCCCGAGCACGGACGGGGTCAGCTCGCGGGCCAGGATCGTCGTCGTGGGGTGGTTGCCCTTGAACGTCTTGTGCGGCACCAGTTCCTCGGGCACGCCCTCCGCGCGCACCTCGTCCGGTGTCTTGCCGAAGCCCAACGCCTGTGTCTGCGCGAAGAAGTTGGCCATCAACAGGTCGTGCTGCGCCTTGAGGCCTTCACTCAACTCGTCGACCGGGTTGACGAAGCCGATGAAGTCCGCCGGGATCAACTTCGTGCCCTGGTGGATGAGTTGGTAGTACGCGTGCTGCCCGTTCGTGCCGGGCGTGCCCCAGACCACCGGGCCGGTCTGCCACTCCACCGGATTCCCGTCCCGGTCCACGGACTTGCCGTTGGACTCCATGTCCAGCTGCTGCAAGTAGGCGGTGAACTTGGAGAGATAGTGCGAGTACGGCAGCACCGCGTGCGACTGCGCGTCGAAGAAGTTGCCGTACCAGACGCCCAACAGGCCGAGCAGCAAAGGTGCGTTGGACTCGGCGGGTGCGGTGCGGAAGTGCTCGTCGACGAGGTGGAAGCCGTCGAGCATCTCGCGGAAGCGGTCCGGGCCGATGGCGATCATCAGGGAGAGACCGATCGCCGAGTCGAAGGAGTAGCGGCCGCCGACCCAGTCCCAGAACTCGAACATGTTGTCCGTGTCGATGCCGAAGTCCGACACCTTCCCGGCGTTCGTCGACAACGCCACGAAGTGCTTCGCGACCGCCTTGTCGTCACCGCCGAGACCCTCAAGGAGCCACGTCCGGGCGGACGTCGCGTTGGTGATCGTCTCGATCGTGGTGAAGGTCTTGGACGCGACGATGAAGAGCGTCTCGGCCGGGTCCAGGTCGTGGGTCGCCTCGTGCAGGTCGGCGCCGTCCACGTTCGACACGAAGCGGACCGTCAACGAGCGGTCGGTGAACGCGCGGAGCGCCTCGTACGCCATCGCGGGACCGAGGTCGGAGCCGCCGATACCGATGTTGACGACATTGCGGATACGACGACCCGTGTGGCCGGTCCACTCGCCGGAGCGGACGCGGTCCGCGAAGCCGGCCATCTTGTCGAGCACGGCGTGGACCTGGGGCACGACGTTCTCGCCGTCGACCTCGATCACCGCGTCGCGCGGGGCGCGCAGGGCGGTGTGCAGGACCGCGCGGTCCTCGGTGACGTTGATCTTCTCGCCGCGGAACATGGCGTCGCGGAGGCCGAACACGCCGGTGGCGGTGGCCAGTTCCTGGAGCAGGGCGAGGGTCTCGTCCGTGATCAGATGCTTGGAGTAGTCGATGCGCAGATCGCCGACGGTGACGACGTACCGCTCCGCGCGCCCCGGGTCCGCCGCGAACAACTCACGCAACTGCGGCTGCAGTTGATCCGCGCGGTGGTCCTCCAGCGCGGCCCACTCCGGTCGCCGGGTGAGCTTGGGGGAGTCAGACATGAGAAGGGGTCTCCTTGGTGCCCTCGGCCCGGAGGGCGATGGCGTACATCTCGTCGGCGTCGAGGCGCCGCAGCTCCTCGGCGATCAGTTCGGAGGTCGTGCGGACCTTCAGCGCGAGGGTGCGGGACGGCTGCCCGGGCAGGGTCAGGGTGGCCAGCGGGCCCTCGGGACGGTCGATGACGACCTCGCCGGCGCCGGTGCCCAGCCGGACGGCCGTGATGACCGGTCCCGCGGTGACCACGCGGTCGATCTTCACCTTGAGGCGGGCCTCCAGCCAGCGGGCCAGCAGCTCGGCGGCCGGGTTGTCGGCCTCGCTCTCCACCGCACCGGAGGTGATCTTGGACTTGGCCTGGTCGAGGGCCGCCGCCAGCATCGAACGCCACGGCGTCAGCCGGGTCCAGGCGAGGTCGGTGTCGCCGGGCGCGTAGGCGTGGGCGCGGGCGTCCAGCGCCTCCAGCGGGTTCGCCGCCGCGTACAGGTCGGTGATCCGGCGCTGGGCGAGGGCGCCCAGCGGGTCCTTCGCCGGGATCTCGGGGGCGTCCCCCGGCCACCACACGACGACCGGCGCGTCCGGCAGCAGCAGCGGCAGCACCACGGAGTCGGCGTGGTCGGACACCTCGCCGTAGGTCCGCAGCACGACCGTCTCGCCGGTGCCGGCGTCGGCGCCCACCCGGACCTCGGCGTCGAGGTGCGAGTTGGTACGGTCCCGCGGGGTGCGGGCGTGCCGCTTGATGACGACCAGGGTGCGCGAGGGGTGCTCGTGCGAGGCCTCCTCGGCCGCCTTGATCGAGTCGTAGGCGTTCTCCTCGTCCGTGACGATGACCATCGTCAGGACCATGCCCACGGCAGGGGTGCCGATGTCGCGGCGACCCTGCACGAGCGCCTTGTTGATCTTGCTTGCCGTGGTGTCGCTCAGGTCGATCTTCATGGCCTGCGCCAGCTCCGTCCGTCTCGTGCGAGCATCTCGTCCGCCTCCTCGGGACCCCAACTGCCCGAGGAGTACTGCGCGGGCCTGCCGTTCTGTGCCCAGTACTCCTCGATCGGGTCGAGGATCTTCCAGGACTCTTCCACTTCCTGGTGGCGCGGGAACAGGTTGGCGTCGCCGAGCAGCACATCCAGGATGAGCCGCTCGTACGCCTCCGGGCTCGACTCCGTGAACGACTCGCCGTAGGCGAAGTCCATGGACACGTCCCGGATCTCCATCGAGGTGCCCGGCACCTTGGAGCCGAACCGGACCGTCATGCCCTCGTCGGGCTGGACGCGGATGACGATCGCGTTCTGGCCCAGCTCCTCGGTGGCGCTGGAGTCGAAGGGGGAGTGCGGGGCGCGCTTGAAGACGACCGCGATCTCCGTCACGCGCCGCCCGAGCCGCTTGCCGGTGCGCAGGTAGAAGGGGATGCCCGCCCAACGGCGGTTGTCCACCTCCAACTTGACGGCCGCGTAGGTGTCGGTCTTCGACTGCGGGTCGATGCCGTCCTCCTGGAGGTAGCCGACGACCTTCTCGCCGCCCTGCCAGCCCTCCGCGTACTGCCCGAACACCGTGTGCTCGCCCAACTCCTGGGGCAGCCGTACCGACTTGAGCACCTTGAGCTTCTCGGTGAGCAGCGCCTCCTCGTCGAAGGCGATCGGCTCCTCCATGGCGGTCAGCGCCATCAGCTGCAGGAGGTGGTTCTGGATGACGTCGCGGGCCGAACCGATGCCGTCGTAGTACCCGGCGCGCCCGCCGATGCCGATGTCCTCGGCCATCGTGATCTGGATGTGGTCGACGTAGGACCGGTTCCAGATCGGCTCGTACATCTGGTTGGCGAAGCGCAGCGCCAGGATGTTCTGGACCGTCTCCTTGCCGAGGTAGTGGTCGATGCGGAACACCTGGTCCGGGTCGAACACCTCGTGCACGATCTTGTTCAGCTCACGCGCGCTCTTCAGGTCGCGCCCGAACGGCTTCTCGATGACCGCGCGCCGCCAGGAACCCTCGGCGGCCGTCGCCAGACCGTGCTTCTTCAGCTGCTGGACGACCTTCGGGAAGAACTTCGGCGGTACGGAGAGGTAGAACGCGTAGTTGCCGCTGGTACCCCGAGACGTGTCCAACTCGTCTACGGCGGCGCGCAGTTGCTTGAACGCGGTGTCGTCGTCGAAGTCGCCCGGGATGAACCGCATGCCCTCGGCGAGCTGCTGCCAGACCTCCTCGCGGAACTCGGTCCGGGAGTGCTCGCGCACCGAGTCGTGCACCACCTGCGCGAAGTCCTGGTCCTCCCAGTCCCGCCGGGCGAACCCGACGAGCGAGAAGCCCGGCGGCAGCATGCCGCGGTTGGCCAGGTCGTAGACGGCCGGCATCAGCTTCTTGCGGGACAGGTCACCGGTGACCCCGAAGATGACCAGCCCGGACGGGCCCGCGATGCGGGGGAGCCGGCGGTCGCGGGGGTCACGCAGCGGGTTGTCCCAGCCGGCGGCCAGCGCGTCGGTGAGTTCTTCGACGGTCAGTTCCTGCACGGCTGCTTCGGCCGCCTCGGCCGGTTTCGTTTCGGGAAGTTCCTCGGTCATTCCCCGTCGACCCCCTTGCTGCTCAGCGACTTCGCGATGGCGCCCAGCAGGTCCTGCCAGGCCACCTCGAACTTGGCGACGCCCTCGTCCTCCAGCTGCTTGACGACGACGTCGTACGAGATCCCCAGCCGCTCTACGGCGTCCAGGTCGGCGCGGGCCTGCGCGTAGCCGCCGGTCACCGTGTCGCCGTGGATGTCACCGTGGTCGGCGGTGGCGTTCAGCGTCGCCTCCGGCATGGTGTTGACCGTGCCGGGCGCGACCAGCTCGTCGACGTACAGGGTGTCCTTGTAGGACGGGTCCTTCACGCCGGTCGAGGCCCACAGGGGGCGCTGCTTGTTGGCCTTCGCACCCGCCAGAACGGTCCAACGGGCCGAGGAGAAGACCTCTTCGTAAGCCTCGTACGCGAGCCGCGCGTTGGCGAGCGCCGCCTTGCCCTTCAGGGCGAGGGCCTCGTCCGTGCCGATCGCGGTGAGGCGCTTGTCGATCTCGGAGTCGACGCGGGAGACGAAGAAGGAGGCCACGGAGTGGATGGTCGCCAGGTCGATGCCCGCGGCCTTCGCCTTCTCCAGGCCGGCCAGGTAGGCGTCCATGACCTCGCGGTAGCGCTCCAGGGAGAAGATCAGCGTGACGTTGACGCTGATGCCCTCGCCGATGACCTCGGTGATGGCCGGGAGACCGGCCTTCGTCGCCGGGATCTTGATCATCACGTTGGAACGGTCCACCAGCCAGGAGAGCTGCTTGGCCTCGGCGATGGTCGCCGCCGTGTTGTGGGCGAGCCGCGGATCGACCTCGATCGACACCCGGCCGTCCCGGCCGCCGGTCGCGTCGTAGACCGGGCGCAGGATGTCTGCGGCGGCGCGGACGTCGGCGGTGGTCATCATCCGTACGGCCTCTTCGACCGTCACCGCACGCACGGCCAGGTCGGCGAGCTGCTCCTCGTAGCCCTCGCCGGAGCCGATGGCGGCCTGGAAGATCGACGGGTTGGTGGTGACACCGACGACGTTCCTGGTGTCGACGAGTTCGGCGAGGTTGCCGGACTCGATCCGCTTGCGCGACAGGTCGTCCAGCCAGATGGAGACGCCCTCGTCGGACAGGCGCTTGAGAGCTCCCGCGGTGGCGGTCACTTCGGTCACTGTGATCATCTTCTTTCTGGCGATCGGATCAACCGCGCGCGGCGGCAAGGGATTCCTTGGCCGCTGCGGCGACGTTCTCGGCGGTGAAACCGAACTCGGCGAACAGGGTCTTGGCATCGGCGGAGGCGCCGAAGTGTTCGAGGGAGACGATGCGTCCTGCGTCACCCACGAACCGGTACCACGTGAGACCGATCCCGGCCTCGACCGCAACGCGGGCCTTCACGGACGGCGGAAGGACGCTGTCGCGGTACTCGCGCGACTGCTCCTCGAACCACTCCACGGACGGCATCGACACCACCCGGGTGCCCACGCCCTCGGCCTCCAGCCGCTCCCGCGCCTCGACGGCGAGGTGCACTTCCGAACCGGTCGCGATGAGCACGACGTCCGGGGTCCCGGTGGAGGAGTCCTTGAGGACGTAACCGCCGCGCGCCGCATCGGAGTTGGGCGCGTAGGTCGGCACACCCTGGCGGGTCAGCGCGAGGCCGTGCGGGGCGGGGTGGGTGGCGTGCCGCTTGAGGATCTCGGCCCAGGCGATCGAGGTCTCGTTGGCGTCGGCCGGACGGACGATGTTCAGGCCCGGGATGGCGCGCAGCGAGGCGAGGTGCTCGACCGGCTGGTGGGTGGGGCCGTCCTCGCCGAGACCGATGGAGTCGTGGGTCCAGACGTACGTCACCGGGAGCTGCATCAGCGCGGACAGGCGCACGGCGTTGCGCATGTAGTCGGAGAACACCAGGAAGGTGCCGCCGTAGACACGGGTGTTGCCGTGCAGGGCGATGCCGTTCATCTCGGCCGCCATCGAGTGCTCGCGAATACCGAAGTGGATCGTACGGCCGTACGGGTCGGCCTCCGGCAGCGGGTTGTCCTTCGGGAGGAAGGACGAGGTCTTGTCGATGGTGGTGTTGTTCGAGCCGGCCAGGTCGGCGGAGCCGCCCCACAGCTCGGGCAGGACCGGTCCAAGCGCCTGGAGGACCTTGCCGGAGGCGGCGCGGGTGGCGACGGAGGAACCCTCCTCGAAGACCGGCAGGGACTGCTCCCAGCCCTCGGGGAGCTGACCGGCGACGATCCGGTCGAAGAGCTTCGCGCGCTCGGGCTGGGCGCCGCGCCACTTGTCGAGCTGCTTGTCCCACGCGGAGTGCGCCTCGGCGCCCCGGTCCAGTGCCTGACGGCTGTGGGCGATGACCTCGTCGGCGACCTCGAAGGACTTCTCGGGGTCGAAGCCGAGGACGCGCTTGGTGGCGGCGATCTCGTCTGCGCCGAGTGCGGAGCCGTGGGCGGCCTCGGTGTTCTGGGCGTTTGGAGCGGGCCAAGCGATGATCGTGCGCATCGCGATGATCGAGGGGCGCCCGGTCTCGGCCTGCGCCGCCTTCAGCGCCGTGTACAGCGCGTGCGGGTCGATGTCGCCGTCGGCGGCGGGCTCGATGCGCTGGGTGTGCCAGCCGTAGGCCTCGTAGCGCTTCAGGACGTCCTCGGAGAAGGCGGTCGCGGTGTCGCCCTCGATGGAGATGTGGTTGTCGTCGTAGACGAAGACGAGGTTGCCGAGCTGCTGGTGGCCGGCGAGGGAGGAGGCCTCGGCGGAGATGCCCTCCTCCAGGTCGCCGTCGGAGACGATCGCCCAGACGGTGTGGTCGAAGGGCGACTCGCCCTCGGGGGCCTCGGGGTCGAACAGGCCGCGCTCGTAGCGGGCGGCCATCGCCATGCCCACCGCGTTGGCGACACCCTGTCCGAGCGGTCCTGTCGTGGTCTCCACACCGGCCGTGTGCCCGTACTCGGGGTGACCAGGCGTCTTCGACCCGTGCGTGCGGAACGCCTTCAGGTCGTCCAGCTCCAGCTCGTACCCGGCGAGGTACAGCTGCGTGTACAGCGTCAGCGAGGTGTGGCCGGGGGAGAGGACGAAGCGGTCACGGCCGGTCCACTCGGGATCCGCGGGGTCGTGACGCATCACCTTCTGAAAGATCGTGTACGCGGCGGGAGCCAGGGCCATCGCGGTGCCTGGGTGGCCGTTGCCGACCTTCTGCACCGCGTCAGCGGCCAGAACACGGGCGGTGTCGACGGCTCGACGGTCGAGATCGGTCCACTCGAAGCTGTCAGGTGTGTGCGCGTTCATCTTCAAGAAGTCCTCGGTAAGAGCGGAAGAACTGCTCGGACGTCTTCAAATCTAAAAGTCTGACTTTTACGAGGGAAGGTGTCGGTGTGCCAGCCTGTGGTGAAAGTGGGACACCGGTATCAGCGCTGAGGCGACACGAGAAGGACATGACGGACAGAACTATCCAAGACGTCGGCGGTGACGGCGACGTGATCAGAACGTTTCCCTTCCCTGTCGATCTGAGTGTCTGCGGTGTGGGCATGCAGGTCGGCCCGATGGGCACCGACCGCGCCTGGCACGCCGACGCACCCCTGCACCGCGTCCACCGCATCGACTTCCATGTGGTGATGCTCTTCTCCGGCGGCCCGGTCCGCCACATGATCGACTTCGCCGAGTGCGAGGTGAGCGCCGGCGACGTCCTGTGGATCCGCCCCGGCCAGGTCCACCGCTTCTCGCGGTTCGACGAGTACCACGGCACCGTCCTGACCATGCAGCCCGGCTTCCTCCCGCGCGCCACGGTCGAGGCGACGGGCCTCTACCGCTACGACCTCCCACCCGTCCTGCACCCCGACGAACCCCGCCTCGCCGCACTGCGCGCCTCCCTGGGCCAGCTCCAGCGCGAGTACGAGGACACCGAGACCCTCCCGCTCACCCTGCACACCTCGGTCCTACGGCACTCCCTGACGGCGTTCCTGCTGCGCCTGGCCCACCTGGCAGCGAGCTCGGCGGAAGACGCCGCCCGGCAGGCCGACACGACGTTCACGCTCTTCCGCAACGCCGTCGAGAAGGGCTTCGCCACCAACCACAGCGTCAGCGCCTACGCCGACGCCCTCGGCTACTCCCGCCGCACCCTCGTCCGCGCGGTCCGCGCCGCGACCGGCGAGACCCCCAAGGGCTTCATCGACAAGCGCGTCGTCCTGGAGGCGAAACGGCTGTTGGCCCACACGGACCTGCCGATCGGCCGTGTCGGGGCGGCAGTTGGCTTCCCCGACGCGGCGAACTTCTCCAAGTTCTTCCAGCAGCACACGGATGTGACACCGGCGGGGTTTCGGGCGGAGTTGCGGTGAGGGGCGTACGGACCTGACCGTTCCGCTGCTCGCGACGGCCCCGACTCCCTATGATCCAGGGAGCGTTGTGAGGGGGACGCGGTCCCCGTGACGTCGGCTCGGGGGGCCCGATGGATCCGGCCAGTATCGGTACGACCGCCCGCATCGCCTCTTCGGTGGCGCGCCCGATCATCGCCAGGCTTCTCGTCAAGGAGAGCCCGGGCGCGGGACTTGTCGACCGACCGGTGCGTATGGCGCGCCTGGTGAGCTGGGGCGAGAAACGCAGTCTGAACAACCTCGACATGTGGAAGATCGCCAGGGAACTCGTGACGGCGGCGGTCGAGGCGAACCCGCACGAACCCCCGGTGGCCTCCGACGAGCGCGAAGCACTGGCGGACGCCCTGGCCGCGACACTCGGAGCACTCGGCGACCTGGACATGGACGACGTCCAGGCCGTCCGGCTCGGCCATACGGAACTGGCCCGGCGTCTGACCTCCGCCCGCCCGGACGCCACTCGGGACCTCACGGCCGATGCCACCGCCCTCCACGCGAGCCTGGTGGACCTGAGCTGCCTGCACATCCTGCACTTCTTCACTCAGCGCTCGACCTTCGTCGCCCGCGCACAGGTGGCGCAGACGCGCCTGCTCGACGAGACACTCCGCCTGCTGGACGCGCTGGTGGACCGGTTCCCCCGGCCCGGCAGCGCGGACGAGGAGTTCGAGACCCGCTATCTCGCCCACATCGAGCGCAAGTACGGCAAGCTCAACATCTTCGGCCTCGACCTCAGCGACCCGGGCCGCGCCCGCTGGCCTCTGGACACCGCCTATCTGAACCTGGAAATGGCCTCGCAGCGTGACGGCGGATCGCCCTCCGCCAACCGCCGACGGGTCGAGGAGGCCCTCTCCGGCTGCACACGTGCGTTGCTGCGCGGTCTCGCGGGATCCGGCAAGACCACTCTGATGCAGTGGCTCGCCGTCTCCGCCGCACAGAACTCGTTTCCCGACGAACTGGCCGCACTGCGTGGCCGTGTGCCCTTCGTGCTCCCGTTGCGCGCGCTGGATTCGGGGCTGCCGCTTCCCGAGGACTTCCTCGGCGCCGTCGGCAACGTCCTGCACGGACTGCAGCCCGAGCACTGGGTCGATCGAGTGCTCCGCGGCGGCCGGGGCATGGTGCTGATCGACGGAGTTGACGAGGTGTCCGAGAGCGAACGGCCAGGCGTGCGACGCTGGTTGCTCGACCTCGTCGACCTCTACCCGAGGACGTTCTTCCTCGTCACCTCCCGGCCTTCCGCAGTGGACGTCCACTGGCTCGCGGAGGTCGACTTCGCCGAGTTCAACCTGCTCCCGATGAGTCGTCACGACGTCGACCGTTTCGTCCACCGCTGGCACGAAGCGATCCTGACGACGGTGGACGAACCCGACGAACAGCTCACGGTCGAACGCCTCCGGGACGCCCTGCGGGTGAATCTCCGCCAGAAGCACGACCTGTACCGGCTGGCCACCAACCCGCTGATGTGCGCCCTCATCTGCGCCCTGCACCGCGACCGCCTCACCCACCTCCCGGTGCGCCGCATGGAGCTCTATGCCGCCGCGCTCACCATGCTGCTCGTACGACGTGACAAGGAACGCGCGATCCCCGTGCCACAGGGTCTCGCGCCCACCGAGGAGGCACTGGTCCAGCTGTTGCAGCGGATCGCGTACTGGCTGATCCGCAACGGGCGTTCCGAGGCGGCGCAGACCACCGCGGTGCGCATCATCCGCGAGAAACTCCCGGCCATGCCGGACATGGCGCGGCCGGATCGAGCGGAGGACGTCTTCCGTCACCTACTGCTGCGCAGCGGACTGCTGAGGGAGCCGTCGGTCGGGATGGTGGACTTCATCCACCGCACCTTTCAGGACTACCTCGGAGCCAAAGCGGCCGTGGAGGCGGAGGACCTCGACCTGCTCGCAGAGTCGGGGCGCGACGATCAGTGGGAGGACGTGATACGGCTCGCGGTCGGTCACGCCCGGGACGGTGAACGTGCCTATCTCCTGCGCAAGTTGATTCAGCTGGGCGACCAGACCGTCGACCCGAAGCTGCGCCGCCGCTATCACCTTCTCGCCGCCGCGGCACTGGACCATGCCACCACCCTCGACCCGGCCGTCCGAGCGGCCGTCGCTCTCCGCGCCTCGGCCCTGATACCTCCCGACACACCGGCGGACGCGGAGCAGCTCGCCACCGCGGGGGACATCGTCCTCGATCTGCTGCCCGGCCCCGGGAAGCTGACGTCCGACCAGGCACGTGCGACGGTGATGACCATCGCCCGGATCGGAGGGGAGGCCGCGCTGGACCGACTGGCCCCCTTCACCCGCGTCGCCGACCGCGGTGTACGGCAGGAAGTCGCCCTGTCCTGGCCCTACTTCGACGCCCGTTCCTTCGCCGAGGAGATCCTGGCCGGTCTTCCCGTCGACGACCTGACCCTCCACCTGTCCGGCCCGGAGCAGATCGCCTGCCTCGATGCCCTCGGCCGCGTCCCTCACCTCTCGCTCAGAGGCCAGATCCTCACGGCCGACGTGGTCGGCGCGATCGCGCCGCTGGGCGTTCACTCACTGTCCGTCGAGGCCGCTACGACGGTCTCCTTCATCCTGCCCTCGCTGGCGCCGCTGAGCCGACTGCACCGGCTCACCATCGAGTCGTGCGACGTGATCAGGGACCTGACGGCCCTCGCCGAGAGCCCGGCCGAGGAACTCGCCCTTCACCGCCTGCCCGGCGGCGTGGACCTCGGCTTCCTCGCGGGGGTCGCGAACCTCACGTCCCTCACCCTCACCTCGCCGTACGGCATCCCGCTTCCGGCGGTGCCGCTGCGTCAGGTCACCTCACTGGAGGTGGAGGGGGTCCTGGTCGGCGAGCGGATTCCGGATGTCGCCGCGGTGTTTCCCGCGCTGAATTCCCTGAAACTGCGCCTGACCTGCCAGAGCCACGAGGCCGCAGTCGACCTGTCCCCGCTGCGGAACGTGCTGCGGGGACAGGTCGACGTGGTCCTCGTCGACGCCGGAAGGGTGCACGGTCTGGACGTCCTGCCCGTCGACCGGATCTCGGTGCGGCAGGAAGGCAGTGGCAGGGCCGAGGGAAGAACCAGACCGGGCATCCTTCGGCGCTTCCGGGCGTGAACCGACCGGAGTCCTGAGGTCAGTGACCGAAGTCGAACCAGTTCACGTTCACGAAGTCCGCCGGCTGGCCGCTGGTGAAGGTGAGATAGACGTCATGGGTGCCGGTGACCGAGCTGATGTTGGCCGGTACCGTCTTCCATGACTGCCAGCCCCCGGTGTTGGCCAGCGCGAAGCTGCCGACCGGGGTCGCGGTGGGGCTGTCGAGGCGGACCTGGACCAGGCCGCTGACGCCGGTCGCGGCGCCGCTCGCGACCCGGGCGTAGAACTGGGTGGCCGCCGTGGAGCCGAAGTTGACGCCCTTGTAGAGGGCCCAGTCGCCGTTGGCTATCGAGCCGATGTCCTGGCCGCCGCCGGTGTCCGTGGTGGTCTCGGCGATGGTGCCGGACTGACTGTCGTAGGACTCGGCCTGGATGGCGCTGTAGGCGTCACGGCTGCCGGTCGGCGGGGTCGTGGTACCGCTCCCACCGCCCGTGGACGAGAGCACCTGGACGTAGTCCACCGTCATCGGGTGGTTCGGGTCGGTGGCGCTGGTGGGGCCGCCGCCGAACGCGTCCGGGAAGCCGCCGCCCATCGCTACGTTCAGGATGATGAAGAAGCCGTGGTTCGTCGCGTTGGCCCAGGTCGTCGCGTCGACCTGACTGGAGTTCACCGTCTCGAAGTTGACGCCGTCGAGGTAGTAGCGGATCTGCTCGGGGCTCGTGGAACGGTCCCACTCCATCGCGTACGTGTGGAAGCCCGCCTGGCAGGTCGTGCCCGTGCACGCCGTCGAACCGCCGATGCCGGTCGTCTCGTTGCACGGACCGCCCGGGCTGGTACCGCAATGCACCGTGGACCAGTCGGTGTTGAGACCCTGGACGTTCTCCATGATGTCCAACTCGCCCACGCTGGGCCAGTTCTGGTAGTTGCCCCGGTACGGCGCGCCCAGCATCCAGAACGCGGGCCAGTAGCCGAGCGCCGACGAGCCGGTGACGTTGGGGAGTTGGATACGGGCCTCGACGCGGAGCTTCCCGCCGGCCGGTGGCTGGAAGTCGGTGCGGTTGGTCTCGATCCGGCCCGAGGTCCAGTTGCCGGAGGCGTCCCGGCGCGGGGTGATCAGCAGGTTGCCGTTGCCGTCGAGGGCCACGTTGTTGGCGGAGGAAGTCATCGTCTCGACCTCGCCGGTGCCCCAGTTGGCGGCCCCGCCCGGATACGAGGTCCCGGTGTCGTACTGCCAGTTGGTGGTGGAGACACCGGTGCCCGCGGAGCCGTTGAAGTCGTCCAGGAAGACCTGCGTCCAGCCCGACGGGGGCGTGGGCGCGGACGCGTTCGCGGGCAGGGTGAAGGCCGTGGCGGTGGCGGCCGCCAGGCCGAGGGTGCTGAGGACGGCGATCAGGACACGCCGTAGGGGACGGGGTCTGCGCTGCGTGCCGGAGGGTTCACTCATCGGTGCCTCTCGGATACGGAGTGGGGGTGCGGGTGCTGTGCCTGCCTGAGAGCGCTCTCACGCAGTGGGTGCGCGGTCAATGTGCTCTCAGCCACTCCGGGCGTCAAGAGGTGAAGCCGGGAAAGTCCTTTCGCTGTGCGGGAGTTCAGGCGATGAATCCGGTGAAAGCGGAGGTTTCCGATCCGCCTCCCGGGGTGGCGGGCCCTAGACCGCGCTCCCCGCCTTCCAGTCCGCCCAGGACAGGTTCCAGCCGTTGAGGCCGTTGTCCGCCGCCACGGTCTTCTCGCCGGAGTTCTTCACGATGACGACGTCACCGAGCATCGAGCTGTCGTAGAACTTGTAGCCCGCCACCGACGTGTTGTTCGCGCCCTTCGCGTCGTGCAGGCCGACGCAGCCGTGGCTGGTGTTCTCGCTGCCGAACACCGACGTGGACGCCCAGTAGTTGCCGTGCACGAACGTGCCGGAGGTGGTGAGACGCTGGGCGTGCGGGACGTCGGAGATGTCGTACTCGTCGCCGAGCCCGACCGTCGAGGACTCCATGCGGGTCTGCTTGAACCGCTCGCTGATCACCATGATCCCGGACCAGGTGGTGTGCTGGGCGTTGCCGCCGCTGACCGGGTAGGTCGCGAGGGTCGTGCCGTCCCGCTTGACGGTCATCTCCTTGCTGGACAGGTCGACCGTGCTGATCTGCTCGCGGCCGATGTCGAAGGTGACGTCCTTGGACTGGACGCCGTAGATGCCGTCCTGGCCCTCGATGTCCTTCAGGCGCAGGCTGAGGGTGATCTTCGTGCCGGCCGCCCAGTACGTCTCGGGGCGGAAGTCGAGCCGGGTGTCGCTGAACCAGTGGCCGACGACCTCGACGGCGGGTTCGGCGGTGACCGTGATCGCCTTCTGGACGGTGGACCGGTCCTTGACCGCGTGCGTGAAGTTGATCGACACGGGCATGCCGACGCCGGAGGTGGAGTTCGCCTCGGGGGTGAAGTAGCCGACGAAGGTCTCGCCGGGCGACTTCGTGGTGAAGGTCACCGTCTTCGCGGCGGCGCCCTGCGCCTGTGCCGCGACCGTGTACTTCGTGCCCGAGTACGGGTTCTTCGCGGACGTCCACTTCGTCTTCGCGTCGTTGAACGTCCCGGCCAGCGTGGAGCCGTCGTTGCCGGTCACCTTCACCGCGGCGAGGGTGCCGTCGGTCACGCCGACCGTGACCGGGGTCGTGAAGTCGGCCTTCTTGGTGCCGTCCGCGGGCAGGACCGTGACGGTCGGCGCCTTCGCGGCCTTCACGGACGCCGTCGCCGACGAACCGCCGGACGACGAGCTCTCCGCGGCGCCCGCCGAACCGCTGCAACCGGTCAGGACGGCGGCCGGCACCACCCCGAGCACGGTGAGGACCCCACGACGGGACCACCTCTCCGACTGCTTCTCGGACCGGTTGGATATGTGCGACACGCCCACAGCACGCCTTCCTCCGCATGTCGCGCACACCCACTGGCCGTACGCGACGAGATCACCAGTGCCGTTGCATCCTGCGCCACTTCCATGGGTTGAATCTTTGAATCCCAGGAGCTCCACCTGAGATTCCTGTGAAGAGAGCCTGAAAGAAGTCCTGAAACCACGGTTGCCGGACGCTTCCCGAGTGTGAACAGAGTATGAAGGCGCCGACCGGTGCCCTGAGTATCCGGTGAGATCCCCGTCCCGCCATGGCTTCCCCACCTACCCGGTCGGAATAGTGAGGAAGGAACTGAAGGCGGAGTTCCGTTTCGGCGGCTCCGCGGCAGACCACGCCGGAGGTATTCGTGACCGAAGTCCGCAAGCGGCCCACCGTGGCGATCGTCGGAGCGGGCGCGGCAGGCACCCTGACCGCCGTCCAGCTCTGCGAGACCGCCACCCGCCGCCGGACCCCGCTCGACCTGGTGCTGGTCGACCCGGCCCCGGAAGCCGGCCGCGGCACCGCCTACGCGACACCCGATCCACGCCACCGGCTCAACGTCCCGGCGGGCGGCATGAGTTGCTACCCCGACGACCCCGGCCACTTCACCCGCTGGCTCTGCCGTCACGGCGAACCCACCGTCAGCGGCACCGACTTCGCCACCCGCTACCGCTACGGCGCCTACCTCGCCGACACCCTCGCCCAGGCCGTCGTCCGCTCCCACGGCACGGTCTCCGTACGCCGGCTGCGCACCCGCGCCGAGAGCTGTACCGGCACCCCCGAAGGCCCGGTGGAACTCCACCTCGCCGACGGGGGACTCCTCACCGCCGACAGCGCGGTCCTGGCCACGGGCCCCGCCGCTCCTACGGCCGCCTGGGCCCCGCCCGCGCTGCGCGCCTCGCCCCGCTTCGTCAACTCACCCTGGAAACCCGGTGCGTTGGACGCCGTACGCGAGGACACCGCCGACATCCTCCTCGTCGGCACGGGCCTCACCGCCGTGGACCTCGCCCTCACCCTCGACCGCCCCGAACGCACGGTCCACGCCGTCTCCCGCAACGGACTCCTGCCGCAGCCGCACGCGTTGGGGCCGGCTGGCGCGATGGAGGCGCCGAGCTGGCCCCGCGACCCGACACTGAACGCACTGCGCCGAACCGTCTACCGGCACGTCAGCCGCTCGGTCCGCACCCACGGCGACTGGCGCCCCGCCCTGGACAGCCTGCGCCCGCACACCGCGCGGCTCTGGCGCAGCCTCACCCCCGAGGAACGCGGGGAGTTCCTCGCCCATGAGGGCGCCCTCTGGAACACCCACCGCCACCGCATGGCACCCACCACCGCCGAGTCGGTCACCCGGGCCCGCACCGCACGCCGTCTCCAGGTCCACGCGGGCACGATCACCGATGTGGTGGAATCCGGCGACCAGTTGGCGGTCGCGCTCTCCAACGGCCGTACGCTGCACGTGGGGTGGGTGATCGACTGCACGGGACCCGGGCAGCGGCTCGAAGACCCGCTGTGGCGTGGGCTGTTCGAGACCGGTACGGCCGTGCCCGGACCGCTCGGCATGGGCGTCGCCACCCGCGACGGACGCCTCCTCGACGCCCAAGGCCGTTGCGTACGACCGCTGTTCACGCTCGGCGCCCCCAGGCGCGGCGAGTTGTGGGAGACCACCGCGATCCCCGAGATCCGCGTCCAGGCGGCCACCCTGGCCCAGCAGTTGCTGGCGCCACCGGCCCGCCGCGCCGCGCGCCGCAGGCCCGTCGACGGACTCGGACTCCCGCTGTCGACCCACGCCGAGGCCGCCACCGCCTACCGCAACGGACTCGACCGGGTCCTCAAGGTCCGCGCCGGAGCCGAGGACGCCTTCGCCCGCGCGATCGCCCTGGACCCCGGATTCGCCCTGGGACACGCGGCGTTGGCCCTGCTCGGCCACGAGTGCGGAGCCGCAGTCGACGTACCCCGGGCACTCGCGGACGCCCAGCGCTGCGCACACGAACGCGCCGACGAACGCGAACGCTCCTTCGTGGACGTGATCACCCGCCGGGTCCAATCCGCCGACGGCGACCGCGCGTTGATACGCCACCTCGACACCCACCCCGCCGACGCGCTCGCCCTCGCCGCAGCCGTCCCCACCATCGCCTTCTCCGGGGTCACCGACTTGGACGACGACTACGCGCTACGGCTCGTCGAGCGGACGTCCCCCGCCTACGACGGGCACTGGTTCCACACCTCGCTGCTCGCGTTCCTCCGCCAGGAGCAGGGCCGGCTGCACGAGGCGGGTGAACTCGCCCACCGCGCCCTGGGAGTTGAGCCCGCGTCCGGTCACGCCGTGCACGCGCTGGCCCACGTCCACTACGAGTCCGGCGCCCACGAGGCGGGCCGGGACTGGCTGGACGGCTGGGTGTCCGGGCAGGGCCGGGGTGCCGTCCACCGGGCCCACTTCTCCTGGCACATCGCCCTGCACGAACTCGCGTTGGACGACCCGGCCGCCGTACGCAGGCGCTGGTTCGCCCAGTTGGCGCCGGGGCGGGTGACCGGGGTGCGCGCGCTGGTGGACTCGGGGTCACTGCTGTGGCGGGCCCGGCTCAGCGGCAACTGGCAGGGGGAGCTGCCCACTTCGGACGTCCTGGACACCGTGGCCTGCGAGGTGCTGGAGCGTCCGGCGACGGCCTTCACGGCCCTGCACGCGGCGGTGGCTCTCACGGCGGCCGGAGACCTCCCGGCCCTCCGCCGCCTGCGCGACCACGCGGCGGGCGCCGACCCGGTGCAGCGCGAGGTCATCGCCCCGCTCTGCGACGCCTTCGCCGCCCTCGTCGAACACCGCTTCCACGAAGCCGCCCACGGCCTCGACGCGTTGCTGCCGGTGCTGCGCAAGGTGGGCGGCAGCGCGGCCCAACGCGAGGTCGTCGAGGAGACGTTGCTGTACGCGCTGGTGTCGGCGGGGCGGTGCGACGCGGCACGACGGTTGCTGGACGCACGGCTGGACCGGAAGGCGGCGCCTCGGGATCGGCGGATGCTGGCGGGGTTGCCCGGGTGAGAGGGGCGAGGGGGCGAGAGGGGCGAGAGGCCTGAGACGGGTGGGGCGGGCGCCGGTGCTGGACGCGCGTCCCGGTCGTAGGTCTGGGTCTGGATTCGGCGCGTCGGTCCCGGCGGATGTCGGCCGGGGTGGCTGGCCAAAACGGGTGGGACGAGCGGGAGTTGGATGCGTGTCCCGTCGTAGGCCTGCGTCTGGATCCGATCTCGTGGTCAGTCGTCGAGAGTGGGCCGCTCGCGGGGCTCGTCCTCCGGTGTCGAGGGGAGGTTGAGGGTGGCTTCCAGGCCTCCGGTGGGGGTGGCGCCGAGGTGGAGGGTGCCGTGGTGGAGGTGGGCCTGTTGGTCGACGAGTGCGAGGCCGAGGCCGGAGCCGGGGGAGCGGGTGCGGGTGCCGCGGGTGAACCGGGCCTTCATGGCCTGCCGTTGGGCGGCAGGGATGCCGGGGCCGTCGTCGCCGACCGTGATCCGGACTGTGTCGCTGTCCTGGGTGAGCCGGACGTCCACCGTGCCTTCGGGGCGGCCGTGGAGGGCCGCGTTGTCGAGGAGGTTGTCGACGGCCAGGCGTAGGCCGACGGGCCAACCGTCCACGGTCGCGGGGGAGTTGGCCGTCAGCCGGTAGGTGGTCGTGGGGTGGCGGTGCGCCGCGTGGGCGACGGCCTCGTCGAGGAGCTCGCTCAGGACGACGGGGGTGCGTTCGGGCAGGGCGTGGGCGTCGCCGCGGGCCAGGGTCTGCAGGCCGGTGAGGAGCGCGGTGATACGGCGGTGCTCCGCGCTCATCGCCTCCAGGGCCCGGGCCCGTTGGGGTGCGGGGAGTTCGGGGTTGCGCTGGAGGGTCTCCAGGGTGACCCCGAGACTGGTGAGCGGGGTGCGGAGTTCGTGGCCCGCGTCGGCGGTGAAACGGCGCGTGGAGTCCATGCTGACGCGCAACTGGTCCAGCATGCTGTTCAGCGCGTGGGAGAGGTCCGCGACCTCCTGCGGGCGTGTGACGGCGGGGAGTTGGGGCCCGGCCGTGTCCGCGCTGATCGCGAGGGCGCCGGTCCGCAGGCGTTCGAGCGGCTGGAGGATGATCCGGGTGAGCAGCCAGACGCCGCCGGCCGTGGCGAGCGCGGCGAGGAGCGTGACGGCGGCGACGATCACGGTGTTGTCCGCGAGCCGCCGCTCGATCGGGTCGATGTCCTGGAGGACTTCGAGGCGCTCGCCGGTGGTGCTCAGGGACCGGGTGAGCGAGCGCCAGGTCTGCCCGTCCGTGTTGATCGTGCGGTAGCCGTCGCGGGTGGGCACCGGGAGCGGGGCGGTCGGCGTCTCCCCGTGCTGCGCGATCACCTTCCCGCTGGAGACGAGCCGGACCAGACTCTGACTGCCCGCGAGCAGGCCGCCGTAGTCGTCGCTGTCCTCCCCGTCACCGTTCGGATGGTCCCCCTGGTCGCGGAGCTTGTCGGCGTCCTGGTCGCCCTTCTCGGCACGGGCGGCGAGTTGACGGTCGACGTCGGTACGGTCGCGGTGATCGATCCGGGCAACGATGACCAGCCCGGCGAGCGCGACCACGACAGTCACGAGCAGGACGACAGCGGCGGTGATCCGTGAGCGCAGGCTGCGCGGCAGCCAGGTCATGGACCGGTCCATAGAGCGATGGCGGGTGTGATGCGGGGGCGCGGGCTGAGCGGCAGCCATGTCAGGCTCGGGAGGGCAGGACGGACCGTGGCCGTGATCCGGGAGCGCAGGTTGCGCGGTAGCCACCTCACGAGCCAACAGCCTGGAACCATCGTGGGTTTGAGTCGGGAGCGCGGGTTGCGCGGTGGCCATGTCATGGGCTGGTCCGCAGGACGGCGGCGGTCGTGATTGAGGTGCGGAGGTCGCGCGGTAGCCACCTCACGGGCCAACAGGCAGGAATCGCCGTGGGTTTGAGTCGGGAGCGCAGGTTGCGCGGTGGCCGGGTCATGGGCTGGTCCGTAGGGCGGCGGCGGGATGTGATCGGGGAGCGGAGGCTGTGCGGTATCCGTGCCATGGGCCGGTGCGCAGGACCGACTGCGGTCGTGGTCCGGGTCCGGGGGCGGGGGCTGCGCGGCCGGCGCCTCGCGGGCCAGTGGGCGGGAGCAGCCGTGGTCGTGGTCTGGGTGTGGAGGCAGCGCGCTAGCCTCCTCGCTGGCCAATAGGCAGGACCGACCCGGGACTTGAGGCGGAAGCGCAGGCCGCGCATTGGCCCCCTTCACGGGCCGGTGCGCAGGACGAAGCCGATGCCGCGGACGGTGCGCAGTACCCGGGGGCCGCCGTCGGCCTCCAGTTTCTTGCGGAGGTAGCCGATGAACACGTCCACCACGTTGGTGTCCACGTCCCAGGTGTAGCCCCAGACCTGTTCCAACAGCTGGGCCCGGGACAGGACTTGACCGGGCCGGTGGGCCAGGGCGAGCAGCAGGTCGAACTCCCGGGAGGTCAGCCGGAGTTCGCGTCCGGCCCGGGAGGCCACGCGGCGCGCGGGCTCGATCGCGACGTCGCCGACGACCAGGGACCGCTCGGTCGTCGACTCGTGCAGCCGCACCATCGCGTGCAGCCGCGCGGACAACTCCCCGATGGAGAACGGTTTTACGACGTAGTCGTCCGCGCCCGCCGCGAGCCCCGCGACCCGGTCGTCGACCTCGTCGCGGGCGGAGAGCATGCACACGGGAAGGGTTCGGCCCTGGGCGCGCAGCGCGCGGACGACCTCGACGCCGGACAGGCCCGGCATCGTCACGTCCAGGACGATCACCGACGGCGGCCGGCCGGCGACCTCGTCGAGTGCCGTCTCGCCGTCCTCGGCCAGCCGTACCGTGAAGCCCTCAAGACCGAGCCCCAGGTCCAGGGCCGCGCGCACGCCGGGGTCGTCGTCGACCACCAGCACCTCCGGCTTCCGGCCCACCGCCGCCATGCAGCACCTCGACTTCCTCACCGGCACCCGCGGGAACGAGCACCGTCGCCTGCCCCCAGGATCGGCGGCGAACAACAAGGAAGTCTAAGAACCACGCGGGCCCGTCCTCCCACCGAGCCGATATCGGCACAGGTCAGCGGCGTGCCCGCCTCTCCAGCCCGCCGGGTTTCTTAGAGCGGCCACAAAGAGCGGAGCAAGGGTGAGGACACGCCCTGTCCGCCGGGGCACCCCTGGCCCTCGCGACGAAGGAAGCCCGCCGATGACCCTGTCCACCGAGCTGCCCCGCGGGCAACGCACCCCGCCCGCCCCACCCCGCAGGGGGCGATTCACCCTCGCCGATCCGCTCGGCGCGCTCGCGATCCTGTCCGTGGTCGCGGTCGTAGCCCTGTGGGTCATGAACCAGGGCGGCCCACTCAGCCTCACCGCCTCCGACCGGGCGACCGGTTCCCTCGGCCTGCTCGCCGGACTGCTGGCCTCCGACCTGATGATCCTCCAGGTCGTCCTCCTCGCCCGGATCCCCTGGGTGGAACGGTCCTGGGGCCACGACCTGCTCACCCGCCGCCACCGACTGATCGGCTTCGCCTCGTTCTGGCTGATGACGTCCCACGTCGTCCTGTTCGCTGTGGAACGTTCCACACGGGAACCCACGGCGATACCGAACGCACTCCTCCGCCTCTTCATCACCGACTCATGGATGCTGTTCGCCACCGTCGGGACCGCCCTGCTGATCATGGTCGTGGTCACCTCGGTCCGCGCGGCCCGCCGCCGACTGCGCTACGAGTCCTGGCACCTCCTGCACCTCTACTCCTACGCCGGCATCGCGGCCACCTTCCCGCACACCTTCACCGACGGCGCCGACTTCCACGAGACCTGGACCCGCGTCTACTGGTGGTGCCTCTACGGCTTCGCGTTCGCCGCCACCCTCCTCTACCGCGTCGCCCTGCCCGCCTGGCGCTCCCTGTACTACCGCCTGCGGGTCGAGTCCGTGGTCACCGAGGCGCCCGGCACGGTCTCGGTCACCTTCAAGGGCCATCGCCTGGACCGGATGCGGACGGTCTCCGGCCAGTTCTTCGTCTGGCGCTTCCTCGACGGCCCCGGCTGGTCCCGCGGCAACCCGTACACCCTCTCCGCCGCCCCCACCCCCGACCGGCTGCGCATCACCATCAAGTCCGCGGGCGACGGCAGCGAACGCGCCGCCCGCCTCACCCCCGGCACCCGCGCCCTGATCGAGGGCCCCTACGGCACCCTCACCGCCCGCCGCCGCACCCAGCCCCGCATGCTCTTCATGGCCGCCGGGATCGGCATCACCCCCATGCGCGCCCTGCTCGAAGACGCCCCCTACGCCCCCGGCGAGGCCACCCTCATCTATCGCTACGGCGAGGACGAGCACGCCGTGTTCGCCGACGAACTCCGCACCATCGCCACCCACCGAGACGTCGCGCTGATCCTCCTCCCGGGACCGCGCCGCGCCGACACGTCGTGGCAGGCGGCGGGTTCCGCGCACCTCGACGGCACGTCCCGGCAGACCGGAGGACCGGTCCAATTCGAAGGCGCGTCCCGGCAGGCCGAAGGTCCCGTGCACCTCGCCGATGCCGCCCGGCAGGCCGTGCGTCCCGCACGTCTCGACGGCCCCTCCCGGCTGACCGCGGGTCCCGCATACCTTGCTGACGCCGCGCGGCAGACCGGAAACCCCGCACGTCTCGACGGCACCTCGTGGCACAACGCAGGCTCGGCCCACTTCGCCGGTACTCCCGGGCAGGCCACCGCCGCCGCTCACCTCGACGACGACATCCAGGTCCTCAAGAGGCTCGTCCCCGACATCGCCCACCGGGACATCTACGTCTGCGGCCCGCCCACCTGGATCACCGCCGTCCGCAAGGCCGCACGCGGCGCCGGCGCCCACCGCGACAGCGTCCACACCGAAGAGTTCGCCTGGTAGCAGCACCCCGTCCCGTCAACAACAGGAGCACATATGCGACGCATCACCCTCTGGTTCACCGCCACCCTCGCCGTGGCCGCACTCCTCTTCGCCTTCCAGCTCAACGCCTCCGGCGCGACCGGCAAGTCCGGAGACGGCGGCGACCACATGCCGCCCGCTTCGACCTCCACGTCCACCTCCACCTCCACCGCCTCGGCCAAGCCCGGGGACGACACCGCCGGCTACGGCGACCACGTCGGAAAGCCGGGCGAGAACAAGTAGGTGCCTCACGGGCACGGGCGCGCCAACTCCCGCTCCACGGAAGCCTCTTCACGCGCCTCGCGTCGGCGGCCATACGCCCCCGTCACGCACCCGTCACGCCTCCGGCCGCCACCCCAACGCCCGGGATATCCCACGCGCCGCAAGCCGCACCGCCGGGATCAACGCCGGTACCTGCGCGTCGACTTGAGGCACGACCACCGACACGGCGGCGACCACCGCACCGCCCGGCCCGCGCACCGGTGCGGCCACCGACAGCGCGTCGTCGGTGATCTGACGGGTACTCACCGCGACGCCGGCGTGCCGGACTTCGGCCAGTACCCGGCGCAGTCGTACCGGATCGGTGATCGTGTACGGCGTGAAGGACGCCAACGGACCGGCGCAGTAGGCCTCTTGGGAATCCGGGTCGTCGTGGGCCAGCAGGGCCAGGCCCACTCCGGTGGCGTGGAGGGGCCAGCGGGCGCCCACGCGGATGTGCACGCCGACCGCCGAACGGCCCGAGATCCACTCGGTGTAGACGACCTCCGCGCCGTCCCGCACCGCCAACTGCACGTTCTCGTGCGTCGATTCGTACAGGTCCTCCAGGTAGGGCAGGGCGAGTTGGCGCAGGGCGAGGCCGCGAGGCGCGAGCGCCGCGATCTCCCACAGCCGTAGGCCCACGTGGTAGGCGCCCGACGTGTCCCGTTCCAGCGCGCCCCACTCGGTGAGGGCGCCCGCGAGGCGGTGGGCGGTGGTCAGGGTGAGGCCGGCGCGGCGGCTGATGTCGGACAGGGACAGGGCCGTGTGCGCGTGGTCGAAGGCGGCGAGCACGGCGAGCAGCCGGTCGGGCGCGGACCGCGTGGCGGGCGCCGCCGACCGGGGGATCGCCGCCGACCGTGCAGCGGCCGCGGGCCCCGTGGTCGTAGCGGAACCGGTGCTCGTAGCGGACCGGGTGGTGGTCATGGCCGGGCCTCCGTCCGGTGTCAGGTCAGTCCGTCCTCGGCGACCCGTTGCAGCAGGGTGTGCAGGGTCTCGCGCTCGGTCGGGTCGAGCGGGTCCAGCAGTTCGTTCGTGACGCGCAGGCCCGCTTCGTCCGTGTCGCGCAGGAAGCCGCGGCCGTCCGCCGTCAGGACCACGATGCGGCTGCGGCGGTCGTCGGGGGAAGGGCGGCGCTCGGCGAATCCCAGCTTCTCCAGGTCGTCGACCAGGCCGACGATCGCGCTCGGGTCGTAGCCGAGCCGGGTGCTCAGTTCGCGCTGGAGGGCGCCGTCGGACGTGGCCAGGAAGCGGAGCAGCGCGTAGTGGCGCAGGCGCAGGCCCGACTCCTGGAGGAACGTGTTGAAGAGCTGGCCGGAGCGCAGGCCCAGCCGGTACATGAGGTAGCCCGTGTCCGCGTGCAGCCCGCGCATCCACGGCTCGTGCGCGTCGATCGAGGGGTTCGCGGCGTGCGGCTGACGGGCGATGGCGGGCTCCCTGGGTCGAGGCCCCGGGCGGGGCGTGCGGTGGTTCGGAGCCAGTGTGACGCACATGGTCCATCGGCAACAACTATTGACGTCAACAATTATTGCTCTTAGCTTCGATCTCGAAGCCGCACCGGTGCCGTTCGCGGTCTTCGCAGTCCTCGCGGACTTCGGGGACTTCGCGGTCACGGTCCCGGTGTGTCGTACCGCAGCCTCGTCTTGTGAAGGGACCGCTCGTGCCCAGCATCGATCTGACCGGCAAGGTCGCCGTCGTCACCGGCAGTGGCCGGGGCCTCGGCCTCGCCTACGCGCACGCCCTGGCCGCCCACGGCGCGTCCGTGGTCGTCAACGACATCGACGAGGCGGTGGCCGAACAGGCCGTGAAGTCGATCGCCGAGGCGGGCGGCACCGCCGTCGCCGAGGTGGTCCCGGTCGGTACGACGGAGGCCGCCGAGCGGCTGGTGAACCGTGCCGTAGAGGAGTTCGGGCGGCTCGACATCCTCGTCACCAACGCGGGCATCCTGCGTGACAAGGTGCTGTGGAAGATGACCGACGAGGACTTCGACGCGGTGATCACCACCCACCTCAAGGGCACCTTCACCTGCGCCCGCGCCGCCGCCGTACGAATGCGCGAGCAGGGCGAGGGCGGCAGCCTGATCCTGGTCGGCTCGCCGGCCGGCCAGCGCGGCAACTTCGGCCAGACGAACTACTCGGCCGCCAAGGCCGGCATCGCCGCCTTCGCCCGTACCTGGTCGATGGAACTGGGCCGCGCGGGCATCACCGTCAACGCGATCGTGCCGGTCGCCGCGACGGCGATGACCGAGACGATCCCCGCGTTCGCCCCGTACATCGAGGCCATGAGGAACGGCGACCCGCTGCCCGACTTCCTCCGCAAGGGCGAGGGCTTCGGCACCCCCGAGGACTGCGCCGCCCTCGTTCCGTTCCTCGCCTCCGAGGCCGCGCGCGGCATCACCGGCCAGGCCATCGGCATCGGCGGCGACAAGGTGGCACTCTGGTCCCACCCGCAGGAGATCAGCGCGGCCTACGCCGACGGCGGCTGGACCCCTGACACCCTGGCCGACGCCTTCCCCACCTCGGTCGGCGCCGAACTCCAGTCGGTCGGCATCCCCGCACCGAAGCTGCCGGAGGCGTGATGGACATCGGTACGGACACCGGCACGGGTACGGGTAGGGGCACCGGTATGGACATCGGTGAACTCGTCGCGATCGACGTCCACACCCACGCGGAGGTGTCCTCCAAGGGGCACTCCTCCCTGGACGACGACCTGCACGACGCCTCCTCCGCCTACTTCAAGGTCGAGGGCAAGCGGAAGCCGACCCTGGAGGAGACCGCCGCGTACTACCGCGAGCGGAAGATGGCCGCGGTGATCTTCACGGTCGACGCCGAGTCCGCGACCGGCACCGAGCCCGTCCCGAACGAGGAGGTCGCCGAGGCCGCCGCCGCCAACGCCGACGTGCTCATCCCCTTCGCGTCCATCGACCCGTTCCGGGGTAGAGCGGGCGTGAAGCAGGCCCGCCGCCTGGTCGAGGAGTACGGGGTCAAGGGCTTCAAGTTCCACCCCAACATCCAGGGCTTCTTCCCCAACGACCGGTCCGTGGCCTACGACCTGTACGAGGTCATCGAGGAGACGGGCACCATCGCCCTCTTCCACACCGGCCAGACGGGCATCGGCGCGGGAGTGCCGGGGGGAGGCGGGATCCGCCTGAAGTACTCCAACCCCCTCCACGTGGACGACGTCGCCGCCGACTTTCCGCACCTCAAGATCATCCTGGCGCACCCGTCCTTCCCCTGGCAGGACGAGGCCCTCGCCGTCGCCACGCACAAGCCGGGCGTGCACATCGACCTGTCCGGCTGGTCCCCGAAGTACTTCCCGCCGCAGCTGGTGCAGTACGCGAACACCCTGCTGAAGGACAAGGTCCTCTTCGGCTCCGACTACCCCGTCCTCACCCCGGACCGCTGGCTCGCCGACTTCGAGAAGCTGCCGATCAAGGACGAGGTCAAGCCGAAGATCCTCAAGGAGAACGCCGCCCGCCTGCTCGGACTGACGTAAGGGGCACCGGATGCGCAACGAGGGACTGGGGTCCTGGCCCGCACGCCGGGCCCGCAAGACCCCGCACCGAACGGCTTTGGTCTACGGCGGACTGTCTACGGTCGGCGGTGGGCCGTCGACGGGTCACGGTATTCCGACGACGGACGGCAGCCGAGGGTCGGCAGGCGCCGGTAGTTCGTCGACAGTCGACGATGGGTTGTCGGCGGGCCACGGTGGACTGTCGACGGTCGCCAGTGGTTCGTCGACGGTCGGCAGCGGACGGGCGACGGTCGACAGCGGGCGGTCCACGGACCACAGCGGTCCGCCGACGCCCGGCAACGGTTCGTCGATCGACTACGGCACATTGCATACACGAACCACCCGCCTCGCCCACGCCCTGCGCGCCCGAGGCGTCCGCCGCGGCGACCGCATCGCCTACCTCGGCCCCAACCACCCCTCCTACCTGGAGACCCTGTTCGCGGCCGGCATCCTCGGCGCGGTCTTCGTCCCCCTCAACACCCGCCTCGTCGGCCCCGAGATCGCCCACCAACTCTCCGACTCCGGCGCCAAGATCCTCGTCTACGGCCCCACGCACGCCGGCCTCGTCGCCGGACTGCCGGGCAGCACCGACGTACGTACATACCTCGAAGTCGGCCCGGAATACGAGGAGTTGCTCGCCGCGGCGTCCGACGAGCCGATCGACGAGCCCGTCACGGCCGACGACACCTGCATCATCATGTACACCTCGGGCACGACGGGCCGCCCCAAGGGCGCCATGCTCACCCACGGCAACCTGGCCTGGAACGCGATCAACGTCCTCGTCGACACCGACCTGATCGCCGACGAACGCGCCCTGGTCTCCGCCCCGTTGTTCCACACGGCCGGCCTCAACATGCTCACTCTGCCGGTGCTGCTCAAGGGCGGTACCTGCGTCCTGGTCGAGGCCTTCGACCCGGACGCCACCTTCGACCTGATCGAACAGCACCGGATCACCTTCATGTTCGGGGTCCCGACGATGTTCGACCAGCTGGCCCGGCACCCCCGCTGGGCCGACGCCGACCTCTCCTCGCTGCGCATCCTCACCTGCGGCGGCTCCCCGGTCCCGTCGCCGCTGATCGCCGCCTACCAGGAACGCGGACTGACCTTCCTGCAGGGCTACGGCATGACGGAGGCCGCGCCCGGAACCCTGTTCCTGGACGCCGAACACGCGGTGAGCAAGGCGGGTTCGGCGGGTGTGCCGCACTTCTTCAGCGACGTACGGGTCGTACGGCCCGACCTCACCCCCGCCGGCGTCGGCGAGACCGGCGAGGTCGTGGTGCGCGGGCCCCATGTCATGCCCGGTTATTGGGGGTTGCCCGAGGAGACGGCCGCGGTCTTCGCCGACGGCTGGTTCCGCAGCGGGGACGCGGCACGGACCGACGAGGACGGGTACGTGTACATCGTCGACCGTATGAAGGACATGATCATCTCCGGTGGGGAGAACATCTACCCCGCCGAGATCGAGGACCTCCTCCTCGCCCACCCCGACATCGTCGAGTGCGCGGTCATCGGGGTCGCGGACGACAAGTGGGGCGAGGTGCCGCGCGCGGTCGTCGTGCCGCGCGAGGGTGCGTCGCCGGATCCCGACGAGGTGCTCGCGTCGCTGGCCGGCCGGCTCGCCAAGTACAAGATCCCCAAGTCGATGGTGATCGCGGACGAACTTCCGCGCACCGCCTCCGGCAAGCTCCTCAAGTCCCGGGTGCGCAAGCGCTTCGGTGACCAGTAACTCCCTTAAGGAACAGGCTACTTATGACCATCACCGTGAACGGCCTCGACGAACTCAAGAAGCTCGCGGGCAGCGACCTCGGCACCAGCGAGTGGATCGAGGTCACCCAGGAACGCGTCAACACCTTCGCCGACGCGACCGGCGACCACCAGTGGATCCACGTCGACCCGGAGAAGGCCGCGGCAGGCCCCTTCGGCGCGCCCATCGCGCACGGCTATCTGACCCTCTCCCTCTTCATCCCGCTCTTCACCGAGCTGCTGGACGTCGAGGGCGTGTCCACGAAGGTCAACTACGGCCTGAACAAGGTGCGTTTCCCCGCACCGGTCAAGGTCGGGTCGCGGATCCGGCTCGTCGCGAAGCTCGCCTCGGTGGAGGACGTGCCGGGCGGGGTACAGGTCGCCGTCGACGGGACGATCGAGATCGACGGCGGGCCGAAGCCCGCCGCCGTCCTGCAGAGTCTCTCGCGGTTCTACGCCTGACCGGCAGCCGCAACTACCGTTCGTCTACTGCTGTTTGTACGAGTAGACGCTCGTCGACACCTGGCACACGCCCGGCTGGACGACCTCGGCACGCAGCGTGCCGCTGTTCACGTCGTAGTCGATGCCCTCGGCCTCGAACGTGCCCGTGCAGATGCTGCGTTCGGGCAGTGCGAACAGGCTGGTGACCGTGCCGGTGATCGGCTGGCCGTCCAGCTTGTGGGGCAGGTCGACCTGGAGGAGCGGGCGGATCTCGGGGAACTTGGTCCCCGACGCGTCGTCCGAGACGCACACCAGGCGGGTGTCCGTCACGAAGTCGCAGCCCTGGATGTCGTTCACCGTCCTGTCCAGGGTGATCTGCCCGGCCTGCGGCAGTGCCCCGCCCGTCGCCGGAGTCGACGGGTTGAGCAGGGGCGTGGGGAAGACCTGGAGTCTGGACTGGTCGCCCCACTCGCCCGACACCATCCACTGCGTGTCGGGCGAGATCGCGTCGAACGAGTTGTTGATCTTCTCGCCCGAGTCGAGCGTGTGGACGTACGAGTACCGGGTCCCCGACGGCGTGGTGACCGCGAACATCTTGGACGTGGCCGTGTCGGCGCCCTGGTAGGCGTCGAAGACGTAGCCGTTCGCGATGTCCGGGTCGCCGATGTGGTTCCAGCCCTGGATGCGCAGATCCAGCGGGATGGACGCCAGCCCGCGGTACAGCAGCGAGCCGTCCGCCTGACTGGCGACGCCCTCACCGCCGCCGAGGCTGCCGGTGTACGCCGTGCCGGTCTCCACCCAGGTGGTGGCGGCCGCCGCAGAGGAGGTGCTCACGCCGAGCGTGAGGGCACCCAATAAGCCAGCGAGGAAAGTGAGTTGACGCTTCATCAGATACCTGCCAGGTCGACGAAGATGGGGTTGGAATAGAACCATGTGTCGGCCCACGGGTCACCGGTTCCGGGCTCGTGGGGGATCGGGCCGTGCGGGTCGACCGAGGCGCCGAGGTAGCCCGCGCCGTGTCGCTTGCCGTCGCTGCCGCGCAGCCGCAGGTAGAAGGACTCGTCCCCGGCGGTCACCGGGACGCGCAGGGTGTACGTCCCCTTGCGGCCGCCGACGTCCGCCGTACGGACGACCTTCGTGTCCGGCGCCCGCCACGCGTCCCGGTCGGACACCGCGCCGCGCACCGCGCCCCGGATCACGTCCACGTGCGCCAACTCGGGCAGGATTCCCTGGGCGTTGGGCCGCGAGGCGGTCGTCACGGTGATGTTCAGCGTGAGCCGGTCGCCCTTGCGGACCCGCAGCCGGCCGCCCAGGGTGACGCCCTGACCGTGGTCGCAGTCCCGCTTCAGGCGCACGTCGAGCCCGTCCAGCAGATGCCCGTGGTCGACCCAGACCCGGCCGGCGCGCATCCCCGCCATCACCTCGCGGTAGCCGTAGCGGGTCACGCCCACGTGCGTGCGGCTGAACTCGCCGGGCCAGAAGTCGCTGCCGGGCTGCGGGGAGTCCGTCTGCACCGGGTCGGGCAGCTTGCCGGTGTTGTCGAAGTTCTGCCCGTCGGGCCAGGCGCCGTTGGCCCAAGTGTCGTAGACCGTTCGGTGGTTGTCGGAGTTGGTGGTGATCGAGAACAGCCGGCCCTCGGCCAGCATCGAGTCCCACAGCCCGCCGACGGTCGCGGTCGCCCAGTCGAACCCGCCGTACGTCACATACGCGTCCGTCGGATAGCCCGACCAGGACTGCGCCGAGGGCTTGTTCTCGTACTCGCCGCGGATCGACGTGGCGCCGCGCCAGCCGGGCAGGGCCGCGCCCTGGGCGCCGGGCGCGCCCTCCATGCCGATCATGATCTCCGGGGCCGCGTCCCGCCAGGCCCGCATCTCGTGCGGGGAGTCGATGCCCAGGCGCAGCGGGTGGTTGGCGAGGACGAGGACGTCGTCGACGTAGCCCGAACGGCGCTGCGCGGCCAGCCACTTGACGGCCTTCACGGCGTGGGCCTCGTTGCGGGCGGTGTCCGTCGCCCCGGCCGAGCCCTCGGTGTAGCCCAGCAGTTTGCCGTCGTAGGCCAGCTCGAACTGCGTGAGCAGGTCCACCTCGTTGCGACCTGGCGCGGCGAACACCGTGCAGTGCTCGGCGGCCGGGATGTACCACTCCAGGCCCTGGAAGATCAGCTGGCGGGGGTTCGCGGCACGCGCCTTGAGGATCTCCGCGTGCTCCGACTTGGCGCCGTAGGAGGCGTGTCCGAAGTTGGAGTGCTCGTTGAACACCATCCAGTCGAGGCCGTATGTGGCGGCGGCCTTCGCCTGCTGGGAGAACGTGTACTTCGCGTCGTGGCTGTACACGGAGTGCACGTGGTGGTCGCCGACGAGGTAGGCGAGGCGCGGGTCGTCGCCGCCGTAACCCCGGCCCGCCGCCGAGGCGGAGGTGGCGAGCGGGCCCGCACCGAGGGTGAACGCGGCGCCGAACAGGCCCGCGCGGCGCAGGAGTTGGCGTCGGGAGACGCCCTGAGCGTCGAGGTCGGCGGGGGAGACGGACGGATCGGCCCAGGAGGGCAGCTGCTGCTCGGTCATGATGGTTCGAAGTCCTCTGGAGGGCTGTCAGTGGGTCATGAAGGAGGTCACGGGCAGCGCCCGGGAGACGATCCGGACATCGCCGAGGCGACCGTGCAGGATCTGGTCGATCTTGTCCGCGTACTCGTAGCCGCCGAGCAGCCAGGGCTGTCCGGAGGAGGCGATGCCGATCGCGGGGGCGTGCGGGTTGCGGGCCACCGGGCAGCCCTGGACATACATGGTGGTGTGCCGTCCGTCGTTGACGACGGCGAGGTGCCACCAGATCTCGGGGTCGGTCTCGTCGCCCCAGTTGGTGGCCAACTGGGGCTGGTTCAGGGGGTGTACCGCCCACTGCGGGCCTGGGCCGTCGGAGAGGGACAGGGTGGCGAGCGGCTCGTCGGGGTCGTCCGTCACCGTGCCGACGGAGCCGTTGCGGCCGGTGCGGCTGACCAGTCCGGCCCAGGCGTTGTGCGAGGCGTCCCAGTCGGCCGGCAGCCAGTAGAACGCCTCGATGGTGTAACCGTCCTTGAACGTCGCCGAGTTGAGCGGCGCTCCGTCGACGGTCCGCAGGTATGCGCCCTTCAACGGGGACTTGTAGCCCGTGAACTCCAGGCTGCCGTGGCCCGGTTGGTCCGGGTGGTGGTCCGCCGACCAGCCGAGGGTGCCGCCGTTCACCGGGACCACGGTGAGGTCGTTGCCGCGGCCGGACAGGTCACGGACGGTGCCGGAGACCGGGGACTCGAAGCGCCAGTAGGCGGCCGTGCCCGGGATCACCATCTTCGACGCGGGGCGCGCCGGGCGGACCGGCACCGGGTCGAAGCCGGCGAAGCGGTCCGCGAAGTCGATGCCGACGGAGAACCGGTCGGCGTCGCCGCTGAGTTCGATCTCCTGCCGCTCCAGCTCGTTGAGGCCCTTCGCCGCCCGGCCCAGGATCCACGGTGACACCGTCTCGACGTCGATGACGTCGCGGTCCAGGTCGAAGTGGTAGAGGCGGATCATCGCCGCGCCGCCGAAGTAACGGTTCTGATAGTTCGTCAGATGAAGGTGGACGTCATTCCCCGCCGCGTTCTTGCGCGTTGCCCGGCGAGCCGGCCAGTAGTGGCCGTTCAGGGTCAGGAAGATCTGGTCGTGGTCCGCGATCAGCTGGTCCCACAGCTGCTGCCCGTAGTCCGACAACGTGTCGTCGTCCACGACCAGTTCGTGCGTGGTGAGGATGACCGGCGTCTTCGGGTGCCGCGCGATGACGTCCTTCGCCCAGGCGTAGCCCTTCGCGGACAGCCGCCAGTCCAGCGCCAGCACCAGCCACTGGCGCCCGGCCGCCTTGAACAGGTGGTACGTGTTGTAGCCGTCCGAAGAGGCGCCGCCGAACGTGGGCTTGCTCTTGAAGCGCTGCGGGCCGAACGTGTCCAGGTAGGGCGACGCGCCGCGCTGGTCGTCCGTCGACGACTTGATGTCGTGGTTGCCGGCCAGCACGCTGTAGCCGACGCCCCGCCGGTCCAGCAGCCTGAACGCCTCCCCGATCGCGGCGAATTCGGGCTTCGCGCCGTTCTGGGTCAGGTCGCCCAGGTGGGACAGGAAGACGATGTTCTCGTCCTTGCCGTGTTCCAGGAGATAGCGCAGCGAGGCCTCGATCGGCGCCTTGTCGATGCTCGGCCCGTCGAAGAGGTACTGGGTGTCCGGCATCACCGCGAGAGTGAACCGCCGGCTGTCGGTGTCGGGCCGCCAACTCGCCGTCGCCGGGGCCGCCTCGGCGGCGGTGGGCAGCGTGACGCCGGCCGTGGCGGCGGCGCCCAGCAGCGCGGTCGCCCGCAGGAAACTGCGCCGTCCGGCGCCGGCCTGGGCCGTCTCGCACTGGTCCTGCTCGTGCTCATGCGAAGTACACACGTGTGCTCCGTGGGTAAGTGCTCGTGAAAGCTGGGGAGTTCAAGGCTGGGGGATTTCAGAGAACGCGCAGGGTCCAGCTCCAGCGATGGACGCCCGGTGCGACGAGATACTGCGCCGACGTGTCGGGGCCGCACGACGCCGTGCCCAACCCCCGGTGCGCCGCGTCGAGTTGCACCACGCAGGACGCGCGCGGCACCAGTTCGTCGTGATGCCGTACGGCGGTCAGGTCCGCGGCGCGATGGCGGGTCACCGAGACCTGGCGGGGCTCGTCGAGGTCGACCGCGAGACCGGTGGCGTCCGGTGCCGACAGCGTGAACCGCCGCACCCCGTGCCTGCCGCCGCTCTCCTGCGGCCGCAGATACGGAGTGAACAACTCGTCGACGGGGACCGAGTGGTGGCCCACGGGCGCGCCCGTGCTGCGGTCGGGGTACGACTCCCAGGGACCCCGGCCGAACCACTCCAGCAGATCAAGACCCGGCACCGTCTCGAACACGGTGCCCACCCGGGCCACATCGACGAACTCCTCGGGCAGCTGGGCCGATTCCTCGACCCTGACCCCGCCCTCCACCGGCGTGAACACCTGACAGTGCCGGACCACACCGGCGGCCCCGGCGTACTCGGCGACCGTCGTCACGCGCTCGCCGTCACGCCGTACCGAGACGATCTTGCGGACCAGCGAGTCGAGCCCCCAGGTCCGCCAGCGCGCCGCCATGCCGCCCAACTCGTCGTTGTCGGTGGGCGCCCGCCACAGGGACAGGGTCGGGGCGACCGTCAACAGCGGGTGGAGGAGCAGGCCTTCGCCGTCGACCTCGACCCGGCCGCCGCCAACCACCGGCGGTGCCATCGGGGTTGCCGCCCGCAGCCGTACCTGGGGCGCGCACACGTCCGTGCCGCGCGGTGCCCACGCCTGGTCCTCGGCCGTCGTCACGCGCAGCGTCAGCCAGGCCTCGCCGCCGTCCTCCGGCAGGTCGAACGGCAGCGGTACGGCCACCGTCTCACCCGGGCACAGGGCGGGCAGTTCGGCCGGAGCGGTCAGCGTACGGCCGTCCGCGAGGGCCAACTCCCAGGTGGCGGTGAGCCATTCGAAGCCGCGGAAGTGCTGGTGGTTGCCGAGGACGATGCCCTCGTGCCGGAAACACTCGATGCGCACCGGCGCCGCGATCTCCCGGTGCTCGAACATGACAGGCTTGGGCGTGCGGTCGGGAAACACCACGCCGTCGGCGATGAACGCGCCGTCGTGGATCGACTCGCCGAAGTCACCGCCGTACGCCCAGCGTTGACCGGGCGCGGCGACACCGTTGTCATACAGTCCGGCGCCCGCGCGGCCGGTGGGTCTTCCGTCGCTCACACGCTGCAGGATTCCGTGGTCCCAGAACTCCCAGATGAAGCCGCCCTGAAGACCCGGGGTTGACTCGATGGCGGCCCAGTGGTCCGCGAGGGTTCCGTTGCTGTTGCCCATCGCGTGGGAGTACTCGCACTGGATCAACGGCTTGGTCTGCTCACCGGACAGCGCATGGGCGACACAGTCCTCCAGCGGCGCGTACATCGGGCACGCGATGTCGGAGGCGAGGTCCGGGTCGGCCCAGCCGCGCTTGGCCGCGCCCTCGTATTGGACCGGTCTAGTGGGGTCGTGCCGACGGACCCAGCCGGCGGCCGCGTCGTGATTGGCGCCGTAGTCGGACTCGTTGCCGAGCGACCAGATGATGACGGAGGGGTGGTTCTTGTCGCGCAGCACCATCCGCGCCATGCGGTCCACGAACGCGTTGAGATAGTGCGGGTCGTCCGCGATCTCGTGCGCGTGGTCGTGCGACTCGATGTCCGCCTCGTCGACGACGTAGAAGCCCAGCTCGTCGGCGAGGTCGTAGAGCGCCGGGTCGTTCGGGTAGTGCGAGGTGCGGACGGCGTTGAAGCCGAACCGCTTGAGCAGCACCAGGTCCGCGCGCATGTCGTCGTACGACACCGTGCGGCCGGTCAGCGGATGGAAGTCGTGCCGGTTGACGCCCCGGACGAACACGCGCTCGCCGTTGACGAGCAGGTCACGCCCGACGATCTCGACGTCACGGAAGCCGATGCGCCGGTACGACGAGTCGGCGACCGTTCCGTCGGCGCGGTGCAGCCGGACGGTGAGGCCGTACAGCTCGGGCGTCTCGGCGTTCCAGGTGCGGACCTCGGGCACCGTGGCGCGCATGCGGGCCTCGCCGAGGAAGTCGGAGACCCGGTCGTCCTCCGTGTTGAAGCGGTCGAACTCCTTGTCCTGGGTGAGGAGTTGACCGTCGAGATCCCCGCTGACGTACCACCCGGCGGGCAGTGCGCCGGCCGCGTCCCGCACCTGGCAGTCGACCTGCAGCTCGCCGTCGTAGGACGCCCGCACGGTGACGTCCGCGAGATGCAGCGGATCGGTCGCGTACAGCAGCACCGACCGGGTGATGCCCCCGTGCCACCACTGGTCCTGGTCCTCGATGTGCGAGGAGTCCGACCACTTGACCACGGTCAGCCGTACGGTGGCCCGCCCGCCGGGACGTACGACGTGCGAGAGGTCGAACTCGGCGGCGAGGTGGGAGTCCTTGGAGATGCCGACGGGCCGCCCGTCCACGTGCAGGAGCAGCACGCTCTCGGCGGCCCCGACCTGGAGCACGATCCGCCGCCCGGCCCAGTCGGCCGGGACGTCCACCTCACGCTCGTAGACACCCGTCGGATTGTCGACCGGCGACAGTGGAGGGAATTCCGCATACGGCATACGGACGTTCGTGTACTGCGGAAGGTCGTCCGTATCCTGCATGGTCCATACGCCCGGCACGTATGCGGACGACCAGGCGTCCGCGAGTGGCGCGTCCGGCGCCGGCAGCAGCTGGAAACGCCAGTCGCCGTCGAGGGACACGGCACCGGCGCGGCGGTCGACGGCGGACATGGGCAACCGCCCCCAGGAGGTCACCTCGGGTGACTCCCAGGGGCGGAGCGCGAGCAGCGGGTCGGTCATCAGCGGATGGCTCCCTTGCCGAGGTCGCCGATGATCTGCTTGGCGCCGACCGCGAACACGATCAGCAGGGGGACGAGGGCGAGGAGCGCGCCGGTCATGACCATTCCGTAGTCGGTGGTGCCGTGGGTGCCGTTGAGCTGGGACAGGGCCACCTGGAGGGTGACGTTGTTCGGGTTGGTGAGGGCGATCAGGGGCCAGGCGTAGTCGTTCCACTGGCCCATGAAGGTGAAGATGCCGAGGAAGGCGAGGCCCGGCCGGACCACCGGGAGGGCCACGTGCCAGTACTGGCGCAGGAAGCTCGCGCCGTCGATGCGGGAGGCGTCGAGGAGTTCGTCGTGGATCGCGCTCTTCATGTACTGGCGCATCCAGAAGATGCCGAACGCGTTGGCCGCGGCCGGCACGATCAGCGCGGTCATCGAGCCGATCCAGCCGAGCTTCGCCATGATGACGAACTGCGGGATGGCCGCGAGCTGCGCCGGCACCATGAAGATGCCCATGAGCAGCGCGAACATCACGTTCTTGCCGGGGAACTGGAACTTGGCGAAGACGAACGCGGCCAGCGAGTCGAAGAACAGGACCAGGAAGGTCACCGACCCCGCCACGAGTACCGAGTTGAACATCGAGCCGAAGAAGTCGATGTTGTCGAAGAGGCTGCGCACGTTCTCCAGGAAGTGCGTGCCCGGCAGCAGTTTCGGCGGGTAGGAGAAGATCTCCGACGAGGTGTGCGTCGACATGATCACGGCCCAGTAGAACGGGAAGGCCGAGAGCAACACGCCCAGGATCAGGGAGACATGGAGGGCGACGCCGCGGCTCCGGGTGCCCCGGATCGCCTTCGGCCGCCGTGTGCCTTGGAAGAATGCCATGGTGACCGGCTCCCTAGTCTTCGCCCCGGCGCTGCACCAGGCGCCAGTTGACGATGGAGAAGATGATGACGACGAGGAAGATGCCCCAGGCCACGGCGGCGCCGTAACCGAAGTCGTTGTTGTCGAAGGTCTGTTGGAAGAAGTACAGGACCATCGTCTGGCCGGAGTGGCCCGGACCGCCCGCGAACGTCGAGTCGTTGGAGGTGTTCTGCAGCAGCACCTGTGGTTCGGAGAAGCTCTGCAGACCGGTGACGGTCGAGATGACGAGAACGAACAGCAGCACCGGCCGCATCATCGGCAGCGTGATCCGGAAGAACGTCTGGACCGGTCCGGCGCCGTCCATCCGGGCCGCCTCGTACACCTCGCTCGGGATGGTCTGCAGACCGGCGAGGAAGATGATCGCGTTGTAGCCGGTCCACTGCCAGGTCATCAGCGTCGCGATCGCGATCTTGATGCCCCACGGGGTGTTCAGCCAGGCGATCTGGTCGATGCCCACCGCCTGCAACAGGGCGTTCACCAGGCCGAAGTTGGTGGAGAACACCGAGCCGAAGACGATCGCGATCGCCACCACCGAGGTGACGTTCGGGAGGAAGTAGGCGAAGCGGTACACGTTCTTGAAGCGGACCGCAGAGTTGAGCATCACGGCCGTGATCATCGCGAGGAAGATCATGGGGAACGTCGCCAGCGCCCAGATGATCAGGGTGTTGCCGATCGAGTTCCAGAAGTCGGTGTCGCTCAGCAGGTACTTGTACTGCGACAGACCCGCCCACTCCATGGAGCCGAGGCCGTCCCAGCGGTGGAGGGAGAGGTAGAACGAGAACCCGACGGGGATCAGCCCGAAGCAGAGGAACAGCAGATAGAACGGGGAGATCGCGGCATACAGATGCCAGTACTTCCGGAAGCCGCTCTTGGGCCGCGAGGCGGCGGACGAACTGTCCACGGCGGCAGGGGGCTTGTCCAGTGCGGTGGCCATCAGTAGCTCACCCCCAGGTGGTCCGCGATGCGCCGGCACTTGCTCATGGCGTCACTCCAGGCCTTCTTGGGGTCCTTGCCGAGGACACCGACGTTCTTGATCTCGTCCTTGAGGGGCTGCCCGAGCGCGATGTCGAACGGGCTGTTGTAGGCGACCGTGATCTTCTGCGCGGCGGGCCCGAAGATGTCCATCGTGTCCTGGCCGCCGAAGAACGGGTCCGGTACGCGCACGGTCTTCAGGTCGTACGAGGCGGGGGTGGAGGGGAACAGGCCCGCGTCGACGAAGCCTTGAGCCTGGTTGGCCGCGTTCATCATCCAGGTGATGATCCGGAAGGCCTGCTCGGGCTCGCGGCACGCCTTGGTGATCGACAGGAACGAACCGCCGTTGTTGGCCGGCCGCACCGGCATGTCGGCGACCCGCCACCTGCCCTTGGTCTTCGGCACGCCGGTCTTGAGGTCGCTGGTGGCCCAGGAAGCGCCCAGCTGACTGGGCAACTTGCCGTCCTGCACGGCCGAGAGCTGGTCCGGCGTGCCACTGACCAGATCCGAGACGATCTTGCGCTGCTTGGCCTGCACCGCCAACGCCCAGGCGTTGCGCACGTGTTCCTGGTCGCCGATGAAGTGGCGGTCCTTGTCGACGTACCGTTTGGAGCCCTGGTTCACCACGTTCTCGAAGATGCTGTTGACGTCGGTGACCAGAGACGTCCCGGGGATCCGCTTCCTGAGCTGCTCGCCCGCCGCGAAGAACTTCTCCCAGGTGTTCAACTCCTGTGAGACGTCGGCCGGTTCGTACGGCAGCCCGGCCTTGCGGAAGACGGCGTACTGGTAGAAGTGGGCCACCGGGCCGCAGTCGATGGGGAAGCCGACCATCGTGCCGTCGTCGGCGATGCCCTGCTCCCACTTCCACGTCAGGTACTGGCTCTTGTACTTGTCCGCGCCGAGTGTCCTGAGGTCCACGAACTGGTCGGCGTTGGGCAGATAGGACGCCATGTCCTCGCCCTTGAGGCCGGCGATGTCGGGGATGTGGGCCTTGCCCGCCATCGTGGTGATCAGCTTGGACCGGTAGTAGCCACCGATCTTGATCGCCTGGAGGTCGACCGTACTGTCGTAACGCGCCTTGGCGTTCTTGACGACCGTGTCGCCGAGGCCGCCGTCCCAGTACCACAGGACCATGTTCCGGCCGGTGGAACCGGTCGGAACGGCGCAGCCGGACGCCAGGCCGCCGAGCGCCGTGGCGGCCGTACCGGCCAGGCCCGCGCGGAGCAGGCCTCTTCGTGAGAGCCGCACAGCTCCCACCGCCTTTCGGATCTGTTCGATCTGTTCGGGTCGTGCATACGAGGGGCTCAAGTGGGGGGACTTGCAAGGGACTTGAGAGGGAGGGGGGGGCTACTTCGGTGCGGGGGGAGTGACGGGGGCGTACGAGACGGGCGGGCCGGGGTCCGCCGGGATCCTGTCGACGAGGAAGCCGTATGCGCGCCGCAGTTCGGGATCGCGGACTGTATGCAGCCAACGGTCGACGCCGTACCAGCCGGGCGCCGCCAGCGCGCCGCCGTGGTGCTGGACGGACAGCCCGGCCGCGAGCACCGCGAACCGCAGCCGTTCCTCCAGCGGCCAGCCGCCGAGCGAGGCCGCGACGAAACTCGCGCCGAACACGTCACCGGCGCCCGTCGCGTCCAGGACGTCCACGGCGAGGGCCGGGACCTCCGCGTACTCGCCGGTCGTCTGGTCGACGGCGACCGCCCCGTCGCCGCCCCGCGTGATCACCGCGACCGGCACCAGTTCGGTGAGGGTGCCGAGCGCCGCGACCGCGCTGTCGGTGCGGGTGTAGGCCATTGCCTCGGTCTCGTTGGGGAGGAAGGCGTGGCACAGGGCGAGCTGGTCGAGGAGGTCGCGGGACCACTGCTCGGTGGGGTCCCAGCCGACGTCGGCGTAGATCTGCGTGCCGTTCGCGGAGGCCTTGGCGAGCCACCCGCGCGGCTCGGCCTCCAGGTGCACCAGCGCGGTCCGTGCCTCGGGCGGGTCGCCCATCAGCACGTCCTGCGAGTACGGCGGTTCCTGGCCGTGGGTGACCAGCGCCCGGTCGTCGCCGTGGGCGAGCGAGACGGTGACGGGGGTGTGCCAGCCGTTCGCGGTGCGGGACAGGGAGAGGTCGACGCCCTCCTGGCCGGCGAGGATCTCATGGCAGTACGCGCCGTAGAAGTCGTCGCCGAAGACCGTGGCCAGGGAGGTCCGCAGGCCGAAGCGGGACGCGGCGACCGCGAGGTTCGCGATGCCGCCGGGGCCGCAGCCCATGCCGGTCGTCCAGATCTCCTCGCCCGGCGTCGGCGGCTGCCCCAGACCCGTGAGGACGAGGTCGTAGAAGAGCAGCCCGGTCAGCAGCACATCGGGCCGGGGGTCGTCCACGCGCGCATCCTCTCGTCGGCACGTCGCTGGAGAGTTCGTCAAAACTCTTCATTTCGGTGACCGGAATCGTGCGCTGCTCGACGAGATTGGTCAATACCCAAGCAGAACTGAGCATAGAAATGATTGAAGATGACGAGTAGTGTTCGCGGCGTGCTGGCAGAACGACGACATCAACTCATCCTGCGGGCCCTGCGCTCCGGGGGCCCCGCGGCCGTGACCGATCTCTCCGAGCAGCTGGGTGTGAGCCCCGCCACCATCAGGCGTGATCTGCTCAAACTGGAGGAGGACGGACTGCTCACGCGTGTCCACGGCGGTGCCGTGGCCGACGAGGGCGACCAGCCCTTCGCCGAGGTCGCCGAGGTGCGGGTGGCCGAGAAGGACGCGATAGCCGCGCGCGCCGCCGCGATGGTCGCGGACGGCCAGTCGGTCCTCCTCGACATCGGCACCACCGCCTACCGGCTGGCCCGCCAGCTGCACGGCCGCCGGCTCACCGTGATCACCAGCAACCTCGTGGTCTACGAGGAGCTGGCCGACGACGAGGGCATCGAACTGGTGCTGCTCGGCGGCATGGTCCGGCGCGAGTACCGCTCCCTGGTGGGCTTCCTCACCGAGGACAACCTGCGCCAGCTGCACGCCGACTGGCTCTTCCTCGGCACCAGTGGAGTGCGGCCCGGCGGCCAGGTGATGGACACGACGGTCGTCGAGGTGCCGGTGAAACGGGCCATGATCAAGGCCGCCGACAAGGTCGTGCTGCTCGCGGACGCGCAGAAGTTCCCGGGTACGGGGATGGCGAAGGTGTGCGGTCCCGAGGACCTGGACGCGGTGGTGACGAACGCCCCGGTCGACCCGGTGACCCGTTCCTCCCTGGAGGAAGCGGGCGTCGAGGTCGTCGTGGCAGGAAAGGTGAAAGCGTGAAGCTGACGATTCTGGGCGGCGGCGGGTTCCGGGTGCCGCTCGTGTACGGGGCACTCCTGACGGACCGCGGCGAGGGCCGGGTCACCGAGGTCGTGCTGCACGACCTCGACGACAGTCGACTGTATGCGGTCGCCCGTGTACTGGCCGAACAGGCCGCCACCGTGCCCGACGCCCCCACCGTCACCGCCACCACGGACCTCGACGAGGCCCTGCGCGGCGCCGACTTCATCTTCTCCGCGATCCGCGTCGGCGGCCTGGAGGGACGGGCGAACGACGAGCGGGTAGCCCTCGCGCAGGGCGTCCTCGGCCAGGAGACGGTCGGCGCCGGCGGTATTGCCTATGGTCTGCGAACCGTCCCCGTCGCCGTCGACATCGCCCGGCGCGTGGCCCGCCTCGCCCCCGACGCCTGGGTCATCAACTTCACCAACCCGGCGGGCCTGGTCACCGAGGCCATGTCCCGCCACCTCGGCGACCGCGTCATCGGCATCTGCGACTCCCCGGTCGGCCTCGGCCGCCGTATCGCAACAGTGCTCGGCGCCAACCCGCGCGAGGCCTTCATCGACTACGTCGGCCTCAACCACCTCGGCTGGGTCCGCGGCCTGCGCGTCGCCGGCCGCGACGAACTTCCGCGCCTGCTCGCCGACCCCGACCTCCTCGGCTCCTTCGAGGAGGGCAAGCTCTTCGGCACCGACTGGCTCCAGTCGCTCGGCGCGATCCCGAACGAGTACCTGCACTACTACTACTTCAACCGCGAGACCGTCCGCGCCTACACCGAGGTCGAGAAGACCCGCGGCGCCTTCCTCCGCGACCAACAGGCGCAGTTCTACGACGAGATGAAGCGCCCCGACACGGCCGCGCTGACCGCCTGGGACCGCACCCGCGCCGAGCGCGAGGCGACCTACATGGCGGAGAACCGGGAAACGGCCGGCGCCGGCGAACGCGACGCCGACGACCTCTCCGGCGGGTACGAGAAGGTCGCCCTCGCCCTGATGCGGGCCATCGCCCGCGACGAACGCACCACCCTGATCCTCAACGTCCGCAACCAGGGCGCCCTGTCCGTCCTCGACGCGGACGCCGTCATCGAGGTGCCGTGCCTGGTCGACGCCAACGGCGCCCACCCCGTCGCCGTCGACCCGCTGCCCGACCACGCCACCGGCCTGGTCTGCGCGGTCAAGGGCGTCGAGCGCGAGGTCCTCGCGGCGGCCGAGAACGGCTCCCGCACGACGGCGGTGAAGGCCTTCGCGCTGCACCCGCTGGTCGACTCCGTGAACGTCGCACGCAGGCTGGTCGAGGGCTACACCGAGGTCCACCCGGGCCTGGCGTACCTTAAGTAGGCACCCTTCGGTAAGCGCTTTCCCCAAGTTCGCGACAGCACCGCAGGTTCGCGACAGCACCCCGAGTTCTCGGCAGCGAGTTCTCGACAGCTTCCCCAGTTCTCAGCAGCTCCCTGGTTCCCTGGAGACTTCCCATGCACGACGAACGCCGCCGGATCGAGGAGCGCGTCGAGCGCGCCCACAACCAGCGCATCAAGCCCGCGATCTACGCGGCCACCGCGCCCTTCACGGTCGAGGCCTGGCAGGCCCCCGGTGAGCCGGTCCCCTTCGAGGAGGCCGCGGCGGCGCCGTACGCGCCGTTCGCGATGGACACCCCGTGGGGTCCGCCCTGGGGCACCACCTGGTTCCGGATGCGCGGGCAGGTGCCGGAGGCGTGGGCCGGGAAGCGCGTCGAGGCCGTCATCGACCTCGGCTTCGTCGGCGACTGGCCGGGCAACCAGGCCGAGGCCCTGGTCCACCTCGTGGACGGGACGCCGCTGAAGGCGGTCAACCCGCTCAACCAGTACGTGGCGATCGCCAACCCGGCGACGGGCGGCGAGGTCATCGACTACCTGGTCGAGGCGGCCTCCAACCCCGACATCCTCGCCAACAACTTCTCGGAGCCGACACCTCTCGGTGATGTACTGACGGCAGGCGACCGTCCACTGTATACATTCCGCCGCGCCGACCTCGCCGTCCTCGACGAGGAGGTCTTCCACCTCGACCTCGACGTCCAGGTGCTGCGCGAACTGATGCTGGAACTGGGCGAGCACGACCCCCGCCGCCACGAGATCATGCACGCGCTCGACCGAGCCCTCGACCTTCTCGACCTGGACGACGTCGCCGGTACGGCCGCCGACGTACGGGCCGCGCTCAAGCCGGTGCTGTCCAAGCCCGCCAACGCCAGCGCGCACATTGTCTCCGGTGTCGGGCACGCGCACATCGACTCGGCGTGGCTGTGGCCGATCCGCGAGACCAAGCGCAAGACGTCCCGCACCTTCTCGAACGTCACGTCCCTCGCTGACGAGTACGAGGACTTCATCTTCGCCTGCTCGCAGGCCCAGCAGTACGAGTGGGTGCGCGACAACTACCCGCAGGTGTGGGCCCGGATCCAGGAGTCCGTCAAGCGCGGCCAGTGGGCCCCGGTCGGCGGCATGTGGGTCGAGTCCGACGGCAACCTGCCCGGCGGCGAGGCCATCGCCCGCCAACTCGTCCACGGCAAGCGGTTCTTCATCGAGCACTTCGGCGTCGAGACCAAGGGCGTCTGGCTGCCCGACTCCTTCGGCTACAACGCGGCCTACCCGCAGCTCGCCAAGCTCGCGGGCAACGAGTGGTTCCTCACCCAGAAGATCTCCTGGAACCAGACCAACAAGTTCCCCCACCACACCTTCTGGTGGGAGGGCATCGACGGCACCCGCATCTTCACGCACTTCCCGCCGGTCGACACCTACAACGCCCGCTTCAGCGGCGAGGAGATGTCCCGCGCGGTCCGCAACTACCAGGAGAAGGGCAACGCGACCCGCTCCCTGGCCCCGTTCGGCTGGGGCGACGGCGGTGGCGGCCCGACCCGCGAGATCATGGAACGGGCGCGCAGGCTCGCCGACTTGGAGGGCTCGCCGAAGGTCGTCGTCGAGCACCCCGACGACTTCTTCGCCAAGGCCCGCGCCGAGTACCCCGATGCCCCGGTCTGGGTCGGCGAGCTGTACCTCGAACTCCACCGCGCCACCTACACCTCCCAGGCCCGCACCAAGCAGGGCAACCGGCGCAGCGAACACAAGCTCCGCGAGGCCGAGTTGTGGGCGACCACGGCCGCCCTGCACGTACCGGGCTACGCCTACCCGTACGAGAAGCTCGACAAGCTGTGGAAGACGGTGCTGCTGCACCAGTTCCACGACATCCTGCCGGGCTCCTCGATCGCCTGGGTGCACCGCGAGGCCGAGGCCGAATACGCGCGTGTGGCAACGGAGTTGGAGGAGCTGACGGCGGCGGCCGTGGCCGCGCTGGGCGGCGGCGGGACCCGCGTCTTCAACGCCAGCCCCTTCGACCGCGCCGAGGTCATCCGCACGGCGACCGGCGTCCCGATGTACGCGACGGTCCCGGCGAACGGCAGCGCCCCGCTGGCCGCCGAGTACGTCCCGCAGGCGGTGACCGTCACCGACCGCGTCCTCGACAACGGCATCGTCCGCGTCGAACTCGCCGCCGACGGCACCCTCGCCTCCGTGCGCGACCTGCGCCACGGCGGCCGCGAAGTCCTCGCCGACCAGGGCAACTTGCTGCGCCTGCACACCGACCTGCCCAACTACTGGGACGCCTGGGACGTCGACAAGCACTACAAGAACCGCTTCACCGACCTCCTCGACGCCGACTCCATCACCGTCGTCGAGCAGGACCCGTTGCTCGGCGCGATCCGTGTGGAACGGTCCTTCGGCAAGGGCTCGAAGATCGTGCAGACGATCACCGTGCGCGCGGGCAGCCCCCGCATCGACTTCGAGACCGACATCGACTGGCACGAGGCCGAGAAGTTCCTCAAGGCGGGCTTCCCGGTGGACATCCGGGCCGCGCACTCCTCCGCCGAGATCCAGTTCGGCCACATCCAGCGGCCCACGCACACCAACACCAGCTGGGAGGCGGCCCGTTTCGAGGTCTCCGGCCACCGCTGGGTGCACCTCGCCGAGCCCGGCTACGGCGTCGCCGTCATCAACGACTCGACGTACGGCCACGACGTCTCCCGCACGGTCCGCGAGGACGGCGGCACGACGACCACGGTCCGCCTGAGCCTGGTGCGCGCCCCGCGCATCCCGGACCCGGGCGCCGACCAGGGCAAGCACCGCCTCACCTACTCGCTGCTGCCCGGCGCGAGCATCGAGGACGCGGTCGCCGAGGGCTACGCCCTCAACCTCCCGCTGCGGGTGGCCGATTCGGACGGCGCCCCGGAACCGGTCGTCTCCGTCGACGGCGACGGCATCACCGTCGAGGCGGTCAAGCTCGCCGACGACGAGTCCGGCGACGTCGTGGTCCGCCTCTACGAGTCGAACGGCGGCCGCGCCCAGGGCGCACTGCGCACGGGCTTCCCCCTCGCCGGCGCACAGGTCACCGACCTGCTGGAGCGCCCCTTGGAGGACGAGGTCGCTGTCGACGGCGATTCGGTCGCCGTCGCCCTGCGGCCCTTCCAGATCCTGACGCTCCGTCTGCAGCGGGCGGGCGCGGGCCAGTAGCACCCGGGGGAGGGGCGGGCCCGGCATCGGTGCCGCCGGGCCCGCCCCTCTTCATCTCCCAACTCGCCCTGTACGTAAAGGGAGTTCAGCCGTGACCGTGCAACCGTGGTTCACCGACGCCAAGTTGGGGATCTTCGTCCACTGGGGGATCTACGCCGTCGACGGCGTCCAGGAGTCCTGGTCGTTCTACGACGACATCGTGCCGCACAACCGGTACATGTCCCAGCTCGACCGCTTCACCGGCGCGAGGTACGAACCGCGCGCCTGGGCCGACCTGTTCGCCCGCGCCGGCGCCAAATACGCCGTCCTGACGAGCCGTCACCACGATGGAGTCGCCCTGTGGGACACCGAGTTCGGCGAACTCAACCTCGGCAAGGACTACATCACCGGTTACGCCGACGCGCTGCGCGAGCAGGGCCTGAAGGTCGGCCTCTACTACTCGCACTCCGACTGGAACCACCCCGACTACGCCACCACCCGCAAGCCGGGCCGCCCGCCGGAGCAGGAGGACAACCGCTACTCCGAGTGCTCGGCGGAGGACGAGGACCTCGAAGCCTGGGAGCGGTTCATCGTCTACCGGGACGGCCAGATACGGGAGTTGGCCTCCCGCTACCGGCCCGACCTGATGTGGTTCGACGGCGAGTGGGACCGCAGCGAGGAACAGTGGCGCATCAAGGAACTCGCCGCGCTCGTCCGCTCGTACTCGCCGGACGTCGTCTTCAACGCCCGCATGCTCAGCGAGGGCGACTACGCGACACCGGAGCAGGGCGCTCCCGTCGAACCCCCGGACGGGCCCTGGGAGTTGTGCCTCACCATCAACGACTCGTGGGGGTACCAGCACCACGACGGCAACCACAAGTCGCTGAGCCAGCTGGTGCGTTACTTCACGGAGACGATCGGCGGGGGCGGCAACCTCCTCCTCGACGTGGGCCCGATGGAGGACGGCACCATCCCGCAGCCGCAGGTCGAACGCCTCGAAGGCCTGGGGGAGTGGATCCGCAAGCACGCCGACGCCGTGTACGGCACGGTGCGCGGGCTCCCGGCCGGGCACCACTACGGGCCGAGCACCCTCTCCGCCGACCGGCGCACCCTCTATCTCACCCTGTACGACATCCCGCGCGCCGAGATCGGGGTCCGAGGGCTGGTCACCCCGGTCCGCCGTGTCACCGTGCTCGGCACCGGCACCGAACTCGCCCACCGGGTCGTCGGCGGACTGCACGAGGCCGTAGGGCAGTTGTGGATCGACCCGCCGCCCCTGGCCGACCTCGACCCGCTCGCCACGGTCCTCGCCGTGGAACTGGACGGGGAGTTGGAGCTGTACTGGGGCTCGGGCCGTTTCTGACCGACGGAGCCGACCGTCGGGGCACGCACCGAGGCGGCCGGCCCACACGGGGGACCGGCCGCCAGGGGTGGGGGTCGTCAGCCGGTGAAACCGGCTGTGATGGACGTGAACTGCCAGGTGTTCTGGCTGATGCCGGAGCAGTTGCTCACCACTCCGCCGCCGGCGCACCCGCGGTCGCGGTTGACCGACCAGAAGGCGAGCCGGGCGATGTGGTGCGAGTTCGACCAGTCCCGGATCGAGGTCCAGATAGCGGGAGTTGTGGTCTCCGACTGGTCCGACAGACCGTTCATGCCGGAGATACCGATGTGCGAGTAGGCCGTCGCGTCGTCCCACCCGAACGTGGACTTCAGCTTGGTCTTCAGGCCCTCGGCCGCGGCGACCGTGTTGCCGTACATGTCGGAGCCGCCGCCGAAGTCGAACGGCATGATGGTGAAGACGTCGATGTTGGCGTTGAGCGACTGCGCCTGCTCGATGAGCCGGTTGCCGTAGTACGTCGGGCCGGTCGTCGAGGTGCCGAAGGTGACGATCGTGCGCAGGCCCGGGTTGTTGGCCTTCACGGTCTTCAGCGCGGTCAGGATCTTCGCCTGGACGGCCTCGTTCTCGAACTCGTCCGTGTTCTCGATGTCCATGTCGATCGCCTTGAGGCCGTAGGCGGTGATCACCTTCTGCAGAGCCCCGGCGAGTGCGCTCGCGGAGGAGCAGTTGGCGCCGAGCTTGCTGCCCTGCCAGCCGCCGAAGGACGGCACGACGTCACCGCCCGCCGCGCGGATCTGGTTGATGGCGGTCTGGTCGACGCCACCGGTCAGGGCCCGGCTGCCGTCCCAACTCGGCGTGCAGCCACCGGAGTCGAGCACGAACGCCATCGTGAACCACTTGATGCCGGTCGCGCTCATCACCGTGCTCGGGCTCGGCGGATCGCCCCAGCCCTCGTAGAGATAGGGCGCGGCCTGCGTGAAGCCGGTGCCGCCGCCGGTGCCGGCACTCGTGGTGACGCTCACCGCGTTGGAGGCCGCCGAACTGTTCCCGGCCGCGTCGCGCGCCTTCACGGTGAACGTGTAGGCGGTGCTGGCCGCGAGCCCGGTGACCGTCCCGCTCGTACCGGAGACGCTGAGGACCTGGTTCGAACCGCTGTAGATGTCGTACGCCGTGACGCCCACGTTGTCCGTCGAGGCGCCCCACGACAGCGAGACGCTGGAGGAGGTCTTGCCCGTGGACGTCAGGCCTGTTGGCGCGGTCGGGGCCTGGGTGTCGCCACCGCCGCCACCGCCCGGACCGTCGAGGCTGATGTCGTCCGCGTAGTAGGTGCCCTGCGCGTACCAGCCGTGGACGTAGATGGTGGCGCTGGTCTGCGAGGCGGTGGTGGTGAAGGACGTCGTCAGCTGGCTGTACGCCGACGGGGACGAAGTCCACGTCGAGGAACCGCCGTTGACACCGAGGTAGACATAACTGCCGCGCACCCAGCCGCTGAGCGAGTACGTCGTGCTCGGCTGCACGGCGACCGTCTGGGAGCACTGTGCGGTGTCGCTCGAACTCACCGCGCCCGCAAGGGCCTTGGAGCCGCCGTGCACGGGCGAGGAGACGACCGAACCGAGGTTTCCGGTGCAGGACCAGGGGGAGAGACTGCCCGACTCGAAGCCGGGGTTGGTCAGGACGTTGGCAGCCTCCGCCGTACCGGGCAGCGCGATCGCCCCGGCCATGGCCAGGGCGGCGGTACCGAGCAGGGCGAGGAGCCGATGTCTGGAGCGTCTGAGTGTGTCGCGCACGCGATCTCCCTGAAGTAATGGGGGTGTTCGGGAGTGCAAGAGGGTGCGCAACCAAGTTGGTATGGACCAATCACGGTGTCAAGGTGCGACGCCATGATTGGTCCAGACCGGTATGAAGTTGTGTGGTGAGAGCGGGAGTTAAGCGCGAGCCGCTGCCCGGCTGCCCGTCTCCGAGGTCTCTGTCGCCGTTTCCATCTCGTCCTGCGCCGGTGCGGGCGCCGCCGGGAGCAGGGGCTCCGACTCCTCCGCGCGCTGGTGCGGGAGCGACACCGGACGCAGCTGGCGCGGGCCGGACACCACCGCGTAGTCGGCGCCCAGGAACGGCGGCTCCATCGTGCCCGGGTCCTCGCCGAGCGCCAACTGCACTGCCGCCCAAGGGGCGTTGACACCGCACAGCGACAGCTGGTGCAGGCCCCCGGCGGGGCGGGTGTTGACGTCCATCAGTACGGGCCGGTCGCCGAACATGCGGAACTGGATGTTGGACAGGTAGTGCAGCCCGAAGCCCTCCGCGATCCGGCGGGCCGGCTCCAGCCACTGCTCGTGCAGGGTGAAACCGCGACGGCGGCCGTTCTTCGTGCGGCCCACGGCGAGCCGGACCAGGTTGTCGGGACCGGTCAGGCAGTCCACCGACACCTCCGGCTCCTCCAGACGGGGCATGACCAGCCAGTCGACCTGCTCGTCGGCCTGCTCCAGCGCCTCGACGACCGTGTCGAGCGGGACGTAGGGGCTCGGGAAGCCGTTGAGGTGCATGAGCGAGAAGGGGGCGCGCGTGATCACGCGGAAGCCCACCCCGCCGGCGCCGGACGCCGGCTTGAAGCACGCCTTGTGCCCGGCGGCCTCCAACTCCTCGACGGCGGCGACGAGTTGGGGAGCCGTGCGCACCCGCCACCACGGCGGTACGGGCACGCCGATCGCCTGGACGGCCTCGTACGCGATCACCTTGTCGTGGAAGACGGCGACGGCCTCGGGGGTCGGCGCCAGCAGCGCCGTGCCCACCGCCGCGAAGTCCGCGCGGTGCGCCACGATCTCCGACTGGTGCAGCCGGGGCACGAACACGTCGATGCCGCGACGGGCGCACTGGTCGAGCGCGAACTCGACGTACGCGGCCGGGGACAGGCCCTCGGGCTCCAGGTCGGCGGTGTCGGCGGCGGCCAGTACGGGCGAGTCCGCGTCGCCGTGCGTGGCATGGATCTCGACGGCCCGGTCGCTGGGATTTCTCCGCAGCTGATCCATGAAGAACACGTTCTCCGCGTACGTGCGGTTGAGCCAGACGCGTACGCGAGAGACCATGCAGGGCCGTCCTTTCGGTTTCGCGGGCACGGCGGAGCGAGGCCGTGCCCGGCCAAGGTGGTTGGAGGTACACCAAACCGCCCTCGGCGAAGGGGCGTTCGTAGCGGTGGTGTTGGGGCGATCATACGGCTTGCGAAGGGTGCCGCGTGCAACGCCCGTGTTACGGATTTCCCGATGGTGCCCACCCGGGACATGAACTCCCGTCGCGGCGTCGCCCGGGCCTCCGGGTTTCCCGCGGCCCGCTCCGCGGACACGCCCCCGTGCGTCCGGCCGTCTTGTCGCGGAACGGCGGGATGTGATCTCGTGGGCCCCATCGGGTGCGCGGAGGGGGCGAGGGTGGAGTCGACGGCCGGCGGTGCCGGACAGCTGCTGGCCATCAGCGACCTGCACATCGGGTACGCCGAGAACCGCGCCCTGGTCGAGAACATGCGGCCCGTCACGGACGACGACTGGCTGATCGTGGCCGGTGACATCGCCGAGACCGTGGCCGACATCCGCTGGGTCCTCGAACTCCTCGCCGGCCGCTTCCGCAAGGTCCTCTGGGCCCCCGGAAACCACGAACTGTGGACCCACCCCAAGGACCCCGTCACCCTGCGCGGCGTCGCCCGCTACGACCATCTCGTCGCCCTGTGCCGGGAGTTGGGCGTCGTCACGCCCGAGGACCCCTACCCCGTCTGGGAGGGTCCCGGCGGCCCGGTCGTCGTGGCACCCCTCTTCCTGCTCTACGACTACTCGTTCCTCCCGGCCGGCTGCACGACCAAGGCCGAGGGACTGACGTACGCGCACGGCACCGGCATCGTCTGCAACGACGAGTTCCTGCTGCACCCCGACCCCTACCCCAGCCGTGAGGCCTGGTGCCGGGCCCGGGTCGCCGAGACCGAACGCCGGCTCAGCGAGATCCCCGACACCCTGCCCACGGTCCTGGTCAACCACTACCCCCTGGACCGGCACCCCACCGAGGTCCTCTGGTACCCCGAGTTCGCCATGTGGTGCGGCACCACCCTGACCGCCGACTGGCACCGCAGATTCCGCGTGGACACCATGGTCTACGGCCATCTCCACATCCCGCGGACCACCCACCACGAGGGGGTCCGCTTCGAAGAGGTGTCCGTGGGATACCCCCGCGAGTGGCAGAAGCGCCCGGAACCCCCGGGCCGACTGCGCCGCATCCTGCCGATGGAGGTCGGAACCGGTGATCGAGGAACTGCTTCCGGACTCCGTGGTGACCGTGGAGACACACGGTGACGAGGGGCTCCAGGACGCCCGGCTGTACCCCGAGGAAGAGGCCCGCGTGGCCCGCGCGGTGCCCAAGAGACGCCGCGAGTTCGCCGCCGTACGGGCCTGTGCGCGGCGCGCCATGGAGAAGCTCGGCGTGCCCCCGCAGCCGATCCTGCCCGGCGCCCACGGCGCGCCGGCCTGGCCCGCCGGAGTCATCGGCAGCATGACCCACTGCGACGGCTACTGCGCCGCCGCACTGGCCCGCGCCGGCGACCTCGCCTCGCTCGGCATCGACGCCGAACCCCACGCCCCGCTCCCGGACGGCATCCTCCCCTCCGTCTCCCTGCCGGCCGAACAGGAACGCCTGGCACGCCTGACGGCGGAGCGGCCCGGCGTCCACTGGGACCGGCTCCTGTTCAGCGCCAAGGAGTCCGTCTACAAGGCGTGGTTCCCCCTGACGGGCAAGTGGCTGGACTTCTCGGAGGCCGACATCGAGGTCTTCACGGACCCGGGTGAGGACACCCGCGGCGGCCTCCGCGCCCGTCTCCTTGTGCCCGGCCCGGTGGTGGACGGCGAACGTCTCGACGTCTTCGAGGGCCGCTGGACCGTCGGGCGCGGACTGGTCGCCACGGCGGTCACGGTCCCGCATCCCTCAACTCCCTTCACCCCTCCGGGCACCAGCTCTCCAGCAGCCTGAAGAACGCCTCCTCGTTGCCCGCGAGCCCGGCGTCCGTCAACGCCTGGTCCGCCTCGGCCAGTACCGAGGGCGGGACCAGGACCGGTCGAGGGGCGCCCGGCGGGCCGTCGAAGGCTGCTCGGACCGTGTGCAGCAGCCGTAGATAGGCCTGAACGGCGGCGCGCTCACGGTCGGTCATCACTGCGGTCTGCATAGGACGGCTCTCCCCTGGTCGGCGTCATGCGCCCCCGCACGGCGGTGGCACGACCCCAGCTTGCCGGGTGCCACTGACAATGCCGTTGTGACGGGCGCCGGTTCGCCCGCTTAGCGGAGGCGAAACGTCACCGAAATCCCCGGTGGGACAGCGGCCCTACGCTGGAGGGAAGGGCTTTCGGCCGTCTGCGGGCGGCCAGGTGAACGGGAGGCGAGTGCGTGGAGGACGTCCCGGCACGGCGCCCGGCGCGCGCCGCACGACTGCGCTCGGTGGGCGTCGGAGAACTTGAGCTGCAGTACCGCGTCGTGCACGGATACCGGCGCGCCTTCCGCATGGCCGGCCAGGGCCCGGCGCTGGTCCTCATCCACGGCATCGGCGACTCCTCAGCCACCTGGACCGACCTCATCCCGGACCTCGCCCGCACCCACACCGTGATCGCGCCCGACCTCCTCGGCCACGGCGCCTCCGACAAACCGCGGGCCGACTACTCGGTCGCCGCCTACGCGAACGGCGTCCGCGACCTGCTCACCACGCTCGGCATCGAGTCCGCGACCCTGCTCGGCCACTCGCTGGGCGGGGGAGTGGCGATGCAGTTCGCCTACCAGTTCCCCGAGCGCACCGAACGCCTCGTCCTCGTCAGCGCGGGCGGCGTGGGCCGCGAGGTCAATCCGGTGCTACGGCTCGTCTCGCTCCCGGGGTCCCATCTCGCCCTGTCCGCGCTTCGGTTGCCCGGCATGCGTCTCCAAGTCGGCCTCACGGTCGGGCTGTTGCGGCTCCTCGACACCGACCTCGGCCGGGACGCCCCCGAACTCCTCACCCTCGTCGACGCGTTGCCCGACGAGACCGCCCGCAACGCCTTCATCCGCACCCTGCGCGCGGTCGTCGACTGGCGCGGCCAGGTGGTGACCATGCTCGACCGCTGCTACCTGACCGAGGGTATGCCGACCATGCTGCTGTGGGGCGACCGGGACAGCGTGGTGCCGGTCCGGCACGCGTACGGCGCCCACGAGGCCATGCCCGGCAGCCGGCTGGAGATCTTCGAGGGCGCGGGGCACTTCCCGTTCCACACCGACCCGGCACGGTTCCTCACCCTGGTCGAGGAGTTCACCGGCACCACCACCCCCGCCCACTGGAGCCGCGAGCACTGGCGCGACCTTCTGTGCGAGGGCCGCCCCGGCGTCACGGCCCAGGGCGGCGCGACGGAACGGGACCTGCGGGAGGCGAGCGAACGCAGCGCCACGTGAGACGCGCCTGCCTGTCTGCCGACAGACCTGTTTGACGGGACGTCAAGTCCTAGCCGCGCGGCCCCGGATACCCCAGCGCCGCCTCGATCCGCCCCGCCAGGTGGTCGTGCCGCGCGGGTCCTCTGTGGGACGAACCGGCCAGCCACGTACGGCACTTGCTGGCGAGCAGCAGACCGAAGCTCTCGGCCTCCCGCTCGTCGGCACGCTCGAACCGGCTGCGGGCGGCCACCTTGAGAACGGTCGCACGCAGCGCGGCCTCGTCGACGGTGTCGCCGAGGAGCCGGGCGGCCACCGCGGTGCCCTCCAGATGCGGGCCGCAGTGCCCGGCCTTCATGTGCCACAGCTCGTGGCCCAGGATCACCAACTGGTGGTCGGGAGCGGTGCGTTCCTCGATCACCACGAGATCCTGGTCGGCCATGTCGAGCCACAGCCCGCTCGCGGTGCAGGCCGGGAAGGCGGCCGTACGGAACTGGACCGGGCGGCCGCGGCGGCGGCTCATCGCGTCGCACAGCGCGGTGTACAGGTCGTGGGGGCGTGCGGGTGCGCCGAGGCTCAGCTCCGCGACCAACTCACCGCACAGGCGGCGCATCTGCCGTCCGATGCCCACCGTTCTCCCCCGGATCACGACTCGGGCCGCTTCACGCTCTCCAGGAGCATGTCCAGCCACTCGGCGACCTTGTCGCGATGCTGGTCGGTGGGCAACTGCGCGGCCCGCCAGGCGATTCCGCGCACTCCGTGGTCCTGGAGCAGCCGCTCCAGCGGGTCCTCCGCGGCCTCGGCAGCCGCCCGCTCGCGGTCCGCGAGCTTCTGCAACAGCTCCTGCTCGGTGCGCTGGAGGGCGCCCGCGAGGGCTTCGGAGTCCTCGGCCGTGAGGAATCCGGCGTGCACGCGGAAGAAGCGCTGGAGGGCGTCGCAGTGCTCCATGGTGGGACGCCGGTCGCCGTTGATGAGCGCGCCCGCCTGCTGGCGGGACATGCCCGCGCCGTCGGCGATCTCCTGCTGGGTGTACTTGCGTCCGTTGGGCTTGAGTCTGGTGCGGCGCAGCAGGTCGAGGCGTTGCAGGAACCGGGCCTGCACATCGGGCTCGCCCGCGGGACGGCCGCTCAGCAGGGCTCTGACCACGGACTCCGGGACGCCGCAGGCGACGGACAGCCGGCCGATGTGGACGACCTCGGCCTGGGGCACACCGAGCCGTTCGGCGAGCGCGGTGACGCGGTCGACGACGGCGGGCAGCAGAGCGGTCGGCGTCGTGCCCGGTACCTCGAAGCCATCCGACACCGACAGATCTCCTATACGTCTCTCACAGGCTTCTCACAAACGGCGGCTGTGAACATCCCGGAGAGTAGCGGTTGGTTCGAACTCGCATCCAGGTCTCGCCACAACTGTGGCCAATTTCAGCCGTCAACAAGCACGAAATGCCACGATAGTTGACACGGCTCGCGTCGGGGCACCAGGATCAAGGCGCCGCGAGAAGGCCGCATAGGCAAGAGGGGTGACCTCCCGATGGCATATCAGGCAGGTGGGCAGCGGTCCGCGCCGCGGCCCGTCCCCGAGAGTCCCGAGGCCCAGGCGTATCTGCTGGACTACGCCACGCTGTTGGAGGCCGTCACTTTCCCCTCCGTCGTCATGGACCACCGCTGGGACGTGGTGTTGACCAACGGCGCGTTCAAGTCACTTTTCCGGGCGGTCGGCCCGCATCCGACGGCGATGCCGGGCGACAACTTCCTTCGCTTCGTGCTCTTCCACCCCGACGCGAGCACCGTTCTCGGTGAGCACGAGTCGAGTTGGTGCCTGCCGATGCTGGCCCACTTCGCCGCCGCCGTGGAGAGCCACGGGCACGACCACGGCCTGCAGGCGATCCGTCGTGACATCGCCCAGGACCCGATCATGGAGGCGGCCTACCGGCAGGGCCTGCCGCACTGGATCCGCGCGGTCGGCGAGCAGGCGGCCGTCGAGCACGACGGCGCGGTCCGCCCGTTGCTGCACCCCGACCCGCGCTGGGGCGCCACCGACTGCCGTGTCGTCGGCGAGACCCCCAAGACCCTTGAGAACATGGGCTATACGCGTCTGACGCTGGTCCTGCGCGAGGCCCGGCGCGTGCCACCGCCCAGGGTCCGCAGGGCGGGCCGCGGCGTCGGACACCTGAGGGTGGTCTCCGCGGCCGAGTGAGCGCGGGCTCCGTGCGGCTCGCCCCAACTCGGCGCCCCGGCGTGTGACTTCTGCGCGGGTCGGCCCCAAATCGGTTGCCGCGCGGAAGAGTTCGGTCACCGCTCCGCGACCACCAGCACCAACGGCACCCCGTCGCACGGCACCAGCCGCGCCCCCTGCGCGAACCCGGCCCGGCCCGCCGCGAGGGCCTCCGCGAAGTCCGGACCCTTGCTCAGCGAACCGACCAGGTGCCGGGGGTCGGTCGAAGCGGCCACTCTGCCACGGGCGTTGACCAGTCGGGCCGGTCCCGGCAGCCGGTGCAGCATCGGCATCACGGCCGCCTCGAAGTGCCGTAGATACACGTCCGCCGCGGCCACCCCGGCGAACCGCCCCTCCATCAGGACCGGCGCGGACAGGGTGAGGCTGTACTCGTCCGAGCAGAGGTAGTCGACGTACGGCCCGGCGACCGCCCGCTCCCCGGTGTCGCGGGGCAGCGCGAACCAGTCCCAGTGCGTGTAGTCGGCGTACGCCGAGTGCTCGGGGTCGAGGTCGAGCAGCAGCGGTCGTATGCCACCGTCGGAGGTGGACTGCCACCACTCCAGCCACGCGGGTACGTCGCTCAGCAGGCCCGGCGCCGCGACGAAGCCGACGCCGGACACCAACTCGTGCTGGGCGAGCCGGAGATGGAGGCCCGGGCGCAGTGCGGCGAGGTCGACGGTCGCCGGGCGGCGGCCCTGTGCGGCCACCTTGGCGAGCAGTGCCGTCGTGTCGGCGCGGGTGGTGGCCACGGCGTCGAACACGGACTCCAGCGCCGAGCGGACCCCGGCCGCGACGGACTGCTCGGGTGCCGTGGGCGGCGTTGCCGTCGCGAGGCTCATGCGTGCCCTCCAGCAGACGGGGAGCGGTCGCGGTGACGGGCTACAGGGCCAGCCGCTCGGCGATGAGCCGCGCCGTGGATTCCTGCACGCACCGCTCGGCCAGCTCCCTGGCCGAATCGTGGGCCCCATCTTGCACGGCCGAGATTACGGAGCGGTGACGGGCTGCGGCTTCTTCACGATATTCGTCGTTCCCGAGCACGAGGCACAGCAGTGCGCCGACCTCGGTCTGCAACGCGACCTGTTCGCGGGTGAGCCGGGCCGACTGCGCTGCGGCGGCCAGCTCGACATGGAAGCGGCCGTAGACCCGGCCGCGTGCCGCCGCGTCCTCGGCGTGCGTCAACTCTTCGGCCGTACGCCGGAGTTGGACCAGGTCCTCCGGCTCGGTGCGCTGTGCGGCGAGCCGGGCCGCGGTGCCCGACAGGGCCGCCCAGTGGTCGCCGAGGTCGCGCAGCTCCTCGGTGCTCCAGCCGCGCAGCCGGACCTTCAGGCGCTCCTCGCCGGGGACTTCGGGCAGCGACACGAAGCTGCCGCCGCCGCGCCCCCGGCGGGTGGTGACGAGCCCCTGCTGGCGCAGCGCCATCAGCGCCTCCCGCAGGGTCACCGTGGACACCCCGAGCTGCCCGGCGAGCTCGCTCTCGCCCGGGAGCTGCTCGCCGTCGGAGAGCAGTCCGAGTTCGATGGCGTCCCCGAGTCTGCTGACGACGGCGTCGACCCGCGCCCGGTTGTCGACCGGGGCGAAGACGGCTTTCCGGGCGCCGCCGTTCATGTGCTGCTGCTGGTTCACGGTCACCACCTTGCACGTTGACTCAAGCTTTACCTTAAGGGGGTCTTGAGATTTGAACTATGGCTTCATATGTTTCCGTGCAACGTTATAGAGCACCAGAAAGGTTCCCGCCCATGGAGGGGATTGCGATCCGGCTGCGGGATCTGCGGAAATCGTTCGGGGAAACGACCGCCGTGGCCGGCGTCGACCTGGAGATCAGGGACGGCGAGTTCTTCTCGATGCTCGGCCCGTCCGGCTCGGGCAAGACGACCGTGCTTCGCATGATCGCCGGCTTCGAGAGCCCTACCGGGGGCACCATCGAACTCGCCGGCCAGGACGTCACCGGCCTCGCCCCCTTCGAGCGGGACGTCCACACCGTCTTCCAGGACTACGCCCTCTTCCCGCACATGACGGTCGAACAGAACGTCGCCTACGGCCTCAAGGTCCGCAGGGTCCCCAAAGCCGAACGGCTCGTGCGTGCCCGAAAGGCCCTCGCGGAAGTACGACTTGAGAGTTACGGCACCCGCCGCCCGGCCCAGCTCTCCGGCGGCCAGCGGCAACGCGTCGCCCTCGCCCGCGCCCTCGTCGGCCGCCCCAGGGTGCTGCTGCTCGACGAACCGCTCGGCGCCCTCGACCTCAAACTGCGCGAGCAGATGCAGGTCGAACTCAAGGCGCTCCAGCGGGAGGTGGGTATCACCTTCGTCTTCGTCACCCACGACCAGGAGGAGGCCCTGACGATGAGCGACCGCATCGCCGTCTTCAACCAGGGTCGCATCGAACAGATCGGCACCCCCGCCGAGGTCTACGAACGCCCCGCGACCCCCTTCGTCGCGGGCTTCGTCGGCACCTCCAACCTGCTGGCGGGCGAGGCGGCCGAGCGGATCGTCGGCACCACCGGTACGTACAGCATCCGGCCCGAGAAGATCCGGGTCCTCAAGGACTCGGCCGAGACCGGCGAACCGGACCACGAGAGTGCCGCCGGCACCGTCGCCGAGGTCGTCTACCTCGGGGACTCGACCCGCTTCCTCGTCGACCTCGACGCCGGCGGCCGCCTCACCGCACTCCAGCAGAACCTGGAGACCTCCGCCGAGGACGTGGCCGCCTACCGCGGCAGCCGGGTGCGACTGCAATGGCACCGGCGCCACACGGTGCACGTTCCCGACCCCCGCTGACCCCGTTCGCTCCTTCACCCATCTCCTCCACCCATGGAGAACGCCGTGCGTCTCACCCGAACCCTCCAGGTGGCGGCCTGTGCCGCCGTCCTGCTCGCCGCCACCGCCTGCGGCTCCTCCGACTCGGGAGGCAGCTCGTCCGGCGGCCTCAACCCCCCTGATCTCAAAGCCCAGTCGAAGCTCGGCAAGAGCGAGGGCGAGGTCAACCTGGTCGCCTGGGCCGGCTATGTCGAGGACGGCTCCAACGACCCCAAGGTGAACTGGGTCAGCGACTTCGAGAAGCAGACGGGCTGCAAGGTCAACTCCAAGGTCGCCGCCAGCTCCGACGAGATGGTCAAGCTGATGAAGACCGGTGAGTACGACGCCGTCTCCGCCTCCGGCGACGCCTCCCTGCGCCTCATAGCCTCCGGCGACGCGGCCCCCGTCAACACCAGCCTGGTCCCCAACTACAAGGAAATCTTCCCGGACTTGAAGCTCCAGGCCTGGAACTCCGTCAAGGGCAAGGCCTACGGCATCCCGCACGGCCGCGGCGCCAACCTCCTGATGTACAACACCCAGAAGGTCACGCCCGCCCCGACCTCCTGGGCCGCGGTCTTCGACGACGCCTCGAAGTACAAGGGCCATGTCACCGCGTACGACTCGCCGATCTACATCGCCGACGCGGCCCTCTATCTCAAGGCCACCAAGCCCGAGTTGAAGATCAAGGACCCCTACGCGCTCGACCAGAAGCAGTTCGACGCCGCCGTCGCCCTGCTGAAGAAGCAGAACGCGGACATCGGCGAGTACTGGAGCGACTACCTCAAGGAGATCTCCGCCTTCAAGAGCGGCGACTCCGTGGTCGGCACCACCTGGCAGGTCATCGCCAACCTCACCGCCGACGAGGGCGCCAAGGTCAAGGCCTTCGTGCCCAAGGAGGGTTCGACCGGCTGGTCCGACACCTGGATGATCTCCGCCAAGGCCAAGCACCCCAACTGCGCCTACCAGTGGCTCAATTGGATCGTCTCGCCGAAGGTCAACGCCCAGGTCGCCGAGTACTTCGGCGAGGCTCCCGCCAACTCCAAGGCGTGCGCCGAGACCAGCGACAAGAACTTCTGCACCACGTACCACGCCGCCGACACCGCGTACTGGAAGAACATCGCCTTCTGGAACACGCCCATCGAGCAGTGCCTCGACGGCCGCACGGACGTGAAGTGCGTGCCGTACGCCAAGTGGGTGCAGGCCTGGACCGAGATCAAGGGCTGACACCGACATGACCGTCACCGCGCAGGCCGCCGGACGCCCCGCACCGGGCCCCGTCCGGCGGCTCGCCGGGATGCTGCACCGCCGACCCCGGCTGCGGCTCTCCCTGCTCCTCACCGCACCGCTGCTGTGGCTCGCCGTGCTCTATCTCGGCTCCCTCAGCGTGCTGTTCGTCTCCGCGTTCTGGACGACGGACTCCTTCACCTCCGAGGTGGTGAAGGTCTGGTCGACCGACAACTTCCACGAGCTGTTCACGGTGCCCGTGTACCGGCAGGTCATCCTGCGCAGCATCGGCGTCGCGCTCGCCGTCACGGTCCTGTGCGCCGTGGTCGCGTTCCCGCTCGCCTTCTACACCGCCCGCGTCGCGAAGCCGCGGTGGCGCCCGCTGCTCGTGGTCGCCATCCTCACCCCGCTGTGGGCCAGTTACCTGGTCAAGGTGTACGCGTGGCGGCTCATCCTGTCCCAAGGCGGCCTGGCCGACTGGATGTTGAAGCCGTTCGGCCTCAGCGGACCGGGGTTCGGACTGCCCGCGACCGTCCTCACCCTGACGTACCTGTGGCTGCCGTACATGGTCCTGCCGATCCACACCGCGCTGGAACAACTGCCCGCCAACCTCCTTGACGCGTCAGCCGACTTGGGCGCGCGGGCCGGGCGGACCTTCCGGTCGGTCGTGCTGCCGATGGTGCTGCCGTCCGTCGCCGCCGGCTCGATCTTCACCTTCTCGCTCAGCCTCGGCGACTACATCACCGTGCAGATCGTCGGCGGCAAGACCCAGCTCATCGGCAACCTCGTGTACTCCAACATCGAACTCAACCTGCCCATGGCCGCCGCCCTCGGCACCGTCCCCGTCGTCGTCATCGTGGTGTACCTGCTCGCGATGCGCCGCACGGGCGCGCTCAGCAGCCTGTAGACGATTCCCGACAGCCTCCGAAGGGGGTGACATGTCATGCAGCTCTCCCGTTCCGCGCGTATCGCCCTGCGCGTGGCCGCCGGGTTCGGCTTCGCGCTGATCTACGTCCCGCTCCTGCTCGTCCTGGTCAACTCCCTCAACCCGGACCGCAGCGCGAGCTGGCCGCCGTCCACCCTGACCCTGCACTGGTGGTCGGTCGCCTGGCAGAACTCCGGTGCCCGCGCGGCCCTCTGGGTCTCCGTGAAGGCCGGCCTCGGCGCCACCGCCATCGCCCTCGTGCTCGGCACCCTGATCGCCTTCGCGGTCGCCCGGTACCGCTTCTTCGGCCGCGACGCCATCTCCTTCGTGGTCGTCCTGCCGATCGCGCTGCCCGGCATCGTCACGGGCATCGCCCTCAACTCGGCGTTCAGTACGGTACTTGAGCCGCTCGGGGTGGGCCTCGGGCTGTTCACGGTGATCGTCGGACACGCCACCTTCTGCATCGTCGTCGTCTTCAACAACGTCGTCGCCCGGCTCAGACGCACCTCCGGCTCGTACGAGGAAGCCGCGATGGACCTGGGCGCCGACACCTTCCGCGCCTTCGTCGACATCACCTTCCCGCTGGTGCGCTCGGCGCTTCTCGCGGGCGGACTGCTCGCGTTCGCGCTGTCCTTCGACGAGATCGTGGTGACCACGTTCACCGCCGGGCCCGGCATCGAGACCCTCCCGATCTGGATCTTCAACAACATGACCCGCCCCCAACAGGCCCCGGTCGTCAACGTGGTGGCCGCGGTGCTCGTCCTGCTCTCCGTGCTCCCGATCTACGTCGCCCAGCGACTGTCCGCCGACACGGCCACCGCCAGCCGCGTCTGACGACTGGTCACCCCGCCTGCCGGGGTGACCAGTCGGCGAACTCAGCCCGCGAACTCCCGCATCCACGCCTCGACTTCGTCGGCCGAGCGCGGCAGCCCCGCCGACAGGTTCTCGTAACCGTCCGCCGTCACCAGCAGATCGTCCTCGATCCGGACGCCGATGCCCCGCCACTCCTCCGGCACCGTCAGATCGTCGGGCTGGAAGTACAGGCCCGGCTCGACGGTGAGCACCATGCCGGGTTCGAGAACCCCGTCCACGTACTCCTCGCTGCGTGCCTGGGCGCAGTCGTGGACGTCGAGCCCGAGCATGTGCCCGGTGCCCGCCATCGTGAACCGCCGCTGCAGCGACAGCTCGTACGCCCGCTCGGCCGGCCCCTCGATGAAGCCCCACTCCACCAGCCGTTCGGCCAGGGACCGTTGGGCCGCCTCGTGGAAGTCCCGGTAGTGCGCACCTGGCTTCACCGTCGCCATGCCGGCCTCCTGAGCCTCGAACACCGCGTCGTAGACCGTGCGTTGGACGGGGGAGAACGTGCCGTCGATCGGGAGGGTGCGGGTGACGTCGGCGGTGTAGAGGCTGTGCGTCTCGACTCCCGCGTCCAGCAGGAGGAGTTCACCGGGGCGGACCGGGCCGTCGTTGTCGGTCCAGTGCATGATCGTGGCGTGCTCACCGGCGGCGCAGATCGAGCCGTAGCCGACATGGTTGCCCTCGACACGCGCCCGGCGGAAGAAGGTGCCCTCGATCCAGCGTTCCGACGTGGCGACCGCCTGCGACAACTCCCGTACGACATCGGTGAATCCGCGCACCGTGGAGTCGACGGCCCGGCGCATCTCGCCGATCTCCCACGCGTCCTTGACGAGCCGCAGCCCGGAGACGGCCGACTCGAACGCGTCGTCGCGGTCCTCGTCGGTGTCGAGCGCCGCGTCCAGGGCCGGGTCGACGCCGCGGACGATGCGGGTGGGTGTCCCGGAGGTCTTCGCCAGGTCCTCGGCGATCGTGCGGATGTCACGGCAGGGCAGCCCGAGCAGCAGCGCCGACTCGGCGAGCGAGCGGCGGCGGCCCATCCACAGCTCGGCGGTGTAGCCCGTCCAGAACTCGTCGCTGTCCCGGCTGTCGCGGGGGAGCTGGTAGCAGTGTGCGTCGTGACCGCCGTCGGGGCGGGGCTCCAGGACCAGGGCACCGTCGCGTGCCTGGTCGCCGGTGAGATGCACATAGCCGGAGTACGGGCGGAACGGGTGGTGGCTGTCGTTCGAGCGGATCAGGAGGCTTCCGGACGGCACGACGAGGCGCTCGCCCGGGAAGAGCGCGGACAATGCGGCCCGGCGGCGTGCCGCGTACGGCGCCTGCTCGGCCGGCTCCAGATCCGTGCGCTCGGTGTCGGCCCAACCGGTCCGCATCAGAGCGGACAGCTCGTCGGAGATTCCTCGGTACAGACCGTTCTTTCGGCCCTTGGCCACGTCGGGCACCTCTTCCGTGTGTGGTGACATGCGCGTGGGAGATACGCGTGAACATACCCAGCTAGAGAGTCATGTGACATAGTACTGCTGTGAGCAAGCGACTGACCTGCGATGTCGTGGTCGTCGGAGCCGGAATGGTGGGCGCGGCCTGCGCCCTCTACGCGGCCCGGGCAGGCCTCGACGTCGTCATCGTGGACCGCGGCCCGGTCTCCGGCGGCACGACCGGCGCCGGCGAGGGCAACCTGCTCGTCTCCGACAAGGAGCCGGGCCCGGAACTCGACCTCGCCCTCCTCTCCGGCCGCCTGTGGGCACAACTCGCGCAGGAACTCGGGGAGTTCGTCGAGTACGAGGCAAAGGGTGGCCTCGTCGTGGCCTCCACCCCCGACGGGCTCGCCGCGCTGGAGCGCTTCGCCGACGAGCAGCGCACCGCCGGAGTCGTCGCCGAGCCGGTCCACGGCGACGCCCTGTACGACCTCGAACCCCACCTCGCCCCCGGCCTCCCGGGCGGCGTGTACTACCCCCAGGACTGCCAGGTGATGCCCGCCCTGGCCGCCGCCCACCTCATCCGGGCCTCGGGCGCCCGCCTGCTCACCGGCCGTACGGTGACGGACGTACTCCTCAAGGCGGATGGAACGGTCCACGGCGTCCGCACGGACCGGGGCGACATCCTCGCCCCCACCGTCGTCAACGCCGCCGGCACCTGGGGCGGCGAACTCGCCGCCCTCGCCGGAGTCACCCTCCCCGTCCTCCCGCGCCGCGGCTTCGTCCTCGTCACCGAACCGCTGCCCCGCCTGGTCCGGCACAAGGTGTACGCCGCCGACTACGTGGCCGACGTGGCCAGCGACTCGGCCGCCCTGCAGACCTCACCGGTCGTGGAGGGCACCGCCGCTGGACCGGTCCTGATCGGCGCGAGCCGTGAACGCGTCGGTTTCGACCGGGAGTTCTCGCTGCCGGTCGTACGGGCGCTGGCGGCGGGCGCGACGAGACTGTTCCCGTTCCTGTCCGACGTCCACGCGATGCGCTCCTACCTAGGCTTCCGCCCGTACATGCCGGACCACCTGCCCGCCATCGGCCCCGACCCGCGCGCCCCCGGCCTCGTCCACGCCTGCGGACACGAGGGCGCGGGCATCGGACTCGCCACCGGCACAGGGCACTTGATCGCCCAACTGCTGGGCGACAAGACCCCGGACCTCGACTTGGCACCCTTCCGACCCGACCGTTTCCCCGAGTCCCCTGAGTTCCCCGAGGAGGAGGACGCGTGAACTCCCCACTGGACCTCGCCGACGCCCACCCGGGCCCGGCCTTCACCGTCACCCTCGACGGCCGCGAGGTCGAGGCCCTCCCCGGCCAGACCGTCGCCGCCGCGCTGTGGACGGCGGGCGTGACGTCCTGGCGCACCACCCGGGGCGAGGGCCGCCCACGCGGCGTCTTCTGCGGGATCGGCGTCTGCTACGACTGCCTCGTCACCGTCAACTCCCGCCCGAACCAACGGGCTTGCCTGGTGGCTCTGCACCCGGGCGACGCCATCCGTGCGCAGGAGGGGACGGGCCACGATGACTGACCACCGACCGCACCTCGCCGTGATCGGCGCGGGCCCGGCAGGACTCGCCGCCACCGTCGCCGCCGCGGCCCACGGCGTCCGCGTCACCCTGATCGACTCGGCGGCGCGGGCGGGCGGCCAGTTCTACCGACAGCCCGCCACCGAACTGAACGCCGGACGCCCGCAGGCCCTGCACCACCAGTGGCGGACATGGGAGCGACTGAGGGGCGCCCTCGCCCGAGACGTAGAGGCGGGACATGTAACGCACTTGACGGATCATCATGTCTGGCTTGTGGAGCGGCGGTTGAAGCAACAGGCCAGCGGTGCTGACCGAAACGCCTTCACCGTGCACGCCCTCCTCGGTCCCGAACAGGAGGCCCCGGCAGAGGTACGTGCCGACGCCGTCCTCCTCGCCACCGGCGGCTACGAGAAGATCCTACCGTTCCCGGGTTGGACCGTTCCCGGAGTCCTCACCGCGGGCGGCGCCCAGGCCATGCTCAAGGGCAACCTCGCCGTCTCCGGACGCACCGCCGTGGTCGCCGGTACCGGCCCGCTCCTCCTCCCCGTGGCAACCGGCCTCACGGCAGCCGGTGTCGAGGTGGCCGCGCTCGTCGAGTCCGCCGACCCCAAGGCGTTCGTACGACGGACCCGCGCGCTCGCGGCACAGCCGGGCAAGGTCGCCGAGGGTGCCCAGTACGCGGCCCAACTCCTGTGCCACCGCGTCAAGTTGCTCACCCGGCACGCCGTCGTGGAGGCCCACGGTGACGAACGGCTGGAGGCGGTGACCGTTGCCGCACTCGACACCGACGGGCGCGTCCGGCCCGGCACCGAACGCCGTATCGCCTGCGACACCCTCGCGGTCGGCCACGGCATGCTTCCCCACACCGACCTCGCCGAGACCCTCGGCTGCCGACTCGACGGACTCAATGTGCAGGTCGACGACGAACAGCGCACCGACGTCCCCGGCGTCTGGGCGGCCGGCGAGACCACCGGTATCGGCGGCGCGGCCCTCTCCCTCGCCGAGGGCCACATCGCGGGACGCTCCGCCGCGGCACGCCTGAACGGCACCGAACCCGACCCGCGCACCTGGGCGTCGGCCGCCAAGTCCCGTACGGGACTGCGGGAGTTCTTCGCCGCCCTCGACACCGTGTACGCGCCGCCCGCCCGTTGGACCGATCTAGTCACCGACGACACCGTGGTCTGCCGCTGCGAGGAGGTCACCGGGGGCGCGATCCGCGAGGCCGTGGACGGGCTCGGAGCCGGTGACGTACGCACCGTGAAGCTGCTGACGCGGGCCGGGATGGGCTGGTGCCAGGGGCGGATGTGCGGGCCCGCGGTCGCGGGGCTGGCCGGGTGCCAACTCACCCCGTCCCGGCGGCCGTTCGCGCGGCCCGTACCGCTCGGGGTGCTGGCCCGTGCCGGTGAGTCCGAGTCCGCAGCTGAGCCGGACTGACCGTACGTCCTGCCCGTCAGTAAAATGTCACACCCTATTCAGATGGGAATCGACCGCACATGACCACCACCCCGAACCGCCCCTGGCGCGGCGTCCTCGTCGCCACCGCCCTTCCGCTGACCGACGAACTCGCCGTCGACTACGACAAGTTCGCCGAGCACTGCGCCTGGCTCGTCGAGAACGGCTGCGACGGTGTCGTGCCGAACGGCTCGCTCGGCGAGTACCAGGTGCTCACGCCCGAGGAGCGCGCCAAGGTCGTCGAGACGGCCGTCGCCGCGATCGGCGGCGCGCGCGTGATGCCCGGTGTCGCCGCCTACGGCTCCGCCGAGTCCCGCCGCTGGGCCGAGCAGGCCCGTGACGCCGGCTGCGCCTCCGTGATGCTGCTGCCGCCCAACGCGTACCGCGCCGACGAGCGTTCGGTCCTCGCGCACTACGCGGAGGTCGCGAAGGCGGGCGTGCCGATCGTGGCGTACAACAACCCCATCGACACCAAGGTCGATCTGGTGCCGGAGCTGCTCGCGAAGCTGCACGGCGAGGGGTACATCCACGCCGTCAAGGAGTTCTCCGGCGACGTCCGCCGCGCGTACCAGCTTGCCGAACTCGCCCCGGAACTCGACCTGTTGATCGGCGCCGACGACGTCCTGCTGGAGCTCGCGCTCGCGGGTGCGAAGGGTTGGGTGGCCGGTTACCCGAACGCGCTGCCCGCCGCGTCCGTCGAGCTGTACCACGCGGCCGTCGACGGTGACCTGGCGACGGCGAAGAAGCTGTACGAGCAGTTGCACCCGCTGCTGCGCTGGGACTCCAAGGTCGAGTTCGTGCAGGCCATCAAGCTGTCCATGGACATCGTCGGCCGGCACGGCGGCCCGGTCCGTCCGCCGCGCGTCCCGCTGCTGCCCGAGCAGGAGACCGCTGTGCGCGCCGCCACCGAGAAGGCGGTCGCGGCCGGGCTCGCGTAGACAACGGCACACTGGTTTACCGGCATTCATCAGGAGCGTCATGCGCAGCAAACTCGTCCTGCACGCCGTCGACTCGCACACCGAGGGCATGCCCACCCGCGTGATCACCGGCGGCATCGGCACGATCCCCGGCGCGACCATGAACGAGCGGCGGCTGTACTTCCGCGAACACCGCGACCAGATCCGGCAGTTCCTGATGAACGAGCCGCGCGGCCACTCCGCGATGAGCGGCGCGATCCTGCAGCCGCCCACCCGCCCCGACTGCGACTGGGGTGTCGTCTACATCGAGGTCTCCGGCTACCTGCCGATGTGCGGGCACGGCACGATCGGCGTGGCCACCGTGCTCGTCGAGACGGGCATGGTCGAGGTCGTCGAGCCGGTCACCATGATCCGGCTCGACACCCCGGCCGGACTCGTCGTCGCCGAAGTCGCCGTCGAGAACGGCGCCGCGAAGAACGTCACCCTCAAGAACGTCCCCTCGTTCTCCGTCGGCCTGGACCGCAAGATCACACTCGCCGACGGGCGGACGGTGACATACGACATGGCGTACGGCGGCAACTTCTACGCCATCCTGCCGCTGGACCAGTTCGAGCTGCCCTTCGACCGGTCCCGCAAGGACGACATCATCAAGGCGGGCCTGTCGCTCATGGAGGCGATCAATGCGCAGGACGAGCCCGTCCACCCCGAGGACGACTCCATTCGCGGCTGCCATCACGTCCACCTGTACGCGCCCGGCGCCACCGCGCGGCACTCCCGGCACGCGATGGCGATCCACCCGGGCTGGTTCGACCGCTCGCCCTGCGGCACGGGCACCAGCGCCCGCATGGCGCAGCTCCACGCGCGCGGTGAACTCCCGCTGCACACCGAGTTCGTGAACGAGTCCTTCATCGGCACCCAGTTCACCGGACGGCTCCTCGACACCACCGAGGTCGCCGGTCTCCCCGCCGTCCTGCCCAGTTTCACCGGCCGGGCCTGGATCACCGGCACCGCCCAGTACCTGCTCGATCCCGCCGATCCGTTCCCGGGCGGATTCATCCTCTAGATCGGGGATAATGGCCGGTCACGCGTGACATTGCACCGTGTGGGACCTTGCACCGCTAGGAGACTTCCGATGGCCGTTCAGCGAGCCGGCGCCCCGCCGACCACCGCTCCGGATCTGCCCACGCTGGGCGGCAAGAAGAGCAGCTACCGCGAGCGGGTCGTCGACGCCCTGCGGGCCGCGATGATCGCGGGGGAGCTGCGGCCGGGCGAGGTGTACTCCGCGCCGACGCTCGCCGCCCGCTTCGGTGTCTCGGCGACCCCGGTGCGCGAGGCCATGCTGGACCTGGCCAAGGAGGGGCTGGTCGACACCGTCCCGAACAAGGGGTTCCGGGTCACCGCGGTCTCGGAGAAGCAGCTCGACGAGTACACCCACATCCGCGCGCTGATCGAGATCCCCACGGTGGTGGGGCTGGCCGGGACCGCCGACCCGGTCTCGCTGGAGGCGCTGCGCCCGGCCGCCCGGGAGATCGTCCACGCGGCCGTGGCCGGTGACCTCATCGCATATGTCGAGGCGGACACCCGTTTCCATCTCGGCTTGCTCGCGCTTGCGGGCAACGCCCACCTCGTCGAGGTCGTCGGTGATCTGCGGGGGCGTTCCCGCCTCTACGGCCTGACCGCCCTCGTCAAGGCAGGGCGGCTGCTGGCCTCCGCGCAGGAGCATCTGGAGCTCCTGGACGCGCTGTTGGACCGTGACAAAGGGGCCGTGCGTGAGATCATGACCCGGCACCTGGGGCACGTCCGCGGTCTCTGGGCCGCCCACGACTGACCGGCGCCGAGGGTCGTTGGCGGGCGCCAAGAGCCGCTGACCGGCTCGGGAAGCCGCCGGTCGCCGGATCCGACTCACCCATAACGCAAACCACTTGCATATCTTGCGCTATTCTTGCGCACATGACGCGACGACTTGCTGAGGTGGCGAAGAAGGTCGGGGTCAGCGAGGCCACGGTCAGCCGGGTGCTCAACGGCAAACCCGGAGTCTCCGAGCCCACCCGGCAGGCGGTGCTCTCCGCCCTGGACGTGCTCGGCTACGAGCGGCCCACGCAGTTGCGCGGGGAGCGCGCGCGGCTCGTGGGTCTGGTGCTGCCCGAGCTGCAGAACCCCATCTTCCCCGCCTTCGCCGAGGTGATCGGCGGCGCCCTCGCCCAACTCGGACTGACCCCGGTGCTGTGCACCCAGACCAAGGGCGGCGTCTCCGAGGCCGACTACGTGACCCTGCTGCTCCAACAGCAGGTCTCCGGCGTCGTGTTCGCCGGCGGGCTCTACGCGCAGGCGGACGCGCCGCACGACCACTACCGGCTGCTCGCCGAGCGCAACATCCCGGTCGTCCTGGTCAACGCGGCCATCGACCACCTCGGCTTCCCCGCGGTGTCCTGCGACGACGCGGTCGCCGTCGAGCAGGCCTGGCGGCACCTCGCCTCCCTCGGCCACGAGCGCATCGGGCTGGTCCTCGGCCCCGCCGACCACATGCCGTCCGCAAGGAAGTTGGCCGCCGCGCGGGCCATCGCGGCGGACCTGCCCGACGAGTTCGTCGCCCGCGCCATCTTCTCCATCGAGGGCGGTCACGCCGCGGCCTCCCGGCTGATCGACCGGGGCGTCACCGGCATCATCTGCGCCAGCGACCCCCTCGCCCTGGGTGCGGTAAGGGCCGCTCGCCGCAAGGGACTTGACGTCCCGTCACAGATTTCCGTCGTGGGTTACGACGACTCCGCCTTCATGAACTGCACCGAGCCCCCGCTGACCACCGTCCGCCAGCCCATCGAGGCCATGGGCCGGGCCGCCGTGGAGCTGCTGAACTCACAGGTCGGCGGGACGGCCGTACCGGCCGAAGAGCTGCTCTTCGAACCGGAACTGGTAGTGCGTGGTTCCACCGCGCAAGCCCCGCGCGGCTGAGCGTCAGCGCGCTGTCGAATAATTACAGATTCTGCGCGACATCTTGCGGACAGGTGTCGGCGGTGCTTGAGTGTGCGGCGCCCACCGCTCCTGCCCAGAGGGGTCCACCGATGAGAAGCACCGGGTTCCGCCGCACCTTCGCCGCGATCGGCGTCTGTTCTCTCGCGCTCACTGCCTCCGCCTGCGGGTCCGGCGACGACTCGGCGAGCGGCAAGACGCGCATCACGGTCAACTGCGAGCCGCCCAAGAGCGCCAAGGTCGACCGCAAGTTCTTCGATTCCGACGTCGCGGCCTTCGAGAAGAAGAACACCGACATCGACGTCGTCACCCATGACGCGTTCCCCTGCCAGGACCCGAAGACCTTCGACGCCAAACTCGCCGGCGGCCAGATGGAGGACGTGTTCTACACGTACTTCACCGACGCCAAGCACGTCGTCGACATCAACCAGGCCGCCGATCTCACGCCGTACATCAAGGAGTTGAAGAGTTACGACACGCTGCAGAAGCAGCTGCGTGACATCTACACCGTCGACGGCAAGATCTACGGCATCCCGCGCACCGGCTACTCGATGGGCCTGATCTACAACCGCAAGCTCTTCCAGCAGGCCGGCCTCGACCCCGACAAGGCGCCGACGACCTGGGCCGAAGTCCGGGCCGACGCCAAGAAGATAGCCGCGCTCGGCAACGGCACCATCGGCTACGCCGACTACAGCGCCCAGAACCAAGGGGGTTGGCACTTCACCGCCGAGATGTACTCCCAGGGCGGCGACGTCGTCAGCGCCGACGGCAAGAAGGCGACCATCGACACGCCCCAGGGCCACGCCGTGCTGCAGAACCTGCACGACATGCGCTGGACCGACAACTCGATGGGCAGCAAGCAGCTCCTGGTCATCAACGACGTGCAGCAGCTGATGGGTTCGGGCAAGCTCGGCATGTACCTCTCCGCGCCGGACAACATCCCGATCCTGGTCAAGGAGAAGGGCGGCAACTACGACGACCTCGCCCTCGGCCCGATGCCCGGCGGCCAGGGCACGCTCATCGGCGGCGACGGCTACATGTTCAACAAGCACGACACGCCCGCCCAGATCCGCGCCGGCCTCAAGTGGCTCGACAGCATGTTCCTCACCCCGGGCAGCGGCTTCCTCGGCGACTACGCCCGCGCCAAGAAGGCCAACGCGCCCGTCGGACTGCCCGAACCGCGCCTGTTCACCGGCGCCGCCGACGCCAAGGACCAGCAGGTCAAGAAGGCCAACTCCAATGTCCCGGTGGCGAATTACCAGGCCTTCCTCGACGGCAACCAGTCCCTCCAGATGAAGATCGAGCCGCCGGACGCGCAGCAGATCTACTCCGTGCTCGACGGAGCCGTCTCCGCCGTCCTCACCAAGAAGGACGCGAACATCGACCAACTCCTCAAGGACGCCTCCGGAAAGATCGACGGCATCCTGGCCCGGGGCTGACCCGATGACCCGGACGGCCACCCGGAGTCCCGTCGAGACGACGGCAGTTCGACAGGTCGAGGCGCCGCCCCCGGGAGGGGGCCCGGGGCGGCGCCGCCTCCTCGACCAGGCCCGCGCCTACGCCTTCCTCATCGGCGGCCTGATCTGCTTCGCCCTGTTCTCCTGGTACCCGGCGATCCGCGCGGTCGTGATCGCCTTCCAGAAGTACACGCCCGGCTCCTCGCCCGAGTGGGTCGGCACCGCCAACTTCACCCAGGTCTGGCACGACCCCGAGTTCGCCGCGGCCTGGCGCAACACCCTCGTCTTCACCCTGCTGGCCCTGCTCATCGGCTTCGCGATCCCGTTCGTACTCGCCCTGGTCCTCAACGAGTTGAGGCACTGGAAGGCCTTCTTCAGAGTCGTCGTCTACCTCCCGGTGATGATCCCGCCGGTGGTCACCGCCCTGCTGTGGAAGTGGTTCTACGACCCGGGAGCGGGCCTCGCCAACGAGACGCTGCGCTTCCTGCACCTGCCCACCTCGAACTGGTCCAACGGCACCGACACCGCCCTCATCTCCCTGGTGATCGTGGCCACTTGGGCCAACCTGGGCGGCACCGTCCTGATCTACCTGGCCGCGCTCCAGTCCATCCCCGGCGAGCTGTACGAGGCCGCCGAACTGGACGGCGCGAGCCTCCTGCAACGCGTCCGGTACGTGACGATCCCTCAGACCCGGTTCGTCATCCTGATGCTGATGCTCCTTCAGATCATCGCCACGATGCAGGTGTTCACCGAACCGTTCGTCATCACCGGTGGCGGACCGGAGAGCGCCACCGTCACCGTCCTCTACCTGATCTACAAATACGCCTTCCTCTACAACGACTTCGGTGGCGCCTGCGCGCTCAGCGTGATGCTCCTCGTGCTGCTCGGCGTCTTCTCGGCCCTCTATCTGCGGCTGACCCGCTCCGGAGAGGACGACCTGTGACCACCCGCACGCTGCTCTCCCCGGCGACCCTCGCCCGGCCGCGCGGAAAGGCCGTCTACTGGACGGTGTTCACCGGCGTCGTCGTGCTCTTCGCGCTCGCCTTCCTCTTCCCCGTCTACTGGATGGTCACCGGCGCGATGAAGTCGCCGGACGAGATCGCGCAGACCCCGCCCACGATCGTGCCCCACCACTGGCACCTCAGCGGCTACACCGACGCCTGGGACCTGATGCAGCTCCCGGAGCACCTGTGGAACACGGTCGTCCAGGCCGCCGGCGCCTGGGCGTTCCAGCTGGTCCTCTGCACGGCCGCCGCCTACGCCCTGTCCAAACTGAAGCCCGCCTTCGGCAAGTTGATCCTCGGCGGCATCCTGGCGACGCTGATGGTCCCGGCCCAGGCACTCGTCGTACCCAAGTACCTGACCGCCGCCGACCTCCCGCTGATCCACACCAGCCTGCTCAACAGCCCCCTCGGCATCTGGCTCCCGGCCGTCGCCAACGCCTTCAACCTGTATCTCCTCAAGCGGTTCTTCGACCAGCTCCCGCGCGACGTCATGGAGGCCGCCGAGATCGACGGCGCCGGGAAACTCCGCATCCTGTGGTCCATCGTGCTGCCCATGTCCCGCCCGGTCCTCGGCGTCGTGTCGATCTTCGCGCTCGTCGCCGTCTGGCAGGACTTCCTGTGGCCGCTGATGGTCTTCTCCGACACCGACAAACAGCCGATCAGCGTGGCACTCGTCCAGCTGTCCCAGAACATCCAACTGACCGTGCTCATCGCCGCGATGGTGATCGCGAGCATCCCCATGGTCGCGATGTTCCTGGTCTTCCAGCGGCACATCATCGCCGGGATCAGCGCGGGCAGCACGAAGGGCTGACACCGCCCCCTTCGACGCCCCCGACAGAAAGGCCAGCACCGTGGGACAGCCCACCCCTGCCCAGAGCCAGGACGACTGGTGGCGCTCCGCCGTCATCTACCAGGTCTACGTCCGCAGCTTCGCGGACGGCGACGGCGACGGCACCGGCGACCTCGCGGGCGTCCGCTCCCGACTGCCGTATCTCGCCGAACTCGGCGTGGACGCGCTGTGGTTCAACCCCTGGTACCTGTCACCGATGAAGGACGGCGGCTACGACGTCGCCGACTACCGCGCCATCGACCCCGCCTTCGGCTCGCTCGCCGAGGCGGAGAAACTCATCGCCGAGGCACGGGAGTTGGGCATCCGCACGATCGTCGACATCGTGCCGAACCACGTCTCCGACCAGCACCCGTGGTTCCGCGCCGCCCTCGCCGGCGGCCCCGAGCGCGAGCTGTTCCACTTCCGCCCCGGACGCGGCGAGCACGGTGAACTCCCGCCGAACGACTGGCCGTCGCAGTTCGCCGGCTCCACCGAACCCGTGTGGACCCGGCTCCCCGACGGCGACTGGTACCTCCACCTGTTCACCCCCGAACAGCCCGACCTCAACTGGGCCCACCCGGCGGTGCGTCAGGAGCACGAGGACATCCTGCGCTTCTGGTTCGAGCGCGGCGTCGAAGGCGTCCGCATCGACTCGGCGGCGCTACTCGCCAAGGACCCCGACCTGCCCGACTTCGTCGAGGGCCGCGACCCCAACCCCTTCGTCGACCGCGACGAACTCCACGACATCTACCGCTCCTGGCGGGCCGTCGCCGACGAGTACGGCGCCGTCTTCGTCGGCGAGGTCTGGCTCCCCGACACCGAACGCTTCGCCCGCTATCTGCGCCCCGACGAACTGCACACCGCCTTCAACTTCGCGTTCCTGTCCTGCCCTTGGGACCCCGAGCGGCTACGCACGTCGATCGACGAGACCCTCGCCGAGCACGCCCCGATCGGCGCACCCGCCACCTGGGTCCTGTGCAACCACGACGTGACCCGCACGGTCACCCGCTACGGCCGCGCCGACACCGGCTTCGACTTCGCCACGAAGGCCTTCGGCACCCCGACCGACCTCGCGCTGGGCACCCGGCGCGCACGGGCGGCCGCCCTGCTCTCGCTGGCCCTGCCAGGAGTGGTCTACCTCTACCAGGGGGAGGAGCTGGGACTGCCCGAGGTCGAGCTGCCCGTCGACCGCATACAGGATCCGATGTACCTCCGGTCCGGCGGCACCGACCCCGGCCGCGACGGCTGCCGGGTGCCGCTGCCCTGGGCCGAGGAAGCGCCGTACGCGGGCTTCGGTTCGCGCGGTGAGCCGTGGCTGCCGCAGCCGGTCGGCTGGACATCGTATGCGGTCGACCGTCAGCAGCGGACCGTCGACTCCATGCTCAACCTCTACCGCGAGGCGATCCGCCTCCGGCCGGTCTTCGGCGACGGCCCCCTCACCTGGCTGCCCGCCCCCGACGGCGTCCTCGCCTTCGCCCGCGCGGAGGGCGTGACCTGCGTGGTCAACCTCGCCGACACACCCGCCGACCTGCCCTCGCACACCCGACTTCTGCTGACCAGCGGTCCCCTGGACGACCAGGGACGCCTGCCGCGGGACACGGCCGCCTGGCTGCGCACCGCATAGCCCCGCGGTTATCGGCCGTCACCCTGCATCCGCTATCCCCGTACCCCCACCTCGAAGGGATCAGCACATGCACAGCACCACCTTTCATTCTGTCAGGCGCATGCCAATGATCGGCGCGGCCGTCGCACTCGCCGCCGGCACGCTCGTCGCCCTGACCCCCGCCGCCGCCCACGCCGCCTCGGGCGCCTCCCTCCCCTTCACCTCCGTCGAGGCCGAGTCCGCCACCACCACCGGGACCAGGTTCGGTCCCGACTACACCCAGGGGACCCTCGCCTCCGAGGCCTCCGGACGGCAGGCCGTACGGCTCACCTCCGGGCAGCGCGTCGAGTTCACCGTGCCGCGCGCGGCCAACGCCGTGAACGTGTCCTACAGCGTCCCGGACGGCCAGAGCGGCAGCCTCGACGTGTACGTCAACGGCACCAAGATCAGCAAGACGCTCGCCGTGACCTCCAAGTACTCGTACGTCGACACGAGTTGGATCGCGGGCGCCAAGACGCACCACTTCTTCGACAACTCCCGGCTCCTGCTCGGCCAGAACGTGCAGCAGGGCGACAAGGTCGCGTTCGTGTCGACGGGCACCCAAGTCACCGTCGACGTCGCCGACTTCGAGCAGGTCGCCGGGGCCGCCGCGCAGCCCGCCGGTTCGGTGTCCGTGGTCTCCAAGGGCGCCGACCCCAGCGGCGCGGGCGACTCCACCCAGGCCTTCCGCGACGCCATCTCCGCCGCCCAAGGGGGAGTGGTGTGGATCCCGCCGGGCGACTACCGGCTCACCTCCTCCCTCAGCGGTGTGCAGAACGTGACGCTCCAGGGCGCCGGCCAGTGGTACTCGGTCGTGCACACCTCGCGCTTCATCGACCAGTCCAGCTCCTCCGGCGGCGTCCACATCAAGGACTTCGCGGTCATCGGCGAGGTCACCGAACGCGTCGACTCCAACCCGGACAACTTCGTCAACGGGTCGCTGGGACCGGGGAGTTCGGTCTCCGGCATGTGGATCCAGCACCTCAAGGTCGGTCTCTGGCTGACGGGCAACAACGACAACCTCGTCGTCGAGAACAACCGGATCCTCGACACCACCGCCGACGGCCTCAACCTCAACGGCAGCGCCCACGGCGTGATCGTCCGCAACAACTTCCTCCGCAACCAGGGCGACGACTCCCTCGCCATGTGGTCGCTCAACTCCCCGGACACCAACAGCAGTTTCGAGAACAACACCATCTCCCAGCCGAACCTCGCCAACGGCATCGCGATCTACGGCGGCACCAACATCGCGGTCAGGAACAACCTGGTCTCCGACACCAACGCCCTCGGCAGCGGCATCGCGATCTCCAACCAGAAGTTCCTCGACCCCTTCTCCCCGCTCGCCGGAACCATCACGGTCGAGGGCAACACCCTCGTCCGCACCGGCGCGATCAACCCCAACTGGGGCCATCCCATGGGCGCGTTGCGCGTCGACTCCTACGACAGCGCCGTCAACGCCACCGTCAACATCACCAACACGACCATCACCAACAGCCCGTACAGCGCCTTCGAGTTCGTGTCCGGCGGCGGCCACGGTTACTCGACCGGCAACGTCACCGTGAGCGGCGCCACCGTGCAGAACACCGGCACGGTCGTCGTCCAGGCCGAGGCGCAGGGCGCGGCCAAGTTCAGCAACGTGCAGGCCACCGGCGTCGGCGCGGCCGGCATCTACAACTGCCCCTATCCGTCCGGCTCCGGGGTCTTCACCGTCACCGACGGCGGCGGCAACTCCGGCTGGAGCAGCACCTGGTCGGACTGTTCGACCTGGCCCCAGCCCGGCCAGGGCAACCCGCCCCCGGACCAGAACGCCAACCTCGCCAAGGGCCGCCCCGCCACCGCGACCGGCTCGCAGGACGTCTACACACCGGGCAAGGCGGTCGACGGCGACGCGAACACCTACTGGGAGTCCGCCAACAACGCCTTCCCGCAGGCCTGGACGGTCGACCTCGGCTCCAACCAGGCAGTGCGCAGAGTGGTGTTGAAGCTGCCGCCGTCCTCCGCGTGGGGCGCCCGCACGCAGACACTGTCCGTGCTGGGCAGCACCGACGGCTCGACCTACTCCACGGTCGTCGGCTCCACCGGCTACCGCTTCGACCCGGCGACCGGGAACACGGTCACCGTGGCCCTGCCGAGCGGCACGAACCTGCGCTATCTGCGGCTCAACGTCACCGCCAACACCGGGTGGCCCGCAGGGCAGTTGAGCGAAGTGGAGGCGTATCTCACTTCGTGAGCCGGTCCTGAACCGGGAGCGTCCCGCGCTTCGCCGCCTGGATCTGCTCGTACACATGGGTCCGCAGTTCGGCGAAGCGCGGGGCGACCCGGGTGTGCAGCTGGTCGCGCTCCACGGGCAGATCGACCTTCAGCTGCTCCTGCACGACGGTCGGCGACGCCGACAGCACGACCACCCGCTCACCCAAGTACACGGCCTCGTCGATGTCGTGGGTCACGAACAGGATCGTGATGCCGCGCTCCCGCCACAACCCCCGTACGAGATCCTCCAGATCGGCCCGGGTCTGCGCGTCGACCGCCGCGAACGGCTCGTCCATCAACAGGACTTCGGGCTCGTACGCCAGCGCACGCGCGATCGCGACCCGCTGCTGCATACCGCCGGACAGCTGCCACGGATACGCCCCCGCGGCCTCCGTCAACCCGACCGACTCCAGTGCGTCCGCGACCAGTTCACGCCGTCGGGCCTTCGACAAGTTCTTCTGTTTCAAGGGGAGTTCGACGTTCTCGCCGACCCGCATCCAGGGGAAGAGGCTGCGTCCGTACTCCTGGAACACGAACGCCATCCCGGGTGGCGGACCGCTCACCTTCCGTCCGCCCAGGAGGACTTCGCCCGCGGTCGGGGTGAGCAGCCCGCCCATGCACTTCAGCAGGGTGGTCTTGCCGCAGCCCGACGGGCCGACGAGACAGACGAGTTCGCCGGCGTCGACGCTGAAGGTGAGGTCCCGCACCGCCTCCACGCGGCGACCGGAACCCTCGTAGACCTTCTGCAGGCCGGATACGTCGAGTTGCGCGTGCATGGACCGCCCTTTCACGATGTTCACGGGGACCGGCGGGAGGCCGCGCGCAGGCCGTGGTACCAGCCGAGCACCCGCCGCTCGACCACCTGGAAGACGACGGAGAGCAGGAACCCCAGGATCCCGAGGACGAGGATGCCCGTCCACATGTCCGGGATGGCGAAGCTGCGTTGGAACTGGACGATGGTGAAGCCCAGCCCGTCGGTGGCCGCGAACATCTCGCTGATGACCATCAGGATGATCCCGATGGACAGCGCCTGGCGCAGCCCCGCGAAGATCTGCGGGCTCGCCGAGCGCAGCACCAGCGTGCGCAGCCGGGCGACGCCCGTGACGCCGTAGGAGAGGGCTGTTTCCTTCATGACGGGGTCGACCGCGCGGACGCCCTCGACGGTGTTGAGGAGGACGGGCCAGACGCAGCCGCTCGCGATGACCACGATCTTCATCGTGTCGCCGATGCCCGCGAACAGCATGATGACCGGGACCAACACCGGTGGCGGGACCGCGCGCAGGAACTCCAGGACCGGTTCGCACACCGCGCGCACCCGGCGGTACGAGCCGATCACCGTGCCGAGCGCGACGCCGACGACGGCCGCCGTGGCGTAACCGGCCGCGAGCCGCAGGACGCTGGGCAGGACGTCCGTCTTGAGACGGTCGCCGGTCCATACGTCGGGGAAGGTCTTGAGGATCGTGCGCAGCGGCGGCCAGTACACGTTGGTGCTGCCGTCCGACGCCAGCCACCACACGGCGACGAGTACGGCCGGCAGCGCGACCGCGAACAGCAGTCGGATCAGGATCCGCCTCACACCGCCACCTCCCCGCGCACCGACTGGTGCCAGGCCAGCGCCCGCCGTTCCACCGTACGCGCGCCGACGTTGATGAGCAGCCCCAGCAGACCGGTCACCACGATCAGCGCGTACATCTCCGGTACGGCCTGCGAGGTCTGGGCGACCGCGATGGTCGCGCCCAACCCCGGTGCCCCGATGACCAGTTCGGCGGTGATGGTGAGGATCAGCGCGACGGCCGCCGCCAGCCGCACGCCCGTCATGACGTACGGCAGCGCGCTCGGCCACAGCACGTGCCGGACCCGGGCCCAGGTGCCGAGACCGTACGACCGTGCCGTCTCCTCGGCGACCGGGTCGACGTCCTGGACGCCGTAGAGGACCTGGATCAGGATCTGCCAGAAGGAGGCGTAGACAACGAGCAACAGCACCGACTTGAGTTCGGTGCCGTACAACAGCACTGCGAGGGGGATGAGGGCGACCGACGGGATCGGGCGCAGGAACTCGATCGTCGACGCGGTCGCCTCGCGGAGGTGGGGGACGACGGAGAGCAGGACGCCGACGACGATGCCCGCGCCGACGGCGATCGCGAGGCCCAGGGCCCAGCCGGTGAGGGTGTCGCCGAGGGCCGACCAGAACGCGCCGTCCTTGAGTTCGTCGACGAACGCGGACGCGATCCTGCTGGTCGGCGGGAAGTAGGCCTCCTTGACGATGCCGACGCGCGGCACGACCTCGCCGAGGGCGAGGAAGGCCGCGAGTCCGGCAGCACCCAGTGCGGTGTTCAGTCCCTTCACGGAAGCAGCTTGTCCAGGTCGGGGGCCGTCTTGAAGAGACCGTCCGTCACACTCAGCTTCTCCAGCGTCTCGATCGACGAACGGTTGGGATCGGCGGGCCACTTGGGCAGGATCACCTTGGCCAGCACGCTCGACGGAACCTTGGTGTAGGTGGTGACGATCTGGCGGACCTCGTCCGGGTGGGCGTCGGCGTAGGCCAGGGACTCGGCGGTGGCCTCCTGGAACTTCTTGACCAGGTCCGGGTTCTTGGTCGCGTACGCCGTCGAAGTGAAGTACATGGCGACGGTGAGGTTCGGCGCGACGTCGACCAGCGGCCAGGCGATCTGCTGGGCGCCCTGGTCCAACATGGTGGTGAGGGCGGGTTCGACGGCCATGGCGGCGTCGATCTGGCCCTTGTCCAGCGCGGCCGGCATCTGGTCGAAGGCCAGCTCCACGAACTTGACCTTGTCGGGATCGCCACCGGCCTTACGGACGGATTCGCGTACGGCCGTCTCGTTGATGTTCTTCAGCGTGTTGACCGCGACCTTCTTGCCCTCCAGCTCCTTCGCCGACTTGAGGGAGCTGCCCTTCTTGACGACGAGGGCGCCAAAGTCCTTGCCGGACACGCCCGTTGAGGCGACGCCGTTGGCGATGGCCTGCACGGGCACGTTGTTGGACTCGGCGAGCATCAGGGAGGTCATGTTGGAGAAGCCGAACTGGAACTGGCCGCTGACCACACCCGGCACGATGGCCGCGCCGCCCTGCGCGAGCGTCATCGACAGTTTGAGCCCGTGCTTGCTGAAGAAGCCCTCCTTCTGGCCGAGGTAGAGCGGGGCGACATCGACGATGGGGATGACTCCCACCTTGACCGTGGTGGTGCCGGTGGACGAACTGGTGTTGTCCGACGCTCCGTTGCCGGACGAACCGCAGGCCGACGCGGCGACCAGCATGGATCCGGCCGCGAGGCCGACGAGCAGACGACGCATGGCAACTCCTGTGCAGACGACGGTGTTCCGACAGGCTGTGCGCAGACCGCACAGTGGTGCTCAATGGGTGTTGAGCGGGAACGTAGGGCCCCGTCGCGGCCAGGTCAATGCCTAGTGCTCACAATATTGTTGACAGTTACCGAAGCGCGCTCTCGCTGTGTCGTGAAGTGCGCTCTTGTCGTGTCGTCCGGCGTCGTCACAGATCCGGCCCGTGTCGTCACAGATCCAGCACGAGCCGCTTTCCCAGGCAGCGCGAGACACAGATGAGCATCGTCTCGCCGGCCGCCCGCTCATCCTCGCTCAGTACCGAGTCGCGGTGGTCCGGGGTGCCTTCGAGGACATCGGTCTCGCAGGTCCCACAGGTGCCCTCGGTGCAGGAGAACAGCACCTCGACACCGGCGGCGCGCACGGTGTCGAGTACGGACACGCCCACGGGGACGGTGACCGTCTTCCCGCTCTGCTCCAGCACGACCTCGAACTCGCTGTCGGCGCCCGCGACTTGGACCTTCGGCTGGAACCGCTCGACGTGCAGGATGCCGGCGGGGCAGCGTGCCTCGACCGCGTCGAGCAACGGCCCGGGACCGCAGCAGTAGACGAGGGTGCCGTCCGGAACGTCGTCCAGGACCGACGGCAGGTCGAGCAGCCCGGCCTCGTCCTGCGGAGCGACGGTGACGCGGTCGCCGTAGCGGCCCAACTCCTCCGTGAATGCTATGGAGTTGCGGGTGCGGCCGCCGTAGAGCAGGCTCCACTCCGCGCTCGCCGCCTCCGCCGCGGCCAGCATCGGGAGGATGGGTGTGATGCCGATGCCGCCCGCGACGAAGCGGTAGCGGGGGGCGGGCTCCAGGCGGAAGTGGTTGCGCGGGCCGCGTACCCGCACCTTGTCGCCCTGCTCCAACTGCCCGTGCACGTAAGCCGATCCGCCCCGCCCGTCCGGCTCGCGCAGCACGGCGATCCGCCATGTCGTACGGTCGGCCGGGTCGCCGCACAGTGAGTACTGGCGCTCCAGGTCGGGGCCGAGGGCGACGTCGATGTGGGCGCCCGGTTCCCAGGCGGGGAGTTGCTCGCCGAGCGGGTGGCGCAGGGTGAGGGCGAGTACGCCGTCGGCCGCGAACTCCCTTGCCTCTACGACGAGTTCGGCCTCGTAGGTGGTCATGCGTCGGCTCCCTGCGCATCGTCGAGGGCGTGGCCGCGGGGGTGGGCGAGCATCCACTCCCACATCTCGATCGGGTCCTGGGACGTGTGCTCGCGGCCGCAGTGGCAGGTGCCGTGCAGGATGTCGGTGCCCGGCAGCCAGTCGATGCGGTAGACCTCGCCGGTCGGAGCGGTCACTGGACCTTCTCCACGGGCTTGGCGCCCTCCTCGACCAGCCGGGCGAGGATACGGCGGGCCGCGAGACCGCCGGTGTCGATGTTGATGCTCAGCTCCTGGTAGCCGCCGCGCTCCGAACCCAGCGTCTTCTGAAGGAGGTTGAGGGCGTCGACGTCCTGCATGACGACGGTGTGGTTGTTGCCGCGCAGGAACTCGGTGACCTCGGCGTCGTCCGTGGCCCAGTCGCGCGAGACCGCCCAGAAGTCGTACACCTTGCCGTCCGACGAGGGCGTGATGGCGTAGGTGATCTCGGTGTGGAAGCCGTTCGGGTCGCTGCCGTCCTCCTCGGGGAGGACGCCGACCGGGGCGATACGGCTGTGCAGGAGGTAGAGGCACGGCGCGTGGTACTCGATGTCCTGCCAGCGGGTGATCCGCCCCTGTATCCCGGTGGACCTGGCGTAGAACGGCGGGCATTCGGCGTCGCCCATGTGCCGGCTCACCCGTACGACGCCTGCGCCCTCGTCGACCTCGGTGGTGATCGGCGTCTCGGCGACCTCGGGGGAGCCGATGTAACCGCCGTGCAGATACGTCTCGTGGGAGAGGTCGAGGAGGTTGTCGACGAGGAGGCCGTAGTCGGCGTCGATCGGTTCCATGCCGCTGACGGTGACCCAGTCGGGGGAGGCGAGGTGCGGGGCGCGCGGGATGACCTGCGGGTCCGCGAGCGCCGGGTCGCCGATCCACACCCAGATCAGCGCGTCCTGCTCCACCACCGGGTACGAGGCGACACGGGCGGTGCGGGGGATGCGTTTCTGCCCCGGCACGTACACACAGGTGCCCGTCGTGTCGTAGGTGAAGCCGTGGTATCCGCACACGATCCGGTCCCCGTCGAGGCGGCTCTCGGAGAGCGGGAACCGCCGGTGCACACACCGGTCGTGCAGGGCTACGGCGGTGCCGTCGTCCTCGGTGCGGTAGAAGACGAGGGGTTCGCCGAGGATCGTCCGGCCGAGCAGGTCGCGGCCGACCTCGTGGCTGTAGGCGGCGACGTACCACTGGTTCCTGGCGAAGGCGGTGGTGTGCGGCATCGTTGCGGCTCCCGTCATTGGGTGATGGCGACATCGTCCGGAAGGGCGTCACGGCGCCGCAAGAGCTCTTCCGCGTCACGGAAGGGGGTGGGGAAACCGCCCGTGCGCCCGGCCGCGACAACCCGGCACCGGTCGACGGCCGTACGAGCTCGACGGTGCCGCCGCCATGGGTCCTGGACCCGGAATTCCCGTCCCGGGTAAACCAGTTGGGCACTCACGGCTGTATCAGGGTGTCGCTGCTGTGCTCCTGTGGAAGGGACCCTGAAATGGTTGTCGAACCTGTGGTGGTGGTCGTGGTGCCGGCCTGTACACAGTTGGTGTACGCGCTGGCGGTGCTGTGGACGCAGCCGGTCCGGGACCGCGCGCGGGCGCACGCGCTGGCCACGGTCGTGCGGGCGGCCGGGCCCGGCGGCACGGTCGAGGTCACGTGCGCCGACGGCGAGACGCTGATCGCGCGCTCGGCGGCGGCCGTCGAGCCGGCCGGGGCGGAGCACCGGTGAGCGCCGAACAGGCCGTGGGCCAACGGGACTTCGAGACCTTCTTCGCGTGCGCCTACGGACGTGTCCTGGCGCAGGTGATCATGCTCTGCGGCAGCCGCGAGGACGCCGAGGACGTCACCCAGGAGGCGTTCCTGGAGGCCTACCGGGCCTGGGACCGCATCGCCGGGTACGAGCTGCCCGAGGCGTGGGTGTACCGGGTCTCGGTCCAGCGGCTGTGGAAGACCCAGCGCAGGCGCAGAACGGGCCAGGACCGGCTGCCGGACGTGCCGGTGCCGGTCCGGGCGAGCCCCGAACAGAGCGCGGAGGCGCGCGAGGCGCTGCGGCTGCTGGCCGCCTTGCCGCCGCGGCAGCGGGTCACGATGGTGCTGTTCTGTCTGCACGGCTGGTCCCAGAACGAGATCGCCAGGACGCTGCGGATGACGCGCGGCGGCGTCGCCGCGAACGTCTCCAAGGCGCGCCGGACGCTCAAGGAGGCGCTGGACATGGCCGCGGACGACACGAGCAGGCACGACCCGTTCATGTCCGGCCCGCAGCCGGCCCGTCCTGGCCGCATGGACGCGAGCCGGATCGGCCTCGGCCGTGACCCCGTCGTCATGGCCCTGCGCACCGCGGAGGCATGGCTGCGGGCGGCCGTCGAGGCGGACCCGAAGGCGCTCGCCCGGGCGAGGGCGGCGCTGGACCGCAGACGGGGAGGAAGCCGGTGACGACTGTCCTGGCGTGGTTACGCGGGTTGTTCGCCGTGGGGATGCTCGCCGGGTTCTACGTCGTGGCGTTCACCCTCCTCGCGGCCGACGCGGCACTCGTCTGCTTCATGCTGTGGGGGATCGTCGAACTCCCTTCACAGGGCGGCAACTGGGCGCTCGTCGTGGGCAGCAGCATCCCGGCGGCCTCCGCCCTGGTGTACGGGATAGCCACGGTGAGCCGCACGGAGGAGCCTCCGTCCGACGCGGTCTTCCTGCGCCGCGCCGACGCGCCCGGCCTGTGGCGGCTGGTCGAGGAGCTGGCCGGGCAGTTGCGCACCCGGCCGCCCAGCCGGATCTACCTGACGTCGCAGGCCAACGCGTCGGTGTCGGAGGACGCGCGGCTCCTCGGGTTCGCGGTCGGTGAGCGGACCATGAACCTGGGTGTGCCTCTGCTCCTTTGGCTGAAGCCCGTGGAGCTGCGGGCCGTGCTCTGTCATGAACTCGGCCACTACGCGGGCCGGCACACCCAGTTCGGCGCGATCACCTACAGGGGGGCCGCGTCGCTGCGCTCCACCCTGTTCCGGCTGCGGATGACCGCGCGGTCGGACGAGGCCCGCATCGGGTACGCATGGCTGTTCCAGGCGGCGATCGGCGCCTATGCCTGGGTGTATCTGCGCCTGTCTCTGGCGGTGCGCCGACGCCAGGAGCTGGAGGCGGACGCGGAGGCGGCCGCCGCGGTCGGTCCCGAGGTGACCGCCCAGGCGCTGCGCGCCGTCCACGCGCTCGGCATCACCTGGGCCGGGTTCGAGAGCCGGTATCTACGGCCCGTGCAGCGGCTCGGGTTCGTGCCCGAGGACGTGTTCGAGGCGTTCGCCGCCATGGTGGGCGACCCGCCGGTGCGCGAACGGATGGCCGAACTGCGCGCGCACCCCCTGGAGTTGGACCGTTCCCCGCTGGACTCCCATCCACCGCTGGCCCGACGGCTGGCCCTGATCGAGGCGATGCCTGCCAGGCCCGGAGGGACCGTCGTCGAGGAGGGCCTGCTGGTCGCAGACCCGTCCCCGGTGCCCCGGGTGCAGCGCAAGATGCTCGGCGAGTTCGGGCACTCGGCGACAGCACTGCCCCGGACGGCGTGGGCCGACCTGGCCGCCGAGGCGTTCGCCATCGAACTCGCGAGCCTCCTGCTCGACGCGGCGAGCGACTCCCGTGCGATCGCGCGCCCGACTCTCGCCACCGTGCTCGGCCTGCTGGAACGCGGAGAGCAGACAGAGCTGATACGCCGTCTCACCGACGCACCCGAGCCCGAGGAGCAGCTCGCCGAGGCGCTGTACGCGCTGACCGGGCAGGCGCTGGCCGGCGCGGGCCGCGCGCGCTGGGTGCTCAGCTGGACCCAGGGCTACCTCCTGGACTGCCCCCAGGACCCGCGCGGACGCCTGGACGATCTCGTCGCGGCCGCCGCACGCGACAAAGGGGCGGTGCCGGCCCTGCGCGGCGAACTCGCGCGCCTCGGCCTGGACATCGAGGCGCCGGTCGTCCTGGCCCTGCGTACCGTGGCCGCACCGGCCGGACGGACAACCGCCCGGCGGCGCACCAGGAGCGCGCCGGACCTGGTTGTCGAAGAACTCGCGCGGCAACGCACGGTCGCCAAGGTGACCATGGGCGCCGTGATCGTGACGGGGATGGTGTGGGGGATCGCCCTGCTCGGCTCCGACTCCTCCCAGCCCTACGGGCAGTCCTACCGGCCCGGGCTGCCGACGGCGGCGGCCTCGCGGTACACGCCGTGGCCCCTCTCCACCGATCACCTGTCCGCGCCGAGCTACACCGCGCGGCTGCCCGTGCCGATCATCACCGAGCCCATCCTGCGGCCGACGCCCTCCCTCTACTTCCGCATCCATTTCGTCGTACGCGGTGACACGCTGTCCGCCCTCGCCTGCGAGTACGGCACGACCGTCGAGGACCTGCAGGAACGCAACGACATGGGAAAGAGAACCGATCTCACCGTGGGACAGATGCTGTCGGTACCGGCCGAAGGGGAGGGCTCCGGGATCGTGGCGACGGACTGCCGGTGACCGAAGCGGGTCAGCGGCGGCGTCGCCTCGGCCGCGGTTCGTCGACAGGCCTCCACCAGGCGAACCGGTCGGCCCGCCGCCACGAGGAGTCCGGATCGTGCGCCGGGAAGGAACCGGCGTACATCCCCTGGTCACGGACGGGGCCCGGGCCGGCACCAGTGCGCGGGCCGGCACCGGAGGCCCACTCGAAGGGGTCGGCTGCCGGCGGCGGTTCGGTGGTGGTTCCGGGCGCGCCACGTGGCGGCGCCGCGCGGCGACGGTCGTACGCCTTGCGCCGCACCGGGTCGGACAGCGTCTCGTAGGCCCGGCGCGCGTCCTGGAAGGCTTCCGCGTCGCCGCCACGGTCGGGATGGTGGGTCAGGGCCCGTCGGCGGAACGCGCGCACGATCTCGGCCCTGGTGGCATCGGCCGGGATGCCGAGCACACCGTAGAAGTCCGGTTCGTCCGCCGCGGTCACCGCGCCGCGACCTCGGCCTGCCGGCAGATCAGCCGCCACGACGCGCGGTGCGCGGGACCGGACAGACCCGAGCCGTGCCCCGACACGAAGGTCACCCACCGGCGCCCGGCCAGGTAGCACCAGACGTCCAACTCGTCGTCGTACCCGGAGTAGAAGCAGTTCCCCCGGGCGAACGTGTCGCCGTTGACGAACGGCCGCTGCAACCGTGCCTGAGCCTCCACGGGCAGATTGCCGAGAAATCCGCGTAAGCGCTCCGGCAGCGGCAGTTCCTCGTCGTACCCCCGCGGCTCGTCGCCGCCCGGCAACGCGGGACGACCGGAGCGCGGCCGTCTCGGCTTCTGCACGACCACCGCGTGCCGCAACGACGACGGTACGAACGGCAGGACCGTGATCGACTGCGCGGGCCCGCCCCGGTCGTTGACGGTCGGCGTGGCCACCGCGAGGCCCCGCTCACCGAACACCACCGCGTACGGGCGTTCGTGGTCCGTGGGGTGGCAGTACGCCCACCACTCGACGATCGGACCGACCCTGGTCACCATCCGGTCGCGGGCCGCCGTGCTCAGCTCACGCCACCAGTACTCGCGGCCGGGCAGGTCGACCAACCCGAGCGTCGCGGCGTCGTGCACCGGAGCGTCCACCTCCGCGGCGCGCCCCGGAACAGGAAGCGGCCCGGACCCACGATCCACCGAACCGGCCTTCGGCCGAGGCACAGGGTGCGACGCCATACGGGACCTCCCAGGGCGCGGATCCACCGACACCGGCCGTCCATTGTGACCGTGCCGCCTCCGCCAGGGAAGAGCGCGGCCCGGCCGCGAGACCTTCGGCTACGGGTGAGGAGCCGACGCCGGTTCCTTCGCGGCCGGTGCCTGCGCCGGTGTGGTCGTGCGGCGGCCGTGGACCCGGTTGATCACGACCGTCGCCGCGAGCGCCCCGAGCGGCGGGGCGAGCAGATAGACGGGCAGGAGGGAGGGCGCCCCGGCGAACACTGCCGGCCCGAACTCCCGTGCCGGGTTGGCGATTCCGCCCGACAGGGTGCCGAAGGCGACGATCTGGGCGGCGATCATCGTGCCCACCGCCCACGGGGTGAACGGGCCGAGCCGACGGCTGGAGACGGCGATTCCGGCGACGGCGACGATGACGAACATCGTGGCGGTCTCGATGAGGGCTACGGAGGCCCAACTCCAGCCGGGAGCAGGGCGGATGACGGCGAAGTCCACGGCCGGGGAGGCGAACGCCGGGCCCCAGACCAGTCGTCCGGCCGCGATGCCGAGCAGCGATCCGATCAGCTGACCGGCGATGTACGGCGCGACATCGCGGCCCGGGGTGCGGCCGTAGCGCCACATCGCGAGGGTGATCGCCGGGTTGATGTGGCCGCCGGTCAGCCGGCCCCAGGGGGAGAGCATGACGGCGGTGACCGTGTAGCCGGAGAGAGGGGCCACCGCGAGGAGTCTGCCCTCCGGGGTGTTCCACCAGCCGCCGGACGCAGGGTCGATGGTGCCCATCAGCCAGCGGACCGTTGTCGCCACGATGAACAACATCAAGGCGGTCAGGGCGAGTTCGAGTAGCGCGGAGTGAAGTGTGCGCCGCCACGGGAGACTTGCGGACGCGTCCTTCGCGGCGGCTTCCTTCACCGTGGCTCCGTTCACAGCGGCTTCGTCCAGGACGCGTCGGAGCGGGTCAGTACGAACGCCGTGACGGAGGCCGCCACCAGCAGCACCGCGGCGAACAGCAGGGGCAGGGCGCGGCCGCCGTGCTCGACCGTGACGGCACCGGCCAGACCGCCGGCGAACATCGCTCCGGCCGAGAGCACGCGCCGGCCGACCTTGCTGCCCTTGCCGCCCGCGAGGCGGCTGTCCGCGGCGACTCCGGTGATGGTGAGCGTCAGCACGGTCGTGGTCAGGTCGGGTACGGCCAGGGCGCGGGCGGTGGCGTTCTGCACGCCCATCGCCAGGCCGAGGAGGGCGATCAGCGTGTACTGGACGGCCGTGCTCACCTGCGAGATGTCGGCGACCTGGGCGACGACGTACGCCGCCAGGACCAGGGTCGTCTCCAGCAGCAGCGCGAGGTGCAGGACCCGTCCTCGGTGGGCGCCGGCCCCGTGCGCGAGCCGGCCGCCGAGCAGGGCGCCGAGGGCGAACGCGGCCAGTGCGGCGAGCGAGGCGGCCAGGGAGAAGCCCGCCGCGCCGGCGATCGCGAAGCCGGAGAAGACGACGTTGCCGGTCATGTTGGCGACGAAGACATGGCCCAGGACGAGATAGCTGAAGGCGTCCACGAGCCCGGTCACCACCGTCAGCGCGAGCATCAGGGGAGGGAGCGGGCCGTGCCGGTCCTCCATGTCGGGGACGACCGTGGTCCACGCGTCGCGCAGTACGGCAGACATGGCATTGCTCCCATTCGCTGGACGTCACCGGTCTCCCGGCTGCCTCTTCCGGTTTCTCCACCGGGTTCTCTTCCGAGCGTCGCGCCACGGGAGCGGTTCGTCCAACATATGGATGCGGGTGCAGCGATCTCCTGAACCGATCGATCGGCCTCCTAAACGGATCGACCGGCCTCTTGGACCGGTCCATCGGCCCGGTCCCTGATCGCGTGCCGCTCCACCACTTCGAGGAACGCCGCCGCGGCCGGCGCCAGCCGCTTGCTGTCGTGGACCGCGCAGATGGTGTGCACCGCCGCCTCGTCCGCAAGACGGAGTGCGCGGGCACCGTACGGCAGGGCGTCCCGGAGGCTCGCGTCCGGCGCGGAGTCGTCGAACACGGACGACCGCGGTACGACCGTCACGCCGATGCCCCGTGCCGCCAGCCGGATCATGTCCTGGATCTGGCCGACCTGGAAGTGCTGGCCCGGTTCCACTCCGGCACGGGCGAAGGCGGCCTCCACCTGGCGGCGCAGACCGCTGCCCCGGGTGAACTGGATCAGCTGGTGGCTCTCCGGCAGATCGGCCAGGTCGACGAGCTCGCGGTCGGACAGCGCGTGGTCGGCGGGCACGATCAGGACCAGCGGGTCGGCCGCCAAAACCTGGTGGTCGAGCCCGTCCGGGATCTGCCGCGGGCCGAGGCCGACGATCGCGATGTCGAGGTCCCCGGCCAGGACCGCGGCGGCCATCTCCGCGCTGGGCGCGTTGGTCACATGGAAGTCGATGCCCGGGTAGCGGGCGTGGTAGTCGGCCATCACCTCGACCAGGTCGACCGAGGAGGCCCGCGTCTGCACGAGGCCGAGGCGCAGCCGCCCGCGCCGCAGCCCGGACAGGGCGTCGAGGGCCGCCCGGGCGGTGTCGACGTCGGCGAGGATGCGGCGGGCCAGCGGTTCGAGGAGCTCCCCGGCCGCCGTCAGCCGTACGGAACGGCTGGTGCGGCTGAACAACTGGGCGCCCACGTCCTTCTCCAGCCGGGCGATCTGCTGGCTCAGGGCGGACTGCGCGACGTAGCAACTGGCCGCCGCCTGCGTGAAGTTGCGGGTCTCGGCGACGGCGAGGAAGTACTTCAGGTGCCTCAGGTCCATCCGGCGCCCGTCCTTCCATCCAGCTGCTTCGGCGATCGATACAAGCAGAACCATGTGTTGGACCGATCCATTGTCGCAGACCTACCGTCAGAGGTGTCGCCGGACGACCGCCCCCCGCCTCCCCTCGCCTCTCCTGCTCCGAGGAGCCTCCATGTCCAGCAGCACCTTGCCCGCGGGCACCATGCCCGTGGGTGGCATACGCCCCTACGACGGCGTCCAGCACCCCGCGCAGCTCGTCGTCCGCAACGGTCGTATCCACACCGGTGACCCCGCCCGCGCCGCCGCGTCCGCCGTGGCCATCACCGACGGTGTCTTCACGGCCGTGGGAGACGACGCGACCGTCGCCCCGCACATCGGTCCGGCCACCCGGGTCGTGGACGCGCTCGGCCGGCGCGTGATTCCCGGGCTCAACGACTCCCATCTGCACGTCATCCGGGGCGGGTTGAACTATCTGCTCGAACTGCGCTGGGACGGCGTACGGTCGTTGCGCACCGCCCTGCGGATGCTGCGGGAGCAGGCCGAGCGGACGCCAACAGGGCAGTGGGTGCGGGTGGTTGGCGGCTGGACGGGGGAGCAGTTCGCGGAGAAGCGGCTGCCGACCGTCTCCGAGTTGAACGCCGCCGCCCCCGACACCCCTGTGTTCGTCCTGCACTTGTACCAGTCGGCGATCCTCAACCGGGCCGCGCTGGAGGCCGTCGGCTTCACGCGTGACTCGCCGAATCCGCCCGGTGGCGAGATCGTGCGGGACTTCGCGGGCAACCCCACCGGCGTCCTGTTGGCCGCGCCCGCCGCCGGGCTGCTCTACTCCACCCTCGCCAGGGGACCGGTCCTCGCCCCCGAGGACCAACTCGGCTCCACCCGGCACTACTTGCGCGAGCTGAACCGCTTCGGCATCACCAGCGCCATCGACGCGGCCGGCGGTTTCCAGAACTTCCCCGACAACTACGCGGCCGTCACCGAGCTCGCGGAGCGCGGGGAGTTGACGGTCCGGATCGCCTACCACCTCTTCCCGCAGACCGCCGGGCAGGAACTCGACGACCTGCGCCGCTGGATCGGCATGGTCAGCCCCGGCGACGGAGACGAGTGGCTGCGCTGCAACGGCGCCGGCGAGAACCTCGCCTGGTCCCCGGCCGATTTCGAGAACTTCGCCGAGCCCCGCCCCCAACTCACCGCCCGCGCAAGGGAGGACCTCGACGCGGCGGCCCGGCTGCTGCTCGACAACGGCTGGGGTTTCCGCCTCCACGCCACCTACGACGAGACGATCCGCCAGGACCTCGACGTCTTCGAGAAGATCGCCGCGGACGGCGGATTCCCGGACGGGACACGGTGGTTGTTCGACCACGCCGAGACCGTCAGCCGCAGCAGTCTGGACCGGATCAAGGCCCTGGGCGGCGCCGTCTCCGTGCAGAACCGCATGATGTTCCAGGGCAAGGCCTTCATCGACCGCTACGGCGCCGAGCGCGCCGCGACCGCGCCCCCGATCCGCGCCATGCGCGACACTGGCCTGCTGGTCGCCGCCGGCACCGACGCCACCCGCGTCTCCAGCTACAACCCGTGGTTGTCCCTGTCCTGGCTGGTCACCGGCCGGACCATCGGCGACACGCTCCTCTACCCGGCCGAGAACCGCGTGGACCGTTCCACCGCCCTGGAGATGTACACCAGCGCGGGCGCCCACCTCACCGGCGAGGCCGACGTGAAGGGCACCATCACCGAGGGCAAGTACGGCGACCTGGCCGTGCTCTCCGCCGACTACTTCTCCGTCGCCGACGAGGACATCGACCGTATCGAGGCCCTGCTCACTGTGGCCGGCGGCAAGGTCGTGCACGCGGTCGGCGACTACGAGAACATCGCCGCCCCGCTGCCGGAGATCAGCCCGGCCTGGAGCCCGGTGGCCCGCTTCGGCGGATTCCAGGCGAGGACAGAGGTAACAGGGGTGACCGGGGCGTCAGAGGCATCGGGCGCCCGGCAGGCCCGCGCCTTCGTCGACGCCGCCGCCGACTCCGAGGAGCAGCGCGCCTGGCGCGACCGGCGCGGCGACTTCGAGCGCGTACCGCAGGTGCCGCACCAGGTCGGCGGCGCGCTCGACCCGCTCGACGGCTGCTTCTGACCGACCGTTGGACCGGTCCCACGGGCGGGTCCGGTTTTACGGCGGCTTGGTGGCCCGACCCGCACTGAGCTGCCGTACCTTCTTCTCGACCGACCGCACACCTCGCTCCGGGAGCCGCAGCATGAGCGCGAGTACGACGACGGGGAGGACCGCGGAGTCCGGCTCGGCCTGGGCGCCGTTGGGCCGGCCGGTGTTCCGGGCGCTGTGGATCGCCCAGTTCGTGTCGAACACCGGCACCTGGATGCAGACCGTCGGCGCGCAGTGGCTGCTGCTCGGGCACGGGGCGACCATGGTGACGCTGGTCCAGACGGCGTCGAGTCTGCCGATCGTGCTGCTGGCGTTTCCCTCGGGCGTGCTCGCCGACCGGTTCGACCGACGCGGGCTGCTGCTGGTCGCGCAGTTCGCGATGTTCGCCGTGTCGGCGGTGCTGACCGCGCTGGCCTTCGCGGACGCGCTGTCCGCCGTACCCCTGCTGGTCCTCACCTTCCTCCTCGGCTGCGGGACCGCCCTGATGGGGCCGTCGTGGCAGGCCATCCAGCCCGAGCTGGTGGAGCGGGAGCAGTTGGGGCAGGCGTCCGCGCTGGGCGCGGTGAACATGAACCTCGCGCGGGCGGTCGGTCCGGCGCTCGGCGGTGTCGTGGTCGCGGCGGCCGGCGCGGGCTGGGTGTTCGGCTTCAACGCGGTGTCGTTCCTCGGGATCGCCGCCGTACTGGTGCTGTGGCACCGCCCGAAGACCACCGTCCCCGCAGCCCAGCAGGAACGGCTCCTGACCGCCGTCTACGCGGGCCGCCGCTACGTTTGGAACGCTCCAGGCATCCGCCGCGTCCTCCTGCGCACCGCCCTGTTCATCCCCGGCGCGGCGGCGCTCTGGTCCCTGCTTCCGCTCATCGCCGCCGACTCCCTCGGGCTGGGCTCGGGCGGTTACGGCCTGCTGCTCGGCGCGGTCGGTGTCGGCGCGGTGGCGGGCGCGTTCGCACTGCCGTGGCTGCGCCAACACCTGGGTATCAACGGCATCCTGGCCGCAGGCGCCCTCATGTTCGCCCTCGTCCTGCTGGTCCTCGCCACCGTGCACATCACCTGGGTCGCGGTGCTCGTCCTGCTGCCCGCCGGGGTGGCCTGGATCGGCGTCCTGTCCACCCTCAACGCGGCGATGCAGACCCGGCTCCCCGGCTGGGTCCGGGCCCGCGGCCTCGCCGTCTACCTCCTGGTCTTCCAGGGCGGCCAGGCCGTCGCCGCCCCCGTGTGGGGCGCCCTGGTGCAAGGGCTGGGCCTGACCACGGCCCTCCTCATCGGTACCGCCGTCATGGTGCTGAGCGCGCTCAGCCTCTACCGCTGGCGGCTCTACGGCATGGAAGGCATCGATCCCACCCTCTCCGACCACTGGCCGACCCCGCCCCTGGTCTTCGTGCCCGGCCCCTCAGACGGCCCGGTGCTGGTCTCCGTCGTCTATCGCGTGGCACCGGACGACAGCGCGGCGTTCATCGACGCCATGGAACGTGTCGCCCAGTCCCGCCGCCGCACCGGCGCCATCACCTGGGGCCTCTTCCAGGACGGCAACGAACCCGGCCGGTTCATCGAGAACTACCTCGTCGGCACCTGGTCCGAACACCTCGCCCAGCACCACGACCGGCTCACCGCCACCGACCGGAGCTTCGAGGACCGCGCCCGCGCGTTGCTCCTGCCCGGCACCGCCCCCGAGGTGACCCACGCCTTCGACGCCGCCGTTGGACCGGTCCCGCCCACCTCGGAGAAAGCTTCCTGAAGACCTGAAGGTGGGTGCCGGACACCCAGGAGAGGCGTGGCCTGGTTACCCGTGTGCGGGAACGCGACCGTGGAGCCATGAACACGAACGCAGCACCGCACCCCTTCGTCGGCATGTGGGTGACCGCCGACGGACACATCCGGCAGGAACTACTCGCCAACGGCCGCTACGACGAGGCCCGCGGGAACCGGTCAAGCGCCTACATCGGCAGCTACACCGTCACCGGCGACCACATCGACTACGTCGACGACACCGGCTTCACCGCCACCGGTGACGTCCGGGACGGCGTGCTCTTCCACGAGCACCTCGTCCTGTACCGTGCGTGACCCGGTAGCGCCATGGACAGCCTCGAACTGATCGTCGCGGCCGCCGTCCTGCTCATGGGCTGGCTGTCGCGGCGTACGGGCCTGAGTGAACCCCTGCTGCTGCTCGCCGCGGGGTGCCTCGTGGGGCTGACGCCGTCCTTCTCGTCGTTCGCGCTGTCCCCGGACGTCGTCCTGTTCCTCTTCCTGCCAGCGCTGCTGTACTGGGAGGCGCTGACTTCCTCGGTGCGGGAGATCCGCAACAACTTCCGCAGCATCGCGCTCCAGTCGACCGGCCTGGTCCTCGCCACCGCCGTCGCGGTCGCCGCCGTGGCCCACGCGCTGGGCTACGGCTGGCCGATCGCGTTCGTCCTCGGTGCCGTGCTCGCTCCGACGGACGCGGCGGCCGTCGCCGCGGTCGCCCAGGCCATGCCGCGCCGCATCCTCACCGTGCTGCGCACCGAGAGCCTCCTGAACGACGGGACCGCGCTGGTCCTGCTCGCCGTGACCATCGACGTCGTCACCGACGAACACCCCTTCTCCTGGTCCGGCACGGCACTCGCCTTCGTCGCGTCCAACGCCGGAGGCATCCTGATCGGCGCCGGGGTCGCGCTGCTCCTCATCCCGGTCAGGCGTCGGCTTCCCGAACCGCTGCTGCACAGCGTGCTGAGCGTCGCGACGCCCTTCCTCGCCTATCTGCCGGCCGAACTCCTGCATGTGTCAGGTGTGTTGGCGGTCGTCGTCTGCGGTCTGGTGTCCGCCTGGTTCGGGCCGCGTGTCATCGGGTCCGAGGCCCGTATCCAGGCCGTCGCCTTCTGGGAGGTGGCGAGTTATCTCCTGAACGGCGCCCTGTTTGTCCTCGTCGGCATCCAACTACCGGCTGCGGTCAGGGCGTTGACGTCCGTGTCCCTCCTGCAGGCGACGGTCGCCGCCCTCGCGGTGAGTGTCGCGGTGCTCGGGACCCGGCTGCTCTGGTTCTACTCGGTGCCCTATCTGGTGCGGCTCCTGGACCGGCGCCCCCAGCAGCGGGACCGCCGGATCACCGCCCCGCAGCGGCTGCCGCTGGCCTGGGCGGGGATGCGCGGCGCCATCTCGCTGGCCGCCGCGCTGACCGTGCCCGGCATGACCGCCGAGGGCCGGATCGTCGGGCAGCGGGACGCCGTCGTGTTCATCACCGCGGTCGTCATCGTCGTCACCCTCACGTTCCTCGGACCCACCCTGCCGGCCATGGTCCGCCGGGCCCGCTTCCCGGCCGACGAGGGCAAGAGCGCCGAACTCACCCTGGCCCGCAGCCGGTTGAGCAGCGCCGCGTTGGACGCCATGCCGGCGCTGGCCGAGCGGTTCGGGGTCGCCGAGGAGGACACCTCGCGCATGGTCCAGGACATCGAGGACCGCACGGCCCCCGCACCCGGCTCCGCACACCGCCGCGAGAGCGTACGGCGCCTCCAACTCGCCCTGCTTCAGGTCAAACGCGACACCCTCACCGACCTGCGCGACAGCGGCCGTATCGACGACATCGTCCTCCGGGCGGTTCAGGAAGTTCTCGACGTGGAGGAAGTCAGGCTGGGGCGGCCGTAGCCGACGGAGGCCGTAGGCGTCGAAGGCCGTACGTGTCGAAGGCCGTACGTGTCGGACGGCGTCCTGGGTGTGCCGCAGCTAGGGAAACGGCGGCCTGGTTGCCGTACGAACGCGGATCGAATCTTGGACCACACGCCACCCGACGTCGCCCGACGTCACCGAAGTCATCCGAAAAGGGGCTCTCATGAACGCCAACGACACCACCAGCGCCGGCCTTCTCGACCAGCTGCGCCGTCAGTCCGCCGACCCGAGCCGGCGCATCCTGTTCACCGGCGCGACCATCGTCACGATGGACCCCGAACTGGGCATCATCCAGGGCGACTTGCTCGTCGAGGGCGACGCCATCGCCGCGATCGGGGCGGATCTGTCGGCGGAGGGCGCGGTGGTCGTCGACGCCTCCGGCACGATCCTCGCGCCCGGGCTCGTCGACACCCACCGGCACGCCTGGGAAGCCCAGTTGCGGCGGATCATGCCCGACGTCGACGACCTCGGCGGCTATGTGATGGCCACGCTCGCCGGATACGCCACCGTCTACCGGCCCGAGGACATGTACATCGGCACCAGACTCGCGGCGCTCACCGCGCTCGACAGCGGCATCACCACCATGCTCGACTTCTCGCACAACTCCCGTACCCGCGAACACTCCGACTCGGCGGTCGAAGCGCTCCGCGACACCGGCATCCGCGGCGTCCACGCCTCCATGGGCCCGCACTTCGGCGACTGGGACCGCCAGTGGCCGGCCGACCTGAACCGCCTCAAGGACCAGTACTTCAGCAGCGACGACCAGCTCCTCACCCTGCGCCTGGCGACCCTCGCCACCGACGAGATCGCGGGACCCGCCTTCGCCTACGGCCCTGAACTCGCCCGTATCGCAGCCGATTTGGGCATCGGAGTGAGCGTCGACGCGGTCTTCGGCGCCTCCGGTTCGGATGCCGTGCTGTCCTGGGCGAAGCACGGCATCCTCGGCCCCGACGTCACCCTGATCCACTCCACGGGGCTGACCGTCGAGGCATGGAAGGCGATGGGGGAGTCCGGTACGACGGTGGCCCTCGCGCCCACCTCGGACGCGCAGATCGGTCTGGAGACGGCGATCCCCGCGGTGGACGAGGCGCTTGCCGTAGGCATCCGCCCCGGACTGAGCATCGACGTCGAAGTCGCCCTGGCCAGCGACCTGTTCACCCAGATGCGGGCCCTGCTCGCGATCCAGCGGATGCGCGCGGTCAACGCGGCCTACGGCACTGCGGGCGAGCCCTCCCGCATCACCGCGCACGACGTCCTCGACTTCGCCACGCTCCAGGGCGCCCGGACCAACGGTCTCGGCGACGTCACCGGCTCCCTCACCGTCGGCAAGAAGGCGGACCTGTTGGTCGTCCAGGCCGAGGACCTCAACAACATGCCGCTCAACGACCCGATCGGGACACTGGTGTTGGGCTCGGACGCGCGCAACATCACCGCTGTGTTCGTCAACGGGCAGTCCCGTAAGTGGGACGGTCAGGTGCTCGACGTGAATCTTCCCAAGCTGCGTGCCGAGGTGAGCGCCTCTCGGGACCACGTGCTCAACACGCCCACGAAGTAAGGGGAGTTGAGTAGCAAGGAGAGTCGATGCGGCGGGCACCCGAACCCGAGGGTGCCCGCCGCATCAGTGCCGTAGGCAGATCAGATGGGTCAGTTGGAGAACCAGGGGTTCCCGCCGCCCAGCGACCACACCGAGACCTTGGTGACGCCGAGGCCCTTGAGGACGGCGAGCTTGCGGTCCATGGCGACGCTGTCGACGTAGTCGTAGAGGACGCCGCCGGAGACCCAGCGGATCTCGCCGGAGGAGGCGTCGCGGCGGCTCTCTATGGTGGCCGGGTTGCTGGAGAAGCCGGGGCTCTTCTTCATGTCGCTGAACTGGATGTTGCCCGTCACGGAGTTGAGGTCGCACGGGTCGGGCGCGCGGTAGCCGTAGGAGGGCACGCCGATGATCAGGCGGCTGGGGTCGGGGATCTTGCTCTGCGCGTACTGGGTGACCTTCTTCAGCCAGTCGTAGGGGCTGATGGGCAGGCAGCGGGCGCCGGATGCGGTGTCGAACTCCTCGTCGTACGCCATGATCACGACGTCGTCGGCGCCGGTCGCGGCCACGGCGGCGAAGTCGTAGAACGAGGCGTCCTCGGTCATCGCGGGTGCGTCGACCTGGAGGCGCTTGCCCTTGGCGTGCAGGGCGGTGGCCAACTGCTTGAGGAACGTCTTGTAGTTGGTGAAGTCGGCGGTGCTCCAGGACCAGTAGTCCTCCAGGTCTACGTCGACGCCGCTGAGCCCGGCGTCGCTGACGAGGGAGGTGACCTTGGTGACGGCCGCCGTACGGGTGCTGTTGGTGCTGACCAGGGCGTGGACGTCGGCGGTGGTCATGCCGGAGAGCGTCGGGTACTGGTACGCCGAGTGCGCCTTGAGGTCGGCGACGTTGGCCGCGCTGTAGGTGTTGCAGCTGCCGTCGGCGGTGGTCTCCAGTTTCACGGAGCCGTTGCTCTGGACCGACCAGTACTCGGGGTTGAGGGCGCCGCTCTTCACCCTGTTGTCGGCGTACTCGCTCTTGGCTGTGCAGGTGGAGTCGCCGGTCGAGCCGGGGTAGAGCCAGGTCTGGAGCTGGACGCCCGAGGTGGCGGAGGAGGCGGCGCCGGCTGGGACCGAGGCCGTACAGGCGAGCAGCGTGGTGACCGTGGAGGCCACGACGCCGGTCACGGTGAGTGCGTGACGGAACATGAGCGGTCCTTTCTGGTGGGGAGTGGCGTGTCTTTCGGGTGGGGAGGGCGTGCGGGACCGCCGCGTCGGCCGGTGGGCCGGCGCGGTGAACTGGTGGGTGAGGGTGGCTAGTTGGTCCAGTAGGGGTCGAAGACCAGGGTGTCGGCGCCGGGGACGGTGGTGGCCGCCGACCAGGAGCCGTCGACGACGCGTCCGCCGTCGGGCCGGGCCGCCAGGGACAGCCTGGTGAAGATGCGGTAGCGGTCGCCCCGGTAGACGGAGCGGGTGAACTCGACGACCCGGCCCGCCGCGTCGCGCGCCGCCCGTTCGAAGAGCAGGGCGGGCGTGTGCACGGAGACGCCGAGGAGTTCGGCCTCCCACTCGTCGACCACGGTCGGTTCGATGCTCTGCGCGGCGTCGGTCAGCAGGATCTCGTATCGCTGTCCGAGCATGCGGTAGAAGGAGTCGGTCTCCAGGTCGCGGGCGGTCAGTCCGGGGACCAGCGCGTGCGGTACGTGCAGGGTCTCCACGCACATCGGGTCGCCGTCGACCGTCCGCAGCCGGAGGATCCGCAGGATCTGCTCGCTGGGCGCGATGCCCAGCCGGCGGCCGATCCGGGGGCCCGCGGCGACGGTCTTGAAGTCCAGGGTGCGGCTGGCCCAGGTGCCGTCCACGCCGCCGACGCCCAGGCCCGGTGCCTGCCCCGGGGCGGAACCGCTGAGGTGCTGGGCGACCTTGGCGCGGGCCACGAAGACACCGCGCCCGTGCTCCCGCACCAGCAGACCGTCACGGACGAAGTCGTCGACCACCGCGCGCAGCGTGGGGCGGGAGACCCCGAGCTCCTCGCACAACTGCCGCTCGCCCGGGAGGGGACGTCCGGGGCCGGTCTCCTCGACCAGGTCGAGGAGGTGGGTGCGGATGCGTTCCCGCTTCTCCCAACGGCTCTCACCGCTGACCATTCCTACCAACTTTCCATACCAGTGGTCATTTTTCTTGCGGTTCACTTCCGAAATGCTTGCTTGACAGTACCCAAATGGTGCCCCAACATGTGCCCACTGGTCAATAAGTGGTAAGCAAATGCGCCGGAGGTTCCATGTCCGAGTCCCGTACCGCCCGCCGTACCGTCGCCGCGTCGCTGCTCGCGGTCACGGCGCTGCTGGCCGCAGCATGCACCACCGGCGGCGCCACGTCGAAGGCGGACACCGGCGTCGACGACACCACCCCGGTCACCATCACCTTTTGGCACGGTCTAAGTTCCCCGCACGAGATCGCCTCGGTCGACGCGGTGCTGGCCAAGTTCCACAAGAAATACCCGTACATCACCGTCAAGGCCGTCGCCGCCCAGACCGACGACAAGGTCAACCAGGCCATCCGCGGCGGCACCGCGCCCGACGTGGCCTCCTCGTTCAACGCCGCGAACGTCGGCGGCTGGTGTTCCAGCGGGGCCTTCCAGGACCTCACCCCGGACATCAAGGCCGACCACGTCGACATGAGCGAGATCCCGAAGGCCGTCCAGTCGTACACCGCCTTCGACGGCAAGCGCTGCACGATGCCGTGGCTCGCCGACACCTTCGGCCTGTACTACAACAAGAAGCTGTTCGCGAAGGCCGGGATAACCTCCCCGCCGAAGACGATGTCCGAACTGGCGGCGGACACCAAGAAGTTGACCACCTTCAACGCGGACGGCTCGATCAAGACCGCCGGGTTCATGCCCTACCTGGGCGCCTACGAGATGCTCACCGAGCATCTCGTCCCCAGCTGGGGCGGCAAGTGGCTCACTGCCGACGGCCGGTCCAACGTCGGCGCCGACCCCGCCTTCGCCCAGGCACTGACCTGGCAGAAGAGCCTCGTCGACTGGTTCGGCGCGAAGAAGCTCGTCACCTTCAAGGCGGGCATGGGCGACGAGTTCTCCGCCCAGAACGCCTTCGAGACCGGCAAGTTGGCCATGATGATCGACGGTGAGTGGCGCAACGCCTTCATCAAGAACGACAAGGCGAAGATCGAGTACGGCACCGCGGCGGTACCGGCCGCCGACGGCAAGTCCGAGCTGTACGGCGCCGGTTACGTCGGCGGCAATGTGATCGGCATGCCGCGCGGCGCCAAACACCCGGGCGCGGCCTGGAAGTTGATCAAATTCCTCACCACCGACACCGACGCGCTCACTTCGCTGGCCGACGCGATCGGCAACGTCCCCACCACCACGGCCGCGCTCGACTCACCCTCGCTCGGCCTCTCCAAGGACCCGAACTTCGCCCCGTTCCTGGAGGTCTACAAGAACCCGCTCACCACCACCACTCCGGCCAGCGGCGACGGCGGCGCCTACCTCACCAACTTCGGTCACTTCGTGGAGAAGTGGCAGAGCGGCGGCGTACCCGACCTGAAGGCCGGCCTGACCGCCGTCGACAAGCAGAACAACGCCGCGCTCAAGCTGGGGCAGTGACCGTCATGGCCACCACCCACCAGATCACTCAACTCCCGCTCGTCGCGGCCCCGTTGAAAGCACGGATGCGCCGCAACCGGCTACGCGTGCTGCTCTTCCTGGCCCCCGGCCTGGTCGGCTTCGCGGTCTTCCTCATCTACCCCTTGGTGATGACGGTCTGGCTGTCCTTCACCAACTCGAACATGATCTCCCAGGCCCGGTTCGTGGGGCTGCGCAACTACCGCTACCTGCTCGACGGCGACCCGCTGATCTGGCACGCCGTCCGCAACACCGCCTGGCTGGTGGTGATCATGGTCCCGGCGCAGGTGCTCTTCGCCCTCGGCGTGGCCATGGTCACCGCCCGGCTCAAGGCCGGGGCGAGCCTCTTCCGCACCCTGTTCTATCTGCCCGCGCTGGCTCCGCCGGTGGCCGCGACCGTCGCCTTCGTCTGCATGTTCAACCCCAACTCCGGCCCGGTGAACCGGATCCTGGGCCTGCTCGGCATCTACGGCCCGCTCTGGTTCAACTCGCCGGACTGGTCCAAACCGGCCCTGACCCTGCTCGCCCTGTGGGGCAGCGGCACGATGATGGTCATCTTCCTGGCGGCCCTGCTGGAGGTACCCGCCGAACTGTACGAGGCCGCAGAGCTCGACGGCGCCGGCCCCTGGCACCGCTTCCGCTACGTCACCCTGCCGACGATCTCACCGGTCGTGCTGTTCGCAACCGTCACCGGGGTCATCGCCGGACTCCAGTACTTCACCCAGGCGATGGTCGCCTCCCAGGTCGCCAACGGCAACATCCAGGCCGCGCCCGGCTATCCGGACGGCTCCACCCTCACCTTCCCCCAGCAGCTCTACATCGCCGGCTTCAACCAGTTCCACGCGGGCTACGCCTGCGCCCTTGCCGTGGTGCTCTTCGTGGTGGCGATGGCCTTCACCGTCGTCCTCCTCCGCCGCGCCTCCGGCTTCGACATAGAGGAGTCCCCGCGATGACGTACGACGCCGAGATCCTCCGCATCGAGGAGTCACCGCGATGACGTACCGCTTCGCCCATCGGCAAGTCGCCACGACCGTCCGGGACTTGGCCACCGAGGAGCCGCCACGATGACGACGACCTACGCCCCGGCACCCGCCCGGCAGACCCGCGCCGCCTCGCCCCACCGCGCCGCACGAGGCCGGGCCGGCCGCCGCAGGACCCTGATCTGGATCGCCGAACACGCCATCGCCGTCGGCCTGGCCTGCGCCTTCATCGGACCGATCGTGTTCATCTTCCTGACCTCGGTCATGACCGACGGCCAGTCCCTCACCACCAGCCTGTGGCCCCACCAATGGCAGTGGTCCAACTACCGCACGGTGTTCAGCACCGCGCCGATCGGCACCTGGCTCACCAACACGGTGATCTACGCCGTCGCCGCCACCACGACCACCCTGCTCTCCAGCGTCCCCATCGCGTACGCGCTGGCCCGGTTCCGCTTCAAGGGCCGCAACACGGCGTTCCTGTGCGTCATCACCATGATGATGCTGCCGCCCCAAGTCCTCGTCATCCCCATGTACTTGATGTGGGCCCGGCTCCATCTCACCGGCACCATCTGGCCGTTGGTGCTCCCGTCCCTCTTCGGGGACGCCTTCTCGGTGTTCCTGCTGCGCCAGTTCCTGCTCACCGTCCCCGAGGACTACCTCAACGCGGCCCGCATCGACGGCTGCGGTGAACTCCGGGTCCTCACCCGGGTGGTGCTGCCGATGATGCGCCCCGCGCTCGTCGCCGTCGGCCTCTTCGCCTTCTTCAACGCCTGGAACGACTACTACGGCCCGCTCATCTACACCGGCGAGACGCCCGCCCACTGGACGTTGGCCCTGGGCCTGGCGACCTTCAAGACCTCCCATGCGGTGCAGTGGAACCTCACCATGGCGGCGACCCTCATTGCGATGGCGCCGGTGATCATCGTCTTCTTCTTCGCGCAAAAGGCCTTCATCGAGGGCGTCACCCTGACAGGAGTCAAAGGTTGAAGATCACCGTTGTCGGTGGCGGATCCACGTACACCCCCGAACTCATCGACGGATTCGCCCGGTTGGGCCTCCCCGTCACCGAGATCGCCCTGGTCGACCCCGACCCCGAGCGGCTCGACGTCATCGCCCCGTTCGCGCGTCGCATCCTGGCCCGCCAGGGCAGCTCCGCGAAAATCACCACCACCGCCGACCCCGACGCGGGCATCGACGGTACCGACGCCGTCCTCTTCCAGCTCCGCATCGGCGGCCAGGCCGCCCGGCACGTCGACGAGACCTTCCCGCACGAGTGCGGCTGCATCGGCCAAGAGACCACCGGCGCGGGCGGGTTGGCCAAGGCGCTGCGCACCGTCCCGGTCGTCCTCGACCTCGCCGAACGGGTCGCCAAGCGCGCCCCGAACGCCTGGATCGTCGACTTCACCAACCCGGTCGGCATCGTCACCCGCGCCCTACTGGACGCCGGACACAAGGCAGTTGGGCTCTGCAACGTCGCCATCGGCTTCCAGCGCACCTTCGCCGACTGGCTCGGCGTCGACCACGAGCGCGTCGCCCTGGACCACGTCGGCCTCAACCACCTCACCTGGGAACGGGCGGTGCGGCTCGACGGCGTCGACGTCCTCCCGCGCATCTTCGACGAGCACGGCCAGGCCCTCGCGGACCGGTTGCGCATGCCGCTGGACGTGGTCCGCAGGCTGGGCGTCGTTCCCTCCTACTACCTGCGCTACTACTACGCCCACGACGAGGTCCTGCGCGAGCAGCTCAGCGAACCCTCCCGCGCCCAGCAAGTGGCCGAGATGGAGGGCGACTTGCTCAAGATGTACGCCGACCCGGCCCTGACGGAGAAGCCCGCCCTGCTGGACAAGCGCGGCGGCGCCTACTACTCCGAGGCGGCCGTCCAGCTGGTGCACGCCCTCACCGCCGACACCGGTGACGTCCGCGTCGCCAACGTCCGCAACAACGGCACCCTGCCCTTCCTCCCCGACGACGCCGTCATCGAGGTCCCGTCGCGCATCGACGCGCAGGGTGCAACTCCCTTGCCCGTCACGGCCGTAGAGCCGTTGTTCGCCGGACTGATCGCGCATGTGACGGCCTACGAGGAACTGGCCCTGGAAGCAGCCTTGCACGGCGGGGTCGACCGGGTCGCGACGGCGTTGCTGGCGCATCCTCTCGTCGGACAGGTCAAGGTCGCCGAGGAGTTGGCGGCGAAGCTCGTCGCCGCCAACCGCGAACACCTGTGGTGGGCCTGATGAAGACAGGCCTGCTGCTCGCGGTCGACGGCGGCAACTCGAAGACGGATGTCGCCGTGTTGACGACGGACGGCACGATCCTGGGCCGTGCGCGGGGCGGCGGATTCCGCCCGCAGGCGGTGGGCGTCGACGCAGCGATGGACGTACTCGCGGCCTTGCGCGCCGAGGCGATGGCGTCGGCGGGCGTTGAGGCCGACGTCGAGGTGGACGGCATCACGGCCTTCCTCGCCGGGGCCGATCTGCCGTACGAGATCAAGGCGTTGCGCGAGGCCGTCGGCGCCCGCCGCTGGGCGGTCACCCAGCGCGTCGACAACGACTCCTACGCCGTCCTCCGCGCCGGCGCCAGCCGCCCCTGGGGCGTAGGCGTGGTCTGCGGCACCGGCATCAACTGCGTCGGCGTGGCCCCCGACGGCCGCACCACCGGCTTCGCCGCACTGGGGAGGATCTCGGGGGACTGGGGCGGCGGCATCGACGTAGGCACGTCGGCGCTGTGGCACGCGGCGCGGGCGGAGGACGGCCGCGGCCCGCGAACTGCCCTTCGCGCGGCGGTAATTGACCACTTCGGCCTCGCGACGGTCGCCGACGTCACCGCCGCCCTGCACAACGGCGACGTCCCCTCCCTCCGCCTCAGCGAACTCTGCCCGGCGGTGTTCGCGGCCCGCGACGAGGGGGACGAGATCGCGACGGAACTGGTCGAACGCCTCGCGGCCGAGATCGCGAGAATGGCGGTCACCGTTCTGTGCCGCCTCCAACTCGCCGTCTCCCCGGACCCCGAAGTCGTCCTGGGCGGAAGCGTGTTGGCCGCCGGCCACAAGGCCCTCCTCGACGACGTCGAACACCGCCTCAGGGAAGCGGTCCCGACCGTCCGCCCGGTGGTGTGCACGGAACCACCCTTGCTCGGCGCGGCCTTGGCGGCCCTGGACCTGCATCCGGGATCTGCCCCTGGGGCTGAGGGCCGGTTGCGCGCGGAGTTCGCGGGGAGCGGCGGTCCCTGATCCGGTACGACCGCGTGGGCGGGGTCCGACGGTGTGAGGCGCCTGGGTCGGACCGGTGGTGTGCGGGGATCCGCCGGGGCGCTCTGGACTTGCGCCTGCGTCCCGGGCCTGGCGGCCAACGGTTTGCCATCGGGTTCGACCAGCCGGGGCCTGTGGCGCGAGGTTCCAGGGTTTGCCCCGGGGCGCGCGGATCCGGCCCACGCCCCGCTACGACCGCCCGCGCCTGGCATCGATCTACGCCTGCGCCCGGCCGGGGGCATCGACCTAGGCCCGCGCCCGGCCGGGGCCCCGCACCGCGTGCCGCGCTTCCGCACTACGCCCGCCCCCAAGCCGCATCGCATAACCCGCGTGATGCAGCTCGTCGCCCCGGAACTCGCCGAAAGCCCAGAACCCGAGGTCGTCCAGGTAGTCGATGCGGTCGCCGTCGATCCAATAGCGGCCCTCGTAGGCGTGCGGGCGGCCGCCGCGGGTCTCGTCGTAGCGGCCATCGGGGGTCAACTCCTGGTGCAGGAAGTCGTTTTCGTCGATCCAGACGCCGATGCGCGGGCTGCCGGTCAGGTCCTGGGCGGCCGGGATGCCCGGCTCGGGCGCGGTCGCGCGGCCGGGGGCGTCCGTGCCGGACCAGAGGACCGGCTTGCCGGCGGCCACCAGGGCGCGGACCTCTTGCGGGCGGGTCAGCAACGTGGCCAGCGCGCTGGCCACATCGGGGGCCGACGAGTCCGGTACGACGAGCAGGTCCCCCGTGTTCCCGGGCGTCAGCGTCGCGACGTACTCCGAACGCCGGCCGCGACCGCCGACCAGGGCGATCGCGTCCACCACCGCCGGGACCACCGTCATGCCCGCGCAGTCGACGACGATGGCGTTGTCGTCGCCCGCCGCCGTGATGATGCCCGGGCCGACGCCCACCAGCAGGGCGCCAACGAGCAGGACGTCGGCGCCGCGCAGGGTTCCGATCAGGGGGTCCATGGTCAGGACCCGGGCGTTGGTGAAGAGGACGGGGCGGCCCGTGTCGTTCGAGATGATCTCGTCGAGGGCCTTGTCGTTCCAGGTCACGGTGTTCGTGTCGGCTTCAGTGTCGGCTTCCGTGCCGGTGTCCGTGTGGGTGACGCTCATCGTCCGCTCCTCGGGTGGGTCTTCAGGTGGTGCCACACGGTCAGCCTGGTCGCGCCCGAGGAGCGCAACCAGGCTGCCCATTACCCAGGTGTCGGACACCCACCCTGCGCTCAGCTCCCGGCGGCGGCCGTGAGTGCTCCGAGCGCGCTGGCCTGCGTACGCCAGTCGGTCTGGTTGGGGCTGGTGCCGGCCCAGCGTTCACCGAGGGTGTTGAGTGTGGACCGGTCCAGCGCCCACAGGGTGTCGGCCTGTTTCTGGATGTACGTCTGGTAGGTGGTCGAGCCGGTCGCCTTCGCCAGGTCGGCGAAGTTCCGCATGAAGATGCCCTTGAACTGTTTCTGGTTGTCGTCGCAGGACGCCGAGCCGACATCGCAGGACTCGGTCAGCACTCCGCCCACCGTCAGCTGCGAGTTGCTGATCGCCGCATCCGCCAGCGTCCGCGCCGTGGTCAGCATCGAGCTGTCACCCGTCGTCTTCCACAGTTCCGTGAAGGCGCCGATGGCCAGGCCCTGGTTGTAACTCCACACGGTGGAACCGTTGTTGGCGCAGGACGACGACAGTCCGTCGTTCACCAGACCCGCGGAGTTGATCATCCCGCTGGCCTTGTACCAGGCGGCCGACGTCTTCGCCCGCTGCAGCCAGACCGTGTCACCGGCGATGCGCTGGTGCAGCGCGGTGGTCAGCCACAGGTACTGCCCGTTCGTCACCGCGTTCTTGTAGGTCCGCTCCCGGTCCCACCACACACCGCCGCCGCAGGTACTGGTGTCCCAGTACTGCTGGACGTAATTGGCAATGGTGACGGCCTCGTTGAGGTAGCGCGCGTCGTGGGTGTAGTCGTACGCGTCGATCCACGCGATCGCCCACCAGCCCGAGTCGTCGATCGACCGGCTGATGAAGTCGCCCTCGATCGCGTCCGAGCTGCGCGTCCCGGCCGGGAAGACGCCCTTGTTCTGGTCGAAGGTGCGGGCGATGATCCAGTCGTAGTCGTGCGTGCCGGTCGTCTTCGCGAAGTCGATGACGGAGGTGAGGGTCGCCGCAGAGTTCCACCAACTGCTGGGCCACCAGCCGTTGTAGGGGTCGTACGACGTCATCAGTGAGTCGGCCGCGGCGCGCGCCCGGGTCGGCACCGGCCGGTACCACGCCGTGCAGCTGCCCTCGTTGTGGCTCGCCTCCCGGCCGCAGGCGCGGACCGCCCCGCCGTAGAGGAGACCGCGCGGATCGCGGGCGGCGTACATCGCGGTGCGGGTCGTGGTCGCTCCGGACGGGGTGCTCGTCCGGCCGAGGGAGGAGCCGTCCGGCCAGGTCGAGCCGCCGTCCCAGGAACGGTCCAACCAGATCTCGTCACCGGCGCCACCGGTGTCGATGCTCGCCCAGGCCATGGAGTTCTTCTGGTCCACGTGCAGCCGAATGGTGCGGCCGTACAGGGTGGTTGAGGGAACCGGCTGGTCGTCGCCCGCCGCCTGGGTCGCGCTCGTGCCGTCGCAGACCGCGTCGCAGACGGTGGGGTAGACCCAGTTCGTGCAGCCGACGCCGGCCGCGTCGCCGCAGGCGCGGACGAGGCCGCGCTTGTGGTTGCGCGGGTCGGTGATGTTGTACATCAGCGTCCTTGTACCGGTCCAGGTGCTCGGGATGCTCGCCTTGCCGAGCAGACCGTCCCAGGTGGCGCCGCCATCCCAGGACCGGTCCAACCACACCGCGTCGCCGCTCGTACCGTTGTCGATGCTGGCCCACGCCATGTCGTCGGCGTCGGACACATGGAGCCGTACGACCCGTCCGTTGAGGGTCTTGTCCGGCACTGGAAACGTTTCCTGTCTCGCCTGCGACGGGTCGAGCGTGTCACAGGCCAGGACGCACACCTGGGTGGCGGCGGAGGCCGGCGACGCGACCGGGACCAGCGCCACGAACGCGAGGGCGGCCGTCAGCAGAAAGCTGAGGAACCGTGGTCTGACAACGATGTCGAAATCATGTAGGGACACCGGAACTCGCCTCGATTTCACGATGGGGGACGCTGGGTGTGAATGGATTCAGCTCTGGATCAATGGTCCATACCTCTACCCGTCCTCGACGCAGTGAACCGGCTTGGTGCGGCCCTGTCAATCTCCTAAGGTGCGCTTTTTACGCCGGAGTTGAGGGCTGTCGCGATGGGTTGACACCCGCTCGCCCGGCGCCCATCATCGGTGCGAACTTCGGCGAGTCATCTCGCGTACCCGCTGCTCTTCCACTTCCAGGCCCCCGCAGTCGATCAGTTTGAATCGATTCACATGCCTGGTTGTCCAGTTGAGCGGCTGGTTCCCCCACCGATCCGGGAGGCACTCATGCGCCGCCGCAGGCCACCGCAGAACCGAAAGCCCAGACCAGGCCGCCTAGTTGGGCTCACCATGACGGTGGCCGCCGCGCTGGCCGTGACCCCGGCCCTGTCCGCCGGGGCGGCGCCGGCGAGTGCAACGCCCGCCCCCAAGGCGGCACTTGACGCCGTGAACTACTCGCCGACCTCGCGCACCCTCAAGCCGACCGCCGTCTACCGCACGTCCGGCAGCGTCGCGAACCCGACGAACGTCCTCAACGGGCAGGCGACCCGGATCTCCGGCTCGCAGTCGGCCATCACGCTCGATTTCGGGAAGGAGGTCGGCGGCTTGGTAACGTTGTCATTCGGCAGCACCAGCTCCAGCGGTCAACGTGTCGGACTGGCCTTCAGTGAGTCGTCCCTGTACGTGGGCAACAACAGCGACCGCAGCAGCGGCCGCGACGGCGAGGACGGCACCCTCTACGCCACACCCTCCGCCAACGGCACCTACACCGTTCCCACCGCTCAACTCCGGGGTGGATTCCGCTACTTGACCGTCTTCCTCGACAGCTCGGGCTGGGTGGACCTCACCGGTGTCAGCCTCAACTTCACGGCGGCCCCGGGGAAGGCGAACCCGGCCGACTACGCCAACTACTTCACCTCCAGCGACGAGTTGCTCAACCGCATCTGGTACGCCGGGGCCTACACCGTGCAGTTGAACACCATCGCCTCCAACCAGGGCCGCGCCTGGCCCCCGCCTGCGTCGGCGTGGGACAACAGCGCCACCGTAGGCGTGGGCGACTCCGTGCTGGTCGACGGGGCGAAGCGGGACCGTACGGTGTGGCCCGGCGACATGGGCATCGCCGTGCCCACGCAGTACGCGTACTCCAACGACCTCACCTCGACCCGCAACGCGCTCACCACGATGTACAACGCGCAGTCGTCGGCGGGTGAAATCCCTTGGTCCGGGCCGCCGTTCAACCTCACCGGCTCGGACACGTACCACACGTGGACCCTGCTGGGGACGTCCACGTACTACACCTACACCGCCGACCGGTCGTGGCTGGACTCCGAATGGTCCAACTACAAGCGGGGGATGGCCTTCATCACCAACAAGATCGACGGCAACAACCTCCTCAACGTGACCCGCACCCAGGACTGGGCCCGCGTGGGCCAGGGCGGCGAGAACATCTCCGCCAACGCACTGCTGTACGGCGCCCTCAAGGGCGGCGCTTCCCTCGCCACGGTCGAGGGCGACAGCGCGCTCGCCGCGAGCTGGAACAGCAAGGCCGCCGCGATCAAGTCAGCCGCCAACTCCCTTCTCTGGGACGCCTCCAAGGGCATGTACAAGGACAACCCGACCAGCGGCCTGTATCCGCAGGACGGCAACTCCCTTGCCGTCTGGTACGGGTTGAGCGACTCCACGGCCAAGTCGAAGAGCATCATCACCGGGCTCGGCAAGAACTGGGGCATCTACGGCCCGACCACGCCCGAATGGGGCGGCAACGTCTCGCCGTTCGCCGGCGGCATGGAGCTGAACGCCCGCTTCACCGCGAACGACGACTTCACGGCCCTGGACCAGATCCGCCGTACCTGGGGCCACATGCTCGACAGTGACATCGGGACGAAGAGCACGTTCTGGGAGGGCATCCAGTCCGACGGCGGTCTGGCGTACGGCGGTTCGTTCATGAGCCTCGCGCACGGCTGGTCCACCGCACCCACCTCCACGCTCACCTTCGACGTGCTCGGCACCGCGCCCGAGTCGTCCACCGGCGCCTACCGCTTCGTCCCGCACCCCGGCGACCTGACCAGCGCCCAGGGCCGCATCACCATGCCCCAGGGCGCCATCAACGCGTCCTGGTCCCGCGACCCGTCGGCCGGCACCTACTCGGCCACCCTCTCCAGCCCCTCGGGCAGCACCGGCCGCATCGGCGTCCCGAAGCTGGGCGGCAACATCACGGTGACCGTGAACGGCGCGACCGTCTGGAGCAACGGAGCGTTCACGCCCACCTCCGGCATCACCGGCGGCAGCCAGGACGACACCTACGTCTACCTCACCGGCGTCGCCCCCGGCAGCTACACCGTCTCCGCCACCGGCCTCGGCAATCCGTCGCCGCCCGCCGAACCCGGCACCGGCGCCCTGCGCGCGGGCTATACCCGGTGCGCGGGCGAGGGCGGTACCTGCTCCTTCAGCGGCACCCGCTCCGTGGCCTACGGCGCCGGGACGTACACCTACAAGACCGTGACCAGCAGCACCGCCTGCTCCAACGACTCCTTCGGCGGCGACCCGGCGGCCAACCTCGTCAAGTCCTGCTACGTCGCCGACGTGGGCGGCCCGCCCGGATACACCGCCTGCGCGGCCGAGAACGGCACCTGCGCCGTGCCCGGCTACAACCGCGACGTGGCCTACGGCGCCAACGGCAACTTCGTCCACCAGGTCACCAACGGCAACGTCGCCTGCACCAACGCCCACTTCGGCGATCCCATCGACGGCGTCGCCAAGTCCTGCTACCTGCCGCCCGCAGGAGCCCCGGCCGGTGGCTGGACCAAGTGCGCGGACCAGAACGGCACTTGTGCGGCAGCGGCGGGACAGCCGGTGATGTACGGCGCCTATGGAGCGTTCACCACGGCCACCGCCACCGGTGACACCGCGTGCACCGACGCCACGTTCGGCGACCCCATCTCCGGTGAGTCGAAGGCCTGTTACACCGCTACCGGCGGCCCGGTCGGCTATGCCACCAACTGCTCGGCGGAAGGCGGCACTTGTGCCTTCAGCGGACAGCAGACCGTCGCCTACGGCGCCCGCGGCCGCTTCCTCTACAAGGCATTCAGCGGCGGCGCGAGCTGCACGACGGCGGCCTTCGGTTCCGACCCGCTGCCCAACGTGAGCAAGTCCTGCTACCTCACGTCCTGAGCGGCCCCTCGCATCCGGCAGCCTCCACTCCCCGCGTGACCGGAGGCTGCCGGATCACTCCGGATGGGCCACTGCCTCCTTCTGCAGGTGCACAGCGGCCAGCAGGCTCAGGCGCGGCTCCGCCTGGCGCAGCGCACGCACCGCGGCGACCGAGGTGAGGTCCCCGGTGAAGCCGACAGCGTCCAGCCGGGACCGTACCCAACGAGCGTGCAGCCGGCCCTCGTTGGCGGCGGCGGTGGACTCGACGAGAGCGGCGGCGCGTTCCAGGCCGGGGCGCTCCTCGGGAGACGCCCCGTCCAGCGCCTGGCGCAGGGCCGCCGTGACCACGTCGGCATCCCGGATGGTCAGCACGAAGGTGTTCTTCTTGCTCAGTCCCGTGATTCCAGTCATGGGGCTCAGCCTGCCGACCATGTTCCGTGCGGGCCAAGCGACTTGAGGAGATTCAGAGGCTTGGCCACTAGTCCTCGTCCTGCGCGGTGAGCGCGAAGGCCAGCAGGGCCGTCGTCGTGAAGTCCAGCGAGGGCTCCACCGTCTGCCAGGCGCCCACGTCGTCCACGTAGCGCGAGCCCTTGCCGTCGAAGTCGGTCCAGGCTCCCGACGGCGGGGCGGCGGTGCACTTCTTCATCGTCGGGAAGCCGTTCAACTCGGACAGTTTGTCAGCGGCGTTGGGGCCGTTGACCACCGCGCCCCGCAGGATCGCGCCCTTGCCGTCGAGGCTGCCGCGGAGGTTGGCCAACTGGTGTTCCGGGCAGTGCGGGTAGACCTCGCCCGCACCGATCATGAAGCTGGTGCCCCAGGGGTTGGCGCCGAGCGCCCAGCCCCGCTGCCGGCCGGCGAACGCTGCGTAGCGGGTGTCCCCGGTGGCCTTGGCGTAGAGGCGGGCGGTGGCCACCAGGCCGAAGGTGTGCGGTACGGCGTCGAAGTCGTCGTAGACCGCGCCGGCACCGAACGGATCGTGGTCCGCGTGATCGACCCCGTCCTCCAACTGGCGCCGCAGGTCCTTGTTCAGGTCCTCGGCTCCAACTCCGTTGCTGCGGGCGCCGTCCAGAGCGGTGGCCAGGTCGACATGGGCCAACGCGCTGACGTCCGCGACGTTGAGGGTGCCCTTGACGTCGGAGTCCAGGTAGGCCTTGGCCCAGTGGGCGGACTCGCCGGTCCAGTCGGCCTCCCGGTCGTCACCCAAGTCCCGTGCGGCCAGGGCCAGTTCGGCGCCCGCGAACTCCATGTCGTCCTGCCAGGAGTCCTCGGGATAGAAGGCACTCGGGAAGGCCGTGACGAGCGGCTTGTCGGGGTCGTGGTCGGTGTCGGCGAGGTCGTAGACGGCGGCGGCCTTGTCCAGCCACTCCCGCGCCTGGTCCGGGTCGCTGTCGGCCGTGCGCTGCGCGGCGAGGGCGAACACCGCGGCCACCCGTCCCGCCAGACTCGGCGTGATCGGCTCGCCCGGCTTGTTCGCGCGGAACACCGGCCGGTGCTTGATCGTGTAGTCCGGGTCACCGGGCTCCACATCGAGCCGGTCGTCGGCCTCCGGCAGCCGCCACACGTCGTGATCCGTCCGTACGGCGTCGTTGCCCGCGCCGATGCCGACCTGGGCGTTGAGCGTCTCGCTGTCCCCGTCCCACATCTTGTCCACCCACTCCAGCCCGTGCTCGGCCTCGGCGGACAGCGCCTCCATGTCCGGCAAGCCCCTTTCGGCCAGCAGGAGTTCGGCGGTCGAGTAGGAGGTGGTGCCGGTGAACTTGAGGAAGTCGCCCGCGTCGAACCAGCCGCCCGCGACATCGGCCTTCACACCGGTCGGGGTCAGCCGCTCGTCGAGCAGTTCCTCGCCCGCCTCGTCGTAGTGCGGGTCTGCGTAGACGGTCGCGTCCTCGTCGGCGAGATGGGACGGGCCGTGGGACAGCCCGCCGGGAACCATGTCGGCTCCGTCACGCTGTGCCTGCAGGAATCGGACGTTGTCCCGGATGAGCGGGGTCATCAGCTCGCTCGCGTCGGCGATCCGGAAGGCGGGGGATCGGCCGGCCGCGCTGCCGGACAGGACGATGCGGTACGTGCCGGGCTTGTCCAGCGCGGAGAGGTCGACGGTCCGCACGGACGGGAACTTGGCGTTCCAATGACCGGTGACGGCACCGAGCCGACCCGCCGTGACCACCTTGCCCGTCGTGTCCACGACCTTGAAGCGCGCCCCCGCGAGCGCCCTCGTGGGCCCCATGACATACGCCTGTTTCGTCTCGCCCCTCACATAGCCGACCTGGTCGACCCGGACGGCCACATGGGCTGCGGACGGTGTGGCGGCCTCGCCGTAGACATTGAGGCCGACGAGCACGGCGCCGATGCTCACGGCGGTGGTGGTGACCAGCACGACTGGGCTGCGCAATACGTTCATGCGCCCACGGTGCCGGGACCTTCATGAGATGAAGATGAGGACGCCTGGGGTGCGTCCGTCGGGAGCCGGAGTTCGGCGAGCAGGCCGCCGCCGGGGGCGTCCGTGAGGCGGGCGGTGCCGTGGTGCAGACCGGCGACCCAGCGGACGATGGCGAGGCCCGCGCCCGTGCCTGGACCGGTCCTGGTGACCCCGCGTGCGAACACGCGCTCCCGGTCCGCGAGCGGTACGCCGTCCCCGTGGTCGCGGACCGTGACCAGCCCCGGCGTGACGCCGACCTCCACCGGCGAACCGGCCGGGCCCCCGTGCCGCTGCGCGTTCTCCACCAGATTCCGCACCGCCTGCGCCAGCAGATCCGGATCGCCGAGCACCACCACCGGCTCGGCCGTCACCGTCACGTTCTCGTGGTCCGGCAACTCCTCGACCGTCGTCTCCACCAACTGGTCCAGCCGCAGCCGCACCAGCTCGACCCGCTGCGCCCCGGACTCCAGCCGCGCCCGGGCGAGCAGCCCGGTGACCAGCCGACTGAGCCGGTCCACCAGCCGTAGCGCCTCGTCGCTTGGACCGTTCCGCTCCACCACGAGCCGCAGCGTCGCCAGCGGCGTCCGCAGCTCGTGCGCCGCCTCGGCCAGGAACTGCTCCTGCTGGCCAAGGCCCCGAAGCGCGGGCCGCATGGCCCGCCCGGACAGCAGATGTCCTACGGCAGCCGCGCAGCAGACCAGCGCTGTGCAGCCGAGGGCTAGCCAGCGCACGAGGAGGTCGTGGTCGTGTTCGCTGCGCGCCAGTTCCGTGCCGACGAGTACGACCGCCCCGATCCGGTCCTCGTCCCAGACCGGCGCCGCCGCCCACCGCAGCCGCCCGCCCTTGGTGGCGGAGGCGCTGACTTGGACCGTTCCCTGCTCGTCCAGGACGCTGTGCCAGACCTCGTCCAACTGGTCCGCGTCGGGAAGCGACGAGCGTCCGGGTACGACGTTCCGCACGGTCGGCGTCTTCCCCGGCGCCGCCTGCAACACCGCCAACACCTGGGCGCCTTGGGCGAGTTCGTCCTCGCGCAGCGGCTCCAGGTGCAGGACACCCGCGTCATCGAACCAGACCGCCCGCGACAGCCCCGCCGCGCGACTGCCGACCTCGTGGTCGAGGCCGGAACGGCGGGACGCGGAATCGATGCGGATGGCGACCACGGCGAGGACCACGAGACAGGCCGCGGTCGTCGAGGCGAAGAGGAGGGTCATCAGCCGGCGGGTGCGGCGGAGTCGGGCCACGGCGGGCGACGGGGCTGAGGCCGTGTCGCGGCGGTTCACGCCTCGCCGCCCAGTCGGTAGCCGACACCGCGCACCGTTTCGATCGGATCGGGCGGCCCGAGGCGTCTGCGCAGCTGGCCGATCAGGACGTCCACCACGTTGGACATCGGCTCGCTCGCCTCGTCCCAGCAGCTCTCGATCAGCTCGCTGCGGGTCACCACTTCGCCCGCGCGCAGCATCAGCAGTTCGAGGACCGCGAACTCCTTGGCCGAGAGGCTGAGCAGGACCCCGGCCCGGGTCACCCGGCGGCGTGGGAGGTCGAGTTCCAGGTCGCCCGCGCGCAGGACGGACGGCCGCGCGGGCTGCTCCCTGCGGCACAACGCCCTTACCCGTACGACCAGTTCGGCGAAGGCGAAGGGCTTCACCAGGTAGTCGTCCGCGCCGTGCTCGAAGCCGGCGACCCGGTCGCTCACCGCGTCCAGCGCCGTCAGCAACAGGAAGGGCAGCACCGAACCCGCGCGCCGGTGTGCGGCGAGGAGCGTGAGGGAGTCGCCGTCCGGGACCGAGCGGTCGGCCACGACACAGTCGTAGCGATTGACGGAGAGCTTGAGATCCGCCTCGGCCAGCGTGCGCGCGAGGTCCACCGCGAACCCCGCGTCACGCAGTTGAGCAGCGACGACGGGCCCCAGCTCGGGGTCGTCCTCCAAGACCATTACGCGCATGGGCCGGAGCTTAGGCGACGTCGGGCCGCGCTCCCGGATGCCGTACGCCGAGTGTGCGGCCCGCCGCCCTGAGTGATCAACTGCTGGGCACGGTGTCCTCGAACGTGGTGCCCGCGCCGCGGTACGCCGCGACCTTGGCGGCGACCTGCGCCGGCGTGAGGACCTGGTCCTTGACGTGCAGGACGTAGTCGACCTGCTCGTCGTAGGACCGTGCGGTGGAACTGGTCAGGCCGCCGAAGTCGATCAACCACTGGTTGAAGTTGATCGACATCGGCCGCTCCGGGAGGTACGCGGCGTCGTGGGTGCCGAAGAGCCGGCCGTCGATGTAGTACTTGATGCTGCTGTTGTCGATGGTCAGCACCAGGTCGTGCCAGCCGTTGTAGCTCTGCCGGCCCTCGGTGTGCTGGTTGACCGCGATCCACGGGTCGGCCTGGTAGGTCTCCCAGGACGTCGTGTAGAGGATGTCGGAGGTCTCGCCCCAGCCGCCGTTGGGGAGGTACTCGAAGTCGTACTCGGAGTAGTCGTCCGCCAACGGGGCCGTGAGGTCGTTGATGGTGAAGAACGTCTGCACGAGGTGGTCGCCGTCCGGTCCTGACTTGGGCGCGTCGTTGAACTTGACCCGGGCCGCGTAGGTGCCGTTCTTGAACTTCCTTGTGTTGGTGACGACTTCGGTCTGCTTGGTGCTCTCGCCGGTGCCGGACGTCGACGTCTCCAGGTTCATCACGGAGTTGCCGCTGGTGCTGGCGAACGTGACGTTCTCGGGCGCCCAGGTGGCACCGGAGACACCTGGACCGCCGGAGCCGGCGCGCACGCTCCAGCCGTGCGACGAGATCTTCGGGTCGTTGTAGGCGCTGTAGTTGAAGTCGTCGAACAGCGTGGCGCCGGTCGCCGGGGGATCGGTCGGCGGGTCCGTGGGCGGGTTCGTCGGGTCGTTGCCCGCGGGGGCGGTGCCCCACAGCGTGGCGCCGGACAGCTGCGCGGTGACCTTGGACCAGTCGGCGTACGACGTCTGCGCGGCGCCGAAGGAGTAGTCGTCGCTCTGGTTCAGCGTCTGCCACGTCGACTGGTAGAAGCGCAGCTGCATGTCACCGGTGTCGGCGCCCGGTGCGAGTGTGCCCGCGCCGGAGGTGAAGCCGATCTCCAGGTAACGGTCCGCCGTGGCCGTCGGGTTGGCGAGCGTGCCGAAGGTGCCCGTGACGTTGGCACAGCCCTTGACCGCCCAGGAACACGCGAAGCGGTAACTCGCGCTCGCCGAGTCCGCCTTGAAGTAGTAGCGGAGCTTGACGCCCGCCAACTGCACTGTGCTGGAACCGGTGTTCTTCACCTTGAACCAAGGCTCCGACTGATCGGCCGTCGCCCCGGTGGCGCTCGTGCGGTACTGGACGCTCAGTCCGTCGCCCGCCGCGCTCGCGGTGGACGGCATCGCGGTGAGCGCGGCGGCGCCCATGGCCACCGCGACGGCGGCGGACGCGGCGGCGCGCAGCCTGTTCTTCGCGAACCTCGTGTCGAACCTCATGTCGAGTCTCATGTCGTGCCTCTCCAGAAAGGTGGGGTGATTCCGGAACGGACAGGTGAGGGGCGGTACTTGAGGGGGGCGGTACTGGAAGGGGGATGGCTCAGGGGCGGTACGGGACGCCGAGCGCGTCCAGGCGGGCGGTGTGGTCGTCGAGGCGGGAACGGAAGTCCGCCCAATCGGTCGCGCCGCTCCAGGCACGGTCGGCGAGGGCGCACAGGCGGGGGTAGGTGAGGTACTCGATGCGCTCGGGCGTCCTGACGAACTCGGTCCACAACTGCGCCTGCGTGCCCAACACCCGCTCGGCCGCGCTCCGTTCGGCGTCCTCGGGCACGGGGTCGTGGGCGTGGACGGCGCGCAGATCGACGACGCCGCCGGGCTGGGCCTGGGGTTCGCCCGGGTCCTCGGACTGGGCGTAGTCGAGGTAGGTCGCCCGGTGCCAGGCGCTGATGACGGGGTGGCCGCGGCGCGCCGCCGCCAGGGTGTGCGCCGCGTCGCGCCACGTCAGCACCGCGAAATCCAGGGGCAGTTCGGCCCCCGTCTCGGCCCAGCCGGCCGGACGCCGCCCGTGTCGCACGAGGAAGTCGCCGATCTGCCCGAGGAACCAGCCGTGCAGCTCCGCGGGGCTCGACAGGCCTTCCGCCAGGGTCCGTTCGCGGGCGGCGGCACTGTGCGTCCACTCGCCGGTGGGGCATTCCTCGCCGCCGACATGGATGTACGGCGAGGGGAAGACGTCCATGACCTCGTCGAGGACCGTACGGCAGAAGTCGAGGACCTCGTCGTGGACCCCGAGGACGGTGTCGCACACGCCCCAGCGGGTCCAGACGTCGAGGGTGCGCTCCGGGTTGTTGCCCAGTTCGGGATAGGCGGCGAGGGCGGCCCGGACGTGTCCGGGCATCTCTATCTCCGGCATGACGGTGACTCCGCGAGCGGCCGCATAGCTCACCAGGTCGGCGAGTTCGGCCCGTGTGTACGCCCCGCCGTGCGGGACACCGTCGTACAAGTCGCCCCCGGCGGGGCCCAGTTGGGACTCGGCGCGATGGCCGCCGATCTCGGTGAGCTTCGGGTAGGCGGACACCGGCATGCGCCAGCCCTGGTCGTCCGTGAGGTGCAGATGGAACACGCTGATCTTGTGCAGCGCCAACAGGTCTACGTACCGGCGCAGATAGGAAACTGGCTGGAAGTGCCGGGCCACGTCGAGCATCGCGCCGCGCCAGGGATGACGGGGGAGGTCGGTGATCTCGACGCACGGCAGCACCCACCGGGTGTCGGGCTGCGGAGTCTCCGACAGGGCCTGTGGGGGCAGGAGTTGACGGATCGTCTGGATGCCGCGCAGCAGACCGGTGAGGTGCGCGGCACGCAGCAGTACAGCGTGCGGGGCGACAGCGAGGCCGTATCCCTCCTCGCCGAGACCCGCCAGCCCAGCGAGACCGGGGTCGAGCGTGAGGGTCAACTGGCCCTCGGGGGAAGCCGGTAGAGGCAACCCGGTGGCCGGGGCGAGCAGGGTGCGCAGGAGGTCCGCCGCCGGTTCGGCGCCCGCGCCGATGTGCAGGGCGGAGTCGGCGTCGAGCGTGAACTGCCCTGGCCGGAACGCCGACTTGGTGGGGCGGGGGACGAGGGAGAGCACGGAACGCTGTGCGGGCATGGGGTGTCTCCGGGACGGGACGGGGCGGGTGGGGGAGGCTCACCTGGGGGCATACACGGACACCTGACCACCTGACCAGTGAAGCTCACTGGACAGCTCACCTCTCGATGTGGGGATGAAGGTGGCATAGACCAATGCGGACGTCAACCCCTCTTGCTGCAGGGGGACTTGGCATGCGGGTCGGTGCGGATCGGAAGGATCACCGCCCGGCAGTGGTTACACTGCCCGGGTCAACAGGGCGATTGCGGGCTACCGTTGGTCAACTGGTCAAGTGGTTGACCGGCCAGGGGCTCCGCGCAGGGGGAGTGCGACATGAAGGCCGACGCGCCAGGTGCGGTACTCAAACGGGAGCGGGTCCGCGACTTCATCCTCGACCTCGTCGAGTCGCACCACCCGGGGGACGCGATCCCCTCCGAGCGTGTCCTCTGTGCCCAACTCGGCGTGTCCCGCCCGACCTTGCGCGCGGCGGTGGACGAACTCGTCGCCGCGGGGCTGCTGGTGCGGGAGCACGGGCGCGGCATGTTCGTGGCGCCCGAGAAGATCACCCAGGAACTTGTCTCCGGCGAACAGACCATGACGGCACCTCAGGCCTCCGGTGCCTGGTCGAGCCGCCTGCTGGAGTTCACCACCATCCCGGCCGGCGCCCGCGTGGGCCGCCGACTGCGCCTCTCGCCCGCGGCCGAGATCGTGTACGTGGCCCGGCTGCGCCTGGTCGACGGCGCACCGATGGCCATCGAGCACCTGCACATAAGGGCCGACCTCGTACCGGCCCTGTCCGCACGGGAGTTGGAGGCCGGCGACCTGTACGAACACCTGCGGGAACAGCACGGCGTACACGTCCAGGAGGCGGTCCAGGCGATCGAGCCGACCGTCGTCACCCGCGCCGAGGCCGAACTCCTCGACGTCCCGGAACTCTCCCCGGCCCTGCTCTTCGAGCGCCTCACCTCGGACACCACGGGCCGGCCGGTCGAATACGTCCACTCGATCTACCGGGGCGACCGCTACCGCATCGTCTCCCGCCTCACCCTCGGCCCCTCGGTGACGGTCCCGTCGACCCCGCTCGGCCACCATCCCGGCATCCCCCCGGGCGACTTCGCCCACCGGGACACGATCGCGGCGTCCACGCGGGGGGACATTCAGTCGGCGTCCTGAGGCGCGGGTGCCGGTGCGGGTGCGGCTCGTGCCCTGGTGACAGCGTCGTAGAGGGACTTCGGATCGTCGGCGTGCAGCCTGATCACCCGTACCGGGCGAGCCGCGCCGAGGAGTTTCGGCGCGTTGACCGGTTCGGTCAGTCCGAGGGTGAGGGAGGTCTGCGAGCCGACGGGGAGGTTCAGTTCGCCGTCCTTCTTCGTGTGGGTGAACAGCGACTCGCGCCGGATGGAGGCGATCCGGGCGAGAGGTATGCGGATGTCGACGTGGGCCGCCTGCCGGACGCGCAGGACATCTCCGGCGAGGACGTGCGGCCGGGTGACGGTGGCCGCGTGCATGCCGAGGACGAACAGGACGGTGTAGACGTCGACGACCAGGAGGACGGCGTGGACGACGGGCCACCTGGCGAGCAGGAACGACAGGGCGACCGTTTCGGCCACGCACACGAACGTGAGGCCGTACATCATGGCCGCCTGGTCACGGGCGTGCGGGAAGACCCCGTCGGCCTCGCCGACTCCGTGCGGACGGCGTACGACCCACCGGACAAGGCTCGCCAGGATCCGCGCCTCGTGCGTTACGTACCGCGCCACACGCTCGGGCACGAGCCGCGCGAGCGCTTGCCGCGGGGACAGCCCGAGCCGCCGTAGCCGCAGCCAGACGTAGACCTCGGCGCCGAGCATTATCAACAGGAGCAGCTTGCCGCCGAGCAGCACGGCGTCGGGAACCGGAACTCCGCTGAACAGGCAGGCGATCAGGGCGAGTTGGGTGGGCACCGCGACGGCGCGTAGCGTGCTCAGGGTTGGTCCCCGCGGCAAGCGCTCGCGCGGCTCGGGGAGGGGCGTCTGGACCTCCGACGTCGTCGTCATGACGGGTCTTCCTGTCGGTGTGACGGAGCTTCCTGGCCGTGCTTCGCGAGCTGTCGGTGCTTCGCGAGTTCGATCGCGCGGCGCACCGCCGCCGACTGGGCGGGCGCCAGGTCCGAGAAGAGGGCGTCGGTGAGACCGTCGTCGGTCTTGTCGGGGAATTGCGCGGCCAGGTCGTCGGGCAGGAGGGCCGCGAGCGCGGCGGCGGCACGGGTCACCCCGGGGTCGTCCGGCTCCTTGTCGGCGAGGGCGTCCAGCAGGCCGTACATCTCGCCGGCGTGCTCCGCCATTCCCCGCAGCGTCTCCATCAGCCGGACCCGGTCCGCCTCGGGGGCCACGGTGTCGAGGAGGGCAAGGATCTCGCGGTCCTTCACGGCCATGGGGGAGTCGGGCAGCTCGCCGAGGCCCGCCAGCAGCTCGGTGAGCTGCGGCGAGAGTGGCGCTTCGGAGGTCAGCTGCCCGCCCCGCGCCTCGGCCAGCAGCGCGGCGAGCCGTTGGCGCCGCTCCCGGATGACCGCTTCCTGCCGGCCGAGGTCCTCGTCCAACTCCTGCAGGACGTCCACCAGTTCGCGTCCCTCGTCGTCCGTGAGGACGTCACGCACCTCGTCGAGACCGAGGCCCAGCTCGGTCAGACGCCGGATCCGGGCCAGCAGGACGGCGTCCCGGATGCCGTACTCGCGATAGCCGTTGCTCCGCCGTACGGGCTCGGGCAGCAGCCCGAGATGGTGGTAGTGCCGCACGGCCCGAGGGGTGACCCCGATCAGGGCGGCGATCTCGCCGATTCGCATGCGTTCAGTAGAAACCCTGACGTTGCGACAAGGTCAAGGTGACGCGGTTAGCGGGTGGTGTGGTTCGGATCAGTGCGGGGGAGCAGACCGGTGCGCCCGCGCCCCGAACTACCCCCGCCCACCCCGTACTTACAGCTCCCCGGGCCGCCCGTACCGGTAGAAGAACGGGCCGCCGATCTGGCCGGCCAGCGCGCGGGTCAGGCCCGAGCTGTCCTCCAGGAGGCGGGCGCCCGGGTCGAGGTCGCCGACGTAGAGCGGGTCGAAGCCGGCGGCCGTGATGAGTTGCGCGGTGATGTCCTTCGCGGCGGGTTCGGCGGCGAAGAGGTTGCTCGGGGTGACTCGCTGGGTGCCGATCTGGTCGTACGCGGAGGCGAAGACCGTGTTGAAGGACTTCGCGGTCGGGCCGCCGACGATCGACTTGACCTGGTGCGCGAGGGAGGGGAAGGCGGGGTCGCGCTCCGAGTAGAGGTTGGTCGCGTCGATGGTGACCTGGCCGTTCAGGCCGGTCACACCGCTCAGCGCCGCGGCGATCTGGTTGCCGGGGACGGCCACGACCACCACATCCGCGTCCGAGGCGTCACCGCCGTCCCGGCCCAGCGTCCTGACCTCGTGCCCGGCCTTCTCCCACAGACGGGCCAGGCCGCCGCCGACGTGTCCTCGTCCGATCACCGTGATGTTCATGCCGGCCTCCGGTCTGCCTGGGGTTCCGTGTCCTCGTTGACGTGTCAACAAAACACCACTGATGTTGTCGTGTCAACCAATGCCACCGGGACGGGGGAGGAGCAGCGAGTGCTGTTCCTCCCCCGCCCTGAGGGGATGGGGGACGGGACTGTGGCGGGACGGATCTCAGATCGCCTGCGCGGTGGGCAGGATGGTGATCTCGGTGAGGTTGACGTGGCGCGGTACGGCGGCCATGAACGCGACGGTCTCGGCGATGTCGGCGCTCTGGAGGACGTCGATGTCGCTGATGAGGTCGGCCATCAGCTTGGACGCGTCGGCGTCCGTGACGTGGTCGGGGAGCTCGGTGTCGACCATGCCGGGCTCGATGGTGGCCACGCGGACCATCTTCGGGCCGAGTTCCACGCGGAGGAGCCGGGTGAGGTGGCTGATGTACGCCTTGGTGCCGGAGTAGATCGAGAACTTCGTCAGGATGCGGGTGGCCGCGATCGACGAGGTGTTGATCAGGTCGGCCGGCTTGCCCGCGGCGGCGGACTCCGTCAGGTGGGGGAGGAACGCGGCGATCACGTTCATCAGCCCACTGATGTTGAGGTCGATCTGGCGCTGCCAGTCGTCGACCTTCAACTCCTCGATACCGGAGATGAGTTGGACACCGGCGTTGTTGAACACCAGGTCTGCCTTGTCGTAGCGCTCGGCGACCCGGTCGGCGGCGGCCTGGACGGCGGCGCGGTCCGTGACGTCGACAGCCAGGGCGAACGCGGTGCCGCCGGCGGCCTCGATGTTCTTGACCACACCCTCCAGCGGCTCCTTGCGGCGGGCCAACACGACCACGGTGGCGCCGAGTTCGGCGAGCCGTTCGGCGGTGACGGCACCCATCTGGAGGCGCCGGAGACGACGGCGACCCGGCCGGAGAGGGGGGTACCGGTGAGCAGGGCGGAAGCAGACATCGCAGAACCTCAATCACTCTGATGGGGAAGATGTTTGATGGCGTGTCGGATGTGGGGGAGCGTCGGGTGTGCCGGGCGGTGGCCGGCACGGGCGCCCGCACTCGTCGGCCACGGCCGCCCGCACTCGTCGGGCACGGCGCCCGAACTCCTCGGGCCCCGGCGCCCGTTGTGCGTCAGGCGTCGTCGTCGTGTCCGGTGGCCGCGGACTTCTCGCGCCACGGGGCCAGGTCGTCCTGCACCTGCTGGTACTTGACCCCCAGCCGCTCCAGCGTGTCGCGGCCGAGGTAGAGGTGCGTCGGCAGCTTCTCGGTGCCGGTGACCTCGACGATGAGGGCCGCGCCCAGGACGGGGTCACCGAGCTGCGCGTGGTTGGCCCGGTCGATCCAGTCGAGCGTCACGTGGGCCGGGGTGTCGTCGTAGTCGGCGATACGGTTCGCGGCGACCGAGAGCGAGCTGGAGTCGAGGAAGTCGGTGCGGAAGACGCCCGGTTCGACCACCATCGACTGGATGCCGAACGGCGCCATCTCGGCGGAGAGCGCCTCGCTGATGCCGGCGACCGCGAACTTCGACGCGGAGTACAGGCTGACCCCGGGCTCGCCCTCGAAGCCCGAGCGGGAACCGATGTGCACGAGCTTGCCCGAGCCCTGCCTGCGCATGACGGGCAGGACGGCGCGGGTGACGTTGATGAGGCCGAAGACGTTGAGGTCGAACAGCGACCGTGCCTCCGCGTCGGTGATCTCCTCCAGCGCGCCGAGCAGGCCGCGGCCGGCGTTGTTCACCAGGACGTCGATACCGCCGAAGCGCTCCACCGCGGCCTCGACCGCCTGCGGGATGCTGTCGTTGTCCGTGACGTCCAGGGCGACCGCGAACACGTTGTCGGACTTCTTCAGGTCGTCGGGCACCCGTTCCGGATTCCGTACGGCGACCACGACATTGTTACCGCCTGCCAGTGCGGCCCGGGCGATTTCCGCGCCGATTCCGCGGGAGGCGCCGGTGACAAACCACGTAGCCATGGGGAAAACCTCTTTCGTCGCTTCCCCTTGTGGGGGGATTTCTTGTTGACGAGTACGAGTCTGTCCCGCCGCGACGGAGCTATGAAGGCAGCGGTTTTCCTGGGAGTCCCACACCCAGGAACGGGCGTCGACCGGCGAAGTCGGTGACATGTCAACAAGCTGCTACGGTGAAGTCATGTCCGAACCGCGATGGCTCACCCCCGACCAGGCCGACGTCTGGGCGAAGTACCGGAGAGTGCGCCGCGAGCTGCAGCGGGCCCAGGACCAGCAGCTACAGCGGGATTCGGGTCTCTCGGCCGCCGACTACGCGCTCCTCGCGCCCCTGTCCGAGTCCGCCGACGGCGTGCTGCGCGCGCGGGAGCTGGGCGCCGAGGTCGACTGGGAGCGCAGCCGACTGTCTCATCAGATCAGCCGCATGGAGAAGCGCGGGCTCGTCACGCGCGAGCCCTGTGCGGACGACGCCCGCGGCTCGATGGTGCGGCTCACGGAAAAGGGCCGGGAAATGATCGAGGCCGCCGCACCCACCCACGTGGAGAATGTGCGGCGGCTTTTCTTCGACCCGCTCACCTCGGACGAGGTGCGCCTTTTCGGAGATTTCCTGGACCGGATACTGGGAGCGGTCGAGCGGGATTCCCGGTAATTCGTGACCTAGGGATATTACTGCGCGTCCTGCACCTCGGGCGCGCTGAGCGAACCCAGCAGCGCCAGGCCGTCCGCCGAAGGAGAGTCCGGCTCCGCCTGAAGGATGATGAGCTGCTGCCCGGGCGCGCTGCGGATGGTGAGCGCCTCGTGCCGCAGCTCCAGATCGCCCACCACGGAATGGCGCATCCGCTTGACCTCGTAGGGCGGGACCCGGGTGTACTCGCGGGCCCACAGCGAGCGGAACTCGGGGCTGCGTACGGACAGTTCGCCGACGAGGTGCAGGATACGGGGATCCTCGGGCGTGCTCGCGGCGGACTGCTGGAGATCGGCGACGGCGCGGTGCTTCGCCCGCTCCGGGCTCCGGTAGAACGTCTTCGCGGCGGGGTCCAGGAAGAGCATGCGCAGCACGTTGTCGTGCTGGGTGAAGTCGCGGTAGAGGGCGTCGGCCAGGGTGTTGGTTGCCAGCAGGTCCTGGGCGTGGCCGATGACGAAGGCCGGCGTCCTGGTCCAGCTCTCGATCAGCTGCCGCAGATGCGGGCGCACCCGCTCGACGCGGGACGGCGACCTCGTACGACGGCCCGCGGGCCGCGCCAGCCGGAACAGTTCGAGCCGGTCCTCCTCCGCCAGCCGCAGCACACGGGCCATGGCCTCCAACACCCTTGCGGACGGGCTGAGTTCACGGCCCTGCTCAAGTCTGCTGTAGTAGCCCGGGCTGACCCCGGCGAGCGCGGCGACCTCGTCGCGGCGCAGCCCGGGCACCCGTCGCCGGCCGGAGCCGGCCAGGCCCACGTCGGCGGGGCTGACGCGCTCCCGGCGGGAGCGGAGGAACTGACCCAGCCCTTCCACCGGGTCGGGGCGCACGTCGTCGTTGTACATACCGTCGAGGCTAGGCGGAGAACGCCCGGAGAAGTTCAGCCGACGGTGGGTGCGTTGCACCCAGGAGCACGGCTCCCCGGCTCACCGATAGAAAAGCATCTAGTCTTGCCGCATGAGCAATGGGACCCCTTTGGGAGATTTCCTCCGGGCCCGCCGCGAGGCCCTCAAGCCCCAGGACGTCGGTCTGCCCGAGTACGGCCGACGCCGGGTGCCGGGACTGCGCAGGGAGGAGGTCGCACTGCTCGCCGGAGTCAGCTCCGACTACTACATCAGGCTGGAGCAGGGACGCGAGAACAGCCCCTCGCCGCAGGTCCTGGAGGCCGTAGCGCAGGCGTTGAAGCTGGACGCGGAGTCCGCCGACCATCTCAACCGCCTTTGTCTGACGCCCTCGCAGCGGCCGCACGACTGGGGCCGGGCCGATGTCAGCCCGCAGCTGCTGCAGTTGATGGACGGCTGGGAGCACACTCCGGCGTTCGTGCTCGGCCCGGCGCTCGACATTCTCGCGGGCAACTCCCTTGCCACGGCGTTGCACAGCGGGTTCGACGCGTTCGACAACCTCGCCCGCAACGTGTTCGTCGACCCGGCGGGGCGCGAGTTCTACCAGGAATGGGACCGGGCAGCGCATTCCTGTGTCGCCGAACTCCGGGCCGCCTACGGGCACGATCCCGAATCGGCCCGTATCGCCGAGGTGGTCGACGAACTCTCCGCGGAGAGCGAGGAGTTCGCGGGGCTCTGGAGGCTGCACGACGTCAAGAGCAAGTCCCAGGAAGGCAAGCACCTCAAGCACCCGGACGTCGGCGACCTGCACATCGCCTTCGCCGCGTTCACGGTCAACGGTGCCCCGCATCAGCAACTCGTCGTCTACCAGGCCGAACCGGCGAGCCGGACCACGGCCGCCTTCGAGACGCTGAGGGCGCCGGCCACCGCGCCGAAGAAGGCCGGCGCGAACGCGAACACGTAGGACCGGGCCGAGGCTGGTCCTCCCGCACTCCGAAACCGATCCTCCCGCACTCCGAGGCTGGTCCTCCCGCACCCAGGAAAACCGCGGCCTTCGTACCGGCGCGCCGGCCCCGCCGCCGGGACGCGCTCCGTACGGCGTCAGGAGCGGACATGATCACCGTGAAGGACTTTCCGACACCACCCTCGTCGCCCCCTACAGCCTGTTCATCCTGGAGCCGGTCCGGGCCTGGACCGGTCCTTCGCAGCCCGCCCCGAGCCTGTTCCACCACCGCGGCGACGGCACCTTCACCCTCGACGGCCCGACCGTCGATCTCAAGGACCGCATGACCAAGTGGCAGTACCTTCTGTAGGCCAGCGGATCACCCGGAACACTGGAGACTCGACCATGCCCCGAGCAGTGAAATTCTCGCGCTACGGCGGCCCCGAGGTGCTGGAGGTCGTCGAGGTGCCGCGACCCGAGGCGGGCCCCGGGGAGGTCCTCGTCCGGGTCGTCGTCGCCGGGGTCAATCCCGGCGAGGCAGGCATCCGGCAGGGCGTCTTCGCGGACATGTGGCCGGCGGTGTTTCCCGAAGGGCAGGGCAACGACTTCGCCGGCTGGGTAGCCGAACTCGGCGACGGCGTAAGCGAGTTCGCCGTCGGCGACGAGGTCATCGGCTACCTGCCCCGAAGGGCGCAGGCCGACTACGTCGTCTCGCCCGCCGGCCTCCTCGCCCCCAAGCCCGCCGACATCAGCTGGGAAGCCGCGGCGCCGCTGTCCGCGGTCGGGGTGACGGCATGGGCCGCCGTCGACGCCGTAGAACCGGCGGCCGGGGACACCGTCGTGGTGTCCGGCGCGGCCGGCGGGGTCGGCTCCCTCGCCGTGCAGCTCGCGCGGCTGCGCGGCGCCACGGTCATCGGCACCGCCGGACCGCACAACGCCGACTTCCTGCGCTCCCTCGGAGTCGTCCCCGTCGAGCACGGGCCCGGCCTCGCCGACCGGCTGAAGGCCGCGGCACCCGACGGGATCGACGCGTTCGTCGACACCTTCGGCCAGGGCAACGTCGACATCGCCATCGCGCTGGGCGTGCCCCCGCACCGGATCAACACCCTCGCCGACGGCCGGGCCGTGGCCCGCCACGGCGTACGCGGCAGGGCCCAGGAGGACGTCTTCACCCCTCAACTGGTCGCCGAACTGGCCGAACTGGTCTCCAAGGGACAGCTCACCGTCACCGTCAGCCAGGTCTACCCCCTGGAACAGGTCCAGGAGGCCTACCGGCAGGTGCAGCAGAGGCACACGCGGGGAAAGATCGTGCTCAGCCTGGTCCCGCCCGACGACCGCCCCGCACCGGCCGCCCGACTCCACACCCTCTGACCCCTCACCGCATTCCACGGAGGACCCATGCCCGTACGTCGTATCGGCCTCGTCGTCCACCAGGGACGCGAGACCGCCCGGGACGCGGCGGCCGCCGTGCACGCCTGGAGCGAGGCGCACGACGTGCGCTGCACGGAGATCGACGTCTGGGCCAAGGACCACCACCGCCGCGCCGGACGCGAGGAGGCCGAGGCCGCGGGCAACCCCGACCTCGTCGTCACCCTCGGCGGCGACGGCACCTTCCTGCGCGGTGCCCGCATCGCCGTCAAGAGCGGGGCCGGCGTCCTCGGCGTCGACCTCGGCAAGGTCGGCTTCCTCACCGAGGTCCCGGCCGGCGACATCGACGAGGCCCTCGACGCCGTGCACGAGGGACGGGCCATCGTCGAGGAACGCATGACACTGACCATGCGCGCCTCCCGCCCGCTGGACATCCCCGAGGAGATGGAGGCCCTGCTGCGCTACGGCCGCGGTCCCGCCCTGCCGCCGCCGCAGGTCCGGCCCGAGACCACGGAGGGCGGCGGCTGGGGCTGCGCGCTGGACGTCACCGCGCTCAACGACGTCGTCCTGGAGAAACTCGCCCGCGACCGGCAGGTCGGCGTCGGCGTCTACCTGGCCGGACGACTGCTGGCGACCTACTCCGCCGACGCGCTCGCCGTCGCCACCCCCACCGGCTCCACGGCCTACAGCTTCGCCGCCGGCGGACCCGTCCTCTCGCCCCACATGGACGCCGTCGTCTTCACGCCGATCGCCCCGCACATGACGTTCAACCGCAGCGTGATCGCCGCCCCCGACGAACCGGTCGGCCTGCGCGTCCTGCCCCACTCCGGCCAGGCCATCGTCACCGTCGACGGCCAGCTCCGCGGCGTCCTGGACCCCGGCGACTGGATCGGCGTCTTCCGAGCCCCCCAGCGCGTCCGCCTCGTCCGCCTCCGCCCGACGGATTTCTACGGCCGGCTACGCGACCGGTTCCGGCTCACGGACGCCCCCGCCAACGCACAGGACGGCCCCTCGGAACCGTTCTTCCGCCCGGACACCCCGGTCCCGGCGGACCTCGCGGGGATGCGCCTGCCGCCCGCCGGTCAGTAGGTCACGCGGGAAGGCGGACGGTGAAGACCGTGCCGGCGCCGACCGCGCTGGTCACCGTCACCGTCCCGCCGTGCGCCTCGGTCAGCCTGCGCACGATGGCGAGGCCCAGACCGCTGCCGCCGGTGCGCCGGCTGCGTGACTTCTCCGCGCGCCAGAAGCGGTCGAAGACCCGGGGCAGATCCTCGGCGGGGATACCGGTGCCGGTGTCGGCGACCTCGACCGTGACGTGGCCCGCGGTCCGGTGGGCGCGCAGGGTTACCGTGCCGCCGGGTGCGGTGTGCCGTATCGCGTTGGACACCAGGTTGCCGATGACCTGCCGCAGCCGTACGGGATCGCCGGACAGCTCCAGGTCGCCGTCCGTGCGGGTGGTGAGGGTGACGCCCGCGGTCTCGGCGCGGCCGAGGTGGGCGGTGGCGACGTGGTCGAGGAGGTCGCGTACGAAGAGGGGTTCGGGGTGGATGCGCAGCTGGCCCGCGTCGGCCTCCGCGAGGTCCTGGAGGTCGTCGACGATGTGCTGGAGCAGCAGTGCCTCCTCGAGGAGGGAGTCCACGAGCGCCTCGTCGGAGGTGGCGATGCCGTCCTGCACGGCTTCGAGCCAGCCGCGGATGGTGCTCAGCGGGGTGCGCAGTTCGTGGGCGACGTCGCTGACCATCGCCTTGCGCTGACCCTCCATGCGTTCGCGGCGCTGGGTGAGGTCGTTGAAGGCGGCGGCGAGGTAGCCGATCTCGTCGTTGGTGGTGACCGGCACGCGTTGATGTTCTTCTACGGGGCGGCGCGCCGCGTCGGCCAGGGCGCGCAACGGCCTGACCAGGCGGGTGCCGACCACGACCGTGACGGCCACGGTCACCAGCAGCACCAGCCCGGCGACACCGGCGATACGGGTGGTGTTGGCCGAGGTGAAGTGGAACGCGGGGGCGGCGGTCGAACCGGTCGGGGTGGCGACGAAGAGGAGGGCGGCCGGTGCGACGTAGGGGGTGAGCTGGTCGCGGCGGGCGGTGTCCAGGCAGGTCTGGGCGGGCGGGCCGCCGTAGACGACGACGAAGTCGACGCCGAACTTCACGGGCTCCAGGTGTCGGCGCCGCAGACAGTCGTTGACCATGGTGGTGAGCCGGTCCAACGGCTCGCGCTCGCTCGCGACGGGAAGGGCGAGTTCGGCCAGGCCACAGTCGCGGTCACCGGGGACTCCGCCCAGGGCGCTGCTGGCGATCTTGATGAAAGGGCGGCCGCCAGGCCCGACGACGAGTGTGGCGCCGGCGCCCGGGCCGCCCAGGCAGGCGAGGAGTTTGTGCGCCTGGCCGGACAGGCTCGCGCGTTCGGCGGCGGTCAGCCGGTAGGGGCCGACGGCACGAGGGTCGATGCGGTTCGCCCCGGCGTCCGGCAGCAGCGCCGGGTCGGTGTGCAGGGGGTCGACTACGGCCGACGCCCGGGTGGGGAGGGCAGCGGCAGCGGTAGGGGTGGTGGACGAGGTCGCGATCGTACGGCGGCTCTGTGTGGTCAGGGTGATACGGCGGCCGGTCCGCTCGGCGAGGCGGCGGATGGTGGGGGCGACGCCGTTCCAGTTCGGGTGGGCGGCGGCGTAACCGACCAGGGTGTCGTAGATCTCGGTGTCGGAGGACAGGAGTTGGCCCTGTTCCTGCTGGATGGCGCTGCTGGTGGTACGGGCGGCCAGCCAGGCGGTGGCGGCGACCGAGCAGACGGCGATCATCACGGAGGTGGCGAGCAGTCGTACCAACAGGCTTCTGTGCAGCGGCACTTTGGCCCGGACGCGGGCCCTGGACTTCGGCCCGCTGCCTCCTGCGGCCTCCAACTCCGGTTCAGCGCCCACGACTTCCGTCCATGAGCTTGTAGCCGACGCCGTACACCGTTTGCAGATAGGCCGGTCGGCGGGGGACGGCCTCTATCTTCTTGCGCAGGTTGAGGACATGGACGTCGATCGTGCGTTCGGTGATGTAGCGGTCGAACCCCCGTGTCAGGGCGAGGAGTTGGCGCCGGGTGAAGACCCGCTCCGGTTCGGCGGCCATCGCCGCGAGGATCTCGAACTCCCCGGGCGTGCACACCACTTGGCGTCCGTCGAGCTCGACGGTACGGCGGACCGGGTCGATGGCGAGCGCGCCGATCCGCAGCACGGGATCGTCCGGCGCCGCCGTGGCACCCCGCGCCCGCCGCAGCAGGGTGCGGATGCGGGCCATCAACTCCCGTGGGCTGTAAGGCTTGGTCATGTAGTCGTCGGCGCCGAGATCGAGCCCGAGCAGGAGATCCTCCTCCGTGCTGCGCGCGGTCAGCATCAGCACGGGCACATCGCACTCCCGGCGCAGCACACGGCACACGTCCAGCCCGTCGACCAGGGGCATCATCACGTCGAGGACGAGCAGATCCGGCCGCCGGCGCCGCACCTCGTCGATGGCCGCGCGCCCGTCGTGGACGACCAGGGAGGAGTGGCCCTCGCGCTCCAGATAGCGGCGGATCACCTCGGCCTGCTTGACGTCGTCCTCGGCCACCAGGACATATGCGTTCACGCGGCTCACCCTAAGGTCGGCGCCGCGACACCAGACAGAAGTCTGACGGCGGCCTGACAGGATCTTCATATCCTCGGGTCACGGTGCCGCCATGTCGAGACTCACTCATCGAAGGCGCTCCGCCGTCCTCGCCGGCGCGGGCGCGGCGGCGGCACTGTGCCTCCTCGCGGCCTGTGGCGGGGGCGGCGGGGGCACGGCGTCCGACGACCATGGCGTCGCCTCGGTCGCCGGCCCGGCCGCGAAGGGCGGGTCGGCGAGGCCGGATGCCGACGACGATTCGGGTCGCCCGCAGTTGCGGCTGGACACCTCCCAGCAGGAGCGGGACCGGCTGACGTTCGTCTATTTCGACTGCCTGCGCGACCACGGTGTCCCCGGCGGGCACAAGCCGGGTTCGAGCCAGTGGTTCCCCGGGGGCAGCGCCACCAGGAACGCCGCCGCCTACAAGGCCTGCCTCGTGAAGAAGCCGCTCCAGCCACCGGAGTTGGACCCGGCGAAGAACCCGCACTACCTGGACGACTTCCGCACGTACATCAGGTGCCTCAACGACGGCGGCCTGAAGGTCAAGGGCCTGGCCGACGGCTCCGGCTGGAACTACGACGGCGCGTCCGCCCTGACCCCGGCCCAGCAGGACAGGCTCGACCACGACTGCGAGTTGAAGGCGTACAAGCAGTGACCACGACCAGCGACGAGAACGACGACACCCGTCCCCGGCGCGGGAAACGCCGCCTGAAGATCGGGGCCGTAGCCCTCGTGGGCGTCACGGCGGCCGTGCTCGGCGTCACCGTATGGCAGGACGGGAACGCGACACCCAGCACGACGGCCGGTGAGTCGGCGCGGGTCGCCACCGCGACGGTGACCCGGACCGACCTGTCCAACGCCCAGACCCTGAGCGGGAGTCTGGGCTACAGCAAGGCGGCGCCGGTCAAGGGCGCGAAGGCGGGGCTGGTGACCTGGCTGCCCGCGCCGGGGGCGAGGGTGACCCGCGGCCACACGTTGTACAAGGTGGACAACGTGCCGGTGCCGGTGTTCTACGGCGCGACCCCTCTGTACCGCACGCTGAACGCGAGGGGAATGACCGGTCCGGACGTACGGGTGGTCGCCGACAACCTCAAGAGGCTCGGCTACGACATCGGGTCGCAACCGGCGGCGGGCACCTGGGTCACTCAACACCCGGCCCCCGTTGACGAGTTCGGCACCGCCGACGCGTCCGGAGCCAAAGGCACGACCGAAGACGGCGTGTCCGGCAAGACGGGCACCGACACGGCAGCCCCCGCCGCGACCCCGACGCCCACTGCGACGACAACCTCGGTCGAGGTGAAGGAGGGCGACGGAGTCCTCACAGCCGATCTCGTCGCGGCGATCAAGCGCTGGCAGACGCATGTCGGTATGCCGGCGACCGGGGTCCTGGGCATCGGCGACGTCGTCGTGCAGTCCGGGGAGGTCCGCGTCGGTGCCGTGCAGGCCCAGACCGGCGACGACGCCAACGGCGGCCTGATGACGGTCAGTTCGACCGCCAAGAAGGTGTCCGTACCCGTGGACGCGACCGGCGTCGGCACCATGGCCCGGGGCAACCGCGTCACGGTCACCCTCCCCGACAATTCCACCGTCACCGGCACCATCGAGGCGGTCGGTGCCACCGCCACCGACAACACCGACGGCGACACCAGCGGCGGAGGCGGCCCGGCCCAACTCACCGTCACCGTCAGGGTTCCCGACACCGGCGCCGTCGCGAAACTGACCTCCGCCCCCGTCCAGGTCGCCTTCACCTCCGAGACCCGCAAGGGCGTCCTCGTCGTACCGGTCGGCGCGCTGCTGGCGCTGAGCGAGGGCGGCTACGCCGTCCAACTCCCCGGCGGCAGGCTGGTCGCGGTGAGGACCGGCATGTTCGCCAAGGGCCTGGTGGAGGTCACCGGCACCGGCCTCACCGCCGGGCTGAAGGTGGTGACCACGTCGTGAAGAGCCGACCGGTCCTCGCCGTGACCAACGCGGGCATGGCGTACCCGGGCGGAGTGACGGCCCTGGACGGTGTCTCGCTCGCCATCGAGGAGGGCGAACTCCTCGCCATCGTCGGCCCGTCGGGCTCGGGGAAGTCGACGCTGCTGAACATCATGGGCACCCTGGACCGCCCGACCAGCGGAACCGTGGAGATCGGCGGCCACGATGTCGCCACCCTCTCCGACCGCCGCCTGTCCGCCCTGCGCGGCCGTCTCCTCGGCTTCGTCTTCCAGCAGTTCCACCTCACCGACGGGCTGAGCGCCGCCGAGAACGTCGCAACCGGCTTGCTCTACGCCGGAGTTCCGCGCCGCCGACGCCGGCCGCTGGCTCGCGAGGCACTCGCCCGGGTCGGCCTCGCCCGCCGCGCCGGACACCTCCCCAACCAGCTCTCCGGCGGTGAGCGCCAACGCGTCGCCATCGCCCGCGCGTTGGTCAACAGCCCCGCCCTGGTGCTGGCGGACGAGCCCACCGGCGCCCTGGACACCGCCAACGGCCGTGCCGTACTGGACCTGTTGACCACCCTGAACAGCGAGGGCACCACCATCGCGATCATCACCCACGACCGGGACATCGCCGGGCGCCTTCCCCGCAGAGTCGAGATCCTCGACGGCCGCCTCGTCGCCGACGTCCGTGGCGGCGGCTTCGACGAGGACACCCTCGCGATCGACATCGACCCGCTCACCGACACCGACGGGGATCACCGGCCATGACCGCGACAACCGCACCCCACAGGCCCGTTGCTCACTCCCTCGCCGACACCGAACCGGTCCGCCTGGCCCCCCTCGACATCCTGAGCCTGGGCCTGCTCGGCATCCACACCCGGAAGATCCGCGCCGCTCTGTCCGCGCTGGGCATCTCGATCGGCATCGCCACGATGATCGTCGTCACCGGCATCCCGGCGTCCAGCCAGAAGGCGCTGATGAACCAGCTCTCCGCGCTGGGCACCAACATGCTCCAGGCCGTGCCCGTCCCCAACCAGACCGACCCCGTCCTGCTCCCGCCCCAGTCCGTGGACATGGTCCGCCGCATCGGCCCGGTCACGGTGGCCAGCGCGGTCGCCAACACCCACGCCGAGGTGTTCCGCAACGACCACGTGGACGCCGACGACTACGCGGGCCTCACCGTCCTCGCCAGCAGGACCGACCTGCTCCACGCCATCAACGCCAAGGTGCAATCTGGGAGTTACCTCAGCGCGAGCACCGAGAGGTTCCCCACGGCCGTCCTGGGCTCGGTCGCCGCCACCCGCATGGGCATCGCCAAAGTCGTCCCCGGCCGGCCCGCCCCGCAGATCTACGTCAACCAGCGCTGGTTCACCGTCATCGGCATCCTCGCGCGGACCCCGCTCTCGCCCGACATCGACCGCTCGGTGCTGGTCGGCTGGGACGCCGCCCGCACCCAGCTGAACTTCGCCGGCCACCCCACGGAGATCTACGTCAAGGCCCGCGAGGACGGCATCGACGCCGTCCGCGGCGTCCTCGCCCCCACCATCTACCCGGAACTCCCCGGCATGGTCCAAGTCAGCCGCCCCTCCGACGCGTTGGCCGCCAAACGTGCCACTCAGACCACCTTCTCCGCCCTCTTCCTGGGCCTCGCCGGAGTGGCCCTGCTCGTGGGCGGGATCGGCGTGGCCAACACCATGGTCATCTCGGTCCTCGAACGCCGCCGCGAGATCGGCCTGCGCCGGGCCCTGGGCGCCAACAAGGGCCAGATCCGCGGCCAGTTCCTCACCGAGTCCATCGCCCTGTCCTGCCTCGGCGGTCTCGCCGGGACCCTCCTCGGCATCCTCGCCACCATCGGCTACGCCACCTACCAGGACTGGCCCTCGGTGATCCCGCTCCCCGCCGTCGCGGGCGGCTTCGCCGGTGCCGTCCTCATCGGCATGGCCGCCGGCGTCTACCCCTCGATCCGCGCCTCCCGGCTCACCCCCACCGAGGCCCTCGCGACAACGTGATGCGGTCGGCGGTGTCGAGCCGCCCCCGCACGTACGGGCGAGTTTCACATGGGCGCCACCAGACCCTTCCCTGACGTTTGTTGCTCTTGGAACACTCGCACCGCGCGCATTTCGCCATGTTCCGGCCGGCCGCGCGTCAGGATGAGAGGTGCCTCACCCATGTCCGAAGTCAATCGGCGTCGTTTTCTCCAACTCGCGGGTGCCACCACGGCCTTCACGGCGCTGTCGAACAGCATCGAGCGTGCCGCCGCGCTCCCGGCGAACCACCGCTCGGGGAGCATCGAGGACGTCGAGCACATCGTCGTGCTGATGCAGGAGAACCGGTCCTTCGACCACTACTTCGGCTCGCTCAGAGGCGTCCGGGGCTTCGGCGACCCGCGTCCGGTCGTGACCCGGCAGGACGGTAAACCGGTCTGGTACCAGTCGGACGGCACGAAGGACATCCTCCCGTTCCGCCCCGAGGCGAACGACCTGGGCCTGCAGTTCATCCAGGACCTCCCGCACAGTTGGAACGACGGGCACGCCGCGTTCGACGGCGGCAAGTACGACAAGTGGGTGCCGTCCAAGGGCTCCACGACGATGGCGTACCTGACCCGCGAGGACATTCCGTTCCACTACGCGCTCGCCGACTCCTTCACCATCTGCGACGCGTACCACTGCTCGTTCATCGGCTCCACCGACCCCAACCGCTACTACATGTGGACGGGTTACACCGGCAACGACGGCGTCGGCGGCGGCCCGGTCCTCGGCAACGACGAGGCCGGCTACAGCTGGACGACGTATCCCGAGCGTCTCGAAAAGGCCGGGGTCTCCTGGAAGATCTACCAGGACGTCGGCGACGGCCTCGACGCGAACGGCGGCTGGGGCTGGATCCAGGACGCGTACCGCGGCAACTACGGCGACAACTCGCTCCTGTACTTCAAGCAGTTCCAGAACGCCCAGCCCGGCGACGCGCTCTACGACAAGGCCCGCACCGGCACCGACGCCACCAAGGGCGAGGGCTTCTTCGACCAGCTGAAGGCCGACGTCAAGGGCGGCAAGCTGCCGAAGATCTCCTGGATCGTCGCCCCCGAGGCCTTCACCGAGCACCCCAACTGGCCCGCGAACTACGGAGCTTGGTACGTCTCCCAGGTCCTGGACGCGCTGACCTCCGACCCGGAGGTCTGGGCGAAGACGGCCCTGTTCATCACCTACGACGAGAACGACGGCTTCTTCGACCACCTGCTCCCGCCGTTCGCGCCGGGCTCCGCCGCGCAGGGCAAGTCGACCGTCGACGTCGGCCCCGACCTCTTCAAGGGCGACGCCAGCCACCCGGCCGGTCCCTACGGCCTCGGCCAGCGCGTGCCGATGATCGTCGTCTCGCCCTGGAGCAAGGGCGGTTACGTCTGCTCGGAGACCTTCGACCACACCTCGGTCATCCGGTTCATGGAGACCCGGTTCGGTGTCCACGAGCCCAACATCTCGCCGTGGCGGCGCGCGATCTGCGGCGACCTGAGCGGCGCCTTCGACTTCTCCCACAAGGACGTCAAGAAGGTCCCGCTGCCGGCCACCGACGGCTACCAGCCGCCGGACAAGAACCGTCACCCCGACTACGTGCCGACTCCGCCCGCCAACCCGGTGCTGCCCAAGCAGGAGCGCGGACTGCGCCCGGCCCGGCCGCTCAAGTACGCGGCCGCGGTGGACGGTTCGGCCGATACGGCGGCCGGGAAGTTCACGCTCACCTTCGCCTCCGGCGCGAAGGCCGGCGCCAACTTCCTCGTCACCTCCGCCAACCGCGCGGACGGGCCCTGGAGTTACACCACCGAGGCCGGCAAGTCCGTCTCGGACGCCTGGAACTCGGCGTACTCGAACGGCTCGTACGACCTGACCGTGCACGGCCCGAACGGTTTCCTGCGCGTCTTCAAGGGCCCCGGCAAGACCGCCGGACCCGAGGTCACCGCCCGGAACTGCGGCGACGACGTCGAGCTGACCTTCACCAACAAGGGCTCCGGGACAGCGCAGTTGAAGGTCGTGAGCGGCTACGGCGGCCGGGCGCAGACGTTCAAGGTGCGGGCGGGCGCCACCGTGCGGCACACCTTCGACCTGGGCGCGAGCAAGCGGTGGTACGACCTGACGGTCACCTCCGACGGCGACGCGACGTTCCTGCGGCGATTCGCCGGACATGTCGAGAACGGCCGGCCGGGGGTCAGCGACCCGGCGATCGCGACCGCTTGAGGGGCTTGGTGAGACCGGTTGTTTTCCGGGGCACTCGCGGTAGTGTGCCCCGGTGACCACGCATTCGAACACACCTGCAGGCTGGTACCCGGATCCGCACGGAGCGCCCCAGACCCTCCGGTACTGGGACGGCGTGAAGTGGACCGAGCACACCAACGCGGACCAGCAGGGCCAGGCCGCCCAGCCGCAGCCGCAGCCGCAGGCCGTGCCGCAGCAGCAGGCGGGGCCGGATCCGCGGGCCCAGCGCCAGGTGAAGCAGCAGGTGCAGCAGCAGGCCGGGGTCGCCGGGGGCGGCTCCGGCGGCGGCAGCCTGTTCAGCGAGCCGGTCCTCGTGGTGAACCAGAAGGCCAAGCTGATCGAGCTGACCAACGAGTACAAGGTCATGGATCAGAACGGCAATGTGATCGGGTCGGTCGACGAGGTCGGCCAGAGCACGCTGAAGAAGGCGCTGCGTTTCGTCTCCAGCCTCGACCAGTTCATGACCCACCGGCTGGAGATCCGGGACGCCTACGGGCAGCCGCAGTTGGTGCTGACCCGGCCGGCGAAGATCATGAAGTCCAGGGTGATCGTGTCCCGTCCGGACGGTTCGCCGGTGGGCGAGATCGTGCAGCAGAACATGATCGGGAAGATCAACTTCGCGCTGAACGCGAACGGCCAGCAGATCGGCGCGATCAAGGCGGAGAACTGGCGGGCGTGGAACTTCGCGATCGTCGACCACGCGGACAACGAGGTAGCCCGGATCACCAAGACCTGGGAAGGCCTCGCCAAGACGATGTTCACCACCGCGGACAACTACGTCCTGCAGATCCACTACCAGCTGCCCGAGCCGCTGCTGAGCCTGGTGGTGGCGACGGCCCTGACCGTCGACACCGCGCTCAAGCAGGACTCACGCGGCCTCGGCTGATCCTGCTCAGAGTGCGGTGAGGTGCCCCGGCGCGGACTTCCGGTCCGGCTGCCGGGGCAGCAACGCCGGTTCGGCGGACGCCGATTGAGGCTCCAGTGCCAGGACGGCGGCCACGGGATGATCGTGGTCGTCGTACTCGTGCGTCAGCGGTACGGCGGGTGCCACCCGGGTCAGCAGGACCACACCCCAGGACGCGATTCCGGCTCCCGCCAGGGCGAGGAGGATGCCGGCCGCGCCGCCCTGGAGGCGCTCGCCCAGCAGCGCGAGGCCGATCGCGGCGGCGGCCACCGGGTTCGCCAGGGTCACCACCGCGAGCGGGGCGCCGAGGCCGCCCCGGTAGGCGGTCTGCGAGAGCAGCAGCCCGCCCGCCGCGAACACCGCGACCAGCAGCGCGACACCGACCACCTGCATGCTCAGCAGCGGGCCCGAACGGTCCGTCGCCGCGACCGTCACGGTCTGCGTGAGCGCGGAGGCCACACCCGAGGCGACACCGGACGCCGAGGCATGCCGTAGACCGGGCTTCGCGCCGCGTCGGGCCAGGAGGCCGATGAGCGCGGAGGTCGCGCCCGCGACCGCCAACGCCTGGGGAACGGTGAGTACTTGGTCGGGCTGGGGGCCGGACGCCGTGACCAGCAGGGCGGACAGGCCGAGGAGGGTGAGGGCGGTGCCGCGCCACTCGACCGTGGTGACCCGCCGCCCGGCCACCCGGGCGCCCATCGGGACGGCGGCGACGAGGGTGAGGGCTCCCAGCGGCTGTACGACGGTCAGCGGGCCGTACTTGAGGGCCACGACGTGCAGCAGCGCGGCCGACGCGTTCAGGACGACCGTCCACCACCACGATCCGGTGGCGAGCAGTCGGAGCATGCCCGCGTCGGAGTTGCGGGACGCCAGCCGTTCCTGGGCCACGGCCGCGGCCGCGTAGGCGACGGCCGAGAACAGGGAGAGGACGACGGCGACGAGGGTGGCGTTCATCGGCCGGCTCCGACGAGAACCGGCTCTTCGGGGACGAGTTGGGGCTGGCCGCGGCCGGCCGTGGTCGCCGTGCGGTGCGGGGGATGGATCAGCGCGAGGGCGATGCCGAGCATGGCGGCGGCCACGACCGCGTCGAGCCAGTAGTGGTTCGCCGTGCCGATGATCACGATCAGCGTGACCAGCGGGTGCAGGAGCCACAGCCAGCGCCAGCGCGAGCGGGTCGCGACGATCAGGCCGATCGCCACCATCAGGGCCCAGCCGAAGTGCAGCGAGGGCATCGCCGCGAACTGGTTCGAGAGGTGGTCGCTGGTCGGCGGGCCGTACACCGAGGGGCCGTAGACCTTGGCGGTGTCGACCAGGCCCGTCGCGGCCAGCATGCGCGGGGGTGCGAGGGGGAACACGAAGGGCAGCACCAGGGCGGCGGAGGTCACCGTCGCGAGGACCCGGCGGGCCCAGACGTAGTGCGCGGGGCGCCGCAGGTACAGCCAGACCAGGAAGGCCACGGTGGCCGGGAAGTGGACGGTCGCGTAGAAGGTGTTCGCGATGTGCACGAGGGTGTCGTTGTGCAGCAGTACCGACTGCACCGAGCCCTCGCCCGGGAGATGCAGGGTCCGTTCCAGGTCCCACACGTGGCGGGCGTTGTGCAGGGCCTCACCGGTGTGGCCCGTCGCCAGCTGGCGGCCGAACTTGTAGACGAGGAAGAGCCCTGCGACAAGCAGGAGCTCACGGACGAGAGGGGGCCGCGCTATCGCGCTGGTCCCCTTCTCTGCAGGCTCGGTTCGGGCATTCATCCCCCGGCCCCTTCGCTGACGGTGGTGCGTGTGGTGGTGCTGGCCGGGTTTGTGACCCTTCCGGCGGACCGAACTCATCGGTACGAGTTCGTTCCGATACGACAGTGTACCGATACGCGCGTGTACCGATACGGCGGAGTACCGGTACACTGGCGTATCGATAGCGAAACGAGACACACTGGAGAGCGGACCCCGAGTCCGCGGACCGAGCGAGGAGACGAGCCATGACGTCGCAGGCTGAGGACGGACCGGACACGGTCGCCGCCTCGCGCCGCTCCAAGATCACGCCCGAGCGTGAGCGGGAGTTCTTCGACGCCGTGCTCGAACAGATCCGCGAATGCGGGTACGACTCCGTCAGCATGGAGGGCGTCGCCAGCAGCACGCGCTGCAGCAAGTCCACGCTCTACCGGCAGTGGGGGACCAAGCCCCAGTTCGTCGCCGCCGCGCTGCGCGCCAACCGCAGGGTGCACTTCACCGGCATCGACACGGGATCGCTCGCGGAGGACCTGCGCCAGGCCGCGCGGGCGGCGGGCGCCTGGTCGGCGAAGGACACGAAACTCGTCTCGGCGCTCGGCCACGCCGTCATCCAGGACAGCGAACTCGCCCAGGCGGTACGCGAGGCGCTTGTGCATCCGGAGATCGCCGCGCTGGAGGACATCCTGCGCCGCGGTGTGGAACGTGGCGAGATCCCGGCCGACCACCCGGCCCTGCCGTACGTCCCCGCCCAGATCTTCGGCGTCCTGCGGGCCCGGCCCGTCCTGGAGGGCTGTTACGCCGACCCCGACTACTTGGTCAGATTCGTGGAGGCCGCGGTGCTGCCCGCACTCGGTCTCACCTGAGAACCAGGCCGCCGTCCATGGGATGACTGGACGGTGACCTGATCGCGCCGCACCGTGGGGACGGGGGCGGCGCGCACCCCCGGCCGGGTGGGGTTCCTCTTGAGCGGAGAGGCGCCCCACCCGGCCGACTGGTGTCCGGGGAACCGACGTGGTTACGGCGGGAGTTCAGATCTTCTGTCCGTCGCCGCCGCTGCCCGAGGCCACCTTGATGTTCGAGGTGATCTCGTCGATGACGGACTGCTTCTGGCCCACGTCGACACCGAAGCGGACCACGACGATCTGACCGGTGCTGGCCGGCGACGGGAACGCGAGCGACTCGACGTACCCGTCGGCGCCCTTGCTGGTGACCGCCTTCCAGCGGACCAGGTAGCCCTTCTGCCCGGCCACGGTGACGGCCTTCGAGGCGAGGACCTCGTGGGAGGTGATGCTGCCGTAGGTCGTACCGCCGTAGGACTCCTTGGCGTTGGCGGCGATGTCCGCCTTCGCGACCGCCTCCGCCGTGCTGCCCTTCGTGCCCAGCACCACCGCGGGCGAGGAGTACGCCCCGCCGTTGGTGCAGGTCTGGGAGGTGTTGCCGGGGCACTTGTACGAGGTGTTCGACGTGACCTGCGCGCCGATCTGGATGACCTGGCCGTACCAGTCGGACGGCACGGTGAAGCTGATGCCGTCGAGCGAGTCGATCACGGTTCCGCCGGCTTTGACCTTCGGCTCCGCCGACTGGCTGGGAGCGGGCGTCGCACCGCCCGTACCGCCGGAACCACCCGTACCGCCGGACCCGCCGAAGGGATCGGTCTGCCCGCCGGTGCCACCGGAACCGCCCGTGCCGCCCTGCCCCTCGGGACCGGTCTGGCCGCCGGAACCGCCCTGCCCGTTCGGTGCCTGCTGGTTGCCGGCCTGGGTGCCGTTCCCGCTGCCGTTGTCGGACAGCGCGTACGCACCGACACCGATGGCCGTGAGGACCGCCACGGCCACCGCCACGGCTATGCCCGTGCGCAGATTGCGGCGCGGCGGGGCCGGGGGCGCGGCCGGATACGCCGGGTACGCGCCGCCGTACGGCGGCTCCGTCGGGGGACCCCATTCGGCGCCCGACCCGGCGGGCCGAGTGCGGTCCGTCCATGCCTTGCCGTCCCACCAGCGCTCGTCGGCGGGACCGTCATTCGTCTGTCCGGGATCGGGGTACCACCCGGGGGGAGTCACCTGCGTCATGCCCCTACCGTATGAGGCGTCGGTGAAAGGGGGATGAGAGGATCCGGCCGCAGTGCCTCCGCCCGTGTAGTTCTCGATCACCTTCCGGTGAGTGACCGCGGACGCCTGCGCTGATTCATCCATGCCGATGTCGGCCGAAGGGTGCCGAGTCACAGGCTTGGTGGGCGATGCTCCGCAGTGTTACGGGATTGACCGGAAGTGACTTTGTTTCGGCGCCTTCTGACTGATCGTCATGCCTATGAGTCCAGCCGTCACCCGATGCGGCAACAGCTCCCCGGACCGGCCTCCACTTCGGCATCCGGACGGCTACGCTCAAGGGCTGTACGTCGTTCGGGCTACTGGGGAGGTATCGGGATGACGGAGGAACGGCCTCCGGAGGCCGCCTCGGCCTCCCTGTGGGAGCGCGACGAGGAAGTCGCCGGTGTGGCGGAGGCGATCGACCGTCTGCGCGCCGACGAGTCGTCCTCGGGCAGCCTGCTGATGGTCCGCGGCGAGGCCGGGTTCGGCAAGACCGCGCTCCTGGCCGAGACCCGCCGCATCGCCGAGGCACGCGGCTGCGCGGTCTGGCAGGCCCGCGGCGGCGAGACCCTCAGGTCCGTCCCCTTCAACGTCGTACGGCAGTTGCTGCAGCCCGCCCTGATCTCGCTGATGCCCGAGGAGATCCGCGAGTACCTCGGCGACTGGTACGACATCGCGGGCCCCGCCCTCGGCGTCACCGAACCCGGCGAGCGGCAGCCCGACCCGCAGGGCGTGTGCGACGGACTGGTCGCCGCGGTGCGCCGGCTCGCCAAGCGCGTCTGGCCGCTGGTCCTGATCGTCGACGACGCCCACTGGGCCGACCAGGAGACCCTCCGCTGGCTCGCCGCGTTCGCCGAACGCCTCGACGACCTGTCCGTCCTGCTCGTGGTCGCCCGCAGGCCCGGCGAGGTCAGCGGCGAGAGCGCCCGCCACCTGGACGCGATCGCCGCCGCCGCGGGCCCGCCGGTCACCGTCCTGGAATCCCTCACCCCGAGGGCCACCGCGGGCCTCACCCGCGCCACCCTCGGCCCGCACGCCGACGGCGCGTTCTGCCGCGAGGTGTGGGCGGTCACCGACGGCAACCCGTACGAGACCGTCGAACTCCTCGCCAAGGTGCAGGACAGCGGCCTCGAACCCGTCGAGGACGCGGCCACCGAACTGCGCGAGCTCAACCGCTCCGCGCGCGGCGGCGGACTCGTCGCCCGCCTGGACGACCTGGGCTTCGAAGCCACCCGGTTCGCCTGGGCCGCCGCCATCCTCGGCACCGGCATCTCCGTGAGCCTGGTCGCCAAGCTCGCCACCATGAGCCGCGACGAGGCGGGCCGCTGCGCCGAGCTGCTCCGCACCGCCCGCATCCTCACCGCACCCGACCCCGCCGCGTCCCAAGCCGGCGCCGGCGAGCTGGAGTTCGTCCACCCGCTGATCGCCAGCGCCGTCTACGACTCCATCCCGGGCGGCGTCCGCACGGCCATGCACGGCATCGCCGCCCAGGTCGTCACCGACTCAGGGCTCGGCGCGGCCTCCGCCTCACGGCACCTCCTCAAGGTGCACCCGGACGACGACCAGGAACTCGTCGAGCAGCTGCGCGAGGCGGCCCGCGAACACCTCTCCATCGGCGCCCCCGACGCGGCCCGCCGCTGCCTGGAGCGCGCCCTCCTGGAGCCGCCGCTCGCCGAGACGCACGCGCACGTGCTCTTCGAACTGGGCTGCGCCACCCTGCTCACCGCGCCCGCCACCACCATCGGCCACCTCCAGACCGCCCTCGGCATGCCCGGCCTCGACGGCCACGCACGCGTGGACGCCGTTTTCCGACTCTCCCAGGCCCTGATCCACAACAACCAGCTGGAGGAAGCCGTCCGCACCGTCGAGGCGGAGTCCGTCCGGTACGAACCGGGCGCCGCCCGGATGCGGCTCCAGGCCGTGCAGTTCATGTGGGAGGGCATCCACGCGGGCGAGGGCATCTCCCCGGGACGCTCCGAGCGGCTCGCCGCACTCGCCGGCACCTGCACCGGCCGGGACAACTCCGAGCGGGCCCTGCTGATCCTGCGCGGCTTCGACGCCATGACCCACGGCGAGAACGCCGAGGAGGTCGTCGAGGTCTGCGACCGCGCCCTCGTCAACGGACGGCTCGCCCCCGGACTCGGCTGGACCGACACCGAGTGGGGCATCGAGATCCTCATGATGCTCGCCAGCGCGTACGCCTACACCGACCGCCTGGACCGCGCGGAGAGCCTGTACAACGAAGCCCTGCGCGCCTACGTGTCCGCGGGCTGGAGCGGCGGCCACCTCTCCCTGGCGCACGCCTACATCGGCCTCGGCCACCGCAGGCGCGGCCGCCTCCGCGACGCCGAGATCTCACTGCGTGAGTCCCTGCGCCTCGCCGAGCGCGTCGGCCGCGGACTGCCCCTGTACTGGTCGGCCACCTGCAACCTGGTCGACACCCTGCTCGCCCGCGGCCATGTCGAGGAGGCCTGGGCGACCGCCGAACAGTACGGCTTCGCACCGCCGTACCCGTCGACCATCGTGCTGCCGGACCCGCGCTGCGTACGCGGCCGTCTCCTGCTCGCCGTCGGCCGCACGAAGGACGGCATCAACGAACTGGAACAGGCCGCGAAGGCGGCGACCGTACGCGGCCACCACAACCCGGTCCTCGTCCCCTGGGCCGTCGACCTCGCCCGCGCCCTCGCCGTCGAGGACCCGACCCGCGCGGCCCAACTAGCCTCCGACGCCCGCCGCCAGGCCGAACACTTCGGCACGGACACGGCGATCGGAGAGGCCCTCCGCTGCGCGGCGGCACTGGAAACAGGGCAGCGCGCGGTACGGCTCGCCGCGCAGGCCGTCGCTTACCTGGAGTCCTCACCCTGCCAGTACGAGCATGCGGCGGCGCGCGTCGAGTACGGCATCGCGGCGCGGTCCGTGGCGGAGATCAACAGAGGCCTGACGCTTGCGCGTTCGTGCGGGGCGGACGGTCTGGTGACGCAGGCGCGGGAGGTGCTGGAGACGGGGAGGGGGTTGCGTTGAGTTGTTGTTCGGCTGCGGGTGAGTGGGGGCTGGTCGCGCCCACGCGGCGGAGCCGCATATAGATACAGCCCCGCGCCCCTTTCAGGCGCTCACGTCACCCTTCCTCTTCGGCCAGAACCCGTTGCGCCACCGCGAATGCCGAGTTCGCCGCCGGTACCCCGCAGTACACGGCGCTCTGCAACAGCACGGCGCCGATCTCCTCCGGTGTGAGGCCGTTGCGCCGAGCCGCCCGAACATGCATGGCCAACTCGTCGTAGTGGCCGTGTGCAATCAACGCGGTGAGTGTGATCATGCTGCGCTCGCGCCGCGACAGCGTTGGATCGGTCCAGATCTCCCCCCACGCGTACCGCGAGATGAAGTCCTGGAACCGCGCGGTGAACGGCGTCTGCCGAGCCTGCGCCCGGTCCACGTGGGTGTCGCCGAGCACCTCACGGCGTACCTCCATCCCGCGCTTGGCGCCGCCGCCGAGGTGCGCGCGCAGCGCCGTGAGGACCGCCTCCGGGCACTGCGCGGGCGCCAGATGGGAAGCGCCCGGGATCTCCACGAGGGCCGAGCCCGCCACCGCGTCCGCGATCTCCCGCAGATGCGCGGGCGGGGTCGCCGGGTCCTCGCGACCGGCGATCACCAGCGTCCGCGCGCTGATCCCGGGAAGCCGCTCGCGCAGGTCGTACGCGGCCAGCGCGTCACAGCACGCGGCGTACGCGGCCGGGTCGGCGGCGCCCTGGTCGGCCACCAGCTCCGGGACGGTGAACCCGGGCGTGAACCAACGGGAGTCGGCGCTCTCCACCAGCCAGTCCACCCCCTCCCTCCGCACCCGCGCGGCCCGTTCCTCCCACGGCTTCGACCCGTTGAAGTGGGCCGAGGAACAGATGACGGCGAGCGACGCGACCCGCTCGGGGTGATGCACCGCGAGATGCAGACCGACCGCACCCCCCAACGACACACCCGCGTAGGCGAATTGCTCGATCCCGAGGGAGTCGGCGAGCGCGAGCACCAGGTCGGCGAGGTCTCCGACGGTCGCCCCGGGACCGATCAGTCCGGGCGCCGAGCCACCGTGCCCGGGCAGGTCCCAGCGGATCACCCGGTGGGTGACGGACAGTTCGGGCGCGACCTTGTCCCACAGGGCGTACGACGTGCCCAGCGAGGGCCCGAGCAGCAGCGGGGGAGCGGAATCGGGGCCCTCGGCACGGAAGTTGAGGAGTTTCTCGGTCAACGTCGCTCCAAGGCGCGGTCGGTGAGGGCTCCGGCGGAACCCGTGTAACGGGCGGGGTCGGTCAGCGCGGAGAGGTCGAGGTCCTTCAACTCGGGCTCCCCGGCGAGCAGTTCGGCCAGCGGACGGCCTTCGGAGTACGCCCGCCGGGCTACCTCCGTGAGTAGCTCCTTCGCCCGGGCCCGGCCCAGCAGCGGTGCCAGCTCGGCCGACAGTCGCTCGGAGACGATCAACCCATGGGTGAGATCCAGGTGTTCACGCATCACGTCCGGATGCACCCGCAGCCCCTCGGTCAGCTCGGCGGCATCACGCGCCGCACCGCCGACCAGCCGCAGCAGCTCCCGCAACGGTTCCCACTCGGCGTGCCAGGCCCCGGCCGGCCGCTCGTCCTCGGCGACCAGCGAACCGTAGAGGACGGCCGCGAGCTGCGGTGCCCGGCGTCCGGCGGCGGCGATCAGCGTGGACCGTACGGGATTCGCCTTGTGCGGCATGGCCGACGAACCGCCGCCACTCCCCTCGGAGACCTCGGCGATCTCCGTACGGCACAGGACGAGGACGTCGGCGGCGACCTTGCCCAGCGCGCCCGCCGCGAAGGCCAGGCATCCGGCGAGGTCGGCGATCGGCGTCCGGAGCGCGTGCCAGGGCAACAGCGGTGCCGCCAGGCCGAGTTCACGGGCGTACGCGTCCGGCAGTGCGAGCGCGTCCTCGGCGCCGTACGCCGAGAAAGCGGCCAACGTGCCTGCTGCGCCCCCGAGTTGGACGGGCAACCCGTCCCGGACGGCACGCGCCCTGTCCCGCGCGTCGAGCACCAGCGACCGCCACCCGGCCGCCTTCAGCCCGAACGTCGTCGGTACGGCGTGCTGGGTGAGGGTCCGGCCCGGCATCGCGGTGTCGCGGTGGGCGGCGGCCAGTTGGGCCAGCGCGTGCTCCGTGCGGGCCAGGTCGGTCAGGACCAGGTCCAGGGTGCGGGACGCGACCAGCATCGTCGCCGTGTCCATGATGTCCTGGCTGGTCGCGCCTCGGTGGACGTACGGGCCGTACTCCCCACCGACCGCCTTCGTCAGGTCCGCGACCAGGGGGATCACCGGGTTTCCGCCGGTCCTGGACCGTTCCACGAGAGACCGTACTTCGAAGCGTTCCGGGTCCGCCGCGGCCGTCACCGCCGTCGCCGCCCCGGCGGGCGCGAGACCCAGGGCGGCCTGGGCGCGGGTGAGCGCGGACTCCGCGTCGAGCAGGGCCCGTAGATACGCGGTGTCGCTCGTCGCGGACGCGGCGGGGGAGCCGGCCCACCCGGGGGCGAGCAGGCCGGTGTCCGACGGGTCGGCAGCTGTCACTGGAACTCCAGGAAGACCGTTTCGCCTTCGCCCTGAAGGCGGATGTCGAAACGGTATGTGCCGCTGCCGCCGTCCTGCGCGATCAACGTGTCGCGCCGCGCCGCGTCCAGCCCGGACAGCAGCGGGTCCGCGGCGAGCGCGGCCTCGTCGCCCGGCAGGTAGATCCGCGTGAAGAGGTGCACCAGCAGCCCGCGCGCGAAGACGCACGCGCTGAGGTACGGAGCGCTCCGGCCGCGCGCGCCGGGCCGTAGCGTCCGCGCGTACCAGTGGCCGTTGGCGTCGGTCTGGATGCGGCCCCAGCCGGTGAACTCGACGCCGTTGCGGCCGAGATAGCCGCCGCTGGCCGCATCGCGCCGGATCGAGCCGTCGGTCGTGGAGACGTTGCCCTCGGGGTCGGGCCCCCACAGCTCGACGAATGCGTCCGGCAGCGGATTGCCCTCGCCGTCGTAGACGTACCCCTGGACGGTGATCGTGTCCGGGTGCCCGACGGGCGCGATGTCACCGCCGCCGGGGAACGGCAGCGCGTAGCCGTAGAAGGGGCCGACCGTGTGCGACGGGGTCGGCAGCACGGACTCCGGGCGGCTCGTGTCGATCTTCGTCATGGCGGGTCAGCGTCCTTCTTCGATCCAGGTGGCGTGCGGGCCGTCGAGCACGATGTCCCAGTGGTAGCCCATCGAGAACTCGGGCACCGACAGGCTGTGGTCGTAGGTCGCGACGAGGCGCTGCCGGGCCGCGTCGTCCGTCACCGACTGGATGATCGGGTCGTACGGGAACAGCGGGTCGCTCGGGAAGTACATCTGCGTCACGAGCCGTTGGGTGAACGCCGTGCCGAACATCGAGAAGTGGATGTGCGCCGGGCGCCAGGCGTTGACGTGGTTGCGCCAGGGGTAGGGGCCCGGCTGGACGGTCGTGAAGCGGTAGTTGCCCTCGTCGTCGGTCAACGTGCGCCCGAAACCGGTGAAGTTGGGGTCCAGCGGGGCGTCGTGCTGCTCGCGCTGATGGGCGTAGCGGCCGGCCGAGTTCGCCTGCCAGATCTCCACCAGCTGACTGCGGATCGGACGCCCGTCCCGGTCCAACAGCCGCCCGGAGACGGTGATCCGCTCACCGATGGGCTCGCCGTTGTGCTGCCGGGTGAGGTCGTTGTCGATCTCCGTGATGTCCCGTTCGCCGAAGGCGGGGGAGGCCAGTTCCACCAGCTCCGGGTCCTTCGAGACGTCGATGGTGACCGGCGGCTGTTTCGGGTGCCGCAGCAGCGAGGAGCGGTACGGGGCGTAGTCGCGGCGCGGGTGGTGCTCGACCGGCGCGCCGTCGGCGACCCGCTTCTCGTACGTCGCGTGCTCGGCCGCTATTTCGAGGTCGATGTCGTGCTGGGTGAGAGCCATGGGGGTTCCTGCCGTTCGAGTTCCTACCGTTCGAGGACGAGGGCCAGGCCCTGGCCCACGCCGATGCAGAGGGTGGCGACGCCAACTCCCGTTCCCTTGCGGGCGAGTTGGTGGGCGACGGTGCCGGCGAGCCGGGCACCGGAGGCGCCGAGCGGGTGGCCCAGCGCGATGGCGCCGCCCTGGGGATTGAGGATCGCGGGGTCGAACTCGGGCCACTCGGCGACACATCCGAGCACCTGCGCGGCGAAGGCCTCGTTGAGCTCCAGGACTGACAGGTCGTCAAATCCCTTGCCTGCCTTGGCGAGTGCGCGGTCGACGGCTTCCACGGGGGCGAGTCCGAAGTACTGCGGGTCGATCGCCGAGACACCGGTCGCGGAGACGCGGGCGAGGGGCTGACGGCCGGTCGCCCTGAGCCCTTCCTCGTCCACCAACAGCAGGGCCGCGGCACCGTCGTTGAGCGGCGACGCGTTGCCCGCCGTCACCGTCCCGTTCTCGGTACGGAAGGAGGGCTTCAGCTTGGCCATCGCCGCGAGGGAGGCGTCCGCCCGTACGGACTCGTCCGCGCCGAAGACGACCGGGTCGCCCTTGCGCTGCGGGATCGGCACGGGTGCGATCTCGCCGTCGAAGAGCCCCGCGGCCTGCGCCTCGGCCGCCTTCCGGTGACTCGCGAGCGCGAACTCGTCCTGCTGCTCGCGGCCGATCTTGTGCTTGTCGGCGATCAACTCCGCGCTCTCGCCGAGCGGGATGGTCCACTCCGGGTTCATGGCCGGGTTGACCATGCGCCAGCCGAGCGTGGTCGAGTACAACTCGGTGTGCCCGGCGGGGAACGGCCGGTCCGACTTCGGCAGCACGTACGGCGCCCGGGTCATCGACTCCACCCCGCCCGCCACGGCGATGGAGGCGTCCCCGACCGCGATCGCGCGGGCCGCCTGGATGACCGCTTCGAGGCCGGAGGCGCAGAGCCGGTTGACCGTGACGCCCGGCACGGAGGCGGGCAGGCCCGCGAGGAGGCCTGCCATGCGGCCGACGTTGCGGTTCTCCTCGCCGGCGCCGTTGGCGTTGCCGAAGTAGACGTCCTCGATGCGGGACGGGTCCAAGTCGGGCGTGCGGGCGAGGAGTTCGCGGAGGGCGTGGGCGGCGAGGTCGTCGGGGCGGACGGAGGCGAGCCCTCCGCTGTACCTGCCGATGGGGGTGCGGACGGCGTCGACGATGTAAACCGGGTTCACAGCAGGCCTTCCGTGACGGTGAGTTTCGCGTCGGTCCTGGCGACGATCTCCTCGACACTCACACCGGGCGCGGTCTCGATCAACACGAGGCCCTCGGGTGACACGTCGATCACGCCGAGATCGGTGATGACTCGGTTCACACACGCTTTGCCTGTGAGCGGCAGCGCGCACTCCGTGAGGATCTTCGGGGAGCCGTCCTTGGCCACATGGGTCATCACGACGATGACCGTGCGGGCGCCGTGCACGAGGTCCATCGCCCCGCCGATCCCGGTGATCATCTTGCCGGGGATCGCCCAGTTCGCCAGGTCACCGCCCGCCGACACCTGCATCGCGCCCAGCACGGCGACGTCGATGTGCCCGCCCCGGATCATCCCGAAGGAGAGCGCGGAGTCGAAGAAGGAGGCACCCGGCAGGACCGTCACGGTCTCCTTGCCGGCGTTGATGAGATCCGGGTCGACCTGGTCCTCGGTGGGGTACGGGCCGGTGCCCAGGATGCCGTTCTCCGACTCCAGGATCACCTCGACGCCCGGCGGGAGGTAGTTGGGGATCAGGGTCGGCAGACCGATGCCGAGATTGACGTACTGCCCGTCTGCAAGTTCGCGTGCCGCGCGGGCCGCCATCTCCTTGCGTGTCCAGGCCATCAGCTGCTCACCGTCCGCTGCTCGATCCGCTTGTCGGCGGCCTGCTCGGGGGTGAGGGCCACCACCCGCTGCACGAAGATCCCGGGCAGGTGCACCGCGTCCGGGTCGATCTCGCCGGGCTCGACCAGCTCCTCCACCTCGGCGATGGTCACCTTGCCCGCCATCGCCGCGAGGGGGTTGAAGTTGCGGGTCGACTTGTTGAAGACGAGGTTGCCGTGGCGGTCGCCCTTCGCGGCGCGGACCAGGGCGAAGTCGGTGCGGATGCCGCGCTCCAGGACGTACTCGGTGCCGTCGAACTCCCGCACCTCCTTCGGCGGCGAGGCGAGCGTGACGCCGCCGGAGCCGTCGTAGCGCCAGGGCAGTCCGCCCTCGGCGACCTGGGTGCCGACACCGGCCGGGGTGTAGAAGGCGGGGATGCCCGCACCGCCCGCGCGCAGTCGCTCCGCGAGGGTGCCCTGGGGGATCATCTCGACCTCCAGTTCGCCGGCGAGGTACTGGCGGGCGAACTCCTTGTTGGCGCCGATGTAGGAGCCGGTCACCCGTGCGATCCGCCCGGCGGAGAGGAGGACGGCGAGGCCGGACTCCATCGCCCCGCAGTTGTTGGAGACCACGCCGAGGCCGGTCGTACCGCGCTCGTACAGGGCCTGGATCAGCACGTTCGGCACACCGCTCAGCCCGAAACCGCCGACGGCGAGGGTCGCTCCGTCCGGCACATCGGCCACGGCCTCGTCGGCTGTGGCGACCACCTTGTCCATCCGTGAAGCTCCGTCCCGTTCGAGCGCCCGGTCAGCAGATAATCAGGGCACTGAGCATTTCGGTGAAGTTTCCTTCACGCTGCCACTGTGGGGGCTCGCCGTCAAGACCTGGGAGAAGTGCGAGGTCAAGGACGTGGATATGTCGGTGCACGAGGCTGGACTCACCCTGCGGGCCTCCAGGTATCGTTCAGTGCACGGATGAATACGACGTCGGGAGGGCACATGGCCGCGGTGGACCTCACCACCCACCCCGGGCACCTCGCCCGGCGACTCCAGCAGGCGCACTATCTGCTGTGGAACACCATGGTCTCCGAAGAGATCACCTCCCCGCAGTTCGCGGTGCTCAACGCGCTCGCCGACGAGCCCGGGCTCGACCAGCGCACGGTGGGGGAGCGGGTGGGCCTGGACCGGTCGACCGTCGCGGAGGTGATCAGCCGGCTGATCAGGCGCGGGTTGCTCGACAAGGTGCGTGATCCGCAGGACGGTCGGCGATTCCTGCTGCGCCTCACGGAGGACGGCACGCGCGTCCACCGCAAGCTGGTCGTGCGTACGGCCCGGATGAACCAGGTCTTCCTGGCTCCGCTCTCCGCCGATGAGCAGGCCGTCTTCTTCGACCTCATCCAACGTGTCTCGGACGCGGCGGAGGGGCTCCGCAATCCAGGAGAGCCCCTCGCCGTACAACGTTAGGCCGTCGCCGCCCGGCATCACGCCTTCGCGAACACCACCCAGACCTGGCCCTTCGCGAAGTTCATGGGCTTGCCGTCCGAGGTCGTGAACTCCGTTCCGTCCGTGGCCTTCTGCCGCTTCCAGTCGACGCTGAACGTACGGCCGTCCCGCAGCACGTCCGCCTTCCCGGAGCCGACGGTCTCCGTGTACGGCGTGTTGTTGCCGAGGACGTCGTGGTACTTGGACTTGCGGATCTTCACGTACTGCACGACGACCGTCGCCGGAGCCAGCCGCCTGCCGTCGGTCAGCACGGTGGGCGTGCCGTCCTCGCTGACCTGCCAGCGGTGCTTGCTCCCGGACCAGGTGAAGGTGAAGCGGGCCGCCGGGTAGCGCACGGTGCGGGAGGCCGTGGCCTTGCCGCCCGTAGGGGCCGCGCCGTAGTGGAAGCCGGTGGTCAGGGCCGCCGCGCCCGGGGCGGAGGAGAGCAGCTTGTTCGGGCGGAGGTAGAGGTTGTGCGGGGCGGACTTGTCGACGCCCCGGTAGTAGGCGCCGCCCTCCTCGTCGGGCGACGCCGATCGCAGCGGGGCCTTGGCGATCAGCGGCAGCAGCTTGTGCTGGGCACCGGAGAAGGCGAGCGTCGGGTCGTCGAACTGGCGCAGCAGTTCCAGGTCGGAGACGCGGGCGCTGCGCACCGGCCCGACGGACTGGGGCAGCTTGGTGGCGAACACCGCCATCAGCCGGCTCAGCCCACCCTCCACCTGCTCCGCGTACACGATGTCGGCCGAGTCCAGACCGGTCTGGGGGCGGGCCGCGGGCACGTTGTCGATCTTCACCGCGAGCAGTGGACCGGCGGCGGGGGCGACCGTGCCGCCTGCGCTCGGGCTCTGGGCCGGGGTCTGCGTCGGGGGCCGGCTCTGCCCGCGCCCGTCGTCGGCGGAGCTGCCGTGATGTGCCGTGCAGCCCACCGCCAGGGAGGCCGTCATCGTGGCGGCCAGCAGCGCCGCTCTTCTCGCGCCGCGCCGCTTGGGCGCCCTTCGTCCCATGCCCACCGTTGCCACCAAATCTGTGTTTTCGATTGTGCGCTTATAAGTTCATTGGTGGCCATACCCGCTCGGTTGTGTTTGTGCGCGTCGAATGGGCCGATCGGCCCACCGGAAGATCCGGAAGGGGTCAGTCCGGCGGGCCGAGGATCTCCGCGAGGTCGTAGCGGACCGGCTCCTCCAGCTGTGCGTACGTGCAGCTCTCGGGCGTGCGGTCGGGGCGCCAGCGGCGGAAACGCGCCGTGTGCCGGAAGCGCGCGCCGTTCTCCATGTGGTCGTACGCCACCTCGGCCACCCGCTCCGGTCTGAGCGGCACCCAGGAGAGGTCCTTCTTGCCGGACCAGCGGCTCGGGGCGCCCGGCAACCGGGCCGACTCGTGCGCGGCCTCCTCCGCCCAGGCCGCCCACGGATGCCCGGTCGGGTCGTCCATGCGCAGCGGCGCGAGTTCCTCGATGAGCTCGGCGCGCCGCTTCATGGTGAAGGCGGCGGACACCCCCACGTGCTGCAGGGCGCCCTGGTCGTCGTAGAGGCCGAGGAGGAGCGAGCCCACGACGGGGCCGCTCTTGTGGAGGCGGTAGCCCGCGACGACGGCGTCCGCGGTCCGCTCGTGCTTGATCTTGTACATGGCGCGCTCGTCCTGGCGGTAGCGCAGGTCCAGCGGCTTGGCCACGACACCGTCGAGCCCGGCGCCCTCGTACTGCTCGAACCACCGCTGCGCCACCTCGATGTCGGTGGTCGCGGGCGCCAGATGCACGGGTGCGGTCACGCCGGACAGCGCCCGTTCTAGGAGCGCCCGACGGTCGCCGAGCGGGACGTCCAGCAGCGACTCGTCGGCCAGGGCCAGCAGGTCGAAGGCGACGAAGGAGGCCGGGGTCCGCTCGGCCAGCGTCCGCACCCGCGACTCGGCCGGGTGGATGCGCTCGCTCAGCGCGTCGAAGTCCAGCCGCCCGTCCCGGGCGATCACGATCTCGCCGTCCAGCACGCACCGCTCCGGGACGCGCTCCTTCAGAGCCTCGACCAGTTCGGGAAAGTACCTGGTCAGAGGCTTTCCGGTCCGGCTGCCCAGCTCGACCTCTGCGCCGTCACGGAACACGATCGCCCGGAAGCCGTCCCACTTCGCCTCGTAGTGCATGCCCGGCGGAATCCTCGCCACCGACTTGGCGAGCATGGGCTTCACGGGTGGCATCACCGGCAGATCCATGGTTCCGATTCTGCGCTCGTACGTCGCTTGCCGCCCGGTGTGCGATGTCTGTGCGCCGGGCCTACGGTGGCTCGCATGGGCGAAGCGGTGGAACTGGAGGCGGGCGGCCGGACCGTACGGCTGTCCAGCCCAGGCAAGATCTTCTTCCCGGAGCGCGGCTTCACGAAGCTGGACCTCGCCCGGTACTACATCGCGGTCGGCCCCGGAATCCTCCGCGCCCTGCGCGACCGACCCACCACCCTGGAGCGCTATCCGGACGGGGTCGAGGGCGAGAACTTCTTCCAGAAGCGGGCGCCCAAGAACATGCCCGACTGGATCCCGACCGCCCACATCACCTTCCCCAGCGGACGCAGCGCCGACGAGATGTGCCCCACCGAGGAGGCCGCCGTGCTGTGGGCCGCCCAGTACGGCACGCTCACCTTCCACCCCTGGCCGGTCCGCCGCGACGACGTCGACAGCCCCGACGAACTCCGCATCGACCTCGACCCGCAGCCCGGCACCGACTACGACGACGCGGTCCGCGCCGCCCACGAACTCCGCGCCGTACTCGACGAGTTCGGCGGTCTGCAGGGCTTCCCCAAGACCTCCGGCGGCCGCGGCCTGCACGTCTTCGTGCCGATCGAACCGCGCTGGACCTTCACCCAGGTCCGCCGGGCGGCCATCGCGGTCGGCCGCGAGCTGGCCCGCCGGATGCCGGACCAGGTGACGGTCAAGTGGTGGAAGGAGGAGCGCGGCGAGCGCATCTTCGTCGACTACAACCAGACCGCCCGCGACCGCACCATCGCCTCCGCCTATTCCGTACGACCCCGCCCGCACGCCCCCGTCTCGGCCCCCCTGCGCTGGGACGAGGTCGGCACCGCGCACCCCCGGGACTTCGACCTCGTGACCATGCCGGCCCGTTTCGCCGAACTCGGCGACGTGCACGCCGACATGGACGACCACCGCTACTCCCTGGACGCCCTCCTCGAACTCGCCCGCCGCGACGAACACGACCACGGGCTGGGCGATCTGCCGTATCCGCCGGAGTACCCGAAGATGCCGGGGGAGCCGAAGAGGGTGCAGCCGAGCCGGGCGAAGAAGGCCGCGACGGCCGCGGATTCCGCCGCTGACTCCGCGACCGGCTCCTCCGCCGACTCCGCCCCTGACCCCGCTTCCGACGGATCATGAGCGCATGACTCGTCTGCTGACCCGGAGCGCCCTCGGCGCCCTGCTGGAACCCCCGGCCTGCCTCGCCGCGCTGCGGGCCGGCTTCCTCGCCGTAGGGGCTCCGGTGGCGATCCCGGGGCAACGGGTGCGTACCGACCTGCCGTTCCCCGGTACGGCCACCGCGCTGATGCCCGGACTGCTGCCCGGCATCGAGGCCTACACCGTGAAGGTCAACGCCAAGTTCCCCGACGCACGGCCCGCGTTGAGGGGCGTGCTGTGCCTGCACAGCGGCGTGGACGGCGAGTTGCTCGCCCTGCTGGACTCGGCGACGGTGACCGCGTGGCGTACGGGACTGGCGGCCGCCCTGGGCACGCATGCCCTCGCGGGGGCTGCGGAGGATGCGGTGGTCGGGGTGATCGGCGCGGGCGCGCAGGCCGAGTTGATGGTGCGGGGCCTGGGCACGCTCCGGCCGCACGGCGAACTCCTCGTCCACGACACGGACTTGGACCGGGCGAGCGAGTTCGCCGCACGGCACGGCGGCCGGGTGCTGGGCTCGCCGAAGGAGATCGCCGCGGCCGCCGACATCGTCCTGCTGGCGACCTGGTCCCGCACCCCGCTGCTGTCCCTCGCGGACACCCGGGAGGGGCAGCACCTCACCAGCCTGGGCGCCGACGAGCCGGGCAAGCGGGAACTCGCCGCCGACCTGCTGGACGCGGCACTTGTCGTCGTCGACGACCGCCAACTGGTCGAGTCCGTGGGCGCGTTGACCCCGACGGACATCGACGCGACGCTCGGCGACGTACTGCGCGGCGACCATCCGGGGCGGACCGACGCCGGTGCGCGTTCGGTCTACGCCCCGGTCGGGCTGCCGTGGCAGGACCTGGCGCTGGCGTGGCTGGCGTATGAGCGGGCGGAGCGGGACGGGGTGGGGCGACGGGTGGATCTGTTGGGGTGAACCGCTCTCCGGCAAGTGGATCCCGCCGAACTGGGAGCGCTCTCACCGTCCGGTTCCGCCGCGGCTATCCTGATCCGCATCATCGAGGAGGGGTCCAGACGTGACCGAGACAGCACCGCGTCCCACGCTGGAGGCCGTGGCCGCGCGGGCGGGGGTGTCGCGGGCCACCGTTTCCCGGGTGGTCAACGGCGGGGACGGGGTGCGGGAATCGCTCGTCGAGCGGGTCCGGCAGGCCGTGGACGAACTCGGGTACGTCCCCAATCAGGCGGCCCGGAGTCTGGTGACGAAGCGGCACGACGCCATCGCCGTGGTGATCGCCGAACCGGAGACCCGTGTCTTCGCGGACCCGTTCTTCGCCATGCAACTCCGGGGCATCAGCAAGGAGTTGACCGCCCACGACTCCCAACTCGTGCTGCTCCTCACGGAAGGCCGCGACGACCACGCCCGCGTCGGCCGCTATCTCGCCGGCGGCCATGTGGACGGCGCGCTCGTCTTCTCCCTGCACCTCGACGACCCGCTGCCCGGACTGATCCAACGGGCCGGTGTTCCGACGGTGTTCGGCGGCCGGCCCTCCTGGAGCGAGGGGACACGCGCCTCCGGACCGACGGTCTACGTCGACTGCGACAACCGGGGCGGCGCCCGCGATGCCGTACGGCATCTCGTCGGGCTCGGCCGCACCCGGATCGCGCACATCACCGGCGCGCTCGACCAGACCTCCGCGGTGGACCGGCTCGACGGGTTCCGGGACGTCATGGTCGACGTGGATCCGCGGCTGATCGTGGAGAGCGACTTCACCCCGGGCGGCGGTGAGCGCGCGATGCGGGAACTCCTCGACAACTGCCCCGACGTGGACGCCGTGTTCGCCGCCAACGACCTCACCGCCTACGGCGCCCTGAAGGTACTGCGCGAGGAGGGGCTGCGGGTGCCCGAGGACGTGGCGGTGATCGGCTTCGACGACATGCTTCCGGTCGCCGAGCAGACCGACCCGCCGCTCACGACGGTCCGCCAGGACATAGAGGAGATGGGCCGGTTGATGGCCCGCCTGCTGCTGCGCGGCCTCGACCGCCGGGGCGTCCGGGACGGCATCGGAGGCGCGCCGTCCAGCGTGATCCTGCCGACCACACTGGTCCACCGCGCCTCCGCGTGAGCGGTGCCCGTACGCCGGCGTAGGACCCGCCGGTCCGCCGACTGGGGGTGCCGTCAGCCCTGCGGCGGCGCGCTCTTGATGATCGCGAAGCGGGCGCCGTGCGGGTCGGTGAGCTGGGCGATGCGGCCGACGCCCTCCATGCTGGTGGCAGGCATGGCGACCTTGCCGCCCGTCTCCAGCGCCTTGGCCACCGTTGCGTCCACGTCGGCCACCTCGAAGTACAGAAGCCAGTACGCCCCCGAGGTCGCGCCGTCCGGGTCGAAGTCGAGCGGGACGACACCGCCGAACATCGCGTCCTCACCGGCACCGGACGGGTTGAGGCAGGTGTAGTCGCCGCCCGGCATGGGGGCGGCGGAGGTCTCCAGACCGAGTGAGGCGTCATAGAACGCGGCCGCCGCGGCGACATCCGGTGTGTACAGCTCGACCCAGGTCAGCGAACCGGGGTCGCCCGCGACGTCAACACCCTTCATCTCGCCCGGCTGCCAGATGCCGAACGCGGCGCCCGCCGGGTCCCTCAGGATCGCCATGTGGCCCTGGCCCAGCACGTCCATCGGCTGGAACAGGACCGCGCCGTGAGCCTGCTCCACCGCCTTGGCAGTGGCCTCCGCGTCCGGGCTCTGGAAGTACACGGTCCAGGCGGACGCGTCGTGCTCCGGCTGCAGTGGCATGCCGCCGGCGACTGTCTTGCCGTCGAGTTGGAAGAAGCCGTAGCCGCCGGCCTCGGGTCCCGCCGACTGGAACTGCCAGCCGAAGAGACCGCCGTAGAAGGAGATGGCGCTGTCGATGTCGGGCGAGCCGACGTCCAGCCAGTTGGGAGCGCCGTTGACGAAACGGGTGGTGAGCATCATTGCCCTCCTCATTGAAGGGTCCCGTTCTCTGCACTGCCGAGTCTTGCACCGCCCACTGACAATCGCTGCCGGGGCGCGGAAGCCGTTCGCGTATACGGCGTTGATTACCCTCGGTGACCGCTGAAGTTCTCCGTGTTTTCATACCGGTTCCGCGCGCCGCCGTGCGCCGGTGCGGGCGCGGCGCCACCATCGGGGTGGCCGGAGGCCTCGGAGCGCGGCGTTGATCCCGCGTTGATCGAACGTTTTTCGCCGCACGGCACGATCCTGGCCATGCACATCGACACGATCACCTCGCCCGACCTGGACTGGCAGCAGGAGGCGTTGTGCGCGCAGACCGGGGCGGACTTCTTCTTCCCCGAACCCGGCAGCTCCGTCAGGGAGGCGAAGCGGATCTGCGGCATGTGCCCGATCCGCTCCGCCTGCCTGGAGTACGCCCTCGACAACGACGAACGCTTCGGCGTGTGGGGTGGTCTGTCGGAGAAGGAACGCCTGGAGATCCGACGCACCTCACGCTGACCGACGACTGCTGATCGCCGACCGGTGATCCGGTCGGCGACAGCGGAACGGGGCCGTCGGCCTGGTACGGCCGACAGCCCCGAACTCCCTGCTCGCGTACGGGCGCGAGGCCCGTCAGGCGCTCGCGCGCGCCGCCATGCGGGCCTTGCGGGTGGCGAGCTTCTCGTCGAACTTGGAGGCCTCGGAGTCCAGGCCGCCCATGTAGAGGCCGATCTCCTCCTGCGCCTGCTGTCCCTCGGGGCCGAGACCGTCGATCTCCATGACCTTCAGGAAGCGCAGCACGGGCTGGATGACGTCGTCGTGGTGGATGCGCAGGTTGTAGACCTCGCCGATGGCCATCTGGGCGGCGAACCGCTCGAAGCCGGGCATGCCGTGACCGGGCATCCGGAAGTTGACGAGGACGTCGCGCACGGCCTGCATGGTGAGGTCGGGGGCGAGCTCGAACGCGGCCTTCAGGAGGTTGCGGTAGAAGACCATGTGGAGGTTCTCGTCGGTCGCGATGCGGGCCAGCATGCGGTCGCAGACCGGGTCGCCCGACTGGTGGCCGGTGTTGCGGTGCGACACGCGCGTGGCCAGCTCCTGGAAGGCGACGTACGCCACGGAGTGCAGCATCGAGTGCCGGTTGTCCGACTCGAAGCCCTCGCTCATGTGCTGCATGCGGAACGCTTCGAGCTTCTCCGGGTCGACCGCGCGGGAGGCGAGCAGGTAGTCCCGCATGACGATGCCGTGCCGGCCCTCCTCCGCCGTCCAGCGGTGCACCCAGGTGCCCCAGGCGCCGTTACGGCCGAAGAGGGAGGCGATCTCGTGGTGGTAGCTGGGGAGGTTGTCCTCCGTAAGGAGGTTCACGACGAGGGCGATACGGCCGATCTCGGTGACCTTGGACTGCTCCTTGCCCCAGGCCTCGCCGTCCTCGAAGAAGCCGGGGAAGTTCCGGGCGTCGCTCCACGGCACGTACTCGTGCGGCATCCAGTCCTTGGTGACCTTGAGGTGCCGGTTCAGCTCCGTCTCGACGACTTCCTCCAACGCGTACAGCAGCTTGGCGTCGGTCCAGACTGCGGGGCTGCCTAGGCGCGGGGAAGTGATCGTCACGGGGACTCCAGGGGGACGTCGTACAAAACTGAACAAACCGGCGAGCGGTGCCGGGACCTGTGCAACTTACGGAATCGTAGGCTACGAAACCGTAGGTTACGAGACCGTAGGTTAAGGGCGCCGTAAAGATCGCTGTTCAGGCCCGTATTCCCGGGGAATCCCCAGGAGTCGCAGGACCGCAGGTCCCGGCGCCGAACGGGCGGTTCCGTCACCCGTTCAGGCGTACAGATCCCGGAGCCGGACCGAGAGGCACGTCACACATCCTTCGAGTTTCTCGAACTCGCTGATGTCCACCACGACCGGCTCGTGGCCGAGATCGCTGAGCAGGTCGGCCGTCTTGGGCGCGCTCGCCGCCATCAGCAGCTTGTCGCCGCCGAGCAGCACCACATGAGCGCCGGCCTCCTCGGGCACCGACAGGAAGCGCGGGAAGAGCGACGGCCGGTCCACCTTCGGGATGTGCCCGAGCACCGTCCCGTCGGGCAGAGCGGTGACCGCCGACTTCAGATGCAGCACCTTGCTCACGGGCACGGTGACCACCCGCGCCCCGAGCGGTTCGAACACGGCCCGCAACTGCTGGATGCCGGCCCCGTTCGTCCGGCCGCCCCGGCCGACGTAGATCGTGTCGTCGACCTTGAGGACGTCACCGCCCTCCAGGGTGCCCGGCTCCCAGACCCAGTTCACCGAGCAGCCGAGCCGGGCCACCGCCTCCTCGACCCCGCCCGTCTCCTCGCGCCGGGACTCGGCGCCGGGCCGGGCGATCAGCGCCACGTTCTTGTACATGACCACCGCGTCCTCGACGAACACGGAGTCGGGGCAGTCGTCGGCCGGATCCACCTCGATCGTCTCCCAGCCGTGCGCCCGCAGCGTGTGCGCGTACGCCTCCCACTGCTCGACGGCCTGCTCGACATCGACCTTCTCCCGCTCGATGTGCGTGACCAGCCCTTCGGCCAGGCGCGGGCTGGGGCGGCGGACGAGGGCCTTCTTGCTGGGCACGAGCGGGACTCCGTATCGGCGGGATCGTTTCGGCGCCGTTGTCGGGGCACCGGTTGGCCATCATGCGTCACCGGTCCGTGCCGACAAAACCCCTCACGTGAGGCTGTGGCCCTCCTGAGATGAGCGCGAATCACCTCAGGCCGGGTGTTCCACCTCCTCCGGCGTGATCGTCCGCAGCTCCCCGTCCAGCAGCAGCCAGCGCGTGATGCCGATCGATTCGAGGAACGGCAGGTCGTGACTGGCCACGATCAACGCCCCTTCGTACGACTCCAGCGCCGTGGTGAGCTGCCGCACGCTCGCCATGTCGAGGTTGTTCGTCGGCTCGTCCAGCATCAGCAGCTGCGGCGCGGGCTCCGCGAGCATCAGCGCGGCCAGCGCCGCCCGGAAGCGTTCGCCGCCGGACAGGGTCGCCGCCTGCTGGTCGGCGCGGGCACCCCGGAACAGGAAGCGGGCAAGCCGCGCCCGGACCCGGTTGTTGGTGGCGCCCGGCGCGAACCGCGCCACGTTCTCCGCCACGGTCAGCTCACCGTCGAGCACGTCGAGCCGCTGCGGCAGGAAGCGCAGCGGGACATGCGTCACCGCCTCGCCCGACACCGGCTCCAGCTCCCCGGCGATCGTGCGCAGCAGCGTCGTCTTGCCCGCGCCGTTGCGCCCGATCAGCGCGATCCGCTCCGGCCCGCGCAGATCGAGGCCGCCCGCCCAGGCGCCGTAGGCGAGTTCCAGGTCCATGAGGGTCAGGACCTGACGGCCCGGCGGTACGGCCGTGTACGGCAGGTCGACGCGGATCTCGTCGTCGTCCCGTACGGCCTCCACCGCCTCGTCGAGCCGTTCCTTCGCCTCGGCGAGCCGCTCCTCGTGCAGGATGCGGTGCTTGCCCGCGGACTCCTGCGCGGACCGCCTGCGCGCGCCCATGACGATCTTCGGCTCGCGCTTCTGCTCGAACATCTTCTGTCCGTACTTCTTGCGACGGGCCAACTTGACCTGGGCGTCGGACAGTTCGCGCTTCTGCTTGCGGAAGTCGGCCTCGGCGACGCGCACCATCCGTGTCGCGGCGTCCTGTTCGGTGGTGAGGGCCTCCTCGTAGGCGGAGTAGTTGCCGCCGTACCAGGTGATCTCGCCGGCGCGCAGATCGGCGATCTGGTCGACGAGGTCGAGGAGTTCACGGTCGTGGCTGACCACGATCATCACTCCCGGCCAGGACGCGACGGCCGAGTACAGCCGCCTGCGGGCGTACAGGTCGAGGTTGTTCGTCGGCTCGTCGAGGAGCAGGACGTCCGGCCGGCCGAGCAACAGCGCGGCCAGCCGCAGGAGTACGGACTCGCCGCCCGAGACCTCGCCGATGGTGCGGTCCAAGTCGATGTGTCCCAGGCCGAGTTCGCCGAGTGTGGCGAGAGCTCGCTCTTCTACGTCCCAGTCGTCGCCGAGTGTCTCGAAGTGCTCCTCGGCCGCGTCACCGGCCTCGATGGCGTGCAGGGCGGCGCGTTGAGCGGCGATGCCGAGCGTCTCGTCGACGCGCAGGGCGGTGTCGAGCGTGACGTTCTGCGGGAGGTAGCCGACCTCGCCCGCGACCCGCATGGTGCCGTCGGCCGGGGCGAGTCGACCGGCGATCAGCTTCAACAGGGTTGACTTCCCTGATCCGTTGACGCCGACGAGCCCGGTTCTGCCGGGCCCGAATGCGGCGTCCAGGTCCTCGAAGACGGAGGTCCCGTCGGGCCACGCGAAGGAGAGGGACGTACAGGTGACGGAGGTATGCATGAGGGCCTCGCGGGTGCTTGATGCGGTCATGGGCAGACGCGTATCGAGACACCGCGAGGCGGGAGACTGGTCCCGGGGCAGAGGAGGAAAGCCCTGTTCCGGAGGACGGCTCGACGCCGAGGTCGTACACGGCGGACACACCTCAGGGGTGTGTGACGCGGTGTCTCAGAACCTCAGACGAGCAACGTCCTACTCCGATCGACGGCAACAGAAGCAAGGGCAACGCTACGAACGGCCCCGAGGGGCTGTCAACGCATTAAACGGGAGCCCGCGGCCCACACGCCGATGTCGGATTCCTGCCAGCCAGGGCGCGCCCGCGACTGCTTGAGTGGGGCGTATGACGAACCAGAACACCCTCCGGGACCGGGCTCTGGCCTTCCGCGCGCTGCATGTGCCGGGACGTCCGCTGATCCTCCCGAACGCCTGGGACGCCGCGAGCGCCCGCATCGTCGAGGACGCGGGCGTGTCCGCCGTGGCTACCACCAGCGCGGGTCTCGCCTGGGCCCTCGGGGTGGCGGACGGCGACCGGCTGGACCGGGAGCGGGCCCTGGAGGCGGTCGCCCGCATCACCGCGACCGTCGCCGTGCCGGTGAGCGCCGACATCGAGAGCGGCTTCGCGAAGGACGCCGCGGGGGTCGCCGACACGGTCCGCGCGGTGCTCGCGGCGGGCGCGGTGGGGGTGAACATCGAGGACGCGCTCTACGGCGGTGAGGGCGTCCTGCGGCCGGTCGCCGAGCAGGCCGAGCGCATCGCCGCCGCCCGGGAGGCCGCCGACGCGGAGGGCGTGCCGTTGTTCGTCAATGCGCGCATCGACACGTTTCTGCGGGGTGCCGGGGGAGTGGACGCGACGCTGGAGCGGGCCGCCGCGTTCCGGGCCGCGGGCGCCGACGGGATCTTCGTCCCCGGGGCCGTCGAACCGGGAACGGTCAAGGAACTCGCCGACGGGATCGACGCACCGCTCAATGTGCTGGTCGGCCCCGGCGCACCGCCGGTCGCCGAACTGGCCGCGCTGGGCGTCGCGCGCGTGAGCGCCGGTTCCAGCGTCGCACTGGCCGCGTACGCCGTGGTGCGCCGTGCCGCGCGGGAGCTGCTGGACACGGGTACCTACGGCGCGCAGACGGGAGGGCTCGGCTACGGCGAGCTCAACTCCCTGCTGGCACGGGGGAACTAGCTCAGCAGGCGTCCCGCATCAGCTCGGCGAGGTCGTGGTCCAGGTCGAGCTGGAGGTGTTCGAGACCGAAGGGCACCAGCTCGCCGGTGGCCTGTAGGAAGCGGCGTATCTCGGACGAGTGGACGTGCACGACGGCGGTGCCCTCGGGGGCGTGGAACTCCAGGACGGTGCGGTCGAAGCCGTAGGGCCGCACCCGGACGTCGCCATGGCCCTCGGCGCCGTGCAGGCCGGCCGCGAGGAGTTCCCGGGCGAAGGTCCAGCAGACCTCGACGCCCTCCAGGGTGGCCGGCGCCGGGAAGGTCATCCGGACGGCGAACGGGTCCCGCCGGTCGTAGTGCAGGGTGGCGGGAATGCTGGGCATCCGCGGTGCGGCGGCGACGAGGCGGGCCTCTACGGGCTGCTCGATGACGATGGACAACGCCTTGCTCCCTTGTGTGACGGCGGTACTGCTGCGGTGAAGGCCGGACGGTCTCCTGAAAAGATTCCGGAACGGACCCCCGGTCGGATGGGTCCGCACTGGAAGAGACGCTGGAACAGGCCCATTCGTGCACACGAATTTCGAGTGACCTCTGTCACCGCCGCCCATATGCGCCCAAGGCGGGCGCGGGCATCTGGACGGCCCCCGGGGAGTGGGCTACCTTCGCCCGCCATGAGGCGCATGGGGAAGACGCGACGGATGGGACGTACGTACCGGAACATGGCCGTGGCCATGGCGTGCGGGGCGGCGCTGGCCGCGCTGACCGCCGTACCGGCGCAGGCGCGGGAGACGGCGCACCGGGCTCCGCACTGGGAGCTCAAGGACAGCGGGGCCGCCGATGTGCGGTTCCGGGGGCTGTCGGCCGTCAGCCGGAACACCGCGTGGGTGGCCGGGACAGCGGGCACGGTGCTGCGGACGACCGACGGCGGGGCGAGCTGGCGGAACGTCTCGCCGCCCGGCGCCGGCGATCTGCAGTTCCGGGACATCGAGGCGTTCGACGCGCGCCGCGCGGTGGTCCTGGCGATCGGCGAGGGGGAGGCGTCCCGCGTCTACCGCACGGACGACGCCGGAGCGACCTGGACGGAGTCCTTCCGCAACACCGACGCGAGCGCCTTCTACGACTGCATGACCTTCTTCGACAGCCGCCACGGCCTCGCGATGAGCGACCCGGTGGACGGGAAGTTCCGCATCCTGTCGACCGGCGACGGCGGCCGCTCCTGGAAGGTGCTGTCCAACGCCGGGATGCCGGCCGCGCTCGACGGCGAGGCGGGCTTCGCCGCGAGCGGCCAGTGCCTGGTGAGTTCCGGGCCGAGGGACGTCTGGCTGGCCACCGGCGGGGGTGCACGCGCGCGTGTCCTGCACTCCGCGGACCGGGGCCTCACCTGGACGGCGACCGACACACCGATCCCGGCCGGTGACCCCGCGCGCGGGGTGTTCGCCCTCGCCTTCCGCGACCGTGCGCACGGCCTCGCGGTCGGCGGGAACTACACCGCCGACCAGCCGTCACCGCTGGCTGCCGCCGTCACCGGCGACGGAGGCCGCACCTGGCGTCCCGCCACGACCCCGCCGCCCGCCTACCGCTCCGGCGTCACCTGGCTGCCCCGCAGCCGCGGCACCGCCCTCGCGGTCGGCCCCACGGGCACCGACGTCACGACCGATGCCGGCCGTACCTGGAAGACGGTGGACACCGGCTCGTACGACACGGTGGACTGTGCGGCGGACCTGGGCTGCTGGGCGGCGGGGGAGAAGGGGCGCGTGGCGCGGCTGGAGGACTGAGGAGGCCTGGGCGGGGGCCGCCGTTACGGCCCCTGCCGTTTCTTCGTGCCACCGGGATCCCCGTACGCTCGGCACCACCATGACGACCGTAGACATTCCCGCGGGCTGGCCCGCGACCGAGGAGCAGGCCCGCGCCGTCCAGGACGAGTTGCGGGAGCGGGTGGTGACCGACGAACCGGGACCGCCGCCAAGGACCGGGCATGTCACCGGAGTTGATGTCGCCTACGACGACGAGCGGGACCTGGTGGTGGCCGCGGCCGTCGTGCTGGACGCGGTGGACCTCACCGTCGTCGCCGAGGCCACGGCCGTCGGCCGGGTCTCCTTCCCGTACGTGCCGGGGCTGCTCGCCTTCCGTGAAATCCCCACGGTGCTGGCCGCGTTGGAGGCGCTGCCCTGCCCGCCGGGCCTGGTCGTGTGCGACGGCTACGGCCTCGCCCACCCCCGCCGCTTCGGCCTCGCGAGCCATCTCGGCGTCCTCACCGGCCTGCCCACGATCGGCGTCGCCAAGAACCCCTTCACCTTCACGTACGACGATCCGGGCACCCCGCGCGGCTCCTCGTCGCCGCTCCGCGCGGACGCCGACGAGGTCGGCCGCGCGCTGCGCACCCGGGACGGCGTGAAGCCGGTGTTCGTCTCCGTAGGCCACCGGGTGACCCTGGACAACGCCTGCGCTCACACCCTTGCGTTGACCCCGGAGTTCCGCCTCCCGGAGACGACCCGCAGTGCGGACGCGCTGTGCCGTCGGGCGCTGCGGGAAGCGACCGCGTAAGCAACTGGGGGCGGTCGCGTACTGAGTACCTGATCTGAGTACCTGTACGGATGCGACCGCGCCCGCATGATCGGCAGGCTGTCCCGCATGACAACCCACCGTTCCCCGAAGCCCGTTGCCCACCCGAGCCAGCCCGTCGAGCGCGCCGTGATGATCGCGCTCGTCCTGTCCGTGGCGGCGGGCCTCGCCTGGATCGGCGGGATGATCTACACGCTGTGGCCGTGAGCGCGGGGCCGCACCGGTGCGGGAAACACGCGAGCCCCACCCCGCAAGTAGCGGTGTGGGGCTCGGACTTGAGCGCCGGGCAGGCCTTGCACCTGCATTTCCCCGCAGGAAGCGGGGCGTCTTTCCTTGGACCACCGACGCACGACCAGACCCCGGATGTTCCGGCGACCGGCTCATGATCCATCGTATCCCATTCCGAGGATCACTCCGAACTCCCCGATGGGCTCGGCCAGTTCGGGGCCCGACGTTCTGCGGCGGCATGCCACCAGCCGGGCGGCGACGGGCCGATGGCCTCGGCGGTGGGCTGGTCCGGATGCAGTCCGAGGCGTCGTAGCGCGTCGGCGTGGACCTGGACGTCGAACCAGCCGTGCCAGTGGCCGTCGGGCCCGATGCCGCAGGCGAGACCCCAGCGCGACTCCCGCTGGGCGAACGGCATCCAGTCGATGCCGCGCTCACGCAGTCAAGCGCGCGTCGTCGACTGCGGTGCGAGGCAGCCCGGCAGGTTCTCGTAGGCCGCGACGGTGATCCACTCGGTGTTCGGCGTCTCCATGCCGTCCATCGTGACACGGAGGTCCGACACGCTCACCGGATCGCCGCCACCCGGAACGTGATGCCCGCGCCGCGCAGCCGTTCGATGAGGGCGTCGCCCATCGCCACCGCCGTCGTCACCTGGCCTGCTGTGGGCGGGAGTTCGTCGAGGGCGAGGGAGAGGGCCGACTCGGCGAACATCTTCGCCGTCTCGTCGTAGCCGGGGTCGCCGCCCGCGACCTCGGTGAAGACCCGGCGGCCGCCGCCCTCGCCGACGAACTTCACGGAGAACCAGCTCTTCGCGCGCTTCTCCGGGCTCGGTCCGTCGCCGGGCTTGAGGCGGTCGGACAACCAGCGGCGGGCGGGCGGGAGTTGGGCGGCCGTGGCCAGTGCGCCGACCGCCGTGAGCCCGCCGAGCGCCACCGGGAGGTGCCGTACGGCCGCGTAGTGGCGGTAGCGGAAGTCGGGGCCGTAGCGTTCCAGGGCCCGCGCGGATCGTTGGACGACCTGCGGATCGATGGTCGGCAGCGGCACCGCCCAGGAGCCGACCTCCCCGGCGAACCGGGGTGCCCCCATGGGCGCGCCGGCCCGGCGGCCCACCAGGCGCGGTTCGTGGCGGCGCCGCTCCCGGGCGGCGGCCAACACCTGCCTGCCGCGCCCGAGTTGGGTCAGTGCTGTGGCGAACGTCCCGCCGGAGAACATCGCGTCGGCGGTCACGAAACCGTCCACTGTCAGGGGCACGCCCTCCGGCAGTTGCTGGACCGTGAAGTACGCCCCCAGGTCGTGCGGGATCGAGTCGAAGCCCGCGCAGTGCACCAGCCGTGCGCCGGTCTCACGCGCGCGTGCGTCGTGGCGGACGTACGTCAGGTCGACGAACTCCGGCTCGCCGCTGAGGTCGAGATAGTCCGTGCCGGCATCCGCGCAGGCGGCGACGAGGCCCTCGCCGTAGGTGACGTAGGGGCCGACCGTCGTGGCCACCACGCGCGCGTGCTCGGCGAGTTCGCGCAGGGAGGCCGGGTCGGAGACGTCGGCCCGGAGCACGCCGACCGACGTGCCGCCGGGCAGGCGCTCGCGCAGTCGCTTCAGTTTCAGCTCGTCGCGGCCGGCGATCGCCCAGCGCAGGCCCTCGGGCGCGTGCGCGGCGAGATACTCCGCGGTGAGCACACCGACGAAGCCCGTGGCTCCGAAGAGCACGATGTCGTAGGGACGGTCCGTCCTGTTCAGCCTGCTCATGACACTCCTGGGTCCCGCAGCCCGCGCCGCTGTCGGTGGCTGAGGCTAGCGTGAAGAGTGCGGTGCCCGACGACGAGCCCGGAGGTATCAGGTGGCCGTGCCCAGGAACGCCCTGAAGAAGTGGGCGAAAGTACGCGAGTTCGCCCTCGGGCTGCCCGGCGCCGCTGAGGAGTTCCCCTGGGGTGAGAGCGTCGCGAAGGTCAACAAGAAGGTGTTCGTCTTCCTCGGCGTCGACGACGGCAGCTATCCGCTCGCCATGACGGTCAAGCTCACGGACGAGGCGGCCCATGCCCACGCGCTCACCGCACCCGGCGCCGAGCCCGCCGGTTACGGCCTCGGCAAGGCCGGCTGGGTGCGCGTCCCGCTCGCCGAGCAGGGCGCTCCGGCCGCCGAGCTGCTGTGCGACTGGGTGGAGGAGAGCTACCGCGCGATCGCCCCGAAGCGCCTGATAGCCGAGCTGGACGCGGAGGACCGCGGCTGACGGGTGGGTAACTTGGCTAAGCGCTTGCTCGCCCAGGCCTTGTTTTTGAGTGGAACGCGTTCTTATCATCTCTGGTGTTACATCAGTTGTGTCACAGCTGGGGGCTGGATGACAGCGGCAACGACGCCCGGGCACGGCCCGCTCTCCGGCGTGCGCGTGGTCGAGCTGGCCGGGATCGGCCCCGGCCCCTTCGCGGCCATGCTCCTCGCCGACCTGGGCGCCGACGTCGTCCGCGTCGACCGGCCCGGCGGCGTCGCACTCGGGGTCAACCCGGAGTACGACATCACCAACCGCAACAAGCGCTCGGTTCTCGTCGACCTGAAGGCGCCGGACGGCCCCGCGCGCGTGCTCGACCTCGTCGAACGCGCCGACATCCTCATCGAGGGCAACCGCCCGGGCGTCACCGAGCGCCTCGGCGTGGGCCCCGGGCCCTGCCACGCCCGCAACCCGCGCCTCGTCTACGGCCGGATGACCGGATGGGGTCAGGACGGCCCCCTCGCCGAGCGCGCCGGGCACGACATCGCGTACATCGCGCTCACCGGCACCCTCGGCATGATCGGGTCCCCCGGGGAGCCCCCGCCCGTCCCCGCCAACCTGCTCGGCGACTACGCGGGCGGCGCGCTCTACCTCGTCGTCGGCGTCCTCGCGGCCCTGCACCACGCGCGCGTGACCGGCACCGGCCAGGTCGTCGACGCGGCCATCGTCGACGGCACCGCCCACCTCTCCGCGATGATCCACGGCATGCTCGCGGCCGGCAGCTGGCAGGACCGCCGGGCCGCCAACCTCCTCGACGGCGGCTGCCCGTACTACGGCACCTACGAGACCGCCGACGGCAAGCACATGGCGGTGGGCGCCCTGGAGCCGCGGTTCTACGACGAGTTCGTGCACCTGCTCGGCCTCGCGGACTTCGCCGACGCCCGCCGGGACTGGACCCGCTGGGGCGAGCTGCGCGAGGCGGTCGCGGCCCGCTTCCGGAGCCGTACGCGCGACGAGTGGACCGCCGTCTTCGCGGGCACGGACGCGTGCGTGGCGCCCGTGCTGTCGTTGCGCGAGGCCCCGCACCATCCGCACCTCGCCGCGCGCGGCACCTTCACCGAGCACGGCGGGATCACCCAGCCCGCCCCCGCACCCCGGTTCTCCGCGACGCCCACCTCGGTGCGCGGCGGGCCCGCCCGGCCCGGCGCGGACACGTCCGACGTGGCCCGGGACTGGGAACTCCCCGGACTTCTCGACGCTGTTGACGACCCTCAGCGAGGACACCCCTCGGCGAGTCTGTGAACACCCTCAGTGAAAGGCTTGGCAGTGAGCACCGAAGCGTATGTCTACGACGCGATCCGCACCCCGCGCGGGCGCGGCAAGGCCAACGGATCCCTGCACGGGACGAAGCCCATCGACCTGGTCGTCGGACTCATCCACGAACTCCGTGACCGCTTCCCGGACCTGGATCCGGCCGCGATCGACGACATCGTGCTCGGCGTCGTCGGCCCGGTCGGCGACCAGGGTTCCGACATCGCCCGGATCGCCGCCGTGGCCGCCGGACTGCCGGACACGGTGGCCGGCGTACAGGAGAACCGCTTCTGTGCCTCGGGCCTCGAAGCCGTCAACATGGCCGCCGCCAAGGTGCGTTCGGGCTGGGAGGACCTCGTCCTCGCCGGTGGTGTCGAGTCGATGTCCCGGGTACCGATGGCCTCGGACGGCGGCGCCTGGTTCAACGACCCGATGACGAACCTCGCCGTCAACTTCGTGCCCCAGGGCATCGGCGCCGACCTGATCGCCACGATCGAGGGATTCTCGCGGCGCGACGTGGACGAGTACGCGGCGCTCTCGCAGGAGCGGGCGGCCACCGCCTGGAAGGAGGGCCGCTTCGACCGGTCCGTCGTCCCGGTCCTGGACCGCAGCGGCCTCGTCGTCCTCGACCAGGACGAGCACCTGCGCCCCGGCACCACCGCCGACTCCCTCGCCCGGCTCAAGCCGTCCTTCGCGGACATCGGCGAACTCGGCGGCTTCGACGCCGTGGCCCTGCAGAAGTACCACTGGGTCGAGAAGATCGACCACGTCCACCACGCGGGCAACTCCTCCGGCATCGTCGACGGCGCCTCCCTCGTCGCCATCGGCTCCAAGGAGATCGGCGAGCGCTACGGCCTCACCCCGCGCGCGCGGATCGTCTCCGCGGCCGTCTCCGGCTCCGAGCCGACCATCATGCTCACCGGGCCCGCGCCCGCCACCCGCAAGGCCCTCGCCCGGGCCGGGCTGACCATCGACGACATCGACCTCGTCGAGATCAACGAGGCCTTCGCCGCGGTCGTCCTGCGCTTCGTACGCGACATGGGCCTGTCCCTGGACAAGGTCAACGTCAACGGCGGCGCCATCGCACTCGGCCACCCGCTCGGCGCCACCGGAGCGATCATCCTCGGCACGCTCGTCGACGAACTGGAGCGCCAGGACAAGCGCTACGGCCTCGCCACGCTGTGCGTCGGCGGCGGCATGGGCATCGCCACGATCGTCGAACGCGTCTGAACACCCCAGCGGCAGCAGAGACTTCTACGGAGAACCCCTCATGACCGAGAGCACCACCATCCGCTGGGAACAGGACGACACCGGGATCGTCACCCTCGTCCTCGACGACCCCGACCAGTCCGCGAACACCATGAACGCGGCCTTCCGCGACTCCCTCACCGTGATCGCCGACCGCCTGGAGGCCGAGCGGGACTCCATCCGCGGCATCATCGTCACCTCCGCCAAGAAGACCTTCTTCGCCGGCGGCGACCTGCGCGACCTCATCCGTGTCACCCCGGACACCGCCCAGGAGTTCTTCGACGGCGGCCTCGCCATCAAGCGGAACCTGCGCCGCATCGAGACCCTCGGCAAGCCGGTCGTCGCCGCGATCAACGGCGCGGCCCTGGGCGGCGGTTACGAGATCGCCCTCGCCTGCCACCACCGGGTCGCCCTCGACGCGCCCGGCTCCAAGATCGGCTGCCCGGAGGTCACCCTCGGCCTGCTCCCCGGAGGCGGCGGAGTCGTCCGTACGGTACGGCTGCTCGGCATCGCCGACGCCCTGCTGAAGGTGCTCCTCCAGGGCACCCAGTACAGCCCGCGGCGCGCCCAGGAGAACGGCCTCGTCCACGAAGTGGCCACCACCCCGGACGAGTTGATCGCCAAGGCCCGCGCCTTCATCGACGCCAACCCGCAGTCGCAGCAGCCCTGGGACAAGCCCGGCTACCGCATCCCTGGCGGCACCCCGGCGAACCCCAAGTTCGCGGCCAACCTGCCCGCGTTCCCGGCCACCCTGCGCAAGCAGACCAACGGCGCGCCCTACCCGGCCCCGCGCAACATCCTCGCCGCCGCCGTCGAGGGCGCCCAGGTCGACTTCGAGACCGCGCAGGTCATCGAGACCCGCTACTTCGTCGAGCTGGCGGTCGGGCAGACCTCGAAGAACATGATCCAGGCGTTCTTCTTCGACCTCCAGGCCGTCAACTCCGGCGCCAACCGCCCCCAGGGCATCCCCTCCCGCCCGGTCCGCAAGGTCGCCGTCCTCGGCGCCGGGATGATGGGCGCGGGCATCGCCTACTCGTGCGCCCGCGCGGGCATCGACGTCGTCCTCAAGGACGTGACTCCGGAGGCGGCGGCCAAGGGCAAGGCCTACTCCGAGAAGCTCTGCGCGAAGGCCGTCTCCCGCGGCCGTACGACCCAGGAGAAGGCGGACGCGCTGCTCGCCCGCATCACCCCCACCGCCGACCCCCAGCAACTCGCGGGCTGCGACGCGGTGATCGAGGCCGTCTTCGAGGACACCTCCCTCAAGCACAAGGTGTTCCAGGAGATCCAGCACATCGTCGAGCCCGACGCGCTGCTCTGCTCCAACACCTCCACCCTCCCCATCACCGCCCTCGCCGAAGGCGTCGAGCGCCAGGGCGACTTCATCGGGCTGCACTTCTTCTCGCCGGTCGACAAGATGCCCCTCGTCGAGATCATCAAGGGCGAGCGCACCGGCGACGAGGCCCTCGCCCGCGCCTTCGACCTGGTCCGGCAGATCAAGAAGACCCCGATCGTCGTCAACGACTCGCGCGGCTTCTTCACCTCACGGGTGATCGGCCAGTTCATCAACGAGGGTGTCGCGATGGTAGGCGAGGGCATCGAGCCCGCGTCCATCGAACAGGCCGCCGCGCAGGCCGGCTACCCGGCCAAGGTCCTTTCCCTCATGGACGAGTTGACGCTCACGCTCCCGCGCAAGATCCGCAACGAGTCCAAGCGCGCCGTCGAGGAGGCGGGCGGCACCTGGCCAGGCCACCCCGCCGAGGCCGTCATCGACCGCATGGTCGACGAGTTCGGCCGCACCGGGCGCAGCGGCGGCGCGGGCTTCTACGACTACGACGAGAACGGCAAGCGTGCCGGTCTGTGGCCGGGCCTGCGCGAGCACTTCACGCGCGAGGGCGCCGAGATCCCCTTCGAAGACATGCAGGAACGCATGCTCTTCTCCGAGGCCCTCGACACCGTCAAGCTCCTTGAAGAGGGCGTGCTGACGTCAGTCGCCGACGCCAACATCGGGTCCATCTTCGGCATCGGCTTCCCCGGCTGGACCGGCGGCGTCCTGCAGTACATCAACGGCTACGAGGGCGGCCTGCCCGGCTTCGTAGCACGCGCGCGTGCGCTCGCCGAGCGCTACGGGGAGCGGTTCACGCCGCCCGCGCTGCTCGTGGAGAAGGCGGAGAAGGGGGAGCGGTTCAGCGACGCGCGCTGACGTGTCGCTGAGCGACACGCTGCCCTTGCCCTCGTGGGGACGGGACCCCGACGCTGACCGGCGAACCGGTCACCGGTCCCGTCCCCCCGAGGAGCCCCCATGGGATACCGTCCCGCCCTCGCCCTCCTCGACGTCCTGCGCGGCGAGGGCGTGGACCGGATCTTCGGCAACCCCGGCACCACCGAACTCCCGTTCCTGGCCGCCCTGTCGGAGGCCGAGAACGCCCCCGAGTACGTCCTCGGCGTCCACGAGGGCGCCGTCGTCTCCATGGCCGACGGCTACGCGCGCGGCACCGGCCGCCCCGCGTTCGTCAGCCTGCACATCGCCGCCGGACTCGCCAACGGCCTCATCGGCCTTCTCAACGCCCGCCGCTCACGCACCCCGCTCGTCGTCACGGCCGGCCAGCAGGACCGCCGCCACCTCCAGCAGGACCCCATGCTCTCCGGCGACCTGCTCGGCCTCGCGAGGCCCGCGGTGAAGGCCACGTACGACATCCAGCACGCCCGCGACCTGCCCCTCGCCCTGCGCCGCGCCTTCGCCCAGTCCCAACGGCCGCCCGCCGGGCCGGTGTTCCTGTCCCTCCCCATGGACCTCCTCGCCGAGGACACCGAGGTCGAGGTCCCCGCCCGCACCGCCCCGCCACGCCAGGGGCCCGCCGCAGGGCTCGACCGGGCCGCCGTACTGCTCGGCGGTGCCGCGCGCCCCGTGATCGTCGCCGGGGACGGAGCGGGCCGCGAGGACGCGGTGGCGGCGCTCGTCCGCACGGCGGAGGCCTGCGGGGCGACGGTCTACCACCAGCCGATGGCGGACTGTCTCAACTTCCCTGCCACGCACCCCCTTTACGCCGGCATGCTGCCGCCCCGCCACGACGCGATCCGGGACACGCTGTCGTCGTACGACACCGTCCTCATCGTCGGAGCCCACGCCTTCACACCCCACCACTACAGCCCCGGGCCCGCCCTGCCGCCCGGCATCACCGTCGTCCAGCTCGACTCGGACGCCGACGAGATCGGCCGCAACTTCCCCGCCGACGCCGGGCTCGTCGGCGCCCTCGCGCCCTCGCTCCACCGGCTCGCCGAGCTGCTGCGCGAGCAGGTCCCCGACCACACCGCCAAGGCGCGCATGCTGCGCGCCGGTGAGCGGCACACCGCTGATCGGGACCGTGCCGAGTCCGCAGCGCACGCCGCCTACTCGACGGCACCGCTCGCACCGTGGGCCGCCGCCCACGCCGTCGCACGCGGCCTGCCGCCGGACGCCGTGGTCGTCGAAGAGGCCATCACCGTCGGCCTGTTGCTCCGCCGGCTGCTACGCCTCGACCGTCCCGGCAGCTACACCCACGCCGTCGGCGGCGGCCTGGGCTGGGGCATCGGCGCCGCCGTCGGCCGCTCGCTCGCCGCACCCGGGCGGCCCGTCGTCTCGGTCCTCGGGGACGGCTGCGCGCTGTTCGGACTCCAGGGGCTGTGGAGCGCGGCACGGCAGCAAGTCCCGGTGTTGTTCGTGGTGATGGGCAACGGCAGCTACCGCACCCTCCAGGACACGTACCAGGCGATGGGCGGCAAGGGCAGGTGCCCCGGAACCGAACTGGGGGACCTGGACTTCACCCGGGCGGCGCGGTTCTTCGGGGTCGACGCGGTACGCGCGGACAGCGCCGACCACCTGCGTGAACTGGTCGCCGGGGCAGACGAGTTGACCCGGCCGCTGCTCGTGGACGTACCGCTTCGACCGTCGTGACGCCGTGAACTCGACGAGGTACCGCTTCGATTGCGGTTCCTGACTGACCGTCACCGACACCTTGTCACCCGTGCGCGACAGCGACCACCATCGGTCCATGACGGACGGGCCGCTGCCGAAGTCGGTACTCGCACGCGGGGTGTTGCTGCTGCGCGCCTGCGGCGACGCCGAGACCGCGCTCTCCCTCGCCGAACTGGCCCTGCGCACCGGGCTGCCCAAGCCGACGGCGCACCGGCTGATCGGCGAACTGGTCCGGCTCGGTCTGGTCGAGCGCACCCCCGAAGGCAGCTACCGCATCGGGCTCGCCCTCTTCGTCCTCGGCCAGTCGGCGCCGTCCGTACGGGAGTTGCGCACGGTGGCGCTGCCCTATCTGGGCGACCTGCACGAGGCGACCCACGAGAACGTGCACCTGGCCGTCCCGGACGGCACCGACACCCTCTTCCTGGAGAAGATCACCGGCCGCCGCGCCACCCCGATCGTCTCCCGCACCGGCGGCCGGCTGCCGGCCCACTGCACCGCCACCGGCAAGGTCTTCCTCGCGCAGGACCCGCGCCCGCCCCGCCGCACCCTGGCCCGCCTCACCCCGCGCACCCTGGTCCTCCCCGGCCAGCTCGCCCGCGACCTCGCCCTGACCCGGGCCCGCGGCTACGGCGTGAACCTGGAGGAGGCCGAGATCGGCATCTCGGCGGTCGCGGCCCCCGTCTACGCCCATGACCGCGGCCTCGGCCCGATCGCCGCGATCTCCGTCACCGGCGGTACCCGCCGCCTGGACGTGGACCGCATCGGGGCACGCCTGTGCGCGGCGGCGCGGGCGATCACGCGCATGCTCTCCGACTGACGGGCTGGGGCCGAAGTTCAGCGGTCAGCAGGGGAGTTGGCCCCGGCTCCTGAAGCTCCCGCCCCGTTCGTCCGCTGCATCGCCGCCGCCAGCCCGTGCTCGGTCAACCGCTCCCCGCGCACCTCCTCGGTGACCCGCCCGCGCACGAACACCAGCACCCGGTCGCACACCTCCGTCAGCTCCGCGAGGTCGGTCGACGCGATCAGGACGGCCGCGCCGCCCGCCGCCAACTCGCCGACGATGCGGTGCATCTCGGCGCGTACGCCGACGTCGACACCCCGGGTCGGATCGTCCAGGACGACGATCTTCGGTTCGGTCGCGAGCCACTTGGCGAAGACGACCTTCTGCTGGTTGCCGCCGGACAGTCGGGCGACCAGGTCGTACGGCCCGCCGCGCAGCCGCAGCCGCTCGGTCAACTCAGCGGTGCGGCGCACCAGTTCGGACCGGGAGGGGGCGATCCCGCCCCGGCCCAGGGCCAGCCAGCTGACCGCCGTGGCGTTCTCCCACACCGTGCGGTCCACCATCAGCCCGTACCGCTTGCGGTCGCTCGGCACGAAGGCGACGCCCGCGCGCACCGCGCCCCGCAGCGAGCGCGGCAGCCCCCGGCCGCCGACGTCCACCCGGCCCGCGGAGATCGCCGTACGCCCGCACACCACCGCCAGCGCGTCGAGATGGCCCGCGCCCTGCAGCCCGGCGACCCCGACCACCTCACCCGCCCGCACGGTGAAGGTCACGTCGGTCAGCCGCCCGTCGACGCTCACCCGGGACAGCACCACCGGCGGCGGCCGGTCCGCCAAGGACCGTACCCGGCGCGGCGGTTGCTCCGGCCGGCCGCCCAGCATCGCCGACACCAGCTCCGGCACGTCGACCTCGGCCCGCTCCACACCCGCCAGGACGACCCGCCCGTCCCGCAGGACCGTCACGCGCTGCGCGAAGCGCATCACCTCGTCCAGGAAGTGGGAGACGTACAGGACGGCGATGCCCCGGTCGGTGAGCGTGCGCAGGACATGGTCGAGGCGGTCGACGGCGGCGGCCGGGAGCGCCGACGTGGGTTCGTCGAGGATCAGCAGCTTGGGGCGTCGTAGCAGGGCTCGTGCGATCTCCGTCAACTGCTGGTCTGCGAGGGGCAGTTCGCCCAGTTCCGTGCGGAGGTCCACATCCAGGCCGAGTTCCGCGAGGACCGGTCGGGCCGCCCGGTCCATGGCGCTCCGGTCCAACAGGCCCAGGCGCCGGGGCGGATGCTGCGGGAAGAGGTTCTCCCGCACGGTGAGATCCGGGAAGAGGCTCAACTCCTGGGAGACGACGGCGATCCGGGTGTCCTCGGCGGACCGCACCGTCCCGCCGTCCGCCGCCAGGATCCCCGACAGGATGCGTACCAGCGTCGACTTCCCGGCGCCGTTCTCACCGACCAGCGCGTGCACCTCACCGCCGCGCAGCCGGATCGACGCCCCGTTCAACGCCCGTACCCCGCCATAGGACTTGACCAGCTCCTCCGCCACGAGGACGTCGTCGTGAGTCATCTCAGCGCGCGTCCTTCAGCGGCTTGAGGTTGGCCGCCTCGTCGCCGAGGAGCTTGTCGATCGTCGGCTTGTACCAGTCGTACGCTGCCTGCGCCGACTTCTGCCGGGCGATGATGTCGTCGATGTTGGACGAGTCGACGACCCCGCCGGGTGACAGGAACCAACCGTCGGGCAGCTTGCCCTTCTTGTCGCGCACGGCCTCGATCAGCATCGCCGTGGACAGATAGCCCTTCAGGAAGTGCTGCGGGTCGATGGTGACGAAGTTCGAGCCGTCCTTCACCGCGTCCAGGGTCTTCGGGTCGACGTCGAAGCCGGCCGTCAGCCACTTTCCGTTCTCGGCCTTCTTGATCTTGGCGAGGTTGTAGCTGTCGGCGTCACCGACGCCGAGGAAGGCGAGCGCGTCCGGGTGCGCGTTCACCTGCGCGGACCAGGCGCTGTAGTTCTGGCCGGGATCGCTGTACGTCTGGAAGGGGCCGAGGACCTTGACGCCGGGCGCCTCCTTCTTGAACGTGTCGGAGATGCCCTTGGCCCGGTTGTCGAGCACCGGCGTTCCCGGGTTGGGCACGCCGATCACGATCTGGCCCTTCGGGCTGCTGCCGAGCCGCTTCAGCGCCTCCTTGGCCATCAGCTCGCCGAGCGCGTAATTGTCGTTCCCCACATAGAAGTTGACCTTGCTGCCGTCGGTGGGAGAGGTGTCCAGGGCGACGATCGGGATGCCCTGGTCGACGGCGCGTGCGGCGGGCCGGGTGAAGATCGGCGGATCGAGGTTCTCCAGGACGATGCCGTCCTTGGCGACGGCGGTGAGGTTCTGGAACAGCTGCACCTCGGCGGGCCCGTCCGTGTTGGGCGGTCCTACGGCCTTGAAGTCGACCTTCCCCGCGTGGCTCGCCGCGCTCTGCGCGCCCAGCACCATCTCGTGGGCGAAGTTCAGGGAGATGTTGGCGACCGAAATACCCATCTTCAGCTTGCCGTTGCCGCCGCCGGAACCGCTGCCGCAGCCTGCGGTGGCTAGCAGGACCAGGGCGCCGAGCGCCGCGGACCAGGTACGCGAACGGGAGTGCATCACGGCCTCCAAAAGGCTGGACCACAGGGGGACTTGACGACAGGGCGACGTGGACGACGGGGAGACTTCACTGGCGACGGCGTCCCGTGCGGCGCAGCGCGCTGTCGGCCGCGACGGCGACGAGGATCACCCCGCCGGTCGCGAACGACGTCCAGTTGATGGGTACTTCGAAGAACACCAGGCCGGAGGCGACGACCGACAGGATCATCGCCCCGGCCACCGCCCCGACCACCGAGCCGCGTCCCCCGGCCAGCGGAGTGCCGCCGATGATGCACGCGGCGATCGCCTGCAACTCGTAGCCCTGTCCCAGAGTCGGGTCCCCGGCGCCGTAGAAGGCGAGCGCGAGGACGGCGGCGCACGCGGTGGTGAGGCCGGAGAGGGCCAGCGCCTGGACGCGGGTGCGGACGACCGGGATGCCGCTGAACGCGGCGGCGTCGGGGTTGGACCCGATCGCCCGCACCCGGGCCCCGAAGCGCGTCCGGGACAGCACGACCGCCAGCACGACGATCACGGCGAGCAGCACCCACAGCGCGAACGGCACCCCGCCCGGATCACCGCCCGCGAAGGTGAAGAACGAGTTGTCCAGGGGGAGATCGGTGATCTGCTTGCCGTCGGCCAGCGCCAGCCCGACACCCCGGAAGAGCATCAGCGTGCCCAGCGTCACGATGAACGACGGCAGCGCCAGCAGCGTCGTCACCAGGGCGTTGAACACCCCCAGCCCGATCCCGGTGACCAGCATCACCGGCACCGCGAGCCAGGGCGGGGTGCCGTCCCGGATCAGCAACGCCCCGACGACCAGGCACATCGCGTAGGTCCCACCGACGGACAGATCGACCTCGCGCATCGACAGCGCGAACACCATGCCGCATGCCATCAGCGAGATGTAGACGGAGTTGTGGGCGGTGGAGAGGAGGTTGTTCGTGTCGAGGAAGTCCGGGTAGGGGATGCCGATTCCGGCGATCAGCAACCCCAGCACGAGCAGCACACCGAACTCGTCCCGGACCCACCGACGCGGCACCGGCTCCAACCGACGCGCAGACGGCGTGAGTCGACTCCACCAGCGCGTCAACCGGCCCCGCCCGCCGCCCTGTTCGCGGGCGCGCTCGGCGTCGTCCACGGCACGCTCGGTCTCGGTCATCGGGCACGGCTCCCGTACGGCTGGTGCTGGGGTCGTCACGCAGGGTGGGCCCACCGGGCGTGAGCGGCAACCGAGGCGTTTCAGCGAGTGGAATGCGCTCTTGCCGTGCGCCTGACGGGTCATCACACTCGCCCCATGGAGACACGTACCGCCCTGGTGACCGGAGCGGCACAGGGCCTCGGGCGGGAGTTCGCCGTCGCGCTCGCCGGGCACGGCTGCCGGGTCGCCGGACTCGACCTCGTCGCACAGCCGGAGACCGCCGAAAGGGTGCCGGGCTACGTGGAGTTGATCGGGGACGTCACCGACGAGGGCCAGATCCAGGGGGCGTTGGACCGCGTCGTCGAGGAGTTCGGCACCCTGCACATCCTCGTCAACAACGCCGGTGTCTACCCCTCGTGCCCCTTCGAGGAGGTCACGCCCGAGGAATGGCGCCGGATCATGCGCGTCAACCTGGAGGCGCCGTTCCTGCTGACCCGCGCGGTCCTGCCGTATCTGAAGGCCGCCGGCTGGGGCCGTGTCGTCAACATCGTCTCGGCCGCCGTCCTCACCGCGCCGCCCACGATGGTGCCGTACGTCGCCTCGAAGATGGGCCTGATCGGCTTCACCAGGTCACTCGCCGCGGCGCTCGGGCCGTACGGCATCACCGTCAACGCGATCGCGCCCAGCATGGTGCGCACCGCGACGGCCGAGCGGACGGTCGGCGCGGACGGTGGCTTCGAGCACGTCCGCGACGGTCAGGTCGTCCCGCGCACGCAGGAGCCGTCGGATCTGATCTCGACGCTGCTGTACGTCGTCGACGAGGGCAGCGGGTTCCTGACCGGGCAGACGCTGAACGTGTCGGGCGGCTCAGCCTTCCTCTGACTCCTGCGGCCCCTCCGGCCCCTTGAGCCACTCACGGAGCTCCTCCCGCAGCGACCGCTGAAAGGCCGTCAGAAGAGCCTGTACGACCAGGGGTTGCATGTGCGCGGACAGCGACTTCACGTCCTGCGCGGCGCGTTGGGAGACCTCCCCGCGGAACACCTGCGACAACTCGTGGGCCGCCGCGCGGGAGTGCTCGATCAGGATGTTCCGGGACGCGAGGATCGCCTCCTGCGAGACCGGTACGTCGAGGAGTCGCACGCCGAGCCGCAGCAGACCGGAGTCGACGCGGTAGGAGGCCCCGTCGAGCCCGACCACGCCCATCGCGACGAGCCGCTCCACGTCCTCCTCGCTCAGCGCCCGGCCCGCCCGCCGCCCCAACTCCGCGCGGTCCAGGGTCTCCACCGCGTCCGGCGCCCACGACGCCACCACCGCGCGGTGGAGAGCGAGGTCGTGCGCGCTGAGGTCCGGCGGCAGCTGCCCCAGATAGCGCTCGATCGCCGCCAGCGTCATACCCTGGTGCTGCAACTCCTCGATCAGCGCGAGCCGCGACAGATGCCCCTGCCCGTAGTGCCCGACCCGCCGCGCCCCGATCACCGGCGGCGGGAGTAGCCCCTTGGTGCTGTAGAACCGGACCGTGCGGACTGTGGTACCGGCCCGCGCGGCCAGTTCGTCGATCGTGAGCGTCGGCTCCTCGGTGTCGGTCGTCATACGCAGCAGTATCGCTGTCTCACCAATGCTGTGAAACCGCACCAGGCCCGTTGTCAGTGGTGGCGCCTACGGTGGATCGCATGTCGGGGATCAGTTCGGAGATCAGTTACGTCAGGGGAGACGCGACCGTTCCGTCGGTCAAGGGCGTCAAGGTGATCGCGCATGTCTGCAACGACATCGGGGGCTGGGGAAAGGGCTTCGTGCTGGCACTGTCGCGCCACTGGCCGGAACCGGAGAAGGCGTACCGGTCCTGGCACCGGGACCGCGCGGCCAACGACTTCGGCCTGGGCGCCGTCCAGCTCGTCCAGGTCGAGCGCCATGTCTGGGTCGCCAACATGATCGGCCAGCGCGGCATACGCACGGGCAGCAAGGGCGTCCCCGTGCGCTACGAGGCGATCGACACGGCGCTGGGCCTGCTGGCCGAGCGCGCGGCCGAGCTCGGCGCGTCCGTGCACATGCCCCGCATAGGGTGCGGCCTCGCGGGCGGCACGTGGTCACGGGTCGAACCGCTGATCACCGAGCGGCTGGTGCGGAGGGGGATCGCGGTGACGGTGTACGACCACGAGGGCTGAGCAGGCGGGCTCAACTCGACGCGGAATGAAAGGAGTTGCGGAACCTTGCGCAAGTCCTTGCGATGATCCCCGCCGCCTGTTTGACTCGCTGCTCGCATCCGACAGGGAGACCCATGAGCCGTGACATCGACGTCCTCGTCCTCGGCGGCGCCGGAGTGGACACCATCGTCCACGTCCCCGAACTACCGCTCCCGTACGCCGACAGTTACATGATCGACCCCGGCATCCGCACCCGCGCCGGCCAGACCGGCGACTTCGTCGCCCTCGGCCTCAGCGCGCTGGGCCTGCGCACCCACCACCTCGACATGCTCGGCGCCGACCCCGAGGGCGACCTGGTCCGCGCCCTGCACCGCGACCACGCCATCCCGCTCACCGAAGTCCCGCAGCCCGCCGGCACCAAGCGCGCGGTCAACCTCGTGGGCCCCGACGGCCGGCGCCTCTCCCTCTACGACGCGACCCGCGCCCACCCCGACGACCGCCTCCCGGAACCCACGGTGCGCGCCCTCGCCACGCGGAGCCGCCACGCCCACGTCTCCATCACCCAGCCCTGCGCCCATGCCCTCCCGCTGTTGCGCGAGTCCGGCACGACGATCTCGACGGACCTGCACAACTGGGACGGCGAGAACCCGTACCAGGCGGAGTTCGCCCACGCGGCGGACATCGTCTTCCTGTCCACCACCGCCCTGACCGGCGACCCCGGACGCACCATGCGCGCCATCGCCGAGCGGGGCCGGGCCGAGCTGGTCGTCGCCATGGCCGGAGCGGAGGGCGCGTATCTGCTGGCCGACGACGAGGTGACCCACATCCCGGCTGTCACCCCGCCCTCCCCGCTGGTCGACTCGAACGGCGCGGGCGACGCCTTCGCCGCCGCCTTCCTCTACGGCTGGCTCAACCGAGAGACACCACAACGCGCCGCCCTCTACGGCACGATCGCGGGCGCCCACGCCTGCACGGTGCCGTCCACGGAGACGGGGGCGATAACCCGCGGCGAACTCCTGACCAGGGCAGGGACAGCGCCCCGTAGGGGCGCGGGGCTGTGTTGATATGCGGCTCCGCCGCGTGGGTGCGACCAGCCACAGCCGCCCCGCAGCCCCCACCCCACAGAACCCGGCAGACGCTCAGTGCACGTCGTTCGTGGCCGCGATCTTCTTCCACGACTTCGGCTGCACCGGAGCCACAGAGGCCTTCGCGATGGCCGCGCTCCGCGCCGCCGGAGCCGCAGGCTTCGTCGGCTGGAACAACCACGTGTCGAAGAGCGCGGACAGCGACTTCCCCGACACCTGCTCGGCGTACGCCCGGAAGTCCGCGACCGACGCGTTGCCGTACGCGTGCTCCTTCGGCCACCCCTTCAGAACCGCGAAGAACGCATCGTCACCGATCTCGTTCCGCAGCGCCTGGATGGCCAACGCACCCCGGTCGTACACCGGAAGCTCGAACTGGTCCTCCGGACCGGGGTCACCCGGCGCGATCGTCCAGAACGCGTCGTCCGCCGGGTGCGAGGCGTAGACGTAGTCGGCGAGTTGCTGCGTCGTGCCCTCGCCCTCGTGCTCGGACCAGAGCCACTGCGCGTACCGCGCGAAGCCCTCGTTGATCCAGATGTCCTTCCAGCCCTTCAGGGACACGTCGTCGCCGTACCACTGGTGGGCCAACTCATGCACCACGACAGAGGTGTTGGCGCCGTTCGCGAACTGCTTCTGGCTGTAGTAGACGCGGGTCTGGGTCTCCAGCGCGTACCCGGTGGTCGTGTTGGGGACGTACCCGCCGGCGCTGCTGAACGGATACGGACCGAAGTAACCGCTCAGCCAGTCGACGATCTCCCCGGTGCGCTCGACGCTCGCCCGCGCCGCCCCGTCGTTGTCGCCGAGGTCCTTGCTATAGGCGTTGATGACCGGGACGCCACCGTCCGAGGTGCTGGTCGTGATGTCGAACTTGCCGAGGGCGAGCGTGGCGAGATAGGTGGCCTGCGGCTTGTTCTGGCGCCAGTTGTAGCGGGTCCAGCCGAGTTGTGAACTCGTCGACTGGAGCGTGCCGTTGGAGATGGCCTGGGTGCCGTTCGGCACCGCGACCGACACGTCGTAGGTCGCCTTGTCGCTGGGGTGGTCGTTGCTCGGGAACCACCACCACGCGGACTCGGGCTCGTCAGCCGCGACCGCGCCGTCCGGGGTGCGGTGCCAGGTGTTGAAGCCGTACGCGCTCTTCGTCGATGGCACACCGCTGTAGCGGACCACGACCGTGATCGGCGTGCCCTTCGGCAGCGGCGTCTTCGGGGTGATCTCCAACTCGTGCTGGCCGGAGGTCGCGAACGTCGCCGCGGCGCCGTTGACCCGGATCTCGCTGACATCCAGCAGGAAGTCCAGATTGAACCGCGAGAGATCCTGCGTGGTCTTGGCGAGGATCGTCGCCGTGCCCGCCAACTCGTCGGTGGCGGGCTGGTATTGGAGCCTGAGGTCGTAGTGCGAGACGTCGTATCCGCCGTTGCCGTAGAACGGGTAGTAGGGGTCGCCGATGCCCGGAGCGCCGGGGGAGTAGCTTGCCGCCGATGCCGGGATCGCCAGCATGAGGGAGGCCGCCGCGAGGGCGCCCGGCGCGATGATTCTGCGGTGCACGAGAACTCCAAGTCGTAGGGCTCCACGAAAAACCGGAGAGCCATGGGGGTCCACGAAGGTCGAAGAGCCGTAGGGGTCGGTCCACGAAGTCTGTTCAAAGGCTATTCACTCCCTGTGGCCCCGCGCCTGTCCACGGTCCCTCCTGTCACACGATCGCCATTCGGCCGTCATGACCCCGAGTGCCTCTTCCAGCACGGGAGTTGACCGATGTACCGTCCGCGCATGCCGAAACGCACGCGCTTCACGATCTGGAGATCGCTCGCGACGGCGGCGACCGCCGCCCTCCTGGCCACTTTTCTCACCCCGACAGTGGCCCAGAGCGCCCCACAGGAGAGCCAACCCGTCTACTCCTACGCCAAGGCCATCCGTGAGGCCGTCTGGGTGGACACCGGTCTCGACGGCGACGGTGACGGAAAGCCCGACCGGGTCGCCGTCGACATCGTCCGCCCGAGCGAACCCGCCCGACAGGGCCGCAAGGTCCCCGTCATCATGGACGCCAGCCCCTACTACTCCTGCTGCGGTCGCGGCAACGAGAGCCAGCTGAAGACGTACGACGCCGGCGGCAACGTTGTCCAGATGCCGCTCTTCTACGACAACTACTTCGTGCCCCGCGGCTACGCCTTCGTCGGCGTCGACCTCGCCGGCACCAACCGCTCCGACGGCTGCGTCGACGTAGGTGGCCGCTCCGACATCCAGTCCGCGAAGGCCGTCGTCGACTGGCTCAACGGACGCGCCAAGGCATACACGACACGCACCGGAACCGTTCGCTCGCAAGCGAGTTGGACCAACGGCGACACCGGGATGATCGGGAAGAGCTGGGACGGCACCATCGCCAACGGCGTCGCCGCCACCGGCGTGAAGGGCCTGAAGACGATCGTCCCAATCAGCTCCATCTCCTCCTGGTACGACTACTACTTCGCCCAGGGCGCCCCGCTCTACGACTCCGGCCCCGACTGGCTGTCCGACGCCGTCGAGAGCCCCGACGCACAGGCCAAGTGCGCGGCCGTACAGAAGAAACTCGTCGACGGCGCCCCGCGCACCGGCGACTGGACCCCGCTGTGGACCGAGCGCGACTACGTGAAGGACGCGAGCAAGGTCAAGGCCAGCGTGTTCCTCGTGCATGGCATGCAGGACCTCAACGTCCGCACCAAGAACTTCGGCCAGTGGTGGGACGCCCTCGCCAAGAACGGCGTCGAGCGCAAGATCTGGCTCTCCCAGACCGGCCACGTCGACCCCTTCGACTACCGTCGCGCCGACTTCGTGGACACCCTGCACCGCTGGTTCGACCACGAACTCCTCGGCTACGACAACGGAATCGACCGCCGGCCGATGGCCGACGTCGAACGCCACCCGGACCAGTGGGTCACCTCGGCGACCTGGCCGCCGAGCGGCACCGCGACGACCACCCTCCACCCGGCGCGGGGCGCCCAGGCGGGAGTGGGCACGCTCGGCCTCGGCACCGGTGCGGGCACCGAGACGTTCACCGACAACCCCCAGGAGAGCGAGACCGATTGGGCGGCCGCGATCGACAAGTCGACCGCGGACAAGGCCGGTTTCGTCACCGGACCCCTCACGAAGGACCTGCGTCTGTCGGGCTCCTCGAAGGTGACGATCACCGCGACGCCCACGACCTCAACGGCCCATCTGTCGGCCGTACTTGTCGACGTCGGCCCCGACACCATCCGCGACTACGCCGACTCGGCCGAGGGCATCACCACGCTCACGAACCGCACCTGCTGGGGTGAGAGCACGGCGGGCGACAGCGCGTGCTTCCTGGCAACTCAGGCCAAGACCAAGGCAGTCGACTACAACGTCTTCAGCCGCGGCTGGGCCGACCTCGGCCACTACGCCTCCGCCACGAAGGGCGTACCGCTCACCCCGGGCAAGGCGTACACCATCACCCTCGACCTGGCGGCGACCGACCACGTCGTCCCGGCCGGACACCGCCTCGCCCTGATCGTCGCGGGCACGGACAAGGACCTCATCGACCCGCCGTCCACCACCCCGACCCTCACCCTGAACCTGTCCCGCACCGCGGCCCAACTCCCGCTCGTCGGCGGCGCGTCGGCGTTCGCGAAGGCCACGGCGGGCAGCAAGTCCGTGACATCCGACGCCGAGACCCTCGACGGCGTACGGGCACCGCGCAGCGCCCAGCGGATCCCCGGCAACTGATCACCGACCCGGTGCGGGGCGGCGGCGCGAGTGGGCTCCGCCGCCCCAAACCGAGCTCTGGCATGTCGTACCGGTGGGCCGCCCTGAGGACCTGATCCCGAGCCCCGCGGCTCAGCCCCGCTCCGTCTCCACCAACTCCGCGGCCTCCCGCGCACACCCCCACGCCACCGTGATCCCCGCCCCACCGTGACCGTAGTTGTGCACCAACACCCGCCCGTCTCGCAGTACTTCACGCTCCAGCCGCACCGAGGGCCGGGTGGGCCGCAAGCCCACCCGGTGTTCCAGCACCCGCGCCTCAGCGATCTCCGGGCGGATCGCCGCGCAGCGGGCGATGATCGCCTCGGCCACCGCCGGATCGGGCGTCATCGACCAGGCGTCCTCCTCGGCCGTGCCGCCCAGGATCAGCCCGCCCGGCTGCGGGAAGAAGTACGTGGACGTGTCCGCCGAGTGGTCGACGGACGTCAGCCAGGTCGTGATCCCCGGGTTCTCCACGACGACCAACTGCCCGCGCACCGGCCGCACCGAGGGATCGGGCACGAGGTCCAGGGAGTCCAGCCCCGTGCAGTTGACCACGACGGCCGCCGGCACCTCCCCGAGATCCACCACCGACTGCTCCTCGACGGTCCCGCCCAGCTCCAGGAACCGCCCCCGCAGCCACGGCAGATGGGCCGGCATGTCGATCAGCGGCAACCGCGCCCACAGCCCGCCGCCCGCGTACTCCTCGGCCAGCGCCGGCCGCAGCCCCGGCACCCGGGCCGCCCACGACCCCAGCTCGTCCAGCCGCGTCCCGCCCTGTACACCCTCGACCATGCGTACGCCCGTCTCCTCGGGCCGCGCCGCCAACTCCTCGTACACGACGAGGGATTGGAGCGCCCACTCACCGACGAGCGCCTCCGGCTCGATCCGGTACGGCCACCACAGCGCGCCCGCGACCGCCGAGGTCGTCAGCTCGACAGGTTCCCGCGTCCACACCCGCACCCGGGCACCGCGCTCCGCCAGCACGACGGCCGTCGTCAGTCCGATGACGCCCCCGCCGACCACGATCACATCGCCACTCATGCCGCTCTCCATGCGCGGACGCTAGCGGAATATGTCATGCCGTGCTCATATCGTCCTCGCGCTGGGGATACTCACAGCATGTCTGCCGAATACGCGGCCTTCGGCCTGGCACCGGCGATGCGCGCCGGTGAAGTCCTCGCGGACGGCGGCTACCAGGTGCACCGCGACTTCGTCGACTTCATCGTCGACGGCCGCCCGCTGCTGTTCCAGCTCACCGACCTGGACGCCGTCTCCCCGCTCGCCTCCGACGTCCCCCCGGCGATCTTCACCGCCCAGGTCCGCAGCCTCCTCCTGGAGACGGACCCACCCCTGAAGGGCGGCCGCTACGTCATCTACGGCTGTCCCGAGTGCGAGGACCTGGCCTGCGGCGCCGTCACCGCCGTCATCCAGCAGGACGGCGCCGACTTCATCTGGCGCGACTTCGCCTGGCAGACCGACGAACACGCCGACCTGGAGCGCAACGGCTACCACGGCATAGGGCCGTTCCGCTTCGCCGGAGCCGAGTACCGCGCGGCCCTCGACTCCCTCATCGACGGCGCCGAGCCACCGGTCGCCAAACGCCGCGTCCTGCTGATCGGCGCCCGCGTGGCCGTCCTGAACAAGCTCGCCGCCGCCCTGCGCGCCATCGGCATCGGCGCCGACATCACCGGCGACGCGACCCACGTCCCCGCCGACGAACTCCGCGGCTACGGCGCCGTGGCGTTCGGCCGGGCCGTCACGGAGGAGCAACGGGCCGCCGTACGGGCCGCGTTCGACCGCGCCGGGGTCGACGTCGCGTACGTCGACGGCCTCGCGCCCATCGTCCCGCTCCTCGTCGCCCAGATCGAACACGCCCTGGACCGCCGCCCCGCCGAGCAGCACCGGCTGACCCGCCTGGTCGCCGCCGACGGCGAGGCGGGCATCGAGGTCACCTCACCGTGCCGGGTGCGCGTCACGGCGTACCGTCTCGACCGCCTGTACCGCAGCCACACGCAGGACGTCTTCGACGGCGTGCTGGAACCCGGCCGTCACCGCATCGCCCTGGACGCGAAGGCGGTGAAGGGCGAGTCCTTCGTCGTGGCCCGGACGACCGGGAGCGTGCTGGTGGAGGCGATGGCGCGGTGAAAGCCGCGGCGAGGGCGGGGAAAATCCGCGGCGCGGGCAGCGAAGGGGACAGATTAGGATCGGCGGTCTGATGACTGCCACTCTCGTCGCCAAGAATCTCGCCGCCGGACACGGCGACCGCGCTCTCTTCACCGGGCTCGACCTCGTCGTCGCCCCCGGCGATGTGATCGGCCTTGTCGGTGCCAACGGCGCGGGCAAGTCCACCCTGCTCAGGATGCTCGCCGGGCTCCTCGCCCCCGAGGAGGGCGAACTGCGCCTCTCCCCGCCGGCAGCGACCGTAGGCCACCTCCCGCAGGAGCCGGACCGGCGCCCGGGCGAGAGCGTGCGCGCATTCCTCGCGCGCCGTACGGGGGTCGCCGAGGCCCAGCGGACCATGGACGAGGCCACACAGGCACTGGTGGACGGCGCACCCGGCGCCGACGACGCGTACTCGGCGAGCCTGGAGCGCTGGCTCGACCTGGGCGGCGCGGACCTCGACGAACGGGCCGAGGAGATCGCCGACACCCTGGGCCTCGCCATCGACCTGGACCAGCCGATGACGTCCCTGTCCGGCGGCCAGGCGGCACGCGCGGGCCTGGCCTCCCTCCTCCTCTCCCGCTACGACGTCTTCCTGCTCGACGAGCCCACCAACGACCTGGACCTCGACGGCCTGGAGCGCCTCGAACGCTTCGTCTCCGGCCTGCGCGCGGGCACGGTCGTCGTCTCGCACGACCGCGAGTTCCTCACCCGCACGGTCACCAAGGTCCTCGAACTCGACCTGGCCCAGAACCAGATCAACCTCTACGGCGGCGGCTACGAGGCGTACCTGGAGGAGCGGGACGTGGCACGCCGGCACGCCCGCGACGACTTCGAGGAGTACGCCGACAAGCGCTCCGCGCTCCAGGACCGGGCGCAGATGCAGCGCGGCTGGATGGACAAGGGCGTCAAGAACGCCCGCCGCAAGGCGAACAACGACAACGACAAGATCGGCCGCAAGTTCCGCAGCGAGGCGAGCGAGAAGCAGGCGGCGAAGGCGCGGCAGACGCAGCGGATGATCGAACGCCTCGATGTCGTCGACGAGCCCCGCAAGGAGTGGGAACTGCGGATGGAGATCGCGTCCGCGCCGCGCTCGGGTGCGGTCGTCGCGACCCTGCGGGATGCCGAGGTGCGGCGCGGTGACTTCAGCTTCGGACCGGTGTCCCTGCAGATCGACTGGGCGGACCGGGTCGCGGTGACCGGCGCGAACGGCGCGGGCAAGTCGACGTTGCTCGGTGCGCTGCTCGGCCGTATCCCGCTGGACGCGGGGCACGCGACGCTGGGCTCGGGTGTTCTGGTGGGCGAGGTCGATCAGGCCCGGCAGTTGTTCCACGGTACGGAGTCGCTGCTCGACGCGTTCTGCGCGGCCGTGCCGGACACGGAGCCCGCCGAAGTCCGCACGCTGCTCGCCAAGTTCGGGCTGAAGGCGCATCACGTGATGCGTCCGGCGGGGACGCTGTCACCCGGTGAGCGCACCCGGTCCGCGCTGGCCCTGCTCCAGGGCCGGGGTGTCAACCTCCTGGTGCTGGACGAGCCGACGAACCACCTGGACCTGCCGGCTATCGAGCAGTTGGAGTCGGCCCTCGATGCGTACGAGGGCACGCTGCTGTTGGTGACCCATGATCGGCGGATGCTGGATGCGGTGCAGGTGACTCGGCGGCTTGAGGTGGCGGACGGGAAGGTGACTGAGCAACGGTGAGCTCCGCTGGTTGGGCGGTTCATTGGGTACGGGCCGGTGGGGGCAGGTCGCGCAGTTCCCCGCGCCCCTTAAGGGCGGCCCGTTCCACTCGGTCCCGGTGCTCCGTCCACCAACTCGCGTCGCCAGGAGCCATGTTGGTGCCCCCGACGCGTTGGCCCACCGTCCCGTCGATGAGTTCCCGTACGACGTCGGCGTGGCCCGCGTGTCGGGACGTCTCGTAGGTCATGTGGACGAGGGTGCGGTGCAGGGTGAGTTCGTTGCCTCCTGCACCGGGTATGCGGCCGATCGCGTCCAAGGGGAGTGTCTCGATCGTCGTGTCGGAGTGCGCGCAGATCCGTCGATAGTCGCCGACGATCTGGTCACGTGTCTCGTCCGGGGTCGCCCACAGATCCGCGTTCGGTTCGGCGTTCCCCGCGATCCACAACTCCGGCCCGTCGACCGGCCGCCCGAACACCGTCCCGAAGTAGAACGCCTCGGCCCCGGCGAGATGCTTGACCAGCCCCAGCAGATTGGTTCCGGTCGGCGTCATCGGCCGCCGGATGTCGTACTCCGACAGCCCTTCGAGCTTCCAGAGCAACGTGTCACGGGCGTCCTGCAGAATGATCCGCAGGTCGGCTTTGAAGTCCGGTGAGATCATGCCCCCAGTCTGTAGCAGGGCGCCATGCGCCCTGAAGGGGCGCGGAGAACTGCGCGACCGGCCCCCACCGGCCCGCAGCTCCCCACAACCTGACCGGCGAAGCCGTCAGCGCTTGCCCTTCTTGCCGGGGTCCAGCAACCCCGCCTTCCGCAGAGCATCAGCCATCGCACTGTTGCCCGGCGGCGGAGCCGCCTGCCGCGATCCACCGCCCTGACCACCCTGCCGCTGCTGCTGACGTTGCTGCGGCGGACGCCCACCGCCCTGCTGCCGACGCTCGCCACCACCGCCCTGCTGCCGCCGCTCCCCGCCGGAGGCCGCCGCCTCGTCATCCAGCCGCAGCGTCAACGAGATCCGCTTCCGGGGGATGTCCACGTCGAGGACCTTCACCTTGACGATGTCACCCGGCTTCACCACGTCCCGCGGGTCCTTGACGAACGTCTTGGACAGGGCGGAAACGTGGGCGAGACCGTCCTGGTGGACCCCGACGTCGATGAACGCCCCGAACGCGGCGACGTTCGTGACGACACCCTCCAGGACCATCCCGGGGGCGAGGTCGGAGATCTTCTCGACGCCGTCCTTGAACGTGGCCGTCTTGAAGGCGGGCCGAGGGTCGCGTCCCGGCTTCTCCAGCTCCTTCAGGATGTCGGTCACGGTGGGCAGACCGAACGTCTCGTCCACGAACTCGGTCGGCTTCAGCGAGCGCAGCACCGACGTGTTGCCGATGAGCGACGCCACCTCGCTGCCCGCCGTCTTCACCATCCGCCGCACCACCGGATACGCCTCGGGGTGCACGCTGGAGGAGTCGAGCGGGTCGTCGCCACCCCGGATGCGCAGGAAGCCCGCGCACTGCTCGTACGCCTTCGGGCCGAGCCGTGCCACGTTCTTCAGCTGGGTACGCGACTTGAACGGGCCGTTGGCATCGCGGTGCGACACGATGTTCTCGGCGAGGCCGGAGGTGATGCCGGAGACGCGTGAAAGCAGCGGCGCGGAGGCCGTGTTGACGTCCACGCCGACGCCGTTCACACAGTCCTCGACCACCGCGTCCAGCGAACGCGACAGCTTCACCTCGGACAGGTCGTGCTGGTACTGGCCGACACCGATCGACTTGGGGTCGATCTTCACCAACTCCGCGAGCGGGTCCTGGAGTCGGCGCGCGATGGAGACGGCGCCGCGCAACGACACGTCCATGTCGGGCAGTTCGGCAGAGGCGAACGCGGACGCCGAGTACACGGACGCGCCGGCTTCGGACACCATCACCTTGGTGAGGTTCAACTCCGGGTGCTTGGTGATGAGTTCACCGGCGAGCTTGTCGGTCTCGCGGGACGCCGTGCCGTTGCCGATCGCGATCAGCTCGACCGAGTGCTGCGCGCAGAGGCGGGCCAGCTTGGCGAGGGCGTCGTCCCACTTGTTGGCCGGGACGTGCGGGTAGATCACGTCCGTGGCGACGACCTTGCCGGTCGCGTCGACGACGGCCACCTTCACGCCCGTACGGAAACCGGGGTCCAGGCCCAGCGTCGAGCGGGTGCCGGCCGGTGCGGCGAGCAGCAGGTCGCGGAGGTTCGAGGCGAAGACGTTGACCGCCTCGTCCTCGGCGGCCGTCCGCAGCCGCAGCCGCAGGTCGATGCCGAGGTGCACGAGGATGCGGGTGCGCCAGGCCCAACGGACCGTGTCCTGAAGCCACTTGTCGCCCGGACGGCCGCGGTCGAGGACCTGGAAGCGGTGGGCGACCATCCCCTCGTAGGAGGAAGGCCCCTCGGTGTCCTCCTCGGGCTCCAGGACGAGATCGAGGACGTCCTCCTTCTCGCCGCGCAGCATCGCGAGGATGCGGTGCGAGGGCAGCGCGGTGAACGGCTCCGAGAAGTCGAAGTAGTCGGCGAACTTGGCGCCCGCCTCCTCCTTGCCGTCCCGCACCTTCGCGGCGAGGCGCCCGCGCCCCCACATCCGCTCACGCAGCTCGCCGATCAGGTCGGCGTCCTCCGAGAACCGCTCGGTGAGGATCGCCCGCGCGCCGTCGAGAGCGGCCTGCGGATCGGCGACACCCTTGTCGGCGTCGACGAACGCGGCGGCCGCGGCCAGCGGTTCCACGCTCGGGTCGCCCAACAGCCCCTCCGCGAGCGGCTCCAGGCCGGCCTCGCGCGCGATCTGGGCTTTCGTCCGCCGCTTGGGCTTGTAGGGCAGGTAGATGTCCTCAAGGCGCGCCTTGGTCTCGGCGGCGCGGATCTGCGCCGCCAACTCCTCGGTGAGCTTGCCCTGCTCGCGCACCGATTCGAGGATCGCGGTCCGCCGCTCCTCCAGCTCCCGCAGATACCGCAGCCGCTCTTCGAGCGTGCGCAGCTGCGCGTCGTCGAGCATCTCGGTCGCTTCCTTGCGGTAGCGGGCGATGAAGGGGACCGTCGAACCGCCGTCGAGCAGCTCGACGGCAGCCTTCACCTGCCGCTCCCGTACGCCGAGCTCCTCGGCGATCCTGCCTTCGATGGACCCTACGAGGGGTGTCGTCACGCCCGTACCGCCTTCTCCACTGAGGTTGCGCGGCAATTGTGGCAGGTGACACTGACAGTCGGGGATCAGGGCGCTGTCCTGCGGGTCCGGTGCCTAGCTCTTGCCGAGCAGATCCCGGGGAAACGCCCCGGCCGCGAGCGCCAGCCGCGCGAACCCGGTCGCCAGTTCGGTCAGACGTACGACCCCTTCGGCACCCAGATGCTCGTACGGCGCCCGGTCCAGCCGGTCGGTCTCCGCCTCGATCTCGGCGCGCAGCGCGACCCCCGCCTCCGTCAACTCGCCGTCCCCGTCGAGCAGTCCGCGCTCCCGGAGCCGTCCCGAAGCGGTGTCCCACTCCTCCTGGTTCCACCCGCGCGAGCCGAACACCCACTTCGGGGCCATGCCCTTGCCGGTCGCGGTGTGGGTGACCACGGCCTCCAGGCCGTCGAGTCCGGCGGACATCAGGACGGCCAGGTGACCGTCGCCGCGGTGCTCGCGCAGCAGTGTGGCCGCGTGGAAGTACGCGAGGTGCGGCTCCTCGGGGAGCGGCAGGTCGGCGTGGGCGGCATACAGCGGCCGGGCGGGACGCGAGCATGCTTCAGCGGCCCGCAGTGCCAGACGCGCCGCCTCCGCCATCTCCTCCGACGTCACCGCGTCCTCGCCGAGCAGGCGCCGCAGGGTCGCGTCGACGGCACGCGCGCGTGCGTGGAGGCACTGCTCCGGGGAGGCGGTCTCCCACACGGCGGGCACGTGCCGGGCCACGAGGTCGTACTTGTAGTTGTAGAAGGTCGCCGTCACCGTGCCGGGACCGACCTGGCCCATCGCCGCCGCCCGTACGGCGAAGTTGACGGCCCCGGGATGCGTGACTCCGAGAGCGCCGAACTCCTTCCCCAGGTCGGGCGAGAAGTAGAGCGTGGAGTGCAGGGAGTTGAGCGCGTTGTAGCAGCGGCGCCCGGCACGGTGATCGACGGCGGCAGTAGTCATGACGGTCACGTTACCGACTGGTCGGTACGGGCTCCAGGGGTGGGTTCCGGATGGCAGGAAAGGTGGGGTACCCGTCATTGCGGCCATCACACGGAGCGCGAAGAATCGACGGTATGCGAACCGTCCTGGTGGTCCTCTTCGACGACGTCCAGAGCCTCGATGTCACCGGCCCCGTGGAGGTCTTCGCGGGCGCCGAGACACAGACACCCGGGACCTATCGCATCCGTACGGCCTCCCTGGACGGCGGCCCGGTGCGCACCTCCAGCGGCCTGACCGTCGTACCGGACTCGGCCCTCGCTGACGCGCCCGCCCCGCACACGCTCCTCGTCCCCGGCGGCCCGGGCACGCGCGGCCCGGACCCGCGCGTGACCGACTGGCTGCGCGCACACGGGCCGCGCGCGGAGCGGCTGGTCTCCGTGTGCACCGGGGCGATCCTGCTCGCCGAGGCGGGCCTCCTGGACGGTCGCCGGGCCACCACGCACTGGTCGTACTGCGCGAAACTCGCCCGCGACCATCCCACGATCGAGGTCGACCCGGACCCGATCTTCGTCCGCGACGGACCCGTCTCCACCTCGGCCGGTGTCACCTCGGGCATCGATCTCGCCCTCGCCCTGGTCGAGGAGGACCTGGGCCGGGACACGGCGCTGACCATCGCCCGCCACTTGGTCGTGTTCCTGCGCCGGCCGGGGAACCAGGCCCAGTTCAGCGCCCAGCTCGCCGCCCAGACGGCCCAGCGGGAGCCCCTCCGCGAGGTCCAGCAGTGGATCACCGAGCACCCCGGCGACGACCTGAGCGTCGATTCCCTCGCCGCCCGCGCCCGCCTCTCGCCCCGCCACTTCACCCGCGCCTTCCAGTCCGAGACCGGCATGACCCCCGGCCGCTACGTCGACCGCGTCCGCCTCGAACACGCCCGCCGCCTCCTGGAGGACACCGGCGACGGCGTCGAGGAGATCTCCCGAGCCAGCGGCTACGGCACCCCCGAGTCCATGCGCCGAGCCTTCCTCAAGACCCTCGGCACGGCCCCGGCCGAGTACCGCCGCCGCTTCCACCCGACACAGAGCACACGGGCAACACCGACCCGCTGAAGACCGGACCCCGAACACGAAAGGCCCCGATGCAGATCGCCATCGTCCTCTTCGACCGCTTCACCGCCCTGGACGCCGTAGGCCCCTACGAGACCCTCGGCCGCCTCCCGGATTCGGAGACCGTCTTCGTCGCCGAGCGGACCGGCCCCGTCCGCAACGAGACCGGAAACCTGGCACTCGTCGCCGACCGCACCCTCGCCGACGTACCGAACCCCGACATCGTGGTCGTCCCGGGCGGCCCCGGCCAGACCCCGCAGATGGAGAACGCGACCCTCCTGGACTGGCTGCGCACCGCCGACGCCACCAGCACCTGGACGACCTCGGTGTGCACGGGCTCCCTGCTGCTTGCAGCCGCGGGACTGCTCCAGGGCCGCCGCGCGACCTCCCACTGGCTCGCCCTGGACCACCTGAAGCAGTTCGGCGCGGAACCCACGGGGGAGCGGGTCGTGACCGACGGCAAGTACGTCACCGCGGCCGGTGTCTCCTCCGGCATCGACATGGGGCTCACCCTGCTCGGCCGGATCGCGGGCGACGAACATGCCCAGGCCGTACAGCTGTTGACCGAGTACGACCCGCAACCGCCCTACGACGCGGGGTCCCCGGAGAAGGCGCCCGCGCACCTCGTCGAGAGGTTCCGCGCGAGCAGCCGTTTCATCCTGAAGTAGTACCTGAGGCAGTCCCTGGAGTGGTCCCTGACGCAGTCCAGGTGAAGCGCGGCGCCCGGCGCTCCAGGAACGCGGCGACGCCCTCCGCGGTGTCGCCGCTGCCGCGCGCCTGCTCGGCCCAGTAACCGTCCCTGTCCGTAAGCCCGTTGGCGAACTCCTTCGCCGACGCCTGCGTCAACTGCGAGCGGGAGACCAGCACCCGGGTGAACTCCGCGACCCGCTTGGCGAGTTCGCCCTCGGGCAGCAGCTCGTCGACGAACCCGGTACGCAGCGCCCGTTCCGCGTCGATCAACTCGCCCGAGAACAGCAGGTACTTGGCGGTCCCGGGACCCACCAGCGACACCAGCCGCCGGGTGGCGGACGCCGGATACACGATCCCGAGCTTCGCCGGAGTCACCCCGAACAGCGCGCCCTCCTCGGCGAAGCGCAGATCACAGGCCGCCGCCAACTGCGCACCGCCGCCCACACAATGACCGCGGATCGCCGCCAACGTCGGCTTCGGGAACGCCGCGAGCGCCTCCTCCGCGAGCACCGCCAGCCCCTGCGCCTCACCCGCCGACCCCCGCAGCGTCGAGATGTCGGCCCCGGCACAGAACGTCCCGCCCTCACCGGTCAGCACGAGCGCCCGTACGGCCGGATCGGCGGCCAGGGTGTCGAGCAGCGGCGGCAGCGAGCGCCACATCTCGGCGGTCATCGCGTTGCGCTTGCCGGGGTGGTGGACGACGACGGTGGCGACCGAGTCGGTGACGTCGTGCAGCAGGCGGGGCTCCATGCGCCGGATGCTACGTACAACCCGAAGAGTTCGCGAAGTCGCACGAGAGGAACAGAGGCGATCCCACAGTCGACCGGGCCGCATGGAAACGATCGGAAAGCGTCCGATAACTGCTGACTTCTGTTCAGTCATCCGGGGTGGCGCGGGTCCACGCCAACACTCGTCGGGTGGTGACAATCGAGCGCAAGGGTGGCGACCGGACGATGGAGAACCACGGGCGTGGGTCAGGCCCGCGCCCAGAAGGCGGCAGAGACGATCCCCCGGATCCCGTCCCCGCCCCGCCGGATCCGCTGCCGTACGAGGGAGTCTGGCGGTTCACCGCCTCCGCAGTCGACGCCTCCGTCCCACAGGCGCGACACGCCGTACGGGACCTGCTCTTCCGGCAGGGCGTGCCCCTCTCGGACGAGGTGTTGCAGGGGCTGTTGCTGATCGTCTCCGAGCTGGTCACCAACGTGGTCCGGCACGCGGTGCTGCTGTCGCCGACCCTCGCCGTGGAGGTCGCCGTCGGCGCCGAGTGGGTGCGGGTGTCCGTCGAGGACAACCACCCCTACCGCCCGACCGCCCTGGTGGCCGACCATGACGAGACCGGCGGCCGGGGACTGCTCCTGGTGCGCGAGGTGACCCGGGAGGCGGGCGGCGTCTGCGACGTCGAGCACACGGCGAGCGGCGGCAAGGTGATCTGGGCCGCCCTGCCGCTCAAGCCCGCGCAGGTGCCGTAGCCGAGGAGGTCACCAGCCCGCGGACGGGCCCGTCAGCTCCCTGACCGCTGGACGGGCCGCGTCCAGCACCGTCATGAACCAGGACGAGAAGGTGTCCTTCGCGTGCCGTTCGTCCAGCTCGGCGGGGGTCACGAACGCGGTCGTGCCCACCTCCTCCGGGTCCGGCCGCAGCGGCGACTGCACCATGCCGACGAAGAGGTGGTTGTACTCCTGCTCCACCAGGCCCGAGTCCGGGTCCGGGTGGTTGTAGCGCACCGTGCCCGCCTCCGCGAGCAGCGACGGGGACACCCCCAGCTCCTCGTACGTCCGCCGGGCCGCCGCCGCGAAGGGCGCCTCGCCGGGGTAGGGGTGACCGCAGCAGGTGTTGGACCACACACCGGGGGAGTGGTACTTGCCGAGCGCCCGCTGCTGGAGCAGCAGCCGGCCCTGCTCGTCGAAGAGGAAGACGGAGAAGGCCCGGTGCAGCTGCCCCGGCGGCTGATGGGCGGTGAGCTTCTCGGCGGTGCCGATCGTCACGCCGCTCTCGTCGACCAGTTCGAGCAAGATCGCGTCAGCGGTGCCGTTCGACGAGTTGTGCGTCGCGGTGGCAGGTGTGGTCGGCATACCCATCCTTCACATCGGTCCTCAAGGCCAAGTCTGCCGTACGAATCCGGCACTCCCGGCAGTTCATCGTGCCCGGCGCGGCGACGGCGGAACCGTCGGGGGGTGGGGCGCGGGACTGAGGACACGGGCGCGCGGCGACGGGCCGCACGCCGTCGAAACCGGTCGATTTCTGTCAGCGCGGAAGCTGTACGGGCCGTACGGGGCTCATACGGACCTCGTGCGAGCCTCATGGGAACGTCAGTGGCACAGCTTCGCCTCGTGCTCCGCGTGTCCGCGGGGCTCCAGCTGGAAGGTGCAGTGCTCCACGTCGAAGTGGTCGCCGAGGCAGCCCTGGAGTTCGTGGAGCATCTTCTCGTTGCCGATGGCGTTCAGCACGTCCGAGCGGACGACGACGTGCGCGGAGAGCACCGGCATGCCCGAGGTGATCGTCCACGCGTGCAGGTCGTGGACGTCCTCGACCCCGTCCAGGGCCAGGATGTGGGTGCGCACGTCCTGCATGTCGACGTCCTTGGGAGCCGACTCCAGCAGCACGTCCAGGGTCTCGCGCAGCAGCTTCAGCGTGCGCGGCACGATCATCAGGCCGATCGCGAGGGAGGCGATCGGGTCGGCCGCCTGCCAGCCCGTGGTCAGGATCACCACGGCCGAGATGATCACCGCCAGGGAGCCCAGCGCGTCCGCGGCCACCTCCAGGAACGCGCCCCGCACGTTCAGGCTCTCCTTCTGGCCGCGCACCAGCAGCGTGAGGGAGATCATGTTCGCGACCAGGCCGATCAGGCCGAACACGATGGTCAGCCCGCCCTCGGTGTCGGCCGGCGTGACGAACCGCTGGACCGCCTCGTACAGGACGTAGCCGCCGACGCCGAGCAGCAGCAGACAGTTGGCGAGCGCGGCGAGGATCTCCGCGCGGGCGTAACCGAAGGTGCGGTTGCCGACGGCCGGCCGGTTCGCGAAGTGGATCGCCAGCAGCGCCATGCCGAGGCCCAGCGCGTCCGTCGCCATGTGGGCCGCGTCCGCGATGAGCGCGAGGGAGTCCGCGAGCAGTCCGCCGACGACCTCGACCACCATCACGGTGATCGTGATCCCGAGCGCGATCCGCAGCCTGCCCTGGTACGCGGCCGCCGCCGTACCGGTGACGGGAGCGCCGTGCGAGTGCCCGTGGTCGTGCCCTGCCCCCATGAAATGCCGCCCTCCTGATTACTGCCCGGGGCCCCAGTGAACTACGGGTGGGGGGTATCGGGCAACGCGGCACTGAACACCGTTGTCATGTGCCCTGACCTGCGCAAACAAATCGCAGGTCAGGGCAGCCTAAGTTCACTTGGCGTGGTGCAGTCGCCACCCCTGCCACGCCGACCCGACCATCTCCCGCACCCCACGCCGAGCCGTCCATCCCAGCTCCACGGCGGCCCGCTCGGCGGAGGCGACCGCGCGCGGCGCGTCCCCGGGACGCCGCCCCTCGACGACGGCCGGCCGCCGGTCCCCGGTGACCTCGCCGATCACCGTGACCAGCTCACGGACCGAAACCCCTTCCCCACGGCCGATGTTGACCGTCAGGTCGCCGCTCGCACCGCCGTCGGACAGCCGCCGGGCCGCCGCCAGGTGGGCCTCCGCGAGATCCGCGACATGGATGTAGTCGCGGACGCAGGTGCCGTCCGGTGTCGGATAGTCGTCGCCGAAGATCCGCGGGGCCTCGTCACGGGTGAGCCGGTCGAAGACCATGGGGACGATGTTGAAGACGCCCGTGTCGGCCAGCTCGGGGGCGGCGGCGCCCGCCACGTTGAAGTAGCGCAGGCACACCGTGTCGATGCCGTGCGCCGCGCCCGCCGCCCGGACCAGCCACTCACCGGTGAGCTTGGTCTCGCCGTACGGGTTCACCGGCGCGCACGGGGTGTCCTCGGTGATCAGGTCGACGCCCGGGTCGCCGTAGACCGCCGCCGAGGACGAGAACACGAACCGCTCGATGCCCGCGCCGGCGACCGCGTCCAGGAGGGTCGCCAGGCCGCCCACGTTCTCCCGGTAGTAGTACGTCGGCCGCGCCACGGACTCGGCGACCTGCTTGCGTGCCGCGAGATGCACGACCCCGGTCACCCCGTGCTCGGCGAACACCCGCTTCAGGAGGTCGCCGTCCAGGGAGGAACCGTGGACGAGCGGGACGGTCGTAGGAAGGCGTGCGGGGTGTCCCGCCGAGAGGTCGTCCAGGGCGACGACACGTTCCCCGGCGTCCGCCATCGCCCGTGCCACATGCGCCCCGATGTATCCGGCTCCGCCGGTGATCAGCCATGTCATGGGCATTCACCCTATGTCGATACGGAGAGGGCCTCCGCAATGTCCCGCGATGCCCGGTCTGACGGGTGCGGTTTGTCGGGCGGGCCCCGAATCCCCGATGATGATCTCGGCGGAGGCGCTGGCAGACCGTGTTGATCAGGCCATGAACGGCCGGTGAACACGGGCTTGAGAGCATCCGATAGCCTCTGCCGACATGCCGCCCGGGTGCCACCCGAAGGGCGCCACCACCATGCACATGACCGGCGCCCGAGCGTCGGACCCAGGGAGTGAGTTCGGTTGCCGACCGCCATCCTCACCGGTCAGCCGGTCCCCGGATCGTCGATCGAGACCGATCTGCGGTCGCTCGGCTTCGACGTCCGGACCGCCGCCGACACCACCGAGGCGGAGACGCTCCTCGCGGCGGTCCCCGGTGACCAGCGGGTCGCCGTCGTGGACGCCCGCTTCGTGGGCCACCCGCACGCGCTGCGCCTCGGCCTCACCGACCCCCGCTTCCCGCTCGCCGCGGTACCGGGCGCCGTCACCGCGCAGCCGGCCGGCCGTCAGGCGCTGACCCGCGCGGTGGCCCGCGAGCACTCGGCGGGCGGCGGTACGACCCTCCTCGACAACCTCGCCGACCGCGTCGTCACCGCCCTCGACGCCGACGGCTGCGCCGTGCACCGCCCCGAGCTGGGCAGCCTCGTCGCCACGGTCCCCGCCGACCCGCAGGCCCGCAACGAGGCACGGCAGGCCGTCGCCGCCGTAGACGACGAGGCCGTACGCCTGAAGTCGGCCGTGAAGTCCCGCGACGGCTTCTTCACCACCCACTTCATCAGCCCGTACTCCCGCTACATCGCGCGCTGGTGCGCCCGCCGCGGCCTCACCCCGAACCAGGTCACCACCGCGTCCCTGCTCACCGCGCTCATCGCGGCGGGCAGCGCGGCCACCGGCACCCGCGGCGGCTACGTCGTGGCCGGCGTACTGCTCCTCTGCTCCTTCGTCCTCGACTGCGTCGACGGACAGATCGCCCGCTACGCCCTGCAGTACTCGACGCTCGGCGCCTGGCTCGACGCCACCTTCGACCGCGCCAAGGAGTACGCCTACTACGCCGGCCTGGCGCTCGGAGCGGCCCGGGGCGGCGACGACGTGTGGGCGCTCGCGCTCGGCGCGATGATCCTGCAGACCTGCCGGCACGTCGTGGACTTCTCGTTCAACGAGGCCAACCACGACGCCACCGCCAACACCAGCCCCACCGCCGCCCTCTCCGACAAGCTCGACAGCGTCGGCTGGACGGTCTGGGTGCGCCGGATGATAGTGCTGCCCATCGGCGAACGATGGGCGATGATCGCCGTCCTCACGGCCGCGACGACCCCCCGCATCACCTTCTACGTCCTCCTCGTCGGCTGCGCCTTCGCGGCGACGTACACGACGGCGGGCCGGGTGCTGCGCTCACTGACCCGCAAGGCGCGGCGCACGGACCGGGCGGCACAGGCGCTGGCGGACCTCGCGGACAACGGGCCGATCGCGTCGGCCGTGGCCCGCGTGAGCCCCGCCCGCCTCGGTGCGCCGTTCCTGATCGCGCTCGCCGGTACGGCGGTTCTCGTGGCGGCCCTCTTCTCCGGGGTCACCTGGGCCCCCGTGGCGGGTGCCGTCGTCTACGCGATCGCCGCCGGGCAGGCACTGTCCCGTCCCCTCAAGGGCGCCCTCGACTGGCTGGTCCCCCCGCTCTTCCGGGCGGCGGAATACTGCACCGTCCTGATCCTCGCGGCTGAAGCGGAGGTGAACGGAGCGCTTCCGGCGGCTTTCGGCCTGGTGGCCGCCGTCGCCTACCATCACTACGACACGGTGTACCGCATCCGCGGCAACGCCGGGGCGCCCCCGGCCTGGCTGGTGCGCGTCATAGGGGGGCAGGAAGGGCGGACGCTGCTCGTCACCGTTCTCGCCGCCGCGCTCACCGCGTCGCAGTTCACGGTCGCGCTCACGGTCCTCGCCGTGGCCGTGGCCCTGCTGGTGCTCGTCGAGAGCATCCGCTTCTGGGTGTCCGCAGGGGCACCCGCCGTACACGATGAAGGAGAACCCGCATGATCGGCCTCGTGCTGGCGGCCGGCGCCGGACGGCGTCTGCGCCCCTACACCGACAGCCTTCCCAAGGCTCTGGTGCCGGTGGGGCCCGCGGGCATAGAGGGCGAACCCACGGTCCTGGACCTGACGCTCGGCAACTTCGCCGAGATCGGTCTGACCGAGGTCGCGATCATCGTCGGCTACCGCAAGGAAGCCGTGTACGACCGCAAGGCGGCCCTTGAGGCGAAGTACGGCCTCAAGCTCACCCTCATCGACAACGACAAGGCCGAGGAGTGGAACAACGCCTACTCCCTGTGGTGCGGACGTGACGCCCTCAAGGACGGCGTGATCCTCGCCAACGGCGACACCGTCCACCCGGTCTCCGTCGAACGGACGCTGCTCGCGGCGCGCGGCGAGGGCAAGCGGATCATCCTCGCCCTCGACACCGTCAAGTCCCTCGCGGACGAGGAGATGAAGGTCGTCGTCGACCCCGCCAAGGGCATGACGAAGATCACCAAGCTGATGGACCCGGCCGAGGCGACCGGCGAGTACATCGGCGTCACCCTCATCGAGGGCGACGCCATGTCCGAGCTGGCCGACGCGCTCAAGACGGTGTGGGAGACCGACCCGCAGCAGTTCTACGAGCACGGCTACCAGGAGCTCGTGAACCGCGGCTTCCGGATCGACGTGGCCCCGATCGGCGACATCAAGTGGGTCGAGATCGACAACCACGACGATCTGGCCAAGGGGCGGGAGATCGCGTGCCTGTACTGACCCGGCTGATCCCCTCGCCCGTCGTCGTCGACATCCGCCCGGGTGCCCTCGACGACCTGGCCTGCGTCCTCGCCGACCAGCGCATCTCGCACTCCGGCCGGCTCGCGGTCGCCGTCAGCGGCGGCTCCGGCGCGCGGCTGCGCGCACGCCTGGAGCCGAGTCTGCCCGGCGCCACCTGGTACGAGGTCGGCGGCGGCACCCTCGACGACGCGATCCGGCTGGCCGGCGACATGAAGGCCGGTCACTACGACGCGGTCGTGGGCCTCGGCGGCGGCAAGATCATCGACTGTGCCAAGTTCGCCGCGGCGCGCATCGGCCTGCCGCTGGTCGCCGTACCGACGAACCTCGCGCACGACGGCCTGTGCTCGCCGGTCGCCACCCTCGACAACGACGCGGGCCGCGGCTCCTACGGCGTGCCGAACCCGATCGCGGTCGTCATCGACCTGGACGTGATCCGCGAGGCACCGGTCCGCTTCGTGCGGGCGGGCATCGGGGACGCGATCTCCAACATCTCCGCGATCGCGGACTGGGAACTCGCGAACCGCGTCAAGGACGAGAAGATCGACGGGCTGGCCGCGGCCATGGCCCGGCAGGCGGGCGAGGCCGTGCTGCGGCACCCCGGCGGGGTCGGCGACAACGCCTTCCTCCAGGTGCTCGCCGAGGCGCTGGTCCTCACCGGTGTCGCCATGTCGATCTCCGGGGACTCCCGCCCGGCCTCCGGTGCCTGCCACGAGATCAACCACGCCTTCGACCTGCTCTTCCCCAAACGCGCGGCCGCCCACGGCGAGCAGTGCGGACTGGGCGCGGCCTTCGCGATGTACCTGCGCGGAGCCCACGAGGAATCGGCCTACATGGCCGAGGTGTTGCGCCGGCACGGACTGCCCGTGCTGCCGGAGGAGATCGGGTTCACGGTGGACGAGTTCGTCCGCGCCGTGGAGTTCGCCCCCGAGACCCGTCCCGGCCGCTACACCATCCTCGAACACCTCGACCTGAAAACCGACCAGATCAAGGACATGTACACCGACTATGTCAAGGCCATCGGTAGCTGAACTCCGTCCCGTCGTCCACCCCGCAGGGGTGAAGGACCGGCGCAGCGGTGAGCACTGGATGGGACGCCTCTACATGCGTGAGGTGTCTCTGCGGGTCGACCGCTACCTGGTGAACACCAGGGTCTCGCCCAACCAGCTCACGTACCTGATGACCGTCTTCGGGGTGCTCGCGGCCCCGGCGCTGCTGGTGCCGGGGATCACGGGCGCCGTGCTCGGCGTGGTGTGCGTCCAGATGTATCTGCTGCTGGACTGCGTCGACGGCGAGATCGCCCGCTGGCGCAAGCAGTACTCCCTTGCGGGGGTCTACCTCGACCGGGTCGGCGCCTACCTGACCGACGCCGCCGTGCTCGTCGGCTTCGGGCTGCGCGCCGCCGACCTGTGGGGCAGCGGCCGTATCGACTGGCTGTGGGCCTTCCTCGGGACGCTGGCCGCGCTCGGCGCGATCCTCATCAAGGCCGAGACCGACCTGGTCGGCGTCGCCCGGCACCAGACCGGCAAGGCACCGGTCCAGGAGTCCGCGGCCGAGATGCGCTCCTCCGGGATGGCGCTGGCCCGCCGGGCCGCCGCCGCCTTCAAGTTCCACCGGCTGATCCTCGGCATCGAGGCGTCCCTGCTGATCCTGGTCCTCGCGATCGTGGACCAGATGCGCGGCGACCTGTTCTACTCGCGGCTCGGCGTCGCCGTACTCGCCGGCATCGCGCTGCTCCAGACCCTGCTGCACCTGGTGTCGATCCTCGCGTCGAGCAGGCTGAAGTGAGCGGCATGAAGGTCGGCGCGGTGATCATCACCATGGGCAACCGCCCCGACGAACTGCGGGCGCTGCTCGACTCGGTCGCCAAGCAGGACGGCGACCGGGTCGAGGCGGTGGTCGTCGGCAACGGCTCGCCCGTGCCGGACGTCCCCGCGGGCGTCCGGACCATAGAACTGCCCGAGAACCTCGGCATCCCCGGCGGCCGCAACATCGGCCTGGAGGCCTTCGGGCCCGCCGGTCGCGATGTCGACATAGTGATGTTCCTCGACGACGACGGGCTCCTCGCCCAGCACGACACCGCCGAGCTGTGCCGGCAGGCCTTCGCCGCCGACCCCCGCCTCGGCATCATCAGCTTCCGCATCGCCGACCCGGAGACGGGTGTCACCCAGCGCCGGCACGTCCCGCGACTGCGCGCCTCCGACCCGATGCGCTCCTCCCGGGTCACCACCTTCCTGGGCGGCGCCAACGCTGTCCGCACGAAGGTCTTCGCCGAGGTCGGCGGACTCCCGGACGAGTTCTTCTACGCCCACGAGGAGACCGACCTCGCCTGGCGGGCCCTCGACGCGGGCTGGATGATCGACTACCGGTCCGACATGGTGCTGTACCACCCGACGACCGCGCCCTCGCGGCACGCGGTCTACCACCGCATGGTCGCCCGCAACCGGGTCTGGCTGGCCCGCCGCAACCTCCCCGCGCCCCTCGTCCCCGTCTACCTCGGGGTATGGCTGCTCCTCACCCTCCTGCGCCGCCCCTCGCGCCCGGCGCTGCAGGCCTGGTTCGGCGGGTTCAAGGAGGGCTGGACCACTCCGTGCGGACCGCGCCGGCCCATGCGGTGGCGTACGGTGTGGCGCCTGACCCGGCTGGGCCGTCCTCCGGTCATCTGACAAGCTCGGGGTGCGCGTCCCGCGCGCGGGACGCGCGGCCGACCCCTCGATACGTATCCGGCGGCGGATACATGTCAGTTCCTGTAGCACAATTCCGTAAGACGAACGCAAGACAGTCGTAAGACGAATCCGAAAATGAAGGCATCCACCCTTGAGTGAGACAACGCATGACGGCGGAGTCGCGGTGAGCCCGCGTCCGTCGCCCGACGAAGGCCTCACAGCGGCACAACTGTCCGCCAAGTACGGGCTGACGGTGAGCGGTGCCCGCCCCGGACTCGCCGAGTACGTCCGCCAGCTCTGGGGACGCCGGCACTTCATCCTCGCCTTCTCCCAGGCGAAGCTGACGGCCCAGTACAGCCAGGCGAAGCTCGGCCAGCTCTGGCAGGTGGCCACGCCGCTGCTGAACGCGGCCGTGTACTTCTTCATCTTCGGCGTCATCCTGAAGGCCAGCCGGGGCATGTCCAGGGACGTGTACATCCCGTTCCTGGTCACCGGCGTCTTCGTGTTCACCTTCACGCAGAGCTCGATCATGGCGGGCGTCCGCGCGATCTCCGGCAACCTCGGCCTGGTGCGCGCGCTGCACTTCCCGCGCGCCTCGCTGCCGATCTCCTTCGCGCTCCAGCAGCTCCAGCAACTGCTGTTCTCGATGCTCGTGCTGTTCATCATCGTCGTCGGCTTCGGCAGCTACCCCAGCCTGTCCTGGCTGCTGATCCTCCCGGTCCTGCTGCTGCAGTTCCTCTTCAACACCGGGCTCGCGCTGATCGTGGCGCGGATGGGCGCCAAGACCCCGGACCTCGCCCAGCTGATGCCGTTCATCCTGCGTACCTGGATGTACACGTCGGGCGTCATGTTCTCCATCAGCGCGATGATGGAGGGCCGCTCCGAGGTGTTCATCCGCATCCTGCAGGTGAACCCGGCCGCCATCTACATGGACCTGATGCGCTTCGCGCTCATCGACGGCTACGGCTCGTCGAACCTGCCGCCGCACGTCTGGGCCATCGCCACCTTCTGGGCCGTGGTCCTGTTCGCCGGCGGCTTCGTGTACTTCTGGCAGGCGGAGGAGAGGTACGGCCGTGGCTGAGCAGAGCGTCGAGCAGACCCCCCAGGATCTGATCCCCACCGTCATCGCGGACGAGCTGCACATCGTCTACCGCGTGCACGGCGCCAAGACCGGCAAGGGCAGCGCCACCTCCGCCCTCAGCCGCATAGTCAAGCGCGGCGAGGAGCGCGGGGTGCGCAAGGTGCACGCCGTCAAGGGCGTCTCCTTCGTCGCCTACCGCGGCGAGGCCGTCGGCCTCATCGGCTCGAACGGCTCCGGCAAGTCGACCCTGCTGCGGGCCATCGCGGGCCTGCTCCCGGCGGAGAAGGGCCGGGTCTACACCAACGGCCAGCCCTCGCTGCTGGGCGTGAACGCGGCCCTGATGAACGACCTCACCGGCGAGCGCAACGTCATCCTGGGCGGGCTCGCCATGGGCATGTCCCGCGAGCAGGTCAGGGAGCGCTACCAGGAGATCGTCGACTTCTCCGGCATCAACGAGAAGGGCGACTTCATCACCCTCCCGATGCGCACCTACTCCTCCGGCATGGCGGCCCGGCTGCGTTTCTCCATCGCGGCGGCGAAGGACCACGACGTCCTGATGATCGACGAGGCGCTGGCCACCGGCGACCGCAAGTTCCAGGTCCGCTCCGAGGAGCGCATCCGCGAGCTGCGCAAGTCCGCGGGCACGGTGTTTCTCGTCAGTCACAACAACAAGTCGATCCGCGACACCTGCGACCGGGTGCTGTGGCTGGAACGCGGCGAACTCCGGATGGACGGCCCGACCGACGAGGTCATCAAGGAGTACGAGAAGTTCACGGGCAAGTAGTCCACACGCATAGGGGCGCAAAAGCCCAGAACGCTTCCCAGGGCCCCGCCGGAACTGTTCCGGCGGGGCTCCGCGTCTGCAAAGGAAACGTCAACTCGGCCCGGCCCAAGGAATCTTGACGCCAATCGGTGTGTTGTTGTGATGTGCAGGACACCCCGAGGAAGCTCGCTGCGTTGTACAACGTAAGCTGTACCGGTGCCGAATAGCGGCAAGTGGGGCGATAATGCGCGACACCCTTCTGCGGGTAAGCCTGCGTTTAACCGTGCGGACGACTGGGCGGCGTGTCCGAAATAGTGTGTATTGGGTCGGCAGTGTAGAACGGGAGATGTGACGGCAATGGCTACGGAAACTCCCCAGCTCACCGAAGCATGCGCCGTCCCCGCCCCTGGCTGTGAGCGGTGACGGGAACCGGCTCCGCCGGCACCGGTGATCCGGAGCGCGGCACACTCGACAAGGCCGCGGGAGAGAACTTCCCCGTGGCGCCTTTCTTCCTGCCCAGAGCCTGGCGCACCGATCTCATGGCGGTGTACGGATTCGCCCGCCTCGTCGACGACATCGGCGACGGCGATCTGGCCCCCGGCGGCGCGGACGCCCGCCTCCTCGGCGTGTCGCCCGTGGACGCCGAGGACCGCCTGCTCCTCCTCGACGCCTTCGAGGCCGATCTGCACCGCGTCTTCGACGGTACCCCCGGCCACCCCCTGCTGCGCCGCCTCCAGCCGACCGTCCGCCGGTGCGCGCTGACCCCCGAACCCTTCCTGGGCCTGATCGCCGCGAACCGCCAGGACCAGCTCGTCACGCGCTACGAGACCTACGACGATCTCCTCGCCTACTGTGAACTGTCCGCCAACCCGGTCGGCCGCCTGGTCCTCGGCGTCACCGGTACCGAGACCCCCGAGCGGGTCCGGCTGTCCGACGCGATCTGTACCGCACTTCAGATCGTCGAACACCTGCAGGACGTGGCCGAGGACCTCGGCCACGACCGCATCTACCTGCCCGCCCAGGACATGAAGCGCTTTCACGTCCAGGAAGCGGATCTCGCCACGCCCTCCGCGGGCGCATCGGTGCGCGCACTGGTTGCATACGAAGCAGAACGCGCCCGGGATCTCCTGAATGAAGGCGCCCCCCTGGTGGGTAGCGTCCACGGCAGACTGAAGCTGCTGCTCGCGGGGTTCGTGGCGGGGGGAAGGGCGGCGATCCGAGCGATCGTCGCCGCTGAATACGACGTACTTCCCGGCCCGCCCAAACCCGGCAAGATCCAGTTGCTGCGTGAGGTGGGCGTGACTCTGCGAGGAGAGGGGTGATCCGCAGCGTGGAGTCTGCACCGCACATGTCCGCACCGGTACTCGCCGCCTACAGCTACTGCGAGGCCGTCACCGGTCAGCAGGCACGTAACTTCGCGTACGGCATCAGACTGCTGCCGACGCCCAAGCGCCGCGCGATGTCGGCGCTGTACGCGTTCTCCCGGCGCGTCGACGACATCGGCGACGGCACACTGCCGACCGACGTGAAGTCGGCACGCCTGGAGGACACCCGGGCGCTGCTCACCCGGGTCCGCGAGGGCAAGGTCGAGGAGGACGACACCGACCCGGTCGCGGTCGCCCTCGCGCACACGGCCGAGGCCTTCCCGGTCCCGCTCGACGGCCTGGACGAGCTCATCGACGGCGTCCTGCTGGACGTCCGCGGCGAGACCTACGAGACCTGGGACGACCTGAAGGTCTACTGCCGGTGTGTCGCGGGTGCGATCGGGCGGCTGTCGCTCGGCGTGTTCGGCACCGAACCGGGAGCGCGCGGCGTCGAGCGCGCCTCGGAGTACGCCGACACGCTGGGGCTCGCGCTCCAGCTCACCAACATCCTCAGAGACGTCCGCGAGGACGCCGAGAACGGCCGTACCTATCTGCCCGCCGACGATCTCGCGAAATTCGGCTGCTCGGCCGGGTTCAACGGGCCGACGCCGCCGGAGGGTTCCGACTTCGCGGGTCTCGTGCACTTCGAGGTGCGCCGGGCCCGCACTCTCTTCGCCGAGGGCTACCGGCTGCTCCCCATGCTCGACCGCCGCAGCGGCGCCTGCGTCGCCGCCATGGCCGGCATCTACCGCCGCCTGCTGGACCGTATCGAGCGCGAGCCGGAGGCCGTCCTGCGCGGCCGCGTCTCCCTGCCCGGCCGCGAGAAGGCCTACGTCGCCGTGCGCGGCCTGTCCGGTCTGGATGCCCGGCACGTCACGCGGAGCACCCTCAGGAGGCGCACCTGATGGACAAAGTGGGCCAAGGTGACGGCACCGGAGAAATGCGGCACGCAACCCTCCGGTGCGAAGCGGCGTCCCTGACTGCAACGGTCTGCCGTGGCTGGTTCGAGCGCCGCGGTGGGCGCGCAGGGGGGAGTGCACGATGAGCGACGGGACGCGGCCCGACGGGCTGCCCGCCGGGCCGGCGACAGGACCGGCCGGACGGCATGCCGTCGTGATCGGCGGCGGCCTCGCCGGCATCACCTCCGCCCTCGCGCTCGCCGACGCCGGTGTCCGCGTCACCCTGCTCGAAGGCCGCCCGCGCCTGGGCGGACTCGCCTTCTCCTTCCAGCGCGGCGACCTCACCGTCGACAACGGCCAGCACGTGTACCTGCGCTGCTGCACCGCCTACCGCTGGTTCCTCGACCGCATCGAGGGCGCGGCGCTGGCTCCGCTGCAGGATCGTCTCGACGTGCCCGTACTCGACGTGAACCGCCCCGAGGGGCGCCGTCTCGGCAGACTCCGGCGCGACCCGCTGCCCGTGCCGCTGCATCTGGGGCGCAGCCTCGCGACGTACCCGCATCTCTCGTTCGCGGAGCGCGCCAAAGTGGGCCGTGCCGCGCTCGCGCTCAAAGGGCTCGATCTCGCCGATCCGGCCCTGGACGCGCAGAACTTCGGCAGCTGGCTGACCGCGCACGGTCAGTCGGCGCGTGCCGTCGAGGCACTGTGGGACCTGGTCGGGGTCGCCACCCTCAACGCGGTCGCGGGCGACTCCTCGCTCGCTCTCGCCGCGATGGTGTTCAAGACCGGTCTGCTCTCCGACCCGGGCGCGGCCGACATCGGCTGGGCACACGTCCCGCTGGGCGAACTGCACGACCGGCTCGCCCGCAAGGCGCTCGACTCCGCGGGCGTGCGCACCGAACTCCGTACACGCGTCACCTCCATCTCTACAGACGAGAACGGCCGTTGGAGCGTTCACTGTCCCGGCGAGACTCTTGAGGCCGACACCGTCGTGCTCGCCGTACCGCAGCGCGAGGCCCACGATCTGCTGCCCGACGGCGCCCTCGACGAGCCCGAGCGGCTGCTGTCGATCGACTACTCGCCGATCCTCAACGTCCATGTCGTCTACGACCGCAAGGTGCTCGCCCGCCCGTTCTTCGCGGCGCTGGGTACCCCGGTGCAGTGGGTGTTCGACCGGACCGACGCGTCCGGGCTGAAGGACGGCCAGTACCTGGCGCTGTCCCAGTCCGCCGTGCACGACGAGATCGACGCGCCCGTGGCCGAGCTGCGGGAGCGCTACCTGCCCGAGCTGGAGCGGCTGCTGCCCGGTGCGCGCGGCGCCGAGGTGAAGGACTTCTTCGTGACCAGGGAGCGCACGGCGACGTTCGCTCCCGCCCCCGGCGTCGGACGGCTGCGGCCCGGCGCCCGCACCAAGGCCCCCGGCCTGTACCTGGCCGGAGCGTGGACCGCCACAGGGTGGCCCGCGACCATGGAGAGTGCGGTCCGCAGTGGGGTGAGCGCGGCGGACGCCGCACTCGCCGCCCTGGGCCGGCCCCGCCCCCGTCACCTCTTCGAAGTCGAGGAGGCGGCGTGATGCTCGATCAGCAGGCGGCAGGCGGCCCCCGCACCTCCGGTACCGCGACAAGAGGAGAGACTGTGCCCACTGTGCCCCCGGCCGAGACGGCTGCCGACGCGGTGGACGTGTCCGCGCTCCTGGAGCGCGGCCGGACCCTTGCCACACCGGTACTGCGGGCGGCCGTGGACCGCCTGGCTCCCCCCATGGACACCGTCGCCGCCTACCACTTCGGCTGGATCGACGCCGAGGGCAACCCGGCGGACGGCGACGGCGGCAAGGCCGTACGCCCCGCGCTCGCCGTGCTCTCCGCGGAGGTCACCGGCGCCTCGCCCGAGACCGGCATCCCCGGCGCCGTCGCCGTCGAACTGGTCCACAACTTCTCGCTGCTGCACGACGACCTGATGGACGGCGACGAACAGCGCCGCCACCGCGACACCGTGTGGAAGGTGCACGGCCCCTCCCAGGCCATCCTCGTCGGCGACGCCCTGTTCGCGCTGGCCAACGAGGTCCTGCTGGAGCTCGGCACCGTCGAGGCCGGCCGCGCCACCCGCCGTCTGACCACCGCGACCCGCGCCCTCATCGACGGTCAGGCGCAGGACATCTCCTACGAGCACCGCGACCGCGTCAGCGTCGAGGAGTGCCTGGAGATGGAGGGCAACAAGACCGGCGCCCTGCTCGCCTGTGCCTCCTCCATCGGCGCCGTGCTCGGCGGTGCGGACGACCGCACCGCCGACATCCTGGAGAAGTACGGTCACCACCTCGGCCTGGCCTTCCAGGCCGTCGACGACCTCCTCGGCATCTGGGGCGACCCGGAGGCCACCGGGAAGCAGACCTGGAGCGATCTGCGCCAGCGCAAGAAGTCCCTGCCCGTGGTGGCGGCGCTCGCGGCGGGCGGACCCGCCTCCGAGCGGCTCGGCGAGATCCTCGCCGCCGACGCCAAGAGCAGCGACTTCGAGAACTTCTCCGAGGAGGAGTTCGCGGCCCGTGCCGCGCTCATCGAGGAGGCCGGCGGCCGCGAGTGGACCGCCGAAGAGGCACGCCGTCAGCACACCATCGCCATCGAGGCCCTCGACGCCATCGACATGCCCGACCGGGTTCGGGCGCAGTTCACGGCGCTCGCCGACTTCGTCGTCGTACGAAAGAGATGATCACTATCGGTCGAATAGCCCTCGCGTAGTCGCCGGCCGGTGCTGCGAAGATACGAGTACCGGCCGACGGCGGACCCACAGCAGAGACATGCCACTGCACGAAGGGGAAGCCATGACAGCGACGACCGACGGAAGCACCGGGGCCATGCCTCCCCGTGTTGCCGCGGCCAGCGAAACCGACATCAACACCCCCGTGGCGGCCGGGGTGCACGACGCCGCCGCGCTCTCGGTCCAACGCGCCACCGACTTCCTCCTCTCGCAGCAGGACGCCCAGGGCTGGTGGAAGGGCGACCTGGAGACGAACGTCACGATGGACGCCGAGGATCTGCTGCTCCGTCAGTTCCTGGGCATCCGCGACGAGTCGACGACCCAGGCCGCCGCACTCTTCATCCGCGGCGAGCAGCGCGAGGACGGCACCTGGGCGAGCTTCTACGGCGGACCCGGTGAACTCTCCACCACCATCGAGGCGTACGTCGCCCTCCGGCTGGCCGGGGACGCGCCGGACGCCCCGCACATGGCGAAGGCGTCCGCGTGGGTCCGGGAGCGGGGCGGGATCGCCGCGGCCCGCGTCTTCACCCGGATCTGGCTCGCGCTGTTCGGCTGGTGGAAGTGGGACGACCTGCCCGAACTCCCGCCGGAGCTCCTGTACTTCCCGACCTGGGTGCCGCTCAACATCTACGACTTCGGATGCTGGGCCCGGCAGACCATCGTGCCGCTGACGGTGGTCTCCGCGAAGCGGCCGGTACGGCCCGCGCCCTTCCCGCTCGACGAACTGCACACCGACGCGGACAACCCGAACCCGGTCAAGCCGCTTGCCCCGGTGGCGAGTTGGGACGGCGCCTTCCAGCGGCTCGACAAGGGGCTGCACCTCTACCGCAAGGTGGCCCCGCGCAAGCTGCGCAAGGCCGCGATGAAGGCGGCCGGCCGCTGGATCATCGAGCGGCAGGAGAACGACGGCTGCTGGGGCGGCATCCAGCCGCCGGCCGTGTACTCGGTGATCGCCCTGCATCTGCTCGGCTATGACCTCGAACACCCCGTGATGCGCGCGGGACTTGAGTCGCTGGACCGGTTCGCGGTCTGGCGCGAGGACGGGGCCCGGATGATCGAGGCCTGCCAGTCCCCGGTGTGGGACACCTGCCTCGCGACCATCGCGCTCGCCGACGCGGGCGTGCCGGCCGACCACCCCCAACTGGTCAAGGCGGCCGACTGGATGCTCGGGGAGGAGATCGTCCGCCCCGGCGACTGGGCGGTCAAGCGGCCCCAACTGCCGCCCGGTGGCTGGGCGTTCGAGTTCCACAACGACAACTACCCCGACATCGACGACACCGCCGAGGTCGTGCTCGCGCTGCGCCGGGTCAGACATCACGACCCGGAGCGCCTCGACCGGGCCGCCGGACGCGCGGTCCGCTGGAACCTCGGAATGCAGTCGAAGAACGGCGGTTGGGGCGCCTTCGACGTCGACAACACCAGCCCCTTCCCCAACCGGCTGCCGTTCTGCGACTTCGGCGAGGTCATCGACCCGCCGTCGGCGGACGTCACCGCGCACGTCGTCGAGATGCTCGCCGTCGAGGGCCTCGCCCACGACCCGCGCACCCGGCGCGGCATCGAGTGGCTGCTCGCCGAACAGGAGCCGGACGGCTCGTGGTTCGGCCGCTGGGGCGTCAACTACGTCTACGGCACCGGGTCCGTCGTACCGGCGCTCGCGGCCGCCGGGATCCCCGGCTCGCATCCGGCGATCCGGCGCGCGGTCACCTGGCTGGAGACCGTGCAGAACGACGACGGCGGCTGGGGCGAGGACCTGCGCTCCTACAAGTACGCCAAGGAATGGAGCGGCCGGGGCGCCTCCACCGCCTCGCAGACGGCCTGGGCGCTGATGGCCCTGCTCGCGGCCGGGGAGCGGGACTCCAAGGCCGTGGAACGCGGTGTGGAGTGGCTCGCGGCGACCCAGCGGGAGGACGGGTCCTGGGACGAGCCCTACTTCACCGGCACGGGCTTCCCGTGGGACTTCTCCATCAACTACCACCTCTACCGGCAGGTCTTCCCGCTCACCGCGCTCGGGCGCTACGTGCACGGAGAACCGTTCTCCCAGACACCGTTCTCCCCGGCCAAGGGGGGCTGATGGGCAGACAGTCCGCCGGACCGCCGCTGCTGATCGCCTGCGCGCTCGGCATCGAGCGCCTCGCCCTGCGCGCAGGCGACCGCTCCGGCGCCGACGGGCCGGTCACCTTCCTCAGGACGGGGATGGGGCCCCAGGCGGCCGAGGAGGCCGTCACCCGGCGCCTCACCGAGCCGGCGCTGTCCGAGGCCGCCGTACTGGCCACGGGCTTCTGCGCCGGACTCGCCCCCGGTATGCACCCCGGCGACCTGGTGGTCGCCGAGGAGACCAGGGAGGCGCGCGGAACCGTTCCGTGCGTCGGTACCGAGCTGCTCGTCAAGGAACTGGTGCGGGCCCTGCCCGGCCGCACCGTCCACACCGGCCCCCTGACCGGCTCCGATCACATCGTCCGCGGTCAGGAACGGTCGGATCTGCTCGCGACCGGCGCAATCGCGGTCGACATGGAGTCGGCGGCCACGCTGCTGAGCGCCGTGCGTACGGGCGCGCGCCCGGTTGCGGCCGTACGGGTGGTCGTGGACGCTCCTGAACATGAACTCGTCCGGATCGGCACGGTGCGCGGTGGAATATCGGCTTTCCGCGTTCTTCGATCCGTTCTTCCCGCTTTTTTCGAATGGCACCGTTCTTTGCTGCTCCCCCGGAGGTGAGCCAGATGGCCATGCCGCTGCGCCAGACAATCAAGGTCGCTACATACTTGGCTGAACAGAAGCTCCGCAAGAGGGACAAGTTCCCCCTGATCGTGGAGTTGGAGCCTCTCTTCGCATGCAACCTCGCATGCGAGGGCTGCGGCAAGATCCAGCACCCCGCCGGGGTGCTCAAGCAGCGCATGCCGGTGGCCCAGGCCGTCGGGGCGGTGCTGGAGTCCGGTGCGCCGATGGTGTCCATCGCCGGCGGTGAGCCGCTGATGCACCCTCAGATCGACGAGATCGTGCGGCAGTTGGTGGCGAAGAAGAAGTACGTCTTCCTCTGCACCAACGCCATGCTGCTGCGCAAGAAGATGGACAAGTTCAAGCCCTCCCCGTACTTCGCCTTCGCGGTGCACATCGACGGGCTGCGCGAGCGGCACGACGAGTCCGTGGCGAAGGAGGGTGTGTTCGACGAGGCTGTCGAGGCGATCAAGGAGGCCAAGAAGCGCGGCTTCCGGGTCACCACCAACTCGACCTTCTTCAACACCGACACCCCGCAGACCATCATCGAGGTGCTCAACTTCCTCAACGACGACCTCAAGGTCGACGAGATGATGATCTCGCCCGCCTACGCCTACGAGAAGGCGCCCGACCAGGAGCACTTCCTGGGCGTGGAACAGACCCGCGAGTTGTTCAAGAAGGCCTTCGCGGGCGGCAACCGGCGCAAGTGGCGGCTCAACCACTCCCCGCTCTTCCTGGACTTCCTGGAGGGCAAGGTCGACTTCCCGTGCACCGCGTGGGCGATCCCGAACTACTCGCTCTTCGGCTGGCAGCGCCCCTGCTACTTGATGAGCGACGGGTACGTCCCGACGTACCGGGAGCTGATCGAGGAGACCGACTGGGACAAGTACGGCCGCGGCAAGGACCCGCGCTGCGCCAACTGCATGGCGCACTGCGGCTACGAGCCGACCGCCGTCCTCGCCACCATGGGCTCGCTCAAGGAGTCGCTGCGCGCCATGCGCGAGACGGTCTCCGGAAACCGCGAGTGACGCGATGACCGCCATTTCCTTGGGCGTCCCCGAGGTACCGGTCCGGTCGATCGCCGAGCGACGTGTGTCGCGACGGATCGAGGTCGGGCCGGTGGCGGTCGGGGGCGGGGCTCCCGTCTCGGTCCAGTCGATGACCACGACCCGTACGTCGGACATCGGCGCCACCCTGCAACAGATCGCCGAACTCACCGCGTCCGGCTGCCAGATCGTCCGCGTCGCCTGCCCCACGCAGGACGACGCGGACGCGCTGGCGACCATCGCCCGCAAGTCGCAGATCCCGGTGATCGCCGACATCCACTTCCAGCCCAAGTACGTCTTCGCCGCGATCGAGGCCGGCTGCGCGGCGGTTCGCGTCAATCCCGGCAACATCAAGCAGTTCGACGACAAGGTCAAGGAGATCGCGCGGGCCGCCAAGGACCACGGCACGCCGATCCGCATCGGGGTCAACGCCGGTTCCCTGGACCGCCGTCTGCTCCAGAAGTACGGCAAGGCGACGCCCGAGGCGCTCGTCGAGTCGGCCCTGTGGGAGGCGTCCCTCTTCGAGGAGCACGGCTTCCGCGACATCAAGATCTCGGTGAAGCACAGCGACCCCGTGGTGATGGTCAACGCCTACCGGCAGCTGGCCGCGCAGAGCGACTATCCGCTGCACCTCGGGGTCACCGAGGCCGGGCCCGCCTTCCAGGGCACGATCAAGTCGGCGGTCGCCTTCGGGGCGCTGCTGAGCGAGGGCATCGGCGACACGATCCGGGTGTCGCTGTCCGCCCCGCCGGTGGAGGAGGTCAAGGTCGGCCTCCAGATCCTGGAGTCGCTGAACCTCAAGCCCCGCCGCCTGGAGATCGTGTCGTGCCCGTCCTGCGGGCGCGCCCAGGTGGACGTCTACAAGCTCGCCGACGAGGTCACGGCGGGCCTGGAGGGCATGGAGGTGCCGCTGCGCGTCGCGGTCATGGGCTGCGTCGTCAACGGACCCGGTGAGGCGCGGGAGGCGGACCTGGGGGTCGCCTCCGGCAACGGGAAGGGCCAGATCTTCGTCAAGGGCGAGGTCGTCAAGACCGTGCCCGAGTCGAAGATCGTGGAGACCCTCATCGAGGAGGCGATGAAGATCGCCGAACAGATGGAGCAGGACGGCGTCGCGGCGGGGGAACCGGCCGTCACCGTGAGCTGAAACAGCACGGACCGAAGGGGGCCCGACGTGACGATTCTGGAGAGCATCCGGCAACCACGCGACCTGAAGTCGCTGTCCGAGGCGGAACTCGGCGAACTGTCCGAAGAAATAAGGGAGTTCCTGGTCCACGCGGTGGCCAGGACCGGCGGACACCTCGGGCCCAACCTGGGTGTGGTGGAACTGACCATCGCGCTGCACCGGGTCTTCGAGTCACCGACCGACCGCATCCTCTGGGATACCGGCCACCAGAGCTACGTACACAAGATCCTGACGGGCCGTCAGGACTTCTCGAAGCTGCGCAGCAAGGGTGGCCTGTCCGGCTATCCCTCGCGCGAGGAGTCCGAGCACGACGTCATCGAGAACAGCCACGCCTCCACCGCGCTCGGCTGGGCCGACGGCCTCGCCAAGGCCCGCCAGGTACAGGGGGAGAAGGGCCATGTCGTCGCGGTCATCGGCGACGGCGCGCTCACCGGCGGCATGGCGTGGGAGGCGCTGAACAACATCGCCGCCGCCAAGGACCGGCCGCTGATCATCGTCGTCAACGACAACGAGCGGTCCTACTCGCCCACCATCGGCGGCCTCGCCAACCACCTGGCGACCCTGCGCACGACCGACAGCTACGAACAGGTCCTCGCCTGGGGCAAGAGCGTCCTGCTGCGCACCCCGGTCGTCGGCAACACGATCTACGAGTCGCTGCACGGCGCGAAGAAGGGCTTCAAGGACGCGTTCGCCCCGCAGGGCATGTTCGAGGACCTGGGCCTCAAGTACGTCGGCCCGATCGACGGACACGACATCGGCGCCGTCGAGTCCGCGCTGCGCCGCGCGAAACGCTTCCACGGCCCGGTCCTCGTCCACTGCCTCACGGAGAAGGGGCGCGGCTACGAACCCGCCCTCGCCCACGAGGAGGACCACTTCCACACCGTCGGCGTGATGGACCCGCTCACCTGCGCACCCCTCGCCCCCTCCAACGGCCCTTCCTGGACCAGCGTGTTCGGCGACGAGATCCTGCGCATCGGGGAGGAACGGGACGACGTCGTGGCCATCACGGCCGCCATGCTCCACCCGGTCGGCCTCGGCAAGTTCGCCGCGAAGTTCCCCGACCGCGTGTGGGACGTCGGCATCGCCGAACAGCACGCGGCCGTGTCGGCGGCGGGTCTGGCGACCGGCGGGCTGCATCCCGTCGTCGCCGTCTACGCCACCTTCCTCAACCGCGCCTTCGACCAGCTCCTGATGGACGTGGCGTTGCACCGCTGCGGGGTGACGTTCGTCCTGGACCGCGCCGGGGTGACCGGGGTTGACGGAGCGTCACACAACGGCATGTGGGACATGTCCATCCTCCAGGTGGTGCCGGGCTTGCGCATCGCCGCGCCGCGTGACGCCGACCAACTCCGGGCGCAGCTACGGGAAGCGGTCGCCGTCGACGACGCGCCTACCCTGGTCCGCTTCCCGAAGGAGTCGGTCGGACCGGAGATCCCCGCGATCGACCGCGTGGGCGGCCTCGACGTCCTGCACCGGGGACCGGAGACCCCCGAGGTACTGCTCGTCGCCGTGGGCGTGATGGCGCCCGTCTGCCTCCAGGCCGCCGAGCTCCTCGAAGCCCGGGGCATCAACTGCACGGTCGTGGACCCCCGTTGGGTCAAACCCGTCGATCCGGCACTCCCGGGCCTCGCCGCCGAACACCGCCTGGTGGCCGTCGTCGAGGACAACAGCCGTGCCTCCGGCGTCGGCGCCGCCGTGGCGCTGGCGCTCGGAGATGCCGAAGTCGACGTCCCCGTACGGCGGTTCGGCATCCCGGAACAGTTCCTCGCGCACGCCAAACGCGGGGAGGTGCTCGCCGACATCGGCCTCACACCCGTCGAGGTCGCCGGACGGATCAGCGCAAGCCTGGCGGTCAAGGACGCGAACGCCGGCACAGCCAAGGAGAAACCCGAATGACCAAGGAGTTCGACCTCACCGCGCTGCTGGCCGAGCGCGGAGCCGAGCGCTACGAGCTGCACACCAAGTACCTGAACCACCAGCTCCCGCGCATGCTGCACACCATCGGCTTCGACAAGGTCTACGAGCGGGGCGAGGGCGCCTACTTCTGGGACGCCGACGGCAACGACTACCTCGACATGCTCGCCGGATTCGGGGTGATGGGCCTGGGCCGCCACCACCCCGTCGTCCGCAAGGCGGTGCACGACGTCCTCGACGCCCAGCTCGCCGACCTCACCCGCTTCGACTGCCAGCCGCTGCCCGGCCTGCTCGCCGAGCAACTCCTCACCCACAGCCCGCACTTGGACCGGGTGTTCTTCGGCAACAGCGGTACGGAGGCGGTCGAGACCGCGCTCAAGTTCGCCCGGTACGCCACCGGGAAACCCCGTGTTCTGTACTGCGACCATGCCTTCCACGGCCTGACCACCGGCTCGCTCTCGGTCAACGGCGAGGACGGCTTCCGGGACGGCTTCGCCCCGCTGCTGCCGGACACGGCCGTACCGCTCGGCGATCTCGATGCCCTGGCACGGGAGTTGAAGAAGGGCGACGTCGCCGCCCTCGTCGTCGAGCCGATCCAGGGCAAGGGTGTGCACGAGGCGCCGCCCGGCTATCTGCGCGCCGCGCAGGAACTCCTGCACCAGCACAAGGCGTTGCTCATCGCGGACGAGGTGCAGACCGGTCTCGGCCGGACCGGCGACTTCTACGCCTACCAGCACGAGGAGGGCGTGGAGCCGGACCTGGTGTGCGTGGCCAAGGCGTTGTCGGGCGGCTATGTGCCGGTCGGCGCGACCCTCGGCAAGGACTGGATCTTCAAGAAGGTCTACTCGTCCATGGACCGGGTGCTGGTCCACTCGGCGAGCTTCGGGTCCAACGCCCAGGCCATGGCGGCCGGGCTCGCCGTGCTGTCGGTCATGGAGAACGAGCAGATCGTCGCCAACGCCCGTGCCACCGGGGACCAGTTGAGGTCCCGGCTCGCCGCGCTGGTCGACAAGTACGAGCTGCTCGCCGACGTCCGCGGCCGGGGCCTGATGATCGGCATCGAGTTCGGCAGGCCCAAGTCGCTGAAGCTGCGCAGCCGTTGGACCATGCTGCAGGCCGCGCGCAAGGGCCTGTTCGCACAGATGGTGGTCGTGCCGCTGCTCCAGCGGCACCGCATCCTCACCCAGGTCTCCGGCGACCACCTGGAGGTCATCAAGCTCATCCCGCCGCTGATCATCGGCGAGCGTGAGGTGGAACGGTTCGTGGACGCCTTCACCGCCGTGATGGACGACGCGCACAGCGGTGGCGGGCTGATGTGGGACTTCAGCAAGACGCTCGTGAAGCAGGCGGTGGCCAACCGGTAGGGGTTTCTGCCGGGTGCCGAGGGTGGGTGTCGCGGGTTTTTGCCTCTGAGGCAAGGAATTTGCCTCGGGGGCAAGCCTGCGGCTGAATGGAGAGCATGAGCTCTCCCGAGACCGAGCCGGAACCGTCGGCCGGGCCGGTCGACGACCTGCCGGCCACCGTCGCACCACAGCTCCGGGCCCTGCGCCGCCGCGCCTCCCTCACCCTGGAGGTCGCCGCCCGCTCGGCCGGACTCTCGCCCGCCCATCTCTCCCGTCTGGAGACCGGGCAACGCCAGCCCTCGCTGCCGATGCTGCTCGCGCTCGCCCGCATCTACGGTACGACAGTCTCGGATCTGCTCGGTGAGACGGTCACCGACCGGGAGGCCGTAGTCCGCGCCGCCGACATGGAACCGACCTGGGCGGGCGGCTGGACCTACTGGCAGGCAGGCGCCCCGGGCCGCGGGATGCAGTCGCTGCGCGTGCGCATCCCGCGCGGCTCCCAGGGCGACATCGTGCGCGTGCACCCCGGCGAGGAGTGGCTGTACGTCCTCAAGGGCCGGCTGCGCCTGCGCCTCGGCGACACCGCGCACCTCCTCGCGCCGGGCGACAGCGCGCACTTCGACTCGCTCACCCCGCACCGCCTCGCCGCCGCCGACGAGGACGGCGTCGAGGTCCTGTTCGTCCACACCCTGCTGCAGAGCCCCACGGCCACCCTGTGCCTGGGCCCGATCACCGGAGAGACGCCATGAGCGGCAACAACATCGAGGACAAGTTCCCCCGCGCCCTGTGGGTGCGGCTCATCATCTACATCGCCGTCGGCCACGTCTTCGCGGCCTTCATCTACCTGCTGTTCTCCGTAGGCGCCAAGTAGCCGGCCGCGGCGGCCGGTTCACCAGGTCCGGTTCAGTCGAGCAGGCGCTCGCGCAGCCGCTCCCGGATCTCCGGGGTGATCCCGAGTCCCTGTTCCAGGTAGGCGTCCACGCCGCCCCAGGTTTCCTCGACGGTCTCGAAGGCCGTCGTCAGATACTCGGCGCGGGCGTCGAAGAGGGGGCTGAGGAGCTCCATCACCTCGGGGGAGTAGGCCGAGGCGGAGGAGCCGCTGCGGCGCACCTTGTAGCGGCGGTGCTTCGCGTTCGACTCCAGGTAGTCGGCCACGATCGCCTCGCGCTCCACGCCCACGGCGAGCAGCGTCACGGCTATCGACAGGCCCGCGCGGTCCTTGCCCGCCGCGCAGTGCATCAGCGCGGGAACACTGTCCTCCGCGAGCGAGCGCAGCACCTGGGAGTGCTCGGCGGTGCGCTCCTTGATGATCGTGCGGTACGAGGCGATCATCCGGTTCGCGCCCTTGTCGCCGCCGAGGATCTCGCGCAGCTGGTCCATCTCGCCGTCGCGGACCATCTTCCAGAACTCGGAGCCGTCCGCCGGGTCGCTCAGCGGCAGATTCACATTGCGCACACCGGGCAGCTCGACGTCGGGACCCTCCAGCTTCTGGTCCGACGCGTTGCGGAAGTCGAAGATCGTGTGCAGTCCCAGCGAGTCGAGGAACGCGGCGTCCTCCTCGGTCGCGTGCGCGAGGTGGCCGCTGCGGAACAGCACCCCGTGCCGCACCCGCCGTCCGTCCACCGTCGGAAGTCCGCCCACGTCCCGGAAATTGCGCACTCCGGACAACTCCGGCTCGGTCGACGGAATCTGCTGCGTCACGAGGACTCCTCCCACTCGGCCCGACGACGCGGCTCACCGGCGGGCACGTTCTCGACGATACGACATGGGTCCGACAGGCAATGAGTTGTCCACAGGCGTTGCCTCACAGGCCTCCCGCCGTTGATGATGTTGGCGCTTGAGCGGACTTGTTCGAATCTGTGAGGAACCTGATGCTGGAGATCGCCGAGAACGGCCGTACGTGGGTGCTGTCGGGTCCCGCGAGCAGTTACGCCGTCCATCTCACCGAGGACGACGAGCTGCTCCACCTGCACTGGGGCCCCGCGATCGCACTCGCCGACGCAGAGGAGCTCGCCGCCCGCCCGCTGCCCGTCGGCTCCTCCTTCGAGTCCCCGCTCGACGGCCGCGAGGAGTACCCCGTCGAGGGCGGCCCCCGCTTCGCACGCCCCGCCCTGTCCGTGCGCACCCCCGGGCGCCGCGGCACGGAATGGACCTTCGAGCGGTACGACACCGAGGGCGACGAACTGCGGCTGCGCTTCCGGGACACCGGCCTCGCGATCACGCTGCACTACCGGATGCGCGGCGACGTCGTGGAGCGCTGGACGAGCCTCGGCAACGACGGGGCCGAGGCGCTGGAGCTGCTGCGCGCCGACTCCGCCGTGTGGACGCTGCCCGAGCGGGAGGGGTGGCGGCTGTCGCAGCTGCACGGGCGGTGGGCCGCCGAGTCGCGGCTGGTGCGGTCCGACCTCACCTACGGTGAGAAGGTCATCGGCAGCCGGCGGGGCCACACCGGGCACCAGCACCTGCCCTGGGTCGCGCTCGACACGGACGCGACCGAGGAGCGCGGTGAGGTCTACGGCTGTGCCCTCGGCTGGTCGGGGTCCTGGCGGATCGCCGTGGCCCAACTCCCGGACGCGCGCGTGCAGATCACCGGCGGTGCCGGGTACGACGACTCCGGGCTGCTGCTCCTGGAAGCGGGGGAGTCCTTCACGACCCCCGTCTTCGCCGGCCTGTGGAGCGACGCCGGGTTTGGGGGTGCCAGCCGCACCTGGCACGACTACCAGCGGACGTACGTCATCCCGGACGCCGACCAGGACCGGCCGGTGCTCTACAACTCCTGGGAGGCCACCCAGTTCGACATCTCCGAGGAGCAGCAGGAGACGCTCGCGCAGCGCGCGGCGGCGCTCGGGGTCGAGCTGTTCGTGGTCGACGACGGCTGGTTCGGGAAGCGCACCAGCGACCGTGCCGGGCTCGGTGACTGGACCCCCAACCCGGACCGCTTCCCGGCCGGCCTCAAGCCCCTTGCCGACCGCGTCCACGCGCTGGGCATGCAGTTCGGCATCTGGGTCGAGCCCGAGATGGTCAACGCGGACAGCGACCTGTACCGCGCGCACCCCGACTGGGTGCAGCACCAAGAGGGGCGAAAGCGGACGGAGTTCCGCAATCAGCTCGTACTGAACCTCGCCCGCGAGGACGTCCAGGAGTACCTCTGGGAGCAGCTCGACGGGCTGCTCTCCAGCGCCCCGATCGACTACGTGAAGTGGGACTTCAACCGCTGCTTCACGGATGCCGGGTGGCCCGGTGACGCCTATCCGCAGCGCCTCTGGGTCGACCATGTGCGCGCGCTGTACGCCCTGTTCGACCGGCTGCGGGCGGCCCACCCGGGTGTGGCCTTCGAGTCCTGCTCGGGCGGCGGCGGCCGGATCGACCTCGGCATCCTGAGCCGCACGGACCAGGTGTGGACCTCGGACAACACCGACCCGCTCGACCGGCTGGCCATCCAGCACGGCTTCAGCCAGATCCACCCCGCGCGCGTGATGGCCGCCTGGGTCACCGACAGCCCCAACACCCAGCTCAACAACCGGGTCAGCAGCCTGCGCTTCCGTTTCGTGAGCGCCATGGCCGGAGTGCTGGGCGTCGGCGGCGACCTCTCGGAGTGGACCGAGGAGGAACTCGCCGAGGCCCGCCGGTGGGTGGATCTCTACAAGGAGATCAGGCCGCTCGTGCAACACGGTGACCTCCACCGGCTGCGCCCGCCGAGCGGTGGACTCAGCGCCGTGCAGTACGTGCGCGGCGACGAGACCGTCGTCCTCGCCCTGCTCCAGGCACAGCATTACGGCGAGCCCGTACCGGCGCTCCGGCTGCGCGGGCTCGACCCGACAGCGTCGTACGAATGCCTCGAAACGGGCGAAGTCCACCGGGGGGCCGTCCTGTTGCATCACGGCCTGCGCACCGGCCTGCGTGGTGACCTCGATGCGACAGTTATCCGCCTGCGTCGCATCTGATCCCTCTGTCCCAATTGCAGCCTTCGTTCCAACTCGCTCTGGAATAAAGGAACCTGAGAGTTGTGTACGTGAGCAGCGTCATATTCGTGACCGTGCGTCGTTCGTCATGTTCACGTAATTGACGTGCTTTTACAGGGGAATTGAGGGGTTGAGTCCTGTGGGAATTCACGGAGGGTGACGGTGAATTCCCACAGGGAAACACAAGGAACGCAAATCCGTGGAACCTCCTGCTTGTCCCTTTGCGTCTTCCTCGCTTACGTTCGCCACCAATCCGGACGGACGCCCAATCCTGCCGCCGACCGGACTCCGCACACACCCACCCGTATGCGGCAGGAGCGGGGGACCCACAGGTAAGACGCCTGTTCCGGTCTCCGGAACGGGCTTGGGGTTTAGCCGCGACCAGCGCGCGGCCGGGCATCTCCAGCCCGCACCCGACAGCTCACCTCGCAGGCGCCGGAGAGGAATTCGTCATGCCCGCGAAGGGTAAGCACCGCCGCCCGAAGTCCCAGCGACTCACCCGCTCGATGGCCGTAGCCGGAACCGGCGGCGCCGCGCTCGCCCTTCCGCTCATGGGGGCCACCGGCGCCCATGCCGCGACCACGACTTCCGCTCCGGAAAAGGCAGTTCAGTCCGTTCCGGCGGCCGAGAAGACGGTTTCTGAGAAGGCGACCGCGAAGACCGTCTCCAAGGCCTCGGGCGTCAAGACGTATTCGGTGAAGGCCGGCGACTGGCTTGCGAAGATCGCCGAGGAGCAGGACGTCACCGGCGGCTGGAAGAAGCTCTACCAGGACAACCGCGAGGCCATCGGCGGCGACCCGTCGCTGATCCACCCAGGCCTGAAGCTCTCCCTCGGCGAGAAGGCATCGACGGGCGGGACCAGCGAGACGGGCGCGAGCAAGTCGTCCAACTCGTCGACGTCGTCCGGCTCTTCGTCTTCGTCGTCCTCCTCCTCGAAGAGCGCGTCGGCCTCGCAGAGCGACGACAGCACCAGCACCAGTACTTCCTCGGGTTACACCCTCCCCGTGACCGGTGGCACCATCGGCACCGGCTACCGCGTCGCGGGCAGCATGTGGTCCAGCGGTTACCACACCGGCGTCGACTTCGTCGTCCCGACCGGCACCACCGTCAAGGCGGTCGCCGCGGGCACGGTCGTCTCGGCGGCCTACGACGGCGCCTACGGCAACGAGGTCGTCATCCGGCACGCGGACGGCGAGTACTCGCAGTACGCCCACATGTCGCAGCTGTCCGCCTCGGCCGGCCAGACCGTGACCGAGGGCCAGCAGATAGGCCTCTCCGGCGCGACCGGCAACGTGACCGGCCCGCACCTGCACTTCGAGATCCGGACCACGCCGTACTACGGCTCGGACGTGGACCCGGTCGCCTACCTCCGCTCGCACGGCGTCACCGTCGGCTGACACCGGGCCCCGACACCTGCTTCACGCAACCGAAGGCCGGACCCAGATTCTTGGGTCCGGCCTTCGGGCGTAGCAGTTCCGGGGTGAACGCCCCTGCTCAGAGGGTTATTCCGACTTTGGACAACCCTTTACAAGTGGCTTATATCACCGCCCGTCAACCCCTAAATACGATCGCGTAGGTCACATGCGAGGGTGAATTATGGTTGCCGTGGCTAACGATTCGAAGAGTGACAACAGATCAGTGATCGGGTCGTACGTGGCGGTGGGGGACAGCTTCACCGAGGGCGTCGGCGACCCAGGGCCCGACGGGGCGATGGTCGGCTGGGCCGACCGGTTCGCGGTACTGCTCGCGGACCGGCGGCCCGAGGGCGACTTCGAGTACACCAACCTGGCCGTGCGCGGGAAGCTGCTCGACCAGATCGTGGCCGACCAGCTCACCCGGGCCAAGGAGATCGGGCCCGACCTGGTCTCTCTGGCCGCGGGCGGCAACGACATCATCCGTCCGGGCACCGACCCCGACGAGGTCGCCGAGCGCTTCGAACGCGCGGTGGCCGACCTCACCGCCGCCGTCGGCACCGTCATGGTGACGACCGGCTTCGACACCCGCGGCGTGCCCGTGCTCAAGCATCTGCGCGGCAAGATCGCCACCTACAACGGACATGTGCGGGCCATCGCCGACCGGTACGGCTGCCCGGTGCTCGACCTGTGGTCCCTCAAGACGGTCCAGGACCGGCGAGCCTGGGACGGCGACCGGCTCCACCTCTCTCCCGAGGGGCACACGCGCGTGGCGCTCCGCGCCGGCCAGGTCCTCGGTGTCGAGGTCCCGGCCGACCCGGACCAGCCCTGGCCCCCGCTGCCGCCCCGCGGCACGCTCGACGTCCGGCGCGACGACGTGCACTGGGCACGCGAGTACCTGGTCCCGTGGATCGGGCGCCGGCTGCGCGGCGAGTCCTCCGGGGACCATGTCGAGGCCAAGGGCGCGCTGTCGCCGGACGACATCAAGATGCGGATCGAGCGGGTGGCCTGACGGGGCGACGCCGTAACGGGGTGCCGGGTGTGGAGGTGACCCCTCGGAGAGGTGGCTTTTTCGGGAGGTGTCTCCTCGAAGAGGCGGCTTCTTGGGGAACGACTCAGGGAGCGGTCAACGCCGCCCGCTCCAGGCCCAGTTCCCGTGCGAGTGCCTCGTCGACCCACTCCAGGGCCCGTGCCCGCGGCACCGCTCCCGCGTATGCCGTCATCTGTACGGCGAGGCCGTCCAGGAGGGCCGTGAGGCGCAGGGCTGTGGTGGCCGGGTCCGGGCAGTGGAACTCGCCCGCGGCCACGCCCTCGGCGACGACCTCCGCGAGTGCTTGTTTCCACTGCCGGTCGAGATCGCGGGTGACGTCCAGGAGGGCGGGTTCGCGCAGGGCCGCCGCCCAGCCCTCGATCCACAGCCGCCAGCCCTTGGCCTGCCCGGTCGGCGCGTACCAGCGCACCGCTGCCCGCAGTCGGCGCAGCGCGGTCGTACGGCGGTCCAGGAGCTTGTGGAGATGTGCGAGGTCGGCCTCGGCGGCGAAGGCGAACGCGGCGGCGACCAGTTTCTCCTTGGTCGAGAAGTGATAGAGCACCAGCGCATTGCTCACGCCGAGGGCCGAGGCCACGTCGGCGATCCTGACCGCCGCCACACCCCGCGCCTCGATCTGCTCGACGGCGGCCCGCAGCAACTCGGCCCGCCGTTCCACCACGCTCAACCGCACTCTCGCCACGCGGTCACCCTAATCCGTTGCCCCTAGGGGTGGTGTCCCGTACGTCACCGGTACCAGCCGAACCGTTCCGCGATGACCGGCAGCCGGTCCGCGACGATGGCGTGCGCGGCGGCGCGCGGTGTCGTGCCGTCGGCCTCCGCGCGGGCCAGCATCCGGTCGATCAGGGCGCGCATCGAACGCCGGGTGTGCGCGAACGCCTCGTCCGCGTCGGCGCCGATGTCGCCGAACAGGGTCCACCACCACCAGGCGTTCGTCCCGGAGTTCACGACCACGTCCGGCAGCACGGTGACCCCACGCGCGGACAGCAGCTCCTCCGCCTCGGGCAGTACGGGCATGTTGGCCGCCTCGACGATCCAGCGGGCGGTGATCCCCTGCTGGTTCGTGGTGTCGATCGCGTACGACACCGCTGCCGGAACCAGCACCTCCGCGTCGACGGACAGCCAGTCCTCGCCGGGGAGTTCGAGGTCGCCCGGGCGCAGCGCGGAGCGGTCAACGGTGCCGTACGTGTCCCGGGCCGCGAGCAGCGCGTCCACGTCGAGGCCGGCCGGGTTCGCGACCGTGCCCTTGATGTCGGCGACGGCGACGACCGACAGCCCCGCGCGCGTGAGGAACCGTGCCGTGGCTCCGCCCATGGTGCCCAGCCCCTGCACGGCGACCCGTGTCCCCGCGTACGGCACGCCCGCCCGGTCCAGCGCCGCGAGCACCGACTCGGCGACCCCGCAGCCGCCGACCAGCTCGTCGAGACCGATGCCGTCCACCTCGACCGCGAAGGCGTCCGCGAGCCGCCGCCGCGCCGCGGTCTCGTCGTCGAGCAGCGGATACACGGCCTGGATCGACGACACGAGCCCCGCCTCCGCGGCGGCTCGGTCGACCAGGTCCTGGGTGAGTCCGAGATCCTCACCCGTCGTCCAGAAGCTCTCGATGTACGGCCGCATGGCGCGCAGATAGCGCACGAGGAGGCCGTACGACACCGGGTCCTGGGGATCGCAGTCGATGCCGCCCTTGGCGCCGCCCAGGGGGATGTACCGGCCCTCCGGGTCGTAGTGCAGCGCCTCTTTCATGGTCATGCCCCGGGCCAGCCCCGCCACCTCGTCGAGCGTGCAGCCCGGCCGCATCCGCAGTCCGCCGCTGGACACACCGCGCACCAGCCGGTCGACGACCAGGAAGCCCTGGCGGCCGGTGACGTGGTCGGTCCAGGTGAGCGACATCAAGGGGGCGGTCATACGGGCTCCTCGGGGCGCCGGCCGACAGGGCGAGTACGGGCAGGACGAGTGCTGGAGCGCGTACCGGGCGGGCCGTGCTGAATGGCGGGTACTGAATGGCGAGTCAGTATCGGAAGAGGTGGCGTGTCCTGTCAACGGAAGGACGAGTTCCGTCCCGCGGTGTCAACCTCCGGCGCGGAACTTTGGTCTTTCCTTGGAAACCGGCCCCGATGACGCCGACGCAGCGGCGTTGTCACAGGGGTCGACCATAATGGAAAGCCTGACCGACCCGAGCTGGAGGCATCGTGACCGGATTCCGTACGCTGAGCTCCGGGCTCCGCGCGCTGCAGCCCGCTGCCTTCGGCGCGGACCCGAGCGGCGAGCGCCTGGCGCGCATCCGCAGATCACCCCACTTCAAGGACGGGGTCTTCCAGAACCCCGGGGGCAATACGAGCCTCCGCCCGTCCGGCGGCGCGATGCGCGGGATGGGGAAGTCCTACCTCGACAAGGAGCAGCGCGCCCTCCGCGCCCCCGACGGCACGCTGCCGGTGCACGCCACCACCCTCGCCGACCTGGCCAGGCCTGCCGCGACCGGGCTGCGGCTGACCTGGATGGGGCACTCCAGCGTGCTCGCGGAGATCGACGGCCACCGGGTCCTCTTCGACCCGGTGTGGGGCGAGCGCTGCTCCCCGTTCCCGTTCGCCGGACCGAAGCGGCTGCACCCGGTGCCCCTGCCGATCGCCGCGCTCGGCCCGGTCGACGTCGTGGTCATCTCGCACGACCACTACGACCACCTGGACATGCCCACGATCAAGGCGCTGGCCGACACGGACACCCTGTTCGCCGTGCCGCTGGGCGTCGGTGCCCACCTGGAGCACTGGGGTGTGTCCCCCGACCGGCTGCGCGAGCTGGACTGGCACGAGGAGACCAAGGTCGGCGGCCTCACCCTGACCGCCACCCCGGCCCGGCACTTCTGCGGCCGCGGCCTGCGCAACACCCAGCACACCCTCTGGGCCTCCTGGGTGGTCGCCGGAGACGAGCACCGGATCTACCACAGCGGCGACACCGGCTACTTCGAGGGCTTCAAGGACATCGGTGCCGCGCACGGCCCGTTCGACGCCACGATGATCCAGATCGGCGCGTACAGCGAGTTCTGGCCCGACATCCACATGACACCCGAGGAGGGCATGCGCGCCCACCTCGACCTCCAGGGCGGGCAGCCGCACGGGGTGCTGCTGCCGATCCACTGGGGCACCTTCAATCTGGCGCTGCACCCGTGGGCCGAGCCCGGCGAGTGGACCGCGGACGAGGGCGAAGCGGCCGGCCAGGCCGTGGCCACGCCGAGGCCGGGCGAGCCGTTCGAACCGGGCGGCGACCTGACGACGGACCCGTGGTGGCGGCCCTTCGGGGGAACGATCGACCACCCCTGGCGGACCCCGAAGCCGGTGGATACGGAACAGAAGCCGACGACCGCTCCGGCGGAACTGGACCTCGCGAACGAACGCTGACAGGGCGAAAAGGTCCCGTCCTGCCGGCTCTGCTCAGTCGATGACCGCGGCGGCTTCGACCTCGACCAGATGGTCCGGCACGTCCAGGGCCGCCACGCCGATCAGTGTGCCCGGCGCCATCGGCGTGCTCCCCAGCGCAGCGCTGGCCCGGGCGACCCCCTCCAGGAACAGAGGCGTCTTGGCAGGGGCCCAGTCGACGACGTAGACGGTCGGCTTCACCACGTCGTCGAAGGACGCGCCGACCGCGGCCGGCGCGGTGCCGACAGTGAGACAGCTCCGCTCGACCCGGCACGTGTGGTTGGACCCACCGATACCTCGGTCCCATCGAGGCCGCCCGCCGCCGCTTCGACGCCTGACGCGCTCGTACGCCTCCGTCGCGGTCACGTTCTGTCATGTTCCGGGGTGTGGTCGAGCATGGCCGGGATTCCGGGAAACGCCTCTGCGGCCCGCCTCTGGGTGAGGGGCGGATGCGGGCCGGAGGCGGGGCGGCATCGAACCGCCCGGCCGCCGGCGCCCGTTCGTGACCGGTTCCGATCAGGCGCGATCGGTTCTTTGTCCTTCTTCGGCGTGTGGTCGAGGGGGTTATCGGTCTGTCGTACGAGGCCTCATACCAGAGCGGGACGCTCCCCGGGGGAGTTTGTCAACTGCCCACCGCACCTGATGCGTTGACGACTACTGTGAGTGTCCGTCGGGCGACGCAGGGCCGAAATCTTCGGCTCTCTCGACCGGCACCGCGATGGCGTATGCCCGAATCGCGCACCCCGCGCGAACCAACCGGCCCGACGCACCAGTACGAGGACGCCGATGTCTCAACTCCGTGCACCGGCCGCACGCGCAGACCGCCGTGAGGGCGGCCGGCACGGGCGACCGGCCGCCCGCCCCGTGCCCGCACTGCCCGAGACGCACATACGCCCCCAACTCCTGCGCCTCGCCGTGCTGCCGCCCGTCGCGGTCGCGCTGAGCGCCAGCGCGGCCGTCCTGTTCACCGTCCGCTCCACCGGCGCGCGGACCAGCCTCACCCTCTGGGGCGTCCTCGCCGGAGCCACGTCCGTGACCTTCGCCGGCATCCTGATCGCCGCCGTCGCCGCAGGCCGTGCCGCCGGCTCCGTCAGCGACCGCATCGGCGCCCTGCGCCGCAGCAGCGCGCGTGGCGAGGCCGATCTGCGCGACCTGGTCGAGGCGCTGCGCCGCGGTGAGGGCCCACCCCTACGCAAGCCGCGCACGAAGCTCCCCGGGGACGCCGACGACTTCGACCTGCTCGCCGCCGACCTGGCGCACGCGCACGACGGCGCCGTCACCGCCGTCGTCGCGGCCGCACAGCTCTCCAGCCAGGCGGGCAGCGAACAGAAAGTCGAGGTCTTCGTCAACCTCGCCCGGCGCCTGCAGTCCCTCGTGCACCGGGAGATCTCCCTCCTCGACGAGCTGGAGAACGAGATCGAGGACCCCGACCTGCTCAAGGGCCTTTTCCACGTCGACCACCTCGCCACCCGCATCCGCCGCCACGCCGAGAACCTCGCCGTCCTCGGCGGCGCCGTCTCGCGCAGACAGTGGAGCAACCCGGTCTCCATGACCGAGGTGCTGCGCTCCGCCATCGCCGAGGTCGAGCAGTACTCCCGCGTGAAACTCGTGCCGCCGATCGACGGCACCCTGCGCGGCCACGCCGTAGCCGACGTGATCCACCTGCTGGCCGAACTCGTCGAGAACGCCACGGTGTTCTCCGCCCCGCACACCCAAGTGCTGCTCCGCGTCAACCTCGTGACCTCGGGCCTCGCCGTCGAGGTCGAGGACCGCGGACTAGGCATGCCCGCCGGCGAACAGAGCCGGATGAACGCCCTGCTCACCGACCCCGACCAGGTCAACGTCGCCAGCCTGCTGGCCGACGGCCGTATCGGCCTGTTCGTCGTCTCCCAACTCGCCCGCCGCCACGGCATCCACGTCCGCCTGCAGACCAACATCTACGGCGGGGTGCAGGCCGTACTCGTGGTGCCACAGGCCCTGTTGGGTACGGCGCCGGGCGCCCCCGGGGTCGTAGGACAGCCGCAGGACACCTTGGGCGGGGGGCATCCGCTCGTCCCGCCGCAGCAGGCTCCGCGGATCGAGGGGCACGCGCGGGGTGGGGCCGAGGGTGGTCAACTCGCCGTCGGGCAGGGCGCGTCGGCGCCGTCCGGTGCTCCTGGCACGCCGGGTCGGCATCAGCGCGGGTCGGGGTCACCGGGTCGGCATCAGCGACGGGACTCCGTACCGTCCGCCGCAGCGGGGACGGACGGCAGCGGACCGGTGCCGTTGCCCGTGCGCGGTGCCCACGCGGAACGGGCCAACCCCTCGGAAGCGGTGCCCGGCATCCGTCCCGACGACCGGGGGACCGTGGCCGAGAACATGACCGCACCGCCCGTCCCACGCGGCGGAGCGGTACGCGGCACCATGGGCAAGCCGCCCCAACTGCCCCGGCGCCGCGCCCAGGAACACATCGCCCCCCAACTCCGCGACGGCCCCACCCCCCGCCAGGACTCCGAACACCCCGCCGGCCACGACCCGGGCCTGATGGCCGCGTTCCAACGCGGGATCGGCCTCGCGGAGGCGCAGCAGCACATGGAGGCGGCCGAGGCGGCGGACGGTGTGGTGCCGTTGGACGAGGGCGAGGTGGCGTCACCGCACATGGCGTCAGACCACGTGGAGTCCGACCACATGGCGCCGGACCACATGGAGTTCCCGCACACCAACGGGGCCGACACGACCGGCGTCCACACAGGCGGTCTCTACGTGAACGCGCTCCACGCGGACTCCTCCGCCCTGGACGCGACCACCCCTGTGGACCAGCCCCACATGTCGGCAACGCACATGGGCTCCGGCTACATGGACACCGCACTCCACCGCTACACCGCTCAGCCCACGACACCGGACACCGGGACGGACCGCTTCACCCTCGCCCCCCACATGGACGCGGCCCCCATAACCGAAGCGCACGCGCATGTGCTCGGCCATGACCACGACCTCACCGCCCGGCACGACGGGAGCGCATCAGCCGGATGACCACGCACGCCCCCACCCCCACAAGCACCCCCACCCGCGCTCCCGCAGACCTTCGTACCCCAAGGAGTCGATCCACCATGGCGAGCGACGCGCCGACCGGCCATGTATCCGATCTCGACTGGCTGATGAGCGGCCTCGTGCAGCGCGTACCGCACACCACCAGCGCGGTCCTGCTCTCCTGCGACGGGCTCGTGAAGTCGGTTCACGGGCTCGACCCCGACAGCGCCGACCACATGGCCGCCCTGGCCTCCGGGCTGTACTCCCTCGGCCGTAGCGCGGGCGTCCGCTTCGGTGACGGTGGAGACGTCCGGCAGGTCGTCGTCGAGCTCGACTCGACGCTGCTCTTCGTCACCACGGCCGGCTCCGGCACCTGTCTCGCCGTGCTCGCCGGGCGGGAGGCCGACGCGGCCGTCCTCGGCTACGAGATGGCGATGCTGGTCAAGAGCGTCCGCCCCTACCTCGTGACCGCCCCCCGGCAGCACGCCGTCGAATCCCCTGCGATGAGGCCTTGAGCGTGGCGACGGCCGGCGACGGGCCTTGGTTGGACGACGCGGCCGGACGTCTGGTGCGCCCCTTCACGGTCAGCAACGGCCGTACCCGGCCCTCCGTCGCACTCGACCTCCTGTCGCAGGTGATGGCCACCGGCGCCACCCCCCTCGGCTACCTCGGGCCCGAGCACGCGCAGGCGCTCGACCTGTGCCGCGCGCCCGTCTCGGTCGCCGAGGTCGCCGCCCACCTGAAGCTGCCGGCCGCGGTCACCAAGGTGCTGCTGTCGGACCTCGTCGACTGCGGGACGCTGACCACCAAGCCACCCGAGTTCCACCACAACCCCACTGACCGGTCTCTTCTGGAGGCAGTGCTCGATGGACTACGACGACAGCTCTGACCACGAGAGCGGCCACGACCCCTTCCCCACCGCACTGAAGATCCTGGTGGCGGGCGGCTTCGGCGTCGGCAAGACGACCTTCGTCGGCGCGGTGAGCGAGATCGCGCCGCTCAGCACGGAGGAGCTGCTCACCACGGTCAGTGCCGCGACCGACGATCTCGAAGGCATCGAGAACAAGGTCGAGACGACCGTGGCGATGGACTTCGGCCGGATCACCCTCGACCCGGAACACGTGCTCTATCTGTTCGGCACGCCCGGACAGGAACGGTTCTGGTTCATGTGGGACGAGCTGTCCGAAGGCGCGCTCGGCGCGGTCATCCTCGCCGACACCCGACGGCTGGAGGAGTGCTTCGCGGCCGTCGACTTCTTCGAGCAGCGCGGCCTCGGCTTCATCGTCGCGATCAACGAGTTCGACGGCTCCTACCGCTACGACCCCGAGGAGGTGCGTGCCGCCATAGACCTCGACCCCGGGATCCCGGTCGTCCGCTGCGACGCGCGGATCTCCAGTTCCGGAGTCCAGACCCTGCTGACCCTCGTACGCCATCTCATCGCCCACGCCCCGGCACACGCGCCGAGCCATGGTGCCCACATGTGATCCCCGCACACCGCCACGGAGTTCCTTTATGCCATACGTCCACATGGACGGAGTTCGCCCATGAGCTACGACCCGCCGCGTCCGGCCGGTCGTCTGCTGCTCACGCCCGAGGACAAGGAGGCCCCTCAACGGCGGCGCCGGCTGCGCGGGTTGGGCCTGGGGGAGCACCCGGACCCGGCGCTCGACGCCTTCGCGGACCATCTGGCCGACCTGACCGGGGCGCCGTACGCCATGGTCAACTTCATCGACGAGAACCGGCAGTTCTTCGCCGGTCTGCACACTCCGGGCGGGGTGGGACTGCCCCGGCCCGTCTCGGCAGGGGAGCACGCCAAGCCCGAGGTGGGCCGGCAGTTGGCGCGTGACTATGGGTTCTGCCCCCATGTGGTGGTCCGACGTAAGGCACTGGTGCTGGAGGACGTCTGCGACTATCCGCGGTTCGCGGGCAATCCGGTCGTCGACGAGTTCGGGATCCGTTCCTATCTGGGGGCGCCGCTCATCGACTCCACGGGGATGGTGCTGGGCACGGTGTGTGTCGTCGACACCGAGCCGCGGCCGTGGGGGAAGCCGGGGCTGGAGACGATCAAATCGACGGCGGCGGAGCTGGTGGCCCGGCTCGAACTGCTCGGCGGGGGATAGCCGACCGGTCGTACAGTTGTCGTATGGGTAGGACCAGTGACGCCGGAGAGAAGATCCTCGCCGCCGGGCGGACGCTCTTCGAGGCGCGCGGCTACTCGGCGCTGGGGGTGGCCGAGATCTGCAAGGCCGCCGGAGTGCCGAAGGGCAGTTTCTACTACTTCTACGCGTCGAAGGAGGCACTCGCGCTGGCCGTCGTCGACGAACACTGGGCGGACCAGCGCCGGGAGTGGACGCGCATCCTGAGCGGGGACACCGGTGGTGCTCAACCGCTGGACCGGCTGCGGCAGTTGTTCGAGGAGACCGAGGCCGGCCAGCACGCCGTGCAGCAGGGCTGCGGCACCGTGCTGGGCTGTCTGTTCGGCAACCTCAGCCTGGAGATGAGCAATCAGACGGAGGCCGTTCGCGCGCGGCTCCAGGAGATCTTCGACGCCCAGGTCGAGATGGTCGCCGCGGTCATCGGCGAGGCGCGCGAGCGCGGGGACGTCACCGTCAACGACTCCCGGGAGGCGGCGCGTTCCGTCGTCGCGCAGTTGGAGGGCCAGGTGATGTTCGCGAAGCTCTACAACAACACCGGGCGTCTGAGCCCCCTTTGGGCCAACTGCCTGGCCCTGCTCGGGGCCCGTACTGCCTGATCAACGACCGGCGGTCCGTACGTCCCGGGCGGGCGCGGAGTGTCGTAGCGCCACCGCTCGACGGCGCGGGAAGCCGGTCCGCAGGACGGCGGCTGCGACCGCCGCGGCGAGGACCACCGCGGCGGCCAGGAGCAGGGCCGGGCGGTAGCCGTGGTGCAGGAGCGGGGCCACGGCGAGGGGGCCGAGGATCTGGCCGACGGAGTATCCGGCGGTCAACAGGGCCACCGAGCGCGGGAATCGCAACTCCGCCCCGGCGGCCAGGGCGAGCGTGCTGACGCCGATGAAGGTCGCGCCGAACAGCACCGCGCCGACCAGGGCCGCCGCGACCCCGCCGACCAGCGCGGGCAGGGCGATGCCGACCGCCTGGATCACCAGCGCCACGCAGAGCAGCCCGGGCCGCGACCAGCGGCGCCCGAGCCGTGCCCACAGCGCGGAGGACGGTACGGCGGCCAGGCCCACGAGCACCCATGCGCCGCTGCCGATCCAGCCGGGGGAACTCTGCCCGATCGCGGCGACCAGGAAGGTACCGGCGACGATGTAGCCGACGCCCTCCAGGGTGTAACTCACGAACAGGGCGCCGAACCAGGGGTCAACCGCCGTTTCAGGGGCGCCGGTTGAGGGTGCGGCCGGTGCCTCGGGCCGTAGATTCCACGCGGCCGCCGCGAGTGCCGTGGCGAGGGCGGCCGAGGACCACCACGCGACCTGCCAGTCCGCTACGGAGCGCAGGGCGAGGACCAGCAGACCGGAGAGCGCGATGCCGGCGCCCACGCCGCCGAAGCCCCAACCGGGTATGTGCGCCGGGTGGTTGCGCAGATGGCCGAGGAGCGAGCTGACCGCGACCACGAAGATCAGCGCGCTCGCCACCCCTGCCAGTAGCCGCAGCGCGATCCATGCCGTGGTGCTGTGGGTGGTGGGCATCGCGGCCAGCGTGCCGATCAGCAGGACGAACGAACCGCGCAGGGCCGCACGGGAGCGGACCAGGGCGGGGAGCAGGGTGCCGGCGAGAGCGCCGAGGAGGTAGCCGACGTAGTTGGCGGTGGCCAGGTGGGCGCCGGCGTCCGTGGAGAGCCCCGCCTGCGCGTGCATCAGCGGGAGGATCGAGGTGTAGACGAAGCGGCCGACCCCCATGCCCGCCGCGAGGGCCGCGGCGACCCGCGCCACGTGGGTCCAGGGGGACAGGAGGGAGCCCTCCGCCCGGGGTGCGGGGACCGGGGCGTAGGGGCTCATGGCGGTGAAATCCCTTGTGAGCAGGGTGAGTTACTCCGCATAGCCGGGGTCGTTCGGGTGCGGTTCCAGCGGAGTGACGGCGAAGGTCATCCACGCGTGCAGGGGCAGGGTGCCGAGCACCTTCGCGTGGAGATCCTCCTCGTCGGCGGCGCGCCAGACGCCGACGCTGCGCAGTTCGCCGACCGGGCGCCACAGCCGGGCCAGATGGCCGGTCGCGGCCAGTTCGCGGGCACGGACCGCCTCGGCGGCGCGGCGCCGGTCGACCTCTTCCTGGGCGGTGCCCTCGGGGATCGTGGTGGTGATCTCGACCAGGAACTCTCGCAGCATGATCTCGCTCCGTTCGGGCCCGCCCGGCGGGGTTTCGGGGCGCCGGACTTCCATGCCCTCATCGTCGCCCGTGACCGGCCCGGGCGCCACGACGGGCTCGCTCCCTGCTGAGAGGCCCGGCCTCCCAGCGCGCGTAGCATGACGGACGTGGAGCTGCGCCAACTGAGGTACTTCGTCGCCGTCGCCGAGGAGCTGAACTTCGGCCGGGCCGCCGACCGCCTCCTGATCGCCGGCCCCTCCCTCTCCCAGCAGATCAAGGCCCTCGAACGCGACCTGGGCGTACGGCTCTTCGACCGCGACCGCCGCTCGGTCGCCCTCACCCCGGCCGGAGCCGCCCTGCTCCCGCACACCCGTGCCCTGCTGGAGCGCGCCGACGACCTCCGGCGCCGGGCCGGGCGGCTCGCGGGCTCGGAGGCGGTGCGGCTCGGCTACGTCAACTGGCTTCCCGCGGACCTGACTTCGCGCACCGCCGGAGTGGCCCAGGTGCACGTCGACGCGTGGGTCGCGCCCTCGCACACACAGGCCGCCCGGGTCGCGGACGGCAGCCTGGACCTGGCCGTGTGCTGGGTACGGGACGAGGACCTGAAGCGGCACGGACTCCGGGCCCGGCTGCTCGGCGCGGACCGGCTGTACGCGGTGTCCCCGGGCCCCGACACCGGTGACGTGCAGGCCAGGGACACCGCCCTCCTCCTCGACGACGACACCAACTCCTGGTCGTCGTGGAACGTCTACGCCGAGCAGCTCGCGCGCGACACAGGGGCCCGCGCGGTGCCCATCTCCGACGGCGGTGTCACCGGCCCCGCGTTCTTCGACCACGTCCGCCGCAGCCGCCGCCCGGTCGTCAACTCGCCCAAGGGGCAGACCACTTCGCTGCCGTCCGACCTGGTGCGCCGCGAGATCGTCGGGCCGACGGTCCACTGGACCTGGTCGCTGGTGTGGCGCGAGGGCGAGACGCGTACGGCCGTGCTCGCCGCCGTCGACGCCCTCTGCGACGGCGTCGGCGACCTCGGGCTGCGCGCCCCCGACGCCTGGCTGCCCGAGGGCGACCCGCACCGCTGACGTGGACTGGGAGGACAGGCCTCCCAGCAACGAGGATTCCGGTCCTGGGGAAAGCGCCTCCGACCTTTGCTTTCGCTTCCCTGGGGCGCCTACTTTCTCCAATAGGCGACCGGTCGGCTAGTAATCAACGATCGACCGGGAGCACCTCAGCACCTACTTCGGAGAAGGTCGTCATGAGCACTCAGAACCAGAAGGTCGCGATCGTCACCGGTGCCTCGCAGGGCATCGGCGCCGGCGTCGTCGACGCGTACCGCAAGCTCGGTTACGCCGTCGTCGCCACCTCGCGGACCATCGCCCTCGCCGACGACGCGGACGTACTGACCGTCCAGGGCGACATCGCGGACCCGGCGACCGCCGAGCGGGTCGTCGCTGCCGCCATCGAGCGGTTCGGCCGCGTCGACACGCTGGTCAACAACGCGGGCGTCTTCGTCGCCAAGCCGTTCACCGACTACACGGCCGACGACTACGCGTCCGTGCTCGGCATCAACATGACCGGGTTCTTCCGGATCACCCAGCTGGCCATCGGGCACATGCTGGCCCAGGGCGGCGGCCACATCGTCAACGTCACCACCAGCCTGGTCGACAACGCGGACGCCCGCGTCCCCTCCGCCCTCGCCTCGCTGACCAAGGGCGGGCTGCAGTCCGCGACCAAGTCCCTCGCCATCGAGTACGCCACCCGCGGCATCCGCGCCAACGCCGTGTCGCCCGGCACCATCAAGACCCCGATGCACCCGGAGGAGACCCACACAGGCCTCGCCGGACTGCACCCGGTCGGCCGGATGGGCGAGGTGAGCGACATCGTCGACGCCGTGGTGTTCTTGGAGAACGCCCCCTTCGTCACCGGCGAGATCCTGCATGTCGACGGCGGTATGAGCGCCGGTCACTGAGAAAGGTCGACGGAGATGAACAGCACGAACGACGACGAACTCGTCCTGCGCGGTGTCCTGACCCCCTGGAAAGCGGCCGTGGACGCGCATGAACCGGAGGAAGTGGCCCGGCTCTTCACCGAGGACGCGATCTTCCAGGGACTGCACCCCTACAGCGTCGGCCGGAAGGGAATCGCCGAGTACTACGACTCCCAACCCCTGGGCATGACAGCCGAGTTCGAGATCCTCGAAACCCGTCGGCTCGCCGACGACCTCGTACTCGGTTATCTGGACACGGAGTTCACGTTCACCGACCGGCCGCCGGTCGACGTGAAGCTCGCGGTGTTGGTGAAGCGGGTGGCGGACGGGTGGTCCATCGCCCACTACCAGGTGTCGCGGCTCTGACAGCTGTGAAGGAAAGCTGCGGCACGGCTTAAGAAAACCTCGATGGACCCGGGCGCTCCGGTGGGGCAGATTGCTAACAGAATCCACTCCACCCCCCGGAACGGGCTCGTTCGACGTGCCCGCGCCCGGGACCTCACCCTCAGGAGCCGTAGCGTTGAAGGCGCTGGTCAAGGAGAAGGCGGAGCCCGGGCTGTGGCTCGCGGACGTGCCGGAGCCCGCCGTCGGACCCGGCGACGTACTGATCAAGGTCCTGCGGACCGGGATCTGCGGCACCGACCTGCACATCCGGAACTGGGACGGCTGGGCTCAGCAGGCGATCCGTACGCCGCTGGTGCTCGGCCACGAGTTCGTGGGCGAGGTCGTCGGGACCGGCCGGGACGTCGCCGACATCGCCGTCGGTGAACTGGTCAGCGGCGAGGGCCACTTGGTGTGCGGCAAGTGCCGCAACTGCCTGGCCGGGCGCCGCCACCTGTGCCGGGCCACGGTCGGGCTCGGCGTCGGACGGGACGGGGCCTTCGCGGAGTACGTCGCGCTGCCCGCCGCAAATGTGTGGGTGCACCGTGTCCCCGTCGACCTCGATGTCGCCGCGATCTTCGACCCGTTCGGCAACGCCGTGCACACCGCGCTGTCCTTCCCGTTGGTCGGCGAGGACGTGCTGATCACCGGTGCGGGCCCGATCGGCTTGATGGCGGCGGCAGTTGCGCGGCACGCGGGTGCGCGGAACGTCGTAGTGACGGATGTGAGCGAGGAACGCCTCGCCCTCGCGCGCAAGATAGGCGTGAGTCTCGCCCTGAACGTGACGGACACTCAGATCGCCGACGGTCAGAGGGAGTTGGGACTCCGCGAGGGCTTCGACATCGGTCTGGAGATGTCCGGCCGCCCCGAGGCCATGCGCGACATGATCGCCAACATGACGCACGGCGGCCGTATCGCCATGCTGGGCCTGCCCGCCGAGGAGTTCCCGGTGGACTGGTCCCGCATCGTCACCTCGATGCTCACCATCAAGGGCATCTACGGCCGTGAGATGTTCGAGACGTGGTACGCGATGTCGGTCCTGCTGGAGGGCGGCCTGGACCTCGCGCCCGTGATCACCGGCCGGTACGGACACCGCGACTTCGAGGCGGCGTTCGCGGACGCGGCGAGCGGCAAGGGCGGCAAGGTCATCCTGGACTGGACCGCGTAACTCCCATGGGGCGCGTAACTCCCTTTGGGACCGAGCAACTCCCTGTCGGACCGAGTAACTCCCTCTCGGCGAAGGAACTTTAGGAGCTTCCCCCATGTTCGACTCCGTGCGCGACGACCTCCGCACCACCCTCGACGAGATCCGCGCGGCCGGACTCCACAAGCCCGAGCGCGTGATCGGCTCCCCGCAGTCCGCGACGGTGAACGTCACCGCGGGCGGGCGCCCCGGCGAGGTCCTCAACTTCTGCGCCAACAACTACCTCGGCCTCGCCGACCACCCCGAGGTCGTCGCCGCCGCCCACGCGGCCCTCGACCGCTGGGGCTACGGTATGGCGTCCGTGCGCTTCATCTGCGGAACCCAGGAGGTCCACAAGGAACTTGAGGCCCGGCTGGCCGCGTTCCTCGGCCAGGAGGACACGATCCTCTACTCCTCCTGCTTCGACGCCAACGGCGGTGTCTTCGAAACCCTGTTGGGCCCGGAGGACGCGGTCATCTCCGACGCCCTCAACCACGCCTCGATCATCGACGGCATCCGCCTCTCCAAGGCCCGCCGCCTGCGCTACGCCAACCGCGACATGGCCGATCTGGAAGGGCAGTTGAAGGAGGCGTCGGGTGCGCGCAGGAAGCTGATCGTCACCGACGGCGTCTTCTCCATGGACGGTTACGTAGCCCCCCTCCACGAGATCTGCGACCTCGCCGACCGCTACGACGCGATGGTCATGGTCGACGACTCCCACGCCGTCGGCTTCGTCGGCCCCGGCGGCCGCGGCACCCCCGAACTGCACGGCGTCATGGACCGCGTCGACATCATCACCGGCACGCTCGGCAAGGCCCTGGGCGGCGCCTCCGGCGGCTACGTCGCCGCCCGCGCCGAGATCGTCGCCCTGCTCCGCCAGCGCTCCCGGCCGTACCTCTTCTCGAACACCCTGGCCCCCGTGATCGCGGCAGCGTCGCTCAAGGTGCTCGACCTGCTGGAGTCCGCGGACGACCTGCGCGTCCAACTCGCCGAGAACACCGCGTTGTTCCGCCGGAGGATGACCGAGGAGGGCTTCGACATCCTCCCCGGTGACCATGCCATCGCGCCGGTGATGATCGGCGACGCGGGGGTGGCGGGGCGGATGGCGGAGCTGCTGCTGGAGCGGGGGGTGTATGTCATCGGCTTCTCGTATCCGGTGGTGCCGCAGGGGCAGGCTCGGATTCGGGTGCAGTTGTCGGCTGCGCACTCTACGGAGGATGTGAATCGGGCGGTGGATGCGTTTGTGGCGGCCCGCGCGGAGCTGGACGCCTGAGTGGAACCGGAGGCCGGGAACGGCTGGAAACCTTAGGGGACCGAACAGCTTGGACATATTGCGATAATCGGTCCCATGATCGAAGCGCGGCGGCTCCATATCCTTCGTGCGGTGGCCGACCACCGCACCGTGACGGCGGCGGCCGCCGCGCTGTATCTCACGCCCTCGGCGGTCTCGCAGCAGCTGGCCGCGCTGGAGCAGGAGACCGGGCACCGGCTGGTCGAGCGTGGTGCCAAGGGCGTGCGGCTGACCCCGGCCGGGGAGATCCTGCTCAGCCATACCAATGTGGTCCTGGCTCAGCTGGAGCGGGCCGAGGCGGAGCTCGCCGCGTACAGCTCGGGTGCGGCCGGCACGGTCACCGTCGCCGCGTTCGCGACCGGTATCGCGCAGGTCGTCGCACCCGCGGTGACCCGGCTGGCCCGGCTCGCGCCCGGCATTCGTATCCGCGTCCAGGACGCCGAGGGCGACGCCAGCCTGCCGATGGTGCTGGACCGGCAGGTGGATGTCGCGGTCGCCGTCGAGTACCGCGGGGCCCCGCCCGCCGACGACCCGCGCCTGACCCATCTCCCGCTCTACGCCGAGCCGTTCGACGCGGTCGTCCCGGTCACCCACCGCCTCGCCGACGCCGACGAGGTCCCCCTCGCCGAACTGGCCAAGGACCCGTGGATCGGCCCCTACCCCGGCAACCCCTGCCACGAGGTCGTCGTCCTGGCCTGCGAGAACGCCGGATTCCAGCCCCGCCTCGAACACTCCTCCGACGATTTCCGCGCCGTGGTCGCCCTCGCCTCGGCCGACGCGGGCGTGGCCCTCGTACCCCGCTCGGCGCTCCGCGGCATGGACCTGACCGGAGTCGTCGTCCGTCCCGTCGACGGGGTGGCCCCGACCCGCCGGGTCTTCGCCGCCGTACGACGCGGCACGGAGGAGCACCCGCTGATCCGTCCGGTACTGGATGCGTTGGAAGAAGTGGCCCGGACGTAACCTCGTCTTCTCGTATTCGGGATATCGTCCCGGATGTGAGATCAGAGGAAACGGCGGCGACTCTTGACCCGGTGGACATCCGGCTCGGTGCCCGGCTCGCCGAGTTGCGCGCCCAACACGGCTGGTCCCTGGGCGAGTTGGCGGAGCGGAGCGGGGTGAGCCGTTCGACCCTGTCCCGTGCCGAACGCGCCGAGATCAGCCCCACCGCCTCCCTCCTCAACCGCCTCTGTGGCGTCTACGGCCGGACGATGTCCCAACTCCTCAGCGAGGTGGAGGCCGAACCCGCCCTGCTGGTCCGCGCCGCCGAGCAACCGGTGTGGGAGGACCGCGCCTCTGGTTTCGTACGACGATCCGTGTCACCCCCGCACACCGGGCTGCGCGGCGAACTCGTCGAGGGGCGGCTCCGGCCGGGCGCCGACCTCGCCTACGACCGGCCGCCTGTGCCCGGCCTGGAACAGCACATCTGGGTCCTGGAGGGTGCCCTCGACGTGACGGCCCAGGACACCGAGCACCACCTGGACGCCGGTGACTGTCTGCGGCTGCGGGTGTGGGGGCCGACGCGGTTCCGGTGCCCGGGTCCTGACGGCGTGCGCTACGTACTGGCGGTGGTGTTGCCGTGAAGGCGAAGGGGATGGTGACGGTCCGGGGCCTGGACTCGCCTCAACTGATCGCTGCCGTCGACGAGTTGGCCGATCTGCTGGTCGACACTGTGGACGACGGCGCCTCGATCGGGTTTCTCGCTCCGCTCGGCCGGGCGGCTGCCGTCGACTGGTGGCGGGAGCGTGCCGACGGTGTGGCCGCCGGGCGGCTCGCCGTGTGGGCGGCGCTGAGCGGTGACCGGGTCGTCGGCACGGTGAGCCTGGCCTTCCCCGACAAGCCCAACAGCCGCCACCGCGCAGAGTTGGTCAAGCTGATGGTGCACCGGGAGGCAAGGGGATCGGGGCTCGGCCGCCGGCTTCTGACCGTCGCCGAGGACGCGGCCGTCGCCGCCGGCATCATCCTCCTCCACCTCGACACCGAGACCGACAGTCCCGCCGAGCACCTGTACCGCTCGGCCGGCTGGACCCGGGCCGGCGTGATCCCGGACTACGCGGCGAGCCCGGCCGGGGTGCTGCGGCCGACGACGCTGTACTACAAGCGCGTGGGAGAGGAGAAGGGAGGCGGAGCGGACGTCGGGTCGGATGCGGAGGCGGACTTGGGGGCGAGCACTCCCACCAGGTGATTGTCAGTGGCAGCCGCTATCTTGCGAGTCATGCCGGATGCCGAAGACGTACGCCGTATCGCCCTCTCCCTCCCGGACACGACGGAGAAAACCGCCTGGAACATGCCCACCTTCCGGGTCGCCGGAAAGATGTTCGTCACCGTGCCCGAGGAGGAGACCTCCATCGCGGTGCGCTGCCCCAAGGAGGAGCGCGACGAACTGGTCCTGGCGGAGCCGGAGAAGTTCTGGGTCGCCGACCACGAGGCGGGCTTCGCCTGGGTCCGGGCCCGCCTCTCCGCGCTGGACAGCGAGGACGAACTCCGTGACATCCTCGCCGACTCCTGGCGCCAGGCGGCCCCGCCCCGACTCCTGGACGCCCACCCCGAGTTGGGCCTCCCGGCCGGGTCCGGCGACTGAAATTCCCTCGGGCGTTGTCAGTGCCGCGTGGCATCATCCGGAAGCGGGGATGGGAGCCGGGACGGAGGGGGACCAGGCTCCCACGGCAACGATTCTGAGCGGGATGTCTTGAGCACCGGCGGGGCGCTTCGGGGGCGGCGGTCGGGGGAGGGAGCGGTGGGGGATGGCTACCGGGACGGGAAGCGGGCCGGAGGCGGAGTCGGGCGGAGCCGATGGCGACGGCGATGACATCGTTGCCGGAAGGGGTGCTGGAGGAGGTGCCGGTGCGGTTGCGGGGCCGGTGAAGCGGAGCGGCGGAGGCGGTGAACGCCCCGTCTGGTCACGGGACTTCGCCCTGTTCTTCGTGGCCCGCGCCGTCGCCCGGCTCGGCGACACCATGCTGCCCGTGGCCCTCGCCGCCGGCCTCCTGGAACACGGATACGGCGCGGGCGCGGTCGGCCTCGCCATGGCCTCTACGGCCGCCGCCTTCGCGGGACTTGTGGTGTTCGGCGGGGTGATCGCGGACCGGTTCAGCACCCGCAAGCTGATGATCGGCGCCGACCTGGTACGCCTCGGCACCCAGTCCCTCGCCGCGGCGCTCTTCTTCACCGGCCATGTCGTGCTCTGGGAGATCTGCGCGATCGGCTTCGTCAACGGCGTGGCGGGCGCGGTGTTCCAGCCCGGCGTGGCGAGCACCGTGCCGAGACTCGCCTCCGACATCCAGGGCGCGAACGGCGCGATACGCATCGCCGAGTCCGCCGCCCAACTCGCGGGCCCGGCCGTGGCGGGCCTGCTCGTCGGATTCACCTCGCCCGGCGGCGTGTTCGCGGCCCACGCCGCCACCTACGCGGTGAGCGCCCTCTGCCTCCTGCTGCTCCGGCTGCCCCCGCTCGCACCGGGCAGCCGCGAGCCCGGGCACGGGTCGGGCGCCTTCAAGGCCGATCTGGTCGAGGGGTGGCGGGAGTTCAGAGCACGCACGTGGCTCTGGGGAGTCATCGCCGTCTGGTGCTTGTACATGATCGCCGTATGGGGCCCGACCGTTCCGCTCGTGGCGACCGAGGTGGTGCAACAGCACGGCCCACGCGCCTACGGCCTGGTCAACTCGGCCCTCGGCGCGGGCACCGTCGTGGGCGGACTGCTGGCCCTGCGGCTGCGCCCCCGCCGTATGCTGCGCGCCGGTGCGATCGCCCTCTTCGCCTTCGCCGGGTTCCCGGCGACCGTCGGAGCGGGACTCGGCGTACCGGCCATGGCGGCCGGCGCAGCTGTCGCCGGGGTGGGGATGTCCTTCTGGGGCGTGATGTGGGCGACCAGTGTCCAGACCCAGGTTCCACCGGACGTCCTCAACCGCATCCACGCGTACGACGTGGCGGGCTCCCTCGCGATGATGCCGGTCGGCCAGGCCTTGGCGGGCCCCGCCGCCGCGGCCCTCGGCGCCGACCACGTGCTCCTCGTCGCGGGCGCGATGAGCTTCGTGGTGCCGATCTCGCTGCTCCTGGTGCCTGCCATACGCGGGCTGGTACGGGCCGACGCGATACCGGTCGGCCCGAGCGGGGCGAGTGCCCCCAGCGGGGCGGCGATACGTGAACGGGCGTGCCCGCAGGAGAGTTGACGGCGACGGGCACGGTGGGTGTACGTGCGGGTGGCGGTGCGGGCGTTGTCGTACGGCGCGGCCTCAGCCCCGCGCCGCCACCTGCCCGCCTCCTCCTTCCACGAAGTCGCCGATCCGCTCGCGCAGCGTCCGCGCGTCGAGGCCGTGGGCGGTGAGGTGTTCGGCGACGGTGCCGTAGCGCCGGAGTTCGGCCTTGCCGACGCCCAGGCCGAGCACGCGATGGGGTACGTCGGCGAGTGCGTCGTTCGCGGCTGCTGTCGAGGTGCCCGCCAGATACGGCTCGACGAGGACGACGTCCGTCCCGGCTTCGCGCGTGGCGGCGCGCAACGCGTCCGCGTCGAAGGGCCGGACGGTCGTGGCGTACAGGACGGTGACGTCGAGGCCCTCCGTCGCGGTGAGGACGGTGTCGAGCATCGGTCCGACGGCGACGACCACACCGGAGCGGCCCTCGCGGATGGTGAGGAAGTGGGCGCCGTCGACCGGGAGGGCCTCCGCGTTCGACTGGACGGAGAGTCGTACGTACACCTTGTCGTCGCCCGCGGCGACCGCGTGCCGCAGCAGCGTCTCGGCCTCGTCCGGGTGGCCCGGCACGTGCACGGTCCAGCCGTCCAGGGTGTCGAGGAGGGCCACGTCGCCCGGAGCCATGTGCGTGAACCCGCCGGCCGGCCAGTCGTAGGAGGCCGCCGCGCTCACCAGGACCGCGCCGACGTCCTGGTGTCCGAGGTCCAGCTTGACCTGCTCGAAGGGCCGCTCGACGAGGAAACTCGCGAAGGTGTGCACGACCGGACGCATCCCGGTCAGGGCGAGTCCCGCGCCCGCCCCGACGAGGAGCTGCTCGCGGATGCCGACGTTGATCACCCGGTCGGGGTGCCGGAGCCGGGCGTCCGCGAAGCCGTCCTTGCCGATCTCGGCGAGCACGACCGCGACCCGCGGGTCCTCGTCGAGCAGCCGGGAGACGACCGGGGCGAGACGGTCACGCATGGTGTCCATGGAGAGCCTTTCTCGATGCGCTGGTGATGGGGAGGGACGATCAGGCGGACTTCGGCTCCACCCGGGCCACGACCACATGCGGTCGGCCGGGGTGCGGCGCGGTGAAGGCGGCGTGCAGCGCTTCGTGGTCGCGGCCGTCGACCGTCACCGCGGACCAGCCCGCGGCCTCGAAACGGGCGGCGATACCGCCGGGCCGGGCATGGCTGGCGGAGGAGTTGTCGACGACGACGGTGTGCAGCCGGTCCAGTCCGGACGGCCCGGCGAAGGCGATGGCCTCGTGGTTGCTGCCCTCGTCCAGTTCGGCGTCCCCGACCAGCACCCAGACCCGCGGTTCGATACGCCCCTGGGCACGCAGCCCGAGTGCCGTCCCGACGGCGATCGGCAGCCCGTGCCCCAGCGACCCGCTGCCGATCTCGGCGCCCGGCACCAGCACCCGGTCAGGATGGTGCCCGAGCGGCGAGTCGTAGGAGCCGAAGTCCGGGAGCCACTCCACCGGGACGAATCCCTTGGCGGCCAGCACGGCGTAGTAGGCCATGGGCCCGTGCCCCTTGGACAGCAGGAACCGGTCCCGCTCGGGGTCGTCCATCCGCTCCGGGCCGACCCGTAGCACCCGGTCGTAGAGCACCCACAGCACGTCCAGCGTCGAGGTCGCCGCCGGGCCGTGCTTCTCGTCGCCGGTCATCAGCCCCATGAGTCGGGGCAGGTCGCCGTGCGTGTACAGGCGGCTGTGTTCCGTGGTGGTCGTCGTCATGCGGACGATCGTGCAACCTCAACCAAACTTCAGGTCAAGCGGCGCGGGGGGAGTCGGGCGGAGGCGACCCAGGGCCCCGAATAAAGGCGTGCGCGATCACCGACGCGAGTGCGGTATTGTTTCCATGCGCGTTCAACCAGGGGAAACCCCAGGTCAGACGGGCAGCGGGACGTGGCGCAGCTTGGTAGCGCACTTGACTGGGGGTCAAGGGGTCGCAGGTTCAAATCCTGTCGTCCCGACTTTTCGAAGTCGCAGGTCAGAGGCCGTTTCAGAGGAGATCTGAAGCGGCCTCTTGGTCATTCCTGGGGGCCGTTTGGGGATCAGGGCGCTTGACGGGGGCTGTGGCGCGCCTCGACCCGGTCAAGGCGCGCCACAGCGCGGTCGGTAAGGCGCACAGCGGGCGGTTCGTGGAGGCGTCGCTGTCTTTCCGATGACGCACCATGCGGAGTGCGTTGCCATTCTTGAACCGGTCGTGAAGAGTTCCCTACCCCGATCTGATGGAGCGCCTGTCGTACTACTCGGAGCCTGGAGGAAGGCGGACGAGCGGGTGGCCGTGCTGATGCTGGCATGTGCGCCGGAGTCATTGCAGCGGGTCCTGCAAATGACCGGCGTCGATCAGGTCCTGCGGTCTGCGCGACCGTCACGGATGCAGAAGCCGTCTCCGGCTGAGCCACCCCATCCACAGCACGTTCAACGAGGTCGGGGGGTGACGAGGCTGGCTGGTGCTCCACCGGGTGCTGGACGGCCGGTTGAGGCTGAGGGCGTGGTCGCGCCGTCCGTCCGGTTGCCGCTGCGGATGGCCTGTGCCGCACCAGGGGCCGGTTTGCGTAACAGTTCCGGAATGCCGGCAGTTTATCCGGTGTCAGCGTCCTAGGCTGAGAACAGCCCTTCGGTATTCCTGGATGCGCCGAGAGGGATCATCCCGCAGCGGAGCGAGCCTGCGGCGCACCCACAAGCGCCGGGCTTGCCTTCCTCTCCCGCGGGGAAGTCGCCGACAGCCCGGCCTGTGCCTCCGGGCAACTTCGAGGCCGGACTGGTCCACGCCTCCGGCCGCCTGGATGGAGTGCTCCAGCGGCTTCGGGGCAGCCGCCTGGAAGAGGCACGCGGGCCGCCGTCCGAACGGCGGCCCGCCGACCGTTCAGTCGCAACGCCTCGTAGTACGGAACTCCGTACGTGCCACAACAGGACGTACACCGACCGCACCACGCGGCCGACTGGCCCATTCTCGATCGTGATGGCCGGCCGACCGTGGTCACAGTGGCTGTGACGTCCACGGGCAAGCGGCCATTTCATCTGAGGGCTCCACAGGTCACGGGTTCGATGGTGCACGAGTTGCCCCCCACCTGTGCCCGAGAAGCAGTCAGCGGCAGGGCCCGTCATTGTCGGCTCCTTTCCCGGGCCGGTGCTTAAGAAAAGCGGTGAACACGCTGGCCGTATAGTCCCTGCCGCAGTAGAGGATGACGGAGGCTTCCGGTCGGCCAGGGGCTGCGGGAAGCCCTGGTGTCACGACGTGCCGAATCCTGACCATGAGGAGTGACGATCCGCATGCCGCACGCGACGACGCCCGATGGGGTCGGTATCGCCTATCAGGTCCAAGGCGAGGGGGCGCCACCGCTGGTCCTGCTGGCGGGCCAGGCGAACAACCACCACTGGTGGGACGGGGTCCGCGATGATTTCCACGTCGACCGCAGCACCATCACGCTCGATTACCGCGGCACGGGGGAGAGTGACAAGCCCGACGAGCCCTACAGCACCGAGCTCTTTGCCCTGGACGTGATCGCGGTGCTCGACCACCTCGGTGTCGACCGGGCCGATGTGTATGGCACGTCCATGGGAGGTCGCGTGGCCCAGCAGCTCGCAGCCTGCCATCCTGACCGGGTGCGCGCTCTGGTGCTGGGGTGCACGTCGCCCGGCGGGCCGCACGCCGTCGAACGCACCAACGACGTGCGCAGGTCGCTGGTGCAGCCGCAACCGGGTGCGGCGCGGCAGGCTCTGCTGGAGCTGATGTACACCCCCGCCTGGCTGGCGGCGAACCCCGGCCCGTTCCAGACGCTCGGTGACCCGGGGATGCCCGCCCATGCGCAACGACGCCACCTGGCGGCCGGCAACCGGCACGACGCGTGGCAGCTCCTGCCGAGCATCGGCGCACCCACCCTGGTCGTCCATGGCACCGACGACCTGCTCAATCCCGCAGCCAACGCTCCCCTGCTCACGGACCGTATCCCCGGCGCGCGGCAGCACATGATCCCGGGAGCGCGGCACGCCTATTTCGAGGAGTACCGCGCTGTCGCGAGCCCGCTCGTCCTGGATTTCCTCACCACGAGCCGGACCACCTCCTGAGGATCGCCGCAACCGGCCTCGCGGCCTTGCCGTCCGATTGCGGAGCGCCGCCTGTCCACCTGGTCTGACATGGTGTCAAATGCCATGCGACGAGTGCGTGGAGTGCTGTCTCAGGCCCTCAGGTCGGGGGATCCGCGTGTCTCGTTCTACCGGGGGTGCCGGATGGGGGATCGGGCAGGTCGTTGGCCGTTGGTGGGACGCGGGCCGGAGCTGGACGCTTTCGCCGCAGCGTTGACGGACGGGGAATGCCGGGGGTTCGTGGTGGGCGGGCCGGCCGGGGTGGGCAAGTCCCGGCTGGGTGAGGAGTGCCTGGGCCGGGCCGCGGGGAAGGGTTTGCGGGTGGGTCGGGCCGCGGCGAGTGCCGCGGCGGGTGCGGTGCCGCTGGGGGCGATCGCGCATCTGCTGCCCGCGGGGGTGGACCTGTCCGACCCGGTGGCAGGGTTCGCTGCGGTTGCCAGGGGGCTGGCCGCGGAGCCGGGGCGGCAGTGGGTGCTGTTCGTCGACGACATGCATCTGCTGGACGCCTCCTCGGCCGTACTGCTGCGGCAGTTGATGGACACCGGCGCGCTCCTGCTGATCGGCACCGTGCGCACCGGTGAGCCGTACGGGGACGCTGTCGCGGCGCTGCGGGGAGGGGACTCGGTGTACCGGGTCGATCTGACCGTACTGAGCCCGCAGCAGGTCGATGCGCTGTTGCAGGCTGCGCTCGGCAGACCGGTCGCGCGAAGAACCCTGCACGAGTTGTCGGCCGCGAGCGGAGGAAACGTGCTGTACCTGCGCGAACTCGTCCTCGGTGCCCTCGCCACCGGGAATCTGACCGAGGACGGGGAGATCTGGCACCTGGTCGACGAACGGTTACCCGGCACCGCACGGCTGACCGAGATGATCTCGACGCGGCTGGCCGCCGCCGACCCCGCGGGACGCCCCGTACTCGAACTGCTGGCGCTGTGCGAGCCGTTGTCCCTGACGTACGCCGAAGCCCTCGCCCCACCGCAGGTGATCGCGGCCCTGGAGCAGGCGGGGCTGATCCGGGTCGCCCAGGACCGTCGGCGTACGACGGTGTCGCTGGCCCATCCCCTGTACGGCGAGGTGCTGCGCGCCGGACTGCCGCTGCTGCGGCGCCGTGCCCTGCTCCTGGACCAGGCCGCCCGCGTCCAGGCGCGCGGCGCCCGCCGACGTGGCGATCTGCTGCACATCGCCACCTGGCAACTGGCCGCCACCGGCACCGCCGACCCGACGCTTCTCGCCCAGGCCGCCGTACTGGCCCGGCACGCCCACGACTTACCCCAGACCGTCGCCCTCCTGAAAGCCCTGCCGGAAGAGCACCGGACCACCGCCACTGATCTGCGGCTCGGCGAGGCCCTGTTCGAGTTGGGCCGCTGGCAGCAGGCCGAGGCGACGCTCGCCGAGGCCAACGCCCTGGCCGTGGACGATCAGGACAAGCTCGCGGTCGCCCTGGTCCGGACGACGAGCCTGTTGTGGAGCAACGCCCCCGTCGCCGAGGCGCTCGCGGTCAACGACGCCGCCCGCGCCCAGCTCAGCAGCCCGGCCGACCGCCGCAAGCTCACGATCAACGAGGGCTTCCTGCGGGTCGTGGGCGGGCGACCGTCTGAGGGGCTGGCCCTGCTGGAGGATCTGGAGACCGACGTCGGCGACGCCCCCGACCTCAACGCCTGGCTGCGCGGCGCCTGGATGAAACCCGCCGCGCTGGCCCTGGTGGGCCGTACCGCCGAGGCCACCACCTGGGCCCGGCGCGCCCACGACGCGCACCGGCGGGTCCAAGAACACGCCCTCGCCGCCCACCCCGCCTTCCAGCGCATCCCGCTCGTCCTCGCGCTCACCGAAGCCGGTGCTCCGGCGGCCGAGATCTGCCGGGTGGGCGAGCCGGCCTACGCCGAACTCACCGCGGCCGGTTCCCGGGTGCGGATCTGGCTGGCCGTCCTCCTCGGCCGCGCCCACTGGCTGGCCGGACACCCCGTGACCGCCCGCCGCTGGTGGGCCGAGGCCGCCACCGTGTCCCGCGGCATCGACCATGCGATGGCGTTGCGGCCGGTGCTCGGCGGGCTCGCCGCGTGTGCGGCCGTACTGGGAGATCTCGACGCGGCCGAGGCGACGCTCACCGAGCACCGCGCGCTGCCGCCCGTGGAACCGGGTCTGTTGTCCGCAGGGGAGGAATTCCTGGGTGAAGCATGGCTGTTGGCCGCCCGTGGACACCTGAGGCGGGCCTGTTCCGTGCTCGTGGGTGCCGCGGCCACCGCCCGCGGGACCGGTCATGTCACCGGTGAGGCGCTGCTGCTGACCGATGTCGCCCGGCTCGGCGGAGCCGAACAGGTCACGGGTCGGCTCACCGCGCTCGCCCGGAGCTGCGACGGGGAACTCGCCCCCGCCCGCGTTCAGTTGGTGACGGCGCTGGCCGTCGACGACCCCGAGCGGCTCCTCCGGGCCGCCGACGCGTGCCAGGCCGTCGGTGCGGATCTGCTCGCCGCCGAGGCGTCCACCGCCGCCGCCGCGGCCGCCTGGCGCAGGGTGGGCCGGCCCCGCCGTGCCTCAGCAGCCGCCCACCGGGCCGCCACAGCCGGGGCCCGCTGCGAAGGCGCCCGTACGCCTCTGCTTGCCGTCGCCCAGGTCACCGCTGTGCTCACCACCCGCGAACGTGAGATCGCCTTGCTCGCCGCGGGCGGCAACACCAGCCAGGACATCGCCCGATCCCTGACCCTGTCCGTGCGCACCGTCGACAACCACCTCCAGCACGCCTATACGAAACTCGGCGTCACCACCCGGCGCGAACTGGCCCAGACCTTCGGGACTTCGTCACCCGGCGCACGTCCGCATCGTCCGTTGTAGACCACGACGCGTACCCTCCCACGCCCGTTCGGGCTCGATCTTCATCGCTCCTCGTCACGGACCACCGCGCCCCTCCCGCGGCTCTGCGCTGTGCCGAGACACATCAGGCCACGGCAGCGCCGCCCTCCGACACGACGACGCACGGCAGTGGCCGCGTCCGGGCAGCAGGGCCGGCCCGGCGGCTCGATGACCTGGGCGCGACGGACCGACGGCCTCCGGACACGGATGAGTACCGGTTACTCATGCCATGCCACGGTGGCACGGGCAATCTCTCGCATGGCGGCAACCTCGGTCTCCACGACGTTCGTTCAACGCTCCGGGGGCAGGGGCACGGGTCACCGGCCGCCGCGCTGACGGCAGCCGTATCGCGGGGTTCGCAGGGCACAGCGGTCCGGTGGCGTGCCTACTCAAATGAAGGAGACGCAATGGGGAATTCCCGCAGAGGCATACTCGCGGCGGCCGGGGCCGGAGTGATGGCAGCCGCCATCGACGTGGCCGGGCTGCGCAGCCCCGCCGGCGCCGCGACTCGGTCGGCCACCGGCGCCGCGCCCGATACCGCGCTCGCTTCCGCACCGCTGCTCGGCCCTAGGACCACGCCGATCACCGCGTTCGCCACCAGCTCCGATCGCATCGACGTGCTCGCCGTCGCCTCCGACGGGCGGATCGTGTCGACGTACTGGTCCGATGCGGGGGGTTGGGCCGGTGGTTGGTTCGGTATTTCCGGGGGTGTCGCGTCGCCCGGGTCGACGGTCACGGCGGTCTCGCGTGTCAGCACCCATCTGGACTTGTTCTCGGTGGGTACGGACAACGGGGTCTACAGCGCGTACTGGGACGAATCAACCGGCTGGTCCGGCTGGTTCGGCTTGTCCTCGGCGGCTTTTCCAGGTGGTCAGATCGGCGTCGTCAACCGCCTTCCCGACCATCTCGACCTGTTCACCGCCAGCGGCGAATCCCGCGACTACGGGTTGGTGGACACACTGCGGTGGGACGCGGCCGACAGCTGGCTGCTGCCCTGGTCTCCAGTGACAGGTCCTGACCCGCCGCTGACCGTCGGCATCGGCAGGAGCTCCGGGCCGTGTCGGCGACCACACCGGATGGCGACCAGCGCGAGGGCGCCCGGCTCCGCGCGCAGACAGAGGGGGAACCAACGTGATGAATTCCCGGTCCAAACGACGCAGCATGCTCGCGCTCGTCACCGCCGCACTGGCGGTGCTGACCATCACACTGACCGGCACACCCGCGCAGGCCACAAGCGGCGTCTCGATACACGTCTGGCACTCGAGCCACTGCCTCGACAACGACACCAGCAACTACGCGAGACTCGTCATGTACTCGTGCACCGGTAACCCTCAGCAGGTTTGGTACGAGGGGTACAACAGCCAGACCGGCCAGTTCACGTTCCTCAACCAGAACACGGGACGGTGCATCACCGCGCCGACCTCTGGGGGCGGGACGGTCACGATGGCGTACTGCGATGCGTCCGCGGTCAACCAGCAGTGGAACCTTTACGCCGTAGGCCCCGTCTCGGATTGGTACGCCGTCTGGCAGAGCGCGTCGACCGGGCTCTGCCTCACAACGGACAGCGTGGCAAACGGCACCCTCCCGTATGTGGGCACCTGCGATCCCTCCCACCAGTACGACGACTGGGCGGAGGGATAGCCATCGCTCCTGCCAAGCCGGGTGTGCCCACGGTCTTCGGGCACACCCGGAACCATCCGGGGGACCGTCACTGTGACGGCTCCCCGGACCGTTTCTCAGCTCATTGGTCGGCGAAGTCGCGCTTGAGACACCAGTGTTGGGGCGGGTGGAGAGTGAGGCGGTGAAGCCGCCGAAGGAGTGGCCGAACATGCCGACCTTGTCGAGACTCCACCCGCGCCTTCCCAGCTCGTCGAGGACGAACCGGGCATCGCCGAGGCGCGCTTCGGCCGCCTTGCAAGTGGGGTGCCGGGTATGAAGCGCACTGCACGAGGGTCATTCAGAGGTGTCGGAGCCTTGCGCATCACGCTGAATCTCTGGAGGATCTGGAGAGTTGACGCTCCATCAGATAGTTCCGGCCGGGCATCTTCCTGGGAGGAGTTCCATGGTGCCGGACACCACCGAGACAACCAGCGGCGAGGCCACGTTCCCGTTCCCGCCGGGACCTCATGGCAGTCCGCCCGGCGCGTACGAGAGCAGACGACGTGGCTGCCCACTGGCACCCGTGGTATTGCCCAGCGGCGACGAAGTCCTCCTGGCCACCACTTATGACGATGTGCGAGAGGTCTACGCGGACCCGCGCTTCAGCCGGAACCTGCGTTACGCCGGCGCTCCGCGCATGCTGCCTGACGCCGACTTCTCCGACGATCCGAACGCACTGGTCAACATGGACCCGCCGGATCATGCCCGGCTTCGGCGCATAGTGCAGGCGGCGTTCACTCCCCGGAGATCGGAGAGTTGGCGGCCCCGGATCCAAGCTGTCGCAGACCAACTGCTCACGGAGACGCATGGCGGGTCGCGTCCGGCGGACCTGATGGCCGTCTTCGCCTTTCCGCTACCGATCAACATCATCTGCGAATTGCTCGGTGTCCCGGCTGAGGACAGTCCTTACTTCCGCAGCTGGTCGGACACATTCCTGTCCACCAGCACCGCTTCCGCACCGGAGCGTTCGAAGACCGCCGCGGAGTTCATCACCTACATCGATGACCTCATCGCCGCGCGCCGCAGAAACCCAGGCGAAGATCTGCTGGACGACCTCATCAACGCACACGACGAGAACGACCGGCTCAGCTCGGACGAACTGGCCCGCATGGTACGGGGGTTGATTGTTGCGGGCCACGAGACCACCGGCAACGTCATCGGCCGCGGCATCCTCGCTCTCCTGCGGCATCCGAACCAACTTGCCGCAGTTCGCCACGATCCAGGACTCGTGCCTATCGCCGTAGAAGAGATCCTTCGCATGGAAGTCCCAGGCCACGGAGGGCTGTTGCGAGTGGCAACCGAAACCGTGTCGCTTCCCTCAGGGGCCACCGTTGAACAAGGCCAAGGTGTTCTCGCCCCTGTCGTGGCCGCGAACTTCGATCCGCGGCATTTTCCTGACCCCGATACGTTCGATATCCGCCGCGCCGACGACAAGCACCTCGCCTTCGGGCATGGCCCTCATTACTGCCTCGGAGCCAACCTTGCTCGTGTTGAGTTGCAAGTGGCCATCAGTTCGGTGATTCGGGAATTTCCTACCCTCGCACTCGCGGGTGCAGCGCAGGATCTCGCCTGGACCAACGGAAGTCGGGTGTGCGGTCTTTTGAGCCTCCCTGTCACCTGGTAGCGGAGAACTTGTGGGTCAGATTTGAAGGCCCGTCGGTGCAGAACTGACGGGCCTTCTCGGCTTGAGCGTGGGCTGAAAGAGCAGTTCCGGGCTGGGCGGCTGCAGCGGTGGTGATGTGCGTATTCGGTGCGCGTGAGGGATTTCCGTTCGACGTTGCATATGCGGCTGTCCATGTCGACATCTTTTTCTTCCTGTCCATTTTCTCGCCACCGAAGCGCCGACAGGCCCGCAAGCCGGATGGCGTCGCTGTCGTCGGGACGGACCCGAGAAGTAGCCTTCACTCCGCAGTACTGAGCGATCCGCTGGTGCTGCTCCAGGATCCAGGCCACGTCGAAGGCAAGTGGTGTTCCACCAGATCGCGAGCGCACCACCCTGACGCAGGACCCGCAGCGCCTCCGGGACCGAGCGGGTGGTGTCGGTCCACTGCCAGGACTGTGCGTAGGCGAGGAGGTCCTGGGAGGCGTCCGCGAGGGGGAGGGCGTTGCCGTCACCTCTGACGATCGGTACATCCGGGAGCACAGTGTGGAACTTGGCGGCCATGGTGTCGCCGGGCTCAACAGCGGTCACGTCAGCCCCGCGCCTGATCCAGCAGAGCAGTGGCGATTCCGGTGCCCGCGCCGATATCGGTGTCACGGGCACGCGCCAGGGGACGGCTCGCGAGCTGTTCGATGCAATCGAAGAGCGCGGGAGGATACGAAGGCCGGCTGGCCGCGTACTGGTCAGCCGCCGCGTTGAACGAATGGGCGCGTGAGCTGGTGGTCATCCGACATCATCCCCCAGCCCCACCAGCTACCCGCCACGGTGATCGTTTCCGGTCAGAGCACTGGAGAAGGTGCTCGCGGGATCGCCCGTGCGTCGTTCATGATCTACCACGAGGAGGCGAGCGGAGACAGCGACGGTCCCCCGTGCAGTGGTGCCGGGCCGGTCGCGAGTTCGCCGTCTCGCTGCGCTGCTGCGACCCGGCACAGGTTGCTCGGACGGCTTCCCCATGTGCCGGGGACGGCCGTGCGGCCGTCCCCGGCACCGAGATGGTCACGGCTTGCGCGCGACCGCCCCGTACATCGCGATGTCCTCATCGCGTATGTTCTGTTCGCCCGTGCCGTCCGGGTGCCACTTGTGGACCTGGACGATGCCGGGTTCGACCAGCTCCAGCCCGGCGAAGAACTCGTGGGCCTCGTCGATGGTGCGCAGCCGCATCGGCATGTCGCGGGCCGCGTACTCGCGGGCGACGCGGCCCACTTCCTGCGGCGCGAACTCGGCGGTGCCGATCGACATCGCGAGGTAACTGCCCGAGGGGAGAGGCTCCAGCAGGCGCCGTACGACGCCCACCGCGTCGTCCGCGTCGAGCATGAAGTGCACGATGGCGATCACCGTCAGCGCCACCGGCCGGGAGAGGTCCAGGGTCTCGCGCAGCTCCGGCGCGTCGAGGATCGTGGACGGTTCACGGAAGTCGGCCTCGATGTACGACGTCCTGCCCTCGGCCGTGCTGGAGAGCAGCCCCTGGGAGAGGGTGAGGACGATGGGGTCGTTGTCGACGTAGACCACCCGTGACTCCGGAGCCACCTGCTGGGCGATCTCGTGCAGGTTCGGGGAGGTGGGGATGCCGGTGCCGACGTCCAGGAACTGGCGCACGCCCGCCTCCTCGGCGAGCCAGCGCACGGCCCTGTTCATCCAGTCCCGGTTGGCGCGCATGTGGATCGGGAGCGCGGGCCACTCCCGGGACATGGCGTCGCCCGCCTCCTTGTCGGCGGGGTAGTAGTCCTTCCCGCCCATGATGTAGTCGTAGATCCGCGCGGAGTGCGCGTGTTCGGTGTCGATGCGGTCGGCCGGCCATCCGTTGTCGGGCAACGCCGTGTCTCCCATGCGAGTTGAAGGTTCGGGATGAACGCTCAGTAAAAACAATGGGGGTTCACAGAAGGAAGTCGGCGTCACCCGCCTTCACGCCCGTGACGAAGCTCGTCATCTCGCGGGGTGTGAAAACCAGCGCCGGGCCGTCGGGGTCGGTCGACTGACGTACGGCGACGCGTCCGTCGGCGAGCTTCTTCACTTCCACGCAGGCGCCCCCGGCGTCGTCGCTCCACGGCTTGGTCCAGCCGCGTGCGCCCAGGTTCCGGGACGGTATGCCGTTGCGTATGTGGTGGTGCACGTCAGAGCTCCTTGCGAATCGCACCGAGGAGGGCCTCGGTCTTGCGGGCGGGCGCCGCCTGGGCACCCAGCCGGTCCAGAGCCTCGCGATACACCACGACGTCGTCGCCCTTGTCCAGATAGACAGCGCCCACCAGGCCGTTGAGATAGACGACGTCGGGCAGTTCGGGCGCCCGGAACCGGAAGAGGTGGAACGCCCCGGCTCGCATGGCCGGGTGCGGGCCGTTGGCGAACGGCATGATCTGCAGAGTCACATGAGGCAGCCGGTTGACCTCGATCAAGTGGTCGATCTGGGCGCGCATCACAGCGGCACCCCCGACCGGCCACCTCAGCACCGTCTCGTCCATCACGACCCACACCCGCGGCGGCGCTTCGCGGGTCAGCAGTTCCTGGCGGCGCATGCGAAGGGCGACCCGGCGCTCCGTGGCCTCGGTGGGGGCGTGCGGGTTGCCCGCGCCGAGCAGGGCCCGTGCGTACTCCTCGGTCTGCAGCAGCCCGTGGACGAACTCGTTCTCGTAGGCGCGGACCTGCAGCGCTGCCTGCTCCAGGCTCAGATACGCGGCGAACCAGTCCGGCATGACGTCGCGGTACGTGTGCCACCAGCCGCGCTTGCTGGCCTCGCGGACCGACTTCAGGAAGGTGTCGATCTCCTGACGGTCCGTCACCCCATAGACCTGCAGCAGCTTTTCAGCGTCCGCCAGGCGCAGCCGGGCCACCTTGGCGGCCTCCATCCGGCGGATCGTGGAGTGGCTGACACCGATGGCCGCGCCCGCCTCCTCGTACGTGAGTCCTGCGCGGGTCCGCAGTTCCTCCAGCTGGCGGCCGAGGATCATGCGCAGGACGGAGGGGACGCCGCCCCAGTCGGTCTCTGCGGTCACGGTCTACCTCCCTTGCGCCTCCAGCTCCGGGCGGCAGTCTGGCAGGGTTTCGCTCTTCACCGACTCTTTCGATCACTTCCTGGCGGAAGCAGCATGCACTTCGCGACATGCAATTTTCAACTTGCCGGTTGCGATGGGTTGTTGGCAGGTGCCACAGTGAGCATGTCGTCACAGCTCGTCGAAGAGCGAGACGGCGCAGCCCAGTTGGGGGAAACAGGGTTGTGACCTGCGTTGGCCCGGCAGGGTCGCCATCCGCGCCTCGTGCGCGGCCGGTCGATGCGATACCGGCACCGCCCAGGGTGCGAAGGCACACGAAAGGCGTACGGCGATGGCTCCGCCCTCTGTCCCCCAGCCGTTGGACCGACCTCCCGGAGGCGAGCGCCCTGGCCGACTCCCTGGGCCCCAAGGCCCCGGCCGGCTCGTCTCCGGGAACCAACACCCCCGCCACAGCCATCTGTTCGGCCTGCCGGCGACCCCGGCGTCGGTCGGTCTGGCCCGCAGAACCGTGGAGGAACTGCTCATCGCGTGGGGCGTCCGCGAAGTCGTCCGGGACAACGCTGTCGTCGTGACCTCCGAACTCGTCACCAACGCGCTCACACACTCCGCGAGTGACTGGATCGTCTGCGAGGTGCGGAGCACGGACGGAGTCCTCCGGATCGAGGTCGAGGACCAGAACCGCGGTTCCACGCTCCCGGTACCCGGTCGGCCCGGCCCCGACGACCAGGGCGGGCGCGGTCTCCTGCTCGTCGCGGAGCTCAGCAGCGACTGGGGAACGGCGGACATCCCGCACCGGTCCGGGCGGATCGTCTGGGCCGAACTGGCCACGGACGCCGACGAACCTGTCCCGCCCTGACGCCCGCCTGGCCGGCCCCAGCTCCCCGCCCGGCCCATCCCCCCACTCGGCCGAAGGGTCCCTCCCATGTACCGATCGCGCAGCCGCGACCCGATCCCGTCCCCCTCCGAGCCGTTGGCTCACAGCTTCACTCCGCCCCCGAATCCCGCCGAGCCGCCGACGCACGACCGCATCCGGTCCGGACGCCTGGTGATCCCCGCGCCGTTACGCGCGAGCCTCGGATACGACGCCGTGGGCATGCCCCGGGAACACGGGGAACGCATCCTGGACCATCTGCGGCGTGTTGGCTGCGTCTTCGCCGACGCCCGGCGCTGGTGGTGGATCGTGCCGGCCGGCTCGCACATCGGCGTCATCTGGCCGCCGTCCATCAGCTATGCCATCGGCGCCCGGGTGGCCGACCCCTCCTGGACGAGCACCCGCCCGAAACCGGGCCTGGAGCATCCCCGCCTGATCCATTCCCCCGAGACCGGGCAGCCCTACACACCGCCGATACCCCTGTACTTCCTCACCTGCCGCGTCGCCGGCAGCACTCCGCTCTGGTCACTGGACGCGGCGAACTGACCAGCCGCATCCGGCAGTCGCGGCGATACGACTGAGGGGGGGTGCGGTATTCCTTGTTGTGCGAGAGGTGTGACCAGCGGCCCAGGGGAATTGACGTTGTTTCACATTCCCTTGGTTGGCAAGGTTTTGCATTCTTTTTCTTGGCCGTTGGCTGGCCGGGTGCGGGTTGAAATCGCGGACATCGATGGTTTATGAAATGGCCGGGGTGAGGGTGACGGTCTTGTACTCCACGTACTGTGCGAGCCCAACTGCCCCGTACTCGCGGCCGATTCCGCTGGCCTTGTAACCGCCGAAGGGGCCGTCGAAGGCGATGGGCGCCCCGTTCACGGTGACCGTGCCGGTGCGCAGGCGGCGGGCGACGGCGAGGGCGCGGGCCTGGTCGGCGGACCACACCCCGCCGGAGAGGCCGTACTCCGAGTCGTTGGCGATCCGGACGGCGTCGTCCTCGTCGTCGTAGGGGATGACGACGAGGACCGGTCCAAAGATCTCCTCCTGCGCGATCCGCATCGAGTTGTCCACGTCGGCGAAGACGGTCGGGGTGACGTAGTTGCCGCCTTCGAGGCCGGGCGGGACCTTGGGGCCGCCGGTGACGAGGCGGGCGCCCTCCTTGATGCCGAGTTCGATGTAGTCGCGTACACGCTGCTGTTGGTCGGGGCGGACCATCGGGCCGATGAACGTGTCGGGGTCGTTCGGGTCGCCGACCTTGAGGGACTCGACGAGGTTCTTGAGGGCGGTGACGATCTCGTCGTAGCGGCTGCGCGGTGCGAGGACGCGGGTCTGTGCGATACAGGCCTCGCCGTTGTTGAGCAGGGAGGCGAACTTCAGTCCCTGTACGGCCTGTTGGACGTCGGCGTCGTCCAGGATGACGGCGGCAGACTTGCCGCCCAACTCCAGGCTGACCCGCTTCAGTTGCTCGCCCGCGATGGACGCGATCCTGCGGCCGGCCCCGGTCGAGCCGGTGAACGCGATCTTGTCCACGTCGGGGTGCGACACGAGGTACTCGCTGGTCTCGCGGTCGGCGGGAAGGACGCTGATCACGCCCTCCGGCAGGCCGGACCGCTCCAGCAGTTCGGCGAGGAAGCCCATGCTGAGCGAGTTCTCGGGGGACACCTTGAGGACGACCGTGTTTCCGGCCAGCAGTGCGGGGATGACCTTGGCCAGGGCCGCGGAGAACGGGGAGTTCCACGGGATGACGGCGGCCACTACGCCGATGGGTTCGCGGCGCAGCACGCTTCGGGTGGGGGAGTCGGGGTCGGACGGCGTCAGGGTCTCCTCCCAGTCCAGTTCCTCGGCGGCCTTGAGGTAGGCGCCCGCCTGTCGGCCGAGCCCCGGTTGCCCGGCCAGCGTGAACCAGCCGGCCGAACCGTTCTCCGCCGAGATCAGCGCCGCGATCTTCTCGGCGTCGGCCTCGCGCAGGGCGTTCAGTCGTCGGATGACGGCGATGCGTTCCGCGGGTGCCGTGCGCGGCCAGGGGCCCTCGTCGAAGGCGGCGCGGGCGGCGGCCACCGCCCGGTCCACGTCGGCAGGGCGGGCCTGCGCGGCACGGCCGATCACCGTTCGGTCGTGCGGCGAGCGGATGTCGAGGAGTTCGGGGCTGCTTGGAGCGGTCCACGAACCCGCGATGAAGAGTCGGTCGTAGGTGATCATGTGCTCTCTCCTGGGGAGTTCAAGGGCGACCGGGTGCGACCATTTCCAGTAACTGTCACTTCAATGTAACACTTACCTGTGGCATCGCCCCAGGCGTGTGGTGATAGCGGGCTATACTTCGCTGCGTGAGAGCCGACGCCGTACGCAATCTCGAAGCCGTCCTGACGACCGGAGCGCGCATGCTCGCCGCCGATCCGGGCGCGAGCATCGCCGCCATCGCGGCCGAGGCCGGTGTCGACCGGCGGACCGTCTATCGGCGGTTCGCCTCCCGCGAGGAACTGCTGGCGGCCATCTATGAGGCTCGCGTCGAGGCCATCGAGCGGGCCGTCGAGGAGTCGAGGCTGCGCGAGGCTCCCGTCGCTGTCGCCCTGCACCGGTACGTCGAAGGGATCATCGGCGTCAATCGCAAGTGGCCCGTGGAGCTCACCCGGATGAAGGCCGACGAGACGATCCGCGGGAGGCGTGACGCCCTGATCCGCGAGGTTGACACCTTCCTGGAACGGTCCATCGGCGAGGGGCTGCTGTGCGCCAACACCCCTACCGCATGGGCGAGTTCACTGCTGCCGCAGCTCATGCACCTGGCCTCGCAGCAACTGCCCGAACTCACCGATGCCCAGGCCGCCGACATGGTCGTCGACACCTTTCTGCGGGGGCTCGGCGGCCGGTGACGTCAGCGGTGTGCGCCGGCCCGAATCCTTGACCCCCGTTCCGCCCTCCGTGATGCTGTGTTGCGGCACGCGCGAAGCGTGCCGTAATGAGCAACATTCTGCTCAGGTCTCCTACCAGCGGAGGAGTGGCCATGACGCATCAGGTCCGTGCTGTCGTCGCACGAGGCAAGGGTGCCCCCGTCAGCCTGGAGACGATCGTCGTCCCCGACCCAGGCCCGGGCGAGGCGCTGGTGAAGGTCGAGGCGTGCGGGGTCTGCCACACCGATCTGCACTATCGCGAGGGCGGTATCAACGACGACTTTCCGTTCCTGCTCGGGCACGAGGCCGCGGGCGTCGTGGAATCGGTGGGCGAGGGCGTCACCGATGTGGCCCCCGGCGACTTCGTGATCCTCAACTGGCGTGCCGTGTGCGGGAATTGCCGGGCCTGTCGACGCGGACGGCCGCAGTACTGCTTCAACACCCACAACGCCAAGCAGAAGATGACCCTCGCCTCGACCGGCCAGGAACTCTCCCCGGCCCTGGGCATCGGCGCCTTCGCCGACAAGACCCTGGTCGCCGCCGGACAGTGCACCAAGGTCGACCCGTCCGTCTCCCCGGCCGTCGCCGGGCTGTTGGGCTGTGGCGTCATGGCCGGCATTGGTGCGGCCATCAACACCGGCAACGTCGGACGCGGTGACACGGTCGCGGTGATCGGGTGCGGTGGTGTCGGTGACGCGGCGATCGCCGGGTCCCAACTCGCTGGTGCGGCGCGGATCATCGCCGTGGACATCGACGACCGCAAGCTGGAGAAGGCCCGCTCCATGGGGGCCACGCACACCGTCAACTCCAAGGCGAGCGACCCCGTCGAGGCCATCCGTGAACTCACCGGCGGCTTCGGTGCCGACGTCGTCATCGAGGCGGTCGGCCGCCCGGAGACGTACAAACAGGCCTTCTACGCGCGGGACTTGGCGGGCACGGTCGTCCTCGTAGGTGTCCCGACTCCGGAGATGAAGCTCGAACTCCCGCTCCTGGACGTCTTCGGGCGGGGCGGTTCACTCAAGTCGTCCTGGTACGGCGACTGCCTGCCCTCCCGTGACTTCCCGATGCTCATCGATCTGCATCAGCAAGGGCGCCTGGATCTGGACGCGTTCGTCACGGAGACCATCGCGCTGGAGGACGTCGAGAAGGCCTTCGAGCGGATGCACGGCGGCGACGTTCTGCGTTCGGTGGTGGAGCTGTGATGGCCGCCCGTATCGAACACCTCGTCACGGCAGGGCAGTTCACGCTCGACGGCGGCACCTGGGACGTCGACAACAACGTCTGGATCATCGGTGACGACCACGAGGTCGTCGTCATCGACGCCGCGCATGATGCCGACGTCATCGCGGAGGCGGTCGGCGACCGTCGACTCGTCGCCGTCATCTGTACCCACGCCCACAACGACCACATCGACGCGGCGCCCGACCTCGCCGACCGCACCGGCGCTCCGGTCCTGCTGCATGCCGACGACCTGCCTCTGTGGAAGCAGACCCACCCGGACCGGGCGCCCGACGGTGAACTGGCCGACGGGCAGGTCGTGGAGGTGGCGGGTGTCGAGGTGACCGTGCTGCACACGCCCGGGCACGCGCCCGGCGCCGTCTGTCTGTACCTGCCCGCGCTGAACGCCCTCTTCAGCGGGGACACGCTCTTCGCGGGCGGGCCGGGGGCCACGGGGCGGTCGTACTCCCACTTCCCGACCATCGTCGACTCGATCCGGGACCGGCTGCTCGGCCTGCCGGGGGACACCGTCGTATACACCGGGCATGGGGACACGACGACCGTCGGTGCCGAGGCTCCGCATCTTCAGGAGTGGATCGACCGCGGGTTCTGAGCTCTGCCGGGTGTTGCTGATGGCGCGCGATGTTGCGTGAAAAGCAACACTGGGTAAGGCCCTCGCGTGGCCTCTGAACACCTTGACAACGGTTTGGGGCCGCCCTCAAACTGACGTTGCGCTTACCGCAATCCGTTTCGCTATACGCACCGAGGTGTCATGATGATTCCCGCGTGCCTTCTCGTGGATCTGCCGCGAGGCGAGGCCTACCGGCTCGACATCGATCCGCCGGTTTCGGTGTTCCACACCGACGACGGCGAGGTCTTCGCCATCGACGACACGTGCACCCACCAGGACGCCTCGCTCGCGGACGGCTGGCTGGAGGGCTGCGAGGTGGAATGCCCGCTGCACGCTTCGAAGTTCGACCTGCGGACGGGTGCCGTGGACGCTCCGCCGGCCAAGCGCCCGGTGCGTACGCACGAGGTTCTGGTCCAGGACGGCATGATCTACGTCGTGCCGTCCACGGACGCCCCGAACCTGCCGCCCTGCGTCGCGGCCCGGCTCGCCGGAGGCCCCGCGTGAGGACCGTGGCCGTGGTGGGCGCCTCGCTGGCCGGGCTGTCGGCGGCGCGCTCGCTGCGGAAGCAGGGCTTCGAGGGGCGGCTCGTCGTCATCGGGGACGAGCCCCATCGCCCGTACGACAGACCGCCGTTGTCCAAGGAGTTCCTCGCCGGGACCGTCACCGAAGACGATCTCCTGCTGGAGATGGACGACGAGGACCTGCGGGCGGAGTGGCTGCTCGGTGCCCGTGCCGTCGGGCTCCAAGTCGATGGTACGGAGCGGGTGTTGCTCCTCGACGGCGGGCGGGAGGTCCGGGCCGACGGCGTCGTCGTCGCGACCGGCGCGGTGGCGCGGAACCTGCCCGGCACGGACGGACTGGCCGGGGTGCACACCCTGCGCACCCTGGACGACGCCCGCGCCCTGCGCGACGAACTCGCCCTGGGCGGACGGCTGGTGGTGATCGGCGGCGGGTTCATCGGCGCCGAGGTCGCTTCCACGGCGTACGCCCTCGGACTCGACGTGACGGTGATCGAGGCGGCACCGACCCCCCTCGCGGGCCCGCTCGGCGAGACCATGGGCCAGATCGTCTCCGCCCTCCACGAGGCCCACGGCGTACGGCTGTTGTGCGGAGTCGGGGTCAAAGGGCTGAGCGGGGAGGCCCGCGTCGACGCCGTGCTGCTGGAGGACGGGCGAACTGTCCCCGCCGACATGGTCGTTGTCGGTGTCGGTGCGCGGCCGTGCGTCGAGTGGCTGGAGGGTTCGGGGGTCGAGCTCGACAACGGCGTCAAGTGCGGCGCCGACGGCCGGACCAGTCTCGCCGGCGTGGTCGCCGTAGGAGACTGTGCCAACTGGTACGACCCGCGGGCGGGTTCGCACCGGCGGGTCGAGCACTGGACCGGGGCGCGGGAGCGGCCCGAGGCGGCCGTGGCCACGTTGTTGTCGTGGGGTGCGGTGGAGGCGGGGGCGTCGCGGCCGCCGTACTTCTGGTCGGACCAGTACGGCGTGAAGATCCAGTTCGCCGGTCATGCGGCCGGTGCCGACAGTGTGACCGTCGAGGAGGGCGCCACCGGCGACCGCAGTTTCCTCGCCGTCTACCGGTGTGCCGGGCAGCCGGTCGCCGTGCTCGCGATGAACCAGCCGCGGCTGTTCATGCGGTGGCGCAAACAGCTTGCCGCCACGGTGAGTTGACCGTAACTACGCCGTCCGGAGTCGTTCGTCCCGGCGCGTGAATGACCGACCCACGACGTTCTCCGAGGAGTGCTCTGTGACCTCGACCAGTCTGCCGGACAGCCTGATCGCCACCCTGCCCGGCTCCTCCTACACGGACCCGGACATCTTCGCCCAGGAGCAGGAGCGCATCTTCGAGACGATGTGGTTCTGCGCCGTGCGCTCCTCCGAACTCGCCAAGCCCGGCGCCTTCCGGACCGTCGACGTGGGCCGCGAGAGCATTCTCATCACACGCGCCCGCGACAGCTCGATACGCGCTTATTTCAACGTCTGCCGGCACCGCGGCGCCAAGCTCTGCACCGAGGAGGCCGGCGAGGTCAAACGCGCCTTCCAATGCCCGTACCACGCCTGGACGTACGACCTGAACGGCAAGCTCGTCGCGGCGCCCAACCTGACGAAGATGCCCGACGTCGGCCGCACCGAGTTCGGCCTGGTGAGCGTCGCCGTCCGCGAATGGCTCGGCTATGTGTGGGTCAACCTGGCGGAGAATCCACCGTCGTTCGACGAGGACGTCATCAGCGAGGTCGTCGCCCGGCTCGGCGACGTGGAGTCCCTCGACCACTACGACATCGACCACCTCTCGGTGGGCCGGCGCATCGTCTACGACGTCAGGGCCAACTGGAAACTCATCATCGAGAACTTCATGGAGTGCTACCACTGCGCCACGATCCACCCCGAACTCACCGAGGTGCTACCGGAGTTCGCCGACGGCTATGCCGCGCAGTACTACGTCGGCCACGGCGCCGAGTTCGGCGAGGAGGTCCAGGGATTCACCGTCGACGGCTCGGAAGGCCTCGACCGCATCCCCGGGGTGAGCGACGACCAGGACCGCCGCTACTACGCGATCACCGTCAAGCCGCAGGTGTTCATCAACCTCGTCCCCGACCACGTGATCTTCCACCGGATGTACCCGGTGGCCGTCGACCGCACGATCGTCGAGTGCGACTGGCTCTATCTCCCGCACGTCGTCGAGAGCGGCAAGGACGTCAGCCGGTCCGTGGAACTCTTCGACCGGGTCAACCGCCAGGACTTCGAGGCGTGCGAGCGCACGCAGCCCGGGATGAGCTCCCGGATGTACGCCAAGGGCGGGGTGCTGGTGCCGAGCGAGCACCACATTGGAGCGTTCCACGACTGGGTGAACGAGCGCCTGGGGATCAACCAGGGGTGAGCCAGGGGCATTTCAGCCCAGGTAACCCATACGGTGGCTGATCTCCTCGGCGCCCTTGACCAGGACCGGGGCGAGTTCGTGCAGGCGCTCCTCGGTGAACCGGTACGCCGGTCCCGAGGCGCTGACCGCCGCGATGACCTCGCCGTCGCGGTTGCGGACCGGGGCGGCCACGGCGTGCAGGCCGAGCTCCAACTCCTCCAGCGTCCAGGCGTATCCGCGCTCCCGGGCCTCGGCGAGGTTCTTCTCCAGCTTCGCCTTCGAGGTGATGGTGTGCGGGGTCACCTTCTTCAGGCCGGCCTCCGTCAACAGCGCGGTGCGCTCCTTGGCGGGCAGGTGGGCCAGCAGGGCCTTGCCGCTGGAGGTGGCGTGCAACGGGGTGAGTTCTCCTACCCAGTTGTGCGCGGTGACGGCGCCGGGGCCGCGGACCTCGTACAGGTTGATCGCGTACTGCTCCTGCATGACCGCGATGTTGACGGTCTCGCCGATCTCCTCGGCGAGGCGCTCGCAGACCGGGCGGCCCTGCTGGGTGATGTCGATGCGCCCGGTGACCGCGCCGGCCAGCCGCACGATCCCGAACCCGAGCCGGTACTTGCCGCGTTCGCCCGCCTGCTCCACCAACCCGCGCGCCTCCAGCGCCCCGAGCAGCCGGAACGCGGTCGACTTGTGAACCTCGATCTCGCCGGCCACCTCACTGACACCGGCCTCGCCACGCTGGGCCAGGATCTCCAGCACGCTGATGGCACGGTCCACGGACTGCACTCCGCCGGACTGCGAACCTGTCGTTTCAGTATCTGGACTGTAGTTGCTCACAGCGAAACTATACGCGTAGTGCGGTACAACCTGTTTACGATGCGGACTCTGATCAGGTCTTTTCGCCTGGTAGCTGCCGGTTCACGCGACGGGGGCATACCGCTTCCACCTGCGGGTTCCCGGGAGTTCCAGCGGATCTGTGCACAGGTTGTGCGCCAAGTGGATGCGCCGGCCCGGCCGGTGCTACGGCGAGGTGGGCGGGTGCGGGGAGCGGAGCACGAGCAGGGTGATCTCGCTGGGGGCGAAGACGCGGAACGGCGGGCCCCAGAAGCCGGTGCCGCGGCTGGTGTAGAGGAGCGTGCGGGTGCCGTGCCGGCTGAGACCGGCGAGGGCGGGCTGGTCGATGCGGACCAGGTGGTGGAAGGGTCAGATCTGACCGCCGTGGGTGTGGCCGGAGAGCTGGAGGTCGATGCCGGCGGCTGCCGCCCGGTCGACGAACTTGGGCTGGTGAGCGAGGAGCAGGACGGGCAGGTCGGGGTCCGCGCCGGTCAGGGCTCCGGCGAGGTGGGCGCGGTGGCCCGCCAGGCCTGAGGACTCGGCGGTTACGTCGTCCACGCCCGCGACCACGAGGGTGTCGCCGCCGCGTTCGAGCAGCAGATGGCGGTTACGCAGCGGCTCCCAGCCCAGCTCGCCCATCAGGTCGACCCAGCCCTGGGCCTCGCTGTAGTACTCGTGGTTGCCGGTGACGTACACCCGGGCCTGGGTGGCACGCACGGTACCGAGCGGGGCGGCCTGCGCGCGGCGGCGTTCGGCCGTGCCGTCCGCGATGTCGCCGGTGTGGCAGACCAAGTCGGCCTCCAGCGTGCTCACCGTCTCGCACACCCGCTCCGACCAGCGGACGCGGTCGAGCGGGCCGTAGTGGGTGTCGGTGATGAGGGCGACGCGGGTGCCGTCCAACCCGGCGCCCAGCCGCGGGAGTTGGACGTCGAGGCGGCGCACGCGGGGCACGCGGCGGGCTTCGGCGTACCCCCAGGCGAGCAGCACGGCGGTGGTGCCGAGGACGGCCCAGGTGACGATCCGGGCCCGGTCCTGGCCGTCGCCGACACCGGCCACGGTCAGGGCGAGCCGCAGCAGGACGCCGAGCAGCACGGACCAGGTGAACAGCACCCAGCTGCTGCCCAGGAGGGTGTCCCCGACGATCGCTGCCCAGTCCTGCTGACGTCGGCCGTGGCCACGCCCCATCGCGAGCGGCATGGTGACGAGGCCGAGGACGAACAGAGCGGTGCCGGCCAGCGCGACGGGCAACGGCCAGTGCTGGCCGGTGTACAGGAGCACCCAGCAGGGCACGGCCCACAGCAGCACGGGGGCGATCAGGGGGAGGTAGCGCATCAGGCGCTGCAGTCGGCTCCGCCGCGGAGCCTGCACTTCGCCGTCGGCGGAGCGGGTGTCGCTGGTGTCGGTCACGCTTCCCCTATCTGACCGGGCTGCCGTCTCGCGCACTGTATCCGGTCGTCCTCGGGCCGGCCGGACGGGTCATGGGCTGGCCGGGCGGGTGCTCATGGGTGCGACCCCATGGGGCGAAGGTTTCTCTGTGGGAGGGCAGGGCGACGCCGTAGACGTAAGACACCGCGAAGCGCTCCGGGTCTGCCGGCAGTGCCACTTGGTCGGCGTCCCGGGATGTTCAGCGCCGGCGGTCCGCCATGGTCGGCGCGTTCCTCTGCCTCACGCCTGAGGGTTCGACGCCCTGCGGGAGGACGGTAGTTGACCGACCGCCTGCTGCCAGGCGGACTCAACTGCCGTGCGCGCGTGCGCGGTTGCCTCGTCGATGTCGCCGGTGAGGTGGACGGGTTCGCCGACGTGGACGTGGAGGTCCGGGCGGCGCAGCGGCGCGGTGATGACACCGGCGATCTGCTTGACCCGCCCGCCGGAGACGATCCGGCGGGCACCGGCGTGTCCGAGCGGGACGACCGGCGCGCCGGTGGTGAGCGCGAGGCGGGCCAGACCGGTGCGGAAGGTACCGGGTCCGCGGTCGGCGGAGTCCCGGCGGCGGGGGAGTCCGCCTTCGGGGTAGATCACCACGATCCGGCCGGCGGCGAGGGCCTCGGCCGCCAGGTCCAGGGCCGCCGCCGCGCTACGGCTGCCCCGGTGCACCGGTATGTGGCCCTCGCGGGTGAGACGGCGGCCGAGTATGGGGACCTTCCACAGTCCCGCGGTGGCGAGGACGACCGGCTCGACGTCCAGCCGGTGCAGCGCGGCCAGGACGAGTCCGGGATCGGCGAGAGCGGTGTGGTTGGGCGCGACGATGCTGCCGGGCGCGATGGTGCGGACAGTCCCGGTGGTGGTCACCGTCAGACGGCCGAGGAGGGGGACGACGGTACGGGCGAAGGCGCTGAGCACGTGCTGCTGACTCTCTGATCTGCCGGTGATGCCCGGTGTGCGGACGATCTGTATCGTCACGCAGCCGGGTGGCAGGGGTCATGAGTACGCGTACTCACAACACCGGCAGCCCGCCGCCCCCGACTCGGCGCCTTGCTCCTGACCTGGTCAACCCCTAGGGTGAATGCGCTTACATCACTTGCTCACATCGCCTGCTTGCATCCCGTGCGGACATCGCGCGCCCACGCCGCTGTGCGCACCGACCACATGAGGGTTCCGTCCACATGAGCACCGTCCCCACCGTGTACGACGTGGCCAACCGGTCAGGCGTCTCGATCGCCACGGTGTCTCGCGTCTACCGCAACCCCGACTCGGTGCGGGCCCAGACCCGGGAGCGGGTTCTCGCCGCCGCGCGGGAACTCGGCTACGTACCTAGTGGCAACGCGCGCGGGCTAGCCAGCCGTACCACCGGTGTCCTGGGGCTGTGCTTCCCCGACTACTCCGATCCGGACGCGGAGGACACCGACGCCGAGGACGACGACGCGGCCATGCTCTACTCCGACCAGATCATCCGCGGCATGGAACGCACCGCCCGTCGGCACGGCTACGCGCTGCTGATCGCCGCCTCGCTGAAGGGCGGGCCGGAGAGTCTGGTGGCCAAGGTGGCGGGACGCGTCGACGGGTTCGCCGTCATGGCGCGCACCGTGCCGACCGAGGAGCTTGAGGTGATCTCCCGACGGCAGCCCGTGGTGATGCTCGCCGGACCCCGCGAGGGCGGCGACCACCTCGACCACCTGGACCACCTGGAGGTCGCCAACTCCGACGGCCAGCGCGAACTGACCCGGCACCTCATCGAGGACCACGGGCTGCGGCGCCTCGCGTACATCGGCTCGGTCGAGGAGTCGCCGGACGTGGAGGCTCGCTTCCGGGGCTTCTTGGAGGCGTGCGCCGCAGCGGACGTAGAAATAGCCGATGGACCGGTCCTACGGATGCCGATGATGAGGCAGGCCGACGGGGCCGACGCGGTGGACGCCCTGGCCGACCGCGACGGCCCGCTGCCCGAGGCGCTCGTCTTCGCCAACGACCAGATGGCCGTCGGTGCCCTGCACGCGTTGCAACGGCGGGGGCTGCGCGTCCCCGAGGACGTGGTGGTGACGGGCTTCGACGGCATCCCGCTCGGCCGGCTCGTGCGGCCGTCCCTGACGACGGTGCGTCAGCCCATGCTGCGGCTGGGGGAGCAGGCGGCGGAGCTTCTCGTGCAGCGACTCAGCGGAGCGCCCGACAAGGAACCGGTGTCGCTGATGCTTCCGGTCACCGTCGTACGCCGTGCGAGCTGTGGATGCGGCGAGGTTGAGGGAAGCGGAACTCAAGTGGGTTAGGTTCTGGACGAGTTGGCGAGATCTCCTGACGGATAGTCAGATGTTCGCGGGTGTGGCAGGCGGGTCGGAACGGGATCGGTTCACTGCCTTGTGAGCGGGAGTCCGAGAACTCCGCGGTCGTGTCCGACGATCACGTCGGAACCTGCGATGGCCAAGCAGGTGATGGTCACTTCCAGGGATATCTGCCGGACGGCGCCGGTCGCCGGTTCCCAGATCCGCAGGTCGTGCCCGCGCTTGGTGCCGGTGACCAGGACGGTGCGCCCGTCGTGCAGGGCGGCGGCCGTCATGACCGGTGGGCCTGCGGTGCCCGTCGCGGGAGAGAGGCCCTCGCCGACCGGCGTTCCGGTGGCCGGGTCCCACAGCATGACTACGCCGCGATCGTCGGCGGTGGCCAACAGGGGTCCGTCGGGCGTGGGCACCGCCGTGACAACTGCCACCCGGTGTCCGCCATCGCTGAGCGCGCGGTCCTTCAACTGCACGGCCGCACCCGGGTCCCAGGGGTCGTCGACGGCCGGGTCCCACATGTGGACGCCGCCCTGGGTGTCCGCGGCCGCGATCATGGTCCGGCCGCCGGCGACCGGGACGGTGGCGAGCGACCGGATCGGACGGCCGGAGGGGTTGAGCCGCCCGACAGGTTCACCCGTGGCCGGGTCCCTCAACCGGACCGCGCCTCGGGAGGTGGCGGTGACGAGCAGGGTCCGGCCGTCGGCGAGGGGCGCGGTGCACATCCCGGTCATCTCGCCGAGCCAGTTGGCGACGGGCTCGCGAACCGGCCGTCCGGTGACGGCGTCCCACAGGCCGATCGCCCCGCTGTCACCTCCGCTCGCCAGAAGGACGCGGCCATCGGCGAGGGGCAAGGCCGTCAACGCGCGGACCCGGTCGGGATGTCCTGCGAGCGGCCCATGGACGAGTCGACCGTCGGCCGCATCCCACAGACACACCACGCCCTTGTCTCCGGCGCCTGCACCGGCACCGGCCACGAGCGTCGTCCCACCGGCGAGGGACACCACCGTCAGTGAGTCGACGCCGCTGGACGAACCCGGCGCGGAATCGGAGACAGGGAACGCGGAATCGGAGAACGCTGTCATACGGCCCCAGGGCGTGCCGTCGGCCGCGAGCAGAGCGTTCCTGTCCTGCCGGAGACGGGTGGTTGCTTCGCTTGTTACGTCAGCTGTTGCTTTTCCTGTTGCTTCCCCTGTTGGTTCGAGTGCCGTGGGCTGAGCCGTCGTAGCCGAGTTGTCGGCGGCGTCCGTCGATGCCCGCGCGGGGCCGCTCTGGGGGTGGGCGCCGGCCGGGTTCTCGACCAGGCCGTCGGCGATCGTCCAGCTCTGTTCGCAGTTCCAGCAGCGGAAGTGCCCGGTGAGCAAGGCCAGTTGACGGGCCCATTCGCTGCCGGCCCATTGCGGGGTGCCCTTGGCCGCGACCATCCCGGCGACCAGGCACAGGACGGCAGGCCCCGGTGTTCCGACGGGCACCCCGGCCGCCGCGACCTCGCGTGCCACCCGAAGGAAGGGCTGCCACTCCTGCCCCAGTGTCTCCGCCTGCAAGGCGTCGGCGATTTCGCCCCAGGGGTGCTGCCCCTGACGGGCACGGTCCGGATCAGGCAACTCCGGTGCCTCGAACGGCGGATGCACCGGGTCCACGAAGAACTTGAGGATCTCGGTGTCGTTCCCGCACTCGGGACACACCAACTGAAGGTAACTTTCCCCGGGTTCGAGATCCCACAGTGCCGCGCCGATGTGGTGACCGGCGAAGGCGACGCAGCTCAGGGCGAGTTGGCCGCAGACCTTCGCGGGAGCACCGGCGTCCAGGAAGCTCCGTGCGGCCGCCTGCTCGGCCAGCCGGAGCGCGGCACTGAACCCCGCCTCCAGATCGGCCGGGACGGGAGGCCTGTCCTCCGCCGTCACGATGAAGCCCATGTCCACCCAGAAGTCCACCGACTGCTCCGGTGGCAACTCCGCTGCCGCCTCGACGAGATGGGGCAGGACCGCGTAGGCGCTGTTGGAGACGGTTCCGTCGGCAAGCAGGTCGTCGGTCATGTACGTCCAGGTCTGCCGCCAGTCAACGTCGGCGCCCGTGACGGCAGTTGAGGCCATGTGCTCCAGGAGCACTTGCACCTCCTCGGCCGTCACGCCATCAAGGTCACGCCAACGCGGGCTGTTCAGGGGCAACGTCTGAATCATGGAATGAGTCTCGCAGTCAGCAGTGACAAGGAGCGGAAGGAGAAGGAACGGAGGGAGGCATCGGGTCTTGGGTGTGGGGCGGGCACGTCACGCCTCGTCGCGCAGCAGCGCGTCGGCCTGATCGGCGACGGTCACCACCGCCCGGGGCGCGACCCGTTCCAGCAGGGGCAGGGCAGCCGGCCAGTCGTCGAGGACCATGACCTGTACGGCAAGCCTCCGGGCGCGAGGCGGATCGGACAGCTCCGCGAGTACGGCCAGTGCGCGGGCCCGTGTCGCGCGGTAGGCGATCGAGTGGGCGAGGGCTTCGGCGCGTTCCGGATCGCCGCGCCGGGCCAGTTCCCGCACCACTTCGATCAGCGCCCTGGTCTGCGCCTGGCGGTCGGTGATCCCGTACGCGAGGGCCTCGGCCCGGCCCGTGTCGCCGTAGCGGGCCAACTGCCCGACGATCTCCGCCTGTCGCCCCGCGCGCCACTCGGGGACGATCCGGTCGACGAGCGCGATGGCCCGCTCGACCTGCCCGCGCCGGGCCAGCAGAAGGGTCACGGTGCTCAGCAGAAGGTCGTGGTCAAAGCCGACGGCGGTGTCGAGCAGCGCCTCCGCCCGGTCTGCCAGGCCGAGGACCACGTCCTGGGCGCCGGTCTCGGCGACCGCGTCCAGCACGTAGGCCAGGTCCGAGGCGCGGAGGGGGGAACTGGGCACCGGCAGGTACTTGATGAGCATGTCCGGGTCCGGGTCACCATGGCGGGCCGTGTCCTGGCCGACGGGTTCGTCGCCGTCCAATGACCTCTCCGCGCTGCGGGCGCTGCTTGCAGCTCCGCTCCCGCTCCCGCTCCCGCTCCCGGTCCCGCTCCCGGTCCCGTTCCCGGCTCCGCTCCCGCCCCCGGTGCCGAGCCGCCCGCCCGCCCGGCAGGGCATCCACGCTGCCGGTTCCGCTCCCGCTGCCGGCTCCGGTCCCAGCTCCGGTCCGACCCCCGGCGCCGAGTGTCCGGCCCAGCAGAGCATCCACCCGGTCCAAGTCCCCCCTCAACGCCTCCCAGGCCAACACCACCGCCAGCGGCCCGTGTTGAGTCCACGGGCTCCGCTTGTGAGACCGCGCGAAGTCCTCGACGCGGTCGGCGAGCATGGCCGCCCGGACCTGGTCACCGGCGGCGTCGGCCACCTCCATGAGACGGGCGAGCACCTCTCCCGTCCCGTCGAAGCCGGCGGAACTCGCCTCGGCGTCGGCGCGATCGGCGAACTTGAGCGCGTCGAGGGTGTCACCGTCGTCCGCCGCCTTCCCGCCCGCCGGACTCCCCACCCCGGACGAGGAGACCACCCACGCGGTGATCGCCGCCCACCGGGCCGCCGTCAAGGCGGTGCGCTCGATCGACCCAGCCATCCAGGTCGGCTGGACGATCGCCAACCAGGTCTACCAGGCGCTGCCGGGCGCCGAGGACGTCACCGCCGCCTACCGTCACCCCCGCGAGGACGTCTTCATCGAGGCCGCCCGCGACGACGACTGGATCGGCGTCCAGTCCTACACGCGCACCAAGATCGGCGCCGACGGCCCGATCCCCGCGCCCGAGGATGCCGAACGCACTCCCACGCAATGGGAGTTCTACCCGGAGGCCGTCGGCCACGCCCTGCGCCACACCGCCGACGTCGTCGGCCCCGGCGTCCCGCTGATCGTCACCGAGAACGGCATCGCCACCGCCGACGACCACCGCCGTATCGACTACTACGCCGGAGCCCTGGACGCGGTCGCCGCCGCCCTCGAAGACGGCCTGAACATCGCCGGATACCTCGCCTGGAGCGCCCTCGACAACTACGAATGGGGCTCCTACCGGCCGACGTTCGGCCTGATCGCCGTGGACCCGGTCACCTTCGCCCGCACCGCCAAGCCATCCGCCGCCTGGCTCGGCGCCCTGGGCCGCACCCGCGAACTGCCGCGCACCACAGGCCGGAACGCGTAGGACCGCCCCAAGTCCCGGGAGCCGACGGGCCCCTGACATCCCGTCGGCTCCCGCCCCACCGCTGTCCCGCACGGGACACGACGACGCACGTACCCGTCCCTTGCTCGTCCCGCCCGCATTCCCCTGGGAGTTGGACCCGCATGAACCGTCGTACGTTCCTCACCACCGCCACGGCGGGAGCCGCAGCCCTCACCGCCGCGTCACCCCTCGCCTCCGCGTCGACCCGCGGCCGCCCCGCCCCCGACAGCGTGCCGCTGCGGACCTGGTTCGAGGCGACCTACCGCTCGATGACCGCCATGACCACCGAACTCGGTCTGACCGCCGACACGATGGACGTCTCCGGCACCGGCGCCCCCGTGCCCTCGACCCAGACCTCATCGACCAACATCGGCTGCGGCCTGTGGTCGACCGTCGCCGCGGCCGGCCTCGGTGTGATCTCCGGGTCCGTCATGCACCAGCGCCTGTCTCGCACGCTCGCGGCCGTCGAGAAGCTGGAGCGGGCGCACGGCTTCTGGTTCAACTGGTACGACGCGTACGACGGTTCGGTCCTCACCAGCTGGCCGGGGACGGGCGACCCGGTGCGCCCCTTCCTCTCCACCGTCGACAACGCCTGGCTGGTCACGGGACTGAAGATCGCCGCCGACGCCGACCCGGAACTGCGTCCGCGCGTCGCCCGGCTCCTCGCCGATGCCGACTGGTCGTACTACTACACCCCCTACGACCCGGCCGACCCGGTCGCCGGACCCGGTCAACTGCGCGGCGGCTTCTGGCCGGACAAACCCGGCAAGGGCGAACCCACCGGCCACCACTACGGCGCCTCAACACCGAACCCAGGATGGCGAGTTACCTCGGCATCGCCGACAACTCGCTGCCCACGGAGCACTACTGGCACCTGTTCCGCACCCTCCTGCCCGGCATGGGACAGGAACAGGAACCCGAGGGCTCCTACGTCACGATCGACGGCGTACGGGTGTGGGAGGGCCACTACACCTACCGCGGCCGCACGCTCGTGCCCACCTGGGGCGGTTCGATGTTCGAGGCGCTGATGGTCCCGCTGTTCGTGCCCGAGGCCGCCTGGTCGCCGTACTCGTGGGGCACCACCCACCAGTGCTATGTCCGCAGCCAGATCGAACACGGCCTGGACGAGGCGAAGTACGGCTACTGGGGCTTCTCGCCCGCCAACATCCCCGAGGGCGGCTACCGCGAGTACGGCGTGGACGCGATCGGCATGCAGGAGGACGGCTACAACTCCCTCGGCGTCGTCACCCCGCACGCCTCCTTCCTCGCGCTGCCGTTCGCCGCGCCCGAGGCTCTCGCCAACCTCACCGCACTGGCACGGGACTTCGGCGCCTACGACGACCGCTACGGCTTCCGAGACTCCGTCGACACCGCGAACGGCCGCGTCAGCGACTCCGTCCTCGCCCTCGATCAGGGAATGATCGCCGCCGCACTCGCCCAGCACCTGCGCCCCGGCCTCCTCCAGCAGCCCTTCCACACGGGCGGTTTCCGCACCCGGGTGCGCCCCCTGCTCGGCAGGGAGCGCTTCAGCATCTGAGGAACGGGCCGAACCGATCGGGACTCGGGCTGGGAAACAGGGACCCGGGCTGGGAAACAGTGCGGAAACCTGCGGCCCTCAGGTTGCGTGGCGCGCAACCTAGTGCGTATAGCGGTACTCGTATTAGCATGCCTCGCGTATCTACGGCGCGAGCGAGACGAGAGATCATGGCTCCCCTGCAATACGACTTCGTCATCGTCGGCGGTGGATCCGCCGGCAGCGCACTGGCGAACCGGCTCTCCGCGGACGCGGCCCACCAGGTGCTGGTCCTGGAGGCCGGACGGCCCGACTACCCGTGGGACGTCTTCATCCACATGCCGGCCGCGCTGACCTATCCCATCGGCAGCCGGTTCTACGACTGGAAGTACGAGTCGGAACCCGAGCCGCACATGGGGGACCGGCGCGTCTACCACGCCCGCGGCAAGGTGCTCGGCGGCTCCAGCAGTATCAACGGCATGATCTTCCAGCGCGGCAACCCCATGGACTACGAGCGCTGGGCCGCCGACGCCGGCATGGAGAGCTGGGACTACGCGCACTGTCTGCCGTACTTCCGGCGGATGGAGAACTGCCTCGCGGCCGATCCCGACGACGAGTTCCGGGGCCACGACGGCCCGCTCGTCCTCGAACGCGGGCCCGCCTCCAACCCGTTGTTCGGCGCGTTCCTCAACGCCGTGCAGGAAGCGGGCTATCCGCGCACCGACGACGTCAACGGCTACCAGCAGGAGGGCTTCGCGCCCTTCGACCGCAACGTCAGCCGGGGCCGCCGACTGTCCGCTTCCAAGGCCTACTTGAAGCCCGTGCGGAAGCGGCCCAATCTCACCGTCACCACCCGCGCGATGGTCACCCGTGTCCTCTTCGAGGGCAAGAAGGCCGTCGGCGTCGAGTACCGGCACCGCGGCAAGGTCCACCAGGTGCGTGCCCGCGAGGTCATCCTCTGCGGCGGCGCGATCAACTCCCCCCAGCTGCTTCAGCTTTCGGGCGTCGGCAAGGCGGAGGAGCTGACCGCGCTCGGCATCGACGTCGTCCACGACCTGCCGGGCGTCGGCGAGAACATGCAGGACCACCTGGAGGTGTACATCCAGTACGCCTGCAAGCAACCCGTCTCCATGCAGCCGTACATGGCGAAGTGGCGCGCCCCCTTCATCGGCCTGCAATGGCTCTTCCGCAAGGGGCCCGCCGCCACCAACCACTTCGAGGCCGGCGGCTTCGCCCGCAGCAACGAGGACGTCGACTACCCCAACCTGATGTTCCACTTCCTGCCGATCGCGGTCCGCTACGACGGCTCGTCGCCGGCCGGGGGCCATGGGTACCAGGTGCATGTCGGGCCCATGTACTCCGACGCGATCGGGTCGGTGAAGGTCAAGAGCAAGGATCCGCTGGAGCATCCCGCGCTGCGCTTCAACTACCTGTCCACGGAACAGGATCGGCGCGAGTGGGTCGAGTCGATCCGGGTCGCCCGCAAGCTCCTCAACCAGCCGGCGCTCGCTCCGTACAACGACGGGGAGATCTCGCCCGGGCCGTCCGTGGAGAGCGACGAGGAGATCCTCGCGTGGGTGGCCAAGGAGGGGGAGACGGCTCTGCATCCGTCGTGCACGTGCAAGATGGGCACGGATGAGATGGCCGTTGTCGACCCCGGCAGCATGCGGGTGCACGGGGTGGAGGGGCTGCGGGTCGTGGACGCGTCGGTGATGCCGTACGTGACCAACGGGAACATTTACGCGCCGGTGATGATGATCGCGGAGAAGGCGGCCGACCTCATCCTGGGCAAGGAGCCGCTGGCTCCGTCCTCGGCGGTGTATTACCGGCACCGAGGTGCGCAGCAGAAGCAGGCGGGGTAAGCGCGCCGGGCGTTGAGAGGCTGAGGGTGCCGGGGGTTCTGGGGGCGGCCGCCCCCAGGCCCCCGCTTCGGCCTGAACGGCCTCGTCCTCAAACGCCGGACGGGCTGATGGTGCGGGCCTGTGCTTCCAAGTCCCGCTACCGGAAGCCGTATACAGCGTGCCCCGCACCCATCCCCACCCTCACCGGAACACCACCGTCCGATTCCCGTACACCATCACCCTGCTCTCGCTGTGCCACTTCACCGCGTGCGCCAGCACCTGCGCCTCCACGTCCCGCCCCACCGTCACCAGCTCCTCCGGGTCGAGCGAGTGGTCGACCCGGACCACGTCCTGGTCGATGATCTGGCCCTCGTCCAGTTCCGGTGTCACATAGTGCGCCGTGGCGCCCACGAGCTTCACCCCTCGGTCGTACGCCTGCTGGTAGGGGCGGGCGCCCTTGAAGCTGGGGAGGAAGGAGTGGTGGATGTTGATGGCGTGGCCCTCCAACTGCTTGCAGAGGTCGTCGGAGAGGATCTGCATGTAGCGGGCCAGTACCACCAGGTCGATGTTCAAGTCCCGTACCAGTTCCAGGAGTTGGGCCTCCGCTTCGGCCTTCGTGTCCCTGGTCACCGGAATGTGGTGGAAGGGGATGCCGTACGTCTCCGCGAGGCCCTCGAAGTCCCGGTGGTTGGAGACGATCGCCGGGATCTCGATGTTGAGGGCGCCGGTGCGCTTGCGGAACAGCAGGTCGTTCAGGCAGTGGCCGAACTTGGACACCATGATCAGGGTCCGCGTCGGGGTGGCGGCGTCCCGGAGGGTCCAGGAGATGCGATATGCCTCGGCCACCGGGCCGAATCGGTAACGCAGTGTTTTCAGGTCGGCGTTTGGATCGGAAACGTCGAAGTGGACCCTCATGAAGAAGCGGCCCTTGAGCCGATCATCGAATTGCTGGCTCTCCAGGATGTTGCCGGAGTTCCGGACGAGAAAGCCGCTCACGGCATGGACCAGTCCGGCGCTGTCCGGACACGAGAGAGTGAGGACGAATTCGCGGCCAGGGTGCGGTCGAGGGGACATGAACGGCCTCCGTCGGTGCGTGTTGCGCAACATGGTGAGCGATACGCAACATGGTTGGGCCGGGCGCCGCTCGCGGTCAAGAGGCGGCCGGGCAATGGGAGGCATGGCGAAATCGTCATCTGCCAACCCCTTGACGTATGTCTGCACATTCGCCAGGGTGTTCCACCACAAGCAATACGGTGCACGATGCGCAACGGAATTCGCTCGAAGGGCTCCACACGTGGCAGACCTGTATGTGGACGGAGAATGGCGCGATGCGGTGGCCGGCGGTCACCGTGACATCCGCTGTCCCGCCGACGGCACGCTCACCGCGACCGTGTCCGAGGGAACGCGTCCCGACACCGAGGCCGCGATCGCCGCCGCCCGACGCGCCTTCGACGAAGGACCCTGGCCGCGTACCCCCGAGCGGGAGCGCGGCGCGCTGTTGCTGCGGACCGCCGATCTCATCGAGCGCGACGCCAAGGAGTTCGCCCGCGCCGAGTCGCTGGACACCGGCAAGCGGCTGGTGGAGAGCGAGTACGACATCGCCGATGTCGTCTCCTGCTTCCGTTACTACGGCGGGATCGGTGGCACCGACGCCGGACGGGTCATCGACACCGGACGCGACGACGCCGTAAGCCGGGTCGTCTACGAGCCCGTTGGCGTGTGCGGGCTGATCACGCCCTGGAACTACCCGCTGCTGCAGGCCAGTTGGAAGGTCGCTCCGGCGCTCCTCGCCGGGAACACGATCGTCCTCAAGCCGAGCGAGCTGACGCCCTCCACGTCCATCCTGCTGATGCGCGCGCTGGAAGAGGCCGGACTTCCCGCCGGTGCCGCCAATCTCGTGCTCGGCGCCGGGCCCGAGGCGGGCGCGCCGCTCTCCGAGGACCCCGCCGTCGACATGGTCTCCTTCACCGGGGGCCTGGAGACCGGCAAACGCATCATGGCCACCGCCTCCGCGACCGTGAAAAAGGTGGCGCTGGAGCTGGGCGGCAAGAACCCCAACGTCATCTTCGCCGACGCCGACTTCGAGACGGCCGTGGACTTCGCGCTCACGGCCGTCTTCCTGCACTCCGGCCAAGTCTGCTCCGCCGGCGCCCGGTTGATCGTCGAGGACTCGCTGCACGACCGGTTCGTCGACGAAGTCGTGCGCCGCGCACGGCAGATACGGCTCGGCGGGCCCTTCGATCCCGAGGCCGAGACTGGGGCGCTGATCTCCGCGCAGCACCTGGAGAAGGTCGAGGCGTACGTCGCGGCCGGCATCGCCGAGGGGGCCGTGCTGCGGTGCGGTGGTGAGCGGCCTGCCGAACTCGCCCTCGCCGACGGGCACTTCTACCCGCCGACCGTGCTCGACGCGTGCACGCAGGCCATGCGGGTGGTGCACGAGGAGTCCTTTGGACCGGTCCTGACCGTCGAGCGCTTCACCGACGAGGACGACGCCGTACGCATCGCCAACGACACCGAGTACGGACTCGCCGGCGCCGTCTGGACCCAGGACGCGGGGAAGGCCCAGCGGGTCGCCCGGCGGCTGCGGCACGGCACGGTGTGGATCAACGACTACCACCCCTACGTGCCGCAAGCGGAATGGGGTGGCTTCGGACACTCGGGCGTGGGCCGGGAGCTGGGACCGACCGGCCTGGACGAGTACCGAGAGCCCAAGCACATCTGGCAGAACATCCAACCCCGGCCGCAACACTGGTTCCGCGGCTGAACGCCGAAAAGAGGTCGATCGTGACCCCAGCACAGACCGAGGTGCCGCAGCGGCGCGGCACTCCCCAGGACTCGGCCCCCACCCCGGTCATATCCGTGCGCAAGCTGTGGAAGGTGTTCGGGCCGAAGGCAGAGCAGGTACCCGATTCCGAGGAACTGTGCGGGCTCACGCGCCGTGAGCTGATGGACCGCACCGGCTGCACGGCCGCCGTACGCGATGTGAACTTCGAGGTCTCGCCCGGCGAGGTCTTCGTCGTCATGGGGCTGTCCGGCTCCGGGAAGTCCACCCTGGTGCGATGTCTGACCCGGCTGATCGAACCCACCGCCGGTGAGATCGTCTTCGAGGGCGAGGACATCCGGGACGCGGACGCCAAGCGGCTGCGCGAGCTGCGGCGCCGTAAGTTCTCCATGGTCTTCCAGCACTTCGGGCTGCTGCCGCACCGCAGGGTCGTCGACAACGTGTCGTTCGGCCTGGAGATCCGCGGCATGAGCAAGGCCGAGCGCACCAAACGGGCCCTGGAAGTCGTCGAGTTGGTCGGACTCTCCGGGTACGAGAACTCCTACCCCGACCAACTCTCCGGCGGAATGCAGCAACGCGTCGGGCTCGCAAGGGCGTTGGCCGGCGACCCGGACGTGCTCCTCTTCGACGAACCGTTCTCCGCGCTCGACCCGCTGATCCGGCGTGACATGCAGAACGAGGTCATCCGGCTGCACCACGAGGTCGGCAAGACCATGGTGTTCATCACCCACGACCTGTCCGAGGCCCTCAAGTTGGGCGACCGTATCCTCATCATGCGCGACGGCAAGATGGTGCAGTGCGGTACGGGCGACGAACTGGTCGGCGCCCCCGCCGACGACTACGTACGCGAGTTCGTGAAGGACGTGCCGCGCGGTGACGTCCTCACCCTGCGCTGGATCATGCGCCCCGCCGTGGACGGAGACGCCCTGGACGGGCCCGAGTTGGGCCCGGACGTCGTGGTGCGGGAAGCCACCCGCGCCGTACTCGCGGCCGACAAGCCGGTCAAGGTCGTCGAGAACGGCAAGCTGCTCGGCATCGTCGGCGACGAGGAGATCCTCGCGGTCGTCGCCGGGCAGGAAGGCGACGCGTGATGACCGTCGCCGTGGAGAAACCGGAGCCCGCGCAGCAAGTCGCGGACGCCGCACCGGAGTTGAAGAACCCGCGACGCAAGATCACCCGGCCCATGATGGTCGGCGCGATCCTCGTCGTCTGGCTGGTGCTGTTCGCCGTGCTGCGCGGCAAGCAGACGCTGACGCTCGCGGCGGCCGATCTCACCGGACTGCACCGGTGGTTCAACGACCTCAACGACTCGGTCGGCGCCAACCGCAACTCCAACCCGCTCTTCCTCTACTTCTTCAACGAGATCCGCCTGGTCATCAACAACCTGGTGACCTTCGTCCAGGACCTGATCTCGCAGCCGAGCGGCGACCGCCCGCTGCCGCAGATCGGATGGCTCGGTGTCGTCGGCATCGCCGGCTTCGTCTCCTGGGCCGTGGGCAACTGGCGGGTCGCGCTTCTCGCCATGGCCGGCTTCGCCTTCTTCGGGCTGCAGGGGCTGTGGCAGGAGAGCATGGACACCCTGGCGCTCACCCTCTCCGCGGTCCTCGTCGCGCTGCTGTTCGCGATCCCGCTGGGGGTGTGGGCGGGGCTGTCCGACCGGTTCAACCGGATCATCACGCCCTTCCTGGACTTCATGCAGACGATGCCGACCTTCGTCTACCTGGCCCCGCTGACCCTGATCTTCCTCATCGGCCCGGCCTCCGCCGTGATCGCCACGGTGATCTACGCCGCCCCGCCCGCGATCCGCATCACCGCGCACGGCATCCGCAACGTCCCGGAGACGACCGTCGAGGCGGCCGACTCGATGGGCTCGACCCGCTGGCAGTCGCTGCTGAAGGTGCTGCTGCCGATGGCCAAGCGCACCGTGGTGATGGGCGTCAACCAGACCATCATGGCCGCCCTCGCGATGGTCACCATCGCGGCCCTGATCGACGCACCCGGCCTCGGCAAGACCGTCATGCAGGCACTGCAGACGCTCGACGTGGGTACGGCCTTCAACGCCGGCCTGGCCATCGTGATCATGGCCATCGTCCTCGACCGCGTCACGACGGCGTCGAGCACCCGCACGGAACAGGCCCGGAACTCGACCGGCCGCTTCCTCACGTGGCGCCGACCGCTGCTCGGAGCGGGCGCGGTGGGCGTCGTGGTCCTGATCTACCTCTCGCACACCTACCTGTGGGCGGCGCAGTTCCCCGGCGACGGCAGCACCGGCACCCACATCACGAGCGCCGCGAACAGCGTGACGACGTGGGTGCAGGACAACCTGTCGGGCGTCACCAACGCCTTCCGCAACGCACTCACCAACGGCCTGCTCAACCCGTTCCAGTCGCTCCTCACCGACTCCCCGTGGTGGCTCGTCGGAGCGGCGCTCGTCGGGATCGGTGTCGTGGTCGGCGGCTGGCGCTCCGGGGTCACAACTGCCGTGTGCGTAGGCCTACTTGTCGGCACCGGTGTGTGGTCGGACGCCATGACGACACTTGCCTCGACCGTCGTGGCGACCGTGATCGTGATGCTGTTCGGCATCGCCTTCGGCGTGTGGATGGGGCGCAGCGCGATGGTGGACCGGTTGCTGCGGCCCACGCTGGACGCGGCGCAGGTCATGCCGCCGTTCGTCTATCTCGTGCCGTTCCTCGCGCTGTTCGGCGCGACGCGCTTCACCGCGATCGTGGCTGCCGTCGTGTACGCGGTACCGGTCGCGATCAAGATCACCGCGGACGGGGTGCGGGCCGTGCCCGAGACCACCGTCGAGGCGGCCACCGCGGCCGGGTGCAACACCTGGCAGATCATCACCAAGGTTCAACTCCCGATGGCACGCAGCGCCTTGACCCTCGCGACCAACCAGGGCCTGATCTACGTGCTGTCGATGGTTGTTGTGGGCGGCCTGGTGGGAGCCGGCGCCCTCGGCTACGACGTCGTGGCCGGATTCTCGCAGGGCGAGCTGTACGGCAAGGGGCTGGCGGCGGGGCTCGCCATCGTCCTGCTCGGAGTCATGTTCGACCGGATCACTCAGGCGGCCGCGCGCCGAACCAGCGCTTAAAGGAGCACGACACCATGGCAAGACACTGGCGAACCGGCGCGGCCGGCCTGGCCGTCCTCGGCCTCACCCTCACCGCGTGCGGCGGGGCGAAGGTCGGCGACACCTCCTCGGGATCGAGCAGCAGCTCGGGCAAGTGCGGCACCTTCAACCTCGCGGTCAACCCGTGGGTGGGCTACGAGGCGGACGCGGCGGTCGTCGCGTACGTCGCGCAGCACCAACTCGGCTGTACGGTCGAGAAGAAGGACCTGAAGGAAGAGATCGCCTGGCAGGGCTTCGGCACCGGCGAGGTCGACGCGGTCCTGGAGAACTGGGGCCACGACGACCTGAAGAAGAAGTACATCACCGGCCAGAAGACAGCCGTCGAGGCAGGCCAGACCGGCAACAAAGGCATCATCGGCTGGTACGTACCGCCGTGGCTCGCGAAAGCCCACCCCGACATCCTCAACTACAAGAACCTCAACAAGTACGCGTCCAAGTTCAAGACCTCCGAGTCGGGCGGCAAGGGCCAACTCCTCGACGGCGACCCGTCGTACGTCACCAACGACGCCGCGCTGGTGAAGAACCTGAAGCTGGACTTCAAGGTGGTGTACGCGGGCAGCGAGACCGCGCTCATCCAGGCCTTCCGCACCGCCGAGAAGAACAAGCAGTGGGTCATCGGCTACTTCTACGAGCCGCAGTGGTTCCTGTCCGAGGTCGCGCTCAAGAAGGTCACCCTGCCCACGTACACGACGGGTTGTGACGCCGTCGCGTCGAAGATCGCCTGCGACTATCCGGTCTACGACCTCGACAAGATCGTCAGTGCGAAGCTCGCCAAGTCGGGCAGCCCCGCCTACAACCTGGTGAAGAACTTCAACTGGACGAACGACGACCAGAACACCGTGGCCAAGTACATAGCGCAGGACAAGCTGTCCGACGACGCCGCGGCGAAGAAGTGGGTCGACGCCAACCAGGCCAAGGTCGACGCCTGGCTCAAGTAGGCGGCGGACGAACCCGGTTGACCATGCCCGGTGGGCGGTGCGCGCAGATGCGTACCGCCCGTCGGGCATTGCCGTGTTCCGGCCGGTGACAGGGGCGTCGTCCGACGTCACGGGACCCCTTGACACCCGCTCCTCGCGCCGGGCACATTGAGTTGCGCAACCTGAAGCATGTTGCGCAGACAGCAACCGGATTGCTTTCTAGCCGGAGGTGCGGCGATGGCGGGACCCCGAGTGGTCATCATCGGAGCGGGCGTCGTGGGGGCGGCGCTCGCGGACGAGATCTCCGCGCGAGGCTGGACCGAAGTGACCGTGGTCGACCAGGGGCCGCTGCCCGCCACCGGCGGCTCGTCCTCGCACGCCCCGGGGTTGGTCTTCCAGACCAACTCCTCGAAGACCATGACCGAGTTGGCCCGCTACACGGTCGAGAAGTTCTGCTCCCTCGACGTCGACGGCAAGCCCTGCTTCCTCCAGGTCGGCGGCCTCGAAGTCGCCACCACCCCCGAGCGCGTCGCCGAGCTCCACCGCCGCCACGGCTGGATCACCGCCTGGGGCATCGAGGCCCGCCTCCTCACCCCCGAGGAGTGCGTCGAGCACCACCCGCTGGTGAACCCGGAGCGGGTCCTCGGCGGCCTCCTGGTCCCCACCGACGGCCTCGCGAAAGCCGTCCTCGCCGTCGAGGCGCAGATCCGCCGGGCGACCGAACGCGGCGTGACCTTCCTCGCCCGCCACGAAGTCCTCGACGTCCAGCGCGCCGACGGCCGCGTCACCGGCGTCCTCACCGACCAGGGCGAGATCCCGGCCGACATCGTCGTGTGCTGCGCCGGCATCTGGGGCCCGAAGATCGCCGGCATGGTCGGCATGAACCTCCCGCTGACCCCGCTCGGCCACCAACTCGCCTGGACCGGTCCAGTACCCGCCCTCGCAGGCCAGACCGAGGAGGCCGTCCGCCCGATCCTGCGCCACCAGGACGCCGACCTCTACTACCGCGACCGCTTCGACACCATCGGCATCGGCTACTACGGACACCGCCCCATGCCCATCTCGGCCGACGACATCCTCTCGGTCGGCGAGGCCGACGACATGCCCTCCGTCCTCAAGTTCACGGAGGACGACTTCGCGCCCGCCTGGACGGAGACGCAGTCCCTGCTCCCCGCGACACGGGACACGAAGGTCGAGGAGGGCATCAACGGTCTCTTCTCCTTCACCACCGACAACTTCCCGCTCCTCGGGGAGAGTTCGGAGGTCAAGGGCTTCTGGGTCGCCGAGGCGGTCTGGGTCACGCACTCGGCGGGCGTCGGCCGCGCGATGGCGGAGTGGCTGGTCGACGGCTACTGCTCGTCCTTCGACCTCCACGAGTGCGACGTCAACCGCTTCGAACAGCACCAGCTCGCCCCCGAGTACGTCCTGGCCCGCGACTGCCAGAACTTCGTCGAGGTCTATGACATCCTCCACCCCCTCCAGCCGTCCGGTGAGCCGCGTCCGATCCGCACCAGCCCCTTCCACACCCGCCAGCAGGAGCACGGCGCGGTCTTCCTGGAGGCCAACGGCTGGGAGCGCCCGCAGTGGTACGAGGCCAACTCGGCCCTGCTGGAAGGCCGTTCGATCCCCACCCCGAACGACTGGGCGGCGCAGTACTGGTCGCCCATCGTGGGCGCCGAGGCACAGGCCACCCGCGAGACCGTCGCGATGTACGACATGACGGCCCTCAAACGCCTGGAGGTGACCGGCCCCGGTGCCGCCGACTTCCTGGAGGCCCTGGTCACCGGCAAGGTGGCCAAGTCGGTCGGCTCGGTGACGTACACCCTCCTGCTGGACGAGGACGGCGGCATCCGCAGCGACGTCACCGTCGCCCGCCTGGCCCGCGACCGCTTCCAGGTCGGCGCCAACGGCAACCTGGACCTGGACTGGTTCACCCGCCACCTGCCCGCCGATGGAACGGTCCAGGTCCGCGACATCACCCCCGGCACCTGCTGCATAGGCCTGTGGGGCCCACTGGCCCGCAAGGTCCTCCAGCCCCTGACGGACGAGGACTTCACCAACGAAGGTCTCAAATACTTCCGCGCCAAAAACGCCTACATTGGCACGGTCCCGGTAACCGCCATGCGCCTGTCCTACGTCGGCGAACTCGGCTGGGAGCTGTACACCACCGCCGACCAGGGCCAGAAACTCTGGGACACTCTGTGGCAGGCGGCCAAGCCCCTCGGCGGTGTCATCGCGGGCCGCGGCGCCTTCAACAGCCTCCGCCTGGAGAAGGGCTACCGCTCCTTCGGCACCGACATGACCTACGAGCACGACCCCTACGAAGCTGGCGTCGGGTTCGCCGTCAAACTCGACAAGGGCGACTTCATCGGCAAGGCGGCACTGGAACGCCGAAAGACCGACGTACAAAGGCAGTTGACCTGCCTCACCATCGACAACCCGCGCTCCGTCGTCATGGGCAAGGAACCGGTCTACGACGGCGACCGCGCCGTCGGCTACGTCACCAGCGCCGCCTACGGCTACACGATCGGCAAGGGCATCGCCTACGCCTGGCTCCCGGCCGAACTAGCCACCCCCGGCACCCAGTTGCACATCGGCTACTTTGACCAGCGCGTCGAGGCGGTCGTGGCTGAGGAGCCGTTGTTCGACCCGACGATGTCCCGCCTCCGAGGCTAGCCGGAAGGACGAGAACTCCACATGAACGCGCTGAACACCCCGTTGGCGGAACTGGATCCCGAGGTCCACGCCGCGCTCCGCGCCGAACTGCACCGCCAGCAGTCCACGTTGGAGATGATCGCCTCCGAGAACTTCGCGCCCTCCGCCGTGCTGGAGGCGCAGGGCTCGGTCCTCACCAACAAATACGCGGAGGGCTACCCCGGCCGTCGCTACTACGGCGGCTGCGAACACGTCGACGTCACCGAGCGGTTGGCCATCGAGCGGGTCAAGTCGCTCTTCGGCGCGGGCTACGCGAACGTCCAGCCGCACTCGGGCGCACAGGCCAACACGGCGGTGTTCTTCGCCCTGTTGAAGCCCGGCGACACGATCCTCGGCCTCGACCTCGCGCACGGCGGACACCTCACCCACGGCATGCGCCTCAACTACAGCGGCAAGATGCTGAACGTGGTGCCGTACCACGTCTCCGAGACCGACAACCTGGTCGACATGGACGAGGTGGAGCGCCTCGCGAAGGAACACGGCCCCAAGATGATCATCGCGGGCTGGTCGGCGTATCCACGGCAGTTGGACTTCGCGGAGTTCCGGCGGATCGCCGACGAAGTGGGCGCGCTGCTGATGGTCGACATGGCGCACTTCGCGGGCCTGGTAGCCGCCGGGCTCCACCCGAACCCGGTCCCGCACGCACACGTGACCACGACGACGACACACAAAACCCTCGGCGGCCCACGCGGCGGAGTCATCCTCACCAACGAGGCCGACCTCGCCAAGAAGATCAACTCAGCGGTGTTTCCTGGGATGCAGGGCGGCCCCCTGGAGCATGTCATCGCCGCGAAGGCGGTGTCGTTCAAGGTCGCGGCGTCACCGGAGTTCGCGGAACGCCAGTCCCGCACGCTGGCCGGCTCCCGCATCCTCGCGGAACGCCTGACCCGAGCCGATGTAGCCGCGACCGGCGTGAAGGTCCTGACCGGCGGTACGGATGTGCACCTGGTCCTGGTGGACCTGCGCGACTCGGAGTTGGACGGCAGGCAGGCGGAAGACCTCCTCCACGAGATCGGCATCACCGTCAACCGCAATGCCGTGCCCTTCGACCCGCGCCCGCCCATGGTCACGTCGGGCCTGCGCATCGGCACACCGGCGCTGGCCACGCGAGGCCTCACGGAGGAGGACTTCGCGGAGGTTGCGGACGTGATCGCGCTGGCCCTCCAACCGGCCCCGAATATCGGCGACTTGCGCACCCGCACAGAGGCCCTGGCCGCGAAGCACCCGCTCTACCCGCACCTGTCCGAGGAGGACGCCCCCCGATGACCCCCCGCACCCCGGGCGCCGATCTCCCCGAACACCCCGACTGGCTCTGGCGCACACCCGAGCCGAAACGCTCGTACGACGTCGTCATCGTGGGCGGCGGCGGCCACGGCCTGGCGACCGCCCACTACTTGGCGAAGAACCACGGCATCACTAACGTCGCGGTGCTGGAGAAGGGTTGGCTGGCGGGCGGCAACATGGCCCGCAACACCACGATCATCCGTTCCAACTACCTGTGGGACGAGAGCGCGGGCATCTACGAGCACGCGCTCAAACTCTGGGAGGGACTGGAGGAGGAGCTGGACTACCCGATCCTCTTCTCCCAGCGCGGAGTCCTCAACCTCGCCCACAGCCTCCAGGACGTCCGCGACAGCGTGCGCCGAGTCGAGGCGAACCGCCTCAACGGCGTGGACGCGGAATGGCTCGACGAACGGCAGGTCAAGGAGGTCTGCCCGATCGTCAACACCTCACCGGACGTGCGCTATCCGGTGATGGGCGGCACCTACCAACCACGTGCTGGCATCGCCAAACACGACCACGTGGCGTGGGGCCTGGCCCGCTCCGCCGACGCGGCGGGCATCGACCTCATCCAGAACTGCGAGGTCACGGGCCTGGACGTAGTCGACGGCAGGGTGGTGGGCGTACAGACCACACTCGGCCCGATAGCGGCGGGCAAGGTGGCACTCTGCTCGGCAGGCCACACGTCGGTCCTGGCGGCGATGGCGGGCATCCAACTCCCGCTACAGAGCCACCCGTTGCAGGCACTGGTGTCAGAGCTCCTCGAACCCGTCCACCCCACGGTGGTCATGTCCAACGCGGTCCATGTGTACGTGAGCCAGGCGCACAAGGGCGAGTTGGTGATGGGCGCGGGCATCGACTCGTACAACTCCTACACCCAGCGTGGAGCGTTCCACATCATCGAGGAACAGATGGCGGCGGCCCTGGAGCTGTTCCCGGTCTTCGCCCGCGCGCATGTGCTGCGCACGTGGGGCGGCATCGTGGACGTGACCCCGGACGCGTCACCGATCGTAGGCCTGACTCCGGTGGACAACCTGTACCTCAACTGCGGCTGGGGAACCGGCGGTTTCAAGGCCACCCCGGGCGTCGGCTCGGTCTACGCCCACACCATCGCCCACGACACGCCTCACCACCTCAACGCCCCCTTCTCGCTCGACCGTTTCACCACCGGCGCGCTCGTCGACGAGCACGGCGCTGCCGCGGTGGCCCACTAGGGAGCCGAACCATGCTGCTGATCCCCTGCCCCTGGTGCGGGCCCCGCGACGAAGCCGAGTACCACTACGGCGGCCAGGCCCACGTCGCCTACCCGGAGACCCCGGCCGACCTGACCGACGAGGAGTGGGCACGCTACCTGTTCTTCCGCGACAACCCCAAGGGCCCCTTCGTGGAACGGTGGAACCATGCGGCGGGATGCCGCCGGTGGTTCAACGCGGTACGGGACACGGCGACGAACGAGATTCTGGGGGTGTACAGGGCGGGGGAGGAGCGGCCAACGCTGAGTGGGCGGGGGGCAGTTGCTGATTCGCCGGTGCTTTCTGAGCCACTTCCGACGTCCACTGTTCAGCGCGGGCCCGCAATTTCAGCCCGTCCGGCGTTTGAGGACGAGGCCCTTTCGGGGCCGACGGGGGTCCAGGGGGCGGAGCCCCCTGGGAACGGGGTCGAAGGGGCAGAGCCCCTGGAGGATGGGACGGGTAGGGGCGGCGGGGGCGCTGCATCCATCAGCGGCTCTGCCGCGGGCCAACCGTTCCGCCACCCCACCCGAGGCCGAATCCACCGAGACACCCCCCTCACCTTCACCTTCGACGGCACCGAATACCAGGGCTACAAAGGCGACACCCTCGCCTCCGCCCTCCTCGCAAACGGCGTCATCCAAACCGGCACCAGCATCAAACTCGGCCGCCCCCGAGGCATCTTCACGGCAGGCGTCGAAGAACCCAACGCCGTCATCCAGATCGAGGCCCCGTTCCCCGAGCCGATGCTCCCCGCGACAACGGTCGAGCTCTACGACGGCCTGGTCGCCACCGGCCTCCCCGGCCAGGGCCGCCTGGCCACGGAACCCGACCCGGCCCGCTACGACGCCGCCCACGCCCACTGCGACCTGCTCGTGGTCGGCGCAGGCCCAGCCGGTCTAGCAGCCGCGGCCGCCGCCGCCCGCACCGGAGCCCGCGTCATCCTCGCCGACGACCGCCCCGAACCAGGCGGCAGCCTCCTGGACACGGCCCAACACCTCGACTGGGTAAACGAGTTGAGCGAAGTGCTCACCGCCGCCCCCGACGTCCGCATCCTCCGCCGCACCACCGTCTTCGGCCACTACGACGACAACCACCTCCTGGCCGTGGAACGCCGCACCAACCACCTGGGCGCAGATGCCCCCACCCACGTCTCCCGAGAACGTGTCTGGCGCATCCGAGCCCGCCGAGTCGTCCTGGCAACCGGCGCCCACGAACGCTCTCTCGCCTTCCCGGACAACGACCGCCCCGGGGTAATGCTCGCCGCGTCGACCCGCGCGTACGTCAACCGTCAAGGCGTGCTCCCCGGTCGTAGGGCTGTCGTCTTCACCACCAACGACAGTGCGTACGCAGCCGCGTTGGACCTGGCGGCGGCAGGCGTGGAGATCGTGGCGATCGTGGACACCCGCCCGTCGGAGCCGGAGGAGTGGGCGAGCCGAGCCCGCGAGGCAGGCATCGAGGTACTGCCCGGACACGCAGTCGTAGGCACCGAGGGCGCCCCACGCCTGACCGCCGTAACTGTCGCCCCGTACGGCGAAACCCGTTACACGACAAGGCAGTTCACCGCAGACCTCCTCATGGTCTCCGGCGGCTGGAACCCGGTCGCCCACCTGTTCAGCCAGGCAGGCGGCAAGCTCCGCTACGACGACACCCTCGGCACCTTCGTCCCCGACACCTGCCGCCAGCTGGTGGAGGTCGCGGGCGGCGTGAACGGTGAATTCGACCTGGCCGGAGCCCTGTTGCAGGGCGCAGCCGCAGGCGCCCGAGCGATAGAGGCCGAGGGCTACACGGCCGAGACGCCTTCACTGCCCCAGGTGACCGCGGAACCGCACACCCCCGCGATGCAGGTCTTCGTCGTCCCCGGCCCCACCGACGCCCCCAGCTTCGTGGACCTCCAACGAGACGTCACCGTGGCCGACTTGACCCGCGCCACCGCCGCCGGCCTCAACTCGGTCGAACACACCAAGCGCTACACGACGGCCGGTACGGCCAACGACCAGGGCAAGACGTCAGGCGTCCTGGCGAGCGGAGTGGTCGCCGAACTCCTCGGCGTGGACGTGTCGTTGCTGGGCACGACGACATTCCGCCCGCCCTACACGCCCGTTTCCTTCGCCACCCTCGCCGGCCGCGACCGGGGCGCGCTGCACGACCCGATCCGTACGACCGCGCTGCACGACTGGCACGTCATGCAGGGCGCGTTGTTCGAGAACGTCGGCCAGTGGAAACGGCCTTGGTACTACCCGCGCGACGGCGAGGACATGGAGAGCGCCGTCCTGCGCGAGTGCGCGGCGGCCCGCGAGGGCGTCGCCTTCATGGACGGTTCCACCCTCGGAAAGATCGACGTACAGGGCCCGGACGCACCCGTCTTCCTCGACCGCCTCTACACCAACATGATGAGCAACCTGAAGGTCGGCATGATCCGTTACGGCGTCATGTGCCGCCCGGACGGCATGGTCTTCGACGACGGCACGGCCATCCGCCTCGCCCCGGACCGCTACCTGGTCACCACGACCACGGGCAACGCGGCCGCCGTACTGGACTGGATGGAGGAGTGGCACCAGACCGAGTGGCCCGAACTCCGCGTGCACTGCGCCTCGGTGACCGAGCAGTGGGCGACCGTCGCCCTGGTCGGCCCCCTCTCCCGCGAGGTGCTCGGCTCGCTCGCACCCCAACTCGCCGTAGGCCAGGACGACTTCCCGTTCATGGCCTGGCGGGACACGACCGTCGCCGGCATCGAGGCCAGGGTGTGCCGGATCAGCTTCTCCGGCGAACTCGCCTACGAGATCAACGTGTCACCGTGGGAGGCCCTCGCCCTGTGGGAGGCGCTGTACGAGGCCGGTTCCCCCTTCGGCATCACCCCGTACGGCACCGAGACCATGCACGTCCTGCGTGCCGAGAAGGGCTACCCGATCATCGGCCAGGACACCGACGGCACGGTAACTCCCCAGGATCTCGGCATGAGTTGGGCGGTCTCGAAGAAGAAGCCCGACTTCATCGGCAAGCGCTCCTACGCCCGCGCCGACGCCGTCCGCCCCGACCGCAAACACCTCGTCGGCCTGCTCCCCGACGACCCCGCCGCGTTCCTCCCCGAGGGCACCCAACTGATCGCGGACAGCGTGCTCCCCGCCCCGCCCGTCCCGATGCTCGGACACGTCACCTCCAGCTACCGCAGCGCCGCCCTCGGCCGCACCTTCGCCCTCGCCCTCATCAAGGGCGGCCGCGACCGCATCGGCGAACGCCTCTACGCCCCCGTGGGCGACCAGTTGATCCCGGTCACCGTCGCAAGCCCCGTCCTCTACGACCCCGAGGGAGCCCGCCGCGATGGCTGACACCGCCCTTTCCGTCCCGCGCCGCAGCCCCCTCGCGGGCGCCGCCGACCGGCTGGCGGCCACGACCCGCTCCTCCGGCGGCACGGTCCGGCTGGCCGAACTGCCCTTCCTGGCCCAGGTGAACCTCCGGCTCGACGCGAAGGGCGCGGCGGCGGACGCCGTAGGACTCGCGCTCGGTCTGTCCCTGCCCCTTGAGCCCAACACGGTCGTGCGGGCAGGGGAGTTGACGGTGCTGTGGCTCGGCCCGGACGAGTGGCTGGTGGTCGGACCGCCGGACACGCAGCGGGACGTGGAGCACCGGATCCGGGCGGCGGCCGGTGACGAACACATCGCCGTCACCGATGTCTCCGCCCAGCGCACCACCCTCCTCGTCTCCGGTGCCCGCGCCCGCGAACTGCTGGCCCACGGCTGCCCGTTGGACCTGCACCCGCGAGCCTTCGGCCCCGGACGCTGCGCCCAGACCACCCTGGCCCGCGCCCAGGTCGTCCTGGTCGCCCGGGACGAACCCGCCGCCGGATTCTGGGTGTTGGTCCGTTCGTCCTTCGCCGGGTATCTGACGGACTGGCTCCTGGACGCGGCGGCGGAGTACGTGCGGAACGACTGAACCGGCCGTACGCCGAAGGCCGTTCGCCCGTCACAGGCAGAACGGCCTTCCGCATGTCACTGGTTGTGCCGGTGGTGTCAGGCGACGGCCTGGCCGACCTCCACCTCGTCGAGGCGCTTGCTCCTGGGGATCAGAGCGACGAGCAGCGCGCCCGCGGCGACGCAACCGACCACCAGCCAGAGCCCGTTGGTGAAGCCGGCGTCGAGGTAGAACTGGGTGCCCTTGAGGACCGCCCCGTGCTGTGCCATCACGACGAAGGCCAGCTGGGAGACGACGATCTGGGCGACGCCCTGGCCGAGGGTCTGGACGCCGTTGGCGAGTGCCTGTTCCTCGGGGGTGACCACCTCGATGATCATGATGGGCACGATCGCCATCACGATGCCCGTACCCAGTCCCGCGATGACGCCCATCTCGATGATCTGCGGGGCGCTGTGGTGCAGATGGGTGCCGATGCCGTAGCCGAGGACCGCGAGCGCGGCTCCGGTACCCAGGAGGATGCGTGCGTCGACCCGGCGGGAGAGCAGGCCGGTACCGACGGCCCCCGCGATGATCATGGCGCTGATCGGGCTGGTGACGATGGCGTTGTGGGTTCCCGACCAGCCGAGGCCCGCCGAGATGGTGGGGATGTTGGGCATCAGGATCAGGAGCTGGATCACCACGCCGACGGCGCTGAGCGAGCCGGCCGCGATGGAGGTGGCGAGGAGAACGGTCCACACCGGGCGTCGTCGGGTCATGGAGAGCGGGAACAGGGGCTCCGCGACCCGGCGCTCCACGAGGACGAAGACGATCAGCGCGATCACCGCTCCGACGACGTAGCCGATGAACTTGGCGCTGCCCCAGCCCCAGTGCGTGCCCTGGCCGACGGCGTACACGATCGCCGTGACCCCGCCGCCGAGGAGGATTCCGCCGACCCAGTCCATCCGGCCGGCCGCCGCACGGATCGGGCTCTCCGGCACGAAGGCCGCCACCAGAGCGAAGCTGACGGCGGTGCTGATGGCCATGAACCACAGGACACCGCGGAAGCCGTAGTCGTCCAGCAGCCAGCCGGACAGGAACGGTCCACCGAACGCGACGAGACCGACACCCCCGGCCAGGATCCCGCTGGCGACCCCGACCCACTTGCGCGGGAACACGTCACGGGTGATGGCGTAGGCGAGCGGGGCGCTGGCGGCGTAGATGCCGGCGATGCCGCGGCCGATCAGCAGGGTGCGGTAGTCGGTGGCGACGGCGGCGAGCAGGTCGCCCACGAAGCCGAGGCCGATGGCGACGAGCAGGACGCGCTTCTTGCCGAAGATGGCCGCGGATTTGACCACGAACGGCAGGAAGAACGTCCCGGTCAGCAGGGTCATCAGGGTGAACCACGCGATCTCGGTGGTTCTGAAGTGGATCGCCACGTCGGCCTGCGCGATGCCGGACAACGCGGCGATGAGCGCGACCAGTTGGACGGTCCAAACGAGTGCGACGATCACGAGGACATTGCGTGATGTCGGTGGGGGACTCTCGTCGTCCAGCGGGGGAGTGAGCTGGGTCTGGGACATCGGCGGCCTTCCGTAAGTGAGCGGAGCGAAGGTCCAGAGAGCCGATAAATTAGACCTAACGGTCGGTACAATCAATGAGTTGCGCAAAAAGAAAGTTGACGTTGTGGCGGGCGTCGGCTCCGGGCCTGGTCAGCGATATCGGGCCAAAGTCTTCGACTAAATCGTCAACAATAGCGTCGACGCTATTGCTCACGGATCAACGGGCAGCTACGTTCCTCGCCGTGCCTGCACGACCCCGATCCGGCGATCGAACGGAGTACCCAGCATGCCCAAGCTGTTCAGATGGTGTCGGTGGAACTCGGCCACCTTCATGGCCACCCTCGCCGCAGCCGTCGCGCTGGTCACCGGTGCGGGCGTGGCGCTGGCCAACAGCACGACCGGCAGTGCGCAGGCCGCCAACTCGGCCTCGGCGAAGGCCGTTTCGGCGAGCACCACGACCTCGGGCATCGCACCGGCCATCTCGTGTTCCGCCGTCGCACAACTGGACCTGGCCGCCGCCGTCCCCGGCGTGCCCTTCGAGATCACCTCGGCCACCGAACTCGCCGCGAGCGCCAACACCCTGGGAAACTGGGCCGCTTGTGACGTCAAGGGCGTGATCGCCCCGCAACTCCACTTCGAGATCAAACTCCCCGAAACCGGCTGGCAGGCCAACTACCTCCAGGTCGGCTGCGGTGGCCTCTGCGGCAACACCAGCGTCACCAGCGCCCCCGCCTCGACCGGCTGCGTCCCGCTGACCACCGGCGCCTTCGCCGTCGCCTCCAGCGACGAGGGCCACTACCAGGGCGGCGGCCTCTTCTCCACCGACCCGACCCTGCGTGCCGACTTCGGCTACAAGTCCGACCACGAACTGGTCCAGGCGGCCAAGGCCGTCATCAAGCAGTACTACGGCCAGCCGGCCACCCACTCCTACTTCGACGGCTGCTCCCAGGGCGGCCACCAGGCCCTCACCGAGGCCCAGCGCTTCCCGACCGACTTCGACGGCATCATCGCCGGCGCCCCGGCCAACAACTTCACGGCGCTGAACACCTTCTCGCACGCCTGGACCGCCCAGTCCGTCTACCTCGACGGCGGCCCGGCCACGATCACCAACGCGGACCTCGCCGGCCTCCACAAGGCCGTGCTCAAGGGCTGCGACGCCCCCGCCGACGGCATCATCGCCGACCCGCTGAGCTGTACCTGGGACCCCGGCACCATCCAGTGCGAGTCCGGCCGGACCTCGACGCCCGACGCGTACTGCCTCACCGCGGACCAGGTCACCACCCTGCGCCGCATCTACGCCGGACCCACCGACGAACACGGCCAACTCCTCTACCCCGGCTACCAGTTGCGCGGCTCCGAGCTGAACTGGGCCGGGATCATCACCCCGGCCACCGCCACCGGCGCCAGCGGCGACATCAGCTTCGTTCGGGAGACCCTGCGCTATCAGATCTTCGACAGCCCGCAGCCGACCCTGACGTACAAGGACATCCAGTTCACGGCCGCCTACTACAAGAAGGTCATGAGGCTGGGCGAGGGCATGTACGACGCCACCGACCCCGACCTCACCGCGTTCAGGAAGGCAGGCGGCAAGCTGATCCTCTGGCACGGCCTGGGCGACCAGCACATCCCGGCCGTGGGAACGATGGCCTACTACAAGGCAGTTGAGAAGATCACGGGCGGCGAGACGGCCACCAAGACCTTCGCCCGCCTCTTCCTGCTCCCCGGCGTCGCACACTGCGGCGGCGGCCAGGGCCCGGACACCTTCGACGCGCTGACCGCGATCACCGACTGGGTCACGAAGGGCGACGCACCGGCAAGCCTGACGACCAAGTCGGTCGACAGCAGCGGGAACACCACCACCACCTCCCGCCCGGTCTACCCCTTCCCGTACTACGCCAAGAACACCACCGGCGGTTCGGCCACGGACGCGAGCAGCTACACCCCCGTCAAGTCCACCGCCGAGGCCACCCTCAAGCTCAACTGGCTCGGCTCCTTCCGCTCCGGCTACGAGACGGTCGGGAACTGGATGGGCGGCAAGTGGGTCGTCACCAAGGGCAGGAACTGACGTACAGCGAGGGTTGATTGAGATGGCGAGGCCCCCGGTTTCGAGCCGGGGGCCGCGTCGCCGGGATCAGAGTTCCGCAGCAGTTCCACGTGACGCGCCGTGACGGTCTCTGCGGCGCCCTTCGCGTACCGGGAGTTCATCGCCTCGTAGGTGATCCGCTCGTAACTCCCGGCGTCCGCCATGTACTTGGCGGCGCCGTTCACCATGGTGACCACGCAGGTGGCGGGGAACGGCGACGCGGCCTTGAGGTCGAGACCGGTGCCGGCGTTCAACTCGGCCTGGAGGCCCGCGAATACGGTGTTGCCGATGCGGGCCACGACGACCGCGGCCTCGGAGAATCCGTCGGGAGTGAAGTCGTAGTGGGTGGTGGGGCGGAGCGCGTGCAGGCTGCCCGCTTCATCGTCTCCATGACGTCCTGGCCGGCGATCCCCTGGATCCTCGTCCCGTTCTGGCTGCTGGTCGTCAACTCCCTCAAGACGGAGGGCGATGCGAGCGTCCTGCCGATGAGCTGGCAAGAGCGCTGGAGCGACGGGGCGAATTACCGCACGGTGATCGACAAGGACTCGTACCTCACCGGCCTGGGCGTACGCCCGTTCCGACTCGCGGACGCTGCGGTTCGCGTACTGCACGTCCGCGCTGTCGATCGTGCTGCCCCCGGCGATCATCCCGACGATCTACGTCCTCACCCAGCTCGGCCTCAACGGATCGCGTCTCGGCTACATACTGGTGATCGTCGGCACCCGGCTCGGGGTGGTGATCTTCCTGGCCACCGGCTTCGTACGGACCCTTCCGCACGACTTCGAGGAGGCCGCCCAGTTGGACGGGGCGAACAAGTGGCAGATCTACTGGCGGATCGTGCTGCCCGTGCTCACCCCGGTGCTCTTCACCGGCGCGGTCATGCTGATCATCTCGGTCTGGAAGGACTCCTACTTCGCCCTGTTCCCGCTGCGCGGCTCCCAAACGGCCACGCTGCCGCTGACGTTGTACTCCTTCGCCTCCTCGTCCACGCACGGTGTCAGCTGGAACCTGGTGTTCGCCCATGTGGTGCCGACCAGCCTGCCGCTCGTCCTCGTCCACCTCGTCCTGCAACGCCGCGTCCTCGCGGGCCTCACGGAAGGAGGTGTCACGGGCTGAGCACCCCCGTCAGGACACACAACCCACGTGCGCCAGCGCCTGCTTGAGCAACACCCCGTGCCCGCCCGGCATTTCGCTGCGCAGCGCCTCCGAGGCGGCCTCCTCGGGGCTGAACCAGACGAGGTCCAGGGCGTCTTGGCGGGGCCGGCAGTCGCCGGTGACCGGTACGACGTAAGCGAGGGACACCGCGTGCTGGCGGGGGTCGTGGTACGGCGTGACGCCGTGCGTCGGGAAGTACTCGGCGACGGTGAACGGCTGCAGCGAGGTCGGGATCCGGGGCAGCGCGACCGGGCCGAGGTCCTTCTCCAGATGACGCAGGAGGGCGTCGCGGACCCGCTCGTGGTGCAGTACGCGGCCGGAGACGAGGGTGCGGTTCACGGTGCCGTCGGGGCCGATGCGCAGCAGCAGTCCGATGCTGGTCACCTCCCCGTTGTCGTCGACGCGGACGGGCACCGCTTCGACGTAGAGGATCGGCATGCGGGCGCGTGCCTGTTCGAGGTCGTCGGCGGACAGCCAACCGGGCGTGGTATCGGTCATGTCAGACATTGCTTGATCATACTTTCAGTGTCCGTCGGATAGCCGGTAGACCCGGCGGGCATTGTCGGCCCCCGCCCAGCGTGCCAGCCGCAGCGCGTCGGGCAGGCCCAGTTCGTCGGCGTCCACCCGGTCCTGGAGCAGATCCCCAAGACCCCGGCGGAACGCCAGTGCTCCGAGCCCATAGAACTCCGCAAGACCATAGGCGTCAGAGCTGTACAAAAGTTTGCGGAACGGTGTGATCTCCATCGCCTCCGCCAGCACCGCCCGCGCCCGGACCGGTCCAACATGGTGCAGGGTGAGCCCCACGTCCAGGTACACCTGTTCGAAGACGGCCGCCAGGTATCCGGCCTGACGCTGATACGGCCAGCAGTGCAGAAGCAGCACCGGGATCGTGCCGGCGGTCAGGTGCAGCCAGTCCGTGAGCAGGGCCGGGTCGGTGCGGTGCAGCCGGATGTCGTTGTCGCCGAACCCCGTGTGGAGTTGGAGCGGGAGCCCCAGGTCGACCGCGGTCCACAGCAACTGCCGTACCAGGACCGGGTCTTCGAGCCGACCGCCACGGGCCAGCCAGACGCGGGCCGCCCGGGTCACCTCCGCGTCCGAGGGCCTGGCCGGGTCGAGATCGAACCCCGTCCGGTATGCGGCCACCGACTTCACCGCCACCACCCCCGGCCGCCGCACCGCGTCCAGCGCGGCGGTCCGGAACGCGTCCGCGTACCCGTCCGGCTCGACGCCCCGCGCGGCCACGGACTCCGCGACCGTCTCAAGCCGTACGACCTCATGCGCGACCGCGCCCGCCGCCTCCGCGAGTTCGGTGGGCGAGGTGATGTGGTGCGGCGCGAACCCCGTGTCGACGCAGAAGACACCGGTGCCTGCGACGGCCAGGAAGCGCCGGTTCACCTCGTGCGGGCCCAACTCGGTGCGCCGGGCGAGGTATTCGTCGGCTGGCGAGTGCCGCTCCAGGTCCAACATCGGTGCGCAGTAACGGCGTACGGCGATCCCGACCGGGCTGTCGAACGGCGAGATCCCGCTGCCGGGCCAGACGTCCCCCTCGGTGAGCAGCGACTCGAAGGCCGCCCGGTCCAGGTCCTCGGTGACGACTCCGTGGCAGTGGTGGTCCACCAACTCCAGCGCGGCGAGCGCCTCGTGGACCGGTCCAGTGGCCATCGTCAGTACTTCCAGCGGTACACGGCAGCCACTTGCTCGTCGTCCAGCTCCGCCACGGCCGCGATCTCGCCCTGTCGTACGGCGATCACCGCGTCGGCGAGGACCGGTCCAAGCGCGGCCCGTAGTTGCGCGTCCTTGCGGAACTCCGTGACGGCCTCGGCGAGGGAGGTCGGCAGTCGTCGTACGCCCCGGGCCTCGGCTTCCGAAGCGCCCAAGTGCGCGGGGTCGCCGGTGGTCTCCTCGGGCAGGGCGGCGGATGACGTCAGGCCGTCGAGGCCGGCGGCGATCAGGCAGCCGAGGGCGAGGTACGGATTGGCGGCCAGGTCGACCGGTTTGACCTCCAGGTTCGCCGCCTGGGCGCGTTGGCCCGCCGTGCCGGTGACGACGCGTACCGCGGCCTCGCGGGTCTCGCGGCCCCAGGCCGTGAACACCCCTGCCCACTGGGAGGGTTGGAGACGGAAGTAGCTCGCCGGGCTGGGCGCGGTGACGGCAGTGAGGGCCGGGAGGTGAGTGAGGACACCGGCCGCGAAGGACTCGGCGTCGGCCGTCATGCCGTAGCGACGGTCGCCCCCGGTGTGCAGGTTGGCGCCGTCGCGCCAGGCCGAGAGGTGGATGTGGCCGCCGTTGCCGACGCCCTGGGCGAAGACGGACGGTGTGAACGAGGCGCGCAGACCGTGCCGTCCGGACACCGCTCGGATCGTCTGCCGTACGAGGACGCTGCGGTCGGCCGCCGCGACCGGGTCGAGCGCGCCGATCGACAGCTCGAACTGCCCGGCCGCGTACTCGGGGTGGAACTGGTCCACATCGACACCCTGGGTCGCCAGGGCCGACAGCAACTCAGCGCCGTAGTCGCTGAGTTCGACCTGTCGGGTCGCGCCGTACGCCGGACCGGTAGTGGCGGGGACGAACGCGCCGTCGGGTGCCGTGGCCAGGCCGAGTGCCCACTCGATCTCGATGCCGGCCCGGAAAGTGAGCCCGTGGAGCCGCTGCGCGTCAACGACCGTACGGCGCAGGAAGGTTCGGCTGCAGCCGGGGTGCCGCTCGCCCTCCTGGGTGACGCGGTCGACCGGGGCCCAGGCCCAGCCTGGCTGCCCGGACAGGATGGCCAGGTGGTCGAGGTCGGGGTAGAGGCGCAGATCGCCGTCCGGGGAGCCGAGGACGTCGGTGGTGACGATGGAGTCGTTCGCGAGGAACGTGTCGAACACCGGGGACATGCCGACGCCCCAGGCCGCCGCCGAGGCGAGCTTCGAGGTCGGGACCGTCTTCACCCGGCCCACGCCCGCCGTGTCGACGTAGGCCAGGACGATCCCGTGCACACCCCGCCCGGTCAGCTCCGCGGCCAGCGCGATGGCGCGCTCGACCTCGCCGGGGCGGCCGCCGGGCAGGGGGTCGGCAAGGGTGGTCATACGTCCTCCACGGTGGCGTCCTGCACGGTCGGCGTCGCCGTCAGGGTTTCACGGCCACCGCGCCGAACTGCGGTACCACGGCCGGGGAGTCGGAGTCCGGGCGCCACCGCGAGCACGGCACCAGGCCCGGGTCGAGGAGGTCGAGCCCCTCGAAGAACGCGGCGACGTCCGCGCGGCTGCGGGCGGTGATCGGGGGAGTGGCGTTCTCGTTCCAGAACTCCATGGCCGGGACGTTGCCCTCACCGCCGAGGTCGGCGTCGAAGGTCGGGTGCGTCAGCACCAGGAAACTGCCCGAGGGGACCGCCGCCATGACCTTGCGTACGACCTCCCGGGCGTCCTCGGTGTCGAGGATGAAGTTGAGGATGCCCAGCATCATCACCGCGACGGGACGGTCGAAGTCCAGTGTGTCGGCGGCCTGTTGGACGATCGCCGCCGGATCGTGCACGTCCGCGTCGATGTAGTCGGTGACGCCCTCGGGCGTGCTGGTGAGCAGGGTGCGGGCGTGGATCAGCACCAGCGGGTCGTTGTCGACGTAGACGATACGGGCGTCGGGTGCGACGCGCTGGGCGATCTCGTGGGTGTTGTCGACCGTCGGCAGTCCGGTGCCGATGTCGAGGAACTGCCGTACTCCGCGCTCGGTGGCGAGGAAGCGCACCGCGCGGCCGAGGAAGTCCCGGTCGGCGCGCGCCACTTCACGGATCACCGGGAACATTCCGGCGACGTGCTCGCCGACCTGCTGGTCGATCTCGTAGTTGTCCTTGCCGCCGATCCAGTAGTTCCACACGCGGGCGTTGTGCGCCACACCGGTGTTGAGCCGGGTAGGTCCCTCTGCCGGGGTGTCGCTGTCACTCACGCTGTGGCTCCTTGTTCGCCCGTCTGGCCCGTCAACTCCATTGTGCCGCCAGGTGATCACTCGGCCCAAGGGTTCGCGACGATCGGGGCGAATGTTCTGGCGCGTGTTCTTCGGTAGCGGCGGACCCGGTGAACTGTCAGTCCAGGTTGTTGGGTTGGGCCGGAGGCGTCCGTCCCGCCAGGACGTCCTTCAGGTGTGAGGTGCCGTCCTGTACGGCGGCCTTGGTCGTGTCGGTCTCCGTGCCGTCGAGGCCGCCGGACGTTACCGTGATCGCGTCGGTGCCGACCCGGACGACGGCCAACTGCAGGGTGAGCGTGGTGGGTTCGTTGCCGCTCGTGCCCGTGACGGTGACCTGGAGACCCTGGCGGGCGTCGCCCACAGAGGACACCGGGTCCTCGATGACCTGAACCGTCCTATGACCGCCCTTGGAGTCGGTCGCGGTGAACTGGTCGCACTTCACCGGCAGCGTCTTCAGCCAGTTCAGGGAGGCACCGAGTTTGGCCCGGTCGTAGGCGGCGACCTGGTACAGCAGCCGGGAGTCGCCCTGCTCGAACCCGGTCAGCGCGGACGCGCCGGACGGCTTGCCGAGGAGGGTGTCGTCGTAGAGCGCGTCGAGCAGTTTCTGACAGTCGGCGGCGTTCGTCTTCGCGGTGAGGAAGTCGGCGACGTCGACCTTCCCGATGACCAGCTTGTCGCCCCAGCCGGCGGCGCCCTTGACCTGCGTCCAGTCGTCCTCAAGATCGGCCTCGGTGATGAGCGCGGACTTGGCTCCGGCCGGGGTGAGAGCGGGGGCGGCGGATTTCATGGCGCGGGGCGAGGCGGATTTCCCGGTACGGGGTGAGGCGAGCGGTGACTCGGCGGCGAGCGGAGAGGCGGCGACGTCCGAGGCGCTCCCGCGGTCCGCACCACTGCCCTCGCTGTCGCCTCCGCCGGAGCAGGCCGCGCAGGTCAACAGGGCGCCCGCCGCGAGGACCGAGGCGAGGACACGGACAGGACGGGCGGGTCGGGAGGGCGGGCGACGGTGCATGGCGGGGCCTCCGGGGGAGTGACAGGTGTGTCCCCAGCGCACCACCGGGGCGCCGGGGCCTCCAGTGCAGGGGGCCGTTCGGGTGAGTCACGCGGGGTAGGGGCGTGTCCTCGCAGGCGGGAGGCAGGTCAGGGTGGCGCACCCTTGCGGGTGGGAGACGGGTCGGGGTGGCCCGTCCTCCGGGTGGGGGAGTGTGCCTGGGCGCGCCGTCCACTGGAGTAGTGCTGGTGATTCGGGTGCCCGGCGCGTCAGCGTGTCTCGTCCTCCGGCGGGCCGGAATGCCGGTGCGGCAGATGCAGACGGTGCTCATGGGGCTCGTGCGGTGGCCGGGGTTCGTGTTCCGCGCGGCGAGCCCGCGCCGCGAGTCCCGCCTCCAGCACATGGACCGTGCGCCCGCCGCACTTGGGGCAGATCGCGTCGGCGAGGGGTGACCTGAGGGCCTTCCCCTCCTCGTCGACGTACTCCTGCGTGGTCAGGCCGGAGGCGTCCGTCGGGTTGGTGAAGAACATCACCTGGAAGGTGGCCTCCCAGCAGTGGCCGCAGTCACCACAGGTGAAGGCGAAGGTCTCCGGCACGGTTCGGGGTTCCGCGGTCATGGCAGGGGCCTCCGTCGTGTGGGGCGGTCGGGTCGAGCGGCGAAGCAGTGCCCCCAGCGCACAACGCCGCAGGTCGTACGGCAACTCGAACGCCCCGTCCGGCATGCCCGCACCCCCGCCCGCCCCGACACTGGCCCCAGGCCGGGACGAGCTCCGGCCGCCGGCCCGGCACCCTGACGCGAAGGAGTGACCATGCTGCCCGGATTCCTCACCAGGGCGGTCGAGTTGCTGCTCGGCAGGCAGGGCCGCTCGCTCCACCTGAAGGCGGCGGGCGGCGCGACGGCGGTCCTCGGCGTGGTGATGCTGGTCGGTTCCTGGGCGGTGGTCGCCGCCGAACAGGGAGCGCGCGGCGCCAATCTGACGACGTACCCGAAGGCCCTGTGGTGGTCGATCGAGACGGCGACCACCGTCGGATACGGCGACTTCTACCCCGTGACGCTGTGGGGCCGCGTCGTCGGCTCGGTGGTCATGGTCACCGGCATCACCACCTACGGACTTGTCACCGCGGCCCTGGCCACCTGGTTCGTCGGGCGGGAACAGCGGCGCCGGCATCATCTCGCGCACGGGGCCGAGGAGTTGGGCGAGGAGACCGTGCGGGCTCTGCATGAGCGCTTCGACCGGTTGGAGCGGATGGTGGCCGGGAAGGGCGAGGACCTGGGGGCGTGAGGTGACGGGGGAGGCGGGTGTACCGCCAGGCTCTCCGGGAAGAGGGACTGCGCATGCCCGCGCGACGCCGCCGACCGCAGCACCTCACCTCGCCGATCGAGGCCGCTTACTCGGATTACCCGGTCTGCTCGGCCAACGTCACCGCACCGAAGGCATACCCCTCCCACAGCCGCCGCGAGGCCTCCTCCGGATACGCCGTGACCACGGGCTCCGCGTCGAGCACCTGCACCGATCGCCGCTCGGTGTCGTACGCGGGCCACCCGGGGTCACCCGTCCGCGCGAACGCCGTCCAGGACGCCCGGAAACGGGACGACAGCGCCAACGCCTCGGGCGAGGGCACGACATCGGCGAACAGCAGATTGCCCAGGTCGGCGGTGAACGTGCCGAACAACAGCGGGATGTCGAGACCATGGCAGGCACCCAGTACTCCGCCCAACCCCGGCGCGGACCAGGTGAGTTCGTAGACGTGCACCCGTCCGCCCGCGGCGACCTGCGCGTCCGCCAGGTGCACGCAGGGCATGCGGAACACCCGGTCGGAGTGGACGAGTTCGTACAGCTCGCCCGGGGAGGCGTCCGGGAAGGCGGTGCGGTAGGACTGTTCGGCGTCGGGGCCCGGGCCGAACCAGCGCAGCGCGGATGCCGCGTCCTCCTCGGTGATCTTCCCGAGCTGGCCACCGAGCGCGGTGAACAGGCGGAACTCGTCCCGGTTGTGACCCAGGATCAGCTCCACGTCCCGGGCCGCGCCCGCCGCGACTCCCTGCCAGGGTGTGGTGGGCAGCACCTCGCCGTCGACGACGGGTGCGAAGGGGCTCAGCGTGTGGGCGAGGCCGCCCCACCGGTCCTCGTACTGGTGCATCTTGGTGGTCAACATCTCGCCCGCTGCGGGCAGTTGACGCGGGTCCACGGTCGCGAGGTCGGCGGCCGTGGGACGCAGTCCCGCCTCGGCGGCGATGGCGGACGCGATGTCCTTGGCCAGCGGGTCGGAGAAGATCGGGCTCGGCACGCTCTGCGCGATGGCCCGGCGGAACAGTCCGACGGCGCTCGGCATGACCAGCAGCGAGGCCACCGATCCGGCACCGGCCGACTCGCCGAAGACGGTGACCTGTTCGGGGTCGCCGCCGAACGCGGTGATGTTCTCCCGCACCCACTCCAGCGCGGCTACCTGGTCGAGCAGCCCGCGGTTGGCGGGGGCGCCGTCGATCCGGGCGAACCCCTCGATCCCGACACGGTAGTTGAAGGTCACGACCACCAAGTCGCCTTCCCGGGCGATGTGTTGGGCGTCGTATCCGGGGCTGCCCGCGTGTCCCAACTTGTAGGCGCCGCCGTAGATCCAGACCATGACCGGTCGGCGGGCCGCCGGATCGGGAGCGGGTGTCCACACGTTGACGGTCAGCCAGTCGTCGCCCGTCGCCGCCTCCAACACGCCCCGGCGGCCCTGGAATCCGGACTCCTGCGGGGGCGGCGGCCCGAAGTCATGGGCCTTGCGCACGCCGTCCCAGCCGCGCACCGGTCGCGGTGCCTGGAACCGGGCCTCCCCGACGGGCGGTTCGGCGAACGGGATGCCGCGGAAGACCGCCAGCCCGTCCTCCAGCCGCCCGCGCACCGCACCGGCGCCGCATCGCACCACGGGCGCGTCGGCCGAACCGGCCGCCGTGTCACGGGAGTTGGCTGTCGTCATCGTGGACTCCTCGCTGGGTGCCGGGGAAGTGCGGGTACGCGGAGGACGGTCGCCGTCCCGCATGACGCGGGACGGCGACCGCCGTGTGCTCGATGGCCAGAATGCCTTACGCCTTGGCCTCGGCGACCTCGGGAGCCGGGGTCGGCTCCCCGTCGGCCGGTGCCTCAACTGCCTTACGGGCCTTGGGGATCAGGCTCGCGAGGAAGAAGGCCAGCAACGCGGCTCCGGCACCGATCGCCATGACCACCTTGAAGCCGTTCTCCGAGGGGAGTGCGGAGCCGCCGAAGTCCGTGGTCATCTGGGCCAGGATCACACCGGCGATGGCGCTGGCGAAGGAGGTGCCCAGGGACCGCATCAGGGTGTTGAGGCTGTTCGCCGCGCCGGTCTGGGACGGGTCGACCGCGCCCATGATCAGGGCGGGCAGGGCGCCGTAGGTGAAGCCGACACCGGCACCGATGATGCAGGACACCAGGACGAGGTGCCAGACCTCGGACATCAGCAGGATGTTGAGGGCGTAGCCGGAGGACACGATCAGCGCGCCGATCATCAGGGTGACCTTCGGGCCCTTGGCCTTGGTGACGCGGGCGGACACGGCGGACATCGCCATCATGACCAGGCCCTGCGGGGCGAGCACCAGGCCGACCGCCAGCATCGACTTGCCCAGGCCGTAGCCGGTCTGCGTGGGCAGTTGCAGCAGCTGGGGGAGGACCAGGGACATCGCGAACATCGAGAAGCCGAGGGCGATCGAGGCCAGGTTGGTGAACAGCACCTGCGGCTTCGCGGTCGTCCGCAGGTCGACCAGCGGCTGCGGGCTGCGCAGCTCGTACCAGCCCCAGGAGAGCAGGATCGTCACGGCGGCGACGCCGAGGATCAGGGTCGTCGCGCTGGTCCAGCCCCAGTCGGAGCCCTTGGAGATCGCGAGCAGCAGGGAGATCAGTCCGGCGGACAGTCCGAGCGAGCCGACCAGGTCGAAGCGGCCGCCGGTGCGGACCTTGGACTCGGGCACGATCAGCAGGACCAGCAGGAAGGCGACGGCGCCGAGGACGGCGGAGACCCAGAAGAGGAGGTGCCAGTTGTAGTGGTCGGCGATGAAGGCGGCCGAGGGCAGACCCAGGGCGCCGCCGACGCCGAGCGAGGCGCTCATCAGGGCGGTGGAGCCGGCCAGCCGGTCGCTGGGCAGCACATCACGCATGATGCTGATGCCGAGCGGGACGACCGCGGCGGCCAGACCCTGCAGCGCGCGGCCGATGACCATCGGGACCAGCGAGTCGGCCAGGGCGCAGACGATCGAGCCCGCCACCAGCAGGATGATGCTGGTCAGCAGCATGCGGCGCTTGCCGAACATGTCGCCGAGGCGGCCCACGACCGGGGTGGCCACGGCGGCGGCCAGCAGCGTGGCGGTCACCGCCCACGCCGTGTTCGACGCGGAGGCGTTCAGGTACTTCGGCAGCTCCGGGATGATCGGGATGACCAGGGTCTGCATGAGCGAGACGACGATTCCGGCGAGGGCCAGCACCGCGACGACGGCGTTCGACCTCGGCGGAGCGGAGGAACCCGCTTCGGCGGGTCGGGCAAGGGCGTCGGACATGGCAGTGCCTCCATCTGGAACGAGCGTGACGATCTGGACGAGCCGACTTGCTTGACTCACTCAACCATAATGAGATTGATTGACTTACGCAAGTGAATTTTGGGTGTGGGGCAGCAGCGGCAGTTCGGTGACGACCTCGAAGCCGCCCTCGGGCCGATGCCCGGCCCGGAGCCGCCCGCCCGCGGACAGGGCGCGCTCGCGCATGCCGATCACGCCGTAGCCGTCGGCCGGAGCGGGGGAGGAAGGCGTCGCGGGGGAGGCGGGAGCCGTCGTGCCGCCGTGGTCGGTGACGGTGATGCCCAGCCGGTCGTGCGCGTAGCTGAGCCGTACCTCGGCCGAGCCGGTGCCCGCGTGCTTGGTCACGTTGGTGAGTGCTTCCTGCACGATCCGGTACGCCGTGAGATCTGCACCGGCGGACAACGGCCGTGGCCTGCCTTCGGTGTTGACGGTGACGGACAGCCCGGCGGGCTCGAACGAGGCGGCCAGCTCGGCGAGTTGGGCCAGTCCGGGCGCGGGCCCCGACGGAGTCTCGGAGTCGTCGGCGTGGCGCAACAGGCCGACGGTGGCCTTGAGTTCGCGTACGGCCGACAGGGTGGTGCCCGCGAGTTCGCCGGCGATCCGCTCGGCCTCCTCGGGCCGGCTGCGCATCAGCCGTACGACCGTGCCTGCCTGGAGGTTGGCCAGGACGAGGTGATGGGCGACGACGTCGTGGAGGTCTCGGGCGATCCGCATGCGTTCCTCGGTGACGCGGTGCCGTGCCTCCTTCTCCCGGGTCCGTTCCGCGTGGTCTGCGCGTGCCTGCACCGCATCCAGGTAGGCGGCGCGGAGTCGGGTCGTGGTGCCGAGGGAGGTCGGCAGCAGCAGCCAGAAGACCGACCCGGCCAGCTTCAGGACCAGCGGTTCGGTGGCGGGTCCCACGAGCAGGGACGTGCCCAGGAGCAGGGCGATGCCGGAGACGGTGAAGAGGTTCGCGGTGGTCCGGTCGGATCCGCGGGCCAGGGTGTAGAGCGCCATCATCAGCGGTCCGATCACCAGGACCGTGACGAGGTAGCCGAGCGCGGCCACGGCCATGGCACAGCCGAGGGTGACCACCACCGTGGTGCGGGGCAGGGTGCGCCGCCACAGCAGCGCGAAGGACGCGACACCCGCGGCCAACACGCCTGGCCACCAAGGGACTTCGAGGTCGCGGCCCGGGAGTGTCAGCACACTGCCCGGGAAGGAACAGGCGAAGAGCGCGGCGGCGATGACCAGGTCGACGGTGCGGGGATGGCAGCGCAGCAGCCGCTGCAGACGGTGGATCATGGCGTGGGGATCATGAGGTGGGGGTTCCTGTCCGAGAAGGCCGGCCGCGGTTCCCGCCGTCGACCGTGGCCGACGGCGGGAACCCGCGCGCCCGCGACTACTCGTCGAAGGTGACGACGATCTTCTCCGCCGCGCCCGGCGTCAGCGCCAGCTCGAAGGCCTGTCCGACCTCGGCGAAGGGCACACGGTGGCTGATCAGCTTGGCGAACCGCTCGTGGTGCTCGGCGATCTCCCGCGTGACCTCGAAGATCTCGGTGGGGTAGCCCTGCGAGGCGATCAGCGTCAGCTCGCTGCGCAGCATCCCGCCGAGGTCGATGTCGGCGCCCTTCTTCTGTACGGCGACCATCACCAGCTTCGCGCCCCACTTCGCGGAGTCGACCGTGGTGTTGACGACCGCGGCGACACCGGCGGCGTCGAAGTAGATGTCGGTGCCGGGGCGGGGCTGGCCGAGCGCGTTGGCGGCGTGGCCGTGCAGCTCGGTCAGCCGGGCGGTCACGTCCTCCTCGGCGGAGTTGATCACGGCGTCCGCGCCGACGGCGAGCGCCGTCTCCAGGCGCGAGGCGATGACGTCCGCGACGACGACGTGCTCGACCCCGCGCAGCTTCAGCCAGATCGCCGCGCCCAGCCCGATGGGCCCGGCGCCGAAGATGACGACCTTGTCGCCGGGCTTCGCCTCCGAACGGTTGACGGCGTGCCGGGCCACGGCCATCGGCTCGTTGAGCGCGGCGACGTCGAACGGCACGGTGTCGGGGAAGACGGTGACGCTCTTGCCGATCTCGCAGTCCTCAAGGATCAGGTAGTCGCTCATGGCGCCGTGCTTGCCGCCGCAGCCGATGATCCCGGTGGGCGAGCCCTGCGGGTTGACGACCACCCGGTCGCCGGCCTTCAGGCCCTCGACCTCGGCGCCGACCTCGACGATCTCGCCGGCCGGCTCGTGGCCCAGGGGGACCGGGGTCATGGCGCCGCCGGGCCCGAAGGGGCCGCCGCCGATGTGCAGGAAGAAGGTGTCGGTGCCGCAGATCCCGCAGGCGCGGATCTTCATGAGGGCGTCCTTGGGCCCGGGCACCGGACGCTCGACGTCCACCACGTCGATCTTGTCTACGGCGCCGGTCTGCACGGACTTCATCGTGGCCATGAGGGGACTCGCTTTCCATGTGCGTGAGGGGGTGTCACCGGCCCGGCGGCGGACGGGGGAGTACTCCGGTCGCCGGGCCGGTGACCGCGCCGTACTCCGTCCCCACGGCGTACGGCGCGACGGGGACACCTCCGCTCAGGCGGCCCCAGCTCTTGACTTGCTTGAGTTAGGCAACCATAAATGCGTTACTTAAGTCAAGCAACCGTTTCCGACCTTGCTTAACTCAGGCAAGTAGCTGTTACGGTGGACGCATGTCCACACTGCCACCCGTAACAGCGCCCGTTCCGGAGGACGTAGCCGAGATCGAGCGGGTCCTCACCCGTATCGCCTACCTGGCCGGACGGGCCCGGCAGCACGAGCGTCTGATGGCGCTGGCAGGGCTGCCGCTGGACCGGGCCGCCGTGGCGATCCTCCGCTACATCGCCGAGAGCGAGCCGCTGCGCCCCGGTGTGCTGGCGGTCCGGATGTCCGTGGAGGCATCCCATGTCACGCGCCAGCTAAGGCAGTTGGAGCAGCTCGGCCATGTGGTCCGCATCCCGGACCCCGACGACGGCCGCGCCCAGCGCGTCCAGCTCACCGACAGCGGCCTGGCCGCGGTCAACCGCATCCGGGACGCGAGCCGCCGCGGCATGGAGATGGCCCTGATCCACTGGTCCGCCGAGGACCTGCGGGAACTCGCGGGCCTCTTCCACCGGCTGGTCGACGACTTCGTCACCCATGCCGAGGCGGCCGTGGACATCGAGCCGTCCGCCTGACGGCTCGGGAACCCGGCCGTACCCGGGACAGCAGCCCCGTCGCGCAATCGATGTCCAGGACCCGCAGCCCGGCCACCTCTCCGGCCAGGTCCAGGATCGCGGGCCTGTCGTGCAGAGTGTTGAACGGGCTGACGGCACTGTGCTCGGCCTACGCCTCACCGAAGGTTTCGTAGTCGGACGACTTCATGCGCCGGTCCTCGCGCCGGGAGCGGGTGTCGGGACGACCGCTCGGCTTGGCCTCTCAGGCCTCTCACGCCTCTCAGGCCTTGAAGCCGACCCCGCCGTACAACGAGACCGGTCTCTCGCCGAGCGGGGTCTCGCCCTCCGCGAGTTCGGGATGCCACTCGGACACGGACACGATGCCGGGGTCCATCGGCTCAAGTCCCTTGAAGACGCTGCTCACTTCGGCGTGCGAGCGGGCCACCAGGGTCACCCCGCCCGCCGCGTAGGCGGCGATGCCCCGCTCGACCTTCTCCCGTTCGAGGTCGGCCGTCATCGCGGACAGGACGAGGCAACTGCCCGGCGCCAGCGCGTCGATGAGGGTCGCCATCAGCTCGTGGGCGCCGTCCTCGTCCGGGATGAAGTGCAGCAGGGCGATCAGGGACAGCGCGATCGGGCGGTCGAAGTCGAGGACGCGGGAAGCCTGTTGGAGGATGGTGAGCGGTTCGCGGGCGTCGGCCTGGATGTACTCCGTCGCACCCTCGGGCGTATCGCGCAGCAGCGCCGCCGCGTGGGCGAGGACGATCGGGTCGTTGTCGACGTACACGACCCGCGCGTCCGGCGCCGTGGACTGGGCGATCTGGTGGAGGTTGGGCGCGGTCGGTATGCCGGTGCCGACGTCCAGGAACTGGCGGATGCCCGACTCCCGGACGAGCATCCGCGTCGCCCGCTGCATGAACCAGCGGTTGGCACGCGCGGTCCGCGGGGCGCCGGGGTCAAGTGACGTGATCTGCCTGCCGAGTTGCTCGTCGACCGGGTAGTTGTCCTTGCCGCCGAGGAACCAGTCGTACACCCGCGCCGGATGCGGCTTCGACGTGTCGATCCGCTGGACGGCCGGCTCTGTCCCGGTCACGCGATGCTCCTCTGCTCGACTGTGCGCTACGACGACACCCACTGGGTGTGCGAGAAGTTTGGCACGGTCATGTCGACCGGGTGGTGGCGTTTTGGGTGGCGCTGTTCAACACCCCGTCCAGGAAACGGATCAGGTCCGCGAAGACCTCCGCCCGGTTCGTCTCGTGGAACACCTCGTGCCGGGCGCCCGGATACACGCACTCGGTCAACTCGCCGCCGCTCAACCGCTCCACGCCGACCCGGCTGCCGGCGAGCGGGACGAGCCGGTCCTCGCCGCCGTGCAGCCAGAGCAGGGGGAGTCCGCCGATGTCGCCCAACTCGCCTACGGTCTTGAGGGTTTGGGCGAAGGCCTCCAGCGTCGGCCGCTTCATCGGACCGTGCCAGACCAGCGGATCCGCCGCGTACGCCGTACCGACGCCGGGGTCGCGGGACAGCGAGGCCGGGCTGATCGGGATGTCAGGGATCTCGGGAAGGGCGAGCAGTCGGCCCGGCAGTTCCCAGGTGCCGATCACCGGTCCGGACAGCACGAGCGCGGCCAACTCGTCGTCGTAGCGCTGCGCGAAGCGGGATGCGATCAGGCCGCCCATGGAGTGGCCGATCAGGACGAGGGGGACGCCCGGGTGCGTGGCGCGGGCCAGGTCGGCGACGGCGTGCAGGTCGGTGACCACGTCCTCGAAGTCCTCGATCAGCACGCGCTCGCCGGCCGACGTGCCGTGGCCCTGGTGGTCGGGGCCGAAGACCGCCGCGCCGTTCGTCAGCAGTACGGCGGCCAACTCGGCGTAGCGGCCGATATGTTCGCCGTATCCGTGCGCGACGAGGGCGACGTACCGCGGGTGTTCGTGCGGCCACTCGTGTGCGGTGATCGTGCCCCGGGTGCCTGTGAGGGGGTGCTCGCGGGTGTCGGCCATGTGTCCTCCGGCGGTGTCGGGAAGGTCCTGGTCCCGGGTGATCTTCCCAGGTGGCCCCGCGGGTCGTCAGCACCGGGACGCGGCCGGCAGGGGCCATCTGACGAGACACTCCTTACGCTGCCAGATGTAAGGACATACCATCGGTCCTCGCATGAACACGATGACTCTCTGGCACATATCCGGCTGGGAATTCGCCGCCCTCGCCGCCGCGGCCCTGCTCGTCGGCTTCTCGAAGACCGCCGTGAGCGGGGCCAACACGGTCAGTCTGGCGATCTTCGCGGCCGTCCTGCCCGCCCGCGCCTCCACCGGCGTCCTGCTCCCGATCCTGATCGTCGGCGACGTCCTCGCCGTCCTCACCTACCGGCGGCACGCCCACTGGCCCACCCTGTGGCGGCTGTTCCCGGCGGTCGCGGCGGGAGTCGTGATCGGGACGCTGTTCCTGGTGTGGGCCGACGACGCGGTCGTACGGACGTCGATCGGGGCGATTCTGCTGTTCATGGCGGGGGTCACCCTGTGGCGCCGACGCAAGGCGGAGGCGGTGGCTGGGGATTCGGCAGGGGCTGCTGACGAGCCGGACTCCGTCACCACCAGGTCCGGGCGGGCGAAGGCGCGCTCGTACGGTGTGCTCGGCGGTTTCACCACGATGGTCGCCAACGCGGGCGGCCCGGTGATGTCGATGTACCTGCTCTCCGCGGGCTTCCGGAAACTGGGCTTTCTCGGCACGTCGGCGTTCTTCTTCCTGATCGTCAACGTGACCAAGGTGCCCTTCAGCGTGGGCCTCGGTCTGATCGACGGGCACTCGCTCCTGCTTGACGCGGCGCTCGCGGCGTTCGTCGTGCCCGGTGCGTTGATCGGCAAATGGGCTGTGAACCGAATCAACCAGCGATTGTTCGAGCAACTCGTGATCGCGGCGACGATCATCGGCGGCCTGCAACTGCTCCTCCGCTGACCCCTCCGCCCCGTGACCTCGTACGCTCGCCGCATGTCCCCGCACATCCTGATCCTCGGCGGCACCACCGAGGCACGTGAACTGGCCGCCGAGCTGACGGCACTTCCCGAGGTGAAGGTGACCACGTCCCTCGCCGGGCGGGTGTCACGGCCGGGCGCGCTGGCAGGGGACGTACGGATCGGCGGGTTCGGCGGAGCCGAGGGGCTGGCCGCATGGCTGCGGGAGCACCACGTGGACGCCGTCGTCGACGCCACCCACCCCTTCGCCGAGACGATCACCGCGAACGCGGCGCGGGCCGGTGCGGCGACCGGGCTGCCGGTGGTCGTGCTGCGCAGGCCGGGCTGGCAGCCGGGGCCCGGGGACCACTGGCACCCGGTCGCTTCCTTGAGCGAGGCCGCCGAGGCACTGCCCGCACTCGGGCGCCGGGTACTGCTCACCACCGGCCGCCTCGGACTGGCCGCCTTCGCCCATCTCGCCCAACTGCGCTTCGTCGTACGGTCGGTGGAGCCGCCCGAGCCTCCGATGCCGCCGGACGTCGAGGTGCTGCTGGCGCGCGGGCCCTTCACCGTCGCCGACGAGGCGGCGCTGCTCCGCGAACACCGGATCGACGTGGTCGTGACGAAGGACAGCGGGGGAGCGGCGACGGCGGCGAAACTCACGGCCGCGCGGGAGGCGGGCGTCCCGGTCGTGGTCGTACGACGGCCGCCGTTGCCGGACGGGGTGGGCGCGGTGCCTGATGTGGCCGGGGTGCTGGAGCGGCTGGGGCTCAGCCCGGGGCGATGACCGTGGCGCGGAGACGGTCCACCGCGCGCAGTATCTCGTCACGGTTCTTGGCGCTCTTCATCCAGGCCGGGAGGCGGGCGACCAGCGTCATCTTCTGCCCGGTGTCGTACCAGGGTGCGCGTTCGCGCAGGTCGGCGGCGACGAATCGCCTGATCGGATCGAGGTGCTCAAGGTTGTACGCCCAGAGGTGGCCGTGCCTGGTCTCGGTCTGCAGCCACAAGGGCGGTCGGAAGTACCGGTGCATGTCGATCCGGCACAGGCCGCAGGACCGGCAGATCACGCGGGACTCCCGGCACCTGCCGCCCTCCCCGTCGGCGGTGGTGCAGGGCCCTCGCCCGAAGTGCGCGATCCGCTCGCAGCGCGGGCAGCGGACCAGTATCGACGACGCGAAGTCGGCGAGCGTGGCGCGCGGGTCGTGGAAGCGCACGGGCGTCGGGGTCATGCCGCGAGTATGACCACCGTCCCTCTCACCGGGCACCCGGTTTTCACGGCGCCGAGCTCGACTCCAACTCCGCCGCGCGCTGTGGCAGTCCGGAGCTCAGGTCCTCCACGAGGAGCCGCTTGGCGATGGAGTCGACCGCGGCGCGCAGGTCCGTACCCGAGGGGCGGCCGATGTCCTGCTGGACGCGGTCCTCCAGCCAGCTGCCCCACGCCCTGCCGATGACCTCGGCCTCGCGTTCGCCGGCCGCGGTGTGGGAGAGGAGGTAGCCGTCGCGGGTCAGATAGCCCTCCTGGACCATGCGGTCGAAGACCGGGAGGAGCACCTCCGGAGGCATGTGGCGGCGGGCGGCGATCAGGCCGAGGCTCGCGTGGCCGACCATCCTGCCGAACAGTTCGACCTGCATCACGGCCCAGGCGCCGGCGACGTCCAGCCGGGTGTCGGAGTCCGTGATGATCCGCCGGGCGGTGTCCAGGTCCGTGCTGCCGATGACCTTGCCCACGGCCGTTTCGAGGAGCCGTTGCGAGTCGCCGCCGCGCGGTGACGCGAAGCCCTCGCCCATGTCGGTGGAGCCCTTCCGCGCGCTGTCGCGCAGTTCGACCTGCTTGAGGAAGAGGGCCACGACGAAGCCGATCACCGCGACCGGGACCGTCCACCGGAACACCGTGTGGATGGTGTCGGCGTACGCGTTGATGATCGGCGCGGCGGCGGCGTGCGGCAGCTTGTGCAGGCCCTCGGGGCTGGTCGCCGCCTTGGTGATCACGGCCGGGTTCAGCGCGCTGCTCTTCGCGGCGGAGGCGATCCCGTCCTTGAGGTTGGGGCCCAGGCTGTTGGCGTAGATCGTGCCGAAGACGGCCGTACCGAACGAACTGCCCAGCGTACGGAAGAAGGTGACGCCGGAGGTCGCGGTGCCGAGGTCGGTGTACTCGACGGTGTTCTGCACGGCGATCGTCAGCACCTGCATGCACAGGCCGATGCCGGTGCCGAGCACGAACATGTACACCGATTCCAGGAACGCGCCGGTGCCCGGGCCCATGAGGGACATCAGATACAGCCCGACGCCCATCACCGCGGAGCCGATGATCGGGAAGATGCGGTACTGGCCGGTCTTGCTGACCACGTTGCCGCTGAAGACGGACGCGATCAGCAGCCCGATCACCATGGGCAGCGTCCGCACCCCGGAGACGGTGGCCGAGTCGCCGTCGACGTACTGCAGATAGGTCGGCAGATACGTCAGCGCGCCGAGCATCGCGAAACCGACGATGAAGCTGAGGATCGAGCAGACCGTGAACACCGGGTTGGTGAACAGCCGCATGGGCAGCATGGGTTGTGCCGCCCGGGTCTCCACCCAGCAGAACAGGCCGAGCGCGATCACACCGCCCACGAACAGGCCGATGATGGTCGACGAACCCCACGCGTACTCGTTGCCGCCCCAACTCGTCGCCAGGATGAGCGAGCTCGCGCCGACCGCGACGAGCGCGATGCCCAGGTAGTCGATCACGGGCCGCATCGCCGACTTGACCACGGGGATGGTGCGGGCCGCCGCGATGACGACGACGATCGCGATGGGCACGTTGACGTAGAACGCCCAGCGCCAGGTGAGGTGGTCGGTGAACAGGCCGCCCAGGAGCGGTCCGATGACCGTGGCCACGCCGAACACCGCGCCGATCGCGCCCTGGTACTTGCCGCGTTCCCGCAGCGGGATGACGTCGGCGATCAGCGCCATCGCCGTCACCATCAGGCCGCCCGCGCCGATGCCCTGCACCGCGCGCCAGGCGATCAGCAGCGTCATGTTGGTGGAGAGACCGCACAGGAACGAGCCCGTGATGAACACGATCGCCGAGACCTGGAAGACCACCTTGCGGCCGAACAGGTCGCCGAACTTGCCGACCAGCACGGTCGCGACGGTCTCCGCGAGCAGATAGGCGGTGACCACCCATGACATGTGCTCGGCACCGCCCAGGTCGGACACGATCGTCGGCAGGGCCGTACCGACGATCGTCTGGTCGAGGGCCGCCAGCAGCATGCCCAGCATGATCGTCACGAAGACGACGTTGCGGCGGCGGGAGTCCAGCACAGGGGGCTGCTGCGCGGAAGGCAGCGCGGTTTCCTCGGCGACTGTCACGGGGTCACTTTCACACCGGTAGGCCCCTCCTGCATACGGGGCGGTCCACTCGGGTGCCCCGCCGCCCCCGCCCGCTACTCGTTCTTCGGGTGCCGGCGCAGCAGATACGTGTCCATGATCCAGCCCTTGCGCTCACGGGCCTCCGCGCGCAGCCGCTCGATGCGCGGGGCGGCCTCGGCTATCGGACCGGAGGCGAGGATCTCGTCCGGGGTGCCCAGGTACGCGCCCCAGTAGATGTCGATGTCCTGGTCGGCGTACCGCCGGAACGCCTGGTGCGCGTCCAGCATCACGACCACGTCGTCCACGTCTTCCGGGAACCCCTCGGACAGCCGTCGGCCCGTGGTGATCTGCACCGGGCGCGCGACCCGGTTCAACCCCGTGCGGTGCCGGGCGACGAGCGCCGAGACACTGCTGATGCCGGGCACGACGTCGTACTCGAACTCCACCGCACCCCGCTCCAGGATCTCCTCCAGGATGCCGAGCGTGCTGTCGTACAGCGAAGGATCGCCCCACACCAGGAACGCGCCGCTCTCGTCCTCGCCCAACTCCTCGGCGATGAGCCGCTCATAGATCTCCGCGCGGGCACTGCGCCAGTCCCCGACCGCGGGCGAGTACGCGGCACCCCCCGCCTTCCGGTCCCGCTCCGGGTCCCGCGCCTCGACCAGGCGGTACGTCCCCTCCGGTATGTGCGCGTCCAGCATGTCCCGGCGGAGCTGGGTGAGGTCCGACTTCACCTCGCCCTTGTCGAGGATGAAGAACACGTCCGTGCTCCGTAGCACCCTGACAGCCTGCAGGGTCAGCTGCTCGGGGTCGCCCGCGCCGATACCGATGACATGAATCTTTCGCACACCCCCGAGTCTGCCCCACGCCACTGACAGTCCGTACACCGCACCGGCACGCACCGATACAGAGCGGGTCAATCAGGGTCGAACCAAACATCGCTTCGGCTACGACGTCCCGCGCAGCCGAGGCGCCCGCGCCTCCGCGTCGACACTCCCGCCGCCGCGCTCCACGTCGTCCCCGAGCTCCCGCGCCCAGACCGCGACCCCCGCGAGATCCATCCCGTACGGTCGCTCCCGCCCCGACCGGGACGCCCACTCCTCGACGCCCCCGGCGCCGCGCCGCAGCAGCCGGGCCCCGCCGGTGACATTGCCCCGGGCCGCGTGCGTGAGACCCACGGCGAGCTGGGCGAGACCGCGCCACAGGGCACGTTCCTGGTCCGGCCCCGACTTCCAGGCGTCCTCGAAGACCTCGTGCGCGTGGAACGGCTTCCCCTCGTCGAGCAGCGCCTGCGCCTCGACGACGGTGTCCTCCGGCGCCCGCACGACCCCCTCGGGCTGCCGCGCCACACCGTCCGCGTCGTACGGCAACGGTCGCCCGAGCCCGTCCCGAGGCCGGGCATTGCGCGCCCGCCCCTCGCCGTCCCGGTCCCGCGCGCCGGCCGTACCGCCTGAGGTTGTGTCGCTCATACGACGATTGTCCCGCGCCCGGCACCGGCTTCGGCACACCCCTGGGCGTGGGGTAAAGTGCTGTTCGCGCGATCACACGGTTCTCCGTGGGAAGCGCACCGGGACGTGGCGCAGCTTGGTAGCGCACTTGACTGGGGGTCAAGGGGTCGCAGGTTCAAATCCTGTCGTCCCGACGGTGTGAAGGGTCTTCGCAGGCGAGAGCTTGCGGGGGCCCTTTTCGTATGGGGCGTTTCCCGTCCTCGGGGTGGAGCGCGCCGCCTGCCGCGCGGGCCGCGCCCACCAGTGCGGCGTCCCCCGCAGAGCTGGCAGGTCTGATCGCACGGGCTCCGGGAGGCAGCGGATCCGCGCAGGCGCGCGGGTCGTCCGGTGTCCAGCCCCCGGTCACGAGACCCGTGGACAGGGCGGGGGCGACGAGGTCCCAGGAGCGGGCCATGGAGCCTCCGACGACCAGGGCGGTCGCGCCGAAGCCCACCATGCGCGGGGCCAGCGCGATGCCCAGTCCGGTGAAGGCGTCGTCCAGTACCCGCCGGGCTCGCTCTTCCCCCGCTCTGGCACGTCCGGCGATGTCGTGCACATCGGCGGCGGGGTCGCCGTAGCGGGCGAGGATCGCCCTGCGGGAGACGGTGTCCTCCAGTGGTCGGCCGTCGATCTCGGTGAGGTCCATCCGGCCCTCGGGCGGTATGCCGGGACCGGTGTCGCAGATGCGGCCGTCGGCGAGGAACGCCGAGCCGACACCGGTGCCGAGCGTGATGCCCACGGCGCGGCGGTGCCCGCGGACGGTGCCTGCCGACCACTCGCCGGTCAGGAAGGCGTGGGCGTCGTTGAGGAACACGATGTCGCCGGGGCGCTGTCGCAGTCCGTGGAGGAGCGCTCGCCGCACGTCCATCCCGTAGAGGGCCTCGAACTTGCCCACGCCCCTGAAGAGGGCGATCCCCCTTGCGTAGTCGAACGGCCCGGGCACCGCCACGCCCCACCGCGCGCCAGGCGGCACCGGCAGTCCGTCGGCGCAGTCGCGTACGCGGCCGAGTATGGCTTCGGCGTCGCCGTCCGCGTCGAGCGGCGTGCGCGTACGGCTGGTGACGCGTCCGTCGCGCAGGTCGACGAGCGCCGCGGTGACGTGGCTGCCGCCGATCTCCAGGACAGGGATCAACGGACCAACGCCTTCACGACACACACCGGGCCGCCGGCTGCTGCTCGCAGGGTGTAGCGGCCGACCGCGGCCGGCACGGTGAGTGTTTCCGCGTAGGCCAGTTCGTGCCGGTCTCCGGCCGCCGTGTGCACCGTGACGCCTTCCCCTTCCACCACGTTCAGGATGTGGAACCGTCCCTGCGTGTCGTCGACCGCCTCGGCCCCGGCGTCGAGGACGAACCTCCTGACCTCGTAGAACATCTCGGGCAGCGCGCCGATGACCTCCTCCCGCCAACCGGCGCCCTCGCGCAGGGTGCGCGGTTCTTGGACCAGGTCACGGGCGACGGCCTCCCCGCGTCGTCCGGTCTCCAGGTTGGCGAATCCGTGCTCGTAAGGGAGGGGGCGCGGGTTGCCGTCGGCGCCGGGCCGCAGCCAGTCGTAGAACCTCAGGCTGTACAGATAGGGGGTGGCGCTGATCTCCAGGACGAGGTTGCCCGCGCCGCTGGCGTGCGGGGTGCCCGCCGGGATCATGAACAACTGGCCCTGTTCGGCGGGGAAGGCGAGGACGTGGTCCTCGGGGTCCATGGGTACTCCGTCGGTGATGGACCGTTCCACCTCCTTGCGGAAGACGTCCACGTCGGCGTCCTCGCGCAGGCCGAGAAACACCTTGGTGTCGGTGCTGCCGAGGGTCAGGTAGTACGTCTCGTGCTGGGTGTACGCCCAGCCGAAACGCTCGCGCATGTACGGCTCCTTCGGGTGGCAGTGCACGGAGAGGCTGCCGCCGCCGACGGTGTCCAGGTAGTCGAAGCGGATCGGGAAGGACGTGCCGAAGCGGGCGTGCACCTCTGCCCCCAGCACGCTCAACGGTTCCAGCACGCACAGGAGTTGGAACGGCACCTCGGCCTGGGCCTCCGGTCCGGTGCCGATGAGGATGCCGGCCTCGGGTGCGATCAGTTCGTAACCGAGGGCCGTATTACGAGAGTCGGGGTTGAAGCCGAGCTCGCGCTGGGCCCAATGGCCGCCCCAGGGAGTGGAGTTGAAGTACGGGCGGGTGCGGACCGGCTTGTGGGCCAGGGCTGCGTACGTGGCGCGCAGGCCCGCTCCGTCGATCCATGCGGGCTGGTCGGGGTGCTGTACGTCGAGCCAGGCGTCGAAGCGGTGGGCGAGCGCGTCGCGGTGCCGGTCGAGCATCGGCCAGTCGATGTAGAACAACCGCCTGAAGTCGGGCTTCTCGCCCGGCAGTCCGAGGTTGGCGCCCGGCTCACCCGCTCCGACGGCGGCCTCCGCGTAGCGCTTGGGCACATCGGCGTACCAGAGCAGGTCGTGCTCCACGAGGGCGGCGCCGGGGCCGTAGACGAGGAGGAGTCCTGCCTGTGGTGGTGCCGGTACCGGGAGGGTTTCGAAGAGGTCGTCGAGGGGGTTGTCGGCGAGCTTGCGGAAGTAGGGGTCGTCGGCGTCCGCCAGGCGTTCGGTACGACTCCTGATGTGTGTCGGCGGTGCGTAGTGGCTCCGGATGTCGAGCAGGGTGACGGGGGTGCCGCGGTCGGTCAGCTCGTGTTCGAGGCGGTCGGCGAGGAGGGGCCAGTCGACCGACGGGGGGCCGTCGATGGCCAACACCGTGGGGCCGGTGGGGAGTTGGGAGGCCACTGCCTGCCATCCGGTGTGGAGGACGGCCTGTGGGGCGGGGGCGTAGCGCGGATCGAGCTGGTACACGGGGTTTCCTTTCGCGGACAGGGCGCCGCTCATTCCTTGCTCGATCCGGCGAGCATCCCGGACACCAGGGTGCGCTGCGAGAAGAGGAAGAGCACCAGCACGGGCAGGATGGCGATGATGATGGCCAGGGCGAGTTCGGGGATGGTGATGTTCAGTCCCGCGCCGGCGACGGGGTTGAACGACGGTGTGGAGGTGAGCAGTTGGTTCAGGCCCACCTGGACGGGGAACTGCTCGCTGTTCGGCAACACGAGATACGGCAGGAAGAAGTTGTTCCAGTTGCCCACGAAGCTGAAGAACGCGACCAGTCCGACCACCGGCTTGGCGAGCGGGAGCGCGATGCGAGCGAAGAGCTGCCACTCCGTGCAGCCGTCGATGCGCGCGGCGGACAGCAGGTCCTTGGGGAGGCTGCTCCCGAAGTAGATGTAGACCAGGTACACGCCGAACGGATAGAAGGAGAAGGGGAGGATCAACGACCAGACGGTGCCGATGAGATGGAAGCGGTTGAGCTCCAGGAAGATCGGCAGCACCAGGGTGGCCTGCGGCATGATCATGGTGACCAGAGTGATCACGAGGAGCGTCTTGCGTCCCCGGAACTTCGTCAGCGCCAGCGCGTAGCCGGCCGGAACGCTGACGGCCAGCGTCAGGACGAGTGAACCGCCCGAGTAGATGGCCGAGTTGAGCAGCCACCTCGTCATGGCGCCGTCCTGGAAGGCGAACAAGTGCCGCCAGGCGGTGCCTATTTGATGGAACGAACCGAAGGAGAGCGGATTGTCCCGCACCACTTCGCCGGCGGTCTTCGACGGGGCCAGCAGCAGCCAGATCACCGGCAGCACGAAGAACACCAGGAGAAAGGCCAGGAGGAGTCCGACTACCAGGAAGGGGAGGCTCTTTGACAGGCGGACGCGTCGCCTCATGGCCGTCAGGGACAGAGTCGTCTGTGTCATTTCTCGTCCAACGTGAACAGGTTCGAGCGGGCGACCAGGAGACCGGCGGCGAGGAGGCCCACGGCGAGGAGGACGACGGAGATGGCGGCGGCGCCGTTGAAGTCGCCCTGCTGGAAGGCGTAGACGTACGCGAGTTGGTTCGGCGACCAGGTGGGACTGACCCTGCCGAGGCTGGCCGTCTGGAGGAGCTGGGGCTCCACGAACAACTGGGTGCCCGTCGCGAAGGCCATGATCGCCATGTAGACGATCCACTGCCGGATCATCGGGATCTGGATGTGCCAGGCGGTGCGCCACGGGCCCGCGCCGTCCATGCGGGCCGCTTCCAGCACCTCGTCGGGGATGTTGTTCAACGCCCCGTACATCACGACCATCCAGCCTCCGGCGCCGGTCCAGAAGGCGATCAGCATGAGGATCAGCGGCAGGTTGCCGGGCGCCAGGACGGCGGCGAACGTCTTGAACCCCAGGGCGGTGAGCAGCCGTGACACCGGGCTCACGTCGGGGTCCAGCATGAACAGCCAGACCAGCACGCTCGCCACTCCGGCGAGGGCGCCGGGGATGTAGTAGAGGAACCGGAAGAGCGCCGAGGTGCCCGGCCGCACGCGGCTGCGCAGGACCACGGCGGTCAGCACGACCAGGACGACGAGCGTCACCAGCCACATGACCAGATAGATCAGCATGTGGGTGAAGGCCGGGGCGAAGCGGTAGTCCTGGACGACCTTCGTGAACTGGTTGAGCCCGGTGAACTGGCCCCGGTCGTTGGTGAGTGACAGGTAGAACGCGTACCCGGTGGGGAAGACGCCGAACGCGAGCAGCAGGAGCGCGTAGCCGGCGACGAAGAAGTAGCCCGCGCGACCGCGGCCCGTGCGCCGCGGCGTGGTGCGGCGGCGCACGGGGGAGACGGCGACGCGCTCGGTCTCCAGCAGGGTCACTGATCGACCACCTTGTAGCCCTGGGTCTTCGCCTCGCCGGCGATCTCCTGCTGCCAGGCCGGCAGCGTCTCCAGCAGGCTCTTTCCGGCGGTCAGGGCCGGGAGCACGACGCTGGACCAGGCGGTGGAGTCCGAGAACCTGGTGTTCGACCAGCCGGTCCACACCTCGTTCGCGGCCTGCTCGAACGGCCCGCTCACGTCATTGGCGAAGTAGTCCTTGTTGGCCGGGTTCGCCAGCCATGCCTTCGCGGCCTGGGTGTACGCCGGGTAGGTGGGCGCGGTCGCCTGGTTCGCGTCGGAGGTGGTCAGCCAAGTCACCAGATCCGAGGACGCCTTGAGGTTGGCGCTGTGCGAGGACACCATCCACACGCCGCCGCCGACGTTGCCCGTGGCGGCCGTGCTCTCTCCCTTCCATGTCAGCGGAGGCGCCGCGGCGATCTGCTTGGCCGGAGTCTTGAAGCCGGCCTTGAAGAGGTACTGGCCGTACCACGAAGGGCCGTATGCCATAAGGACTTTGGAGCCGCTGTCCTTGGCGAAGCCCTGGCTGAAGAAGCCCTGGGTGGCGACGGCCTTGGCGCTGATCAGGTTGTCCAGCAGCTTCGCCATCCGGGTGCACTTCGGGTCCTGCAGATCGGTGCGCAGGGTGTCCGGCTTCGTCACGCTGAACGCCGGGCACTGGCCCGACCAGAAGTACGACTCATGGGAGTTGGTGTCACCGACCGAACCGACGAGGTAGCCGGGGTGCTCCTTGGCGACCTTCGTGCCGAGGGCCTCGTAGTCCTCCCAAGTGGTGGGGACCTGGTAACCCCACTTGTCCATGAGGGACTTGTTGTACCAGAGGACGACCTGCGCGATGTCGTTGCGCATGCAGTAGGTGTGGCCGTTGAACTGACAGGGCGTCAGGGAGCCCTTGGCGAAGCCGTCGAGCGTGCTCTGCGGGACGAGCTTCTCGTCCAGGGGCGCGGCGAACGGCTGCGCGCCGGGCTTGGTGGCCTCCGACGCCCAGGTCACGTCGGTCGGATTGCCGAACACCACGTCCGGCCAGCCGCTGCCGGTCCGGTCGAAGAGCTGCACCTTCGACTGGAGATACGTCGAACCGTCGGCGCCGCCGTCGTACGTGACGATCTTCATCTTCACGTCCGGGTGAGACTTCTGGTAGGCCTGCACCGACGGCAGCCGGGTCGAGTCGGCCCACACCGTGATCTGCGAACTCGCCTTCTGCGCAACCGGCTTGAACGCCGACTGCTTGGCGGAGGAAGGGGTGGTGTCGGCGCTGGCGCAGCCGGCCAGGGCGGCCGCGGTGGCCAGGGACAGCGTGACGGCCGCCGCGCGGAGCAGCGAGTGACGCCGGCCGGTTCTCCGAGATCGGGAAGACTCCATCGTCTTGCCTTGCCTTTCTGTTCTTGTGCCGCTCAGCGCGGTTGCTCGACGAACGGCAGGAGTTGGCTGCCGTAGCCGAAATCGAGGGGAAGGGCTATGCCGGGCCCCGTGGGGGCGTGCACCAGGCCCTGGTCGTCCACGTGGCGCTCCCGGACGACGTTCACCGAGGTCACCAGGGACTCGTAGTAGGTGGTGTTGGAGATGGCCATGCACAGGTGGTGGTTGGGGATGTCCGAACCGTGCACCTCGGCCCGCAGCCGGTAGGCGTCGGCGAGATGCGCGGTGCGCATGGCGCCGGTGACACCGCCCCGGAGCGTGGTGCCGGCCCGGACACCGAAGGTGGCGGCACCGGCCCGGATGAAGTCCGCCGCGTTCATGTGCGCACCGTCGGACGTCTCGGCCACCAGCAGCGGTACGTCCACGACCTCCGCCAGCTTCTGGTACGCGGAGATGCTGAACTCCCGCATCGGCTCCTCGTACCAGAGGTAGTCGGCCTCGGAGAGCGCCCGCCCCAGCCGGATCGCGTCGGGCAGGTCGAAGCCCGCCGAACCGTCGTACATCAGCGGGACGTCGGGACCGACGTGCTCGCGCAGGGCCAGGCACAGTTCCGCGTCACGGCGGGCGTCGCCCCAGGCGTGCAGCTTGATGCCTCGGTAGCCCAACTCCAGGCACTGGTCCGCCACGTCGAGGAACTCCGCGATACCGGCGAACGTCGAGGTGGAGGCGTAGGCGGGGATGGCGTCCCGGAAACCGCCGAGCAGGCGCCAGACCGGTTCGCCGTGGTAGCGGCCGGCCAGGTCCCACAGGGCGATGTCGATCAGGCCCAGGGCGGGGAGCGGGAGTTCGTGGATACGGTCCAGCTCCCACACCCGGTGCCACAGCCACTCCCGCTGGAACGGGTCGGCTCCCACCAGTTCCGCACGGAAGACCCGGTCCACCAGGTCCCGCAGCATGGAGTGGGCGCCGGGACGGGCGAACACCGCCACGCCCTCGGCTCCCTCGTCGGTCCCGATGTGCAGGACCGCGCCGTCGCCCACCGGAGCGCTGCCGCTCAGCCCGTCGCGCCAGCGGAAGGGCGGACTGGCTGCCGGAACATCGATCCGGTGCACTTCGACATGGGTGATCTTCATCCTGGCTTTCGTCTTCTGTAGGGAGAAAGGTTTCGGCTCGGACGCGGAGTATCCGGAATCCGAGTACTCCGCATCGGAGTGCTCAGAAGCCGCCGTACGCCTGGAGGGCGTAGATGCTGCCGCCGTTGCCGCTGGAACCGGTGACGGTCAGGCGCAGGAAGCGTGCGGTGACGGGGGTGCCGGCGAAGGCGTAGTTGGTCCGCGCAGTGGTGTTGTCGGCTGTGTGGTCCTCGAACGTCGACCAGTTCTGGCCGTCGGTGGAGTACTCCAGGCGGTACTTGTAGCCGCTCGTCAACTCGAAGGTGGTGACCACGGCGGAGACGGCGGTGTCCTTGCCGAGGTCGACCTGGAGCCAGGACGGGTCGGGCAGTCCCAGGCCCTGCGCCCAGCGGGTCGTCAGATCGCCGTCGACCGCCTTCGCCGGGGCGTAGCCCTCCGACTCGGAGGACGCGGTCGCCGTCCTGTTCAGGGCCAGGTCGTTGTCGGCCGGGGTGGTCACCACCGCCGCCGGGCTGGGCGCGGAGGCGTTGAGTTCGGCGTCGCGTGCCACGACGGTGAAGGTGTACTGGGTGGCGGCGGTCAGGCCGGAGACCCGCAGGGTCGTGGCGTCGGTGACAGCGATCCGCTTGCCGTCCTGGTAGACGACATAGCTGGTCACGCCGGTGTCGTCGGTGGACGCGGGCCAGCTCACATCCACCAGGCTGGGCAGCAGTGGCTTGACCGTGGGCTGTCCGGGGGCGGTCGGGGCCGTGTGGTCCGTGACGGTCCTCGGGGTGCCGTAGACCTGGAAGTCGTAGATGCTGCCGCCGTTCCAGCTGGAGCCGGTGACGGTCAGTCGTACGAAACGGCCCGCGACCGGGGTGTCCGTGTGGGCGTAGTCGGTCGCCGCCGTGGTGTTCGCGGCGGTGCGGTCCGCGAGGGTCTTCCAGTGGACCTCGTCGGGGGACACCTCGATGCGGTACTTGTAGCCGCTGGCCTTCTCGAAGGTCGTGATCGCGCCGTTCACGTCGTACGACGCACCGAGATCGACCTGGATCCAGGACGGATCGGGCAGGCCCAGGCCCTGGGCCCAGCGGGTGGAGAGGTCTCCGTCGACCGCCTTCTCCGGGGTGTTGGCCTCCGAGTACGACGAGGCGGTGATCGGCTTCTTCAGCGCGAGGTCGGAGCCGGACGGCATGGTGACCTTGAGCGCCTGGCTGGGCTGGGACTCGTTGCCGGCGGCGTCGCGGGCGGTGATCTTGAAGGTGTACGTCTTTCCGGCGGTCAGGCCCGGGAGGCGCACCGAGGTGCTGCCCGTGGCGCTGACGAGCTTGCCGTCGCGATAGACGGAGTAGCCGGTGACGGCGGTGTCGTCGGTGGACGCGGGCCAGGTGAGGTCCGCGATCGTCGGGAAGTCAGTAACCGCGCTCGGAGTGCCGGGGCTGCTGGGTGCCTGGTGGTCGGTGACGGCGGGGTCCGGGTCCAGGTGGCGGTAACTCGGTTGCAGGCCAGCGTTGTTGACGATGGATGCCGGCAGCTGGGCGCAGGAACCCACGGTGGTGTTGCCGCTGATCGTGCTGCCCGTGCTGTTGGCCTGGGTGGAGTAGGCGGGCTGGGTGGTGAAGTTGCCCGTGGCGTCGATGTCCATGCCGTGGTTGAGGAACAGCCACTGGTAGGCCACGTCGCACAGGGCGTTGCCGGTGTTCGTCCAGTACCGGCTGCCCTCGTCGTGGTAGATCGCGCCGTAGGCGGGCGGTGGTGTGCCGTGGATGTAGTTGCCGGACACCACACCGCCGGGGTTGGAGCTCAGCGTGTAGATGGCACCGCCGTCGGCCTGCGACTTCATGATGTCGTAGATCTCGTTGTCGGTGACCTCGGTGTCGCGGCTGGTCGTGGGGGTGTCCCAGATCGGAACGCCCAGGTTTCCCGGGTAGTTGGTGTCGCCGCCCTGGTCGGTCAGGCCCCAGCCCCAGCCGACGGAGATGCCGGTGTAGGGCAGGTCGTAGACCTTGTTGTGGGTGATGGTGGTGTGGTCGGTGTAGCCGGCCAGGATGCCGATGGAGCCGTTGTACTGGTCGGCGACCTTGGTGACCACGTTGTTGTCGACCCTGGTGTCCTTGGTGATGTCCCGGGGGTCGTCGGGGTGGGCGTCGATCACCTCGACCCCGCCTATCTGGATGCCGGTGGCGGCGATCTGGCGGAAGACGTTGCCCGTGATGTCGGTGCCCTGGGTACCGGTGTTCAAGTTCAGCCCGACCGCGCCGAGATGGGTGAAGGTGTTGCCCTCGAAGCCGATGCCGTGGCCGTAGCTGACATTGACCGCGCCGGGCGTCTTCTGCCACTTCAGGCGGGTCGCGTCAAAGGTCGGGTCGTTGCCGACCATCCGGAAACCGGCCTGGCCCTCGATGAGGCCCTCGGACGAACTGGGCGCGAGCCAGGTGGAGTTGGAGAAGGTGATGCCGCGGAAGGACACGTTGCTGACCGGGGCGGTCCTGGTGCCGTCGAGGTCGACCAGGTCCTGCACCAGCGGCACGGTGACGTTCGCGGTGGAGAGGTTCTGGCCGGCCTTGGGCATGTAGTAGATCTCGCCCGCGCCCTTGTCCAGGTACCACTCACCGGGGGTGTCCAGCAGCTCGCGGGCGTTCTCCAGCCAGGTGGGGTTCTGGATCTCCTGGCCCTGCTGGAGATGGGCGTTGTGCCAACAGGGCTGCTGCATCGTCATCTTGTTGTCGGCGATCGACTGCACGGGGCAGCGCATCAGCTTCCAGCCCCAGGAGCTGACGACCTCCAGGTCCGAGGGACGCTTGTACGCGTTGAGACTGGAGTCCGTGAAGGCGTAGCCGGTGGACGTCTGGCTGAACCCGGCGGGGTTCTTGCCGCTGCGCGCCCGGGTCTCCAACTCGCCGTCCACGTACAGCTGTCGGGTGTCGATGTCACCCACCTTGGCCTTGTAGACCTTCCCCGCCGAGTCGGCCGGGGTCCAGCCGGTGACCTGCTTGCCCCCGCTGATCACCGGGTGCGCGCCGGGCGCGGCCTCGTAGAAGATCCGGTGTCCGTCACGGCCGGAGTCCCGGGCGGTCAGGGCGAAGGTGCGGCTGAGCTGGTAGGTGCCGGACAGGAGCCGGACATGGATGTCGCCCTTGGCCTTCTGCTTGACGTCGCGTACGTAGTCCCGCGCGTGGTCGAGGGTCTTGAAGGGGTGGGCGGCGGTACCGGAGCCCACGTCCCGGCCGGTCGGGGAGACATAGACGTTCAGGTCCGGCGGTGGGGGAGCCGCCTGGGCCGGCACGGCGTTCAGCAGAGCGGCCACAACGGCGACCGAGCAGACGGCCGTGAAACTTCTTCGCAGCGGCACGGAGGCGCCCCTGCGCGCAGACGGATGAGACACACCTATCCAATCGCCTGAGGGAGGTTGATACCTGCAAGTCCCGGTCGTCCACCGGGACTTCAGGGCGTCGGGCGGCCCGATCGCTGTGCCGCGGCACATGCGGGGCCGGCCGGTCCACGGGGCTGCCGCCTTCGCGGACGGCGGTGGAGCCCCGGTGCTGCCACCTACTGAGAGGGCCCCGGAGGTCCCTCGGGGGCCGCGTGAGTGTCGGTACTGAACAGCCGGCCGCGAATCTTGTTCTCGAACTGGCTCTGGGTGGTGCCGATGTGCTCCACCATCAGCCGCTCGGCGAGATCGGCCGCCCCCGCGGCGACCGCCTCCGCTATGGCCACATGCTGGTGTGCGGCGACCTCCAGCGATCCGGGCACGTCACCGTGGAAGAGCAGCACGTCGGACTGGGACGCCAGGCGCCGCACGCCGGCGACGCTCGCCCTGAGGAACACGTTGTGCGCGGCGGCGCCCACCGAGTCGTGGAAGGCCGCGTCCGCCTTGGCGAAGGTGTCCACGTCGTTCATCGTGGCCGCCGTCAGGGAACTCTCCGCGCTCTCCCGGATGGCCCGGACCTCGATCGGGGTCGCGTGGGAGGCGGCACGGCGTGCTGTCTCCGACTCGATCACCTTGCGGTAGTCCAGGAGCATGCGGACGTCTTCCATGCTGGTCGGCCGGAAGTGCGAGAGTTCGTCGTCCAGCAGTCCGCCGACCGAGGCGGCGACGAAGATGCCGGCGCCCCGCCGCACGGTGAGCCGGCCGATGGCGGCCAGGACCTTCACGGCCTCGCGGGTGACGTTACGGGACGCTCCCAGGATCTGGGCCAGGCCCTGCTCCGTGGGGAGACGGTCGCCGGGTCGCAGGTTCTGCTGAGCGATGTACTCCAGCAGTTGTTCCGCGACCAGTTCGTACCCCGGACGGTAGGCCGGTGTTGAGTCACCCAAGGCGAACCCCTCTTGCGTCACGAATGAATCAGGTTCATTTTCCGTGGCCAATATGGCACTGCCGTTGCGAGTTGGGAAGAGATCGGACGGATCTCGGTATGCAGCCCTGCAAAGACGCTGACAAAAATGAATGAACTACGCATATCTGTCGAGGTGTTGCGTGAGATGGATCCCATCCTTAAGGTCCTGCCTGCCAGATGAAGCAGATCCTTCTCGATGCGGCGAGGGCCGTGGAAGCGGGAATCCCGTGAGGGCACGCCCACTCGGTCGTACGAGCGTCCAGGTCAGCACGCTGGGATTCGGTGCCGCCCCCATCGGCAATCTCCACAGCCCGATCGGCGACTCCCAGGCTCAGGCCACCCTCGATGCCGCCTGGGACGCAGGGGTGCGCTACTACGACACCGCCCCGCACTACGGCCTCGGCCTGTCCGAACGGCGGCTCGGCGACGCCCTCGCGCACCGCACACGGGCGGAGTTCACCATCTCCACCAAAGTCGGCCGGCTGCTGGAACCCCACCCGGCACCCACCGGATCCGACCTGACGGCGGGCGGCTTCGCCGTACCCGACACGCTGGTCCGCCGCCCCGACTACTCACGGGACGGCGTACTGCGAAGCCTCGAAGCCAGCCTGAAACGCCTGCGGTTGGACCATGTGGACATCGTCTACGTCCATGATCCCGACGATCATCTGGCCGCTGCCCTTGACCATGCGCTGCCGGCGTTGACCGCTCTGCGCGACCAAGGTGTCATCGGCGCCGTCGGTGTCGGCGCGAACACGGTCGCCCCGCTGCTGCGCGTAGTCGAGGAGGCGGAGGTCGACGCCGTGATGGTGGCCGGGCGGTGGACCCTCCTCGACCGCACCGCCCGCCCCTTGCTGGACGCGTGCGCCGGGCGGGGGGTCGCGGTGGTGGCCGCCGCCCCGTTCAACTCCGGTCTGCTCAGCCGTCCTTACCCTCCGAGTGACGCCACCTTCGACTACGGCCCCGCCTCGGAATCGGCACTGCGTCGTGCCCGGCTTCTTGCCGAGGCGTCCGGTCGACACGGCACCGTACTCCCGCACGCCGCCCTGCGGTTTCCGCTGCGCGACCCCGGCGTGGCCTGCGTGGTCGCGGGTTTCCGTACCCCGGAGGAGGTCGTGTCCGCTGCCCGCTGGACCGCCACCGAACTGACCGAGGAAGCCTGGCTGGACCTCGACACGGCAGCCGCGCGGGCGGCGGAGGTCCCGCCCGCGTAACGTCAGTGAGTTACGTACTTATGCAATAAATTTGCAGTGGCTTGCGTATTTAATTCTTTACTTCGTCGGAATCTAGCGGGGTCGATGGGGTCTCTGTACGGTCGGGGCGCCGGTCTCCCCCCACTCCGTGAAGGAGCCTCACATGCTGACGATCCTCAGACCCCGGCGACTGGCGGTGGCCGTCGTCGCCGCGGTCGGTGCGCTGTGCGTGTCCGCCTTACCGGCCGCCGCCACACAGCAGGCGCCGCCGACCAAGGCCGTCGCGAGCGCCGCGGTGGGTGCGACGACGCCGTTCTCGGTCTATGAGGCCGAGGGGGGAACTCCCGGCGCCGGCGCGGCAGTTCGGTCGCTGACCTCGGCGCCGACGACGCAGTACTCCAGCGCGGTCTTGGAGGCGTCCGGCCATTCCTATGTGCACCTGGGCGACACGGGCCAGTCGGTGCAGTGGACGAACACCACCGGGCAGCCGATCTCCTTCCTCAACGTCCGTGCCAGCATTCCGGATTCGGCGTCCGGCGGCGGTGTTACCGGCACCCTGGACCTGTACGTCAACGGAGTGTTCCGGCAGGCGCTGAACCTCAACTCCCGGCAGACCTGGGTGTACGAGGGCAGCGGCAACTACAACACGAGCGACGACCAGAACCCGGCCGACGGTGACCCGAGGGTCTTCTGGGACGAGTCGCACGCCTTCGTCACCGGGGCCCCGATCCCGGCGGGCGCCACGTTCTCGCTGCGGAAGGGCGCCGACAACAGCGCGTCCTTCTACGACGTGGACTCCGTCGACATCGAGAACCCGCCGGCCCCGCAGGCACAGCCCGCGAACTCGATCTCGATCACGAGCTGCGGCGCGGTGGCGGACGACACCCCGACCAACGGCGCGGCCGACAGCCAGGCCGTGGACAGCCGGGCCGCCATCCAGAGCTGCATCGACCAGGCCGAGCAGCAGGGAAAGATCCTCTGGATCCCGCAGGGCACCTTCTACGTGAAGGGCACCACGGGACTGGACGCACAGGGGATCACCATCGCGGGCGCGGGCCTCTGGTACAGCACGGTCTACCGTGACGTTCCCGTCCCCAACTCCACACCGCTGGCAGCCCTGTTCGACCTGACGTCCTGCACGGTGCGCAACTTCCACATCGACGCCAACGCCGTCAGCCGGAGCACCATCGGCGGGGACGGCGGCGCGATGGACACCACCGGCACCGGCTGGGTGGCCGACGGCATCTGGACCCAGCACACCATGTCCGGCTTCTGGGCCTCCGGCACCGGCGGGACGGTGAAGAACAGCAGGCTGACGTCGATCTGGGCCGACGGGATCAACGTCAACAACGTGTCGCTGAACGCGGACACCGGGAACGACCTGACGGTCACGAACAACTTCGTGCGCGGCACCGGGGACGACGCGATCGCCATCAACTCGGTGGCGTACAACACCAACAGCGACGGTTCCCAGACCCACTACAACCCGATGACCGATGTCACCGTCAGCAACAACACCTCGATCGCGCCCTGGGGCGGCAAGGGCATCGGGATCTACGGCGGCAGCGGCCACCAGGTCAAGGACAACTACATCAGCGACACGGCCCGTTACATCGGTCTGGGCGCCGGGCGCTTCGGTGTCAACGGGAGCGACCTGCTGTCCGCGACCGTCACCGGCAACACCGTGGTCCGCGCCGGCGGCAACGCCTACAGCCAGGGCCAGCCCGCCCTGCACATCGGCAACGGCGGCGACGGACAGAACACCGGGACCGTCGACAAGGTCACCGTGACCGGCAACACCGTCACCGACTCCCTCTACGACGGCATCGCCTTCTCCACCTCGACCAACACCCTGCTGCAGGACAACACCATCAGCAGTCCCGGCCGTAACGGCATCGCGATCTCGCCGCCCTTCTATCCCGCGCCCACCGGCTCCGCGACGATAACCGGCAACACCGTCACGGGACTTGGCTCCGGCACCTTGGCCTTCGTCAACAACTCCACCGGATTCGTGGCCACGTTGAGCGACAACCACTGGCCGCCACCCGCTCCCGAGGGCCCCTACGGCGGCACCCCGGCCGCCGTGCCTGGAACGGTCCAGGCGGAGGACTACGACACCGGTGGCCAGGGCGTCGCGTACAACGTCACCTCCGTCAACGGCAACGCCAACTCCTACCGCGCCGACGGCGTCGACCTGGACAACACCTCGGACACCGGCGGCGGTTACAACCTCGGCTGGACCGGCGCCGGACAGTGGTTCCGCTACACCGTGGACGTCGCCACGGCCGGCACCTACACCCTCGACCTCCGCGTCGCGGCCCCGTCCGCGGTGCCCGGCGCGCTGCACCTGTCGGACGCCTCCGGCACGAACCTCACCGGAGCCGTCGACCTGCCCGCCACCGGCGACTGGCAGGCCTGGGGCACCGCGACCACGCAGGTGACCCTGCCCGCAGGCCGACAGGTTCTGACGCTCGACCAGGACAGCGGCGGCTGGAACATCAACAACTTCGTCTTCGCTACGGGGAGTAGCGCACCGTCGGCCACCCTGACCGCGACTCCGGGATCACTGACCTTCGCCGACCAGACGGTGAACACGACCAGCGCCGCACAGACCGTCACGGTCACCAACTCCGGTACCGCCGCTGCCTCGTTGACCGGAATCACCGCCGGCGGTGACTTCGCCCAGACCGATACCTGCGGCAACTCCCTTGCCGTCGGGGCGAATTGCACGGTCTCCGTCACCTTCACTCCCACCGCCTCCGGCACTCGCACCGGCACCCTCACCCTGGCCGGCAACCATTCCAACAGCCCCACCACGGTGGCCCTTTCGGGCACCGGCACCGAGACCGTGAACTCCAACCTCGCCGCCAACAAGCCCACCGGCGAGTCCAGCCACACCGACGTGTACCCGTCGTCGAACGTGACGGACAGCAACCAGAACTCCTACTGGGAAAGTGCCAACAACGCGTTCCCGCAGTGGGTCCAGGTCGACCTCGGCTCGGCCCGCAGCGCCTCCTGCGTGGTGCTGCAACTGCCCGCCGCCTGGGGTGCCCGCACCCAGACCCTGACCCTGAGCGGCAGCACCGATGGCACCACCTTCACCACCCTGAAGTCCTCGGCGGCCCACACCTTCGACCCGGGCACCAAGAACACCGTGACGCTCACCTTCCCCGCCGCCGTCGAGCGCTACTACCGCGTCACCATCACCGCCAACACCGGCTGGCCCGCGGGCCAGTTGTCCGAATTCCAGGTCTGGAACGCCTGACCCCGCCCTCCTCCTGACCCCACCCTCCCCAAGGTGCCGCCGGACATCCCGTCCGGCGGCACCTTCGTGTTGTGCGGACACCTGAGATCTTGCGGGATACAAATTTGTTTGTTGCAAAGCCCTGTCGAGATATTGCGTGATCATGTCAACGATATTACGGTCCCCCATGCATCGCCACCGCCCCCTGTCTCCCCTCCCTCTCCGGCGGCACCAGCGCGACAGTTCCGGCATTTCATTACGTAAGGAGTGGCACGTGTTCCATTCCATCCGAGATCTGAGACGAGCCCTCGTCTGGGTGGTCAGCACCGTGATGCTGGCCGCCGTAGGCGTCTTCGCTCTGGCTGTCCCACCCGCCGCGGCGGCGTCCACCGCCACCGGCGGCAGCGGCGCGAGCCTGCCGTACGTCGAGGTGCAGGCGGAGAACTCCGCCACCAACGGCTCGGCCATCGGCCCGAGTTACACCGCGGGCCAGCTGGCCGACGAGGCGTCGTACCGCAAGGCGACGACGCTGCAGGGCACCGGCCAGTACGTCACGTTCACCACGCCGGTGGCGACCAACTCGATCAACTTCCGCTACAGCATCCCTGACACCTCGGGCGGCTCGGTCTACACCGCCGCGCTGTCGCTGTACGTCAACGGCGTCAAGCAGCCCGACTTCACCCTGACCAACGCCTACAGCTGGTACTACGGAAGCTACCCCTTCACCAACACCCCGGGCAGCAACCCGCACCACTTCTACGACGAGGCCCACCGCCTGTTCACCACCACCTATCCGGCGGGAACGACCTTCAAGCTCCAGGTCGACGCGGGCGACACCGCCTCCTCGTACACGATCGACTTCGCCGACTTCGAGCAGGTCGGCGCCGCCCTGACCGCACCCTCGGGCGCGGTGTCGGTGACCAGCAAGGGCGCCGACGCGACCGGAGTGGCTGACGCGACCAGCGCGTTCAACGCCGCGATCAGCTCCGCGGGCCCCGGCGGCACCGTGTGGATCCCGCCGGGCACCTTCAACATCCCCGGCCACATCAGCGTCAACAACGTCACGATCGCCGGCGCCGGCATGTGGTACTCGACCGTCACCGGCACGGCCCCCGGCTTCTACGGCAACTCCGCGCCCAACGCGAGCACCGACGTCCACCTGCAGAACTTCGCGATCTTCGGCAACGTGCAGGAACGCGACGACAGCGCGCAGGTCAACGGCATCGGCGGTGCGCTGAGCGACTCGACCGTCTCCAATCTGTGGATCGACCACATGAAGGTCGGCGCCTGGATGGACGGACCGATGGACGGCCTGACGTTCACCGGCATGCGTATCCGTGACACCACCGCCGACGGCATCAACTTCCATGGCGGGGTCACCAACTCGAAGGTGACCAACAGCGACATCCGCAACACCGGCGACGACGGCATCGCCACCTGGGCGGACTCCGGCATCGGCGCCGACGCCAACGACACGATCTCCAACAACACCGTGTCCCTGCAGATCCTCGCCAACGCCATCGCGATCTACGGCGGCCACGACAACACCGTCAGCGGCAACCGCGTGGTGGACACCGGCATCGCCCAGGGCGGCGGCATCCACGTGGGGCAGCGCTTCACGTCGACGCCGGTCGGCACCACCACGATCTCCGACAACACCATGGTCCGGGCCGGCAGCCTCGACCCCAACTGGCAGTTCGGCGTGGGTGCGTTGTGGTTCGACGGCAGCCAGGGCGCGATCACCGGCCCGATCAACGTGACCAACGCGCTGATCCAGCAGAGCCCTTACGAAGCGGTCCAGTGGGTCGAGGGCACCATCAGCGGGGTCAACCTCAACAACGTGACCATCGCCGGCACCGGCACCTTCGCCCTCCAGGAACAGACCGGCGGCGCCGCCAAGTTCACCAACGTCACGGCGACCGGTGTCGGTTACTCGTCCCCGGTGTACAACTGCTCGGGCGGCAACTTCGTCATCACCGACGGCGGCGGCAACTCCGGCATCAGCGGCACGCCGTACTGCGGCGGCTGGCCCGCTCCGGTCTACCCGCCCTACCCGTCCGAGGGCGTGACGGCCACGCCCGGCGCGCTCAACTTCGGTTCGGTGGCGACCGGTTCGACGAGCGCCGCGCAGACCGTGACGGTCTCCAACCCGACCAGCACCGCCGCGTCCGTCTCCTCGATCTCCACCAGCGGCGACTACGCCCAGACCAACACCTGCGGTTCGTCGATCGCGGCGAACGGCTCGTGCACCGTCAGCGTGAAGTTCTCGCCGACGGCGACCGGGAGCCGTAACGGCGCGCTCACCGTCAACGCGGGCGGGACCACCAGCACGGTCAGCCTCTCCGGTACCGGCACCGCTCCGGGCCCGGTGCTGAACACCGACCCGGCGAGCCTGTCCTTCCCCGCCACGGTGGTCGGCTCGTCGGCCACCGCGCAGACGGTGACGGTGACCAACTCGGGCACCGCGCCGGCGACCGTCTCGGCCGTCGCGGCGACCGGTGACTTCAGCCAGACCAACAACTGCTCCACCCTCGCGGTCGGCGCGTCCTGCACGGTGACCGTCGGCTTCAAGCCCACCACGGGCGGATCGCGCGCGGGCACCCTGACCGTCACCAGCAACGCCAACAACAGCCCAACTGCCGTATCCCTGACCGGCAGTGGCATCGACAGCACCACCAACATCGCCGCCGGGCGTCCCGCGTCGGCGAGTTCGAGCACGAGTCCCTACGTCGCCTCGAACCTCACCGACACGGACGCGTCGACGTACTGGGAGGGCACGGACGGTTCGTTCCCGCAGTGGGCCCAGGTCGACCTCGGCCAGAACTACGGCGTCGGCAAGGTCGTGCTCAAACTCCCGCCGGCGACGGCGTGGTCGGCCCGTACGCAGACCCTGTCGGTGCAGGGGTCCACGGACGGCTCCACCTTCTCCACCATCAAGGCCTCGGCCGGGTACACCTTCGACCCGAGCGCCAACGGCAACACCGTGACCATCACGTTCAGTTCGGCCACGGCGAGATACGTGCGGGTCAACATCACCGCCAACACGGGCTGGGACGCTGCCCAGTTGTCGGACTTCGAGGTGTTCCCGAGCAGCGGCGGCTCCTCACCGGCGACCCTGTCGGCCGACCCGACGTCATTGTCGTACGCCACTCAGGCGCTCAACACCTCCAGCGGCGCGAAGACGGTCACGGTGACCAACTCCGGTACGGCGGCGGCCACCGTCTCCGGTATCACCGTCACGGGCGACTTCGCGCAGACCAACACCTGCGGTTCGTCGATCGCGGCGGGCGCCTCCTGCACCGTGAGCGTCACGTTCACACCCACCGCGTCCGGCACCCGCGCCGGTGATCTCAGCATCGCCAGCAACGCGTCGAACGGCACAACCACGGTCGCGCTGACCGGAGTCGGCGCCGGCACGGTGAGCAGGAACCTGGCGGCCGGCGCGGCCACCACCGAGTCCAGCCACACCGACGTGTACGCGTCGTCGAACGTCACGGACGGCAACCAGGGCACCTACTGGGAGAGCGCCAACAACGCCTTCCCGCAGTGGGTCCAGGTGGACCTCGGTTCGGCACAGAGCGCGAGCTGGGTCGTCCTCCAGCTCCCCGCGACCTGGGGCGCCCGCAACCAGACGCTGTCCCTGTCGGGCAGCACCGACGGCTCCTCCTTCAGCACCCTCAAGTCGTCGGCGACGTACACCTTCGATCCCACCACCAACAACACGGTCACCCTCACGTTCAGCGCGACCACCCAGCGGTACCTCCGCGTGAACATTACGGCGAACAACGGCTGGCCGGCGGGTCAGATCTCGGAGTTCCAGGTCTGGAACACCTGATCCGACCCGAAGGTGCCGCCGAGCGCGAGCGTGAGCGCGCTCGGCGGCACCGCCCACCGAAGCGGAGCAAGCAGGCGTCAACAGGAGTCCGGAGGAGTCCAGATGGGTGTCACACGCAGAGTCTTCCTGAGAGCCGCGATCGCGACCACGGCCGTAGGAACGGTGGGAGCGACCGAGGCCGTGCTCGCCCCCGCCGCGTCGGCGGCCAGCGCGCCGGGCGACGTCGTCGGCAAGATCACCGTGGGCTACCAGGGCTGGTTCGCCTGCATCGGTGACAGCGCGCCCATCAACGGCTGGTGGCACTGGACCCAGAACTGGAGCCAGCCACCGTCCCCGACCAACACCGGCATCAGCTGCTGGCCCGACGTGCGGGAGTACACCAACACCTACCAGACGTCGTACGCCGCCCTGGGCAACGGCCAGCCCGCCAAGCTGTTCTCCTCCTACGACCAGCAGACGGTCAACACCCACTTCCTGTGGATGCAGCAGAACAACATCGACACGGCGGCCCTGCAACGCTTCAACCCCACCGGGGGAGAGGGCCCCACCCGCGACGCCATGGCGACCAAAGTACGCGCCGCCGCCGAGTCGTACGGGCGGAAGTTCTACGTCATGTACGACGTCTCCAACTGGACGAACATGCAGTCCGAGATCAAGACGGACTGGACGAACAAGATGTCCGCGCACACGGCGAGTTCGGCCTACGCGAAGCAGAACGGCAAGCCGGTCGTCTGCATCTGGGGCTTCGGCTTCAACGACCCCAACCACCCCTTCACCCCCGACGCCTGCCTCGACGTCGTCAACTGGTTCAAGAATCAGGGCTGTTACGTCATCGGCGGCGTCCCGCGCGAATGGCGGACGGGCACCGGGGGTTCACAACCCGGCTTCTCGGGCGTCTACCACGCCTTCAACATGATCTCGCCGTGGATGGTCGGCGCCATCGGCAACGTGACCGAGGCCGACAACGCCTACACCACCTACACCGTCCCCGACCAGGCCGACTGCAACGCCAACGGCATCGACTTCCAGCCCTGCGTCCTGCCCGGCGACGTCTCCGGCCGGCAGCGCGCGCACGGCGACTTCATGTGGCGGCAGTTCTACAACATGGTGCGGGCCGGGGTGCAGGGCATCTACATCTCCATGTTCGACGAGTTCAACGAGGGCAACCAGATCGCCAAGACGGCCGAGACCCAGGCCTGGGTGCCCACCAACTCCGGGTTCCTCGCCCTCGACGAGGACGGCACCGCCTGCTCCTCCGACTACTACCTGCGCCTCACCGGCGACGGCGGCCGCATGCTCAAGGGGCAGCTCGCACTGACCTCAACTCGCCCCACCCAGCCCGTAGTTCCGAACGGCGGCGACACCACACCGCCCGCCGCGCCGGGTGGGCTGACCGTCACCGGGCACACCAGCGACTCCGTCTCGCTGAGCTGGAACACGGCCACCGACAACGTCGGCGTGAGCGGCTACCGAGTCCTGCGGGTCTCCGGCTCGACCAGCACCCAGGTGGGTACGACCGGCTCAACCTCCTTCACCGTCAGCGGACTTGGCGCTTCCACCGCTTACACCTTCGACGTCGTCGCCTACGACGCTGCGGGCAACGTCTCGCAGCCCTCCAACCAGGTCACCGTCACGACCGACCCACCGTCCAGCACCACCAACCTGGCGCTCCACCAAGCGACTTCGGAGAGCAGTCACACCCAGACGTACGCCTCGGGCAACGCGACCGACGGCGACGCCAACACCTACTGGGAGTCCGCCAACAACGCCTTCCCGCAGTGGATCCAGGTCGACCTGGGCGCCGCGACCGGCGTCAAGCGGATCGTCCTGAAACTTCCCCCGGCCACCGCCTGGACCACCCGTACCCAGACGATCTCCGTCCAGGGCGGCACGGACGCCGGCACCTCCACCCTGCTGCTCGCCTCGGCGGGCTACACCTTCGACCCGGCGACCGGGAACACCGCGACCCTGACGCTTCCCTCCACCGTCACCACCCGCTACGTACGGCTCAACATCACCGCGAACAACGGCTGGCCGGCCGGGCAGGTATCGGAGTTCCAGGTCTTCGGCGCCTGACTCCCGCACGTCCGGTGGGGGTGTCGCCAGGACCACCCCCGATCCGGTCCTCAGGCCCAGGGACCGTGAGCGCCGTCGGCGGCAGGATTCAAGACGTACCGAATCCACCACACGGAACTCCGGGGGACCCCATGAACGAAATGTCGGCCAGGCGTCTGGCGGGCGGTGCGGGCATCGCCGCCGCCGTCGCTCTCATCGTCGAAGTGCCCCTGTACTTCGTCTACTCGGGCCCGCCGCCGGATGCCAACGTGCTGGCCCGGCTGCTGATCGGGATCGTCGCGCTGGCGTTCCTGCTCGTGTTCGTGACCGCGTTCCGCGAGCTGGTGAAGCGCGTGAATCCCGACTACGAGTGGGCCGGTTCGATGGCCTTCACGGCAGGGCTGGTCTACACGACGATCACGCTGGTCTCCAGCGGACTGGAGGCCGGCGCCGTCATCGCCGCCGACCACCCGATCGACCCGACGATCGACGTCAGCGGCACCTACATCCTCTACGGGTCGATCTCCCGGCTGATGCTGGCGTTCTTCCTGACCGCGCTGGGCTTCGCCGTCTCCCGCACGCGACTGCTGCCGCGCTGGACCAGCAGGTCGGCGTACGTGCTGGCCGGGATCAACCTCGCCTTCGTGCCGTCCCTGTTCTTCGGGAACACTCCCGCGCACTTCTACGCGGCGAACGGCTGGGGCACCACCGCCCTGATGGGCGCGATCCTCAGCTACTGGCTGCTGGCCCTGGGCATCTCCACCTACCGCAGCGCGAAGGCACCCGCGGTGGGGGCACTCACCTAGGTGCCCGGTGCGGGCCGGATACCCAGGGTGGGTATGGTGGCTCCATGGCCCGTCCCGAGCAGCCCGTAGGACCGCACCCTCGCGTGCGGTCCTACGGGCTGCTCGTCGCCGCCCTGCTGTTCGGCCTGCTCGGGATGCACGGGCTCGGGCCCGTTCCCATGGCCGAGCCCGCTCACGGGCACTCCATGGCGGCTACGACCGTAGCGACGGGCGAGAGGGCGTCGACGCCGGACGCCTGTGATCACGGCGCGGGCGACTGCGGCAGCCACATGGAACACGCCGACGCGACCTGCGCCTCCGCGTCCGTCGCCGGGGCACCGGCCGTGGTTCCGGTGCTGCAACCCGATGTGGCGGCCTGCGCCCAGGCGCCGGACGGTCGTACGTCCAGGACGGGCAGCGGTCCCGACGGGGGCCGGGCCCCGCCCTCCCTCGCCGAACTCCAACTCCTGCGGATCTAGAGCGGCCCGCGCGACACGTCACCGTGCGCGCACCGGGATGCCCTGAACGGATCCACACACCAGGAGTTCCCCCATGACCGCACAGCGCAGGTTCGTCCGTCGTACCGTTCTCGCCGTCACCGCCTCGGTGGCCGCCCTCATGCTCGCTGCGTGCGGCAACGACGGCGACAGCAAGGCGAGCGGCGGAACCGCGACCGCGTCCAGTACCGCGACCGGCGGCCACAACGCCGCGGACGTCTCGTTCTCGAAGGAGATGATCCAGCACCACCGCCAGGCCGTGGAGATGGCCGGACTGGCCGCCGGCCACGCCTCCTCGGCGCAGGTCAAGACCCTCGCCACGAAGATCGAGGGCGCCCAGGCCCCGGAGATCAAGACCATGTCCGGCTGGCTCACCTCGTGGGGCGAGCAGGTCCCCCAGGACATGTCCGGCATGGACTCCGGCATGAACCACGACATGTCGTCGTCCGCCACGCCCGGCATGATGAGCGACGCAGACATGGGCAAGCTGGAGAAGGCATCCGGCGCCGCCTTCGACACCATGTTCCTCAGCATGATGGTCGAGCACCATGAGGGCGCCATCTCCATGGCCAAGACCGAGAAGGCGGACGGGAGTTACGCCCCCGCCACCGAACTCGCGGCCGACGTGATCACGGCTCAGAGCGCCGAGATCACGCAGATGGACAAGATGCTCGGCAAGAGCTGACGCCAGAGGTGGAGGGTTGGGCCGACCGGTCCCACCCTCCACCCGGGCTCAGCCTTCTTCAGCGGCCTCGCGCCGTTTCCGCTGCTCCTCGAACAGCCGTAGGAACTCCTTCGCCTGTTCCTCCGCCACGCGGCGCTGCTCGGTCTCCTCCTCGTTCAGCACCCGGTACTCGTCGAACACGCCCTCCTCGCGGAGCTGCTTCTCCTGGACGGCGGTGGGGAGTTCGGGGTCGGGGTCGGAGGGGCGCGGGCCCTCGGGACCGTCCGGGCCGACGCGCACGAGGCGTTCTACGCGCACGATGCGCGTCCGGCAGCCGTCGATCACGATCTCGTCGCAGCGTTCGGCGTCGATCCGGTCGGCCAGCCGCCCGTACTCCGCCTTGGTCTCCTCGTCGAGCTGCTCCATGACCGGCGCCATCACGCGCAGATAGGAGGTGAGCGTGTCCCGTGATCCCTGCGGGCTGGCGTTCGTCATCTGCGTCGGCGCCCAGTGGCCGTCCGAGAACTCGGCCGCGGTGAACTCGGCGGGCAGCAGCACGCCCCCGGGATGCGTCTTCAGGGCGCGCCGCGAGTCCTTCCGTACGGCGGCGGGAGCCGTGCCCGGAGCGTGGACCAGTGCCAGCAGCTCCATCCGCAGGATGCCCTCGGACATCCCCGTCGGGGTGTACGGATCGATCACGAAACCCTTGGTACGGCCGCGGTATTCGTGACCGTGCCCCACCTTCGCCGGGTCGGGGTCGGACGGCCGGGGCGGTTCCGGCCCCGTCGGTCCCATCCGGATGAACTGGTCGCCCCGCACGATCCGGAACCGGCGCCCCAGCACCGTGAGTTCGTCCAGGGCCTCCCAGTCCAGCCGCTCCGCGTTCCGCAGCCACTCCTGCTGTGTCTCCGTGTCGCCCGCGTCCTCGGCGGCCCGCGCCCGTTCGCGGAAGGTCATGGCCATGGTGTCGCGTGCGCCCTGCGGATAGGGGGTGGAGAAGAGGGAGACGATTTTCCAGCCGCCGGTCTCGATCTCCTCGGCCACACCGAATATCGCGCCACCACCGCCGAGGACGTTCGGATAGGCCTTTCGGGCCTGCCACGCCTCCACGTCCGCGAGGGCCGCCGCCGGGGCGTCCGGCTGGGCCTCCATCCTGATCATCCGGTATCCGGGTACCTGATCACCGTGCTCAGACATGCTTCCAGCATGCCCGGGGCGGGGGACGGTTCGCGACGAATCAACGCAACCGGCCCACCAGTTGAACTCGCGGGGCACCGCTTTCGGCCATGCGCCCCCGACCCCGGGGTGATAGACGTCGGACATGAACAACTCGATCATCCCCACCCGCCCGGCCGGTGTCCGATGACCGCGGGCGCCGACACCCCCGACCGCCGGGGCCGCACCGGCCTGGACCGCACCGGCCTCGACCTGACCGGCAACCCGCGCGTCAAGGTCCGCGACGTGACCCTGCTGTCCAGTCACTGGTACGTCGAGCGCACCACGACCTTCGACTTCCAGCACGGCGACGGCACCTGGACCAGCCAGGAACGCGAGACCCACGACCGCGGCAACGGCGCGACCCTGCTCCTCTACGACGCCGAGCGTGAAATGGTCCTGCTCACCCGCCAGTTCCGCTTCCCCGTGTACGTCAACGGCCACCCTGACGGCATGCTCGTCGAGACCCCGGGCGGACTCCTCGACGACGATGACGAGCACCCGGAGGAGGCCGTACGCCGCGAGGTGGTGGAGGAGACGGGGCACACCGTGGGGGAGGTGGAGCACGTCTTCGACGTCTACATGAGCCCCGGCTCGGTCACCGAACGCATCGGCTTCTACGCCGCGTCCTACGGCCCCTCGACCCGCACCCACGAGGGCGGCGGTCTCCAGGAGGAGGGCGAGGACATCGAGATCCTCGAACTGCCCTTCCGCAGAGCCCTGGAGATGATCCGCACCGGCGAGATCGCCGACGCCAAGACCATCATGCTGCTCCAATGGGCCGCGCTGGACGGGCCGTTCGCCAAGTAGCCGCGCGGGGGCTTGACTTGAAGTGCGCTTCAAGAGGGAGACTCCCGTTCGTGCCCGGCCGACCCGGGTGCCAACGGGAGGGACCACTATGAAGTACCGCACGATAGGGGCCGATCCGGCGCACCGCCGTGAGGTGAGCGTGCTCGCGCTCGGCGCGATGCTGTTCGGCTCCCGCACCGACGAAGCGACCTCCTTCGCCGTGCTCGACCGCTATGTCGAGGCCGGCGGGAACTTCATCGACACGTCCGACAACTACGCGTTCTGGGTCGACGGAAGCCAGGGCGGCCAGAGCGAGAAACTGCTCGGCCGGTGGCGGCGCAGCCGCGGCATCGGCGACGAGATCGTGATCGCGACCAAGCTCGGCGCCCGCCCGCTGGCACCGGGCACGGGGTTCGTCGACAACCCGGAGGGCCTGTCCGCGAAGGTCATCCGCGAGTCGGCCGAGCGCAGCCGCGAACGCCTCGGTGTGGACAAGCTCGATGTGCTGTACGCGCACATCGAGGACCAGAGCGTTCCGCTGCAGGAGACCGTCGAGGGGTTCGCCGAGCTGGTCGCCGAGGGCACCGTCGGTCTCCTGGGCGTCAGCAACCACGCCGCCTGGCGCGTGGAACGGTCCCGCGCGCTCGCCGCCGCGGCCGGACTGCCCGGTTACGAGGTCCTCCAGTACCAGCACAGCTATCTGCGCCCCCGGACCGACGTACCCTCCGAGCTCTTCCCCGACGGCAGCCTCGGCAGTGCCGGCCCGGACCTGCTCGGTTATCTGCGCGCGGAGCCCGCCCTCACCCTGGTCGCCTACTCACCCCTGCTGGCCGGCGCCTACACGCGCAAGGACAAGCCCCTGGGCGCCGAGTACGACCACCCGGGCACCCCGGCCCGCCTCGCCGCGCTGCGGGAGGTGGCGAAGGAGACCGGGGCGAGTGTCAACCAGGTGGTGCTGGCCTGGCAGTTGGGCGGGCCGCTGCCGATCGTCCCGCTCGCGGGGGCGTCGTCGGTGGCCCAGTTGGAGGAGAACCTTGCTGCCGTGGACCTGGAGTTGACGGCGGAGCAGCGGGAACACCTCGACTCCGCCGTGTAGTTCAGGGCCTGACCAGCAGCTGGAAGTCGAACGCGTACCGCGACGCCCGGTAGATGTGCGTGCCGTACTCGACCGCCCGCCCCGTGTCGTCGTAGGCCGTGCGCTGCATGGTGAGCAGGGCGGCGCCCTCCTTCTCGTCGAGGCGGGTGGCCTCCGCGGGGGTGGCCGAGCGGGCGCCTATCGTCTGGCGGGCGCTGTGCAGGGTGATGCCGGCGGTGCGCAGCATCCGGTACAGGCCCGTCGACTCCAGCCGGGCGGTGTCGAGTTGGAGCAGGTTCGCCGGGAGGTAGTTGCAGAGGAACGCCACCGGCTGGCCGTGGGTGGAGCGCAGCCGTTCCAGGAGGGTGACCTCGCTGCCCTCCGGGACACCGAGGGCGGCCGCGACATCCGCGGTCGCGGGCACGCCCTCGTTGCGCAGCACCTCCGTGGTCGGGCCCTGTCCGGCCGACTCCAGGTCGTCGTAGAGGCTGCTGAGTTCCAGCGGTCTCTTGACCTGGCTGTGCACCACTTGCGTGCCGACCCCGCGCCGCCGGACCAACAGCCCCTTGTCCACGAGGGATTGGATGGCCTGGCGGACGGTGGGGCGGGACAGGCCGAGGCGTACGGACAGGTCGATCTCGTTGCCCAGGAGGTTGCCCGGCGCCAGAGTCCCGTGCTCGATCGCCGACTCCAGCTGCTGTGCGAGCTGGTAGTACAGCGGCACCGGACTGTTGCGGTCCAGGGCGAAATGCAGGGCATCGAGCGGGGACCCGTTCGCGGCACGCGCGTAGTCACCGGTCTTCGCCACAGGGGCACCTCCTCACGGATCGTGACGGACAGTCAGGAGTTGCTGGGGAAGCCGAGGTTGATGCCACCGTCGGCAGGGTCCGGCCAGCGGGTGGTGATGACCTTGCCCTGGGTGTAGAAGGCGACGCCGTCGTTGCCGTAGACGTGGAGGTCCCCGAAGAGGGAGTCCTTCCAGCCGCCGAAGGAGTGGTAGCCGACGGGCACCGGGATCGGCACGTTCACGCCGACCATGCCCGCCTTGACCTCCATCTGGAAGCGGCGGGCGGCGCCGCCGTCCCGGGTGAAGATGGCGGTGCCGTTGCCCCAACGGGAGCTGTTGATCAGGGTGATGGCCTCGTCGTACGACTCGGCGCGGACGACGACCAGGACCGGGCCGAAGATCTCGTCCTTGTACGCGTCCGCCGTCAGCGGCACCTTGTCGAGGAGGGAGACGCCGAGGAAGAAGCCGTCCTCGTGGCCCTCGACCGAGAGGCCGGTGCCGTCGACGACGACCTCGGCGCCCTGGGCCGCGGCCGAGGCGACGTACGACGCCACCTTGTCGCGGTGCTCGCGGGTGATGAGCGGGCCCATCTCGGACGCCGGGTCGTTGCCCGGGCCGATGCGCAGGTTGCCGGCGCGCTCGGCGATCTTGGCGACCAGCTCGTCGCCGGTGTCGCCGACCGCGACCACGACGGAGACGGCCATGCAGCGCTCGCCGGCCGAACCGTAGGCCGCGTTGATCGCCTGGTCGGCCGCGAAGTCCAGGTCGGCGTCGGGGAGGACGAGCATGTGGTTCTTGGCGCCGCCCAGGGCCTGCACGCGCTTGCCGTGCTCAACCGCCTTGAGCTGGATGTACTTCGCGATCGGCGTCGAGCCGACGAAGGAGACGGCCTCGACGTCCGGGTGCTCCAGGATGCGGTCGACGGCCACCTTGTCGCCCTGCACGACGTTCAGGACACCCTGGGGGAGGCCTGCCTCGGAGGCGAGTTCGGCCAGGCGGTACGACGCCGACGGGTCCTTCTCGCTGGGCTTGAGGACGAAGGTGTTGCCCGTCGCGATGGCCAGCGGGAACATCCACATCGGCACCATGGCGGGGAAGTTGAAGGGCGTGATACCCGCAACTACGCCCAGGGGCTGCCGAATTGAGGCCACGTCGACGCGCGTGGAGACCTGCGTCGACAGCTCGCCCTTCAGCTGCACGCTGATGCCGCAGGCGAGTTCGACGATCTCCATGCCGCGCGCGACCTCGCCGAGCGCGTCCGAGTGGACCTTGCCGTGCTCGGCGGTGATCAGCTCGGCGATCTCGTCGCGGTGCGCGTCCAGCAGCTCGCGGTACTTGAACAGGATCGCGGTGCGCTTGGCGAGCGAGGCGACGCCCCAGCTCTCGAACGCGGCCTTGGCGGAGGCGACGGCGGCGTCCACCTCGTCGACGGTCGCGAAGCCGACCTGCTTCTCCTGGGCGCCGGTCGCCGGGTTGTACACGGGGCCGAAGCGGCCCGAGGTGCTCTCGACGGGCTTGCCGTCGATCCAGTGGGTGATCGTCTTCATGGTGCAAAGGCCTTTCGGGGGAGGGGAGTTCAGAGGTGACGGCGACGGTCGGCGACCTGGCGGTCGTACTCCTCGCGGGCCTGTACGGCCGACTCGCGCGAGGCGGTCTCGGCGACCGGCACGTCCCACCAGGCCTCGGCCGGGGGAGCGGTCGGGGTGGCGGTGTCGGTCTCGACGTAGACGCAGGTCGGGCGGTCGGAGGCGCGGGCCGTGGCGAACGCCTCGCGCAGTTCGCGGACCGTCTTGGCGCGCAGGACGTCCATGCCGAGGCTGGCCGCGTTGGCGGCGAGGTCGACCGGGAGCGGGGCGCCGGAGAAGGTGCCGTCGGCGGCGCGGTAGCGGTAGGCGGTGCCGAAGCGCTCGCTGCCGACCGACTCGGAGAGGCCGCCGATGGAGGCGTATCCGTGGTTCTGGATCAGGACCAGGTTGACCGGGAGGCACTCCTGGACCGCCGTGACGATCTCGGTCGGCATCATCAGGTAGGTGCCGTCGCCGACCAGCGACCAGACGGGGGTGTCGGGGGCGGCCTGCTGGACGCCGATGCCGGCCGGGATCTCGTAGCCCATGCAGGAGTAGCCGTATTCGAGGTGGTACTGGCGCGGGCTGCGCGCTCGCCAGAGCTTGTGCAGGTCGCCGGGGAGGGAACCGGCCGCGTTGATCACTACGTCGTCGTCGCCCACTACCGCGTCGAGGGCGCCGAGGAGCTGGGTCTGGGTCGGTACGGCGTTCTCGTCGGGGGCGGTGAACGCGGTGTCAACAACCCGCTCCCAGCGCTCCTTGCCCTCGCGGTACTCGGCCTCGTAAACCGAGTTCACACGGTGATCGGCGAGTGCCTCGGTCAACGCGGTGAGTCCCGCCCTCGCGTCGCACACCAGGGTGCGCGCGGCCAGCTTGTGGGCGTCGAACGCGGTGATGTTGAGGTTGACGAACCGCACGTCCGGGTTCTGGAAGAGCGTGTTGGAGGCTGTCGTGAAGTCCGTGTAGCGGGTGCCGACGCCGATCACCAGGTCCGCGGTGCGCGCGATGTCGTCGCTGACCGCCGTGCCGGTGTGGCCGATGCCGCCCAGGTCCGCCGGGTGGTCGTAGCGGAGCGAGCCCTTGCCCGCCTGGGTGGAGGCGACCGGGATGCCGGTGGCGTCCACCAGCGCCTTCAGCGCCTCCTCGGCGCGGCTGTGGTGGATGCCGCCGCCCGCGACGATCAGCGGACGCTCGGCGGACCGGATGGCCTCGACGGCCTCCGCCAGCTCGAAGGGATCGGCCGCGGGACGCCGTACGTGCCACACGCGGTCGGCGAAGAACTCCTCCGGCCAGTCGTACGCCTCGGCCTGAACGTCCTGCGGCAGCGCGAGAGTTACGGCTCCCGTCTCCACCGGGTCGGCGAGGACGCGCATCGCGTTCAGCGCGGCCGGGATCAGGGCCTCGGGGCGCATGACGCGGTCGAAGTAGCGGGAGACCGGGCGCAGCGTGTCGTTGACCGAGAGGTCGGCCTCGACGGGGTGCTCCAGCTGCTGGAGCAGCGGGTCGGCGGCGCGGGTCGCGAAGTAGTCGCCGGGGAGGAGAAGCACCGGAAGGCGGTTGACCGTGGCCAGGGCGGCGCCCGTGACCAGGTTGGTGGCGCCCGGTCCGATGGACGTCGTGACGGCCTGCGCGGAGAGCCGGTCGAGCTGGCGCGCGTAACCGACTGCCGCGTGCACCATGGCCTGTTCGTTGCGGCCCTGGTGGAACGGCATCGTGTCCTCGCCCGCCTCAAGGAGCGCCTGGCCGAGTCCGGCGACGTTGCCGTGGCCGAAGATGCCCCAGGTGCCGGCGATCAGCCGGTGCCGTACGCCGTCGCGCTCGCTGTACTGGACCGACAGGAACTGCACCAGGGCCTGGGCGACGGTCAGGCGGCGGGTGGGGGTGCTCATCAGGACTTCTCCGGTGCCGTGTAGAGGGGGAGGCGGGGGTCGACGGGCTGCTCGGGCCACGTGCCGCGGACCCAGGCGTGATCGGGGTGGTCGCAGATCAGCCAGGAGCGGTCGTCCTCGGGACCCGCCATGACGTTGAGGTAGTACATGTGGTGACCGGGCACCGCCATCGAGGGCCCGTGCCAGCCGTCCGGGATCAACACGACGTCCCCGCCCCGCACTTCGGCCAGCACGTCCGTGTTACGGCCCTGCCCGGACGGGGAGACGCGCTGGTAGCCGAGACCGGGGGTGCCCTCGTGGTCGGCGAACTCGAAGTAGTAGACCTCTTCGAGGACGGACTCCTCGCCGGGCCGGTGCTCGTCGTGCTTGTGCGGCGGGAAGGACGACCAGTTCCCGCCGGGCGTGATCACCTCTACGGCGATGAGCTTGTCGCACTCGAAGACGCCGGCCGCGCCGAAGTTGTTGACCTGGCGTGAGCTGTTGCCGGTGCCGCGCAGCTCCACCGGCACCGACGAGGCCGGGCCGTAGCGGGCGGGCAGGCGGCGGGTGCAGCGGGCGCCGGTCAGCGCGAAGCGGCCACCGCCGGGCGACAAGATCGTCGTACGGGAATCGCGGGGCACGTACGCGAAGTCGCTCACGGCGGTGAACACGCTCTCGCGGCCGTGGAGCTCGAAGGTGTCGTGGCCGAAGTCGTCGGCGGCGGAGACCGTGCAGGCGCCGCTCAGCGGGACGACGATCCACTCGCTGTCGTCGGTGTCGAAGGTGTGGGTGCCGCCCGGCGGCAGCTCCAGGACCCGCAGGCTGGAGTAGCCCCAGGCCGCCGACTCGGGGGTGACGTCCACGACGTAGGGGCCGCCGAGGGCCTTGCCCGCGGGAAGGTGGTACGCGCTCGTCATGGTGTGCCTCCGGTTCACAACAGACCTACAGCGGTGTCCACCGCCGTCTCCACGCCGCCGTCGGCGGGGTAGAGCAGGGAGCGGCCCACGACCAGGCCCTGGACGGTGGGCAGGCGCAGCGTCTTGCGCCACTTCTCGTACGCGCCCTCCTGGTCGTCGCCGACCTCGCCGCCGAGCAGGACGACGGGCAGGGTCGACGTCTCCAGGACCTCGGCCATGTCGTCCGGGTCGTCGGTGACGGGCAGTTTCAGCCAGGTGTAGGCGGAGGTGCCGCCCAGACCCGAGGAGATCGCGATCGAACGGGTCACGGCCTCGGCGGACAGGTCGTTGCGGACCTTGCCGTCGACGCGGCGCGATATGAACGGCTCTACGAACAGGGGGAGTTGGCGCGCCGCCATGTCGTCTATCGCCCGCGCGGTGGACTCCAGGGTGGTGAGCGAGCCCGGGTCGTCGTAGTCGATGCGGAGCAGCAGTTTGCCCGCGTCGAGGCGGAGGCGGGCGATGTCCTCGGCGCGGTGGCCGGTGAACCGGTCGTCCATCTCGAAGGCAGCGCCGGACAGGCCGCCGCGGTTCATCGAGCCCATCACGACCTTGCCGTCCAGGACGCCGAGGAGGAGCAGGTCCTCCAGGATGTCGGCGGTGGCCAGCACCCCGTCGACGCCCGGCCGGGACAGCGCTATGCAGAGGCGTTCCAGCAGGTCGGCGCGGTTGGCCATGGCCGTGCGGCGGTCGCCGACGCCCAGGGCGCCGCGGGCCGGGTGGTCGGCGGCCACGATCATCAGGCGGCCGCTGTCGCCCAGCAGCGGGCGGCGCACCCGGCGGGCGGCCGCCTCGGCGATCGCCTCCGGATGCCGGGCTCTGACCGTGACCAGGTCGGGAATGCTGATGCTCAAGAGAAGCTCCGTTCAGGGGTGGCTGTGGCGGCCACGCGATCAGTCGCTCACTCGCGCGCCCACGAGGAGGTCCTCGACCTCGGACTCGGTGGGCATCGCGGTGGAGCAGGCGAGACGGGAGGCGACGAGGGCGCCGGCCGCGTTGGCGAACCGCATGGACCGTTCCAGGTCCCAGCCGGACAGCAGGCCGTGGCACAGGGAGCCGCCGAACGCGTCGCCCGCGCCGAGGCCGTTGAGCACCTCGACCGGGACCGGCGGTACCTCGGCGGTCGTGCCGTCGCGGTGCACGGCCAGGACGCCCTTGGGGCCCTGCTTGACCACGGCGAGTTCCACGCCCGCGTCGAGCAGTGCCTGGGCGCAGGCGCGGGGCTCGCGGACGCCGGTGGCGATCTCGCACTCGTCGAGGTTGCCGACCGCGACCGTCGCGTGGCGGAGGGCCTCGGCGTAGTACGGGCGGGCCTCCTCAGGGTCCTTCCAGAACATCGGGCGCCAGTCCAGGTCGAAGACCGTGGTGCCCGCCTTGTCGCGCGCCTTGAGGGCGGCGAGCGTGGCGGAGCGGCTCGGCTCCTCGCTGAGTCCGGTGCCGGTGATCCAGAAGACGCGGGCCTGGCGGATCGCGAAGTAGTCCAGTTCCTCGGTGCGGATCTCCAGGTCCGGCGCCTTCGGCTGCCGGTAGAAGTACAGCGGGAAGTCGTCCGGCGGGAAGATCTCGCAGAACGTCACCGGGGTCGGGTACTCCGCGACGGGCGTGACCCAGCGGTCGTCGACCCCGAAGCCCTTGAGGGCCTCGTGCAGATACGTCCCGAAGGGGTCGTCGCCGGTGCGGGTGATCACCGCGGTGGTCCGGCCGAGCCGGGCGGCGGCGACCGCCACATTGCTCGCGGAACCCCCGAGGAACTTGCCGAACGTCTCCACACGGGCCAGCGGTACGCCAGACTGCAGCGGGTAGAGATCGACCCCGATGCGGCCCATGGTGATGAGATCGAAGGACTGGGCTGACTCGGCCATGCGCGACACTCCTCTGAGCTGCTGGGGGTGGGCGGGTCCCAGGGGCCTGCCGCCTCCCAGGTGTAGGTCTCGGAGGGGCTCCGTGTCAATAGTTTGTACTTACATTCGGACCTGCTCGTGAAATGATGTCTTAACAAAGTATTGACAGCGGACGCGCCCAGGGATTTGATTCCGTCCCAGCGCAACAGCCGTGTTTCGCGGCAAACGACCCAGGGCCGACAGGCCCTGAGCCCGGATTTCTGCGATCATGACTCCCTTTCCCCTGAAGCACAGTGAGGTGCAGGAAAGATGGACCGTTCCACGTACTCCCGCTCGCGCAGAATGGCCCCCTTCGTGGCGGTGGCCGCGGCAGCGGCCCTGACCCTCGCCGGCTGTTCCAGCAGCTCGGGCGGCAAGAAGGCCACGGAGGACAGCTCCGGCGCCTCCGCGGGCAAGGCGAGCACTCCTCGGATGACGGTCGCCCTGGTCACGCACCAGGCTCCCGGCGACACGTTCTGGGACATCGTCCGCAAGGGCGCCCAGGCCGCCGCCGACAAGGACAACATCAAGCTCATCTACTCGGCCGACCCGAACGCGGGCAACCAGTCGAACCTGGTGCAGAACGCGATCGACCAGAAGGTCGACGGCATCGCGGTCACCCTCGCCAAGCCCGACGCCCTGAAGGACGTCATCGGCAAGGCGAAGTCCGCGAACATACCCGTCGTCGGGCTCAACTCCGGTCTCAGCGACTGGAAGAAGCTCGGACTGCTGGAGTTCTTCGGCCAGGACGAGACGGTGGCCGGCGAGGCGCTCGGCAAGCGGCTGAACACGGAAGGCGCCAAGAAGGCCGTCTGTGTCATCCAGGAGCAGGGCAACATCGGTCTGACGCAGCGCTGCGACGGTGTGAAGAAGACGTTCACCGGCACCACCGAGGTGCTCAACGTCAACGGCACGGACATGCCGTCGGTGAAGTCGACGATCACCGCCAAGCTCACGCAGGACAAGGCGATCGACTACGTCGTCACCCTGGGCGCCCCGTTCGCCATGACGGCCGTGCAGTCGCTGTCCGACGCGGGCAGCAAGGCGAAGGTCGCGACCTTCGACCTGAACAGCACCCTGACCGGCGCCATCAAGAAGGGCACCGTCCAGTTCGCGGTGGACCAGCAGCCGTACCTCCAGGGCTACTTGGCGATTGACTCCCTGTGGCTCTACAAGAACAACGGCAACTACAGCGGCGGTGGTGAGCAGCCCGTACTGACCGGCCCGGCCTTCGTCGACAAGACCAACGTCGACGCCGTCGCGAAGTACGCCGCCAACGGAACCCGGTGATGAGCATGACCCAGCACGCCGAGCCGGCGGTGACCTCACCGCCGGCCCCCGGCCCCAAGGAATCCGACGGCCGGACCGCTGAACGGCCCCTGGCGCTAAGGCTGTTGGCCCGCCCCGAGGTGGGTGTCTTCCTCGGCGCCGCCGCCGTGTACGTGTTCTTCCTGATCGCCGCTCCGCCCGTGCGGGACGGCGCCTCGATGGCGAACATCCTCTACAGCTCGTCGACGATCGGCATCATGGCGCTGCCGGTCGCCCTGCTGATGATCGGCGGCGAGTTCGACCTCTCCGCCGGTGTCGCCGTCATCACCTCCGCGCTCACCGCGAGCATGCTCAGCTACCAACTCACCATGAACGTGTGGGTCGGTGTGATCGTCGCGCTGCTGGTGTCGCTGGGGATCGGGTTCCTCAACGGGTGGATGGTCGTCAAGACCGGACTGCCCAGCTTCCTGGTCACCCTGGGCACCTTCCTGATCCTCCAGGGCGTCAACCTCGCCGTGACGAAACTGGTCACCGGCAACGTCGCCACCGACGACATCAGCAACATGGACGGCTTCGACCAGGCCAAGAAGGTCTTCGCGACGTCCTTCGACATCGGTGGCGTCGACGTCAAGATCACCATCATCTACTGGCTGGTGTTCGCGGCGATCGCCACCTGGGTCCTGCTGCGCACGAAGTACGGCAACTGGATCTTCGCGGTCGGCGGCAACAAGGACTCCGCCCGTGCCGTGGGTGTGCCGGTGGCGTTCACCAAGATCTCCCTGTTCATGCTGGTCGGTTTCGGCGCCTGGTTCATCGGCATGCACCAGCTGTTCACCTTCAACACCGTGCAGTCCGGCGAGGGTGTCGGCCAGGAGCTGATCTACATCTCCGCAGCCGTGATCGGCGGTTGTCTGCTGACCGGCGGCGCCGGCTCGGCGATCGGCCCGGTCTTCGGCGCGTTCATGTTCGGCATGGTGCAGCAGGGCATCGTCTACGCCGGCTGGAACCCCGACTGGTTCAAGGCGTTCCTCGGCGTGATGCTCCTCGGCGCCGTCCTCATCAATCTGTGGGTCCAGCGCACCGCGACCCGGAGGTGACCTTCATGGCAAGCAACGAATCCGGCACTCACGGCGCCATCCTCGAAGACAAGGCGCCGAGCGAAGCGGACGCTCCGATCGTCCAGCTCCGCAACGCGGGCAAGTCCTACGGCAACATCCGTGCCCTGCACGGTGTCGACCTCGCGGTCCGCCCGGGCCAGGTCACCTGCGTGCTGGGCGACAACGGCGCGGGCAAGTCGACCCTGATCAAAATCATCTCTGGCCTGCACCAGCACACCGAGGGCGAGTTCCTCGTCGACGGCGGGCCCGTGCACTTCACCACCCCGCGCCAGGCGTTGGACCGCGGCATCGCGACCGTCTACCAGGACCTGGCCGTCGTCCCCCTGATGCCGGTGTGGCGCAACTTCTTCCTCGGCTCCGAGATGACCAAGGGCCCCTGGCCGTTCCGCCGTCTCGACATCGAGAAGATGAAGAAGACCGCCGACGAGGAACTCCGCAACATGGGCATCGTCCTGGACAACCTCGACCAGCCCATCGGCACCCTCTCCGGCGGCCAGCGCCAGTGCGTCGCCATCGCCCGCGCCGTCTACTTCGGCGCCCGCGTCCTCATCCTGGACGAGCCGACCGCAGCCCTCGGCGTCAAGCAATCCGGCGTGGTCCTCAAGTACGTGGCCGCAGCTCGCGAACGCGGTCTCGGGGTCATCTTCATCACCCACAACCCGCACCACGCCTACATGGTCGGCGACCACTTCAGCGTCCTGCGCCTGGGCACCATGGAGTTGTCGGCGGAGCGCAGCGAGATCACGCTGGAAGAGCTGACCAACCACATGGCGGGCGGCACCGAACTCGCCGCACTCAAGCACGAGTTGTCCCAGGTACGCGGCGTCGACGTCGAAGAACTCCCCGACGAGAAGTCCCTGAAGGCGCCGGTGGCCGCGTCTCCCGAAGGGACCGCCTGACATGTCGGACCGTCCCTTCCTGGACCGCATCCGGGTCGGCTCCGCACCCGACTCGTGGGGCGTGTGGTTCCCGGACGACCCTCAACAGGTGCCGTGGCAACGGTTCCTGGACGAGGTCGCGCAGGCCGGCTACTCCTGGATCGAGCTGGGCCCGTACGGCTATCTGCCGACCGACCCGGCCCGGCTCACGGACGAGATCGCCCGGCGTGACCTGAAGGTCTCCGCGGGCACGGTCTTCACCGGCCTGCACCGGGGCCCGTCCGTCTGGGACGCGACATGGGAGCACGTCGGCCAAGTCGCCGCGCTCACCCAGGCGATGGGCGCGCGGCACCTGGTCGTCATCCCCTCCTTCTGGCGGGACGACAAGACCGCCGAGATCCTGGAGCCGCCGGAGCTGACCGGCGAGCAGTGGGCCCACCTCACCAAGGGCATGGAGCGGCTCGGGCACGAGGTCAAGGAGGCGTACGGGCTCGACATCGTCGTCCACCCGCACGCCGACACCCACCTCGACACCGAGGACCACGTCGAGCGCTTCCTCGACTCGACCGACTCCGAACTGGTCAACCTCTGCCTGGACACTGGGCATTACGCCTACTGCGGCGGCGACAGCGTCAAGCTGATCGAGGCGTACGGCGAACGCATCGGCTATCTGCACCTCAAGCAGGTCGACCCGGAGATCCTCGCCGACGTCGTCCGGAACGAGGTGCCGTTCGGGCCGGCCGTGGCGCGCGGAGTGATGTGTGAACCGCCGTCCGGCGTACCGGAGTTGGAGCCGGTGCTGATCGCGGCGCAGCGCCTGGGCGTGGAGCTGTTCGCGATCGTCGAGCAGGACATGTACCCGTGCGAGCCGGACAAGCCGCTCCCCATCGCGGAGCGCACCCGCAAGTTCCTCCGTTCCTGCGGTGCCTGACGACCCGAAAGGACGGCCGATGGCCATGAACCCGCGCGACCCGCTCGGAGTGGCAGTCGTCGGAACCGGAAAAATGGGCGCCGACCACGTCCGCAGGATCCAGGACGTGGTCAACGGAGCCCGGGTGAGCGCTGTCGTGGACATCGACGCCGAGCGCGCCAAACGGATCGCGTCCGGTGTCGACGGCTGCACCGCGTACACCGACCCGGCCGCCGCGATGGCGGCGGCCGACGTCGACGCGGTCCTGATCGCCTCACCGGGCCCCGCCCACGAGGCAGCTTTGCTGACGGCCTTCGAGCACGACCTCCCGGTCCTGTGCGAGAAGCCGCTCACGCCGGACGCGGCCTCGGCGCTACGGGTGATGGAGGCGGAGCTGCGCCTCGGCCACCGCCGGGTGCAGGTCGGCTTCATGCGGCGCTACGACGCCGAGTACATGAAGCTCAAGTCCCTTCTGGGAACAGGCCAGTTGGGCAGACCGCTGATGCTCCACAACCGGCACCGCAACGCCGCCAGCCCGCCCTTCTTCACCAGTTCCATGCTCATCAGCGACTCCGTGGCCCACGAGACGGACGCGACGCGCTGGCTGCTGGGCCACGAGATCACGGCCGTGACGGTGCTGCGCCCGCGCCCCACGGCGAGCGCCCCGGACGACCTCCAGGACCCGCAGTTCGTCGTCTTCGAGACCGACGGCGGCGCGATCGTCGACGTCGAGATGTTCGTCAACTGCGGCTTCGGCTACCAGGTTCAGGCCGAGATCGTCTGCGAACGCGGCACCGCCCGCATCGGCGACGGCCACGCCATGGTCACCAACATGGCCGGCCGCTGGGGCGGCACCATCGCCCAGGACTACGTCGAACGCTTCGCCGACGCCTACGACCGCGAGATCCAGACCTGGGTCGACGCGACCCGCCGCGGCGAGGTCACCGGCCCGAGCGTGTGGGACGGGTACGCGGCGGCGGCCGTGTGCGAGGCGGGGGTGCGGGCGTTGGAGGACGGCGTGCGGGTGGAGGTCGAGCTGGTGGAGCGGCCCGCGTTCTACCTGTGACCGACGTCGTCGGGGGCGGCGCGTGCGACCACGCGCCGCCCCCGACGTCTGTCCACCGCTACTGCGGAACCGACACGCGCGGCCTCGGTTCGAACTCCGCCGCGCGATAGGCCGCGTCGATCAGTGTCATCGTCGCCACCGCGTCGTCCGGGCCCAGCGGGAGAGGCGCGCCCTCCCTCAACCTGGCGGCGAACGCCTCCAGTTGATAGGTGTACGACGACCTCCTGCCCAGCCGCTCCGTGCGTTCGCCGTCCGTCGTGCGGATCACGATGCGGTCGTCCAACTGCGGCAGCACGAAGTTCGGCGCGAACGCCTCGCCCCGGCTGCCGATGATCCGGCAGCTCATGTCCAGCTTGTCGTACGCCATGTGGCAGCGGGCGGAGCCCGTGGCGCCGCTCGGGAAGGCGAGGTCGGCGTCCAGCCACTCGTCGACGCCCGGCGCGCCCACGTGTTCACCGCCGCGGGCCGAGACCAGCCGGGGCGCGCCGCCCGCCCAGGGGGCCAGCATGCGCTGGGCGTGCAGGCTGTAGCAGCCCAGGTCCATCGTGGCGCCGCCGGCCAGGTCCAGGGACCAGCGCGGATCGGTGTCCGCCGGGGCCGGGATCGCGACGAGCGTCTCGACGTGCCGCAGCTCGCCGAGTTCACCGGAGGCCAGCAGTTCGTGCAGGCGCCGGGTGACCGGGTGGAAGAGGTAGTGGAAGGCCTCCATGAAGACCGTCCCGGCTTTGGCGGCGGCCTCCTTCACCTCCGCCGCCTCCTCCGCGTTGCTCGCCGAGGGCTTCTCCGACAGGACGTGCTTGCCCGCCGCGAGCGCGGCGAGGTTCCACGGCCCGTGCAGGCCGTTGGCGAGCGGGTTGTAGACGACCTCCACCTCCGGGTCGGCGATCAGGTCGGCGTAGGAGTCCGCCACCCGTTCGACGCGGTGCGCGGCGGCGTACGCCTCGGCCCGGGACCGGTCGCGCGCGGCCACCGCGACAATGCGGTGACCGGTCGTCCGGGCGGGCCCGATCAGGGAGTTCTCGGTGATCCGAGCCGCTCCCAGTACTCCGATGCGCAGTGGTTCCCGGCCCGGACCGCTCATGCTTCGCGTACCTCCTGGATGGTGACGGGGCGGTGCTCGTGCAGCGACAGGGTGCAGGCGTCGGCGATCCAGCCGGCCTCCAGGGCATCCGCGACCGTGCACGGGGAGGTGCGGGTGCCGGCCACGACCTCGGTGAACGCGGTGAGTTCGGCGCGGTAGGCGGCCGTGAAGCGGTCCATGAAGAAGTCGTGCGGGACGCCCGCCGGGAACGTCACGCCCGGCTCGACCGAGCGCAGCGGCAGCTTGTCCTCCAGGCCCACCGCGATGGAGTCCGTGAAGCCGTGGATCTCCATGCGGACGTCGTAACCCCGGGCGTTGTGGCGGGAGTTGGACACCACCGCGATGGTGCCGTCGTCGAGGGTGAGGATCGCGCCGGTGGTGTCGGCGTCGCCCGCCTCCTTGATGTACTCGGCACCCCGGTTGCCGCCGACCGCGTACACCTCGGTGACCTCGCGGCCCGTCACCCAGCGGATGATGTCGAAGTCGTGGACCGAACAGTCGCGGAAGATGCCCCCGGACGCGGCGATGTACGCGGCGGGCGGCGGCGCCGGGTCCAGCGTGGTGGAGCGCACGGTGTGCAGCTTGCCCAGCTCGCCGGACTGTACGGCGGCGCGCGCGGCGACGAAGCCGGCGTCGAAGCGGCGGTTGTAGCCGATCTGGATCGGCACGCTGCTGCCCTCGACGGCCTTGAGGACCTTGACGCCCTCGGCCATCGTCTTGGCGACGGGCTTCTCGCAGAAGACGGGGATGCCCGCCTCGACGGCGGCCAGGATCAGGCCCGGGTGGGCGTCGGTCGCCGCGGCGATGACGACACCGTCGACCCCGGCGGCCAGCACGGCCTCGGGGGAGTCCGCGACCTCGGCACCGAACCGCTCGGCGGCCTTCTTCGCGGCCTCCGCGAACGGGTCGGCCACGACGAGGGACTCGACGACGTCGAGTCCGGACAGGGTCTCGGCGTGGAAGGCGCCGATGCGGCCGAGGCCGAGGATTCCGATGCGCATGAGGGCTCTTGCTTTCTTGAGAGGTGCGGGTGTGTCGCTTGTGCCGAAGGTCAGTCGAGGGCGCCGAGGACGTTCTGGTCCCAGTCGATCACCGAACCGGTGACCACTCCGGACCGGTCGGAGAGCAGGAACACCACGAAGTCGGCGATCTCGTCCGGCTGGCCGAGCTTGCCCATCGGCTGACGGGCGGCGGCCTCCTCGCGCCAGTCGTCGCCCGCGCCGTGGAAGGCGCGTTGGGTGGCGTCCTCGCCCTCGGTGTCGGTCCAGCCGATGTTGACGGTGTTGATCCGGATCCGGTCGAAGCGGTGCGCGTGGGCGGCGTTGCGGGTCAGGCCCGCGAGGCCGGCCTTGGCGGTGGAGTACGGGGCGAGGTAAGGCGGCCCGCCGTGGGCGCAGTTGGAGCCGATGTTGACGATCGTCCCGGGCGCCGAACGGGAGGTCATGTCGGCGACCGCGGCCTGCATGGCGAAGAACGGTGCCTTGAGGTTGATCGCCATGTGCTGGTCGAACAGTTCCGGCGTGGTGTCCAGCAGCGAGCCGCGTGAGGTCAGCCCCGCCGCGTTGACGAGGCAGTCGACGCGTCCGTGGATCTCGACGGCCTGTACGACGCTGTCGCGCGCCTGTGCCGGATCGGAGAGGTCCGCCCGCACGAAGCGGGCGCCGGTGTCCGCGGCGAGCTTCTCGCCCACGTCCGCGCGGCGGCCGGTGAAGACGACGGTCGCGCCTTCGCGCACCGCCGCCCGGACGATCGCGGCGCCCACGCCCTGGCTGCCGCCGTTGACGAGGAGGACCTTGTCGTCGAGGAGCCCCGTGAGCCCTGCACGTTCCGTTGATCCCATGCTGTTCCTCAGCTCTCTCGCCGCTCGGCACCGGCCCGCAGTTCCCCGCGGAGTGCCTGCGGGTCCCAGCCCTCACGCACCGCGCGGCGCACGAGGTCGGCCTGCGAAGGCGGGGCAAGACCCTCGACCGGCGGGTCGTTGTCGAGATTGGTCGGGAACGGATACCCCTCGGCACTCGCCGCGACGACCGTGTCCAGCCACTCCTCGCCCACGCCCTCGGCCTTGCGCCTGAGCAGGACCGGATAGACCGCGTTGCTGACGGCCTCGCGGTCCACCGTCTCCATCGCCCGCCCGAACGCGGACGACACCTGCAGCAGGTTGGCCATGCGCCGGACGTCCGCCGTGCGGTTGGTGCCGGCCGCGTGGAACAGCGCCGGGTTGAAGAACGCGGCATCGCCCTTGGCGAGCGGGAGTTGGATGTAGTTGGCCTCGAAGTAGGCCTGGAATTCCGGGAGTCGCCACGCCAGATAGCCGGGCCCGTACTTCTGGGAGTGCGGCAGGTACATCGTCGGCCCCGACTCGACCGGCATGTCGCAGTGCGCGACCGCCCCTTGGAGCGTGAGCACGGGGGAGAGGCGGTGCACGTGCGCCGGATACTCGGCGGCGACCTCGTTCGTGAGGAACCCGAGGTGGTAGTCACGGTGCACGGTCTGCGCTGCGCCGCCCGGATGGACCACGTTGATCTGCGAGGTGACCTGGTAGCCGGGGCCGAGCCACGCGACGGACACCAGGGCCAGGATGTCGTTCGCGTAGTAGTCGGCGAACGCCTCCGGGTCGTAGAGCGCGGCCTTCTCCAGAGCGTTCCACACCCGGTCGTTGGCCCCCGGCTTCGCGAAGTGGTCCCCGGCGCCCGCGCCCGACGCGCGCTGCTCGGCGATCAGGGCCTCGAACACCTCGGTGGAACGGTCCACCACCGACAGATCCGGGAAGGCGCCCTGGAGGACCACGATGCCGGGCCCCTCGGCGAACGCCCGCACCAGCTCGGCCTGCACCTCGCGGCGCTCGCCGGCCGCCACGGACTTGCGGAGCCGGTCGCTGTCGTAGACGAGGACGTTCCGCTCGACGGAGGACGCGTACGGGAAGTCGGCCAGGGCGGTCGGCTGCTCGACGAGTGTGCGGAAAACGTCGAGGTCGCAGTCCTGCTCGGTGAGCCAGGCGCGGGTTTCTGCTGATGTGAAGGACATCGTCGTCCCCTCGGATCACGGAGCGGTGCGGTCCTGTCATTCTTGTCAGTACAAACCCTTCGAACAACCAGCAGCAAGCCATCAAAAACCCCTCAAGGAGACGACCGGTGGGACACCCCTTCCCGATCCGGGAAATCGCACGTCAGGCCGGTCTCAGCGAGGCCACCGTGGACCGGGTGCTGAACGGCAGGGGCGGTGTGCGCGAGAGCACCGAGCGTGAGGTGCGCCAGGCCATCGCCGATCTCGACCGGCAGCGCACCCAGGTCAGACTCGTCGGCCGTACGTTCATGATCGACATCGTGATGCAGACGCCGGAGCGCTTCTCCACCGCCGTACGGAACGCGCTGGAGGCCGAGCTCCCCGACCTGCACCCGGCGGTCGTGCGCTCGCGTTTCCACTTCCGGGAGACCGCGCCGGTGAAGGAGCTGGTCGGGACCCTGGACAGGATCGTGCGGCGCGGCTCACAGGGCGTCATCCTCAAGGCGCCGGACGTCCCCGAGATCACCGCCGCCGTCGGACGGCTCGTCGCCGCCGGTATCCCGGTCGTCACCCTGGTCACCGACCTGCCCGCGAGCGCCCGCCTGGCCTACGTCGGCATAGACAACCGGGCGGCGGGCGCGACGGCCGCCTACCTGATGGGCCAGTGGCTCGGCGACCGCCCCGGCAACGTCCTCACCAGCCTGAGCAGCGGGTTCTTCCGCAACGAGGAAGAACGCGAGATGGGCTTCCGCAGCACCATGCGCGCCCGCTACCCGGAACGCGCGCTCGTCGAGATCACCGAGGGCCACGGCCTGGACGCCACCCAGTACGAGCTCGTCCGGGCCGCCCTGAAGCGCGACCCGGACATCCGCGCGGTCTACTCGATCGGCGGCGGCAACATCGCGACCCTGCGCGCCTTCGCCGACCTGGGCCGCGAGTGCGCCGTGTTCGTCGCGCACGACCTCGACCACGACAACACCCGGCTGCTGCACGAGCAGCAACTGTCCGCCGTCCTCCACCACGACCTGCGCCAGGACGTCCGCGAGGCCTGCCGCATCGTCATGCGCGCCCACGACGCGCTGCCGCCCGCGGGCCCGACCCTGCCGTCCGCGATCCAGGTCGTCACGCCCTACAACTTGCCTACGACACCGTCGCGTTGACCCCGTTCAGAGGTTGGGTCCGCTCAGAGGCTGATCGCGTACGCCTTGCGCAGCGTCTCGTGCACCGTCCACGTCGTACGGTCGCCCTCGCGCAGCACGGCCATGTCCCCGGGACCGACCGTCAGCGTCTCGCCGTCCTCGACCTCGATCGTGGCCGAACCGCTGATCACGACGAACAGCTCGTCCGCCTCCGTGTCGGTGACGACCCCCGGCGTGATCTGCCAGATCCCGCGGATCTGCTTGCCGTCCTCGGACTCCCACACGACCTTCCCGGTGACCTCGGGCGTACCGGAGACGATCTGCGCCGGATCGAGCGGCTCGGGTTCGAGCTCGGCGTCGGGGACACGGACTACGAAACTGTGCGTCATGCCGCGACCCTAGCGGGGGTGGACCGGTCCAGGCGTGGACACTGTGTGGGGTATCGGCCCAGGTCGGAGGACACTTCGTCGCGGAGTGGCGGCCCGGGCAGGGCCGGGTGATCGTGGAGGGCATGGCGCAGACCACGGTGGCCGTCCCCGAACCGCACCCGCACGCAACCCGGGAGAACATCCTCTTCGGAGGCGTCTACGGCTCCGTCCTCGCCTGCTCGATGGTCGCCGCGCTCACCCAGTACGGCCACACCGACAGGGCCAGCCGCCGCTACGACGCCCTGTGGCTGCTGGTGACCGCAGCCGCCTCGGCACTCGCCCACGGATACGCCCACTACATCGCCGAGCGCGCCCCGCACCGCCGCTGGGACGCCCTGCGCACCCTGCGCGACGAGTGGCCCCTGGTCGCCGCCGCGCTGCCGACCGTCCTGCTGCTCGCCGGGGCCGGCTGGGGCTGGTGGCCCGCGAACGGCGTCGAGTACGCGGCCTTCGTCCTCAACATCGCGCTGCTGTTCTGCCTGGGGTTGGTCACGGCCCGCTGGTCGGCGCGGAGCTGGGTGGCCGCCGTGGCCATCGGGGCGGTGGACGCGCTGCTGGGAGTGGTGGTCGTCGTGGCCAACGCCCTGATCAAGTAGGCCTGTTCAGCCTGTTCAGCCCGTTCACCAAACGGCACCCGCCTACGGGAAGCCCTACGGCACGTCCCGGTATCCGCGCAGCTTGCGGTACAGCGTCGCCCGGCCGATCCCCAACGCGGCAGCCGCCCGCGCCTTGTTGCCGCCGTGCCGGCGCAACGCGGCCAGGATCGCCGTGCGTTCGGCGTGCTCCATCGGGCTGAGCCGCCGGGCCGCAGGGCCCTCCCGCACGGGATCGGGCAGCTCGGCCCGCCGCACCGGCCCTGTGACCCGCCGGTGTTCCGCCAACGCCCTGACGACATGGGCGAGTTCGGTGACGTTCCCCGGCCAGGGGTGTTCCTCAAGGGCGCGCAACGCGTCCAGGGTCCAGGTGAGCGGCGGCTGCCCCGGCACCGGACGGGGTGCGAGGACCGGCAGCAACTCCCTTACGTCCTCCGGGCGTTCACGCAACGCGGGCACGGTCACCGAGCGGGCCGCCAAGGTGTCCAGGAGGCGCTGGAAGCACGGGCCCGGGGGAGTGCCGGGCGTGTAGGTGACCAGCAGACGGACGTCGGGGTGCTCGTCGAGCAGGGAGTTGAGCGCGGCGACGTCCGGCTGGGCCAGCCGTTCCGCGTGCCGCAGGAGGAGCGGGCGGCCGTCGGCCAACTCGCTGTACTTCACGCCCAGTTCGGGCGACTCGGCGGCATCGGCGACCAACGGCACGGTCCCGCCGAGCAGTTCACGGGCGAGCGCGGTCTTGCCGCTCCCGCGCTCACCGGTCAGCAGCAGCGGCTCATGGACCCGGGCCAGCTCGACCGCCCGGGCCACCGCGTGCCGCCAGGGCACCGAACCACCCGCGAGCGCCAGCGCGGGGCGAGGCACGAGACGCGGTACCGGCACCTCGGCGGCGCGCGCTTCCAGCACGGCGACGATCCCGAGGACGCGCCCCTCATGCCGTACGGGAGTGATCTCGGCGGTGCACCCGGCACCGTCGGGGAGCGTCAGGTCGTAGGCCTGCTCCTGCACCGGACGGCATCCGGTGTCGTAGGACCGTTCCACCACTGGACCGCTCCTGGCGTCGGCCGGCCGCTCCCGGCTCAGACCGCCCCCGGCGTCGTTGGACCGTTCCACCACCGAACCGCATCCGGTGCCCTGAGGTGGCCGTGAGTCCTGAGGTGGCCGTGAGTCGTGGGGCGGCCGTGCGCCGGAGGCTCGCTCGCTCGTGCTGGACCGTTCCAGCGCGGCCAGTACCTGAGGTGTCGCGAGCCGCACCGCCGCCTCGCTGACGATGCGGTTGCGGCCGTCGAGGGCGACGATCGCGCGGTTCGGGCCGTGGGCGGCTGCCCGGGTGTAGGCGTCGAGGAGCACTCGTTCGGCGGTGCGGGAGCGGGCGAGTAGTTCCGCTTCGACGGCTGTGGCCGTCGCCTCGGCGAGGGCGGCTCCCGGGTGCGGGCCGCACCCGCGGCACAGGGCGGACGCGACGGTTACCGTGCCCAGTACCTGCCCGGAATCCGGGGCGAGCAGGGGCACGCTGACGGCGGACACGTCCTGCCACACGTCGAGGAAGTGCTCGGGGCCGTGCACCTCGGCCCGGCGCCGGGTGCGCAGGGCGAGGGCCGCGCTGTTGTGGCCCACCTCCCGCTCGGACAGGTCACGGCACCGGTCGTCGCCGGGCACCTCGCCCGTGGTCCACAGCACCCGCAGACGCTCGTCCGTGAGGAGCAGGGCGGAGTGGCCGAGCGCCGGCGCGATGCGGTCCAGCACGGGCCGCGCCGCCTCCAACAGGGAGGATTCGGCGGGCAGTTCGGGTTCGTGGACCGGTCCATCGAGGTCGTGCCGTACGCCGAAGAAGCGGGCGCGGCGCCAGGCCGCGAGGACCTCGTCCGGGACGCCGTCGGGCAGCGGGCGGCCGCTCAGGAACCGCTCGCGTGCCTGGCGGAGCGGGGCGAGGGCGGGGGAGTGATCCAGGGTGGTCATGACGCCTCTCACCGTATCGGGCCCGTGGCGGCGGCCGCCGAGGGGCTGTAACTGTCTCGTAATGAGACACCCGCGCAGGTCCGGCCCGCATCATGATCGTGAAGAGTCGGTGCCTTTCTCACCTCTGCCTCACCCTGTCCCAAACTGCCCCACCTCCGTCGCACCCCTGCCTCACCCCTGGAGCGTCCCGCCGTGCACGTTGTCGAGACCGACGTATTGATCGTGGGCAGCGGCCCGGCCGGAGCATCCGCCGCGCTGGCGCTGAGCACCTACGGTGTGCCCCACATCGTCGTCACCCGCTACTCGCGCCTCACCAGGACGCCCCGCGCGCACATCACCAACCAGCGCACGATGGAGATCCTGCGCGACCTCGGCGTCGAGGACGAGGTGCTGGCCCAGGCGACACCGCAGAACCTGATGGGCAACACCACGTTCTGCACCAGCCTCGCCGGCGAGGAGCTGGGCCGGATCCGCTCCTGGGGCAACGACCCGCTCGTGCAGGCCGCCCACGAGCTGGCCAGCCCGACCCGCATGTGCGACATGCCGCAGCACCTGATGGAGCCGGTGCTCATCGACGCGGCGCTCGCGCGCGGCTCCAACGTCCGCTTCAGCACGGTCTACAAGTCCTTCGTCCAGGACGAGGACGGCGTCACGGTCACCGTCGAGGACCGGCTGCGCGGCGACGAGTACCAGATCCGCGCCAAGTACCTCATCGGCGCCGACGGCGGCCGATCGCAGGTCGCCGAGGACGCCGGGCTGCCGATGGGCGGCCAGATGGGGGTCGCGGGCAGCATCAACATCGTCTTCGACGCGGACCTGAGCAAGTACACCGCGCACCGCGCCTCCACCCTCTACTGGGTGCTCGCCCCGGGCGCCACCGTCGGTGGCATCGGCGCGGGCCTGGTGCGCTGCGTCAAGCCGTGGAACGAGTGGCTGATCGTGTGGGGCTACGACGTGAGCGCCGGGGCGCCCGACCTCACCGAGGAGTACGCCCTGTCCGTCGTACGGCAGTTGGTCGGCGACGACGAGATCCCGGTGACCATCAAGTCGTCCTCGGCGTGGACGGTCAACGAGATGTACGCCGAGACCTACGCCAACGGCCGTGTCCTGTGCGCCGGTGACGCCGTGCACCGCCACCCGCCGTCGAACGGGCTCGGCTCCAACACCTCGATCCAGGACGCCTACAACCTGGCGTGGAAGCTGAAGCTGGTCCTCGACGGCACCGCCACGCCGAAGCTCCTCGACACCTACGACGCCGAACGCGCCCCCGTCGGCAAGCAGATCGTCACCCGCGCCAACAAGTCCATCGGCGAGACCGCCCCGATCTTCGAGGCGCTGGACGGTCTTTCCCCGCAGACGCCCGAGCAGTTGTGGGCCAACATCGAGGCCCGCAAGGACGCCACCGAGCCCGCGGCCAAGCAGCGGGCCGCGCTGCGCGAGGCGATCGCCTTCAAGGTGTACGAGTTCAACGCGCACGGCGTCGACCTCAACCAGCGCTATTCCGCGGAGAGTTCGACCGCGGTCGTGCCCGACGGCACGCCTGACCCCGGCTTCGAACGCGACCGCGAGCTGTACCACCAGCCCAGCTCCCGCCCCGGCGCCAAGCTCCCGCACGCCTGGATCACCTCCGGCACCCGCACCGTCTCGACCCTAGACACGGTCGGCAAGGGCCGCTTCACCCTCCTCACCGGCATCGGCGGCGAGGCCTGGGTGCGCGCGGCGCAGGCGCAGTCCCTGGACATCGCCACGGTCGTGATCGGCCCCGGCCAGGAGTACGACGACCCGTACGGCGACTGGGCCCGGCTCAGCGAGGTGTCCGACGGGGGCGCGCTCCTCGTCCGTCCCGACGGGTATGTCGCTTTCCGCCACGCCGACGCGGCCGAGAACGCCGGACAGTTGCTCACGGACGCGTTGCGGCGCATCCTCGGGCACGGCTGACATTTCACACAGGGGCAGTTCGCACAGGGTAGGGAGCCGCAATGACCACTGACGTCACCGTCACGGACGAGGCCGTCGCCAGTCTGGAGGGGACGGCCGATCCCCGCCTGCATGAACTGCTGACCGGTCTGATCCGGCATCTCCACGCGTTCGCGCGGGAGACCCGCCTGACCCAGGCGGAGTGGGAGCGGGCGATCGGCTTCCTGACGGAGACCGGGAAGATGTGCACGGACACCCGGCAGGAGTTCATCCTCCTGTCGGACGTGCTCGGCCTGTCGATGCTGGTCGAGACGATCAACGGCGACCGGGCCGCCGGTTCCACCGAGTCGACGGTGCTGGGACCGTTCCACATGACCGAGTCCCCGGTCCGTGAACTCGGCGCGAACATCGACCTGGTGGGCGGCGGCGAGCCGTGCGTGGTCAGCGGCCGGATCGTGTCGGGGGACGGCACTCCGCTCCCCGGCGCGGTCCTCGACGTGTGGCAGGCGGACGGCAACGGCTTCTACGACGTGCAGCGCCCCGACTTCCAACCCCCGGGCAACGGACGGGGGTTGTTCACCGCGGACGCCGAGGGCCGCTTCTGGTTCCGCACCTGCGTCCCGAGCCCGTACCCCATCCCCACGGACGGCCCGGTCGGCGAACTCCTCAAGGCCACCGGCCGCCACCCCTACCGCCCCGCCCACATCCACTTCATCGCCTCGGCCGAGGGCCACTCCCCGGTCACCACCCACATCTTCGTGGCGGGCAGCGACTACCTCGACTCCGACGCCGTCTTCGCCGTCAAACAGAGCCTCGTCGAGGACTTCACCCCGACCGACGACCCCTCCCTGGCACGGGAGTTCGGCATCGCCAACCCCTTCCGCCACGCCCGCTTCGACCTCGTCCTGGACCGCGCGTGAAGGACTTCCTGGACTTCGCCTACGACGCCCAGCCCATGCGCGTCGTGTTCCGCCCCGGCGCCGCGCTGACCGCGACCGCCGGTGAGGCCGAACGGCTCGGTCTGCGACGGGTGTTGGTGCTCTCCGGCGCCCGCGGTGCGGACACCGCGCAGGCGGTCGCCGACTCGCTGGGGGAGGTGTGTGTCGGGGTGCACGCCGAGGCGAAGATGCACGTCCCGGTCGAAGTCGCCGACCGCGCGGTCGAGTTGGCCCGCACCCTGGGCGCCGACGGCTGCGTCGCGGTGGGCGGCGGTTCGGCGGTCGGCCTCGGCAAGGCGATCGCCCTGCGCACCGGCCTCCCGCTGATCGCCGTCCCCTCCACCTACGCCGGCTCCGAGATGACCCCGGTCTGGGGCCTCACCGAGAACGGCGCCAAACGCACCGGCCGCGACCCCGCCGTCCTGCCCCGCAGCGTCGTCTACGACCCCGAACTCACCCTGGAACTCCCCGTACCGCTCACGGTGACCAGCGGCATCAACGCGATCGCGCACGCCGTGGAAGCCCTGTACGCCCCGGACACCTCGCCCCTGATCGCCCTCATGGCGGAGGAGGGCGTAGGGGCGCTCGCGGGCGCACTGCCCCAACTGGCCGCTGAACCGCGGTCGTTGGCGGCTCGGGGCGGTGCCCTGTACGGGGCGTGGCTGTGCGGTTCCTGCCTCGGTGCCACGACCATGGGCCTGCACCACAAGCTGTGCCATGTCCTCGGCGGCACCTTCGGCCTGCCGCACGCGGAGACGCACACGGTGGTGCTGCCGTACGCGCTGGCGTACAACGCGCCCGCCGCACCGCAGGCGGCGTCCGTCGTGGCCCGCGCGCTGGACGCCGAGGACGCGCCGCGCGCCCTGTGGGACCTGGCGAGGCGGCTCGACGCACCGCGCTCGCTCGCCGAACTGGGCCTGAACGAGGGCGACTTGGTGACGGCGGCGGCGCAGGCGGTGAGCCAGGCGTACGCCAATCCCCGGCCGGTCACCGAGGACGGGGTGCTCGCGCTGCTGCGCGCGGCGTACGAGGGAACTCCCCCTACGTAAACGGCCGTTCGGTGGTCCGCGCGGTCAGTGGTTCGTGCGGACGCCGTCCAGTGCGATCGCCAGGACGCGGTCGCGCTGGGCGTCGTCCACGAACTTCGTCCCGGTGACCCCGGCCACCAGACGCAGCAGATCGCCGAAGTCCATGTCCGTGCGGGCCGCGCCCGCCTTCTGTGCGCGCTCGAACAGCGGACCGCCCGCCGAGAACATCGACTCGCGGCAGGTTCCGAAGATCTCCGAGTCGTTGTCCAGCGCCTCGCGCACTGCCTGCTTGGTCACCATGTAGCCCGCGAAGCGGTTCAGCCACGAGGCCAGCGCCTCCCACGGCTCCTGGTCGGCGACGGACAGGGCGACCTGGCACAGCGCGTTCACCTCGTCCGCGTAGACGCTCTCGAAGAGGGCCCGGCGGGTCGGGAAGTTGCGGTAGAGGGTGCCGATGCCGACGCCCGCGCGCCGCGCGATGTCCTCCAGTGAGGCCTCCGAGCCGTGCTCCGCGAAGGCCTCCCGGGCGGCGGCCAGCAGCGCGTCGTAGTTGCGGGCGGCGTCCTTGCGGTGGGGTCTCTGGGCCGCGACGATCTCGCTGACGGGGAACGGTGGGGCCGTCACGGGTGCCTCCCAGGGGCGGGCTCGGTTGAACCGGAGGTGTGCCTCCGCTATGGTGGAGGGGTACCTCCACTTTAGCAGTGTGGGCGCGTTCCGCCGTAGAGCAATGCGCGGGCGCACCCCCGTTCGCTTGTTCCGGAGAGGCTCTCGATGCCCCGCAAGTCCTCCCGCCTCACCTTCGCGGTCCTCGCGACCGGTGCGGGCGTGTTCTCCATGCTGCAGTCGCTGATCGCGCCGGCCCTGCCGACCGTCCAGCACGCGCTGCACACCTCGCAGTCCACCGCGACCTGGGTGATGACGGCCTATCTGCTGTCCGCCTCGGTCTTCACCCCCATACTCGGCCGCGTCGGCGACCTGGTCGGCAAGAAGCGCACCCTCGTCGCCGTCCTCCTGGCGGTGCTGGCCGGCTGTCTGGTCGCCGCGCTCGCCCCGAACATCGGCGTCCTGATCATCGCCCGGGTCGTCCAGGGCATCGGCGGCGCGCTGTTCCCGCTGTCCTTCGGCATCATCCGGGACGAGTTCCACGCGTCCCGGGTCCCGGGCAGCATCAGCAACCTGTCCGCCGTGATCGCCGCGGGCGGTGGCGTCGGCATGGTGGCCGCCGGTCCCATCGTGACCGCGCTCGACTACCGCTGGCTGTTCTGGTTCCCCGTCGGCATCGTCGCCGTCACCACCCTCATCGCCGTGCGCTACGTCCCCGAGTCGCCCAACCGCGCCCAGGGACACGTCAATTGGCTCGGCGCCGTACTCCTCTCGGGCTGGCTGGTCGCCCTGTTGCTCCCGCTGAGCCAGGCAAGCATCTGGGGCTGGGGCTCCGTGCGGGTCGTCGGCCTGTTCGCCGCGGCCGTCGTCCTCTTCGCGGCCTGGCTGCTCTCGGAGGCCCGCTCCCGCAGCCCGCTCATCGACCTGAAGGTGATGCGCCTGCCGTCCGTGTGGACCACCAACACCGCCGCGCTGCTGTTCGGCGCGGGCATGTACGCGATCTGGTCCTTCCTGCCCGGCTTCGTCCAGACCCCGTCGTCCGCCGGCTACGGCTTCGGCGCCAGCGTCACCGCGTCCGGACTCCTCATGCTCCCGATGCTGCTCGCGATGTTCGTCTCGGGCGTGCTCAGCGGCCGCCTGGAACCGATCGTCGGAGCCAAGGCCCTGCTCACCACCGGTGCCGCCCTCGGCGCGGTCGCCTGCGCGATCCTCGCCCTCTGGCACGACCAGCAGTGGCAAATCGCCCTCGTGGCAGGCATCTTCGGCCTCGGCATCGGACTCGCCTTCGCCTCCATGGCCAACCTCATCGTCGGCAGCGTCCCGCCCGAGCAGACCGGCGCCGCGACCGGCATGAACGCCAACATCCGCACCATCGGCGGCTCGATCGGCGCCGCGGTCACCAGCGTCCTGGTCACCGGCCACCTCCAGCCTTCCGGCCTGCCCTACGACTCCGGGTACACCCACGGGTTCACGCTGCTGGCGGTGCTGCTCCTCGGCGCCGCGCTGGCCGCGCTCCTGGTGCCGGCGCGCCGGTCCGGCCGTAGCGGAGGAAAGACCGTCGGCGGCTCCGAGTCGGCGCTCCTGAAGGCTGAGGAGGAGGCGTCGGTGATGGCTCCCGGCGCCCTCAACTGACCCGGCCGGTGTGCCAGCATGAACCGATGATCGAAGAGAGCGCGCGGCCCTTCCGCGCCGAACTCCTGGACGTCTACCGGCTCCGGTTCGCCGAGACCGCCGCTCCTCGGCTCACGCCCGAGGAGCGGCTGGCCATGAACGAGGTGTGGGACGCGAAGGTACGGGACAACCCGAGCTACTTCGACGGGCCGGTCCTGGTGTGCGCGGGCACGCGGCGGGAGGGGCCGGACGAGCTCGCCATCTCCTGGGTCAGGACGACCTACCGGCACTTCGCCCTGCGGCGCGTCCCGTTCTCGACCTCATGGCTGCCGTCGTTCTTCGTCGCCGTCCTCCAACCGGCCGACGACGGACGCCTGTTGGTGCGCCGGATGTCGAACTCCACAGCGGCGCCGGGACGTTGGCAGCTGCCGGGTGGCTCGCTCGAACCGCCCGAGGGCGACGAACCGCTCGACATGAGGGCCCTGCACCGCCACGCCGCACGGGAGTTGATCGAGGAGACCGGCATCGACGCCTCGCCCGACGACCTCACCTTCTGGAACGTCATCCGCGCCGGTAACGGCGGCATCGGCGTCCTCTTCCGCGCCCCGTCCCTCCCGGAGGCCAGACTGCGCGAGCGGTTCACGGCGATGGCAGAGGCGGAGCGGGCTCAAGGCCGCGAACCGGAGCTGGACAACATCTTCCTGATCCACTCGACGGCCCAACTCCCGCTCCTGATGGGCCCGCACGCGGACTACCTGGAGCCGATCGTCCGCCGTTACGCGGCATCGGCGGCGGAACGGGCGTAGCGGGTGTCTCGATATGAGACACCCGCTACGCGGCCGAAGCCTTCAAGATCGGCAGAGTACGACTGCTGTGAAGAAAGGTGATCACCATGGCCCTCGCACTGCTCAGGCGCTGGCGGCCCCAAGGCGCCTCCGCCACGGCGGCGGGCCTCTCGCTCCCCCTCCCACCCGGTGCGGGCGGCTTCGGCCGTGAGATCGTCGACCCGATGGGCGTGCCCATGGCCTCCGCCGACGTGACGGTGACGGCCCTGGACTCGCACCGCGTCACGGCCTCCGGTACGACCGACCCGTACGGCTTCTTCCTCGCGGCCCTGCCGCCCGGCCGCTACGGCCTCCTCGTCTCGGCCCAGGGACTCCAGCCGCACCAGGAGACGCTGGAGATCGTCGCCGGAGCCGCCGAGCCCACGGAACGCGTCTGGCTCCAGCCCGGCCGTGCCCAGGAACTCCCGCCGCCCGGCACCTGGCTCTTCGACCCGCCGCACACCGCGATCCGCTTCATCGCCAAGCACGTCGGCATGGCCCATGTGCACGGCCGGTTCGAGCGGTTCCAGGGCGGTATCCAGATCGCCCGGGAGATGACCGACTCCCAGGTTCACGTCCGCATCGACGCGTCCAGCATCACCACCGGCAACACCACGCGGGACAACCACCTGCGCTCCGGTGACTTCCTCGACGTGGAGCGCTACCCGTACATCGACTTCGCCAGCACCCGGTTCGCCTACCGTGGCGGCAGTAAATGGACGCTGCAGGGTTCCCTGACGATGCACGGCGTGAGCCGCTCGGTGAACCTGGACACCACCTACCTGGGCACGGTCAACGGCGGCTACGCCGAGGAACTCCGCTGCGCGGCCCTGGCCACGGCCGAACTGCATCGCGAGGACTACACGTTGAACTGGCGAAGCATGCTGGCCCGGGGCATCGCCGTCGTAGGCCCCACCGTCCAGCTGGAGTTGGACATCCAGGCGATGTACCGCACCCACGACACCCCGACGCCGCCGAAGTGACCTGTCACATGCGGTAGGGTTTTACCTGCGCGTTCACCCGACCGACCGGGTGCGGCGCGAGCGGGACGTGGCGCAGCTTGGTAGCGCACTTGACTGGGGGTCAAGGGGTCGCAGGTTCAAATCCTGTCGTCCCGACTCTATGGAGTCGCAGGTGAGGGGCGGTTTCGGAGGAATCCGAAACCGCCCCTTGATCATTCCTGGGGACCACGCGTACACCTACGGCGGGCTGCGTGTGGCGATCGTCCGCCCGGACCGCGGCGAGATCGACGCGGTGGCACTCAGCTTCGTGGAGCACGGCACGTACCACGGCCCCGGCCGGCCGCCGTGGGAAGGAGCCGTCACCACCGGGTTGCGCGACGCCATCGAGCAGTACACCGCCGGCTGGTTCCCCGGCGCCGTAGACCCGCGCACGGCATGGGTCTTCCCCTACGACGAGAGCCGGCCGTTCGCCCGGACCGACGACGGCGCGGCCGCCGCTTTCGGCCCGTGCCTGCGACTGCAGACCACCTGCGAGCCCCAGCCGGACAGGCCCGACAAGGGCGCGTGGACCGTCACCGCGCACCGGGCCCCGTTCACCGCTCCGGCCTGGCGGATCACCTTCGGCGCCACCACCCCGTCGACCTGCTCGACCTCTACCTCGAAGACCGCCACAGCGGCCAAGTCCGGTTGTTCCAGGACGAGACCGCGCCGCACGAGGCGTACGTGCAGCAGCTCCGAGGTGGCCCGGGCCCTTCGCTGACGCCGCGGTGACGCCTCCGTAACGGCTCCCCTGCCAACGTAGCCATCGCCGGACGGGCCTGGGCGGTCCGCCGGAACCGGACTACCAGCGGGGGAAACATGTCGGCATTCGGGGACCGGGCGCTGCTCGCGCTGAGTGACCCTGTCGCTCTGGGGGCGTTGCTGTCGCCCACCGGCGGTTCGGGTGACCAGCGGGTCCGCACGATGCTGGCCTCGGTCTACGACCTGTCGGCCGTCCGGCTCGACACGATCACCGGCGCACGGGTGCGGGAGATCGCCCTGCAACGGCCGCTGTTCCCGACCGGCCGCCAGGACGGGGCGTGGTCGCAACTCGTACCGTCCTACACCCGTACGGAACTGACCCTGACCGTGCCTGAGCCCACCCGGCCGGTCTGGATCGATCTGCGCGCCGCCATCGACGTCACGCTGGTCGCCGAGATCGACCCGGCCGGCGCGGAATCGGTGGTGAGCCGGGCGTTTGACGACTTCGCCACCTTCGACGAGTTCCGGGCGAGGTTCACGTTCTTCGATCTCGACGCCTTCCTCGCCGAGCACGGAATCAGCACGGTGGAGGAACTGAAGGACGCCTTCGACTACGTGGTCGCGGAGATACAGCTGCGCACACCCCCGCCCTTCGACCCCGACGACCCGGCGAACACGCACACGCTGCCGGTCACCCTGGCGGCCGTGGTCGTCGACCCGTTCGACCTCGCCGGCGGGCTGCGCGCCACCCGGCTCGTACGGGAGGCGGCGCGGCCCCTGACCGGCCCGGTCCCCGCCGGGCTCCCGGCCGAGGCCACCGAGGCCTACGCGACAGCCCTCGTCATCGCCGCCGACGGCCTGCCCGACGGGCTCGCCGCGGCGGACGTCGAACGGCTCTGTGCCGCCGAAGGCGTCGTCAGCCTCTTCCTGCCGGCCCCGTGAGGAAGCCGTCATGACAGCGACCGAGGAGCGGGCCGACCGGCCCGGGACCCGGCTCACCCGTACCTGCCACCGATCCGGCCTGACCGGCCCCGCCATGGAGGAGAACCCTGATGCCCGTTCGGTATATCCGGGTTGACCCGACCGTCAACCTGTTCGCACCGGCCGTCCGCGCGTTCGGCACGATCGCGATCGTGGGCCGCGTGACCACCCCGGCCCCCGCCCCGCCCGCGTCCGCGTCGGCCTCGGCCTCGGCCTCGGCCAAGAAGTCGGCCGCCGCGGAGGCGGCAGCGGCTGTGCCGCCCACACCGGTGGCGTTCACCAGCCCGGACAAGGCGGAGCAGACCTTCCCGGGAGAACTCGGCAAGGCACTCACGCTGGTGTTCAGGCAGAGCCCCGGCCCGACTCTCGTCTACGGCGTCCCCGTCGACGCCACCGCGCCGGACTGGAAGAGCGCGCTCGCGGTCGTCGCCGGCCTGAACGTCCAGCTCGTCGTGCTCGCCAACACCCCGATCGACGCCACCTCGAAGACCCCCGAAGGACCGATAGGCCTGCTCTCCGACCACGTCACCTCCGTGTCCCAAACGGGTGCCGACGGGATGGAGCGCATGGGTGTCGCGATGCTGCCCAAGGGCAGCACGGTCCCGAAGGTGATCCTGTCCAACGAGCGGATGGTCTACATCGCGCACAACAGTGACGAGGACGCGGCGGTGGCCGTGACCGGCACCATCGCGGGCTACGAACCCTTCGTGTCGCTGCTGCTCAAGAAGGTGAACATCGACAGCCCGCCGTTCAACCCCACCGACATCGACGCATTGAACGGACCGGCGGAGGTCTCCGGATCGGGCCCGACGGGAGCCGGTGTCAACTGGCTGACCAGTCCGGCGCTCATCCCCGGCAACGGCGTCTACATGGGCGAGGGCTACACCGGCGACCCCGGCAGTCCCAAGAAGTACATCGACGTCTGCCGCTTCGTCGACCACCTGTCCTTCCTGCTCAAGGCACAGCTCATCGGCTCGATCGGGAACGTGCGGATCAGCAGGTCCGGGCTGCGTGCCCTGATCGCGCAGATGGAGGCGGTACTCAGTCCCTTCGTCGACGCCGGCGTCCTCAACAGCTTCGAGATCGTCGTCCCCGTCCTCGTGCTCCTGGACAAGGACCCCGCCACGCTCACCCCCGACGAGGCGAACAGGATCCACACCGCCGAGGTGCAACGCCTCGTGCAGGTGCTGGCCGCCGTCGAGTACGCGGGCGCCGTGCACCGGATCTCCATCGACCTGAAGTTCGACTAGGGAACTCCGACCAGCCACGTCCGACTAGGAAGGCACACCTGATGGCCGACTGGAACACACGCCTCGAAGTGAAACTCGGGGACTCCACCATCACCCCCATCTCGACGTTCACCCCGACCTTCAACGCGCCGCACACCGTGCTGCACAGCATCGAGGCGGACAACGTCGGTTTCGTCCGCCAGCCCGCGACGTTCACGTTCACCATGGGCGTGCCCGCGGTCGCGACCGCGGTCGCCGACCTGACCCAACTGGCCACCGAGGGAACCGAGTTCCAGATCATCGTGGCCGAGAAGAAGGGGACGGACTGGGCCTTCAACTCGATGAAGTTCGCCCGCTGCGTCGTCACGTCGGCGAACCCCAGCAACGTGGTGATCGACGGCGTCCCGCAGGCGAGCTTCACCTGCCTCGCGCTGTCCGTCGGGGTCGAGGCGTAACCCGTGGACGGCGACCCGGACGAGGGTCAGGACGGCGTCGAGAGCGGTCCCGGTGGCCAGGACGTGTTCCCCGTACCGGGGTTCGCGGCCGGCGGCCGGGTGGAACGCACCGGGATCGCGCTGGTGCACGAGGGCGAGTACATCGTCCCGCAGGCCGGCAGCGAGGCGGTGATCTCGCCGGAGAGCGAGTCCGGGGTGATCCATTACTACTTCCCGGTCCAGGTGGAGGTCGTCGGGACGCTGCCGGACACCGAGGTCCAACGGGTGGCCGGTTACGTCTTCGACCAGCTCGACCGTGAACTGGCGACCCGGATCTGACGGGTGTGAAGGGGGAGGAACACGATGGCTGGTGCGGTGAACCTGCCTGTGCTGGTAGGCCCTGTGCAGCTGCTGTACGTGCAGAGCATGACCATCAACGAGGGCTACCGCATCGAGCGGATCATGGGCAGCCGGTTCTCCCAGGCCACCCAGCCCACGAACAAGACGATCGCGATCGAGGCCGTCCTGCTCGGCCCGCAGCGACTGGAGCAGAAGAAGGCCCTGGAGGCGCTCGCGCTCACCTCACGGCTGCTGGTCGCCGCCATCGCCCGAGGGGAGTCGACGGTCGGCATTCCCGTGGTGTCGGGCCTGACCATCAGCCTGAACATGCAGGTCACCGATCTGCGCTTCGTCCAGGGGGTGGCCAAGCGGGACGCCCTGGACGTGTCGATCACGCTCCAGCAGATCCCACCGGGCCGCTCGACCGCGGTGCTCGGCGAGATCGGCGACCTGGTCCTCGCCGTCGGCACCGCGGCCGTGCCCACCGGGCCGGCGGCCAGTCCCATCGCCCGGGTCCCGGGTGCCCTGTTGTGAGTCCGCGATGAACCCCGTCATGACCAAGGAGGCAGGATATGGCGGCCCTGAACTATCTCGCCCTGCCGATCGACCCGGCCGAGGGGTTTCCGCAGGCGTTCCGGCTGTCCCTGGCCGGTCGCTCGTACCAGTTCCGGCTGCACGCCAACGTGGCGGAGGACCTCCTCGACGACGCGTCGGGCGACCTGCTCGACCTGCCGGCCGAGCGCGCGTTCCTCGTGCTGTCGGTCGACCGCGAGGAGCCGGCCGGCCTGACCACGATCCTGCGGCGCAAGCTGGCACCGGGGGTGGAGTACCACGCGGCCGAACTGGCCCTGACGTTCCCCACGATGCTGCTGGACCCGCGCAATCTCAACGGTGCCGGCTCGTTCGGCTCCCGCGTCGTCGGAGGGGTGGCCCTGCGATGAACGGACGGGTCGACTCCCGCCGGGAGGTGGCGACATGAGCTTCGTCATCCGGTACGAGGTCGAGATATCCGCGCCCCTGGCACCCGGCGGGCTCGGGCTGCCGCTGACCGTGTCCAATGACGTGCTGGCCAGTTCCCTCGTGCTCGACGCCGACATCACCGTCACGATGACGGAGGGCGCCGCCACCGACACGTTCGAGGTCACGCTGATCAACCTGCCGACCGACGTGATCGACCTGATCCGCGCGATCCAGGCGCGGACCCCCGTCGAGGTCGCGATCCGGCTCGGCTATTTCGACGACCTGTCCACCAGGACGGGCGACGGCGGCCTCGTGCTGAAGGGGCGGGTCACCAAGGTCTCGGGCAGCGTCGGCCAGGACGGATACGCGCGCACGGTGCTCTACGGCCAGGAGAAGGCCGGCTATCTGCTGCGCAACACGCTCGCGGCCGTCGGCAGCCCGGCCGGGACGAGCGCGCAACTGTTCGCCCTCGAAATGCTCAAGGATCTGGTGCCGGTCGCGAAGGGGTCGACCCTGCCGGGAGACCTGAGCGGCTTCACGGTACGCAGCGGGTCCATGCTGGACGCGCTGAGGGCCCTGGCCGAACGGGGCGACGCGCCGCTGGTGGTCCGCGACGGCACGGTCTACCTCGGTGCCGCGGTCGGCGCCGCGAACGACACGGCGCCGGTGGCGCTCGACCCCGACACCAACATCGTGTGGCTGGACAGTTCCTACGGGGAGGACACCGCGGGGGAGTTGTCGCCGCCTCTGCGGGCCACCGTCGACCTGGCGGTGCTCGGCCATCCGCTGCTGCGCGTCGGCCAGCTCGCGAAGATCACCGGACTGTCCGGGGTGCCCGACGGCACGCTGCGGCTGTCCCGGGTGGTGCACCGGTTCACCACCGGCGGCGGATACACCACGGAGCTCGGCCTGATCGCGGCCGCCGCAGGCGAACGGGCCCAGGTCACCACCGGCGTCCAGGTGGTGGTGGACCGCTGGCGGGGCATGGTGGACCGGGCCCGCGACGACCACCCGGCCATCGACGTGGGTGAGGTCACCGAGTACGCCGCGGGCGCCGGCAAGCACCTGGCGTCCCTGCACTACGCCCAGGTCCCCGGCCCCGGCGTGGTCGCGCCCAGCGTGGCCAGCCCCGTCGACACCGGCGCGAGCATGCACGAGAAGCCGATCGCCTCGGTGTTCGCCTTCGACCGGACGGGCCTGGTCGTGCCGGTGTACCCCGGCATGCGCGCCCTCCTCGCCCACAACCGGGGGGCCGTCAACGACGCCGTACTGGCCGGGTTCCTCTGGCCGGACAACCCGGCGACGCGGCGCCCGGCCAACGAGGCCGGCGACTACTGGCTGGCGCTGCCCACCGCACTCGGCGACGACGGCCGGCCCACCGGCCCCGGCGCCAACGACCTCACCGACGCGGGCGGTCACCGGATCATCCAGACGACCGGCCTGCACATCGTGGTCGGCAAGGACCTGCTGCCCGAAGTGGGCACCCGTCCGAAGCCGCCGGACGACGACACGATCACCATCGAGCACCACAGCGGTACGACCATCACGGTCGGCGCCGACGGCGCCGTCACCATCAGCACGCAGAACCACCCGATCAAGCTGACCAACGGCACGGTCAGTCTGAACCTCGACGGTGCCGCCGTGGCGGTGTCGTGATGCCCGCCGTCCTCACCGCCGCGTCCACGCTCCAGTGCCCGCACCTCGCACCGCTCCTGATCGTGCCCGGCGGACATCTGCTCACCGTGGACGGCCAGCCCGTCCTCACCCGCGCCGACCTGCTCAGCGCGACCGTCCCGGCCTGTCCGAACAAACCGCCCTGCGGCGGGGTCCTCGCCATCGACAGCGGCCTCGCCACGACGCTGCGGGTCGGCGGCGAACCGGTGGTGCTGGAGACCGCACAGGGACCGACCCTGACGGCGTCGCCCTGGCAGGTCGTCTCGGCCGGCCAGACGAAATTGGAGGCAACATGACAACGCCGACGTCCCCGGACCCGTTCGGGCGCGGCCTGCGCGTGGACGACGGGGACCTCGTACTCGACGGCGGGGACCTGGCCGAGGTGAGCGGCATCGCCAACCTCACCCAGGCACTGACCCTGCGGGTCCTGACGCCCTTCGGCTCCGACCGGTTCAACACGGGCTACGGCCTGGACGTCACACAGGCGTTCACCGAGCCGAACGGCACCCGCGTCGTCAAGCAGCTCCTGAAGCTGAACCTCGTCGGCACGTTGGGCACGGACCCGCGGGTCAGCGAGGTCAGACAGGTCACCTTCGAGGACGATCCCGAACGACTGGCCGCCGGTCCCGGCGCCGTGGCACAGGCGCGCGCCGCGCAGGTCCGCCGCGCCTGGACGGTCGAGGCCGACCTGGAGACGGTGGCCGAGGTTCCGGTCACGCTGCGCGTGAACGTGGAGGTGTGACGACCGTGACCGATTACGGGGTGACTGCCGACGGGTTCGTCCTCAAGCCCGTCGACGTGATTCTCAGCGAGTCCTTCGACCGGGCCAGGGCGGCGTTCCCCGGAGCGGACCTGACCAGTACCAGCGCGCTGCGCAAGATCCTGGAGACGGCTGCCGCGGAGGACGGCGAACTGTGGAAGCGGCTGGAGGACCTGTACTACGCCAACTTCCTGTCCACGGCGGTCGGTGACGCCCTCGACCTGCTCGGCGAGGACACCGGCCTGGAACGCGCGTCGCTGGCGAGCACCGGCACCGTCAGTGTCACGCTCGACGACGGTGTGCAGGGCCGGAGTTACGTCCTGCCCCAAGGAGCCGTCCTGGTGACGGCCGACCCCGTCCGGGCGTTCGGCACGGTGGCACCCGTAGTGCTGGACCAGGGAACGCCCACCGCCGACGTCGGCGTGGTGGCCTTCGAGCCGGGACCCGGCGGCGACGTCGACGCCGACACGATCACCGGCATCGACCCGACGTACCGGTCCGTCTACCTGGCCGACTTCGGGCCCGCGGACTTCGACGTGACCAACAGGGCCGCGACGAGCGGCGGCACCAAGGACGAACCGGACGCGACCTACCGCGGCCGGCTCCTCGGGATCGCCCGCAACCTCTGGACGGTCGAAGCCGTCGCGCAGGCGGCCCTGAGGGTCGCCGGCGTCCTCGACGTCGTCCTGTCCGACCCGCTCGGCGGAGTCGACGTGTCGCAGAGCTACTTCGACCTGTTCAACTTCGACCAACGGGCGTTCAGCAGCGAACGCCGCGTCGGACAGCCGTACTTCTTCACCGTCGTGGTGGCGCACGACTTCCGCTGGCCCTGGCACACCACCGGGCCCGTGCCCGGCATCTTCGAGCGGGTGAGCACGGCGGTCGACGCGGTACGGCCGATCGGCATCCACGCCAACATCGTCGAGGCCGACCACATCGAGGTCGGGGTCCGGGCGACCCTCGTGATCGCACCCGGCTCGGACGGCGTCGCCCTGCTCTCCTCGGTCCGCCGGCGCCTGGCGACGGACATCGCGGCACTGCGCCTGGGCGGCGACGTCCTGTACGCGCAGGTGGTCAGCGCGTTCGTCGAGCAGCCGGGCGTGCTCGACGTCCAGGGGCTGCACCTGCGCAGGGCACCGGCCGCGTTCGGCCGGATCACCTTCGGCGACGTGCCGTTCCAACGCGTGCTCGCGGAGGGCGCGGTGGGCGAGAACCTGGTCATGGGCCCGACGGAACTGGCGACCTTCGTGGTCGACGGCAACGCCTTCGACGTGACGGTGGTGACCGGATGACCACCGAGGCCGTCACACCCGCGCCCACGCTCGCCGTCACCACGATGGCGCGCCGGCTGACCACACCGTTCGCCCGCGGCGCGGACACACTCGAGCTGCGTCTCCAGCTCTTCGGCAGCTCGCAGGCCGCGGTGGACAGCTACGACTTCGCCGACCACGAGGCCCGTTTCGGCGCGGCGCCCGAGCCCCGCTACGTCCTCACCACCACCCGGGACATCGACGTCGACACCACGGTGACGATCACCTACCAGGAGCCGGGCGCTCGGGCCGTGGACCGGCAACTGACCGTGCCCGCCGGGACGGTGACCGGCACCTCGTTCCTGCTGGAGCAGCCCATCACGGCGACCGCCCGGCTGGTCCTGCTCACCATGGCGCCGACGCCGTTCGACAACCGGCCCCAGGACTGCTGGACGCTGACCGCGCTGCTCGGCACCACGGCCAAACTGCTGTGGGTCACCGGCGCCGAACGCGACCGGCTGCGGCGGCACGCGGCCGTGACCCTGGCCCAGCGGCACCTGCCGTCCGCCCTGGGCCTCAGCCTCGACCTGATCGGCGCCGACCTCGGCGTACCGCGCTTCCCCGCGCTGCCCTACGGGTTCGACACCGACACCGTGGCGCTCCACCACCTCGACGACGCCCCCGGTGCCACTCCGCAGGTGGCGGACGTGACCGCCGCGTACCCGGGCCGGACCGCGCACCACGGTGTGCTCCAGGGCCCGGTGCAGGTGGGCCTCCCCGGGCGCTACGGCCGGGCGATGGGCTTCCGGTCGGCCGACGCGGCGATCGTGGTCGCCCCCGACGCCGCGTTCGACATCGGGGAGAGGGACGACGCGACCTTCGAGTGCTTCGTCCGCCCGGACCCGGCTCCCGACCCCGATCCGGCCCCTGACCCCAACGCCCACGACGGGCCGGTGCTCAGTCGGCGCGCCGACCCCGAAGTACGCGGCCCGGGCTGGGAGTTCGCGGTCGGCAACTTCGGCCGGGGCCTGGCCCGCAACGTGCGGTTCACGATCGGCGACGGCGACCCGGACCACGACGTGACCCTGTTCGCGGACACCACCCTGCCGACCGACGCGTTCACCCAGGTGGCGGCGGTGGTCGACAGGACCACCGGCCGGGTGGACCTGTACCTCGACGGACGGCTGCGGGACTGGCGGTTCCTGTACCCGCTCGGCGCGGTCGTGAACACCGCCCCACTGCGCATCGGCGCGGCCGGCGGCGGCTTCCGCGGGGTCGTCGACGAGGTGCGGATCAGCTCGGTGGCGCGGACCGGCTTCGCACCCGTGCTCGGCGAGGACGACGACCACTACCGCCGCCGGCTCGAACTGTTCCGCCGCTGGACCCTGCCGACCCCGGCGAACCTCACCGCCCTCCTCAACCGGCTCGCCGGACGGATCGCCGGGCAGCGCGACGCGCTGGTGGTCGACGACACGAACGCCACCCTGGTCCGCGGCACCCGGCTCGTGCACATCCGGCCGTACGCCCTGCTGCCCGGCGAGAGCGTCGACGTGACCGGACGGCGCCGTACGACCGAGGCGAGCGCGGTGGGCACCGCCGCCCAGGAGGACACCTTCGACCCAGCCTACCTGCTCCGCTACGACCACGCCGGGGTGGACTTCACCCCGGCGTCGGCCCCGGCCGACCCGCACCTGGTCCAGGTCGGGGTCGCCGAGTGTCTCGACCGGCTGGTCACCCTGGCCGGCGCCGAGACCGCACCGCCCGGCCGCCTGCTGGTCGACGCCGCCTACGACCCCCTGGCGGACGACCTGCGGGCAACAGGCCGGGCGGTGCTCCTCGGTCACAGTTCGGTGCCGCCGGGGCGGCTCGCGGCGCTGGCCCACCGGGCGGGCTTCGACTACGTCGCCTACCGGGCCGGAGCAGGGGAGGTCTACGCGGCGATCGCGCTGGGCGACTACTTCAGGATCGACGTCACGCCGGTCATTTTCACCTCAACTGCCGTCACTCCAAAGGCAGTTGGCCCGACGGGCGCTGTCCCGGCCGACTTGGACCAGGGCGCCGCGGTGACCCTGTCCCTGCGCCCCGCGCCCCCCGCGGACGCCTTCCTGAACTGGCTTGTGGTGCCCGGTGGTTCCGGGCGCGGCACGCTCACGCCGGAGAGCGGGGCCGGGTCCCGGCACCCGACCGCGTCGCTGGTGGCCACCGCCCCCGGGCAGTTGATCGTCAAGGCCGACGTGGCCCGGGGCAGACACACGGTCTCGGCGTCGGCGACCCGCACACTGCGGGTCGGCCTGGCCGGCCTCGACGACGGCGCCACGATCGCCGCGGACGGAACGCGCGGCGTGCCCGCGTCGAGCGTGGAGCGCCCGGGAACCTACTTCGACCGGGCGTTCCTGATCCGCCACGACGACACCCGGGTCGACTACGGCAGCGACGCCGCCCGTCTCATGCAACCCGCCGTCGCCGAACTCCTGGACGCCCTGCTCGCCGAACTGGCCCGCAGGTCGGTCGAGGGACGGCTCACGGTGACCGCCGCCTTCGACGACACCGGCGACCCTCCCGACCCGGCCGCCGCCGCGGGACGCCGGCTCGTCCTGCGGCACGGCTCCCTGGACGCCGGTGCGCTGGCCGGGGCCGCGTTCGCGGTCGGCTTCGGGTATCTCCGGCGCGGCGGCGACGAGTTGGAGGTGCGCCAGGCCCCCGGGCAACTCGTCGCCGTGCGCGGGCCCTCCGGCGTCGAACAGGGCGCCGTCATCGAACTGGACGAGGGCGCCACCATGGACCTCACCGCGACCCCGTCGCCCGCCACCCTCGCCGCCGCCGGTCTCATCGGCCAGTTCCCCGGCGAGGGACCGCGTCTGGGCTGGGCATCAGGGACGTACGACGACGCCGCGATCACGGTGGCGTCCAGCACCCGGCAGACCGTCACCCTGCGGGCCGACGCGGCCGGCACGGCCTGGGTGCAGGCGAGCTATCTGATCGGCGGGCAGGCGGTCCCGTACACCTTCCAGGTCCGGCTGCGGCCGGAGCTCGACACCGCGAAGACGGTCATCACCAAGGACCAGCACGACCTGATCATGAACATCCTCAACGTGCTGCATCCCGTCGGTGTGGAGGTCAACACCGCCGCGATCCGCGCCCACGTGGTCGAACTCCAGGGTGACCTCTCGCAGGCCAACCCCGACTACACCTACCCGAGGTTCCGTGTCCGCGGCCCGCTGCCGCCCCGAGCGAGGAGGCCCGCCGATGGCTGACATCGTCTTCCAACCCACCTTCGTCCACAAGGAGTTCGTGGACGGTCCCGACGGCGACAGGGTCAGGGCCGACGAACCGAACGGATTCAACGCCCGGTTCGGCGCAATCGAGAGCGATCTGCGTCAACTGTCCACCGTCGTCGGCCAGATCGACACCGCCCTGGACCGGCGCGGCACCGGGCCTGCCGGACATGTGCTCACTCTGGCGCCGCTGCTGCTGTGGGCCGAGGGGGACCCCCTCGCCTGGAGAATCACCGCCAGCGGTGCGGCCACGGCGTCGGGCGATGACGTCTTTTACGGACTGATGGAGGTGGCGCTCCCCGACAATGCCCTCCTGACGTCGTTCCGCGCGATGGGCCAGGTCGACAACAACGGGGAGGGGCTGGGCATCTCCCTGTCCCGGGTCAAGATCCCCGGCGGCACTCCGGAGGTACTGGCGTCGGTCGGCGGCGACACGGGCCCGTTCGACAGGTCCACGGACGTGGATCCGACGATGGCCGTGACCCAGACCGCGACGTACCGCTACATCATCCAGGCCGCCTTCAGGAGTGGTGGTGGCACCACGGTGACTCTCGCCGCCTTCCAGATCGCCTACACGAGCAGCTAGGAGACATCGTGGCCGACATCAGCTACACCCCGACGTTCCACCATGTCCCCTGGGAGGACCGCAAGGACCGGGTGGAGGCAGCCGGTCCGAACGGGTTCAACGTCCGCTTCAACGCGATCGCGAGCGACCTGGCCCACCTGTCCACTGTCGTCACCGGCATCGGCACGGCGATCGACACGTCGAACACCGCACCGGCCCCGCAGGCGCAGCGGCTCAGTTTCACCCCGACCCTGCGACCCACCGGACTGCTGTCAGGGGGCGCCTGGGGCTACGACGCGAACGGCGTGGTCCATGCCAACTCCGTCGCCATGACCGGGGTGGCCAACCTGACCCTGCCAAACGGGCTCCGGCTGACGTCGGTACGGGTCGTGGGCGCGCTGACGAGAGGCTCCTCCCACAGTGTCGGCGGCAGCATCTCGCTGGCGCGCACACCGCTCCGGCTGGTCTCCCCGCCCCCGGACCCCGAACCGCTGGCGGTCAACGACAACATCGTGGCCGTAGGGCCCCTCGACCTCCAGATACCGGTGTCGGTGCCACGCGCCCTGATCGACACCAGCGTCTTCCGTTACGTCCTCACGGCGACCTTCGAGACCGTCCTCTTCGGTGGCATGTCGATCGAGGCCGTCCATCTCACCTTCGCCCCGCCGTCCTGACCGGGAAGGGACACCTGTGACCGACATCAGCTACACCCCGACGTTCAAGCCGACCGACTGGATCGACAACGTCAGCCGCATCACCGCCGACGGACCGAACGGCTTCAACGTGCGGTTCGACGCGATCACGAGCGACCTCCACCAGGCGGCCGGCGTGGTCACCGAGATCGACACCGCGCTCGCCCAGCCCGTCGGCGCGCCGACCGGCCAGCAACTCCTCACGCCCGGCCTCGACTTCGTATCACTGCCGAGTACGGGTAACGGCTGGCTCTACGACGAGACCGGAGCGCTGTATCCGTCCGTCACCGCCGCCGACAGCGTCGCGGTGATGGGCCTCAGCCTGCCGTCGAACATCAGGCTGGTCTCGTTCCGCGCCATCGGCATCTGGCACGGCGTTCCGGCCACCTTCAGCATCGCCCTGATCAGGGCCCCGCTGGCCAACGCGAGCGCCGCTCCCGACAAGCTGGCCGAGATCGGCACCGCGACGTCCGCCATCACCAACCCGTACGACATCACCGTGCCCGTCGAGGCCGCGTTCGCCGCCGTGGATCTCCAGACGTACCGCTACTGCGTCGTGGCCACCGCATCGGCCATCCAGGTGGTCGTCGCCACCAGCCTCGCGACCGTCCAACTCGCCTACACCGCGAGCTGAGCCGGCGCCATGCGGATCGAGTGCCACGTCCCGATCACCCTGCGGATCGTCGGGGTGCCCACCGACGACCAACTGGAGGCGGCAGGACGGGCGTTGACCCGCGCGGTCGCGGCCCGCCTGACCGAGGCCGAACGCCTGCTGGCCGACCGGCACGGTCACCGCGGCGCCACGTCCGCGGAGATCCGGGACCCGTACGAACCGGGCCGGAACGGCGCCGGGGGATACGCCGTTCCCTCCTACGACGACAACGGTCACCCGGTCGCGGTCCCGGTGCGCGAGGGCGCGCGGACCCCGGCCCGGCGGCGGGCGCGGCTGTTCCGGCTGCGGGTGAGAGGCGTGATGTCGGCATCGGAACTGCTGCGTGAGTTCGTCCGGCAGTACTACCGGGCCACCGACGAAGCAGAGGTGAACCGGCGGCTGCCCCTGTGGCACTGGCAGAACGCGCGCGGACGGTCGGCGACCGTCCAGGACGCCGACCGGGGTTTCATCGAACTGCACGTCACCGACGTCACGCAGACCGCGTTGGACCGGCTGTCTGAGGCGGAGCGGGCCGAGATCAACGCGTCGGCGGACGACCGGTTCCGCCGGGACAACGGTCTCGCGCCCGACGCGAAGCTCGGCACCGGCCCCGAGGACGAAGTCCTGCGGGCCCGCTGGCTCGCGGCCCGCGCCGACGTCCTGCACGAGCACGGCCTGCGCCGGGACATCGCCGCCCTGCCCGACGACGTCAGGAAGATCCTCTTCGCGGGCGGCCGGCCGATGACCCCGAAGGACTACGGGACCGTACTCCGCCTGGCGCGGAGGCTGACCGGCCTGACCGAGGCCCAGCGCAAGGACTACCTGGCCCGGGTCGACTCGACGACGGACGACTGGGCCCGACTGGACGCCTCCGTGGACCGGTACCTGGAAGCCGAGCGGAAACACGGGTCGGACGCCCGCCACACCGACGAGGCGGCGAGCGCGCTCTTCGGATGCGAGGACCTGTACCTCCTCTGGGCCCGGAGGAACGAGCTGAGAGCGAGCACCGCGTACGCCGACGAGGCCGCCTCCTCCGTCGAGGCCGCCGCCCTCGTGGGCGAACTGATCGACGCGGAGGCCGGGTTGACGGCCGCGCTGGCACGCCACCGGTTCCCCCACGAGCGGGCGTTCCTCGACGCGATGGAGGCCTACCGGATCCGCTTCCGGAACGAGGCGGCCACCCTCGGCACCGACATCCTGGCCTACTACGACCACACCCTCCACGAGGAACGCGTCAGGCTCCAGGACATCCGCAACGTCGAGAAGATGCTCGCCGGCATCGCCAGAACCACGGCGGCCGGCGACTACGCGAACGCCGCCACGCAGTGGTCGCTCGCCGAGAACCTGCTGGAGCAGGCCGAGACACTGCCCGTCCAGGAACTGAAGGCCAACGCGGCCGAGACCGACCGCCTCCTCGTGCAGTCCGACGCCTCCTGGGCCTCGGCCGAACAGGCGGTGGTGACCGGCTCCGGCGGCGACCCGCTCGTGGACCCCAAGAGGCTCGGCCGGGACACCGACCGCAGGAGACTCACCGGACTCGACGCGCAGGCCGCCCAGCGCTACCTGCTCGACCTCGTCCAGAAACGGCTGTCGGACACGGCGACGGCCCGGGCGGAGTTCGAGCAGGACCGCGAGCGCGTCTTCAGCGAGCCGAAGCTCATCGAGGCGGCGAGGAAACACCAGGGTGTGCAGGACGACACCGTCTACGCCTGGATCATCCGCGACCACAAGCCGTCCGCGCACATCTTCTCGGCCGTCGTCCTCGGCATCCTCGCCCTGGTCCTCGCGGCACTCGTGCCCGGCGGCGGCTGGGTCGCCGCGGCGGCGCTGCTCGCGAACACGGCGCTGAGCACCTACCAGGCCGTGGAGGCGATCGACGAGTACCGGCAGCAGGCCGTCGAGTACCGGCTGTCGTTCGTCGACCAGGAGCCGTCGCTCGTCTGGGTCGGGATCGCCGTCGCGGCGGCGGCGCTCGACCTCAACAGCACGGTGGCCGCGCTGATGAAGGAATCGGCGAAGGGAATGGCCGCGCTGGAGGCGCCGCTGCGCGAGTTCGCCGCCGCCACCGACGCCGAGACCGCCGCGGCCCGGCTCAGGACGCTCACCGAACGGATCGACGCGGTCGAGGGGCTGCGACCCGAGGTGAGGGCCGCGCTCCGGGCGCACGCCGCGGCGGCACTCGACCTCAAGCGGGCGTTCGGCCAGGCCCTCGGCCGGGCCTTCGCGGGAGGGGACCCGACCGCACTGTTCAAGGCCCTTTACTACGCGGTCAGGACCGGCGCGCGAAGGTTCACCCAACTCCGCAAGGACGCCCGGCTGCTCGTGCTCCTGGGCGATGTGACAGGTCTGACCGGCGCCGAGCGCGCCGAACTCGAACTCGCCTTCCGGCGCGTGCGGGAGGTCGCCGACCTCGGCACGAAGCGCGGGATGGACGAGGCCACCCTCATGGGGTACATCGACCGGCTCGCCGCCCAACGGGCCGCCGGCGACGGCGCGTTCGAGGGGGTTCTGACGGAGATGCGGGCCTGGCGCCCTCCGGCACCCGGGCAGACCTCGGCCGAGAGGACGGCGGCGGAGTCCGTCGGCGGTCAAGCCGGGCCCCCGTCCGGTGGGTTGAGGACCGGCGGCGACGCCCCGCCCCACTGGCAGACCCGGCAGGAACTCGACGAGGCCGCCGCGACGGACCCGGAGGCAGGACGGACGAGCAAGTGGTACGAGACCGCGAGCGACGAGCAACTGAGCGCCCGCGAGGCTCACGACCCGGTCGCCGCCGAACACCTCGACGAACGCCAGGGCGGACGGCGCAGACCCTTCCGGCCCGAGCGTCCGACCGACCCCGCGATGCAGGATCGGCTTCGCCAGGACCTGGGCGAGGCACGCGCCGCCGTCGAGGCCGAGCGGCGGCGCCTGGAGGAGGCGGGCCTGCGCGAACCCTCCACCCGGGAGCGCGCCGGCTGGCGGATCCGCCGGACCAAGGCGGGCGAACAGAGCGTGCCACCGACCGCCAAGGCGGCGGCCGGATACGAGGGAACGATCGCGGTCGCCCGCTCGGACATCCCCGCGCTGAGCGGCGAACGCTTCTCCGGAGGGTCGCCCCGGGCCCTGGGCACCTACGACCCCGCACACGACATCAGGCCGCCGGAGGGCGTCGTCGTCCCGCAGGCGCACGGCCACGCGGAGCAGGCTCTCGGCCAGCAGTTGGACGCACGCCTGTCCCGCCTCACGGCCGCCGAGCGGGAGGCCGCGCACGGGAGGACCGTGCACATCCGCGTCGACCAGGAGGTCTGCTCGATCTGCGCGGCGGGGCTGGGCGGCGGCCCCCGGGCCGGAGTGCTGAGCCGGCTCAGCGCGCTCCACCCGGACATCGTCTTCGAGATCACCGCCGACGACACCAGCGCGGTCTACCGCCTGCGCGCCGGAGTGCGGATCCCATGAACAGCGAACCGATGCCCTGCCCACCCGGAGGTCGAAGGCCATGCGACGCCGCTACCACCTGCCCACCGACATCACGCTGCCGGAGGGCCTGTCGGCCCGGGACGGCCAGGGGCTGAGCGCCACGGTCCTGGCGGCGGTACGCCGTGCGGTGCGCGACATGGCGCCCGGGGAGATGCCGTCACCGCCGGGGCGTCACCGTCCCCGGCCCCGCGAGCGCGCCGCCGGGGACGACCGCGGCCTTCACGCCGTGCCGAGTTACGACAACGCCGGCGAAAAGGTCGGCATACCGGTGGCCTCCCCGTCGCCGGCCCCGGCCACCGGCCCCCGACCGTCGCCGCGCGATCCGGCGAACCCGCACAACATCCTTACGGCCGACGAGATGTACGACATCTGGATCGCGTACTGGACGACCCGTCACAACCGTGCCCACGAGCTCGCGGAGAAGATCAAGGAAGACATCTGGCGCAGGAATCCTCCCGCCTTCGTGCGCAAGCTGGACCGGTTCGAGAACGGACGACGGGACGCGCTCGGGCCCGCGCACGAGGCGGCCGCCAACGACCGGGACTCCTGCACCTTCATGGTCTCCGCGATGCCGGAGGTCCTTCGCTGGCTCAACGCCGAGCAGTCGCACGGCAGACCGGTCACGTTCGCACGGGTGAACGAGGTGGCCATCGAGTACGCACGGGCCCAGAGGGCCGTACAGACCTGGCTGGGGCCGCTCACCTTCGCCGCGCTGGCGGCATCCTTCCCGACGGCCGGCGGCCGGGCCCCCGCGCCCGAGGAGATTCCCGCCTCGCCCCGGCTCCCCGCCGCCGAAGTACCCCCGCCGGGGGCGCCGTCCGCCCCGGGCGGCATCCTAGGGTGGGCGCGGGCGTGGGCGCTGCGGGTCGGCGTGGACCGGGCGATGGTCGGCACGGACACGGCACTGCCCGCGACCAGAGTGGCGGCGTCCTCACCCGCGCCCGCCGAAACGAGCCCCTCGCCGGCCGCGCCGCCCCGCACGCAGGGGCCACGCCCGCCAGCGCCGGACCAGCAACCCGCGCCCATCACCCGCCGGTTCGACCTGACCGAGCCCACGCTCACCACCGACGCAGTGTTCGCGCAGATCAGCGACGAGCTGGCCAACCTGCCGGCGGCGGCACCGAGCGGCACCGGCCCGGCGGCTGCCGCGGCCGACGCGCGGGCGGCGGGGCTGACCGGTCCCCAGGGCGCGCCGGGCACGGCGGATCTCGCGGTGCAGCGGCACGCGGACGCGCCGGCGGTCCGGGGCGCGTACGGGGTGTCGGGCGCACAGGTCCAGTCGGCGCACGCCGGCCCGACCTCCTTCCTGCGGGACGTGCCCGGCTACAGCCGCCGGGACGCCCTCACCGCGCTGCTCCCCACCTGGGTCCACACGGCGTTCGACCAGCACTGGAAGAACTGGGCGATCGCACGGCGCCGGGCCGGCGACACCCAGGTGAGCACCGGGCAGCTGTACGCCGCGATGCTCGCGGCGATCGACCGGATCCCGCTCCTCGACCAGACCACACGGAACACCATCGCCTGGGTCATCCACCGTGAACTCTTCTACGACCTGGGACTCTCTCCCGGCGACCTCCTCACCCTCCCGTACCCCAACGTGCCGCCGAGCCCGTGACCCCACGGGCGGCCGACCAGGTCCGGTCCGATGAGCGGAACGGCATATGACAGACCCTGTCCCACCTCGCCACGCTGGTCGTCTCAGACCCGCGCCAACGGCGGCCTGAGCACACGGGGGCCGCTCAACCGGCGGTCGCCACACGGGGAGACGGGGACGGCGATGGCCTGGAACGAACTGACCGCGGAACCACGAAGACACGGCACGACGGAACAGCCCCCGGGGCTCGCCGTGCTGCGTCTGTTCGGCGCCTTCAGGCTGGAGGGCACCGAGGGGGGCATCGCCGTCCCGGCCAACGAGCAGCGGCTGCTGGCCTATCTCGGACTGCACCAGCGCGCGCCCCGATCGGTGGTCGCCGGGACCCTGTGGCCCGACGTCACCGAGGAGCACGCGCAGGGCAGCCTCCGTACGACGCTCTGGCGGCTGCGCCGGGTGCGGTACCCGGCGGTCGGCAGCGACGGCGACACCCTGTACCTCGCGGACGGCGTCTCCGTCGACGTCGACGACTTCACCCGGGCCGCCCTGCGCCTGACCGGCTGCGCGCACGATCCGGGCGACGCGCTGCCTCCGCTCGGCCTGCTGGCGAGAGGCGAACTGCTCCCCGGATGGGACGAGGAGTGGATCTGGTCCGAGCGCGAGCGGCTGCGCCAACTCCGCCTGCACGCACTCGAATCGCTGAGCGCGCGGCACACCCGGCGCGGCTGCTTCGCACTCGCGCTGGAGGCCGCCCTCACCTGCGTCGCGATCGAGCCCCTCCGCGAGAGCGCCCACTGCGCGGTGGTGACCGTGCATCTGGCCGAGAGCAATGTCGTGGAGGCGATCCGGCACTACGAGGCGTTCCGGCGGCTGCTCCGCGCGGAGCTGGGCATCGAACCCTCGGCACGCTTCGCCGGCATGATCCCGTACCGCGCCAGAGGCGCCGCCCGCACCCCGTCGCCCTTGGCCGCGACACCCGAGCGGCACGACCGCCCGGAATGACCGGGCCCGGTCCGTCGGCGTCGTGTTGACACGGCGGTGACGTCCCGGTCACGGGGTGCCTGCCATCGTTCCCACGACGAGCGAAAGCTCACGACCCGTAGAAGCCCGTGTTGAACCAACGGGTCCCGGGCGCGACGGCGGACCGCCGCCGGACCGGACCGGCCGGGTCGGCCTTCGGCCATCGGGCGAAGGCCGGCCGGGTCCGGCACACGGGCCGCCGACCGGACCCGGCCACCACCCACGCCGTACGACGACCCGAAAGGGGAATGCCGACATGGCCACATGCCGTGGCGTCGACGTCTCCACCTACCAGACAGCCCAGAACTGGACCGCCCGCAAGGCCGAAGGCGTCGTCTTCGCCTTCGCCAAGGCCAGCGAGGGCGAGCACACCCACGACACCCGCTTCGCCCAGCACATCACCGGCGTCATCGACGCCGGACTCGTCCCCGGCGCCTACCACTTCGGCTGGCCGAACCAGAGCGCCAACACCGAGGCGGCCAACTACGTGGCCGCCGTGAAAGCCCATGCCCGGCCAGGCTTCGTGCACTGGCTCGACCTGGAACGCCGGTCCGACGGAGCCAACTACGCGGGTGTCTCCGCGGCCGGGATCCTGTCCTACGCCGAGGCGTGGATCGAAGCGGTCCAGGCCGCGTTCCCCGGCCAGCGCGTCGGCGTCTACACCTCGGGCAGCGATCTGACCGCAGGCCACGCTCCCACCGACGCACCGCTGTGGTACCCGGCCTACCCCTGGTCCGGTGCCGCGACCTACGCACAGGCGGAGGCACACGCGCGGCCCGCCCCGGCCGGCCGTACGCCGCTGTTCTGGCAGTTCACCTCGACCCCGCTCGACCGATCCATCTGCTACCTGAGCGAGTCCGCGTTGCGCACGTGGGCCGCCGGAACGGAGACCGACATGCCGCTCACCGCCGCCGACATCACCAAGATCGCCACCGCTTCCGCGAAGGCGGTACTCACCATGGACGGCTTGATCGCCGCCCCGGCCGACGCCCCCGACGCGAAGACCAACCCCTTCTGGGAACTCCAGTCCTACGTCAAGGACACCAACCTCCGCCTGCGGGCCGTCCAGGCGACCGAGGCGGCGCAGAGCGCGGCCATCACCCAACTCGCCGCCGCCATCGCGAAGTTCGACAAGACCATCGACCCCGCCGCCCTGGTCTCGTCCATCACCGCGGCCATCGAGGCGGCCGTGGGCAAGGTCGTCGTACACCTCGACACCGCCCCTTGACGGCACCCGGAACCACGAGGCACGGAAAGGACTCTCCCGGTGAACCTCTTTGTCAGCTTCATGCGTACGGTCGTACCGATCGTCGCCGGACTCGTACTGACCCTGCTGGTCCGTATCGGTGTCACCTTCGACTCGACGGCGGTGGCCAGCGTGGTCACCGCGGTCCTGACGGGCGCCTACTACACCGTGTTCCGGCTCCTGGAGACCCTCGCGGCGAAAATCCACAACCACGCGCTCGCGACCATCGCCGGCATCCTGTTGGGCTGGGCGACTCCGCCGGACTACCCGGACACGGCCGCCGCGGGCACCGCGTAACGCGCCGGCGTCCCCGCCCTGCCGGACACGGCGTGGGTGCGTGAGGTCATCGCGGCGGGCGCTGCGCACGGCGTCGCCGACGGGCCGCGGCGCCGGCCCGCCGGCGGCTCCCCGACCGGGAACGGTCGACGACCAGCCGGGTGCACCGGGTGTCCGCAGGCTGTTCGTCGACGGGAACGACACTGCAGAGCGCGCATCGCTTCGTTGCGCACCCGGAAGCAACCGAGCGGATCGACCGGGCGGTCGACGACCTCGACACCACCATCGGAATCATCCGGTCCACGATCTTCGGTCCGCGGGCCTGTGCCTTTAAGACGGCGGAGCGGACGAAGTCGTGGCGGTGCAGAGCGAAGAGCGGCTCACACTGACCATCACCGACGACGGCGCCGGAATCGGCGAAGGCGGACACCGGGGCGGTGAACTCACCCTGGCCGCACCGCCCGAGAGCGGCACCCTTCTATGTCGGGGCGTACCGCTTCCCGACCGGCGCCGGCGCGGCCCTGCGGGATCACGCGTCCTCGTGAGACAGGGGAGCCACCCCGAGTTTCGCCAGAAGCCGCGGGATGTGGTTCTTCACGGTCTTCTCCGACAGATGGATACGCCTGCCGATCCGCCGATTGGTGAGACCCGCACCGATCAGATCCGGTATCAAACGGTCACGCACGGTCGGAGCGTCCAACTGCCCTACCTCTGAACCCGGTTGCCCGGAGGGCGCAGCGCCGGACCGCGGATCGGCGCCTGCGCGCTGGTTCCGGCCGCTCCTCGTCGATCCCGCTCCCGTGGGGGCCAGTTGGGGACGTACCGGCGAAGGCCGGTGACCGGCCATCGGATCCGCCACGGCGTTCGCGTGTGGCGATCCGATCGGCCTTTGCGGCACCACTGCGGGCAAACCCTGCCTCCTGAGGTGGGGTCGGACGGCTCGCGAGGAGTACGCCACGCAGGCATGTGAGTTGGCCGGTTGGGTACCCGACACGGTCGGGGTCGGTTTGCCTGGGCTTCGGACGCGTGCTGGTCGGTGCGCGCGATCTCGGCGTCGACGGCGACGGCCCGGTCGAGGTCGTCCTCGGCGTCTGCCTGCGCGAACAGGGCGATGAAGATCTGTTCCCGGGTGCCGTCGATCGGCGCCGGGACGCCTCGGGTTGCCGGTGCCGTCAGCTCGGACAACTCCCGCCGCCGCAGGGCGCAAGGCACGTTTTCCGTCACCAAGGCACCCGCAGGCGGTCGCCGATCTGTGGACCCGCCTGCAAATATTCAGCACAAAGTCCACACAGACCTCTCTTCAGGCGGGCGTAGATGGTCTAGATTGACCGTGCTTTCGCATGGTGGGACACCAAGCGACAAATGATGGTCTATGGGTCCGGCGGTGTAGACGGCCAGTAGCCGCGTCTCTCGCGCCTGACGTGGGGGTGAGCGGTACTTGGAGTCGTAGAGGGACTTGGGGCGTGGGGAGCATCCGGGGTTTCGACGGGTTTCCGCGTACCTCAGGAGCTTGGCAGGACCTGCGAGTTCGCTGTCGCCAGGGGGTTGACCACATAACTCTGAGACAGCCGGGATGCCATACGCCGGGGGCGGTGGCCTTCTGAGGGGAACAGCGCAGTGGGGGGCCTCCCGAGGGGAGGCACAGTGCGGGAGGCGGGGACCTTCCGCAGGGGGCGAAAACAGTGTGAGGCGGAGACGCCGAACCACTGGGGACCTTGGGGGGTTCTGTGCGGCAGGGGGGAATAGTCGGCCCTTTTCCGTCGGCGCGTGGGCGTCTGGCGGACGGGGCGATCAGCCAGCCCGCGACCGATTGGGAGCAGCGGTACCGCCGTACCGTGATCTTCAGCGACACCGTGGCCACCGCCTTCGTGGTGGCGGCGATCGGCGACTTCTTCGGGGCCCGGGACGCGGCCAACTGGCATGAGAAGTGGGGGATTCTCGCCTTCGGCACCCAGCTGCTCGTGCTGGGGGCGCTTGCGGTGAGCCGGTCGTGGGCTCCGGCCGTGCTCGGCCAGGGTGCCGAGGAATTCCGTCGGCTCGGACGCTCGCTGTTCACGGCGACCGTCGTGCTGGCGCTCGGCGGGATCGCCCTGACCTCGCGCAACATCAAGCTCTGGATCTTCGTCGCGATCCCCGCGATCGCGCTCGTCACCATGACCGAGCGGTATCTGCTCCGCCTCTGGCTGCACAAACAGCGCAACGAAGGACGGTGCCTGAGACCGGTGCTCGCCGCCGGGAGCCCGGCCACGGTGCGCGACCTGATCAACCGCACCCGCAAGTTCCCGCATCTCGGCTGGCGGGTGGAGGCTGTGTGCACGACGGACGGCCGTGGGATCGACGGCGAGCAAGGCGGCCTCGACGGTGACCAGTTGGACGGGGTGCCGGTCATAGGTCTGCTGGAGGACGTCGCCAAGCACGTCCGCCACGACGGCTACCGTGTCGTCGCCGTCACACCGGACCCGCACTGGTCACCGGACCGGCTGCAGCGGCTGGCCTGGAACCTCGAAGGCAGCGACGCCGAGATGATCGTCGCCCCCGTGCTGATGGAGGTGGCCGGCCCGCGCCTGCATGTCGACGCGGTGCTCGGGATCCCGCTGCTGCGGGTCAGCATGCCGACCTTCAGCGGGGGCCGCCGGGCGATCAAGGGGGTCGTCGACCGGATGGGTGCGGCGATCCTGCTGCTCGTGTTCGCGCCGCTGATGATCTTCGTCGCGTTGCTCGTGCTGACGGACAGCCGGGGCGGGGTGTTCTACCGCCAGCGCAGGGTCGGCAAGGACGGCCGGGAGTTCACCATGCTCAAGTTCCGCAGCATGGTCGTCGATGCCCACAAGGCACGTGCGGCGCTTGCCGACCGGAACGAGGGCGCGGGCCTGCTGTTCAAGCTCCGCCGGGATCCGCGGGTGACCCGGGTGGGAGCGGTGCTGCGCCGGTACTCGCTCGACGAGCTCCCACAGCTCTTCAACGTGCTCACCGGATCGATGTCGCTCGTCGGACCGCGGCCCCCGCTGCCGGAGGAGTCCGCCGCCTACGGCCCGGACATCCGGCGGCGGCTGCTGGTCAAGCCCGGGCTCACCGGCCTGTGGCAGATCAGCGGACGCAGCGACCTGTCGTGGGAGGAGGCGGTCCGCCTCGACCTGCGCTACGTGGAGGACTGGTCGCTCGCCCTGGACACGGTGATCTTGTGGAAGACGCTGCGTGCGGTGCTCTACGGGCAGGGGGCCTACTGATGCGCGGGGGTCGTCCGACCGACGCGCGGACCGCAGGCCGCAAGGGCCTGCCTGGGGGGAGAGACGGGGCATGAGAGTCAGCGTTTTCGGGCTCGGCTACGTGGGCTGTGTGTCGGCCGCGTGCCTGGCCAGCATGGGGCACGAGGTCATCGGGGTGGACGTCAACCAGGTGAAGGTCGACCTGGTCAACGACGGCAAGGCCCCGGTGGTGGAGGAACGTATCGGCGAGCTCATCGCCGAGGTCGTGCGGACCGGAGCGCTCCGCGCCACCGGCGATGTCCGCGAGGCGATCATGGGCAGTGAGGTGTCGCTGATCTGCGTGGGCACGCCGTCGGAGCCCAACGGCAGCCTGTGCACCACGTACTTGGAGCGGGTCACCGAACAGATCGGCGCCGCGCTCGCCGAGCGCGGCGGGCGCCAGACCGTCGTGTTCCGCAGCACCATGCTCCCGGGCACCTGCCTGAACCTGCTGGTGCCGATCCTGGAGAAGAACGTCGGCGGCACGGCCGGGGTGGACTTCGGGGTCGCGGTCAACCCGGAGTTCCTGCGCGAGGGCACGAGCGTGCAGGACTTCTTCGACCCGCCCAAGACCGTCATCGGCGAGCTCGACCCGGCGAGCGGCGACGCGCTGGCGGCACTGTACGACGGCCTGCCCGGCGAGGTGTTCCGGGTGCCGATCCCGACCGCCGAGGCGATCAAGTACGCGGACAACGCGTTCCACGGCCTCAAGATCGGCTTCGCGAATGAACTGGGCTCGGTGTGCCAGGCGCTCGGGGTGGACTCGCACCAGGTGATGGACGTGTTCCTGGCCGACCGCAAGCTGAACATCAGCCCCGCCTACCTGCGGCCCGGCTTCGCCTTCGGTGGCTCCTGCCTGCCCAAGGACCTGCGCAGCCTGGTCCACGCGGCGCAGCGGGCCGATGTCTCGGTGCCCATCCTCTCCCACGTGCTGGCCTCCAACTCCGACCACCTGCAGCGAGCGGTGGACCTGGTCGAGCGCACCGGCAAGCGCCGGGTGGGCCTGTTCGGGCTGTCCTTCAAACCCGGCACCGACGACCTCAGGGAGAGCCCGCTCGTCGAGCTGGCGGAGCGGCTCTTCGGCAAGGGCTACGACCTCAAGATCTACGACGCCAACGTGAGCCTCTCCCGGCTGCTCGGCGCGAACCGCGAGTACATCGAGAGCCGGCTGCCGCATCTCGCGCAACTGCTCGCCGACTCCGTCGACGAGGTGCTGGAGCACGCCGAGGTGTGCCTGGTGGGGACCAAGGATCCTGCCGTGGTGTCGGCGCTGCCCCATGCGGGCGGACCGATGATCGTCGACCTCATCCACCTTCCCGACGCCGACACGCGCCGGAACGAACCGGGGTACATGGGCCTTGCTTGGTAACGCAGTCAGCCGCGACGGGTCGAACCGCCGCGCGCTGATCCTGGTGGAGAACCTTTCGGTGCCGTTCGACCGGCGGGTGTGGCAGGAGTGCACCACGCTGCGCGACGCGGGCTGGGAGGTGCACGTCATCTGCCCCCAGGGGGAGAAACGGGACACGGAACCGGAAGCGGTGATCGACGGGGTGCGGATCCACCGCTACCCGTTGCGCGCGGCCACCGGAGGACCGGCCGGCTACCTGCGGGAGTACGGAACGGCGCTGTGGCACACGGTCCGGCTGGCCCGCAAGGTCGGCCCGGTCGACGTGGTCCACGCCTGCAACCCGCCCGACCTGCTGTTCCTCCCGGCCCTGTGGATGAAGCGGCGCGGCGCGCGCTTCGTCTTCGACCAGCACGACCTGGTACCCGAGCTGTACCTCTCCCGGTTCGACCGGGGCGAGGACCTGCTCTACCGCGCCGTGTGCGCGCTGGAGAGGCGGACCTACCGGGCCGCGGACATCGTGCTCGCCACGAACGAGAGCTACAAGGACGTCGCGCTGAGCCGTGGCGGCAAGCGGCCCGAGGACGTCTTCGTGGTGCGCAGCGCACCCGCGACCGACCGGTTCCAACCGGTGCCGCCGGAGCCGGAGTTGAAGCGCGGCAAGCCTCATCTGCTGTGCTACCTCGGCGTCATGGGCCCGCAGGACGGCGTCGACTACGCCCTGCGGGCCCTCGCGAAGCTGCGCGACGAACTCGGGCGGACCGACTGGCACGCGGTCTTCGTCGGCGCCGGCGACGCCTTCGACGCGATGGTGGAGCTGGCCCGGCGGCTCGGTCTCTCCGAGCAGGTGCAGTTTACCGGGCGCATCCCGGACGCCGACCTGGTGCGCTACCTGTGCACCGCGGACGTGTGCCTTTCCCCCGACCCGTGCAATCCGCTCAACGACGTGTCGACCATGAACAAGGTCCTGGAGTACATGGCGATGGGACGGCCGATCGTCTCGTTCGACCTCCGGGAGGCGCGCGTCTCCGCCGGTGACGCCGCCGTCTACGCGCCCGACGACGACGAGGCCCAGTTCGCCAAGCTCATCGCGCTGCTCCTCGACGATCCCGAGAAGCGGGCCCGGATGGGCAGGATCGGCCAGGAGCGGATCAGCGGGCCGCTGTCCTGGGAGAACTCGCAAGCGTCACTGCTCGCCGCCTATGCCGCCGCCTGCCGGGACCAAGCCCCGGTGTCCGCGGGTGGGCCGCTCCGTACGGGGAAGAGGCCGCACCATTGAATGACGACACGATCCGCCTGGTCACGATCGGACGGATTCTCCGTCGGCGGTGGCGGCTCCTCGCCGTCCTCGCCGTAGCGGGCGCGCTCTTCGGCTACGGCACCTCGGTGCTGCTGCTTCCGCCGCGCTACACGGCAGAGGCATCGGTGCTGCTGCCGGGCCAGTGGGAAGAACGCGAACTGCTGACCCAGGTGGACATCGCCACCAGTTCGGCGGTGGTCGACCGCGCGGCCGCCGCGCTCAACTGGACCGGGGTCAACGGCACCGAACTGCAGAAAGACGTCAGTGCCAAGGCGGACGACGGGAACATCATCAAGGTCTCCGGTACGGCCGACACCCCGGAGCGCGCGCAGCGGCTCTCCGACCAGCTGGCCCAGCAGTTCGTCACCTTCGCCACCCGTATCGCGGGCGGCAGCACCGACCCCGCGGCGGACACGGCGACCGAGGCGCTGCGGAAGCAGGTGGCCGAGACCAACCGCCGTATCACCGATCTGGCCGACTCGGCGGATCCGGGGCAGACCGTGGAGGGCGTGCAGGCCCGCACCGAGCTGGAGGGTCTGCGCACCGGGCTGCAGGACGCCATGAAGAAGCTGGAGGAGGCCAACCCGGCGAGCGCCAAGGCCAGCATGGTCGTCATGGGGCCGGCACCCCGGCCGACCGGAGCGGCGGCGCCGACGAGGACGCAGCTCATCGTCGCCGGGGCGCTGCTGTTCTTCGTGCTCGCGGTCGTCGGCCATCTCGCGGCCGCACGGGTGAGCCGCCGGCTGCGCGCCGAACCGGAGATCGCCGCGGCGCTCGGCTCGCCGTTCCTCGGCACCGTCGACGTGCCCGGTGAACGGCACGGCCACCGGCCCGAGAGCCACGGCTCGCGGGCCCGGCTCCGCCGCCTTCTCGGCATCGACACCCCGTGGGACACGCCGGCCCCGCAGCGGTCCGGCGACGAGGCCGAGCGGCGGATCCGCTACCGGCGGGTGTGCGCCCGCCTCCGGGACCAACTGCCCGCCCCCCGGCGGCTGCTGGTCGTCGTACCGGAAGGCGACGAGGTCGCCCGGCTGGCCGCCGGACAGCTCGTCGCCGAGGCCTCCGGTGACCCGCGGCTGCGGGTGGTGGAGGTCTCGGTGGACCGGCCGATCGTGCCGGACCGCGACACCGAGTCCGGTGCCCTCGCCGTCATCGGCGCCGGGAGCTGGACCGCCGGGGAACTCGCCGGCATCGCCGAGGCGTGCGCGGACGGCGGCCACGAGCTCGTCGGCGTCGTCGTCGCCGGCACGGTCCGCACCCGGCCGACGGAAACCGCCGACCGGCTTTCCGACGACGCCACTTTGACGTTCGCGGTACACGGCCACGCGACAGGAGATCCAGCGTGACGACGAGCACGATTTCGGAGTCGTCGGCCGCCACCCCGCTCCTCGACCTCCAGGCGCTGGTGGTCGCGGTGCGCAGACGCCGCCGTCTGTGGGGCGCCATGGCGCTCCTCGGCATGCTGGCCGGCGCGGCCGTGGCGGTCCTGCTGCCGCCCGCCCCGGCCGCCGTGACCAAGGTGCTGGTCGCGCATCAGGAGGACCAGCCGAACGACACCGGAACGCTGATCCGCACCGACGCCCAGCTGCTGGCGACCTCGCGGATCGCCGGTCAGGCCCTGCGAATCCTCAAGTCCCCGGAAAAACCCGAGGACTTCATGAAGGACTACCGGGGCACCGGACTGACCAACAACGTCCTTGAGATCGATGTGACGGGCAAGACCGACGCGGAAGCGGTGGCCCGGGCCAAGGCACTGGCCGAGGCGTTCGTCGCGGACCACGCCAAGCGCATCAACGACATCGCCAATGCCAACGCCCAGGGCCTGCTCGACCAGCGGGACCGTATGGAGGCGGAGCTCGCCGACGTCAACAAGTCGATCGGCGGCCGGTCGCCCGACTCCGACCCCAAGGACGCGGCGAACCTTGAGTCGCTCTTCGCCCGGCGGGCCGAACTCACCTCACAGATCTCCGACTTCGGCCAGCGCGCCGAGGAGGCCCGCGTCGGCGCGCCCCAGCTCGTCGCCGGCACGCAGATCGTGGACGCCCCGCGCGCGGTGCGGCACTCGCTGCCCAAGGCCCTCGTCACCGACGGCGTGATCGGACTCGTCCTCGGGCTCTTCCTCGGGCTCGCGCTGGCCGCGGTCGGCGTGGTGGTCGCGGACCGCCCCGTGCTGCGCCGGGACATCGCGGCGAACCTCGGCGCCTCGGTCATCGCCGAACTGCCGCGCCGCTCCGGCAGGTTGTGGCAGCGCAGGCGGACCCGGGTGGCACGCGAACGGCTCGCCACCACGCTGGCCCGCACCTCGCGCGGCTCGGCGGAGCCGCTGTCGCTGCTGGAACTCGGCTGCGCGCGCAGCACGGCCGTGATCGCCCTCGGTCTCGCCCGGGCACTGGGGGAGGACGGGCCGGTGACCGTCGTCGACGGACTCCCCGGCACGCAGCTCTCGGGGCGCCGCCCGAAACCGGGGGACCCCACCGTGGTCGGTGGCGAGAAGGCCGCCACCGTGTCCCCGCAGGAGCAGCGGATCGGCGTCGGCTCGGTGGCACCCGGCACGGCGTGGACCGACCTCCAGCACCTCGGCTCCCGGACCGTGCTCGTCGTGCGGGCCGGGCACGGCAGCGCCGCATGGCTGCACACCGTGGCGCGGCAGCTCGCGGACCAGCACATCCCGGTGATCGGTGTGGTGCTGATCGACCCCGATCCGCGCGACCGGACCGACGGCACGCTGTGGGACGGGCTGGCCAACGCGCTGCGCGGCAGCAGCGAGCGGCCGACCTGGCCGAACGCGACAGGCCGGCGGCTCACGGAACGGCAGCCGATACGGGCCGCACGGGTCCCGGACAACGACCAGGAGGTGCGGTAGACGTGTGTGGCATCGCGGGCACGTACCGATGGCCGGACGGAAAGGCCGTGACCGACCGGCTCACCGACACCCTCGCCCACCGCGGCCCGGACGGCGCGGGCCGCTACGGCCACCCCCTGGGTGACGGCGAAGTACAGCTCGGGCACCGCCGGTTGTCCATCATCGACCTGTCCGAGACCGGCGCCCAGCCGATGGTCTCGGACGGCCTCGCCCTGACGTACAACGGCGAGCTGTACAACGCGCCCGAACTCCGCGCCGAGTTGGAGGCCACCGGGGTGCGCTTCCGCGGCACCTCCGACACCGAGGTACTCCTGGAGGCCTGGCGGCGCTGGGGCACGGACTGCCTGCCCCGGCTGCGCGGCATGTTCGCGTTCGGCGTCTTCGACGAGCGGACCGGTGAACTGGTGCTCGTCCGCGACCAGTTGGGCATCAAGCCGCTGTTCCTGCTCCGGCGCGGCCAGGGCCTGATGTTCGCCTCCGAGCTCAAGGCGCTCGCCGCCGCGACCGGCAAGTCGCTGGAGGTGGACCAGGCGGCGCTGGTGGCGTCCCTCCTCTATTACTGGGTGCCGGACTCGCGCTGCGCGTTCCGCGAGGCGGAGAAGCTCCCGCCGGGGAGCTGGCTCAGGTGCCGGCCCGACGGCCGGGTGGAGCGCGGCAGTTTCTGGAACCTGAAGGACGTCGCCGCCGAGGGCCGGGACCGGGCGCTGGCCGGTGAACAGCCGGACCTCGACGCCGTCGTCGAGGAGTCGACCCGCCGCCACCTGCTGTCCGACGTACCCGTGGCGACCTTCCTCTCCGGCGGCCTCGACTCCAGCTATCTGACCGCGCTGGCGGCCCGCCACCAGCCCGGGATCTCCGCCTACACCATCGGATTCCGCGCCGAGGACGCCAAGTTCGAGGCGATGCCCGACGACCTGCGCTACGCCCGGCAGGTCGCCGAGCAGTTCGGCGTCGACCTGCACGAGATCGAGATCGCCCCGAACGTGCTCGACCTGCTGCCGCAGATGACGTACAGCCTGGACGAGCCGATCGGCGACCCCGCCGCGATCAACACGTACCTGATCTGCATGGCCGCCCGGGAGGCCGGCGTCAAGGTGATGCTCTCGGGGATGGGCGCCGACGAGCTGTTCGCGGGGTACCGCAAGCACTTCGCCAACCTGCTCGCGCTGCGCTACCAGCGCGTCCCCCGGCCCCTGCGGCGCGGGGTGTCCGGGGTCGTGGACCGGCTGCCGGTGGCCTCGGCCCGGCGCGGCTACCGGTCGGTGCGTTTCGCGAAGCGGTTCCTCTCCTTCGCCGATCTGCCCGAGGAGACCGCGTTCCGGCGCAGCTACACCATGTACGACCAGGACGAGCTGCTGGCCCTGCTCAACCCGGATCTGGCCGGGACGGTCGACGACGTCCTGACCGAGCACGCGGACGTCTACCAGGACAACGACCTAGACGACTTCGTCAACCGGATGTGCCTGACCGATGCCCGGATGTTCCTGCCGGGCCTGAACCTGGCCTACACGGACCGGTCGAGCATGGCCGCGTCGACCGAGGTGCGGGTGCCGTACGTGGACGTCGAGGTGGTCAAGGCGGCGTTCGCCGTGCCCGGCGACCGCAAGATCGTCGGACGGCAGGGCAAGGCCGCCCTCAAGGAGGCGGCCACCTCGATCCTGCCCCGGGAGATCGTGTACCGGCCCAAGGGCCTGTTCAGCGCCCCGCTGCGCGCCTGGATGAGCCGGGACCTGGCACCGCTGGTGCGCGAGGTGGTCAACGACGGCGTGCTCGTCAACTCCGGGCTCCTGCGCCGCGACGCGCTGGCGCGGATGGTCGCCGAGGACGCCGCCGGACAGGCGGACTACTCCAAGCATCTGTGGCACGTACTGACCCTTGAGTACTGGTATCGCGACGCGACCTCTGGCTCCGCCCAGAGCGCTCGGACGACGGCTTAGAAAACAGGAGTTCTGGTGAAGCAGGTTGTACAGAACTACAAGAGCGGCGAGCTGGCGGTGCTCGACGTTCCGGTACCGGGGTGCAAGCCGGGCGGGGTGCTGGTGCGCAGCGCCTACTCGCTGATATCCACCGGCACCGAGCTCATGAAGGTCTCCGAGGCCGGCATGTCGATGCTGGGCAAGGCCCGTTCACGGCCGGACCAGGTGGCCAAGGTCATGCAGAGCGTGGCCACCAACGGGGTGCCCGCCACCTACCGCAAGGTGATGGGCAAGCTGGACTCCTACACGCCGCTGGGCTACTCGCTGTGCGGGGTGGTCGAGCAGGTCGGCGCCGGGATCGACGACGTGAAGGTCGGCGACCTCGTGGCCTGCGCCGGCAACGAGCACGCGTTGCACGCCGAGCTGAACTGGGTGCCGAAGAACCTCTACGCCCCCGTCCCCGACGGTCTCGCGCCGCGGCACGCGGCCTTCGGCACCGTCGGCTCGATCGCGATGCAGGGCGTCCGCCAGGGCGAGCCGCAGCTCGGCGAGGTGGCCCTGGTCATCGGCCTCGGACTGATCGGGCAGCTGGTGGTGCAGCTGCTCACCGCCGCGGGAGTCCGCGTGGTCGGCGCCGACCCCGACCCGACGCGCTGCGAACTCGCCGAGCGCCTGGGCGCCGCGGCCTGCGGCGACCCCGCGTCCCCGGCCGTGGAGGCGGCCGTCGCCGAACTCACCGACGGCCACGGCGTGGACCAGGTGTTCCTGGCCGCAGGCGGCGGCAGCAACCAGCCCGTCGAGCTTGCCGCCCGGCTCGCACGGGACCGCGGCCGGGTCGTCGACATCGGCAAGTGCCGCCTGGACCTCCCCTGGAACGCGTACTACGAGAAGGAACTCGACGTCCGCTTCTCGCGCTCCTACGGCCCCGGGCGCTACGACCCGTCGTACGAGCTGGAGGGCCGCGACTACCCGATCGGCTACGTGCGCTGGACCGAGCGCCGCAACCTGGCGTGCTTCCTCGATCTCCTCGCCCGCGGCAGGGTCGACGTGGAACCCCTGGTCTCCCACATCGCGGACTTCGACGACGCCGTCGAGACGTACCAGCGCCTGAAGGACGGCGAACTGAAAGCCGTGGCCGTGCTGTTCCGCTACCCCGAACAGGCGGAGGAACAGGGGGAGTCGGCGGCCCCGGAGGTGTCCGTGCCCGAGGTGCGACGCACCGGCACGACCGTCGCCCCGGCCCGGTCCGCCAAGACTCCGGTGCGGCTCGCTTTCGTAGGCGCGGGGAACTACGCGACGTCGATGCTGCTGCCGCACCTGGCCCAGCGCGAAGGCGTCGAGCTGTCGACCGTCGTCACCACGACGGCGCTGTCCGCGGCCAACGCGCAGCGGAAGTTCGGCTTCGCCGAGGCGACCACCGACCTCGATGCCGTGCTCGGCGACAAGTCCATCGACGCGGTGTTCGTGGTCACCCGGCACAGCTCGCACGCCGAGCTGACCCGGCAGGCACTCCTGGCCGGCAAGACGGTGTTCGTGGAGAAGCCCCTGGCCCTCACCGAGGACGAGCTGGCCGGCGTACTCGCGGCGGTGGAGGAGTCCGGCAACGACCGGCTCCAGGTGGGCTTCAACCGCCGGTTCGCGCCGCTGCTCCAGGAGGCCAGGGAGCGGTTCGGCGCCCGGACCGGTCCGGCGAGCCTGCGCTACCTCGTCAACGCGGGCAAGCTCCAGCACGGCAGCTGGTACCTCCAACAGGGCGCCGAGGGCTCGCGGTTCGCCGGCGAGGGCGGCCACTTCATCGACACGGCGAGCTGGCTCCTCGACGCCGACCCGGTCTCGGTGTACGCGACAGCCGCGCCCGGCAACGAGGACCTCCAGGTCGTCCTGCGCTACCCGGACGGGTCCACCGCCACCATCAGCTACGTCACCACCGGCGCCTCCGGCTTCCCCAAGGAGACCCTGGACCTGGTCGGGGACGGCAAGGTGCTGCGGCTCGACGACTTCGTCCGTGCCTCGGTCTACGGCGGTAAGAAGTGGGTCAGTTCGCGGCTGCCCAAGGCCCGGGACAAGGGCCAGAACGCCGAACTGGCCGCGTTCATCAAGGCGGTTCGGACCGGCGGACCGATGCCGGTGCCGCTGGAGTCGCTGGTCGCCACCACGGCGGCCACCCTCGCCGTACAGGCCGGCCTGGCCGGCGGCGCGCCGGTGACGCTGGCGAGGACGCCATGACCATGAGCGCGGGCTGGTACCTGCGACGGCTGTCCCGGATGGGACCGGGAGAGGTCGCGGGCCGGGCGGGCGACGCCGTGCGCAGGCGGCGTTGGCGGTCGGCGCGGCCGGACTGCCCGAGCGTGACCGGCGCCCGGTTCACTGCGGTCCTGCCCGAAGGAGCGATCGCCTCGGTGCCGCCGGACGCCGCGAAACGGCTCGTCGCCGAGGCGGACCGGCTGATGTACGGGCACGTCGAGTTCTTCGGGGTGGTCCGCGACGACCTCGACGACCCGGACTGGTGGTGCGACCCGAAGACCGGACGCCGGGCTCCCTGGGGCTACGCCTTCGACGTGCCGTACCGGAACGAGGACGCGGTCGGGGACATCAAGCAGATCTGGGAGCTGTCCCGGCATCAGTACCTCACCGTGCTCGCCGCCGCCTACGCGGTCACCGGGAACGAGCGGTATGCCGAGCGGGTGGCCGATCACCTGCGGTCGTGGTGGACGGCCAACCCACCGCTTCGCGGCGTGCACTGGATCAGCGGGATCGAGCTGGGCATCCGGCTGCTGTCCTGGGTGTGGATCCGGCGGCTCCTCGACGGCTGGCCGGGCGCGGCCGATCTGTTCGAGGACAACCCGGTGGCGCAGAACCAGATCTGGCACCACCAGCGCTGGCTGGCCGCCTTCCCCAGCCGGGGGTCCTCGGCGAACAACCACGTCATCGCCGAGGCCGCCGGACAGTTCGCCGCGTCCTGCGCGTTCAACTGGTTCCCCTCCTCGGCGAGTTGGCGGTCCGGTGCGCTGCGGTCGCTGGAGCGGCACCTGCGTGCCAACACCTTCGACTCCGGCCTCAACCGCGAGCTGGCCACCGAATACCACGGACTCGTGCTGGAACTCGGCCTGGCCGCGGTGGCCGAGGCGGACGCCGCCGACGTGCCGGTCCCCGCGTCGATCCGGCTGGTACTGCTGCGGATGACCGACGCGCTCGCGGCCGTCGTGGACAACCGGCTGCGGCCACCGCGCCAGGGGGACGCGGACGACGGCCACGGTCTGGTCGTGGACGGCGCGGGCACCGACCGCTGGGCCTCGCTGCTCGCCACCGGGGACGCCGTGTTCGGCCGGCTCGCCTGGTGGCCGACGGTGACCGGCACCGATGTGCGCACCCCGCTGCTGGCCGCGCTTATCCGGCCGTACGCGAAGGACGGAACCGCCCGCCCGGCGACCAGGCCCGCCCACTTCGCCGACGCGGGGCTCACCGTCCTGCGCGGTCCTGAGCAGATCTGGTGCCGCTGCGACGGCGGTCCGCACGGCTTCCTGTCCATCGCCGCGCACGCCCACGCCGACGCGCTGTCCGTGGAGGTCCGGCACGACGGGGTGGACGTGCTCGCCGACCCGGGGACGTACTGCTACCACGGGCAGCCCGCGTGGCGGCAGTACTTCCGCTCGACCCTCGGCCACAACACCCTGCAACTGGACGGCGGTGACCAGTCCGTCTCCGGCGGCCCGTTCCTGTGGACCCGGCACGCCCGCAGCCGCGTCCTGGACGTTGACAACTCCGGTGAAGGTGTGGCCCGTTGGGCCGCCGAGCACGACGGCTACCAGGGCTCGGTGCACCGCCGCCGGGTGGAGCTGACGGTCGAGAGCCAGGAGCTGAGGATCGTCGACGAGGTCAGCGGCCGACAAAGCCCGCGCCGGGACGTGCAGTTGGCGTTCCACCTCGGCCCGGCGATCGCCGCTGACCTGGTCGGGCACCGGGCCGTGCTCACCTGGACCCGGGACGGTGAGGAGCGTTCCGCGGTGCTCGACCTGCCCGGGCAGTTGTCCTGGCAGGCGCATCGCGGCGAGACGGACCCGCCGCTGGGCTGGTACTCCGCCGGATTCGGGCGCAGGGAGCCCACCACCACGCTGATCGGCACCGGCTTCGCCGACGGCGCGGACGGGTTCACCACCGTGCTCGGGTTCCGCGGCCAGGGGGGCGCGTGAGGATCAAGAGGCGGCACTGGGCGTCGGCGGCGGCACCGCTGGTGCTGGCCCTGCTGACGGTCACCGGCTGCGACAGCACGTCGAGCGCCCCGGCCGCGACGAAGCCCAGTGCCGCGCCGTCCACGGCGACGTCCGCCGCCCGGTCCGTGGCCCGGGTGTGCGCCAACCCCGCCGTCGGACCGGCGAAGGCGCCGGCGGGCGCGGTCACCGTCGACCCCAAGGTGGTCGGCGACCTGGCGGCGAAGACTAAGAAGAGCCCCCCGAACACCACGTTCTGGCTCAAGCCGGGCACGCACAAGCTGGAGCGGGACCGCTACGCCCAGGTCATCCCCAAGAAGGGGGACCACTACATCGGCGCGCCGGGCGCGGTGTTCGACGGCCGGAAGGTCAACCAGTACGCCTTCACCGGCAACGCCGCCGATGTCACCATCCGCTATCTGACCGTGCGGGGATTCGTCGCGCCGCAGGACGAGGGCGTCGTCAACCACGACTCGGCCGACGGGTGGGTCATCGAACACTCGACGATCAAGGACAACTCCGGCGCAGGACTGATGGCCGGTGCCCGCCAGCAGGTCCGCGCCGACTGCCTGCGCGACAACGGCCAGTACGGCATGAACGCCTACAAGGGCAACGGCCGTATCACCGGCCTGGTGGTCGAGGGCAACGAGATCACGGGCAACAACACCGGTGACTGGGAGCGGCGCAAGGAGGGCTGCGGCTGCACCGGAGGCATCAAGTTCTGGGAGGTCGACGGCGCCGACATCAGCGGGAACTGGGTGCACGACAACCGCGGCACCGGGCTGTGGGCGGACACCAACAACAACGACTTCCGCATCGAGAACAACGTGATCGAGGCCAACGACGGTGCCGCGCTGATCTACGAGACCAGCTACAACGCGGTCATCCGGGACAACACGATCCGGCGGAACAACTGGGTCGAGGGCCGCAAGGCGGCCGACGGCGGCGACAACTTCCCGTACGCGACCGTCTACCTGTCCGAGTCCGGCGGCGAACCACGGATCAAGGCCCGCACCGACAAGATCGAGATCTACCGGAACGTGCTGGAGAACAACTGGAACGGGATCACCCTCTGGGAGAACGCCGACCGGTTCTGCAACAGCCCGGCCAACACCTCGTCCGGTGACTGCACGCTGCTGGTGAAGAAGACGAGCAGGTGCGTCCGACCGGCGATCGCCAAGGCACCGCTCTACTCGGACTGCCGGTGGAAGACCCAGCGGGTGGACATCCACGACAACCGCTTCGTGCTCGACGAGTCCGTCGTCAAGTGCACGGAGATGTGCGACCGCATGGCCGTGCTGTCCAACTACGGCACCTACCCGGACTGGTCGCCGTACAAGGGCGAGCAGGTGGCCGACGACATCACCCAGAAGCAGCACAACCGCTGGCACGACAACGTCTACGTCGGACCGTGGAAGTTCGACGCCGAGGACCAGAGCAAGGTGCTCGACTTCGGGCAGTGGCAGGCGACGCCGTACCAGCAGGACAAGGGCAGCACCCTCGACCTACAGGCCGGTGGTTGAGATGGGGGAGAACCTGACACGCGGACCGGACACGGTCGGCACGCAGCCGGGCGCCGAGCCGCGCCCGGCCGGCACACCGAAGACCGTCGGCATCGTGTGGGGACTGCTGGTCCTCAACACGCTCGGCTCCGCCGGGGCGAAGACCATCGTCCCGCTGCCCCGCTCCCTCATCCAGATGGTCACCATGGGCTCGCTGGTCGCCGCGTTCGCGCTGGCCCTCTTGGTCAACCAACGGGTGCGCATCAGGGCCAGCGCCTATGTACTGCTGCTCTCCCTGCTGCTGGTGTCCAGCGTGATCTCCAGCGCGAGCCTGGAGTCCGGGATGGGCGCGCTGTTCCGCTGCTTCCGGCTGACTCTCTTCGTCGGCACACTGTGGCTGCTCAGCCGCTGGTGGGACGGCAGCCTCACGTTCGTCCGCTACCACATCCGGGCCTACTTCGCGGTCCTCGGCTCGGTGGCCCTCGGCCTGGCCGTCTCCCCGGGCAAGGCCCTGCCCGGCCTCTACGGCGGACGCCTCGTCGGCGCGCTGTGGCCGCTCACCCCGCCGCAGATCGGGCAGTACGCGGCGGTGATCATCGGGCTCACCGCGCTGCTCGTCATCGGCAAGCGGACCGACCGGACCAGCGCCGTGCTGGTCATCGTGCCGTCGCTGGTACTGCTCGCGCTGACCCACACCCGGACGGCCACGCTCGGCCTGCTCCTCGGGCTGGCGCTGGCGATCGGCTCGCTCATCCTGACCAGCGCCGCGGCCCGCCGCTTCTTCACCTGGGCCGTGCTGATCTCCGTGGTGGCCGCGGTCGGCTTCGCCTCCGCGCTGCAGACCTGGTTCCTGCGCGGACAGAGCCAGGAGAACTTCTCCAGTCTCACCGGCCGGGCCAAGGTCTGGAACGCCCTGCTGGCCGAGCCCCGGTCCGCCGCGCAGCAGGCGTTCGGCGTGGGCCTGGGCGACAAGTCCTTCGGCGGGCTGCCGATCGACAACAGCTGGCTGGCCGTCTACAACGAGCAGGGTCTGATCGGCGTCACCCTCGTCGCGTTGATCATCGTCGTGCTGGGCGGCGTCGCGCTGCTGCGCCCGCCGTCGCTGCAGCGGGCCTGCGCGATCTTCCTGATCAGCTACTGCGCGATCGCCTCGTACACCGAGGCCGGCCTCGGCGACGCCTCGCCGTATCTGCTCCATCTGGCCCTGGCCGCCTCGCTGTTGGCGGCACCCGCCCAGGCCGTTCCGCTCGCGCTGCCCGAGGCCCCCCGACGGCACATCCCGCGCTGGGCCCGTAGATCGGAGGTGCACTGAGCATGCACGTTCTCGTGGTGCACAACCGCTACAACTCGGCGCAGCCGAGCGGGGAGAACAAGGTCGTCGACCAGGAGGTGGAGCTGCTGCGCGCGGCCGGCCACCGGGTCGAGACGTTCGAGCGGCGCAGCGACGACATCGGCGCCCGCTCCCTCCTCGGCAAGGTCGCGGTACCGCTCCTGGTGCCGTGGAACCCGGCGGTGCGCACGGAACTCGCCGCCAGACTGCGCGCCGAGCGGCCGGACGTCGTGCACGTCCACAACGTCTTCCCGCTCCTGTCGCCCGCCGTGCTCGCCGCCTGCGCCGACGCCGATGTGCCCGCCGTCGCCACGCTGCACAACTACACCCAGGTCTGCCCGCCCGGCACGCTCCAGCGGGACGGCCGACCGTGCACCGAGTGCGTCGGCTCGACGCCGCTGCCCGCCGTCCGGCACGGCTGCTACCGCAACTCCCGGCTGGCGACCGTGCCGCTCGCGGTCAGCCTGTCGGTCAACCGGCGGCGGTGGTGGACCGGCGTGGAGCGGTTCCTCTGCATCTCCGCGGCGCAGCGTGACGTCCTGGTGCGCTCCGGCATGCCGGCCGAGCGGCTGGCGGTGAAGCACAACTTCGTGCCGGAGCCGGGCAGTCGCCGAACGGGTGACGGCGAGCACGTGCTGTATCTCGGCCGGCTCGCGGAGGCCAAGGGCGTGCGGCTGCTCATGACCGCGTGGGACGAGATCGCGGCGGGCGGCGGTGTGGGCGTACCGCTCGTGATCGCCGGCACCGGTCCGCTGGAGCCGGAGGTGACCGCCTGGGCCGCGGGCCGGGACGACGTGCGCTACGTCGGCCTGTTGGACACGGCGGAGTGCCGGGAAGCCATCGCGCGGTCGGTCGCCGTGGTGGCTCCCTCGACCTGGCTGGAGGCGTTCGGCCTGGTGGTCGTGGAGGCGATGGCGGCCGGGGTCCCGACCGTCGCCGCGGGCCACGGCGCCTTCGTCGAACTCGTCGAGGACGGCGTCACCGGGCTGCTGCACCGGCCGGGCGAGCCCGCCTCGCTCGCGACCTGCATACGCCGGATCGCGGCCGAGCCGGCCCGCAACCGGGAGATGGGGCAGGCGGCCCGGCACCGCTACGAGCAGGGATTCAGCCCGGCCGTCGGCCTGGAGCGCCTGCTGGAGGAGTACCGCACCGCGATCGCGGGTCGGTCAGCACTGGCTCGCGGTGGGGACACCCGCGCGAGCAGGGGGGATGGGGACAGCAGATGACACGATGCCGACTCTGCGGCTCGGAAGCGACGACGAGCGTCGTCGATCTTGGGGCGACACCACCATGTGAGAGCTTTCTCGCCGCGGACCAACTGGACCGGCCGGAGCAGACGTACCCGCTGAACCTGCGGGTCTGCACCGACTGCTGGCTCGCGCAGATCCCGCCGCTGATCACGCCGGAGGAGACGTTCAAGGAGTACGCGTACTTCTCCTCGTTCTCGACCTCCTGGGTGGAGCACGCGCGCACGTTCGTCGACGGCGCGGTGGACCGCCTCGGCCTCGGGTCCGACGCCTTCGTGGTCGAGGTCGCGAGCAACGACGGGTACCTGCTGAGACATGTGGTGGACCGGGGGATCCGCTGCCTGGGCATCGAGCCCTCGGTGAACGTCGGTGCCGCGGCGCGGGAGGCGGGGGTGCCCACGTTCACCGACTTCCTGAGCCCCGACACCGGCTCCGCCGTCCGCGCCGAGCACGGCCCGGCGGACCTGGTCGTGGCCAACAACGTGTACGCGCACATCCCCGACGTCGTCGGGTTCACCCAGGGGCTGCGCGCGCTGGTCGCCGACGACGGCTGGGTCTCCATCGAGGTGCAGCACCTGCTGACCCTGATCGAGGAGAACCAGTACGACACGATCTACCACGAGCACTTCCAGTACTACACGGTCGCCTCCGCGATCCGGGCCCTCGCGAGCGGCGGACTCGCCCTCGTGGACGTCGAGTTGCTGCCCACCCACGGCGGCTCCATCCGGCTGTGGGCCCGCCCGGCCGAGGTCGCGGGGGAGCCCTCGCAGCGGGTGGCCGACGTACTGGCCCGCGAGAAGGCCGCAGGCCTCCAGGAGCTGGCCGGGTACACCGAGTTCTCCGCCCGGGTGGCCAAGGTGCGCCGGGATCTGCTGCGGTTCCTCATCGAGGCGGCCGAGCGCGGCGAGACGGTCGTCGGCTACGGCGCCCCGGGCAAGGGCAACACCCTGCTCAACCACTGCGGCATCCGGCCCGACCTGCTCGCGTACACGGTCGACCGCAATCCGTACAAGCACGGCAGGTTCACCCCGGGCACCCGCATCCCGATCCTGCCGCCCGAGCAGATAGCCGCCGACAAGCCGGACTACGTCCTCGTCCTCCCGTGGAACCTGCGGGCCGAGCTGACCGAGCAGCTGTCGTTCGTGCACGAGTGGGGCGGCCGGCTGGTCTTCCCGATCCCGGAACTGAGCGTTGTCGAGGGCGTCTTGAAGGAGGTCACGGCATGAAGGTCGTCCTGTTCTGCGGCGGTTACGGGATGCGCATGCGCAACGGAACCTCCGACGACGTGCCCAAGCCGATGGCGATGGTCGGGCCGCGCCCGCTGATCTGGCACGTCATGCGCTACTACGCGCACTTCGGGCACAAGGAGTTCATCCTCTGCCTCGGCTACGGGGCCCACCACATCAAGGACTTCTTCCTCAACTACGAGGAGACGGCGTCCAACGACTTCGTCCTGCGGGGCGGGCGGACCGAGTTGCTGTCCACCGACATCGCCGACTGGACGATCACGTTCGCGCAGACCGGCATCGAGTCACCGATCGGGGAGCGGCTGCGCCGGGTGCGGCACCACCTGGACGGCGACGAGATGTTCCTCGCCAACTACGCCGACGTGCTCACCGACGCCCCGCTGCCCGAGATGATCGACCGGTTCGCCCAGCGCGACGCGGGCGCGTCGATGATGGTCGTGCCGCCTCAATCGTCGTTCCACTGTGTGGAGTTGGGCGAGGACGGCCTGGTGGGCGGCATCACCGCGGTGAGCGACATGCCGCTGTGGGAGAACGGCGGCTACTTCGTGCTCCGCCAGGAGGTCTTCGACCACATACCGGAGAACGGTGACCTGGTCGCCGACGGATGTGCCCAACTGGCCAAGCGGGGGCGGCTGGTGGCGCATCAGCACCGCGGCTTCTGGAAGCCGACGGACACCGTGAAGGAGCGGGCCGCGCTCGACGAGGCCTACACGCGGGGCCACCGCCCGTGGGCCGTGTGGGAGCGGGACAGCGCGGAGGTGCGTGCGTGATCAGGCTCGGAGCCGGTCCTCTCGACCGGATCGTCGTCGTGGGCGCGCACTGCGACGACATCGCCATCGGCGCCGGTGGCACCCTGCTGACGCTGTGCCAGGCGCGGCCCGGCATCCGTGTCGACGCCCTGGTGCTCTCCGGCGGCGGCACCGAGCGGGAGCAGGAGGAGCAGGCAGCGCTCACCGCCTTCTGCCCGGGCGCCGACCTGCGGCTGACCGTGCACAAACTGCCCGACGGCCGGCTGCCCACGCACTGGGACGAGGCCAAGGCCGCGGTCGAGGAACTGCGCGAGCGGACCGACCCGGACCTGGTCCTGGCCCCGCGTACCGACGACGCCCACCAGGACCACCGCGGCCTGGCACAGCTGATACCCACCGCGTTCCGCGACCACCTCGTGCTCGGCTACGAGATCGTCAAGTGGGACGGCGATCTCGGCCGCATGGCGGCGTACCAGCCGCTGTCGCCGGAGACCGCCGAACAGAAGGTACGGCTGCTGCAGGAGCACTACCCCTCGCAGCGACACCGGGCCTGGTACGACCGGGAGGCCTTCCTGGGCCTGGCCCGGATCCGCGGTATCGAATGCCACGCGCGCTACGCCGAGGCCTTCGCCGTCACCAAACTCACGCTCAACCTGGGGGGTTGAACAACCTTGCGCGTACTACTGACCGGACACCAGGGATATCTGGGCACCGTGATGGCACCCGTCCTCACCGCCGCCGGACACGAGGTCGTCGGCCTCGACTCCGGCCTGTTCGCCGACTCCGTCCTCGGCCCGCAGCCCGCCGACCCGCCCGGGGTGCGGGTGGACCTGCGCGACATCACCGCCGAGCACGTGGCCGGGGTGGACGCCGTGATCCACCTGGCCGCGCTGTCCAACGACCCGCTCGGATCGCTGGCCCCGGAACTCACCTACGACATCAACCACCACGCGTCCGTACGGCTGGCCCGACTCGCCCGCGACGCCGGCGTGCAGCGCTTCCTGTACGCGTCGACCTGCTCCGTCTACGGCGCCTCCGGCGGCGACGGCCTGGTGACCGAGGACGCCCCGCTGCGCCCGGTGACGCCGTACGCGGAGTCGAAGGTGCGGGTCGAGGACGACCTGCACGCGCTCGCCGACGGCGACTTCACCCCGGTGTTCATGCGCAACGCCACCGCCTTCGGCTACTCGCCCCGGCTGCGTGCCGACATCGTGCTGAACAACCTGGTGGGCCACGCGCTCCTGTCCGGCGAGGTCCTTGTCCTCTCCGACGGCACCCCTTGGCGCCCGCTGGTGCACGCCGCCGACATCGCCCGCGCCTTCACGGCCGCGCTGACCGCGCCGCGCGAAGCGGTGCACGACCGGGCGTTCAACATCGGCAGCGAGATCAACAACGTCACGGTCGCCGAGATCGCCGACCAGGTCGCCGAGGCGGTGGCCGGCGCGAAGGTGGTGATCACCGGGGAGAACGGCGCCGACCCGCGGTCCTACCGGGTGGACTTCTCCCGCTTCCGCAATGCGATCCCCGGCTTCGACTGCGAGTGGACGGTGAAGCAGGGCGCGCTCGAACTCGCCGACGCCTACCGGAAGTTCGACCTGACCCGGGAGGCTTTCGAGCAGCGCTTCACCCGCCTCGCCGTGCTGCGCGCGGCGACCGACGCCGGCACCGTCGACGACACCCTGCGGTGGCGCCGATGACCGACGTGGGCGAGGAAATGTACGGCCTGGTGGAGCGGATGTATCCGCTCTGCCGGAGCATCACGGGGGACGGTGTGCGCGCCACCCTGGACATCGTCGGCGAGTACCTCCCGCTCCAGGTGCACGAGGTGCCGACCGGGACACAGGTCCTCGATTGGACCGTTCCACAGGAGTGGAACATCCGGGACGCGTACATCGCCGACAGCACCGGCCGGCGGGTCGTCGACTTCGCCGCGTCCAGCCTGCACGTGCTCGGCTACAGCGTGCCGGTGGCGAGGACCATGCCCCTGTCCGAGCTGCGGGCGCACCTGCACACCCTGCCGGACCAGCCCAACTGGGTTCCGTACCGCACCAGTTACTACAAGCCGGAGTGGGGCTTCTGCCTGGCCCAGGACACCCTGGACGCGCTGCCCGACGGCGACTACGAGGTGCGGATCGACTCCACCCTCGCGGACGGCCACCTCACCTACGCCGAGCACGTGGTCCCCGGGCAGGTCGCCGACGAGGTGATCGTCTCCTGCCACACCTGTCACCCGTCGCTGGCCAACGACAACCTGGCCGGCATCGCGGTGGCGACGTTCCTCGCCCGGGAGCTGGCGCGGCAGACGCCGTACTACACCTACCGGTTCATCTACGCGCCCGGCACCATCGGGGCGATCACCTGGCTGGCCCGCAACGCGGAGCGGATCGAACGGGTCAAGCACGGCCTCGTGCTGGCCTGCGCCGGGGACCCGGGACAGGTGACGTACAAGCAGAGCAGGCGCGGCGACGCGGAGATCGACCGGGTGCTGCGGCACGTGCTGGCGGCGTCCGAACGCCCGCACCGCGTCAATGAGTTCACCCCGTACGGCTACGACGAGCGGCAGTACTGCTCGCCCGGCTTCAACCTGGGTGTGGGCTCGCTCACCCGGACCCCGTACGCGGGCTACCCCGAGTACCACACCTCGGCGGACAACCTGGACTACGTCTCCCCGACGGCGATGGCGGACACCCTCGCCGTCTGCCGCGAGGCGTTCGCCGTTCTCGACCGCAACCGGCGGTACCTCAACCTCAGCCCCTACGGCGAACCCCAGCTGGGCCGACGCGGGTTGTACGACGCGCTCGGTGGCCGCAGCGACACCAAGCAGGCGCAGATGGCGATGCTCTGGGTGCTCAACCTGTCCGACGGCGAGCACAGTCTGCTCGACGTCGCCGAGCGGTCCGGGCTGCCGTTCGACACCGTCGCCGGCGCGGCCGGCGCTCTGCACGAGGCCGGGCTGATCAAGACATGACGCCGATGACCACCGACGGGGAGAATCCGCCGACAAAGGCGAGACCCGCCCGGTCCGCCAAGCGGGCCCTCGTCGGCCGGCTCTCCTGGGGACTGGCCGACCAGGCGGCCTCCAGCATCAGCAACTTCGCGGTGGGCATCTACGTGGCTCGCTCCCTCGGGGTCACCGCGTTCGGCGTGTTCAGCCTCGCCTGGGTGACCTACGGCGTGGTGCTCAACGTCTCCCGCGGCCTGGCCACCGACCCGCTCGTGGTGCGCTTCAGCGGGGTGCCGGAGCCGTCCTGGCGCGGGGCGGTGGCCCGCTCGACGGGTACCGCGCTCTGCGTCGGCACGGCCCTCGGAGTGGTGTGTCTGGCGGCCGGGCTCGGGCTCGGCGGCCGGGTGGGGCCCGCGTTCGCCGCCCTCGGTCTCATGATGCCGGGGCTGCTGCTCCAGGACGCCTGGCGGTTCTCGTTCTTCGCCGCAGGCGACGGACGGAAGGCGTTCGTCAACGACATCGTGTGGGGCATCGCGCTCATCCCCGCCATGGTGGTGGCGGCCCATGTCGGCACCGTGGCCGCCTTCGTGCTCGCGTGGGGCGCGTCCGCCACGGTGGCGGCGGCGTACGGCTGCGTCCAGTCCGGCATCCGGCCCCGCACGGCACAGGCCCGCGGCTGGCTGCGCGAACAGCGCGACCTCGGCTACCGGTACCTGGTCGAGAACGTCAGCCTCAGCGGCGCGAGCCAGCTCCGGGCGTACGGCCTCGGCGCGATCGTCGGAGTCAGCGCGGTCGGCGCGGTACGGGGCGCCGAACTCCTCCTCGGCCCCTTCCTCGCCGTACTGATGGGGCTGTCCCTGGTCACCGTCCCCGAGGCGGCACGCGTGCTGCGGCAGGCGCCGCATCGACTGGGCAGGTTCTGCCTCCTCCTCGGCGGGGGACAGGCCACCGGAGCGCTGCTCTGGGGCTCGGCGCTGCTGCTGATGCCGGGCCGGCTCGGCGAGTTGGCGCTCGGCGACGTCTGGCACTCCTCCTCGCACCTCATCGTGCAGATCACCCTCAGCGTCGCGGGAGCGGGCCTCGGCACCGGAGCGGCGGCCGGGCTGCGCGCGCTCGGCGCCGCCCGGCGCAGCCTGAAATGCCAGCTGTTCGCCTCCGCCTGCTACGTCGGCGGCGGGCTCGGCGGGGCGGCCCTCGCCGGTACGGCCGGCTCGGCCTGGGGCGTCGCCGCCGCGACCATCAGCGGCTCGGCCGTGTGGTGGCTGCAACTGCGCTCCGCCCTGCGCGAGCGCCACCGCGATCCCATCCCCGAAGTGAGGACCTCATGACCGACCGACCGAGGCTGAGCATCGGCCTGCCCGTGTACAACGGCGAGGAGTACCTGGCCGAGTCGTTCGACGCCCTGCTCGGCCAGACCTACGAGGACTTCGAGCTGGTCGTCTCCGACAACGCCTCGACCGACGCCACCGAGGACATCTGCCGCAAGTACGCCGCACAGGACTCCCGCATCCGCTACCTCCGGCTGCCCCGCAACATCGGCGCCACCCCGAACCACAACCACGTCTTCGCCGAGTCCCGCGGCGAGCTCTTCAAGTGGGCCTCGCACGACGACCTCTACGGCCGCGACCTGCTGACGCGCTGCATAGAAGCACTGGACGAGCGGCCGGACGTCATCCTCGCCCACACCGACCAGGCGGTCATCGACGGCGACGGCCAGGTGACGGTGCCCTACGACTACACGCTCGCCACCGACTCCCCGCACGCACCCGACCGCTTCCGCAGCCTGCTGTTCGAGCCGGGCGGCGACGACTTCTACGGAGTCATGCGGGCCGACATGCTGCGCCGGGTGAAACCGATGGACAGCTACCACCACGCGGACCGCACGTTCGTCGCCGAGATCACCCTGCACGGACGCTTCCACCAGGTCCCGGAACTGCTGTACTTCCGACGCGACCACCCCACCCGCGCCGAGCGGGCCAACCCCTCCAAGCGCGCCCGCTGCGTCAACCTGGATCCGCGCCGGGCAGGCGCGCTGCACCCGACGCCCCGGCTGCTCGCCGAGTACATCTGGGGCTTCGCCTCTGCGATCCGGCGGGCGCCGCTCTCCCCGGCCGACCGGCGCGCGTGCTACCGCCACCTGGCGTCCTGGATGACCAGCCGGGTCCGGCCGGGCGCCGGCGAGCGCGTCGAGGACCGCGCCCCGGTCGACCCGGCCCAGCTCACGGTCTCCGTCGACGCCCTTGTCGCCGGCCGCGAGGGGAGGCGCGCATGACGTCAACGCCCGAACTTCCGGTACGCGTCGGGGTGTTCGGCCTGCTCGGCTCCGGCAACCTCGGCAACGACGGGTCGCTCGAAGCCGTCCTCGGCTACCTCCGCGCCGATCACCCGGACGCGGTCGTGGACGCCCTGTGCGGCGGACCCGAGGCCGTGACGGCCCGGTTCGGCATCCCCGCCACCCGGATGCACTGGAACCGCGCCGAGTACCGGACCGCGTCACGCGCCGGCGCGATCGTGTCCAAGGGGCTGGGCAAGTTCGTCGACATCTTCCGCACCGCCGCCTGGGTACGCCGCCACGACGTGGTGATCGTGCCGGGCATGGGCGTCCTGGAGGCCACCCTGCCGCTACGGCCGTGGGGCTTCCCGTACTCACTGTTCCTGCTCTGCGCGAGCGGCCGACTGACGCGCACCCAGGTCGCGCTGGTCAGCGTCGGCGCCGCCGAGATCCGCAACCGGCCCACCCGGGCGCTGGTCCGCTGGTCGGGGCGGCTGGCCGCCTACCGGTCGTACCGGGACGCCCAGTCCCGTGACGCGATGCGGGCGATGGGCGTGGACACCACGCGCGACGAGGTCTACCCGGACCTCGCGTTCTCCCTGCCGGCGCCGCGGACGAGCACGCCCTCGGGCCCGCCCGGCACGGTCTGCGTCGGCGTCATGGACTTCCACGGCGGCAACGACGACCGCGCCCGGGCCGACGAGATATACCGGCGCTACCTCGACGGGACGATCCGGTTCGTCCGCACGCTGGTCCAGGAGGGCAGGCCGGTCCGGCTGCTCACCGGCGACAGGTGCGACGCCACAGTGGTCGCCGCGATCCTCGACGCGGTCGACTCACCACTGGTCACCGCCGCCGAACCGACCTCCCTGGACGACCTGATGAACGAGATGGTCGCCGCCGACACCGTCGTGGCGGTGCGCTACCACAACCTGATCTGCGCGCTGAAGACCGGCACACCGGTGCTCGCCCTCAGCTACGCGGCGAAGAGCGACGCGCTCATGGACCGGATGGGTCTCGGCGCGTACTGCCACCCGGCGCGCGAGGTCGACGCCGACCGGTTGCTGGAGCAATTCCGGGCGCTGGAGAAGCGATCGCCCGAACTGCGGCAGACCCTCGCCGAGCGGAACCTGGCCGCCGCCCGCCAACTGCAGGACCAGTTCAGCTCGTTGACCGCGGCCGTGTTCCCCGCGACCGGCCACACCCACGCCCACGCTCGGCAGGAGTCTCCATGAAAGCGACCGAAGTCCCGGAGATCGCCGGTGCGTTCCTCTTCGAGCCGACGCCGTACGCCGACGAACGCGGCTTCTTCTGCCGCACCTTCGACGCCGACGTGGTCCGCTCGGTGGGCCTCGACCCGGACGCCTTCGTCCAGGACAGCCTGTCCCGCTCGGTGCGGGGCGTGGTGCGCGGCCTGCACCTGCGATCCGGCGCGGGCGAGGCCAAGTTGGTGCGGTGCTCGTACGGGCGGGTCTTCGACGTCGTCGTGGATCTGCGCGCGGATTCCCCGACCTACCGCCATTGGGTTTCCTTTGAACTCACAGGAGAATCACAACCAACTCTTTACATTCCCGCGGGATGCGCGCACGGTTTTCAGGCACTGACCGATATCGCCGACACCTCGTACCGGATCGACCGCCCGCACGATCCGGCCGAGGACGTCACCATCGCGTTCGACGACCCGGAGCTCGCCGTTCCCTGGCCGCTGCCGGTTGCACTGATGTCCCAACGGGACCGGGAGGCGCCGAGCCTCGCCGAGGTCCTGAAGCACAGAGAAAGTTGAGGTCCCCGTGGACACCGAAGTGCTTGACCTGCCCCTGTCGCGGACAGCCAACGAGCGGCTGCACGCCATGATCCCCGGGGGCGCTCACACCTACGCCAAGGGCGACGACCAGTACCCCGAGAACCTGGCCCCGGTCATCAGCCACGGCAACGGTGCCCACGTGTGGGACGTCGACGGCAACCGCTACATCGAGTACGGCTCCGGCCTGCGGTCGGTCAGCCTCGGCCACGCCCACCCACGCGTGATCGAGGCGGTACGGCGGGAACTCGACCGCGGCAGCAACTTCGTCCGGCCGTCCATCGTGGAGGTCGAGGCCGCGGAGCGCTTCCTGGCCACGGTGCCGACCGCCGAGATGGTGAAGTTCGCGAAGAACGGCTCCGACGCCACTACCGCCGCCGTGCGCCTGGCCCGCGCCGCCACCGGGCGCCCACGGGTGGCCCTCTGCGGCGACCATCCGTTCTTCTCCGTCGACGACTGGTTCATCGGCACCACGCCGATGTCCGCCGGAATTCCGGCGGCGACCAACGAACTCACCGTCGCGTTCCCCTACGGAGACCTGGCCGCCACGGAGCAGCTGCTCACCCGGTACCAGGACGAGATCGCCTGCCTGATCCTCGAACCCGCCACCCACACCGATCCGCCGCCCGGGTACCTCGCCGGCCTGCGCGACCTGGCCGACCGGCACGGCTGCGTACTGGTCTTCGACGAGATGATCACCGGCTTCCGCTGGTCCGAGGCCGGCGCCCAGGGCCTGTACGGCGTCGTCCCCGACCTCTCCACGTTCGGCAAGGCGCTGGGCAACGGATTCGCCGTCTCCGCGCTGGCCGGGCGCCGCGATCTGATGGAGCGGGGCGGACTGCGTCACTCCGGCGACCGGGTGTTCCTGCTGTCCACCACGCACGGTGCGGAAACGCACTCCCTGGCAGCGGCGATGGCCGTGCAGACCACCTACGTCGAAGAGGGTGTCACCGCGCGGCTGCACACCCTCGGCGAGCGGTTGGCCGCCGGGGTCCGCGAGGCCGCGGCCGGCATGGGCGTCGGCGACCACGTCGTCGTCAAGGGCCGGGCCAGCAACCTGGTCTTCGCCACCCTCGACGAGAACCTGCAGCCGTCGCAGCAGTACCGCACGCTGTTCCTGCGCCGGCTCCTCGCGGGCGGAGTGCTGGCCCCCTCCTTCGTGGTGAGCAGCGCACTCGACGACGAGGACATCGACCGTACCGTCGACGTGGTGGCCGAGGCATGTGCCGTGTACCGGAAGGCACTTGACGCCGCCGACCCCACCCCCTGGCTGGCCGGGCGACCCGTGCGGCCCGTGTTCCGCCGCTCGGCGTGACGAGACGTCAGCGGTGATCTCGCCGACCGGGTTCGGCTATCCGGTCGGCGATCCGGTCGACCAGCCACGCGGTCGCCGGAATCACCGCCAGCGCGGTGCACCAGCCGCCGAGGACGTCGGTCGCGTAGTGCGCGCCGAGGGCGACCTCGGCCCAGCCCATGGCGGCGCCGGCCGCCAGCCCCGCCGCGAGCACGAGTGACGTACCGGCCGTCCTGCCGAGGCCGAGCCGGTCCGTCGCGAACAGCGCCGCCATGAGGGCGAGCGCGGTGGCGAAGGCGGTGTGCCCACTCGGGTAGGACAGGTTGCCGGGGCCGTGGATGGTACGTCCCACCAGATGCTTGATGAGCGTGGTTGCCCCCACGGTCGTGCCGACGCCGACCACGACCAGCACCGCCGCGCGGGGACGCCGAAGCAGCAGACAGCCCACCACGCCGGCCACGATCAGCATCGCCGACCCCGCGGGTTCCCCCAGGAAGTCCAGGGCCAGGGCGACATGGCGCCACGGCGGACGCACACTGTCCGCCGTGGGCGGGATGATCCAGCGGTCCACCGTGCCGGGTTCGCTGTGACCGGAGTACAGGACCCCGAGCGCGACGACCACCAGCGCGGCGAGGACCGCGATCAGCCCGAGCCACGGGCGCAGCGACGGGGGCAGCACCGATGGCGCCGGCCGGCCGGTCACGCTCACCGCGTCCGGTCGACCTGGGGTGGTGACCCTGTTCCGCTGCCGCCCGCCCTTGTCCAACCCGAGCCCCCGTCGTGTCCGACCGATTCACTCTCCAGCGACCATGACCCCGTGAGCCGTCAGCACCCTAGCCGCAATCCGGTGGAGATGGCGTAAGGGTTCGACCTGGCCCGGGGGTTGGGATCAGCACGATGACCCGTTCTGACCGACGTCGGGCCGGTCGGGGTCGAAGTCCCGCCCGAGACCGCCGTACACCTGGCAGAGGCAATACGATTCCCAACCCGTGGACCCGCCCCGACCACGCCTGAACGGCAGGGTCCGTGGAGAGCCCGGTGCACGGAGAAACGGACCAGTGGCAACACCGGCACCGCGCCGACCGATTGAAGCAGGGCTTTCTGGCGGGGTGAAGCAGAGCTTGCTTCCTCGTTCGCGGGTCGGTCGGCACAGTGGAGCGGTCCGCCCCACCAACCCGCCCGCCTTGCCCAGGAGCCGTCATGCCCCAATAGCCCGCCACGTCGGCAGCCCGGGCCGATGACGACTCCTCCGCCGTTGCCCCCCAGGGCTGACCTTGCTCCCGCTGCCGGTACCGGGCACGTTCGAGACCCTGGTCCTGCACCGCCTGACCGCCCCCGGTCAGATCTCCGCACCGGTGGCCGCCGTACTGACACGCCTGGCCGAGGTGACCCTCGAAGTGGCCGAGGAACTGTCGCGGAGCAGCTCGCTCCCCACATCAATCTGAAGCGGCCCCTTGAACGTTCCAGGGGACTGGCCGGGGACCCGGGGTCGGCCCCGCTCCCGCTACCCCAGCATCCAGCCCTCCGCCCGTCGTGCCGTGGCGCGGATGTTCTTGCGTGCGCCGGGTGGCAGGCGGCGCAGTACCTCGCGGACGCCGTGGCGGAGGCGGTGGTCGGCGGTGGTCCGGAGCAGGACGCGGCGGGTGGTGCCGATCCGGCCGGGTTCGCCGACGGTGAGCCGGAGTTGGCCGCCCGGGCCTGCCCAGGTGGGGGAGACGAGGCGTGGGGGTGTGCCGACGGCGACGGTGCCGAGGAGGATGCGGGTGCTGCCCGGGGCGGCTGCCAGCCGGGGGCGTCGGCCGACACCCAACAGCTGTGCGCTGGCCCAGACTTGATAGGCGCCGGCGTTCATGGGCGCGTCACCGGTGAGGGTCAGCGGGTCGATGACCGTCTCGCCGGAGACGACGACCCGGTGTCGGTCTCCGCCGAGCGGTTCCAGGGTCGGCGTCAACTCCCCGTGGGGGTACCACCAGTGATTGTCGGCGGTGTCGTGCACGATGAGTTCCCCGTACGCGTGCGAGAAGGGGTCGGGGACCTCCCAGTTCTCCGCTCCCCTTATGCCGTCGAGGAGTTGGGGGTCGAGCAGCATCCGGCCGCCGCGCTCCACGACGGTCAGCGGCTCGCCGTCGCCCCGGACCATGCCGACCCGGGACCGGATCACCAGCTTGTCGTTGCGCCAGCGCAGGTCGTCCACCTCGACCTGCGCCCTGATCTGCTCGGTACGGCGGGCGAGTTCGACCAGGGAGTCCAGCCGGCCCTGCACGAGCAGCTCCGCCCGCAGCCGGCTGATCGCCGGGAGACCTTCGCTCACCCCCGGCGGATAACTCGTCATCGCCATCCGGCGGACGGTGGTGAAGTACTCCTCCAAGTCCTTGCCGGTGCGCCGCAGTACGCGCGGTTCGCTCACCGGCCGTAGCAACTCGACGCGGTACGAACGGCGCAGCAGCCGGTCCTGGAGGTCGCCCGGCGGGGTGCCCTCCTTGATCGCCTCCACGACCTTGTCGAGGTGGCCGTAGTAGTCGTCGGCGGTGATCCGGCGGCTGCTGTTGTTGCCGCCGTCCTCGCGCCGATTCCATTGGTAGCAGGGGTAGTTGCCGAGTATCGAAACCGTCTTGGCCCGTACGTAGGTGCGCGCCATGAACAGCTGGTCCTCCAGCCTGACCCGCCCCTCCGGGAAGCGGATCCCGTGTTCGCGCAGGAAGTCCCGGCGGAACATCTTGTGCGGTGTCAGGCTCTCGAAGAGCGGGGCGTCGGCGGCCGTGCACCGCTCGACCGTCCGCTTGAACACATTGCTGGGCCCCTGCATCGTCCCGTGCACCTTGCCCAGCACGATGTCCGACCCGTTGCGCTCCGCCAGCGCGTACAGCCGCTCCAGCGCCTCGTACGACAACTCGTCGTCCTGGTCCACGAATTGGACGTACTTCCCCTTGGACCGGTCCACCCCCACGTTCCGCGGCTTGCCCGGCCAGCCGGAGTTCTCCTGCCGGTACACCCGGACGTGCGCGTGCGCCTCGGCCAGCCGACCCAGGCGTTCGGCGGAGTCGTCCGTCGACCCGTCGTCGACGTACACGACCTCGTACGCGTCCGCCCCCAGGCTCTGGTTGACCAGCGACGGCGCACAACGGTCAATGTAGGAACCGGCGTTGTACACGGGTACGACAACGCTTACCTTGATCAAAATATCCCCCCCGGGACAGGTGTTGTTGCCCTACGAAACACCTGTTGTTGGGGATTAGTTGTACGACCCTTGGGGTGCGCCTTACCGAATGTGCGAAGGCCCGGACGGCCGGGACCGCCGCGCTACGCGGATTCCCTGATCACCAGTTCCGTCGGCAGGATGAGCGGCGTCGGCTCCTCGCCTGCCAGTACGCGCACCAGCATCCGCGTCATTTCGCTGCCGAGGGCCACGATGGGCTGACGGATCGTCGTCAGGGCGGGCTGGGTGTGCCGGGCGGTGAGGATGTCGTTGAAGCCGACGACCGCGACGTCCCCGGGGACGGACCGGCCGCGCTCGCGCAGGACGTGCAGGGCGCCCGCCGCCATGGCGTCCGAGGCGACGAACACCGCGTCCAGGTCCGGGTGTTCGTCGAGGAGACGGGCGGTCGCCGTGGCCCCGCCCAGCTCGCTGAAGTCGGCGTGCGCCACGCGGTGGTCCGCCAGGCCGGCCAGGGCGACCGCCTCGCGGAAGCCCAGGTAGCGGGCGACACCCGCGTGCATGTCGAGCGGGCCGGTGACGGTGCCGATGGCACGGCGGCCCGTCGAGATCAGGTACTCCACGGCCTCGCGGGCCCCGCCCCGGTTGTCGGCGTCCACGTACCAGCGCGGGGGCCGTTCCAGGGAGCGGCCTCCGTGCACGACGGGGACGTTCCCCGCCTCGGCGACCTTCGCCAGCGGATCGTTCTCGCGCAGGGCCAGCAGCATGACGCCGTCCGCACCCCGGGACTGAAGGATGCGGGTGAGTCGGTCCCGGCCCCGCTCGCCCGCGGCCAGGATCAGCAGGAGTTCGAGGTCCGTCTCCTCCATCACCGCGTTCACCCCGGTGATGACCTCGGCGAAGAAGAGGTTGGCGAACAGCGCCGGGTCGTCGCTGGAGATCGCCAGCACCACCGCACCGCGCCGCTGCGAGGCGAGCGAACGGGCCGCCACGTTCGGCACATAACCCAGCTCCGCCACGGCACTCTCCACCGCCTGCCGCGCCTTCTGGCTGACGTGCCGACGGTTGTTGATCACACGCGAGACGGTTCCGACGGACACCCCGGCGCGCAGCGCCACCTCGTCGAGCGTCGGCGGCCGTGTGGTCATGTGGGGCGGCTCCCGTTCGTACGGAGTGCGGAGGGGGTGGGCAGTAGCAGCACTGTAAGCGCTGACGGCGTCACAGGCCGCCGCGCCGGATGACCTCGGCGTACCAGTGCGCACTGTCCTTCGGCGTACGGCGCTGGGTCGCGTAGTCGACGTGCACGATGCCGAAGCGGGGTCCGTAGCCGAAGGACCACTCGAAGTTGTCGAGGAACGACCAGACGAAGTAGCCCTTGAGCGGCACACCGCGGTCGATCGCCCGTGCGCAGGAACGGAGATGGCCGTCGAGGTAGGCGATCCGGTCCGCGTCGTGCACCACCTCGTGCACCCCGTCCTGCTCGACCACGTCGTCGAAGGCGGCGCCGTTCTCCGTGATGTACAGGGGTACGGCCGGATAGTCGGCCTTGAGGCGCAGGAGGAGGTCCAGGAGTCCCCGCTCGTCGATCTCCCAGCCCATCGCGGTCCTCGGCCGGCCGCCGTCGGCGACCCGGGCGAACGGCGAGCCCACGTAGGCGGATTGGACGGATGTCGCGCTGCCCGCGACCAGCATCGGCGCGTAGTAGTTGATGCCCAGGTGGTCCAGCGGAGCCCCGATCCGCTTCAGGTCGCCGTCGCGGATGTGGCCGGTGCCGGTGACCTCGCGGAGGTCGTCGAGCACGTCGTCGGGGTACGCGCCGCGCAGCAGCGGGTCGAGGAAGAGGCGGTTCTGCATGCCGTCGACACGGCGGGCCGCGTCCAGGTCGGCGGGCTCGGTGCTGAGCGGGGTGACGTGGGTGAGGTTGAGCGTGATGCCGATGTGCGAGTCGCCCTCCCGTATCGCCTCGGCCGCCAACCCGTGGGCGAGCAGCAGGTGGTGGGCGGCGCGTACGGCGGCGTCCGGTTCGTGGCGGCCGGGGGCATGGCGGCCCGTGGCATAGCCGAGGAAGGCCGAGCACCACGGCTCGTTGAGGGTGGTCCAGTGGGCGATGCGGTCGCCCAGCGCCTCATGCGCGAGGGCCGCGTACTCGGCGAACCGCTCGGCCGTGTCCCGCACCGGCCAGCCGCCCGCGTCCTCCAGCGGCTGGGGCAGGTCCCAGTGGTAGAGGGTGGGCCAAGGCTGGATGCCATGGTCGAGGAGGGTGTCCGTGAGACGGCGGTAGAAGTCCAGGCCGCGCTGGTTCACCGGGCCGGAGCCGGTGGGCTGGATCCGGGGCCACGCGAGCGAGAACCGGTAGGCGCGCAGGCCGAGTTGGGCCATCAGCGCGATGTCCCCGGGGAAGCGGTGGTAGTGGTCGGCCGCGACGGCTCCGGTGTCACCGCCCCGGACGGCGCCCGGAGTTGCTGCGAAGGTGTCCCAGATGGAGGGCCCCCGGCCGTCCTCCGCGACCGCGCCCTCGATCTGATAGCTCGACGTGGCGGCGCCCCACAGGAAGCCGGGATCGAACGTGCTCACTGCCTCGACCTCACTGACTTGAACCTCCGTCTACGGGATTTTCCGAGAGCGATGACAATCGGAGCGCCCTCGTCCTCAATGCGAATATCGCTTCTGAGCTGGGATGGAACTGGGTTGACGCCACAGCCCGGCCGGTTCCTGTGCGATGCCTCCGTAAGAAACTGGAAGCGCTAACAGTCGCAGACTAAGAGCGGAACGTTCGGTCTGTGAAGGGTCCGGACGCGGAAAGACCGTGGAAGCGGCTGTGGAAGTGGCTCCTGTGTGTGAAGTCTTGACAGCCTCGCCGCCCCCACCCACCATCTGGCACTGACGCCGCACCGAGCCGGGAACCCTGTCACCGAGAAGGGCCCGGTATGTTCCGCAGCACCAGATTCCGTAGAACCGAATTCCGCAGGACCAGATGGGGCGCGGTCCTCCTCGCGCCCGCCCTGACCGTCGCCACCCTGGCCGCGACCCCCGTGCTTTCCGTGACGTCCGCGCACGCCGCCGACGCGCCCTACGAACGGGTGCTCAACGGCACGTTCGACAACGGCAAGACCTCCTGGTGGAGCAGCGGCAACACGCCGTCCACCGTCAACTCGGGCCGCCTGTGCGCCGATGTCCCCGGCGGGACGGTCAACGTGTGGGACTCGATGATCGGCCAGAACGACATCCCGCTGGAGGCCGGCCAGCCCTACACGCTGCGCTTCACTGCCTCCGCCACCCGGGACGTGTCGATCCACGCCGTACTGCAGCTGCCCGCCGCCCCGTTCACGACCACCCTGAACAAGACCGCCGCCGTCACCACCACACCGAAGACCTTCCAGTTCACCGGCAACTCCACCGCGGCCGATCTGCACGCCCAACTCTCCTTCCAACAGGGCGGCGCCGTCCAGCCGTTCACCCTCTGCCTCGACGACGTCTCCCTCACCGGCGGCGCGATACCCCCGGGCGGCGGACGCGACTTCGGCTCCCCGGTACGGACGAACCAGTACGGCTACGCGGTCCACGGCCCCAAGAAGGCGTCGATCGTCAACGCCTCGACGAAGCCCGTGAGTTGGCGCCTGCTCGACGCCTCGGGCGCGGTCGTGAAGGCAGGACGCACCCACGTCCAGGGCACGGACGCCGCCTCCGGCGACCATGTGCACATCGCCGACTTCAGCTCGGTGCGCAAGGCCGGCACGGGATACACGCTCGTCGTCGGCGACGCGACCAGCCATCCGTTCGCCATCGCGGAGAACCCCTATACCTCCCTGCGCAAAGACGCGTTGGGGTACTTCTACGACGTCCGCAGCGGCACGCCCGTCGAGGCGCAGTACGCGGGCGACGCCTACGCCCGGCCCGCCGGACACGTCGGCGTGGCCCCCAACAAGGGCGACACCAACGTGCCCTGCCTGCCCGGCACTTGCGACTACTCCCTTGACGTCCAGGGCGGTTGGTACGACGCGGGAGACCAAGGCAAGTACGTCGTCAACGGGGCCCTCGCGGACTGGCAGTTGATGGACTCCTACGAACGCTCGCGCGCCGAGGGCGACACCGCCGGGCTGCGCGACGGACTGCTGAGCATCCCCGAGAACCACAACGGCGTCCCGGACGTCCTCGACGAGTCCCGCTGGGAGACGGAGTTCCTGCTGAGCATGCAGGTGCCCGCGGGCGAACCACTGGCCGGCATGGTCCACCACAAGGTCCACGACCTGGCCTGGACCGCCCTGCCCACCCGGCCCGACCAGGACTCCCAACCCCGTTACCTGCACGCCCCGTCCACGGCCGCGACCCTCAACCTGGCCGCCGCGGGCGCCCAGTGCGCCCGGGTGTGGGCCCGCTACGACGCCGCCTTCGCGCACACGTGCCTGACCGCCGCCGAGACCGCCTGGAAGGCCGCGCTCGCCCACCCCGACATGTACGCCCCGGGCAGTGACAGCGTCGGCGGCGGAGCGTACGCCGACACGGACGTGACCGACGAATTCTCCTGGGCCGCAACGGAGTTGTACGCCACCACGCACGACCGCGCCTACCTGTCCCGCATCGACACGGAGATCACCCCGGCCGGTTTCTCCTGGCGGGACACCGGTGCGCTGGCCGACCTCACCGTCGTCCGACTGCCGAGCCGCTTCCCCGCCCGCATGGTCGCCGCCGCCCGCAAACGGGTCCTCGCCGTCGCCGACGGCTTCGTACGCGACGAGCGGTCACAGGGCTACCCGAACCCCAACCTCCCCACCGACGGCACCTACGTGTGGGGCTCCAACAGCGTCACCGCGAACAACGCCATGGTCATCGCGACCGCCTACGACCTCACCCACCGGGACAGCTACCGCAGCGCCGTCCTGGAGTCGCTGGACTACCTCCTCGGCCGCAACGCCCTGAACCAGTCCTTCGTCACCGGCTACGGCACCCAGTTCAGCCACAACCAGCACAACCGCATCTGGGCCCACCAGATCGACGCCAACTTGCCGAGCCCACCCGCCGGTTCACTCGCCGGCGGCCCCGACTCGGCCCTCCAGGACCCGGTCGCGCAACAGAACCTGGTCGGCTGCGCCCCCGCCACCTGCTACATCGACGACATCTACTCGTACTCGACCAACGAGATCGCCATCAACTGGAACTCCGCGCTCGCCTGGGTGGCGACCTTCGCCGCCGACTCCGCGCGCTGAGCGCCGCGGCCTGAACGCACCAACCGCCGTGGCCCCGCCCGCGCTTGGACGAGCGCGGGCGAGAGCCGAGCCGAGGGGCCCGCGGCAGCCCCGCCCCGAGAGATAGGGACGCACCATGCGCTGGAAAGCCCTGCTCAAAACAGACCCCCTGGGGACCGTCTCGTCGAAAACCGCCTCGCTCAACACTGGCCCGCACAAGACCACCTCGCTCAAAACGGTCTCGCTCCGAACTGCCCTGATCTGTCTGCTCGTTGCACCGCTGTCCCTCGTGGCGACCGGCTCGGCAGCCGCCGCCAGCCCGGTCTCCCTGACGAGCGGCTTCTACTCCAACCCCGACTCGGGCCCGGCCGTCTGGGTCCGCAACAACCCCTCCGACTCCCGCGCCGCGCGCATCCAGTCGGCGATCGCGTCCCAGCCGATCGCCCGCTGGTTCGCGAACGAGAGCGCGGGGATCGGACCGGCCGTGTCCGGCTACGTCGGCGCCGCCGACAGCCACGACAAACTGCCGGTCCTGGTGGCGTACAACATCCCGGGCCGGGACGCGTGCGGCGGCGAGTCGTCGGGCGGCGCGGGCAGCGTGGCCGCCTACCGCACCTGGATCTCCACCTTCGCGGCGGCCGTCGGCACCCACCCCGCCGTCGTCGTCATCGAGCCGGACGCCCTGTCCGACTTCAGCTGTCTGACCAGCGCACAGATCAGCGACCGCCTCGCGATGCTCTCCTACGCCACCCAGATGTTCCAGCAGAAGGCACCCAACACCTGGGCCTACCTCGATGCCGGACACACCAACTGGGTCGACCCGGCGACCATGGCGAGCCGACTGAGGTCGGCGGGCGTGGCCAACATCCGCGGCTTCTCCCTGAACGTCTCGAACTTCTACACCACCCCGTCCTCGGAGACCTACGGCAACTCGATCAACTCGGCGCTCGGCGGCACCTCCCACTTCGCCGTCGACACCAGCCGCAACGGCAACGGCTCCAACGGCGAATGGTGCAACCCCGCCGGACGGAAACTCGGCGTCACTCCACGAGTGGGCGGCGCCGAGGACCTGCTGCTGTGGGTCAAGACACCGGGCAACTCCGACGGGCAGTGCGGCGTCGCACCGACCGTGCCCGCCGGGCAGTTCAGTCCCGATCTCGCCGTCAGGCTCATCGACGGCACGTGATCGCGGTGTGGGGCGCGGGCCCCTGACAGCCCGCGTCCCACGCCGTCCCGTTCATCAACTCGGCGGCTCCAGACGGACGTTGTCCGCCGTTCCGTCGGGCCAGGTGACGGAGGCGAGGGCGGTGCCGTCACCGTCGTAACAGACCTCCAGTCGTACGGCGTCGGCGGCACCCGGCCCCGCGACCACCCCGGAGAGACAGACCAACGCGGCGTAGACCGTGCCCAGTTGGACCTCCGCGGTGGTGGCGAGCCAGGGTGTCGCCGAGTGCGGCCCGAGGGCGTTGGCGTCCCGCGCGGTGGCGATGCCCGCCTCGTCGAAACCGCGTAGCCCAACCACTGTGCTGGACAGGCCGGTTGGGCGGTGCGCCCATGCGGCCGGCTGGGGCTCCAGGTGCATCGCCGGCGGTTCGGCGTCGGCCAGGCAGTAGCCGCCGAGGCGCAGTCGCAGCGGTTCCTGGACCGGGCCGTCGACGCGCGCGAGCCGCACCTCCAGCGGGCCGTTCAGCACGGACGCCGTCGTGATCCACGGACCTGTACGGAAGTCGGGCGCGGGATTGTGGGCGTACGGAGCGGGCACCGGGCTGACCGGCCAGTGCGCGCGATGGCGGGAGACAGCCGTACGCACACCCAGGTGCAGGCGGGTCAGCGGTCGGCGGTGGGAAGGGCGTCCGTCGGCGTCGAGCAGCGCGATGTGCGAGTCGATCGGGTCGTTCAGGCTCGACTCCGTGCTGTCGGGGGCGGCGTGGGAGGCGTAGGCGAGGCGGCTGTACACCGGGTCGTCCGCCTCGGGGGCGGTGCCGTCACCGAAGGCGTGGTCGCTGCCGTGGTTGACGACGCGTACGACTCCGTCCGCCGCCGTGCCGGAGACGAGCCACCCCGGGGCGGTCAACGTCCGCCGCACGTCCCGGGTTTCGATCGGCAGGGCCTCTTCCTTCTCCGTCCACACCGGGTGTTCCGCCGACAGCACCAGCCCGGCGAAGCCCTTGCTCGACCAGTACGGCGAGCCGGGCCCCGAGTACGGCTGCCGGATGGCCGTGAACTCCCCGTGCCAGCCCAGCGGTTGGAGCCCGCGCCCGTCGAAGCAGCCGGCCTCGGTGAAGTGCCGTAGGACTCCGCTCGCGAGGCGGCGGGTACGGCCCGCCGGCAGGGGAGTGGCGTCGAAGACGGCGCCCGCCCACAGCGGGCAGAGCGTCGCGTAGCGGTAGGTGAGGGAGCGGCCCTGGAACAGCGGGGCGCCGTCCGCCGCCACCAGGTGCTGGGCGTCGGCCAAGTAGCGGCGCAGGCGGGCCCGGTAGCGGGGGAGGAGGGCGGGGTCCGCGTCGGCGCCGGAGATGCGGCAGTACCAGAGCGGGTAATAGTGCATCGCCCAGCCCGAGTAGTGGTCGAAGTGGCGCAACGGGCCGCCGGTGCCGCCTCCGTCGGAGTACCAGCCCTCGCCCGCGTACCAGGACTCCGTGCGCGCGATCGCGTGGTCGATGTCGGGTGCGCTCCACGGGGCGCCGACCGAGCGCAGGAACGCGGACGTGATCGCCCTGAACCAGACCCAGTTGTTGTCGGGGACCTCACTGCCGAGCAGGTCCGTCATCCAGGCGACGATCCGTTGCCGTACGCCGTCGTCGAGCCGGTCCCAGATCCAGGGCCGGGTCTCGTGCAGCGCGATCGCCACCGACGCGCACTCCACCTTGGCCTGCCCGCACTCGCGCATGCTCGGCCAGTGTTCCGGCGCGTGCGGGTCCGTGCCGGCGGTCAGGCCCTCGGCGTACCAACCGGCGTGGTCGTACGGGTCGTTGTCGCCGGAGTGGGCCAGGCGGAAGCCCGCGAGGAGGAAGGTGCGGGCGAAGCCTTCGAGGCCGTCGCTGTGCCGGCCGTTGCGGCTGGCGGGGCCCGGGAGATGGAGCAGGGCGTGCCGGTCGGTGGAATACGGGCGGACGGCGGTCAGTTGGGCGTCGGCCAGGGCCTCCCAGTGGGTACGCGTCCAGCCGGTGTGCGGGGAGAGGAGCCGGTCCTCCGGTATCAACTGTCCACCTTTCCAACGGGGTTGAGGCGGGCCGGGGGCGCTACCGACTGCCGTACGACGACGTGCGAGCCGAGCACCACACGGCGGCTCGGCGGGTCCATGGGGCGGCGGTGCAGGGCCAAGCGGGTCGCGGAGCGGCCGAGTTCCTGCTGCGGGACGTGCACGGTGGTCAGCCGGGGGTAGAGGTCCTCGGCGAGCGGGATGTCGTCGAAGCCGACCACGGAGAGGTCGTCCGGGACCGAGCGGCCCAGGTCGCGGGCGGCGGCGATGGCACCGGCCGCGCTCATGTCGCTCGCGCAGAAGACCGCGGTGGCGTCGGTGTCGGTGAGGAGGCGGCAGGCCGCCTCGTAGCCGGACTCCCGTGTCATGTCGCTCTCGGCGACGAGCGCCGGGTCGGGCTTGACGCCGTGTGCGCGCAGCGCCCGTTCGTACCCTTCGAGGCGCTGGCCCGCCACGCTGAACTCGTGCGGGCCCGCCAGATGGGCCACCCGGGTGTGGCCGGCGGAGAGCAGATGGCTGGTGGCGGCGAAGGCGCCGCTCTCCATGTCGCACTCCACCACGTCCACCGGCGCCTTCGCGCCGCCCTTCCACGGCCGGGCGCAGAGCACCAGACGGGAGCCCGCCCGCTCCAACCCCTCGGCGGCGGCGGTGAGTTGGGCGAGATGCTCCTCGGTCTCGGCCATGCCGCCGACCAGGATGACCGCCTCCGCGCCGCGCTGGCGCATCAGGTCGATCACCGACAGCTCCCGCTCCGGGACGCCCTGCGTGGAACAGACCAGGCAGACTCGGCCGTCGGCGACCGCCTGCTCCTCCACCCCGGAGGCGACGTTCATGAAGAACGGCGAGGTGATGTCGTTGACCACCATCGCGATCAGCCCCGAAGTCGTGTTCAGGGAGCGGGCGTTGGCGTTGACCACGTAGTCGAGGTCCTGCACGGCCTGCATGACCCGCTCGTGCGTCGCCGGGGGAGCGGTGTACGCCCCGCTGAGAATCCGCGACACGGTGGCGACGGACACGCCCGCGCGCGATGCCACGTCACGGATCGTCGCCCGTCCTGCGGAACCCCGACCTTGAGCCATGCTCTGCTTCTCCTCGCCCCGGTGAACAGCCGATGTAAGTAACAACGATGAAAAAGTTACACAACCGGCGAGGGTTTCTCTACGGCCCGGGTGCAGGTACCTGTCGGAGTTTCCCCAGCATTGTCAAACCTCTTGACGGCTGTGAGTCGTCCCCATAACGTCCCAGTTCCTGTAACCGGTTAAGTGAACGTTACACGCCTCGGAGGAACACCAGATGACTTCGTCGAACGTCTCCAGACGCGGCCTCCTGCGCACCGCCGCACTCGGTGCCGGCACCCTCGCCCTGGGCGGCGGCCTGAGCGCGTGCGGCTCCGGCTCCCCCTCCTCGTCGGCGGACGCGCTCACCTACTGGGACTGGTACGTCACCCAAGCCCCCTGGGTGGACAAGGAGATCGAGCTCTTCGAGAAGGGCCACAGCGGCGTCAGCGTCAAGAAGACCACCCAACAGAACGCCAAGTACCCGGACTTGGTCGCGCTCGCCAACCGCAGCGGCAACCCGCCGGACGTCTTCATGATCCCGCAGGTCCCCAGCGTCGCCGAGCAGGTCGCCAAGGGCTGGCTGCACCCGCTCGACGAGTGGGCGACCCCGGCGTGGCAGTCGCGCTTTCCCGAGGGCACCTTCCTGGAAGGCGCCAACGTCTTCGACGGCAAGGTCTACTCGGCCCCGCTGAAGGGCTCCGGCCCGCAGCTCCAGCTCTACATCCACCACGGCGTCTTCAAGTCCGCCGGCCTGACGAACCCCGACGGCAGCGTCAAGATCCCCCGCACCTGGGACGAGGTCACCAGCGCCGCCCAGACGATCACCAAGAAGAGCGGCGGCAAGTCGTACGGCTTCGGCTTCGGCAACGCCGACGGCATCGGGGTCCTCGCCTGGTGGCTGGACCTCTTCGTGCGTGGCGCGGGCGCACCGGGCGGCGCCCCCACCGTGCCCGGCACCGGCATGGACTACCGCGTCGGCAAGTGGACGTTCGGCACCGACCGTTCGTACGCCGACTTCCTGGAGCTGTTCGTCGAGTGGAAGAAGCGCGGCTTCTTCCACCCCAACTCCGTGAGCCTGTCGGACGAAGCGGCCCGCGCGTTCTTCGAGCGCGGCAAGTTCGGCATGACCGTCGGCGGTGTGTGGAACCAACCCGAGTGGACCCAGCACAAGTTCACGGACTACAGCCTGGTCACCCTGCCCTCGCCGACCGCGACCCCGAAGGGCTTCTACTACGCCGACCCGGTCGGCAACGGCACCTTCGCCGCGGTCTCCGCCAAGAGCAAGAAGGCGCACGAGGGGTTCCAGTGGCTCGACGCGCTGACGTCCCCCGCCGCCGGGCGCCGCTGGGTCGAGGACCTCAACGGCGTCTCGGCCCACCCCGCGGACAACGACCCGGACGGCATCGACTCCAAGCCCTTCGCCGCCTTCATCGGCATGACCGAGCAGGTACTGCGCGGCCCGGTGCCCCTCGTACGCAACCCGGAACTGGCCGGTGTCGCGCCCGGCGTCCCCAAGCCGGACATCAGCGATGTGGTCACCGGCGTCTACACGGGTCAAATCAAGGACGTCCAGGGCGCGTTGAGCAGCCTGGCCGACAAGAAGTTCCAGCTCCTGTCCGACGCGGTCGCCGCGGTGGCCAAGCAGGGCAAGAAGGTCAGCACGTCCGACTACGTCTTCGCGGACTGGGACCCGACCAAGCCGTACACCACGAAGAAGAAGGCGTGAGCCGACACCATGTCACTCCTCGACACCCGCCAGCGCCGGCGAACGCCCCCGACTCCACCCACGGTCGCCGCCCGCCCGAGCCTCGGCCGCCGCATCCGCGCCGCCAAGTGGTCGTACCTCTACCTCGCCCCCATGGCCGTACTCCTGCTGGCCTTTGTGGTCTACCCGATCTTCGCGTCCTTCGGCTACACCTTCTACCGCTGGAACGGCATCGGCGCACCCGGTAACTACGTGGGCCTCGCCAACTTCCGGCAGATCCTGAGCGACAGCATCTTCTGGGGCGCGGTCGAGCACACCTTCGTCTACGCCTTCGTCCTCGTCCCGGTGCAGCTCCTGCTGGCGTTGGCGCTCGCGCTGGTGCTGAACAACCCGAAGCTCAAGTTCGCGCTGTTCTTCCGGACCGTCTACTTCATCCCCGTCGTCACCTCGGCCGCGGTCGTCGGCGTCGTCATCCAGCTCATGCTCGCCAACTTCGGTGATTCGGCGGGGAGTCTGCTCGCCAAGACCGGAGTGACGGACGGGCACATCGACTGGCTCGGCGATCCGCACACGGCGCTCGCCGTGATCATCGCGATCGGCATCTGGCACACGCTGGGCTACAACCTCGTCTACTTCCTCGCCGGACTGCAGACCATCCCGGCCGAGTTGTACGAAGCGGCGAAGCTCGACGGCTGCGGGCCTGTGCAGTCCTTCTTCCGCATCACCATCCCGATGCTGCGCCAAGTCGGCGTCGTCATCGTGGTGTTGGCGTTCATCGGCAGCTTCCAGGTCTTCGACCTGGTGCAGGTCCTCACCGGCGGCGGCCCGTACTTCGCCACCGAGGTCGTCAACACGTACATCTACCACCTGGCCTTCGGCGGCTCCGCCGGCGCCGCCGCCCAGCCCGACATCGGCCTGGCCTCCGCCGCCTCGTTCCTCTACGGACTGCTGCTCATCGTCTTCTCCGCGCTCCAGGTCCTCGCCCTGCGCGGGATCAGCCGCCGGCGCACGGCCGCCAACCAATAAGCCAGCCGATCAACGGCCGCCAACCAGCAAAGGGTCACGTCGATGTCCACACTGTCCCAACGCCCGCGCCCGCGAACGCGGTTGAGCCTGCGCCGAGGCCGACGCGGTCTGCTCTATCTCGCGCTGCTCGGCGGCGGCCTCGTCTGGCTCTACCCGTTCCTGTGGGCGCTCGGCAGTTCACTCAAGAGCACCGACGGCTTCTTCTCCGGCGGGCTCAACCCGATCCCGTCCGAGTTCCACTGGTCCAACTACAGCGAGGCCTGGACCCAGGCGGACTTCAGCAAGTTCTTCGTGAACACGGTCCTGTTCGCGACCGGCACGGTCATCGTCACCCTGCTCGCCACCTCGATGGCAGGCTACGTCCTCGCCCGCACCGACTTCCCCGGCAAGAAGATCTGGCTCGGTCTGGTCGGCGTGACGCTCTTCCTGCCGCACGGTTACACGATCATCCCGGTCTTCGACCTCATCCAGCGCCTCCATCTCCTCAACACCCTCTGGTCGGTGGTCATCGTCCAGTCGGCGGGCGGGATGGTCTTCGGCACCTTCCTCTTCATGGGCTACTTCACGACGATCGACCGGGGGCTGGAGGACGCGGCCCGCGTGGACGGCGCGAACTTCCACCAGATCTTCTGGCGGATCATGCTCCCGCTGTCCGGGCCGATGCTGGCGACCGTCGGCCTGTTCGCCTGCATCAACGCCTGGAACAGCTTCTTCATCCCGCTCGTCTTCACCCTCTCCCGCCCCGAACTCCACACCCTGTCCGTGGGCATGTTCAACTTCATCGGCCAGAACTCCACCGCGTGGACCCTGGTGTGCGCGGGGTCGGTCATCACGCTGCTGCCCATCGTCCTGATCTTCATCGTGCTGCAGCGCTTCTTCATCAACGGGCTGGCGGGCGCGGTCAAGCAGTAACGAGGAGCGGCCGCTGAGCAGTTGAGAGCGGCGGCGGCCGGGTCATCCGCCGCCGTCGAGGTCGACGCACTGCCGCAGCACCCGCACCTCATCGCCGACGATGTCCATCTCGTACAGCTTCCCGCGCGCGTTCTCGAACGGCCGGTGCAGGATCATCGTCAACCGGCCCTCGAACGTCCGGAACAGCATCCCGTGCCCGCTGTCCTCCCGCACCAGCGGCCGCTCCTGCCGCCAGGGCCCGGTGATCTCACCGGACTTGGAGACGGCGTAGGTCTGGACGTAACCACCGGTGAGGCTGCCGTCCGCGCCGAGCACGTTCTTCTCGTACGTCGACCACAGCATGAGCAGGGAGCCGTCGGGGGCGCGGTACAGCTGCGGGCCGTCCGTGACGTAGGGCGGGAGCTGGTGCGGTGCGCCGGCTGGGATCTCCTCGCCGATCCAGGGCGCGTCCGAGGCATTGAAGAGGAAGACCGGGTCGCCGGTCGTCCCGGTCAGGTCCGGGGTCAGCCGGATGGCCTCCATCGTGCCGTCGACGGTCTGCAGCCACTCGTGCGCGTACACCATCCATGGCTGCCCGGACGGGTCGACGTACAGCGTGCCGTCCAGGGTCATGAGGTGCTCGGGCGGGGTGGGGCGCGCGGGGTCGACCGACGTGAAGGGGCCCAGCAGGGATTCGGACACGGCCGTGATCGTGCCCCGCCGATGGTTCGCGAGCTAAAACGGCGTGCCCCAGCGGCCGGTTGGGGGTACGGGAAGCGGACTGTCTTCGTCGTGCAGCGTGGTGAACAGGTAGTACCTGCCGTCCCAGGCGTGCACCTCCGGCGCCCAACCGCCGTCGCTCGCCCAGAGTTTGGGCTGCTCCGCCGCCAGGAACACCACCACGGGACGCGACCAGTCGCGCAGGTCACGGCTGCGGTAGGCCATCGTGCCGACGCCTTCCACGCCCGACACGGAAGGGTCGTTGGACGTGTAGAGGTAATACGTGCGGGTCGTGTCGTCGGCCACGATGAACGGATCGTGCAACGGCATGTCGGGAAGCCGCATCGGCTCGCCCACGGGATCGGTCGCCATGGTGTCACCGTAGAGCCCGCAAACCCCGTGCGCATCACAGCTGTTGAGGGAAAAACGCTTGGACCGCACGGGTGTCGACGCGGGACACTGCCACTTCCGGCCTGCCCCTTCACCGGGCTGCCGTCGACTCCACGGGGTGGGAATGGGATCGCCTGAATCGCGCGACGTCGGGCCGCGCAAAGGCTCGGTGTTACTCGCACTTCGGTACTACGGACGGGAGTTGGCCCGCCTCCGTCGCTGGACCGCGCCCGCCACACTGCTGCCCGCAGTGGGCAACATCGGCATCAACTACATCGCGCCGCTGATCGTCGCCAAGCTCGTCGGCCGTATCGCCGGAGACGCGGACATCAGCGTCCGCACGACGCTGCCGTACGTTCTCGGGTTCGCCGGAGTGCTGCTGCTCGCCGAGGTGTTCTGGCGCCTCGGACTGCACTGTCTGAACCGGCTGGACGCGCTCGGCATCGAGCACCTGTACGTGATCGGCATGGACGAGCTCTTCGCCAAGGACGCCGCGTTCTTCCACGACAACTTCGCCGGGTCGCTCACCAAACGGGTGTTGAGCTTCGCCTCCCGCTTCGAGGAGTTCGTCGACACGATGACCTTCCAGGTGGTGGGCAGTCTGGTCCCGCTGCTGTTCGGCTCCGTCGTGCTGTGGCGCTACGAACCGCTGCTCGTCGTGGGCCTGTTGGCGATGATCGCGCTCACCGGCCTGGTCGTCGCGCCCCTCATCCGGCGCCGCCAGGCACTCGTCGACCTGCGCGAGGAGGCCATCGCCCGGGTGTCCGGCCATGTCGCCGACAGCCTGATGAACATGGACACGGTCCGCGCGTTCGCCGCCGAGGAACGCGAGGCCGCCGAACACCGCTCCCGCGTCGCCCAGTCGAGGCGCCTGACCCTCCGCTCCTGGGACTACGGCAACCTGCGCATCGACACCCTGGTCGCACCGCTTTCCGTGCTCACCAACGCGCTGGGCCTGCTCCTCGCGGTGGCCCTCGGCGGCGGCGAACACGGCGTCGAGGCGGTCGTGGTCGCGTTCACGTACTACACGAACGCGACCCGGATCATGTTCGAGTTCAACCAGATCTACCGGCGCCTGGAAAGCTCGATGACCGAAGCCGCCCAGTTCACCGAGCTGTTGATGGCACCGCCCAGCGTGGTCGACCCGGCCTCGCCGGAGCCGTTGCTGCCTCGTCCCGCGTCCGTCCGCTTCGAGAACGTGACCTTCGCCCACGCTGGCGCCGACACCCTCTTCGACGGACTCGACCTGACCGTGCCCAGCGGCACGAAGATCGGCCTCGTCGGCCGGTCCGGCGGCGGCAAGACCACGCTCAGCCGGCTGCTCCTGCGGATGACGGACATCGACGCCGGCCGCATCCTGATCGGCGGCCAGGACATCAGCAAGCTGCGCCAGGCCGACCTGCGCAGCCTGATCGCCTACGTCCCGCAGGACCCGGCGATGTTCCACCGCACCCTGCGCGAGAACCTCACCTTCGCCCGGCCCGACGCCACCGACGCCGAGGTCCGGCGGGCCGCCGAGGCCGCGCACGTCACGGAGTTCGCCGACGCGTTGCCGGACGGCTTCGAGACGATGGTGGGAGAGCGCGGGATCAAGCTCTCCGGCGGCCAGCGCCAACGCGTCGCCCTCGCCCGCGCGATCCTGCGCGACGCTCCGATCCTGCTGCTCGACGAGGCGACCAGCGCGCTCGACTCCGAGAGCGAGATCCTCGTCCAGGAAGCCCTGTGGCGGCTCATGGAGGGCCGGACCGCACTCGTCGTCGCGCACCGGTTGAGCACCGTCGCCGGCATGGACCGGCTCGTCGTCCTCGACCGCGGCCGGATCGTCGAACAGGGTGCGCATCAGGAGCTGTTGGCCGCGGACGGCGCCTACGCGAAGCTCTGGCGGCACCAGTCGGGCGGCTTCCTCGACGACACCCCCGAGCAGGCCGCCGACCTGCACTGACGGCCCGAACACCGGCCGGATTCCCGGGACTTGACCCATCGGATTCCCGGGACTTCGGCCGCGCCTGGCGGACAACCGGTTTCTAGCCGACCGTGTTCCAGCGCCGTCTCGCCGGGGTTACCCAGTCTTTTCGAAAGTTCGCCCAAGGTCTTGACGCCGTTTCCGAGCCGGAAGAAGCTCTGCCCCAACGCGTGACAACCGGTTTCTATTGGAGGTGGTGCGGTCATGCCCCCACGTGCTGGTGCGCCTCTGAGCCGCCGACGATTTCTCGCCCTCTCGGCAACCGGTGCCGCGACCGGCGCGGCGGCGCTGAACGGCTGCGCCCTCCAGGTGTCGACCGGAGTGAGCGGAGCGGGCGAGACCGTCACGGCGATGGTCAAGGACGGCGACATCACCACCGACCAGATCACGCAGGCCCACAAGGACCTCGGCATCAAGATCCACCTGGTGCGCTACGACCTCACCAAGCTCATCGCGATGATGACCACCGGCGCCCCGCCGGATCTGGTGCGCGGCGTCGGCGCCGTGGACGCTCCGTACTTCGTGGCCCGGGACGTCGCCGAGAACCTCGACCCGTACTTCGCCGGGAGCACCGTCCTCAAGGCCGACGACCTCGACCCGGTCAACGACCTGTGGCGCTACGACGGCCACACCCAGGGCAAGGGCCCGCGCTACGGCATGGCGAAGGACTTCTCCCAGGACTCCATGTACTGGTACAACACCGCACACTTCGACACAGCGGGCGTCGCCTACCCGCCGGAGACCCAACCGGTCACCTACGAACAGTGGTTGGCGGACGCCAAGCGCCTCACCCAGCGCAAGAACGGGCAGACGACCGTCTTCGGCGGCAGCTACAACGGGCTCAACGCCCCAGGTCTGCTGGCCGGGTTGACGGCCGCAGCCGGTGGCAGCCTGTTCGGCGACGACTTCTCCCGCGTCGACTTCACCACCCCCGAGGCCCGCAAGGCACTGGCCTGGTACATCGACTACTGCCGGGCCAAGGTCGGCCCGAGCCTGATCCAGCCCGACCCCAACGGCTGGGACGGGCCCACCTATCAGGCCGGCCGGATGGCCATGACGGGCAGCGGCTACTGGCTCGGCGGCATGATCGACACCGACAAGAAGCTGGCCCGGGTGTCCCGGCTCGCCCCCGCCCCGGTCTTCGCGGGCGGCTCACGCCTGAGCCCCTGCCAGGGCGGCACCGGCCTGTGGATGCCGAAGATGGCCCCCAACAAGGACGCCGCGTGGCGGGTCTTCGAGTGGTTCTTCGGCGAGGCACCGGCCAAGGAGCGCGCGTCGAGCGGCTGGGGCATCCCGAGCCTGAAGTCCCTGCGGCCCCTGATGCCTGCTCAGGAGCCGTATCAGAAGCGGGTGTTGAGGGTGCAGGAGGCCGAGCTGAAGCACTTCTCGGTGACCGCCTTCACACCGTACGCCTCGGCCGACGCGCTCGCCGCCCTCTTCAACCAGGCCGCCCCCGCCGCCATGTCGGGCGGGATCTCCGTCGACACCCTCGCGGGCCGGCTGAACTCGTCCATGAACGAGCAGCTCAAGCGCGGTAAGGAGCAAGTGGGATGACGGTCGATCAGATCACCACCGTCACGGGTCGCCCCGGCTCGGCCGCGAGCGGTGAACGGACGCGGGCGGCACGGCAGCCGCGGACCACCGCGACCGGGCGCAGACACCGCGCGTTCTACATGTTCACCTCGCCCTGGATCATCGGCTTCCTGCTGCTGACCATCGTCCCCATGGCGTACGCGCTGTGGCTGAGCTTCACCACGTTCGACGGCATCTCCCCGCACTGGCGCTACGTCGGCCTCGGCAACTACCGCGAGCTGTTCTCCGACTCGGTGACCTGGGCCGCGCTCGGCCGCACGGGACTGTTCGCGATGACCTCCGTGCCGTTGTCGATCGCGGCGGGGCTCGGGCTCGCGGTCCTGGTCAACCGTCCGCTGAAAGCACGCGGGCTGTTCCGCACCCTGCTCTATCTGCCCGCCGTGGTGCCGCCGGTCGGCGCGGGCATCGCCTTCAAGCAGCTCTTCGACCAGAACTCCGGTGCCGCGAACGGGGTGTTGAACACCTTCGGCATCAACGCTCTTGGCTGGCTGGCCGATCCGTACGCCCGCTACGTGCTGCTGATGAGCGTGCTGTGGACCGCCGGAAACATCATGATCATCTCGCTGGCCGGGCTCCAGGACGTACCCCGCGAACTCCACGAGGCGGCCCGCATCGACGGCGCGAGCGCCTGGCGGACCTTCCGCAGCATCACCGTGCCGCTGCTGTCCCCGGTCCTGCTCTTCCAGACCGTGACCGGCGTGATCGCCTCCGTGCAGACCATCATGCCGCTGCTGCTGGCGCCCGACGGCACCACGGGCGGCGTCACCGCCATCCCGCAGTCCAACTACCTCTACATGATGCACGTGTTCGCGGAGTACTTCGCGCTCGGCCGCTACGGCTACGCCTCCGCACTGCTGTGGGTGCTCTTCGTCCTGATCCTCGTCGTGACCGGACTCATCTTCAGGTTCACGTCCGGCGTGGTCTTCTACAACGTCGACCCGGAGGCCAACAAGTGAGCGCCGTCAGCCCGTTGGCGAAGTCCCCGGTCCGGGTGCGGGCGGGCCGACTGGCCCTCTACACCGTCCTCGTCGCCGTCACGGGCCTGTTCCTCGGCCCCTTCGGCTGGCTCGTCCTCGCCGGTCTGAAGACCCCGGCCGAACTCGCCGCCTCGCCCGTGCACTGGCTGCCCCAGCACATCCAGTGGCACAACTTCGCCGACGCCTACCAGCTCATCGACTTCCTCGGCTACGCCCGCAACTCCCTGATCATCGCGACGATTTACGCCACCCTCGTCACCCTCAGCTCCGCCTGGGTGGGCTTCGGTTTCGCCCGCCTCTCCGCCCCCGGCGAGAAGACCCTGTTCGGCATCCTGCTCGGCTCGATGATGCTGCCCCAGATGATCACCCTGTTGCCGACCTACCTGATCTTCGCGAAGCTCGGCATGGTCGACACCTACTGGCCGTGGGTGCTGTGGGGGCTGGCCGCGGCGCCGTATCTCGTCTTCCTCTTCCGGCAGTTCTTCGCGGGCCTGCCAAGGGAGTTGGAGGAGGCCGCGATCGTCGATGGCTGCGGCTGGGCCACCATCTTCTGGCGGATCTTCCTGCCGCAGTCCTGGCCGGTCCTGAGCGCGAGCTTCGTGATCGCCTTCACCTGGACCTGGGGCGACTACATAGCCCCGCAACTCCTCCTGTCCACCGACCGCACCACCCTCGCGGTCGCCGTCATGTCCACCTACGTCACCTCGGCCGGCACCCCGGTCGCCGACCTCCAGGCCGCGGCCTCGGTGATGTACGTCGTCCCGATCCTCCTGATCTTCCTCGTCGCCCAGCGCGGGTTCGTGGCCGGGATGTCGACGAGCGGCCTCAAGTGAGCCCGGCAAGCCGCCTCAAGTAAGCCTTCCTCCCCGCCTGTTGCAAGGAGTCGCACCATGAACACACCCCTGTCCCGTCGTACGGCCCTCCAGGCGGCCGGTGCCACCGCGCTCGCCGCCGGCATCTCCGGCCTGACCGCGACGGCGGCCCACGCGTCCGGCGGCCACAACTCCCGCCCCAAGCTGGTCACTTACCCGCGCCCGACGACCATGCCGACCAACACCAGCTTCCAGGTGCGGGTCCGCAGCACCCCCGACGGCACCTGGCAGACCCTCGACATCTACCGGCCGCAGTTCGAGGAGATCAACGCCACCACCGGGTCGGGCAAGGTCTACAACTCGTCGATGGCGTACTTCGACTTCAACGGCTCGGTCGAGGTCGAGGTGACCTACCTCAAGGGCGGCACCACCAAGGCCCGGGTGAGGCCCGACGCGCTGGGCATCACGCCCGAACTCCTCGGCGACACCCTGCGGTTCACCCTCGACGAGCCGAAGGACGTCGTCGTACAGATCAACGACGAGATATTCGACGCCCTGCACCTCATCACCAACCGCGTCGAGCACCACGTCCCGTCCGCCGACGACCCGAACGTCCTCTACTTCGGCCCCGGCGTCCACACGGTCACCGGCAACGTCCTCACCGTCCCCAGCGGCAAGACCGTCTACCTCGCGGGCGGCGCCGTCCTCACCGCGCAGGTCTACTTCAAGGACGTAGAAAAGTCCCGCCTGATCGGGCGCGGGGTGCTCTACAACAACCCCGGTGGCGCGATCCTCAGCGAGGGCAGCAAGAACATCCGCATCGAGGACGTCATCATCCTCAACCCGGCAGGCTACGCGGGCACGTTCGCGGAGAGCCAGAACGTCCACATCACCAAGGCGCGCGCGTTCAGTTCGAGGGGCAACGGCGACGGCTTCGACGTCTTCTCCTCCACCGGGATCACCTTCGACGGCTGCTTCATGCGCAACTCCGACGACTGCATCGCCATTTACTGCCACCGCTGGGACTACTACGGCGACACCCGCGACATCACCGTCAAGAACTGCACCCTGTGGGCCGACGTCGCCCACCCGATCAACGTCGGCACGCACGGCAACACCGACGCCCCCGAGACGATCGAGAACCTCGTCATCAAGAACATCGACATCCTCGACCACCGCGAACCCCAGATGAACTACCAGGGCTGCATCGCCCTCAACCCCGGCGACTCCAACCTCATCAAGAACGTGCGCATCGAGGACGTCCGGATCGAGGACTTCCGCTGGGGTCAGGTCATCTACATGAAGGTCATGTACAACACGAAGTACAACACCTCGGTCGGCCGCGGCATCGAGGACGTGTACGTCAAGAACCTCAGCTACACGGGCACCCGCGCCAACCCGTCCCTCTTCCTCGGCTACGACGCCGAACACGCCATCAACAACGTCACGTTCGAGAACCTGGTGATCAACGGCCTGGTCGTCGCCGACTCGATGAAGAAGCCCACCTGGTACTACACCACGGACGAGATCCAGTGGTTCTACAACGAGCACGTGACGAACCTGAAGTTCCTCACGACCGCCGAGGCCGAGGCGGCCGCAACGTCATGAAAACCCCTGCACCGAGCCGCCGAGGTTTCCTCGGCGGCACCGCGGCCCTGCTCCTGGCATCGGGTGCGAGTGGACTCCTCGCGCCCGGTGCAGCCCGTGCCGCCGAGAACAGCACCGGTTCGGAGACCTTCACTCACCCCGGACTACTGCACACCGCCGACGACCTCGCCCGCATGAAAGCGGCGGTCGCCGCCAAGCAACCCCCGGTCTACGACGGCTACTTGGCACTCGCGGCCCACGCCCGCTCCTCCGCGTCGTACGCCGTGCAGAACACCGGCCAGATCACCAGCTGGGGCCGCGGCCCCGCCAACTACCAGAACCAGGCCGTCGCCGACTCGGCCGCCGCCTACCAGAACGCCCTCATCTGGGCCGTCACCGGCGACACCGCACACGCCGACAAGGCGCGCGACATCCTCAATGCCTGGTCCGCCTCGCTCACCGCCATCACCGGAGCGGACGGCCCCCTCGGTGCGGGCCTCCAGGCCTTCAAGTTCGTCAACGCCGCCGAACTCCTCCGCCACACCGGCTACGACGGCTGGAGCGCCGCCGACATCGCCCGCTGCGAGGACTCCTTCCTCCACGTCTGGTATCCCGCCCTGTCCTGCTACATGCCCTACGCCAACGGCAACTGGGACCTGACGTCCCTTCAATCCCTGCTCGCCATAGGCGTGTTCTGCGAGGAACCCACCCTCTTCTACGACGCGCTCCGCTTCGCCGCGGCCGGCGCCGGCAACGGCAGCGTCCTCCACCGCATCGTCACCGACGCCGGCCAGGGCCAGGAGAGCGGCCGCGACCAGGGCCACGAACAGCTCGCGGTCGGCCTGTTGGCGGATGCCGCGCAGGTCGCCTGGAACCAGGGCGTCGATCTCTGGGGCTTCGACGACAACCGCATCCTCGCCAACGTCGAGTACGCCGCCCGCTACAACCTCGGCGGCGACGTCCCCTTCGTCCCCGACCTCGACCGCACCGGCAAGTACATCAAGCTGGCCGTCTCGGCCACGTCACGAGGCAGCCTTCCGCCCATCTACGAGATGGCGTACGCGCATTACGCCGGTGTGCGCGGCCTCGACGCCCCCTACACGAAGAACGCCGTCTTTCGGGGCACCGGCGGCACTCGGGTCGTCGAGGGCAGCAACGACGACCTGCCGAGCTGGGGCACCTTCGCCTACGCGGGTGCTACGACTCCGTCTCCGGGCGTTCCTTCACCACCGGCCGGTGTTACCGCGATCGGCAACGACCGTTCCGTCACGGTGACTTGGCTGCCGTCTACCTGGGCCGACGCCTACACGGTCCTTCGGGCCACCGACGTGGACGGCCGCTACGAGAAGATCGCGTCCGGCGTCGACCGACCGACGTACACCGACCGGAACGTGCACGCCGGGCGGACGTACTACTACACAGTCACGGCCTCGAACGCCCTTGGCAGGAGCGGCAGTTCACCGTGGGCGGCCGCCTCCGCCGGTCTCCCCTCGCCCTGGTCGACCCGGGACGTGGGAGACGTGAAGATCCCCGGTTCCGCCGCGTTCGACGGCGAGCGCTTCGTCCTGGAAGCGAGTGGCACCGACGACACCTACCGTCTCGTCCACCTCCCACTGCGCGGCGACGGCACAGTCACCGCGCGGATCGTGTGGCCGCTCAGCTCCCAGTACTCCAAGATCGGCGTCACCGTCCGCGCCTCCCTCGACGCGGACGCGGCGCACGCCTCGATGCTGATCCAGGGGCTGCCGCTGCACACCTGGAGTGGGGTGTGGACGGTACGCCCGTCGACCGGTGCGGACATCTCCGCGACCGGCAGCACACCCGTACCGCCCTCCCAGCAGCAGGCGATCACGGTGAACGCCGCCTTCCCGATCTCGAACCTCGGCACGCTGCCCGAGTCCGCGACCCCGCTGGAGGCGCCGTACGTCGAGGGCGCGGGCGACGGTTACCGACTGCGGAAGCCCTACTGGGTGCGGATGACCCGGAAGGGCACACGCTGCACCGGCGCCATCTCCCCGGACGGCGTCCACTGGACCGAAGTCGGCTCCACGGACGTCGAGTTGGGCCGCACTGCATACGCCGGGCTCGCCCTCACCTCCTGCCTCGGCGTCGACGAGGACTACGCCGAGACCGGCACCGGCGCCTTCGACAACGTCACCGTGACCTCGTCGTCCGGCGCGGTCTGGCGCGTGCCCCGCCCAGCCCGTACCGCCACCGACCTACGGGCCCAAACCGGCCCCGATGCCGTCGAGTTGGCCTGGACCGACCCGGACCTCTCCGCCGAGTACACGGTGCTTCGCGGCACCCGGACGAGCGGGCCGTACGAGACCCTCGCCACCCGCGTCGGCCCCGTCGGCTTCGGCACCCGCATCCGGTACACCGACGCGACGGGGACGCCGGGAACGACGTACCACTACACGGTCGCGAAGACCAACGCCGGTGGACGCGGGCCGCGTTCGACGCCGGCGCAGGCCGTGATGCCGAACCCGACACAACCCCAACTCACCTCGGCCAGCGCCGCGTTCGCGAACCAGGGTGCCGCCTTCCGGTATCTGCTGCGGGCCTCGCACGAGCCCGTACGGTTCACCGCCGACGGGCTGCCCCGCGGCCTCCGCATCGACCGGCGCACCGGCCTGGTCTCCGGAACCCCCACGGAGACAGGCGAGTTCACGGTCGCGACGACCGCGGCCAACGCCTCCGGAACCGCGACCGGCACCCTCGCCCTCACGGTCGGCACCGCGCCGCCCGCGCCGTGGACGTACGGTGATCTCGGCGACACCGTGCTCGACGACCGTGCCTTCGGGACGCTGGGCGTGGTGGCGATCAGCACGCCCGGGAGCACGTCGTACGACGGCGGGACCTTCACCGTGCGGGGCGCGGGCGTCGACCTCAACGCCAACGGCCAGGGAATGACGGGGCAGTTCGTGCGTCGGCCCGTCAGCGGTGACTGTGAGGTCGTCGCCCGGATCGTCTCCCGCAGTGGCGTGAGCACCGACCGGGTCGGGCTGCTCATGGCGAAGTCGCTGTCGCCGTTCGACCAGGCCGCCGGAGCGATCGTCACCGGCGGGACCAGTGCCCAGCTCATGCTGCGCAAGACCGTGGCCGGTGCCTCCGCCTTCACCGGCGGTGCCGCTGTCGCCCTCCCCGCGCTGCTGCGGCTGAAGCGCGTCGGGACCGCCTTCAGCGCCGCCCTGTCCACCGATGACGGTGCCACCTGGACCCCCCTCGCCGACGGAGATATCCCCGGCTTCGGTGACGCCCCCTACTACGTGGGCCTGGTGGTCTGCTCGCGCGGCCAACTGGTCCGCTGCACCACCGAGTTCGACGAGGTGAGCATCACGCCCACCTGATCCACCACGGATTGGAGATGCACAACGATGAGCCGCACTTCCCCCCACGAGCACCTCCCCGGAACCGAGTTGAGCCGCCGCGGTCTGCTGAAGACCGCCGGAGGTCTCACCGCCGCCCTCGCCCTCGGCGGCTCCGCGGCCGCCCTGACGGGCACCACCGCCAGCGCGGCCCCCGCGACCTTCGCCCACCCCGGCGCGCTGCACAACGCCGGAGACATCAACCGGGCGAAGGTCAGGGTCGCGGCGGGCACCGACCCCTGGCTGTCCGGCTGGAACAAGCTGACCGCCAACTCCCACTCGCAGTCCACCTGGACCCCCAACCCCCAGGCGACGATCATCCGAGGCGGCACCGGCGAGAACTACGGCACGCTGTACAACGACATCGCCGCCGCCTACCAGAACGCCCTGCGCTGGCGGGTCGGCGGCACCGAGGCGAACGCCGCGTGCGCCGCGAAGATCCTCAACGCCTGGTCGTCGACACTGACCACGGTCACCGGCAACGCGGACCGGTTCCTCGCCGCCGGCATCTACGGCTGGGGGTTCGCCAACGCGGCCGAACTCATGCGGGACTACGACGCGTTCGACCTCGCCGCGTTCCAGCAGATGATGGTCGACGTCTTCTACCCGATCAACAACAACTTCCTGACCGTCCACAACGGCGCGTGCATCACCAACTACTGGGCCAACTGGGACCTGTGCAACATGGCCTCGATCATGGCCATCGGCATCCTCTGTGACGACGGCGCCAAGTACGACCAGGCCGTCACGTACTTCAAGTCGGGTGCGGGCAACGGCTCCATCGCGCACGCGGTGCCGTTCCTTTACACCGACTCGGACGGCTACGCGCTGGGCCAGTGGCAGGAGTCCGGCCGCGACCAGGGCCACACCATGATGGGCATGGGCCAGATGGGCGCGATCTGCGAGATGGCCTGGAACCAGGGCGACGACCTGTACTCGTACGACAGCCGACGCTTCATGAAGGCCGCCCAGTACGTCGCGAAGTACAACCTCGGCAGCGACGTGCCCTACACCACCTACAGCTGGGGGACCGGCCAGACCTGTTCCTACAGCGAGCAGACCGTCATCGCCTCCGGCTCCAGGGGCCAGGTCCGCCCGGTGTGGGCGATGCTCCACTACCACTACAACCGGCGCCTGTACCTCGACGACAAGTACATCTCCGCGATGGCCTACTCGGTCGCCCCCGAGGGCGGAGGGGGTGACTACGGCTCCACCAGCGGCGGCTACGACCAGCTCGGCTTCGGCACCCTGATGTACGCGAAGTAGCGGCCCGGCGCGTCCACGGGTCGGGCATCCGTGCCCGACCCGTGGACGCCCTCTTGACCCCGGGCGACGGCGGATCGACACTCCAGTAGGGAATCCTAGTGAACAGGTAGGGAAACAATGGGGCGCCTTGAGCCGGTCACCACCAGCCGCGTGGACCGTTCGCCTCTTCTGACCTCCCGCCGTCACATCGACCTGCTGCGGGTCTGCAGCGCGCTGAACCCCCCGCGCTGAGCCCCCGTCCTCCGCTCGACGACGCTTCCGCCGCGCGTACGTCCACGCGCCCGTACCCGGGGAGTCCCATGTCCAGCACGTCCAGCACGCCTCTCGCCGCCGTCCCCGCACCCCGCTCCGCCCCCACCTTCCGGGGCCGGATCGGCAGTGACGCGCGCAGCGGGCACTACGCCGTGCCGCGCCGCTACCGCCTCCATCTGTCCACCGCCTGCGCCGACGGCCTCCGCATCGCCGTCACGCACAGCCTGCTCGGCCTCGACGAGAGCTGTCCGGCCGTGTTCCTGTCCGCCGTACCCGACTGTCCGAGTGGTGGACACTCCGCGCTGCGCCCGCTCTACGAGGCGAGCGCGCACCGCTACTCAGGACCGGCCACCGCGCCGGTGCTCAGCGACGACTGGTCCGGCCGGATCGTCAGCACCCACGCTCCCGACATCATGCGCGACCTCGCCCGGCACTTCGGCGAGGGCGGACCCCAGCTGTACCCCTGCGGCGCCGAGTCGGAGATCGAGGCCGTCGAGCGGCTGTGCGCGGAAGGCATCGAGGACGCCGCGCAGCGCGCCGGTGCGGCCGGTGTCGAGCAGGAGGAGCGCGACGCGGCGGTCGGCCGACTGCTGGAGACGCTGGGTTCGCTGGACCGGTGGCTGGACGGCCGCGAGCACATGCTCCGCGACGAACTCACCGCCGCCGACGTCGAGTTGTGGGTGTCGCTGGTGCAGCTCGACACCGTGCACCGCAATCACCTGGACGCCGCCGCCGTGCAGCGCATCGCCGACCACCCCCACCTGTGGGCCTACGCCCGTCGGCTGGCCGCCCACCCGGCCTTCGGCACCCACCTCGACCTCGACGGCATCGCCCGCCGCCACCACGCCCGCTGCCGGGGCCTGGAGGCCGCCGGCGCGGCTGTCCAGATCCTGGACTGGGCGGCCCACGCGGCGGACGAAACAGGAGCTTGCCGCAGCTGAGCGCGGTCTGTGCCGTCCAGTTGATGGACAGCCATTGACATGCGTTCGGACAATTGTCTTAACTTGCGACCCAGAACGGTCATGAGTGTCAGCGACAAGCCCTGGCTTGCTGACCGGCAACCCTCGCACGCGGTGGGGTGCCCCAGGTGACGACCGGACCGGATGACGTTCGGTAAGCGCGAGGCCCCGCGGGGCCGGAACAGTGACAGGTGACGCCATGTACGCAGCTCCCAGGACGGCCACATGCCGCCCGCAGGGCTGCGTACTGTCGTACGCCAACCTGTTCGTCGCCGACCGCGCTGTCGATCTGCTCCGGGTCAGCAGCGCACTGTGTACCGCCTCGGGCCGCGCCCGCTGTCGGGCCTGACGACCAGTCGGCCGACGCACCTCTGACGCACACCCGATCCCGTCGGTGTGCCTGCCCCCTCCCCGCCCCCGGTCCCGTGCACCCGCGCGTGCCGTCCGCCGTCGCGCGTCCACCGCCACGGACCGGGGTCTGTGAACCTGCCGGAGCCCACCATGAGTGAACCCCCAGGCACCACCGTGTCCCTGGCCGACGCCCCGTCCACTGATGCACCGTCAAAACCCCTGACAGCACAGCGAGTTCAGCCGCTGCGCCGGCCCGGCCGGTGGATCGTCACCCTGGTCGTGCTGGTGCTGGTCGCCCAGTTCATCCACGGACTGGTCACCAACTCCTTCTACCAGTGGGACCGCTTCGGCTACTGGTTCCTGCGTCCGACGATCCTCGACGGACTCGTCATCACCCTCGAAGTGGCCGCACTGAGCGCGGTGTTGGGCCTCCTCGGCGGCATCCTGCTCGCCCTGGCCCGGCTCTCCAAGAGCCCGGTACTGCGCGCGGCGAGTTGGACCTACGTATGGGCCTTGCGCTCGATCCCGCTCATCGTGGTGCTGATCTTCCTCTACAACTTCAGCGCCCTCTACCAGACGCTCAGCATCGGCGTCCCCTTCGGCCCCGCCTTCTTCTCCTTCGACGAGTCGAAGCTCGCCACCGACATGGCCGTCGCCGTCGTCGGCCTCAGCCTCAACGAGGCGGCCTACGCGGCGGAAGTGGTCCGCGGCGGCATCCTCTCCGTCGACCAGGGCCAGCACGAGGCGGCCTCCGCCCTCGGCCTGCCCAAGGGCTACCAGTTCCGCAGAATCGTCTTCCCGCAGGCCCTGCGCTCCATCACCCCGAACTACGTCAACCAGCTGATCGGCCTGATCAAGAGCACCTCACTGGTCTTCTACGTCTCGCTGCTCGACCTGTTCGGCTCCGCGCAGACGATGGGCTCCACCTACCCCGGTGACATCGTGCCGCTGCTCCTGGTCGTCACCGTCTGGTACCTGATCCTCACCAGCGTCGTGTCCGTCATCCAGTTCTACGTCGAGCGGCACTACGCCCGGGGCGCCACCCGCTCCCTGCCGCCGACCCCGATCCAGAAACTCCGCACCGGTGTCACCGACCTGCGGGCCCGCATCCGCAGGGAGGCCGCCGTATGACCACCAACACCGTCGAACCGCTGGCGGACATCACACCCGCCGCCGTAGAGGTGCACGACGTGCACAAGTGGTACGGCGCGCACCGGGTGTTGGACGGCGTCGACCTGACCGTGCGGCCCGGCGAGGTCACCGTGATCCTCGGCCCGTCCGGCTCCGGGAAGTCCACGCTGCTGCGGGTCATCAACCACCTGGAGAAGCCCGAGATCGGCTACGTCAGCGTCAACGGCGAGCTGATCGGGGTGCGGCAACAGGGCGGCAGGCTCAAGGAGTTGAGCGAGCGGGCCATCCTCGCGCAGCGCAGCCGGATCGGGTTCGTCTTCCAGAACTTCAACCTCTTCCCGCACCTGACCGTCCTCGACAACGTCGCCGCCGCACCCGTTGCCACCGGCAGGCTCGGCAAGCCCGAAGCCCTGGAACTGGCAAGGGAGTTGCTCGGCCGCGTCGGTCTCGCCGAGAAGACCGGCGCCTACCCGAGGCAGCTCTCCGGCGGCCAGCAGCAGCGTGTGGCCATCGCACGGGCCCTCGCCCTGCGTCCCGGCGTCATCCTCTTCGACGAGCCGACCTCCGCCCTCGACCCCGAACTCGTCGGTGAAGTCCTCGCCGTCATCAAGGACTTGGCGACCAGCGGCACCACCCTCGTCATCGTCACCCACGAGATCGGCTTCGCCCGCGAGGTCGCCGACCGGGTCGTCTTCATCGACGGCGGAAAGATCGTCGAACAGGGCCCGCCCCACGAGGTCCTCGACAAGCCACAGCACGAACGGACCCGGGACTTCCTCAGCAAGGTCCTCTGAACCACCCGCACTTAGCCCTTCAGCTGCCCCGCACTCCCACCTTCACCAGCCCCGAACACCGAGCCTAGGAACAGCCATGTCTACGTCTAGCCTTCGCGGCAGAATCACTCGCGGTCTCACCGCGGGAACCGTCCTCGCTTCCCTCGCCGGCGGGCTCGCGGCCTGCGGCGGCGACAGCGACGCGGCCACCACCTCCGGCAGCGCCGCCTCCGGCACGGTCACCGTGGGCGCTCTCTCCAACGGTGCCGCCAAGGAAACGACGCTCAAGGTCGCCGAAGTGAAGTCGATCAGCGCCGAGTTGCCCAAGTCCGTGGCAAAGAGCGGCACGTTGGAGATCGGCGTCGGCTTCCTGCCCGCAGGATCCCCGCCGCTCGGCTACGTCGGCTCCGACCAGAAGACCCTCACCGGCTCCGAGACCGACATCGCCCGCCTGGTCGCCGCCGTCCTCGGTCTCAAGCCAGAGCTGAAGAACTCCACTTGGGAGAACCTCTTCATCGGCCTGGACAGCGGCAAGGTCGACGTTGCCTTCTCCAACGTCACCGACACCGAGGAGCGCAAGGCGAAGTACGAGTTCGCCTCCTACCGGGAGGACAACCTCGGCTTCGCGGTGAAGGCGAGCAACTCCTGGAACTTCGGCGGCGATTACGAGAACCTCGCCGGCAAGACCGTCGCCGTGGGCGCGGGCACCAACCAGGAGCGGATCCTCCTGGAGTGGAAGAAGAAGCTGGCCGCCGAGGGCAAGAAGGCGCTCACCGTCAAGTACTTCCAGGACAACAACAGCACCTACCTCGCGCTGGCCTCCGGGAAGATCGACGCCTACCTCGCCCCGAACCCCTCGGTCGCCTACCAGGTCTCCTCGACCAAGGGCACGGCGAAGGCGGTCCGCAACGCCGGCACCTACTCCGGCGCCGGATCCTCCCTCCAGGGCCTGATCGCGGCCACCGCGAAGAAGGACAGCGGCCTCGCCAAGCCCCTCGCGGACGCCATCAACTACCTGATCAAGAACGGGCAGTACGCCAAGTGGCTGGCCGCCTGGAACCTCTCCAACGAGGCCGTCGCCAAGTCCGAGGTCAACCCGCCCGGACTGCCGCTCAGCGACTCCTGACCCACCCTCTCGGCCAGGGGACCCCGCCACGTGACGGCGGGGTCCCCACCCGCGCGACCAGTACTGGAGCCGTCACCCGATGTCTTCCACCGCCAGTATCGAAACCACCACCTCCACGTCCCACGTTCTGGACAACCCCGCCTGGGCCGCGCTCACCGGCCCGCACGCCCACTTCGCCGAGCGCGTCGGCCGCGCCGCCCGCTACCCCGTGGACGTGGCCGGCTTCAACGCCATCACCGACAACGACGACCCGCGCGCCTGGGCGGACCTGGCCACCCTCGTCGGCCCCGGCGGCACCGCCGCCGTGCGCGGGGTGAGCGAGACCCCGGCCGGCTGGGAGATCGTCCGCTCCGGACAGGGTGTCCAACTCGTGGACACCGGCCTGCGGGCCGAGCCCGACCCCGAAGCCGTACGCCTGGGCCCCGACGACGTTCCCGAGATCCTCGACCTGGTCGCCCGCACCGAACCCGGCCCTTACCTGCCCCGCACCGTCGAACTGGGCACCTACCTCGGCATCCGCCAGGAGGGCCGCCTGATCGCCCTGGCCGGCGAACGCCTCCACCCGCCCGGCTGGACCGAGATCAGCGCCGTGTGCACCGACCCCGACCACCGCGGCCGGGGCCTGGCCACCCGCCTGGTCCGCGCGGTCGCCGCCGGCATCAAGGAACGCGGCGAGCACCCCTTCCTGCACGCCGCGGCCACCAACACCGGCGCGATCCGGCTGTACGAGTCGATCGGCTTCACGCTGCGCGCCCGTACGGTCTTCTCGCTCGTCCGGCGCACCGGCCCGATTGCCGCCGCCGATCCGGAAGAAACGGCATAGCCGTGCCGTTGCCCCTTATGAAGCCGGATTCCATGGAGGTGGAGCACATGTGTGGCGCATCCATCGTCCATGTGCGTCTCACCACGCGGCCCCACATCGACCTGCTGCGCACGGCCGGCGCGCTCTGTTGCTCCTGACCCGTTGCCCCAGCCGCTGCACCCGCATCTGACCGGGTCGGCGATCTCGTACGGATCTCCAGGAAGGCACCACCGTGTCCCCAACCAGCTCCACCCCCCTCCATCTCGCCGTCGCCCTCGACGGCACCGGCTGGCACCCGGCCTCCTGGCGTGAGCCGGTGGCCCGGCCCCGGGACCTGTTCACCGCCGCGTACTGGGCCGACCTGGTCGCCGAGGCGGAGCGCGGCCTGCTCGACTTCGTGACCTTCGAGGACGGCCTCGGCCTCCAGTCCTCGCACTACGGCGAACTGGACGGCCGTACCGACCAGGTCCGCGGCCGCCTCGACGCCGTGCTCGTCGCGGCCCGCATCGCACCGCTCACCAGCCACATAGGTCTGGTCCCGACGGTGGTGTCCACGCACACGGAGCCGTTCCACATATCCAAGGCGATCGCCACCCTCGACTACGTCAGCGCCGGCCGCGCGGGCCTTCGCGTGCAGCTCTCCGCCCGCCCGCACGAGGCGGACCACTTCGGACGGCGCACCTTCGAGCCGATCAGCCTGGAGAGCCTGCGCACCGAGGCCGGACAGGAGCGCCTCGCCGAGCACTTCGACGAGGCCGCCGACTACATCGAGGTCGTGCGCCGCCTCTGGGACAGCTGGGAGGACGACGCCGAGATCCGGGACATCGCCACCGGCCGCTTCGTCGACCGCGACAAGCTGCACTACGTCGACTTCGAGGGCCGGCACTTCAGCGTCAAGGGCCCCTCCATCACCCCCCGGCCGCCGCAGGGCCAGCCGATCGTCAGCTCCCTGGCCCACCAGACCATCCCGTACCGGCTGGTCGCCCGCGCCACCGACGTCGGCTACATCACGCCGCACGACACCGACGACGCCCGCGCGATCGTCGCGGAGATCCGCGCCGAGCAGCAGACCGCGGGCCGCGCCGACGAACTCCTGCACATCTTCGGCGACTTGGTGGTCTTCCTCGACGACGACGAGGCCACGGCGGTGGCCCGCCGCGAACGACTCGACGCCCTCGCGGGGGAGCCGTATACCAGTGACGCCCGCATCTTCACCGGTACGCCCGCCCAACTCGCCGATCTCCTCAAGGAGTTGCAGGCGACAGGCCTGACCGGCTTCCGGCTGCGGCCCGCCGTCGCGGGGCACGACCTCCCGGCGATCACCCAGGGCCTGGTCCCCGAACTCCAGCGCCGGGGCGCCTTCCGCCAGGCCTACGAGGCCGACACCCTGCGCGGACTGCTGGGGCTCGCCCGCCCCGCCAACCGCTACGCCGCTGCCGCAGCCACCGCCTGAGCCGGAGGGACCGTACGACATGAGCAAGCCCCTGAAGCAGATCCACCTGGCCGCCCACTTCCCCGGCGTCAACAACACCACCGTGTGGAGCGACCCCGCGGCCGGCAGCCACATCGAGTTCAGCTCCTTCGCGCACTTCGCCCGCACCGCCGAGCGCGCCAAGTTCGACTTCCTCTTCCTCGCCGAGGGCCTGCGCCTGCGCGAACAGGGCGGCAAAATCTACGACTTGGACGTCGTCGGCCGCCCCGACACCTTCACGATCCTCGCCGCGCTCGCCGCCGTCACCGAACACCTCGGCCTGACCGGCACCATCAACTCCACCTTCAACGAGCCCTACGAGGTGGCCCGCCAGTTCGCCAGCCTGGACCACCTCTCCGACGGCCGCGCGGCCTGGAACGTCGTCACTTCCTGGGACGCGTTCACCGGCGAGAACTTCCGCCGCGGCGGCTTCCTGCCGCAGGACGAGCGCTACTCCCGGGCCAAGGAGTTCCTCGCCACCACCAACGAACTCTTCGACTCCTGGCGAGGGGACGAGGTCGTCGCCGACCAGGCGACCGGCACCTTCCTGAGCGACGCCAAGGCCGGAGCCTTCGTCCACCAGGGCCAACACTTCGACATCCAGGGCCAGTTCAACGTCCCGCGCTCCCCGCAGGGCCGCCCGGTGATCTTCCAGGCGGGCGACTCCGACGAGGGCCGGGAGTTCGCGGCGTCCAGTGCGGACGCCATCTTCAGCCGGTACAGCACCCTCGACGAGGGCCGGGCCTTCTACACCGACGTCAAGTCCCGCCTCGCCAAGTACGGCCGCAGGTCCGACCAGTTGCTGATTCTCCCGGCCGCGACCTTCGTGCTCGGCGACACCGACGCCGAAGCCGAGGACCTGGCCAAGGAAGTACGCCGCCAGCAGGTCAGCGGTGCCACGGCCATCAAGCACCTGGAGTTCGTCTGGAACCGGGACCTCTCGTCCTACGACCCCGAGGGCCCGCTGCCCGACATCGACCCGGACGTCAGCGACAACCACATCTCCAAGGGCCGGGCCCAAGTCCGCATGTACCGCGACCCGTTGGCCACAGCCCGTGAATGGCGCGAGCGGGCGGAGGCGAACAACTGGTCCATCCGTGACCTGGTCATCGAGACCGGCAACCGGCAGGCCTTCATCGGCTCCCCGTCCACGGTCGCGAAGACCATCAACGACTTCGTGCAGGCCGACGCCAGCGACGGCTTCATCCTCGTCCCGCACATCACCCCGACCGGCCTCGACCCGTTCGCGGACAAGGTCGTCCCGCTCCTCCAGGAACAGGGCGTCTTCCGCACCGAGTACGAGGGCCCGACCCTGCGCGACCACCTCGGCCTCACCCACCCGGACGACGTGCGCGAGGAACGGGCGGCATCGTGAAGTTCCTCGCGATCACCCTCATCGTCCACCGCCCGGACCCGACGACCGGCGTACAGAAGTCGACGCACGAACGCTTCCGCGAAGTCCTCGACAACGCCCTGCTGGCCGAGGAGTTGGGCTTCGACGGCTTCGGCGTGGGGGAGCGGCACGAGCGACCCTTCATCTCCTCCTCGCCGACGGTGGTCCTCAGCCACATCGCCGCGCTGACCCGCCGCATCCGCCTCTTCACGGCGGTCACCACGCTGAGCCTCCTCGACCCGGTCAGGGCCTACGAGGACTACGCCACGCTCGACCATCTCTCCGGCGGACGCCTCGACTTGATCATCGGGAAGGGCAACGGCACCGCCCAGCGCGAGCTGTTCCACGTGACGCCCGAGGACCAGTGGGAGCGCAACGCCGAGAGCTACGAGGTGTTCCGGCAACTGTGGCGACAGGGCAAGGTGACGGCGAGGACCAGGTTCCGTCCGGAGTTGAAGGACGCGGAGGTGTGGCCGCGGCCGTACCAGCACCCCATCCGGGTCTGGCACGGCAGCGCCACCAGCAAGGAGAGCGTCGACCTCGCCGCCCGCTACGGCGACCCGCTGTTCTCCGCGAACGTCACCAACCCCATAGAGCCCTATGCCGAGTTGATCCGCTACTACCGTGAGCGCTGGGAGCACTACGGCCACGACCCGGCGGACATCGCGGTGGGCGCGGGCACGGCAGGCCTCTACGTCGCTCCGACGACCCAGGAGGCGCTGGCCGTCTACCGGCCGATCTTCGAGAGCAACCTCGCCTTCCAGAAGCAGGTGGGCCTGCCGATCGTCTTCGAGACCCTGGAGGACTACGTCGAGCGCAGCTCCGCGCTGATCGGCAGTCCGCAGCAGGTCATCGACAAGGTGCACCGCTACCACGAGCAGTTCGGCCACACCGTGCTCCATCTCCACGCCGATGCCAGTGGCTTGACGGACCGTCAACACAAGGAATCGCTCGAACTGTTCCAGTCGGCCGTGACTCCCGTGCTGCGCAAGGACATTCCGGACCCGCCGTTCGACTGGGGGCCGGTCCTGCCCGAGCCCGCCCCCGCCGACCACTGAGGATGGAGTGAGCACATGTCCCCCGGCATCCCCCTCGGCGTCCTCGACCTGGTCCCGATCTCCTCCGGCTCCACCGCGCCCGAGGCCCTGCGCAACTCCATCGAACTCGCGCGCAGAGCCGAGGAGTTCGGGTACGCCCGCTACTGGTTCGCCGAGCACCACCTCAACCCGGGCGTCGCGGGCACGTCCCCCGCGGTCGTCCTGGCGCTGACGGCTTCCGCGACCTCCACGATCCGGCTCGGCTCCGGCGCCGTACAACTCGGCCACCGCACCGCGCTGTCCACGGTCGAGGAGTTCGGCCTGATCGACGCGTTGCACCCCGGCCGCTTCGACCTGGGCCTGGGCCGCTCCGGCGGCCGCCCGACGCCCCCGCTCCCGGCGGCGACCCCGATCGTCGACGGCCGAGCGCCCAACGGCCTGCGCATCCCGCCCCGTTTCTCCTTCGAGCGCCTCCTCGGCTCACCCAGAATCGCCCTCCAGCGCAGACTGCTCCTGCTGCCCGACGCCAAGTCCCAGGACTACGGCGACCAGATCGACGACGTCCTCGCCCTGCTGGCCGGCACCTACCGTTCCCCGGAGGGCATCGAGGCGCACGTCGTGCCGGGCGAGGGCGCCGATGTCGAGGTGTGGATCCTGGGCAGCAGCGGCGGTACGAGCGCCGAGGTCGCGGGCCGCAACGGCCTGCGCTTCGCGGCGAATTACCACGTCAGCCCCGCCACCGTCCTTGAGGCGGCGGACAGTTACCGCGCCGCGTTTCAGCCCTCCGACGTCCTCGACAAGCCGTACGTCACCGTCTCAGCCGATGTCGTCGTCGCCGAGGACGACGCCATGGCACGCGAACTCGCCACCGGCTATGGCCTGTGGGTGCGCTCCATCCGTACGGCGGAGGGCGCCATCCAGTTCCCGACGCCGGACGAGGCACGCGCCCACCTCTGGACCGACGAGGACCGCGAGCTGGTCCAGGACCGCGTCGACACCCAGTTCGTCGGCTCGCCCGGCCGGGTCGCCGACCAACTGGAACAACTCCAAGAGGCCGCGGGCGCCGACGAGTTGCTCATCACGACTATCACCCACGATCACGCGGACCGGGTGCGCTCGTACGAGCTGCTCGCGCAGGAATGGCGGCGACGGGGTCACTCCTCCCAGTCGAGCTGATGCTCCGGGGTCCCCACCGACCGCCCGTACGCGACCGCTTCGGCGCGGCCGGCCTCGTCGCCGCGCCGATAGCGGAACACTTTCCCGGCGAAGACGACCACCCGCTCATCCCCAACGGCGAAGTCGGCGTACCAGCCGTTGGACGGTTCCAAAGCGGCGGCGAGCCCCTCCGCGATCGGACCCGACGCGCTGTCGTCGTCTGTCTCCCACTCGATGAACGTCCAGGCATCGGGCTGCCCGGCCGTCGCGCTCGCCGAGTTGTCGACCCGCTCGACCTTCCGGATGCGCAGTCCGTGCGGCGCGAACACAGCACCGGGGCGCAGGCTTTCACCGAGAACGTAACCCGTGATCATGACCCGTCTCCTTCTCGACTCCGTACGGCTCTCTGCCATGATCGATGCCATGGACGTCCGTATCGAACCCGCCGATGTCACCGACCTCCACCAGGTGTTGGAGGACCACGTACGCTACTGGGGAGAGCGTGACCTTCGTGCTCTCCATCTCACCGCGCTGGTGCAGGAGTTCGGGTCCACCTGTCTGGTCGCCCGCGCCGACGACGGCATCCGCGGGTATCTCTTCGGGTTCGTCACGCCTGACCGCCTCGGGTACGTGCACCTGGTGGCCACCCGGGACGACGCACGCGGCACCGGCCTCGGCCGCAGCCTGTACTCGGCCTTCATCGAGGCGGCCTGGCGGCAGGGCGCGGTCCGTCTCAAGGCCATCACCTCGGTCACCAACGAGGGTTCGATCGCCTTCCACCGCACCCTCGGCTTCGACGCGCGCACCGTGGAGGACTACGACGGCCCGGGCAGACCACGTGTTGTCTTCACCCGTGAGCTGCTGCCCCGCTAGCGCCGCACAGGTCCAGCAGGCGTCGCCCGCTCTCCCCGGCGAACCACTCCGCGTGGCCCACGTAGTACTCGTACGCCAGCCGGGTGTTCTCGGCCGACCGCGTCACGCCGTGGAAGTAGCCCAGCTCGGAGAGCGCGAACTCGGCGTGTACCAGAGGGAGTAGCGCTGGGAGCGCCTTCGACTCGGTGGGGCTGAGTGGTCGTACGGACCGGTAGCCGTCGAGGAGCGCGAGCGCGTCCGCCTCGCGGACCGGGAAGCCGGGCTGGAGCCACTGGACGGTGTTGCGTTCGATGGCGGTTGCCAGGTCGTGCACGGCTGTCGTGCGGTCGCTCATGCCGAAGTCGAGGGCCGTCGCGACCGAACCGTCCTCGTTCCAGAGGAGGTTGGAGGCGTGCCAGTCGTTGTGGGTCCAGAGAGGGGTGAGGCCCGGGAGGTGCGGCGCCAGTTCCTCGTACAGCGGGAGCAGGGCGCGGCGCGTGTCCTCCCGCCAGGGGAAGTCCGCCAGCCCCTTTGCGAGTTGAGGGCGCTCCTCTACGTACCGCTCCAGCTCCGCTTGCGGGTCGTCCGAGGCGAACACCGTGAACGACGCGACCAGCGGCTGCACTTGGCGGCGCGGTGCGTCGAAGCCCTCCGCCGCCAGGTGCAGGCGGGCCAGCGCCTCGCCGGCCGCCCTCGCGTGGGCGGGGGAGCGGAAGGGGGACCAGGACAGGGCGTCGCGGTAGAGGTCGGTGCCGACTCCGGCCGAGTGCACCTCGTACGTCCACTCGCCGCGCGTCGCCGCGTCCAGCACCTCGACGACCGGGGCGCCGCGCAGTCGCAGGTGTCGTAGGAAGGCGTGTTCCTCGGCCAGGCCCTCTGGCGTGCGGACGGAGGCGTGGTGGCGTTTCACGAAGAGGCGGCGGTTGGACCGTTCCACGACGGCCGCCGCGGACAAGGGGCGCGGGCTGCGCCAGATCACCCGGGCCGGGCCCACGATGTCCGTGACCTCGGTGTCCGTCAGGGGTGGCCAGTCGGGTTCGACCGGGTCGGTGCCCAGGCCGTGGGCGAGGTGTGAACTCACGCTGTCCGCACCGCCGTTGTACCGCGCAGGGCGTCCAGGACGCGGCGCTCGGTCGTCGCGAAGTCCGGGTTCGTGAAGTCGTCGGCGCCGCGTGGGCGGGCCAGCGGCACCTCGACGCGGTCGACGATCGTGGCCGGGCGCGGGGACAGGACGTGGACCGTGTCCGCGAGCAGGACCGCCTCGCGGATGTCGTGGGTGACCAGGACCACGGTCCAGCGGTGGCGTTGCCACATGCCGGCCAGCCACAGCTGCATCTCGGTGCGGGTGAGGGAGTCGAGCGCGCCGAACGGTTCGTCGAGCAGCAGCACCGGTCGCTCCAGAACTACCGTGCGCAGCAAGGCTGCTCGTTGCCGCATACCGCCGCTGAGTTGGGACGGGTACGCCTTCTGGAAGCCGTCCAGGCCGAAGTCCACGAACAGCGCGTCGGCCCGTCGCCGTGCCTCCTTCTTCCCAACTCCCTGTGCCTCAAGGCCCAGTGCTGTGTTGTCGAGGACGGTCCGCCACGGGAAGAGGAGGTCTTTCTGTGGCATGTAGGCCACCTTGCCCGACTCCACCCCGGCCGGTTCGCCCTCCACCAACACCTGGCCGGTCGTGGGCCGGTCCAGCCCGGAGACCAGGTTGAACAGGGTGCTCTTGCCGCTGCCGCTCGGGCCGATGACCGCCGCGAACTCGCCCGGCTCCACGGCGAGTTGGAGGCCCCGCAGCACCTCCAACTGCCCGAAGGACTTGCCGACGCCCTCGATACGCAGACTGCTCATGACGACGTGTCCTCCTTCAACGCCCGCTCCCACGGGAGTACCAGCCGTTGCAGCAGATAGGTCGCCCCGAACAGGGCGATGCTCAGCGCCGCCGTCACCGCGACCGCCGCGAACACCAAGTCGGTGCGGAACGCGCTCTTCTGGGCCTGCATATAGATGCCGAGGCCCGCCTCCGCGCCCGCGTACTCGGCGAAGACGGCGCCGACGACGGCGTAGGTGATGCTCACGCGCAGCCCGGCGAAGAAGTACGGCATCGCGCTCGGCACCCGGACCAGCCGGAACGTCCGCCAGCGGCCCGCGCCCAGGGAACGCAGCAGCCGCATCGCCTCGCGGTCGGTCGCCGCGAAGCCGGCGGCGAGGTTGGCGGCGAGCGGGAAGAACGTCGTCAGGGTCACCACCAGCATCTTCGGCAGCAGCCCGAAGCCGAACCAGATGATCAACAGCGGTGCCACGGCCACGATCGGGATGGTTTGCGAGGCGACGAGCAGCGGGTACAGGCCGCGGCGGGCCGCCGAGGAGAAGTCGAGGAGGACGGCGACCAGCCAGGCCGCCGCGAACGACAGCGCGAAGCCGAGCAGGGTCTCCTGGAGGGTGGGGAGCGTCTGGTCCCACAGGTCCTGGCGGTTCAGCCAGCCCTGCTCCACGACCCGGGCGGGGGAGGGGAGCGTCGTGGGATCGACGCCGGCAGCGGTGACGTACAGCTGCCAGCCGCCGAGGACCACGGTCAGGACGAGGAGCGGCGGCCACAACGACCGCAGGAGCGGCCTCACTTGGCGTCCGGGAGATAGGCGTTGGTGAAGAAGGTCGACGCCTTCGGGGCGGACGTCAGCTTCTTGCCGTTGGCGTCGACGAGCAGGCCCGCCTTGTACTCGAAGTCCGCGAAGGCCTGCCAGCGTGCGGCGCTCTGCGTGCCGATCGAACCGTCCGTGCCCTTGTAGTACTCCTTGGCCAGCAGCGCCTCGCTCTCCTTCACCAGCTCGGTGTTGGTGAGGACGCTCTTGTTGGCGGAGATGAGCAAGTCGGCCGCCTGGGCGGGGTGTTCGGCGGCGTAGCGGTAGCCCTTGTCGACCGCGGCCAGGAACTTCTTCGCGACCTCCGGGTTCTTCTTCAGGAACTGGTCCGAGGACGCGACGAGTGTCGAGTAGATCGCCGGGAAGCCGTAGTCGGAGAGCTGGAAGTTCTTCAGCGGCTTGCCGCTCAGCTTCGCCTCCAGCCCTTCCCAGGTCGGCATCGGCATCGCGAAGTCCGCCTGGCCCGCGTAAAGAGCCGCGTACGCCGAGGTGTTGAGGGTGACCTGCTTGAAGTCGCCCTTGCCGCCCGCGTTCTGGATCACTTTCTGAAGCAGCGGCTTCTCGTACGGGGCGCCGAAACCGGCGTACGTCTTGCCGTCCAGGTCCTTCGGCGTGGTGATGTCGTCCCGGTCGGCGCGCACCGCGATCGTCACGTCCGTCTTCTGCGTCACCGCGTAGACGGAGGTGATGTCCTGGCCCGCCGCACGCGCGGTGGTGATGCCCTCCTGGTACGAAATCCCGAAGTCCGCCTTGTGGTTGGCGATCAGCGTCTCGGGCGCGGTCGAACCGTACGGCACGATCTTGACGTTGATCCCGGCGGCCTTGAACCAGCCCTTGGCCTGGGCGACGTAGATGCCGGTGTGGTTGGTGTTGGGCGTCCAGTCCAGGGCCAGGGTGACGGTCGTGGTGCCGTCCTTCGTGGCGGCCGTGGAGTCGGCGGAGCAGCCGGTGACGGTCACGGTGGCGAGAGCGGCGGCCGTGGCTATGGCGGAGAGGGCGGTACGGCGTTGCATGTCGGGTCCTTCGAGGGGTGGGAGGGCTGGCGGGTCGGTCCGGTCAGGGCCGACACAGCGCGCTGCCCACCCGCATGAAGTCGACGGCGAGGCGCCGGGTCAGCGTCCGCGCCTGGCAGGCCAGGGCTCTCATGTGGCCACGTCCAGCAGGCCGTTGGTGAAGGACCTCGCCCAGTCGCGGTCGTCCGGGATGGCGCCGTTCTCGGCGAGCCAGTGGGCGTACGGGCCCATCCGGCCCTCGTCGATCACACCCCAACGGCCGTCCGTGTCCGTCCAGGTGGGCGCGATCAGGGCCAGGGAACGGGCGATCAGCGGGCGCGGGAAGTACGGGATGACCTGCTCCAGCAACTCCAGGGTGGCGTCCGGCTCTTGGGCGGCGGCCGCGTAGCCGCGTGCCGTCACGGCGAGGAAGTCCCGTACCAGAGAAGGGTGTTGGGTGAGCAGTTCCTCGTTCGTGCCGAGCAGGTAGCTGTGGTAGCGCGGGGCGCCGATCTCGTCGACCGGCCAGGTCAGCCGCTGCTCCTCGGGCAGGTCGCCGCGCAGCGCGTCCCAGGACCAGTAGTTGCCGAAGGTGGCGTCCGCCTCGCCCGCCACGATGTCGTCGACGGTCAGCTCGCGGCTGCCCGCGTCCACGCCGATCACGGCGTCCGGGTCGCCGCCGTCGGCCGCCACCAGGTGGCGCACCATGGCCCGGCCGCGCGGGGTCGGGTTGTAGGCGATACGGCGGCCGGCCAGCTCGCGGGGGCGGGTGATCCCGGTCGACGTGGTGGTCTGGATCGCCTCCAGGCCCCGGTGGTTGATCGCGGCCACGGCGATCAGTGGCTGGCCGTGCTCCGCGCGCCGGGCCAGCAGGCGGTTCGGCGGGAATATGCCGAAGTCCACCTCGCCCCGGGCCAGGTACTCCAGCGTGTCCCCGCGCCCCGGATCCTGGACCACCAGCTCGACATCCAGACCGGCCTCGGCGTACCAGCGGCGGGCGCGGGCGACGTACAGACCGGCTGAATTAGGCCAGGGGTGGAAATAGTCGAGCATGACCCGTATGTGCGGCATGGGGGTACTCCGGGAGGTGCGCAGGCGTGACGGCGCCTGAAGGGAGGGGAAGGAGGAGGGTGCGCGGAGGCGGTGGATCAGTGCGTGCGACAACAACAGGAGCGGCGCGCACGGGTGTTGACCACCGGATGCCGAGGCTCGACTGCTGCAGACACGTGAACTCCTACGCGGGCGCTGAGGCGCGAGTGGTGCGGTCGGCGTCCCCATGGGGGCCGGACTCTCGACGAGCCGGTCCCAGACGCCCTCTCAGCCCAACCGGGTAGGGGCTCCCGCGTAGATGGCCGAACGATAACCGCACTACCCGGATTCTGTGCAAGCGTGGTCCGGAATATGGGACGAGTGTGCCCGAGGAGTGAGACGCCCAGCTTGCGGGCGTACGATCGGCCGCCATGACCACCTCCCTGCTGCCCGGCCCGCTGGTCGACGACACCTGGCTCGCCGCGCATCTCGACGACCCCCGGCTGGTCGTCCTCGACGCCACCGCGCTGCTGCCCTCACCCCGCGAGGACGGCGACTACCGCTCCGCGAGCGGGCGCGGGACATGGGCCGAACGGCACCTGCGCGGGTCGCGACACGCCGACCTGACCGGCGATTTCTCCGACCACGACGCGCCGTACCACTTCGCCGTGCCGTCCCCCGAGGCCCTCGCCGCCGCACTGGCCCGGCTGGGCGTGGGGGAGGGCAGCGAGGTCGTCTCGTACGACAGCGGCGGCTGCATCTGGGCCGCGCGGCTGTGGTGGATGCTCCGGGCGATCGGCGTACCGGCGGCGGTACTGGACGGCGGTCTCGAAGTGTGGGAAACAGCCGGCCGTCCGCTGGCCTCCGGGGACGACACCGACCCGGTTCCGGCCGTCCGGCCCGTGACACCCGTCGTACGTCCGGATCTGTGGGCCGGTATCGAGGACGTGGCCGCCATCAGCCGCGGTGAGCGCCCCGGCACCCTCGTCTGCGCCCTGCCCACCGGCGGCTACGACGGCTCGGCCCCGACGCGCTACAGCCGCCGCGGCCACATCCCCGCCAGCCGCAGCCTCCCGGGCCGGGGTCTCCTCGATGCGTCCGGACACGTGCTGCCCGCCGACGAGCTCGCGGCGCGGATCGGCGCGGTCCTCGGCACCGACGACTCACCGGTCGTCCTGTACTGCGGTGGCGGCATCTCGGCGGCGGGCGCCGCCCTCGCGCTCACGCTGCTCGGGCGTAAGGACGTGTCGGTGTACGACGGTTCGCTGGAGGAGTGGTCCAAGGACCCTGCGCGCCCACTGGAGTTGGGGTCCTAGAGCGCAAATGCCCCGCCGGGTCACGGGTGTTGGGCGGCTCGACCCTGAACATGGCGGCGTGGCCGAGAAAACGTCTCCCTCCCCCGAAGGAGACGTTTTCTCGGCCGCTTCCCCCGGCGCCGGACAGTGGTCCGTCCGTCCGCGTGCGGCTGTACCCATGCTGTTACCAGCACATCAGCGCGGTGTCCCCCGACCCCCACGTGGAGTACAGGCGCACACGGACGAAGTAGCGGCGGCCCTTGACGAGCCGAACCTTGAATGTGGCGTTGTGCGGCGTGCCCCCGTCGTCCTGCCCGGTGAGGAAGCGCGGTTCGCCGTCCCGTTCCTCGAAGACCACGACGACCGTGTCGCTGTCCCCGAAGGCACCGACGGCGTACTCGCGTGTCTGTGTCGGCTCGACCGCGAAGTCGGCCTGCTCGCCCGGTCCCAGACGCAACGGCGCCGACCGGAACGGCACCAGCTCGGTCGGCCGGGGAGGGCCGGCGGGCGGGTACCAGCGCAGGACGAACTCCTTGTCGGAGGGGGAGAGGCTGCCGTGCGGGTGCAGACCCGTGCGGTACTCCTCCGGCTCCAGGATCAGTCCCGACGCGAACGGGAACTCCATGACCGACTGCGGGTCCCAGACGGAGCCGTTGACCTCGTCCGGGTCGAGCTTGCGCAGGATGTTGAAGCGGGTCCTGTCCCGGCTCCAGAAGTTCGGCGCGCCCGCCAACTCGGCGTAGACGGCCTCGTCGTCCCAGTGGATACCGGCGAACGGGCTCTGGTGCTCGTGCAGCAGCCCCAGGGCGTGCCCGATCTCGTGCAGGGCCGTACCGCGCCGTCCCGGTGCGGTCAGGTCCCAGCCGAAGTTCATGGTGCGGTCGGACACTCCGACCGTGAGCGCGTCGCGGCCGATCGTCGACCAGGAGCCGTCACCGGGCTGGAACCCGATGCGCAGCTCCGCCTCCGAACGGTCCCCCACCTCGGCGAAGTCGACACCGATACCGAGGCCCTGCCACTCACGGAAGCACTCGCGTACGACGTCCTGCTGCTCCTTGGCGCCGCCCCACGGCACCCGCCGCATCTCGCCCGTCCCGGGAACCGGGATGACGGAGGTGTCGGTGGCGGCCGCGTTGTCGGCGTCGAAGAAGTAGTAGTGCAGGACAGTCCCGTTGACCCACATGCGGCTTCCGCCGATGAGCGCACCGCGTCGCTCGGCGGTCAGTCCCGGTGCGAACTCCGGGGCCGACTGCTGCGCGAGGGAGCAGTAGCGGGTGGTCATGCGACCAGATTGCCGTTGACCGTTCCCGGGCGCCTGAGTCGAGGGCTACTCAAGTCACCCTGTATCAGGGGTGAGTAGCCGGGCTCATATCTGTGTGATGACTTTCGAACAGGACGCGAAGACCCTGGAACTGCCCTGGCCGTTCACCGGCCGGGAGGACGAACTTGATCTGATCCGCGGTTCCTTGACGGCCGGGCGGCACGGCATCGTGGTGACCGGTCCGGCCGGCCGCGGCAAGACCCGGTTGGTGACCGAGGCCGTCCGGGGCAGCGACTGCGCCAAGGTCACCGGGACGCCCGAGACCCGCCTGCTCCCCTTCGCGGCGTTCGCGCACCTGCTCCCCGAGAGCGTCTCCCTGCACCGCGCGGTCCAACTCCTGTCCGGCGTCCGACTGTTGCTGGTGGACGACGCCCATCTGCTCGACGACTCCTCGGCCGCGCTCGTCCACCAGCTCGCCGTCCACGGCCGGACCCGGCTGGTGGTCGTGGTGGCCGACGGCCACCCGGTGCCCGGTGCGGTGTCCCGCCTGTGGACGGGCGAGCTGCTGCCGCGCCTCGCGCTGGAGCCACTGCCCCGCGAGGAGACGGCCCAGTTGCTGGCCCTGGGTGCGGGTGGCCCGCTGGAACCCCTCACCGTGAACCGCCTGTTCGGCCTCACCCGAGGTGATCTGCGGCTGCTGCGCGACCTGTTCGGCGCGGTGCGCGAACGCGGGCTGCTGACCCGGGCGACCGACTCCGGCGAGTGGACGTGGCGCGGCCCGGTGCCGGTCACCGCGACGGTCCGCGAACGTACCGCGCAGGTCCTCGCCCGCACCGGCCCCGAAGAGCGCGAGAGCCTCGAACGCCTCGCGTTCGCCGAGCCGTTGGCGTCCTCGCTGGACGACTTCGACCTCGACGTCCTCGAACGCCTGGAGACCGAGGCCCTGATCAGCGTCGACGACCAAGGTGCCGTCCGCCTCGCCCACCCCCTGCACGGCCCCGCGCTGCGCGCCGCGGCCGGCCGGCTCCGGGCCCGCCGACTGGCCCGCACCCCGGACCAGTGCGTCCCGGCCCTCGCGGCCGAACGCTCCGCCCTGACCGACCGCATCGACCGCACTGACGTACGCCCGCTGCCGACGCCCGTGGGGGAGTGGCTGGTGGCGGAGGGCTCACCGGTACCGGCCGGGTACGCCGCCGTCCGCGCACGGTTCGCGCGACTCCGGGGCGAGCTGCGCGAGGCGGCGGCCTGGGCGCGGGAAGGGTTGCGCGAAACCTCGGGCAGCCGCGCGTGCGCGGCCGAACTCGCCCTGGCCGCCGCCCAGTCGGGCGACGTCCCGGCCACCGACGAGGCCCTCGCCCACCGCCCCGAGTCCGACGATGCGGGCAGCTGGCTGGCGGCGGCACGCGGCGACGTGGAGGCGGCCCGCGAGATCGCCGACGACAGGTGGCGAGAGGGCGAGGAGCCCCGCAGCCTCACCTCCGAGGACGGCAGGCCCGCCGCGTACGTCCTCTACGACGCCGTACGCCTCGGCGCTCCCGAACGCGTCGCCGTCCGCCTTGCCAAACTGCCCGGCGACGGCCCGGCCGTCCTCGCGCGGCACGCGGAGGCGTTGGTCGACGGCGACGGCCCCGCGCTGGACAAGGTGGCCGGAGAGCTGGAGCAACGCGGCTTCCTGCTCTTCGCGGCCGAGGCACACGCCCAAGCGGTCCGCGCCCACCGCGACCCCCGCGCGGCCCGCATGTCCCGCACCCGAGCGGTCGCCCTGGCCCGCCGCTGCCAGGGAGCCCGCACCCCGGCCCTGTCCGGTCTGGTCCTGGGCGAACTCACCGCCCGCCAACGGCAGATCGTCACCCTCGCCGCCGCGGGCCTCAGCAACCGCCAGATCGCCGACCGCCTCACCCTCTCCATCCGCACCGTCGGCAACCACCTCTACAGCGCCTACGCCCGCCTCGGAGCGAGCGACCGCGGCGCACTCCCGTGGCTGGTCGAACTGCCTGCGGCGCAGTCGGCGTAAGAGGACAGCGCCGCTGGGCCTGACCGGTGACCATCACGGCTCGGGCCCGACCCGGCCGGTCGACACGTAACTGCCCTGCCTGTCGTGGCGGTTGCTCGCTGCGCTTCACCGCCGACCGGGCAAGGCGGGGCGGCCCGGGCGAGGATCTGTCGGTTCGGCCTGACCGGTCGAGGGGGCTGGCCAGGCCGAACCGACAGGCACTCGGGGCGGCATCGGTACGTGTGCGAGACGCGGGGTGGTCCTAGCGGGGCCGGGCAGGCTCCGCCGGACAGCTCGCGTCGCATCCGGGCCCCACCGCCGAGGCCGAGCCACGCCGCTGATCGCTCAGCCACCGGGAGTCTGACAACCGCCCAGCCCCGGGCTTCGTCGACTGCCAGGCCACCCAGGTTCCGCCTATCGCTCAGCCCCTGGCTCCGCCAACCGCCCGGCCTCGGCCGACCGCCCAGCCCCCGAGCTCCGCCAACCGCCCCGCTACCCGGCCTCCGCCGACCACCCAACCATCTCTCTTCCCCCCGCCCCCTCAAGCCGCCCCGAACGCCGAGAACGCCCACCCCGTCGCCTGATGCACCGCATCACCCGGCAGCGACGCCCGCGCATCGCGCAGCGCCTCTGCCAAGGACAGGCCGGCGCGTAGGCCCTTGTGGAGGGCGAGCATCAGTGGGACGACCGCCGCGTCGTTGACGGGGGCGCTGCTCGCGATGACGCCTGCCGTGCCGAGGGGGAGCAACGCCGTGACCAGGCCTAGGAGTTCGTCCGCGCCGACCGAGGCGAGGCGGGCCGTGTCGCAGCTGGAGAGGATGATGCGGTACGGGCTGCGGGCGAGGCGTTCGAAGTCGTGGACGATGAGCGGGCCGTCGGCCATGCGTAGGGACGAGAACAAGGGGCTGTCCGCGCGGAAGGTGCCGTGGGCCGCGATGTGGGCCAGGGTCGCACCGTCCAACTCGGCCAGTACGCGGGGGACTTCGGCGTCGTCGTGTTCCAGGACCGTGGGCCTGACATAGCGGTCGGCGAGGTCCGGGACCTCGGCGCCGCCGGTCGCGAGGCCCGGGCCGCGCACCAGGATGTGCCGGTCGCCGGGCGGCGGTTCGGTGTCGAGGGCGCGCAGCCAACTGCCCGCCGACGGCGACACACTGAGCACGCGATCACGCAGCGAGGGCAGCAACGCCCAAGGCACGCGGTGGAGTCGGCCCGGCGGGACCACCACCACCGGGCCAGAGCCGAGGTGTTGGGCCGCCTCGCCGAGGAGGAGTTCCTCAAGGCGTCGGCCCGCCGCCTCCACCACCGGGAGCCTCGCCTCCGCTCCGGGGTGCGCCAGGCGCCGTAGACCCGCCTGTACGTGTTCCGCCTCGGCCATCGCCTCCGCGAGGAGGCCCGCCTCGAAGCGGCGTACCCGGCCGTCACCGCAGAGCAGGGCGTGCACCCGGCCGTCCACCACGGCCAGTTCGACCAGGCGTCCCTCACCGAGGCGTGCCAGCAGGCTAGTCGGGTCGAAGCGGTCGTTCTCGCCGGGGGCGTCACCGCGCATGTGGAGGGTGCGGGAGCGGATCTCCCGTTCCAGGCGCCGCTGTTCGCGTTCCAGAGTTGGTACCGGGTGACCCTCCATGCGGGCCTCCTCCGCGCGGGCGGCGATCTCGCGGAACGCCGTCAAGTGGCTGAGCAGGGTCGGGTCGGCGGGGGGCCTGGTGGGTGGGGTGGAGAGGGCGGTGGCCCGCCAGCGTTCGCTCCAGACCAGGAGGCGTCGCGGGCCGCCCGAAGCGAGGCTCGCCCGCTGGGCCAGTGCCGCCAGTTCGGCGCCCTGCGCGGTCGCCCGCGCCCTCAACTCCGAGGCGCCCAGGGTCGTACGGTGATCGTCCAAGACGTCGAGCCCACGCCGGCACGCTTCCAGCACACCTCGTCCGGAGCCCGCGGCCTGCGCGCGCAGTGCCTGTGCCGCCCAGCCGGTCATCCGGGCCAGCGGCGGGCCGCCGCGTCTGCTGCGCGCGGCGACCGCCAAGTGCCGTTCCGCGTCCGCCGTCCAGCCGAGGGCGAGTGCGATGCGGCCCGCCAACAATGAGGCTTCCGGCGCGGACGGTGAGCCGAACGCGGCCAGCCGGTCGGCCACCGCGGCGGCGTCCGCCACCAGGCGACCCGACGCGCGCCCGGCCGCCAACCTGGCCTCGATCAGGACCAGTTGGGCGTGCGTCTCCCACCAGGTGCGCCGCTGCGCGGCGAACAGCCGTACCGCCACGGCCGCCCGCGCGATCGCCGTCTGCGGATCCTCGGCCAGCCGCGCGGCCCGGGCCGCCACGAGCAGCAACTCCGCCTTGCGGGTGGACTGTCCGCCGATGCCGTCGAGCAGCCCGACCGCCGTGTCCGCGTGCGCCAGCGCCTCCCCGGCCAGACCCGCGCTCATCAGCACCTCGCAGCGGCGGACGGTGAGCATGAAGCTCGGGGTGGCGAGCTTGGCGTACATCTCCTCTGCGGAGTCCAGGAGTTGGAGCGCCACCGGGATGTCACCCGACCGGAAAGCCGCAAGACCCCGGCTCTCCACCACGTCCGCCTTGTCGTGTTCCTGGCCGGTGGTCTCCCACAGCCGCTCGGCCGCCGTGAAGTCGGCGTCGGCCCGGTCCACCGCGCCCAGCGCGAGATGCACGGTCGCGCGCAGGGTGATCGCCCGCGCGATCCAGATCACGTCATCCGCCTGCCGCAGCACGGCGATTGCCCGCCGTACGTCCTCCAGCGCCTCGCGGTGCCGGCCCAGCACCCACCAGACGTACGCCCGCCGGTACAGCACCCGCGCCCGGGTCTGGCCCGTGCCGCGGGCGATGCCCCGCTCGAAGGCCTCCAGGCCCTGCCGGGTACGGCCCGCGTGCACCAACGCCACGCCGAGCGTGCCGAGTACGTCCGCCTCGCGGTCCGCCGAATCCGCGCGGGCCGCCAGGTCGCGGGCACGCCGCAGATGGTGCAGGGCGAGCCGTAGATCGCCGAAGTCCCGCTGCCACATGCCGATCGCGTGGTGCGCCACGGAGGCCCGGAACGGCGTCGGATCGCCGTCGAGAACCTCCCGCGCACCGGCCAGCGCCTCGTTCGGAGCCGCGAACACCATCGGCAGCAGTTCGAGAACCGAGTCGCTTCCCGCTGTCACTTCTCCCATGCTAGTGGTCCCAGGTGCAGACCACACAGGTTTGGAGCTGTATCAAGGAGCGGGCTGGCGGCTCTGATTGACGACCGCCGCCGCAGTGGGAGGAACACGCCATGGCACCACAGCGATTCCACGAGCAGTTCGACCAGATCCAGCGCTCGATGCCCGACGTCCCCCTGGCGATGGGGCCGGACGACTCCGCCGAGTTCTTCTACGAGAAGGGCGTCGTGCTCGCCCGCGACGGTGAGGAGGCCCGCGTCGTCGAGGACGCCGTACGCGCGCACTTCACCGCGGCCACCGGCCTCACCGAGGACTCCGTGCGCCGGGCGGGCCCCGAGACCAACCGGTCCGGCATCACCCGCATCCAGGTCGGCGACCCGGGCGTGGGCGACCAGCGCGGCGACCACGCCGTCGCGAACGCGTTGCGCGCACTGCGCGAGCCGGAGGGCCGCGCGGGACGCCGACTCGTCAGCCGCAACCACGTGGTGTCGATCGCGGTGAACGCCTGCCCCGGCGACGAACCCGTGCCCGCCCCGATCGCCGAAGGCTCCAACCCGGCGCCTGCGGAAGCCGGTTACGACGCCGACACCGCCGTGGGCGTCCTCGTCATCGACACCGGCCTCATGCACGACTACCGGTCGTACCCGCTGCTCGCCCACGTCCAGGGCGACGCGCAGATCAGGGAGACCGACGACGCCGGAGTGCTCCAACAGTACGTAGGGCACGGCACGTTCATCGCCGGGCTCGTCGCGGCCGTCTCGCCCAACACCGAGGTCACGGTCCGCAACACCCTCAACGACGCGGGCGCCATCCTCGAATCCGACTTCGGCGAGGCCCTGTTCGCCGCCGTCGACCAGAACGGCTGGCCCGACGTCATCAGCCTCTCCGCCGGCACCTCGAACGGGCGCACCGACGGACTCCTCGGCGTCGAGGGCTTCATGCAGGCCCTGCGCGGCCAGCGCACCCTCCTCGTCGCGGCCGCCGGCAACAACGCCAGCGCCACCCCGTTCTGGCCCGCCGCCTACGCCGACCTGCCCGACTACCAGGACGTCGTCCTCTCGGTCGGCGCGCTGCGCAGCGACGGCGAGTTCGGCGCCTGCTTCAGCAACCACGGCGCCTGGGTCAAGGCCTACGCCCCCGGCGAGCGGCTCATCGGCCCCCTCACCGGCTTCGGCGCACCCACGCCGTACGCCTACCAGCACACCACCTACGACGCCTGCCGCTTCGGCTTCACCTACTCCTGCACCTGCCAATCGCCCACCCACAAGGGTGTGTTGAGCCAGGCCGGGGACGCCGAGCCGGGCAGCCCGGACCAGGCGACGTTCGACGGGCTCGCGCGCTGGAGCGGGACCTCGTTCGCCGCGCCCGTCGCCGCCGGCATGGTCGCCGCCTTCATGACGGCCAACAAGGAGACCGACGCACGCGCCGCCCGTACCCAACTCCTCACGGGGAACACCGAGTACGCCGAAGTGCGCGGAGCGCACGTACCGGCGCTGCGCCCGCCCACCTGGCGCCCGGTCCCCGTCGTACCGCTCTCCCCTCCGGCATGAGGGCCGGAACCATCCCCTCCACGGCGTACGATGACATGCCGTACACGAGGGGTGGCACCGTGGAACGTGCAGAAGTCGGCGCGCTCGTCCAATCGGCCGTCGACGGCGACGCGGCGGCCTGGAAGGCGCTCGTGGAGGGGTTGAGCCCACTGGTCTGGTCAGTGGTGCGCGCCCACCGGCTCTCCGACGCCGACGGCCACGAGGTCTACCAGACCGTGTGGTTCCGCTTCGCCCAGCACCTGCGGCGCATCCGCGAACCCGAGAAGGCCGGCTCCTGGCTCGCGAGCACCGCGCGCAACGAGTGCCTGAAGGTGATCAAGTCGCTACGGCGGCTCATGCCGACGGACGATCCCCAACTCCTCGACCGCATCAGCGAGGAGCGCACGCCCGAGCAGTCGCTGATCGACTCGGAGGAGGCGGCCTCCGACGCCGAGCGCATCCGGCGGCTGTGGCAGGAGTTCGAGGAACTGGGCGAGCGCTGCAGGCAGTTGCTGCGGGTGCTGATGGCCTCGCCGCCGCCCAGTTATCAGGAGGTGTCCGCCGGTCTGGGGATCGCCGTCGGCAGCATCGGCCCGATGCGCCAGCGCTGCCTGCGCCGGCTGCGGGCCCGACTCGACGCCCGGGGGGCGGTGTGAACGGCATGCACGACGACGGTCTCGATGCGTTCGGCGCCTTCGGCCAGGAACCCTTCGACGACGAGGAGTTCGACGACCTGGACGTCGAACAGGGCGCCGACGGCGGGGAGTTCGACGACAGCCTCTTGGAGGAGGAGCTGCGGCAGGCCGCCGCCATCCTGGACCCGGTCCCCGCCGAGCTGCTTCAACTCGCCATGGACGCCTACGCGTTGTACGACATGGACGCCCGACTCGCGGAGCTGACCTTCGACTCCCTGGTCGACGCGATCCCGGTCAGAGGGGCCACGGTCGCGCCCCGCATGCTGACCTTCACCGCGGGCGACCTCAGCATCGACGTGGAGGTGACGAGCGAGGGCCTGATGGGCCAGGTGATGCCACCCCAGCCGGCCGGCATCGAGGTCCTGAACGGCCCCCAGGCCCTGCGCCCCACCACCCTCACGGCCGACGCCATGGGCCGCTTCAGCAGCGACGCACCCCCGACCGGCCCCTTCGCGCTACGGCTGCGGGCCGGCGGGGAGGTCGTCGTCACGGAGTGGCTGCGGGCGTGAACGCCGGCGCGCGGGGCGGGTGTTGAGGCTCAGGCACCCGTCCTCGCGCACGGCCGCCGCACGTGCTGCGGTCTACCAGGTGACCGGCAACGTCTGCGGCCCCCGGATCATCGTCTTCCGGCGCCAGACGATCTCCTCGGCGGGGACAGCGAGTCGGAGACCGGGGAGCCGGTCCAGCAGGGTGTCGACGAGGAGTTCGGTCTGGAGACGGGCCAGCACGGCGCCGGTGCAGTAGTGCGAGCCGTTGCCGAACGCCAGGTGCGGGTTGGGATCGCGGTCCACGTCGATGCGGCCCGGGTCCGGGAAGACGGCCGGGTCGTGGTTCGCGGCGAGGTAGGAGACGTAGACCGGGTCGCCCGCGCTGATGCGCAGGCCGTGCAACTCGACGTCCTCCAGGGCGATCCGGGCCAGACCGACCGAGGAGCGGTGCGGGATGTACCGGAGGAGTTCGTCCAACGCGGCCTCCCTGCACTCGGGTTGGGCGCGCAGGCGTTCCAGCAGTTCGGGGCGGGTGAGCATCAGGTACAGCATCTGGCCGCAGTTGTGGGTGACCGCCTCCCCGCCGATCTGCAGCGGGCCCGCCACACCGGACGCCTCCTCCTCGCTGATCTCGCCCCGGGCCACGGCGCCGCCGAGCAGCGAGTACACGTCCGTGCCGTCGCTCTCGGCGCGGGCACGGATCGTGTCCGTGATCCACGCGTACATGCCCTGCTTGGCGCGGTCGGCGGCCTCGGCGCCGCCGGACGTGGAGATGATCTGCCGCGTCCAGGCGTGCACCCGCTCCCGGTCCTCGTCGGGCACGCCCATGACCTCGCTGACCACGGCGATCGGGAAGGGTTCGAGGACCCGCTCGATCAGGTCGGCGGGCGGCCCGTCGGCTACGACCCCGTCGACCAGCGCGTCGAGCAGTGACTGCGCGCGGGGCCGCAGCCGCTTCATCGCGCCGACCGTGAACGCGCCCGCGACCGCCTTGCGCAGCCGGTTGTGGTCCGGCTGGTCGGCGAAGGCGAGGGAACCCGGGCGGGGCTTGAAGTGCGGGGCCATGCGCGTCACTTGACGTGTGGCGACCTCCGCGCGGCCGAACCGCGGATCGTTGGTGATCATCTTCACGTCGTCGTGGCGGGTGGCCAGCCACGCCCAGCCCTCGCCGTGCGGCAGCCGGATCCGGGTCAGCGGGCCCTCGCGCATCAGCTCCGCGAGGACCGGGTCGAACTCCGTCCCGGTCAGGTCGAGCGGGGGCCAGTCCCGGACGGGGGGCGGTGCCTGGCCGGTCAGCGTGGTGGTCTCCTCGGTCATGCGTCCACCCTCGTACGCCCCCGACCGCCTGTCCTGCGGGAGTGCTCCAGCCGGAGGGCCGGACGCTATCCGGATACGGCGTTCACCAGCGTCGTCAGCGCGGAGGCGAGCCGGGCGACCCCCGGGCCGTCGGCCGGACCACCGGGCTCCGTCATGTACGTGTCCCGGCGGATCTCCACCATCAGGGCGCTGACCGCCGGCTCCTTGCCGTAGAACTCCAGCGGCACGTACGTACCGATGAACGGGCTGTCGAGCCCGATCTCCCCGCACTCGGCGAACGCCTCGCGTGCCGCCGACAGCAGTGCGGGCGGGGTGTGGAGGGTGTCCGTGCCCAGGCAGACGGCGGGTCGTGGGTCGGTGCCGTGGAGTTCGTAGGGGAGCGGGTCGGTGGGATAGGAGTGCACGTCGATGACGACGGCCCGGCCGGTGGCGGCGAGGCGGTCGGCGACGGCTTCCGTCATCGCGCGGGCGTACGGGCGGAAGTAGCGGTCGATGAGCGGCTCGGGGTCGTGGTCGGCGGGCCGTAGGTCGGCGTGGTGCGTGGTGCGGGTGTAGACGGCCCCCATGCCGACGGCGAGCATCTCCTCGCGCTCGTCGGGGAAGCGCTCCGGATCGACGACCAGGCGCGACAGCCGGTTCACGAACTGCCACGGGGTGACGGCACACGCGCGTGCCGCCTCCGCGGCGATCCGCGCGGTGTGGCTGTCGGTGATGTGGTCGAGTTCGCGTTCCAACGCGGGGTCGTCCAGCAGGATGTCCGCGCGGACGTCGGCCGGTATCTCCCGCGCGGAGTGCGGCACATGAAGGATCACGGGCGAGCCGGCGGCGCCGGGCAGCAGCTCGAAGGACGGCTCGGAGGTCGGCGCGGTGGGGGACACGGGCGGCTCCCGGGGGCGTTGTCAGTGGCGTGGTGCAGGATCAAGGTATCCGCAACGACGATCACGGACCGGGGGAGCACCACCATGCCCGTCAGCAACCAGCAGATCACCGAGCACGCCTTCCTGCGGGCGCTCTACCGGGACGACTACTACCCCGACCACGTGGTGGACCTCGGCAAGGCGGTCCTCCTGCGCCTGTGCGAGCGCATCGAGACCGAACACCCCGCCGACCTGCCCGCGCTGTACGCCCTCACCGAGGCCGCCACCGAGGAGTTCAACGCCCTGCAGGCCGACTTCGAGGCGGCCGGCAGCGACATCGAGACCGTGGCCCGCGAGGAGATAGCCGAGGACTTCGGATTCGTGGCCGACGCGTACGGCTTCGCGGACGCGGACGTGGAGAAGCTGATCGCCGTACGGGACTGGTGAGCGGCCGGCTCCGCGGGCGAACGCAGCCGCCCCGGCCGGAGATCCCAGCCGGGGCGGAGTGACTCGGAGAGCGTGCGTCAGCTCAGGGAAGCCAGCGCGTCGTTCCACGTCGTCGACGGGCGCATGATCTTCGCGGCCTTGGCCGGGTCGGGCTGGTAGTAGCCGCCGATGTCGGCCGGGCTGCCCTGCACCGCGCCGAGCTCCTCGACGATCTGCTGCTGGGCGCCCGCGAGGGTCTCGGCCAGCGATGCGAACGCCTTCGCGAGGTCCGCGTCCTCGGTCTGCGCGGCCAGCTCCTGCGCCCAGTACAGGGACAGGAAGAAGTGGCTGCCGCGGTTGTCGATGCCGCCGACGCGACGGGTCGGGGACTTGTCCTCGTTGAGGAAGGTCGCCGTGGCGCGGTCGAGGGTGTCGGCGAGGACCTGCGCGCGGGCGTTGCCGGTGAACGTCGCGTACTGCTCCAGGGAGGGGACCAGCGCGAAGAACTCACCGAGCGAGTCCCAGCGCAGGTAGTTCTCCTTGACGAGCTGCTGCACGTGCTTCGGCGCGGAGCCGCCGGCGCCCGTCTCGAAGAGGCCGCCGCCCGCCATCAGCGGGACGACCGACAGCATCTTGGCGCTGGTGCCCAGCTCCAGGATGGGGAAGAGGTCGGTCAGGTAGTCACGCAGCACGTTGCCGGTCACCGAGATGGTGTCCTCGCCGCGGCGGATGCGCTCCACCGACAGCTGGGTCGCCTCGACCGGGGCGAGGATCCGGATGTCCAGGCCCTCGGTGTCGTGCTCCGGCAGGTACGCGTTGATCTTGGCGATCAGCTGCGCGTCGTGGGCGCGGGTCTCGTCGAGCCAGAACACCGCCGGGTTGCCGGTGGCGCGGGCGCGGGTGACGGCGAGCTTCACCCAGTCCTTGATCGGGGCGTCCTTGGTCTGGCAGGCGCGGAAGATGTCGCCCTTGGCGACCGCCTGCTCCAGGACGATGTTGCCGGCCTGGTCGACGAGGCGGACCGTACCGGCCGCCGGGACCTCGAAGGTCTTGTCGTGGGAGCCGTACTCCTCGGCCTTCTGCGCCATGAGGCCGACGTTCGGCACCGAGCCCATGGTGGACGGGTCGTAGGCGCCGTGGGCGCGGCAGTCGTCGAGGACGGCCTGGTAGACGCCGGAGTAGGAGGAGTCCGGGAGCACCGCGAGGGTGTCGGCCTCGGCACCGTCCGGGCCCCACATGTGGCCGGAGGTGCGGATCATGGCCGGCATCGAGGCGTCGACGATGACGTCGGACGGCACGTGCAGGTTGGTGATGCCCTTGTCGGAGTCGACCATCGCGAGCGCGGGGCCCTCGGCGATCTCCGCGTCGAAGGACGCCTTGATCGCGTCGCCCTCGGGCAGCGCGGCCAGGCCCTTGAGGATGCCGCCGAGACCGTCGTTCGGGGAGAGACCGGCCGCGGCGAGCGTGGCGCCGTACTGCTCGAAGGTCTTCGGGAAGAACGCGCGAACCACGTGGCCGAAGATGATCGGGTCGGAGACCTTCATCATCGTGGCCTTGAGGTGCACGGAGAACAGGATGTCCTCGGCCTTGGCGCGGGCGATCTGCGCGGTGAGGAAGGAGCGCAGCTCGGCGACGTGCAGCACGGAGGCGTCGACGACCTCGTCCTTGAGGACGGGTACGGACTCGCGCAGCACGGTGGTGGTGCCGTCCTCTGCGACCAGCTCGATCCTGAGCGAGCCGGCCTCGGCGATCGTCACGGACTTCTCGGTGGAGCGGAAGTCGTTCTCGCCCATCGTCGCGACATTGGTCTTCGAGTCCGCCGACCAGGCGCCCATGCGGTGCGGGTGGGTCTTCGCGTACTTCTTGACCGAGGCGGGGGCACGCCGGTCGGAGTTGCCCTCACGCAGGACCGGGTTGACCGCCGAGCCCTTGATCCTGTCGTAACGGGACTGGATGTCCCGCTCCTCGTCGCTCTTCGGGTCGTCCGGGTAGTTCGGCAGCGCGTAACCCTGCTCCTGCAGCTCGGCCACGGCGGCCTTGAGCTGCGGGATGGACGCCGAGATGTTCGGCAGCTTGATGATGTTGGCCTCGGGCGTCTTCGCCAGTTCGCCCAGCTCGTGCAGGGCGTCCGGGATCCGCTGGTCCTCGGTGAGGTACTCCGGGAACACGGCGATGATGCGCCCGGCCAGCGAGATGTCCCGCGTGGTCACGGCGACACCCGCCTGCGAGGCGTACGCCTGGACCACCGGCAGGAAGGAATACGTCGCCAGGGCCGGGGCCTCGTCAGTGTGCGTATAGATGATGGTCGAGTCAGTCACCGGTGCTCCGCTCCACGTCTGCAACATTGCTCGACATCAAGATATCTCCTCATCCGGTCCCACTCGACAGCGGTCCGTCCGCACCGCGCGAGCACGCGTGCGTGGATCAAGGGCAACCGACGGCGTGGTCCGGCAGTCAGTAAGGGATGGATCGCCATGACTGACCGACGGCCGGAGCTGACCACCCGGCCGCCCGAGCGAAAGCGGATCATGAGATATCGCAGCAGATTGACGGCCCCGGTGGCCGCCCTGATCGGTACGGCCACGGCACTGACCGTGGGTTCCCCGGCCTTCGCGGCCGGACGGGGGAACGGGGACGAGACGACCGGGGGGTACGGCGACGAGGGCGCCGAGACCCTTGGTGACCCGGTGTTCCCGGGCCTCGGCAACGACGGCTACCGCGTCCTGTCCTACGACCTCGACCTCGCCTACGACCCGACGACCAAGCTCGTCGACGGCACGGCGACGATAGAACTCCGCACGACCGAAGCCCTGACCCGATTCTCCCTGGACGCCCTCGGCCTCGACATCCGCACGGTCCGGGTCCAGGGCCGTAGAGCCGATGTCGAGCAGGCCGGCGAGAAGCTGCGGATCACGCCCGCCAGGACGCTTCCGGAGAGGTCCCGGGTCACCGTGTGCGTGGATTACTCCGTCGACCCGGGCCGCGCCGCCGCGCCCACCGGCGGCTGGGTCGTCACCCCCGACGGTTTCGCGGTGTGCGGCCAGCCGAACCTGGCGCACACCGTCTTCCCCTGCAACGACCACCCCAGCGACAAGGCCGACTTCACGTTCCGGATCACCGTCCCGGACGGGCTGCGCGGGGTCGCGAACGGCCAACTGGTGTGCACCGAGCGGCTGGACGGCGACCGGACCGCGTTCAGCTACCGCTCGCGCTCGCCGATGGCGACCGAGCTGGTGCAGATCACCGTCGGCGACTACGTGATCAAGGAACGGCGCGGCCCGCACGGACTGGCGCTGCGGGACGTCGTGCCGACCGCGCGCGCCGCCGCCCTCGAACCGGCGCTCGCGCTGACCCCCGGCCTCGTCGACTGGCTCGAACAGCGCCTGGGGGCCTACCCGTTCGAGACGTACGGACTGCTGCCCTGCAACTCGGACGCCCCGAACGCCTTTGATTTCACGGGACTTGAGACCCAGACCCTCACCTTGTACAAGCCGAACTTCCTGCTCCAGGCGGAGAGCAAGATCGGCTCGCACATGATGCACGAGCTGGTCCACTCCTGGTTCGGCAACAGCGTCAGCCCCGCCACCTGGGCCGACCTGTGGCTGAACGAGGGCCACGCCGACTTCTACGGACTGCTCTACCGCTACGAGCGCGGCTGGCCCGACTCCCTCGGCCTCACCACGATGGACGCCCGCATGAAGGACACCTACGCGCGCGGCGACCAGTGGCGCCACGACTCGGGCCCGGTCGCCGCCCCCAACGCGGTCAACCTCTTCGACGACCAGCGCTACCTGGGCGGCGTCCTGGTCCTGTACGCCCTGCGGGAGTTCATCGGCGAGGACACCTTCCACGCCGTCGAACGCGCCTTCCTCGCCCGGTACCGCGACTCCTTGGCGACGACCGAGGACTACATCGCCGTCGCCTCGAAGGTCTCCCGCCAGGACCTGTCCGGCTTCCTGCGGGACTGGCTCTACGGTACGGCGACGCCGCGCATGCCCGGTCATCCGGACTGGACGGTCACGCCGGTGAACCCGTCCCTCACCGTTCCGCACAGCCGGACCGGCGGGCACTTCCACGACAACTCCGCGACGCTCTGAGGGAGTTGACCGGTCAGGTCAGTCGAGCCGGGTGGAGGGGACTTCGCCCGGCTCGTCCTCCGGGACGCGCTGTTGCGGTATGGCGATCGCCCCCTGCTGGAGCGCTTCCTGCGGGACCGGCCCCTGCTGGAGCGCCACCGTACGGGTCGGTGCCGGGATGCGGATGCCCTCGGCGCGGTACCGCTTGTGCAGGCGCTTGATGAACTCGTGCTTGATGCGGAACTGGTCGCTGAACTCCCCGACCCCCAGGATCACCGTGAAGCCGATCCGGGAGTCGCCGAACGTGTGGAAGCGGATGGCCGGTTCGTGCTCCGGGAGCGCGCCGGTGATGTCGGTCATGACCTCGGCGATGACCTCCATGGTCACCTCCTCGACATGCTCCAGGTCGCTGTCGTAGCCGACGCCCACCTGGACCAGGATCGTCAACTCCTGCTCGGGACGCATGAAGTTGGTCATGTTCGTCTTGGCGAGCTGGCCGTTCGGTATCACGACGAGGTTGTTGGAGAGCGCCCGTACGGTCGTCTGACGCCAGTTGATGTCCTCGACGTACCCCTCCTCGCCGCTGCTCAGCCTGATGTAGTCGCCGGGCTGCACGGTCTTCGAGGCGAGGATGTGGATGCCCGCGAACAGGTTGGCGAGGGTGTCCTGAAGAGCGAGCGCCACGGCGAGACCGCCGACGCCCAGGGCGGTCAGCATCGGTGCTATCGAGATGCCCAGCGTCTGCAGCATCACCAGGAAGCCGATTGCCAGGACCAGTATCCGGGTGATGTTGACGAAGATCGTGGCCGAACCGGCCACCCCGGAGCGGGAGTTGGTGACCGCCCGGACCAGTCCCGCTATCACCCGGGCCGCCGACACCGTCACGGCCAGGATGATCAGCACCTTCAGGGTCTGGTTGACCTGGTGCTGGACCGTGTGCGTCAGCGGCAGCACCGCCCCGGCGACCGCCGCGCTGCCGATGACCGCCGACCACGGCAGGACGCTGCGCAGCGCGTCGACCATCACGTCGTCGCCGCTCCAGCGGGTGCGGTCGGCGTGCTTGCCGAGCCAGCGCAGCAGTATCCGCAGCAGGAACGCCGCCAGCAGGCCCGAGGCCAGCGCTATTCCGGCGAGCATGAAGTCGTCCAGGGTGGGCGTGCGGTTCACCGGTCGCCTCCGGGGAGAGAAACGGAGGCGAAGGGCGCCGCCGACGGCCGGATGTGAAGAGTCGTCACGTTGTCCACCTGCTCGATATCGCGGGCATTGCCGGAACTGCCGTCGCGCCGGCCGGAACGGTTCTCCGACCGGCGCGACCGCTCATCCTGCCGTATCCGGACGGGGAGTTCGTACCTCGTCCGGGGCTGTGAGCACGGCTTTCAGACGATTCCCTCGGCCAGTTCGGCCTGGTCGCGATCGGAGCCGTAGGCCGCGGTGGTCGGGGTGCCGTAGGAACGGCGGGCGACGTACCACCACACACTGGCCAGGATCAGGACGACGGCGAGGGCGATCGACGCGTAGTTCATCGAGTCGACCGTCAGCGGCGAGGACTGCGGCAGGCAGAACAGGACGGTGACGCAGGCCACCCAGATCACCGCGACCCAGCCGACCGGCCTGCTCCACCGGCCCAGGCTCCACGGACCCGGCTGAAAACGGTCGCCCGCGCGCAGGCGCAGGAACACGGGGATGGCGTACGCGGGTGTGATGCCGATGACGTTGATCGCGGTGACCGCGCCGTACGCCGTCGTCGAGTACAGGGACGGCAGCGCGAGCACTCCGGCGGCCACCACCGCCAGCCATACGGCGGCCACCGGGGTCTGCGTGCGGCCACTGACCCGGCGCCACAGGGCCGAGCCGGGCAGCGCCTTGTCCCGGCTGAACGCGAAGACCATGCGGCTGGCGGCGGCGACCTCGGCGTTGCCGCAGAACAGCTGAGCCACGATCACCACGAGGAGCAGGGCGCTCGCGCCGTCCGTGCCGAGGCCGTCGAGGAGGATCTGCGCGGGCGGCACCCCGGTGCCGCTGTTCTGGGTGCCCGCGTAGTCCTGGATCGCGAAGGTGAGGCCCGCGAGCAGCGCGAAGCCCGCTATCCAGGAGACCCAGATCGAGCGGACGATGCCGCGTGCCGCCGACACCGACGCGTTCGACGTCTCCTCGGACAGGTGCGCCGAGGCGTCGTAGCCGGAGAAGGTGTACTGAGCGAGGAGCAGGCCAATTGCCGCCACGTACACGGGGTTTGACCAGCCGGTGTCGTTCACGAACTTCGTGAACACGAAGGACGCCGACTGGTGGTGGTCCGGGACGACCGCGAGCGCGCCGACGATGGCCGCGACTCCGGCCAGGTGCCACCACACGCTGATCGAGTTGAGGACGCTGACCAGCCGGACGCCGAACAGGTTGAGTAACGCGTGCAGCAGCAGAATGCCGAGGAAGATCAGCATCGTCCTGCCGGGCGTAGGCTCGAAGCCCCACTGGATGCTGGCGAAGGCGCCGGTGAACAGGGCCGCGCCGTAGTCGATGCCGGCGATCGCGCCCAGCAGACCGAGCAGATTCAGCCAGCCCGTGTACCAGCCCCAGCGCCGGCCGCCGAGCCGGTCGGCCATGTAGTACAGGGCGCCGGACGTCGGATACGCGCTGGTGACCTCGGCCAGCGAGAGCCCCACGCAGAGCACGAACAGGCCCACGCCCGCCCAGCCCCACAGCATCACGGCGGGTCCGCCCGCGCCCATGCCGAAGCCGTACAGGGTCATGCAGCCGGACAGGATCGAGATCACCGAGAAGCTGATCGCGAAGTTGCCGAAACCGCCCATGCGGCGGGCGAGCACCGGCCGGTAGCCGAGTTCGCGCAGGCGCTGTTCCTCGTCGTGCTGCGGGTCATCATGGGGATCGAGGGTCGACAAGGCGGAGCCTCCAGGGGTAGGGGGAGCGGGGGTCTCAGGGGCGCCCACCGGGATCGCGGGCGGCCCGGCAGCGGGCGCGGGCCTGCACGAACACGTCCGCCGCCTGCGCCGGATCGCCCGGCTGCGGGGTGCGGTAGGCCCACGGCACGCCGGTGTAGTACGGGCCGAGCGCGTCGAACACCCGGGCCGCGTCCGGGAATTGGAGCGCGCCCCACAGCGCGTGCGCGAGATGGTTCAGGTCCAGCAGAGAGCGCTCGGCCATGTGCGTGTGCTCAAACCAGAGGTGCAGGGCCCGGCCCGCCTCACGGCCGGCGTCCTCCGCCACCCAGTGCAGATCCAGTGCGGCATCGTGCCCGCCGCCGCGCCGGTACCGCTCGACCCGCACGTACAACGGCAGGACGTGCAGCGCGGAACCCCGCGGCGCCGACTCCGCCGCCCACTGCGCGTAGCCGACCGCCTCCGCCAGCCGCCCCGTGGACCCACGCGCGTAGAGGAACTGCAGCATCCGGTGGTGGGCCTCGCGGTTGAACGGGTCACGCCGGTCGGCCTCGGCCAGCAGCCCCCACGGGCCCGTCGGCAGCATCGGCCCCGGGGGCTCGGCCCGGTGCTCTTCCCAGCGCTGGTCCCGGTCGATCTGGGCGAGCGCCAGCAGACACACCCACGGCACCGGATCGTGGGGCGCGATCTGCGTGGCGCTGTCGCTCGCGTCCCAGGCCTCGACCCACAGTTCGTGCGTACGGCGGTGCTTCTCCCGGTGCGCCCGCAGCGCGCGCTCCACGGCGACCCGGCCGCGCATCACCGCGGCCGGCACGCTGTCCGGTTCCTCCGTGAGCCAGGCCCGCACCACGTCGGTACCGGCCGCCGCGGCAGCGAGAACCTGGGTGCGCTGCGTCCACTGCCACCACTGAGTGGTGTCGGCGAGCACACCGCGCATCGCCATCCAGCGCCCGGTCCGCAGATCCTGCAGCGCCGCGCGCAGCGCCGCGTCATGACCGGCGGGATCGTAGGCGGGACGCGCCCCTTCCCGCGCCATCAGCCGCCCGCCGTACGACGGTTCAAGGGCATGACGGCAGGGTGGAGTAACAACAGCCCTCCTCCGGGCGGCGATCGAGGAGATCGCCTTGATCCGCGGTCACTATAGAGGCGCGCGTTCCGCTTCGCGGCAGGTTTCGCGGTCGTCCCCAACTCGTCAGATATATCTGGGAGTTGACTACAAATCAGCAATGCTTGACGCGGTGTGCGGACCGGCGGCAGGCTGTCGCGCAGTGATCTACGAGAGGGGTGGTATGACGGGTCCGGTACTCGCCGTCGACCAGGGAACATCCGGCACGAAGGCCCTGGTGATCTGTCCCGAACGCGGCGTGATCGGCACCGGGTTCGTCTCGGTGGGGACCCGCCGGCTGCCGGGCGGCCTGGTCGAGGCCGACCCCGAGGAACTGTACGACTCGGTCATCGTCGCCGGGCGCCGAGCGCTCGCCGAGGCCGACGAACCCGTGACGGCACTGGGCCTCGCCAACCAGGGCGAGACCGTCCTCGCCTGGGACCCCGACACCGGCATGCCGCTCACCGACGCGCTCGTCTGGCAGGACCGCCGCGCCGAGAGCGTCTGCGCCGAACTCGCCGAGCACGCCGACGAGTTGCGCCAGCTGACAGGCCTGCCGCTCGACCCGTACTTCGCCGCGCCCAAGATGGCCTGGATCCGCCGTCACCTCACCCGCGAGGGCATGGTCACCACCACCGACTCCTGGCTGATCCACCGCCTCACCGGCACCCACGTCACCGACGCGGCGACCGCGGGCCGCACCCAGCTCCTCGACCTCGACAAGGCCGCCTGGTCGCCTCGCACCCTCGACCTGTACGGCCTGTCCGGGGAACGCCTCCCGGGTGTCGTCGACTGCGCCGAACTCATCGGTACGACCACGGCGTTCGGCGCGGAGATACCCCTCACCGGCCTCGTCGTGGACCAGCAGGCGGCCCTGCTCGCCCAGCGCATCACCGCGCCCGGCGGCGCCAAGTGCACCTACGGCACAGGGGCGTTCCTCCTCGCGCACACCGGCGACACACCCCGGCGCGGCGACTCGGGACTGGTGAGCTGCGTGGCATGGCGGCTCGGCGGGCGGACCAGTTACTGCCTCGACGGTCAGGTCTACACGGCCGCATCCGCTGTGCGCTGGCTCGCCGACCTCGGCGTCATCACCGGCGCAGCGGACCTGGACCGCGTGGGCGGCGCCGTGTCCGACAGCGGAGGCGTCACCTTCGTACCGGCCCTCGCCGGGCTCGCCGCCCCCTGGTGGCGCGGCGACGTACGCGGCTCGCTCACCGGCCTCGGCCTCGACACCACCTCCGGACACCTGGTGCGCGCCCTGTGCGAGGGCCTCGCCGCGCAGGTCGTCGAACTCGCCGAAGCCGCCGCGACCGACCTCGGTACACCCCTCGATGTCCTGCGCGTCGACGGCGGCCTGACCCGCTCGGCGTTGCTCATGCAGACCCAGGCCGACCTCCTCCAACGCCCCGTCGAGGTGTCCGCGCTGCCCGACGCGACCGCCCTCGGCGTGGGCGCACTGGCCCAACTCGGCGCCGATCCCGGCCTGACGCTCGCCGACGCCCTGCCCGACTGGAAACCCGCCGCCGTCTACGAACCGCGCATCACCCCCGATTGCGCGGCCGAACGCCTCGCCGCCTTCCGCACCGAAGTGACGGCACTGCTCGACCGGACCCCTGTATGACGGTCACCGCCAACGGACCGCTGCCGTCGGTGAGTTACGACGTGGCGGTGGTCGGCGCGGGCGTGGTCGGCTGCGCGATCGCCCGCGAGTTGGCCCGCCACCCGCGCCTGCGCGTGGCCCTGGTCGAGGCCCAGGACGACGTGGGCCAGGGCACCTCGAAGGCGAACACCGCGATCCTGCACACCGGCTTCGACGCGGTACCGGGCTCCCTCGAAGCGCGCCTTGTCCGCGAGGGCGCACGCCAACTCGCCGTGTACGCCGCCGAGTCGGGCATCGCCGTCGAACCGGTGGGCGCGCTGCTCGTGGCATGGGACGAGGAACAGCTCGCCGCGCTACCGCACTTGGCGGAGAAGGCCGCCCGCAACGAATACGCCGACACCCGCCTGATCGCCCCCTCCGAACTCTACGAACGCGAACCGCACCTCGGCCCGGGAGCGCTCGGCGCCCTGCACGTCCCCGGCGAGAGCATCATCTGCCCCTGGACGACGACACTGGCGTACGCGACACAGGCGGTCCGGCACGGGGTCGACCTGCACCTGAACTCGCCCGTGAACGACATCAGTTGGCGAGAGGGAGCCCACCTCCTCACCACCACCCGGGGCACCCTCCGCGCCCGTCACCTCGTCAACGCGGCCGGACTGCACGCCGACACCCTCGACCGCCACCTGGGGCACCACGACTTCACAGTCACCCCGCGCCGGGGCCAACTCATCGTCTTCGACAGACTCGCCCGCGACCTGGTCCACCACATCCTCCTGCCCGTCCCCACGGCCCTCGGCAAGGGAGTCCTCGTCACCCCGACCGTCTACGGCAACCTGCTCCTCGGCCCCACCGCCGAGGACCTGCACGACAAGCGGGCGACCGGCTCCACGGCCGAAGGACTCGCCCTGCTGCGGGAGAAGGGCGCACGCATCCTCCCCGCGCTGCTCGACGAGGAGATCACCGCCGTCTACGCCGGTCTGCGCGCCGCCACCGAGCAGGACGACTACCGCATCACCGCCCACCCCGAGCAGGCCTACATCACGGTCGGCGGCATCCGCTCCACCGGTCTGACGGCGTCCATGGCCATCGCCGCGCACGTCACCGCGCTGCTGGCCGACACGGGGCTGGACCTCGGCCCGGCGCGGGACCTGGACCCGGTCCGCATGCCGAACCTCGGCGAGGCGCACCCGCGCCCGCACCAGAACGCCCAACTCGTCGCCACCGACCCGGAGTACGGCACCCTCGTCTGCCACTGCGAACGCGTCTCACGCGGCGAGATCCGGGACGCGCTCGCGAGTACGGTGCCGCCGCGCAACCTCGACGGACTGCGACGGCGTACGCGGGCACGGGCGGGGCGTTGCCAGGGTTTCTACTGCGGGGCGGCCGTGCGGGAGCTGTTCGAAGGGGCCGGGGCATGAGCCGTCCGACGCGCGAAGGTACCCGGCCATGACCCGCCCGGAACGCGAAGTCGATGTCCTCGTCGTCGGCGCCGGCCCCGCAGGACTCGCCGCCGCCGCGCGCCTCGCCGCCGCCGGAGTCGCCCGTGTCGAAGTCCTGGACCGGGAACAGCGCGCCGGGGGAGTGCCCCGGCACTGCCATCACGGCGGCTTCGGCACCTGGACGCATCCGCTCACCGGACCCGCGTACGCCCGCCTCGTCCTCACCGCCGCCGTACGTGCCGGTGCCGTCGTCCGTGCCGGGATCACGGCTCTCGACTGGGCGGGGCCGTCGGCCCTGAACACCGTTGGCCCGCAAGGCCCGGAGACCATCCACGCGACAGCCGTCGTTCTCGCCACCGGTGCCCGCGAACGGCCCCGCGCGGCCAGGCTGGTGCCGGGGACGCGTCCCAACGGGGTGTACACCACTGGGGAGTTGCAGCAGGCGGTGCATCTCCACGGGCAGCGGATCGGTACCCGGGTCGTCGTGGTCGGCGCTGAGGACGTTTCCTATGCCGCCGCCGACACCGTGCGGGCTGCTGGAGCCCAAGTCGTCGCCATGGTCACCGAATTGCCCATCTCCCAGACGACAGCCACCCGCACCCACAGCGCCCGCCTCCGTCACCGCATCCCCCTCCTCACCGACACCACGGTCACCGAACTCCTCGGCCACGGACGGCTGTCCGGCGTCCGCGTCCGGCACCGGGACGGTCGTAGCGTCCAACTGGCCTGTGACACCGTCGTGTTCACCGGTGACTTCGTGCCCGACCATGAACTCGCCCGGCGGGGGCGCCTGGATCTGGACCCCGGCACCCGGGGCCCCGCCGTCGACGGAGCCCTGCACACCTCCCGGCCCGGTGTGTTCGCGGCCGGTAGTCTCCTGCACCCCGTCGAGAGCGCGGCCACCGCCACCCGCGAGGGGGTCCGGGTCGCCGCCGCGGTTCTGGAGAGCCTCGCCGGTGCCGAATGGCCTTGCCACACCGTGCCGTTGCTCGTCGAGCCGCCCCTGCGCTGGATCGCCCCCCATCGTGTCGCCCCGGGTGACGGGCATCCGTATGTCCTGCGGACCTCGGCCCTGTTGAAGCGGCCGGTGCTGCAAGTCGTCCAGGACGGGCGGCTGTTGCATCAGGAGTGGTTGCGGGCGGCCGTACCGAATCGCACGCTGACCCTGGCGGCGGGGTGGACCCGGCTCGTCGACGTGCGCGGGGGGCCGGTGCGGGTGGTGCTCGGCGGGCGCTGAAGTTCGTACAGCTGGTCGCTCAACTTGCCGTAATAGGGGCCCACTTCGCGCATTCCGTGCTCGCCGCGCCCGCCCGTGTCCCGATACGACGATGACCGACGCAACCGCGACAACGACCGTCCCGGCCGTTCAGGTGCGTGACCGGGCCACCTGGGCGGAGCTCTTCTTCGATCTGGTCCTCGCGTTCGGCGTGGGCCAGGTCGCGCACCTGCTCGCCGGGCACCCCACCTGGCCCGTGCTGGGACAGTGTCTGCTCGTGCTCGTCCCGTTGTGGTGGGCCTGGGTGGACGTCGTCATGGCGATGAACGCCGTGCACGAGACCAGTCTGCAGCGGGTGTTCCTGATGCTGACCGCACTCGCCGTGTACGGCATGGCAGTTGCCGCACCTCAGGCCCTGAACGACCGGGAACAGGCCCTGCTGTACGCGGGCAGCTACCTCGCCCTGCGCCTGCTCATCGGCGAGGCCATCCGCAGGGAGTGCGCCCTCTACACCATCCACCCCTACCGGGCCGGACTCGCCTTCGCCCTGGTGCTGTTCGGCGCCGCCACCCTCCCCGCCCCCTGGCGCGAGGTGTGCTGGGCGGTCGCCGTGGTCGCCGAGCTGGCGGCGCCCGTGCTGCTCAGCGGCCATCTGCGGCGGCTGGCCTTCGGGGTCAACCATCTCCCGGAAAGGTTCGGGCTGTTCATCATCATCGCCCTCGGCGAGAACATCTTCTCCGTGGGCGCCGGAGTCGCCAAAGGACCGCTGGACCCGGTCAGTCTGACCGCGCTCGTCCTCGCCTTCCTCATCGGCTGCGCCCTGTGGTGGCTCTACTTCCACCTCGTCGCCTCGGCCGTCGCCCACGCCCTGCGCACCCACCCCACCCCCGCGATCGTCGTACGGGACGTCCTCAGTTACGGCCATCTCGTCCTGGTCGCCGGGCTGTTGCTGGTCTCCGTCGGCGCCGTGCGGACCGTCCACGACCCGCTGCGGATCCCGCACTCCGGTGCCGCGGGACTGCTGCCCGTCGGCGCGGCCCTGATCCTGCTCACGTTCTGTTACACGCGCCGCCGGATGTTCGGCGCCGCGTCCGCCACCCGTTTCTACTGCGGCCTCGTGCTGCTGGCCGCCGCCGCCGTGGCACCGCTCGTGCCGGCCCTCGCCGTGCTCGCGTTCACCGCCGTGCAGCTCCTGCTGGTCAACGTCGTGGAGCACTGGCTGATCAGCTCCGGCCGCAGCGTGCCGCTGGTGCTGCGCTCACGCGCTTTCGGCACGACCTGACGTAGTGCGGGGACGGACCTCGGGCAGTGCCGGGGCCCGTCTCGCGGCGCGCGCGAGGGTCCGCGGGCCGCTCCTACGGTCACCGTATGCACCTTTCCCGTTCGGAAGAGGAGGTGGCGTGATGCCGTCCCGCACCAGCGCCTTACCGGCCTTGCTGTCGCTGTCACTCGGCTACTTCAGCCTGGGGACGATCTCGCTGGCGGTCGTCGGCCTGAACGGTCCGATCGGGGACGACCTGCACGTCCAGCCCGCCTCGGTGGGCATCCTCGTCACCGTCTTCGCGCTGACCTTCGCGGTCTGCGCGCCCACGGCCCCCATCCTGCTGCGCCGTTGGGACCGCAAGCGGGTCCTCCTCGTCGGCATCGGGCTGCTCACCGTGGGCGCCGCGCTCGGAGCCGTAGCGCCCAACTACGGCTTCCTGACGGTCACTCGGGTCCTCGGCGCGATGGGTGCCGCCGTCTTCGGCCCCGGCGCCTCGGCGGCCGGTGCGCTCATCGTCCCGCCGGAGCGCCGACAGCGGGCACTGGCCACCGTCTTCGGCGGGATGACGGCCGCCGCCGTGCTCGGTGTACCGCTGGCCTCGTTCCTCGGCGGCAGCCTCGGCTGGCGTCCGGCGCTGCTCGGCGTGGCCGCGCTCTCCGCGATCTCCTTCGTGACGGTGTTCGTGTTCGTCCCCGAGATCCCGGCCGGCGAACCGCCCACCGTGCAGGCCTACCGGGGCGCGCTGCGCACCCCAGCCACCGTGGCGACGGTCTCGACGACCCTGCTGTTCATGGCCGCCCAGTTCACCGTCTACGGCATCGCGGGCGCCTACCTGAAGGACCGCTTCGACGCGTCGTCCGGACTGATCTCGGTGACCCTGCTCGCCTTCGGCGTGATCGGTGTCGCGGGCAACGCGTCCGCGCCGAGGATCGCCGAACGGCTGGGCGGCGAACGGACGGTGGGCCTCGCCGTCATCGGACTCGCCCTGGGCTTCGCCCTGTTGCTGGTCGCCCCGCACTCCACTTCAGGGCTCGTGTTCTTCGCCTTCTGGGCCTTCTTCAGCCAGCTCTACCAGGCGCCGCAACAGGCCCGGCTGGTCGAACTCGTGCCCCTGCAACCGGGGTTGATCCTCGCCCTGAACGCCGCCGCGCTCTACCTCGGGATGAGCCTCGGCAGCTTCATCGGCAGTTCCCTGCTGCCGGGCGTGGGTGCCGGTCCCATCCCGGCCGCCGCCCTGGGCGTCCTCGTCCTCGCCGCGCTGGCCCATCTGCTGTCCGTCCGGCAGGCGTCGGCGGCCAGGGTCGCCGAGCAGTCCGCCACACCTGTACACATCAGTTAGCCAAGGAGAACTCATGAGCAGCCACCAGGTGCACTTCGTGCGCGATTACCTGGAGACCGTCTGGAACCAGGGGCAGACCGACCTGGCCGACAAGTACCTGGCCGCGGACCTCATCCAGCACAACCCGAACCTGCCCGACGGTCGCAAGCCGCTGGTCGAGTTCATCGAGGGCTTCCGCAAGCAGCTCCCCGAGGCACGGTTCGAGATCAAGCGCGCGGCGGGCTCCGGTGACCTGGTCTTCGTGCACACCCACTTCCGCGCCACCTCGACGGACCGGGGCTCGGCCGTCGTGGAGATCTTCCGGCTCGAAAACGACCTGATCGCCGAGCACTGGGACGTCCGCGACGAGATCCCGGAGACCACGGTCAGCGGACACGACGTCGTCTGACGCCGGTCCGCCGGGGCTCACCCCCAACTCCTGCCGCCCAGAAGGCTCCCGGCCTCCTGGGCGGCAGTTTTTTCACGGAAGAAGGAGACAGCAGTGACACGACAGCAACCCGACTCGGCCCCGCCGCCGGCCTCACCCGGCGCGGACTCCTCGGCACCGCGACCGCCGTCGGCATCGGCGCGGCCGTCGCCCCCGGCCGCGCCCTGGCCGCCGACAGCACGGTCACGGACACCACCACCCCCGCCGCGGTGACCGTCGGCGCCTCGGACGCCCGCTATCTCGACCTCACGTCCCGCGGCTACAACGCGAGATTCACCGCCGCCCCCGACTCGATACGGCTCGTCCACACCACCGGCCAGGTGGTGTCCGTGGTCCAGGAGGCGGTCGACGCCGGCAAGCGCATCGGCGTACGCGGCGGCGGGCACTGCCTGGACTCGCTCGTCGACGACCCGGACGTACGGATACTCGTCGACATGTCCGAGATGGACGCGGTCCGCCACGACCCCGCCCGCCGCGCCTTCCTCGTCGAGGGCGGCGCCACCCTCGGCCACGTCTACCGCACCCTGTACCTGGAGTGGGGCGTGTCCCTGCCCGGCGGGACCTGCCCGACCGTCGGGGTCGGCGGACACGTCACCGGCGGTGGCTACGGCGCGATGTGCCGCCAGTACGGCGCCGTCGTCGACCACCTCTACGCCGTCGAGGTCGTCGTGGTCGACGCCTCCGGCACCGCCCGCGCCGTCGTCGCCACCCGTGAGGCCGACGACCCGCACCGCGACCTGTGGTGGGCCCACACGGGCGGCGGCGGAGGCACCTTCGGCATCGTCACCCGCTACTGGTTCCGCGCCCCCGACGCGACCGGTACCGACCCCTCCACCCTGCTGCCCAGACCGCCGAAGACGTTGCTGAAGTCGACGGTCGCCATCAAGTGGAGCGACCTCACGGAGGCGGCCTTCACGACTCTGATCGCGAACCACGGGGCCTGGCACGCCCGCAACAGCGTCGCAGGCTCCTCCTACGACAGCCTCCACAGCGTCCTGATCCTCTACAACCGCATCCAGGGCAGCCTCGTCCTCAACACCCAGATAGACGGCACCCGTTCGGACGCCTCGGCCCTCCTCGACGCCTACGTCGCCGCGGTCACCGGCGGCATCGGAGTGCCGTACACGGACGCCCGCTCCTCCTGGCCCTGGCTGAAGACCACCCTCAAAGACCCTTACGACACGGGCCTTTACAACCGCACGAAGTCCAAGGGCGCCTATCTGCGCCAGGGTTGGTCCGCCGCCCAGGCCAAGACGCTCTACGGCTACCTCTCCGACGCCGCCTACGACGGGCACGCCGGCATCCTGCTCTACTCCTACGGCGGCAAGGTCAACACCGTGTCGCCCACGGCCACCGCGCTGGCCCAGCGGGACTCGGTCCTCAAGGCCAACTTCACGACCTACTGGCCGGATCCGGCACAGGACGACCGGCACGTCGCCTGGATGCGCGCCCTGTACCGCGACCTCTACGCGGACACCGGCGGGGTGCCGGTGCCGGACGACACCAACGACGGTTCCTACATCAACTACCCCGACACCGACCTCACCGACCCGGCCTGGAACACCTCCGGCGTGCCCTGGCAGACCCTGTACTTCAAGGGCAACCTCGCCAAGTTGCGGCAGGTGAAGGCCACTTGGGACCCGGGCAACGTGTTCCACCACAAGCTGTCCGTCACCGCGAACTAGGGTCCGTCTTCAAAGACCATTGAGTGGTGGATCATGGTGGGGTGATACGCCGCCATGAACTCACCGACCTGGAGTGGGAGTTACTTGCTCCGCTCATACCGCGTGCCGCGACGGGACGACCGCGCGTGCCAGACCGGCAGGTCATCAACGGGATGGTCTACAAGATCCGGACCGGGGTCTCCTGGCGTGACCTGCCGGAACGTTACGGGCCGTGGCAGACGGTCTACACCCGCTTTCGCCGCTACGCGTTGGACGGCGTGTTCACCCGGGCCCTCCAGCAGATCCAGGCCGGCGCGGACGCTGTCGGCGACATCGACTGGCTCGTCCAGATCGACTCCACCATCGTCCGCGCCCACCAACACTCGGCCGCCACCGGCCGAAAAGGGGGATCAGCCGGCCGGACGAACCGGACGATCACGCCCTCGGCCGATCCCGAGGCGGACTGACCACCAAAATCCACCTTGCCTGCGACGGTCGCGGCAGGCCCCTGGCCGTCCTGCTGACACCCGGACAACGCCACGACAGCACCTGCGCGGGTCCCCTCCTGGAGCGCATTCGCGTCCCGCGTATGGGACTGGGCCGACCCCGTTGCAGACCCGACCAGGTCGTCGCCGACAAGGCTTACAGCTCTCGTGGTTTCCGCGCCTACCTGCGTAAACGCGGAATTGCATGCACCATCCCGGAAAAGACCGACCAGAAGCGTCACCGCCACAATCGCGGCAGTCGCGGCGGCCGGCCACCCGCTTTCGACCGCCAGCTCTACCGTCGGCGCAACGTCGTCGAGCGCTGCTTCAACCAGCTCAAGGGCTTCCGCGGCATCGCCACCAGATACGACAAGACCGCCACCTCCTACGAGGCAGCGGTCAATCTCGCGTCATTCCTACTCTGGGCAAGATCCGTTTGAAGACGAACCCTAGCACCCGCACACCACGAAGCCCCCGCCTCGCGTGCACGAGGCGGGGGCTCGGTGTTACACAGTGCGGGGTCAGACCAGTTCGGCCGGAAAGCTCACCCCGGTCAGCGACTCGCTCAGGGCGCGCAGCCGGGCGCGGTCGCGCTCGTCGTAGGCCTGGGCGCCCGCGCGGGAGCGCTGGGTGCGGTTGAAGTAGGCGCCCGTGACGTCGTCGAGGGAGGGGTCGGTGATCATGCGCAGGGTGCTGTGCACACCCTCCTCGACCGAGCTCTGCGGGGTGAACAGGTTCACCACCATCTTGGTCGGCATGTACGACGCCGGGTGCAGGGCGTTGGCCGTCACCCCGGTGCCGCGCAGCCGCTCGGCCAGGTCGAAAGTGAGGCTGATCTGGGCGAGCTTCGCCTGGCAGTAGGCCTGCACCCCGTCCCAGTGCCGCTCCAGCATCACGTCACGGAAGTCGATCGGCGCCTGGCCCGCGGAGCTGACGTTCACGATGCGGGCCGGGGCCGAGCGCACCAGCAGCGGCGCGAGCCGGCAGCTGAGCATGTAGGCCGCCAAGTAGTCGACCTGGAAGGTGAGTTCCAGGCCGTCCTGGCTCTCCTGGCGGGCCAGCTCGACCCCGATGCCGGCGTTGTTCACCAGCGCGTCGAGCCGGTCGTGGGTGGAGAGGATCCGGTCGGCGAGCTTGCGGATGTCCTCCAGCGAGGAGAAGTCGGCCAGCTCGTAGCTGAGCCTGTCGTTGCCGGTGGACGCGCGCAGTTCGGACAGCAGCTCCTGACCCTTGGTCGCGCTGCGGCCGTGCAGGATCAACGACGCCCCCTGCGCGGCGAGTTCACGGGCCAGCTCATGGCCCATGCCGTCGGTGGCGCCGGTGAGGAGGATGGTCTGGTCGGGGACGGGCCTCATGGTGGGGGACTCTCCTGTCAGGCGTACGTGGCCAGTTCGTCGGTGGACTGATCGGTGTATCCCTGGCTGACCTCCAGCACGATGCCGTCCGGGTCGGACACCCACACCGTCTTCCAGCCGGGGATGAAGTCGTCGAAGGTCAACGGGCCGAGCAGCGGCTCCAGTTCGCCCCCGGCGGCGGCGAGGAACGCGTCCACGTCGTCGACCTGGAACGCGAGATGGCGTGCCGTGCCGGGGTTGGCCGGGCCGTCCTTCGCCGTGGTGAACAGGGCGTCCGCGTCGGTCGCGAACAGCTCCAGATAGACGGGGCCGTTGCGCAGGAACACCACGCGGACCCCGTCGGCCTCCACCACCCGGGCCCGGGCGAACCCGAAGTGCCGGGTGTAGAAGTCCTCCGTGGCCTTCTGGTCACGGCAGTTGAGGCCGACGTGCGACCAGCGCAGGCCGGCCGGGGCAGCGGTCGTCATCGCCGTCACTTCCCGGTGACCGCGGCGAACGGCACACTGTCGTGGAAGTTCGCGAAGTAGGTGATGAGGCCGCCGGTGACGCGGAAGTAGTTGCACACCTTGGCCTCGACGGTGATGCCGTCGTGGGTGCGGCCGGTGATGTCGGAGACCACCGCGGCCTGCTCGCCGTCGACGACCACGTGCCGGGGGACGTTGGCGAAGGAGGCGTACATCTCCGGGAAGCCCTTCATCATCTCCCGGAGGGTCTCGCGGCCCTCGACATGTCCGGCCAGCTGCTCGTCCATGGTCTGGTCGGCGGCGAACAGGTCGCACCAGGCGTCCCACTCGCCGGAGTTGGCCAGCCGGTAGTACGTGTCGACCACTTCTCGGGTGTCCATGCGCCCGTCCTTTCCTGTGGCTGTTCTGGGGTGCGGGAACGATCAGGGGAGCGGGACGCCGACCTGGCGCATCAGGCCCGCGGTGTCGGCCTGCACCCAGCGCTCGACGACCTTGCCGTCCTCAAGGCGGTAGACCTCCAGGCTGGTCCAGGAGACCTCCTTGCCGGTCGGCTCCTGGCCGAAGAACGGCGCGATGTGCTTGCCGTGGAACGTGATGTGCATGATCACCTTGTCGGGCGAGGCCGGGTAGAGCGCGTCGAGGCCCACGGAGAAGTCGAGCCCGTCGTACGCGCCCTGGATGATCCCCTTCAGCTCTTCCAGGCTCTCGCAGCTCCACGCCGGGTTGTTGTCGTGGAACGTCGGCCCGAACAGGTCGTCGAGGTCGTCCAGGCGGCGCTGGTTGACGGCGTCGCTGACCTGCTGGACGACGGCCAGGTTCAGGGCGTCCGAGGAGATCTGCTCGCGCAGGCCGAGCATGTCGTCCTGCGCCCAGCGCTCCACGAACAGGCCGTCCTGGACCCGCCAGATCTCGGTGGTGGACCACTCCACCTTGCGGCCCGTGGCCGGGAGGCCGAGCAGCGGCGCGAGATGCGTGCCGGTCAGCTTGACCCGGGTCAGGACCCGGTCCTCGTCGAGCGCCGACAGCTCGTCCAACTCGCCTTTCAGATCAAGGGAGGTGTACGCCCCGCGCAGCGCCTCCAGGTAGGAGTCGATGCCGGTGATGTCGAACCCGGGGTGGTGGTCGGTGAACCCGGCGGCGATGACCCGGGGGATCTCCGCCAGGTCACCGGAGTTGAACGCGTCGAGGAAGCGCCGGTACAGCGCCAGGTTCTCCTGCTGGGTCTGGTCAAGGTCGGACATGCTGCATCCCCTAGCTCAAGTGGACGTCGGACAGGGACGGTCGGGAGAGAGACGGCACGGACTCCGAAGGAGCGGACCGGGACGGGACGGCGGCCTCGCGGACGAACGCCGCCGCACGCTCGCCGATCATGACGCTGGGCGCGTGCGTGTTGCCCGCGGTGATCGACGGCATCACCGACGCGTCCGCGATCCGCAGCCCCGCGATGCCGTGCACGCGCAGCTCCGGGTCCGTGACGGCGTCCGCGCCCGTGCCCATCCGGCAGGTGCCGGCCGGGTGCCACAGGGTGGTCGCGTTCGCGGCGACGTACCCGCGCAGCTCCTCGGGGCCTGTGATGTCCTTGCCGGGGCCCAGCTCGTCGCCGCGGAACGGGTCGAAGGCCCGGGTGGCGGCCAACTCGCGGGCCAGCCGCACCCCGTGGACCAGGACGTCGACGTCGGCCGTGGAGGTGAGGTAGCCGGCGCTGACGACGGCGTTGGACTCCGGGCTGCTGTCGCGCAGTCGTATCCGGCCCCGGCTCTGCGGGCGCAGCGCGATCGGCGCGAAGGTGAAGCCGGGCCCCTCCCACTGGTCGGCGGGGGCGTCGGCCGGCAGGAACTTGATGGGACCGAACGTGAACTGCAGGTCGGGGGAGTCCTCCGGGCCCGCCTCACGGGTGTGGGTGAACAGCCCCGCCTCGGACAGCAACGCCCCGTCCGGGTGCTCCCGCAGCGACTGGTAGCAGATCGGCACGAACAGGTGGTCCTGCAGTCCCGCGCCGACACCCGCCAGGTCCTGGACACACCGGATGCCGTGCTCCCGCAGATGCGCGGCCGGACCGATCCCGGACAGCATGAGCAGCTTCGGCGTCTCGAACGCCCCGGCGGACACGATGACTTCACCCTCGGCGCGCAACTGGCGCCGGGTGCCGTCCTGGACGTACTCGACGCCCGTGACCCGCGACCCGTCCAGCAGGAGCCGGGTGACCAGGGTGTCGGTGAGCACGGTCAGGTTGGAACGGTCCAGGGCCGGGCGCAGATAGGCGTCGGCGGTGCTGCACCGGTGGCCCGCGTCGTCGCGGAACGTCTGGTACAGGAAGCCGAAGCCCTCCTGCCGGGCGCCGTTGTAGTCGCCGTCGGTGTCCGTGGCGTAGCCGAGTTCACCGGCGCCTTCCACGAACGCCCGGGCGATCGGCGCGGGCCGGTCGAGCCGCCGGACCCGGACGGGACCGCCCGCGCCGTGGAACGCGTCGGCGCCGCCCGAGAAGTCCTCGGCCTGCCGGAAGAACGGCAGGACGTCGTCGTACGACCAGCCGGTGGCGCCCTCGGCGACCCAGCGGGTGTAGTCGTGTCGGCTGCCGCGCACCCACATCAGGGCGTTGACGGAACTGCACCCGCCGACGACCTTGCCACGGGCCACGGGGACACGGCGGCCCTCCATGCCCGCCTCGGACTCGGTGACGTAGCCCCAGTCGATCTCGCTCCGCCACTCGGCGGTGAGCAGCGAGAGGACCGAGGCCGCGTCGGCCCGATGGATCTCGGGGCGCTCGTCCCAGCCGCCCGCCTCCAGCAGGACCACGCTCACGGACGGGTCCTCGCTCAGCCGGGCCGCGACCGCGCAGCCGGCCGAGCCGGCGCCCACCACGATGTAATCGGCCCCTGAGGGCACCGACTTCGACGGCATGACAGCCTCCAAAAGGTGTCGGGGATCAGATGGCGGCCGGCTCGCCGACGCGGTAGTCGACGATCAGCGGACGGGCACCCGGCGTGGAACGTTCCAACTGCCACTTCTGGTTGATCCGGAAGGACGAAACGACGCCGTCCGCCGTCGACTTGGCGGTCCACACCACCGTGACGTCGAGGCCGATACGGGTGCCGTCCTCGTGCTGGGTCAGCTCCTCGACGGTGTGGCTCTGGTCGCTGAACGCGACGCCCACGGCCGCGTACCAGTCCACGAAGTCCGCGTGGCTGTACAGGGTCCGCTCCGGGAAGGCCATCACCAGGCCCTTGTCGGCGACGAAGGGCAGCAGCTCCTCGACCGGCGCGTGCTCGCTCAGCAGGTCGTACCAGCGCTGCACGAACTCGGCGATCTCCCGGTCGGAGCCGGTCTGTTCGCTCGGCATGAAAGTCTCCGCTCATCGGGGTTCCGCTCCCGGGGTCCGGAAGCGACACACGTCCGATGACCCCACAACCGCGCCCGCCCCGGCCGCTCGCGTACGCGGACCGGCCGCACTGTGCGAAGTCGCCGCGAGAGCTGCGGCAACTCCCTGCGGCAGCGCCCGAGTTCGCAGGTCGAAGATCGATGGCCAGGACATGCCGTAGTGCGTTCGGCCACTTGAGGATGTGCCGCGACCCGGGCCCCGCCGACGACCGGCGCGAACTCCGCGGACGTACACAGGAATCCGCCAGTCGGCACCGTCCCGCCGAACGGGAGGAACCCCATGAGCAAGCGCATTCTGGTCGTCCTGTCCGAATACGGTTACTGGGGTGAGGAGTTGATCGGCCCCCTGGAGACCTTCGACCAGGCCGGCTACCACCTCACCTTCGCCACCGCGACCGGCAAGCGCCCGCACGCGCTGCCGCCGAGCATGGACCCCGAGTACGTCGACCCGCCGCTCGGCCGCTCCGTCACCACGCCCGAGACGGCGGACAAGGTGCGGAAGGTCGAGGCCTCGGACCGGCTCGACAACCCCCTCGACCTGTCGTCCTGGCTGCCCGACCGGCCCTACCGGTCCAAGCCGTACTTCCTGCGCGACTGGGAGGCCTACAACACCCGCCTGGAGCAGGTGCGTTCACAGATCGCCGACCGCTACGACGCGCTGCTGATCGTCGGCGGCAGCGGACCGATCGTCGACCTCGCCAACAACTGGCGCGTCCACGACCTGATCCTCGCCTTCCACGCACTGGACCGGCCGATCGCCGCCGAGTGCTACGGCGTCGCCTGCCTCGCCTTCGCCCGCGACCAGGAGACCCGCGTCTCCCTCCTCCGCGGCAAGCACGTCACCGGCCACTGCATCGAGTACGACTACAAGGACGGCACCGGCTTCCTCGGCACCGACTTCGTGATGGGGCCGCCCCCGTACCCGCTGGAGTACATCCTGCGCGACGCCACCGCACCCGGCGGCGCCTACCACGGAAACTTCGGCAAGACGACCTCCGTCATCGTCGACTACCCGTTCATCACGGGCCGTTCGACGCCCGACTCCTATCTGACCGGTCAGAAGACCGTCGAGGTCCTCGAAGAGGGCCTGCGGCAGTGGGGGTTCACGGCGACCGACTGAGGCCGCCCGACACCCTTTGCTCCGACGAGAGGTGAGCACACGATGGACAGCAGGCCCGCGCGGATCGCGCTGCTCGAACAACTGCAGGCCGAAGGGGTCCGGTTCATGTTCGGCAACCCCGGCACGGTCGAGCAGGGGTTCCTCGACGAACTGCGCTCCTTCCCCTCGATCCAGTACATCCTGGCCCTGCAGGAGTGCACGGCCGTCGGCATGGCGGACGGCTACGCACGCGCCACCCGTACCCCGGCGGTCCTGCAACTCCACTCCGGAGTCGGGCTCGGCAACGGCATCGGCATGCTCTACCAGGCGATGCGCGGCCACGCCCCGATCGTCACCCTGGTCGGCGAGTCCGGACTGCGCTACGAGAGCATGGACGCGCAGATGGCCGCCGACCTGGTCGGCATGGCGAAGCCGGTGACCAAGTGGGCCACCCGCGTGGTCGATCCCGACTCCACGCTGCGCGTCCTGCGCCGCGCCTTCAAGGTCGCCGCGACCCCGCCCTACGGTCCGGTTCTGGTCGTGCTGCCCGCCGACGTGATGGACCACGAGACCGCCGAACCGGTGGTGCCGGTGTCCTACCCGGAGACCCGCAGCCTGCCCACCCCGGACACCGTGGCGAAGGCCGCCGCGCTGCTCGCCGACGCCCGCAAGCCGATCGTCGTCGCCGGTGACGGTGTCCACTTCGCGGGCGCCCAGGCCGAGTTGGGGCGGCTGGCCGAGGTGTGGGGCGCCGACGTGTACGGCGCGGACTGGGCCGAGGTCAACCTGTCCGTCGAACACCCCGCCTACGCGGGCCAGTTGGGCCACATGTTCGGCGAGCAGAGCCGGAAGATCACCGGTGCCGCCGACGGTGTCCTCATCGTGGGCACCTACGCACTGCCCGAGGTGTACCCGGCGCTCGACGGCGTCTTCGGGGCGGGCGTCCCGGTCGTGCACATCGACCTCGACTCCGGCGCGATCGCCAAGAACCACCCCGTCGACCTCGGCATCGTCGCCGACCCGAAGGCCACCCTGGGTCTCCTCACCGACGCACTGGGCCGGGAGATGGGCCTCGGGCGGCGGACCGCGGCGGTCGAGCGGCTGCGCCGGCACGCCGCGCAGCGCTCGGCCGCGCTCGCCAAGGCCGACGAGCGGGCCGAGGCCGCCGCCGAGGCCGCGGAACTGCCCACCATCGCCCTCGCCCAGGAGTTCGCCCGCCGGCTGCCGTCGGACGCGATCCTCTTCGACGAGGCCCTGACGGCGTCCCCGGAGATCTTCCGCCGGCTCGCGCCGACCGTGCCGGGCCAGTGGATGCAGACCCGCGGCGGCTCCCTCGGCGTCGGCATCCCCGGCGCGCTGGGTGCCCAACTCGCCCACCCCGACCGCACGGTGGTCGGCTTCACCGGCGACGGCGGCAGCATGTACACCTTCCAGGCACTGTGGACGGCGGCCCGCTACGGCCTCCCCGCCAAGTTCGTCATCTGCAACAACGGCAGCTACCAGCTCCTTGAGGACAACATCGAGGAGTACTGGCGGGAGCAGCACATCCCCGCCCACGAACAGCCCGAGATCTTCGACCTGAGCAGCCCGGCCGTCGACTTCGTCTCCCTCGCCGGCTCGCTCGGCGTGGCCGCCGTCCGGGTCGAGAAGCCCGGGCAGGCGGAGGAGGCGGTCGCGCAGGCGCTCGCGCACCGCGGGCCGTTCCTCATCGACCTGGTCACCGCGAAGGGGAAGGGGTAGCCGCCGTGCGACTGTCCGGTCACAAGATCGCCGTCCTGATGGAGAGCGACTTCTACGAGCCCGAGATCCTCTACTACCGCTACCGCTTCCCCGAGGAGGGAGCCGAGATCCACTTCCTGTCCCGGCTGTGGGGCAACGAGCAGATGACCTTCCAGGGCCATGAGCACCGCATGCCCTTCGAGGTCACCGAGTCCTTCGAGGACCTCGACGAGTTCGCGCTGAAGGAGTACTCGGCGGTGATCGTCCCCTCCGGGATGGTCGCCGACCGGCTGCGCTTCACCGAGGACCCCCAACTGCTGCCGCCCGCCTCGCAGTTCCTGCGCCGTGCGTTCGCCGACCCGGCGATCCTCAAGGGCATCATCTGCCACGGCATGTGGCTGGCCGCGCCCGTGCAGGGACTGATGCAGGGCAGGCGCGCGGTGGTGCACAACAACCTGCTGGGCGATCTGCGGAACATGGGCGGCGAGTACGTCGACCAGGACGTCGTCATCCACGACGACCTGGTCACCGGCCGCACCGGCAACCACTGCCACCTCTTCGCCCGGACCATCATCGACCTGCTCGCAGCCCGGACGCCGGCCCCGACCGGGCTCCGCTGACGGGATCCGAGCGGGGAGGAGTCGACCATGACACCGGTGACCGGGCGCATCCCCGTCCTCGACGTCCAACCACGCGTACGGGACGGGGAGTTGCCCGCCAAGGCCGTGACGGGAGAACACCTCGACATCACGGCCACCGTCTTCCGTGAGGGCCACGGCGCCGTCGCCGCGGACGTCGTCCTGCACGATCCCGCGGGGCGCCCCGCCCACCGGGTCCCGATGACCCTCGTCGACGAGGACGCCGACCGCTGGCGGGCCACCGTGGTGCCCGACACGGAGGGTCTGTGGACCTTCCGTGTCGAGGCCTGGGCCGACCCGCTGGAGAGCTGGCGGCACGACGCCACGCTGAAGGTCGAGGCGGACGTCGACACCGAACTCACCCTGGCCGAGGGCGCGTTGCTGCACGAACGGGCGGCCCTCGGCCTCACCGCATCGGACCGCCGGGAGGCGGTCTCCGCGGCCGTGGCCGCGCTCCGCGACACCCTGGGCCCCCCTCCGGCCCGGCTGTCCGCCGTCACCACCCCCCGGGTGACGGCCGCCCTGGGGCGCTACGCGCTGCGTGACCTCGTCACCGCCTCCCGGCCCCTGCCCCTGCGCGTCGAACGCCGGCGCGCCCTCGTCGGCTCCTGGTACGAGCTGTTCCCGCGCTCGGAGGGAGCGGTGGTCCAGGCGGGCAGCCGCCCGGTCGGCGGCACACTGCGGAGTGCCGCCGAGCGGCTGCCCGCCGTCGCCGCGATGGGCTTCGACGTCGTCTATCTCCCGCCCGTCCACCCGATCGGCACGACCCACCGCAAGGGCGCGAACAACACGCTCCACGCCGGCCCCGACGACGTCGGCTCGCCCTGGGCCATCGGCTCCCGGCACGGCGGCCACGACGCGATCCACCCCGACCTCGGCACCGAGGACGACTTCCGCCACTTCGTCGCCACGGCAAGGGAGTTGGGCCTCGAAGTGGCCCTGGATCTCGCCCTCCAGTGCTCACCGGACCACCCCTGGCTCACCGAGCACCCCGAGTGGTTCCATCACCGCGCCGACGGCTCCATCGCCTACGCCGAGAACCCGCCCAAGACGTACGAGGACATCCACCAACTCGATTTCGACGGCGACCCGGAGGGCCTGTACGCCGAGGCGCTGCGGATCGTGCGGCACTGGATGGACCTGGGTGTGCGGATCTTCCGCGTGGACAACCCGCACACCAAACCCGTGCAGTTCTGGGAGTGGTTGATCGCCGAGGTCGACGCCACCGACCCCGATGTGCTGTTCCTGGCCGAGGCGTTCACCCGGCGGGCGATGGTGCACGCGCTGGCGCAGGCCGGCTTCCAGCAGTCGTACACCTACTTCACCTGGAAGAACACCAAGGAGGAGTTGACCGACTACCTGCCCGAACTCGCCCTGGAAAGCGCCGGGTTCCTGCGGCCCAACCTCTTCGTCAACACCCCCGACATCCTGCACGCCTACCTCCAGCACGGCGGCAGACCCGCCTTCGAGGTCCGGGCCGTGCTCGCCGCGACCGCCGCGCCGAGCTGGGGCGTCTACGCCGGCTACGAACTCTGCGAGAACACCCCGCTGGCCGAGGGCACCGAGGACTACCTCGCCTCGGAGAAGTACCAACTCAGGTCCCGGGACTGGGCGTTGGCGGAGGCCGAGGGCCGCACCATCACCCCGTTGATCACCCTCCTCAACCGGCTCCGCCGACAGCACCCGGCCCTCCAGGAGCTGCGCAACCTGCGACTCCAGAGCACCGACTCCGACCAGATCCTCGCCTACACTAAGAGCGTCGAACTCCCGGACGGTGCCGCCGACTTGGTTCTCGTGATCGTCAACCTCGATCCGCACCACGCCCACGAGGCCACCGTCACCTGCGACCCGGTCGCCCTCGGGCTGCCCGCCGACGGCACGCTCAAGCTGCGCGACGAACTCACCGGGGCGACCTACGCCTGGGGCGAGTCCACCTACGTACGCCTCGATCCGGCCCACCAGGTCGCGCACGTGCTCACACCCGCGGAGGGATCATGAGCGACGGCATCCTCGAACCCCTGCTCCCGGCCCTCGGACCCTGGCTGGAGGGCCGCCGCTGGTTCGACGCCCGCTTCACCGGGGCCCGCCTCGAAGCCCGCGCGGCCTCCGCGCTCGGCGACGAACCACCCCTGCTGCTGCACGCCGTCGTCTCGGCCACCCGCCCCGACGGACAGACCCTGCACTACCAACTCCTCCTCGGCCTGCGGCCCGAGCTCCCCGCCCGCCTCGAACCCGCCGCGATCACCACCGTCCCGGCCGGCCCCTGGCAGGGCTGGCGGGTCTACGACGCGCTCGCCGACGGCGCCCTCCTCGGACTGCTGCTGCGCACACTGGCGGGCGGCGGCACGGGCCCCGGCCCCCGCCTGGAACGCACCGGCCGCTATCCGCTCCCCGTCGGCCTCGTGCCCCACCCGCTCGACGGCGAGATGAGCAACACGGCCGTGGCGTACGGCGGCCAGATCCTCCTCAAGATCTTCCGCCGCCCCGAACCCGGCCCGCACACCGAGGTCGAGGCCCTGCACGCCCTCACCCGGGAACACTGCGCCCGCACCCCCCGTCTCTACGGCGCCCTGCACAGCGACGCCCCCGGCGCCGAGGGCCTGGTGCTCGGCCTCGTCGAGGAGTTCCTGCCCGACGCCCGGGACGGCTGGGAGGAGGCGGTACGGCACGCGAGCGACTGCATGGACGACGCGGGCCGCGGCGTACCGACCGGCGGCGGATTCACCCCGCACGCGCACAGCCTGGGCCGGGCCGTCGCCGAGGTGCACGGCGCGCTGGACAAGGCGTTCGGCCGCAGCCGGCTCACCGCGCAGGACGTGGCCGAGGAGGCGGCGGGGATGAACATGCGGCTCAAGGAGGCCGCCGAGGAGGTCCCGGCACTGGCCCGCTACACCACCCGGATCGGCGCCCTCTTCGACGACTACGCCCGGGTCGCCGGGCGCGGCAACCCCGTCTTCGCCCAGCGCACCCACGGCGACCTGCACCTGGGCCAGGCGCTGCGCACCGCCGACGGCTGGCGCATCGTCGACTTCGAGGGCGAACCGGCCCGCACCGCCGCCGAACGCGCCCTCCCGCAACCGGTGTTGAGGGACGTCGCCGGCATGCTGCGCTCCTTCGACTATGCGGCCCGCACCGGCCTGGCCGACCTGGAGACCGCCGATCCCGAGGACGGCTCACCCGCCCGACGACTGCGCCGGCGACGGCGGGCGTCCGCGTGGGCGCTGCGCAACCGGCGCGCGTTCATCGAGGGCTACGCGGCGGCCGGACGGGAGGACCCGAACTGCCGGCCCGTGGTGCTGCGCGCCTTCGAGGCGGACAAGGCCGTATACGAGGCCGTGTACGAGTCCCGGCTCCGCCCCGACCGGCTGCCGATCCCGCTCGCGGCCGTGCACCGCCTGGCGAACACCTCCCGCTGACGGCCCCCGCCGCCGGGAATTCCCTTGCACCGACCGGGAATTGAGAACCCGGGCCGTATTCGGAATTCCCGTCGGCGGTACGCGGCAGGAATTCCCGCGCCAGGAAATGGGCGCCGTCCGGCGGCCTTGTTCCGGCGAACGGCGCGGTAATTCGGGGGAGTTCACCGGCTCGCCGCCGGCGTCCCGACCGGAAACACGACGAACCCCCCGGCCCGGACACTCTTCCAGGCGAGGGGTTCGGAGGGCTCCGGTCCGGCGGGAAACGGAACCGGGCGACCTGCTCCGCCGGTCTGTTCGATGTCGAATGGTCCATGCCTTTACCAGGCACGACGGCCAATGGTCCATGCCTTTGTGCGGCGCCGCCCGCGAGCCGAACTCCACCTGGACGGTAGGGAACTCGGCCGGATTCGGGAATACGGCCGGGGGCTCAGGAACGGTGGTGCTCGGTGAAGATCTGGCTGGGGTCGCGGTGCGGTGCCATGCCGGCCGCCGACAGGGCCCGGTCGTACGCCCTGAGGGCCTCGGCGGTGTTGCCCTGCCGCTTCCACAGGTCGCCCAGGTAACGCCAGTTGAGAGCCACCTGGTGGGACGGCCGGAACTGGCGCAACTGCCGGGTGGCGGCCTGGAGATACTGCGCGGCCTGGTCGAAGTTGCCGCGCATCAGCTGGATTTCGGCGAGCGTGCCCCGGGCACCGACGGCCTGGATGCGGGACTCGGTGCCGGTCAGCCCGAGCGCGCGCTCGGCGTGTGCCGCGGCCTCGTCCCACTGCCCGAGCATCGCGTCGGCGTCGGCGAGACCGATCTCGCACTGGGCCAGCTCCGGCGCGTTGCCCACCTCGGCGAGCAGTTGCTGTGCCTCCTCCAACAGCTGCTTGCCGCGCGCCGGTTCGGGCTCGTCGACCTGGAGCAGGAGCGAGCCGTAGTTCATCTTGAGCATGGCGAGATGGCGCAGGTTGTCGTCCTCGGACATCAGGGCGAGCGCCCGCTCCACCAGGGCCATGGCCTCGTTGAGCTGGCCGCGGGAGCGGGCCACCAGACCCGCGTTCCAGTACACGGCGCCCCGCGCGGCCCGCGCGCCCTGCTTCTCGGCGGCGTCGAGGAGCTTGCCGCCCATGAGCTGGGCCCGGGTCAGGTCACCGCGCATGTGGTACGACGCCATGAGTGTGGCGCCGAGCTGGACGTGGTCGACCGTCACGTCCAGGCCGAGGGCGTCCAGCCGGGACATGGCCCGCTCGCCGATCTCGATGCTGAGCGTGATGTCGCCGGCGTCGCGGTAGCAGCGGCACAGGGCGACCGCCGTCTGGCACCACTCGGTGGAACCCGGGGCCAGGTCGGGGTCGCGGTAGAGCTCTTCCAGCACCGCGATGGCGGCCTCGGTGCGGTCCAGCTTCTCCAGCGCGGAGGCCTGGCCCATGCGGGCGCGCCGGGTCATGGAGACGTCCAGGAGGCTCGGCCTGGTCAGCAGTTCGCTGAGGGTTTGCAGCGCCTCGCCGTTGCTGCCGTTGCGCAAAGCCATCTCACCGAAGGCCAGCCGCAGACGTGCCTCTTCCAGCTCGTGGTCGTCCCGGCCGCTGCGCAGGTACTCCGCGGAGCAGCCGAGGCGCTCCGCGAGCGCGGCGAGCACGGACTCCGAGGGGGCGCGCTTGCCGGATTCGATCAAGGAGATGTAGCTCGCCGATATCTCGCTGGACGCCAGATCCTGCTGCTTGAGGCCACGTTTGCCGCGCAGCAGCCGGATGCGCTCGCCCAGCCCTGTCGTCGTCGTGTTTTCGAGAGGGTCCATGTGGGCTCCTTGGAGGTGGCTATGACCACCGGGATGACAGATCAACGTTACCAGTAAGTCGCCGACGATCCAATGGAGACGGCATGATCGATTCGCTGACGCGAAGCGGTCTGGACAGGCATTTTCTGAATTGACGCCAATTCAGATTTCATATGGGCAAGGGCATTCCGCTTTTCGAGATCGTCTTTTGCGAGATTAATACTTGACTAATTGAGTAAGTTCTTGTTGACTCTTCTTGTCAACGCGTCATCCGTAAATGCTCGGAGAGGAGATTTTGATGAGCATCAAAGTATTCACGCTCATAGCAATCGTCGTCTTCGTCGGTGGACTTGTGACGAGCGGACTCTGGTTGAACGGTTCGGGTGCCACCACCCATCCCCTGCGCGAAGGCATCGCACAGTCCAGCGGTGCGAGCGGTGCCTGCTGCTGAGGCGACGCCCGTACGGACAACGCACTTCAGGCTCAGTGGACCGGTGGACGGTCCGGCGGTCAGTACGTCGGCCGGCCGGACGTCCCCCGGTCTGTCCGTATGTGCTGCCAGGGCATTCCGCCGTGCGGGAAATGACAGGCCACGGTGTGCGTGCCCGCCACGGTGACCTGAGTGGCCCGCGGAATCTCGTTCTCGCACCGCGTGCGCGGCCCCGGCGCGAGCAGCGCGGCGACCGGGCAGCGGGCCAGGAACCGGCACCCCGCCGTGACCGGCACACCGGACGGCGGATCGCCGGGCAGCACGATCCGGCGCCGGGCGCGCTCCGCGACCGGGTCCGGCAGCGGGACGGCCGACAGGAGGGCCCGCGCGTAGGGGTGCCGGGGCGCGTCGAACACCTCGGCCACGGGCCCCGTCTCCACGGTCCGCCCCGCGTACATCACGGCCACCCGGTCGGCGATCTGCCGCACCACCGCGAGGTCGTGCGACACCAGCAGATAGGCGGGCCCCAACTCCCGCTTGAGCCGCAGCAGCAGATCCAGGATCTGCGCCTGCACGGACACGTCCAGCGCGGACACGGGTTCGTCGAGCAGCAGCAACGCCGGCTCGACGGCGAGGGCCCGGGCGATGGCGACCCGCTGCCGCTGCCCCCCGGAGAACTGATGCGGATACCGCTCCGCGTCCCCCGCGTCCAGCCCCACCTGCCCGAGCAACCGCGGAACCCGCGCGGCTACGACGTCCCGAGGCACCCGGCGCGCGTACAGCGGCTCGGCGACGATGTCCCCCACGGGCATCCGCGGATCGAGACTCGACATGGGATCCTGCGGCACGATCTGCACGGCCCCACGCAGTAGCCGCGCCGTCCGCCGGGTCAGCCGTGAGACGTCCTGCCCGAGGATCTCCACAGTGCCGGACTCGGGTGCCGTGAGCGACACGATCTCCATGAGCGCCGTGGACTTGCCGGCCCCGGACTCGCCTACGAGCGCGAGGGTCTCACCGCGGCGGACCTCCAGGTCGACCTCTTCTACGGCGACGACCGCGCGCTCGCGACGGCGGCGGCCGCCGGTCGGGGTGTAGGACTTGGCCAGACCGGTGACGCGGAGGACGAGTTCGGGTGCAGGTGGGACGGGGGGAGCGGCCGAGGTCGGTCGGGGGAGCGAGGGCGCGGGATGCGGTGGACCTGGGAGGGGCGAAGAGGGGCGTGCCCGTGCCCCAGGGATTCCGGGGACGGGCGCGGACAGCGGGGTGCGTCTGGCCGGCTCCGGGCTTCCGGTGCCGGGCACGGGCCGTGCGGGAGGTCCCTGTGACTCCAGGTCTCCGTGGCCGGGTGCGAAGGGCGTGCCGTGTCCAAGCGGCGCCGGGTTCCCGTGGTCGGGTGTGGACGGTGTGGCCCCAGGGTTCTCGTTGCCGGGGGCAGGAGGCGTGCTCCGTCTCCATGGCCACAGGCTCCCGGTGCCGCGCGTGGACGGTGTGGTGCGTCTGTGCCGACTTGGGCCCCTGCCGCCGGGTGTGGACGGCGTGCCGCCTCCGAATGCCCCCGGGTTCCCGTGGCCGGGTGAGGGCGGAGCGGGGAGTCCCACTGTCCCTGGGTATCCGCCGCCCGCCACCGGAGGAGTGGTGCGTCCCCGCGTCTTCGGGATTCCGCCGCCCGGTGCCGACGGCAAGGCTCGGCTCCACGACTCAGGGTCCCCGTCGCCGGGGCTGAACAACGCCGGGCCCTCCACCCCTCCCTCACCCCGAGCACCCGCTCGCACCTCCCCGCTCGGCGGGAACAGTTCCACCGCCGTCCGCTGCGCCACGAGCCGGACCCGGCGGCAAGCCGCTTCGTGGGCGTCGATTCCCGCGAGGCCGGCTCTGGACGGGCTGTCCACGCCCAGGAGTCGGATGTCCGAGGTGACGCAGTCCGGTTCGGCGAGGGGGCAGCGTGGGGCGAAGGCGCAGCCGGGGCCCGCGGTGCCCGGAGTGGGGGCCGTACCCGGGATCGGGGTGAGGGGGGAGCGGGCGTCGGGGCGGGGCACCGAGCCGACCAGGCCGAGGGTGTACGGCATGCGGGGGCGGGTCAGGACCGCCTCCACCGGGCCCGTTTCCACGATGCGGCCCGCGTACAGTACGGCGACCCGGTCCGCCGTGCCCGCGACCACCCCCAGGTCGTGGGTGACCAGGAGCAGGGCCGCGCCCGTCTCGCGCCGGGCGGCGGCCAGGGCCTCCAACACCTGCGCCTGGACGGTCACATCGAGCGCGCTGGTGGGCTCGTCCGCGACCAGGACGTCGGGGTTGTTGGCCATCGCCATCGCGATCATCGCCCGTTGGCGCATGCCACCGGAGAGCTGATGGGGGTAGGCGCGCGCCGCCCACCCCGGCCTCGGCACCCCTACGAAGTCCAGCAGTTCCACCGCCCTCCGCTGCGCCGACTCCCGGCGCGGGCGCGGGCGTTGGTGGATGCGCAGGGCCTCCGCGATCTGGTCGCCGACCCGCTGCACCGGGGTGAACGCGTGCAGCGGGTCCTGGAAGACCATCGCGATGCGGCGGCCACGGATTCGCGCCAACTCCCGTACCGGCAGGCCCAGTAGCTCCTCGCCCAGCAGTCGTACCGAGCCGCCGACCTGAGCACCCGGCGGGGCCAGCCCCAGCAGAGCCAGCGCCGTGAGTGTCTTGCCGGTGCCCGACTCGCCCACCAGGCCCAGGACTTCACCGCGCCGGAGGGTGAGGTCGACACCGCGTACCACGGGCAGCGGGCCGACGGTGACCGTCAGATCGCGGACCTCCAGGACGGTGTTCACCTCGATGTCCGCAGCGCAGTGGTCCGGGACGGTGCGGCGGGCTCCACCGTCGTCGGATCGAGTGCGTCCCGCAGGGCCCCGCCGACGAGGTTGACCGCCAGTACGAACGCGATCAGCAAGCTCGTGGGGAAGAAGAACATCCACGGATACACCAGCGCCACATCCGTCGCGTCCGCGATCAGCGTGCCGAGGGAGACGTCGGGCGGCTGGACGCCCAGGCCGAAGTACGAAAGACCGGTCTCGCTGATCACCGCCCCGCCCACGGCGATCGTCGCGTCCGTGATCAGGAAGGACGCCGTGTGCGGCAGCACATGCCGCCAGATGATCCGCGTGGAGGAAACGCCCATCAGCCTTGCCACCACCACGAACTGACGCTCTTTCAGGGACAGCGTCATGCCGCGTACCGCCCGCGCCGTGACCATCCAGCCCAGCAGCGCCAGCAGCCCGACCAGTGCGATCCAGCCCCGGTCGCGCAGCTTCGGTGCGACCACGACCAGGACGAGCAGGCTGGGGAGGACGAGCATGAGGTCCACGACGAACATCAGCACCCGGTCCGCCCAGCCGCCGAAGTACCCGGCGCAGGCACCCACCGCTGCCGCCAGCACAGTGGAGAACAGGGCGACCAACAACCCGATCAGCAGCGACTTCTGCAGTCCCCGCACCACCTGGGCGAACACGTCCTGCCCGATGCGGTTCGTGCCCATCCAGTGCCGCGCGTCCGGCGGTTGCCGCAGCGCCGTGTAGTCGACGTCCGTGTGCGTCCACGGGCTGACGAACGGCCCCACGAAGGCCAGCGCGAACAGGATCAGCAGAACCCCGAGCCCGCACAGCGCCCCCGGCCGCCGCACCATCCGTCGCAGCACCGCCCGGCCCCGGCCTCCCCGACCGCCGACGCCCGTCACGGCTGCCGTACCCGGGGATCGAGGAGCGCGTGCACGACGTCGGCCAGCAGGCCGGCGAGCAGCACGACGGCCGCGGCGAACAGGTCGATCGCCACCACCGAGTTGACGTCGCCCTTCTGCACCGAGTCGACGAGCCAACTGCCCATGCCTGGCCAGCCGAAGATCTCCTCGGTGAACACGGCGCCGGTGAACAGGGTCAGCATCCCGAAGGAGAAGAACACCGACACCGGGACGAGCGAGATCCGCAGCCCGTGCCGCAGCAGCGCCCGCCCCGGGGTGAGCCCTTTGGCCTGGGCGGTGCGCAGATGGTCGGCGCCGAGCACGTCGAGGGTCGCGGCGCGCTGGTAGCGGCTGTACGAGGCGATCGCGGGGATGGCCACGCAGATCGCCGGGAGGAGCAAGTGGGCGGCTGTGTCGCGTAGTTGGGCCATCCAGTCGCCCTGCAGCGCCGGGGTGTGCTCTCCCGTGTACAGGATGACCGTGCTGCCCGCGGCCCGGTTGGCCGCCAGTGCCCCGGTCTTGAGCAGCAGCGCCAGCACGAACGTCGGCACGCACAGCACCGCGAACGAGAACACCGTGAGCGCCCGGTCGCCCAGCCCGCCGCGCCGGACCGCCGCCCACACCCCCGCCAGCACCCCGATCGCCGTACCGGCCACCGTCCCCACCAGCAGCAGCCGTACGGACACCCCGACCCGGCGGCCGAACTCGGCGTTCACGGACTCGCCGTCGATGGTCATGCCCAGGTCGCCGTGGACGACCGCCCGGTCCGCCCAGTGTGCGAAGCGCTCGGGCAGCGGGGCGCGGTCGTCCATGCCCAGCCGGGCCAGCTCGTCGTCGACGACCCGGCTGGGCGGGGGCGGCTGCCGGCCCTCGAAGTAGGCGCGCGGATCGAGCGCCGTGGAGGCGAGGGCGTAGGTGAGGACGACGGAGGAGAGGAAGAGGATCGTGCAGTGGACCAGGCGCCTGAGGATCAGGGAGAGCATGGAACTCGTTCCGCTTCATGTGGGTGACACATCGTGATGTTAAGCTCCGGCTCCGCAATTCGCGTGACAGTTCGGGCAGTTGACGGTTCGTCCGCACTGGGAGGGCCGTTAGGTGGAGCGATTACGGGTCTGGTCCGCGTGGGTGGTGGCCTGCGCACTCACCCTCCTCGTGGCCGGCTGTTCCGGCTCCTCGGCCCCCGACCGGCACCCGGCCCTGCCGACGTACGGCACGTACGACATCAACTCCCGGCCCACGGACGCCCTTCGCTCGGGCGGGACGCTGACCCTGCCGATCGCGCAGATGGTCACGCAGTTCAACTTCGACCACGTCGACGGCGCGTTGGACGACGTGTGGACCGTCGACAGCATGACCGAGCCCCGGCTCTTCGCCCGTGACGTCAAGGGCGTCCCGCACGCGGTGCCCGAGTACCTTCTCTCCGTGTCCGTCACCGGCACCTCGCCCCAGGTCGTCACCTACCGGCTCAACCCGAAGGCCCGCTGGTCCGACGGAACGGCCCTGGGCTGGCGGGACTTCGCCGCCCAGTGGCACGCGCTCTCCGGCTCCGACCAGCGTTACCTGGTCGCCGACACCAGCGGCTACGACCGCATCGCGGACGTCCGCCAGGGCGCCGGCCCGCACGAGGTCCGCGTCACCTTCAAGCAGCCGTACGCCGACTGGCGCAGGCTGTTCACCCCGCTCTTCCCGGCCGCCGGCTACGACACCCCGCAGCGCTTCAACTCCGGCTGGCAGGGTCAACTGCCCATCACCGCCGGGCCGTTCAAGCTGGAGGCGATCGACAAGACCGCGCAGACGCTCACCTTCGTGCCCAACCCCCGCTGGTGGGGCACCAAACCCCGGCTCGACCGGATCGTCTTCCGCGTCCTCGACGCCGACGCCGCCCTCCAGGCCTTCCTGAACGGCGAGGTCGACGCGGTCAACGCCGCCACCAGCGAGGCCTACGCCCAGTTGAAGAAGGCGTCCGACAGCGACATCCGTATCGGTTCCGCGTGGGACGAGGTGCACATCACCCTCAATGGCGCCGGCGGCCCCCTCGCCGACCGGACCGTGCGCAACGCGGTCCAACAGGCCGTGGACCGCACGGCGTTGGCCGATGTCGCCGCCGAGGGGCTCCCGGTGAAGGTGCCGCTGCTCGGCAACCACTTCTTCATGACCAACCAGCCCGGATACACCGACAACTCCCGCCCGTACGGGAGTTACGACCCCGAGGCCGCCGCGCGCGCCCTGGACGCGGCGGGCTGGAAGAGCCCGGGCAGCGGGAAGACCCGGGTCAAGAACGGCCGTAGCCTCACCCTCCGCTTCGTGCTGAGCGAGGGCACCAACCGGCTCGGCGAGGACCTCGCCCAGCTCGTCCAGCACATGCTCGCGCAGGTCGGCGTCCAGGTCGTCATCCAGCAGGTGCCCGCCTCCGCCTACGCACCGCAGTACCTGGAGAAGGGCAACTTCGACCTCGCCATCTTCCGCTTCACGGGCCTGACTTATCCGAGTTCCGCCTACGCCATCTACCGCCGCCCCGAGAAGGGGCAGGCCTTCCAGAACTACGGCGGGGTCGGCTCGGCCGAGGTGGACGAGCTCCTCGCCCAGGCCGTCGGCACCCTCGACGAACGGGCCGCCGAGAAGCTCTACGACCGGGCGGACGCCGAGATCTGGAAGCTCGGCCACGACATCGAGCTGTACCAGCGGCCCCAAATCCTCGCCGTGCGCAAGGGGTTGGCGAACTACGGGGTGCCCGGACTCGGCGACGTCGACTTCAGCCGGGTCGGCTGGCAGAAGTGAGCGTGCGTAGGCCCCGTACGGACGGATCCGTACGGGGCCTACGTGCCGCGCGAGTTCAGGCACGTGCGCGGGTCAGCGCTCTCTCGTCGGCCTGCTGGCGCACCATGTCGTAGCCGAACGCGGCCGAGGCCAGCGTCACATGGTGGTGCCAGCCGCGGAAGGACCGGCCTTCGAAGTCGCCGAGCCCGAACTCCTCGTGCATCCGGCCCAGCGCCTGGTCGGCGAACCTGCGCAGCTGCGCCAGCGGCACGATCTCCGCGAGCCGGCGGGCCGGGAGGTTCGTCAGCCAGTAGGCGCGCGGCCGGGGCCGGCCGTAGGGCCAGTCCGCGAGGAGCAGCCGCGGCCGGGGGACCGCACCGGCGGCCGGGTCCGCGCGGAGCAGGACCGGGCCCGTCACGAACTCCGAGTGCCGCATGCGTTCGGTCACCGGGTCGTGCCAGGTCACCGAGGTGCGCTCACCGTGCCGGGCCGCGTGCCCGGCGAGTTCGGCGAGCGTGCCGCGCACCCCGGGGGCGGTGGCCTGCCGCCGGGGCAGCAGCACCGGGGTGTGCGGCGCGGCCTGCACGAGATAGCCCAGGCCCCGCGCTTCCAGACCGCGGAGCAGTGGGTCGGGGTCGCTCTCGCAGCGCCAGTCGGCCAGCACCGGCAGCGGTTCCAGGGACCACTCGTCGAGCATCTCGTCGAGTGCCTCCAGGACATAGCTCCAGCGTGGCCGGCAGCGTTCCTGCACTGGCACGTGGGCCTGGCCGCGCAGCCGTTCGTCGCGGTCCCAGCGGGCCGGCAGCATCAGCCGCCAGTTCACCGGGACCCCGCCGGCCTGCCCCACCAGCGAGGCGGCGAGGGCCAGTTGGCAGTTCACCGTCCGCTCCTGGGAGGGCGCGTACTGCCGGGCCACGCCCACCGACCGGTCGCCGTTCTTGGCGAAGACGACCTCGTCGACGGACCAGGCCTCGGCCCGCGAGGCCCGCACCACCTGCCGGGCGAGCCGCCCCCGTACAGGGGCGGACGCCCACGGACTCTGGTTCACGAACTGCTGGATCTGCTGCACGGCCCGCCTGCCGAGCACCTGCTCGGAGATCCGGGCGGGCGTCTTGCGCCCGGGCACGTCCAGCAGCCCGCGCACATACACCTCGCCCCAGCGCCGCTGGTCGGCACGGGTGAAGTCGCCGAACAGGTCACGGCAGTAGGCGGGGAGACCGGCGGAGGTCCCCGGCGGTGCCCCCGGGGCGCGCATCGGGGGTAATGGGAGGGTGAAGGTCGCGAGTTCAGTCATGGTTGCACTCGTCACCCCCAGCCAGCAGGAAGGCGTCCGTCGCGAGCAACGCGTCCGCCACGTCCGGCAGCGCGCAGCCCACGATGACGAAGTCGACGTCCAGGCCCGCCTTGGTGCGCTGGAACAGCAGCTCGTTGATGGCCGGCCGGCACATGCCCCCGACCTCGCAGAGATGGAACTCCACCCGGCGCGGGGTCGCGGCCATGACCTCGGCCAATATGCGGCGGAACTTGCCCAGTTCGGCCGCGTCGATCACCCCGTGGCAGACGACGTGCGCGGTGCCGCCGTCGAACGTGGTGCGCATCCGCAGCCGCATTGCGGCCGGCTCCAGTTCGACGCGGACCCGGACGGGTTCGTCGCCGCGCGGCAGCCGGACGGTGAGGGCCTTGCCGTCGAAGTCCTGGTGCGGCTGGTCGTCGATCCACACCCGGGTCAGCTCCACGGTGCCCGCGGGCAGCAGGTCGGGCGCGACGCGCAGCACCCGGTCCGGGAGGTCCTCCGGGCGGGGCTTGAAGTGCAGGGTGATCGGGTCGTTGCTGAGCAGCAGCCCGGTGTAGGTGGCCGCGAGGTAGCACAGCTCCAGCGCGTGGTAGCCGGCCATGGCGTGGCTGCCCTTGAGCCGCTCGGTGCCCAGCAGGTACGGGATGCCGCTGGCGAGGACGTTGAAGTAGACGCCGCCGTCCTGGTAGTCGAGGAAGAAGGCGTTGTAGAACGCCGCCGCCTCGCGCCCCAGCCGCAGTTGCTCCGGGTCGCCGGTGGTGCCGGCCAGGATCAGATAGGCGAGGATCGCCTGCTCCTGCTGCCACCAGGCCTTGCGGTCGTGCCAGACCATGCGGTGGATGCCGCTGTCGGGGTCGGGCTGCCGCTCGACCACGTCCAGCCAGCCGCCGCGCAGCCCGTCGCTGCCCACCGCCGGCATGATCTCGGCGATGTGCTCGGCGGTCGTGGCGTACTCGGTCTTGTCGAACAGGGACTTGATGCGGGTCAGGTTCCAGGCGATCTTGAGGTTGTGGCCGACGACCGCCCGGTCCTGCTGCCAGCCCCAGGTCCGGTCCGGACTCCAGTCGGCGTGGAACCGCTCCTGGACGAACGGGCTGTTCGGCTCGTCGGGGAACCGCTCCACGATGGTGTCCGCCGTCTCCTCCAGCAGCGCCGCGAAGTCCGCGCGGCCCGTGGCGAGATAGGCGTTGATCAGGTACGCCGGGGCGTGGTCGCCCACCGAGTTCCAGTTCTTGCGGGCCCGGTTGCGGCCCAGCGAGTCGGCGTTCGGGTCCAGGGTGATCGGGTCGATGTGCGAGAAGAACCCGCCGCGCACGGGGTCGCGGAAGTACTTCTGGAACAGGGCGGACGTCCGGTCGATGTCCTCCAGGATCCGCGGGTCGCCGGTGATGCGGAACGTCTGGGTGGGGCCGGCGAGCGCGTAGATCTGCTCGTACATCGGGATCGCGTCGAAGTCGTCGCCGAACTCCGAGGCGAAGACCGGGCGGTGGCCGGACGAGGTGATGTCGATGCCGTGGTACCAGTAGGTGATGCCGTCGGCCACGTCGTCCACCCGCATGTGCTCGCGCAGGTACAGGGTGCCGGCCTCGGCCGCCTCCAGGAAGCGGTCCTTGCCGGTCAGCAGGTACGCCGTGGACAGGCCGTAGACGAGCCGGGAGATGGTGTCCGTCTCCTGGCGCACGTCCCCGCCGGCGAAGTCCGGCAGATGGGTGCCGCTGAGCGTGAGGTGGGTGCGGAACCCGCGCCAGTCGTACACCCCGTCGGGGAACTGGCCGCGCAGATAGAAGTCGGCGATGGCGGTGGCCTGTTGGACCCACCAGTTCGGGTGCTCGAAGACGTACTGGCCGCGCGTCTCCTCCGGGAAGGTGATCTCCTTCGCGTCGAACCGGGAGCCGCCCTCCCACTCGTAGAGGATGCCGTACGCGAAGACGAACCGGCCCTCGGCCAGCATGTCGACGGTGTCGGCGGTGGTGTCGCGGTAGTCGTCACCGAGGTTGCGGACGATGCGGGAGACGGCGTTGGACGCCAGGTGGACGGTGAACTCCCGTTCGTCGGAGGTGCGCAGGCCGAAACGGCGGCCGGTCGGGCTGTAGTACGTGACGTAGCCCGCGAGGGTGTCGGAGTGGATGCGTCGTTGGGCGGGTGTACTCATCTCAGGTGCCCTTCTCGTCGGGCAGGGCCGCCAGCAGGACGACGCTGCGGCCCTGGGCGTGGTGGGTGGGACCGTCGACCAGCTCCTCTTCTCCGGGCGGCGGGATGTCGTCGGGGCCGGGGCGGGCCGTGTCGAGCACGCGGTGCCAGCGGTGACCGGGGATCTCGGGCAGCTCGAAGTCGAGGCCCAGGTGGTACATGTTGAGGATCAGATGCAGATCCGGGTCTCCGTCGAAACCGCCGTACGTGCAGGCCAGCACCCGGGCGTTGGGGTCCTCCCAGCCGGGTTGGTCGAGCCGGGTGCCGTGCCACGTGATGTCGGGCAGGGAGCGGGAGTTGAGGCGTTCGGAGAAGAACTGCGGTTCGCGCAGGGTGCGATAGCGCTTGCGGAGCTGGATGACCCGCTGAGTGAAGCCGGTGGTCTCCTTCTCCTTCCTGGCCTGGTTCCAGTCGAGCCAGGAGACCGGACTGTCCTGGCAGTAGCCGTTGTTGTTGCCGCCCTGGCTGTTGCGGAACTCGTCGCCCGCCAGCAGCATCGGGACGCCTCGGCTGAGCATCAGCAGGGACAGCAGGTTCTTGATCTGCCGTACCCGCAGGCACTCGACGTCGGCGTCGTCGGTGGGGCCCTCGACACCGCAGTTCCAGCTGTAGTTCTCGTCGGCGCCGTCGGCGTTGGCCTCGCCGTTGGAGTGGTTGTGCTTGGCGTTGAAGCTGACCAGGTCGTTGAGGGTGAAGCCGTCGTGGCAGGTGATGAAGTTGATGCTGTTGGTGGGGAGTTCGCCCTGCGCGGCGAACAGGTCGGCGGAGCCGCCGAGCCGTGAGGCGACCTCGCCGACCATCCCCGCGTCACCGCGCACGAACCGCCGTACGTCGTCCCTGAATGGACCGTTCCACTGCGCCCAGCGCTTCCCCGGGAACCGGCCGACCTGATAGAGGCCGCCGCCGTCCCACGGCTCCGCGATGATCTTCGTCTCGGCCAGCACCTGCGACAGCTCGATCGCCCACAGGGCCGGCGGCACCGCCATCTCGTAGCCGAGCGGGCCGCGCGAGAGTTCGGAGGCGAGGTCGAAGCGGAAGCCGTCGATGTGGTGCTCGGTCACCCAGTACTCAAGGCTCTCCACGATGAACTTGGTGACCATCGGATGGTTGGCGTTGACGGCGTTGCCGCACCCGGTGAAGTCCATGTAGTGCGAGCGGTCCTGCGGCCACAGGTGGTAGTACGCCTCGTTGGCCGCGCCCCGGAAGCTGATCGTCGGCCCGAACTCGTTGCCCTCGCTGGTGTGGTTGAAGACCACGTCGAGGATGACCTCGATGCCCGCCTGGTGGAACGCCTTCACCATGTCGCGGAACTCGGTGATGTGCGTGGCGAGATGGGGGCTGGAGCAGTAGCCGGTGTGCGGGGCGAAGAAGCCGTAGGGGTCGTAGCCCCAGTAGTTGCGGCGCGGGGTGCCGTCGGGTCCGGTGCGCAGGACCTGGGTCTCGTCGAAGTCGAAGACCGGCAGCAACTCCACGGCGGTGACGCCGAGTTCGCGCAGGTGCGGGATCTTGTCGATGACGGCGGAGAAGGTGCCGGGACGCTCGGCGTCCGAGGTCGGCGACGCGGTCAGACCGCGCACGTGCATCTCGTAGACGACGGTCTCCGCCATCGGGGTGCGCAGCGGGGTGTCGCCCTCCCAGTCGTAGTCGTCGAGGTCGACCACCAGACTGCGCATGCAGCTCTCGACGTTGTCGCCGGGGCCGATCGCGTGGGTGCGCTCCCAGCGGCCGTTGATGTTGGCGCGCGCGTACGGGTCGAGCAGCACCTTGCGGTGGTCGAACCGGGTGCCCAACTCGCCGTTGTCACGCGGCCCGTCGATGCGGAACGCGTAGACCTGCCCTGCGCCGATCCCGCTGACGTGGCAGTGCCAGAAGTGGAAGCTGCGGTGGCGGTCGGGGAGCAGGGTGATGGTGCGGTACGGCTGCGGGCTGTCGCAGTGCTCGAAGAGCAACAGGTCGACCCGCGTGGCGTGTTCGGAGAAGAGCGAGAAGTTGACACCGTCGGCGTCGACGGTGGGGCCCAGCGGCTGTGGCCGCCCGGGGGTGACGTCGGAGGGACGGCCGCCGGGGGATCCGGTGGCCTCGTCGGGGCGTAAGGTCATCTGTTCTGTCATGGCATCGGTCGCAGAGTCCGTCGGGGTGTCGTACACATCGGTGGCCACCTCAGGTGAGTGCGGCCCGGGCCGCGGTCGGGGCGTCGGCGCGGAGGCCGCCGAAGAGTTCCTGCCAGGGCACGGGAGTGGCGCCCGGTCCCGTCTCGCTGCGCATCTCGAAGGTCACGCCCTGGGCGGCGGGGGAGTACAGCGCCTGCACACAGGCGTCGGCGACGAGCGGGCGGGCCACCCGGCCGTCCCCCAAGTCGCCCTGTTCCAGGTGCAGATGACCGTGGTCGGGCTCGTCGGTCAGCCAGCCCGGCCGGATCACGGTGTACGGCAGCCCGGAGGAGCGGACCGCGTTCTCGCCGGCCAGCCGCCAGTCCAGCATCCGGCCGTAGGCGTTCATGGGGTGGTCGCGGCGGGTCACATGGCGCTGGCTGACCAGCACGACGTGCGGGGCCGCGGCGGTGGAGCGCAGGGCGTCGAGGACATGGCGGACCCCGGTGTGCAGGGTGGTCTCGGGGCTGTCGGGTCCGGCGTCGTCGGTGCCCGGCTCCACGATGTAGACGACCGCGGAGCAGCCGTGCAGCGGGGTGCGGACGGAGTCGGGGGAGCGCACGTCGGCCGCGAAGAACTGGGCCTGCGGCGGCGTGTGGCGGCGGGCGCGCTGGGTGCTGCGGCCGATGACGCGGACGCTCTCGCTCCGGGCGAGCAGTTGACGGGCGACGAGCCGGCCTGTGCGGCCGGTTCCTCCTATGACGGCGATCGGGCTGTCCATCGAGATCTCCACGGGGGCTGCGGAAGAGCCGGAAAGTGCGGGGGAGTTGGGGGCGCTCAGATCCAGTGCAGGATGTCGTCGGAGCTGGTCAGATGGGTGCCGGTGGGCAGCCCGGTGAGGGCGGGCACCCGCAGCCGCGGATAGACGCTCACCCCGGACAGCCGGGTGCCGGGCCGCAGATCGGCGGCCTCGCCGATCGCGGAGTGGACGAGCCGGACCGGGTTGTCGCGCTCGGAGTGCACACGCGCCATCGGGCCGACGTACGAGTCGGTGATGCGGGCGTACGGCCCGACGACAGCGCTGTCGCCGATCGCCGTCCGGCTGAGCCGGGCGCCCTCGTCCACGTCGACACCGTCACCGATGTCGCTGAACCGCAGCTTCACACCCGGCCCGATCTCGGCGTTGCGCCCGATGCGCACGGCGGGCCCGATGACCACACTGCCCTCGGAGATCTTCTGCGCGAGGGTGGTGCCGGTCACGCTGTCCTTGGTGCGCAGGCTGGACTCGTGGATCCAGTACGGCGGGTCGGTGCTCGTCGGTTCGCCCATGGCCCGGGTCATCCACCGGTAGCGGCCGCCGAGCACGTCGCCGAGGGTGGCGAGGTAGTCGGCGATGCTGCCGAGGTCGCCGAGCCGGTCGATGGGCGCGGCGGCGACCGGCAGCCCGCGCCCGACCAGCCAGGGCAGCAGGTCGCCGCCCCAGTCGAGGCGCTGCTGGGCGAGCCGGATCATCTCGGGGTTGCGCGCGGCCAGCCGCAGCCGGCCGCAGTCCACCAGGTACATCCCGGCGTTGGTCGGCAGGGCGCGGACGGAGGAAGGCAGCGATGTCTCGGGAAAGATCCGGTGGACGCGGTCCAGGGTGGGCTTCTCCACGAACCCCGAGACCAGTCCGTCCGGGGAGGTCTGCATCACGCCGTACTTGCCGGCGATCTCCTCGGGGGTGCGGCCGACCGAGGCGACGGTCACGACGGCGTCGGCGGCGTCGTGCGCGTCGTTCAGCCTGTTCAGGTCGAACTCGAAGACGGAGTCCACCGGCAGCACCAGGGCGCGGCCCGTCAGGTCCCACTGTTCGAGGTTGTGCAGGGTGGCGGCGCCCGATCCGACGTTGTACCGGTCGAGGCGGGCACGGGAGTAGTGGATCTCCACGCCGAACCGTTCGCCGTGGCCGAGCACGAGCTTGATCTGGCTGTGGTTCTCGGCGCCCTGGGCGATCACGTAGAAGCGGCGGATGCCCTGGTCGCGGCAGGCCTCGACGAGCCATTCGACGACGGAGCGGCCGACGAACGGGATGAGGGCCTTGCTGCGGATGTAGTCGGCCGAGGCGAGGGTGAGCGGCTTGGCGCGTTCGCCCCTGCCTCCCGCCAGGATGATTCCTAACGTCTCGTCCCCCATGAAAGTCCTGCCTCCTCGGCTGACAAATCAACGCTCTTCAGTCAACTCGTGCTGTCATGTGGAGTCAAGTAAAAAGTAAAACAAGGTAGTTGGGGCGAACGCGAAGAAGCCCCGGCCGATGTCTCGACCAGGGCTGATGGTTCTTTACAAGAATGTTCGAGCGGACCCGGGAGTCAGATGACTCTCAGCCGGACCAGTGCGCCGAGCGTCAACGCGCCCGGAATGATGGGGATCCAGACGGTGATGATCCGGTACGCCAGCACCACCGCCGTGGCCACCGCGACCGGGCCGCCCGCCGCGACCAGCGCGATGATGAGCGCGGCCTCGACGGAGCCGATGCCGCCGGGCGTCGGTATCAGCGCGACGGCGACCGTCGCCGCGAGGTAGGCGACGACCATGGACGCGGGCGGCACGGGCAGCCCCAACGCCAGCCCCACCGCGACGAGTCCGGCCGCCTGGAGCGAGGGGAAGGCGAGGACACCGCCCCACAGGGCGAGCGCGCGGGAGGGCCGGGTGTGCACCGACCTGGCCTCGCCCAGCGCGGAGCGCACGAAGGCGATGACGGCGGTGCGGAGCCTGCGGGCGAGCAGCAGCACCAGCACCGCCGCGCACACCACCAGGCCGATGCCGAGCAGCAGTGGACCGACCGCCCCGTGCGGGAGCAGCGAGCCGATCTCCAGCGCGTCCGGGAAGGCGACCAGCAGCGCCAGCAACAGGCCCACACGGGCGACCGACTCGGCCAGCAGATAGAGCGCGACGGCGGCCGAGGAGCGTGCCAGCGGCACCCCGCACACGGCCATGAACCGCAGGTTGACCGCGCTCGCGCCGAGCCCCGTCGGCAGCAGGTGGTTGGCCGCGCCCGCCGCGAACTGCGTGGCCAGCAACCGGCGCACGGGCAGTCGCTCGACGAGCGCGCCCTGCCGTCCGGCGGACGCGGCGACCCAGGTGCCGCAGGTCGCGGCGGCCGCGGCCAGCAGCCACGGCCAGTCGGCATCCTTGAGGTGACCGAAGCCCTCGACGAGCACCGGCCAATGGCGCACGGCGATCCACAGCACGAGCGCGAGCGGGACCAGCATCAGGATCTGCCGGACGGGAAGACGCCTGAGGCCTCGGGGAATGCGTACGACCATCACATCCGGAGAGGGTCCCCAGGCCACGACAACTGCGGGTTGCGGCAGCGGGGACAGTTCCTTACGCGCGCCCCTACACGAGCCCCCGCACTCGTCCCCGCACGGCGATCCGGCGAATCCGTTGACCTCAACGACGCTTGAGGTCCTACCGTCTCTCCCATGAGCATGGAGAGCACGGCCTGGACCCAACTGCACACCGTCATGACCGCCGAACAGGAGCGCCGCCCGTTCGCCCGCGCCACGCTGCGCCGCATCGCGGAGTTCGCGCGACCGCACCGCCGCCCGATCGCCCGCTTCGTCCTGCTCGGGGTGGTGACCGCGCTGCTCGCCGTCGCGACCCCCGTCCTGGCCGGACATGTCGTCGACGCGATCGTGTCGGGCGGCGACGACGGGACCGTCGTACGCCTCGCCCTGCTCATCGCCCTGATCGCGGTAGCCGAGGCGGCCCTCGGGATCCTCGGCCGGCGGCTGTCCGCCGCGCTCGGGGAGGGGCTCATCCTCGATCTGCGGACGGCTGTGTTCGATCATGTGCAGCGCATGCCGGTCGCGTTCTTCACACGTACCCGTACGGGAGCACTCGTCTCCCGGCTCAACAACGACGTCATCGGCGCCCAACGCGCCTTCAGCAACACCCTGTCCGGAGTAGTGAGCAACTTCGTCACCCTGCTCCTCACTCTGGTCGTCATGCTCACCCTGTCCTGGCAGATCACCCTGCTCGCGCTCGTGCTGCTCCCGGTGTTCGTGATTCCGGCCCGCCGGATGGGCAGCCGGATGGCCGGCATGCAGCGCGAGGCGGCCACGCTCAACGCCGCGATGAGCACCCGCATGACCGAACGCTTCTCCGCGCCCGGCGCGACCCTCGTCAAACTCTTCGGCCGCCCCGACGAGGAGTCCGTGGAGTTCGCGGACCGTGCGAGCCGGGTCCGCGACATCGGCGTCCGCTCGGCCACCGCCCAGTCGGTGTTCATCACCTCCCTGACCCTCGTCTCCGCCCTGGCCCTCGCCCTCGTCTACGGACTCGGCGGCTGGTTCGCCCTGCACGGCACCCTGGAGCCGGGCGCGGTCGTCTCCCTCGCCCTCCTCCTGACCCGCCTCTACGCCCCGCTCACCGCCCTCGCCGGAGCCCGCGTCGAGGTGATGAGCGCCCTCGTCAGCTTCGAGCGCGTCTTCGAGGTCCTCGACCTCAAGCCCCTCATCGAGGACAAACCCGACGCCCGCGAGATCCCCGAGGGCCCGGTCGCGGTCGAGTTCGACGAGGTCCGCTTCGCCTACCCCTCCGCCGACAAGGTCTCCCTCGCCTCACTCGAAGAGGTCGCCTCCCTCGACACCCGCGGCGGCGCCGAGGTCCTGCACGGCATCTCCTTCCGCGCCGAACCCGGCCAGACCATCGCCCTCGTCGGCTCCTCCGGCGCCGGCAAGTCCACCGTCGCCCAACTCCTGCCCCGGCTCTACGACGTCGACGAAGGCGCCGTCCGCGTCGGAGGCGTCGACGTCCGCGACCTCACCGCCGCCTCCCTGCGGGCCACCCTCGGCATGGTCACCCAGGACGGCCACCTCTTCCACGACTCGGTCCGCGCCAACCTCCTGCTGGCCCAACCCGCCGCCACCGAGGACGAGTTGTGGGACGCGCTGCGCCGCTCGCGCCTCGACGATCTCGTACGGTCGCTGCCCGACGGCCTGGACACGGTCGTCGGCGAACGCGGCTACCGGCTCTCCGGCGGCGAGCGCCAACGCCTCACCATTGCCCGGCTGTTGCTGGCCGGCCAGCGCGTCGTCATCCTCGACGAGGCCACCGCCCACCTGGACAACACCTCGGAAGCGGCCGTCCAGGAGGCGCTCGCCGAGGCGCTGCAGGGCCGCACGGCGGTGGTGATCGCGCACCGGCTGTCCACCGTGCGCTCCGCCGACCAGATCCTCGTCGTCGAGGCGGGCCACATCGTGGAACGCGGCACGCACGACCAACTCCTCGCCACCGGTGGGCGGTACGCCGAGCTGTACCGCACGCAGTTCGAGAAGCAGCCGGAGATCGGACCGGTCCAGGAAGCGGTGGTGTGACGGCGGAGCGGCGTAACGGCCGTCAGGGCTCGCGGTGTTCGTGCGCCGCGTTCTCCAACTCCTCGGCCTCCGCCTCGGCCACCCGGATCTCGGCCTCCACGTCGATCGAGCGGCTCAGCCACCAGTACAGCAACCCGGCGACCGGCAGACCGACGAACAGGGAGAGGTCGGCGCCGTCCATGGCATGCGCGATCGGGCCGACGTAGAGGGTGCCGACGGAGAAGAACGGCACCATGACGCCGAAGCCCACCAGGTAGGAGATGATGCCGTGCCAGCCCCAACGGCCGTAGATGCCATGGGGGTTGAAGATCTCGGCGATCGCGTAGTGGCCGCGGCGCACCACGTAGTAGTCCATCAGGTTGACCGCGGTCCACGGGATGAACAGGTAGAGCACCAGCAGCAGGAAGTTGTTGAAGTTGGTGAGGAAGTTCGCGGTCGCGGCCATCGCGCCGGCCAGGGAGAGCGCGGCGGTCAGCCCGATCGTCAACGCCCTCACGGACACGGTGGGTTGGACCTTCTTGAACGAGTCGATCGCGCTGATCAGGGTCAGTGAGCCGCCGTACATGTTCAGCGCGGTCACGGAGACCAGGCCCAGGGTGGCGAAGAGGAGCACGATCGCGCCGAAGCCGCTGAACACCTTGTCGCCCGCCGCGTTGATCGAGCGGATCGTGTCGAAGTCCTTGCCCGCCCAGGCGGCGAGCAGCGCGCCGAGCGTCATCAGCCAGACCCCGCCGAGCGCCGACCCGAAGTAGGTCCAGTAGAAGGTCTTGCGGACGGTCACGTCCGGCGGGAGGTAGCGCGAGTAGTCCGAGACGTAGATCGCCCAGCTGATCTGGTAGCCCGCGACCACACCGAACTGCGCGAGGAACGGCGTCCAGGAGAAGCCGCCGAGGTCGAAGGAGCCGGCCGGGTAGTGCAGGGTCGCCAGCACGCCCACAGTGAAGATCCCGAAGACGACCAGGAAGGTGTACGTCAGGAACTGCTCCGCCTTGTGGATGACGTCGTAGCCCACCAGCGCGATCACGAAGCCGACCACGGTGACCACGGCCACCCACATCTTGGTGCCGCCGTGCACCGTGGTGTGCAGGGCCTCCCCGGCGAGGATCGTGTTGAAGACGTTGAAGCCCGCGTACTGCACATACGCGAACAGCCACACCAACAGGGCGCCCACATAACCGAATTGAGGCCGCGACTGGATCATCTGCGGCAGCCCCAGCTGCGGGCCCTGGGCCGAGTGGAAGGCCATGAAGAAGGTGCCGAGCAGGGTGCCCGCGACGATCGCGATGAGCGACCAGATGAGGTTGCCGCCCTCGGTGATGCTGATCAGGCCCACGGCGAGGGTGGCGATCTGCGCGTTCGACATGAACCACAGCGGGCCCAGATGCCACAGCTTGCCGTGGCGCTCGTTCAGGGGGACATAGTCGATGGAACGTATCTCCAGCCCCGACACCCGGGGCTCTGATGCGGTGGTCACGGTGCCTCCAGGGTGCCGATCAGGCCTGTGTGGCCACATTCATCCCCCGCACGGGTCCCGGCAACCGCAACTGAATCTGTGAACCACTCTCTTTACCTGGTCCATACATGGCGCCTGGGACTGTGATGGCGCGCGCCCCTCGTTGTAAATTAGGAGACCAGCCCTTGACCTGCATAAACGCAGGCAGGGAGCCTAGATTCGGGAGTGCCTCCATGCTGCGCACCATGTTCAAATCGAAGATCCACCGTGCCACCGTCACCCAGGCCGACCTGCACTACGTCGGCTCCGTCACCATCGACGCCGACCTGCTGGACGCCGCCGATCTGCTGCCCGGCGAGCTGGTCCACATCGTCGACATCACCAACGGCGCCCGCCTGGAGACGTACGTCATCGAGGGCGAACGGGGCACCGGTGTCATCGGGATCAACGGGGCCGCGGCCCACCTCGTGCATCCCGGAGACCTGGTGATCATCATCAGTTACGCTCAGGTGTCCGACGCCGAGGCGCGGGCGCTTCGGCCCCGGGTCGTGCACGTGGACTCCGCCAACCGGATCGTGGGCCTGGGCGCCGATCCGTCCGAGCCGGTGCCGGGTTCGGAGCAGGCGCGCAGCCCGCAGGCCGTCACGGCCTGACCATCGCACCAGGAGGAAGCCCATGAGCGAGACCGAGATCCGCGACGACCGGGCGGCGGGCCGCCTGGAGGCGCTCGGCGACGGCGGTGAAGTCCTGGGCCACATCGAGTACTTCGTCCTCGAATCCCCCGCGCGCGCCCTCGTCCCGGTCCACACGCTCGTGGAACCGGCCCACGAGGGAAAGGGCATCGCGGGTTCACTCGCCCGCGAGCTGTACGGCATCGCGGCCCGCGAGGGCATCGTCGTCGCCCCGCTGTGCCCGTACGTCGTCAAGTGGGCGGAACGGCATCCTGACGAGGCACCGGCCGCGGACCCGGCGTTGCTGCGGGCGGCGATGGAGTGGCTCAGGGCGCATCCGGGCCGGTTCTAGGACCGACGCCGATTTCGTCGTGACCGCCCCGAAGAAAGGCCCCGGCCACGTGCTCGCCCTCCTGCACACCTCACCCGCTCACGTCCCGGTCTTCGACGCCCTGCGCGACGAGGACCACCAGGGCCTGGAACTACGGCACTTCGTCGACGAGGAGCTGTTGGCGCGGGCCCGGTGCGAGGGGCCGCAAGCGGTGGCCGGGGCGGTGCGGGACGTACTGGACGCGGCCGTGGCCGAAGGGGCTCGGGCGGTGCTGTGCACCTGCTCGACCATCGGCGGGGTCGCGGAGACCGCCGGTGCGGGGGTCGGCGTACCGGTGTTGCGCGGCGACCGTCCGATGGCGGCGGCCGCGGTGGCCGCCGGTCCGCGCGTCGTCGTGGCGGCGACGCTGGAGAGCACGCTGGGGCCGACCGTGGCGCTGGTCGAGGAGGAGGGGAGGCGTTCTGGCCGCCCTGTCGGACTTCTCGACATCCGCACCCTGCTCGTCGACGGCGCCTGGGCCCGTTTCGAGGCCGGCGACGCCGAGGGCTGCGCCCGGCTGGTGGCGGACGCCGTGGACGCGGTCATCGACGCCGACGCGATCGTCCTCGCGCAGGGTTCCATGGCACCGGCCCAGCACCTGACGACCACGATGATCCCGGTGCTGTCCAGCCCCCGTCCGGGGCTGGCCGCCGGTGCCCGCGCGGCGCGGGCGGCTGAGCCCAGCCGGGTGAGTGGCGGCGCGGGTGACGGGTAGGCGGGGGAGTAGTCCAGAGCCGACGTAGCCACTGGCTGGAGGACACGATGACCGACCCGTATCCCGACCCCGTACCACCCGGTCCGACGCCGGGCCCGGCCCCCGAGCCCCCGGCACCACTGCCCACACCCCCGCCGAACCCCCGTCCCGTGCCGGGGCCACCGCCGAATCCCCGGCCCACCCCGGGGCCCCCGCCCTCTCCGATCCCGCCGGGCCCGGAGCCCGTGCCGAGCCCGGAGCCGGGACCACCGCTGACCTGAGACCGGCGCCCCGATCGCCGTCCTGGCAGGATGGCCGCATGGAACGTGTGCTGGGAATCGGCGGACACTTCATGCGGGCGGCCGACCCGGCGGCCCTGAGCGCCTGGTACCGCGACAGTCTCGGACTGGACACCGACGAGCACGGGCTGTGGGCTCAGGAGGCCGGGCCGACGGTGTTCGCGGCCTTCCCGGCCGACACCGACTACTTCGGGTCCCGCACCCAGCAGACCATGCTCAACTTCCGGGTCCGCGACCTCGACGCGATGCTCGCGCAGTTGCGGGCCAAGGGCGCGGACGTGGACGCCGAGACGCAGGACATGGACGGCGTCGGCCGCTTCGGCTGGGTCACCGACCCCGAGGGCAATCGCATCGAACTGTGGCAGCCCGCCTGACCGGATCCACGGCAGGCGGGCTCGGCACGGTCGGCGAGGTCAGCCGGAGACCTCCGAGCGGTCACCGCCCCAGAGGGTGTGGAAGGAGCCGTCCCGGTCCACCCGCCGGTAGGTGTGCGCCCCGAAGAAGTCCCGCTGTCCCTGGGTGAGCGCCGCGGGCAACCGCTCGGCGCGCAGCGCGTCGTAGTACGCGAGGGCCGCCGAGAAACCGGGCGTCGGGACGCCCTGGCGGGTCGCGGCGACGACGACCTCGCGCCAGTCGTCCTGCGCCGCCGCGATCTCCTGCGCGAACGTCTCGTCGGACAGCAGGCTCGGCAGGTCCGCGCGGGCGTCGTACGCGGCGCGGATGCGGTCGAGGAAGGCCGCGCGGATGATGCAACCGCCGCGCCAGATCGAGGAGATGGCGCCGAGGTCGACGTTCCAGTCGTACTCCTCGCTGCCCGCCGCGATCTCGTGGAAGCCCTGCGTGTACGACACGATCTTCGACGCGTACAGCGCCTGCTCGACCCGGTCCGCGAAGGCCGCCGCCTCCGCCTCGCCCAGTGGGGAAGCGGTGGGGCCGGCGAGACCCCGCGAGGCCTCGCGCAGCGCCGCGTGGCCGGAGAGGGAGCGGGCGAAGACCGCCTCCGCGATGCCCGAGACCGGGACGCCGAGGTCGAGGGCGATCTGGACCGTCCAGCGGCCCGTGCCCTTCTGTTCCGCCTGGTCGACGACCACGTCCACGAACGGCCTGCCGGTGGCCGCGTCCACGTGGGACAGCACCTCGGCGGTGATCTCGATCAGGTAGGAGTCCAGCCGGCCCGTGTTCCAGGTGCGGAAGATGTCCGCGATCTGCGCGGGGGAGTACCCGGCGACATCGCGCAGCAGCTGGTACGCCTCGCCGATCAGCTGCATGTCGGCGTACTCGATGCCGTTGTGGACCATCTTCACGAAGTGCCCGGCGCCGTCGGGACCCACATGGGTCACACAGGGCGCCCCGTCCTTCGCCTTCGCGGAGATCTTCTCCAGCATCGGACCGAGCGAGTCGTACGACTCCTTCGGGCCACCCGGCATGATGCTCGGTCCGTGCAGCGCGCCCTCCTCGCCGCCGGAGACGCCCATGCCGACGAAGTGGATGCCCTGTTCGCGCAGGTCGCGCTCCCGGCGCCGGGTGTCCGCGAAGTGCGCGTTGCCACCGTCGATGATCATGTCGCCCGGTTCGAGGAGCGGGGCGAACTCCTCGATCACCGCGTCCGTCGGGTCACCGGCCTTCACCATGACGACCAGGCGGCGCGGCCGCTCCAGCGCCGCCACGAAGTCCTTGGCGGTCTCCGCCGCGATGAAGTCGCCCTCGCCGCCGAACTCCGCCACCAGGTCGCGCGTGCGGGACGCGGTCCTGTTGTGCACGGCGACCGTGTAGCCGTTGCGCGCGAAGTTGCGGGCGAGGTTGCGGCCCATGACCGCGAGACCCGTGACGCCGATCTGCGCTGAAGTGCTCATTCGGTTGGCTCCTAAAGATCAGGAAGGTCCTGACATCGGTGGTACCGGTCGTGCTCGCCAGTATTGCCCCACTGACCATCCTGGCCCGCCGGTACCCCGACCGCACGTGCTGGCCGTGCGAAGTTGTCCGCCTTCGGTCGGTGTTCCTCCCGGGCTCCTTCCGCGGAAACGCAAGCCCAACCCCACCAGCCCCACCCGTTTCCCAACAGGCGGGGAATACCGGTCACTTGAGCCACAGGGAGGCCGGTTGCCGTCTTGTCATGGCCTGTTCGGGGCGCATATTTTTGGCCCTCCTGACGCATGTGGAGGGGGATTCCCCATGGCCGTACGCGGCCGGCACCGCCGGTATCAGCCGAGCAGGATCAACCGGGCCTCGCTGCTCACGGTCACGGCGGGCGGCGCGGGCATCGCGATCCCGCTCGCGGCCGTCGGCGCGGGCACCGCCCAGGCGGCCGATGTGAGCACCTGGAACAAGGTCGCCGCCTGCGAGTCCAGCGGCGACTGGAGCATCAACACCGGCAACGGGTACTACGGCGGGCTCCAGTTCACCCAGTCCACCTGGGAGGCCTACGGCGGCACGGCGTACGCGCACCGCGCGGATCTCGCCACCCGGGACCAGCAGATCGCCATAGCGGAGAAGGTGCTCAAGGGCCAGGGACCCGGCGCCTGGCCGGTGTGCTCGGTCCGCGCCGGACTCACCCGGGGCGGCGGCACCCCCGACATCCACGTCGGCGGCACCAAGAGCGAGAGCACCGCGGCGCACAAGGCCAAGGCCAAGGCCAAGGCCTCCAAGACGCAGACCGTCGTCAAGCGGTCCGTGAAGGACGTCCAGCCGCAGACCACACCGCAGTCCCGCGCGGGCACCGCCGAGATGTACACGGTCGTGCGCGGCGACACCCTCTCCGGGATCGCCGACACCGAGCGCGTGGACGGCGGCTGGCACGGGCTCTACGCCGCGAACCGCACCACCGTGGGGGACGATCCCGACCTGATCCTGCCGGGCCAGCGGCTCAGCCTGCACGGCAAGGCGGCCCCTGCGGCCCACACGACGACGAAACCGGCCACCAAGTCGTCGGCCACCAAGTCCCCGAAGAAGAAGGCCTCTTCGGAGACCGCCGAGAAGGTCACCCACAAGAAGACGACGAGCCATTCCCTCGTCGCCCCGGTGAACGCCCCCATCGGCACCGCGTACCACGCGACGGGCTCCTCCTGGTCGAAGGGCTACCACACCGGCGTCGACTTCCTCGTCCCCACCGGCACCTCGGTCAAGGCCATCGAGAACGGCACGGTCGTCAGCGCGGGGTGGGCGGGGTCGTACGGTTACCAAGTGGTGATCCGGCACGCCGACGGGCGGTACTCCCAGTACGCGCACCTGTCCGCGATCTCCGTGCGGGACGGCCAGTCGGTCGGCGAGGGGCAGCGCATCGGACGCTCCGGGTCCACCGGGAACACCACGGGCCCGCATCTGCACTTCGAGGTGCGGACGGGGCCCGGCTTCGGTACCGACATCGACCCGCTCGCCTATCTGCGGGCCGGCGGCGTCAGGATTTGACTCGGGTACGGCGCCGGTCGTGGACCGGCATCATCACGTACAGCCCGGCGTGGAACGGACCGAAGTAGCCGGCCGGTTCAGCGGCTCCGGCCGGCTCCAGGGTCTCGTAACCCTCGCCGGCCGGAATCGCCGCCTGGGCCGGGACGAGGATCCCGCCGCCCGGTGCGCCGGCCGTGATGTCCGCGGCCGGCACGTCGACGTTCGCGCTCACGCCGACGGGCTGTCCAGGGAGGGCGTCCAGCAACTCCTCGACGGGCGAGGGCACCACAGGAGGTGTGGTGGTGTCGGCCGGTACGCTCTCGCTGCCCAGCCGCTCCGTGGTCAGCAGGATCAGGCCGCCCGCGGCGACCACCCCGGCGGACAGGGCGAGGAGGGTGCCCGTCGTGCCGTAGCGGAAGGTCTCACCGAACATCGTGATGCCGACCGCGGCCGCCACCACCGGGTTCACGACCGTCAGCACCGCCAGCGGAGCCGCCAGGCCCGCGCCCCGGTAGGACGCCTGCGAAAGCATCAGACCGGCCACCGCGAACACCGCGATCACGCCGAGGAACGGGATGTCGGTCGCGGAGACCGCGCCGTTGTCCCAGTCGACCGTCACCGTCTTGGTGAACACTGAGGACATGCCGAAGGCTATGCCGGACGCGGTCGCCAGGAGCACGCTGCGCACCGCCGGGTGCCGGTGTGCCGCGCGGCCCGCGATCATCAGGGTCACGACCACCGCGCCGGTGAACACGGCCACGGACACCCGCTGGGCGGTGCTCAGCGACTGGCCCTCGGACGTACCCACCAGGGACAGCAGACCCGCGAGGCCGATCGTCGCCATGATGGCGCCGCGCCAGGCGGTGGAGCCGGCCTTGCGGCCGACGAACAGGGCCGCCATCGGCAGCGCGAACACGATCGTCAGCGCACCGAGCGGCTGCACCAGGCTCAGCGGGCCGTAGGCCAGCGCCACCACGTGCAGCAGACCGCCCGTACCGTTCAACGCGACCGCCGCCCACCAGCTCGGGCGGCGCAGCGGTGCGTACTCCTGGTCGGGGGAGGACACCGCGACGCGCTCCTGCACGATCGCTCCACCGGCGTAGGCCACGGCGGAGACGAGCGACAGCAGGATGGACAACGCGAGGGCGCTCATCGGCAGCTCCTCTGCGTCAGGCGGGCGCCTCTGGCACCACGCGGCGAACGGTCGGCTTTCATACAGAACACGATGCCGCTCGATGTTCTTCCCGTCGTCGTACCTGAGCACCGATTGGGTAGTACTGCCGATGGAGTACGAAAGGCCCCTTGTCCTCCCCAAGGTGGGTGACACCGGACGACACCCCCTGGGTGAAACCCCTAAGAGCCTTGGTACTACTGCTCTTCGTGGACCTCGACCCCGAACTCGCCGCGCTGCGCCCCCTCGGCGGCTTCTTCGTACTACGCACGGGCGGAGCCCCGCACGAGTCGTTGCCGACGCTCGCGCGGACCTACGAAAACCCGGCATCGGAGGTTTACGGAAATTCCCTGACTTTTCGTGTCCGAGTCGTCGCGGAACGTCTCCAGGCCCCTGAGCTGCGCATCGCCGCCTCGATCGCCCAGCAGGCGCTCGCGGCCCGGCTGTGGTCCGTGGCGCTCGGCTGCGCCGCCCTGTACGGCCGGATCCCCGACCTCGACCCCCGCCTGCTGCACTGGGACGCCGACCGCGGCGCACCGGACGACCTGTGGCTGGCCGAGGTCCGCCCGCTGCCCGGCGACGCCGTGACCCTCGCGGACACCGTCCTCCACGCCCACCTCGAACCGCTCGCCGCCGCCCTGGTCGCCCGCCACCGCATGTCCACCGGCCTCCTGTGGGGCAACGCGGCCTCAGCGCTCGCGGGCGCGGCCCGGGAGCTGGACCGCTGGGCACGCACGCGTGGCCGTACGGAGGTCGCCACGCGCGCGCGTGCCCTGACCGCGGAACTCTTCGCCCACCCGCTCCTCGCCGGAACCGGAACGTTCACCGGCAGCTCCTTCCGGCGCCGCAGCTGCTGCCTCTACTATCGGGTCCCTGGTGGCGGGGTGTGCGGGGACTGCTGCTTCACACAGCCGCCTGGCTCTTCCCGAAACGCCGCTTCTGGGTGACCATGAGGGCAATCAGCCGCCGAGAACAAGGGGTTTCGGGTGCGAGTGGGACTGCTGACCCGGGAGTACCCGCCGGATGTGTACGGCGGCGCGGGCGTCCATGTGGAGTTCCTCGCCCGGGAGTTGAGGCCCCTGGTCGACCTGGATGTGCACTGCTGGGGCGAGGGCCGCACCGAAGGCGTCGTACGCCACCGCTCCTGGCCCACCCTCGACGGCGCCAACGACGCCCTGCGCACCTTCTCCGTGGACCTCTCCATGGCCGCCGCCCTCGAAGGCCGTGAACTCGTCCACTCCCACACCTGGTACGCCAACCTCGCCGGCCACTTCGCCAAGCTGCTGTACGGCATCCCGCACGTGATGACCGCGCACTCGCTGGAGCCGCTGCGCCCCTGGAAGGCCGAGCAGCTCGGCGGCGGATACGCGCTCTCCAGCTGGGCCGAGCGCACCGCGATCGAGGCCGCGGACGGCGTGATCGCCGTATCGGGAGCCATGCGCGAGGACATCCTCACCTGCTACCCGACGCTGGACCCGGCCAAGGTGCAGGTCGTCCACAACGGCATCGACACCACGCTCTACCAGCCCGACCACGGCACCGACGTCCTCACCCGGCTCGGCATCGACCCCGACCGCCCCTACGTGCTGTTCGTCGGCCGGATCACCCGCCAGAAGGGCGTGCCCCATCTGCTGCGCGCCGTGCGGGACATCGACCCGGCCGCCCAGGTCGTGCTGTGCGCGGGCGCGCCGGACACCCCCGAGATCGACCGCGAATTCCGCGAGCTCTTCCAGGAGCTGAGCAGTGTCCGCGCGGGCGTCCACTGGATCCCGCAGATGCTGCCGCGCCCGGAAGTGATCCAGCTCCTCACCCACGCCACCGTGTTCGCCTGCCCCTCGGTGTACGAGCCCCTCGGGATCGTGAACCTGGAGGCGATGGCCTGCGGTACGGCCGTGGTCGCCTCGCGCGTCGGGGGCATCCCGGAGGTGGTGGCACATGGGGAGACGGGGCTGCTGGTGTCCGTCGACGACGACTTCGAGGCGAACCTGGCGCTGGCTCTCGACTCCGTGCTCGCCGACCCGGAGACTGCGAAACGGATGGGCGAGGCCGGGCGGGAGCGCGCGGTTGGCGAGTTCGGCTGGGACGCCGTGGCGCTGCGCACCGCGCGGCTCTACGGGGAGATCGCCAAACAGGCTTAGTGTGCGCTGCTCAGGGGCAGGCTGGGGTCAACCAGGGTGAGGGGAGCGGCCATGCGTCGTGGCGGACCTTCGGTGCTCGGGATCGTACTGGCGGGCGGTGAGGGCAAGCGGCTGATGCCCCTGACCGCCGACCGGGCCAAACCCGCGGTCACCTTCGGCGGCACGTACCGCCTCGTGGACTTCGTGCTGTCCAATCTCGTCAACGCCGACATCCTGCGCATCTGCGTCCTCACGCAGTACAAGTCGCACTCGCTGGACCGCCACATCACCACCACCTGGCGCATGTCCAGCCTGCTCGGCAACTACGTCACACCCGTCCCGGCCCAGCAGCGCCTCGGCCCGCGCTGGTACCTCGGCAGCGCGGACGCGATCCTGCAGTCGCTGAACCTGATCTACGACGAACGCCCCGAGTACGTCGCGGTGTTCGGCGCCGACCACGTGTACCGCATGGACCCGCGCCAGATGCTCGCCCAGCACATCGAGAGCGGTGCGGGTGTCACCGTGGCCGGTATCCGCGTCCCGCGCGCCGAGTCCTCGCAGTTCGGCGTGATCACCCCGGGCTCGGACGGCCAGATGGTGGAGAACTTCCTGGAGAAGCCCGCCGACCCGCCCGGTCTGGTGGACGACCCGGAGTGCGTCTACGCCTCGATGGGCAACTACATCTTCACCACCAAGGCGCTGATAGAGGCTCTCCAGCGCGACGCGGAGGACCTCGGCTCCGTGCACGACATGGGCGGTTCGATCCTCCCCGCGCTCACCGAGCGGGGCGAGGCCGCGCTCTACGACTTCAGCGCCAACCACGTCCCCGGCGAGACCACCCGCGACCAGGGCTACTGGCGGGACGTCGGCTCGCTCGACGCGTACTACGACGCCCACATGGACCTCATCGCAGAGCGCCCCGCCTTCAACCTCTACAACCGCAACTGGCCCATCTACACCCACTCCGGCCAGCTCTCCCCGGCCCGCTTCAACGCCGGCGGCATGGCCAGCGAGTCGATCATCAGCTCCGGGTGCCTCATCCGCGGCCAGGTCACGCGCTCGGTGCTCTCCCCGGGCGTGGTGGTCGACCCCGGAGCCGTCGTCCAGGGCTCGATCCTGCACGACAACGTCCACATCGGCCGGGGCGCGGTGGTCCGGGGCGCCGTCCTGGACAAGAACGTCGAGGTACCGCCGGGCGCGACGATCGGCGTCAACCCGGAGCGCGACGCCGACCTGTACACGGTCTCCAAGGGCGGGGTCATCGCACTAGGGAAGGGCCAACTGGTCACGTAACACCTCGTCTTGGCGATCTGAGGCCCCGGTGCTTTTCAGCCGCACCGGGGCTTTGCGCTGCCCGGGTGCCTGCCACGCCCCCGTCCCGTCCCCGCCCCACCCGCGCTTGTCATGTCCCTGGACGGAATCCGGAATCCGTGTTGTCATGCCAACTGCCGCCTATGACAACGTTGTTATGGAGGTTCCGTGCGCATCAGACGACTCAGAGACCGACTCGCGCTACTCCTCGTCCTGGCCCTCGGCATCGCCGGGCTGGCCGCCGTCCCCACCGCGAGCGCCACCGCCGCCGACGACCCCGTCGAGATCCACGGCCTGAAGGGCGAGTACTACACCCAGTCCGCCCCCGGCGCCTTCGACTTCGCCGACCTCAAGGCCACCGGCGTGGACCCGAACCTCGACTTCGACAACCTCGAACCCCGACTCGCCTTCACCACCGGCCGGTCCGACGACGTCAGCGTCCGCTGGACCGGCAAGCTCGTCCCGGCGAAGACCGGCCCCCACACCTTCTCGGTCATCGGCGACAACGGCTTCCGCCTCTGGATCGGCGGACAGCTCGTCATCGACCACTGGGTCGACGACTGGGACACCGAACAGACCTCCGCCCCCGTCGAGTTGACCGCCGGCACGGCCTACGACATCAAGGTCGAGTACTTCGAGCACTACGGCGGCTCCAACCTCCACGTGCGCTGGACCGAGCCCGTCGGCACCAAGGTGGCCATCCCGCAGTCGGCCTTCCGGCTCCCCGACGGCTACGACTACGACGGCGCCCTCGCCGCCACCGTCACCAGCACCGGCCGCACCCTGAAGCTCGACTTCGCCCAGCCCCTCGCCGCACCCCCGGCCGGCCTGACCGACCACCTCGAAGCGGTGATCGGCGGCGCCAAGTGGCCCCTGGGGGATGCCAAGTTGGACCCGGCGGACCCACGGACCCTGCTCATCCCGCTCACGGAACCCGTCGTAGGCAACAAGACGGGCACCGCATCCGGCACCGCGGACATCCGCTACGACGGCGAAGCCGGCCTCGCGTCAGCGGATGGCAACGTTATCAACGGCTTCTGGAGCACCGGCCCGAACCACTCCACCTACGAACTGCGCACCCAGTGGGCCGACCAGGTGGGCCCGCACAACGCCCTGCCCGAGTACCCGCGCCCCCAGCTCACCCGCACCGACTGGCGCAACCTGAACGGGAGTTGGCAGTTCGCCGCAGCCACCGCGGGGGAGCAGCCGCCGGTCGGCAGGAACCTCGCCGAGCGCATCCTCGTCCCGTACCCCGTCGAGTCCCAGCTCTCGGGCCTGGAACGGCACGAGGACCGCATGTGGTACCGCCGCACCTTCACCGTCCCCGCCGACTGGAGGATCGGCTCGGGCAAGCGGCTGATGCTCAACTTCGGCGCCGTCGACTGGCGGGCCGAGGTCTACGTCAACGGCACGAAGGTCACCGAACACCAGGGCGGCTACGACAAGTTCAGCGCCGACGTCACCGACGCACTGAAGCCCGGCCGCACCCAGGAGCTGATCGTCGGCGTCTACGACCCCACCGACGCGGCCAACGGCGAGAACCCGCCCGTCGGCAAGCAGCGCCTCGACCCGAGCGGCATCTGGTACACCCCGACCTCGGGCATCTGGCAGACGGTGTGGATGGAACCGGTCGCCCCCGACCACGTCGACTCCCTCAAGCTCACCCCCGACGTCGCCAAGAGCCAACTCACCGTCGAGGCAAAGGGAGTTCGGGACGGCGTACCGATCACGGCGACGGCGTACGACGGAAAGCGGCAGGTCGCCACCGTGCACGGCCGCACCGGCAGCCCACTCACCCTGACCGTCAAGAACCCCCGTCTCTGGTCACCCGACGACCCGTTCCTCTACGACCTGAAGGTCACCGTCGGCAAGGACCACGTCGGCAGCTACTTCGGGATGCGCTCGATCGCCGTGGAGAAGGTGAACGGCGTCCCGCGCACGGTCCTCAACGGCAAGCCGATCTTCATGATGGCCACCCTCGACCAGGGCTTCTGGCCCGACGGTCTCTACACCGCCCCGACCGACGAGGCGCTCGCCCATGACCTCAGGATCCACAAGGAGTTGGGCTTCAACGCCGTGCGCAAGCACATCAAGGTCGAGCCCGACCGCTGGTTCTACTGGGCCGACAGGCTGGGCCTCATGGTGTGGCAGGACATGCCCGCGATGACCGCCGGGGTGAACCCGTCGGCCGCCGCACGCGCCGAGTACGAGCGCGAGATGAAGCAGATGATCGACGAGCACATCAGCAGCCCGTCGGTCGTCATGTGGGTGACGTTCAACGAGGGTTGGGGCCAGTACGACGAGGCCCGGATCGCCGACCAGGCGAAGGCCTGGGACCCGACCCGGCTCGTCAACAGCATGTCCGGCATCAACCTCGGCGTCGACGGCGGCACCGGCGACATCATCGACGAACACGGCTATCCCAGCCCCGCCCTGCCACCGCATCCGGACGGTCAACGCGCCCTGGTCAGCGGGGAGTACGGCGGTCTCGGGCTCGCGGTGCCGGGCCACGCCTGGTCGGTCCAGCAGTCGTACGTCGACGTCGATCCGGCGGCCTACACCGACGACTACCTCGCCAAGCTCGCCGAGGTGCACGCCCTGACCTGCCAGGGCAGCAACGGGGCGGTCTACACCCAGATATCCGATGTCGAGGGCGAGTTGAACGGCCTGATGACCTACGACCGGCGGGTGCTCAAGCCCGACGTACAGCGGGTGAAGGCCGCTCAGCAGGCCCTGATCCGTGACGCCTCGCAGGCTACGCCCGCGAACTGCCCCACCGCCTGACCCCTTTCGTCAACTGGAGGCCCACCCGCATGAGATGGACCCGGCGCCTGCGCCTGTGCGTGGCGGGGGCGGTGGCAGCGTCCGCGCTGTTCGCCGTCCCCGGCACAGCCGAAGCCTCTGCTCTTGGTCAACTCACCGATCTGGTCAACCCATTCATCGGTACCGAGAACGACGGGAACACCTATCCCGGCGCCGCCGTGCCCTTCGGCATGGTGCAGTTCTCGCCGGACACCGGGCACAACACCGGATACGACTACTCTCAGAACCACATCCGCGGCTTCTCCCTCGTGCACCTCTCCGGCGTCGGCTGCGGCCTGGGCGGGGACCTGCCCGTACTGCCGACGACCGGTGACGTGACGCAGACGGACTACGCCCAGTACGCGGCCGAGTTCAGCCACGACGACGAGCACGCGAGCCCCGGCTACTACCAAGTCGGCCTGAAATCCGGCATCGAGGCCGAACTGACGGCGACCGCGCGCACCGGCGTCCAGCGCTACACCTTCCCGGCCACGGACAAGGCCAACGTCCTGCTGAACGCGGCCCAGTCGCTCCACTCCGGGGTCACCTCGAAGGTGGAGGTCCTCGACAACCGGACGGTTCGCACCTCCATCACCGGCCGCGGCTTCTGCCAGGACACCAAGCCGTACACCGTCTACACGGTCACCCACTTCGACCGGCCCTTCACCACGTACGGCACGTGGAACGGTCCAACGGTGACCGCCGGTTCGAGGACCGGCAGCGGCGGCGCGTACGTCCGCTTCGACACGAGCAAGGACCGTACGGTCGAGGCGACCACGGCCCTCTCGTACGTCGACGCGCACGGCGCGGCCGTCAACCTCCGTGCGGAGGGCGGGAGTTCGTTCGACGCGGTACGCCACCGCGCCCAACGGGCCTGGGAGGACCGGCTCGACGGCGTCCGCGCGCAGGGGGGTTCCGACAGCCTGCGCCGGACCTTCTACTCGTCCCTGTACCGGTCCTTCCTCGCGCCCAACATCGGCAGCGATGCCGACGGTCGCTACACCGGCTGGGACCAACAGGTCCACCGGGCAAGGGACTTTACGTACTACCAGAACTGGTCCCTGTGGGACACCTACCGCACGCAGTCCCAACTCCTCGCCCTGCTCGCACCCCGCGAGGCCCGCGACATGGCGATCTCGGTGATCAAGATCGACGAGGAGAGCGGCTGGCTGCCCAAGTGGGGCTATGGCACGGTCGAGACGAACATCATGACCGGCGACCCGGTCACCCCGTTCCTCACCAACGCCTACCAGCAAGGCCTGTTGAAGGGCTACGAGGAGCGCGCCTACCGGGCGTTGAAGCAGAACGCAGACGGCGTACCGCCCACCGATTCGGCGGCCGTGGGCCGGGAGGCGAACAAGGAGTACCTCGCGAACGGGTTCGCGCCGTACATCAAGGACCGCCCGCACGCGAAGCCCGGCGACTCCGACTACGACCACGGGGCCTCGGCCACCCTGGAGTACGCCCTCTCGGACGCGATGCTCGCGCAGATGGCCCGCGACCTCGGGCACGGCGCCGACGCCGCGCGCTATGCGGCCCGCGCCCAGAGCTACCGCAACATCTTCGACCCCTCGACCGGCTTCTTCCGCGCCCGTGACGCCTCCGGCGCCTTCGTCGGTCCTGCTGATCCTGCGCAGAGCGAGGGCTTCCACGAGGGCACGTCGTGGCAGTACCAGTGGCTGGTGCCACAGGACCTGCCCGGCATGGTCGACCTCATCGGCGGCCGGCAGGCGGCCAACGACCGGCTCGACTCCTTCTTCGCCTACGACCAGCTGCTGGCCGACCCGGCGAAGACCGCCCGCGAGGTGTGGGTCAACGGGCCGTACGACTACTACAACGCCGACAAGTACAACCCCCAGAACGAGCCCGACCTGATCGCCCCGTACACCTACCTCTCGACCGGCCAGCCGTGGAAGACCACCGACGTCGTCCATGCCGCGCTGACCCTCTTCACGGACGGCCCGACCGGCATGACCGGCAACGACGACCTCGGCACGATGTCCGCCTGGAACGTCCTGTCGTCGATCGGGATCTTCCCGGTCCAGCCCGGCTACGACACCTGGGGCCTGTCCACGCCCGTGTTCGACCGGGTCGACCTGACCCTGGACCGCCGCTACTACTCGCACGGAGCCCTGACCATCAAGGCGCCCGGCACCTCCGCCGCCGACCGCTACATCCAGGCGGCCCGGACGGACGGGACGTCGTACGAGCGGACGTACCTGACGACCGGCGATCTCCGCTCCGTACGGTCGCTCGACTTCACGGTCGGCCCGCACCCGTCGGAGTGGGGTACATCACCCCAGGCGGCGCCACCTGCACTGAAGTGATCCCGTGTGCCTCTAGAGTCCCACCCCTCCCAGAGGGGTGGGACCGGGGCTGGATGTAATCTGCTGTTAACTGTGCGTAGCTTGATCGTACTTGACCGTAATCGCTTGTCACCGCTTGACTGCTGGCTCACCCCTAGTCGACGCGAGGCAAGCAATTGACTTCTGACCTGCTCGCTCCTCTCGACCTTGCGTTCTGGAACATCGAGTCCGACCGGAACCCGATGCACCTGGGCGCACTCGGCGTCTTCTCGGCCCACTCGCCGACCGCGGGAGCCCACGCCGCCGACCTCCTCGCCGCCCGTGCCGCCGCCGTCCCCGGGCTGCGGATGCGCATCCGGGACGTGTGGCAGCCGCTGTCCCTGTCCTTCGGCAGCGCGACCCGCGAGACCGACCCCGACTTCGACCCGCTGCACCACGTGCGCCTGCACGCCCCGACCGCCGACTTCCAGGCGGACGCGGGCCGGCTCATGGAACGCCCGCTGGAGCGCGGCCGTCCGCCGTGGGAAGCGCATGTGCTGCCCGGCGAGGACGGCGTCTCGTTCGCGGTGCTGTTCAAGTTCCACCACGCCCTGGCCGACGGACTGCGGGCCCTGGCCCTCGCCGCCGCCATCCTCGACCCGATGGACATGCCCGAGCGCCGCCCGCGCCGCGCGGAACCCGCGCGCGGCCTGATCCCCGACGTGCGCAAGCTGCCCGGACTGGTCCGCGGCGCCCTGTCCGACGTGGGCCGGGCCCTCGACATCGGGGCGTCCGTCGCCCGCTCCACCCTGGACGTCCGCTCGTCGTCGGCGCTGACCTCCGAGCCCTCCGGCACCCGCCGTACCGCCGGAGTCGTCGTCGACCTCGACGACGTGCACCGCATCCGCAAGACGGTCGGCGGCACCGTCAACGACGTGCTCATCGCGGTCGTCGCGGGCGCCCTGCGCAGCTGGCTCGACGAACGCGGCGACGGCAGCGAGGGCGTCTCGCCCCGCGCCCTGATCCCCGTCTCCAAACGCCGCCCGCGCTCCGCACAGCCACAGGGCAACCGGCTCTCCGGCTATCTGATACGGCTGCCCGTCGACGACCCGGACCCCCTCGCCCGGCTCGACTCCGTGCGCGCCGCCATGGACCGCAACAAGGACGCGGGCCCCAACCGGGGCGCGGGCGCCGTCGCCCTGCTCGCCGACCACGTCCCCGCGCTCGGCCACCGCCTCGGCGGACCCCTCGCCGCCCAGGCCGCCCGGCTCTGGTTCGACATCCTCGTCACCAGCGTCCCGCTGCCCGGCATCGGCCTCAAGCTCGGCGGCAACCCGGTCACCGCGGTCTTCCCGTTCGCCCCGCTGGCCCGCGGTCAGTCCCTGGCGGTCGCCGTCTCGACGTACCGCGGGCAGGTCCACTACGGCCTTGTCGCCGACGCGGAAGCCGTACCCGATCTTGATGTGTTCGCCCGTGCGCTCTCCGAGGAGGTGGAGACGCTCATCACCGCCTGCGGGTCGTGACCTGGAGCGGGTTTGGTGCTGCGGCCCGGCGCTCCGTAAAATTCCCGGTTCGACGGTGTGCGCGATCGGAGCGCCGCCGCGGATGACCCAAGGAAACGGCAGCGCGATGACGGTGACAGAGGACGGCTCCACGACCCCGGACGAGGTCGTGTACGGGCCCGGCATCGACCCCGAGCGGCTGGCCGTCTGCCTCAGCGTGCTCGACGAACTGGAGAAGATCGACGTCGACCACCCCGACGCGATCACCGTCCGCCGCGCCACCGCGGGCATCTACCGCAGCGTCAAGCAGCGCCGCCGCAAGGAGCGCCGGGCCGCGAAGACCGCGCACGACAAGGCCGTCACCGAGTCCACCGCGACCGGCTCCGCCCAGCGCATCGACGACGAGACCGAGGGCCTCCTCCCGTCGTCGGTGACGGAGGAGGGCCGGATCGCCGGGATACTGCAGCGCCCGCGCTCCTGCTACACCTGCAAGACCCGGTACGTGGAAGTCGACTACTTCTACCACCAGCTCTGTCCCGACTGTGCCCGCCTGAACCGCGAGAAGCGCGACGACCACGCCGACCTCACCGGCAAGCGCGCCCTGCTCACCGGCGGCCGCGCCAAGATCGGCATGTACATCGCGCTGAGGCTGCTGCGCGACGGCGCCCACACGACGATCACCACGCGCTTCCCGAAGGACGCCATCCGCCGCTTCAAGGCGATGGACGACTCGGCGGACTGGCTGCACCGCCTGGAGGTCGTCGGCACCGACCTGCGCGACCCGGCTCAGGTCGTGGCCCTCGCCGACCAACTCGCCGAGGCCGGCCCCCTCGACATCCTGATCAACAACGCGACCCAGACCGTACGCCGCCTGCCGTCCGCCTACGCCGCACTCGTCGACGGCGAGAGCGCCCCGCTGCCCGCCGGTGAGCTCCCCGCCCACCACGTCATCGGCGCCTTCGGCTCCGGCGCGGTCGACGGCCTCGCCGCGCTGCCCGTCGGCATCAGCGGCCTCGACGCCCAGCAGGTCGCCGACCTCGCCCTGGTCGCGGGCAACGCCAGCGTCGCCCGCCACCTCGACGGCACCGCGATCGACGCCGGCGGCCTCGTCCCCGACGTCGTCGACACCAACACCTGGGTGCAGACCATCGAGCAGATCTCCCCGGTGGAGCTTCTCGAAACCCAACTCTGCAACTACACAGCCCCGTTCATCCTCATCAGCAAGCTCCGCCCGGCCATGGCCGCCGCCGCCAAGGCCGCGAGGAGCGGACGCGCGTACATCGTCAACGTCTCCGCGATGGAAGGCGTCTTCGGCCGCGGCTACAAGGGCGCCGGGCACCCCAACACCAACGCAGCCAAGGCCGCGATGAACATGGTGACCCGCACCAGCGGCCAGGAGATGTTCCAGACCGACGGCATCCTCATGACCTCCGTCGACACCGGCTGGATCACCGACGAACGCCCCCACTACGACAAGCTCCGCCTCGCCGAGGAGGGCTTCCACGCCCCGCTCGACCTGGTCGACGGAGCCGCCCGCGTCTACGACCCGATCGTCCTCGGCGAACAGGGCGAGGACCTGTACGGCGTCTTCCTGAAGGACTACGCGCCGGGCAAGTGGTGACCGGCCTCCGTCGTCACGAGGGCTGAGGCGGCGCGGCCGACCTCAGCCGGTCATGGACGGCGTACCCGCCCGACGAGTACGCCGCCCGCACCCGGGTCCCGCCGTCCACCAGCAGATCCGCCCCGGTGATCCACTCGGCCTGGTCGGAGGCCAGCCACAGCACGGCCCGTGCGATGTCGGCCGGTTCCCCGATCCGGCCGAGCGGCAGCCCGGCGGCGACCTCCGCCTCACCGGGCTCCCACACGAACCGTGCCATGTCGGTGCGGACGAGCCCGGGGGAGACGGAGTTGACCCGCACCCTCGGCGCGAGTTCGCCGGCGAGCTGTGCGGTCAAATGCATCAGGGCCGCCTTGCTGGTGCCGTACGCGCCCACGTTCGGCCCGACGTGCCCGGCGCCCTCCGTGCACACGTTGACCACCGCGCCCCCGTGCTCCCGCATCCACGCCCGCCACGCACACTGCACCAACCGCAGCGGCGCCTCGACGTTCACGGTGAACGCCGTCCGCCACGCGTCCGGATCGGCGTCCATGAGCGGGCCGTACGGCTGGTTCGTCGCCGCGTTGTTGACGACCACGTCGATCCGCCCGAACGCGCGCAGCGCCAACTCGGTCAGCTCGCGCAGGTGTTCCGGGTCGGCGACGTCCCCGGCCAGACCGACACCGCCCAACTCCTCGGCGGTGCGGCGCACTTCGTCGGCGTCACGCGCGCTCACGCACACCCGCGCCCCGGCCCCGGCGAACGCCTCGGCGACCGCGCGCCCGATCCCGCGCGTGCCCCCGGTGATCAGAGCGGCCCGGTCCCGCAGATCGTACGACGACGACGTCATCGCCGTACGATCTCATGACGGATCGTCAGTCGACAGCCCCCAGGCGGGAGTTGGGGATCCGTGAGTTTCGTGCGGCGACGATGCCCAGTACCGTGCGCCAGTCCTCCAGGACCCCGGCGTCGAGGCCGACGACCTTGGCCGCGTCGTCGGCCTGGCGCAGGGTGATCGCGTCGTCGGCGAGCGGGTCGCGCTCGAAGGCGGCGGCCTCGGCGGGGGACATGGGGCCGCCCTGTGTGCGCAGGGTCAGTGCGCTCTGTGCGGACAGGTCGCGGCCGGGGGAGGAGGTCGCCAGATAGCGCTTCGCGGGTACGTGTAGGCGGACTAGATGGGCGACCCGTTCGCCGAGCAGGGCGCGGACGGCGTCCGCAGCGTGGTCCGCGTGCCCTGCGTCGTCGCCGGGCTGCAACAGGTGCCCGATGTCGTGGACCAGGCCGGCGACCTGAAGTTCCTTGTCGGCGGGACGACTTCGGCGCAGCAGCGCGGCCGTCTGCAGTGCGTGGTCGTGCAGATCGACCGGATCGCCGCGCCGGTCGGGGGTGTCCCAGGCGCCCCGACACGCGTACAGCAGATCCATCAGCTCCTCGACGCTGCGCAACTCCATGCGTCAGTCCTCCCGCGAGACAGCCCGTGCGGAACGCCAGGAGATCATGGCGAGCTTTCGACTCAGCCAACGGGACCTGAACTGCGCGACGCCTTGAGTGACGACCCGCTCACGGTGCGCCCCGCCTCCCAACCTGCGGCGGCCCGGCAGGGGTGCGAGCCCGCCAGGGACGATGGTGCATGAAGCTGTGTCTATCCTCACAAATCGCGCTGTTGGTTCCATTTCGTGGCACCGGTCACGTCACGGAACCGTCGCCTCGCCTACGTTCGCAGGTCTGTTCCCCGCCCCCGAACCAGCCGAGGCCTCATGCCGTTCCGCCCGAATCGCCGACCGACCACGCAGAGCGAGACCACGCCCGGCCGGCGCGGCAGGCGTGCCGGCCTCTGCGTGGCGCTGCTCACCGGATCCATGGCCACCCTCCTCGCGGTCGGCGTGGTCGGTCCAGCCTCCGCAGCCGTCACCACGCAGGCACGTGTGACGACCGCCGTGCTGGATCTGGACCACCCGGCCCGGGCGGCGCAGGTGCGCGGGAAGGACGTCCCCTACGACACGGCCAGCATCGTCAAGGTCGACATCCTGTCCGCGTTGCTCGTCCAGGCGCAGGACGCCGGTCGTGGCCTCACCAAGCAGGAGCGCACCCTGGCCGAGGCGATGATCGAGCACAGCGACAACGACGCGGCGAACGCACTCTGGCGGGAGATCGGCCTGGCGCCCGGCCTGGAGGCGGTGAACAAGCGGCTCGGTCTGTCCTCGACCGTGGGCGGGGCCGGCGGCCTGTGGGGGCTCACGCGCACCACGGTGAGTGACCAGATCCGCCTGTTGAGCGCGGTGTTCGCCGACGGCGGGACGTCCTCCGCGAGCGGGTCCGGCCTGACCACGGCGTCCCAGGGCTACATCCGCACGCTGATGACCCGTATCGCCGCCGGACAGTCGTGGGGCGTCTCGGCGGCCTCCGACTCCGGCGCCGGATGGGCGCTCAAGAACGGCTGGCTGCAGCGCAGCACCACCGGTCTGTGGGACATCAACAGCGTCGGACGGGTCACGTCGGGAACGCATCACTACCTCGTCGCGGTGCTCTCCGACGGCAACGCGACGATGGCGGGCGGCATAGCGGCGGTCGAGAGCGCGGCCCGCGCGGCGGTCACCTCGGCGCGGGCGACCGGCTGACGGTACGGACCAACGGCTTCCTGGTGGTCCCTAGTCTCCAGCCCCCAGCCCCCAGCCCCCAGTCGCTGATCGCTGATCGCGGTCACGGATGGAACCGCCACCGGCCTTCAGAGATGACATCCACCTTGCCGTCCCTGACGCGGACGGCCGTGTCGTCGTCGATGAAGTAGATCGGGAAGTCCGCCCGCGCGGTGATGCGATCGGCCCAGGCGTCGTCCCGCTCGGGGAAGTTCGGCGAGTACAGGTGGGGTTTGAGGTACCAGTCGAAGAGGCCGAACGGCGGCTCCACGGTCGTCGCGCCGAGTACGTGGAGGTCCGCGGTGTCCCCGATGACGTCGGCGGAGTGTGCGGTGAGATTGCGGCTGAAGATCATCGATCCGGCGCTGACCCCGACATAGACCCGGTTCGCCAGCGCCTCCAGGAAGCCGTCGGCCAGGCCGTTGCCGGTGATGCTGCGCGCGAGGTGGTAGTGGTTGCCGCCCTCGACGTAGATGACGTCGGCGTGCAGCAGCCGGTCGAGCACCATCTGCCGGGGCAGGCCGTTCAGCTCCAGGACGTCGAACTCCCGCCAGCCGAGGCCGTGCAGCCGGTTCATGTCCGCGACGAACCACCCGTGGTCACCTGGCTCGGCGACCGACGCCGTGGGAACGTACACGACGTTCGCCGATCCGAACGGCTTGCCCAGCATGTCCCGCAGCGCATCCCGCAACGTCTCGTTGCGCAGACCACTCGCCGTCAGCAGAAAGTTCATCGGGCGAGCCAAGCACGGTCGACGGGCGCGCGCAACGAACCCGGGATCCGGTCCTACCGTCGGGGCACGGCCGCGTCAGGAGCAGGTACTTCAGCAGCCATTCCCCGTGAGCCTTCAGCCCCGAAATCCCTTGCGCGTCACACCGGTTCGCCGCCGCTGTCCGCTGCGAGCGCGCACCATCACTTGGGCCTGCCGCCCGTCGATCCCGGCCCGTGTCACTACGGGGCGGGTCTCGTCGTCTGCCCGGTCCGTCTGCCCGGTCTTCGCCATGTGCGTCGGTCGCCCCGGGCTGTAAAATCTGGTCATACCGGACAGGTGTGGGAAGCGTCAGCGCGCGTATCTGACGACCGGAGTCGTGACAGCGAAGGGCACCACCATGGACCGCTCGGATTCCGAAGGCCGTCCCGGCGACGACTTGGGGCGCGGGGCGCCGGGGGGCGCGGCACGCGGCCGGGGGCCCAATCGACCCGGTGACATCTCGCAGGAGGACGACACGGCACCCTCGGCTGGGTGGGGTGCGGCGCGCAGTGTGACGCGGGTCCTCGCCAGGACCCGCGAGCCGGTCAGCGGGCCGCTGGCGATCGTGAAGATGAACCACGAGAACGGCGGGTTCGACTGCCCGGGGTGCGCGTGGCCCGACGACCGCAAGGGCTTGCACCTGGACATCTGCGAGAACGGGATCAAGCACGTCACCTGGGAGATGACCCGGAAGATGGCCGGCCGGGAGTTCTTCGCCGTGCACACGGTCAGCGAACTGGCCGACTGGCCGGACTACGCGCTGGAGGACCAGGGTCGGCTGACCGAGCCGATGGTGTACGACGAGGCCACGGACAAGTACGTCCCGATCTCCTGGCCGGACGCGTTCGCGCTGGTCGGGCGGACGCTGCGCGGCCTGGACAGCCCCGACCAGGCCGCTTTCTACACCTCCGGCCGGCTCAACAACGAGGCGACGTTCCTCTACCAGCTGTGGGTGCGCGAGTTCGGCACCAACAACCTGCCGGACTGCTCCAACATGTGCCACGAGGCCTCTGGCCGTGCCCTGCAGGCCGCGCTGGGTACCGGCAAGGGCACGTGCGACATCGCCGACTGGGACGCGGCCGACCTGCTGTTCGTCATGGGCGTGAACGCGGCGTCCAACGCCCCGCGCATGCTCACCACGCTCGCCAAGGCACACCGGCGCGGCGCTCAGATCGTCCACGTCAACCCGCTCGTCGAGGCCGGGGCGCGACGGACGATCGTGCCGCACGAGTTCGCCGCGATGGCCGCCTTCCACTCCACCGCGACCGGCGACCAGAACGTGCAGGTCGGCATCGGCGGCGACCTTGCCCTGCTGCGGGGGGTCGCCAAAGCCGTGTTCGAGCGGGCCGAGGAGAACCCGGCGGTGCTCGACGTCGACTTCATCGAACGCCACACTGCGGGCTTCGCCTCGTACCGCGACCTGGTGCGCGCCACCGACTGGGCCGAGCTGGTGCGGCAGTCCGGGGTGAGCGAGGGCGAGATCCGCGAGGTCGCCGACCGCTACATGGCCGCCGACCGCACCGTCATCTCCTGGTGCCTCGGCGTCACCCAGCAGGACCACGGGGTGGACACCGTCCGCGAGATCGTGAACCTGCTGATGCTGCGGGGTAACCTCGGCCGCGAAGGAGCCGGACCCTCGCCGGTGCGCGGCCACAGCAACGTCCAGGGCAACCGCACCTGCGGCATCGACCACCGCCCCGCGCCCGCGTTCCTCGACGCGCTCGACGAGGTCTGCGGGATCTCCGCGCCCCGTGAACACGGGCTGGACACCGTCGGCACCATCAAGGCGATGCGGGACGGCCGGGTGAAGGTGTTCGTCGCGATGGGCGGCAACTTCGTCCTCGCCGCCCCCGACACCGACGCGACCACGGCGGCGCTGCGCACCACCGAACTGACCGTGCAGGTGAGCACCAAACTCAACCGCAGCCACCTCGTCCACGGCCGCAGGGCGCTCATCCTCCCGTGCCTGGGACGCACCGAGAAGGACACCCGGGCGACGGGGGAGCAGGGCGTGAGCGTCGAGGACGCGATGAGCGAGGTGCATCTGTCCTTCGGCATGCGCAAGCCACCCGCCGAGACCCTCAGGTCGGAGTGCGCGATCGTGGCCGGGATGGCACGGGCGACGCTGCCGGACTCGAACACGCCGTGGGAGTGGTACGTCGAGGACTACGACCGGATCCGCGACACCATGGCCCAAGTCCTCCCGGGCTTCGAGGACTTCAACCGCCGGGTGCGTGAACCGCTCGGCTTCCGCATCACCCAGCCCGCCCGCGAGCGTGAGTTCCACACCGCCTCCGGCCGCGCCGAGTTCCACCCGAGCGAACTCCCCGACGTGACCCCGCCCCAGGGCATGCTCGTCCTCTCCACGATGCGCTCGCACGACCAGTGGAACACCACCGTGTACTCCGACGACGACCGCTACCGCGGGGTCAAGAACCTGCGCACCCTGCTCTTCATGAACTCCAAGGACATGGCCGAGCGGGGCCTGGCCGAGTTCGACCTGATCGACATCACGAGCCACGCACGCGACGGCAGCACCCGGTCGGTCTACGGCTACCGCGTCATCGCCTACGACATCCCGCCCGCCAGCGTCGCGGGCTACATGCCCGAACTCAACATCCTCTGCGGGCTCGACGACTACAGCAGACAGAGCGACCAGCCCCTGATGAAACACCAACTCGTCACCGTCACCCCGTCGCAGGACGGGCGAACACTATGAACGCAATGATCGACGGGTAGTCCCCACCAGCGGCGGTTCCTAACATCACGGTTCGCAGGGCAACTTCGCACAGCGAATGCATAGGAGCCGCTCCCGTGACGACACTTGACCCGCCCGTACCGCTACGCCGGAGACGCCCGGCCCCTCGCTACCGACGGGCGGTACTGGCCGCCGGCGTGGCCGCGGCACTCCTCGGCACGCTCGGCAACGCCCCCGCGCCCCGGGCACAGGCCGAGCGGCCCGCGGTGGCCGCCTGCCCGCCCAACCTCCTTGGAAAGGCGACGTGTTACACCGGCCGGGACACCAACGGGGCGTACTACGCGATGGCCGTGCCGACCCGCTGGAACGGATCCCTCGTCGTGCACGCACACGGCGGACCCGACCTCGGCGCCTCCTCCGACCCGGCACGCAGCACCGACGATCTGAACCGTTGGGCGGTGATGGTCGAGGAGGGCTACGCCTGGGCCGGCTCGTCGTACCGCCGCGGTGGCTACGGCACCCGGATGGCCGCCGCCGACACCGAGAACGTACGAAAACTGTTCGTCTCGGAGTTCGGCAAGCCGAGGCGGACCTATGTGCACGGCCAGTCCTGGGGCGGCGACGTGGCCGCAAAGGTCGCGGAGACCTACGGCCGACACCCCGGCGCCTACGACGGCGTCCTGCTCACGAGCGGTGTCCTCGGCGGCGGTTCGCGCGGCTACGACTACCGCGTCGACCTCCGGGTCGTCTACCAGTACTACTGCCACAACCACCCCCGCCCGACCGAGCCGCAGTACCCGCTGTGGCAGGGGCTGCGCGCGGACTCCACCATGACGAGCGCCGGGCTCCGCGCCCGCCTGCAGGAGTGCACGGGATTCGCCTCCGCCCCCACCGAGCGGACCGCGCTCCAGCAGCGCAACCTCGACGACATCCTCGCCGTCACCCGCATCCCGGAGCGCGCGCTGGAGTCACATCTGCGGTTCGCCACCTTCACGTTCCGGGACATCGTGTCGACCCGCCTCGGCGGCCGTAATCCCTTCACCAACAAGGGTGTGCGGTACTCGGGTTCACACGACGACAAGGCACTCAACGCGGGCGTCGAGCGGTTCTCGGCCGACCCCACCGCACGCCGCGACCTCTCCTACGACAGCGACCTGACCGGCAAGGTCTCCATCCCTGTCCTCACGATGCACGCGATCGACGACCCGACGGCCTTCGTCGAGCACGAGGCGGCCTACCGCGCCACGCTCCAGGGCGCCGGCCGGGGCGGCAACCTCGTCCAGACCTTCACGAAGGAGACCGAGCACAGCGCGCTGAGCGACTCCGAGTACGCCAACTCCATTGCGGCGCTGGACACTTGGGTCCGCCACGGACGCAAGCCGACCGCGCGCTCGGTCGCGGCATCGTGCGCGGCCTTCGACCGGAAGTACGGCAGCGGGTGCTTCTACGACCCGGCGTTCCACCCCGCGCCGTACGCGTCACGGATCCGCCCCCGGCCGGGCGGGCTCGCCTGGCCCGCCATGACCGCGAAGCAGGAGCGGGCGTGGAGCCGGATCGACGGAGTGGGGATCGCCCCCTGAACGGTTGGGTCCCGGGCTGGTCCGGTCGGACCAGCCCGAGAGGCTCACTGAACGTAGGTGTAGTGCGGGCTGTCGTACTGAGGCCCGTTCTTCTCGTAGGTGAACCAGTAGGTCAGGGTGGAACCGGTGGCGAGCGTGACGTTCTGTGTCCAGGTGCCGCCGCTGTTGGTCATCCGGAAGTTCTGCTGACCGGCACCGTTGACCAGGTAGTGCACATCGACGTACGCCGCGGGTGTGGTCGGAACGAACGTGATCTGCGCCTGACTGGCGCTCACGTGGGTCACCCCGGCGGTGTAGTCCGGCGTCGTCGTGGTCCCGCCGGTGCTGCCGCCCGCCGTACTGCCTGTGGTGCCGCCGGTCGTCGTGCCGCCGGTGGTGCTCCCGCCCGGGCTCTGCTGGTAGACGGCGAACCAGTCGACGCTCATGGCGGCACCGGATGTGATGCTGCCCGCCTGTGCGGCCGAACTGCAGCCGCAGACCTTGTCGGGATAGGAACCGGCGATCGCCAGGTCGAAGATGGCCATGAATCCGTGGTCGACGGCCGCCTGCCACGTGGCGACCGACACCTGGTTCTCATTGACCGTGAAGGTCAGGTTGCCGTCGAGGTAGAAGCGGAGCTGCTCCGCGGCGGTGTTCGTGCGGTCGATGATCGCGGAGTACGTGTGGTAGCCGGTCTGGCAGCCCGCGCACGGCTGAAGATTGCTGGTGATGCCGTCGGGGTCGTGGCACTCGCCCGCCCACACGCCGCAGTGGAAGGTGGTGGAGTGCTGGCTCAGCGCGTTGACGTCCTCCATGATGTCGAACTCGCCGATGCTCGGCCAGTTCGTCGCGCCGACCGGACGGGCCGCGCCGCCCATCGCCCAGAACGCGGGCCAATAGCCCAGTCCGCTGGCCGGGTTGGGCTGCAGGATGGACGCGCTCATCTCCAGCTGTCCGCCGGCCGGGGCGGCGAAGTCGGTGCGCTGGGTCTCGATACGACCCGAGGTCCAGTGGCCGGACCCGTCGCGGAGAGCCTTGATGACCAGGTGTCCCTGTCCGTCCTGGTAGACGTTGTTGGTGGAGTCGGTGGCCGATTCGACTTCGCCCGTTCCCCAGTTGGCGGCACCTCCGGCGTAACTGGTGCCCAGGTCGTACAGCCAGTCGGTCCGGTTCAGCGCGCTGCCGGACGCGCCGTTGAAGTCGTCTGAGAAGAGGGTGGTCCAGCCGGTCGGAGCGCCGGGTACGGCCGCCGAGGCGCTGCCGCCGGTACCGATCAGGCCTGCGAGCGCGCCGATGAGCAGCACCAGAGCGCTGCCCAGAACGAGGGGGACGGTTCGCTGTCTGCCGGCCGGCGCACCGGCGCGCGGTGGGGAGGTTGTCATCGTTGTGGTTCTCCCTGTCAAGCATGCGGGATGGGAGTGCTGCAGGGGCCTGCCTCCTGGCGGGGCTGGGGAGCAGGTCGTCTCCGTCGTCTGGCGACATGGTCTGCTGACATCTTTGAGAGCGCTCTCAAGGTGATCATGAGTCTGCGGTTCTTCGTTGTCCTCCTCTGCGTCGACGCCGCCGCACTGTGGAGCCTGGTGCGCGCGGCTGAACACGGACGATCCGCCATGTCGTGTGGGACAAGCCCGAGTTGGCTGCTCACCGGGCGGCAATCGCCGTTTCAATGCAGGAGTGTCCGGCGCGACTCTTCATGCGTCAATGGCTTCAACGTGATCGGTTGAGGAGCGGGTCTCCTGGCGACGCTCTATGGAGCTCTGGAAATGGTCCGAACCAAGCTCTGCCGGGCTGTGGAGCGCTCTCCGGCGAGCGGCCGAGCGCGGCCTCGGCTCGCTGAGCTGCGGTTCTGTGATGGCGGCGGTAGAAAGGAGGTCCTGTCGTCCAGGCGACGGCCTTCGTCGCCGCCCGTAGACCTCGCACAGCGGCTTCAGGAGTCGAAGGCAACCGCTGCGAGGGATGTGCCTGCCGGCCGTACCCGCTCCACGTTCGTCAGATCACCCCGGCCCGCACCGGCGTGCGCGCGATGCGCACCGACTCCGGGAACCCATCGGGCCCGGACCGGCCAGAGCCGGTGGCTGCATGTCTCTAATCTTTACCCCATGTTTTCAGCCCCATCGAGCGGCGGGTCGCTCATTTGGTTAACCTGAGGCAGACGGACAGCGACAAGGGGTCCCACCCACACCCATGGTCCGTCCCGGGACAAGCCGGTCACAACGGCCTGCTCTCACACGAGTAACCGGCGCCACCGCGTCCGAACTGCCTTCAACCCACGCCCGAGCGGGCCAGGTACCGGACCGGAGACGGCCGGCTGTGCCCCGAGGGTGACCCGACACATAAGGAGTGCGCGGTGACACCGGAGAAGACGAATCGCGAGCAACGCCCCGAGGAACACACGGAGCGTGCGGGCCACCGGTCCGACGAGCTCGGCAGCCTGGCCGTGTGGGCACGGTCCGCCCCCATCCGACTCGCGGGCTACGAGGACGACCTCGCCGAGCCCCACATCCTGCCCAGCGTGGACTGACCCCCGCAGGGACCCTTCGCGATCGCCGACAGCATGGGCGTGCGAAAATCACGCCCATGCTGATCAGAGAAGCCGCGGCCGACGACTGGCCGCGGATCTGGCCTTTCTGGCACCGGATCGTCGCCGCAGGCGACACCTACACCTGGGCCCGGGACACCTCCGAAGAGGCGGCCCGGGCCCTGTGGATGTCCCCGCCGAAGCGCGTGTACGTCGCCGAGGACGAGACCGGGACCGTCGTCGGCTCGGCCTTCGTCACCCCGAACTACGGCGGCCCCGCCGACCGCATCGCCAACGCCGGCTTCATGGTCGACCCCGACCACGGCGGCCGCGGTATCGGCCGCGCCCTCGCCGAACACATCCTCACCACCGCCCGTGACCAGGGCTTCCGAGGCATGGTCTTCAACGCCGTCGTCGAGACCAACCCCGCCGTCAAGCTCTGGCTCTCCCTCGGCTTCACGATCCTGGGCACGGTGCCGGACGCGTTCGAGCATCCCCGGGACGGGCGCGTCGGCCTGCACGTCATGTACCGCGCCCTCTAGAAGCACCTTCTGGAGGCGCGTTCGAGAAGCACCTCCAGGGGCGCCTTTCAGTCGAGCGGCGCCGTCCGCACCCACGGCCGCAGCTTCTCCAGTTCCTCCGCCAGCTCCAGCAGCGCCGCCTCCGACCCCGGCCGCCCCACCAGCTGTACGGCGCAGGGCGCGCCGGAGGGCAGGGTGCCGAACGGGACCGACATGGCCGGCCAGCCGGTGAGGTTCCAAGGGGGCGTCAGCGGCGAGTAGTTGGTGTTCGCCAGCACATTGCGGAGCCAGCCCCGCTCGTGCCACGGTCCGGCCTTGGGGGAGCGGCGGGCCAGCGCCGCCGTCAGCAGGATGTCGTGCTCGGCGAAGAAGGGTGCGAGGCGCTCCCGCAACTGCTCCCGGCCCTTGCCGGTGCGCACGCTCTTCACGAACCGCCGCCCGATCGCCGCGTGCACCCGGGTCCGCCGCGTCAGCTTCCGCGGGTCGAGCCCCGCCGCGTCCACCGAGGTGCCGGCCGTCCAGTGCGCGAGGGACGTGGTGCTCAGGGACAGCGGATACGGCGGATCGGCGCGGTGCACGGTGTGCCCGGCCTTGTTCAGCAGTCCGGCCGCCTCCCGCACGGCGGTCGTATACGGCTTGCTGACGGCGACTCCGGCGAGCGGGCTGCGTACGGAGACGGCGACTTTCCGAGGAGTGGGCTCGTCGGGGCGTACGACCTCGATGTCCGCGATGACCGAAAACATCAGCCGGGCGTCCTCGACGGTCGTCGCGAGGGGTCCGTTCTCGGACATTCCGAACCAGTCGCCGTCGCCGATACCGGCCGGGACCACCCCGAACCCCGGCTTGATGGTGACCAGGCCGCAGTTGGCGGCGGGGATGCGCAGCGAGCCCATGCCGTCGTTGCCGAGCGCGATCGGCACCATGCCGGCGGCTACGGCGGCCGCGCTGCCGCCGGAGGAACCGCCCGCCGTGCGGGTCGTGTCCCACGGGTTGCGGCTGGTGCCGTGGACGCCCTCGGTCGTACCGAAGATGCACAGCTCGGGCACGTTCGTGAGCCCTACGACCACCGCACCCGCCGCCCGTAGCCGGGCCACGGTGATGTGGTCGTGGTCGGCGGGCGTGTCCGGGGTCGCGGCGGAGCCGACCCGGTTGGACTCGCCGGTCACCGGGAGGTTGTCCTTGATGGCCACCGGCACGCCCGCGAGCGGGAGTTCGGCCAGATCGGCCCGCGCGCCCACCTCGTCGGCCTCCGCGAGCGCCGCCTCCGCCCGCACCACCCGGAACGCGCCGATCCGTCCGTCGAGCCGCTCGATCCGGGCGAGGTGCTCGACCACCACCTCGCGGGGCGTGACCCGCTTCTCGCGTACGGCGGTGGCGATCTCGACGGCGGTACGGCCGACCCAGCTGGTCACGGGCGCGCTCCTTCTCACTACTCGCGAGTATGTAGGGAGAACTGTGCCTCGGCCGGGGCGGCGCGTCGAGAGGTGACCGGGTGTGGAAAGCCAAGGGCCGCTGGTGATGGAAGACCAAGGGCCGCCGGTCTTGGACATTCGAGGCCGTCTTGTTGGACTTTTCGCGAGCCGGTACAGGGCGGGCGCCGAATGACCTGCTGGTCATCCGATCAATGGCCCAACTTGACCCCTCCCGGCGCCCATTGACAGTCCCTGGCCACAGTCCAATTATCAGTCCTCCGATCAATCGCGACCGGTGGAGTGGCATGGCTGAGCGCAGGAAGAGACGGTTCCGGTTCATCGGCTTCGCGGCGGTGTTCGCACTGCTCGCGGCACCCGCGCCGGCGGTCGCGGCCCAGCAGGAACGGGCGGTGCCGGTGACCGTGCCCGCGCTGACCAACTGGGCGCCTCAACCCGGGAGTTACGACTTCGGGCCCGGAACCCGACTCGTGGCCGACAGCAGGAGCGAGCGTGAGGTCGCCGACACCCTCGCCGACGACCTCAAGGCGGCCGGTCACGGAAGAGTGCCCGTAGTGCGGGGCGGTGTCACCCGCCCCGGTGACATCGTGATCGAAGTCCGGCCGACCAAGGCCTCGTTGGGCGCGGAGGGCTATGAACTCCAGGCGGGCAAACGCCTGTCGGTGACCGGCGCGACCGAGACCGGCGCCTTCTACGGCACCCGGACCCTCCTCCAACTGCTCGCGCAGGGCGACCGCATTCCCGCCGGACGCACGGTCGACGTACCGCGCTACAAGGAACGCGGAGTCGGCGTCTGCGCCTGCTACATCCACATCTCCCTGCCCTGGCTGGAGAACCTGGTGCGCGAGATGGCGTACCACAAGCTCAACCAACTCCTCCTCGAACTCAAGGTGAAGAGCGCCGCGCACCCCGAGGCGAACACCTGGGGCTACTACACCCCAGACGAGATGCGCCGCCTCGTCGCCCTCGGCGACAAGTACCACGTCGAGATCATCCCCGAGATCAACTCCCCGGGCCACATGGACCCGTGGATAGAGAACCGTCCCGATCTCCAACTCACCGACAGCGACGGCAACAAGCAGCCCGCCCGGCTCGACGTCACGCAACAGGCGGCCTTCGACTACTACACGAGCCTGATGGACGAGTACGCACAGGTCTTCACCGCGACGTCCTGGCACATGGGCGCCGACGAGTACATGCTCGGCTCCGACTACTCCAAGTACCCGCAGATGCTGCGCTACGCCCAGGAGAAGTACGGCGCGACCGCCACCCCGCAGGACGCCTACATCGACTTCATCAACCGCGTCCAGGCCTACGCCGCGAGCAAGGGCAAGAAGCTGCGCATCTGGAACGACGGACTCACCGGCGCCAACACCGTGCCGGTGGCAGCGGGCACGACGGTCGAGCACTGGCTCAACGTCACGGAGAAACCGAGCCAACTCATCGCCGAGGGCTACCCGTTGATGAACGCGGCCTACTCCCTCTACCTCGTCCGCGGCGGCTTCCACAGCGACACCGAGGCGCTGTACGAGCAGAGCTGGGACCCGCGCAGCTTCGAGGGCGAGAAGCTCACCTCCAGCGACGGCATCACCGGCGCGAAGATCAGCCTCTGGCCCGACAACGGCCGCGGCGAGACCGAGAACGAAGTCGCCACCGACACCGAGCCCGCGCTACAGCACCTCGCCCAGGCGACCTGGGGCGATCCGCATCCCGACGCCACGTATGCGGCATTCACCGCCCGGGGAACGGCAGTTGGGCACGCGCCCGGGTGGCGGGACCTGACACGGGTACCGGTGACGGACGGGACGTACACCTTCCGGACGACAGGCGCGACTACCGCTTCCACTTCCGCCTCCTTCGACGCCACGGTGCAGCGCACGCCGGACGGCTACGCGACTCTGCGGACCGCCGACGGCTGCCTGGAGGTGCAGGGCGGCAAGCTCACCCTCAACGTGCCGCTCCAGCCCGGGGTTTCGGCGACCCCGCAGCCCTGCGATGCCGCGAACACCATGCAGCGCTGGGAGTTGGCGCCCACGGCGGGCGGCTACCGGCTCGTGAACGCGATCACGCAGATGGCGCTGAGCGTCGCGGACGACGGCCGGCTCGTGCAGTACCCACCGGACCAACACCAGCCCGCCACCTGGCACTTGACCGCCCACTGAGCAACCAGAGGAGTCCCACCCCATGGCCCTCTCCCGACGTCTCTTCGTCCTCTCGGCCACCGCCCTCGCCGCGACCGGCACCGCCACGGCATCCGCCCTCGCGGCGACTCCGACCCCGTCCGACTCCCGCTCCCGCATCCCCGTCAGTCCCGACGACACCGAGGCCGAGCTGGTCCGCAAGGCCTCCCAAGTCTGGCCCACCGCACGGCAGGTGGCCTGGCAGAAGCTGGAGCGGACGGCGTTCCTGCACTTCGGCGTGAACACCTTCACCGGCCTGGAGTGGGGGACCGGCGACGAGGACCCGAACGTGTTCCAGCCGACCGGCCTCGACACCGACCAGTGGGCCCGTGCCCTGCGCGACGGCGGTTTCAAGCTCGCCATCCTCACCGTCAAGCACCACGACGGCTTCGTCCTCTACCCCTCCCGCTACACCAACCACACGGTCGCGTACAGCAGTTGGCGTGCGGGCCAGGGCGACGTACTGCGCTCCTTCGCCGACTCCATGCGGCGGTACGGCCTCAAGGCCGGCGTCTACCTCTCGCCCGCCGACGAGAACCAGTACCTCCACGGCGTCTACGCCAACGGCAGCGCACGCGTCACACGTACCGTCCCGACACTCGTCGACGGCGACGACCGCACCCCGGACGCCTTCTACACGCTGGACGCCACCGACTACGGCGCCCACATGCTCAACACCCTCTACGAAGTACTGACCGAGTACGGCCCGATCGACGAGGTCTGGTTCGACGGCGCCCAGGGCCGCATCCCGCCGGGCCACGTCGAGGACTACGACTGGGACAGCTGGTACACCCTGGTCAGGTCGCTGGCCCCGGACGCGGCGATCGCCGTGACCGGCCCGGACGTGCGGTGGGTCGGCAACGAGGGCGGTATCGCGCGGGACGACGAGTGGAGCGTCCTCCCGGTCAAGGAGGAGCAATACGGGCGCACGGACTGGGCGTTGTCGTACGACACCCCCGACGAGGGGAGCCGTAGCGCGCTCGTCTCGGCGCAGCCGAACACCGACTATCTGCAGTGGTGGCCCGCCGAGTGCGATGTGTCGATCCACGACGGCTGGTTCTACCACCCGGACCAAGTCCCCAAGAGCGTCGACGAGTTGATCGACATCTACTTCGGCTCGGTCGGCCGCAACTCGGTCCTGCTGCTCAACGTGCCACCGGACACGGACGGCCTGCTGGCGGACCCGGACGTGGCACGCCTGCGCGAGTTCCGCGAGCGCGTGGACCGGGAGCTGCCCGAGGACCTGGCGCGCGGGGCCCGGACGGCGGTCTCGCCGGGCCGGGTCACCGTCGACCTGGGCGTCGAACGGGCCGTCGACCGCGTCCGGTTGGCGGAGGACACAGCGCGCTGCGGCCAGCAGGTCGAGGCCTTCGTGATCGAGGCCTACGTCGACGGGGGCTGGACCGAGGTGACCCGCGCCGGAACGATCGGTGCGAGCCGCATCCTGCTGCTGGCCGCGCCGGTAAGCGCCCGGCGATGGCGGGTCCGTGTGACGGCGGCCCGGGACACCGTACGGATCGCGGAGTTCGGGCTGTACCGGTCGCGGGTCTGAGCGGCCGGAGGCCGCCCGGCCTCACATGTCCTTGAGGAGCTTCTCCAGGAAGGTCACCGACTCGGGGGCCGGTGAGGCCACCATGCTCAGCCGGTCCATGACCGCGAGATAGCGGTCGACCTCGTCGGGCTTGTCCAAGTAGAGGGCGCTGGTGAGCTGTTCGAGGTAGACGATGTCCGGCAGGTCCGGCACCGGGAAGCGCAGCACGGTGATCGGACCGCCGGCGGCGGCGTGGCCGCCCACGTGGAACGGCAACACCTGGAGTGTGACGTTCGGCAGGGCGGCCGTCTCGATGAGGTGCCGCAGCTGCTCACGCATCACGTCCGCGCCGCCGAGCGGACGGCGCAGCGCGGCCTCGTCCACCACGACCCACAGCTTCGGCGCGCCGGGTCTGGTGAGCAACTCCTGCCGGGTCATGCGGAGTTCGACGCGGCGCTGGATCGCGTCCGGGGTGTCGACGGGCCGGCCGAGCCGGATGACGGACTCGGCGTACGCGGCGGTCTGCAACAGGCCCGGGATGAACTGCACTTCGTAGGTGCGGATGAGGGAGGTCGCCTCCTCCAGACCCAGGTGCTGCTCGAACCAGGTCGGGAAGGCGTCACCGTACGCGCGCCACCAGCCGGGTTCGTTGGCGCGGCGGGCCGAGTCGAGGAACTCCTGGCGCGCGTCCGGCTCGTGGAGGCCGTAGAGAGTCAACAGGTCCGCTACGTCGCGCTCCTTGAAGCCGACGCGGCCCAGCTCCATGCGGCAGAGCTTGGCGTCCGAGGCGCGTATCGCCGAAGCGGCCGTGTCCCGGGTGATGTTGAGGGACTCTCGCAGGCGGCGCAGTCGCGTGCCCAGCATGATGCGCTGGACCGTCGGACCGCCGCGCTGAAGGCTCAGCACGTCCGAACCCGAGGGAGCGTATTCCGGTTGAGCTGCAGTCATGTTCATCCCCTCGGCGGTCGCGCCGATACCGTCCGCAAGTTTTCGGGACTTAAAAGAGGATCGTAGCACCGAGGTTCCGGATAACTACAGGGAGTGAAGGAGCCGGAAGGTGCCGGCCTGTGTCCGGCGCCTTCCGGCCAATCCGCGGGTTTGCCTGACCTCAACGGCCGGGGAGTAGGCCGTCGAAGTCGCCGTCCTTCACACCGCGGACGAACGCGGAGATCTCGGCGCTGGTGTAGACGAGCGCCGGACCTTCGGGGTGGCGCGAGTTGCGTACGGCGACCTGACCGTCGGAGAGCGCGGCCAACTCGACGCAGTTGCCCTCGGGGTTGCTGTGGTGGCTCTTGCGCCACTGCGCGTCGCTCAGCAGGGTCGCCGACATGCCGTTCGCGTGCTCTATGTGAGGCCTCATCGCTCCCCCGGAAGATCGAATGCAATTGCAGCTTCAATTGCACCCATTGGTGATGTGGAGGACGATAGCCCTCGGGGAGACCGCCCGCAAGATCGTCTGCAATTGCAGCGGTAATTGCCGATGCACTTGCGTTCGCAGGGGCAGGCGGAGGACGATGCTCCGGACAGGTGTAGTGCGCGCAGTTGTTCTCTCTTCCCAGGGGTCTCAGGGGTCGCGATGTCCGCAGAGCAAGTCGTACGACCGGTCGACACCCTGCGGATCGAGGGGACTTGGGAGTGGCTGTGCCGGGCCGTCGAGCAGGTGGGCCCGCCCGAGCCGGGGCGGACCGTCACCCTGGTCCCCGCCGTCGGTGACGGGCGCGACCCCGCTCTCTGCTCCGTCCTGGTCGTGCCGCCGATGCCTCAGTCGGCCCATGTGGCACGGGAGTTCACCCGCGCGGCGCTCGCCGACCGGGCCGGTGACGAACTCGTCGACGACATGACGGTCACCGTGTCGGAACTGGTGAGCAACGCGCTGCGCTACGGCCGGGCCCCCAACTCCCTTGCGGAGCCGCAGCCTTCACTGTGGCTCGCGGTGTGGGACCGGCTGCCGTACGCGGTGTGCGCGGTGACCGACGACAGCGATCGCATACCCGTGGAGGGGCACCCCGACGAGTTCGCGGAGTCCGGGCGCGGTCTGCAGGTGGTCTCCGCGCTGAGCGAGTCGTGGGGCTGGAACCTGCGGGCGGGCGGCGGGAAGACGGTCTGGGCGTTGTTCCGGATCTGACGCGAGGGATACACGCCTCTGGCGAGAGCGGCATGAGAAAAGAAGGAGGGGCACCGGTAACTCCGGTGCCCCTCTTCCGTGTTGGTGCTCAGACCTTGCGGCCGATGCCGCAGATCGCGTCCACGTCGGACGGGTCGCGGCCCACGTCGACCGGCTCCGGGTGCCACTGCGAGGTGGGTACGATGCCGGGCTCGATGACCTCCAGGCCCGTGAAGAACGCCTCGATCCGCTCAGGGCTGCGCAGGTGGTACGAGCTGGCCGAGTTGGCGTTGTACACCGAAATCGCCTGGTTCAGCGCCGCGTTGGTGTCGGTGCCGTCGCTCAGCGCGAGGTAGCTGCCCGGGGGCAGGGCGTCCAGGAAGCGCCCCACGACGGACTCGGGCTCGTCCGAGTCCGGGATCTGGCCCAGGATGCCCAGCATCGTCAGCGCGATCGGCTTGCTGAAGTCCAGGGTCTGGGCGGCGACTTCGAGAATTCCCTCGGGGTCGCGCACATCGGCGTCGAGGTAGGCGCAGGCGCCCTCCGGGGTGCTGGTGAGCAGCGCCTGCGCGTGCACCAGCACCAGCGGGTCGTTGTCGACGTACACGATGCGGCTCTCGGGCGCGATGCGCTGCGCGACCTCGTGCGTGTTGTCGACGGTGGGCAGGCCGGTCCCGATGTCGAGGAACTGACGGATGCCCGCCTCTTCGGCGAGATAGCGCACCGCCCTTACCAGGAAGCGGCGTTGGAGGCGGGCGAGCAGGGCGATGTCCGGGAACATCTGGACGATCATCTCGCCGGCCTCGCGGTCGGCGGCGTAGTTGTCCTTGCCGCCCAGGAGGAAGTTCCACACACGGGCGGAATGCGGCCGGTCGAGCTGAAGCCGGTCGGCCAGCGGGTCTTCGGAGGTCATGGGCAAAGCCTCACACGAAGTACCCGGCGGTGTCCGGCGATTCGGACTCGAAACGGGGGACACGCCCCCTTTCATGCCCTTGCCGGTCCCGTGCTGTCCCGCTCGATGAGCCGCGGCACCGGCACCCGCACCGTGCGCGCCGGACCGCCGTCCAGCAGAGCGGTCAACTCCCGGGCCGCCGTACGGCCGAACTCCACACTGTCCCGGGACAGGGCCGACAGCCACGGCCGGACCATGCGGCACAGCGCGGAGTCCTCCCAGGCGACCACCGACACGTCCGCCGGTACGGAGAAGCCGAGTTCGGTCGCGGCGGCCACCCCGGCGACGGCCATCACGTCGTTGTCGTAGATCAACGCCGTTGGGGGAGCGGGGACTTCGAGGACCCGGCGGGTGACGGCGGCGCCGGCCGCGTCCGAGTAGTCGGTGGTCACCGAGTGCACCTCGGTCAGCCCGCGGCGCGCGGCCTCGGCGCGCAGGGCGCGGATGCGGCGCTCGGTGTGCGCGAGGCCCGGCAGGCCGGCGATGTGCACGATCCGCCGGTGGCCGCGCGCGGACAACTCGTCGACGACAGAGGTCATCGCACCCGCGTCGTCGGCCCACACCGTCGACAGGCCGGGGTGCCGTTCGTCGGGTGCGCCGCCGATCACCACGGCGGGCAGGCCCAGTTCGTCGAGGAGGTCGGGTCGCGGGTCGGCGGTGCGCGGATCGGCCACCAGGACGCCGTCCACGCGGTGTTCGGCCCACCAGCGCCGGTACACCGCGCACTCGTCGTCGACGTCCTCGGCCATCTGGAAGAGCAGACCGAGATGACGTTCGGCCAGCACCTCCTGGATGCCCGAGACGAGTTGGAGGAAGAAGGAGTCGACGCCGAGGGTGTCCGCGGGCCGGGCGAGGACGAAACCGACCGTCGCCGCCCCTTCCCCCGACAGCGCCCGCGCCGCCGTACTGGGCCGCCAGCCCAGCTGCTCCGCGACCCGGCGCACCCGGTCGCGGGTGATCTCGGAGACGCCGGGCCGGCCGTTGAGCGCGAAGGAGACCGCGCTCTCGGACACGCCGGCGCGCTGCGCGATGTCCTTCATCGTCGGCCGACGCGCGGGCGACCGCTTGCCTGACAAGCCTGCTCTCCATTCCACCGGTGCCGCGCACTAATGCGCTTGAGTCCGCACACCCTAAAGCGCATTAGTGATCCACCGCAAGAATGCGGACGCACCTCGCTGACCTGTGCAGTTGGCCGGATCAGGCCAACTAATGAATTTAGCTGAGCGGAATCCATTGACTCGCCCGCCGCACAGCGTGCAAGGTCTGCCCCGGCACGATTGGCCAACCCCCACTGCAAAGGAGCCACTCGCCGTGCGCATCTCCCGCAGAGCCTTCGCCGCAGCTGCCGCCGCCGTCGTCCTCATGCCGCTGAGCGCCTGCGGTTCCGGGGGAGACGACGGCGGTTCGACCGACGCCTCGGGCAAGGTCGAGGGCGACATCACCTTCCAGACCTGGAACCTCCGCGCCAACTTCAAGTCGTACTTTGAGGGCGTGATCTCCGGCTTCGAGAAGAAGTACCCCGGCACCCATGTGAAGTGGATCGACCAGCCCGCCGAGGGCTACGCCGACAAGATCAGCGCGGACGCCGCCGGCGGCACCCTGCCCGACGTCGTCAACGTCTCCCCGGACCTCGTCGCCCCGCTCGCCAAGGCGGGCCTCGCGCTCGACCTCGACAAGTCGGCCGCGAAGTACAAGAGCGAGTACCTGCCGGGTGCTTGGGCCAGCCACGAGATACCGGGCATGACCGGCACCTACGCCTTCCCCTGGTACCTCAACACCGGCCCGCTCTTCTACAACAAGTCCCTCTTCGAGCAGGCCGGACTCAACGCAGACCAGCCGCCGAAGACGTACGACGAACTCTTCGCCCAGGCGCTCCAGTTGGCCAAGAAGACCGACGGCAAGGTCGCCACCCTCGCCAACGTCCCCACCGTCGAGGACTTCGGCCGCTACGGCGTCGAGCTCATGAACAAGGAGGGCACCGCCTTCGCCTTCAACGACGCGAAGGGCATCGAACTCCTCACCAAGTACAAGGAGTTGTACGACGCGAAGGCCCTCGACTCGCAGGCGCTGACCGCCACCCCCGAGTCGTCCGGCAAGAAGTTCCTCACCGGTGCCGTCGCGATGAACCCGGGCAGCGCCCTGGACCTCGACAACTTCAAGAAGCAGGCGCCCACCCTGTACAAGAACATCGGCATCACCGACCAGATCACCAGCACCGGGCACGTCAACATGTACGTGATGGGCGTGATGGTCAACTCCAAGACCAAGCACACCCCCGCGTCCGTGGCCTTCGCGCACTACGTCACCGACGCCCAGCAACAGATGTCGTTCGCGAAGAAGGTCGCCATCTTCCCGAGCACCGCCGGTTCCCTCGACGACCCGTACTTCACCAAGGAGGACGGCACCGACGAGACACGCGTGCGGATCGCCGCCGCCAAGTCCCTAAAGAACGCGGTCAATTACACGCCGGTGCTGTTCAGCGAGCAGATGAAGACCGCGCTGCGCAACGAGGTCGCCAAGGCGCTCCAAGGCAAGGAGAGCCCCAAGACGGCTCTCGACAACGCTGTCAAGCAGTGCGACACGCTGCTCCAGCAGGAAGGCTGAGGGTCCCCATGGCCGACGTGTCCCGCGTGCGGCGCCAACTGCCCACCAGTCCCTGGCTGTTCGCCGCCCCCGGGCTGCTCGTCGTCGGCGCCTTCGTGCTCTACCCCTTCGCCTCCACCGTGATCAACTCCTTCACGGACCGGCGCACCCTGATCCCGGGCCACTTCGTGGGCTTCGCCAACTTCCGCGAGCTGTGGCACGACGACATGTTCTGGACCGGCCTGCGCAACAGCACCCTGTACATCGTCGGGGTGGTCCCCGCACTCGTCGTACTCCCGCTGCTGCTCGCCCTGTTGGTGCAGAAGAACATCCCCGGCATCACCTTCTTCCGGTCCGCCTTCTACACGCCCGTCGTCGCCTCGATCGTCGTGGTCGGGCTGATCTGGGTGTGGCTGCTGGACGAACGCGGCCTGGTCAACTCGCTGTTGGAGACGATCGGCGTCGGACAGATCGGCTTCCTCAGCGACCAGTGGCTGCTCCTGCTGAGCGCCATGGCCGTCACGGTCTGGAAGGGCCTCGGCTACTACATGATCATTTATCTGGCCGCACTCGCCAGCGTGCCGCGCGAACTGCACGAGGCCGCGTCGGTCGACGGCGCGGGCGCGGTGCGCCGCTTCTTCACGGTGACCGTGCCCGCCGTCCGCTCCACGATGGTGCTGGTGGGGGCGCTGTCCTCGGTCGCCGCCTTCAAGGTGTTCTCCGAGGTCTACCTGATGGCGGGCCCGAGCGGCGGACCGGCCGGCGAGGACACCACCCTCGTGATGCTCGTCCAGCGCACCGGCACCGGCCTGACCGGCCGCGTCGGCTACGCCTCCGCGCTCTCGGTCGTCGTCTTCGTCGTCACCGTCGCCCTGATGCTGCTCGTGCTGCGGGCCGACCGGAAGGAGGACGCTTGAGCGTCATCGAGCGCACAAGGCCCGTCCAGGAAACGGCAGTTCGCGAACCCCGCATCACCGACGAGCACGGCCGCCGCATCCGCGTCTGGGAACTCGCCCTGCGCTACACGCTGTTGCTCGTCGTCCTCGCCATCACCGTCGGGCCCTTCGTATGGCAGCTGTCCACCTCGCTCAAGGGCCCGACCGAGGACATCTACAGCTCACCGCCGACCTTCCTGCCCGAACACCCCACCCTGCACAACTACAAGCGGGTCGCCGACACCATCCCCGTCTGGGACTACGCCTTCAACTCACTGAAGGTCGCCACCGCCAACGTCGTGACGAACTGCGTCGGTTCGGCCCTCGCGGGGTACGCCCTGGCCCGGTTGCGCTACCGGGGCCGCCGCGTGGCCACCCTCGTCTTCATCCTCGCGATGCTCGTGCCGGTGGAGGGCATCATCATCGCCCAGTTCACCACCATGCGGGAGCTGGGCCTCAACAACACCCTGATCGGTGTGGTCCTCCCGGGCTGCATCGGTGCGATGAACGTCCTGCTGATGCGCAACGCCTTCCTCAACCTGCCGTACGAGATAGAGGAAGCTGCCTTCGTCGACGGCGCCAACGTGTGGCAGCGGTTCCTGCGGATCGCGCTGCCGTCCGTGAAGGGGACCATCGCGGTCGTCGCGATCTTCGCGTTCATGGGTGCCTGGGACGACTTCCTGTGGCCGCTCATCGTGCTCAGCGACCCGTCCAAGTTCACGCTCACCATCGGCCTCAACTACCTGCACGGCACCTTCGCCAACGACGAACGCCTGGTGGCCGCCGGCACGGTCATCGCCGTGGCACCGCTGATCGCCCTCTTCGCCTGCCTCCAGCGGTACTTCTTCCGGGGCGTCGGCGAAGGGGCCGTCAAGGGCTGAGACCTACGCGCGCCGACTTCCCCCACGTACGCACTACAGAACCAGGATCCCGATGTCTTCTGCCGTGCGCTTCGGCGTCAACTACACGCCCAGCCAAGGGTGGTTCCACCACTGGCTCGACTTCGACCTCGACTCCGTACGCGCCGACCTCGACTCGATCGCCGAGCTGGGCCTCGACCACATCCGCGTCTTCCCGCTGTGGCCCTACTTCCAGCCCAACCGGACCCTGATCCGAACGAAGGCCGTGGAGCAACTGGTTGAGCTGGTGGACGCGGCCGGTGAGCGCGGGCTGGACGTCAACGTCGATGGTCTGCAAGGGCACTTGAGCAGTTTCGACTACCTGCCCGCCTGGATCCGGACCTGGCATCGGCGCAACCTCTTCACCGACCCGGACGTCCTCGACGGCCAGGCCGCCTACCTGCGCACGCTGGCCGCCGCCCTCGCCGACCGCCCGAACTTCATCGGCATGACCCTCGGCAACGAGGTCAACCAGTTCTCGGCGGGCCCTCATCCGGACCCCGACCGGGCGACGGAGGAGCAGATCGACGCCTGGCTGGGGCGGATGCTCGCGGCCTGTGCGGAGGGTGCGCCCGGCAAGCCGCATCTGCACGCCGAGTACGACGCGACCTGGTACCAGGACGACATGCCGTTCACCCCGGCCCAGGCCGCCCGGCACGGCGCGATGACGGCCGTGCACTCCTGGGTCTTCAACGGCACCGCCCAACGCCACGGCCGTAGTTCGGTCCCCTCGGAGCACCACGCCGCGTACCTGATCGAGCTGAGCAAGGCCTGGGCCGAGGAACCGCACCGGCCCGTCTGGCTCCAGGAGGTCGGCGCGCCCCAGCCCCTCGTACCCGCCGAGCACGCGGCCGACTTCGCCTCCGCGACCATCGCCAACGTCCTTGACTGCCCGGACCTTTGGGGCATCACCTGGTGGTGCTCACATGACGTGTCCCGCGACCTCGCGGACTTCCCCGAACTCGAATACGGGCTGGGCCTGTTGACCAACGACCGCCAACCCAAGGACATCGCGCTGGTGTTGGCGGAGGCGGCCCGCGAGCCCACGTACACGCCCGCCACCCGCACCACGGCGCTCGTCGTGCCCGCCGATCCGTCGGTGCGTTCGGGCTGCGGTCCCGGCGGGCCGGTGTTCGACGCCTACTTCCGACTCGTCGCCGACGGAGTCCGTCCGGCGACCGTCCTCGACGTGCGCGCGGAGGACAAGGAACACCTCGCCGCGCGCGGCATCACCGAAGTCGTCACTCCCGAACAGGTACTCCCCACCCCACAAGGAGGCACCAGCTCGTGAACCCCCAAGGCCCCACCAGACGCACCGTCCTGCTCGCCGGCGCGGCGGCCACCCTGCTGCCCCAACTGCCCACGCCCGCCTTCGCCGCCCCGCAGGCCGTCGCCAACACCGGTCAGCCGTACGCCAGTTACTGGTACCCGGACTCGCTGCCCTCCGGCACCCCGGGCACCGGTATCACCTGGAACAGCCTGAAGACCTGGACCGCCGCCTCGGACGCGGACCTCGCCTTCAACGCGGCCGCCGTCCCCCTGGCCGCGCGCTTCACCCCGACCCCCGCGAACAGCACCGCCCGCTCGGGACAGGCCCGCATCCAGTCCCTGGTCTCCTTCGGACCGACGTCGAGCAACCCCTCGCAGGGCGCGGCAACCGCCGACTACTACGCCCTCACCCACTGGTCCTACCTCGACGAACTCGTCTTCTGGGGCGGCTCCTCCGGCGAGGGCATCATCCTCGCCCCCAACGCGCCCATCGTCGACGCCGCCCACCGGCACGGTGTCCCCGTCCTCGGCAACATCTTCCTGCCGCCCGTCGCCTATGGCGGACAGCTCCAGTGGACCCGCGACCTGGTCCAGAAGGACTCCGCCGGGCACTACCCGCTGGCCGCCCAACTCGTCGCGGTCGCCGCCGCGTACGGCTTCGACGGCTGGTTCGTCAACGCCGAGACCAGCGGCGGGAACACCGCCCTCGGCACGGACATGCAGGGCTTCGTGGGCGAGTTGAAGTCCCTGGCCGCCGCGCAGGGGCAGCGGGTCACCTGGTACGACGCGATGACCGTGAACGGGACGGTCAGCTGGCAGGGCGCGCTGAACACGTCGAACCAGGCGTTCTTCCAGGCCGCGGACGACATGTTCATCGACTTCCGGTGGAGCACGAGCACGCTGGCGGCCTCCGGGACCAAGGCGGACGGACTCGGGCGCAGCCGCTACGAGTTGTGGGCCGGCGTCGACGTCGAGTCCAACGGGTCCAGTACGTCGGTGAGTTGGGACGCGATGGTGCCGACGACCAAGGCGCACGTCACGTCGATCGGCTTCTACCGGCCCGAGTGGACCCGCAACCATCTGCCCGCGAGCCGTACCCCGGGCGACTTCCACGCGGCCGACGACCGGTTCTGGACCGGGCGTTCGCTCGACCCGTCGAGTCCGGACAGCACGGACACCTGGCGGGCGCCGGCCGTGTCGGTCGCGGACCGGTCGACGGTGGGCGGCGCACTGCCGTTCGCGAGCGTCTTCAACACCGGGCACGGGCTGCGGTGGTACGAGGACGGGGTGGTCACCTCGGACACGGCATGGAACCACCTGGGGCTGCAGGACCGGTTGCCGTCGCGACGGTGGGTGGTGCGGACGGCGGGGCAACGGCCCACGGTGACCTTCGACTTCGCGGACGCGTGGCGGGGCGGCAGCAGCGTGCTGGTCTCGGGTGTACTCGATCAACCGGCGACGGTGGATGTGTACGGTTCACAGCTGCCGATCGGTGATGACACGGTGGTCGACCTGACCTTCCGCACCGACAGTGGCAGCGGCAGTGTGGATATCGAGCTGGCCGTCGCCACCGCCGAACCGAGCACAGCGGGGTCGACACCGCCGTACACGTATCTGCCTGTGAACTCGGTTAACGGCGTGCGGGCTGTGACGGACGTCAACGGGTGGAAGACGGTGACCGTGCCGCTCACAGGGCTCTCCGGGACGCTGCACGCGATCGGTGTACGGCTCACCGCGGCCGATGCGAGCGGGAGCACTGTGAACTGGCGGCTCGGCGGTCTCGCTGTTCGCGATGTCAACGACACCCAGCTGCCCGCCGAGCCCTCCGACCTGCGGATCACCGCCGCCACGGGAGGCGACCTGCGCTTCGCCTGGGACGCCGCGCCCGGTGCCGTGCGCCAGTACACCCTTCACCGGCTCCTCCCCGACGGCACCCGGCGCTTCCTCGGCGGCACTTGCCAGCTCGCCTTCTTCGTCGGTGGGCTGCAGGCCGAACAGGGTGAGCAGCAGGCGTGGTTCGAACTGCGCGCGACAGGGGAGCTCTACACAGCGTCGGCCCCCGTGACCGTCGCGCACACCTGGTGACACCCGACTGGCAACACCCGTGACCCAACCCGCAACCGAGCTACGGAGCACCCCGCATGCATGACGACCGCAGCCTGGTCGAAGCCCGCCTCAAGCGCGTCCTCGAAGAGCGCATCCGCCCCGCCGTGTACCCCGAGTCCGTGCCGCTGGAGGTGGCCGTCTGGCACGCGCCCGACGAGCCGGTGCCCGTGTCCGAGGGGCTCGCGGGCACATCCGAACCGATCGAGGTGGGTGCCCGGTGGGGTGCTCCCTGGGGTACGAGCTGGTTCCGCGTCACGGGGACCGTCCCCCAGGAGTGGGCCGGGAAGACCGTCGAGGCGCTGCTCGACCTCGGCTTCGACGAGAACATGCCCGGCTTCCAGTGCGAGGGCCTCGTCTACCGGCCCGACGGCACCCCCGTGAAGGGTCTCAACCCGCGCAACCAGTGGGTCAGGATCGGGGCGCCCGTCGCCGGCGGCGAGGAGGTGCGGCTGCACATCGAGGCCGCCTCGAACCCCGTCGTCCTCGACTACCACCCCTTCCTGCCCACGCAGTTGGGTGACAAGGAGACCGCCGGCAGCGAGCCCCAGTACACGCTCACCCGCATGGACCTCGCCGTCCTCGACGAGAACGTGTGGAACCTCGTCCTCGACCTGGAGGTCGCCGGCGAGCTGATGGCCGAGCTGCCCGTGGACTCGGCCCGCCGCTGGGACCTCCTGCGGGCGATCGAGAAGGCGCTGGACGCCGTCGACCTCCAGGACGTCAACGGCACGGCGGAGCGCGCCCGTTCACAGCTCGCGGCCGTTCTGTCGACGCCCGCTGTCCCGTCCGCGCACCGCATCAGCGCGATCGGGCACGCGCACATCGACTCGGCGTGGCTGTGGCCGTTGCGGGAGACGGTCCGAAAGGTGGCGCGCACAACGTCCAACATGACGGCCCTTCTTGAGGACGAGCCCGACTTCATCTTCGCCATGTCGCAGGCGCAGCAGTGGGCTTGGGTGAAGGAGTACCGGCCCGAGGTGTGGGCGCGGGTCAAGAAGGCGGTGGCGGACGGGCGGTTCGTGCCGGCCGGTGGCATGTGGGTCGAGTCGGACACCAACATGCCCGGCTCGGAGGCGATGGCCCGTCAGTTCGTGCACGGGAAGCGGTTCTTCCTCGACGAGTTCGGCATCGAGAACGAGGAGGCCTGGCTGCCCGACACCTTCGGCTTCGCCGCCGGACTGCCGCAGATCATCAAGGCGGCCGGTTCCAAGTGGCTGCTGACACAGAAGATCTCCTGGTCCCAGACCAACAAGTTCCCGCACCACACGTTCCGTTGGGAGGGCATCGACGGCACCCGGATCTTCACCCACTTCCCGCCCGTCGACACCTACAACTGCTCCATGCAGGGCCGCGAGATCGCCCACGCGGCACGCAACTTCAAGGACAAGGGCGTCGCCCGGCACTCCCTCGCCCCCACCGGCTGGGGCGACGGAGGCGGCGGCACGACGCGCGAGATGGTCGCCAAGGCGGCCCGCCTGCGCGACCTCGAAGGCTCCGCGACCGTGGCCTGGGAGACGCCGAAGGAGTTCTTCGAGAAGGCCGAGGCCGAGTACCCCGAACCCCCGGTCTGGGTGGGCGAGTTGTACCTCGAACTCCACCGCGCCACCCTCACCAGCCAGGCCAAGACCAAGCAGGGCAACCGACGCAGCGAACACCTCCTGCGCGAGGCGGAGTTGTGGGCGGCCACGGCTGCCGTCCGGGCCCGATTCCCGTACCCGTACGAGGACTTGGACCGGATCTGGAAGACGGTGCTGCTCCACCAGTTCCACGACATCCTGCCCGGCTCGTCCATCGCCTGGGTGCACCGCGAGGCCCGCCGGACCTACGAGCGGATCGCCGCGGAACTCAACGGCATCATCGACGCGGCCCAGCGCGCGCTGGCCGGGGAGGGCACGACCCCCCTCCTCTTCAACTCAGCGCCGCACAGCCGCGAAGGCGTCCCCGCGGGCGGCGCCCAGACCCCGGCGGTCCAGGGCGAGACGGCACTCGCGACCCGGGTCGGCGGCGGACACGTACTGGAGAACGGCCTCCTCCGCGTCGAGATCGACGGCCGGGGACTCGTCGTCTCCGCCTACGACATCGAGGCCGACCGCGAGACGATCGCCCCGGGCCGGGCCGCGAACCTGCTCCAACTCCACCCGGATTTCCCGAACATGTGGGACGCCTGGGACGTCGACGAGTTCTACCGCAACACGGTCACCGATCTCACGGACGCCGACGAGGTCGTGGCCGACGGGAACGCCGTCCGGATCGAACGGTCCTTCGGCGCGTCCAAGGTCACCCAACTCCTGTCCCTGGCCCCCGGGGAACGGCGGCTGCTCATCGACACCGAGGTCGACTGGCACGAGACCGAGAAGTTCCTCAAGCTCGCCTTCCCGCTGGACGTGCACGCCGAACGGTACGCGTCCGAGACCCAGTTCGGGCACTTCCACCGGCCCACGCACACCAACACCTCATGGGAGGCGGCCAAGTTCGAGGCTTGCAACCACCGCTTCGTACACATGGAGGAACCGGGCTGGGGCGTCGCCGTCGTCAACGACTCGACGTACGGCCACGACGTGACCCGTACCGTCCGCGGCGACGGCGACAACGGTACGACCACCACGGTCCGCGTCTCCCTCCTCCGCGCCCCGCGCTTCCCGGACCCCGAGACCGACCAGGGCGTCCACCGCTTCCGGCACGCACTGGTGCCCGGGGCGGGCATCGGCGACGCCGTACGCGAAGGGTGGCGGATCAACCTGCCGGAGCGGCGGGTCGAGGGCGGGCAGGAGGTCGCGCCGCTGGTGAGCGTCGACCGGGACGCGGTCGTCGTCACGGCGGTGAAGCTCGCCGACGACGGAAGCGGTGACGTCGTGGTGCGGTTCCACGAGGCGCACGGGGGACGGGCGAGGGCGACACTGACGGTGGGCTTCGAGTTCGACGCGGTGGAGGTCGTAGACCTGCTGGAGCGGCCGTCGGCCGACGCCAAGGAGGTGACCCGCGAGGGCGATCAACTCACCTTGCGACTGCGCCCGTTCGAGCTGGTGACGCTGCGGCTTCGGCGGTCCTGAGCCGGAACGCCTTTCGCCGGCGGCCGTGATCGCCCGATGATGTGGCGATGAGACGAAGAACGGCCGTCGGCCAGGCCTGGGCCTCCCAACCCGATCCTCTCCTGGGGCTTGCCCGGCAGGAGTTGGAGTTCTACGCGGGGGCGTGCGACCGGGCCAGGTGGCTGCACTACACGACGGAACTCGGCGCTCTCGCCGCCACGTCCGCGACGGTCGTGGCGGCGGGACTGCACGCGCCTGCCTGGCTCACCGCCCTGATCGCGGGCAGCGCCGTCTTCTTCACCGGCATGCGCCAGCTGTTCAGCCCCGGCTCGCGCTGGGTCCTGGCCGCACAGGCACGGGAGGGCCTGCGGCGGGCGATCGACCACTACCTGCTGCTCCCGCAGAGCGAGCGCGACGCGAACGCGCGGGCCGCCCTGCACCGGGCGATAGACGAGGTGGGCACCAGCGAACTGCGCGGATGGGCGGAGGTCCAGGGCCAACGCGGCGAACCGCCGCTGCCCACCGGGGGCGCGTGAATGCCGGGACGGGGCGGGTGTCCTGCGCTGCTCGCTGCGGGCGCCCCGAGACCGTGCGGGTGTGTTTCGTTGTCCGCCGCGGGCGTCTGAGTGCCGGCTCAGGGGAGGTACCCTCCGTTGTTCGCCGCAGGCGCCTGAAAGCCAGGACAGCGCGGGTGCCCTCCAACTAGTCGCCCCGGGCTCCGAACCCCCGCTGCTACGCCCCGAGCTGCGCCCGCAGCCACTCCTCCACCTCGCCCACGTGCGAGGCCGCCGCCGCGCGGGCCGCCTCCGGGTCGCGGGCGACCAACGCCCGGTGGATCGCGGCGTGTTCGCGGCGGGTGCGGGCGAAGGCGTCCTCCTCCTGGTAGCCGCGCCAGACCCGGGCCCGGAACGTCCGGGACGACAGGCCCTCCAGGATCGCGGCCATGGTGTCGTTGCCGGCGGCGGCCGCGATCTCGCGGTGGAAGGCGAGGTCGTGGGCGAGGATCTCCTCCGGGTCGTCGGTGGCGTTCATCGCCGTGAGGTGTTTCTCGACCTCGGCCAGCTGGTCCGGCGTGATGCGGGCCGCGGCCAGGGCCGTCGCCGTCGACTCCAGGATGCGGCGGACCTCCAGCAGCTCCACCAGACCCGGGCCCCGCGAGAGATCGGCGACGACACCGAAGGTCTCCAGCAGGTCGCCGGCCTCCAACTGCGTGACGTAGATGCCCGAACCGTGCCGCGCCTCCAGCACGCCCAGCACCGTGAGCGCGCGGATCGCCTCGCGCATCGAGCTGCGGGAGATGCCCAGTTGGGCCGCGAGATCGCGCTCGGTGGGCAGCCGCTGCCCCGGCTCCAGGCGGCCCTCGCCGATCAACGCCTTGATCGAGTCGATGGCGCGCTGCGTCACCGTGCCCTTCGGCGCAGCGGCCCCCGGTTCCGTCTCGCTCGGCAGGGTCTCGTCCACGCCACTCCTCCTGTCGCCGGTCCGCGCAGTCTAGTCACGGATGTGGTCGGACCACTACGGCCAGAAACCGCGAATTTTTGGCTCCTGAGGGTGTTGTAGCCCCGAAGTGGTCTGATAAATATTCCGGCAACTGCTCGAACACGCTCGATGAGGAGCCCGACAGATGGCCGGCAGCACAGTGCGGAACGGACGGCAAGGCAGACGACTGACCGCGTGGGCGGTGCGTGCGACGGCAGCGGCCGCGTGCGGCACCCTCGCGCTCACGGCATGCGGCAGCACCAAGGACACTGGTGCAAGCAGCGCCAGTGGCGGCACCGGCAAGGTGGGGGTGATCCTGCCGCTGCTGACCTCGCCGTTCTGGCAGTCGTACAACGACTATGTGCCGAAGATGGCGAAGTCCGAAGGTGTCCAGGCGCTGAAGACGGTCAACTCCAACAGCGACCCCTCGCAGCAGATCACCGACATCAACAACGAGCTGAACCAGGGCGTCAAGGGCCTGGTCGTCGCCCCGCTGGACAGTGCCGCCATCGAAGCCGGCCTTGACCAGGCCGAGCGCAAGGGCGTGCCGGTCGTCGCCGTCGACGTGGCGCCCGACAAGGGCAAGGTCGCGATGGTCGTGCGCGCCGACAACGTCGCGTACGGCGAGAAGGCCTGCGAGTACCTCGGCGCGCACATCACCAGCGGCAAGGTCGTGCAGATCATGGGCGATCTCGCGTCCGTCAACGGCCGTGACCGGTCGGAGGCGTTCAGGGCTTGCGTCAAGAAGAAGTACCCGAAGCTCAAGGTCCTGGAGATCCCCGCCAAGTGGGAGTCCGACACGGCCGCCTCGAAGCTCGACACGCTCCTCAACGCCAACCCCGACATCAAGGGCATCTACATGCAGGCGGGCGGCGTCTACCTCGCGCCCACCCTCCAAACCCTCAAGTCCAAGGGCCTGTTGAAGAAGGCGGGCCAGGCCGGGCACATCATGATCGTCTCGAACGACGGCATCCCGCAGGAGTTCGACGCGATCCGCAAGGGCGAGATCGACGCCACCGTGTCCCAGCCGGCCGACGCCTACGCCAAGTACGGCATGTACTACATCAAGGCGGCGATGGCGGGGAAGACCTTCAAGCCCGGCCCCACCGACCACGACTCCACGATCGTCAAGCTGCCCAGCGGCATCCTGGAGGACCAACTCCCCGCGCCCCTGGTCACCAAGGACAACGTCGACGACCCCAAGCTCTGGGGCAACACGGTCAAATGAGTACTCCAGTGACCACTCCGCTGGTGGAGGCGACGGGAATCGTCAAGCGGTACGGCCCCACCGTCGCCCTCGCCGACGGCCGACTGACCGTACTGCCCGGCGAGTCCCACGCCCTCGTCGGCCGCAACGGCGCCGGCAAGTCCACCCTCGTCACCGTCCTCACCGGACTCCAGGCCCCCGACGAGGGCACGGTCCGCTTCGACGGCGAGCCCGCGCCCCCGCTCACCGACCGCGACGCCTGGCGCGCCAAGGTGGCCTGCGTCTACCAAAAGCCCACGGTCGTCCCCGAGTTGACGGTCGCCGAGAACCTCTTCATCAACCGTCAGCCGCAGTCCCGGGGCGGAATCATCAGCTGGCGCCGGCTGCGCACCGAGGCCGCCGAACTGCTCGACACCTGGGACGTGCACGTCGACCCCGAGGCGCGCACCGCCGACCTCAAGGTCGAGGACCGCCAAATGGTGGAGATCGCCCGGGCGTTGAGCTTCGGCGCCCGGTTCATCGTCCTCGACGAACCGACCGCGCAGCTCGACAACCGGGAGATCGAGCGGCTCTTCACCCGCATGCGGGCGCTGCAGGAGTCCGGTGTCACCTTCCTGTTCATCTCGCACCACCTCCAGGAGGTGTACGAGGTGTGCCAGACCGTCACCGTGCTGCGCGACGCCCGCTGGATCACGACCGCACCGGTCGCCGACCTCCCGCGCCGGGCGCTGGTGGAGGCGATGGCGGGGGAGTCGATCGCCGAACTGGAGGTCCAGCTCAGGGAGTTGGACACCGAGGCGCCCGTCCTCCTCGACGCACGCGGACTCACCTCCGAGTCGTACGAGAACGTCGACCTCACCGTGCGTCGTGGTGAGGTCGTCGGACTCGCCGGATCGAGCGGCAGCGGCAAGATCGAGCTGGCCGAGTCCTTCACCGGGCTGTACACACCGACCGGCGGAACCGCCCAACTCGACGGCGAGAAGCTGCCGTTCGGGGATGTGCAGGCGGCTCTGAAGGCCGGTGTCGGCTGCGTGCCGCGCGACCGGCACGGGCAGGGACTGGTCTTCGGCATGTCCATCGGGGACAACGCCACGATGACGGTCCTGGACCGGCTCGGCCGCTTCGGGTTCGTCGGCACCGAGCGCAAGCGCGTGTTCGCCACCGAGCTGATCGACCGCCTCGACATCCACACCGAGGGCCCCGAACAGCCCGTCTCCGACCTGTCCGGCGGCAACGCGCAGAAGGTCGTCATGGCCCGCGCGCTCGCCTCCGACCCCAGGCTGCTGGTCCTCATCAACCCCACCGCGGGCGTCGACGTGAAGTCCAAGGAGTCACTGCTCGCCCGCATGGACAGCGCCCGCGACGACGGCACCGCCGTGCTCGTCGTCTCCGACGAACTCGACGACCTGCGGCGCTGCGACCGCGTCCTCGTCCTCTTCCACGGCCGTGTCGTCGCCGAGCACCCGGCGGGCTGGCGCGACCACGAGCTGATCGCCTCCATCGAAGGAGTGGACCATGGCTGACACCAAGGCGGCCCCGCCGCTCGCCGTCCCACGCGCCACCGGGGCGGGCTCGGCCCGCACGGTCCTGCTCCGCCGGGCCCGTGAACTCGCCCTCGTACCAGCCCTGTTGGTGCTCCTGGTGCTCGGCGCGATCGTCAACGACTCGTTCCTCACCGAACGGAACCTGATCTCCATCCTGGGCGCCTCCGCCGCGCTCGCGATGGTGGTCCTCGCCGAGTCGCTGATCCTCATCACCGGCAAGATCGACCTGTCGCTGGAGTCGGTTGTCGGCATCGCGCCCGCCATCGGCGCCCTGCTGGTCCTCCCGACGGCAGAGTCCGGCTGGGGCACGGAATGGTCGGCGCCGCTCGCCCTCGTCGCGATCCTCGTGGTCGGCGGGATCATCGGCGCCTTCAACGGCATCCTCGTGGTGAAGTTCAAGCTCAACGCCTTCATCGTCACCCTCGCCATGCTGATCGTGCTGCGCGGTCTGCTGGTCGGCGCCACCAAGGGCAAGACGCTGTTCGGCATGCCCGACTCCTTCTTCACCCTGGCCACCAGCACCTTCCTGAACGTCCCGATGTCGGTGTGGCTGGCCGCGGTCTGCTTCGCGGTCGCCGGGTTCGTGCTCAAGTACCACCGCGTCGGCCGCGCCCTGTACGCGATCGGCGGCAACCAGGAGGCGGCCCGCGCGGCGGGCATCCGCGTCGACCGGATGCTCCTCGGGGTCTCCGTCGTCGCCGGTGTCCTCGCCTCGGTCGGCGGCATCATGCAGACCGGCTACGTCGGCGCGATCAGCGCCAACCAGGGCAACAACATGATCTTCACCGTGATGGCGGCCGCGGTCATCGGCGGCATCAGCCTCGACGGCGGCAAGGGCACCATGTTCGGCGCTCTGACAGGCGTACTCCTCCTGGGAGTTGTCCAGAACCTCCTCACCCTCGCCCAGGTCCCGTCCTTCTGGATCCAGGCCATCTACGGCGGGATCATCCTGGTCGCCCTCATGATCGCCCGCGTGACGACCGGCCGCGCCCAGGACTGACCCCACCGGCCTCCGGCACCCGCACGGCACCGGATCCCTGTTCCCGACCGAAAGGCCCTCCGTGTCCCCGACCCCCGGCCCCCTCGTCCGCGTAACCGCGGTCGAAACCTACGACATCCGCTTCCCCACCTCGCGCGAGCTCGACGGCTCCGACGCGATGAACCCGGACCCCGACTACTCGGCCGCGTACGTAGTGCTGCGCACCGACGCGGCCGACGGGCACGAGGGGCACGGGTTCTCCTTCACCATCGGGCGGGGCAATGATGTCCAGGTCGCCGCGATCGACGCGCTGCGGGACCATGTGGTCGGCTGGTCCGTGGACGAACTCTGCGCGGATCCGGGGTCGTTGAACCGCGAGCTGATCGGCGACAGTCAACTCCGCTGGCTGGGACCCGAGAAGGGCGTGATGCACATGGCGATCGGCGCCGTGATCAACGCGGCCTGGGACCTCACCGCCAAGCGCGCCGGCAAACCGCTGTGGCAGCTCCTCGCCGACGCCGACCCCGAATGGCTCGTCAGCCAGATCGACTTCAGGTACATCACCGACGCGCTCACCCCGGACGAGGCCCTCGACATCCTGCGCCGCGGGAAAGCGGGCGCGGAAGGCCGTAGGAACATCCTGTTGGAGCGCGGCTTCCCCGCCTACACCACCTCTCCCGGCTGGCTCGGCTACGACGACGAGAAGCTCACCCGGCTCGCTGTGCAGGCCGTGGCCGACGGCTTCCGGCAGATCAAGCTGAAGGTCGGCGCCGACCTCGACGACGACATCCGCCGTTGCCGGGTGGCCCGTTCGGTGGTCGGGCCCGACATCCGGATGGCGATCGACGCCAACCAGCGCTGGGACGTGGCCGAGGCGATCCGCTGGACCAAGGCACTCGCCGAGTTCGACCCGTACTGGATCGAGGAACCCACCAGCCCCGACGACGTGTTGGGCCACGCCACCATCCGCGCGGCCGTGGCCCCGGTGAAGGTCGCCACCGGCGAACACGTCCAGAACCGCATCGTCTTCAAGCAGTTGCTGCAGGCGGGCGCCCTCGACATCCTCCAGATAGACGCGGCGCGCGTCGGCGGGGTGAACGAGAACCTCGCGATCCTGCTGCTGGCCGCCAAGTTCGGCGTCCCCGTCTGCCCGCACGCGGGTGGCGTCGGACTGTGCGAACTCGTGCAGCACCTCTCGATGTTCGACTACCTCGCCGTCTCCGGCACCACCGACGACCGCGTCATCGAGTACGTCGATCATCTGCACGACCACTTCCTCGATCCGGTGGTGATCCGCGAAGGTCACTACATGGCACCCACCGCACCCGGGTTCTCGGCCACCATGCGTCCCGAGTCCATCGCGCGCTACACGTTCCCCGGCGGCACCTTCTGGGCCGCCGACCTCGACCGCCAGAAGGGACACGCGGCATGACCGACTTCGAGGGCCTCAAGGCCCTGGTCACCGGCGGCGCCTCCGGCATCGGCCGGGCCACCGCCGAACTCCTCGCCGAACGCGGCGCGTTGGTCGCGGTGCTCGACCTCGACCCGTCCGGCGTCGAGAAGCCGCTGCTCGGCTACCGCGCCGACGTCACCGACGACGCGTCCGTACGACAGGCCGTGGCCGCCGCCGTCGCGGACCTCGGCGGCCTCGACGTGGTGGTCAACAACGCGGGCATCGGCGCTCAGGGCACCGTCGAGGACAACGACGACGAGGAATGGCACCGCGTCTTCGACGTGAACGTCCTCGGCATGGTCCGCGTCGCCCGGGCCGCCCTCCCGCACCTGCGTGAGTCGTCCCACGCGGCGATCGTCAACACCTGCTCGATCGCGGCCACGGCGGGACTGCCCCAACGCGCCCTGTACAGCGCCACCAAGGGCGCCGTGTACTCCCTCACCCTCGCCATGGCCGCCGACCACCTCCGCGAGGGCGTCCGCGTCAACTGCGTCAACCCCGGTACGGCGGACACCCCTTGGGTCGGCCGCCTCCTCGACTCCGCCTCCGACCCGGCCGCCGAACGCGCCGCCCTGGCCGCCCGCCAGCCCTCCGGCCGCCTCGTCTCGGCGGCCGAAGTCGCGGGCGCCGTCGCCTACTTGGCGAGCCCGCTGTCCGGCGCCACCACCGGCACCTCCCTCGCCGTGGACGGCGGCATGCAGGGCCTGCGGCTGCGGCCGGTGGGCCAGTGAGCGCCCTCGGGGAGAGCGGGGTCGAGATCGGCGGGCTCGGCCTCGGTACCGCCCCCCTCGGCAACCTGTTCACAGAGGTCGACGACGAACAGGCGCACCGGGCCGTCAACACGGCCTGGGAGCAAGGGATTCGCTACTTCGACACCGCGCCCCACTACGGCATCGGCCTCTCCGAGCGCCGTCTCGGAGCCGCGCTGCGCGACCGCCCGCGCGCGGAGTACACGATCTCCACGAAGGTCGGCCGACGCCTGGAACCCGTGGAGACGGCGACCGGCGACGACCTCGCCGACGGCTTCGCCGTGCCCGCCACCCAGCGCCGCGTCTGGGACTTCAGCGCCGACGGGATACGCCGCACCCTGGACGCCAGCCTGGACCGGCTCGGCCTCGACCACGTCGACATCGTCTACCTCCACGACCCCGACGACCACGCCGAACAGGCCTTCCGCGAGGGCTATCCGGCCCTGGAGAAGCTCCGCGCGGAGGGTGTCGTCGGCGCGATCGGCGCGGGCATGAACCAGGCCGAGATGCTCACCCGGTTCGTCCAGGACACCGACGTGGACGTCGTGTTGTGCGCGGGCCGCTACACCCTGCTCGACCAGAGCGCCCTCGCCGAACTGCTCCCGGCGGCGGTCGCACGGGGTAAGTCGGTGGTCATCGGCGGGGCCTTCAACTCCGGTCTGCTGGCGGACCCGAAGCCGGACGCGACGTACAACTACGCGCAGGCGCCAGGGGAGTTGCTGGACCGCGCCCTGCGCATGAAGGACGTGGCCGAGCGTCACGGCATCACTCTGCGCGCCGCCGCTCTGGCCTTCTGCGCGGCCCACCCGGCCGTGGCCAGCGTCCTGGTCGGGGCCCGGTCGGAGGCCGAAGTGCGGGACTGCGCCGAGCAGTTCGCCGTTGCCGTGTCCGCCGGGTTCTGGCAGGAACTGCGGGACACGGGTCTCCTGTCCGCCGACGCTCCAGTTCCCGACCTGGACCTCGCCCTCGCCGAGGAACCGTCCGAGGAGGCGTCATGAGAGTCGCCCTGCACACCAAGGTCCGCCCCGACCGCATCACCGAGTACGAGAACGCCCACCTCGACGTCCCCAAGGAACTCACCGCCGCGATCCGCGCCGCCGGTGCCACCTCCTGGACGATCTGGCGCAGCGGCACCGACCTCTTCCACGTCCTGGAATGCGACGACTACGCCCGCCTGCTAGCCGAGTTGGACCAGCTCCCGGTGAACGTCGCATGGCAGGCCCGCATGGCGCAGCTCCTCACCGTGGTGCACGACTACTCCGGCGAGGGCGCCGACGCCGGCCTGCCCGTCGTATGGGAGCTGCCATGACGGTCGACGCCCACCACCACGTCTGGGAACTCTCGGTCCGCGACCAGGACTGGATCACCGGCCCCGAACTCCAGCCCCTGCGCCGGGACTTCACCGTCACCGACCTCGAACCCGAGGCACGGGCGGCCGGCGTCGACCGAACCGTCCTCGTCCAGACCATCACCGTCGCCGAGGAGACCCCGGAGTTCCTCGCCCTCGCCGACGCGCACGACCTGATCGCCGGAGTCGTCGGCTGGACCGACCTCACCCGCCCGGACATCACCGACGAACTGGCCCGCCTGCGCGAACTCCCCGGCGGCCACTACCTCAAGGGCATCCGCCACCAGGTACAGGGCGAGTCCGACCCGAACTGGCTGCTGCGCCCGGACGTTCGCCGAGGCCTCACCGCGGTCGCCGACGCGGGGCTCGTCTACGACCTGCTGGTCCTGCCCCACCAGTTCCCGGCCGCCGTGGAGGTGGCCGCCTCCCTGCCCCAACTCACCTTCGTCCTCGACCACTTGGGCAAACCGCCCGTCGCCTCGGGTCGACTGGAACCCTGGGCGACCTCCCTCCGCTCCCTCTCCGCGCTCCCCAACACGTACTGCAAACTGTCCGGCCTGGTCACGGAGGCCGACTGGAAGACCTGGAGCACGGAGGACCTGCACCCCTACGCGGACACCGCCCTCGACGCCTTCGGTCCGAGCCGCCTGATGTTCGGCTCGGACTGGCCGGTCTGCACCCTGGCGGCGACGTACGGCCAAGTCGCCGATGCAGCAGGCGAGTTGACGGATGACCTCAGTGCGGCCGAACGCACCGAGGTCTTCGAAGGCACCGCCACCCGCGCCTACGGCCTCTGACTCTCTGCCGCCAACCGCGTCGGCGGCAGATACTCCCGCACGAACGTCCGCTCCCAGCACGCGCCCGTCTCCCGCAACTCCCGCCAGCTCGTGTAGCGGTAGCGGAAGAGACGGGCCCGGACGAAGTGCGGGGGCGCGTCGGGCGGGAACGGGGAGCGGCGCAACAGCCGTAGCGTGTCCCGGTCGTTCTCCAGGAGGCGTTCCACCAGGGCGCCGAACCACGGGTCGGCGTAGCCGGGCGAGAGGGCCGCGAACCACATCATCCAGTCCAGCCGCAGGTGATACGGCGCGAACTGGCGTGGCCAGCGCCGTGGATCGCCCGGCTTGCCCCTGAACTCGTACTCCCGCCAGCCGGAGTCCTCGCGGGGTACGGCGTCCGCCGTGCCCTCGACCACCACCTCGTAGCGGATGCGGCTGACGGTGCCGAACGCGCCGTAGGAATTGACCAGATGGAGCGGGTCGAAGGAGCGGTTCATGATCTGGCGGCGGGAGATCATGTTGCGGACCGGGCGGTGGCTGAGCCAGAGCAGCAGCGCGGCGACCGTGAAGACCACGACCTCGTACCAGACGGGTGGGTCGGGTACGGGCGGTGGTGTGTGCGGGAAGCGGATCGCGGACAGGGCCAGCACGATGGTGATCCAGTTCAGCCAGGAGAAGTTGCCGGACAGGACCAGCCACAGCTGGGTCGCGATCATCAGGGACGCGGCGGCCGTCGCGATGGGCTGAGGGGTGAACAGCAGGACGGGGACGATGAGTTGGGTGACGTGGTTGGCCGCTGCCTCTACCCGGTGCAGGGGGCGGGGGAGGTGGTGGAAGAACCAGCTCAGCGGGCCCGGCATCGGCTGCGTCTCGTGGTGGAAGTCCAGGCAGGTCAGCTTGCGCCAGCAGGCGTCGCCGCGCAGTTTGATCAGCCCCGCGCCGAACTCCACCCGGAACAGGATCCAGCGCAGCAGGAACAGCACCACGACCGGCGGGGCCACCTTGTCGTTGCCGAGGAAGACGGCCAGGAAGCCGACCTCCAGCAGCAGTGACTCCCAGCCGAACGCGTACCAGGTCTGGCCCACGTTGACGATCGACAGGTACAGCACCCACGGCGCGAGCCACAGCAACATCCCGGCCCAGAGCGGGAGTCGGGAGTCGAGCCCGGCGGCCAGTGCGGCGGACACCGCGCAGCCCGTCCACGCGCAGGCCGCGAAGAAGCGGTCCGTGTAGTGGAGTTGGAAGATGCCCGGGGCCTGGCGGAACGGCATCCGGGCGAGGAGGCGGGGGACCGGCAGCATGCCGCGTTCGCCGATCAGCGCGCGGAACTGGCGGGCCGCCGTGAGGAACGCGATCAGGTAGACGCCGGCCAGAGCTCGTTGGAAGACCAGTCGGCTCAGCCAGTAGTCGGGCGCGGTGAACCATGCCATGACCGTGCGTTCCTCCCTCCGTCGTCGCGCCTGAGCAGGCCGTCACTCTCCGCGTTCCATGCCTCCGGTTGCGTAACCCAAGTGAGTGAAGCAGACAATAGTGGCGAATCACCCGGCTTGAGGCGGGAGAACACGGTGCGCACATCCACCGGAACCATCGCCACTGCCTGCGCGCTCTCGGCGACGCTCCTCGTCGCCGGGTGCGGCGGCGACGGCGGCAAGGACACGAAGTCGAGCGGCGAGGTCTTCCTGCAGCCCGTCGCGGCACAGGGCCCCGACCCCTTCACGGACTCCACGGCCACCGCGCCGAGCGTCCCACCACGGGTCACCCGAACGCCGCAATCGACACCTCGGAAGTCGACGCCTCCGCAGGCGACACCCACGGGGACCGTGTCCACGCCCTCCGGCCGTGTGCGTTCCGTCTCCGGCGCCACACCGGGCCTGTACGGCGGGACCGCGCGGACCGGCAGTTGTGACGTCGAGCGGCAGATCTCCTATCTCACCCGCGACCAGGCCAAGGCCCGCGCCTTCGCGCAGGCCGAGGGGATCTCCCCGGGCGGGATCCCCGGCTATCTGCGCGGGCTGACCTCGGTCGTGCTGCGCGCCGACACCCAGGTCACCAACCACGGGTTCCGGGACGCTCAGGTGACCGGGTTCCAGTCGGTCCTCCAGGCCGGTACCGCCGTCCTCGTCGACAACCGGGGCGTGCCCCGCGTTCGCTGCGCCTGCGGCAACCCGCTCAAGGCGGGTTCGGCGAGCCAGGGTGCGATGGCAGACAACGGTCGGCCTTGGTCCGGGTTCCGGCCTGCCGAGGTGGTCGTGGTGACCCCGGCACCTCAGGTGATCACCAACATCACGATCATCAACATCGTCGACAACACGTGGATCGAACGGCCCCTCGGTCATCGCGGGCCCCACCACGACCACGTCGTACCCCGGCCGCCGCATGTGACGCCGACGCCGACACCGTCCCGTACGGGTCCGTCGCCGCGACCGCACGACAGCGGGTCCAGTGCCTCGCCTGGCGACACGAGTCCCTCGCCCAGCAGCAGCGCGAGCACCTCTCCGGGTGTCTCTCCGGGCGACGGGAGCGCGTCCCCGAGCGACGGCCGGAGCGCCGCCCCGGAGAAGTCCGCCACCGACTGCGTCACCCCGACCGTCACGGTCACCCCGGGCGCGACCGGCAACGCACCGGGTGAGGCACCCTCCCCGGGTCCCACGGACTGCCCCGCCGCCACCGTCACGGCCACCCCGACGACCAGCCCGCCCGGCAGCACGTCCACCCCCTCGCCGCGCGGAGCCACCCCGAGCACCGAGACGCCCTCCGCGGCGGAGCCGTCCCAGGGCCAGGACTCCCCGGACGAGATCGGTCCGCCGAGCGTGCCGGAGACCCCCGACCTGCCAGACGGCGGCGGGCTGATCCCCGACGACACCACCACCGGCAGCATCTTCGACAGCCCGACGAACGTGTTCGACGGCTGACCGCACAGGGTGCCGCCGTAGCGCTCGGACAAGTCGAATAATCGGGCAAATCCTGGCAAGGTGGGCCGCATGGTTGATCGGGGAGCGAGCGCCCTGTCACTCCCGGACGACTGGCCCGCCCACCCGGACCCGATCCTGGCGCTCAACCGCATGGGCAGCTTCGACTGGGACCTGGACAACGGCCTGTTCCACATGGACGCCCAGGCCCACGAGGTCTTCGACCTGCGCCCCGACGAATACGACGGGCGACCCGAGTCGCTGGCGATCCGGGTACCGCCGCCTGAGGGCTACCGGCTCGACGGTCTCGTCTCCCAGGCCCTGAAGGACGGCAGCGAGAACTACGGCGCCTACTTCCGGATGCGGCTGCGCGACGGCTCCCTGCGCTGGACCCACACCCAGGGCTACATCCGGCGCGACGAGACGGGCCGCCCGCGCCGGATCATCGGCATCGTGAGGGACGCCACCCAGGAACTCGCCGAGAGCGCGGCCCGCCGTGAGCAGGCGGCCCAGGACGCGGCGCTGCGCCGGCAGACCAACGTCGTGCAGCTCACCACCGCCGCCCTCGCGCACGCCCGTACCGTCCAGGACGTCATCGACGTCCTCAAGGACACCCACGGTCTCGTCCACCTCGGCGCGACCAGCCTGGTCATGGGCCTGGTCGAGGCCGGCCGTATCCGGCTGGTCGCCGAAGGGCCGGAGGACAGCTTCGTGCCCGGCACGGAGGTCACCCGGATCGACGAGCAGTACCCGATGGGCGAGGTCGTTCGGACCCTCGCCCCGGCGTTCATCGAGTCCCCGGAGGAGTTCGCCGAGCGGTACCCGCTCCTGTGGCCGCACATCACCGAGCTGAACATCACCGCGGCCGCCTATCTGCCGCTGATCGCGCAGGCGCGGCCGATCGGTGCGATGGGTCTGCTCTACAACGACCGGCGCGGTTTCTCGGCGGACGAGCGCAACGTGCTCGTCGCGCTGGGCAGCAGCATCGCGCAGAGCCTGCAGCGCGCCATGTTCTACGAGCAGGAGAAGGACCTCGCGCAGGGTCTTCAGCAGGCGATGCTGCCGCGCGCCATCCCCAGCGTCCCTGGCGCCGACGTCGCCGTCCGCTACCGGTCCGCGAAGCTCGGGCGGGACATCGGCGGTGACTGGTACGACCTGATCCCGCTGCCGGGCGGGCGGGTCGGCGCGGTCATCGGCGACGTCCAGGGCCACGACACGCACGCCGCCGCGGTCATGGGGCAGCTGCGTATCGTCCTCAAGGCGTACGCCGCCGAGGGGCACACCCCGGCCACCGTGATGGCCCGGGCCTCCGTCTTCCTGCACGAACTGGACACCGAGCGCTTCGCGACCTGCCTCTACGCCGAGGTCGATCTGTCGACCGGAGTGGTGCAGGTGGTCAGGGCCGGCCATATCGACCCGCTGGTCCGGCAGTTGGACGGAACGTCTCGCCGGATGACCGTCGTGGGCGGGCTGCCGCTCGGGCTCTCCGCCGAGTTCGGGCGGCTCGAATATCCCGTCTCCACCATCGAACTCGACCCCGGCGAGACCCTGTTGCTGTGCACCGACGGCCTCGTCGAACAGCCCGGGGCCGACCTCGACGACGGCATGCAGACCCTCGCCGCGCTCATCGCCTCCGGCCCCGACGACGTACGCGACCTCGCCGATCTGCTCATCGACGTGGCCGAGGAACGCGGCGGCGAGGACGACGTGGCGCTGCTCCTGCTGCGCCGGCGCGGCCTCGACGCCCCGCAGTCCGGCGGGCGGCTCCAGCAGCATGTGGCGCCCGGCGACTCCGAGGCCCTCACCGGGGCGCGGCACATGATCCGGGCCGCGGTCCGCGCGTGGGGCGCGGGCGAGCGTTCCGACGAGGTCGAGCTGGTCGCCGACGAACTGATCACCAACGCGCTGATGCACACCGAGGGCTCCGCGATCGTCACCCTCAGGGTCCTCGACGGCACCGAACGCCGGCTGCGCGTCGAGGTCGAGGACTCCTCCAGCGCCCTCCCGCGCCGACGCGAGGCGGGCGAGAACGGTGTCTCCGGGCGAGGTCTGCTCCTCGTCGACCTGCTCACGGACGTGTGGGGCGTGGAGGCGCGCGGCAGCGGCAAGTGCGTGTGGTGCGAGTTCCTGGTCCCGGACCGCACCTGAGCTGACCCCACGGGTCTCTGATGGCACCCTGGACGTATGCCGGAACTCCCCGAGGTCGAAGCGCTGAAGGACTTCCTGACCGAACACCTCGTCGGCCACGAGATCGTCCGGGTGCTGCCCGTCGCCATCAGCGTCCTGAAGACGTACGACCCTCCGCCCACCGCGCTGGAGGGACACGAGGTGGTGGCCGTGCACCGGTACGGCAAGTTCCTGGACGTCGAGACGGCCGGCGGCCCGCACTTCGTGACCCACCTCGCCCGCGCGGGCTGGCTGCACTGGAAGGACCGCCTCCCGGACGGCCCGCCCCGCCCCGGCAAGGGCCCCCTCGCGCTCCGCGTGGCCCTGGAGACCGGCGAGGGCTTCGACCTCACGGAGGCGGGCACCCAGAAGCGCCTCGCGGTGTACGTCGTCGCCGACCCGCAGGAGGTCCCGGGCGTCGCCCGCCTCGGCCCCGACCCGCTCGCCGACGACTTCGACGAGACACGCTTCGCCGAACTGCTGAAGGACGAACGCCGCCAACTCAAGGGCGCCCTGCGGGACCAGACCCTGATCGCCGGGGTGGGCAACGCGTACAGCGACGAGATCCTGCACGCGGCGAAGATGTCCCCGTTCAAACTGGCGGCATCCCTGACCCCGGCCGAGACGCACACGCTCTACGAGGCCCTGCACTCGACTCTCAAGGAGGCCATCGAACGCTCCCGAGGCGTGGCGGCAGGCCGCCTGAAGGCGGAGAAGAAGAGCGGCCTACGCGTCCACGGCCGCACCGGCGAGCCCTGCCCGGTCTGCGGCGACACCATCCGCGAGGTCTCCTTCAGCGACTCCTCGCTCCAGTACTGCCCGACCTGCCAGACGGGGGGCAAGCCGCTGGCGGACCGGCGGATGTCGAAACTGCTCAAGTAGCTACCAGGGCACCCCCGTCCCGTCCCACGACAGGAACCGCCCCGTAGGCCCGTCGTCCGGGAGCAGCGCCAGGTCGACGGCCCCCCGTGCCGCCTCCGCCGGATCCCCGTCGCTCGCCGCGGCCCGTTCGTTGAGGTCCGTCGCCCGTAGGCCGGGAGCGAGGGCGTTCACCTTGAAGCCCTCCGCCGCGAGGGACTGGGCGTAGAAGAGGGTCAGGGCGTTGAGCGCCGACTTCGACGAGCGGTACGCGGCGCCCGCTCCGGCGTGGGCGGCGAACTCCCGCTCCGGGTCGGCGCTCCAGGTCAGGGAGCCGGTGCCGCTGGACACGTTCACGATGCGGGGGCGCGGCGAGCGGCGCAGGGCCGGGAGGAACGCGTTGGTGACGGCCAGGACGCCGAAGACGTTCGTCTCGTACGTACGGCGGAAGTCGTCGGGGTCCGCCTCCGGTGCCGGGCTTCCGCCGGCCATGATGCCCGCGTTGTTGACCAGGACGTCGAGGGTGGTCACCTGTTGGGCCGCTTTCGCGATGCTGTCGGGGTCCGTGACGTCGAGGATCAACAGCCTTGCGCCGTCGCCCAGTTCCTTGACGGCTCGTTCGCCCCGGCCCGCGTCGCGCGAGCCGACGTACACGGTGAACCCCTCGGCGACGAGCAGACGGGCAATTTCCTTGCCGATGCCCTTGTTGGCTCCGGTGACGAGTGCTGTGAAATCGTTCATGGGGACGACGATTCCGCAGCCGGGGCCGCCGAACCAGGGACAACCGATCCCTGTCAGCCGGACGGCAGGCGGACGGCGGTCGGAGCGCGGCCGGAAGGCTGCCGGAGGGAGGCACGGTGACCGGCAAGCAGGAACTGGCCCGATTTCTGCGCGGGCGGCGGGAGTCGCTGGTGCCCGCCGATGTGGGGTTGGCCGGTGAACCGTCCCGGCGGACCCTCGGGCTGCGGCGGGAAGAGGTCGCCGAGCTGGCCCACATGTCCGTCGACTACTACGCCCGCCTTGAGCAGGGTCGTGGCCCGCGTCCGTCGCCCCGCATCCTCGACGCCCTCACCGGAGTGTTCCGGCTGACCCCGGCCGAGCGGACCCATCTGTTCCGGCTGGCGGGGACACAGGTGACGCCGCTCGCCGCGCCGGTGCGGACCGTCCGCCCGCATGTGGCCGCCCTGCTGAGCCGTATCCCGGACACGGCGGCCATCGTCACCGACGCCACCTACGACGTCATCGCCTGGAACCCGCTGGCGGGTGCCGTCCTCGGCGGCGATCTCGACGCGCGGCCGAACCTGGCGCGTCGGCGGTTCCTGGGGCGGCCCCAAGAGAGCTCCAGCGCCGAGGAGTTCGGCCACATCGTGGTGTCCCGGCTGCGGCGCGCCGCCGACCGCTACCCCTACGACCCGGGACTCGCCCGTCTGCTGGCCGAACTGCGCGCCGGGAGCGAGGAGTTCAGGGCGATCTGGGAGACCGGCCCGGTGCACGCGCCCGGCCACCGCACCAAGACCCTCACCCACCCGGAGGCGGGACCGCTGCGGGTGAACTGCGATGTGCTCACCGTCCCGCACGACGACCAGCAGGTCGTCTTCGTCACCGCGGACCCGGGGACCCCCTCCGCACGGGCCCTGCGGCAACTGGCCGCCGCGGGACGGGACTTCAGTGCGAGGTGAGCCGTACCAACTGCTGTCCGTCGGCCGTCCGCACGTCGTAGTGGTCGATCTCGGTGGGGTGCATCGCCGAGCCCCCCTGCATCGTGATCATCGTCGCGTCGTGCTCGGGCACCATCCAACTCGTCACGGTCTGCTCGGAACCGTCGCGGCCGACGACCACCAGACGACAGGACCGGGGGCCCGCGCCGTCCTTGATCTTCAGGGACACATCACTGCCGTAGTTCTCGTTCGCGGCCGTGACCTGCGCCCACACGCCCGACTTCGCGTCGGTCGCCGTGAGTTGCACGGCACCGTCGCCGTGCCCGACGAGCGTCGCCACCGCGGGACCGCCCACGGCGAACACCACCGAGGCCGCCACGGCGTACAGAAACCGCCGCCGTCCGGCCCGATGGCGCGTGGCCACCTCGCCGAGCAACCGGTCCAGGAGCCGCGGACCGGGTTGTGCCATGGGGTGCACAGAGCGCGGCGTCGCACGCCGGTACAGCATCAACTGCCGTGAGGCGGGACCGAATTCGGTCACATGAGCCGCGCAACTGGTGCACTCCATGAGGTGATCCTCGAAGCGGAAGGCGTCCGCCTCGTCCAGCACGCCGAGCGCGTACGCGCCGACGTCGCGATGCCTTTCCAGGGACCTCATGCCGAATCCTCGTGCCGTTAGGTGCGGGTGGGGTTACTCCTTGCTCCCATCGGTACGCACCAGACAGTCGAATCACTCAAGGCACACAGAATCCCAAGCAACTGATTCGGAGCGGCCGGGCCCGCGGATTGGTCCCATTTCAAAAAAGATGGATGGCGAGATGGCCGAGCGGCAGACCCAGCTGCCAGGCGGGCGTCCAGACCTTCGGCCCGTCGTCCTCACCGGTCACCGGACCGCCTCCCGGCCCCGGCACCGCGTCCAGATCGGGCGCGAGCAGTTCGGTCTCCTCCAGCCAGCGCCAGGCGGCCTCCGCGAGCGCCAGGTCCGGTGCGTCCGCGCCGGATTCGGCGGCCTCGGCCGTCAACCTGGACATACGTGTCGCGACCCAGTCCTGCCACGGCTGGTCGTACGCCGTGAGCGAAAGCCAGGTCTCCAACTGGGTCACCACTCGGATACCGGACAACTCGCCGTCCGTGTCGGACAGGAAGATGGTCAGCGCCAGCGCGTCCCGACCCGCGCGGAACTCGAAGGACGTCGGCGGCATCAGGTCGCCGGTCCGCAGCAACTCGTCGGCGATGTACTCGGCGTACAACCACGCCATGGGGACGGTGAGTTCACCGCCACCGGTGCCGTCCGTGCTCTCTTGACCTCTGTGCAGCATCCCTTCCTGCCTTCCTCCGGTGCGTGCGCGTCGCCCGGCCCAGGGCTCCGTCAGGAACCCCGAGCCCCCCAGTCCGGAACACGGATGAGGACAGCCGATTACTCAACCGGGTTCTGAGCAAGGCGCTTTACGGAGGTTTGACTAATGGATTGGTTTCACCGCAGGTCGGCCGCATAGCCCGGAAGCACCCGGCGAAGGGCGCGCAGCGCGTAGTACGCGCGGGACTTCACGGTACCGGGCGGAATCCCGAGTGCTGCCGCGGCCTCCGCCACACTCGCCCCGTGGAAATACACCAGCACCAGGACTTCACGGTGCTCCGGAGTGAGTGTCTTCACAGCCTCCCGCACATCGAGCGTCGCCGCCGACCGTTCCGCGTGATCGGCACAGACGCGTGCGTTCTCCAGCACCGCGTCCCCGACCTCCGGCGGTCGCGCCTGCCGGGCCCGGCGCGCGTCGATGGCGAGCCGCCGGCCCACCGTCAGCAGCCAGGGCCGTACGGACTCGAAGGCGTCGGCGCGCAGTGCCTCGGGGTGCTGCCAGGCCCGTACGAGGGTCTCCTGGACGAGGTCCTCGGCGCGCTGGCGGTCGCCGTCGCAGAGCCGGAGCAGCAGCGCGAAGAGCGGCCTGCCGTGCTCGCGCTGCAGTGCGGCGAGCTCGTGCTCGGCGGTCGTTCCGTCTCTGAGCGTGGGTCCGGCCGTCATGGCCGTATGGCATCGCAGGGGGACGTTCGGGGACAGGGGGCGCACGAGGGGCTTGCGGCGGACGGTCGATCGCGTCGACGAACGGTGCGACGAACGGTCCGCGTCACCCGGCGATCCGCCGCACGCGCACACCGGACGGGTCATCAGAGGCCGGAAGTCGTTTGCGGGGACGGTGAAGTTCATACCTATTGGTGGGTAAATATGACCACAGTGGGGTGAATTGATGATCGCACGCAGACAGCAGGTGGCCGTCGCCGTCGCCGGCCTTCTCACCGCGGCCGCCGCCTGCCAGGCCCAGCACCACGACCTGAAGGCGTCCGGCCGCCCGGCGCCGCCCGCCGCCCGCGGCTTCACCCTCGTCGCCGCCGGTGACATCCTCCCGCACAGCGCCGTCGTCGACCGCGCCCGCTTCGACGCCGGTGGCACCGGCTACGACTTCCGGCCGATGCTCGCCGCGGTCCAACCCCTCGTCTCCCGCGCCGATCTGGCGCTGTGCCACATCGAGAGCGTCTACGGCGACTCCACCGGCACCGCGGCCCTCACCTCCCCGCCCGAGGCGGCCCAGGGCCTCGCCGCGACCGGCTACGACAGCTGCTCCACCGCGTCCGACCACAGCCTCGACGAGGGCGCCGTCGGCATCCAGCGCACCCTCGACACCCTCGACCGCGCGGGCGTACGGCACGCGGGGACGGCGCGCACCGACGCCGAGGCGCGCACGGTCACCCTGCTGCGCGCCGGTCCGGCGAAGGTCGCCCACCTCGCCTACACCGCCGACACGAACGGCGTCCCGCTCCCGCCCGCCGAGCCCTGGGTCGTCAACCTCCTCGACCCCGCCCGCGTCCTCGCCGACGCCCGGGCCGCCCGCCGCGCGGGCGCCGACGTGGTCGTCGTCTCCCTGCGCTGGGGCACGGCGGGCCAGCAGGCCCCCGACCCGCAACAGCTCGCGCTGGCCAGGGAACTCACCGCCGCCCGCACCGACGGCCGCCCCGACATCGACCTGATCCTCGGCACCCAGGCCCACGCCCCGCAGGCGTACGAGAAGGTCAACGGCACCTGGGTGGTCTACGGGCTCGGCGACCAGATCACCGGCGAGATGTACGACAACGCGGGCACCCAGGACCCCGGCGGCAACCTGAGCACCCTCGGCCGCTTCACCTTCGTACCGCCCGCCCGGCCCGGTGGGCGCTGGGAGGTGACGAAGGCGGAGTTCGTCCCGCAGCTGTTCGACATCGACGCGGGCCGGGTCGTCGACGTCAACCAGGCGATCGGCCAGGGCGCCGACCTGACCGGCGACCGTGACCGCATCCGCGAGACGGTGCTGAGCCGGGGCGCGGCGAAGGACGGGCTGGTGATGGGGAAGTAGGGGCGTCCTAGTCGATGTCGACGTGCGCGAACGTGGCCAGCATCTGCGTGAGCACCCGTGCGCACGCGCGTACGTCGGCCTCCGTCAGCTCGCCGCCGACCTGGCGCATCAGGTAGTGCTCGCGGCCCAGCACATCGGTGATGGTCGAGCGGCCGGAGTCGGTCAGCCGGATCAGGGAGGACCGCTGGTGCGCCGGGTTCGGCACGCTCTCGACCCAGCCGTGCGCCGCCGCGTCGTTGACCATGCGCTGCACGAACTGCCGGCTCAGCGCCTGGTCGCGGCCCATCTGAGGAACTGTCATGGGCCCGTGCAGGCGCAGCAGGTTCAGGACGGCGCGCACGCCCGCGGACACGCCCTCGACCGGTTCGGCCTGTTCCACCTTGCGCGCCGCGCGCCGGTAGAGCGGGCCGACGAGGTCGAACACCTCGGTGAGGCGATGGCCGAGTTCGTCGGGGGCGAGGGGAGCGGGAGCCGGGGGAGGGGAGTCGTTCACGGCCTCATCATGACACCTGGGTTGCCAAATCCATGGCCAAGATGACACCTTGGTTGTCATGACAGCTGCTTCGGAACTGAGCTTCTTCGCATCTGCCGACGGGGACCTGGCCTACCGCGACGTGGGCACCGGCGACCCCGTGGTCCTCCTCCACTCCGGCTTCGCCGACCACCGCGTCTTCGACGACCAACTGCCGCCCCTGGCCGCCGACTTCCGCGTCATCGCACCCGACATCCGAGGCCACGGCTTCTCGGCCAACGCGAGCGGACCGTTCCGCTGGGCCGACGACCTGGCGGGCCTCCTGCGCCACCTGGACCTCGGCCCCGCGGTCCTGGTCGGCCTGTCCATGGGCGCGGGCGTCGCGACCGACACCGCGCTGGAGCATCCCGAGCTGGTCCGCGCGATCGTCGTCAGCGGCGGCGGCACCAGCGCGTTCGAGTACAAGGACCCGGAGCTGCTGGAACACACGGCCCGCGCCGGGCAGTTGCTCACCACCGGCGACATCCCGGGCTGGCTCGACCAGTTCACGCAAGGGGTGGCTGGCCCGCGCCGCACGGTGGCCGAGGTCGACCCGTCGGTCATCCGCCGCCTGCGCGAACTGACCGCCCACACGATCTCCAAGCACACCCCGGGCGAGAAGGACTGGTACGTCCCGCTGACCGACCCGTGGTCCGGCGTCCCCAAGCTGGACGTCCCGGTCCTGGCCATCCACGGCGCCGCCGACTGGCCCGACAGCATCGCCATGGCGGAACGCTTCGCCCGGACGGTCCCGAACGGCCGCTCCACGACCATCGAAGGCGCCGGCCACTACCCGAACATGGAGAAGCCGGAACGCTTCAACGAGATCCTGATGGACTTTCTCGGCGCGCTCTGACGGAGCGAGGCGGAGGGCTGACCATGGCACGACCGCCGACGGCTACGGCATCACGGCCTGGCTACGCACGGCCGCCGGTGGCTACGGCGTTACCGCCCGGCTCCGGCCCATCGCCACCGGCTATGGCACTACCGCCGGCGGGTACGGCGTCCCCGCCGGGCTGCGGCGCGGCCGCCGTCGGCTAGGGCGTCACCGCCCGGCGAGCGCTCCACTTCACCATCTTCGGCACGGCCGTCGGCGGCTTGGGCGTCCCGCCCAGCCACCGCTCCGCCCCCACCGGCTACCGCCCGACCGCCCGGCGGCTACGGCATCACCGCCGGGCCACGGCACCACCGTCACCGGCTACACGGTCACCGCCCAACGATCACCGGCGACCACCCCACCCCCACCGGTGACGCCACCACCGTCACCGGCCACCGCCCGACCGCCGGAGGCTACGGCACCACCGTCACCGGCCACCGCCCCGCCTTCACCAACCGCACCGCCACCGAGCCGATGATCCGGTGCCCCGCCTGCTCCGAGGCGCCCACGATGACCGCGTCGGCCTTGAGTTCGTCGGCCGCCTTGACCAGGCCGCCGTAGGGGTCGCCGCGGAACGTGTGGAATTCCCAGCGGATGTCGAATATCCCCTTCACGCGCTCGGTCTCGTGGCGGATCTGGGCGACGAGGTTCTCGGCGATCTCGTCGGTCGTGTCGGCGACCGGTGCCCCCATGGCCGCGCCCGCCGCCAGCACCGGCTGCACGTACACGAGGGCGAGCAGCGCGCCCTGCCGCCTGGCCAGGCCTGCGGCGTAGGACGCGGCCCGGAGGGAGGAGTCGGAGCCGTCGACTCCGGCCACGATCACCTTGGGCCCGTCCGTGCCCCGCTCGAACTGAGTTGAGTGCTGTTCCGTCACGGCCGTGAGGTTATCGGAACCCGCAGGTCCTGAACCCGCCCGGGAGCGCTCGACGGGCGCGCCGCCCGCCCTGTTCCTACAGTCGGAACCATGACTGCCACGGTGGAGGCCGCCAGGCCCAAGGACACCAAGGGTCCGATACGGCCGCCCGGCAACGGGTTCCTCAGCCGGGTGCCCGAGGGTTTCGCGACCTTCTTCGGCGCCCTCGGCCTGCTCTGCGTCCTGCTCGCCTTCATCGCCCCGCTGCGCCGCGTGCTGCGCCCGGTGGTCCGCTTCCTCGACCTGCTGATCGTCCCCGTCAGCGCCAACCTCGCCTACGCCGTCTTCCTCTTCCTGCTGGCCGCCGCGACCGCCGCCCGCAAGAAGATCGCCTGGTGGCTGGTCGTCGTCTACCTAGGTCTGCTGGTCCTGACCGACGCCCTCGGCGTGGCCCTGGGCCTGTACGCCGAGTCCCTCCCGTCCCTGATCGTGTGCGTCCTGCTGCTGGTCCTGCTGATCGTGGCGCGCAGACAGTTCTACGCCGCCTCCCGCCGCGCGGCCGTCAGGCGGGCCCTCGCCGTCCTCCTCGTCGGACTCGCCGTCGCGGTCCTCGCCGGCTGGGGACTGGTCGCCCTGTTCCCCGGCACCCTGCCCACGAGCCAGCACCTCGGCTGGGCCGCCGACCGGGTCTGCGGCGGACTGGTCTCCGGCCGCTCCTTCGACGGCCGCCCGCCCCGCGCCCTGTACTTCCTCCTCGGCCTCTTCGGCGCGCTCGCCCTCCTCAACGCGGCCACCGTCCTCTTCCGCTCCCAACGCCTCGAAGCGGCCCTGCACGGCGACGAGGAGGACCGCATCCGCGCCCTCCTGAAGGCCTACGGCGGCCACGACTCCCTCGGCTACTTCGCCACCCGGCGCGACAAGGCCGTCGTCTTCTCGCCCAGCGGCAAGGCCGCCGTCACCTACCGCGTCGAGGCCGGTGTCTGTCTCGCCAGCGGTGACCCGGTCGGCGACCGCGAGGCCTGGCCGCACGCCATCGCCGCCTGGCTCGACCTGGCCCGCCGCCACGGCTGGGCCCCCGCGGTGATGGGCGCGTCCGAGGACGGGGCGAGAGCCTTCGCCCGCGCGGGACTTGGTGCCCTCCAACTCGGCGACGAGGCCATCCTGCACGTCGCCGACTTCGACCTCGCCGGCCGCGACATGCGCGTCACCCGCCAGGCCGTGAGCCGGGTCCGCCGCGCCGGTGCCACCTGCCGCATCCGCCGCCACGCCACCCTCACCGACACGGAGATGGAGGAGGTCGTCGACCGCGCCGACGCCTGGCGCGACACCGAGACCGAACGCGGCTTCTCCATGGCCCTGGACCGCCTCGGCGACCCGGCCGACGGCGACTGCCTCCTCGTGGAAGCACTGGGCGAGGACGGCAAGTTGCTCGCCCTGCTCTCCCTCGTCCCCTGGGGCAGCGACGGCGTCTCCCTCGACCTGATGCGCCGCGACCGCACCGCCCCCAACGGGGTCATGGAGTTCATGGTCGCCGAACTCTGCGCAGCAGCACCGAAGTTGGGCGTCCACCGCATCTCCCTCAACTTCGCCGTGTTCCGCTCGGCCTTCGAGGAGGGCGCCCGCATCGGCGCAGGACCGGTCCTCCGCCTGTGGCGCCGCCTCCTGCTGTTCTTCTCCAAGTGGTGGCAACTAGAGGCCCTTTACCGCTCCAACGCCAAGTACCACCCCGAGTGGTACCCCCGCTTCATCTGCTACGGCGAGACCGCCTCCCTGGCCCGGATCAGCCTCGCCTCCGGCATCGCCGAGGGCTTCGTCTCCGTACCGTCGCTGCGCCAACTCTGGGGAAAGGGGCACCAGAAGAGCGGACCGCGGCCCGCGACGACGGCAGGTCTGCCGTCCCTGTCGGCGCTCGGCCTCGACAGCGAGGACGAGGCCGACGGCCCGGAGAGCGGCCTGCCCGAACAGGTCCGTGTCCGGCACCACAAGCTAGACCGCCTCCGCGCCGCCGGCATCGACCCCTACCCGGTCGGCGTCCCGCAGCGCACCCACACCCTCGCCGAGGTCCGCACGGGGGACCAAGTCACCGTCGCCGGGCGGGTGATGCTCGTGCGCGACCTCGGCGGCATCGTCTTCCTCGCCTTGCGCGACTGGTCCGGCGACCACCAACTCGCTCTCACCCGGGCCGAGTCGGGCCCCGACCTCGACCGCTTCACCGCGGACACCGACATCGGCGACCACATCACCGCCACCGGCCGCGCGGGTACCAGCGACAAGGGCGAGCCCACCGTCTTCGTCACCTCCTGGCAGCTCACCGGCAAGTGCCTGCGCCCGCTGCCCGACAAACACCGCGGCCTCACCGACCCCGAGGCCAAGGTCCGTATGCGCTACCTCGACCTCGTCGCGAGCCCGGAGGCCCGTGACGTCGTCCGCGCCCGCTCCACCGCCGTACAGGCCCTGCGCCAGGGCCTGTTGGAGCGCGGCTACCTGGAGGTCGAGACCCCGATGCTCCAGCAGATCCACGGCGGCGCCAACGCCCGCCCCTTCACCACCCACATCAACGCCTACGACCTCGACCTCTATCTGCGCATCGCCCCCGAGCTGTACCTGAAACGGCTCTGCGTCGGCGGCATGGAGAAGGTCTTCGAGATGGGCCGCACCTTCCGCAACGAGGGCGTCTCCTACAAGCACAACCCCGAGTTCACGATGCTGGAGGCGTACCAGGCGTACGCCGACTACGACGTGATGCTCGACCTCGTCCGCGAACTCATCCAGGGTGCCGCGACCGCCGCCTTCGGCTCGCCCGTCGCCCGCAAGGACGGCCAGGAGTACGACATCTCCGGGACCTGGCCCGTCAAGACCGTCCACGGCGCGATCTCCGAGGCGCTCGGCGAGGAGATCGACGCCGACACCGAACTGGCCCGCCTGCACCGGCTCTGCGACCGCGCGGGCGTGCCGTACGGCGCCGACGACGGGCGCGGGGACGTCGTACTGGAGATGTACGAACGGCTGGTGGAGGAGCCGACCCGGCTGCCCACCTTCTACAAGGACTTCCCGACCGACGTCTCCCCGCTCACCCGCCAGCACCGCACCGACCCGCGGCTCGCCGAACGCTGGGACCTGGTCGCGTTCGGCACCGAACTCGGCACCGCCTACTCCGAGCTGACCGACCCCGTCGAGCAGCGCCGCCGCCTCACCGCGCAGTCGCTGCTCGCCGCCGGGGGAGACCCCGAGGCGATGGAACTGGATGAGGACTTCCTCGACGCCCTCGAATACGCGATGCCGCCCACAGGGGGACTCGGCATCGGCGTCGACCGACTCGTCATGTTCCTCACAGGTCTGACGATCCGTGAGACCTTGCCGTTCCCCCTCGTCCGGCGCCGCTGAGCGCGCGAACACTGAGCTTCTTCAGCGTTGCCGCTCCAGGGTGAGGATGGCTTTGGCGATTGACGTCATGCGGTTTGGGCTGCATCGGGATCTGCGGAAGATCTGCCAGGACTTCAGGCGTGCGACGCCGCGTTCGACCGGTGCCCGTGCCGCGGCCAGGGCCCGGTTGAGGGTCTTCTCGGTGAGGGTGAGTTCCTGCAGGGGCCTGCGTTTGATGCCCGTGGTCACCCAGGGGCCGCCGCCCTGGTAGGCGAGGTCGGCCAGGATGGGGACGCCTTGGCGCTCGCAGATGCGGATGATCCGGTGGGTGCGGGCAGCGGTCAGGTCGTGAGCCCGGCCGGGCAATGCGGGCGAGAGCCACAGCAGCCGGCCAGCCGGGTCGGTGACCACCTGCACGTTCACTCCGTGCCGGCGGTGTTTGTGGGAATAGTCGGCCCGTCCGTCGCCGACCCGGTCGCATTCGGCGAGCGTGCCGTCCAGCAGGACGAAGTCCGCATCGGCCTCGCGCAGGACTTTCAGCAGACCCGGCGCACGTTCGGCGAGCAGGCGGATGACCGTGCTGGTGTAGGCGTGGGCGGTGGACTCGCTGATCCCGAACCCGGCAGCGATCTTCGCCAGGGTCGTGTGTTCGCGCAGGTACACCAGTGCCACCATCGCGCGCTGGGACGGGCGGAGCTTGCAGCGCCGGTCACCCTCACGGGTGACGATGAGCATCGTGACCCACTCCACGAGCGCATGGGGCAGGTCGAGTGCGGCAGGATAGATGACCAACGAGGCCCCCGAGCAGCGTGGTTGAGACGTCAGACATCTCGATCAACAGCCCGGGGGCCTCGCTCGTTGCGCTTCATGGACCGTCACCTGATCGGTGGCCAACTCGAAGAAGCTCACTGGGCCGGGCGGGTGTTTTCCTGCCGCCGCACCGGTGTTGCCGTGGGGCGCCGGGGCTCACGCGGGCGACTGATGAGTCATGAAGAAGGATCAGTTGCTCACGCGCCGACGGGCCCTGCTCGCCGGCGCCGCTGCCGTGGGGGCGGCCGGCACCGCCGGTCTGCTGTACTCCGGACTCTCGGACGACGCCCCGGCCCGGGTCACCGCTCCCGCCGCCGGGCCCCCACCGCTCCTCACGCGCAAGCCCTCCTCCTACCGCCTCCAGCCCGTGGCCGGATACGGCGCGCCCCACACCACCCCCGCCCACGTCCCGGTGCGGCACGAACCCTTCCTGCGCATGTCCGGACGCGGCAACACCATGGTCCTGACCTTCGACGACGGACCCGACCCCCGCTACACCCCGCACATCCTCGACACCCTCGCCGAGTACGACGTCCGCGCCACGTTCTTCGTCTGCGGCGAGATGGCCGACTGGAACCGGGATCTGCTCGCCCGCATGTCCGACGAGGGCCACGTCGTCGGCAACCACACCTGGTCCCACCCGCTGCTCACCAAGTTGACCCGCGGTCAGATCCGCTCGGAGATGGAACGCACCAGTGACGTCATCGAGGACGCCTACGGGGAGCGCCCGCAGTGGTTCCGCGCCCCCTATGGCGCCTGGAACCGGGCCACCTTCCAGCTCGGCTCCGAGATGGGCATGGAACCCCTCGCGTGGACCGTCGACACCCTCGACTGGGACACCCCCGGCGTCCCGCACATCGTCAACGCGGTCGAGGACGGCGCCGCCCCCGGCGTCGTGGTGCTCTCGCACGACGCCGGGGGCGACCGGACCCAGAGTGTGAAGGCGCTGCGCGAATACCTGCCGCACCTGCTGGACTCCGGTTACCACATGACGCTGCCGCGCCGCCGCACCACCACCTGACGGGTCTTCGCCCGCCCGGCCGGGGAACGCTCAGCGGACCTCGACCAGGCGGGCGAAGACGACGACGTTCCCGTCGTAGCCGTTCTGCTTGGAGAAACCGCCGCCGCAGGTGATGACGCGGAGTTCCGGAGTTCCCTTGGACGCGTAGACGCGGTCGCCGGGGAAGTCCTTCTTCTCGAAGACCTCGATGCCGTAGATCTCGAATACGGCCGTCTTTCCGTCCTTGCGCTCGACCTCGACGCGATTTCCCTTCTTGAGGGCCCCGAGTCCGTAGAACACGGCGGGGCCCATTTTGTTGTCGACGTGGCCGACGACGACCGCCGTGCCCTTTTCGCCGGGGGAGACGGCGCCGGTGAACCAGCCCGCCAGATTCGGGTCCTCCGGCGGCGGGGCGCCCACCCAGCCGTCCGCGTCCAGGCCCACCGGCATGACCGGGGCGTCGACCCGGATCGCGGGGATCCGCACCCGGTCGGCGACGGAGTACGGCAGCGGGGCCGGGACCTTGCCGAACGTGGTGTGGCCGGTGCGGGCGTCCGCGGCGGCCGCCGTCGCCGGCTGGGGCGGTCCCACGTCGAACTCCCCGGAACCATTCCGAATGAGCGCGAGACCGGTCAGCAGAACAAGCGCTATCACTCCCCACGGGGCGCGCTTCTTCTGCCGCTCCTCCTCTTCGGCAAGCTCGGACAGCTCCGACGCAGACATTCGCCATCCCCTCTCGACGCGGCCGTCGCCCCGTCAATCGCGCATACGAGAACGCTAAGTCCCGAAGCCGGAACCGGCGACGGGGAAAGCGCGAACGGGTGGCCCGGACATCCTTATGTGCGCCATACGAGTTGACGCCCGCAGGAATTTTCTGACGGTCCGTGACCTGCGGCAATATCCGATTGTGCGCTTTTCCTTCGGCGTGTCCTCTCACCAGGACGGACCATTCTCGAAATGCGGGCGCGTGCAAGGCATCTGAGGGTGCGTCTGGGAGGCGTTTTCTCGCCGATCGACCGGGGACGGGTCCCGGGGCGCCTTCCGCGGAGGATGACATGCGTACAACTCGTGCCCTGGCTGCCGCCGGTGCCGCGGTGGCCGTCCTGGGGCTCGCCGCCCCGGTGGCCGTCGCGGACGGCATGGGCGCCAGCCCCAGCAACATCGTCGCCCTGCCCAGCGTGATCGCCCGCGGCGGCCAGCTCACCGTCACGGTCGACGGCTGCTTCAGCGGCGGCAACGCCATGGCGACCTCACCGGGGTTCGAACGCCCCGCCAACCTTTCCCTGCTCGGCAACTCCGGTACGACGTCCAGCGGAACGGCCAGGATCAGCCGGTCGGCCACCCCGGGCTCGTACAGCATCACGGTCCGCTGCTCCAACGGTTCCTCGCTGACCCGTGACGATGCCTACACCGTCATCGGCGGTGTCCGCGGCGGGCTCGGCGGCAGCAGCAGCGCCGGGGCGACCCCGACCGACATGGCGATCGGCGGCGGCCTGGTCGCCGCGGCCGTCGTGGGCGGCGGGGTGTTCTGGATGCGCCGCCGCACCGAGCGCGGGATCTGACCTCCTCCCCTTCGGAGTTCAGGCGCATGTGACAGGCCTTCGCCCCGGACCCTTGCGGGTTCCGGGGCGAAGGCCTGTGCGGGTGGCGGCCGTGGTCAGGCGCCGTCCTCTCCGGTACGGCGGCGCGAGAAGTGGTAGGCCGCGCCCACCGAACCCGCGATGAGGGCCGCGCCGATGCCGAGCTCCTTGAGGTCGAAGCCGGCGATGCTGCCGCCCTCACCGGCGCGGACCCCGCGGGGCATCTGCTGGGCCGGCTGGAGCGGCTGGATGTTGTTGTTCGTACGGCCCGAGGCGATGGTCAGACCCGTGGAACCGCTCACGCCGTCACACGTGAACGTCACCTGGTACACCGCGCCCGGCCTGGCGTCCCAGTCGACCATCGCCGACGCCGAGGACTGCCCCGGCGAGATCCTGACGGTGTCGAAGACCCCGGAGGAGACCGTGGCGGAGCCCTTGCAGCCGCCCTGGTCCCGGTCGAGCTGCAGGGTCACCTGGCCGCCCGCCGCGATCGTCGAGGGAAGGACGCTGAAGCCGAACGGCGTGATGTTGTGGTTGCCGTCGCCCTTCGCGACGGCGACCGGCGCGGACAGGGCGAGGGCGCTGATGCCCAGCAGTGCGGCCGAAGCGACGCGTATCGCGCGCATGGTGATTCCTCCGGGTCCCCGAGGAGCAGCAGCAGACCTTTTCCGCTTGCGCCGTAAATGCACCTCGATGACCGAAACGCTAGGAACATGTGTGCGCTCCCGCGATCGCAGTCGCGCGAATGGGGCAACGGTGTGGGCCGCACAGGGGACACCGTTCGTGCGACCGGGGGACGCCCGCGGCGTGGCGGACGTCCCCCGCTGACCGGCTCCGGTGAGGGGCCGTCAGTCCTTGAGGTGCGGGAAGAGGTTCAGGAACGGCTGCGCCGAGGCCGTGATACCGCGGCTGTACGGCGCGTCGAAGTCCCAGATCAGGAACAGCAGGAAGGCGATCAGCGCCGAGAACAGCCCGGCGAGGATCAGCTCCCGTGTCGTACGCCGGATCTGCAGCGCGAACACCATGCCGATGGTGATCACGGCCCCGGCGAGCAGCCCGAACCACACCACCGACGGCATGGTCGCCCCGGTGGAGTCCGAACGGGCGTTGCGTGCCGAGTCCACGGCGGTCACCTGGTCGACGAGCGGCTGGTAGGCCTGCGCCTGGAAGTCCGTCTTCGGCTGGTAGTCGGTGACGTCCGCGCGGATGCGCTCCAGGAGGTCGGTGCCGCGCTGGGTGAGCTTCTCGTGGTCGGCCATCGTCTTCCACTCGACGTCGACGACCTGTGAGACGTAGGCCTGGACGTCGGCCCGGACGCGGTCGCGTTCGTCCGCCGGGTAGACCCGCACCCGCTCCGAGATCTCGTGCAGCGCCTGTGCCTCCGCCTGTACGTGGTCCTGGGCGGCGCTGCGGGCCTCCCAGACACCGGCGATCGCGAGGCCCAGGACGATGGCGTACACCACGCCGATCCACATCGTCATGTACTCGATGACGTCCGGGGTCTCACTGGGGTCCTCGTCCTCGGACACCGAGCGTTCGCGCAGGAACGTGATGATGACGACGACGACGCAGGCCGCCGCCATCGCGAGGACGAGAACAAGCCATTCCGACAAGAGGTTCCTCCGGGGATCAGCGTGGACGCAGCGCGACGATGGCGACCACCGCGGGCAGGGTGATGAGCAGGACGTAGACGACCGGCGGCGTCCGGTTGGTGGCCGGCCGCGGACGCGGCTGGGCGTGGTACTTCGGATAACTCACCGGGGACGCCGAGGGATGCGGGGTGGGCTTGGGCGATGGCTTCGGCGTCGGAGTGGGAGTCGGCGTCGGTGTGGGCGTGGGGGTCGGGACCACCCGGGGCAGCGGAGCCGCCGGGGCCGGGCGCGGCGCCGGAGCGGGTGGTGGCGGGGTGGGCTTCGGGGTGGGCCGCGGCTTCGGCGTCGGCCTGGGTGTCGGGGTCGGGGTGGGCTTCGGCGGGGGAGGCGGCGCCGGAGCGGGCGGTGGCGGGGTGGGCGTCGGGGACGGGCAGGGCGGCGGCGGGGTCGGCTTCGGGCAGACCGGGGGAGTCGGCCAGTCGCCGCCGGCCACCGCCACCGCCTCCGTGCCGTCGGGCCCCGTCGAGGCGTACGCACACGCGTCGGCCGCTGCCAGGCCCGCCGGTGCGCCCGCCAGCAGCCAGGTCAGCGTCACCAGGGTCAACACCCTTGCGGCGAGGGCGGTTCGGGTCGGTTCGGGTCCATGCACGACGGAGATCATGAGGCCTCGCGGGCGGGGGCGCGCCGGGGCGCGGGAGGATTGCCCCGAAGGAGTGGAAGGCGGCGTACGGCCGTTTGACGAGCCGACCGTCGGACACGGCCGGATGCGCACGGGCGTACGAGACGGAGCCGCCGTGTCACAGGGGTCGGAAAGAAATTTGTGCGGCGGTTGAACACTTCCGTGGTCCCCACCCGTACCTAGGACCGTGCGGCGGCACAGACGGGCGCTGCAACATCCAGGTGATTATGGGGAGTTGACGATGAAGACCTCCTGGCGGAGCGCCTCACTCGCGGCGACGGCCGTGTCCGTCATGGCGTTGACGGCGGCGTGCGGTTCGGAAAACGTGACCACGCCTTCCTCTGCGGCACAGAACGTCGGTGCCACGGCGGCGGCCGGAGGTTACGGAAGCGTCGGCGCCACGGCGAGCGCCAGCACCGGTGCCGGCAACGGCTACGGAGCCGACGGCCAGCAGGCCGCCGCCGCCGAGCCCGCGGGCCAGCTGACCGTTGCCAACAACCCCGACCTCGGCAAGGTGTTGAGCGACGGCGCCGGCCTCACCCTCTACCGATTCGACGCCGACACGGCCAATCCCCCCAAGTCGAACTGCGACGGCGACTGCGCCACCGCCTGGCCGCCGGTTCCCGCGGACGACGCCACGGCCGGCGCCGGTATCGACAAGGCCCTCCTCGGCGAGGTGACCCGCACCGACGGCACCAAGCAGCTGACCGTCGGCGGCTGGCCCGCCTACCGCTACGCCAAGGACGTCAACGCCGGTGACGTCAACGGCCAGGGCGTGGGTGCCAAGTGGTACGCGCTCGCCCCCGACGGCAAGAAGGCGACCCTTGCCAGCCTGCCCGGTCTGTCCGTGAAGAAGGACGCCAAGCTCGGCGACATCGTCGTCGACAAGAACGGCCACACGGTCTACCGCTTCCTCAAGGACAAGGCATGGCCGAAGTCGGTGTCGAACTGCCTCGGCGACTGCGCGAAGAAGTGGCCGGCCGTCGGCATCGTCTCGGCGAACGACACCAAGGGTGTGCAGAAGAAGGGCCTCATGGGCTTCACCCGCCCCGACGGCGTCAAGCAGATGACCGTCAACTGCTGGCCCATCTACACCTTCTCCGGTGACACGGCCGCCGGACAGACCAACGGACAGGGCGTGGGCGGCACTTGGTACGCCGTCTCCCCTGAAGGCAAGCCGGTCGGCGCGCCCGCGGAGTAGCGAGAACCTCCCCAGGGTTGATCGCCCCCCGCCCACTCGGCACCCGAAACGCGGAAGGGAGGGTCGCGGGCAAGCGACAGAAATGCCGAACAACACAGCAGCGCGCGCGACCCCAGGTCCGCCCCCTCCGCACCGCACGGAGGGGGCGGGCCGCTTTGCCGTATTCCATGCAGCAATTCCGGCATTCTCCGCGCTTCTCCGCATGTCCCGCACGTCAATTCGGCACGTGCCACCGGCAATCAACGGGAACGGATGGTCAATTTCCGTTTCCGCTCGACCCTTTGGCGGGCGATCAGTAGCCTCAGCTCGAACACCGGATCGCCTACGCCTTGGAGAGATACATGGAGCGTCCCGCCTGGGCACCACGAAGCATCGACATCTCGGTGCCGAGCGTTTCGCGTATCTACGACTACTACCTGGGCGGTTCGCACAACTTCGAGGTCGACCGGGAAGCGGCCCGCAAGGCCATGGAGTTCCTCCCGGGACTTCCCAAGATCATGCAGGCGAACCGGGCGTTCATGCGTCGCGCCGTACGCTTCGCGGCCGCTGAGGGCATCACCCAGTTCCTCGACATCGGCTCCGGAATTCCCACCTTCGGAAACGTCCACGAGGTGGCCCAGGCGGCCAGCCCCGGCGCCCATGTCATGTACGTCGACCACGACCCGGTGGCGGTCGCGCACAGCCAGGCCGTCCTGGCCGGCAACGAGACCGCGGACGTCGTCGCGGCCGATCTCCGCAAGCCCCAGGAGATCCTGGCGAGCGCCGAGGTGCGGCGGCTGATCGACGTGAATCGGCCAGTGGCCTTACTTCTCGTTGCCATACTGCACTTCGTGGAAGACGCGGACGACCCGTACGGAGCGGTGGCACAGCTGCGCGAGGCACTCGCGCCCGGCAGCCTGCTGATCCTCACCCATGCCTCGTACGAGGGAATCCCGCTGCCACCGGAGCGGGCGGAGGGCGCGGTCGACGTGTACAAGGACATTCGCAATCCGCTGATCATGCGCTCGCGCGAGGAGATCGCGCGGTTCTTCGAGGGGTACGACATGGTGGAACCGGGACTGGTGCCGATGCCGGAGTGGCGGCCGGACACAGTGCTGGAGGACGAGGATCCGTACTCCTTCTCCGGATTCGCCGGCGTAGGACGCGCGGCGTGATCGCCGAGCCGGACGGGCCGGAGGGCAGACTGCGCAGGTTCGCGACCATCTGGAGCCGGGCGGTGTTCCCGGCGACCTCCACGTCGCTGACCCGGCCCGAGTTCGAGGAGCTTCTCCTGCCGCTGGCACGGCGGTTGAGCGAGGCGCTGCGCGCCAGGACCTTCGAGGCCGAGGAGGGCAAGGCGGTCGGCGCCGCCCTCGTCTCCGCGCACTGCACCGACCCCGACGCCCTCACCCGCACCCTGGAGTGCGTCGACGCCTACCTGGTGCTCTACTGCGGCGGCGACGGCTCCCAGGAGGACCTGCGGATCCGCTCGGCCCGCCTCCAGCACGCCATGGCCGCCGGCTTCGCCCAGGCACTGCGCGAGCGCACGCTGGCCGAGCAGGAGGCCATCTCCGTGGCCGCCCTCCAGGCCCAGGGCGTCGTCGCCCAGGCCCTGCACGCGACCGAGGCCCGCTTCCGCGCGGTCTTCGAGGGCGCGGCCATAGGTATCGGCATGGCCGACCTCGACGGCAACATCCTCCAGGTCAACGGCGCGCTGCTGCGCATGTTCGGCATCAACGACCAGACCATGAGCGGCCGCAACGTCCGCGAGTGGACCCACCCGGACGACGCCCCCCAGACCTGGACCCTCTACGACGAACTCGTCCGCGGCGAGCGCGAGCACTACCACGTCGAGAAGGCGTTCTACCGGCCTGACGGAACGGTCCTGTGGACCAACCTCACGGTCTCCCTGCTGCGCGACGCCGACGGCAACCCGCAGTACCAGCTGGCCCTCATGGAGGACACCACCGAGAGGCGGCTGCTCAACCTGCGGCTGCGCTACGAGGCGACCCACGACGCCCTCACCGGCCTCCCGAACCGCACCCTGTTCTTCGAACGCCTGGAGAAGGCGGTCGGCGCCGGCAACAACCAGCGGTTCGGGCTGTGTTACCTCGACCTCGACGGCTTCAAGACCATCAACGACAGCCTCGGCCACGCGGCCGGCGACCGGCTGCTCGTCGAGGTCGCCGACCGGTTGCAGTCGTGTGCGACCGCACCCGGCGAGATGGTCGCCCGGCTCGGCGGCGACGAGTTCGTCGCGCTGACCACCGGCCCCGACACCGAGCGCGAGGTCGACGAACTCGCGGGCCGCATCATGAACGCCCTGATCACCCCCGTCAGCATCGACGGCCGCGATCTCACCGTGCGCGGCTCCATCGGCATCGTCGAGGGCCCTGCCGGCGAGCGCGGCCCCGCGGAGGTGTTGCGCAGCGCCGACATCACCATGTACCGGGCCAAGTCCGCGGGCGGCAACCGCTTCGAACTCGCCGACCCGGAGGCCGACGCCCGCGCGATCACACGCCACGGACTGACCACGGCACTTCCGGCCGCCCTGGACCGCAACGAGTTCTTCATCGAGTACCAGCCGCTGGTCCACCTCGGCGACGGCAGCGTGCGCGGCGCGGAGGCCCTGGTCCGCTGGTTGCACCCGCAGCACGGCGTCCTGAGCCCCGACCGCTTCATCCCGCTCGCCGAACACACCGGCCTGATCGTCCCGTTGGGCCGCTGGGTCCTGGAACAGTCCGTACGCCAGGCCCGCGCCTGGCGCGAGACGTACGGCGACGACGTCCCCCTGCGCATCAACGTCAACCTCTCGCCCTGCCAGCTCACCCACCCCGGCCTGGTCCAGGACACCGTCGACATCCTGGAGCGCACCGGCGTCGCCCCCGACACGCTCTGCCTGGAGGTCACGGAGTCGGCGCTGATCGGCGCCGACGACGACCTCCTGAAGCCGCTGCGGCGCCTCGCCGAGATGGGCGTCGACATCGCCCTCGACGACTTCGGCACCGGCTACTCCAACCTCGCCAACCTCCGCCGCCTGCCCGTCAGCATCCTCAAGCTGGACCGCTCCTTCACCCAGAGCATGCAGCAGTTCCCGGCCGACCCCGTCGACCTCAAGATCGTCGAGGGCATCGTCTCCCTCGCCCACAGCCTGAACCTCGCGGTGACGGTCGAGGGCGTCGAGACCGGCGCGCAGGCCGAGCAGTTGCGGATACTCGGCTGCGACACCGCCCAGGGCTGGTACTACGCCCGTCCGGGCCCGCCGGAGCGACTGCACGACCTGGCGCTGGTGGACGCGACGGGGTGAGGCGGTGACCCCGGGTACCGGTCTCGTGCGGCGCCTTCGCGGCGGCTGCGCGAGGATGGCCCGGGGCGGACGCACGGCGGGCCGGCGGACTGCCGTCCCGAGAAGCAGACCTCATCGCGAAGGAGCCGGACTCCATGAGCACCGAACTGCAGGGCCGGACCGCCGTGGTGACGGGCGCCAGCAAGGGCATCGGACTCGCGGTCGTGGAGGCGCTGGCCGGTGCGGGCGCGAGCGTCGTCGCCGGATCCCGTACGACCACCGAGGGGCTGGACGCGCTGGTCAAGGCGGGCTCCGTCACCTGGGTGCCGGTCGACCTCGGGGAGCGCGGCGCGGCCGAGCGGCTGATCGAAGCGGCGGGCGGGCGCGTCGACGTCCTGGTGAACAACGTCGGCACGGCACCGCCCCGCACCGGCGGCTTCCTGTCCGTGACCGACGAGGACTGGCAGCGCACCCTCGACCTGAACCTCCTCACGGCGGTACGCGTCACCCGCGCCGCCCTCCCGCTGATGCTGGCCGCCGGCCGGGGTTCCGTGATCACGATCGGCTCGGTCAACGCGACGCTGCCCGACCCGCTGGTCATCGACTACAGCGCGGGCAAGGCCGCCCTGGTCGCCTTCTCCAAGGCCCTGTCCAAGGAGGTCGGCCCGAAGGGCATCCGCGTCAACACCGTGAGCCCCGGCCCGGTAGAGACGGAGCTGTGGCTCGGCGGCGGCGGAGTGGCCGAGACCGTGTCGGCCGCCACCGGCCTCACCCCGGCCGAGGTCGCGGCCCAGGCCGCCGGCGCCACCGTCACCGGCCGCTTCTCCAAGCCCGCCGAGATCGCCGACGTCGTCCTCTTCCTCGCCGGCGACCGCGCCGCCAACCTCACCGGCAGCGACCTGGTGATCGACGGCGGACTCATCCCGACCTGGTGAACCTGCCAGGTGCCGACGGTCGATGAACTCCCGTACGGCGCCGCCCGGTTGCCACTGCTTCTACGGCGGCTGCCACAACCGGCATCGGCACTGGCGACCGGGTGGAACCACGTGGCCCACCGCTCCCGCAGCACCGGCCACACCTGGCGCCCGAGCCGACGCCCGGGTGGGCCTGCGAGGCCGACGGCTCCGACCCGCACCTGCCACGATCGGCATCAGCCGTAGCGCCCGGGTGAGGCGCTGCGGCCCACGGCATCCGCGTCAGGGTCCCGCCGAGTTCACGGAGGGCACCGCTCCACAGCAGCCGGCGCATCCGGCGCCCAGGCGGGCCCGCGAGGCCGGCTGCTTCCGTAGCACCAGCTGTGCCGGGCATCAGCGACAGCGCCCGGGCGAGGCGCTGCGGCTCCCCGCTCCCACGGCATCCGAATGAGAGTCCGGCCGAGTTCGCGGAGTTCACCGCTTCCACGGCACCTGCCATACCTGGCGTCCGTGTCGGCGCACGGGTGCGCCCGCGAGGCCAACTACTCCCGGAGCACCTCCTGCGCTGGGCGTCAGCGACAGCGCCCAGGCGGGACGCTGCGGCTCACAGCTCCCGCAGTATTTGCTTCAAGACCCCGCCGAGCTCCCGGGGTTCATAGCTCGCCGCAGCCGCAGCCGCCGCAACTGACATCCACGCCCGCCGCCGCCTCCCGAGTCCGCGCAGCCCACCGCTTCCGCTGCAAACGGCTTCCGCACCAGCCCCCCGCCGAGCCCGCGCAGCTCACCTCACCGCTCCAACAACATCCGCTGCAACTCCCTAGCCGCCCGCGGCGGAGCCACATCGCTGCGGTGTGCGAGGGCGATCGTCCGATGCAGCCCGGGCCGCGCCAGCGGTGTCACCCGCAGCCCGCGGCCGGACTTCGTGGCGACCATGCGCGGTACGACGGCCACGCCGAGCCCCGCCCGGACGAAGCCGAGGACCGCGTCCATCTCGCCGCCCTCCACCGCGAAGTCGGGTTCGAAGCCCTCGGCGCGGCAGGCGGCGACGGTCAGTTCGCGCAGGTCGTAGCCGTGCCGGAACATCACCAGGCGTTCGCCCTCCAGGTCGGAGATCCGCACCGTCCGGCCGCGGCCCGGCGCCGGTGCCTCCGGTGAGGAGACGACCACGAGGTCCTCGCGGAGCAGCTCCACCGTCGTCAACGCCGGTGAGGGGGTGGGCAACGGCAGGACCACCAACGCCAAGTCGAGTGCGCCGCGCGCGAGTTCGCGTACGAGATCGTGCGAACCGCCCTCCTCGATCAGCAGCCGGATGCCCGGATAGCGGTCGTGGAAGGCGCGGAGTACGTCCGGGAGCAGGCCCGTGCACAGGCTCGGGGTTGCGCCCAACCGGACGCGGCCGCTGCGGAGTTGGACCAGTTCGAGCACCTCGTGCCGGGCCGTGTCCGCGTCCGCGAGGATGCGCCGGGCCAGCGGCAGCAGCGCCTCGCCCGCGTCCGTCAGCGTGATGTTGCCGCGGGCCCGCAGGAACAGATCCGCGCCCAGCTCCCGCTCCAGCGCCTTGATCTGCTGGGACAGCGAGGGCTGCGCGACATGGACCAGATCGGCGGCCCGGGTGAAGTGCCGGGTCTCGGCGACGGCCACGAAGTACTGGAGCTGCTGGAACTGCATCCACCGATGATAGTCGTAGGCTATGGAAACCAGGCAGATCATGTCTTGGACCGATCGACTCTCTCGCGTCTAACGTCCGTAGACATGGCTCTGGCAACGCGGACGGACCGACGGCCGTCGATGGCGCGCACGGTGTGGGACAGCTCCGTCGGCAAGAAGACAGTGATGGCCGTCAGCGGCCTGATCATGCTGCTGTACCTGGTCGTCCACATGATCGGGAACCTCAAGATCTTCTTCGGCGCGGGCGAGTTCAACCACTACGCCCACTGGCTGCGCACCGTCGGCGAACCCTTCATGCACTACGAGTGGACGCTCTGGCTGATCCGCATCGTGCTGGTCGTCGCCGTGATCGCCCACGCCGTCTCCGCGTACCAGCTCAGCCGCCGCGACATCAAGGCGCGCCCCAGCAAGTACGTCCACAAGAAACGCCGGGCGACCTACGCCACCCGCACCATGCGCTGGGGCGGCATCATCCTCGCCCTGTTCATCGTCTGGCACATCCTCGACCTGACGACCGGCACCGTGCACTCGGGCGGCTTCCAGGAGGGCCACCCGTACCAGAACGTCGTGGACACCTTCTCCACCTGGTACGGCGACACGATCTACATCGTCGCGATGCTCGCCCTCGGCCTGCACGTCCGGCACGGCTTCTGGAGCGCCGCGCAGACTCTCGGCGCGGGCAGCCGCAGCCGCGACCGCGCCCTGAAGACCGTCGCCAATGTCCTCGCGCTGCTGCTCACGGCCGGCTTCATCGCCGTACCCGTGGGCGTCATGACCGGAGTGGTGAGCTGAAATGGCCCCTGAATACGCCGACTTCACGACCGGGGAACCCGTCACCGACACCAAGTCGCCCACCGGCCCCATCAACGAGCGCTGGGACACCCGCCGTTTCGAGGCCAAACTCGTCAACCCCGCCAACCGACGCAAACACACGGTGATCGTCGTCGGCACCGGCCTCGCGGGCGGCTCCGCCGGCGCCACCCTCGCCGAACAGGGCTACCACGTCGTCCAGTTCTGCTTCCAGGACTCCCCGCGCCGCGCCCACTCGATCGCCGCCCAGGGCGGCATCAACGCCGCGAAGAACTACCGCAACGACGGCGACTCCGTCCACCGCCTCTTCTACGACACCGTCAAGGGCGGCGACTTCAGGGCCCGCGAGTCCAACGTCCATCGCCTGGCGCAGATCTCGGTGGAGATCATCGACCAGTGCGTGGCGCAGGGCGTGCCGTTCGCGCGGGAGTACGGCGGCCTGCTCGACACCCGCTCCTTCGGCGGCGTGCAGGTGTCGCGCACCTTCTACGCCCGCGGCCAGACAGGCCAGCAACTCCTCCTCGGCGCCTACCAGGCGCTCTCCCGGCAGATCGCCGCCGGCAACATCGAGATGCACCCGCGCACCGAGATGCTCGACCTGATCCTCGTGGACGGGAAGGCGCGCGGGATCGTCGCCCGCGACCTCATCACGGGCCGTATCGAGACGTACTTCGCGGACGCCGTCGTCCTTGCCAGCGGCGGCTACGGCAACGTCTTCTACCTGTCGACGAACGCCATGAACTCCAACGCCACCGCCGTCTGGCGGGCGCACCGGCGCGGAGCCTTGTTCGCCAACCCGTGCTTCACGCAGATCCACCCCACCTGCATCCCGCGCACCGGCGACCACCAGTCCAAACTCACGCTGATGAGTGAGTCGTTGCGCAACGACGGCCGGATCTGGGTGCCGAAGGCCAAGGGTGACGAACGCCCGCCGAACCAGATCCCCGAGGACGAGCGCGACTACTACCTGGAGCGCATCTACCCTGCCTTCGGCAACCTCGTGCCCCGCGACATCGCCTCCCGCGCCGCGAAGAACGTGTGCGACGAGGGGCGCGGGGTCGGCCCCGGCGGGCAGGGCGTCTACCTCGACTTCGCCGACGCCATCGGGCGGTTGGGGCGGAAGGCCGTCGAGGAGAAGTACGGCAACCTCTTCGACATGTACGCCCGGATCACCGCCGAGGACCCGTACTCGGTCCCGATGCGGATCTACCCCGCCGTGCACTACACGATGGGCGGCCTCTGGGTCGACTACGACCTCCAGACCACCATCCCGGGCCTGTTCGCGATCGGCGAGGCCAACTTCTCCGACCACGGCGCCAACCGCCTCGGCGCCTCCGCGCTGATGCAGGGCCTCGCCGACGGCTACTTCGTCCTCCCGGCGACGATCAACGACTACCTCGCCCGGAACCCCGGACACGAGGAGATCGGCGTCCAACACCCCGCCGTGCAGGAGGTGTTGGCGGAGACCGAGGACCGCCTCAACCTCCTCCTCGCGGTGGACGGCGACCGCACCCCCGACTCCTTCCACCGTGAACTCGGCGAACTCATGTGGGAGTTCTGCGGCATGGCCCGCACCGACAGCGGACTGCGCAAGGCGCTGGAACGGATCCCGCAGATCCGCGAGGAGTTCTGGCGGCGCATCAAGGTCCCGGGCACCGGCGAGGAGTTCAACCAGTCGCTGGAGAAGGCGAACCGGATCGTCGACTACCTCGAACTCGCCGAGCTGATGTGCCTCGACGCGCTGAACCGCGCCGAGTCCTGCGGCGGCCACTTCCGCGAGGAGTCGCAGACCCCGGACGGCGAAGCGGAGCGCAGGGACGACGAGTTCAGCTACGCGGCCGCCTGGGAGTTCACCGGCACCGGCTCATCTCCCGTACTGCACAAGGAAGACCTGGTCTTCGAGTACGTCCACCCCACCCAGCGGAGCTACGCATGAAGCTCACCCTGCGCGTCTGGCGGCAGAAGAACGCCGACGCCGAAGGCGCCATGTCCACCTACCAAGTGGACGGAATCTCCACGGACATGTCGTTCCTGGAGATGCTCGACACCCTCAACGAGGAACTCATCCTCAAGGGCGAGGACCCGGTCGCCTTCGACCACGACTGCCGCGAGGGCATCTGCGGCGCGTGCTCCCTCGTCATCAACGGCGACGCGCACGGCCCCGAGCGCACCACCACCTGCCAGCTCCACATGCGTTCCTTCGAGGACGGCGACACTATCGACATCGAACCGTGGCGCGCCTCCGCCTTCCCGGTCGTCAAGGACCTCGTGGTGGACCGCACGGCCTTCGACCGGATCATCCAGGCCGGCGGCTACATCACCGCCCCGACCGGCGGCGCCCCCGAGGCCCACGCCACCGCCGTACCCAAACCGGACGCCGACTTCGCCTTCGAGCACGCCGAGTGCATCGGCTGCGGAGCGTGCGTAGCCGCGTGCCCGAACGGGGCCGCGATGCTCTTCACCTCCGCCAAGATCAACCACCTCAACGTCCTCCCGCAGGGCGCCCCCGAGCGCGAGACCCGCGTCCTCGACATGGTCGCGCAGATGGACGACGAGGGCTTCGGCGGCTGCACCCTCGCCGGCGAATGCGCCACCGCCTGCCCGAAGGGCATCCCGCTGGTCTCCATCACCGGCATGAACAAGGAATGGCTGCGGGCCACCCGAAAGGCCGCCAAGCGCTGAACTCCCGCACGAACTCCCTTAGGGGGCAAGAACGTTCGCCGACAAGATGCGGACGGGCGGGACCGGGAGTGGTGCTCATCCCCGGTCCCGCCAGGCATTTTCGAGCGGCTGAGGGGATGCGGGAACTCCCACCGGACCCCCGTCGTTGACGGCTTACGGCCGTCGGCCGCCGTTCCGGGACACCGCCGGACCGCGCCCGGGTGAACGCCAGGTGTTGAGCGCCGGGGTGTGAGGACGCCGTTCAACAACCCCACATCCCGGCTCCGGGCACAGGTCACGCGCAGGACGCCCGGCGTAGGAAGAACTGTTGCGGCTGGACGTACGGAACCGGCCAGCCAGTTCCCCTCGCCGAACCCGGCCCGTGATCAGGGAGAGCCATGACCGGCGTTTCCACCCTCGACCGTCCCTCGCAGCCCGCCGCGCCGACCCGCTACACCGTCACGCTCGCCCGCGACGAGGACGATGTGCGTGCCGCGCAGCGGCTGCGGCACGACGTCTTCGCCGGGGAGATGGGCGCCCACCTCTCCAGCCCGCAGCCCGGCCTGGACGTGGACGCCTTCGACGCCTACTGCGACCACCTCCTCGTCCGCGACACGGTCACCGGGCAGGTGGTCGGCACCTACCGGCTGCTGCCGCCCGAGCGCGCCGCCGTCGCCGGACGGCTCTACTCGGAGAGCGAGTTCGACCTCGCCCCTCTCGACTCGATCCGCCCGGGCCTCGTCGAGGTCGGCCGCTCCTGCGTCCACCCCGACCACCGCGACGGCGCCGTCATCGGCCTCATCTGGGCCGGCATAGCCCGCTACATGGTCGACCGCGGCCACGAGTGGCTCGCCGGCTGCTGCTCCATCCCGCTCGCCGACGGCGGCGCCCTCGCCGCCGGCACCTGGGACCGGGTCAGCGCCAAGCACCTCGCCCCGGAGGAGTTCCGGGTACGACCGCTGCTGCCCTGGAGCGCCGACGGCGTGACCCGCCCCGCCGGACGCGTCGAACTCCCGCCGCTGCTGCGCGGATACGTCCGCCTCGGTGCCTGGGTGTGCGGCGAGCCCGCCCACGACCCGGACTTCGGGGTCGCCGACCTGTACGTGCTGCTGTCGATGCGCCGGGTCAACCCGCGCTATCTGCGGCACTTCCTCTCGCTCGTCCCGGCGTGATGAGCGTCTGGCTGCCCAGCGCGCCCTGCACCCCCAGGGCGTGCATCGAGTCGAAGGGGTCCGTCACGGCCGTACCGCGCGCCGTGCTGCGCTTCGTGACCGTCCTGGTCGTGGTGGCCGCCGGGGCCGCGCTCACCCCGATCGGCGGGCGGATCCCCGCCCGCGCGGTGCGCTGGTGGTGCCGGACCATCGTCCGGGCCGCCGGCATCCGGCTCCGCATCACCGGCACCACCACGCCCACCGGCGGGCTGCTGCTGGTCGCCAACCACATCTCGTGGCTGGACATCCCGCTGCTGGCCGCCGTACGCCCGGCCCGCATGCTGGCCAAGGCCGAGATCCGGCACTGGCCCGTCGCCGGGACTCTCACCGCGGGCAGCGGCGCCCTGTTCATCGACCGCGACCGGCTGCGCGCGCTCCCCGAGACGGTCGCGTCCATCGCGGGCGCCCTGCGCGCCGGCGGGGCGGTCGCCGTCTTCCCCGAGGGCAGCACCTGGTGCGGCCGGGCCCAGGGCCACTTCCGGCGGGCCGTCTTCCAGGCCGCGCTGGACGCCGGAGTCCCCGTCCAGCCGGTCGGCCTGCACTACCTGACCGACGGCACCGCCAGCACCGTGCCCGCCTTCGTCGGCAGCGACTCCCTGCTCACCTCGGTGTGGCGGGTCGTGTCGACGCGCGGGCTCGAAGCCGAGGTGGAGGTGGGCGAGACCATAGCTCCGGGCAGCCACCCCGACCGCCGCTCCCTCGCCTGTGCGGCGCAGGCCGGGGTGACGGCTCAGCACCAGCACCAGGACCACTGCACGTCGGTGGCACAGGCCCCGGTGAAAATCCGCAGGACGGCGCGGAGGCGTCCTGTTAGCGTGGCGTCCATGAGGATCATCAGGCACACCGGCACGACCGCGACCGCGCGAGCGACCAGCTCGCCGGCCGCCGACGCCTGAACCTCACTGACCTCTCCCGGCGGCCGGAAACGGACCGCCGGGACTGTCGTTTCCAGCCCTTTCGCACGCTGCCCCGCGGTCCCTTCCGGTCCCCACCCGACCCGAAGGAACCACCGCCATGAACACCGACGACGTCGTCCGTACGTTCCTCGACTTCTACCGCGAACGCGGGCACGAGTCGATCACCGGAAGCTCGCTCCTGCCGCCGCCCTCGGACCCGGTCCTCTTCACCACGTCCGGCATGCACCCGCTCACGCCGTACCTCCAGGGCCGTCCGCATCCACAGGGGCGGCGGCTCGTCAACGTCCAACGCTGTCTGCGCACCACGGATCTCGACGAGGTCGGCGACCTCACCCATCTGACCGTGTTCGAGATGCTCGGCTCATGGTCGTTGGGCGACTACGGCCATCCGCAGAGCCTGCGTTGGGGGTACGAGCTGCTGCGCGACGGCTTCGGCATCCCGCGCGAGAAGTTGTACGTCACTGTCTTCGGGGGCGATGAGCAGGTGGGCCCCGACCTTGAATCGCTGGACACCTGGCGGGAGTTGGGTGTGCCGGTCGAGTCGACCCGGGACGAGAACTGGTGGTCCAACGGGCCTGTGGGGCCGTGTGGGCCCGACTCGGAGATCTTCTTCTGGACGGGGGACGGGCCGCCGGAGGGCAGCCCGACCGGTGATTCGCGGTGGGTGGAGATCTGGAATCACGTGCACATGCGGTTTGAGCGTGGGGAGGACGGTGGGCTGGTTCCGTTGCGGCAGGTCAACGTCGACACGGGGATGGGGTTGGAGCGGCTGGTGTCCGTCCTTCAAGGGCGGCGGTCGGTCTATGAGACGGATCTGTTCGAGCCGTGGATGAGGGTTCTTCCGACGCTGTGGGTTCTGGACGAGCGTTCCCTGCGGGTCGTCTGTGATCATCTGCGGTCGAGCGTGGTCGTCATCGGGGAAGGGGTGCGGCCGTCCAACACGGGCCGTGGGTATGTGGTGCGGCGGTTGATTCGGCGGCTGCTCACCGTTCTGCGGCGGGACGACGACTCGCGTACGTTGTCCGATCTGCCGGTGGAGCTTGTCGGTACCGGCACCGTGCGGGGGATGTTGCTGGAGGAGGAGCGGCGGTTCACCCAACTTCTTGAGCGGGGGCGGCGGGTGTTGTCTCGGCCGGAGTTCCGGGGGCCGTTGAGTGAGGAGGACTTCCGCCACCTCCATGACACTTATGGGTTGCCCCGGGAGTGGGTTGCCGGTCTTCAGGGGTAGTTGGTCGGTTGCGGGTGTGTAGGGGCTGGTCGCGCCCGCGCGGCGGAGCCGCACATTGACACAGCCCCGCGCCCCTACGAAGTTGCCATCGCCCTTGCTAGAAAGGGTGCCGTAGTGCTTCCGGGCGCCCTTGCCACCTCACCGGGTGGGCCTGCCGCCACGATCCTGCCCCCCTCGTCTCCTCCACCCGGCCCCATGTCGATCACCCAGTCCGCGCCCGCCACCACCGCCATGTCGTGCTCGACCACCACCACGGTGTGGCCCGCGTCGACGAGGCCGTGGAGTTGGCGGAGGAGGACCTCTACGTCGGCCGGGTGGAGGCCGGTTGTCGGTTCGTCGAGGAGGTAGAGGGTGTGGCCGCGCCGGCCGCGTTGCAACTCCGTGGCCAGCTTGATGCGTTGGGCCTCGCCGCCGGACAACTCGGTGGCGGGCTGCCCCAGATGGAGGTAACCGAGGCCCACGTCCAGCAGCGCGGCGAGGCTGCGGGCCACAGACGGGGTGTCCGCGAAGAACTCCGCCGCGCCCTCCACCGTCAGGTCGAGGACCTGCGCGATGTTCCGTCCCCGGTACGTCACTTGGAGTGTCTCGGGGTTGTAGCGTGCCCCGCCGCAGTCCGGGCAGGGCGCGTACGTGCTCGGCAGGAAGAGCAGCTCCACGCTGACGAAGCCCTCGCCCTGGCAGGTCTCGCAGCGGCCGCCCGTCACGTTGAAGGAGAACCGGCCTACGCCGTAACCCCGTTGGCGTGCCTCGTCGGTTGCCGCGAAGACCTTGCGGACGACGTCGAAGAGACCGGTGTAGGTGGCCAGGTTCGAGCGGGGGGTGCGGCCGATCGGTTTCTGGTCGACCGACACCAGGCGTCCCACGCCCGGGAGTTCCTCGGTGATCTCGCCGATCAGCGTGGATTTGCCTGAGCCCGAGACGCCGGTTACCGCTGTGAACACGCCTAGCGGGAATTCGGCCGTCACGTCCCGCAGGTTGTGCCGCGTCACCGGGCCCACCTTCAACTCGCCTCGCGGTGAGCGGACTTCGCGGGCCGGCGTGGGGGAGTCGTCGAAGAGGAAGCGGGCCGTCGCCGATTCCTCCACCGCCGCAAGCTCCGCCACCGGTCCGCTGTGCAGTACCCGTCCGCCGTGCTCGCCGGCCAGCGGGCCCACGTCCACCAGCCAGTCGGCGGCGCGCATGACGTCCAGGTGGTGCTCCACCACGAACACCGAGTTGCCCGCGGCTTTCAGCCGGTCCAGGACCGTGAGCAGGGCCTTCGTGTCCGCGGGGTGCAGCCCGGCGGACGGTTCGTCCAGGACGTAGACGACGCCGAAGAGGCCGGACCTCAACTGGGTTGCCAGGCGCAGCCGTTGGAGTTCGCCCGCCGAGAGGGTGGGGGTCGCGCGGTCCAGGCTGAGGTAGCCGAGGCCGAGTTCGAGGATCGGTGCGATACGGGAGGTGAGGTCCTCGGTCAGGACGCGGGCCGCCTCCGAGGTTCCGTTTAGCGTGCCTGCCAGCTCCGCCAGCGGCAGCGCGGCCAGGTCGGCGATCGTGCGGCCCGAGATCGTCACCGCCAGGGACTCGGCACGCAGTCTGCTGCCTCCGCAGACCGGGCAGGGGGAGCTCGTCAGGAAGCGTTCCGCCTTCACCCGTAGGGTCGGGCTCTTCGTGTCCGAGAAGGTCTTCATGACGTAGCGGTGGGCGCTCATGTACGTGCCCTGGTACGGGCGTTGGATGCGGTCCGCGTCCCGGATGGGGTGGACCGTCACCACCGGTTGCTCGTCCGTGAAGAGGATCCACTTCCGCGCGTCGGCGGGGAGTTCGCGCCACGGTACGTCCACGTCGTAGCCGAGCGTGTCGAGGATGTCGCGCAGGTTCTTGCCCTGCCAGGCGCCCGGCCACGCGGCGATCGCGCCCTCGCGGATCGACAGCGAGGGGTCGGGGACGAGGGATGCCTCGGTGGTGCGGTGGACCCGGCCGAGGCCGTGGCACTCCGGGCATGCGCCCGCCGCCGTGTTGGGGGAGAAGGCGTCGGAGTCGAGGCGTGCGGCGCCGGGCGGGTAGTCGCCTGCTCGGGAGAACAGCATGCGCAGGGAGTTGGAGAGGTTGGTGACCGTGCCCACCGAGGAGCGGGAGGTGGGGGTCGAGCGGCGTTGCTGGAGGGAGACCGCTGGGGGCAGGCCGGTGATCTCGCCGACCTTCGGCGCGCCTACCTGGTGGATCAGGCGGCGGGCGTACGGCGCCACCGACTCGAAGTAGCGGCGCTGGGCCTCCGCGTAGATCGTGCCGAAGGCGAGGGACGACTTTCCGGAGCCGGAGACGCCTGTGAACACGGTCAACACGTCCCGCGGGATGTCGACGTCGACGCCCTGGAGGTTGTGCTCGCGGGCGTCGCGGACACGGACGTAGGAGTCGGGGACCTGGGGGGTGCGGGGGGTGCCGGGGCTGTGCATGACCCGGCGAGTCTATGCGAGCACTCCGTGTGCCGCCCGGTGACCTGCGGGGGTGCGGGGGCGTCCGCGCTGTGCCACGTTGGAAGACACGGATGCCAGTCGCCGCCCAGTCGCCGCACGGAAGGTCCGTGGTCATGAGCACTCCAGGATTCGGTTTCGGACGCAGCCCCTTCGAGGAATTCGACGAGCTGATGTCCCGGTATTTCGGCGGTTCGGGGCCGGCGGCGCCGTCACGCCGGGCCCAGCGCGTCGACATCGGGAGTCTGCTCTCCGAACGGGCCCGTGAGCTGGTGGCCCAGGCGCGGGACATCGCCGCCGTCGAGGGCAGCGAGGAACTCGACGCCCGGCATCTGCTGGCCGCCGCCACCGAGCAGGAGTCGACCCGACGGCTGCTCGCCGAGGCGGGCGCGGACCCCGACCGCATCCGGGAACGGCTGACCGCCGGGGTCGAGGGCGGCCCGAAGACCGAACCCAGCACGCTCACCCCGGCCGCCAAGCGGGCCCTGCTGGACGCGTACCGGATCTCCCGCGCCGAGGACTCCTCGTACATCGGCCCCGAACACCTGCTGCGGGCCCTGGCCGCCAACCCCGAGTCGGCCGCCGGGCAGGCCCTCGCGGGCAGCGGCTGGGAGAGCGTCGGGTCGCCCACCGGTGCCGAGCCCGAGCGGAAGCGGCCCAGCAGCACGCCCACCGTCGACGAGTACGGGCGTGACCTCACCGAGGACGCCCGCGCCGGGCGGCTCGACCCGGTGATCGGGCGGGACGACGAGGTCGAGCAGACCATCGAGGTGCTGTCCCGGCGCAGCAAGAACAACCCCGTCCTCATCGGCGACCCCGGCGTCGGCAAGACCGCCGTCGTCGAGGGCATCGCCCAGCGGATCGTCGCCGGGGACGTACCGAAGACCCTGGCGGGCAAGCGGCTCGTGTCGCTGGACCTGGCCGGGATGGTCGCCGGCACCAAGTACCGGGGCGAGTTCGAGGAACGGCTCAAGAAACTCCTCGACGAGGTCAGCGAGCACAGTGACGAACTGGTGCTGTTCCTCGACGAGTTGCACACCGTCGTCGGCGCGGGTGGTGGCGGTGACGGCGCGCTGGACGCGGGCAACATGCTCAAACCCGCCCTGGCCCGCGGGCAGTTGCACCTCATCGGTGCCACCACCGTCGACGAGTACCGCAAGTACATCGAGAAGGACTCCGCGCTGGAGCGCCGCTTCGCGCCCATCCTGATCGGCGAACCGACCGTCGACGACACCATCGAGATCCTGCGCGGCCTGCGCGACCGCTACGAGGCCCACCACCAGGTCCGTATCACCGACGAGGCCGTCGTCGCGGCGGCCGAGCTGTCCGATCGGTACATCACCGCCCGTTTCCTGCCCGACAAGGCCATCGACCTGATGGACCAGGCCGCGGCACGGGTACGGCTCCGGGCCAAGACGCCGCTCTCCGACACCCGCGACACCGAGGACCGGCTCGCCGCCCTCAACCGGGAGAAGGACCAGGCCGTCGCCGACGAGGAGTACGAGCGGGCCAAGGAGATCCGCGACCGGATCAAGGACACCGAGGCCGAGTTGAAGGCGGGCGGCTCCGCGGAGGAGCAGGCGCCCAAGGTCACCGCCGAGGACATCGCCGAGGTCGTCTCCCGCACCACCGGCATCCCCGTCGCCCAGCTCACCGAGGAGGAGCGCGCCCGGCTGATGAAGCTGGAGGAGCACCTCCACGAGCGGGTCGTCGGCCAGGACGAGGCCATCACCGCCGTCGCCCGTGCCGTACGCCGCGCCCGGGCCGGCATGAGCGACCCGAACCGGCCCATCGGCAGCTTCCTCTTCCTCGGCCCCACCGGCGTCGGCAAGACCGAACTGGCCCGCGCCCTCGCCGCCGCCCTCTTCGGCGACGAGAGCCGCATGATCCGCCTCGACATGAGCGAGTTCCAGGAACGGCACACCGTCTCCCGCCTGGTCGGCGCGCCTCCCGGATACGTCGGCCACGACGAGGCCGGCCAGCTCACCGAGGCCGTCCGGAGGCAGCCGTACGCCGTACTGCTGCTCGACGAGGTCGAGAAGGCGCACCCCGATGTCTTCAACACCCTGCTGCAACTCCTCGACGACGGACGGCTCACCGACTCGCAGGGACGCACGGTCGACTTCAAGAACACCGTCGTGATCATGACGTCGAACATCGGCGCCGACCGGATCCTCGCGGCGGGCGTCGACGACTACGCCAAGGTCCGCGAGACGGTGATGCCGGTCCTGAACCAGCACTTCCGCCCCGAGTTCCTCAACCGCATCGACGAGATCATCGTCTTCCGCGGCCTGGAACGCGCCCAACTGCGCGACATCGTCGACCTGTTGCTGGAACACACCCGGCGCAGGCTGCACGCCCAGGACGTCACCCTGGAGGTCAGCGACGCGGCGGCGGACCTGCTCGCGAACCTCGGTTACCAACCCGACTTCGGCGCCCGCCCGTTGCGCCGCACCATCCAGCGCGAGGTCGACGACCGGCTCGCCGACATGCTCCTCGCCGGCGAACTGAACGCGGGCGACCAGGCCCGGGTCGACGCGAGCGACGGAACGATCGAGATCAGCGCACGGCAGGCGGCCGCGCACTAGCCGGACCGCATTCGCATCCCTCAGGGAGACAGGCATGAGCAGTTATCGAGTCGCGCAAGTGGACGCGGCCGGCGGCGAGTTCACGGTCGTCGAGCGGGACGTGCCGGAGCCGGGACCGGGCCATGTGCGGATCGCCGTGGAGGCCTGCGGGATCTGCCACAGCGACACCTTCTTCGTGAACGCCGGAGTGCCGGGCGTCCGGTTCCCGCTCGTCACCGGGCACGAGATCGCCGGGCGCATCGACGCGCTCGGCGAGGGCGCCTCGGACAGCGGCTGGCGGGTCGGCGACCGGGTGTCCGTCGGCTGGTTCGGCGGCAGCTGCGGCCACTGCACCCCGTGCAGGCAGGGCGACTTCATCGTCTGCGAGAACATGAAGGTGCCCGGCTGGGCCTACGACGGAGGCTTCGCGGAGATGACCGTGGCGCCGGTCGACGCGCTCGCCCGGATCCCCGACAGCCTCTCGGCGAGCGCCGCCGCGCCCATGGGGTGTGCGGGCGTGACCACGTTCAACGGACTGCGGCGCAGCTCCGCGAAGCCGGGCGACCTGGTCGCCGTGCTCGGACTCGGTGGCCTCGGTCACCTGGGCGTGCAGTACGCGGCGGCCATGGGATTCGAGACCGTGGCGATCGCGCGGGGTGCCGAAAAGGCCGACTTCGCCAAGCAGTTGGGAGCGCACCACTATGTGGACAGCACGGCGGACACCGACGTCGCGGACGCGCTGAAGGCGCTCGGCGGCGCCAAGGTCGTCCTGGCCACGGCGGGCAATGCCGACGCCGCGACGGCGACCGTGGAGGGGCTGCGGCCCCGCGGCGAGCTGGTCGTCATCGGAGCGGACACCGCGCCGTTGGGGATCAGCCCGCTCCAACTGCTCATGAGCGCCAAGGTGGTTCGGGGTCATCCGTCCGGCACCGCGCAGGACGTGCAGGACACGCTGGCCTTCAGCGCCCTGCACACCATCCGCCCGATGGTGGAGACCGTCCCCCTGGACCAGGCCGGCGAGGCCTACGAGCGGATGCTGTCCGGTGCCGCTCGCTTCCGGATGGTGCTCACGCCATGAGCGAGGCGAGCCGCCGGTAGGAGTCCAGCAGGGCTTCGCGGTCGTAGGTGCTGGTGGTGACGAGGACCTCGTCGGCCGCCGTCTCCTTCAGCACCGTCTCCAGCTCGTGGGCCACCTGTTCCTCGGTGCCCGCGAGCTGTCCGCCGAGCCCGGCCTCGTAGAAGCCGAACTCCTTGTCGGTCATGGGCAGTTGCTCCACGCGTTCGGCGGGCGGCAGCGGCGGGAAGGTGCCGTGGGTGCGCGAGTACGCCATCGACCAGGCCTCCGGGACGAGCAGGCGCCGGGCGGCCTCGGGGGTGGCGGCCACCGCGATCGTGCCCGAGATGACGACGTACGGCCGCGCGGCCCACGGGGAGGGGCGGAATCGGGCGCGGTAGTGGTCGATGCCGCGCCGCATCTTGTCGCGGTTGCGGAGGTCACCGATCACCATCGGCAGACCGGCCCGGGCCGCGATGTCGGTGCCCTCGCCCATCGCGAGCACGAACGGCGGGACGCTCAGGCCCTCGGAGGGCCGCGCGTGCGCGCCGGTGGGTGACGTACCCCGGAACCAGTCGAGGAGTTCGTCGAGCTGTCCGGCGAAGTCGTCGGCGTCGTCCTTGTCGCGGCCCAGCGCCTTGCGCACACCGTCGGTGAAGCCGACCGAGCGGCCCAGGCCCATGTCGATCCGGCCCGGGAACAGCGACTCCAGCACCCCGAACTGCTCGGCCACGACGAGGGGTTGGTGATTGGGCAGCATCACCCCGCCCGTCCCGACCCGGATGCTCCGGGTGGCCGAGGCGACGGCGGCGGCCAGCACGGTCGGCGCGGAACCGGCGACCCCGGGCACGCCATGGTGCTCCGACACCCAGAACCGGTGATAACCCAGCTCCTCGACCTCCCGCGCCAGCCGCACGGTGTCGCGCAGCGCCTCGGCGGGCGGACGCCCCTCGCGGGTGCGGGACCGGTCGAGGACGGAGAAGGGGGTCGAGGCGATCACTGAACTCACATCAGTGTCAACGCCCGGGAGACCTCGGCATTCCCGCGGCAGGTCAGTCCCCGGGGCGCAGCAGCCCGCGCTCGTACGCCTTCGCCAGCCGCTGCGGGACGAGGTGGCGTACGCCGTCGACGGTGACCGGCACGAACGTGGGCGTCGTGGCCTTCCACTGGGCGCGGCGGTGGCGGGTGTTGCTGCGGGACATCTTCCGCTTGGGGACGGCCATGGGGATTCCTCCTCGGTGGGCGGGCGGGCACCGAGGACGCTATATGAAAATGGATCCCATTAGTAATCGGGGGTCGCGTGCGCAGTTCTCAGCGCCGGGACCGGACGCGGGCGTCCCGGGGCGGGTCGATGAACTGCAGCTCAAGCGTGACCGGCGGCGCGGCTATGCCCGGCCCGCCCGCCGCCGCCCACTCCAGCACTTCCTCCGTGCAGTCGTCGTCCATCGCGAACCCGACCCAGGTCGGCCGCCCACCGGCCCGCCGCCCCGCGGCCGACGGCTGGACGACGATCACGTTGGCCTGGTCGCAGGGGCCAAGGCAGTCCGTCGTACGGACGGCGAAACCGTGCTCGGCGGCACCCGCGCGCAGCCGTTCCAGCTGCCAGGCGTGGTCCGTGCCGGGGTGCTTGCGCGGGTCGCCGCAGCAGCAGCCCCGGCAGACGACCAGGGTGCAGGGCCGCTCGCGGGCGGCGCCGATCAGGAACGTACGGGGGGCGGGAGTGGCGGCAGACATGCAAGAAGCATGAGGCCAGGGCCTCGGGCGGTCGTTGCCGGGGTGCGGGCTCTGTCTAGGGTGGGCGGGTGACCGCCGACAACAAGCGCCCGCCGCTCGCCGTGTTCGACCTCGACAACACCCTCGCCGACACGGCGCACCGGCAACCGTTCCTGGAGCGGAAGCCGCGCGACTGGGACGGCTTCTTCGGTGCCGCGCCGCATGACCCGCCGTTGGCGGAGGGCGTCGCGCTCGCGCTGGAGTACGCCGAGGAGTGCGAGGTCGTCTATCTGACCGGGCGGCCCGAACGCTGCCGGCGCGACACGCTCGCCTGGCTAGCCGCGCAGGGTCTGCCCGAGGGGCGGGCCTTCATGCGGCGCAACGACGACCGCAGGCCCGCCCGGCGCACCAAGCTGGAGAAACTCAAGCAGCTCGCCCGCGACCGCGACATCCGGGTCCTCGTGGACGACGACGAGCTGGTCTGCGACGACGCCGAACGGGCCGGTTTCAGGGTCGTACGGGCCCGCTGGACCTCCCCCTCCGCCGCGCTGGAGGCGGCGCAGGAGGGGGAGGGGCGGACCTGAGGGCTCTCGTCCTTACGGAGGTCAGTCCTCGTCCTCGATGCGGAAGCCGACCTTCAGGCCGACCTGGAAGTGCTCGATCTGCCCGTTCTCGATCTGGCCCCTGACCTGGGTCACCTCGAACCAGTCCAGGCTGCGCAGGGTCTGCGCGGCGCGGGCGACGCCGTTGCGGATGGCCTGGTCGATGCCCTCGTGAGAGGTGCCGACGATCTCGGTGACCCGGTACGTGTGCTCGGACATGCGGGTACTCCTCTCGGCCGTGACGGGCGCGTCACGCGTTACTCCACCGTGCCCCAAGGCGCGGCAGTGCGCGAGACGGCCCGTCACCGGTCGTCAGCGGACCACGCTCAGTGACAGCGCGAAACGCCCTTCCCGGTCGGTCCACCAGTAGGCCAACTCCAGCCCGGTCGCCGCCAGTTCGCTGCGCACGCCCTCCTTGCGGAACTTCGCCGAGATCTCGGTGCGGAGTTCCTCGCCGGCCGTGAAGTCGACGGCGAGATCGAGCGCGGGGATCTTCACGGTCTGGTCCGTGCGGGAGCGCAGCCGCATCTCGATCCACTCGTTGTCCGTGTCCCAGAGGGCTACGTGGTCGAAGGCGTCGGCGTCGAAATCGGCGCCGAGTTCGCGGTCGACCACGGTCAGGACGTTCTTGTTGAACGCGGCCGTCACCCCGGCCGCGTCGTCGTACGCCCTGACCAGGACCTGCTCGTCCTTCACCAGGTCCGTGCCGAGCAGCAGCGCGTCGCCGGGGGAGAGGAGTGAGCGCAGGCCGGCGAAGAACGTGGCGCGTTCCGCCGGGAGCAGGTTGCCGATCGTGCCGCCGAGGAACGCCAGCAGGCGCGGGCCCGGTGTCTCCGGCAGGGTGAGGTCGCCGGTGAAGTCGGCGATCAGGGCGTGCACGTCGAGACCCGGGCGCTCCTCGATGAGGGCGTGCCCGGCCTGCGTGAGCGCGCTCTCACTGACGTCGACGGGGACGTACACGGCCAGGCCGGTGAGCGCGTCCAGCAGGTGACGTGTCTTGTCCGAGGACCCGGAGCCCAGCTCGACGAGGGTGCGGGCGCCGGTCGCGGCGGCGATCTCGCCGGCCCGGTCGACGAGGATCTCCCGCTCGGCGCGCGTGGGGTAGTACTCGGGCAACTCGGTGATCTGCTCGAAGAGTTCGCTGCCGTGGGCGTCGTAGAACCACTTCGGCGGGAGGGTCTTCGGGGTGCTGGTGAGGCCCTCCAGGACGTCGGCGCGCAGGGCCGCGTCGGTGGCGTCCTCGGGGAGGGTGCGGGTGAGAAGGAACGGGCTCACGTGCGGGGCTCCTTCGACGGTGCGGGTGCTAGGTCCTTCAGGGGGGTGAGGAGGACCTCGGTGCGGGTTGCGGTGAGCAAGGTGCGGTCGGGGGCCTCCTGCCAGTGCGGGTCGTCGTCGTAGGGCTCGGAGGCCACGACCGTGCGGCGGCCGGGCTCCGAGAGGTACCAGAGGGTGTCGCCCCAGGCGGTGGCGGCGATCGTCTCGCCGTCGGTGAGAAGGAGGTTGAGGCGGGAACCGGGGGCCGCATGAGCGACCTCTGTCACCGTGTCGGCCAGCGCCTGGCCCTCCTCGTCGCCCGCCCGGAGCCGGTTCAGGACCAGCGCCCACACGAACGCCGAGTCGCAGCGGGCATCGAGCGACAACAGGTCCACCGGCGGCAGGCGTTGGGCCAGGGCCGCCAGTGTCCGCGGCCAGCCGGTGACGGCACCGTTGTGGCTGAACAGCCAGGGTCCCGCGGCGAACGGCGCCGCCGCGGCCTCCCCGTCCGCACCCGCGAACGTCGCGTCCCGTACGGCGGCCAGCAGCGCCCCGGAGCGGACCACGCGGGCCAGGTCGGCGAAGGACTGGTCGCCCCAGATGGGCACGGCGCGCCGGTAGCGGCCCGGCACCGGGTCGCCCTCCGCGTACCAACCCACCCCGAAACCATCGGCGTTGACCGTCCCGTGCCGCTGCCGCCGAGGCTCCCAGGACTGGCGGTACAGGCTGTGCGCAGGGTCCACGAGGAGCCGGCCGAGCGGCTCCTCGGGTCCCAGGTACGCCAGGTGACGGCACATCAGACGGCCCCCGAGCGGGCGGTGCGGAAGCCGGAGAAGATCTGCCGCCGGATCGGGTAGTCCCAGTTGCGGAAGGTACCCCGGCAGGCCACCTCGTCCACCGCGAACGAACCGCCCCGCAGCACCTTGTACTCGGGGCCGAAGAACACCTCCGAGTACTCCTTGTACGGGAACGCCTTGAAGCCCGGGTACGGCAGGAAGTCGCTCGACGTCCACTCCCACACGTCACCGATCAACTGGCGTACGCCCAGCGGTGATTCGCCCGCCGGATAGCTGCCGGCGGGGGCCGGGCGCAGGTGCCGTTGGCCGAGGTTGGCGTGCTCGGGTGCCGGGTCGGCGTCGCCCCACGGGTAGCGCATCGAGCGGTCGGCCGTCGGGTCGTGGCGGGCCGCCTTCTCCCATTCGGCCTCGGTGGGCAGCCGGCGTCCGGCCCAGCGGGCGTAGGCATCGGCCTCGTACCAACAGACGTGCACCACCGGCTCGTTCGGCGGCACGGCCTCGGTGACGCCGAACCGGCGCCGCAGCCACTGGCCCGCCTCCCGGCGCCAGAACTCCGGCGCCGTAAGGGAGTTGCGGCGGACGTGCGCCCAGCCCTCCTTCGTCCACCAGCGCGGGTCGTCGTAGCCGCCGTCCTCGATGAACGCCAGATAAGCGCCGTTCGTCACCGGTGTCGTGTCGATGTGGAACGGGGCCACCTCCCGCCGGTGCGCGGGCCGTTCGTTGTCCAGCGCCCATGGTTCGGTGGAGGTGCCCATCGTGAACGGGCCACCGGGGACGAGGACTTCGGACGGGCCGGTGAACAGCGGGACGGGCTCCGGGTCCGGGGCGGTCAGCGCCTGCGGGCCCGTGCGGAGCTGATGGGTGATCAGCATCGTCTCGTCGTGCTGCTGTTCGTGCTGGGCGACCATCCCGAAGGCGAAGCCCATGTCGGTGAGCCGGGTCCCGCGGAAGGCGTGGCTCTCCAGTACGTCCGTCACCCGGCCGCGCACCTCGGCCGCGTACTGCCGGGCCTCCGCGGGCGGCAGCAGTGGCAGCGAGGGGCGTTCGGAGCGCGGGTGCTCGAACGCGTCGTAGAGGCCGTCGATGTCGGGCCGCATCGCGTCCCGGCCGCCGACGGCGCGCAGCAGCCACAGTTCTTCCTGGTTGCCGATGTGCGCGAGGTCCCAGACCAGCGGGGACATCAACGGCGAGACCTGGGCGGTGAGTTCGGGCTCGTCCACACAGCTCGTGAGGAGCGTGGTGCGGTCCCGGGCCGTGGTGAGGGTGGTCAACGCCCGTTGCCTGAGCGCCTCGATATCGATGTCAGCGGAGGTGTCGGCGCCGGTGTCAGCGGCGATGTCGGCGTCGGTCATGTGCGGATGTCCTTCCCGTGCGGGCGGCTGTCCGTGCCACGCACGCGGTCGAGCAGATCGTCGGCGGGGCAGCGGCCCCGGACGACATAGCGGTCGAAGTACGCGCGGACGGCGTCCGTGACCCCGGCGGTCGCGCCCAGCCGGGGCAGGGCCTCCAGGGCTGCCGCGAAGCAGACGAGGGCGACCTCCTGCAGCTCCGGGTCGGACAGTCCGTAGCGGGCCGCGTCGATCCACAGCGGATTGTGCGGCGCGGGCAGCCCCTGGGTCCGTTCGGCCAGCGGCTTCACGGCCCGGTAGGCGGTCTCGGCGGCCTCGGGGTCGTCGAACAGCGCCGTCGTCACGGCCAGCGGCACGATCCAGCCGTCGTCCCCGGGCTGCGCGTCGATCATGCGCAGTTCGAGATGGCCACGCGGTCTGACCGGCGGGAACAGCGTCGAGACGTGGTAGTCGAGATCCTCACGGGTCGGCGGCCTGGGCGCCCCCGACCTGATCCACTCCCGGAACGTCAGCTCCTCCGGGACCTCCCACGGGCCGCTGTCCTGCCGTATGCACATCACCGGCGAGTCCAGGACGTGATCGGTCCAGGCGTCGCGCGGCTGCGCGTCCAGGGTCGGACCGCCCGCGCGGCCGGGGCCGATCTCCATCCAGATCAGCTGCCGGGTCGAGCGCCAGCCGGTGGGGCTGCGGCCGACCAGCGGGGAGTTGGCGAACGCGGCCACCAGGACCGCGCCCAGCTGGTGCGCCAGCCACCAGCGCCGCCCGAGGCCGAGCGGCCCGGGCTCCTCGTGGCCGGCGTCCAGGCACACCTGCACGGACGCCGAGGTGCACATCATGCGGCGGCCCGCTGGGCCGGTGCGGTCGAGGCAGCGCTCCATGGCGTCGTAGCGCGGCTCGTGCAGGAACCGGCGCGGCGGGTGCCAGGGATCGTGGCCGACACCGACCAGTCCCAGGCCGTCGCGGCGCAGCACCGCGCGGACGGCGTCGAGGTCTTCGGAGACGGAACCGATGCACTCCATCAGGGAGGCGGCGGGCGACGAGCTGAGTTCCAGCTGGCCGCCGGGCTCGACGGTGAGCGCCGACCTCAGAGGCACGGTCTTCAAAGCGGCGTAGGCCGCTTCGAGTCGTTCGGGTGTCACGGGGAGCTGCGGCAGGCGCAGCTCGTGGACGAGCCATTCCACTTCGACCCCGAGCGTTCGGGGCGGACCGGTCTTGAAGCAGATGCCCCTGACCAGGGCCTCCACCTCGGGTTCGGTGACCGCGGTACGGGGCTCCGTACAGTCGCTACAGTCACTTGCCGTATCGGACATGTCGGGATCCTCCTGAGATTCCACCATGCCACCGGCCCGGTTTCGGTTGGGCCCGGGTCGGCACACTCGTACCACCCAAGACCCTCGTGCCGCGTCGCACAAGGGTGCGTATCGGCACGTTCGGGATCGGTAATCTCCGGTTCTCCGGCCGTTCGCGGAGCCCGGAAACTCCGTTGCACCGCACGACCAGCATCGCTCAGGATGCAGGTATGAGCACGACGGGGGAGAACACGGGGGAGATCGCGGGGCGCGCGCCCATGGCGTACACGGGGGTTATGCCATGAGCGCGCGCCTGCGCGGTATCGCGCAGCAGACCGAGCAGATCGTCGCGGCCGGGGGATACCGCACGGCGGACGGACGCGAGGTGTCCATCGCCGCCGAGACCGAGGCGGCCCGCGCGGGCACGCGCCTGTACGGACCGGAACCGGTGCGGATACCGCCGTTCTCGCCCACGGAGACGCTCTTCGAGGTCACCGGCGAGAGCAGCCTGGAGGCCGCCCGCCGGCTCACCGGCCCGGTCGCCGTCCTGAACTTCGCCTCCGCCCGCAACCCGGGCGGCGGTTTCCTCAAGGGCGCGCAGGCCCAGGAAGAGGCCCTGTGCCGCGCCTCCGCGCTGTACACGTGCCTGCTCGAAGCCCGCGGTTTCTACGACCACCACCGCGCCCACCGCGACCCGTTCTACACGGACCGGGTCATCCACTCACCAGCCGTCCCCGTCTTCCGCGACGACAAGGGCCGCCTCCTGGACGAGCCGTACACCGCCGGATTCCTGACCGCCGCCGCACCGAACGCGGGGGTCGTCCTGCGCACGGCACCCGAGCGCGCGGCCGACCTGCCGGACGCCATCGCCGTGCGGGCGGAGCGGGTGCTGGAGACGGCCGCCCTGCACGGTTACCGGCGGCTGGTCCTGGGCGCCTGGGGCTGCGGGGTGTTCCAGAACGACCCGGCGCAGGTCGCGGGCGCCTTCCACGCCCTGCTCGGGCCGGGCGGACGGTTCGCCTCGGCCTTCGAGCACGTGGTGTTCGGCGTCCTGGACCGCACACCGGGTGCGACGGTCCGGGACGCGTTCGTACGGGCCTTTCCGGAGCGCCAGCTCCAGAGCTAGCCCCTCAGATCAGGCCGTACGGGCCGCTCAGGTCCAGCCGTAGCGCTCGTGCAGGCGGTGCCGGACGAGGTTGAAGCGCATCTGGTCGATCGCGCACGCCTCGCGGCGCATGCCGTCCTCGTGGAGGCGCAGGACGCGGTCCACGTCGACCCACGAGTCGCGGCCGGACTTGTCCCACGGGCCGCTGCCGATCGCCACCCACTCGCGGTCGCCGTCGTGGCGCTTGCTGGACAGCTGGACGGCGAGCAGGGTCCCGCCGGGCTCACGGGCCACGACGAGGACCGGGCGGTCCTTGCCCCGGCCGTCGTTCTCTTCGAAGGGCACCCAGGTCCAGACGATCTCGCCGGGGTCGGGGTCGCCGTCGTGCGCGGGGGAGTACTCGGTACGGACCTTGCCGACCTCACGCGGGTCGGCCTCGGTCGTGGCGGAGGGGCCGAAGCGGCCCGGAACGTTCTCATCGGTAAAGGCGGTCACGGAGGCACCTTAGAACGTGCCTCCGTGACCTCGGACGCCGGGCGTCCGTCAGACGATCACTTCTCGTCCTTCTCCACCGGCACCTTCTGCGACGGCGGTGCCGTGACTCCGTTCAGGGCCGAAGTCCCGTTCGGGGTCGGTCCGTTCTGGTTCATCGAGGAGAGCAGCTGGCGGGCCAGACCGAGGCCCGTGCCGCCCATCGTGAGTGCCTTGGCGAGCATCTCCGCCATGCCGTCGGCCCCGTTGAGGACCACCATGTTGTCGATGCTGCCGAACGCGGACGCGCCGGCCTTCACGATCTCCGGCCAGTTCTCGGCGAGTTGCTGCGCGACCACGGCCTCCTGGTTCTCGGCGAGGGCGGCGGCCCGCGCCTTGATGGCCTCCGCCTCGGCGAGACCCTGGGCCCGGGTCGCCTCGGCGGCGGCCAGACCCTTCGCCTGGGCGGCGGCGGCCTCGGCCTCACCGGTGGCCCTGGTGGCCGTCGCGGCGGCCGCACCCCGTGCCTGGGTCGCCTCGGCCTCGGCGATCGCGGCCGTCTTGATCCGGCTCGCCTCGGCCGTGGCCGCCAACTCGGTCTCCTTGGCCTTGGCTTGGGCCGCGGAGATCCGTGCGTCGCGCTCGGCCTCGGCGCGGGCCCGGGTCTCGTACGCCTGGGCGTCCGCGGGCTTGCGGACGTCCGCCTGGAGCTGCTGTTCCCGGCGCAGGGCGTCGAGTTCGGCGATCCGGGTCTCCTGGACGACGACGTCCTGCCGGGCGGCGGCATCTGCGAGGGGTCCGGCCTGTCGGGCCTTCGCCGCCGCCTTGTCGCGCTCGGCCTGGTAGCCGGCCTGGAGGATCTCGCTGTCCCGGGTGGCCTCCGACATCCGTGCCGCGGCCTTCTGTTCGGCCTCGGTGGCCAGCCGGTTCGCCTCGGCCTGCGCGATGCGCGCGTCCCGCTGTACGGCGGCGGCGTGCGGCATCGCGAGGTTCTTGATGTACCCGGTCGGGTCCTCGATCTCGTGGATCTGCAGCGAGTCCACGATCAGACCCAGTTTCTCCATCTCCGTACCGCACGCGGCACGGGTCTGCCCCGTCAGCTTCTCCCGGTCGCGGATCATGTCCTCGACCGTCAACCCGCCCACGATGGACCGGAGATGACCGGCGAACACGTTGTGCACCCGCTCCGACATCATCTTCTGCTGGTCGAGGAAACGACGTCCCGCGTTGGCGATCGACACGAAGTCGTCGCCGACCTTGAAGATGACCACGCCCCGCACCTTGAGCGGAATGCCCTGCGTGGTCACACAATCCACGTGCAGCTCGGTCTCGTTGAGGTCCAGCGAGATCTTGCGCACCGCCTGCACACCCGGCACTACCAGCGTGCCGCGCCCCGTGACGATGCGGAACCCCATGCCCTCTTCAAGGCCTTCGGTGCGGTGCTTGGAACCCGAGATGATGAGTGCCTCGTTGGGCTCCGCGACCCGCCACATCGACTTGAACAGACCGATCAGTACGAGAACGGCGAGAACCGCCACCCCCGCTACGACGCCGATGACCATCGGCATACGCCCCCTTTTGATGGTGCCCTTTCGGCACCGAACGAAGGGAGTGTGCGCCTGCGCGACACCGGGGTACAGACGCTGACGGATCCTTGTTGCAATCTTGACGCATACGCCCCTGGACAGCTCTCACCTGCGAAGGAGGCAGCTCAACTGTCGTATGCCTGCGTGACGTAGACCGTCCTCGGCGGCAGGTACTCCACCACCATCACCACGGTCCCCCGCTCGATCCGGTCCGTGCCGGTGGCGGCGTACGCGAGGAAGTGCTCGGCGCCCCCGCGCACCCGGACGATCACCTCGCCGACGAGCCCGGGCCCGACCGTCCCGGTGACCCGCCCCATCAGCCCGACCATCGACGCATCCTGCATGGTCACAGGGTACGGGCCCAACCCGCCTATGCCGCCGGGGAATCCACGATGACCGGCTCCGGCCACCTCTCGTGCCAGCGCAGGTCCGCCTCCAACTGCGCGGCCAGGGACAGCAGAAGAGGCTCGCTGTTCGACGGGCCCAACAGCTGGGCGCCGACCGGGAGTCCGCCCGCCACGAAACCCGCGGGGACGTTGACGCCGGGCCAGCCGAGGATGTTCCACGGCCAGGCGTACGGGCAGGCGGCGACCATCGCGCGGTCGGTGGCCAGGCCGCCCAGGTCGAGCATCGCGCCGACGAGGGGCGGGGGAGCGGCAGTTGTCGGCGCGAGGACCAGGTCGTACCTCCCGAAGAACGCCCCGAACCGGTCGTGCAGGGTCGCCTCCGCGCGTCGCGCCGCCCGCAGCGCGGCCCCGCCGAGCCGTCGGCCCAGGCGCGCGGCCTCCAGGGTGCGGGGATCGAGGAGTTCGGGGTGCGGAGCCTCGCGGACCCGCTCGGCGATCCCGGCCGTGGCGCGAGGGAGGAAGGTCAGCCCGATCTGCCCGTACGGCGGATCGTCCTCCACGACCGTGTGGCCCAACTGGGCCAGCCGCTCGGCGAGTTCGAGGATCCGAGCCCGCACTTCCGGTCGCAGCCGGGCGGGCAGTGCGGTGAACGGCGGCTTCAGGGAGAGGGCGATGCGCAGTCGGCCGGGGTCGCGGCCGACCGCCTCCGACAGGGTGAGCGCAGGCGGGCGGTGCAGGTCCCCCGCGTGGTTGCCGCTCGCCGCGTCCAGGAGCAGGGCCGCGTCCGCGACCGTACGGGCGAGGGTGCCGTTGACCGTGATGCCCTGGAAGGACTCGCCGCGCGGCCAGGTCGAGATGCGGCCGCGCTGCGGCTTGACGCCGATGAGGTGGGTCCAGGAGGCGGGGATGCGCACCGAACCGGCGCCGTCCGAGCCGAGCGCGGCCGGGACCAGCCCCGCGGCGACCGCCGCCGCCGATCCACCGGACGAACCCCCGGGCGTATGAAGGGAGTTCCACGGGTTGCGGGTCGCGCCGAACGCGGGCCCCTCGGTGAACGGCCACTGCCCGAACTCGCAGGTGTTCGTCTTCCCGACGATGACGGCACCGGCCGCCCGCAGCCGTCGTACCGCCTCCCCGTCCTCGGTCGCCGGAGGGAACTCGCCCCGGCAGCCGAACGCGGTCGGTTCGCCCGCCACGTCCATGTCGTCCTTGACGGCGACCGGCACGCCGAGGAGCGGTCTGCGCACTCCGGCGGCCAGTTCCCTGTCCGCCGCCTCGGCCTCGGCGAGTGCCGCTTCCCGCCGTACGATCCGAAAGGCGTTCAGGGAGGCCTGAGTCGACTCGATCCGGGCCAGGGCCTCCTCGGTCAGGGCGCGCGCGGTCACCTCCCCGGCGGCCAGCGCACGGGCGGACTCGGCCAGGCCTGCGGAACGGTCGGGCGTCATACGGCACCTCCGGAAGCGCGTGGTCTACCGAACGGTAACGTTCGGGCGGGCGGTGTGCTGCGGATGCGGCAACTTCCCGCGTGGCGTGGACGATTGGCCGCGCACCGGCCGTACGCCACAGACGTCCCACAGAGATCATCCAGCATTGCGCAAACCATTGACGTGTTCCTGCCCCACCCCTACCTTCTGACCGAATTCACGAACCGCGTTCGACATGGCGAACGTCCGAGTCTCCGGGAGAGCCGCCCGTGACCACACGTCCCCCCGCGCCGTCCCGCCGTACCCTGCTGCGCGCGCTGGCCGTCCTGCCGGCCTCGGCGCTCGTCCTGGGCGAGGCCCCCGGGCTGCTGGGCACGGCCCTGGCCGCCGCACCGTCGAGCGGCTACGCCACCCGGTACACGATCGTCCCGTTCCTCAACAGCGACGACGGCACCGTCAACGTCTACCAGTCCGACGACGCCACCGACTTCCGCCTCGTCCAGGCCTCCGCCTACACCCCGCCGAGCAACCGCATCCGCGACGCGAGCGTGTTCAAGCACACCGACGGCTACTACTACCTGACGTACACCACCCACACCTGGGAGGACGTCAGCACCACCATCGGCTTCGCCCGCAGCGCCGACCGGGTCGACTGGACGTTCCTGTACGACTACACGGTCCCGATCACCAACCTGTCGCGCGCGTGGGCGCCCGAGTGGTTCGTGGACAGCGACGGCAGTGTCAACGTCATCGTGTCCTGCTCGACCACCGACGACGAGTGGATCTTCACGCCGTACCGGCTGAAGGCGTCCAACTCCGCGCTGACGGCGTGGAGTTCACCGGTCGCCCTGTCCGGCATCGGCTCCAACCACATCGACACGTACATCGTGCGGATCGGCTCGACCTACCACGCGTTCACCAAGAACGAGACGGCGAAGTACATCGAGTACGGCACCGCCACCAGCCTCACCGGCCCCTACACGATCTCGAAGACCGGCGACTGGGCCGGCTGGGGCAGCTACCGCGAAGGCCCCTCAGTGGTGCAGCTCGACAACGGCGGCTGGCGGATCTTCTTCGACGGCTACGGCGACGGCACCTACTACTACAGCGACAGCTACGACACCTTCGCCACCTGGTCCGCGCCGACCGCGCTGACCACGCTCTCCGGTACGGCGCGCCACTTCACGGTCATCAAGGAGACGGTGTCCGGCGGCCCGAGCCTCGCGACCGGCGTCACCCGCTCCTTCCAGTCCGCCAACTACACCACCCGCTACTGGCAGGAGGTGTCCTCGCTGCTCAACCTGCCGGTGGTGACCAGCTCCAGCACCACCGCCCTGAAGCAGGCGTCCACGTTCACCGTCGTCGCCGGCCTCGCCGACGCGACCGGCTTCTCCTTCCGGGACTCGGCCGGCAACTACCTGCGCCACTACGACTTCCGGGGCCGGTTCGACGCGAACGACGGCACGGCGACCTTCGCCGGGGACGCCACGTTCTACGCCCGGACGGGCGCCACCACGGGTGCGCTGCGCTTCGAGTCGTACAACTACCCCGGCTACTACCTCCGCCACTACAACTACCAACTGCGGGTGGACCCGACGGACGGCACGGACCTCTTCCGGACGGACAGTTCGTTCGTGCCCGTGACGGCCTGGGCCTGAGACACATGACTGTGATCCGCCGGAACGGGGCAGGATGCGAACGACATTGATCAGCCATGGCCTGGAGGCGCTGGGCGCATGAGCAGTACGGCAGCGACACGGATACGCGAGCTGATCGTCACCCCGATCGCCTTCCGCGACCCGCCCCTCCTCAACTCGAACGGCGTCCACGAGCCGCTGGCCCTGCGGTCCGTCCTCCAACTCGTGCTGGAGGACGGCACGGTGGGCCTCGGCGAGTCCACGGGCGGCACGGTCCGGCTGGAGCGACTTGAGGCGGCGGCGAAGGTCGTCGTAGGGATGGACGTCTTCGACACGACGGCCCTCGTCGCCGCGATCGACGCCGCCCTGCTGCCGGCCGTCCCCAGCTCCCACGAACGCGGCTGGACCAGTTCGGCGGTGGAGGTGGCCTGTCTCGACGCACAGGGCAAGCTGCTCGGACGCCCGGTCAGCGACCTGCTCGGCGGCAAGGTCCGCGACGCCGTGCCCTTCGCCGCATATCTCTTCTACAAGTGGGCCGAACACCCCGCCCTCGACGGCAGGCCCGCGGTGGGCGACGACTGGGACGAGGCGCTGGACCCGGCCGGGATCGTCGAGCAGGCCCGGCTGATGCAACAGCGGTACGGCTTCCGGTCGTTCAAGCTGAAGGGCGGTGTCTTCCCGCCCGACGAGGAGATCGCCGCGATCAGGGCACTGGCCGAGGCCTTCCCGGGGCAGCCGCTGCGGCTGGACCCCAACACGGCCTGGACGGTGGAGACATCCACGTACGTGGCCGGCCAACTGGACGGTGTGCTGGAGTACTTGGAGGACCCGACCGCCACCATCCCCGGCATGGCGCGGGTCGCGAAGGAGTCACCGCTCCCGCTGGCCACCAACATGTGCGTGATCGCCTGGGAGCATCTGCGGCCCGCGATCGAGCAGCGTGCGATCCAGGTCCTCCTCACCGACCACCACTACTGGGGCGGGCTGCGCCGGACCCGCGAACTGGCCGTCGTCTGCGAGGTGTTCGGGCTCGGACTGTCCATGCACTCCAACTCGCACCTGGGCATCAGCCTCGCCGCCATGACCCATGTCGCGGCGGCCATCCCCAACCTCGACCACTCCTGCGACACGCACTACCCGTGGAACTCGGCCGACGACGTCATCGTCCCCGGGGTGCTGGAGCTGCGTGACGGCGCGGTCGAGGTCCCCACCGGTCCCGGCCTCGGCGTGGAGCTCGACCACGACGCCCTCGACCGGCTGCACCGGCTCTACGTCGACTCGGGGGTGCGCGGCCGGGACGACACCGCGTACATGCGGCGGGTCCGGCCCGAGTACGAGCTGAGACTGCCGCGTTGGTGAGCTCGCCCGTCGTCTAGGCGCCGGGCGAGGCTGCACGGCGGCGGGTCTCCGTGAGGTGGGTGTCGACGTACCGGGCCATGATCACCCCGCTCTGCGGGTCGTCGGCCGGCAGGCTGAAGTGGCGGATCAGGGCGACCCCGTCCAGGGCGACGCCCTCACGGGCGAGGACGAAGACAAGGGCCAGGAAGGCGGACCGGGCGTTGCCGTCGTCGAAGGGGTGGAAGAAGCAGACGTCGAGATGGGCGCGGGCCGCGCGGGCGGTCAACGGAAGGGGCCGGGCACCATCCGCCGCGCTCCCGGCCAGACAGGCGTCCAAGCGTTCGCGGGTGTCAGGGCCGATGCCGTAGCGCTCCCGGCCGCCCTTCGCGAAGGCCGGCAGGGTACGGAACGACGGTGGTCGCGGTGTGCCCAGCACGTGCCGCTGCCAGCCGCGCAGCAGCTCGAAGTCGAGCCGGGCGTCGCGCGCCGCGTCGGCCCGCACCAGCTCCAGGGCGGCGAGCAGACCCTCCCCGCGCGCCGTGTCCACGGCGCTGTCGAAGGTACGTATGGACTCCGCCGCGCCATCACGGGCCGGGATCACCGGCCCGTCCCCGCCGCCGTCCGGCACCTCCTCCCACCTCACGTCCTCGCGCAGCGCGAGCCAGCTCCGCAGCTGGTCCGGCGGCGGTCCGGCGGCGGGGCGCACCGCGTCGTCGGGCCGCAGCGATCGCACGAGCCGCTCCGCGATGTCGTCGACGAGCACCCGGTCGGGGCCGGTCCAGCTGTGGAACCGCCCGCCGATCGCCTCGTCGACCAACTCGTCCGCGACCTGGGGGTCGACGTTCCATCGGTGGAGGAACCAGCCGAGCACCTGACGGCAGTGCCCGTACCAGCCGCTGCCGGAGCCGGTGCGGTCGATGACCTGGAAGATCAGGTTCCTGGCCGCGCACTCCCACAGGATCCGCTGGTCCGCCACGGCGGCAAGGTCCAGCGGATACGCCTCGAACAGGTCGGCGAGCCGCTCCAGCCAGTCGCGCCACTCGCACAGCCCGGCGACCACCCGGTCCAGGGTCTCCTCCGGTGTGTCGACCGAGTGCGAGGGACAGCACCAGCTCCCGACCGGTCCGCCGTCGAAGTCTCCCTCGTCGTGGGCCCATCGCCAGCCCACGGCCCAGCCGCCGTAGCGCTCGGCGAGGGCGTACGACATGGCGTCGGTCCAGGGCCTCGCCACGTCCCAGTTCCAGTCGCGGGTCGTGGGACGGCCGGCGGAAGCGTCGGGGCGGGTCGGTGTCCGCAGGGCCGGTCCGAGCAGGCGGATCGTCTGTGCCGCGGACCCGCTGTCGAAGGGATGACGGGCGGGATCCACCTCGTCCCAGCTCAGAGTCCTCGGGTTCAGGTCTTTCAACACCGCGCAAGCCTGCACACCCGCCCGGCGTGCGTTCAACCGGATTTCCGCAGGCCGCCGAACGTCAACGTGCTGTCGTCGACGGCTCGTTGGGGAGCATGGAGTGGGGTGGCACGTGGGCGGACGCGCGTAGTGTCGGCTCGTTGCGCAGCCGTACGAAGGTGATGGCCAGGGCGGCCGCCTGGACGAGGGCGCAGCACAGGACGACCGTGTCGAGGTGGGTCGGCGGGGTGACGGCGACGAGGATGCCGGCCACCGGGAAGGGCAGCAGCAGGAGCAGCATGGTCAGGGAGAGCGTGGTGCCGAAGGCCGTGGCGGGGATGACCAGCGAGCGCAGGGTGCGCAGGACGACGGTGAGGCCGCCGTCGCCCGCCATGAACAGCGCGATGAGGACCATGTAGGCGGCGTAGGACGGGGCTTGGGGCAGGGCGAGACAGGCCGCGGAGGCGAACGTCGCGCAGACGACTCCCACGCCCCACAGGTCCACGCGGCTCAGGGCGAGCCGGCAGCAGGTGACCGCGAGGAGGGTCGCGGCGGCCGCGGCGGACCACAGGGTGCCGACGTCGGCGGAGGAGCGGCCGAAGTTCTCGACCACGATGATCGGGCTCGCGGACTGGAGCAGACCGAGGGCGAGGTTGGAGCAGGCCAGGCCCGCCACCAGCCAGCGCAGGGCGGGCAGTTTGCGCAGCATGCGCAGCCCGGTCCGCAGACTGCCCGGGGTGCGTTCGCCGACCGGCCGTCCGGCGCGCAGCGGGGTGGGCGGGGTCTGGAGCCCGAGCACAGCAGCCAGCAGGGACAGGCCGGTCAGACAGCCGAGCATCCAGCCCGGGCCGACCAGCAGCAGGAAACCCGCGAGCAGGGGGCCGACGAGCATCGCGGTCTGGTCGATGCCGATGAGCACCGACTGCACTCCGTGCGGCCGGTTCTCCGCCCGCCGGGTGACGATCGCCCCCACGGCCTCGTTCGCGACGAAGCTGAACTGGGTGAGGGTGCCGGTCACCGCGGCCAGCACCAGCACGGTCACCGTCTCCGCGGTGCCGCGCGGCAGCATCACCAGCGCCACGGCCGCCCCCGCGAGCACCAGGGCCCGCAGCAGCGAGGCGAGGAAACACACGATCGCCGCGCCGCGCCGGTCCACCACATTGCCCGCCAGCACGAACGCGGCGATCCGCGGCGTCCACTCCAGGGCGAACGCCAGGCCCGTCAGCGACGAGGACCGGGTGATCGCCAGGACCAGCAGCGGCATGGCGTACGTCGACATGGAGAACGCCAGGGCGTCGCTGGTGCGCGGTGCGTAGATCCGTCGGAACAGGCTGCCGGACGGAACGGCTGCATGGCGACCGGCGGGCGGCCGGTCCTCGTGCAGGGTGATGGCCACGGAATGGAAAGCTTTCGGTGAGGCGTATCACGGAGGGGGAAACGGTTGGTACCGACCAGGGGCGAAAAGAATTCGCAGGAGGCGGGGAGAGGAGGAAAACGCCTATGGGCGAAGGGAGTTGAGGCGTGAAATATAGCGCAGTCAATTGAGATTTGGCATATCCGGTGCGGACATCTCCTCAAGGCGTACGCCGCACCTCCCCGTACCCGGAAGACAGAAGGCGAAAAGAAAGCCACTTTGTCGCAATTAGGGCACGGGGAGGCGAGGCATTCACGGCGTTTCCCGTCACGTCTTCGGGTCCCGCCTTCGGGTCACATCTTCGTGGCGCCCGCGGCCAGGTCGCGCAGGAAGTGCCGGGCGCCGACGAGGAACACCACGATCAGCGGGATCACACTCATCAGGGCGCCTGCCATCACCACGGCGTAGTCGGTGTTGTAGGCCACGTTGAGGTTGGCCAGGGCGACCTGGAGGGTGAGCCGGTCGGGGTTGACCAGCACGACCAGGGGCCAGATGTAGTCGTTCCAGAGCTGGATGAACGTGAAGATGCCGAGGAAGGCGAGCGCCGGCCGGAACAGCGGCAGGGCCACCTGCCAGTAGAGGCGGAAGAAACCGGCCCCGTCGATCCGCCCGGCGTCGAGGAGTTCGTCGGGCAGTGAGTTCTGGGCATACTGCCGCATCCAGAAGATTCCGAACGCGTTGGCCGCCCCGGGTATCACGAGGGCCTTGAGCGAACCGGCCCAGCCGAAGTCGGCCATGGTGACGAACTGGGGCACGAGCGAGAGCTGGCCGGGAATCATGTAGGTCGCCAACAGGATGCCGAACAGCAGCTTCCGTGCCGGGAACTCGTACTTGGCGAAGGCGAACGCGGCAAGGGAGTCGAAGAACAGCACCAGTACCGTGCCCGCCACCGAGACGACGACGGTGTTGAACAGCGAACCGAAGAAATCGATCCGGTGGATCACCTGCCGCATGTTCTCCAGGAGATGGGTGCCCGGCACCAGCCGGGGCGGGAACCGGAGGATCTCCTGGGTGGTGATCGAGGCCATCACCACGAGCCAGTAGAAGGGGAACAGGGACACCAGCACACCGAGCAGCAGCAACACCCGCACAGCGACACGGGAGCGCCTGCTGCCGGAGCCGATGGCGAGTCCCGCACCGACGGCGGTCGTCCGGTCAGCGGCCATTGCGGGCTCCCTTGCGCCAGGAGATACGGGGACGGTCGTCGCGCCCGGAGCCGGACACCAGCCGCCAGTTGATGATCGCGAACAGCGCGATGATCGCGAACAGGGACCAGCCGATCGCCGCGCCGTAGCCGAACTGGTGGTCGTTGAAGGCCCTCTGCCAGAGATAGAGCACGATGGTCAGACCCTCCTGGCCCGGTCCGCCGGTGGTGCCGGGGTCGTCCGAGTAGAAGAGCACCTGCGACTCGGTGAAGATCTGCAGGCCGTTGATGGTGGACGTGATGACCGCGAAGAGGATCACCGGCCTCAACTGCGGTACCAGCACCCGGAAAAGGGTCTGCCGGCTGCTCGCCCCGTCGACCCGCGCGGCCTCGAACAGCTCGGTGGGGATGGCCTGGAGGCCCGCCAGGAAGATCAGCGCGTTGTAGCCGACCCACCGCCAGATGATCATGAGGGAGATCGCCGACTTGATGCCGAGGGAGGACGTCAGCCAGTTGACGCCGTCCACCCCGATCGCCTTCAACAGCGAGTTGGCCAGGCCCGCTTGGGCGAAGACCGAGCCGAAGACGATGGTCATGGCGACCATCGAGGTCACGTTCGGAATGAAGTACGCGACCCGGTAGGCGGTGGCGTGGCGCACCTGCGCGTTCAGCAGGAACGCGATGACCAGGGCCAGGAACAGCATCGGCACCGTCGACATGAACCAGATCTCGAAGGTGTTGAGGATCGAGTGCCAGAACACCGAGTCGTGCAGCAGCCAGCGGTACTGCTGGAGCCCCACGTACCGCATGTCACCGATGCCGTCCCAGTCCTGGAAGGACAGGTACAGCGAGAACCCCACCGGGAACGCGCCGAACACCGCGAAGAGCACGTAGTACGGCGAGATCGCGAGATACGGCGGCACGTGCCGCCGCCAACGCCCGCGTGGGGCACCGGTGTTGGCGCCCCGGGCCGCCTTGGCCCCGGTTCCGGCCGCGGGCGCCTGCGCCGCTCCCGTCACGGTCGCCATCTCAGCTCACCCCCTGCTGCGACAGCGTCCGCTCACAGGCGTTCATGGCGTCCCGCCATGCCTTGTCGGGGTTCTTGCCGAGGGTCTCCACGTTGGTCAGCTCCTGGAAGACGGGGGTGTTGCAGATGTCCTCGTAGGGGCTGAAGAAGATGACCGGGGCCTTCTCCGCGGCCGGGCCGAAGACGTCGACAGGTATCTGGCCGCCGAAGAAGGGGTCGGGCCTGCGCATCGCCGGCCTGCTGTACGCGGCCGGGGTGGTGGGGAACAGGGCCATCTCCTGATAGCTCTTCAGCTGGTTCTCCGGCCCGAGCAGCCACTTCAGATAGGCGAACGCGCCCTCGGGGTCACGGCAGTAGCGGGTGATGGTCACGTACGACCCGCCGTAGTTCGTCGGACCGCCGGGCAGTGCCGTCAGCCGCCAGGCCCCGGAGGTCTTCGGCGCCACGTCCTTGAGTCCGCCGATGGCCCACACCGCCGTGATCATCGAGGCGACTTTGCCGCGGCCCATGGCCGCGTTGTAGTCGGGCGTGCTGTCCAACACCCGGGCGCTGAGCCCCTGTCGGTAGGTCTCCACCGCCAAGTCCCAGGCCCGCTTGACGTGTTGCTGGTCGCCGATGAAGCGGTTGTCGGCGTCCACGAACTGCTTCGGGCTCTGGTAGAGGGCCATCCGGAAGACGTAGCTGATCTGGGAGACCAGGAACGGCCTGCCGGGCGCCCTGGACTTGAGCGTCCGGCCGAGCGCGAGGTACTTGTCCCAGGTCGCGGTCGCCTCCGCGACGTCCGCCGGTTCGGTGGGCAGGCCCGCCTTCTCGAACAGGTCCCGGCGGTAGTAGAGCGCGGTCGGACCGGCATCGAGCGGGAAGCCGATCATCCGCCCGCTCGGACTGATCCCGCTCCTCCACTTCCAGTTGAGGTACTGGTCCTCCAGGGCCCCGGCGCCGAGTTTCTTCAGGTCGAGGAACTCCTCCTCGTCCGGGAAGAACACCGAGACGTCGGAGTTCGCGCAGGCCAGGTCCGGCACGTACGCCCGGGCCGCCATGCTGGTGCGCAGCTTCGACTTGTAGTCGCCGGCGATCGGCGAACCCTTCACCTTCAGCCCCGGTACGCCGGGCACACCGCGGGCGGAGACGGCGAGGAGCTTGTCGCTCAGGGCGCCGTTCCAGTACCAGATGCTCAGGTGGTCGGTGCCCGCGGAGACGGAGCCGTCGGAGCTCCCGCACCCCGACAGGCCCAACAGGGCGGCACCCGCACCGCCGAGGGAGGCCCCCAGCAGTCGTCTGCGGGACATCGTTCGGAATTCCATGGGCGCGCACTCACTTTCCGGACATGCCACGGCCGGGGGAGGAGGGGGGGAGAGGCGAGGACGTCGACGACGGTCGATGAGAGGGGGGTGGTCCGACATCGGGCGGCGCGAAACCAGGCGGTTACGTGGGGGTCGTGAACGTTCACGTGAACGTTGCCGTCGAGTATCGAGGCGGCCGAAAACCAGTGTCAAGGGACGTGCACGGTAGTTGTGTTGGCGCTTTCTACGGATCGCCGGAGAGGGCGGCCGGAGCGGCTGGGAGTGCGCCGTGCCGGGACTACGCCGAGGCCCGCACCACCAGTTGGGGAATCACCCATGCGTCGGCGCCGGTCAACGGCTCCTGCCCCGCGCTGAGTCGGGCGACCTGCTCGACCGCGAGCCGGCCCAAGCGCCGTTTGTCGATGTGCAGGGTGCTGAGCGCCGGCTCCACCAACTCGCCCAGCGACAGCCCGTCGAAGCCCAGCACGGCCAGGTCGTCGGGCACCCGCAACCCACGGTGCCGGGCCGCGCGCATAGCCCCGACGGCGATCAGGTCGTTGAACCCGAAGACGGCGGTCAACTCGGGCCGCGCGTCGAGCAGTTGACCCATGGCCACCTCGCCGCCGACCACGCTGTGCTCGGGACTGGGCACGACCCACTTCCCGTCGACGGGCAGTTGGTGCTGCCGTACGGCGGCCAGAAAGGCCTCTCTGCGCGGCCCGGGGGCGTCGATCCGATCGCCGTCGAGCATGCCGATCCGGCGGTGCCCCGCACGCACCAGATGGGCCATGCCCTGCGCGACACCGGCGGCGGCGTCGATGCCGACGGCCCCGAACCGGGTCTGGTGCGGCCCGCGTTCGAGCACCACGGTCGGTACACCGCCGAGGTGCCGGGCGAGTAGGTCGTCCGGGTTCTTGAAGTAGCCGACGACCGCGTCCGCCTGATGGGAGAACTTGTCCAGCGCCTGGAGCTCCCGGTTCTCGTCGGTGCGCGAGTCCCACACCACGACCTGCCAGCCGCGCTCCTCGGCCGCCTCCAGCACACCGGCGGCCACCTCGGGGAAGAACGGGTTCATCAGATCCGGGAGCACCAGCCCCGCCGTCACCGCGCCCTTGCGGACGAGCCCCCGCGCGAACCGGCTCGGCCGGTAGTCCAGCAGGCGCGCGACCTCCAGGACGCGCTCCTTGGTGGCGGGGTCGATCTCACCCTTGTCGTTGACCGCACGGGACACCGTCTGCCGGGACACCCCGGCCAGCTGCGCGACGTCATGGATCGTGGCCCGCCGCCGGGGTCCGTCGGCGCGCGGCTCGCGCTCCTGGTTGTCCGCCCACACGGTGTGCACTGTAGCCGGGGTGGGCGGATGCCTGGCAGGGGACGGTACGAGGGCGTTCCGGGCCGGAGTCGGGAATCACTCGGCCCTCGCACCTCATGCCGAGTCCGGCCGGCACCCGGGCCGAGCCGAGGTTCCGCGGGTCGCGGGTGCCGTAGATGCGATGGAGCCCCAACTCCCCAACTCCCCAAGCGAGGCTTTGACGGCGCCGTCCACCATGACGTGTCGGCGGCAGGCGGTCACCGGCACCACGTCGGTGACCGCCGCCGCTTGTCCACCTAGTAGGCGTGCCCGGCCTTCCTGACCTTGCGGGACACCGTGAACCGGTCGACCTCGGCACCGGTCGCCGCCAGCGCCCGTACCGTGAGGGTCGTCGTGCGGCCGGGCGTGGCCGGTTCGACGTCGACGCGGATGAACGAGTAGCCGGTGTAGCGGACCCGGGACCAGTCGACGTTCTCGGTGACCTGGCCGTCCTTGCCCGTCCAGTACGTCGGCACCGAGTCGATCGCGTCCTCGTGCCCCTCGTAGCTGTCGGCGACGGGGAAGCTGTACACGCTCTCGCCGCCCGCGCCCGCCGTCACGTAGACGACGCCGCCGCGGGTCGGCTCGTGGGTGCCGCCGATGGGCAGGGTGCGGACGGCCTTGTCCTGGACGACCGGGTCGGTGCGCTCGTAGACGTGGTTGTGGCCGTTGACCACCAGGTCCACCTGGTGCTTCTCGTACAGCGGCACCCACTGCTCGCGCACCCCGCCCTCGGAGGCGTGCGAGCTGGTGGTCGAGAACGCGCAGTGGTGGTGGAAGACGACGATGAAGTCGACGTCCGTGCGGGCGCGGAGTTCGGTGAGCCGCTTGTCCAGCCAGGCGGTCTGCTTCCCGCCGGTGTAGCCCTTGTTGGCGGGGATCTCGTACGACACGTCGTTCGCGTCGACCGACACCACACCCACGTTGCCGTGGACGAAGGAGTAGACGCCGGGAGCTGACGTGGCGTCAAAACCGTTGGTGGGGAGGGTGAATCGGGCCTCGTTGCCGCCGTAGCCGTTGGGGGAGTACCAGGACTCCATGTCGTGGTTGCCGAACGCCACCATCCACGGCACCCGGCTCGACAGCGGCTCGATCTGCGCGAGGAACGAATCCCACTGGCGGGCATCGTAGTTGCTCGCGTCACCGGGCAGCCCGTGGCCGGTCTCCTCCGCGTAGCAGATGTCGCCCGCGTGCAGATGGAACGCCGGATTCTGTGCCTGGACAAGGGCGTTGAGGCCGATCGCGGTGTAACTCGGGTTCTGGTCACCGAAGGCGGTGAACGTGAACGGCCGGGTGCTGTGCGTGCGGGGCGCGGTCCTGAAGGAGTACACGGTGTGCGCGGCACCCGCGTCGGCCGGGTCGAAGCCGTCGTGGCCGACGCCGTAGTAGTACGTGGTGTCGGGGCTCAGGTTGTCGAGGGCCGCGTGCACGTAGTACTGGTCGATGTCGGCGCTCTTGCCGATCCCGGCCGGTGTGAACAGGTCGCGCACCTCCGCCGGTATGCGGTGGCTCAGGTCGAGGGGGCTGCGGCCGATGCGGAGGAAGGGTTTCTTCACCGGGAGCGGCACCTGCCACGACACCCGCATCTGCGTCCGCGGATCGGCGCCGTAGGCGATGTGTCTGCCGAACGGCGCGACCAGCGAACCGTGCACAGCGGAGGTGGCGGAACCCGGCACGAGCGTGGGCGTCGCCGCCATTGCGGCACCGGCGGTGCCGCCCGCGAGGGCGACCCCGGTCGCGGCGACCGCGCCACCGCGGAGCAGACCGCGGCGGGAGAAGGCGCGGCGGAGGTATTCGTGTTGCTCGGGCATGCTCAGGGTGTCGGCGAGCCGGTCGGGAAGACCCATGCGAGGAGTGTTCATGGGCGCGACGCTGGCAGCGCCGGTTGAACGACCGATTGCCGCCTGCCCATGAGCTGGCCATATCCCGCCCATTGCCTGGCTCGTTTCCTATGTCTCGGATGTCCCCGGCGGCTGCGTGAAGTGGCGGGCACCGGTCAGGACGAGCACCGCGAGCGCGGCCGGTGCCGCGTACGCGAGCCGGAACTCCCCGGTGGAGCCGAGGAGTCCACTCACCGCGCCGCCGGTGACGACGCCCGCGTAGTTGAAGAGGTTCAGTCGGGCCAGCACCGTCTCCGAGGCGGCGGGCCGCAACCGTGCGGCGGAGGCCAGACACAGTGGCGCCAGCACCGACGCACCGAGCCCCACGACTCCCGCCGCGAGCACGGCGAACGGCCAGCTCGGAGCCGTGGCCACACCCACCAGGCCACCCGCCACCACCAGGGCGGCCGTGCGGACGACGGCGCCGGTACCGACCCGCTGCACCAGCCGGTCCACGGTCGCGCGGCCGACGACCGTGCCCGCCTGGTACGCCGCGTACGCCATCGGCGCCACCGCGAGGGACGCGCCGAGGGTCTGCCGCAGATACACCGCCGACCAGGCGGACACGGTCGAGTCCACGACGTAGACGACGAGCAGGACCAGCCCGAAGGGGAGGAGCCGCAGCCACAGCCGGCGCCCCAACGGTGGCTGCGAGGACGGCACTTGGGAGGAGGGGAGGGTGTGCGTGCGCAGACAGACAGCGACGACCAGCAGCAAGCCCGCCTGTACGGCCAGGCCGTCGCCCACCGGCCGGTCCAGCCGGGCCGCGCCGGCAGTCAGCAGCGCGGCGAGCACGCCGCCCACGCTCCACGCCGTGTAGAACGACCCGAAGACGCTACGGCCGTAGGCGCGTTCGATCGCGGCGGCCCGGGTGTTGATGCCGACGTCGAGGCCGCCGACCGCGAGGCCGAAGAGGACGTACGCGCAGATGACGGTCTGCGGGCCGGGAGCCCAGCCGATCAGGGTGAGTGCGACGGCGGCCGTGAGCAGCGCCCCGCGCATCGTGGCGACGGGCCCGGCGACGCGGACCGCGGCCAGCCCCAGGAAGCTGCCGACCCCCGCCGTCAGGGCCACCCCGACCAGCGTGGCGGTGGTCAGGAGCGGGGACAGCTTCAGATGCTCGGTGACGGCGGGGACGGTCGTGTACACGGCGGCGACGGACATGCCCTGCGCGGCGAACGCGAGGGTCGTCGCCCTTCGGGCACCGGCGCGGTCGGCGGGGCGCCCGGTACGGGCCCGGCCCGGAGTACTGACTGACATGCACAGACCGTATTCAGCCGGGGCAGGGCGAACGCAGGACGCCGGGGGCCGTTGAGGGGACTCCGGCGGCCAGCCCGTACGACCGCTGCCGTCCGGATGCTTACGGTGGTCGCCCACGAGGAGGTGAGTGCGATGTTCCCTGCCCCCGCCCCGGCGGACCCGCCCGGGACCAGCCGCAGCACGTCGGCGACCATCCAGCCGAACATCCTGCGCTATCTCGTCATCGTCGCCGACGCACGCGGAGTCGATCTACGGCCCCTGCTGAGCGAGGTCGGCCTGGACGAGACGCTCATGCGCTCGGCCGCGCTGAGGGTGTCGTACCGGCAGGGCAGCGCGGTGATCCGGCGTGCGGTGGAACTCACCGGGGACGAGCGGCTGGGCCTGCGGGTCGGCGCGGCCCAACACCTCACCGCCTGGGGCCTGCTCGGCTTCGCGCTGCTGGCCGACGACACACTCCGGCACGCCATCGAGACCGGCGTGCGCTACCAGAACCTCTCCGGCGCGATGACCGTGTGGTCGACCGGAGTCGGCGAGGACGGTGCCTTCGTCCTGCGCGCCGACCTCCCCGACCCCGCCGTCGACCCGAGCGTGGCGTCCTTCCTGATCGAGGAGGGGTTCGCCTCCGTCGTCACCCTCTCGCGGCTCGCCGTCGGCCCGGACTTCGCCCCGCGCGTGGTCGAGTTCTCCGTGCCGCCACCCCGCCAACACGAGCTCTACGGCGCCCTGTTCGGCTGTCCGGTCCGGTTCCGCGCCCCGACCGACCGCATCGTCATCGACCCCGCCTGGGCCGCTGCCCGGATGCCCGGCCGCGACCCGGTGACCTACGCCTCGACCCTGGAGACACTCGACGCCCAACTCGCCTCCCGCACCGACCAGCAGGACCTCCTCGAAGTCCTGGAGGTGTCCGTCGCGCAGAGCCTCCCGGTGATCCCGTCCTTCGGCGAACAGGCACGACGGCACGCGACGAGCGAACGGACACTGCGCCGCAGACTCGCCGACTGCGGCACGACGTACGAGGCCCTGGCCGAGGGCGTACGCCGGGAACGTGTCGAACAGCTGCTGCTCCGACCGGAGTTGACACTGCGCGAGATCGCCCGCCGCGCCGGATTCTCCGACGAACGGGCCCTGCGCCGCGCGGTACGCCGCTGGCACGGCAGCTCTCCGGGCCAGCTGCGGGAACAGCTGCTCCGGGCGACGGCGCACCGCGAGTGACCCGGTCAGCGGGTGGTCAACGGGTGTGGATCCAGACCGTCTTCTCCCGCGTCCACTGGTCGAAGGCGTTCGTCGACTTCTCCACACCCCCGAACCCGGACTGCTTCCAGCCGCCGAAGGGGGTGGTGATGTCGCCCTCGCTGTACGCGTTCACGGAGACCACGCCCGCCGCGATGCCCCGGGCCAGCCGCAGCGCGGTGTCGAGGTCGCGGGTCCAGACCGAGGCGGCGAGCCCGTACTCGGTGGCGTTGGCCATCCGCACCGCTTCTTCCTCCGAGCCGAAGGTCTCGACGGTGACCACGGGACCGAACAACTCCCTTGTGAGTACGGCGCTTTCGGCGGGGGCGCGAGTGATCACGGTGGGCGGGTAGTAGGCACCGCGCGCGGGCAGCCCGTGGGGGAGTCCCGCGGTGTGGATCTGGGCCCCGGCCGCCCGGGCGGCATCCACGGCACCGGCGACCCGGTCGAAGGCGGCGCGGTTGATCAGCGGTCCCTGTTGAGTGCGCGGGTCGGCCGGATCGCCGATGGCGAGATCCCTCGCCGCGGCGGTGAACCTCTCCACGACCTCCTCGGCGATGCTGTGGTGCACCAACACCCTTGAACCGGCGGTGCAGTTCTGCCCCATCGTCAGGAACGCGGCCTCGATCATGTCGCCGATCAGCGCGTCGCCGTAGGAGAGCGCGTCGGCCATCAACACCTGGGGGCTCTTGCCGCCCATCTCCAGGGAGACACGCTTGAAGTTGCTGTCGGCGGCGGCCTTGAGGATGTGCCGGCCGGTGGCGGTGGAGCCGGTGAAGGAGAGGGCCTGGACGAGGGGGTCGCGGGCGAGGGCAGCGCCGGCCTCGTCGCCGTAGCCGGGGAGGACCGTGAGTACCCCGTCCGGTAGGCCGGCCTCGGTGGCGAGAGTGGCCAGGTGGAGGGCCGAACGGGGGGTCGCCTCGGCGGGTTTGAGCAGGAGGCAGTTGCCCGCTGCGAGGGCGGGGCCGATCTTCCAACTGGCCATCGCCAGCGGGTAGTTCCAGGGGAGGATCGCCGCACCTACGCCGACCGGTTCGCGGGTGATGAGGCCCAGGCCGTCGGGTCCGCTCGGTGCGATCCGGCCGAAGACCTTGTCCGCCGCCTCGGCGAACCAGCGGATCGACTCGATCGCGCCCGGCACGTCCCCCGTACGGCACTCCGTGATGGGCTTGCCCGCGTCCTCGCTGTCCAGCCGGGCGAGGAGTTCGGCGTCGCGTTGCATGAGGTCGGAGAGGCGGAGCAGTACGGCGGCACGTTCACGGACGGGCCGGCGTGACCAAGTCCCGGTGTCGTAGGCGAGTTGGGCCTGTTCGGCGGCCTTGGTGACGTCGTCGGCGCTCGCGGCGGGCAGGGTGGTGATCGGTTCCCCGGTGGCGGGGTTGACGATGGTCAGGGTCTCGTTCGTGGTCATGCCTCCTCCACCAACTCCCAGCGTCCGTCGGTCTGTCGGGCCAGGCCGCGGCGGCGGAGTTCCTCCAGGTAGCGGGCCATGCCGCGGTCGCCGCGCCTGCGGAACAGGGGGAAGATCCTGGGCAGCAGGTTCGGTACGAGCATCGCGAACCGCACCAGACGGGACTCGCCGGAGCGGGGGTAGGCCTCCAGGCGGGGCCTGTCGAGGAGGCTCACGACGGCCGTGACGACGTTCGCGGGCTGCTGCGGCTGGTCCTGGAACTGCATGGAGTTGCCGCCGTCCACGGCCTCCTGGCGCAGCATGCGGGTGTCGGTCGCCGAGGGCAGCACCGACCCGGCCAGGATGCCCTTGCTCCGCAGATCGAGGCCGATGGCGAGCATCGCGCCGCGCAGCCCGAACTTGGACGCCGTGTAGATCGGCGTCTCGCCCAGCGGGAAGATCCCGCCGAGGGAGACCGTGGTCACCACGCGGGCATCGCGCGAGGCCTTCAGCAGGGGGATCGCGATCCGGGTCGTGACCAGCGGGGAGGTCAGGTTGAGGGTGATCTCCCGCTCGATGCTCTCGACGCTGCGGACGTCGAAGCGCTCCGAGCTGGTCATGCCCACGTTGTTCACCAGCACGTCGATGCGGCCGTAGACATCGGCGACCTGCTCGAACAGCCGCTCCAGGTCGGCGCGTTGCATCAGATCGCAGCCGATGCCGGTGTGGCCGAGACCGGGTAGCTCAGCGGCCACCTTCTCCGCACGGACCCCGTCGATGTCCACGACGACACAACGCGCGCCGCCCGAGGCGAAGCGGTTGCACAGCGCGCTGCCGATGCCGCCCGCGCCGCCGGTGACCAGCATGACCTTGTCGGTGAAGTCGAACCTCCCGCTCATGCCGTCGCCTCCACGCGTCGGGCGGCGGACCGCACCGGCGGAGCCTGGCCCTCGGTGCGCCAGCCCATCTGGCGGGCGACCTTGCCGAGGTACTTCACGAACGCCCCGCTGTCGACGTAACCGGTGTGACGCGGCGAGGCGACGAACTTCAGCCCGCCGGAGAGGTCGGGTCGGTCGGCGCGGATCATCTGGGCGAACCGCTCGGCGTTGGGCAGACCGTGACGCGCGTCGTTCAGATAACCGGCGATCAACTGCGCCTGGCTGTCGAAGAGTTGGTACGCGCCCGAGTTGGTCTCGACGAACCCGATCCCGAACAGGCCCTGGTGCTCGCGCGAGAACGACGACAGATACAGGTCGGGATGCTGCTCGTCCCCGAAGTACCGCTGGGCGACCGGGACTTTGTGGACGTAGCCCGTCGCCAACAGGACGAGATCGAAGTCGTCGCTCGTGCCGTCCGTGAAGTGCACGGTGCTGCCCTCGGCGCGGGCTATGCCGGGCCTGGCGGTGATGTCGCCGTGCTGGAGGTGGTGGATCAGCATCGAGTTGATGGCCGGGTGCGTCTCGAAGAGCCTGTGGTCCGGCTTCTGCAGGCCCAGGCGCGTCGGATCGCCGTTGACGATCCGCAGGAGTCCGCCGAAGACGCGCTGCGCCAGCCACATCGGCAGATGCGGACCGCTGTTGGCGATGGTGTCCACCGGGCGCCCGAACAGGTGCTTCGGGATGAACCAGTACCCGCGCCGCATGCTGATCACCGCGTGGTCCGCCGTCCGGGCCGCGTCGCACGCGATGTCGCAGCCGGAGTTCCCCGCACCCACGACCAGCACCCGCTTGCCCCGCAGCTCCTCCGCGCTGCGATAACCGGCGGTGTGCCGGACCTCGCCGCTGAACTGCCCAGGAATCTCAGGGATGTTGGGGTGCCACTGCGAGCCCGTGCACACCACGACCTGCCCGTGCAGGCTCTCCTGCCCGTCGGCCCGGACGACCGTCCAGGTGCCGTCCGCGTTCTTCTCGACGCTCTCCACCCCGACGCCGAACTCGATCCGGTCCGTGAGCCCGTAGGCGTCGGCGAAGGACCGCAGATACGACAGGATCTGCCGGTGCGGCGGATAGTCCGCGAAGTGGTCGGGCATCGGGAAACCACCGAAGCCCGAGAGGGTCCTGCTGGAGATGAAGTGGGCCGACTCGTACATCGGGCCGCCCGGGTTCTCGATGTCCCAGATACCGCCGAGCCCGGTGTGCCGCTCCAGATGCGTGTACGGCAGCTTCCGCTCGGCCAGGGCCCGGGCGACGGCCAGTCCGGCAGGCCCCGCCCCGATCACACACGTGTCCAACTGGCTGTCTTCCTTCACGAGCCTGCCTCCTCGTTCGTCCCGTTCGACGGGTGGTGGAGGAAAACGTATGCACTCCCTGAGCTGCGGGAACTGACCCGCGCGGCCAGGGACCGGACCTCAGCGGCCGTGGCGCTGTCCCGGGCGCCAGGCTGCGCGAATCCCGACTTGTTCGGACGACTTGTTCGGGAGACTCAGTCGATATGATGGGGTCATGGCTCACGTTTCCGCGGCCGAGCGCCGCCCCCAGCTCATCAAAGCGGCCATCGACTTCATGACGAGGGAGGGGGTCGCGGCCGGCAGTACGCGTGCCATCGCCGCCGAGCTGGGGGTCGCCCAGGCCACGGTGCACTACACCTTCGGTACGAAGGAAGGGCTGTACCTCGCGGTCATGGAGCAGCTCACGCAGGATCTGGTGGCCCAGGTCGAGCAGGCGGCGCCGGCCGACGGAGGGTTCGAGGAGACGGCGAGCGCGTTGGTGGCCGCGCTGTGGCGGACGGTGCGTGAGCAGCCCGAAAGCCATCAACTCCTCACGGAACTGACCCTGTTCGCACTCCGCTCGCCCGCTCTGAGCGAGGCCCTCGAAGCCCACTACCGGGGGGTGACCCAGGTGACCGCGAAGCTGATCACCGAGGCGGCCGAGCGCGCCGGCCAACCCCTAGCCCAGCCCGTCGACGCGATCGCGCGGTTCTTCCTCGCCGCCTTCGACGGGCTGATGCTGCAACACCTCGCGCTGCCCGACGAGGAGGCCGAGCGCACCTGCCTCCAGGCCTTCGCGTCCGCCGTGGTGGCGATGGCCGGGGGACGGCTGGAGCTGGTGGCGGTACCGGTGAGCTGACGCGACACGCCAGGGGCGCCGCCCAACCCATATGCGACCTTGTCATACGACAAGGTCGCTTGTTTTTGTCGCCTGAACATCGCCTCTGAGCTGGTCTTATGGCGGGGGAGACGTGCGTCACGGTTGAATGACTGGGTCGGTCGACTTGAGCGAGTGATAAAGTCCGGCTCATCGATCGGGACGCCCCTCGGCGCGAGCCCCTCACGCGGCCGGCGTCCGGCTGCCGTCCGGTCGGTGTTCCCTCCCCTTCCTCCGCCCCCTTCCAGGGAGTTAGTCATGGCTGTCCTGCTTCACCGGCTGGGCCTCGGCGCCTACCGGCACCGCAAACTCGTCCTGGGCATATGGCTGTTCGTGCTGGCCGCGCTCATCACGTGCGTCGGCGTCTTCGGCGGCAAGCTCGACGACCGCTTCTCGGTGCCGGGCACCGAGTCGCAGCGGGCCTTGGACAGCCTGAGCAAGACCTTCCCGGAGGCCTCGGGCGCGAGCGCCCAGATCGTCTTCACGGCACCCGAGGGGCACCGGATCACCGAAGCCCCGTACCGCGCGGTCATCGCCAAGGCGGTGGCGGAGACCCGGCAGGCGCCCCAGGTCAGCGGGGTGGTCGACCCCGGTGCCTCTGGCGCCGTCTCCGCCGACCGGACGACGGCGATCGTCCAGGTCCAGTACCGCGTGCAGACCGCGGAGGTCCGGACCTCGTCCGTGGACGCCATCAAGAGCGCGGCCCACGCGGCGGAGCGGGACGGGCTGCGGACCTCGGTGGGCGGTTCCGTCTTCAACAGCAACGGAGTTCACATCGGACCGTCGGAGATCATCGGCGTGGCCGTGGCGCTCCTCGTGCTCGTCGTCACGTTCGGTTCGCTGCTCGCCGCCGGCATGGCGCTGCTGCCCGCGCTGATCGGGGTGGCGGCCGGACTCACCGGACTGCTCGCCCTCGCGCCCGCGGTCAGCATCTCCTCCACGGCCGTCACGCTCGCCCTGATGCTGGGCCTGGCCGTCGGCATCGACTACGTCCTGTTCATCCTCTCCCGCCACCGACAGCAACTCGCCCGCGGAACCGACCCGAAGGAGTCCGTCGCGCTGGCCGTCGGCACGGCCGGCAGTGCCGTGGTCTTCGCCGGCGCCACCGTGATCATCGCGCTCGCCGCGCTGAGCGTCATCGGGATCCCGTTCCTGACCACGATGGGCCTCGGGGCAGCTGGAGCCGTGCTCATCGCGGTGCTGGCCGCGATCACTCTCGTCCCCGCCGTCGCGGGATTCGCCGGTACGCGGCTCGCCCCCAAGCCCGGCAGCCGCGCCGCCCGGCGGGCCGCCGACGTCGAGGGAACCACCGGTGCCGAGGGAACCACCGGTCGCACCAGCCTGGGCGCCCGCTGGACGAAGTGGGTCATCGCCAAACCACTGCTGACCGTGCTGGCCGTCACCGGCATCCTGGTCACCCTCATGCTGCCCGCCGCCGACCTGCGCCTGGCCCTCCCCGACAACGGCTCCGCCCCGCACGCGTCCACCCAGCGCACCGCCTACGACACGATCAGCGCGAAGTTCGGCCCCGGTTTCAACGGCCCGCTGCTCGTCCTGGCCGAGACCAACGACCGTACGGCCGCAGCGAGTTCACGGGCCGGAGCCCAAGTGGCCGCGAAACTGCGCACCTTGAAGAACGTCAAGGCCGTCCTGCCGCCCGAGCCCACCAGCGACCCGGCACAGAGCGTCGTCACGGTGCTGCCCAACTCCGGTCCCGACAGCGTCCGTACCGACCGACTCGTCCGCGACATCCGCGCGGTCGCGTCCGACCTCCGTGCCACCACCGGCGCGTCGATCGCGGTCACCGGCACCACCGCCGTCAACATTGACGTCTCCAACCGCCTCAGTGACTCCCTGCTGCCCTTCGTCGCCATCGTCGTGGGCCTGAGCCTGCTCCTGCTGATGATGGTCTTCCGGTCGCTGGTCATCCCCGTCAAGGCCGCCGTCGGCTTCCTGCTCTCGGTGGGTGCCTCGCTCGGCCTGGTCGTGGCGGTCTTCCAGTGGGGCTGGCTGGCCGACGTCCTCGGCGTGCCGCACAGCGGTCCTGTCGTCAGCTTCCTGCCGATCATCCTGATCGGCGTGCTGTTCGGACTGGCCATGGACTACGAGGTGTTCCTCGTGTCCGGGATGCGCGAGGAGTGGGCGCACACCGGCCGGGCCCGCCAGTCGGTCGTCGACGGCGCGCGGCACGGCGTGCGGGTCGTCACCGCCGCCGCCCTGATCATGTTCACCGTCTTCGCCGGGTTCTTCCCGCTCGACGACTCCCTCATCAAACCCATCGCGTTCGCCCTGGCCGTCGGCGTGGCCATCGACGCCTTCGCCGTCCGCATGACGCTCGTACCGGCGGTGCTCGCCCTCGCGGGGCGGGGCGCCTGGTGGCTGCCGGCCTGGCTGGACCGCCTGCTGCCCGACCTGGACGTCGAGGGAAGCAGCCTTCAGAAGGTCGTACCGGCGGACAGTGAGGAACCCGAACCCGTAGGTGCGGGTGGTGTGCGTGGGAACTCCGGGGAGTGATGGGCCGTTACCCAAATACCGTGCCTTGGGGCGGAGTTGAAGAAGATTTCACCCGACCCCTGAGTCCGGAGCCCCCTTCAGTCCCGAATCCGGAGGCCCGAGCGATGACCCGGATCCACCCCCACGCACACCCCCAGCCGCAACTCCACCCCACCCGGCGCGCCCTCCTCGGCGGCGCCGCCCTGACCGCCCTCGCCGCGACGACCGGTACCGCCACGGCAAGCGCCAACTCATCGACAGCCCCGGCCAGTTGGCCCACGGAATTCTCGCTGCCCAACGGTTTCCTCCCCGAGGGCATAGCCATCGGCAGCAGGCCGTACGCCTACATGGGCTCCCGTGCGAACGGCGCCATCCACCGCACCGACCTGCGCACCGGCGAGGGCGAGATCTTGTCGGAGGGTGCCACCGGCCTGGTGTCGGTCGGCCTGAAGCTGGATCACGACGGCCTGTTGTACGTCGCCGGCAGCACCGGAGTCGCGAGAGTCGTCGACTCCCGCACCGGTGACGTCCTGACGACCTATCAACTCACAACCGCCACAGGCCACTTCATCAACGACGTCACGCTCCTCGGCGACCGCGCCTGGTTCACCGACTCGCTCGATGCCGTGCTCTACGGTGTCCCCCGCGGCCGTGCGGGCGAGGTCACCGCTCTTCCACTCACCGGCGACTGGGTGCAGACGCCCGGGGTGAACAACGCGAACGGAATCGTCGGCACCCCGGACGGGCACGGGCTCATCGTGGTCAGCAGCAACCCCGGCAAGCTCTACAACGTGTCCCTCAAGACCGGCCGCGCCACCGAGATCGCCCTGAGCGGCGCGACCGACGTGGCCAACGGGGACGGGCTGTTCCGGATCGGCCGGACGCTGTACGTCGTCCAGAACCGGCTGAACCGGATCAGCGTGTTCGACCTCGACGCCAAGGTCGGCACCGCGACCCTGCGCCGTACGATCACCGACCCGCGCTTCGACGTCCCGACGACCGCCGCCCGTTTCGGCAACCGGCTCTATCTCGTCAACGCCCGCTTCACCAGCCCGCAGACGCCGGACACGACGTTCACCGCTGTCTCCGTATCGATCTGAGGCGACAGTGGGCGGGGCCCCGAAGTCGCGCAACGGGGCCCCGCCCATGGGTAGTTCGTGCTTCAGCGGTTCGGTGCCGGGTCAACTGCCGTCACGACGACTGCCGTTGGCGTCCCTGCGGTGGTGCCGGAGGCGGTGCTGCCTCCGGTCACCGGAGCCGCCGTAGACGAAGAAGCCTGTCGTGGGCGGCGCAGCAACAGCACGCACACCAGGGCCGCGAGGAGAGTCAGCGACCCGGCGACCACCAGGCACAGCCGCATGCCGTCCAGGAAGGAGTCACTCAGTGCGGCCAGGGCCCGGCCGGTGTTCGGGCCGAGGTTCATGTGGGCGACGGCGCCGAGGCCGCCCGCGTCGGCGGTCGAGACGATGTTCTGCCGCGTCGTACCCGTCACCCCGGCGTCGGTGAGGTGGCCGGGCAGGGTGTCCAGGGCCTTGGTGGTGAGCAGGGCGCCCAGGACGGCAGGGCCGAGCGCGCCGCCGACCTGGCGGAACGCGTTGTTGCCGGCCGCGGCCATCCCCGCCTGGTGATACGGCACGGAGGCCACGGCGGTCGCGGTCATCGGTGTCATGACGGTTCCGATGCCCAGGCCGAGCAGCACCAGCCGCCAGGCGATGGACGCGAACGAGGTGTCGGCGTCGACGCCGGTCAGTGAGAACAGCGCGCCGGAGATGAGCAGCAGACCGCCGGTGATCAGGACGCGCGGGGTGACCCGGTGCATCAGCCGACCGACCGGCTGGCCGACCACGATCGCCGCCGCGGTGACCATGAGCAGCCGCAACGCCGCCTGGATCGTGTCGAGTTGCTGCACCAGGCCGAAGTAGAGGCTGAGCAGGAAGAAGAAGCCGATCAGCGCCAGAAAGGTGATCATCGCGACCAGTGTGGTGGCGGTGAACGCCGGACTGCGGAACAGCGTCAGGTCCAGCATCGGACTGTCGCTGCGCCGCTCGGCGAGCACGAACGCGACCCCGCCGACCACCGCGGTGAACAGCGCCACCATGACCTTGACGTCCGTGAAGGAACCGGCGCCGCCCTCGATCACGCCGTAGACCAGCGCGGTGATGGAGAGGGCGGCGGTGAGCTGGCCGGGCCAGTCCAGCTTGCGGCCGTGCGGGGCCCGGGAGTCGGGCAGCAGACGGGCGGCGACGCCCAGCGCGATCAGCGGGACGGGCACGGAGATGAGGTAGATCCAGCGCCAGGCGGCGTGGTCGAGGATGACTCCGGCGATCAGCGGGCCGACGGCCAGCGCCGCCATCAACGCGGTCGCCCACAGGCCGATGAACTTGCCGCGCTCCCGGTGGTCGGGCACCGCGTCGCTGATCAGCGCCAGGGTGGTCGGCAGCAGGGTCGCCGCGCCGAGACCGGCCAACGCCTGGCCGAGCCACAGGACTTGGACCGACTGCGCGGACAGGGCCACGGCCGCACCGGCGGCGGCGAACAACAGGCCCGCCTGGAACACCTTCTTGCGCCCGTGCACATCGCCGAAGACACCGGCGGTGAGAATGAACGCGGCCATGGGCAGCACGAACGCGTCCTGGACCCAGGACAGTTGGGCGGTCGACGCGTTCAGCGCCGTCTGGATGGCGGGCAGGCTCACGGCGACCGTGGTCACCGGCAAGTAGGCGACGAAGACGCCGAGGCAGGCCATGACGAGGGTGGCCGCCCGCCGGTCGGGCCGCCCGCTCGCCGGGGTCGTGACGTTCACGGGGAACTCTCCTTCTCGAATGCGGTGCCCTCGAACTCGAACAGGCACGCGTCCAAGGATCAGCTCCGGCATGGACAATCACCAACGTACGACCGGGAAGCGGCGAGAAACCTCTACCGCGGGCCTCTTGGGTGCGACACTTTCCTCATGATTGACGAAGTCGACGGGAAAATCCTCCGCGCGCTCCAGTGCGCGCCACGCGCCTCGTTCCGGCTGATCGGCGAGGTGGCCGGGGTCTCGGAGCAGACCGCCGCCCGTCGCTTCCACGCGCTGCGCCGCTCCGGGGTGATGCGGGTGGTCGGCCTGGTCGACCCCGCCGTTCACGGTGACGCGCGCTGGGTCGCCCGGATCCGCTGCCGCCCCGACCGGGTCGGCCCGCTCGCCGACGCGCTGGCCCGGCGGCCCGACATCGCCTACGCGGGCCTCGCGTCCGGCGGTTCGGAGATCATCTGTGTCATCAGCGCGCCGGTGCACGTGACGCGCGACGACGTCCTGCTGCGTCAACTGCCCCAGTCCGCATCGGTACTTGACGTGACCATCGACCTGCTCATCCACCCCTTCGGCACATCCGGACCGAGCGACTGGACGGGCTACGGCGGTCACCTCACGCCCGAGCAGATCCGTCAACTCATGCGCGACCGGCCCGACTTCCCCACCGGACCGCCCGTACGCCTCACCGACGAGGACACCCCGCTGCTCGACGCCCTCGCGGAGGACGGCCGCGCCACCCACACCCAACTCGCCGACGTCACCGGCTGGTCCACGGCCCGCGTGGCCCGCCGACTGGACGCCCTGGAGAACTCGGGGGCGCTCGCCTACGACGTCGAACTGCTCTCCGCGCGCCTCGGGTTCGCGCTCAACGCCACCCTGTGGCTGCGCGTCGCCCCGGCCCGCCTCGAACGCGTCGGCGAGGAACTCGCGGACCACGACGAGGTCGCCTTCGCCGCCGCCGTCAGCGGCGACTCCAATGTCATGGCCGTCGTCATCTGCCGCGACACGGAGCACCTGTACCGATACCTGACCACCAAGGTCGCCGCCGTCGCGGGCATCGACGGCTACGGCGTGAGCATCCACGTCCACCGCCTCAAGCAGGCCACGTCGCTCATCTCGCGCGGGCGACTGGTGCCCCCGGCGTTCGCGTAGGGCGGCCGGAACGCACCGAGCCGGACCACCCGCGGTGGCGGATGATCCGGCTCACAACTGCCGTACGGTGCTTGGTACTTCGTAGCTACGGCGGCGGGTCGGTGCTTCGGGTCAGCGCTTCGTGTAGATGAAGCCGACCTTGTCCAGCTCGTCGCCGGAGCGCCCGTGGAAGCCGGCGATCTGCCAGCCGGACGGCGCGGTGCGGGTCACGCAGTCCGAGGTGGTGGTGCCACCGGCCAGGGTGTTGCCCAGGTTGGTGGTGAACTTGGCGTAGAAGATCCGCGTGGTGTCGTTGTACTTGCTCTCGCACAGGTACGCCGACGTCACGTACTCGCCGCTGCCCAGCGTCAGCGAGGACGCGGTGCCGCCCGTGCCGCCGTGGGTGAGGGTGGTGCCGTTGGCGAGGGTGATGCCGACCTGGTCGACGCGGGAGCCGGCCCGCAGCGAGATCGTGGTGGCGCGGGCGGCGGCCGGGACACTGTTGATGTCCTGGTAGTAGTCGCCGTGGGGGCCGCCGAACTGGTCGCTGAGCTGGTAGTCCGCGCTCTGCGACCAGGTGAAGCCGACCGTGATCGGGTCGTGGTCGGAGAGCATCAGGCCGTCCGACGTCAGGAACTTGGCGTGCTCGTTGTTGTACGACGTCGCGTTCAGCGTGACCAGCTTGCTGCTGCGGTAGAGGACCTTGTCCACGACCTCGCAGGTGTTCGGGACGGTGGCCCCGGTCTGGTCGCACACCAGCGCGTCGCTGCCCTTGACCGGCGCGACGCCGCCGCGGATCAACTTGACCCAGGCGTCGGTGAGTCCGTTGGCCGCGCCGAACTCCGCGATGGTGTCGGCGGAGCGGGTGTAGCGGGTGTTGGTGTCACCCATGACGACGACCGCGTTGCCCGCGGAGTGCGACTGGATGAACGTGCTGAGCTGGCTGAGGTTGTCCGCGCGGGAGGCCTCGTCGCCGTCGTTCGTACCCGCGTTGGTGTGCAGGTTGTAGAAGTCGACGTACACGCCCTCGGAGAGGCGCTCACGCATGAACGTGAAGCCCTTGGGTGTCAGGCAGTCGCCCGAGTCGATCTGGCAGGAGTTCCAGTGGACGCGCTCGAAGTCGTCGCCGTCCCAGGCGTAGTTGGAGACGGTGTTGAGCCCGCTGCCGATACCGGCCCCGCCGCTGGTCGCGGTGCGGTACGGGTGGGTGTCGGTGGAGTACAGGTAGGCGTGGTAGTTGAAGTCCTCCTGCACGTTCACGATGTCGTACGGGGCGATGCGCGTGCCAATCGCGGTGGTGCTCGTGTCCCGCGGCGTCGAAGCGCTGGACAACGACTCCGGGAGCCCGGCGACGTTGTAGCTGAGCACGCTGAAGCTGCCCGACGTTGCGGCGGCGGCCGGTGTCGCGGCGGCCACCGTGATCCCGCCCAGGGCCGCGGCTGCGGCCGCCAGACAGGCGAGAAGTCTGCGCATGGGGAAGTGCCTCCTGCGGAGTGACAGAGGGGGAGGGTGATGCGGCGAGCATGTCAAAATGTAGCGACAAGCGCTTGCTATGACTCCCCTTCGACCGCACCGAATCAGGAATTCCGCGTGGCGCCCAGATGGCCAACTCCCGTTGCGTGCCCGTTTGTTGTCGGTGCGGGGGGATACGGTCCACATGTAGGGGGCAGGGCGTCCACATCACTGGAGACAGCTGTCGGAGAATGGGGCGAGGGTGAGGCGGGAACCCGCTCTCTTCCGACCGCCGCCCCGGACCGCCACCGCTACCGCTACGGCCGCGCCAAGTGCCGCATCGTCAGCGCCAGTTGCAGCCGCAGTCGCCCCTGAGGCGTGCGCACCGGCCAGCCCAGCAGGGACTCCGCGTGGGACAACCGGTCCTGGAGCGTGGAGTGGTGGACGTTGATCTCGGTGGCTGCCGCGCGCAGGCTCGTGGTGGTGGCGACGGCGTTCAAAGTGGCCAGCAACCAGGGCGCGTTGGCCGCCGCGGCTTCCACGTCATGGACGTCGGGCGGCGGTTCGGCACCCGGTGCGACCAGTTCGGCGAGGAGGGCGATGCCGCCGAGCTCGTCGGCGTGCACGATGCGCTGGCCGGGGTCCTGTGCGGTGCCGTCGGCGGTGAAGCGGAGGGCGGTGCGGGCGGCGGCCCAGGAGCGGGGCAGGTCCAGTACGGGGACGGCGGGACCGATGCCCAGGCGGCCGGCGGGCAACTCGGCGTCGGTGTGCGGTGGTTGAGCGCCGGAGCTGTCTGTCGCCGCCTGCGGATCACCGTCCGACACGGGGCGCGGGCCGGACGTACCCGTCGTCTCCCGCGGCGCGGCGACGACCCGGGGCCGTCCGTCGAGCGGGGCGAGAACCCGGGCCCGGGTCGCGGGGTCGGCCGGGTCGAGGCCGAGCCGCCGGGCCGCGTGCAGCCGGGCCGCCTCGGGAGCCGTCACGTCGAGCAGGGTCTCGATCAACTCCGGGTCGTCGGCGGGCACCCGGCCCCGGGTGCGGTCGAGCACCAGCCGTACGACACCGGCCGCCCGCTCCAGGATCACCGCGTCGACGACACTGGGCGCGGCATCCGCTGCACGCTCCAACCAGAGCGCGGAGGCACCGCCCGGCGTCAGCGCGGCGGACGGCCAGGCGGGATCCGGCGGCGACACGCTGTCCCTGCGCGTACCGTCCGCCTCCACCCGCACCCGCACCCGCCGCTCGGCGTCGACCAGCCGCGCGGCACACCCGGCCAGCACCGCCGCCCCGCGCACCAGCGCCTCAAGCCCGGCCCGCGACTCGGCAAGCCGATCGAAGTACCCGATGACCCGCACGGCGGCGCCGGCGTCCGGATCCAGCGCGGTCAGGCGCCCGGCCAGCTCTTTCATATGCCCATGGTGCGGCATGCCTCCGGCGGAGAGGAGGGAAAGGACCTGGGTATCCCGCACGGGCCGTCCCTGGAAGGCGGCGACCGAGGAGTTTCCCTGGTGTGCCGCTCGTGCGCGGCGCGCCGGTGTTGCCGCGGTCGTGGGTTCAAGCCGCTGGCGGCCTCCGCATCGGGTGTGCCATGCCTCCGGCGGAGAGGAGGGACAGGGCGCGGGTATCCCGTACGGTCCGTCGCTGGAGGGCGGCGACTGAGGAGTTTCCCTGGTGTGCCGCTCGTGCGCGGCGCGCCGGTGTTGCCGCGGTCGTGGGTTCAAGCCGCTGGCGGCCTCCGCATCGGGTGTGCCATGCCTCCGGCGGAGGGACGCCCGGCCGAGCGGCGGCGACGCAACACACCGACCGCACCGCGGCCGCGCTCCCACGCCCCTCAAGCCGCTGCCAACAGCCTTCGCGGCACGCCGCTGTCACCGCAGCCGCATTCCCGCGCCCCTCGACCCACCGCGAGCAGCTTCCGCAGCCGGCTCACGTGCGTCGCCCGTTCCTCCTGCGGAATCGGCGCCTGCAGCGCGAGGCCGACGAAGGTGCCCAGCCAACCCGGAACTGTCGCGGCACGCCTCTGTCACCGGCAGCCGTACTCCCCCTCAACTCGCCCCTGTCACCGCAGCCGTACCTCCGCCCCCCTCAACCCGCCCCCAACAACCTCCGCAGCCAGCTGACATGCGCCGCCCGGGCCGCCTGCGACACCGCCGCCTGCGGGGCGAACCCGTCGAAGCCGTGGAAGCCGCCCGGCCAGACGTGGAGTTCGGCGATGCCGCCCGACTGCCAGAGGCGGGAGGCGTAGGTGACCACCTCGTCGCGGAAGGTCTCCGCGGAGCCGACGTCCAGGAAGGCCGGGGGCAGCCCGGTGAGGTTCTCCGCTCGGGCCGGGGCCGCGTACGGCGAGACGTCGGGGGTGCCGCGGCGGTCGCCGAGGAGGGCGGTCCAGCCGGTTTCGTTGGCCGTGCGGTCCCAGATGCCGATGCCGGCCATCTGGTGGGCGGACGGGGTGTCGTTGCGGTCGTCGAGCATCGGGCAGAGCAGGAGCTGGCCGATGGGACGCGGGCCGCCGCGGTCGCGGGTGAGGAGGGCCAGCGCGGCGGACAGCCCGCCGCCGGCGCTCGCGCCCATGATGACGATCCGTTCCGGATCGCCGCCGATCTCCTTCGCGTGCTCCGCCGTCCACAGCAGACCGGCGTACACGTCCTCGACCGGCGCGGGGTGAGGGTGTTCGGGCGCCAGCCGGTACTCCACCGACACCACCACCGCGTCCAGTTCGCGTGCGTAGTCCAGCGCCCCGGTCACCCCGACCCGGTTGTTGCCGAGCACCATCCCGCCGCCGTGCACGTGATAGATGACGGGTAGTGCCCCTTCCGTCGCCGGTGCGGTCGGGCGGCAGATCAGCAGGGAGATCGCGGGTTCGCCGACCGGTCCCGGCACCTCCCGGTCCTCGATGGCGAAGGCGCCGTCCAGGGTCAGGTCCAGTTGCATCGACTCCATGATCGCCGGGCCCCGGCGGATCTCGTCGATGTCCTCCATCGTCAGCCCGGGCGAGATGAACTCCTTGATCAACTCCAGCGCCGCGGCGAGTTCGGGGTCGAACGGAGGCGGGGGCGGGGTGGACGTCATGTGCTTCTCCTGACGCTGGGCGCGGCGGCTCGTACGGCCATACTCCGCGCGTCCACCCGCGATCCACCCTCCGCCGTCCGGCGGAACCTCTCCGCCGGACGGCGGGTGCCTTGCCAGGACGTGATCTGTTGTTCACCTGCGGGACGTGGAAGGGATGCCTCACGCAGACAACGATGTCGAAACCCCTGTGGCCCCCTGTATCACCTCATCTGCCGATTCCTGTACCAGGAGCACCACCCGTGAACATCTCCCTGACCGTCTGGCTGCTGACGATCGCCGCCCTGTGCGCCCTCGTCGGAGTCGACTTCCTGATCGGCCGCAAACCCCACGACGTCTCCGTCAAGGAAGCCGGCGTCTGGACCGTGGTCTGGGTCGTGCTGGCCTGTCTGTTCGGGCTCGGGCTGCTCATCTACGGCGGGAGCAGGCCGACCGGGGAGTTCTTCGCCGGGTACATCACCGAGAAGTCGCTGAGCGTCGACAACCTCTTCGTCTTCGTGCTGATCATGGGCAAGTTCGCGGTGCCGTCCCAGTACCAGCAACGGGTGCTCATGGTCGGCGTCCTGGTCGCCCTGGTGCTGCGCGCCGGCTTCATCGCGGCCGGTGCCGCGATCATCTCCACGTTCTCCTGGGTGTTCTACATCTTCGGCGCGTTCCTGATCTGGACCGCCTGGAAGCTCGTCCAGGACGCCCGCAAGGGCCACGGGAACGACGAGTACGAGGAGAACAAGCTCCTCAAGATCGCCGAACGCCGCTTCGGCGTGGCCGACCGCTACCACGGCACCAAGCTGTTCATCACGGAGAACGGCAAGCGCATCATGACCCCGATGCTGGTCGTGATGCTCGCCATCGGATCCACCGACGTGCTCTTCGCGCTCGACTCCATCCCCGCGATCTACGGCCTCACCCAGGACCCGTACATCGTCTTCACCGCCAACGCCTTCGCCCTGATGGGCCTGCGCCAGCTGTACTTCCTCATCGGCGGTCTGCTGAAGAAACTCGTCCACCTCAGCTACGGCCTGTCGATCATCCTCGGCTTCATCGGCGTCAAGCTCGTGCTGCACGCCCTGCACGAGTCCGGTGTGCACGTCCCGCAGATCTCCATCCCCTTCTCCCTCGGCTTCATCGTGCTGGTCCTGGCGGTGACGACGTTCACCAGCCTGCGCGCCACGAGGACGCAAAGCGCTTGACTTCGAGAGCGCTCGAAGACCTACCGTCACGAGGGACGGTCAAGGTCCGGGTGGACCGCGAAGTGGACTGTGAGAGGGAGTCGGGCATGCGGGTCGGCGTACACATCAACCGGTTCAACCATCCCGGAGGGCCGGCGGCGGTCGGGCCCGAGCTGGCCGCGACGGGCGCCGCGGCCGAGGCGGCGGGCGTCAGCTGGCTCTCGGTGATGGACCACTACTTCCAGATGGAGTTCAACGGCGGCGCCGAGGACGCCATGCTGGAGGCCTACACCACGCTCGGCTTCCTGGCCGGCAACACCTCCACGGTCCAGCTCGGCGCGCTGGTGACCGGAGTGACGTACCGCAATCCCGGACTGCTCGCGAAGATCGCCACCACGCTCGACGTCCTGTCCGGCGGCCGGGCCACGCTCGGCATCGGGGCGGCCTGGTACGACCGTGAGCACCACGGTCTCGGCGTGCACTACCCGCCGGTCGCGGAGCGGTTCGAGCGGCTGAAGGAGACCCTGCGGATCTGTCTGCAGATGTGGGACCCGGAGACGAACGGCCCCTTCGAGGGCAGGCACTACCAGCTCGCCGAGACCCTGTGTGTGCCCGCGCCGATCAGCAGCCCGCACCCCGAGATCATGATCGGCGGCGGCGGGGAGAAGAAGACCCTCCGGCTGGTCGCCCAGTACGCCGACGCCTGCAACCTGATCGTGTCGACGCCGGACGAGCTGCGCCACAAGCTCGACGTGCTGCGCGGTCACTGCGACAACCTGGGGCGCGACTACGACCGTATCCGCAAGACGATCGTCCACACCGGGGAGTCGGTCACCACGGGCGACCTCGACGCGTTCCTGCGGGAGATCGACGGCTTCACGAAGTTCGGTGTCGACACGGTGATCCTGGGCCCGCGCACGGGCGAACCGGTCGAGTGGATCGAGCGGTTCGTGGCACCCGCGGTGCCGCGCCTGGCCGAACTGGACTGACCGGAGCGACAGTTGGGACACGAAGGGGCCGGAGTCCGTGTGGACTCCGGCCCCTTCGGCTGTGCGGCGGGGTGCCTGGATCAGGCGGCGACGACCTCGCCCGCGTGGCCCTTCAGCTGGGCGAGGACCTCGGTCAGCTGGGCCACGACCTCGGCGTCCTCGGACGGGTGGGTCTCGGCGAAGCGGACCACGGAGCTGGGGATCGAGAGCTTGATCTCCTCGATCACCTTGCCGCCGGCGATGCCCACGGCCTTGCGGGCCTCGTCCTGCGCCCACACGCCGCCGAACTGGCCGTAGGCGGTGCCCACCACGACGACCGGCTTTCCGCCGAAGCCGCTGGCGCCGTAGGGGCGGGACAGCCAGTCGATGGCGTTCTTCAGGACGGCGGGGATGGTGCCGTTGTACTCGGGGGAGAAGAAGAGGAACGCGTCGGCGTTGCCGGCGGCCTCGCGGAGCTTGGCGGCGGCGGCCGGAACGTTGCCCTCGACGTCGATGTCCTCGTTGTAGAACGGGATCTCGGCGAGACCCTCGAAGATCTCGATGTCGGAGCCCTCGGGCGCGAACTTCACGGCGGCCTCGGCGAGCTGGCGGTTGTGCGAGCCGGCACGCAGGCTGCCGACGAGCGCGAGGATACGAACAGACATGGGGGACTCCAAGGGGGGCTGAAACACTGCTGTAACGATCCGGACCGAGGTCCGTTTAAAAGTTGTACCAGGCTAAGCGGACCGCGGTCCAGTTTTGTTCCCAGTGCTTTACGCTGTCTTCATGTCCAGCGCCCTGCCGCCCTTTCCGAAGCCCGAGGAGTCGATAAGCGAACCCCAGTTGCTGGAGGTCCGCTCCTACGCCGACGAGCCCTGCCTGCGTGCCGACGCGGCCCGCAACCGAGCCAAGCTGCTGGAGGCCGCCGCCCGGCTGATCGCCGAGCACGGGGTGGCCGGCGTCACCATGGAGGCGGTCGCCGCCGCCGCCCAGGTCGGCAAAGGGACCGTCTTCCGCCGCTTCGGCGACCGCACCGGCCTGCTGATGGCGCTGCTCGACCACTCCGCGCAGACGCTCCAGGCCGACTTCCTCGGCGGCCCGCCCCCGCTGGGCCCCGGAGCCCCGCCGGTCGAGCGGCTGCGGGCGTTCGGTGTGGCTGTCCTGTACCGCTCGGCGGAGCAACTGGACCTGCAGCTGGCCGCCCAGCCGGAGCCCACCCGCCGGTTCGCCCACTCCGCGCTCCGGGCGCTGCGCACCCACGTCACGATGCTGCTGCGGCAGATCCTCCCGGACGCCGACTGCGAGCTGCTGTCCCAGACGCTGATGGCGTATCTCGACCCGGCCCTGATCAACCATCTGACCAGGCAGTGCGGGATGCCCATGGAGCGGCTGGAGGCGGGCTGGATCGACCTCGTCGCCCGCATCACCCGTACGCAGCCGCCCAGTTGAGCCCGTCCCGGTGAACAGCCCGGCTCAGCCCATGCTCGCGAAGAAGTCGAGCATGCCCTGCGGTGCGTCCTCGCCGAACATCAGGACCCCGTTCGCCGCGGACTCCGCCGCCGACTCCTCACTGCGCGGGAACAACTTCGCCTCGTAGGCGGCCAGCGCGGCCTCGGTGTCGCCGGGGTGCGCGGCCAGCGCCTCGCCCAGCTCGGCCCCGTCGAGCATGGCCAGGTTGGCGCCCACGCCCGCGAACGGCGACATCACATGGGCCGCGTCGCCCAGCAGCGTGACCCCGGGCACCCGCTCCCAGCGGTGCCCGATCGGCAGGGCGTGGATGTGGCGCGGGGTCAGCGGCCCGTCCGCGTCGGCGAGCAGCGCCCGCAGGCTCTTGTCCCAGTCCGCGAAGTGCTCCAGGGTGTACGCCTTCCCCGCCTCGGTGTCCGTGAAGTCGACGCCGTCGAACGCGTCCTCGGGGACGGCCAGCGCCACGTAGATGTGCAGGCTGCCGTCGGTCTCGCGGTGGGCCAGGAAGCCCTTGCCCGCGCCGAGCGCCATCATCATGCCGCCGCCGACGACCTCGGCGCTCACGGGATGCCGTACGTCGGCGTCCGGCAGGTCCACCTCGACGAACGAGATGCCGACGTACGCGGGCTTCGCGTCCGAGAGCAGGGGCCGCAACCTGGACCAGGCGCCGTCCGCGCCGATCAGGAGGTCGGTGGTGAAGGAGGTGCCGTCCGCGAGGGTCACCTCGTGCCGGCCGCCGTCGAGCGGGCGGGCGCCGATGACCTTCGCGCCCCAGCGGACGGTGCCCTCGGGCAGCGAGCCGAGCAGCAGGTCGCGCAGCTGGCCGCGGTCGACCTCGGGGCGCCCTCCGGTGCCGTCGTCGGGGTCGTCCACGAGGACCGCGCCGGACTTGTCGAGGACGCGGGTGCTCTCGCCGCCCGGGTGGACCAGCGCGCGGAACTCCTCGTACAGGCCCGCCGCGCGCAGCGCCGGCTGACCCGAGTCGTCGTGGATGTCGAGCATGCCGCCCTGGGTGCGCGCGGCGGGGGAGGCGTCCAGGTCGAAGACGGCGGCCTCGACGCCGTTGACGTGCAGGACCCGGGCGAGCGTGAGCCCGCCGAGTCCGCCGCCGACGATCGCGATGGGGTGATGGGGGGTGGTCATGGTGGCCTCCTTGAAGTGGGCGGGAAACAGCGTCAGTTGGGAACGGCGGTCCGCTCGATCCCGTTGATCAGTGCCTGGAACCGCCAGGACAAGCGGGCCGAAGGCGCCCCGGCGAGCAGGTCGCCGGAGCGTGCCGCGATGTGCGGGTGGGTCCGGTCGGACACCGTGCGCACGGCGTCGGTCAGGGCGTCCCAGTCATCGCGGCCGGTGTCGTCGCCCGAGTGCTCGGCCGCCGTCGCGGTGGCCTGCTGGAGCAGCAGGTCCACGCCCCACGCGGCCTGCGCCGGTGGAACACCGCCCTCGTCGAGCAGGGTCAGCAGAGTCTCGATCAGGTTCAGGTAGTGCGGGCCGCTGGGCCAGGCCGTCAGCGCCGAACGGGCGAGGCTCGGGTGCTCGAAGAGCATCGCGGTGTACGCGGTGAGCACCTGCTCGATCCGCTCCCGCCAGGAACCCTCGGCGGGTGCCGGCCCGATCGTGCCGAGCAGCTCGTCCAGCACCGCCGCGTGCAGCTCCGCGGTGTTGCGGACGTACACGTACAACGAGGCCGGACCGGTGTCGAGCTCCTCGGCCAGACGTCGCATGGTGACCTTCTTCAGACCCTCCGCGCGGAGGACCGTCACCGCGGCGGCGACGATGCCCTCCCTGCTCAGGGCGGGTTTCGCCGGTCGGTCACGGCGGCTGCGCGGGGTGTCGGGGCGAGCTGTCATGCCTCTACGGTAACGAACATGTTCGCTCCGAACAAGTTCGTGACGAACGTGTTCGTAAAATACCGGACCATGCTGCCCTCGTGACGGCCGTTCCCCCGCCGCACTCTCCGGCCCCGGCTTCTGCCAAGATGCCGTACGTCATGGTGCAGATACCGAAAACGCCCGCAGCTCCGTCGCCCGCACCGCGCTCCGTGCCCACGAGCGCCGATGTGGCCCGCCTGGCCGGCGTCTCACGCGCGACCGTCTCCTACGTCCTGAACAACACCAGCGCCGTACGGATCAGCGAACCCACCCGCCGTCGCGTCCACGAGGCCGCCAAGGAACTCGGGTACGTCCCGCACGCGGCGGCCCGCAGTCTGCGCGCCGGGCACAGCCGCATGGTGCTGATGCCGGCGCCGACCATGCCGGTGGGCCTCCTCTACAGCCAGTTCATCAACGAACTCCAGTGGGCGCTCAGCCGCCTCGACTACACGGTCGTGCAGCACGGGTCCGTCGGTCTGCGCGGCGACGAGGCCGCCCGCGCCTGGGCCGAACTGCGCCCGGTCGCCGTCCTGGTGCCCGGCGCCGGGCTCGGCCCGCAGGGTGTCGAGGTGCTCAAACGCTCCGGTGCGCGGGCCGTCCTCACGCTCGGCCCCGAGAAGGTCGAGGGCGCTCACGCCCTGCTGCTGGACCACGAAGGTGTCGGCCACTGCGCCGGCGCGCATCTGTACGGCCGCGGCCGGCGCCGGATCGGCGTGGTCGTGCCCGAGGAACCCGGCATGGGGGTCTTCTCCCGGCCCCGCCTCGACGGTGTGCGCCGCGCCCTGCTCGGCACGGACGCCACGGCGACCGAACTCCCGCTCGCCTACAGCGAGGAGAGCGCCGCCCGGACCGCCGCCCGCTGGCGCGCCCTCGGCCTCGACGCGGTGTTCACGTACAACGACGAGTACGCGATGCTGCTGATGCGCGCCCTCCAGGACGAGGGCATCCGCATCCCCGAGGACACGGCCGTGATCGGCGCCGACGACCTCATGATCGGCCGCCTGTTGCGCCCGCGCCTGAGCACCGTCCACATCCAGCTGCCGTCCGGCCACGAGCTGGCCGAACTGGTCGACAGCGCGGTCCGCGAACCGGGTGGGGTACCGGGTACACACGAACTGCTCGGCGCGTCGGTGGTACACCGCGACTCCAGCTGACCGGGGTGCGGTGCGTGCGGCTGCGAGGCGGGGGAGTCGGCGACCGCACCGCGGGCGATCCGGCCGTACGCGACTAGGATGTTGCACGGTCAACCAGACAGGGATGCGTACGGACACCGGACGCGGCTCGCACGTCTGTGCCGGGTCACCGCATCCCGCCGCGCGGCCGCCCAACCGGCCGCGCGCACAAGGGACTTGCGCTGCCGGCGTGGGTCCCGCCGGTGACGGATCGGAGAACCGCCATGACTCTGCTCGACCCCAAGACCTGGCAGCCCCGCCCCCTCTCGGGCCCCGAGTACCCGGTCACCGAGCCCGCCACCGGCGACACGCTCGGCACCGTCACGCTCGCCGCCGCCGGGGACATACGGCCGGCCGTCCAGGCGGCCCGGACCGCGCAGGCCGAGTGGGCGCGCGTCCCGCACTTCGTCCGCGCCGGTGTGCTGCGCAAGGCCGGTGACCTGTTCGCCGCGCACGCCGAGGAGCTGCGCGAGTGGATCGTGCGGGAGTCCGGCTCGATCCCCGGCAAGGCGGACTTCGAACTGCACGTCGCCGCCCAGGAGTGCTACGAGGCCGCGGCCCTCGCCTCCCGCCCCGCCGGGCAGGTCCTGCCCACGGAGGCGCCCCGGCTGTCGTACACCCGGCGCATCCCGGTCGGGGTCGTCGGCGTGATCGCGCCCTTCAACGCCCCGCTGATCCTCTCCATCCGCTCGGTCGCCCCGGCGCTCGCGCTCGGCAACGCGGTCGTCCTCAAGCCGGACCCGCGCACGGCGGTCTGCGGGGGGCTGTCGCTCGCGGCGGTCTTCGCGGAGGCGGGCCTGCCCGAGGAGCTGTTGCAAGTACTGCCCGGTGGCGCCGACGTGGGAGCCGCGCTGGTCGCCGACCCGCAGGTGCCCGTGATCTCCTTCACCGGCTCAACTGCCGCCGGTCGCGCGGTCGGTGAGGCGGCGGGGCGTCATCTCAAGCGCGCACACCTGGAGTTGGGCGGGAACTCTGCCCTGATCGTGCTGGCGGACGCCGACCTGGACGCGGTGATCTCCACGGCGGCCTGGGGTTCGTTCTTCCACCAGGGCCAGATCTGCATGACGACCGGCAGGCATCTCGTGCACGAGTCGCTCTACGAGGAGTACGTCGAACGCCTCGCCGCCAAGGCCGACTTGCTCGCCGTGGGCGACCCGCACCGCGCGCAGGTCCACCTCGGCCCGATCATCGACGGCACCCAACTGGCCAAGATCCACGGCCTGGTCGAGGCGAGCACGGCAACTGGCGCCAGGCTGGCGGCCGGTGGGACCCACGAGGACCTCTTCTACCGGCCGACCGTCCTCGCCGACGTGGACGACGCCACCCCCGCCTACGCGGAGGAGGTCTTCGGCCCGGTCGCGCCGGTACGGTCCTTCGCCACCGCCGACGAGGCGGCGGCGCTGGCCGCGACGGGACCGTACGGCCTGTCGCTCGGCATCGTCACGCGCGACAGCGCCCGCGGCCTGGACCTGGCGGAACGCATCCCCACCGGGATCGTCCACATCAACGACCAGACCGTGAACGACGAGGCCGTGGCCCCCTTCGGCGGGGTCGCCGCGTCCGGCACCGGCGCCCGCTTCGGCGGCGAGGCCAACCTGGAGGCCTTCACCGACGTGCGCTGGACGACGGTGCGCGGGGACGTGGCGTCGTACCCCTTCTAGTACTGGCGAAGAGGCTTAGATCCAGTACTGACGAAGAGGCTTACTGGCCGTTCTGCTCGGCCTGCTCCTGCTGCTCGGCGACGGACTTGCGGACCTCGTCCATGTCGAGCTTGCGGGCCTGGCCGATGACGTCCGTCAGGGCGGCCTCCGGCAGGGCGCCGGGCTGGGCGAACACGGCGACGCGGTCGCGGACGATCATCAGCGTGGGGATCGACTGGATGCCGAAGGCCTGCGCCAGCTCGGGCTGGGCCTCGGTGTCGATCTTGCCGAAGACGAGGTCCGGGTTCTCGTCGGCCGCCTTCTCGTAGACCGGGGCGAACTGACGGCACGGCCCGCACCAGGACGCCCAGAAGTCGATCAGGACGAAGTCGTTGTCCGTGACCGTCTGGTCGAAGTTCTCCTTGGTGAGCTCCACGGTGCTGCTCATGACGTGATTCCCTCTTCCTCGATGTGGGGGCGAAGCCGTCCCGGACAACACGGTCGTCCGGTCCCGTATTCCGCGCCCCTACCCGTGTGGCCACAGCGCACACCACCCAGCAGACTGACCCCATGACGGAAACGGAATCCATCGCGTACGACGTCGTGGTGCTCGGGGCCGGGCCCGTGGGGGAGAACGTCGCCGACCGCACCCGTGCGGCCGGTCTCTCCACCGCGATCGTGGAGAGCGAACTGGTCGGCGGCGAGTGCTCGTACTGGGCGTGCATGCCCAGCAAGGCCCTGCTGCGCCCGGTCATCGCCCGCGCCGACGCCCGCCGCGTGCCCGGCCTCGGCCACCTCGTCCAAGGCCCCCTCGACACCGCCGCGGTGCTCGCCCACCGCGACTACGAGGCCTCGGGTTGGAAGGACGACGGCCAGGTCCAGTGGCTCGACGGCATCGCCGCCGACCTCTACCGGGGCCACGGCCGCCTCGACGGCCCCCGCAAGGTGACGGTGACGGGCCCCGACGGCGTCCGGCACGTCCTCACGGCCCGGCATGCCGTGGCGGTCTGCACCGGCACCCGCGCCCTTCTGCCGGACATGCCCGGACTCGACGAGATCAAGCCGTGGACCAGCCGCGAGGCCACCAGCGCCAAGGCCGCGCCCGGCCGGCTCATCGTGGTCGGCGGCGGGGTCGTCGCCGTCGAGATGGCCACCGCCTGGCAGGCCCTCGGCTCCCGCGTCACCCTCCTCGTCCGCGGCAAGGGCCTGCTGCCCCGCATGGAGCCCTTCGCCGGCGAACTGGTCGCCGACGCGCTCACCGAGGCCGGCGTCGACGTGCGCACGGGCACGTCCGTCGCGTTCGTGACCCGCGAGAACGGCACCGTCATGGCCTCCGTCGAAGGCGGCGACCGCATCGAGGCCGACGAGATCCTCTTCGCCACCGGACGCGCCCCGCAGACCGACGACATCGGCCTCGACACGATCGGCCTGGCACCGGGCTCCTGGCTGACGGTGGACGACACCCTGCGCGTCCAGGACAGCGACTGGCTGTACGCGGTCGGCGACGTCAACCACCGCGCCCTCCTGACCCACCAGGGCAAGTACCAGGCCCGGATCGCGGGCGCCGCGATCGCCGCCCGCGCCGAGGGCGTCCCGCTGCTGGAGACCGACCCGTGGGGCGCCCACGCGGCCACCGCCGACCACGACGCGGTGCCCCAGGTCGTCTTCACCGACCCGGAGGCCGCGTCCGTCGGCCTCTCCCTCGCCGAGGCGGAACAGGCCGGCCACCGCGTCCGCGCGGTCGACGTCGAGTTCTCCTCGGTCGCCGGCGCCGGCCTCTACGCCGACGGCTACCGGGGCCGCGCCCGCATGATCGTCGACCTGGACGAGGAGATCCTGCGCGGCGTGACGTTCGTGGGCCCCGGCGTGGGCGAACTGATCCACTCGGCCACGATCGCCGTCGCCGGCCAGGTCCCGATCAACCGCCTGTGGCACGCGGTCCCGTCCTACCCGACGATCAGCGAGGTATGGCTACGCCTGCTGGAGGCGTACCGAGGCTGAACACACCCGATACCTATGGGTAGTTGAGCCGATTCCCTACGGCAGCTCGAAGCCGAGCGCAGCCGACGCCGCATCCGGTGTCGGCTGCGCCCAGCGCTCCGCCATCGCCTCGTTCGAGGACAGCGAGCGCAGCTCGGCCCGGTCCAGGTAGAGCAGGCCGTCGAGGTGGTCCGTCTCGTGCTGGACGATCCGCGCGGGCCACCCGGTGAACACCTCGTCCACCGCCCGCCCGTGCTCGTCCTGCCCGGTCAGCCGCACCGAGGCGTGCCGCGCGACCACGGCCTGCCAGCCCGGCACGCTCAGACACCCCTCGAAGAACGCGGCCCGGCCGTCACCGACGGGCTCGTACGACGGATTGACCAGCACCCGGAACGGCTGCGGCACCCGCCCGCGCGCCACCCGCACCTCGTCCGGCACCGGCGCCGGATCCTCGATCACCGCGATCCGCAGCCCCACCCCGACCTGCGGGGCCGCGACGCCCACGCCCGGCGCCGCGTGCATGGTCACACGCAACGCCTCGATGAACCGGGCCAGCAACGAGGGCTCCAACTGCCCCTCGAACGGCTCGATTCCGCGCCTGAGCACCGGGTCACCGGCCGAGACGATGGGCAACGGGCCGTCGGCGGCGAGGAGTTCCTCGACCTGCTCGGCCAGGGGTACGCGATCACTGGGAAGTGCCATCGCGCCAGGATGCCACGGCTCCCGGCGCCACCCGATGTGACCCACGCCATACACATCCACGGGAACTCGCGGCCTTCACGCCCCGACTACTGGACCACTACGGCCACGACACATCACCCGCTCGACTCCTCGCCCCCGTCCCCCTCCTCCTCGCCCCCGGAGAAACCTGCCCATGTCCACCGCTCCCTCGACCACCACGGCCGAGGCCCCGCAAGAGCCGACCCCGGCACCGTCCCCCAGCCGCTGGGCCCCGCTGCGCCCCCTGGTCCTGCGTCTGCACTTCTACGCCGGAGTGCTCGTCGCCCCGTTCCTGCTCGTCGCCGCCACCACCGGCTTCCTGTACGCCGGTGCCTTCCAGGCCGAACGGATCGTGTACGCCCATGAGTTGACGGTCCCCGTCGGCGACCGCGAACTGCCGATCTCGCAGCAGGTGACCGCCGCCCGCACGGCACACCCCGAGGGCACGGTCTCCGCGGTCCGACCCTCCCCGGAGGCCGGAGTCACCACCCGCGTCATGCTCTCCGGCGTCAAGGGCATAGCCGCCGACCACACCCTCGCGGTGTTCGTCGACCCGTACACCGGAAAGGTCCGCGGCGCGCTCGAACAGTACGGCTCGACCGGCGCGCTCCCGCTGCGCACCTGGATCGACGAACTCCACCGCGATCTCCAACTGGGCGAAACCGGCCGCCTGTACAGCGAGTTCGCCGCGAGCTGGCTGTGGGTCATCGCGGGCGGCGGTCTGGTGCTGTGGTTCTCCCGGCGCCGCGCCCTGCGCAAGGTGCGCGGCACGAGCGGCCGGCGCCGCACCCTCGGCCTGCACGGCACGGTGGGTGTCTGGACCGCCGTGGGCTTCATCTTCCTGTCGGCGACCGGACTGACCTGGTCGACCTACGCCGGCGCCAACATCGACCAACTCCGCACCTCCCTGGGCCAGTCGACTCCCTCGGTGTCGGCCGCGGCGAGCGGTGAGCACGCGGGCCACGGCGGCTCCGCCGCGACCGGCGACGCCCAACACGGCGTAGGACTCGACAAGATCCTCGCCGCCGCACGCGCCGAAGGGCTCGGCAACCCGGTCGAGATCGTCCCGCCCGCCGATGCCAAGTCCGCGTACGTCGTCCGACAGGTCCAACGCAGCTGGCCCGAGAAGCAGGACGCGGTCGCCGTCGACCCGGCCACGGGCAAGGTGACCGACGAACTCCGCTTCGCCGACTACCCGTTGCTCGCCAAACTCACCCGCTGGGGCATCGACCTGCACACCGGCGTCCTCTTCGGCCTCGTCAACCAGATAGCCCTGATGCTGCTCGCCGGCTCCCTGATCCTGCTGATCGTGTGGGGCTACCGCATGTGGTGGCAGCGCGGCCGGGGTTCGTCCTTCGGCCGCCCGATCCCGCGCGGCGCCTGGGCCCAGCTGTCCCCGCTGGTTCTCGTCCCGTGTCTGGCGGTGATCGCCGTACTCGGCTATTTCGTACCGCTGTTGGGGATTCCGTTGGCCGCGTTCATCGCGGTGGACGTGGTGCTGGGCGAGATCGCGCACCGGCGCGGGCAGCGGACGTACGCGAAGTAGCGACGCACGCGAAGGGGCCCGGTTCCGCGTCGGAACCGGGCCCCTTCTCTGCTTGAACTCTGCCGCGTCTCAGACCTGCTCGAAGTCACCCGCGAGCGCCGAGGCGATCCGCAGGTGCGAGCCGGCCTCCTCGTGCCGCCCCTGGCGCTCCAGCGTGCGGCCCAGCATCAGCCGCGCGTAGTGCTCCACCGGGTCACGCTCCACGAGGACCCGCAACTCGGCCTCGGCGCGCCGCAGTTGGGCCGAGTGGTAGTAGGAGCGCGCCAGCAGCAGGCGCGGCCCGGTCTGCTCGGGCACCTCCTCGACCAGCCCGCCCAACACCCGCGCCGCCGCGGCGTAGTCCTTGGCGTCGAAGAACATCTGCGCGCGCTCCCAGCGCTCCGCCGGTGTCCCGTGGTCGTAGTACGTCATGTCCACTTGACCTCCTTCGATCTGCCACAACGGCCGGTGTTGGTTGAATATTCCACTACCTTCCGGAGGTGGCGGCCAGCTCCGCGTTCGCCCGCTCGGTGACCAGGGTCAGCACGCGGCCGGTGGCCAGCAGGTCCTCCTCGGGGATGTCGCCCCAGATGCGGGCGCTCGCCGCGCTCGTCTCCTGCACGATCCGTTCGTACAGGGCCCGGCCCGCGTCCGTGATCCGCACCTCGGACGCGTCCGTCGCGACGAGTCCGGCGGTGATCAGTTCGTCGATGGTGCGCGTTATGGAGTCCTCGCCGGTCTTCAGGGCCGCGACGGTGTCCGCGGTGAGCCGTGCGCGGTCGACGGGTTCGGCGGCGAGCGCGACCGGCCGCAGGACGATCTGCTGCTGGAAGTCGAGGTCGTGCCGGGTGAGGACGCTCTCCAGAACGGCGCGGGCGGCGTAGTGGGCCAGGCCGAGCGTGCGGGCGTCCGCGGGGGATGTGGTGGTGGTCATGGCTGCTCCTTCTCGTGCTCACTCTCAGGGACAGGTGCAAGGGGTGTGTCGAGCAGGATCGTCAGGTCCCGGCTGAGCTCCCGGGCCCGTGCGCTGTCGAGGCCGCCGAGCGGCTCCAGCAACTGCTCCAGAAGTCCGTGGACGACCTTGATCGCCCGCCGGGTCACCTCGCGGCCCTGTTCGGTGAGGGCCAGTTGGACCGCTCGGGGGTCCCGGGGGTCCCGGGTGCGCTCGACGAGGCCGGCGGACTCCAGGGCGCGGGCCAGCTTCGAGACGTAGAGGGCTTCCAGGCCGGTGTGGTCGGCGAGGTGACGCTGACTGGGGCGCAGCCCGGAACGCTGCATGCCGTACAGCGACGCCACCAGGGAGTACTGCGCATGGGTCAGTCCCAGGGGTGCCACCGCGCGGTCGACCGCCACGCGCCACTTCATCGACAGTCGCCAGACCAGGAAACCGGGCGTCGCGCCCTCGGATGCCGTACTCATGGTCGATACAGTACATGGCTACTATGTCCATGGCTACTATTTTTCGGACGGAAGGACGACTGGGTGGGGCGGGGGTGGCCGCCGGTGAGGGGCTGACGGGCTGGGTCGGTGAGGAGTCCGCGGACTGACGGAAAGGCCTCGGCGGGACTAGGTTGTCGCCATGAGCAATCTTGATCGCGAAGCGGTTCCGGCCCTGTGCGGCGGCCGCGGTTTCGTGGTGGCGGAGCCCGTCCGTGAACTCCTCAGCCCGCGCCGGGTACAGCTCGGCGAGTCCACCGAAGTCCGCCGACTGCTGCCCAACCTGGGCCGCCGTATGGTCGGCGCGTGGTGCTTCGTAGATCACTACGGTCCCGACGACATCGCCGACGAGCCCGGGATGCAGGTGCCCCCGCACCCCCACATGGGCCTGCAGACGGTGAGCTGGCTGCACGAGGGCGAGGTGCTGCACCGCGACTCGACCGGCAGCGTCGCGACGATCCGCCCGCGCGAACTGGGCCTCATGACCTCCGGCCGCGCGATCAGCCACGCCGAGCAGAGCCCCAAGACACACGCCCGCTTCCTGCACGGCGCACAGCTCTGGGTCGCCCTCCCCGACAGCGACCGCCACGTCGACCCGCACTTCGAGCACCACGCCGAACTACCGGTCGTCACGGCGCCGGGCCTGCGCGCCACGATCGTCCTCGGCGACGTCGACGGCGCGGCCTCGCCCGGCACGACGTACACCCCGATCGTCGGCGCGGACCTCGCCCTCGCCGCCGGCGCGGACGTACGCCTGCCCCTGGAACCGGACTTCGAGTACGCCGTCCTCGCCATGTCCGGCGAGGCCCACGTGGACGGCGTCCCGGTCCTCCCGGGCTCGATGCTCTACCTCGGCTGCGGCCGCACCGAACTCCCGCTGCGCGCCGCGTCGGACGCGGGGCTGATGCTGCTGGGGGGTGAGCCGTTCGACGAGGAGCTGATCATGTTCTGGAACTGGATCGGCCGCACGCAGGAGGAGATCCAGCAGGCCCGCATGGACTGGATGACCGGCACCCGCTTCGGCGAGGTGAAGGGGTACGACGGGGCGCCGCTGCCGGCCCCTGAACTGCCTCCGCTGGCGTTGAAGCCGCGGGGGAGGGTGCGCTGACCTGCTGGGACGTGCCACAGGGTTGCCTGGCGCGGGCGTGCGTGGACTTCCGTCCACGGCACCTGGGCGGGCTTCGGTGGTGCCAGGTGCCGTGAGTCGGACACAGGGGCGGCGAGCATCGGTTGCGGCAGTGTCCACGGCACAGCCAGTGCCTTCCATCCAGCCCGCCCGTCGGCAAACCGAGTGCGCGTGTGCACCCGGCTACCGGCCCGACCACGGCAGGTCGGCGCGCTACAACACTTCGCCACCGGGAATCAGGCCGCGACGAGCTCCTGTTCGCGGTCCGGTGTCTTGACCTTGGGCTTCTTGTTCGGCAGGGAGAGCCGGAAGACCTTGTGCCACGCGGAGAACACCTGCTTGGGCAGCGGTCCGGTGACGTACTCCAGCTCGTACTTCTCGAACAGCGCGCGCACCTTCACCGCGACCTCGGCGTAACGGTTGCTCGGCAGGTCCGGGAAGAGGTGGTGCTCGATCTGGTGGGAGAGGTTGCCGGTCATGAAGTGCATGGCCCTGCTGCCGCTGATGTTCGCCGAGCCCATCATCTGGCGCAGGTACCACTGGCCGCGGGTCTCGCCCTTGATCGACCGGCGCTCGAAGACCTGCACGCCCTCGGGGAAGTGCCCGCACATGATCACCGAGTGGGTCCAGATGTTGCGGACCAGGTTCGCGGTGAACGTGGCGCCGAGCGTGGGGAGGAACGACGGGCCCGACAGCAGCGGGTGGATCACGTAGTCCTTGAGCACCTGCTTGCGGATCTTGCGGCCCACGGCCTTGGCCCGTGCGCGGAACTCCGGGTTCTTGCGGCGGCGCTTGTTGAGGTTCTTGCCGAGTTCCAGGTCGTACGCCGCGATGCCGTACTCGAAGAAGCAGGCGTTGATGAAGTTCCACAGCGGCTGGCCGAGGTGGAACGGGTGCCACCTCTGGTCCTCGTCGACGCGCATGATGCCGTAGCCGAGGTCGTTGTCCTTGCCGATCACGTTCGTGTAGGTGTGGTGCAGCTCGTTGTGCGAGTGCTTCCACTGCTCGGACGGCGAGACGTGGTCCCACTCCCAGGTGGTGGAGTGGATCTTCGGGTCCCGCATCCAGTCCCACTGGCCGTGCAGGATGTTGTGGCCGATCTCCATGTTGTCCATGATCTTCGCCACGGACAGACCGGCGGTGCCGACCAGCCACGCGGGTGGGAAGAGCGAGAACAGCAGCACGCCCCTGCTGACCAGTTCGAGCTTGCGCTGCGCCGAGATGACCTTACGGATGTAGGCGGCGTCCTTCTCGCCGCGGCCGGCGATCACCTCGTCGCGGATCGCGTCCAGCTCGCGGCCGAGTTCCTCGATCTGCTCCGCGGTCAGGTGGGCGGTGGGGTCGGTGGCGGTCAAGGTGCTCCTACCGTTCGATGTCGCAGGGGCCCGCCGCGGCGGACACGCAGGTCTGGATGAGGACGCCCGGTTCGGCCTCGGTGATCTCGCCGGTGCGCAGGTCGCGGACGGCGCCCGCCTTGAGCGGCGTGACACAGCCGAAGCAGATGCCCATGCGGCACCCGGAGGGCATGAGCACGCCGGCCTCCTCGCCGATGTCCAGCAACGGTGTGGCGCCGTCCGCGTCGACGGTCTTGCCGGTGGCGCTGAACGTGACCTCGCCGCCGTCGCCGGTGACGACGATGCCGGGGCGGAAGCGTTCGGTGTGCAGGCGCTCTTGCACGCCGTGCTCGGTCCAGTGCTCTTCGGCGGCGTCGAGCAGGCCCGCGGGCCCGCAGGCCCAGGTCTCGCGCTCGGCCCAGTCGGGCACGAGTTCGTCGAGACGGGCGATGTCGAGCTGGCCGCCCGTGTCGGTGTGTACCTCGGTGAGCCGCAGCTTCTTGTCCGCGACCAGGTCGTGCAGTTCGTCGCGGAAGATCACGTCTTGCGGCTGTGGCGCGCAGTGGACCATGACGACGTCGTCGAACTCGGTGTCGCGCAGCATGCCCATCACGGGCGTGATGCCGCTGCCGGCCGTCAGGTAGAGCACCTTGGCGGGCTTGGCCTGCGGCAGCACGAAGTCACCGGTCGCCTGGTCGAGCTGGATCAGCGTGCCCGGTTTCGTTCTGCGGACCAGGTGGTTGCTGACCTTGCCGTCCGGGATCGCCTTCACGGTGATCGTGACGCGGCCGTCCTGGCGGTCTGTCGGCGAGGTGACCGAGTAGGCACGCCACAGGCGCACTCCGTCGACGTCGACCCCGATCCGCACGTACTGACCGGCCGTGTGACCGCGCCAGCCCCGTCCCGGCCTGATCACGATGGTCGCGGCGTCACCCGTCTCGGGGTGCACGGCCTCGATGCGCCCACGCAGGTCAGCGCCCGCACGCAGCGGGCTGACCAGGTCGAGGTAGTCCGACGGCAGCAGCGGCGTCGTGACCATCTCCAGCAGTTTCCACGCTCTGCTGCGGAGGGCTGTACTCGTCATGACTCCAGCCTGCTGCGCCGCAAGGCGTAAAGTCCTGACCGCAGGACGTAAATCTGGTCGGCTGAATTGTTCGCAGGGAACAAAACATGGGGCATGCAGTTCGGAGGGCCAGCGAACTGGCCCTGGATGAGACGACGGTCACCGCACTTCGGGCCGCCCTGAAGACAACCGCGGACGAGGTCGTCGAGGCGATCATCGACGAGGTCCCTCCCTACGCCAACGCCCTTTCGGGCCGCATGGGCGCCACCATCCGCCGAGCTGTCCGCACCGCCCTGGGGCACTACCTGGACCTCGCGAGCGGGAACGCCACAGGCGGCGACGCCGGTGACGCGGCCTACGAGCTGGGTCGCGGTGAGGTGCGCGACGGCCGTTCGATGGACGCCCTGCTCAGCGCCTACCGCGTCGGCGCCCGCGTGGCCTGGCGATGCCTGGCAGCGGGTGCCGTACCCGCGGGTCTGCCCGCCGCCGAGGTCGCCAAGTTCGCCGAGCTGACCTTCGCCTACATCGACGAGCTCTCCGCCGCGAGCGCCGCGGGCCACGCCGACGAACTGACCGCCCGGGGCAGGGACCACGAGCGCCACCTGGAACACCTGGCCCGCGACCTCCTCGCCGGCGCGAGCCCGGACGTGCTGCTGGCCTCTGCTCAACGGGCCGGGTGGCAGCCTCCGGTTTCGCTGACCGCGGTCCTGCTGCCCGCCGCCCAGACCCGGCCCGCCTACCGCGCGCTCGACCCGAGCACCCTCGTCCTCGACGATCTGCCGGACGCCAGCGGTGTGCTGCTCGTCCCCGATGCCGACCGGTCACATCTCTTGCGGCAGCTGACCGACCGCACCGCCGTGGTCGGCCCGGCCCGGCCATGGATTCGTGCGTCCGCCTCGTACGCACGAGCCGTACGCGCGCGCTCCCTCTCCTCCGATATCCGCGACACCGAGGACCACCTGCCCGAGCTGGTGCTGAGCGCCGACGTGGACGCGTTCGCGGACCTGCGTGCCCGAGCCCTCGCACCGTTGCGGACCTTGCCTGTCGCGACCGCACGGCGGCTGGAGGAGACCTTGCGGGAGTGGCTGCTGCACCAGGGCAGGCGGGACGAGGTGGCGGCGGCGTTGTTCGTCCATCCCCAGACGGTCCGGTACCGGATGTCGCAGCTGCGGGAGCTGTTTCCGGATCTCGCATCGCCACACCGGGTCCTTGAACTGACGCTGGCGGTCGGTCTTCGGGTCGGCTGACGCGTACGTCGACCGTCCACGACCGCGTCCGCGAGCGGTCCAGGAATCGTGCCTCGTTCTCGGTGCCGTCAGCCGGCTCGCGCGGCCCGGGGACGAGCGGTGTCAGCCGGCTGAGACCGGGGGTTGATGTGAAGACCGGACACGGCCTCGGGAAGCCCGCCGGGGGCGCTGTCCTGACACGAGCTGACCCACGGGCGCGCGGCGGGCTGGAGCTGGGTGACCGGCGGGGCAGCCGGGCCAGGTCACCAGGAACGGGGGGCCGGGCCGCTCGCGCCGGGGACCACCGTGGTTCTGCGACGGCCCCGCGCCTCCCTTCCCCCAGGCCGACGGGACAACCGACCGGGCCGGCCCGGCACACCGCGCGAGGGATGATGGGGGATGAAATGACGGAACGTGAGGTCAGGAGCTTGCATGGCGCAGCGGGTTCACCGACCCCGTGAGGACGCGGAGTTCAATTTCATCCTCGGGATGAGCCGAGTCCCGGTCCTCGCATACTTCACCGGGACATGGCCCAAGGCGATCGAGCCCTGCCGGGTGATGGACCTCGTCGTGGGTGGCATCGCCGACGACTACACGGGCCGCCTGACGGCCGTCCGCGCCGACATCACGCGTTGTCCGGCCGCAACCGAGCGATACGGGATCACCGGAGCCCCGTCCTACGTCCTGCTGAAGGAGGGAGAGGCGGTGGCGCACGGCGCGGGGCCCATGACCACCGCCGAGATGCTGAAGTTCCTGGACGGCCACCTCTGAGCGGCCGCCAACGCAGATGCAATGGTTCTGGAACTGGATCGGCCGCACGCAGGAGGAGATCCAGCAGGCCCGCATGGACTGGATGACCGGCACCCGCTTCGGCGAGGTGAAGGGGTACGACGGCGATCCGTTGCCCGCGCTGACCTACTGGCGGGGCGAACAGCCGTCCCGCCGGAGTGTCTGGCCGATGTGGTGGGCCAGGGCACGAGGGTCCTGCGCGTGTGCGAGATGGCCCTGGCCGGGCATGGTGACGACGCGGGAGCGGACGGTGCCGGTGTGCCGCGCCGCCGTCTCCAGTGCGACAAGCCCGCCGAAGCTCCAGCCGAACAGGTCCGCCCCCTGCTCCGCGCCCTCGACGGTGACGATCTCGGTGAGGACGTGGTCCAGGTCGTCGATCTCGGTGTGCATCGAGTTGAACGTCCAGTGCGGACTCCCCTTCTGGGCCTGGAGACCGGTGGCGAGTCATGGGGGTGACGGTGGTAGCCGAGCCGGACGAGGGTTTGGACTGTAGGTATAGTGATTGGACAGACAGTCTGAAGCGAGGGGCGGGAATGATGGACGGCAAGTCGGCCCCGGACGCCGAACGCGACGCGATCATCGCGGCGTTGGTGCCCGTGGTCGACGGGATCGCGGTGACGTTCGGGCCGGTGTGTGAGGTGGTGTTGCACGACTACCGGCAGCCGGAGAAGTCGGTGGTCGCCGTATCCGGAGCACTGACCGGGCGGTCGGTGGGCGGGGCGATGAGTGAGATCGGGCTGCGGATGCTGGCGCGCGGGGACGAGGCCGTCGACGAGCTGAACTACCTCACCCGGACCAGGGGCGGGCAACAGCTGAAGTCGTCCACGATGGTGCTGCGGGACTCCGCGGGCGCGGTGTTCGGCGCGCTCTGCGTCAACGTCGACGTGACCGCCGTACAGCAGGCGCAGGCGCTGCTCGCCGGGATCGGCGGGGGCGCTGCGGCCCAGGCGCCGGCCACCACCACCTTCGGCAACGACATCGACTCCGTCGTGGAGGCCATCGTCGACGCCCATCAGCTGCGGCGGGGTCGGACCTGGGTCCAACTCGACCGTGCGCAGCGGCTGGAGCTGTTCGGCAGTCTCGACGAGCACGGGGTGTTCGCCGTGCGCCGGGCCATCGAGCAGGTCGCCGCCCGGCTCGGCATTTCCCGGGCCTCCGCCTACAGCTACCTCGCCCAGGCGCGTGCCGCGACCGGCACCCCCGTCACTTCCGATCCCGCTTCCGATGGAGGAGCCGCGTGACCACCACCCCGCCCATCACCCTCGACGACGTCCTCGGCGCCGCCGCCCAGATCAAGGGCGTCGCGCACCGCACACCGGTGCTGCGTTCGCGCACCCTCGATCAACTCGTCGGCGCCGAGGTGCACTTGAAGTGCGAGAACTTCCAGCGGATCGGCGCCTTCAAGTTCCGCGGCGCCTACAACGCGGCCTCCCGGCTGACCCCCGAGCAACTCGCGCGCGGCATCGCCGCCTACTCCTCCGGCAACCACGCCCAGGCCGTCGCCCTCGCAGCCCGCGAACTCGGCACCACCGCGGTGATCCTCATGCCCGAGGACGTCCCGGCCTCGAAGCGGGCCGCCACCGAGGGATACGGCGCCGAGGTCGTCACGTACGACCGTTACAGCGGCGACCGGGTCGCCATCGGCGAGGCCCTGGCCGCCGAGCGTGGACTCTCCCTCATCCCGCCCTACGAGCATCCGCACGTCATGGCGGGACAGGGCACGGCGGCACTCGAACTCGTCGAGGAGGTGGGGGAGTTGGACGCCGTGCTGGTGCCCGTGGGCGGCGGCGGGCTGATCGCCGGGACGGCCACCGCCGTCAAGGGGCTGCACCCGCGCACCCGCGTGATCGGCGTCGAACCGGAGGCCGGCGACGACACCAAGCGGTCCCTGGAGGCGGGCCGGCGCGTCTCCATCCCGGTGCCGCGCACCATCGCCGACGGGCAAGCGGCCGATACGCCCGGCGAGTTGACGTTCTCCGTGAACCAACGGCTGGTCGACGGGATCGCGTTGGTCAGCGATGAGGAGATCAAGGACGCGATGCGCTTCGCCTTCGAGCGGCTGAAGATCGTCGTCGAACCCAGCGGTGCCACCCCGCTGGCCGCGCTCCTCGCCGGGCGCGCGGGCCAACTCCCGAGCCGGGTGGGGATGATCGTCTCGGGCGGGAACATCGACAGCGAGCGGTTCGCCGCGCTGTGCGCGAGCGGTCCGTCCTGAACGTGCCCAAGTCGGCCTGTGCGTCCCGGCGTTGGCGTGCTTCCGGTGCGCGAACGCAGGGGACGGCCCGCACCTGACGGTTCCCCCGAATGGCGCTCCCGGGTGGACAGGCAGAGGATGGGGTGGTGGGGCACGGCCCCCGCCGGAGCATCGGTGCCGTCGTGGCCGCCGGGAGACGGAGACCGGCCCCGGCCGCGCTGTGCGTGGCCGGAACGGAGGCAGCCGTCATGCTGGAAGTGAAGACGGTCGACAAGCCGGACGAGCGACGGGACTTTCCCCGCGGCCACCTCGAAGCCGTCCACCTGAGCGGACTCGACTTCGCCGTGGGCACCTTCGAACCGGGCTGGCGCTGGTCCGAGTCCGTGGCACCGATCGCGGGAACCGAGAGTTGCCAGGTCCACCACAACGGTTACGTGGTCCAAGGGCGCATGCATCTCCGCATGGACGACGGAGGCGAGGGCGAAGTCGGCCCCGGCGACGTCTTCGTCTGCCCGCCCGGACACGACGCATGGGTCGTCGGCGATGAACAGGTGATCGTGTACGACTTCGCCGGTGGCATGGCCACGGACTACGCGAAGGCCAAGTGACCGATCCGTACGCGCCCGGCGGCACCGCACCCGCCGGGCGCGTACGTCATGCCCCGTACGGGACGACCCGCCCCTCGGCGTACGCGACCGCCTCGGCGTGCCCGAACAGCCCGGGCAGCCCGCCCGTGTGCACGAACACGGTCCGTTCGCCCGGCCTGATGTCGCCGTCCCGGACGGCCGCGATCAGGCCGGCCATCGCGCGTCCCGTGTACGTCGGGTCGAGGACGAGCCCGGCGGTACGGGCGGCGAGGGTGAGGGCCTCGGCGGTGGGTGCGGTCAGCGTGGCGTAGCCGCCGCCGATCTGGTCCCGTCGTACCCGTAGTCCCTCGGGTGAGGGCAGTCCCGCGAACTCGCTTACAGCGGGGGCCGGTTCGGGCAGTGCGCCCACGTCGACCCCGAGGACCGCCTCCGCCCCGAGCGAGACCACCAGCCCCGCCATCGTGCCGCCCGAGCCGAGCGCGACGACGGCGGTACGGAGATCGGGGAGCTGTCGGCGCAACTCCTCGCCGCAGCGCACGTAGCCGCGCGCGCCGAGCGCGCTGGACCCGCCGAACGGGATCAGCGCCGGCCTGGCGCCCGACTTGCGCAGTTGCTCGCAGACCTCGGCCGCAGCCTGGTCAAGTCCCGCCTGGTCCACGTCGCCCGCCCAGGCGATCCGGGCACCGAAGAGGCCGTCGAGGGCGAGGTTCCCCGAGCGCGACACACCCGGCGATCCGCGCAGCGCCAGCACCACGTCCAGGCCCAGCCGCGCTCCGGCGGCCGCGGTCAGACGGGCGTGGTTGCTCTGCGGGGCGCCGGTCGTGACCAGGGTGTCCGCTCCCTCGGCGAGCGCGGCGCCCACGGTCCACTCCAGCTTGCGGATCTTGTTGCCGCCGCCTCCGAGGCCGGTCAGGTCGTCGCGCTTGATCCACAGGTCGTCCGGGCCGAGCCCGATCGCGGTGGCGAGTCTCGGGGCCGGTTCGACGGGGGTGGGGAAGGTGGCCAGTTCCACGTGCGGGGCGCTGTGCGGGTCGCTCATGGTGTCCATCATCGCGCGTTTCAGTGGTCGATCCGCTGGTGGGCTTGCCCCTGGAAACCGATCGGTTTACTGTGGCCTGCGCGAGGAAATCGATCGGTTTCCCGCTCTCTTCGTCTCAGCTCAGGAGATCCCATGACGAACATCGAAGGTTCCGTCGTCCTCGTCACCGGCGGCAGCCGTGGCATCGGCCGGGCGCTGGTCGAGGCGCTGTACGAGCGCGGCGCCAAGAAGGTCTACGCCACCGCCCGCGACCCGAAGACCGTCACGCACCCGGACGCCGTGCCGCTGGCACTGGAGGTCAGCGACCCCGCCTCCGTCGCGGCGGCGGCCGAACAGGCGCAGGACGTCACGATCCTGATCAACAACGCGGGCGCGTCCGTGAATGCGAACTTCCTGGACTCGCCCGTCGAGGACATCCGCCGCGAGTTCGAGACCAACTTCTACGGCCCGCTCCTCGTTACGCGTGCCTTCGTGCCGATCATCGAGCGCAACGGCGGCGGCCACATCCTCAACTTCCACTCCGTGCTGTCCTGGATCGGTGTCGCCGGCTCGTACAGCGCGTCCAAGGCCGCCTTCTGGTCGCAGACCAACTCCCTGCGCCTGGACCTGAAGCCGCGCGGCATCGAGGTCACCGGACTGCACGTCGGCTACGTCGACACCGACATGGCCGCACACGTCGACGCGCCCAAGTCCACTCCCGAGAGCGTGGCCGCGCAGGCCCTCGACGGCATCGAGGCCGGCGCCTTCGAGGTATTGGCCGACGACCTGACCCGCCAGGTCAAGGCCGGGCTCTCCGCCGAAGGCGGCGCCCTGTACCCGCAGTTGGCCGCCTGACCGGACCGCCAGGAATCAGATCGGCAGCAACCGGCCGACCAGCGCGCTGAGTTGCTGCGCGTTCCGGCACTCGTGCATCTCGACCAGCTCCGCGTAATCGGGGGCGGCCGAGTCGCCGGTGCCCCACTGCGCGCGCTGCTCGGGGTTCAACCAGTAGACGCGGCGGGCCCGTTGGGTGATCTGCCGGACGGCCGGGAGGTTCGGGTCGCTCATGTTGGTGCGGGCGTCACCGAGCACGAACACGGTCGTACGCGGGCCGACCGCGTCGCCGTACCGCTCCGCGAACTCGCCCAGGGCGACGCCGTAGTCGCTGCTTCCGTGCCAGCCGGTGAGGGTGGCCTCGTCGCGGATGCGGGTGCCGAGGCCCTCTGGGTCGGCCGTGCCGTGCACGAGCAGCGGGGTCACCTCGTCGAGGCGGTTGACGAAGGCGAACACGCGCACCTTGCTGAACTGGTCGTGCAGCGCCTGCACCAGCAGCATCGTGAAGTCGGAGAAGCCCGACACCGAGCCCGACACATCGCACAGCAGCACCAGTTCGGGCCGGACCGGCCGGCGCCGGCGCAGCACCGGCCGCATCGGCACCCCGCCCGTGGACAGTGAGCCGCGCAGGGTGCGGCGGAGGTCGATCGTGCCCCGGGAGGCGCGGCGGCGGCGCGCGGCGAGACGGGTGGCCAGCTTGCGGGCCAGCGGCTGAACCGCCCTGCGCAGTTCGGCCAGTTGGGCCCGTCCGGCGAACAGGAAGTCGACGCGGTCGGCCGTCGGCGCGATCGCGCGCCGGGCGATCTCGTCCCGGCCGCGCCGCTCGGCGACCCGGCGCCGCGCCTCCACGGCGACCTGCCGCCGGAAGCCCTCGATGCGCTGCCGGATCTCGTCGTCGAGCAGCCGGTCGGTGAACCCGGACCGGCCGCCGCCCTCCGCCCGGATGCTCGTACGCACCCGGGCCAGCAGCGTCTGCGGACGCAGCCGGTCCAGGGTCTGGTACGACGACCAGCCGTCCGACGAGGGAGAGTTGCCGTAGCCGCCGAATCCGTCGACGGCCTCCGCCGCCAACTGCCCCATCAGGGCCTGGTCGTTGGCGGCGAGCGCTGCCGCGAGCCGGTCGCGGAGGTCCTCGCGGTCGGCGGCGGGCTCACCCTGGGGTGCCCCGACGCCGTGCGGGAAGTAGAGGTCGAAGACCGGGTCGAACACCGGGCGTTGGCCCGTGCCGTGCAGCAGTGTCGCGGCCAGTCCCTCGCGGAGCAGCTCGCGGTCCGCGAACCCGAGCGCTTCCATCGCCTGCGCCGCGTCCACGGTCTCACCCGTGCCGATGCGCAGACCGTGCGCGCGCAGCGCCCCGACGAGGCCCGTCAGCCGCTCGGTGACACCGGCGGCGGTCACACGGCATCCAGGTCGAGCTTCGCGGCCGCTCTGAGGATGTCGTCCTGGTGCTTGAGGAGTACGCCGAGGGTGTCCCGTACGACCGTCTCGTCGAGGGTTTCGGCGCCGAGCGCCAGGAGGGTGCGGGCCCAGTCGATGGTCTCGGCCACCGACGGCACCTTCCGCAGCTCCATCTCCCGCAGCGCCCCGACCACCCGGACCACCGACTCGGCCAGCGCCGCACCGAGGCCCGGGACCTTCAGCCGTACGATGCGGCGCTCCAACTCCTCGTCGGGGAAGCCGATATGGAGGAACAGGCAGCGGCGGCGGAGGGCCTCGGAGAGTTCGCGGCTCGCGTTCGAGGTGAGGACCACGAAGGGGCGGCGGGTCGCGGTGATCGTGCCCAGCTCCGGGACGGTGACCTGGAAGTCGCTGAGTATCTCCAGCAGCAGACCCTCCACCTCGACGTCCGCCTTGTCGGTCTCGTCGATCAGCAGGACCTTCGGGTCGTCGCCGCGGATCGCCGTGAGCAGCGGGCGGGGGAGCAGGAACTCCTCGCTGAAGATGTCGGTGCGGGTCTCGTCCCAGCTCTCGTCGCGGCCCGCGCTGATGCGCAGCAGCTGCTTGGCGTGGTTCCACTCGTACAGCGCCCGGGACTCGTCGACACCCTCGTAGCACTGGAGCCGGATCAGCCGCGCGCCGGCGACCTCGGCGACGGCCTTGGCCAGCTCCGTCTTGCCGACACCGGCCGGGCCCTCGACGAGGAGCGGCTTGCCGAGGCGGTCGGCGAGGAAGACGGTCGTGGCGACCGCGGGTGACGCCAGATAGCCGGTCTCGGCGAGGCGTGCGGCGACTTCGTCGACGGAACGGAACACGGGGCCTCCGGCGGATCGCGGGTGGTACGTCGGTGCGCGGCAACATATCTAAGCGCTTGTTCACCTTCACTGTCACCCGGGATCAGGTGCCTGCGCAAGCTCGTACACCGATCGGTTTCCTCTTGGCTCCCGGCGCGGTAACCTCGGAGTATGGCCACGACAGACAAGGCGTCACCCCGGGACCGGTTGCTCGATGCGGCGGCCGAGCTGTTCTATCGCGATGGCGTTTCCATCGGCGTGGAGGCGCTGTGCAAGTCCGCCGGGGTCTCGAAGCGGTCGATGTACCAGCTCTTCGACAGCAAGGACGAGGTGCTCGCCGCGAGCCTGGAGCGGCGTGCGCCTGGGTACGCGGCGCGGCTCGCGCCCGGTCCGGACGACGCCGGCACGCCGCGCGAGCGCATCCTGTACGTCTTCGGACAGGCGGAGAGGTCGTCGACGGAGGCCGGCTATCTGGGCTGTCCCTTCCTCGCCACGATGGTCGAGCTGAAGGACCCCGAGCATCCGGCGAGCATCGTGGCCCGTGCGGCCAAGGAGAAGCTGCAGGATGCCTTCCGGGACCAGGCCGAGCTGGGGGGCGCGCGTGATCCGGTGCTGCTGGCACGCCAGTTGATGCTGATCTTCGATGGGGCGAGTGCCCGCGCCGGTGCGAAGCTGGAGTCCCTGGACGGGTTGACCGTGGAGACCGTGCGGACGTTGCTGGATGCGGCGGGGGTTGCCTGAGCGTCGGGAGGCGTCGTCGCCCTTCGGGGCGCTGCCGAAGCGCGCAAAAGAAGGGGCAGACGCCGTAGCGCCTGCCCCCGACCGCAATGCCTGTCGTACTCACGCGGCCAGCGTCACCGCCTCCACCGCCGGTGTGCGCAGCACCCGGCGTGCCGTCAGCAGGCTCGTGCCCAGCGTCACCGTCGCCGCCACCGCTACGACCGTCAGCCAGATTCCCAGCCCCTGGTGCGGGAGGACCGCGTCCGTGCGGACCATGGTGAACGGGATGATGCCCGCCAGTGCGGCCGCCGTGCCGGACAGGATGCCGGTGATCGTGAGGATCGCCGTCTCCGTGGCGACCGTGCGCAGCACCTGACCCGGAGTCGCACCCGCCAGGCGCTGTCCGCCGAACTCGCGGGAGCGGTAAGTCGTCGCCGCGTAGAGCGAGTTGACCAGCATCACGCAGACGAAGACCACGATGATGCCGACGACCGTGAAGTTGAGGGTCTCCAGGTTCTTCGCGTCCACCGACTTCTTCAGGCCCGAAGCGTTCACCGCGTCGCTCTCCACGGCCTGCATGTACAGCGTCGCCGTGGACACCGCGGTGAACAGGATCAGCGACATCAGGATCCCGGCGAGCTGGTCGGTCCGCTCGCGCAGATTGCGCACGGCCAACCACCCGCTCGCGCCCGTCAGTTGGAGCCGGTCGAGCAGGCCCTTCAGCAGGCGTGGTGCCAGCAGGGCGAGGCCGACCGAGAGCAGGATCGCGCCGTACGCCGGGGCTGCCATCAGTGCGGCGTCCGTAGCCGAGAAGGCGAAGGTCGCCGTCACCGACACCACACCCGCGACCATCGCACCGTAGGCGAGGAACGTCCGCGCCCGGCCCTGCCGCCGCTGCCCGCGCGTCGCCCGTCGTACGGCCAGGAACGCGGCGCCCGCCGACGCCAACAGCGTGATGCCCAGGCCCGATTGGAGGGCGAAGGGGCCGAAGGAGTAGTCGACGGACCGGGCGACCTGACCGCTGTCCTTGAACGCCCCGAGCAGGGCCCGGCCGCCGAGCATCGCGGGACCGACGGCGAGGATCGCACCCAGCAGGGCGACGGCCACCGCCTCACCCACGACCATCCGCTTCAGCTGCGCCGGGGTCGCCCCCGAGCAGCGCAGGGTCTCCAACTCCCCTGACCGTTGGCGGACGTTGACGGTCAGCGTCGACGCCACGGCGAAGAACACCAGCAGGGTGCCGTAACCCCCGACGACACTCGCCGACGTGGACAGCGTGTCGGCGCTGACCGAGTCGACGCCGTGCCGATTCGCCGTGTCCTGAAGGGAGTTGAACGTCATGATGATCGCCGCGCCCAGGAACGCGGCCAGCAGGGTCGCCAGGAACCGTCCCGGCCGCTGCCGGATCGAACGCATCGCCAGTACGAACATCGCTCACACCCCCGCCGTCACGTCGTCGCCCAGGTGCGCGAGCCGCTCGGCGACCGCGTCGACGGTCGGCGCGTGCATCCGCCCGGCGAGCCGGCCGTCCGCGAGGAACACCACCGAGTCGGCGTACGAGGCCGCGACCGGGTCGTGCGTCACCATCACCACGGTCCGGCCGTGCACCCGCACCGCCTCCCGCAACAGCAGCAGCACACCCCGCGCGCTGCGCGTGTCCAGGGCACCGGTCGGCTCGTCCGCGAAGATCACCCGGGGCTCGGTGACCAGCGCGCGGGCGATGGCGACCCGCTGCCGCTGACCGCCGGAGAGCTGGTCGGGACGGTGGCCGAGCCGGTCGCCGAGACCGACCGAGGTCAGCACCTCCTGGGCCCGCCGCCGGTCGACGCGCCGCCCCGCGAGCTTCAGCGGCAGCACGGTGTTCTGCGCGACGGTGAGCGTGTCGAGGAGGTTGTACTGCTGGAACACGAACCCGATCCGACTGCGCCGGAACCGCGTCAGCTCCGCCTCGCTCCCGCCCGTCATCTCCGCGCCGTCGACCATCACGATCCCGCTGTCCGGCCGGTCGAGCCCCGCCGCGCACTGCAACAGCGTCGACTTTCCGGAACCCGACGGCCCCATCACCGCCGTGAACGTGCCGCGCTCCAGGCTCAGCGTGACCCCGTCCAGAGCGGTCACGGCGCTGTCGTCACGGCCGTAGGTCCTGCTCACCTTGACCAGCCGCAGCGCCTCGGCGGCGGGTCCCTTGTCGTGCGTCCGTCGTGCGGTGCGAAACATCGCCGTCACCCTCCGTGCGGCACGCCCTGTGCCTCACCAACGACGCTACGGAGAACGCCGGTTGCGCACATTGGGCGCAGAACCCGTATCGCGGGGTGTACTCAGCGACACCCCCACGCTCCTCGTCGGGGCCGTCGTCCTCGGGAGCCCGCGCGGACTCGGCGTCGGCCCGCGACGCACCACCGGCGGCGACGGAGGCACCCTGATGACGGACCAGCAGTCTTCATCGCCTCCTTCTCCACCCGCTGGAGCCCCTGACCGAAACCCCTGACCGACGCCCGTACGGGTCACCAGAACGCGCCACCCAAGGCCCCGCCCGATGCAATGGACCTGTGACCGCGCCCCCGGACGACTGCCTCGCCCGCAACGAGTGGATCTGCGGCGAGTACCTGAGCACCCGCCGCCACATCCTCGTCGACGCGGTCGTCCAGCACCTCCAGCTCACCTCGATCTCGGTGCTGATCGGCCTGGCGATCGCGCTTCCGCTCGCGGTGGTGGCCCGCCGCTGGGGCTGGGCCGCGGGACCGGTGCTCGGGGTGACGACGATCCTCTACACGATCCCGTCCCTCGCGATGTTCTCGCTGCTCCTGCCCGTCTACGGCCTCTCGGCCACCCTCGTCGTCGCCGGGCTCGTCCTCTACTCGCTCACCCTGCTGGTCCGGAACATCCTGGCCGGCCTGCGCGCCGTACCCGAGGAGACCCGACAGGCCGCACGCGGCATGGGCTACGGTCCGATCCGCCTCCTTCTCACCGTGGAACTGCCCCTCGCGCTCCCCGCCGCGATGGCAGGCCTCCGCATCGCCACCGTCTCGGCGGTCTCGCTGGTCACGGTCGGTGCGATCGTCGGCTTCGGGGGACTCGGCAACCTCATCTACGCGGGCATGAACACCTACTTCAAGGCACAGGTGCTCACCGCGTCCGTGCTGTGCGTGGTGATCGCGATCGTCGCCGACCTGCTCCTCCTGCTGGTGCAACGGCTGATCACCCCCTGGACGAGGGCGGTGCGCGGATGAACACCCTGACCGACGCCTGGCACTGGCTCACCGACTCCGCCCACTGGTCAGGCGACGACGGCATCTGGCACCGGCTCGCGCAGCACCTCGTCCTCACGGTCGTCTGCCTCGTCATCAGCTGTCTGATCGCGTTGCCGATCGCCCTCGTCCTGGGCCATCTCGGCAAGGGTGGCGCGCTCGCCGTGAACATCTCCAACATCGGCCGCGCGGTACCCACCTTCGCCGTCCTGGTCCTGCTGCTCCTGACCCCGATCGGCAAGTGGGGCGAGGGGCCCACGGTCGTCGCCCTGGTCCTGTTCGCCGTACCGCCGCTGCTCACCAACGCGTACGTCGGCATGCGCGAGGTCGACCGCGATGTGGTACGGGCCGCGCGCGGCATGGGGATGACCGGGCCGCAGATGCTGTTCCGCGTCGAACTGCCGCTCTCCCTCCCGTTGTTGATGAACGGCGTACGGATCGCGGCTGTCCAGCTCGTCGCCACCGCCACGATCGCCGCACTCGCGGGCGGCGGTGGACTCGGCCGGATCATCACGGCCGGCTTCAACCTCGCCAACACCGCACAGGTGGTGGCCGGGGCCGTGCTCGTCGCGGTGTTCGCGCTGCTTGTCGAGGGTGTCTTCGAGGTCGCCGAACGGCTGGCGCCCCGGTGGGCGGGGAGAGCGCGATGAAGCGACTGCGACCGCGACTGCGGTGCATGGCCGTGGCCGGCCTCCTCCTGGTCACCGGTTGCTCTACCGGCCCGTCCCTGGAGAACCAGAGCGCCGTCACCGCGCCACCCGGCGACAGCCACCACCTGACCATCGGCTCGGCCGGATTCACCGAGAGCGACCTGCTTGCCCAGATGTACGCGCTCCTGCTGAAGCAAGCCGGCTACAAGACGTCCCTGCTCACCGTCGCCAACCGCGAACTCTACGAACCCGCCCTGGAATCGGGGCAGATCGACGTCGTCCCCGAGTACGCGGCCACCTTCGCCGACTGGCTCAACGCCAAGACCAACGGCCCCGACGCACCGGCCGTCGGCTCACCCGACCTCGCCACCACGATGAAGGCACTCCGCCGACTGGCCACGCCCCGCGGCCTCACCGTCCTCGACCCCGGCAAGGCGGTCGACCAGAACGCCTTCGCCGTGGCCCGCTCGTACGCCAAGAAGTACCACCTCAAGACTCTCAGCGACCTCGGCGCCTCGGGACTGAAGGTGCGGCTCGCGGCGGGCGACGAGTGCGTTCAACGGCCGTACTGCGAACCGGGGTTGAAGAAGACCTACGGCATCGACATCACCGCCGTCGACCCGAAGGGCGTCGGCACGACCCAGGCCAAGAGCGCGGTGCAGAACGGCCAGGACCAGATGGTGCTGACCACGACCACCGACGCCACTCTCGACCAGTTCGGCCTGGTCCTCCTCACCGACGACAAGCACCTCCAGAACGCCGACTACGTCGTCCCAGTTGTCAACCGCTCACGGGCGGGGAGCGAGGGCGTGACCAAGGCGCTGGGGAAACTCAATGACGTGCTTACTACGGCCGACCTCGCCTCCATGAACCAACAGGTCGACAGCTGGCGGCGGTTGGCGCAGGACGTGGCACGGACGTATCTGAAGGACAAGGGCTTGCTGAAGTGAGGCAGAGGCAGGGGCAGAGACAGGGGCAGGGGCATTGTCAGTGGTGGCTTGTACCTTTCGGGCATGGGTGTCTATCTGGTCGATGTCGGTGTGGGGGAGTGGCTGAGTGAGGACACAGGGGAAGGGGGGATGGGTGCGATCGCCAAGGGGCTCGACGCGGAGCTTGCCCGGCGTGGGCTGCCGCCGTACGCGTCCGTGCCCGAGCGGGACTTCGGGTCGGCGTTCGAGGAGAAGCTGAGCCCGTCCATGCAGGGGTTCGACGCGCTGTGCCGTGCCCGGCTGACGCCTGCCGAGCATGAGTTGATCGGCGGCTGGTCGGTGCTGGTGCCGGTCTCGCTCGACGAGGAGATACGGCTGCCGATCGGCTCCGCGTACACGGACGAGACGGTGATCGCGGGCGCACCCCAGGTGCTGGCCCTCGCCGAGCGACTGGCCGCGGCGCTTGAACTGCCCGTCGGGATACCGGAGATGACGGGAAACCTGGCCCTCACCTTCTGGTTCCTGGAGGGAGAAGCAGAGGAGTTCGCCGCCATCCACCCCGGCCGCTGGAGCGAGGACCTGGACACGGCCTTCTACGTGGCCCTTTATCTGCGCGCCGCCCAGCACGCGCTCCGGCAGGGCTGCCCCCTCACCTACTCCTGAGCCGCCGAGCGACCCTCACGCGTCCGCCACCGAGTCGAAGTCCACCTGTCCCCGGGGCACCCCGAGCGCGTCCGCGTCCACGGACCGCCGTAGCGCCTCGTGCAGTTTCGCCGGAGTCAGGACGCCGAGGAAGCGTGCCCCGTCCAGCACGGCGACCCACCCGGCGTCGTGCTGGAGCATCACGCCGAACGCCTGCTTCAAGGGGGCGCCCACCGGTACCCACGCGTTCATGCGGTGGGCGAGTTCGCCGACCGTGCCGCCCGCGGTGAGTTCGTCGGCCTTGACCCAGCCCTGCAGTTCGCCGTGTTCGTCGAGGACCACCGCCCATCTGGCGCCTTCCACCCGCAGCCGGTCGGCGGCCCGCTGTGCCTGTTCGTCCACGCGGGCGACCGGCGGTTGTTCCAGGTCGTCGGGCTCGATCTCCGTCACCGACAGCCGTTTCAGACCCCGGTCCGCGCCCACGAACTCGGCGACGTACGGCGTAGCCGGCGTGCCGAGCACCGCGCCGGGGGTGTCGTACTGCTCGATCCGGCCCTGCCCGTAGACGGCGATACGGTCGCCGAGCCGTACCGCCTCCTCGATGTCGTGCGTGACCAGCAGCACCGTCTTGCGCACGGCGGCCTGCATCCGCAGGAACTCGTCCTGCAACTGCTCCCGCACCACCGGGTCTACCGCGCCGAACGGCTCGTCCATCAGCAGTACCGGCGGATCGGCGGCCAGCGCCCGTGCCACACCGACGCGCTGCCGCTGCCCACCCGACAGCTGCTCCGGATAGCGCGGCCCGTACGTCTTCGGGTCAAGGCCCACCAGATCGAGCAGCTCGGCGGCCCGGGCCCGCGCCTTCGCCCGCTTCCAGCCGACCAGGGACGGCACGGTCGCCGTGTTGTCGAGGACCGTGCGGTGCGGGAAGAGGCCCACCTGCTGGATGACGTAACCGATACGGCGGCGCAGTTGGACAGGGTCGACAGTGGCGATGTCCTCGCCGTTCACGAAGATCCGGCCGGAGGTGGGCTCGATGAGGCGGTTGACCATCATCATGGTCGTCGTCTTGCCGCAGCCGGACGGGCCCACCAGCGTGACGAGTTCGCCCTCGTTCACCTCGAAGGACAGTCCGTCCACGGCCGTCGTACCGTCCGGGTACCGCTTGCTGACCTGCTCGAACCGGATCATGTCCTCACGCTAACGGCGCCGGTCCGCCGCCGCCCTTCAACAGCGTCCCACCGGCTGGTGACGCGGACACGCAGACCCTGGAATGATCCGGAGCACCTCCATCTCCCGGCGGGCCGAAGGGACAGCGGCATGAACGACGGAGTCGACGGTACGGCCCGCGACGGAAGGCTGCGCCGCCGCACGTTGCTCACCACGGCGGCCGCGCTGAGCGTCGTCCCCGCGGCGATGGCGGGAGGCAACGGCGGCGGAGGAACCGCCTCGGCCGGCACCACGGTGTCGGGCCTGACCGTGGAACACCGCACGGACCCGCTCGGCGTCGACGCGGCACACCCGAGATTCGGCTGGCGCACGGCGTCGGCCGCGCGGGGTCGCCGCCAGTCGGCGTACCGGATCAAGGTCGCCACCGCGCCCCGGTACCTGACCCACGGCAGCGCCGACGTCTGGGACAGCGGCCGCGTCGACTCGGCGGACTCGGTCGCCGTCCGCTACTCCGGCCCCGCACTGCGCGCCTCGACCCGCTACCACTGGACGGTGACGGTGTGGGACGAGCACGGCCGTGCCGTCACCGCCGCACCCACCGCCCACTTCGAGACCGGCCTGCTCAGCACCGACGGCGTCACCGGCTGGGACGGCGCGCAGTGGATCGGCATGGCGGGCAAGCGCCCGAACACCGCCGGCGCACCCCTCCTGCGCGGCCAGACCGCACTGACGGGCGGGCAGGTCACCGAGGCCCGGCTGTACGTCTCCGCACTCGGCGTGTACGACGCCTACGTCAACGGCCGCCGCGTCTCCGTGCCCCAGGGCGACGGCACCACGTACGAGTTCCTGCCCCCGGGCTGGACCAACTACGACACCACCGTCAACTACTTCACCTACGACGTCACGGACCTGCTCGTGGACCCGGCACAGGTCACCCTCGCCGCCGTGCTCGGCAACGGCTGGTACAACGGCCGCATCGCCGAGAACAGCACCCACTACTCGGCCGACGGCAACCCCCTGGCCCTCAAGGCGAAACTCCTCGTCCAGTACGCCGACGGCTCCACCCAGACGATCGTCACCGCCCCCGGCGAAGACTGGCGAGCCACCGACACCGGCCCCTACCGCACCGACGACATCTACGACGGCCAGCTCTACGACGCCCGCAAGGAACTCCCCGGCTGGTCGGAGAACGGCTTCGACGCCTCGGCCTGGTCGGCCGTCGAGGCACAAGACCCTTTCCCCGACGCCCAGTTGGTCGCCTATCCCGGCGAGAGCGCCCGCCTGATGCCCGAGTGGGACCGCAAGCCGCAGTCCGTCACCGTCTACACGGGAGTCACAGGCGTTTCGGGAGCTACGGGCTTCGCGGGCGAGGACGGCGGCGCCAACGGCAAGGGCCGTATCGTCGTCGACCCCGCCCGCACGGTCACCGACCCCGTACGGGCGTCCACCGTCTCCGTCACCCTGCACCCCGGCGACACCGCCGTCATCGACCTCGGCCAGAACCTGGTCGGCGTGCCCCGCTACACCCTGCGTGGCCCGGCGGGCGCCCAAGTCGCCTTCAAACCGGGGGAGATGCTCAACGACGACAGCCCCGGCGCCGACGGACCCGCGGGCTCGGTCTACCGAGCGAACCTCCGCACCGCCGAAGCCACCAGCACCTACATCCTCAAGGGCGACCCGGCGGGCGAGACCCATCAGGACTCGCTGACGTTCTACGGCTTCCGGTACGTCTCCGTCACCACGACCGAGACCGTCACCCTCGTCGACCTCACGGGCAGGGTCGCCACCTCGGCCCTCCACGACATCGGCACCATCACCACCGACGACGCGGACGTCAACCAGCTGATCAGCAACGTCCGTTGGGGCCAGCGCGGCAACTACCTCTGGATCCCCACCGACTGCCCGCAACGCGACGAACGCCTCGGCTGGACCGGCGACACCCAGCTCTTCTCCAACACCGGCCTGTACAACACCGACGCGGTCCCCTTCCTCGGCCACTTCCAGGACACGCTGATCGACTCACAGCACAACTACGGTGCGGGGAAAGCCCAGTACCCGTGGGTCGCCCCCGGCCACCGCTTCAGCCAGCCGCTCCCGGCCAGCGGCTGGGCGGACTGCGGGGTCGTCGTGCCGTGGACGGTGTGGCAGATGTCCGGCGACACCACGATCATCGACCGCAGCTGGGCGTCGATGACCAAGTACCTGGACTGGATCCGGAGCCGCACCGGCGACACCCACGCCGGCCAGGGCGCGATCTTCGGCGACTGGCTCGCCTTCCAGATCACCAGCACCCAGCTCATCAGCGACGTCTACTACGGCTACAGCGCCCGCCTCATGGCCGACATGGCCCGCGCCACCGGCCGCACCGCCGAAGCCGCCACCTACAAGCGGCTGTTCACCCACATCAAACGGGCCTTCATCACCAAGTACTTCGTCACCGACGCCCTGACCGGACAGCTGACGGTCCGGTCGAGCCTCGGCGACCCACCGCCCCACACCCCCGGCAACAGCGCCGGAAAGACCGAGGACGACACCCAGACCGCCCTGCTCTGGATCCTCAAACTCGGCTTCTACGAAACGGAGTCGCAGCACCGCCAACTGGTCACCCTGCTCACCGACAACATCGGCAACAGCCCGGCCTACAAGGCGGCCCACCCCGACAGCACCCGCGTGGAGTACCCGGAGAACACCCTCGCCGTGGGCTTCCTCGGCGTCAACGTCATCGCCCCCGTCCTGACCGACGAGGGCCGCGTCGACCTCGCGTACAGCCTCCTCCACCAGAACGCGATGCCGTCCTGGCTGTACTCGGTGGCCAACGGCGCCACCACGGTCTGGGAGCGCTGGAACTCGTACTCGAAGCAGGACGGCTTCGGCCCGGTCGACATGAACTCGTTCAACCACTACGCCTACGGCGCGATCATGGAGTGGATGTACGAGAGCATGGCCGGCATCGCCAAGGACCCCGAACACCCGGGCTTCCAGCACTTTTTCCTCCGGCCCCACACCGACCCGACCGGCAGGATCACGAAGGTGCGCGGCTCACACGTCTCTCCCTACGGCGAGATCGTCAGCGAATGGACCGCGAGGGACGGGAAGTTGACGTACCGGGCAGTCGTCCCCGCCAACAGCACGGCGACCCTGCGCATCCCCACCACCGACCCGTCGACCGTCCACGAGGACAAGCGGCCCCTGGCCGAGGCGCTGGGCGTACAGTTCCTCGGCTTCACGGACGGCACAGCCTCCTACCAACTGCCGTCAGGCACCTACGAGTTGACCTCCACGCTCGCCTGACCGCCCACCAGTACCACCTCCAGGGTGCGGGGACCGTGCACCCCCTCGACCCGGTCCAGCTCGATGTCACTGGTCGCGGAGGGACCGGAGATCCAGGTCAACGGGCGTGCCGGGTCTAGGTGTTGGAGCGCCTGCGGAACCGACGACACCACCTGGTCCGGCACCCGTACGACACAGATGTGGTGATCGGGTACGAGCGTGATCCGGCGACGGCCCTGGTCCGGGCCGCCGTCCAGGACGATGGTCCCGGTCTCGGCGACGGCCACCGCACACGCCGTGACCACGCTGTCGACCCGGTCCAGCTCGGCCGGGGTGCTCTCGGCCCGGTCCGCGACCTGTTCGACGTCGGCCGCCGCGAGCCAGGAAGGCTCAAGACCTGGCGGTACGACGACGGTCTTCGAGCCCCGCTCGGCGAGCAACCCGGTGATCACGGCGGCCAGTTCGGCCTCCGCGCACCGGTGCACGAGCGCCCGGTAGTCGGCCAGGTTCTCGGCGAGCAGATCGACCGTCTGCTCGACACTCCGGTCCCCGTGCTCGCGCAGATAACCGCGCTCGAAAGCCTGGTCGTAGGGCGTGTCGTCCTTCGGCACATCCGCGAGCGCGCGCTCCACGCGGCCCAGGATCCGTTCCCTGCTGCTCACTTGGCCTCGTCCTTTCCACCGTGCGTGCGCTGCCACCAGTCGCGGAACGGCTCCGCCGGTACAGCGGGCAGATCCCGGGTACCGCTCCACGCCTTGCCGGGGCCGGGCAGGGTCCGTGGATGGAAGCGCCGGGTGCGCGACGCGAGCCGCTGGCCGGTGCGCAGGGCGCCCGGGTGGGTGAACGTCCAGCGGGCCGCCCGCATCGCCGCCCGCTCGGCGGCATGGCCCTTGGCGGGTTGCAGGACGACCTTGTTGCCCTCGCGGGTCACCGGCCCGCCCTCCACGATCCGCTCCCGCAGATGCACCAGCACCTCGGGGATGTCGATGGCGACCGGGCACACCTCGTAGCAGGCACCGCACAGCGACGAGGCGTACGGCAGCGAGGCGTCGATCTCGCTTGCGGTGCCCCGGAGTTGGGGGCTGAGGATCGCGCCGATCGGGCCCGGGTAGACCGAGCCGTAGGCGTGACCGCCGGCCCGCTCGTACACCGGGCAGACGTTCAGGCAGGCCGAGCAGCGGATGCAGCGCAGGGCCTGGCGGCCGACCTCGTCGGCGAGGGTGTCGGTGCGGCCGTTGTCGAGCAGGACCAGGTGGAAGGTGCGCGGCCCGTCCCCGTCCGTCGTACCCGTCCACGTGCTGGTGTACGGGTTCATGCGCTCGGCGGTCGAGGAGCGGGGGAGGGTCTGCAGGAACACCTCCAGGTCCTGCCAGGTGGGCACGATCTTCTCGATGCCGACGACCGAGATCAGGGTCTCGGGGAGGGTGAGGCACATCCGGCCGTTCCCCTCGGACTCGACGACGACGAGTGTGCCGGTGTCCGCGACCATGAAGTTGGCGCCGGAGACGCCGACTTTGGCCCGCAGGAACTTCTCGCGGAGGTGGAGGCGGGCGGCCTCGGCGAGTTCGGCGGGCGTGTCGGTCAGCCCCTCCGGGGCCGGGCGGCCCCACTCGCTCATCTCGCGGGCGAAGATCTCCCGGATCTCACCGCGGTTGCGGTGGATCGCGGGGACCAGGATGTGCGAGGGGCGGTCCTTGCCCAACTGCACGATGAGTTCGGCGAGATCGGTCTCGTAGGCGCGGATGCCCGCCGCCTCCAGGGCTTCGTTGAGCCCGATCTCCTGCGTGGCCATCGACTTGACCTTCACGACCTCCGACTCGCCCGTCTCCTTGACGAGTTGAGTCACGATCCGGTTGGCCTCGTCCGCGTCGGCGGCCCAGTGGACGATGCCGCCCGCCGCCGTCACCGACTCCTCCAACTGGACCAGATACCGGTCGAGATGACGGAGGGTGTGGTCCTTGATCTGCTTGCCGGCCTCGCGCAGGGCGGCCCAGTCGGACAACTCCGCCACGGCCTTGGCCCGTTTGGCGCGGATCGTGTGGGTGGCGTGGCGCAGATTCCCGCGCAGGGTCTGGTTGTTGACGGCCTCGTGGGCGGCCACGGGGAAGGCCGGGAACGCGGGCATTCCGACGAAGGTGCCGCTCATGCGCCCGTCTCCTCTTCCGTCTCGGTCGCGGCCAGGATCTCCGCGATGTGCACCGGCCGCATCTCGGTGTGGAGCCGGGCCATCGTGCCGCCGATGTGCATGAGGCAGGAGTTGTCCGCCGCGCACAGCACGTCGGCACCCGTCGACTCGGCGTTGCGCACCTTGTCGGCGCCCATCGCCGCCGAGACATCGGAGTTCTTCACGGCGAACGTCCCGCCGAACCCGCAGCACTCGTCGGCACCGGGCAGCTCGACCAACTCCAGCCCCTTGACGGCCTGGAGGAGCTTCAGCGGCCGGTCACCGAGTCCCAGGCTGCGCAGCCCGTGGCAGGTGGGGTGGTAGGTCACCTTGTGCGGGTAGTAGGCCCCGACGTCCGTCACCCCGAGCACGTCCACGAGGAACTCGGTCAGCTCGTACGTCTTCGGCACCACCGGCGCCAACGTGGCCGCGAGGGTGTCCCCGCGCCCCTCGGCCCGGGCCCGCTCACCCATGCGCGGATACAGCTCCCGCACCATCGCCCCGCACGACCCGGACGGCGTGACGATCGCCTCGTACTCCCCGAAGACATCGGAGAAATGCCGGGCGAGCGGTTCGGCCTCATGGCGGTAACCGGTGTTGTAGTGCGCCTGCCCGCAGCAGGTCTGGGCCATCGGGAAGTCGACCTCGACGCCCAGCCTGGTCAGCAGTTTCACCACGGCGCGCCCGGTGTCCGGATAGAGCGTGTCGTTGACGCAAGTCAGGAACAGGGCGACACGCATCGCGGCTCCTTAGTGGTCGATCATCGGATGGATGCAGCGTAGTCGGAGGTCACCGTCTCGGGGAGCCCCCAGTTCATCGTGCGGCGAGCCGAGCTTCTGAATCGGAGTCATCGGGCTCGGGACCCCTGGGTCACCGCGCGGCGAGCCGGGCCTCCGCCGCCCGCCACCGGGCGGTGTCGCCCTGAGGCTCGTAACGGGTCGACGGCTGGGTACGGGCGAGCAGCCCCCGCATCCCGGCCAGGTCACCGACGAGCCCGTGGGCCCGCGCCTGGACGAGTACGTTGCCGAGGGCCGCGGCCTCTGTCGGGCCGGCAACCACCGGCAACCCACAGGCATCGGCGGTCAGTTGGCACAACAGCGCGTTGCGGGTACCGCCCCCGACGATGTGCACGACGTCGACCGGATGACCGGCGAGTTCCTGGGCGTCGCCGACCGCCCGCCGATGAGCGAGTGCGAGGGAGTCGAGGATGCACCGCGTGATCTCCGCCCGGGACTCCGGCACCGGCTGCCCGGAACCGCGACACGCGTCGGCGATCCGCTCGGGCATCCGCCCCGGCGCCAGAAAGGCCGCGTCCCCCGCGTCCACGACCGACCGCAGCGCCGGCATCCGGGCCGCCCCGCGCAGCAACTCTCCCAACTCCGGCTCGCCCCAGGCCCGTACACACTCCTGAAGCAGCCACAGCCCCATGATGTTGCGCAGATACCGGACCGTGCCGTCGAGCCCCAACTCATTGGTGAAGTTGGCGGCCCGGCTGGCCTCGCTGAGCACAGGCGCTTGCAGCTCTAGACCGGCCAGGGACCAGGTGCCGGTACAGATGTAGGCGAACCGCTCCTCAACTGCCGGAACAGCGGCGACGGCTGACGCCGTGTCATGCGACCCCACCGCCGTCACGGGCACGGGCCCCCGAAGCCCCGTCTCCTCCACCACCTCGGCCCGCAACGCCCCCGCAGGATCGCCCGGCTGCCGCAACGACGCGAACAGTCCGAGGTCGATACCGAGCCGAGAGGCGATGTCGTGAGCCCAGTCCCGCTTCCGGGGATCGATGAGTTGGGTGGTGGAGGCGTTGGTCAGCTCGGTGCCCTGCTCGCCGGTGAGCCAGTACGACAGCAGGTCGGGGATGAGCAACAGCCTTTCGGCGTGGGCCAGTTGGGCGGAGTCGCGGGCCGCCGTCAGCTGGTACAGCGTGTTGAACGGCGCGTACTGCAACCCGGTCGACGCGTACAACTCACGCGCGGGCACCGTCGCCCACACCTTCTCGGCGACCCCCTCCGTGCGGGCGTCCCGATAGTGCACGGGATTGCCCAGCAACGCCCCGTCCGCGTCCAACAGCCCGTAGTCCACGGCCCAGCTGTCGATACCGACCGAGTCGAGCCGCCCGCCGGTGACCGCACCCGCCGCCCGGAGTCCGTCCAGGACACCGGCGTACAGCGCGAGGATGTCCCAGCGCAGCCCCTCTGGTGTGCGGACGGGCCGGTTGGGGAAGCGATGGGCCTCCGCCAACTCCAGGGAGTCGGGCCCGACGCGGCCGACCATGACGCGCCCACTGGACGCGCCGAGGTCGACCGCGGCGTACACGTTCACCTCGGCGCTCACCGAAGGAAGGCGGCCGCAACGCCGGCGTCGACCGGCACGTGCAGCCCGGTGGTGTGCGTCAAGTCCCCACCGGTGAGGGCGAAGACGGCGTTGGCGACATGCTCCGGCAGCACCTCACGCTTGAGGATGGTCCGCTGGGCGTAGAACTCGCCGAGCTTCTCCTCCTCGATCCCGTAGGTGGCCGCCCGCTGCGCACCCCAGCCCCCCGCGAAGATGCCCGAGCCACGCACGACACCGTCCGGGTTGATCCCGTTGACCCGGATACCGTGCTCGCCCAACTCGGCGGCCAGCAGCCGTACTTGATGGGCCTGGTCGGCCTTGGTCGCGGAGTACGCGATGTTGTTGGGACCGGCGAACACGGCGTTCTTGGAAGCGATGTAGAGGATGTCGCCCCCGAGCCCCTGCGCGATCATCGCGCGGGCAGCCTCACGCGAGACGAGGAAGGAACCGCGGGCCATGATGTCGTGCTGCAGATCCCAGTCCCGGGCCGACGTCTCCAACAGGGGCTTGGAGATGGAGATCCCGGCGTTGTTGACGACGAGATCGACCCCGCCGAAGGCGAGCAGGGCGGCCTTGAAGGCAGCGGCGATCTGCTCTTCCGACGTCACATCGACCGTGACGGCGACGGCCTTGTCGGGACCACCGAGTTCCTCCGAAACGGCCTGCGCACTGTCGGAGTTGAGATCCGCGACGACAACGCAGGCCCCTTCGTCGACCAGCCGCCGGGCGATGGCCTTCCCGATCCCACTACCCGCACCGGTGACGAGCGCGACCCGCGTGGCGAGCGGCTTGGGCTTGGGCATCCGCTGAAGCTTGGCCTCCTCCAACGCCCAGTACTCGATGCGGAACTTCTCCGACTCCTCGATCGGCGCGTACGTGGACACGGCCTCGGCCCCGCGCATCACGTTGATGGCGTTGACGTAGAACTCACCGGCCACCCGCGCCGTCTGCTTGTCCTTGCCGAACGAGAACATGCCGACGCCCGGGATCAACACGATCGCCGGATCGGCACCGCGCATCGCGGGGGAGTCGGGCAGGGCGTGCCGCTGGTAGTAGGCGGCGTACTCCTCGCGATAGGCGGTGTGCAGCTCCCTCAGCCGCGCGATCGCCTCGTCCAGCGGAGCGGTGGGCGGCAGATCGAGGACCAGCGGCCTGACCTTGGTCCGCAGGAAGTGGTCGGGGCAGGAGGTACCGAGCGCGGCGAGGCGGGGATGCTCGGCCCGCGCGAGAAAATCGAGCACGACATCGGAATCGGTGAAGTGACCCACCTGCGGCCGGTCTTGAGAGGCGACAGCCCGGACGTACGGCGCAAGCGCGGCCCCCCGCTCCCGTCGCTCACCCTCGGGCAGCGCACCGTACCCCTCGACCACGGGCCCGAAGGGCTCCGGCTTCCCCCGCTCGACGAGGAACGCCTCGGCGGTACGGATGATGTGCAGGGAGTTCCGCTCGCACTCCTCGGACGTATCACCCCACGCGGTGATCCCATGCCCCCCGAGCACACACCCGACGGCCTGCGGATTGGCGGCTTTGACGGCGGCGATGTCCAGCCCCAACTGAAACCCGGGCCGCCGCCAGGGCACCCACACCACGCTGTCCCCGAAACACTCGGCGGTCAGCTTCTCCCCGTCGGCGGCACAGGCGAGGGCGATCCCGGAATCGGGGTGCAGATGGTCGACATGCGCGGCGTCCACGAGCCCATGCATGGCGGTGTCGATCGAGGGCGCCGCGCCCCCCTTCCCATGCAGGCAGTAGTCGAACGCGGCGACCATCTCGTCCTCGCGCTCCACCCCCGGATACACGTCGACAAGCGCCCGCATCCGATCGAGCCGCAGCACGGCCAGCCCGCCCTCGGTGAGCGTCCCGAGGTCCCCTCCGGACCCCTTCACCCACATCAACTCGACATCACCCCCGGTAACGGGATCGGTGTCGGTGCCCTTGGCGGACGTATTGCCACCGGCGTAGTTGGTATTACGAGGATCAGAGCCAAGCCCATTGGAACGAGCGAGGAGGGCGGCAGCTTCGGGGTGCGGAGCCATGAACTTCAGTCCTTCTTGAGAGAGGGTGAGCGCATTACCTTCAGGGGCGCGGGGCTGTATCGATATGCGGCTCCGCCGCGTGGGCGCGACCAGCCACATACGACCCGCACCCGCAAACAGACAGATACCCGGCAGACGCTTATGCGCCCCACCCCGCCTGCTGCCCCCCGACCCGCTCAGCAACGATCCGCTCCTGCCACCCACTGGTCCGATACGCCGAAATCGGGTCAGGGGCGAGCCCCTGTTCCTCGCGCAACTCCCTCAGCAGCGGCCGCACATCCGTGTTGTACGCGTCCATGATCACGGCGTTCGCGCCCAGCACATCCCCAGCACGCTGAGCCGCGCCCAGTGCATCCCGGTCCACAAGCAACGCCTTCGCCGTGGCCTCCTGCACATTCATCACCGACCGGATGATCGCCGGAATCTTCGCCTCGATGTTGTGACACTGATCCAGCATGAAGGCGACATCGGCGGTGAACCCTCCACCCCGGATCACCTCATACATGATCCGGAACAACTGAAAGGGATCAGCCGCCCCCACCATCAGGTCATCGTCCGCATAGAACCGGGAGTTGAAGTCGAACGCCCCGAGCTTCCCCTCGCGCAACAGCGTCGCGACGATGAACTCGATATTCGTGCCGGGCGCATGATGCCCGGTGTCGACCACGACCTGAGCCTTCGGCCCGAGCTTCAGACAGTGCGCGTACGCAGTACCCCAGTCCGGCACGTCCGTCGCGTAGAACGCCGGCTCGAAGAACTTGTACTCCAGCAACATCCGCTGCCCGTCCCCGAGCCGCTCGTACACCGCTGCGAGCGCCTCCGCCAACCGATCCTGGCGCGCGCTCAGATCATCCTGCCCCGGATAGTTCGTGCCGTCGGCGAACCAGAGCTTCAGATCGGCGGAGCCCGTCGCATCCATGATGTCGACACACTCCAGCAGATGGTCCAGCGCCTTGCGCCGCACCGCCGCATCGGGATGACACACGCTCCCGAGCCGGTAGTCGTCGTCCTGGAACGTGTTCGAGTTGATCGCGCCGAGCTTCAGTCCGTGGTCCTCCGCGAACTTCCCCAGCGCCCCGAAGTCGTCGACCCGGTCCCACGGGATGTGCAGGGCCACGGTCGGCGCCACACCGGTGAACTCATGGACCTTCGCCGCGTCCTCCAGCTTCTCCTGCGGGGTCCGGGGAACACCCTCCTGGGCGAAGACCTTGAACCGGGTCCCCGAGTTCCCGTACGCCCACGACGGCGTCTCGACTGCCTGGGTCTGGAGAGCGGCCTTCACCGCGGCGAGATCGGTCACTTGAGGGCTCCTGTGACGTGCGACGGAACGGCGTATGTATGAAACGATTCAGAGAGCGAAGTTATGAGCCTCCCGAAGGGGTGTCAAGCCCTACGGCGAAGCCTGTGGCCCGTGACTCCAATGTGACCTTTGGCTATCGAAAGTTTTTCGACGCGGACCCATTGACGTGACAAGGCTGGCGCGCCTAACGTCCCGGCAACCAAGTTGAAACCTTTCACGACGCTGTGAGGGCCTACCCGCCGGCGTCGTCGAGGAGCCCCTCATGACCCACCCGTCAGAAGCGGGTCCGGCCCCGGTGCTCGCGCTCAAGGGCATCTCCAAGTCCTTCGGCGCGGTGCGCGCCCTGCGGGACGTGTCCCTCGAACTTTTCCCCGGTGAGGTGCACGCACTCGCCGGTGAGAACGGCGCGGGCAAGTCCACTCTCATCAAGACCCTCGCCGGTGTGCACCGGCCCGACGCCGGCCAGGTGCTGCTCGACGGCGCGCCCGTCCTCTTCCACGGCCCCGGTGACGCCCGCGACGCGGGTATCGCCGTGATCTACCAGGAACCGACCCTCTTCCCCGACCTGTCGATCGCCGAGAACATCTTCATGGGCCGCCAGCCCCGCCGCGCGCTCGGCCGTATCGACCACAAGGCCACGTACGCGGCGACCGCCGCCCTGATGAAGCGACTCGGCGTCGAGCTCGATCCCGACCGCCCGGCGCGCGGTCTGTCCATCGCCGACCAGCAGATCGTGGAGATCGCCAAGGCGCTCTCCTTCGACGCCCGCGTCCTGATCATGGACGAGCCGACGGCCGCCCTCACCGGCAGCGAGGTGGCCCGCCTCTTCGGCGTCGTCCGCACCCTGCGCGAACAGGGCGCCGCCGTCCTGTTCATCTCGCACCGCCTGGAGGAGATCTTCCAGATCTGCCAACGCGTCACCACCCTGCGCGACGGCGCCCTGATCTCCAGCGAGCCGATCGAGGGAATGACCGAGGACGATCTCGTACGCCGCATGGTCGGCCGCGACCTCGACGAGCTGTACCCCAAGCAGGACGTCGAACCAGGTGAAGTCGCCCTGAGCGTCAAGCGGTTGACCCGCGAGGGCGTCTTCACCGACGTCTCCTTCGACGTACGGCGCGGCGAGATCGTCGGTCTCGCCGGGCTCGTCGGCGCCGGCCGCACCGAAGTCGCGCGGGCCGTCTTCGGCATCGACCGCTGGGACGCCGGCGGGGTCGAGGTCGACGGCAGGTCGCTGACGAACGGCGCCCCTTCGACCGCGATGGCCGCGGGCCTCGCCCTCGTCCCCGAGGACCGGCGCGCCCAGGGCCTGGTGATGGACATGTCGATCGAGCGCAACATCGGCCTGACCGGCCTGCGTACGACCGTCAGGGCGGGCCTCGTCGACCGGAGCGCCGAGCGCAGCCGTTCCCTCGACTGGGCGGTGAAGCTGCACGTCAAGTACGCGCGGATCGCCGACACCGTCAACACCCTCTCCGGCGGCAACCAGCAGAAGGTCGTCCTCGCCAAGTGGCTGGCCACCGGCCCGAAGGTGCTGATCGTCGACGAGCCGACCCGTGGCATCGATGTCGGGACCAAGGCCGAAGTGCACCGGCTGCTCAGCGAGTTGGCCGCCGACGGGGTCGCCGTCCTGATGATCTCCTCCGATCTGCCCGAGATCCTCGGCATGGCCGACCGCGTGCTGGTGATGCACGAGGGCCGCCTCACCGCCGAGATCCCCCGTTCCGAAGCCACCGAGGAAACCGTGATGGCCGCAGCCACCGGGAGGGCCGCCGCATGAGCAGCGCCTTCATGACGATCGCCGCTTTCGGGAGGGCCGCCGTATGACGGTCACGGCTCCCAATCCCGCGCCCGCCGCCGAGGTGCCCGAGTCGAGCAGTACGCGGCTCGTCGACCGGGTCTTCAAGATGCGCGAACTCGCCATCCTGGTCGTCTTCCTGGTGATGATCGGCATCACCCAGGCGGGCAACAGCGAGTTCCTGTCCGAGCAGGGCATCAAGGACCTGCTCCTCAACGCGACCATCCTGGTGCTGGTCGCCACCGGGCAGTCGCTGGTCGTCATCACCCGCAACGTCGACCTGTCCGTCGGCTCCACGCTCGGCATCACCGCCTTCGCCACCGGTGACTACCTCCAGGGCGGTGGCAACGCTGTCATCGCGATCCTGCTGGCGGTCCTGCTCGGTGTCGGACTCGGCCTGGTCAACGGGCTGTTGGTCAGTCTGGGGCAGGTGCCCGCGCTGGTCGTCACGCTCGGCACGCTCTACATCATCCGGGGCGTCGACTCCATCTGGGTCGGCTCACGACAGATCACCGCCGCCGATCTCCCGGGCGGATTCGTGGACTTCGGCTCCGGCGGCCTGTCGGCCGTGCCCTGGCTGGCGATGATCGCGCTCGCCGTACTGATCGCCACCGCCTACTACCTCAGACACTTCGGCAGCGGACGGGAGTTGTACGCCCTCGGCTCCAACCCCGAGGCCGCCCGACTCGCCGGAATCCCCGTCCGCAAGCGGACCCTCGCCGCGTACACCTTCTGCGGCGGGCTCGCCGGACTCGCCGGCGCGATGTACCTCGCCCGCTTCGGCAACGTCGACTCCGGCACCGGCACCGGGTACGAACTCACCGTCGTCAGCGCGGTAGTTGTGGGTGGCGTGGTCTTCACCGGTGGCTCCGGCAGCGTGTACGGCGCGGCACTCGGCGCACTTCTGCTGACCTCCATCAACAGTGTGCTGCCCGCCCTCGGCGTCAGTTCCGTCTGGGTGCTGGCCATCAACGGCATCCTGCTCATCCTCGCCATCGCCGTCGACCGGATCGTCGCCCTGCGTGTGGCCACCGCACTGAAGAAGAGGAACGCCCGCCATGCCTGACTCGTTGACGCGTGCGATCCGCTGGGACACGGTCGTCGGCGCCCTGCTCATCGTCCTGCTGCTGTTCTCCTTCTCCTTCGTGGACGGCTTCGGCAACGCGCTGAACCTGTCGTTCCTGATCGGCAACACGCTCCCCATCGCGCTGATCGCCCTCCCGATGACGCTGTTGGTCGTCGCCGGCGAGATCGATCTTTCGGTCGCCTCCACGGCCGGGCTGTCGGGCGCGGTGATGGGCAAGCTGTGGAACGACGGCATGACCATCGAGACGATCATCCCGATCTGTCTGCTGCTGGGCGTGGTCTGCGGGTTGATCAACGGGCTTCTCGTCACCCGGCTCGGGCTGCCGTCCCTCGCCGTCACGATCGGCACGCTCGCCGCGTACCGGGGGATCGCGCAGATCGTGCTCGGCTCGGATGCCGTGACCGATTTTCCCTCGCAGTACCTGGACTTCGCGTCCGGGCGGCTCGGGGGGACGTTCCTGCCGCGGGCTTTCCTGCCCTTCCTCGTGTTGCTCGCGATCGCCGTGGTCGTGCTGCACGCCACGCCGTTCGGGCGGTCGTTGTTCGCGATCGGGGCGAATGTGGAAGCGGCGCGGTTCGCCGGTATCCGGGTCCGGCGGCAGAAGCTGATCCTGTTCACGGTGACCGGGTTGATGGCCTCGCTGACCGGGATCTTCTGGGCGCTGCACTACGCCAGTGCGCGCTATGACAATGCCACGGGGCTCGAACTGTCCGTCGTCGCCGCGGTGTTGCTCGGCGGGATCGACTTCGACGGTGGAAAGGGGACGTTGGGAGGTGCGGTCGCCGGGGTGTTCCTGCTCGGGGCTCTGCAGAACGTGATGAGCCTGGTGAATGTCTCCGCGCAGTCCCAGATCGTTGTCACCGGTGTTCTGCTCGTGGTCTCGGTACTTGGGCCGCGGGTTGCTCGGCAAGTCGCTGTCGCTCGGGCCGCGGCACGATCCACCTAGTCCGTCGGTAGCCGCAAATCGACACACTCCCGCGCCCCCGGAAGGGGCGCTTCACTCAACCTCGTATCAAAGGAACCCCTGCCATGCGCAAAACATCCCTTCGCCGTGCCCTTGCGGCCCTCGTCGCCGTCACCTCGCTCACCCTCGTCGCCACCGCCTGCGGTGGCACCACCAAGAAGGACGTGAAGGACGAGAACACCGGGTCGGCCGTCACCGGTGGCAAGGCCGATCCGAATGCTGCGCTCAAGAAGGGGCTCACCGTCGCCTTCCTGCCCAAGGCGGTCAACAACCCGTACTTCACCACGTCCGACAAGGGCGGCGAGAAGGCGCTCACCGAACTGGGCGAGAAGTACAAGGAAGTCGGCACGACCAGCGCCACCGACACTTCCGGTCAGGTCTCCTACGTCAACACGCTCACCCAGCAGCAGGTGAACGCGATCGCCGTGTCCGCGCAGGACCCGGGCGCCCTGTGCACCGCGCTCAAGCAGGCCATGAGCAACAAGATCAAGGTCGTCACCTACGACTCCGACACCAACCCGGAGTGCCGCAACGCCTTCGTCTCGCAGGCCAGCGCCGAGGACCTCGGCCGCACCGAGGTGCAGCTGCTCGCCCAGCAGATCGGCTACAAGGGCGAGATCGCGATCCTGTCGGCCGCGCAGACCGCGACGAACCAGAACACCTGGATCGGCTTCATGAAGGAGGAGCTGAAGGACCCGAAGTACAAGAACATCAAGCTGGTCAAGGTCGCCTACGGCAATGACGACGCCCAGCAGTCCTTCCAGCAGACCCAGGGTCTCCTCCAGGAGCACCCGAACCTGAAGGGGATCATCTCCCCGACCACCGTCGGCATCAAGGCCGCCGCCCAGTACCTGTCCGGTTCCAAGTACAAGGGCAAGGTCAAGCTGACGGGCCTCGGCACCCCGAACGACATGCGCAAGTACGTCAAGAACGGCACCGTCGACGGTTTCGAGCTGTGGGACCCGGCGAAGCTCGGCGCCCTCGCCGCGCAGACGGCGGTGGCGCTGGTGTCGGGGCAGATCACCGGCAAGGAGGGCGAGACCTTCAAGGCCGGCGGGACGTCGTACACCATCGGCAAGGACGGCGTGATCAGCCTCGGCAAGCCGACCGTGTTCGACGCGAAGAACATCGACCAGTTCAACTTCTAGTAGATACAGGGGTGTTGATGCAGCGCGTGTGCTTCCTGCTGAAGGTCCGGGCGGACCGCCTCGACGAGTACCGCGAGCGGCACGCCGCCGTGTGGCCCGAGATGCTCGACGCACTCTCGGCCACCGGCTGGCACAACTACTCGCTCTTCCTGCGCGAAGACGGCCTGCTGGTCGGCTACTTGGAGACCGAGGACTTCGCCGCCGCCCAGGCCGGCATGGAAGCCACCGACATCAACTCCCGCTGGCAGGCGGAGATGGCGCCGTTCTTCGAGTCCCTGGAAGGCGCCCGTCCCGACGAGGCGATGAAGCCCCTCACCGAGGTCTTCCACCTCGCGTGATCCCCCACAGGAGCCGCTCGTGAGAAGACGCGCCGTACTCACGACCGCCATACTTGCGGCCGTGGCAACGCCGGGCATCGCACGGGCGGCCGACCCCGGCCCGTCCGTCACCAAGAAGAGCACCACCCAACTCGACGCCCAGGCCGTCTACTTCGTCTCGTACGACGGCCTGGTCAACAACAACTCGTTCCAGAAGAACGGCCTGTTGACCTACAAGGGCTATCAGTACGCGGCCTGGTACACGTCCACCAAGTACGCCGTCGTCGCCCGCCGTGTCCTCGGCGGCTCGACATGGTCCACGATCACCCTCTCCCACCAGCTCAAGAGCGACGACTCCCACAACGTCATCTCCATGGGCGTCTCTCAGGTCGACGGCCGCCTCCACCTCAACATGGACTCCCACAGCGACGGCTTCTTCTACGTCAGGTCGGTCGCCGGCCTCCTCGACAACCCGGCGTCCACCGCCTGGACTTCGGCCGTCCTCGGCGCCGTACAGACCTCGCTGGACGGAGTCGCCCTCACCACCCAGTTCACCTACCCCCAGTTCATCGCCACCCCCGAAGGCAAGCTCCAGCTCAGCTACCGCGTCGGGATCTCCGGCAACGGCCGCAACGCCCTTGCGGAGTACGACGGTTCGAGCTGGACGGCACTGGGGGAGTGGAGCAGCTCGACCGGCACCTACACCAGCACGCACGGCTCCAGCACCGCCCGCAACATGTACCTGCACGGCATCGACTACGACGTGAACGGCCGGCTGCACTCCTTCTTCACCTGGCGCGAGCAGTCCGCCGCCGTGATGTGCAACAGCGGCGGCATCACCAACCACGACACCGGATACGTCTACTCGACCGACCGGGGCCGCAGTTGGCGCAACGACGCGGGAACCGCCGTAGGAACGACGGGTGGTTCGGACACCGTGGCCGTCACGGACGCGGGACTGGTCGTCGACCCGCTCGACCCCGACCACTCCCTCATGAACCAGGAGAGCCAGTCCACCGACTCGACCGGCCTCCCGCACGCGATCATCAGCTACGTCCCCGGCCGCTTCGGCCAGTGCACCACCAACTACGTCACCGACCGCACCGCCAACGGCCGCGCCTTCCACGTCCGCAAGAACTCCGCCGGGACCTGGCAGAAGACCGAGATCCCGATCGCCCTCAACTCCAGCCAGCGCACCAAGCTGGTCCTGGACAGGTACGACAACGCCTACGCGGTCCTGCCGTACGGCCGTATCGCGGGCGCCTCGAAGGCCTCGGGTTACACGGACTGGGCGCTGTTGTACGACGGGAGCGACCTGAACGCGTTCGGTGAGGTCGTCATCGACGAGCTGCGGGTGAAGGCGGACAACGTGCTGTCGGTCATGTACCAGGAGAAGTCGAGCGGCACGACCCCCTCGGCACTCCACGTCGTCGACTTCGCCCTGCCCGCGTGAGCGGCACCGCCGCAGGAGTCGGCACAGGTCATGGCGGTAATGTGAAGACCTGCCCGCCGCCCCACGTCACCCTGGAGGTCTCCGCCTGATGGCCCAGCCGGTGGGTATCAAGGACGTCGCCCGCGCCGCCGGAGTCTCCGTCGGCACGGTCTCGAACGTCATCAACCGCCCGGACACCGTCGCCACGGAGACCCGGGCCCGGGTGCTGTCCGCGATCGACCGCCTCGGCTATGTCCGCAGTGAGTCCGCGCGCCAGTTGCGCGCCGGGCGCAGCCGGATCATGGGGCTGCTCGTGCTCGACATGGGCAACCCGTTCTTCGTGGACGTGGCCCGCGGCGCCGAGCGGGCCGCGCGTGAATCGGGGCTCGGCGTGATGGTCTGCAACAGCGCGCAGAGCCCCGTCGAGGAGGCCGACTACCTCTCGCTCTTCGCCGAACAGCGGGTGCGGGGCGTGCTGTTGACCCCGGCCGACGCGACCGGACGCAACATCGAGTCGTTCCGCCGGCACGGCATCCCCTTCGTGCTCGTCGACCGCGTCGCCGAGGGCACCACCGAGTGCTCGGTCTCCGTCGACGACGTCGCCGGCGGCGCGCTCGCGGTGCGACACCTGGTCGACGCGGGGCACCGTTCGATCGCGTATGTCAGCGGCCCGCCTGGCTTCAACCAGGTGCGGGACCGCCGTACGGGCGCGAAGAACGCGCTCGCCGAGGCCGGTCTCGACCCCGACGCGCTGCGTGAGCTGCCCACCGACCGGCTCGACGTGGCCGCCGGACGCGACGCCGGAGCACGGCTCCTCGGCCTCGCCGACCGGCCCACGGCGGTCTTCTGCGCGAACGACCTCCTCGCCCTCGGCGTGCTCCAGGCGATGTACGCGGCCGGGGTCGGCGTGCCCGACGACCTCGCGATCGTCGGCTACGACGACATCGAGTTCGCGGCCGCCGCGGCCGTACCGCTCACCTCGGTCCGCCAACCGGCCGTCACCATGGGCGCGTTGGCCGCCGAGCTGCTCCTGGAGGAGACGGAGGCGGAGACCGCCGCCCGTCCGCACGAGCACCGACGGGTCGTCCTCCAGCCGGAACTGGTGGTGCGCCGCTCCAGCCTGGCAGCCCGCTGATCGGTCGGTCAGTAGTGATCCGTAGGATTTCATGATCCAGGGGGTCGGATATCGGACGCGCATGTGCTGAGATGTGACGCGGCCCGTAAATCGTCCGTCCCAGGAGCCCCGTTGTCCGTCAGCTACCGCCAGCCCGGCGTCGTCCTCACCGACCGCCACTTCACCGTGCCCCTCGACCACGAGGACCCCACGGGCGAGACCATCGAGCTCTACGCCCGTGAGGTCGTCGCGAGCGACAAGGCGCACCGCGAGGACCTGCCGTGGCTGCTCTACCTCCAGGGTGGACCCGGTTTCGGGGCGAATCGTTTCGTCGGCAGGCAGGCCTGGCTCGGCCGCGCGCTCGACGAGTACCGCGTCCTCCTCCTGGACCAGCGCGGCACCGGCCACTCCACCCCGCTCACCCGGCAGACGCTCCCGCTGCGCGGCGGCCCCGCCGAGCAGGCCGCGCACCTCACGCACTTCCGCGCCGACTCGATCGTCCGGGACTGCGAGACGATCCGCCCCGCCCTCACCGGCGGCGCCCCCTGGACCGTCCTGGGCCAGAGCTTCGGCGGCTTCTGCACGGTGAACTACCTGTCCACGGCGCCCGAGGGCCTGCGCGCCGCCGTCCTCACCGGCGGCCTCCCGTCCCTCGACGCCCACGCCGACGACGTCTACCGGGCCGCCTATCCGCGCATCGAGCGCAAGGTCGCCGCCCACTACGACCGCTACCCGCAGGACGTGGAACGCGCCCGCCGCATCGCCGAGCACCTGATGCGGCACGAGCCGGTCCTGCCCAACGGCTACCGGCTCACCGCCGAGGCCTTCCAGTCCCTCGGCATCATGCTCGGCGGCAGCGACGGCAGCCACCGCCTCCACTTCCTCCTGGAGAACGCCTTCGTCCGCACCCCGAGCGGCCACGAACTCTCCGACGCGTTCCAGGAAGAGGTCCAGAACTCCCTCTCCTACGCCGGCCACCCCCTCTACGCCCTCGTCCACGAGTCGGTCTACGGCCAGGACAACCGGCCCACCGCCTGGTCGGCGGAGCGTGTCCGCGCCGAGTTCCCGCAGTTCGACGCGGCCAAGACCCTGGCGGGCGACAGCCCACTCCTCTTCACCGGCGAGTCCATCCACCCCTGGATGTTCGACTGCGACCCCGCCCTGCGCCCGCTCCGCGACACCGCCGAACTCCTCGCCGCCCACACCGACTGGCAGCCCCTCTACGACCCCGCGCGCCTCGCCGTCAACGAGGTCCCGGTCGCCGCGGCCGTCTACCACGACGACATGTACGTCGACGCGACCCACTCCCTCCAGACCGCCCGCGCGATCCGCGGCCTGCGCACCTGGGTCACCGACGAGTTCGAGCACGACGGGGTGCGGGCGGGCGGGCCACGGGTCCTGGACCGACTGCTGGCACTTACGCGGGACGAGGCGTAGAGGGCGGGAGGCGTGGTTAGTCTGCGCCCATGACCGAGCCGCAGAACACACCGCTCCAGCCCATGCCCGACGACTGGCGGCGAGCCCTCGCCGTGGTGGCCCACCCGGACGACCTCGAATACGGCTGCTCGGCGGCGATCGCCGCATGGACCGACGGCGGCCGTTCCGTCGCCTACGTCCTGGCCAGCCGCGGCGAGGCCGGCATCGACACCCTGGAGCCGCGGGAGTGCGGCCCGCTGCGGGAGCGCGAGCAGCGGGCCAGTGCGGCGGTCGTGGGCGTGAGCGAGGTGGAGTTCCTCGACCACCGGGACGGCGTCATCGAGTACGGCACCGCCCTGCGCCGCGACATCGCCGCCGCGATCCGCCGCCACCGCCCCGAACTGGTCATCACCATGAACCACCGGGACACCTGGGGCGGTGTCGCCTGGAACACCCCCGACCACGTCGCCGTGGGCCGAGCCACCCTCGACGCGGCCGGCGACGCGGGCAACCGCTGGATCTTCCCGGAACTCCGGGACCAGGGCCTGGAACCCTGGGACGGCGTCCGCTGGGTGGCCGTCGCCGGTTCCGCCGACCCCACGCACGCCGTGGACGCGACCCCCGGCCTGGAACGCGGGGTGCGCTCCCTGCTCGAACACCGCACGTACATCGAGGCGTTGACGGACGAGGACCCGGAGACGTACGCCCGCGAGTTCCTGACCAAGTGGGCCACGATCACCGGGGAGAGGTTCGGCGGGAAGCCGGCGGTGTCGTTCGAGCTGTTCGCGAGGTAGCGCCCGCCAGGCCGCCGAGGAGGGCCCGTCACCGGGTGGCCGTCGGTGACATGCCGCATCGAAATTTCCGACATAAGGTTTATTTCGATGAATACCAAGCCACTGAACAGCAAGTCGCTCCGCCGGGCCCGCCCGGCCGCCCTGGTCCTCGCCGTCGTCGCGGCGAGCACGGTCGCGCTGGTGTCGTGCGGCGACGACAACGACAGCTCCGGCAGCAGCAGCTCGCAGGTTTCGACCCCGGACACGGCCTCCTTCTCGGGCATGACACCGTCGCCCCTGAAGTCGGCCGCGTCCTCGGCGGTCGCGTCGGCCCGTGCGGCGGCCTCGGCCGTGGCGTCCTCCGCGTCGGCGGCCGCGTCCTCCTTCGAGGCCTCCGTGTCGTCCGAGGTGGCCCGCGCGAGCAAGGACGCCCAGAACGAACTCAAGGACGTCGAGGGCCAGGGCAACGCGATGTCGGACGTCGCCATGACCGGCAAACCGCGCGCCCAGGCCAGCGGCCTGCTCGCCGTCGTCGTCACCATCACCAACAAGACCGACAAGAAGGCGTCCTACGCCGTCCAGGTCGACTTCCTCGACTCCTCGGGGAAGGTGGTGGAGACCCGCTACGTCGGCGCCGAGAACCTCGCCCCCGGCGCGAAGGCCCAGCCGGTCGCCATCAGCGCCAAGCCGCCGGAGCCGGTACTGACCCCCAAGTTGGCGAAGGCGCAACGCTATTGAGAATCCGGTGCCTCGACGCGGCACCGGATTCTCCTTCCGGGCTAGAAGGCCGCTGTCCGGTCCTCGCTGCGTGGGTCGGTCACCTGGTGCTCGGTGTAGAGGCCCGACCGCGCCTCACGACGCCAGGGACGGCTGTAGGCCACCGCGTCGGCGGCGGCCTCCGAACTGTCGTCGAGGTTCACGACGGCCACCGACGGCGAGTCGTCCGTGGGACACCGCGCGAGCCAGTGGCCGTTGGGAGCGACGATCCCGGACGGCGCGATGGCGCTGTGCTGAGAGGGCACGGACAGGCTGACCCAGTAGCTGTTGACCGCGGCGTGGCCCTGGGCCTGGGCGGCGGTGTTGCCCGGGGTGCCGCTGGTCGAGAACAGGACGCAGTCGACGTCCAGCTCCTCGTACTCCGCGAACAGCTCCGGGTAGTGGATCTCCATGCCGAGCAGGCAGCCGAAGCGCACCCCGTCGACGTCGAAGGTCACCGGTGAGACGCCCGGCGAGTACATGTACGAGACCTTCGTCTTCGACAGCAGGCGCTCGTCGTAGCGCGTGACGACCTCGCCGCGATCGGAGATGACGTAGAGGCTGTTGTGCGGACGGTGCGGGCCCGTCAAGCGGTGCACCGAGGCGACCACCGTCCACAACCGCAGCTCACGGGCCAGCTCGGCGATCGCGGCCAACTCCGCCTGGAGTACCGGCCATTGGCACCGGTCCCAGTCCGCCGGGCCGACCTCGTCCGGGCCGTCGACGGACATGACGAACTTGTTGGGAAAGCAGATCGCGCCTTCCGGGAAGTGCACGATCCGCGCCCCCTGAGCACTGGCCTCGCGCATCAGCGCACGGACCTCACGCCCGCTCTCGCGCAGCGCTTCGACGTCTCGGGGGTCTTCGCGTACGGGGGTCTGCGCCACGGCGAGGCGCACGCTCCTGGGGTTCCTTGCTTCCGGCATGACGTCTCCTGATGGAGTCGGACGGAAGTGCCGGAGGGCGGTCGTGTAGGACTCGCCGGTCTTCGCTGCGCGGGCGCGCACCTGGCGCTTGAAGTTCCTACGGGCTGTCATCGCGGCCTTCCACGCCTTGAGCGACGGCTCCCCGGCAACCTCGCCCGAGGCGATCGGGCTGCGACAACGACCTGAGACACTGGTCCCTTCGCCTCCGCTGGGAGACCGTGCCGGGGACGGTCGTGGGAGGTTCGGCGTAGGCCACGCAGTCGGTCATCATGCCGTCGCGTGCGGGCTCCGTCAATATCCTTCAGTACGTCCAGCGCGCCGTCGGACGACCGGCCGCCGGCGAGAATCGACCACGGGGGCGGTATGAACGACGAGGACCTTCTGGCGGACCGTTTCGAGGAACACCGGGGCCGGCTGCGCGCGGTCGCCTACCGCATGCTCGGCTCGGTGCCAGAGGCGGAGGACGCCGTCCAGGAGACGTGGCTGAAGCTCAGCCGGACCGACGCGGACGACATCAGGAACCTCGGCGGCTGGCTGACCACGGTCGTCGGGCGGGTCTGCCTCGACCTGCTGCGCTCCCGTACGTCACGCCGCGAGGACCCGATGGACGAGGTCTTCACCGAGACCTTCGTCCCCGACCCCTTGCTCAGACCCCTCACGGAACTCGACCCGGAGGCGGAAGTACTCCACGCCGACTCGGTGGGCCTCGCCCTCCTCGTCGTCCTGGAGACCCTGGAACCCGCCGAACGGCTCGCGTTCGTCCTGCACGACATGTTCGCGGTGCCCTTCGACGACATCGCCCCGATCGTGGAACGCGGTTCGGCCGCGACCCGCCAACTGGCCAGCAGGGCCCGCCGCCGGGTCCAGGGCGCGAGCCCGTCGACGGATCCCGATCTCGCCCGTCAGCGCGAGATCGTCGAGGCCTTCCTCGCCGCCGCCCGCGAGGGCGACTTCGACGCCCTCGTCGCCCTCCTCCACCCGGACGTGGCCCTGCGCGCCGATTCCGGAGCCCTCGTACGAGGCGCGGCCGCGTCCAAGGCGATGCGCGGCGCACGTGCGGTCGCCGAACAGGCGCTCATGTTCGCCCCGTTCGCCCGCCATGCCCAACTCGCCCTGGTCAACGGCTCGGTGGGCGTCGTCAACGCTCCCGAGGGGCAGGTCCTTTCGGTCATGGGCGTCACCGTCGCCGACGGCCGGATCACCGAGATGTACATCCTGTCCGATCCGGATCGGCTGGCGCGCCTCGATGTGACCGGGTCAGTACGCTGAACGGCATGGAAGATCACATAGCGGCCCGCTCCGACCTCCGCGGCGACTGCGAGCGCTGCTTCGGGCTGTGCTGTGTGGCACTGCCCTTCGCCGTCTCGGCCGACTTCGCGCTCGACAAGGCCGCCGGGACGCCATGCCCGAATCTTCAGGGCGATCACCGCTGCGGAATCCATGCGAAGCTCCGGCCCAGTGGCTTCACCGGCTGCACGGTCTACGACTGCTTCGGCGCCGGGCAGCGGGTCTCGCAGGTCACCTTCGCCGGACAGGACTGGCGTACGGCTCCCCGGGAGCAGGCCCGGCGGATGTTCGACGTGTTTCCCGTCGTACGGCAGCTTCACGAACTGCTCTGGTACCTGACCGAGGCGCTCACCCTGCCCGCCGCCGACCCGGTCCACCCCGACCTGCGCCGGGCCCTCGGCCGTACCGAAGAACTCACACGCGGGACGCCCGAAGAGCTCGCCGCGCTGGACGTGGGCGCGCACCGGCAGGAGGTCAACGTGCTGCTGCTGCGGACCAGCGAGCTGGTGCGGGCCGGGGTGCGCGGCAAGAAGAAGGAGCGGCGGGGTGCCGACCTCATGGGCGCCCGGCTCAAGGGTGCCGATCTGAGCGGGGCCAATCTGCGGGGCGCCTACCTCATCGCCGCCGATCTCACCGGGGCGGACCTGCGCGGCGCGGATCTGATCGGTGCCGACATGCGGGACGCCGATCTCACGGACGCGGATCTGACCGGTGCTTTCTTCCTCACCCAGCCGCAGGTCAACGCGGCGCGGGGGAGCGCCGGGACCAGGCTGCCGGAGTCAGTCGTCCGCCCCGTGCACTGGACAGCGGGGCTCTGACCGCACCTCGTCGGGGACCGTGACCGGTGCGGGAGTCGCTGTCGCGGTGCGGCGGTCCAGGTGTAGGCGCAGGCCCTCCGGCATCAGCGTCAGGCGTTCGGTCACGCGCAGCTGGTACGTCGGGTCGGGGCGCAACTCGTAGCGGCGCAGCAGCAGACCCAGGACCAACGTCGCCTCGTGCAGGGCGAATTGGCGGCCGATGCACGCCCGCGCCCCCGTCCCGAACGGCTTGAAGGTGTGCGGGGCGCGGGAGCGTACGGCCTTGGCGTCGAAGCGGTCCGGGTCGAACTCCTCGGCGTCCGTACCCCACACCTCGGGGTCGCGGTGCAGCATCGGCGTGAGGATCAGCGCCCAAGCGCCCCGGCGCATCGGGTGGACCCCGGTCAGTTCGGTGTCCCGGGTGGCCTCGCGGGCGTACGCGGGGGCCGTCGGCCAGAGCCGCAGCGACTCGTCGAGGACCCGGCGGACGTAGCGCAGCTTGGCGACCTGCTCGTAGCCGGGGGTCTCGGTGTCGCCCCAGACCTGGTCCACCTCGGCGCGGGCGCGGGCGGCGATCTCCGGGTGGCGGGCGAGGTAGTGCAGGGCGAAGGACAGGGAGCCCGAGGTCGTCTCGTGGCCGGCGACGAGGAAGGTGATGACCTGGCGGCGGACGTTCTCGGGGGAGAGGCGTTCGCCGGTCTCCGGGTGGGCCGTGTCGAGCATCCGGTCCAGGAGGTCGCCGTCGCCGGTTCCGCTCGCCTCGCGGCGGGTCCGGACCATCTCGTCGACCGTGCGGTTGAGGTAGGCGATGTCCGCTTCGTTGCGGCGAGTTGCGGTGCGCAGCAGGAACGGGGCCAGTGGGGACGGTACGGAGTTGAGGCGTTGCGCGTAGCTGAGCGTGCCCACCATCGACGTCACGAAGGGGTGCGGGCGGTCGCGTTCGAAGGAACCGAAGTCGTGGCCGAAGCCGGTGCGCGAGATCGTCTCCAGGGTCAGCTTGGTCATGTCGCCGGGCACGTCCACCGAGCGTCCGGCGGTGAGTTCGCGGTCCCAGTGGTCGGTGAGGCGCTCGGCCACGGACAGCATCATCGGGTGGTAGCCGGCCATCGCCTCGCGGCTGAAGCCGGGGGCCAACACGTCATGTGCCAACTGCCAGTTGGGCTCGTGGTTGTACGCCGTGAACAGGCCGTCCCCGGCGACCGGCCGCAGGTTCGCGACCCCCAGGCCGACATGCTTGGCGAACCGTGACTCGTCCGCCATGTCGGCGACCAGGTCCGCGCCCCACACGAACACGAACTCCTTGCCGAACGCCTTCCGCCGGAAGATCGGGCCCAGTCGACGGGCGTAGCGGAGCGTGTCCTGGAGGGGGGTGCGGCGGTCGGCGCCCAGGACGTCACCGAGCAGCGGGACCCGGCGCGGGGGATGCGGGATGCGGTCGAGGTGGGGCCAGCCCTGCTCGGCGCCCCGGAATCCCTTCGGCAGCGCGGTCGGCGTCGCCGTCGTCGTCTCCGCCATGACGCGATCTCCCTTGATCCTGCGGCAGGTTGAGCCTGTTGTACGTCGGTTCAATAACGTGTTTCAGTGTGATCCCGTCGGCGAACCGACGTCAAGTAAAGTGCGGGAATGGCCGCGAACCAGGGAGGGCGCACGCGCCGTCGGCTCAGCACCGAGGAGCGTCGGGAGCAACTCCTCACGGTGGGCGCGCGGTTGTTCTCCGAGGATCCCTACGACGACGTGTGGATCGAGCAGGTCGCCGAGATCGCCGGGGTCTCCCGCGGGCTGCTCTACCACTACTTCCCGACCAAGCGGGACTTCTTCGCGGCCGTCGTCGAGCGCGAGAGCCAGCGGATGCTGCGGATGACGGCGGCCGTGCCGGGCGTACCGGCCCGCGAGCAGCTCGCCGTCGCCCTCGACACGTATCTGGAGTACGTGCACACCCACGCGCACGGCTACCGCGCCTTCCACCGCGCCGACGCGGCGGGGGACCAGACCGTACGGCGGGTCTATCAGCGGGCGTTGGCCGCGCAGGAGCGGCAGATCCTGGCCGCGCTCGCCGCGGATCCCGAGTTCGGGCCGGCCGTGGCCGAGCGGCCCGACGCGAAGCTCGCGGTGCGCGGGTGGCTGGCCTTCACCACCGCCGTCTGTCTGGAGTGGCTGCGGGGGCCGGAGTTGAGCCGCGAGCAGGTGCGTGATCTGTGTGCGCGGGCGCTGTTGGGCGTCATCTCGCCCTGAACTCGTCCTGGAGCCGCCCGGAACTCCTCCTGGACGACTTGGTGGAGAGATTGCGTGGCGTGGTTGGCGTGCGCCCCGATCTTCGGTAAGTTAGGCAAGGCTTACCTAAGGAGGTTCAGGGATGGGTGACAGCCAATCGTGGACGGCCGTGCCTGCCGCGGCCGAGCGGGCCCGCTCGGTGCTCGCCGCCGCATGGTCCTGCGCGGTGACCGCGGAGGGCGGTCGCGAGGAGTTCGTCGGTGCGCACAGCGTGGACGACGACGGCCGGGTACTCCTTCAAGTACCTGAGGACAGCGCCCTGTTGGCGGCGGCGATCTGCGCGCCCCGCGGAGAGCCGTCCGCCGTCCTGGAGTTCGCGGACGTCGCACCCGTCCCCGTGCGCAACCGTATCCGGGCCCGGCTGTGGATGGCCGGCTGGTTCGTCCCCGAGGACGACCAACTCGCCTTCCGCGCAACGCGCGTGGTGCTGCGCCCGGCGACCGGCGCGGTCGTCATCGACCTCGACGAGTTCGCCGCCGCCGAACCCGACCCGCTGGCCCTGGCCGAGGCCCAGCTGCTGACCCATCTCGCCGACTGCCACTCCGACGCGGTCGAGCGGCTCACCCGGCTCGTCGAACCCGACAGCCTGCACGGCGCGGTCCGCGTCCAGCCCCTCGCCGTGGACCGGCACGGACTGACGCTGCGCATCGAGCGGGCCCGTGCCCACGGCGACGTACGACTGCCGTTTCACGCGCCCGCCGACTCGGTCACCCACCTCACCGAGCGCATGCATGTGCTGCTCACCCAGGCCAGCGCCGCGTCCTGCCCGCGCCCTCTACAGCGGCAGCGCACAGACGGCGACCGGTGACGCGAACGGCTCGCCCGTGAGCGTGAGTTGACCCGTGCTGTCGTTCACGTGGAACACGCTGACCGTGCTCGACCTCTGGTTCGCGGTGAACAGCAGCGACCCGTCCGGCGAGAGAGCGATCTGCCGCGGGAAGTCGCCGGACACCGGCACCGTGCCGAGCAGCCTGAGCCGGGCGCCGTCCGCCTCGACGGCGTACCGGGCAAGGGTGTTGTCGCCCCGGTTGGCGAGAAAGGCGTACGCGCCGTTCGACGTCACCAGGATCTGCGCCGGGTAGTTGGTGGTGCCGCCCGTGCTGCCGCTGGACTGCGGGGCGCCGATCGAGAGGGCGCCCGTGGCCGGGTCGTAGGCACAGACCGCGATGGTGTCGTCGACCTCGTTGGCCAGATAGGCGTACCGGCCGCCGGGGTGGAACGTGAGGCTGCGCGGGCCCGCGCCCGCGCGGGTGTGCGCCTGCGAGACCTCGGCCAGCGTGCCCTTCGTGGTGTCCAGGCGGTAGGTGTAGACTGTGTCGGTGCCCAGGTCGACGGCGAGGACATGACCGCCGTCGGGACTCGTCACGAACTGGTGCGCGTGCGGGCCGTCCTGGCCCGGACCCGGCTGCGGACTGGAGTGCTTGGCCAGCGCGGTGCGCTCGCCGAGCGCGCCCGAGCTGTCGATCGGGTGCACGGCCACACTGCCCGACGTGTAGTTGGCGCTCAGCAGCCAGCGCCCGGTGGGGTGCACCGACAGATGGCAGGGGCCCGCCCCGCCGGTGCTCCGTGCGCCGAGGACCTTGCGGTCCGCCAGCCGTACGGCGGTCACCGCGCCGGCCGTCTGCTCGTCGACCGCGTACAGCGTGCGACCGTCGGGATGCACGGTGAGGTACGACGGGTCGGCGACCCCGGTCAGCGTGCCCGCGCCGGTGATCTGCCCGGTCGACGCGTCGTAGGTGGCCAGGCCGATGCCCGTGCCGCCGCCGTCGACCGAGGTGTACGTGCCGAGGTAGAGGGGGCGAGGACCGGAGTCCTTGCCCTTACTGCGGTGTGCGTCGGGTGCCGGTGCCTTCGCTGCCGACGATTCCGGCGCGGTCGTACGGGACGATTCGGGGTCCGCCGGTGCCGCGGCCGGTGCGGGGACCGCGACGACCGCCGCGGTTCCGCCCAGGGCGCCGATGAAACGGCGCCTGCTCCAGCCCTCGCGTGACGCCTCCGCACCACTCGTCATACCCACACCCTCAGGTCGTCGCTCGCCTCGGTCGTCACGGCAACCTTGGCGTGCGGGGCGGGTTCAGCGCAAGACCGGCAACGGGTGTTGCGGAGGATGCAATGAGTGGAGGGTGGGTGACGTACCCCGTCGACCGCCCGGTGAGCGGCCTACCAGTCGCCGTCCTCCACCGGCTTGCCCTGCGCGTCCTTGAGGGGCTGCACCTGGTCGGCCGCGGGCTCCTGCCAGGGCTCGTGGTCGTCGCCCAGCCAGTCGCCGACCGGCCGCACCGCGCCCAGGGCGTCGGTGGGGGCGAGATCCTCGGCGTCCTGGTCGTAGTAGTCGAACCAGGGGAGCCCCGCCCGGGTGTACGCGGCACGGTCCACCGGCGACGGCGGCGGGGCCTCGCCGGTGATGCGGCGCCACTCCGGGGGCGTAACCAGGTGCACGAAGACCCGCCCGGCGGGCTCCTCGGCCCAGGACTTCAGCGGGCGGTCGTCCTCGTAGACCTCCTGGCGCATCGAACCGCCGGCCCCGAGTCCCATGGCGGTGGCCCGGGGGCTCGGTGCCGGGGGAGCGCCGGGCGCGGACATCATCGGCATGGCGGGCATGCCGTAGCCCCCGGTCGGCAGGCTCGTCGCACGCGCGCGTGACTGCTGCGACCGGCGTCGCTCCGCCTCGCGCCATGTGGCCAACTCCCGTTCGCCGAGCGGGAAGGACTGGAGCTGGACACCGCCCCACACCTCCTCGCCGGTGACCTGCCCCTCGACGGTCGAGCCGAGACCGAGCGGGACCGCGACGAACTGGCGGACCGTGCCCTTGCCGGAGTTGATGCCGTCGAGCCACGGCTGGCGGGGCAGCACCACGTAGTTCTGCGGGTTCCGGGACAGCCGGTCGCTCCACGGCTCGCCCGACACCGCGCACACCTTGCCCACCCCGACCTGCAGCGCGGCCGGCTCCCGCGTGCCCGCGAAGCTCAGCCACATCGCCTCGCGCAGATACACCGGCAGCATCACCCCGCCCCGCGCCCGCCACTCCTCGGGCACGGTGTCCGGGAAGTCCGCGACCCGCCGGACCGGGAACTCGCCGAGCCCGGGCGGCAACGGATGCGTGCCCGTCTCCGGCAGCCGTAGCGTGCGGATGAACCGCACCGCCACCCCACCGGGCAGTCGCAAGGTGTTCCCGTCGATCCGTACGGTGCTGTCGGTCATGCGCCCGCCCCCCTCGTTCCACTGCGGGGGACCGGTCGGCCCGCCCCCAGGTGACTTCGTCACCTAGAACGATCGGCGCCCCCGCCCCGGTTCCTGCGCAGCCGGTCCGGCACGCCCACCCGCTCCCGCAGCCAGGTCAGCCATGGCATGCGCTTCCGCTGCTCACTGGTACACCGGTCGAGTTCCTCCAGCAGCCGGCGCGAACGGTGCTCGGTGTCCAGCTCGTCCAGCATGCGGTTGACCTCGGTCAGCATGGCACCGAGCAGCTGCCACTGGGCCGCGTCGCGCTGGACCTCCTCCAGGAGCAGCTGGGCCAGCTTGTCGCGGGTCGCGGCGGCCGTGTGCAGCTCGTTGGTGAGCCGTGACTCCGCGGACTCGGCGCTGACCGTCACATCGGTGGTCACCAGCACCGCGAAACTGACCACGGCGTCACCGATCTCGGACAGCAGTTGTTCTACGGCGGCCCCTGTCGGCGGTGCGAACAGCGGCTCGGGGTCGCGCTGTTTCGCCAGGTCGGTGAAGGTGCGCGCGAGGACACGGAGCACGACCGTGCAGATCTCCAGGGTGTCCAGGCCGGTCCGCAGCACGACCCGGTGCAGCAGCCCCTCCCGTACGCGCGGATTGAGCCGCAGACTGTCCTCGGCCTGCCGCAGCGCCGCGTCCACCTCGACGATGTCGTGGTCGAGCCGGCGCGCCTCGTGCAGCCGCGCGGTGGCGTGGTCGACGGGTGTGCGGCCCGCCGCCTCCTCGCCCATGCGCCGCATCAGCCGCCGTAGCCGACGCGCCAGTCCCTCGATCGACTCGCCGGCCTCGTCCACCCACACCGGGGGAGCGAGCAGCAGATTGCAGCCGAGTCCGACGACCGCGCCGATCAGTGTCTCGACGACCCGGGCCCAGGCCGTGTTCCCGACCGTGGTGACCCCGAGGACCAGCATCGCGCTGATCGCCACCTCGGGCACGTACTCGTCGACCTTCACCAGCCGCCCGACGACCAGCGCGGCGACGATCAGCAGGGCCAGGCTCCACCAGGTCAGACCGACCAGCAGGCTGAAGGCGATGGCGACGAGGACGCCCGCGACCACGGCGTTCACGCGGCGGATGCCGTTGGTGAGGGTGGCGTAGAGGGTGACCTGGACGACGAGGAGCGCGGTGAGGGGAGCGGTCAGCGGGGCGGGCTCGGGGCTCAGACGCAGTGCGACGACGTACGCGACCGTCGCCGCGGTCGCCGACCGCAGCGTCTGGACGACCACCGGGTCCCGGTGCCGCCCCACGAACCGCACCAGTGGCGCCGTCCACTCACGGACATCTCGCATCCTTGGCCTATTCCCTCTCACAGATGCGCCGAACGTTTCCCTTGCGGACAGTAGCTGTCCGCAAGGCCTCCTAGATTGTCATCACCGCACGGAACGAAGGGGAGGGGAACGTTCATGACGAACATCCAGGGCATCGAGGTACTGACCCGCTCGCACGACTACCTGCGCGAGGTGGTCGCCGCCGTACCTGAGACGGCCTGGACGGCGCCGACGCCGTGCACCGAGTGGACGGTACGGCAGGTCCTCAACCACGCGCGCATCGACCAGCAGGCCTACGGCCTCGTCCTCACCGGCGACCGGCCCGACTCCGATCCCTTCCACCCCGCGGACGCCCTGGACGGGGACCCGGTCACCGAACTCGACAAGGTGCTCCGCGCGGTGGCGGACGGCTACGCCCACCTGCCCGTCGACGCCGACCAGGTGCCGACGCCGCTGGGCCCGATGCCCCTCCCGCTCGCCGCGGCCACGGCCGCCATGGACGCGGCCGTGCACGCCTGGGACATCGCGGCGGCCACCGGCCAGAACCGGCCGCTGGGGGCGGCCCTGGCCGAGGGCATCTGGCCGGCCGCGGACCGGCTCGTCGACCAACTCCGGGATTCCTACCGGGTGTTCGCGCCCGCGTTGGCGGTGACGGACGAGTACGACCGGGCCGAGGCCCTCCTGGCCTTCCTCGGCCGCGACCCGCACTGGACACCCGCCGGTTCCTGAGGGACCCCCTCGATACGGAGGACCACCGCATGGTGCGACTTCACTCGGTCACGGCGGCCCGACTGCGCGATCGATAGCCCGCGATCTTCGCGAGGTTGCCGCAGCGGTCCATCGAGCACCAACGGCGGCGGCGGGCCTGGGAGTCGTCGAGGAACAGCAGTGAACACTCCGGGTTCTCGCACTCCTTGACCCGCTCCAGCAGCGGACTGCCCACCAGCAGCACGCCGTCCCGGGCCACCGTCGCCAGCGCCGCGCGCGCCGGATGCGCCGACTTCCAGCGCTGGTCGCCCAGTTGGGGCGCGAGATCCGGCCGCGCGGCGGCCTCGTTGACCCGCTCGACATCGGCCGCCGCCGGTTCCCGACCGGCCATCGCGTCCCGTACGGCACGGTAGAGCGCCTCGCGCAGAGTGCGCGCGTCCGTCAGCTCCCGGGCCGTGACCCGCACCGGTTCGGCACCCACCGACAGCTCGGCCTCCGTGATCCAGCCGGCCAGGGCCGCCGGGTCAGGAAGCCGCTCCACGGGCGTGCCGTGCCGTTTGCCGAGGGTCGCCACGAAGTTCAGGCACGGGCGTCCGCCGATGAACGGGAAGGCGAGCGGGAGGGTCATGACAGCGAGCTTACCTCGCGTACACCGGTTCATGCGGTGTACGCAAGGGGTGGCCGGCGGCGGGCCACGTGATGGCCGAAGGCACCCGGCGAGCCTTGACACCGGTTCGTACGGTGTCGCATGGTGACACCAGTTCAACTGGTGTCAGTCGGATCGGCCCGAGTTCGGTGGCCGTGACAGGGAGCAGGTGCGGTATGCGTGCGGTTCGGATCGACGAGTTCGGCGGGCCCGAGGTGCTGGTACCGGTCGAGGTGCCCGACCCCGTCGCGGGTCCCGGGCAGGTGCTGGTGCGGGTCGCCGCGGCGGGCGTGAACCGCGCGGACGCCCTGATCAGGTCCGGGAACTACCACCGGGCCGGGAAGCCGCCGCTGATCCCCGGAGTGGAGGGAGCCGGGACGGTCGCCGCACTGGGGGAGGGCGTCACCGGATTCACGGTCGGGCAACGGGTCGTGGCTCTCGACGGCGTGAACTCGCCAGGTTTCTACGCCGAGTTGGTGGCCGTCCCCGCCACCCAGGTCGCCGCCCTGCCCGACGGAATCGACCTCGCGCACGCGGCCGCCCTGCCCGTCGCCTGGCTGTCGGCCTGGTACTGCCTGCGGCACCTCGCCCACGTCACCAAGGAGGACACGGTGGTCGTGAAGGCCGCCGCGAGCGGGGTGGGCAGCGCGGCCGTACAGATCGCGGCCGAGACCGGCGCCCGGGTCATCGCCCTCGCCGGATCACCCGAAAAGGCGGCCTGGGCAGGGGAGTTCGGCGCCCACGCCACGCTCGACACGTCCTCCCACCCCGACGACGCGGAGGTCGACGAGGTGCTGCGGCTCACCGGCGGGCGGGGCGCGGACGTCATCCTCGACACCGTCGGCGGACCGGCCTTCGGGCGCAGCCTGCGCGAGATCGGGCACGGCGGCCGGGTCGTCGCCCTCGCCAATGTCGCTCTGGCGCCGAGCACCGTCGACACCCGCGACTTCTACCCGAAGAACGCGTCGATCCTCGGCTTCCAGCTCACCAACCTCCAGATCCACGGCGGCTACGACCCCCGCGCGGACCTGCGCGAACTCGCCGAGCGGGTGGCCGCGGGCACCTACCGGGTGCCGATCGAGACCGTCGTACCGCTCGCCGAGGCGCGTGCCGCCCACGAGCGGCTGGAGCGGCGGGACAACCGGGGGAAGATCGTGATCGCCGTAGGGCGGGAGTGATCTCGGGCGGGTGGCCGGGCTGGCGTCAGACGTACAGCTTGTCCAGGAACGCGGTCAGATTGCCCACCGTACGGGCGATCTGCTGCTCCACAGTCAGGCTCTCCTCGATGCGGATGCCCGACTCGGGGATCTTCCTGCCGCGCACATAGAGGGAGCAGGCGAGGTCGGTGCACATGTACAGGCCGATCGAGTTGCCCTCGCGGCCCGCCGGTCCTGCCTTGCGCGCGGTCATCAGGGAGACGCCGCCGCCCGGGTGGGTCGTCACGCACAGCGAACACATGCTCCGGTGCAGAAAGCCACGCTGCGCGGACGGGAAGCGGAGCGTGACGCCGATCGGCCCGTCCGCGCGCTCGGCGACGAGGTAGCTGCGATCGGGTGCCCCGGGATCTCGCCAGCCCAGGAAGTCCAGGTCGGTCCAGGGGCGGGTGTCGAGATCGCGGGGGATCGCGAGCCGCTTGGCCTCGCCCTTCGAGCAGTTGACGAACGAGTTGCGGATGTCCTGCTCGGTGAGTGATCTCATGGGGGAGTCTCCTGGGGTAGTGCCGGTTTCCGAAACCTAGGGGGTCTAGGTTTCGGCCCAGGGTAGTGAGGCGAGCGGTGGAGGAGCCAATGGATTTCGGGGGTGTTGGTGCACGGCAGGCACGGGCACTGCGGCATGTGGCCGAGGGCTCCTCGGGCCCGCCCGTCGACCCATGTCTCCGCGTCACACTCAACTTCCACCCCGACCGTACGGCGCCAGCGACCGGCCGACCGATCCTCGACGCGCTGGCCCAAGACGGCACGTACCACTCGCAGTTCGTCACCGGCACCAGCAACGGCGGCCTCACCGCCCGTCCCGGCGGCGACCGTTGGCGCTGGGAGAGCCGGATCTTCGCCGGTGCCTACGACGAGGCGCCCGCACCCGAGCGACCGGTGTACGGCGCGCTGAACTTCCGGCGCCAAGTGGTCGGCGCCGCCCCGCGGTTCGGCTCCTCGCACTTCCGGCTGAGCGGTACGACCCTCGCCCGCGCGACCTTCTGCTACCCGGACAGCGCGGCCGAACCGACCGACTTCGGCGTCGCCACCGGCATGAACCTGATCGCGCTCGCCGAGGCCGACGAAGACGAACAGGACGCCCTGAACGACTACATCGAGACACAGGTGCACGGCGGTGTCGTCCTCGCCCGGGACACGGAGGCACTCGTCCTGGACGCGAGCTACCGAGGAACGCCGGTCGAGACCGCCGCTCGCCGCCTGCCGTGCCCTGTCGAATGGCACCCCGGATACCGGCTCACCGTGCGGGAGTTGCACCGGCACGCGGACTACCGGGGTCAGGAGTACGCCGATCTCGGCGCCCTCATCGCCGAGCGCGGTGTCATCGACCCGAGGGTCATCGGCGACGCGGCCCGCACCGGTCGCTATGAACTCCAGGACCTGAAGATGGTGTGGCACACCCTCGCCCGCTTCGGGGCGCCGGAGGGAGCGGGGACGGCCTACCGTTCGTCGGTGTCCGTGACAGGCACCGGCGGCCACACCCCCGGCGTCAGTACCCCAAGTGCATAGGCGCGGGCGACCAGTTCGGTGCGGTTCGCCGCGTCCCACCGGGCCGACAGGCGCCGTAGGTGATAGGTCACGCCGTCCGTCGTGAGGCCGGTCTCGCGGGCCGCGCGGGCCGTGGTGGCGCCGCCGGCGAGCAGCGCCAGGATGCGGGCCTCGATCGGGGTGACCTGCGCGGGGGCGTTCTCGTCGGGCCTGCCGTCGCCGGGTTCGCCCTCGCCCAGCACGCGGAGCATGACCAGCAGCGCGGGTGTCTCCTCGACCGTGTCGCTGACCGGGTCGGCCGTCAACTCCCCATGGCGTTCAATGCCGTTGGGGGCCCGCCACCGTACCGACACCTGGTAGCGCGACCGGTGCCGCAGCCGCAGCGCCTGCGCGATCCGTTCCACCTGCCCCGACTCCTGCGGCTGGAAGAGGTCGAGTACGTCCCGGCCGCGCAGCCGTCCCGGCGTCGTACCGCACTCCGCCGCCATCGCGGGGTTGGCGACCTGCACCGAGCCGTACACGTCACACACCGCGACCGGCACCGCCACCCGGTCGAAGAGCATCAGGGCGCGGTTGCGCCACACCACGCCCTCCCTGCGGGTCCAGTCCACCCGTACCTCCTGCCACGCCGTACCGCACTACACAATCATGGAGCTCAGTGGCACGTCCCACTGCCGCTGAGGCACGGCGTGTAGTGGACGGTCGGGGTGGGCGTGGGGTCCGGATGAGCGCGGTCGTAGTCCTGCTGTGAGCCCGTGAGCAGCGCGCCCAGGAGCAGGGCGAAGAGGAGGTGCGACACCAGCGTCCACGGTGCGCGGGACAGCGCCGCGACAACCGCCAGGGCGAGCACGACGTAGAGGAATATCCTCGTCCAGGCGATTTCCCCGAGCGCTGCCGCGTCGATCCTCTCCGAGTCCTCTTGCGCGGCCCAGCTCTCCATGACGTAGCTGAAAACGATCCATGCCAGGACGAAGCCTTCGGTGATGAACAGGACGACAGCGGCGATGACGTCCGAAGCTGTGGACGTCCTGCCGGACCACGGCCGTCTGCTGCGCAGCGGCGGATGTAAGGGCAATACCTGCGTCATGGGCCCACCCTGCCGGGCCGGTCGCGGGGTGCGCATGAGTACGCGCACCCAGTTCGCGCGCCCGACTAACCGGGCTGGACCGTCGACGCAAGACGCCATCCGTGCCTTTCGCTACACGATCGTGTAGTCGCGCGGCGCGGTCCGCCGGGGCGGGACGAGCACGCTGGAACGCAGTACTTCCGTACCGCGAAAGGCAGTTGTCGCGCCATGCCCCCCACCGCGCCGCACCCCCAGCCCGTCGACACGCTCCCCGGCGTGCCCGTCGTCGACATCACCGCGACCGGCCCCGGTCGCACCCCGATGCAGCAGATCATGGAGCTGATGCGCCGTCACGGACCCGTGTTCGTACGGCGGTTGCACGGGCGGGACACGCTGTTCGTCAGCGATCTGGACCTGGTGACCGACCTCGCCGACGAGCGGCGGTTCGCCAAGCACATCGGGCCCGCCCTGGAGAACGTCCGGGCCTTCGCCGCCGACGGACTCTTCACGGCGTACAACGACGAGCCCAACTGGGCCAGGGCGCACGACATCCTGATGCCCGCGTTCGCGCTCGGCTCGATGCGCACCTACCACCCCGTGATGCTGAAGGTGGCCCGCAGGCTCGTCGAGGCCTGGGACCGCGACGCCCGTGCCGGGCAGCCCGTCGACGTGCCCGACGACATGACCCGGATGACCCTCGACACCATCGGACTCGCCGGATTCGACTACGACTTCGGGTCGTTCGAGCGCGACGAGCCGCACCCCTTCGTCGAGTCCATGGTGCGCTGCCTGGAGTGGAGCATGACCCGGCTGGCGCGCGTCCCGGGCGAGGACCACTCGGCGGCCGACGCGGCCTTCCGTGCCGACGCCGACTACCTCGCCCAGGTCGTCGACGAGGTCATCGCCGCCCGCACCGGCACCGACCAGGGCGGCGCCGACGACCTCCTCGGGCTCATGCTCAGCGCCTCGCATCCGGTCGACGGCACGACGCTCGACACCGCCAACATCCGCAACCAGGTGATCACCTTCCTGATCGCGGGCCACGAGACGACGTCCGGCGCGATGTCGTTCGCGCTGTACTACCTGGCCAAGAACCCGGCCGTGCTCCAGCTCGTGCAACGCGAAGTGGACGCGCTGTGGGGCGACACGGCGGACCCGGAACCAACGTACGACGAGGTCGGCCGGCTCACCTACACGCGCCAAGTCCTCAACGAGGCACTGCGGTTGTGGCCCACCGCCGCCGCGTTCAGCCGGCACGCGCTGGAGGACACGGTGCTCGGCGGGCGCATTCCGCTCCGTGCCGGGCAGGCCGTCACCGTGATCGCGCCGATGCTGCACCGGCAGCCCGGCTGGGGCGACAACCCCGAGCTGTTCGACCCCTCGCGCTTCACGCCCAAGGCCGAGGCGACCCGTTCCGTGCACGCCTTCAAGCCGTTCGGCACCGGTGAACGCGCCTGTATCGGGCGGCAGTTCGCCCTGCACGAGGCGACCATGCTGCTCGCGATGCTCGTCCACCGCTACCGGCTGCACGACCACGCCGACTACCGGCTCACGGTGAAGGAGACCCTCACCCTCAAGCCCGACGGCTTCACGCTCACCCTCACCCCGCGCACCCCCGCCGACCGTGTGCACACTCCGCTGCCGGGTGCGATCGAGGTCCCCGCGACTCCAACGGCCGACACGGCCACCCTGCCCGCCCGCGTCCGCCCCGGCACCGGCGCCCTCTTCCTGCACGGCAGCAACTACGGCACCTGCCGCGAGTTCGCCGCCCAACTGGCCGACGAGGCAGCCGTGTTGGGGTGCTCGGTGGAAGTGGCGCCGCTGGACGCGTGCGCCGGTGGCCTGCCCACCGACCGGCCCGTCGTCATCACCTCCGCGTCCTACAACGGCCGCCCCACCGACGACGCCCTCGCCTTCGCCGCCTGGCTGGAGGAGACCCACGACCTCGGCGGCGTGACCTACGCCGTCCTCGGCGTCGGCGACCGCAACTGGGCCGCCACCTACCAGCACATGCCGACCCGCATCGACGCCCGCCTCGCCGAACTCGGCGCCACCCGCCTCACCGACCGTGCCGCAGCCGACGCCTCCGGCGATCTCACCGGCGCCGTACGGGAGTTCACGTCCCGGCTGCGCACGGCACTCCTGGAGACGTACGGCGATCCCGACGCCACGGACGTCAAACCCATGGAGGAGGTCTCTGCCTACGAGGTCCGCACCCTCACCGGCGGCCACCTGGACGCCCTCGCCGAGCGGCACGACCTCGTCCCCATGACCGTCACCGAGGCCCACGACCTGACCGCCCCCGGCCACCCGCGCCGCAAGCGCTTCGTCCGCGTCGCCCTGCCGGACGGGACCGCCTACCGCACCGCCGACCACCTCACCGTCCTGCCCGCGAACACCCCGGCCCTCGTCGACCGCGCGGCCGCGGCCCTCGGCGTCGACCTCGACACCGTCCTCGACATCCGCCCGGCCCGCCCGCGCCGCGACGGCCTCGCGGTCGATCGCCCCGTGACGGTACGTCAACTGCTTGCCCATTACGTCGAGTTGCAGGACCGTCCGACCTCCGGTCAACTGGTCGCGCTGGCCGCCGCCAACCCCTGCCCGCCCGAGCGCACCGCTCTCGCCGCCCTCACCGACGACCCACGCACCTTCGTCGAACTCGTCGAGGACCACCCGGCGTTGCGCGGTGCCCTGGACTGGCCCACGCTCCTCGAACTCCTCACCCCGCTGCGCCCCCGGCACTACTCGATCTCGTCCTCACCCGCCGTCGACCCCGGCCACGCGGACCTCATGGTCTCCCTGCTGGAGGCCCCGGCCCGCTCGGGCAGGGGCGTCTACCGGGGCACGGGCTCCGGCCACCTCAACACCGTCGCACCGGGCGACACGGTGTACGCCCGCGTCCAGCCGTGCCGCGAGGCCTTCCGGATCGACGACTCCACCCCGGTCGTGATGGTCGCGGCGGGCACCGGCCTCGCCCCCTTCCGCGGAACCGTCGCCGACCGAACGGCCGCCCTCGCCGCCGGCGCCGAACTCGCCCCGGCCCTCTGCTACTTCGGCTGTGACGCCCCCGACGCCGACTACCTCCACGCCGACGAACTCCGCGCCGCCGAGCGCGCCGGAGCCGTCTCGCTCCGCCCCGCCTTCAGCGCGGCCCCGGTGGGCGAGGTGACCTTCGTCCAGCACCGCATCGCATCCGAGGCCGACGAGGTGTGGGCCCTACTGGACGCGGGCGCCCGGGTGTTCGTCTGCGGCGACGGCTCGCGCATGGCACCGGGTGTGCGGGAGGCGTTCCGTACCCTGTACCGGGACCGCACGCCCGGCGCCGACGGCGAGGCCGCCGAGCGGTGGCTCAACACACTGATGGCGGACGGGCGTTACGTCGAGGACGTGTACGCCGCCGGCTGACCGAGAGGGAGAGGTGGGTGCACGGTGACGGACTCCTCGGAGCGAGCCCGACAGGTACTCCGCGCGGCGGGCATCCCGCCCGGCGACCTCGCCCACCTCCGCCCCCTCGGCGGCGGCACCTACAACACCGTCGAGGAACTCACCCTCACCGACGGCACCCGCTACGTCCTCAAGACCGCGCCCACCGCCCCCGGCCTGGCGCACGAGCGTCAACTCCTCATCTCCGAGGCTGACTTCTACGGCGCCGCCGCCAAGGCCGGGGTGGTGGCGCCGCGCGTCGTGGTCCTCGACGGCGACACGCTCCTGATGACGCTCTGCCCCGGCGAGCCCTGGGACGACACCCTCACGGACCCCGAAGTCACCGACCTGCGCACGGAGTTGGGCCGCCAACTCGCCCGCCTGCACGAGATCACCGGCCCCGGCTTCGGCTACCCCTCCGGCGCCCTCGGCCCCCTCGCCCCCGACTGGCGCACCGCGTTCACCACGCTCTACGACGCCGTCCTCGACGACACCCGCCGCTACGCGGCCTGGCTGCCGCTCCCCGCCGACGGCATCGCCCGCACGGCCCGGTCGGCGTACGACGCCCTGGACGAGGTCACCGTCCCCCGCGCCGTCCACTTCGACCTGTGGCAGGGCAACATCCTGGTCGACCGCACGACCGGAACGCCCCGGATCGGCGGCCTCATCGACGGCGAGCGCATGTTCTGGGGCGACCCCCTCGCCGACTTCGTCTCCCTGGCGCTGCTCGGGGACATCAGGAGGGACGAGGCGTTCCTCGCGGGCTACCGGGAGGCGGGCGGCCGGGCCGAGTTCGACCGGTCGGCCCGCCTCCGCTACGCGCTCTACCGCAGTTACCTCTACCTGATCATGCTCGCGGAGGCGGTCCCCAGGGAGTTCGGCGAGGAGGAGAACCGCTGGCGGCGGGAGAGGGTCGCCCCCGAACTGCTCGCGGCCCTCGGAGAGATCGACGAGACGGCTTCCACCACGTAGTGTGCATTCCACCACCCCTTAGTTCAGGTCGTGAATTAAGAGGGCGCAGGGTTCGGAGGGAGCCACATGGCGGGGCGGAACGGGCGTACGGTACGCGACCTCAGGCGGGCCAACCGCACGGCCGTACTGCAACGGCTGTACTTCGACGGACCCCTCAGCCGCTTCGAGCTGGGCCCGGTGACCGGGCTCAGCTCCGGCTCGGTGAGCAATGTCGTCGCGGACCTCGTCGCCGACGGTCTGGTCGAGGAGGCCGGCAGCGTCGACTCCGACGGCGGCCGCCCCCGCACCCTGCTCCAAGTCGCCCCGAACAGCGGCCACATGATCGGCGTCGACGTCGGCGAGACCCGCGTCCGCGTCGAGCTGTTCGACCTCACCCTCACCGAACTCGCCCGCGCCGAACGCCCGTTGGAGCAGCAGCGCTACGAGGTCGAGGTCATCGTCGGCCACATCCGCGACGGCATAGCCGAGGTCCTCGCCGCCGCCGACATCGCGCCGGAACAACTCCTCGGCGTCGGCATCGGCGTCCCCGGCATAGTCGAGCACACCCCGGACCACGGCGCCGTCGTGCACGGCCAGACGATCGGCTGGGACGCGGTCCCCCTCGAAGAACTGCTCCGCTCCACCTCCCAACTCCCGGACGCCGTCCCGTACTTCATCGACAACGGCGCCAAGACCCTCGGCCAGGCGGAGATGTGGTTCGGCGGCGGGCGCGGCGCGCGCAACGCGATCGTCGTCCTCTTCGGCTCCGGCGTCGGCGCCTGCCTGGTCACTCCCGAGGTGGAGCACGGGCGGGCCGTCGAGTGGGGGCATCTGACCGTACGGGTCCGCGGCCGCCGTTGCCGCTGCGGTGCCCTCGGCTGCCTGGAGGCGTACGCGGGCGCCGAGTCGCTGCTCGACCGCTGGCGCGAGCAGGGCGGACGCCCGCCCGAGGGCACCGACGAGGAGACCGCGATGACCGCGCTGCTGGTCGCCGCCTACCCGCCCGAGGGCACCGAGGCCGACCCCGTCGCACTCGCCGTCCTGGAGGAGACCGCCGAGTACCTCGGCGCCGGCCTGTCCGACCTGATCAACCTCTTCCAGCCCGAGCGCATCCTCATCGGCGGCTGGGCCGGACTCCAGCTCGGCTCCCGCTTCCTGCCCGCCGTACGCCATCACGCCATGGCCTACGCCCTGCGCCACCCCGCCGGACGCGTGACCATCGAGCTGGGCCGCCTCGGCCCCGACGCGGTCACCGTCGGCGCCGCGATCCTCCCCCTCGCCGACTTCTTCGCCCGTGGCGGCCGCCGGGCCGAACCCGAACCCGAAGGCCCCCCGCCCGCCTGGCGCACGGCGCTGGAGGAACGCGCTCCGCACTGAGCGGACGGGCGGTTGGGGGATGATCACTCCATGAGTGAGATCATCCTGATGTCCGACGCCCGGGTCGCCGCCATCCCCGTCGAGGAGTGCGGGGAGCCCCTCGTCGACGTAAGCGACGTACTGCTGGTCGACGACCGCAAGAACGACAGCGGCGCCGAACTCCACCTGCGCCAGGGCGTGTTGGACCGGCTCCTGGAAGCGGAAGCCCTGCTCCCCGACGGCCTGCGCCTGCTGTTCGTCGAGGGATACCGGCCGCCGGCCCTCCAACGCCGCTACTTCGAGGGCTACGGCGACGAGCTGCGCGCCGCCAATCCGGACTGGTCCGCCGATCGCATCCGGTCCGCCGCCAGCCGTTATGTGTCGCCGCCCGAGATCGCCCCGCACTCCGCCGGCGCGGCCGTCGACCTGACCCTCGCCGACGCCGACGGCCGCGAACTCGACATGGGTACGCCGATGAACGCCAACCCCGAGCAGAGCGACGGGGCTTGCTACACCGGCGCCGGCAACATCACCGCCGAGGCCAGGGCCAACCGCGCCGTGCTGGGCAAGGCGCTCGGCGCGGTCGGCCTGGTCAACTACCCGACGGAGTGGTGGCATTGGTCGTACGGGGACCGCTACTGGGCGCTGATGAGCGGTGCGCCCGCCGCCCTCTACGGGCCGAAGGACCTCGACCCCTCGTGAGGCTGTGCTCGGTTCTATCCGGCGAACGCGTCCACACCGGTTAGATCGGCGGACAGCTTCCACAGACGGGCCGCCTGCTCGGGGTCGGTCGCCCAGGACTGGACGCGGGTGCGGTCGTCGTCGGCGACGGCGGCCGGCTCGGCGATGTCGCAGTCCACCAGGTAGACACCGCCCATGCCGTCCAGCTGGGGCGAGGTCGCCGCCCACACCTCGGTGGCCGCGCCCTGCTCCGGGGTCTTGAAGCCCTCGGGGTTGAGCACCTTGCCCTGCTCGTCCATCCAGCCGCGCTCGATCATCTCCGCCTGGGGGATGTGGCGTTGCAGCGGCGTCAGGATGCCGCCCGGGTGGAGCGCGAAGGCGCGGACGCCCCGGTCGGCGGCGAGCTTGTCGAGGTGGACGGCGAACAGGACGTTCGCGGTCTTGGCCTGGCCGTACGCCTCCCACTTGTCGTAGCCCCGGCTCCACTGGACGTCGTCCCAGCGCATCCCGGAGAAGTGGTGGGCGCTCGACGACACCGAGACCACACGGGCGCCGCCCGGCTCGATCGCGGGCCACAGCCGGTTGACGAGGGCGAAGTGGCCGAGGTGGTTGGTCGCGAACTGCGCCTCCCAGCCGGGCCCGACCCGGGTCTCCGGGCAGGCCATGATCCCGGCGTTGTCGATCATGTAGTCGACGGTGCGGCCGGAGGCGAGGAACCGCTCGGCGAAGCCGCGCACGCTCTCCAGGTCGCCGAGGTCCAGCTCGTCCACCTCGACACCGGGCAGTCCGGCCACGGCCTCCCGGGCGACATCGGGGCGGCGGGCGGGGACGACCACCTGGGCGCCCGCCTTGGTGAGCGCGCGGGTGGCCTCCAGGCCGAGGCCGGAGTAGCCGCCGGTGACGATCGCGAGCCTGCCGCCGAGGTCGAGGTCCTCCAGGACGTCGTCGGCGGTGCTCTTCGCGTCGAATCCCGAACCGATCTTGTGCTGTGCAGTGGTCATGAAAGGAACGCTACGAATTGAAGTGCGCTCGAAGTCAAGCGAAGGGAAGCGGGCGCGCGGACCCGGACAGGGAGAAGCCCCGACCGCGACGGGGGAATCACGGCCGGGGCGGCCAAGTGGTGGGCACGGACGGCGGTCGCCTCGCGGCGAAAGGCTCCACAGGGCTTCAGCCGAACGATCTTCCCTGTGGGCGGAGGTTGAGGCCCGGGGACACTGTTCCATCCGCACCCACGGTCTGTTCAACGGCGAACCACCGGCGGGTGTTCCTGCGTAAGCCACAGCGAGCGGTGATGTGCATCACTCGCCATTGGTCCAGTCCAGTAGTGCGTCCGCCGGCCAGGTCGTCACCACCCGTTCGGCGGGCACGCCGCACTCCTCCGCCCGCGCACAGCCGTTGATCTGCCAGTCGAGCTGCCCGGGCGCGTGCGCGTCGGTGTCGACCGAGAACAGCACCCCGGCGTCGACGGCCTTCCGCAGCAGCCGCCTCGGCGGGTCCAGCCGCTCAGGGCGGCTATTGATCTCCACGGCCGTACCCGACTCGGCACACGCGGCGAACACCTCGTCCGCGTCGAAGACGGACTCCGGCCGCGCGGCACCCCCGTTCCGCCCGATCAGCAGCCGCCCGGTGCAGTGCCCGAGGATGTCCGCGTGCGGATTCCGTACGGCGGCCACCATGCGGCGGGTCATGGCGCGGGCGTCCATCCGCAGCTTGGAGTGCACGGAGACCACGACGACGTCGAGCCGTTCCAGCAGCTCCGGTTCCTGGTCCAGCGAGCCGTCGTCGAGGATGTCGCACTCGATGCCGGTCAGCAGCCGGAAGGGCGCCCAGGTCCCGTTCAGCGCCGCCACCACGTCCAGCTGCTCGCGCAGCCGCTCCGGGGACAGTCCGCGGGCCACGGTCAGCCGGGGGGAGTGGTCGGTCAGCACCGCCCACTCGTGGCCGAGCCCGGCCGCCGTACGGCCCATCTCCTCGATCGGGCTGCCGCCGTCCGACCAGTCGGAGTGGAGGTGGCAGTCGCCGCGCAGCAGGGCGCGCAGTTTTTCGCCGCCGGGGCCGAGCGGGGCGGGGGCCTCGGCCTCCAGTTGCTCCAGATAGGCGGGGACCCGCCCGTCCAGGGCCTCGCGGGCCACCTGCGCGGTCTTCGGGCCGATGCCCTTGAGGGACTCCAGCGTCCCGGCCGCGGCGCGTTCGGCGACCTCGCCCTCGGGGAGCGCCGTCAGGACCCTGGCCGCCGTACGGAAGGCGCGGACGCGGTAGGTCGGGGCCAGGGAGCGTTCCAGCAGGAAGGCGATCCGGTCCAGTGCCTGCACGGGATCCATCGAGCCTCCTCCCGCGAGGGGTCCCCGGCGGGGAACCGTGGACCACTCGCGTCCGCGTGATGCGTTCTAGGCTCTATTGCATGACCGAAATGTCCAGCCCGCACATCTCCAGCCCGCGGATCATGGTGCTCAAGGTGCAGCCCGGTACCCCGCCGTTCCGCATCGTGGAGATCGACGGGGAGATGGTCTGTGAGGCCAGAACCCTCACGGACGTCCTGCAGGTGGCGGCCGTGTGCGGCATCACGGTGCATGACCTGGACGACCCGGACGTGATCCGCTGGGTCGGCGGGGACAAACTCACCTGGATGCCGCACTAGGCACTGAACACCGGGGTTCTACGAGGTCAGCCGACCGTCCACTTCTGGTTGGCGCCGCCCGAGCAGGTCCAGATCTGCAGCGGGGTGCCGTTGGCGGAGTTGTTGCCGGTCACGTCCAGGCACTTGTTGGCCTGCGGGTTGACGATGTCGTTCGCCGAACTGACGGCCCACTGCTGTGCGGCGGAGCCGTTGCAGTCGTAGAGCTGGACCTTCGTGCCGTCCGCGGTGCCGCCGGCGTTCACGTCCAGGCACTTGCCGAGCGCGCGGATCGTGCCGTCGGAGCCGACCGTCCACTGCTGGGCGGACGAGCCGTTGCAGTCGTAGAGCTGTACGGCGGTGCCGTTGGCGGAACTCGCCCCGTTGACGTCGACGCACTTGCCGGCCAGGCCCTTGATGGCCACCCCGGTGGCCGTGTCACTCGTGGTCACCGAGACCGAGTCCACCAGCAGCTGGGCCGGGAAGGCCGTGGCGCTGTTCGGGTCGCCCGGCCAGTCGCCGCCGACCGCGAGGTTGAGGATCAGGAAGAACGGCTTGTTGAACGCCCAGGTGTTGCCGCCCACGTCTGCCGGGGTGCGGGTCTGGTAGACGACCCCGTCGACCGACCACTTGATCGAGTTGGGCGCCCAGTCGACGGCGAAGGTGTGGTAGGCGTCGGCGAAGGCCGCGCCGTTCGCCAGCGTGTAGGCGGCGCCGATCCCGTTGGCGCCGGAGTAGCCGGGGCCGTGGATGGTGCCGTGGATCGTGGAGGGCTCGAAGCCGACGTTCTCCATGACGTCGATCTCACCGGAGTTGGGCCAGCCGACCGACCCGATGTCGGTGCCGAGCATCCAGAACGCGGGCCACATGCCCTGCCCGCGCGGGATCTTCATCCGGGCCTCGACGTGCCCGTACTGCGCGCTGAACTTCCCTGAGGTGTTCATCCGCGCCGAGGTGTACTGGCACGTCCCGTACCAGCACTGGTAGTTGGCCGGATTCTCCTTCTTCGCCGTGATCACCAGATGGCCCTGGCCGTCCAGGGACGCGTTGTTGGTGCCGGACGTGTAGTACTCGCGCTCGTGGTTGTTGACGTTGTCGCCGGTCTCCTGCGTCCACTTCGAGGAGTTGACCGCCGAACCAGCGGCCCCGTCGAAGGTGTCGGAGAACGTGACGGCGTCGGCCTGGTCGGCCGACGTGGAAGCCGCCCGCGCCGGACCGATCGCGGCGGACGCGACCAGTGCGGCGGACAGGGCGGCGAAAAGACATCTGCGGAGCATGCGTGGGGAGGCCACGGCATTCCCTTCTGTACGGCGGACGTGGGGACCGACACGCCGACTGAGGTGGGGGGTGAAAGCGTCGCCTCTTGATTTAAGGGATGAGATAAGGGGAGCGTCAATACCTTGGTACGGACCAGTAGTTGAATGTTACGGACCGGTAGTCGACGGTCATGAAGTGGCCTTCGGCGCTTTGGACGCCTTCGATGCCTTTGGTGTCCTTGCTGCCTTCACGACGGGCTTCCGCGCGTGCACCGCCCGGCCCAGCCGGCGCCCCAGCAGGACCCAACCGATCAGCGCGCCCGAGGTGTTGAGGATGACGTCGTCGATGTCGAAGGCCCGCCCGGTGATCAACGCGCCCTGCGCGAACTCCACCAGGAGCATGACGGTCGCCGTCAGCAGCAGCACCTTCAGGATGCCGCGTGCCCGAGGCGCGAACACGGGCACCAGCACGCCGAAGGGGATACCGAGGACGACGTTCCCGCCGATCTGCTTGATGGCGTCCCGCATCGCCGGCTGGTCGAGATAGGCCTTCAGGGAGCGGCCCGGGTGCAGATTGGTGTGCACGAGGGCCTTGGACGCGGGGGACGGCTCCAGGGTGAGCTTGGCCAGTACGACGGCGAACCCCACCATGAGGACGAACCCGATCAGCATCGCCAACAGACGCACGGGGAGGGACATTTGGTGGCGTCCGCGGTCGGGGCGGGCCGGCTTCGGCTCGGGCTCCGTCTTCTTGGTGGTGCGCAGGCGCGGGACGGTACGGGCCATGCGGTGGGCCTCCAGCTTTCCAAGGTTCAGCAGCGCCCGGTCAGGCGCTGTACGAGATGTTCACGGTCGTGAAGCCGAGCGAGCCGAGGAGACCCTTGAGCATGCTGGTGGTGTTCGTCTCGGCACGCGTGGTCAGCCCGCTGGTCTTCGCCGCCTCGGCGATGTGCTTGGAGGCGAGCTTCTGCACGGCCTGCTCGCTGTTGGGGTTGTCGGAGAAGACGTCGCCCAGGCGGTCCAGCAGCCCGCGCTGCTTGGAGACCGTGTAGGAGTGGTCCGGGTCGAGCGCCGGCTTGCCGAGGGTCGCCTTCGGCAGCTTGATGCTGGCCGACGTGCGGTCGGCGTTGACCGTCACGTCCTGCTTCCCGAGCTTGCCGAGGTCGACATAGCCCTCCACGGTGCCCGCGCCGACGTACAGCGTGCGGGTGCCGCGGATCGCGTCGGGCAGGTACTTGGCGTTCTTCTCCAGGTCCACGACGACCTGGAAGTTGCCGGAGGCCGCGTCGTAACGGCTCATGTCCTGAATGGACTTGAGCAGCGCCGGGCCCGAGCGGTCGGTGGTCTCGGTGCCGAAGATGTCCCGCAGGCCCGGGAGCACGGCGAGCCGGAGGCCGGCGAACAGCACGGCGATCACAACGACGACGGCGGTGAGCACCTTCGCCCAGCCCGGCATGCGCCGGGGTATACGGCTGATGGAAGTCGTCATGGGGACGGCCCTCCCTTCCTCGGTATGCGCATGCCCCCCAAATGCCTTGTCAGACCGACCTGTTGGTCGAAGGGTCCATCTGACGGGGGCACGGAGGGCGCACAGGGGTGAAAAGTCACAGTTCCGGCCTGCCAGGAGTCCCGGCCGGCCGCAGACAGCATTTCCCGGCCGCTTCACCTCATGCGTCCCGTGACCTATCCGGAGCACGGTCCGTTCCGTCTCGTGACACTGGCCACGGGTGCCCCGGCCGAGCCGTCCGTTTCATGCCCCCTCGCTGGTGAACACCCCTCAGTGCGGGCGTAGTTCACGGTCCCCGGACGGCCGCGACCACCACATCCCCTCGCCGTGCGTGAGCCCGGGCAGGGCCAGTTCCACGTCCCGCACCCGGCGGGCCGGCAGCTCGCCGGTGATCAGCCAGGAGCCGACGCCGCCCGTCGTCCCCGCGAACTCGGCACGGCAGGAAGCGAGATGAGCGGTCACCGGCGCCAGCGCGTCCAGCGGGACCTCCGTCTCGAAGGTGACGTACGGCTCGTACAGCCGCGTCCGCGCGAGCGCCAGCGCCCGGCGCAGCACGATCGGGGTGAGGCCGCGGAAGTCGGCCGCCGTGCTGAGCGGGGCCGCGTAACCGGAACGGGTCAGGGTGACCCGGTAGTCCGTCACGGGCGCGCCCCGCAGCCCGCTGAGCAGGGTCGCGTGGACCGTGTCCTCGATGGCCTGGTGGAACGCGCGGGGGAGCGCGCCGAGTTCGGTCTCGTAGCCGAAGACCCCGCCGGAACCGCGCTCCGCCGGTTCGACGCGCAGCCCGATCGTCGCCCAGTAGTGGGTGTGGTCGTGCCACGGGAACTCGTCGCAGGCCTCGCCGGTCCCGGCCGGGCGTTCCAGGAATCGCACCCGGCTCGGCTCGAAGTCGGCCTCAATTCCGAAGTCCTGCACCAGAGTTGCCGCGAGGACCTCCTTCTGGACCTCCCCGTACAGGAGCAGCACGGTCGCCCCGGACGCGGCCGGCCGCGCGTGCAGCAACGGGTCCTGGTCGGCCAGCGCGAGCAGCGCAGAGCGCAGCGCCGCCGCCTGCTCGGGCCGCCGCGCCCGTACGACCGTCTCCAGCGTCGGCGGCGCGAACTGCGGTGCCCGCTCGGTGAGTTCGCCGAGCCGGTCGCCCACCCGGATGTCCTTCGGGCCGGTCAGCGCCCCGATGTTCCCGGCGGTGAGCGGCCCGGAGCGGCCGACGACCTGAAGCCGCGTGACGCGTCCGGAGACCTCGACGGTCCTGCCGTCCGCCCCGTGCCGGCGGAACGTGAGCCGCTCCTGCGGGGCCACCTCACCGTCGTAGAGCCGCAGATACGCCGTCCGTTCGCGGCCCGGGCCGGGGCGTACGGCGAACACCGTGCCCCTCGGGGTGCCTGAGCCGGTGGCCGAGGGCGGGATCAACTGGACGAGGCGGTCGACGAGTTCGGTGATTCCCTGGCCGCCGAGGGCCGAGCCGTGGAGGAGGGGGTGGATCGAGCCGTCGGCGGTGCGGGTGGCCAGGGCCTTGCGCAGGTCGTCCGGGGTGGGGTGCGGGCCGTCGACGACGGCCGCGAGGATGTCCGGGTCGACCTCGGCGAGTGCCTCGGCCAGGTCCGGGTCGGCGGGTGGGCGGGGGCGTACGCGTGCCGCCGGCGTGCCGAGGGCCGTCACGTCCGTGAGGGGTACGACGTGCGGGGTCAGCCGGCGGCGGATGTCCGTGAGGAGGTCGTCGGCGCGGGCGCCCGCCCGGTCGATCTTGTTGACGAAGACGAGCGTGGGCAGCCGTAGCCGACGCAGGGTCCGCATCAGGACGCGGGTCTGCGCCTGGACGCCCTCCACGGCGGAGAGCAGCAGGACCGCGCCGTCGAGCACCTCCAGGGCGCGCTCGACCTCCGCGATGAAGTCCGAGTGGCCCGGGGTGTCGATCAGGTTGATCTGGGTGCCGCCGGACGTGAACGCGGCGACGGCCGAGCGGATGGTGATCCCGCGCTGCCGCTCGATCGCTCCGTCGTCCGTACGGGTGTCACCCGCGTCGACGCTGCCGAGCCGGTCGATCGCGCCGTGGTCGAACAGCAGCCGCTCGGTGAGGCTGGTCTTACCGGCGTCGACGTGGGCCAGAATTCCGATGTTCAGGGTGCGCATGCGTGGTCGAGTCCTCAAGAACCGTCGTCCAGTGGGAAGGGCGGTGGATTCCGAGGAGTCGGCGCATCTGGAGCTCCTGACATGCGGGGGAGTACGGGCGCCGCCATCATGGCCCACGGGAGTGGGCGGTAGGCAACCCGTTTTCGCTTGTCAGTAGCATGAACCACGGCCGGGAATGATCATGCGAGGAGCAGCAGATCGTGCGAGACATCGCCGTGTTCAGCGGGAGTGCCCACCCCGAGTTGGCGAAGGAGGTCTGCGCACATCTCGATGTACCGCTCAGCCCCACCCGGGTCAGCCGGTTCGCCAACGACTGCCTGGAGGTACAGCTCCAGGCCAACTGCCGGGAACGGGACGTCTTCCTGATCCAGCCGCTCGTCAAGCCGGTTCAGGAGAACCTGGTCGAGCTGCTGTTGATGTGCGACGCGGCACGCGGTGCCTCCGCCGGGAGGATCACCGTCGTCATGCCGCACTACTCGTACGCCCGCTCCGACAAGAAGGACGCCCCGCGCATCTCGCTCGGCGGCCGGCTGGTCGCCGACCTGATGGTGGCGGCGGGCGCGAGCCGCGTCCTGGCCATGACCCTGCACTCGCCGCAGGTGCACGGCTTCTTCTCGGTGCCGGTCGACCATCTGCACGCCCTGCGTGAACTCGCCGCGCACTTCCGGCAGTACGACCTCTCCCGCACCACCGTCGTCTCCCCGGACCTCGGCAACGCCAAGGAGGCCGCCGCGTTCGCCCGGCTGATCGGCGCCCAGGTGGCCGCCGGCGCGAAGCAGCGGTACGCGGACGACCGGGTTGTCATCAGTTCCGTCATCGGTGACATCGCCGACCGGGACGTCATCGTCCTGGACGACGAGATCGCCAAGGGCAGCACCGTGCTCGAACTCCTGGACCGGCTGCGGGACTTGGGGCCACGCTCGATCCGGGTCGCCTGTACCCACGGCCTGTTCGCGTCGGGCGCGCTGAAGCGGATCGGGGAGCAGCCCGACGTACTGGAGATCGTCTGCACCAACACGGTGCCGGTGCCCGAGGAGGAGCGCACCGAGAAGCTGCGCATCCTCTCCATCGCCCCGGCGCTCGCCGAGGCCGTACGCCGCATTCACAACGGTGAGTCCGTCAGCGCCCTGTTCGACGCGCCGCCGAACGAATAGACATGAGGGGACGGAGCAACGCTCGGCATCAACCGAGGTGATCAGGAGGACTCGCCGTGGCGAAGGCGAAGTTCGAGCGGACCAAACCCCATGTGAACGTCGGCACCATCGGGCATATCGACCACGGCAAGACCACCCTTACAGCGGCCATCACGAAGGTGCTGCACGACCGGTTCCCCGACCTCAACCCCTTCACGCCGTTCGACCAGATCGACAAGGCGCCCGAGGAACGGCAGCGCGGCATCACCATCTCCATCGCCCATGTCGAGTACCAGACCGAGCATCGGCACTACGCGCACGTCGACTGCCCCGGGCACGCCGACTACATCAAGAACATGATCACCGGCGCCGCCCAGATGGACGGCGCGATCCTGGTCGTCGCGGCCACCGACGGACCGATGCCGCAGACCAAGGAGCATGTGCTGCTGGCCCGGCAGGTCGGGGTGCCGTACATCGTCGTCGCCCTCAACAAGACGGACATGGTCGACGACGAGGAGATCCTGGAACTGGTCGAGCTGGAGGTGCGGGAGCTGCTCACCGAGTACGAGTTCCCCGGCGACGACCTCCCGGTGGTCAAGGTGTCCGCGCTCAGGGCCCTCGAAGGGGACCCCGAGTGGACCGCCTCGGTGCTCGAACTCCTCGCCGCCGTCGACGAGTTCGTGCCCCAGCCGGTACGGGACGTGGACCGGCCGTTCCTGCTGCCGATCGAGGACGTCTTCACCATCACCGGGCGCGGTACGGTCGTCACCGGCCGGATCGAGCGCGGGGTGCTGAAGGTCAACAACGAGGTGGAGATCATCGGCATCCACCCGCAGAAGACCCGGACGACCGTCACCGGCATCGAGATGTTCCGCAAACTCCTCGACGAGGGCCGGGCCGGCGAGAACGTCGGACTGCTGCTGCGCGGGGTCAAGCGCGAAGACGTGGAGCGCGGCCAGGTCGTCATCAAGCCCGGATCGGTCACCCCGCACACGGAGTTCGAGGCCCGCGCCTACATCCTGTCCAAGGACGAGGGCGGCCGGCACACGCCCTTCTTCCACAACTACCGCCCGCAGTTCTACTTCCGCACGACCGACGTGACCGGAGTGGTGACGCTGCCGAAGGGCACCGAGATGGTCATGCCGGGCGACAACACGACCATGCACGTCGAGCTGATCCAACCCATCGCCATGGAGGAGGGGTTGAAGTTCGCGATCCGTGAGGGCGGCCGAACCGTGGGGGCCGGTCAGGTCACGAAGATCCTCAAGTAGCCATCGCCGAAAGGCCTTACAACGTGCCGGACGTGGCCTCGGGCTGCCCCAGGGCCGCCTCCAGCGTCGGCTGCGGCGGCAACAGCCGACTGAGTCCGGTGACCCGCAGGATGCGCAGCGTCAGCGGGTGGGTGCAGACGAGATGCAGCCTGCCGTCGCGCTCCAACACCCGCTGCCGTGCCCGGTACAGCAGGCGCAGCCCCGAGCAGTCGAAGAACTCGACCTGGCTGAGGTCGATCACGATCCGCGCGCGGGGCCGCCCTGTCAGCCGGTCCAGCCAGGGCAGGATCTCCATCGCCGCGGCGATGTCGATCTCCCCGCGGAACTCCAGGACCGTGAACCCACGGTCCCGGTGGATCCTCAAATGCCGGGTCAGCGGCGCGGGTTCCTGCTGCACGTCCACATCGCCTCCAACCGGCCCTCGTTGAAGCGGGGTTGAGCGTAGAAGTGCTCCCCGCCCTGCAAGTTACCCTCGATGGAGTGAATTTGAGCATGTTCGATTGACATATGTCTTCGAATCTAGCCAGAGCTTTCTGAGATGTTCGGCGCAGCCGCGCGCCGGCGCACGCCCAGGTCTACGACAGCGCGTGCCAGGCCTTGGACAGCGCCTGCCGGAACTGCTCGCCCTGATGTGCCGTGAGCTGGGCGACCATCCGATCCTCCAGCTCCTGTACCGGCCCGGCGCACCCCGTCAGCAGCTCGCGCCCCTCCTCGGTCAGCAGGATCAGCAGCTCGCGGCGATTCCGCGGATTGCGCTCCCGGCGGATCAGCCCGCGCCCCTCCAGGGAGCGCACGAGGTCGGCGATGGACTGCGCGGTGACGAAGGAGTCCCGGGCGAGCTGCGCCGCGGACAGGCCGTCGTGTCGCTCCAGGACCGTGAGCGCGGTGTACTGGAGTGCGGTGATCCCGTACGGCCTGACCAACTCGTCCAGGCGTGAGCGGACGACCAGCTCCACCTGCTTGACCATGTACAGCAGGGACGGGGGTGCCTTTGTCGCTGGGGTGCCGACCACGGATTCAGCCATGGATTCACCCTAGAGCATTGACAGGAAACCTGTCTGTAACGAGACTGCGGACCAGACGAGAAACCAACAGGAATCCTGTTGGTTGAAATCTTGGCAACGATGCTGAGGAGTGGCGATGACCGCCTTCGAGATCGAACCCGGCCGCCTGTTCGTCGGGGGCCGGTGGCGTGAGGCCGCCGACGGAGCGCGCACCGAGGTGGTCGACCCGTCCCGGGGCCGGGTCGTCACCACGGTCGCGGAGGCGGGCCCCGCCGACGTGGACGCGGCCGTCCGCGCCGCCCGCGAGGCCTTCGACAGCGGCCACTGGTCCGGGCTCAGCGGCCGCGAACGCGGCCGGATCCTGCACCGCGTCGCCGAGCTGATCCGCGAGAACGCCGACGAACTGGCCCAGTTGGAGAGCCTGGACGTAGGCAAACCCATCACCCTGTGCCACGCCGTCGACGTGACCAACGCGGCCAACGACTACGAGCACTACGCCGCCCTCGCCTTCTCCCTGGACGGCTCGACCCGCGACACCCCGCTCAACGCGCTCGCCTACACCAAGCGCGAGCCGCTCGGCGTGGTGGCCGCGATCACCCCCTTCAACTTCCCGCTGATCCTGGCCGGTTCGAAACTCGCCCCCGCTCTCGCGGGCGGCAACACCGTGGTCCACAAGCCCGCCGACGAGACCCCGCTCAGCGCCCTCTACATGGCCGGGCTGCTCCAGCGGGCCGGTGTCCCGGACGGCGTCGTCAACGTCGTCACCGGCGCCGGACCGGTCGCCGGCGAGGCACTGCTGCGGCACGCGGGCATCGACAAGATCGCCTTCACCGGCTCCACCGCCGTCGGCCGGCACGCCGCGAGCGTCGCGGGCGAGAACCTCAAGCCCGTGACCATGGAACTCGGCGGCAACGCGGCCCACCTCGTCTTCGAGGACGCCGACCTGGAGAAGGCCGTCGGCGCGGTCATCAAGGGCTTCGTCTTCAACACCGGCCAGTTCTGCATGGGCGGCCCCCGCCTGCTGGTCGCACGCCCCGTCTACAGCACCCTCCTCAACATCCTCGCCGACGCCGTCCCCGGAGTGCCGCTCGGCGACCCCCGGCTGCCCGAGACCGTCGTGGGCCCGATGGCGGGGGAGAGGCACCTGCGGAAGGTCGAGGAGTACGTCGACCTCGCCCGCAAGGAGGGCGCCCGCATCGTCTGCGGCGGCGAACGCCTCGACCTGGACGGCGGCTACTACTACAAGCCCACCGTCATCGCCGACCTCACCAACGACTCCCGGGTAGTCCAGGAGGAGATCTTCGGCCCGGTCCTCACCGTGCAGCCCTTCGACACCGAGGACGAGGCCGTCGAACTCGCCAACTCCACGCCCTACGGCCTGGCTTCGGGCATCCAGACCGGAAACCTCGGCCGCGCCCACCGCATCGCCGACCGGCTCCAGGCAGGCATCGTCTGGATCAACGACTGGGCGATGCTCGACCCCAACGTCCCCTTCGGCGGCGTCAAGGACTCCGGCTTCGGCCGCGAGTACGGCCCCGAGGGCCTCGCCGCCTACACCCGGACCAAGTCCGTCGTCGTCTCCCTCGACTGACCACGCCCACTTAGGAGTTCGTACGATGTCCACCACCACGCGCGCGGCCGTCGTCGAGTCGGGCGGCGCACCCTTCACCCTCACCGACGTCGAGCTGACCGAGCCTGGCCCGCACGAGGCACTGGTCCGGGTCGTCGCAACCGGCCTGTGCCACACGGACCTCGGCGCGGCGAGCGGCGGACTGCCCTTTCCGCTCCCCGGAGTTCTCGGTCACGAGGGCGCCGGGGTCGTCGAGGCGGTCGGCTCGGCCGTCACCGGTGTCGTACCCGGCGACCACGTCGTCCTGTCCTTCACGTCCTGCGGCGACTGCCGCAACTGCCAGGGCGGACACCCCGCCTACTGCGCGACCTGGCTTCCGCTGAACCTCATCGGCGGTCGCCGCGCGGACGGCAGCAGCACCATCAGCCGCGACGGCGAACCCCTCGGCGGGCACTTCTTCGGTCAGTCCTCGTTCGCCGAACGCGCGTTGGTCGACGAGCGCAGCCTGGTGAAGGTCGACCCGGACGTGCCGCTGGAGTCGATCGCCCCGCTGGGCTGCGGAGTTCAGACCGGCGTCGGTGCCGTCTGGAACGTCCTCAAGCCCCGGCTCGGCGACACGATCGTGGTGCTCGGTGCCGGAGCCGTCGGCCTGTCCGCGGTGATGGCCGCCGCGCTCACCCCGGCCACCCGGATCATCGCCGTCGACCGCGTCGGCGAACGCCTCTCGCTGGCAAAGGAGTTGGGGGCCACCCACACCGTCAACGCGGGCGAGGCCGACCTCGGCGAGACCCTCGCGGTACTGACCGACGGCCAGGGAGCCGACGGCGTCGTCGAGACCACCGGCAACGTCGGCGTCCTCCGCCAGGGCGCCGACGCGCTCGCCGCCCGGGGCACCCTGGTCGTCGTAGGGGCACCGCCGTTCGGCAGTGAAGTCGCCCTGGACGTCAACGGGTTGCTCCCCGGAAAGCGGATCGTGGGTCTCACCCTCGGCGACAGCGAGACGCAGAGTTTCATCCCGGCGCTGGTGCGACTGGTCAAGGAGGGGCGGCTGCCGCTGCACCGCCTGATCACCACGTATCCGTTCGCGGACATCGACCAGGCGGTGCGGGACATGAGCGCGGGCAAGGCGATCAAGCCGGTGCTCACCTTCTGACCTGTCCGGTTGGTCAGTCGACCGTCAGCACCAGCTTGCCCGCGGTGCGGCCGGTGGCGCCGAGCGCGTGTGCCTCGGCGGCATCGGCCAGCGGGAACGTCCCGGCGATCGTCGCGCGCAGCTTGCCCGCCTCGACGAGGTCCGCGATCGACTCCATGTCGGCACGGTCGGCGTCGACGAGCATCCGGACCGCCCGGACACCGAGCCGCTCGGCCTCCTCGTAGAAGTCCGGCTTGCCCATCGGCACGATGGAGACCACGATCCCGCCCGGACGCAGCACCCGCAGCGACTTGAGCGCGGTCTCACCGCCGAGCATGTCCAGGACGACGTCGACGTCCTTCACGGCCTCGGCGAAGTCGGTCTCCCGGTAGTCGATCACCTCGTCGACGCCGAGTTCGCGCAGGAAGTCGTGCTTGGCCGCGCTCGCCGTGCCGATCACATGGGCGCCGCGCGCCTTCGCGATCTGCACGGCCACATGCCCGACGCCGCCGGCCGCCGCGTGGATCAACACCCGCTGCCCGGGCTGGACTTGGGCGTTCTCCACCAGTGCCTGCCACGCGGTCAGCGAGACCAGGGGCAGCGCGCCCGCCTGGACGTGGTCGATCCCGGCCGGCTTGTGGACGAAGGCACGGGCCGGGGCGGCGACGTACTCGGCGTGCGAGCCGTGGCCCCACGGATAGGACAGCATCCCGAAGACCTCGTCGCCGGGTGCGAAACGGGCCACACCGACGCCGACGGCCTCGACGACGCCGGAGACGTCCCAGCCGAGGGTGAACGGCGGCTCGCCGAGGAAGCCGCCGGTGGCCCGGTGCTTCCAGTCGGTGGGGTTGAGCCCGGCGGCGCGGACCCGGATCAGGATCTCGTTGGCGCGCGGCGCGGGGCGCTCGACCTCGGCGACTTCGAGGACCTCGGGACCGCCGAGGGTGTGCTGGGTGATGACGCGCATGGTGTTCACAGTGCTCATGGTCAGTCAGCCTGCCGGGTCCCGCGCGACAAGGAAATGGCACGATGGCCAACCTTCGATAGAATCGTGCCATGCAGCATGTGGAACGGGTCGTGGTCCTGGCGCTCGACGGCGTCTACCCCTTCGAGCTGGGCATCCCCAGCCGGATCTTCGGCGCCGCCGACGGCCACTACGAGGTGCTGACCTGCACTGTCGACGGCCGTCCCGTACGCACCAACGCCGACTTCTCGGTCGCGGTGGAGCACGGCCCCGAGATCCTCGAAACGGCTGACACGGTCGTGGTCGCCTCCATGGCGACCCCGCGCATCCCCATCGGGCTGCCCACCGAGATCGCCGCCGCCCTCGCCCGGATCCGCCCGGACGCACGGATCGTCTCCATCTGCACGGCCGCCTTCGTGCTCGCCGCCGCCGGTCTCCTCGACGGCCGCCGCGCCACGACCCACTGGCAGGTCGTCGACAGCTTCCGGGCCTTGTATCCCCAGGTCGACCTGGACCCGGACGTGCTCTTCGTCCAGGACGGCCGGATGCTCACCTCCGCCGGCGCGGCCTCCGGAGTCGACATCTGCCTGCACATCGTGCGCACGGACCACGGCAGCGAACTCGCCAACAAGGTCGCTCGCAGCTGCGTCGTCCCGCCGTTCCGCGACGGCGGCCAGGCCCAGTACATCCAGCAGCCGGTGCCCGACTGCGGGGTCACCAGCACGGCCGCCACCCGCGACTGGGCCCTCACCCGCCTCGACGAGCCCCTCGCCCTGACCGACCTCGCCCGGCACGCCGGCATGAGCCTGCGCACCTTCGCCCGCCGCTTCAACGACGAGGTGGGCCTCAGCCCCGGCCGCTGGCTGATCCAGCAGCGGGTCGCCCGCGCCCGCGACCTCCTGGAGGCCAGCGACCTGTCGGTCGACCAGATCGCCGGCCGCGTCGGCTTCGCCACGGGCGCGTCCCTGCGGCAGCACCTGCACGCGGCGATCGGGGTCTCCCCGCAGGCGTACCGCCGTACGTTCCAGGAAGCCCGCTGAACCCCAACGTTTCGGCCCGCCCGTGCGTCGTAGGAACAAGACGCGAGGGGGAATGGCATGCGCAGAGGACTTGCAGGGGCCGCCGTGCTGGTGGCCGTGACAGCGGTGGGATGCGGCACCGCGGACGGGAACGACGTCGTGGTCGCGGGCACCCCGCCGGCCACGCCCTACGCCGGACCGCTGTACGTACCGGCCACCGGCTCCGACAAGTCGGGTGCCGCGGGCCGGGCGCTGGAGTGCGACGGCGCGATGTACGCGGGCGGCGGCGCCGAGACCTGGAGCAAGGGCGACGGCGGCAAGACCCCCGAGGGCGGCCTGCGGGCGTACTTCGACATGGAGCAGCCGGACGTGCCGCGCACGGGCTACCGCGTCGAGCGCAAGGCGGACGGTCGCGTCCTGTTCTCCTACGACGTCGACGGCCGCACGAAGGTCGCCGTCGTCGTCGCCAAGGACCGTAGCAACAGGCCGGGTTGGGGCCCGGAGACCAGCGCCTCCTGCGACCCGGCCGAACTCCCGGAGAGCTTCACCAAGGCGCACGGCTACGAGATCTGGACCGACAGGAACGGGAAACGCGTGCCGACCACAGTCGTGAGCAGTTCGGTCGGCGCCGCGCACTGCGACTGGCAGAAGGCGCACTTCCTGCAGACCGGCGAAGGTGAGAAGCGCAGGCTGTACGCCCGCGATCCGGACAGGGTGCTCCCGTCCGAGATGCTCACCGCCCCCTACGACGGTGACGTACGGATGCCCGCGAGCGCCCGTGACACCGGATATCGGTACCAGGACTGGCAGTTGTGGCTCACGCCCGACGCGTCGAAGGCCTACGTCCGCACGCCCGACGGCGTGGAGGCGTGGCCGTCGGTGAAGGACGGCCAGGCCTGTCAGTGAGCCCTCGTCACCGGCTCATGTGCAGGGCGACCAGCAACTGCCATACCTGGTCGGCGATTTCCTCCGCCGTGCCCTCCAACAGCCCGTGCAGCCAGTCGGCGAGGACCCCGCCGAAGGTCCCGGCGACGGCCGAGGCGACCAGCGGGGCGTCCGCCGCGCCCGCGAGTTCGCGCTCGCGGAGGCTGTAGGCGCGCAGGTCCCGGTGCAGGACCCGGCCGAGCGGGCCGCCGCCGCCCGGGCTCAACAGGGCGCGGTACAGGGCCGCGTGGGGGAGCAGGCCGGCGAAGAACTCCGGCAGCGCGGGCGGCGCGTGCACCGGGTCGGGCCGGCCGCGCCACGCGTGCAGTGCCTCCACGGCCTCCCGTACGACATCCGCGCAGGCGTCGACGGCAAGCGCTTCCAGGCCGTCGTAGTGGACGTAGAACGTGGCCCGGCCGACCCCGGCTCGGCGTGCCAGGGGGGCGACGCCGACTTCCTCCAGGGGGTGTTCGGCGCACTCGTCGAGGAGGGCCTGGCGCAGCCGTGCCCGGGTGCGGGCGGCCCGCCGGTCCTCGGGCTCGGCGCGGCTCACCGGGCGATCAGGACGGCGGCCAGGGCCAGCGCGCCGGGCAGCGCCTGGGCGAACAGGATGCGCCGGTTCGCCGTCACCGTGCCGTAGACGCCCGCGATCACGACACAGCTGAGGAAGAAGACCTGGGCGCGGAAGCCGGTCGGGTCGGCGGCGATCAAGCCCCAGACGAGACCCGCGGCGAGGAAGCCGTTGTACAGCCCCTGGTTCGCGGCGAGTGGCGCGGTGGCTCTGGCCAACTCGGGGTCGAAACCGTGCAGACCGCGCCCCGGCTTCTTCTCCCACAGGAACATTTCGAGCACCAGGATGTACAGGTGCAGCGCGGCCACCAGTCCGACCAGCACGTTCGCGAGCGTTTCCATGATCGATCGACTCCTCGTCAACTTGGACAGGTGTCTACTGTAACTGGACACATGTCCATGTTCAGACTTCTCGGAGAGTGACGGAACCCTCACTTCCGCACCGCCTTGAGGTTGATCTTTTACCGTTCAAACCCGATAAGCTCCCCTGCGGCGCAGCGAGTTGACGTGATCGTGACCGGTCGGCTCCTGGTGCGTCCTCGTGAGTGCGGTCTGTCCTCGCACACCCCCCTGTACGTTCGTGTCGCTTCGAAGGATGCAGATGGAACTCGCCACTCCGCCACCGGCGGCGCGGGCACCTGTCGCCTGGTACAGCTGGTGGCTGATGCCGCTGGCCTTAGGAGGCGGGACCGTCGCCGCCACGTTCATGAGCTCGGAGCGAATAGCCGCGACGGCGGCCGGAGCGGCGGCCACGGTGGCCAGTGCCGTGTGCGTGCGCCTGCTCGTCCGTACCCAGGCTCAACTGCGCCGTTCCGAAAGCGGTTTCCGCACCTCGCAGGCCGAGCACTCCCATCAGTGGCAGCAGCATGTGGCGGGCCTGGAGCGGAAGTTCAGCGCCGACCGCGCCACGCTGGAGGCGCAGCTGACCGAGCACGCCGGTGTCTACGAGACCCGGCTCGCCGACACCTCCGGCGCCTACGAGGCCCAACTCGCCGAGCAGGCACGGGCGTACGAGGAGCGGCTGACCGACCAGGCCACGTCCTACGAGGCGCAGCTCGCCGACCAGGCCGAGGTCTGGCAGGAGCAGCTGGCCCACCAGCTCGCCGCCGTGGCCCGCCTCGCCGACGAGCAACTCCCCGAGGCGCTCCAGCAGTTGCGCGCGGGTGACGCCATCGACGACCTGCTGCCGGTGACGAGCCAGTGCGCGAAGGTCAGCGCCGAGCTCCAGGCCGAACTGCGCAAGGTGCTGCGTCTCTCGCTCATCGGCGTCGAGGAGGAGTTCAACCGCTCCACCGCCGCCGAGCAGGCCGTCATCAGCATCGGCAACCGCATCCACGTACTGACCAGCAAGCTTCGCGGCCGACTGCACGAACTGCAGGGCGAGCACGGGCGGTTGCCCGCCGTCGCCCGCGGTCTGATGGAGCTGGACCAGGAGATCGGCCCCGCCGACTGTCTCGCCGCGAGCGTCGGTGTGCTCGGCGGCTCGGACCGGCCCGGCCGGCAGTGGCAGGAACCGCAGCGCCTGCTCAGCGTGGTCCGCGGCGGCATCGGCCGCATCAAGGACTTCCACCGCGTCGACGTACGCCATCTGCCCGAACTCGGCGTCGACGGCGGTCTGGTGGACCACCTCACGCTGATCTTCGCCCACCTCCTGGACAACGCGGCCCGCTACTCGCCGCCCACCGAGCCGGTCATCGTCTCCGGCAAGGAGGTGCCGAACGGCGTCGGCATCGAGATCCAGGACTCCGGCAAGGGCCTGAGCGAGGAGTCCAAGCGCGAGGCCGAGCACGCCCTCGCCGGCACCGGCGCGGGCCCCGGACTCGGCGGTGTCTCCGAGGACGCCAGCATCGGCCTGCGCGTCGTCGGCACCCTCGCCCGCCGCTACGGCATCCGCGTCACCTTCGCGGACTCGCCCTGGCTCGGCACCTCGGTGGTCGTCGTGGTCCCGCACAAGTACTTCAGCCAGCTGCCCGCGTCCGCCGTCACCGGCACCCCCTCGTTCCAGGCCGCCGCGACGGCCGCGACCGCGGCGGCGAGCCGCGGCACCGCCGTCGCCCAGGCTCCGGCGGAGACCGTCGAGGCGGAGGACACCACACCCGGCGGGCTGCCCAGGCGCCGTAGCAAGCGTGGCGAGACGGCTCGGCCCCAACCGGCCGGGCGGACCGGGGAGATGGCCGTCTCCGCCGTACCGCCCGACGCCTCCTTCACCGGCCTGGCGGCCTTCGCCACGGCCGGCCGGGAGGCCCCGGGGGAGGAACCGGCGTCCGCAGGCCGCGAGTTCACCGAGCACAGCACTGAAGAGAGCGACGAGTCCACATGACGCAACAGGGAACCGACGTGAGCTGGGCGCTCCGCGATCTGGTGGAGAGCATCCCGGAGATCCGCTTCGCCCTCGTGGCCTCCAGCGACGGCAAGGCGATCACCTCCTTCGGCGCGGAGGACCCCGACGACGTGGACCGCTTCGCGGCCGTGGTGGCCGGCCTGCAGGCGCTGGCCCAGCCCGTCGCCGAGCAGTTCCCCAAGTACGCCGGGCAGTTGCGGTTGGCGATGATCGAGGTCGACGGCGGCCATCTCTTCGTCGTCCGCGCGGGTGTGGAGACGTATCTCGGCGTGCTGGCCCGGGAGGGCCTCGACCAGGGCCTGCTCGGACACCAGATGCGGGACCTGGCCCGCAGGATGGGTGAACTCCTCGGCACCACCGCGCGCCTGGAGGAGCACTCTGGATGAGTGCTCCCCGCCGGCCAGTAGACCCCTCCGGTCTGGAGCGTTACTACGTCCTCACCGGAGGGCGGAGCGGACCGGGCGGTTCGGCGTCGAGCCTCGACGTGGCGACCCTCATCGTCTCCCGCGCCGCACCCGTACCGGGCATGCAGCACGAGCACGAAGAGATCCTCCGGCGCTGCCGCGAGCCGCTGTCGGTGGCCGAACTCGGCGCCCACCTCGGACTGCCCTTCAACATTCTCGCGGTGCTGCTGGCGGATCTGCTGGAGGCAGACCGCGTCGAAGCCCGTGACCCCATCCCGGCGCACGACGCCGGTCGCGGGCCCGACCTCGCGCTCCTTGAGGAGGTACTCAGTGGACTTCAAAGGCTTTGACCATCCCGGCTCCCCGGCCGGGGACGGGACCCGCTCGGTGAAGGTGATGATCGCCGGCGGTTTCGGCACCGGGAAGACCACGATGGTCCGCTCGGTCAGTGACATCAAGCCGCTCACCACCGAGGAGACCCTCACCCAGGCGAGCGCCGGCGTCGACCACCTCATCGGGGTGACCGACAAGACGGAGACCACCGTCAGCCTCGACTTCGGCAAGATCGGCATCAACGACGAACTGGTCCTCTACCTGTTCGGGACCCCGGGCCAGGAGCGGTTCTGGTTCCTGTGGAACGGCCTGTTCAAGGGCGCGCTCGGCGCGGTGGTCCTCGTCGACACGCGCCGCCTCGCCTCCAGTTTCCGGGCGATCGAGGAGATGGAACGGCAGGACGTCCCGTTCGTCATCGCGCTGAACGTCTTCCCCGACTCCCCGGAGCACCCGGTCGACGAGATACGGGACGCCCTCGACATCTCCCCGGACATCCCCGTCGTGGCCTGCGACGCCCGCGACCGCTCCTCCAGCCGTGACGTACTGGTCGCGCTGATACGGCACTTGAAGGAACGCTCGGCCGTCGTCGCACTGGAGCCCCGATGACCGACCAGACCTTAAACGGCCCCGATGCTCCGAGGGGTTGCCCTGTCGCCCATGGCTCGGATGACGACCTCACCCGGCTGTACGGGCCGGACGCGGCGACCGATCCGCGCGGCATCTACGAGCGGCTGCGCGAGCAACACGGGTCCGTGGCACCGGTGTTGCTCGAAGGGGACGTGCCCGCCTGGCTGGTGCTCGGGTACCGCGACAACCGGCGGGTGCTGGACAGTCCCCGGCAGTTCTCCCGGGACGCGCGGATCTGGCGGGACTGGCGGGAGGGGCGGGTCGCGGAGACCTCGCCGATCATGCCGATGGTCGGGTGGCGGCCGGACTGCGTCTCGCAGGACGGCGAACCGCACCGTCGGCTGCGGGGCGCGGTGACCGACGGGCTGCTGGCGGCGGCCGGGCGGGGTGTCCGGCGGCACGCGACTTACTTCGCCAACAAGCAGATCGACGCGTTCGCGGACGCCGGCCGCGCCGATCTGGTGGCGGACTACGCCGAGTATCTGCCGATGCTCGTCCTCACCCGCATCCTCGGGCTTCCCGCGGGGGACGGGAACCGGCTGGTCGAGTCCAGTGCGCAGGTTCTCAAGGGTGGGGAAGACGCCCTGCTGCACAACGACCGCATCATCGAGATCCTCGGTGAACTCGCCGAGCGCAAGCGGGCCGAGCCGGGTTCCGACTTCACCACCGCGCTGATCGAGCATCCGGCCGGGCTCGACGCGGAAGAGGTCGTCATGCATCTGCGGCTTGTGCTGATCGCCGCGCACACCACCACGAGCAACTTGCTGGCTCGGGTGTTGCAGCGGATCCTCACGGATGCGTCCCGGCTGTCCGGTCTGGTGAGTGGGCAGTTGACCGTCTCAGCCGTTGTCGAGGAAGTCATGTGGGACACCCCGCCGTTGGCCGTTCTGCCGGGGCGGTTCGCTACGGCGGATCTTGAGCTCGGGGGGCATCGGATCGAGGAGGGCGACCTGCTCGTCCTTGGGCTGACCGCGGGCAACGTTGATCCCGAGGTTCGGCCCGATGCGGGGGTGTCCGTGCAGGGCAACCACTCGCATCTGGCGTTCAGTTCGGGGTCGCACGAGTGTCCGGGGCAGAGTATCGGGCAGGCGATTCTTGAGGTCGGGGTGGATGTGCTGCTGCATCGGCTGCCAGGGTTGCGGTTGGGTGTGACCGCGGAGGAGCTGACTTCTACGGCGTCCACGTGGGAGTCGCGGTTGGACCGTCTGCCTGTTGAGTTCGCCGTGTGAGCCGGTCGTCATGTGTACGCGGCGGAGCCGTAAATCGATACAGCTCCGCGCCCCTGGAAGCAGGCGAGCTGCCCAGCCCTTGGCCGGGCAGCTCGCCCCCGTCTCAGACGGCCAACAGATCGTCCACCGAGCCCTTGCCCGCCAACTCCGCTTTCGCCGCCGGGCCTTCCTTCGCCGCCGTGTAGCGACCCGACACCAGCGCCCACTCGTAGTTGCCGTTGATCCAGTGCTGGATGGCTTCCACGCCCTGTCGCACCCGGAGGCGTTCGTCCTCGTTCAGGGCCAACTCGTCGCACATCTGGGGGACTTGGGCCTCCAGTTCGAGGTACTCGGTGAGGCAGGCGGTTGTCATCCGGTAGGCCTCTTCGGCTGCCGCTTCCCAGGACAGGCCGCGGTCCCGGTGGAGGACGGCTATCAGGTTGTGGCCGTCGCCTCGGCGGCGTTCGCGTTCGAAGGAGTGGATGTCGTTCATGAAGCCGATGGTGTCGGCGGCGAGGTCACGCATGCGTTCCATCAGCGGATGCGCCTGCACCTGGGCCGGGACCTCGAAGCCCCGGCTGCGTTCGCCGGCGTCGATGCTGTGGTGGATGCCGACCGTGCGGCGCCGGAACTCCGTGTACTCGTCGAGGTCCAGCGTGCCCGCGATGCCCCGCGCCGCCAGGTCGACCTCCTCGCAGTGCGCCACCAGGAACCGGCCCCAGGACGCGGCGAACCGGGTCCGCCAGGTCAGGGACATGCCATCCGAAAGGTGGTCCCAGACCTGCGCCCAGGCCACGGTGATCGGGCAGACCACCCGGGGCCTGCTGCCCGCCGGACGCAGCGGCGTGACGATCAACTCCCGTGCCACTTCCAGTATTCGGTCGGCGCGGTCCGGTTGGCTCGCATCGAACTGGTCGTCGAAGAGGAACGCCAGCGAGAACCAGTTCATCAGGACGACCATGTCCGCGGCCGACGCGTGCGGATAGGTGCGGGCCGCGGCCTGCGGGAGATCCCACGACCGGTACTCCTCGAACCCGGCCTGGCTTCGCACCAGGCCCATGTCCCAGATCCAGCGCAGATGACGGGCTCGGGCGTACTCCAGATGGTCACTGACGGGAGTGTCGAAGGGGAGGTCGAAGGTGACGTCCTGAGGCATGCGCTTCCTTTCGGGAGACGGAACACTGAGGCCCCCCACTGCGAGCGGGCGGTCCGTTCGACCGCCCGCGCCCTCGAACTACGCTTCGTGGTACGAAAGTTGGTCCCACAAGCGGTTACGAGGCTGCCCAGAGCCTAGATGATCTACACCGCGCCCCGATCGTGATCCCCGTTACTGCTCATGCCTCCTGAGCTGCGTACACTCCCGTCCCTCCCACATAAGTAAGCGCTACCTGCGTCTCCCCGATCTCCTCCGGCGGAGCGGCGAACGGATCGCGGTCCAGGACCACCAGATCCGCCAACGCCCCTTCCGCGATGCGGCCTGTGTCGTCCAGATGGTTCGCGTACGCCGAACCCGCCGTGTACGCCGTGACCGCCGCCGCGAGGTCGAGGCGCTCGCCCGGCAGGAACACCGGCCCGGCGCCCCCGGGTTCGACCCGGTTCACCGCGACATGGATGCCCTGGAGCGGATCGGGACTGCTCACCGGCCAGTCGCTGCCTGCGGCCAGCGTGGCCCCGGACCGGAGCAGCGCCCCGAACGGGTACTGCCACAAGGCCCGTTGGGGCCCGAGGAACGGAATCGTCAGCTCGTCCATCTGCGGTTCGTGCGCGGCCCACAGCGGCTGGATGTTCGCCACCGCGCCGAGGCGTGCGAACCGCACCACGTCGTCCGGGTGCACTACCTGAAGGTGCGCGAGGTGTGGCCGGGTGTCGCTCGGCCCGTTCGCGGCCCGCGCCGCCTCGACCGCGTCCAGAGCGTCTCGTACGGCCCTGTCGCCCAGCGCGTGGAAGTGGCACTGGAAGCCGAGCGCGTCCAACTCGGTGACGTACTTGGGCAGTTGGTCTGGATCGATGAAGCTGGTTCCCCGGTTGGCCGTCGCGCAGCCGCACTTGTCGAGGTACGGGTCGAGCAGGGCGGCCGTGCCGGTCTCGGCGACCCCGTCCAGCATCAGCTTCACGCTGCTCGCGCGGAATCGGCCGTGGCTCAACTCGTCCCGCCGCTGGACCAGTTCGGGAATCTGCTCGGCCCCGCGCTCCCGGTCCCACCACAGCGCGCCGACGACCCGCGCGGTGAGCGAGCCCTCCCTGGCGGCGGCGAGATACGCGTCCGAGGGATCGTCCATCCCGAGGAACTCGCCGACCAGCGCGTCCTGCCAGGCCGTGATGCCGAGCGCGTGCAGATGTCGTTGGGCGTGCAGCAGTGCGGCGAGTCGGTCGGCCTGGGTGGCCGGTGGCGTGAGGCGACCGACGAGCTGCATCGCCCCCTCCTGAAGCGTCCCGGCCGGTTCGCCGGACGCGTTCCGCTCGATGCGGCCGTCCGCCGGGTCGGGCATGTCCCGTGTGATGCCCGCGAGTTGGAGGGCCCGGCTGTTGACCCAGGCGCCGTGATGGTCCCGGTTGGGCAGATACACCGGCCGGTCCGGTACGACCGAGTCCAGCAGCTCCTTCGTCGGCGTACCACCCTCGAACGCCTCCATCGACCACCCGCCCCCGGTGATCCACTCCCGCTCGGGATGCGCGTCCGCGTAGGCCCGCACGGCGGCGATCGTGTCCTCCGCCGTCTTGGCCCGCGTCAGATCGCACTGGGTCAGCTCCAGCCCCGCCGGCACCGGATGCACATGCGCGTCCTGGAACCCGGGCAACAGCAACCGCCCGGCCAGATCGACGACTTGGGTACGCGGCCCGGCGAAGTCGTGCACCTCGGCATGGCCTACGGCGGTGATCCGGTCGCCCGTGACGGCCACGGCGGTCGCGGTGCGGCCCTCGGGGGTGAGGACATGGCCGTTGGTGAAGAGGAGGTCTGCGTGCATGGTTCGTATCCTTGCGGGGTTAGCGGGAGGTGGCGAGGAGCTGCGGCGCGTCGGCGTCGGTGCCTCGGCCCGAGTGGAAGTACGGGGACCTGCGCACCCACTTCGCCCACGCGGCGGCCAGGAAGCCGGACGCGATCATCGCCAGCGGGGTGAGCAGGAGGAACCAGCCGTTGTCCGCGCTGACTTCGAGGTGATCGGTGGAGGTGTAGAAGGACCAGCAGAGGTAACCGCCCAGTCCCAGCAGGGAGATGGCGCTCAGCGTGGGCAGGACGACCGCGCGCACGCCCTGCCGCCAGTCCTCCCGCAGGAGAGCGCGGAAGCGGACGGCGGCGGCCAGGGCGGTCAGGGCGTAGGAGAGCGCTACGACGATTCCGACGGCGTTCACCGTGGCCATGATCATGTCGGCGAGGCGGGGTATCACCAGCGCCAGTGCCGCGACTGCCGTTGCCAGCGCGCCGATCAGCAGGGTGCCGAGGGCAGGAGTGCCGTAGCGGGAGCTGACCTTGGACCAGATCGGGCCGAGGGTGCGGTCGCGGCTCATCGCGAACATGCCTCGGGCGGTGGGGATGACGCCCGCCTGGAGGGATGCGACCGCCGAGAACATCAGGGCGACCAGGGGGAGCGCGGCCAGGGGTTGGGAGGCGAGGCGGTCGCCGAAGTACGCCAGGCCCTGGGCGCCGTGGCCCGCCAACTCGTCCTCGGACAGCACCCGTTGGAAGGCGATCGAGCCGAGCAGGAACAGGCCCAGCATCGTCACCAGGGTGATGAGCCCGGCCCGGGACGCGTCGCGCGGGTCGCGGACCTCCTCGTTCACGGTGAACGCGGCCTCGAATCCCCAGTAGCAGAACACCGAGAGCAGCAGGCCCTGCGCGAGTGCCGACGCCGAGGGGATCGCGAAGGGGTCGAACCAGCTCAGGCTGAACGCGTGCGGGCCGGTGACGATGCCGTAGCCGCAGAAGCCGAGCAGGACGACGTACTCGAAGATCAGGAGTCCGGTCTGGAGGCGGGCGGCCGTGCGGACGCCGGTCACGGCGGTGAGGGTGACGGCGACGAGGATCACGATGCCCACGGCGGTCGTCTGTGCCGTCGAGCCCGGGTCGAGGGTGAGGCCGCCCGCCTTGTGCACTCCGGCCTCACCGGCGAGCTGGATCATGGCCGAGCCGGTGACCGCCGTGGTGTAGGCGAGGAACGCGATCGTCGCGACGATGTTCACCCAGCCGACCAGGAAGCCCAGCCACGGAGTGAGTGAACGGCCCACCCACACATAGCCGTTGCCCGCGTTCGGCTCGACCTTGTTCAGCCGGGAGTAGGCGCCCGCGATGCCCAGGATCGGCAGGAACGCGAGCAGCATGATGGCCGGCAGATGCAGCCCGACCACCCCGGCGGTCACGCCCAGACCGATGCCGATGCTGGTGGTCGCGGCGGTGCTGGACGCGGCGATGGCGACGCCGTCCAGCAGACCGAGGGACTTGCGCAGTGCGGGCCCCGACGGGGGTGGCGTGTCGATCATGGCGTGCTCTCCGCTCGCACCGGGGGGCCCGAACGGCCCCGGTGAACGCACATGAAACTGCCCGTGCCCTTAACAGGTCAACGGTGTTGTCGTAAGGTGCGGCCACCCGGACCCGAGCAGAAGGGATGGTCCTCTAATGAGCGAGCGTGTCGTGCCGGCCGCCGACCGGCGGCGCAGACGCCCCACCAAGCAGGGCGTCGTCCTGTCCGAGGAACTGATCGTCGAGACCGCCCTCAGACTGATCGAGGAGCATGGGACCGATGCCCTGTCCGTGCGCCGGCTCGGGCGCGCCCTCGGTGCCGACCCCAGCTCCCTGTACCGCTACTTCCGGCACACCGACGACCTGATGCTGGCCGTCGCGGATGAGCTGATCGGCCGGACGCTGCGCACCTGGCGGCCCAGCGGCGACTGGCGGGCCGACCTGCGGGACCTGGGCCTGCGCATGCACGCGGGCGCGCTCGCGCATCCGAGGGCGGCGGTGCTCAGCGCGTACCGGGTGACCGGGCGGGTGTACGAGATCCAGGCCGTGGAGGCGATCCTCGGGGTGCTGCGCGGGGCCGGGTTCCCCGACGCCGAGGCGGTGCGGATCTACCACGCCTACGTCGACCAGGCCCTCGCCTTCGGTGCCCTCGACTCCGCGAACACGGCCATGCCGAAGCCGGCCCGCGAGGCGGAGGCGGCCGTATGGCAGGCGACGTACGCGCGGCTGCCCGCCGACACGTACCCGCACATCGCGGCCACGGCCCGGCACCTCGTGGCCACCATGCGGCACAGTTCCTACCCGGCCGCCCTGGATCTGCTGCTGACTGCTGCGGGGGCGCGGCTCGCCGAGATCCGGGCGGCGGCGGAGGAGGGCTGAGCGGCAGACTGGGGCCATGACTCAAGAGCCCGCACGTACCGCGAAGCAGCGCCTGCAGGACACGCTCCGTCGGCTGGAGCACGACGAGGACGCCTGGGTCGCCACGGCCGGTGAGGACGGGGGAGCGCCCTATCTCGTTCCGCTGTCGTTCGTGTGGGACGGCACGACCCTGCTGTTCGCGACGCCGGCCGCGAGTCCCACCGGCCGCAACCTCGTCTCCACCGGCGTCGCCCGGCTCGGCATCGGGCCCACCCGGGACGTCGTGATGATCGAGGGCACCGTGGTGATGCTGACGCCGGCCGACCTGCCCGAGGAGGACGCCGAGATCTTCGCCTCGAAGACCGGCTTCGATCCGCGCCAACTGACCACGCCCTACCTGTACTTCAGGATCCGTCCGCAGCGGGTGCAGGCATGGCGGGAGGCCAACGAGCTGAAGGGGCGGGACCTGATGCGCGACGGGGAGTGGCTGGTAGCCGACTGAGCCCGATTGAGCCCGATCGCTATGAGGAGCGCGGGGCTTGTGAGGAGCGTGGGGCGAAGGCCGTCGTCGTGAACGTCGTCTTGTTCGCGGTCGTCGTGCCGTCGGTGATCCACCAGCGCGTGGGGTCCTCGCCGTAGGTGCCGAACTTCGCGTCCGCGCCCCAGTTCAGGACCAGTTCGTCCGTGCCGTCACCGTCGAAGTCGGCGGCTCCCGCGGGCCGGGCGTGCCGCCACGTCGCCGGGATCTTCCTGCCGTCCTCCGCGGCGGGCCCGTCGCGCAGGACCGTGGTCCGCCGGGTGCCGTCGATGAGCGTCGCGCCCTCGTACGTGCCGACGAGGATGCCGTCACGGCCGTCGCCGTCCGGGTCGGCGGACAGGTAGCCACCGGGCCCGTACGGGGTGCGCGCGGACTTCGGCGCCTCGGGGAGCCGGTACGTCACCGGTGCGCCGCCGGCGCCGGGATACACGGCGAGCGAACCGTCGACGTCGGCCGGCTCGGTCTCGTAGCCGGGCTCGTCGTTACGGCTGCCGTCGTCGCCGACCGCCACATCGCGCTGCCCGTCGCCGTCGAAGTCGCCGAACGCGTGGGCGTTGCCGCTCCTCAACTGCCTTCCGGTACCAGAGAGTTGGGAACCTCGATGGGCGGTGTGGAGCGTGTTGCCGGACTGCTCGCCGTCGCTCACCGCGTGCATCAGGAGCGAGGTCGCGCGGGGCGTGCCGGACGGGGCGATGGCGTCGGCGGTGAGATCGCCGTCCGCCCAGGGGAGGCTCGTGTCGGTGCGTGCGGGTGCGCCCGAGCGCGTGAACGGGCCGTACATCACCACCATGGACGAGTGGTTGTAGGCGAACCCGGCGAGGTCGTGGTGCCCGTCGCCGTCGAAGTCGCCGCGCACCACGGACTTGATGCCCAACGTCGTGGCGCTCTGCGGGAGTTGGACCGGTGTGGCGGAGGTCTTCGCCGTCGGTCCGCCCGGGCCGCCCCACGCTATGTACGGGAGGGTGCGCGGGGCGGTGATGTTGTTGTCCGAGGTCATCGCGCCCTGGACGGTGGTGACGAAGTCCGGGAAGCCGTCGCCGTCCAGATCGGCGGTGGTGAGGTCGGCGGAGGACAACGAGCCCTTCGGGGCGAGGAGTTGCCTGCCGGGTTCGGGCAGGCCCAGGTCGGCGCGGCGGTAGACCGTGCGTGTCGACGGGTCGAGGCCCTGGGCCGATCCGTAGACCACAGCGACGCGTTCGTCGGTGGCGCCCTCGCCGCCACCGACGACGATCGGCACCACGAGGTCGCGGTGACCGTCGCCGTTGATGTCGTCGGGGTCCTTGGAACCCTTGCCCGGAGCGGGAGTTCGGCTCGCGGCGGCCGTCGTCGGTCCTCCTGAGGACGGGGCCGGTCCATGGGCGCCGGTGCCGCTCCCGCATCCGCTGAGTGGAGCGAGCGCGGTGCAGAAGGCGAGGGTCACTACGGCGATACGGGGCTTCACCGGCCTCACTCTTGCATCCCGTGTCCCACCCGAACCAGGGGAGCCGTGCGGTTGTTGCAGGTTCGTTGATCGACTCCGGTTCTCGGCATCAACTGGCCGAACGGGGATATCCGTTGGGGGCGAGGCAACCGGACTCGACCCTTGCCCGCCTGAATCTTCGGAGGACCCATGGCATTGGTCAACGCTGGCTTCGTGGTGCTCGACGCGGTCGAGCCGGAGAAACTCGCCGTGTTCTACACGGAGTTGCTGGACGGCGAGCAGACGGACATCACCCTCGACCAGGTGGAGATCAGGGGCGCCGACGGCACCCGGCTGGCGTTCCGCCGGGACCTCAGCGCCACCCCGCCGAGCTGGCCCCGCGCCGAGAACAACCAACAGGTCCACCTCGACTTCCTGGTGGAGGACCTGGACGAGGCGGAGCGCCGCATCGTCGGACTCGGCGGCCGCCCGCTGGAGACCAAGGACATGCCGGGCCCGTACGAGGAGCGCGTGTACGCGGACCCGGCCGGCCACTCCTTCACGCTCCGCCCGGTACCGCCGACGGCCGCCGATCCGGCCTGAGCGACCTCTCTCCCGGCCGCCCCGGTCCCAACTGCCTTACTCCCGGCCGCCCTTGTCCTTCGCCGGCCAGATCCCGGTCGAGCGTTCGATGGCCTTCGCGCCGGTGCGGTCCGCCGCGCTGCGCGCCACGGCGAAGAGGGCGCCCTGGAGCGCGGCGGCGAGCAGGATCTCGGCCCAGCCGCGGTCCCGGTCCAGCGGGTCGGGGGCGTTGTCCTCGTGCCGTATCGCCTTCCACGTGGCGCGGAAGGCACGGCCGGCGAGGGCACCGCTCACCAGGCCCAGGACGAGGCCGACGGGCTGGTAGACGAGGGGGAGTTTCTTCTTCTTGATCTTGGCCACGCGGATCTCCTTCTGCGGACGAACGGGCGGGTCGGCACGGTCGCCGTCCCGACGGTGTCATCGAAACCGGTCCTTCGGTAGAGGGTGTGAGCAGCACCCTCAGGGGCAGTCGGCGTGGATGAGCGACACAGCTGCCGACCCTACGAAGGATCACCCGCCCGACCGTGACCGTGAGGCGGACCACGCATCCGACCGGAAGACCCGCGTCACCGTCCTCGTCGCGCTCGCCGCCAACCTGGTGATCGCGGCCGCCAAGGGCGTCGGGGGTCTGGTCGCGGGGTCGCCCGCGCTGCTCTCGGAGGCCGCGCACTCCGTGGCCGACAGTCTCAACGAGGTGTTCCTCCTCGCGGCCCTGCGCCGCAGCCGCCGTCCCGCCGACAGCCGGCACCCCTTCGGGTACGGCAAGGAGCGGTTCTTCTGGTCGCTGCTCGCGGCCGTCGGGATCTTCGTGATGGGTGCCTGTTTCTCCGTGTTCCAGGGGATCGAGGCCCTGCGCGACGGCGCCGAGGAGTCGTCCACCGGCTATGCGGTGGGCCTGATCGTGCTCGCCGTCGCCCTGGTCGTGGAGGGGATCTCCCTGCTGCGGGCCCTGCACCAGGTGCGCGCCCAGGGCGGTGGCATGGACGCGCTGCGCGACCCCGCGCTGCGGACCGTCGTGGCGGAGGACGGCACGGCCGTGCTCGGCGTGACCCTCGCCGTCATCGGCATGGCGCTGCACATGATCACCGGGCAGGTGGTGTGGGAGGCGTCCGCGTCGATCGCGATCGGAGTGCTGCTCGGCTACGTCGCCTACCGCCTGGGCCGTGACGCCCGCGACCAGCTCATCGGCGAGGCCGTCGACCCCGAACTGAGCGACAGGATCCGCGAGTTGCTGGCGGCGGAGCCCGAGATCGACAGCGTCGAGGCGCTGTTCACGATGCGGATGGGGCTCGACTCGACGATGGTCGCCGCGCGGATCGACCTGGTTCCCGGGATGGACAGCGAGCGGGTCGAGGAGGTCTCGATGCGCATCAAGCGGTCGCTCGGCGAGGCCGTGTCCGAGGCCGGCGAGATCTTCCTGGACATCACCGACCGGCCGGTGGAGGAGGCACGGAAAAGCCCCGCCGCGACGGGGGAGCGCGGCGGGGCCTGAACGTCGGATGCCCGACGGTCACCGGTTCATGCGCCCCGGAGACAAGAAAATCTCTCCGGGCCGGTCAGCCCCCGGTACTCAGCTTCCGGCGGCCGGTTCGAGGACGAACACGGGGATCTGCCGGTCCGTCTTCGTCTGGTACTCGGCGTACGGGGGATACGCGGCGACCGCCCGCTCCCACCACGCGGCCTTCTCGTCGCCTGTGACCTCGCGGGCCGTCAGGTCCCACTTCCCCGGTCCGTCCTGCAGCTCGACGTGCGGATCGGCCTGGACGTTGAAGTACCACACCGGATGCGTGGGCGCGCCGCCCTGCGAGGCGACGACGGCGTAGACCCCGTCGTGCTCGACACGCATCAGCGGGGTCTTGCGGATCTTCCCGCTCTTCGCGCCCACCGTCGTCAGCAGGATCACGGGCAGACCCGTGTCCATCAACGTCGTCCCCTTGGTGCCGCCGGAGCTCTCGTACAGCTCGACCTGGTCGCGTACCCACTGCGACGGGCTGGGTTCGTACTCGCCCTCAAGAGGCATGGCATTCGTCCCATCTCGCGTTCTACGGCTGTCTGGCACCGAGATTCAACACCAGCCGGTGCGTGATTCATCCATACCGCGACTCTCTTCGGCCATGCCCCCTCCACCGGGTGACGACCTCGGAGGTAATCGCACCGGAAGGACCTCTCCGGCACAGTCGGCACCCCGCACGACCACCGGCCGAGGGAGAGCGCCCGATGTCCACGACCCCGACCACCCGCACCGTCGTAGCCGACCTGCTGCACCGGATCGGCCACACCGAGCCGGAGGGCATCGCCGAGTTGTACGCCGAGCACGTCGACTGGCGGCTCGACTGGCCCGAGGACGAGCACGGCCGTCCCGCCACCCCGTGGATCCGGCACCGCGCCACCCGCGCCGACGCCGCCGGCCACTTCCGGGATCTCGCCGCCCACCATGTGCCGGGACAGGTGGGCACGGAGATCGAGCGCATCCTGGTCGACGGCGAGGACGCGGTGGTGCTCGGCGAGATCCGGCTGACCGCCAGGCCCACCGGACGGTCGTATCGCGCCAGGTTCGCCCTTCATCTGACCGTCCGGGACGGGCTGATCGTCCGTCACCACGTGTACGAGGACAGCCTCGCCGTGTCCCTGGCCTTCGCCCCGGCGGACGGCGGGACTCCGGTCGCGGGCGGGTGACGTTGGACCGGTCCCGCGACCGTGATCGTCGGGTCGGCCGGGGCCATCAGGTTCGGCCAGATTGTAGGCACCACCGATCTGGCCGAACTTCAGGTGGCCCCATAGGTGCCTCGGGCATCTAATGAAGATCGGCAAGACGCACTCTTCGTCTGCGAGGTCTTCCATGACGGATCTGACGGAACTGACGGATCTGACCGACCAGCCCGAACCCGTCTCCTTCCCACAGGACCGCACCTGCCCCTACCACCCGCCCGCCGGCTACGACCCCCTCCGCGGCGCCCGCCCTCTGACCCGCATCACGCTCTACGACGGCCGCACGGCGTGGCTCGTCACCGGGCACACCGCCGCCCGCGCACTGCTGGCCGACCAGCGGCTGTCCACCGACCGCAGCCGGCCCGATTTCCCCGCGACCAACGAACGGTTCGCGGCGGTCCGGAACCGCAAGGTCGCCCTGCTCGGTGAGAACGACCCCAAGCACCGCACCCAGCGGCGGATGATGATCCCCGCCTTCACCGTCAAACGCGCCACGGCGATGCGGCCCGACATCCAGCGGATCGTCGACGAACGGCTCGACGCGATGATCGCCCAGGGTCCGACCGCCGACCTGGTGCCCGTGTTCGCGCTGCCCGTTCCCTCGATGGTGATCTGCGCGCTGCTCGGCGTCCCGTACTCCGACCACGAGTTCTTCGAGGCCCAGTCCCGGCGCCTGCTGCGCGGTCCGAAGGCCGAGGACAGCCAGGACGCCCGCGATCAACTGGAGGCGTATCTGGGCGAGTTGATCGACCGCAAGCAGCGGAGTCCGGGTGAGGGGCTGCTGGACGAACTCGTCCGGGACCAGCTGAGCGAAGGGGCGCTGGACCGCGAGGAGTTGATCTCTCTGGCGATCATCCTCCTCGTCGCGGGCCACGAGACGACCGCCAACATGATCTCCCTGGGCACCTACACGCTGCTGCTCCACCCCGAGCGGCTCGCCGAACTCCGGGACGATCCAGGGCTGTTGCCCGACGCGGTCGAGGAGCTGATGCGGTCGCTGTCCATCGTGGACGGGCTGATGCGGCAGGCCCTTGAGGACATCGAGGTGGACGGCACGACGATCCGGGCCGGTGACGGCGTGATCTTCTCGGCCGCGGTCATCAACCGCGACGAAGACGTCTACACCGCCCCGGACACCCTGGACTGGCACCGGCCCACCCGCCACCACGTCTCGTTCGGCTTCGGCATCCACCAGTGCCTCGGCCAGAACCTCGCCCGCGCCGAACTGGAGATCGCCCTGCGCAGCCTCTTCGAGCGGCTGCCCACGCTGAGCCTGGCCGTCCCTGCGGAGGAGATCCCCTTCAAACCCGGCGACACGATCCAGGGGATGCTGGAACTCCCCGTGACCTGGTAAGAGGCTGCGCTCCATGCACACGGAAATCCACATCGACAAGGACATCTGCATCGGGGCGGGCCAGTGCGCCCTCGCTGCCCCGAGCGTCTTCACCCAGGACGACGACGGCTACAGCACGGTGCTGCCGGGCAAGGAGGACACCGACGACCCGATGCTCAGGGAGGCGGCACGGGCCTGCCCGGTGAGCGCGATCACGGTGTCGGACAGGGCGGTGGGCTGAACGGGCTGCTCCGTATGGGGGCGGGGCTGCTGGGTGGCCGGTTCCTGAGTGCGGTGGCGGGCGGGCCGGGCTGAGCGGTTCCTGAGGAGGCGGTGGCCGGCCCGTCGAGCCACTTCCTCCTGCCGCGAAGCCGATCCCTCCAGCCCGCCTGCCTCAACCCACCACCCCGAGCACCCCGACCTCGACTCCCCGCAACCCCTCCCGCCCCGCGACCACCTCGTACGCGGCAACTCGCCCGCCCTCGACCCGCACCCGGAGAGCCAGCAGCAACCGTCCCCCCGGCGCGACCACGATCCCCACGTCCCCGTCGACGAGGGCGACGGTCGCGAACCGGGTCCGGTGCCGCAGCAGTACCGTCCCCTCCGCGACCGCCCGCGCGCCGCGCAGCTCGGCCGCCACGCCCGGCGGCAACACGGCGGGGTCGGCGTACCGGACGACATCGGGGGCGAGTACGTCGAGGAGCGCGCCGAGGTCACCGCCCCGCGCGGCGGACAGGAACGCCTCGACGACCTCTCGGTGCCGGCCGAGTTCGGCGCCCGGCACCACCGGCGTGCCCCGCACCTTGTGCCGGGCCCGGCTGGCGAGCTTCTTCGCGGCGGGCTGGGACCGGTCCAAGACCGCCGCGACGCTGTCGAACGGCACCGCGAACAGGTCGTGCAGCACGAACGCGACCCGCTCCGCCGGACCCAGCGTGTCCAGCACCACCAGCAGCGCGAGCCCCACCGAGTCGGCGAGCACGGCCTCGTCCTCGGGCAGGTCGTCGGTGCTCGGCTCCGGCAGGTCGTCGCCGTAGGGATCCTCCCGCCGGGACGCGCGTGTGCGGAGCATGTCCAGGCAGATGCGGGAGACGACCGTCGTCAGCCAGGCGGTGAGGTTGTCGATGCCGTCGTCGCCCGTACGGCTGAGCCGCAGCCAGGTTTCCTGCACCGCGTCGTCCGCCTCGCCCAGCGAACCCAGCATCCGGTACGCGACCGCCCGCAGCTGCCCGCGCCGCTCCTCGAACCGCTCCGCCAACTCGTCGTGCCCCCGCATGGGTCACCTTTCCTCGCCGTGCTCCGTCACCTGTCCGACGAACCGGAACCGACCGAGGTGACCACACCATGCTGCTGCACATCGACTCCAGCGCCGACACGACCGCCGACTCCGTGACCAGGCAACTCACCGAGACCTTCGCGCGGACGTGGCGCACCGAACACGGCAGCACGGCGGACTGCCGCCACCGCGATCTGTCCGCCGCACCGGTGCCGCCGATCACTGCCGCCTACACCACCCTCGGCCGCCGTGTGGAACGCGAGGGGTTCGTCGCGCCCGCCAAGGTTCCCGCGCTGATCGAGAGCGCCGCCGAGCGGCACGAGTGGGAGCTGACCCTGCCGCTGATCACCGAACTGCTGGGCGCCGACACGCTGTTGCTCGGTGTCCCGATGTACAACTTCTCGGTGCCCGCGACCCTCAAGGCATGGATCGACCGCGTCACCTTCCCCGGTGCGCTCACCGACCCGGACACCGGCGAGAGCCTCCTGCGCCACACCCGCGTGGTCGCGGTCATGGCACGCGGCGGCGGATACGGCCCCGGCACCCCGCGCGAACACTTCGACTTCCAAATGCCGTACCTGAAGGCCTACTTCGGCAACCTGGGCGTACCGCCGGAGCACCTCCACCTCGTCGCCGCCGAACTCACCCGGGTCGATGTCCTGCCCCAGCTGGCCGGCCTGGAGGATCTGGCGGCGGCCTCGCTCACCCGGGCCCGTGCCACGCTCACGGCACTCGCCGCGGCCTGATCTCAGCGCGCCCGCGACAGCGCCAGGGCCGCCTCCCGCGCCTCCGCCGCAGGCTCCGCGCTCCCGGTGATGCCCGCCGTGACCATGGCTCCCTCGGCCAGCAGGAACACCTGCCCGGCGAGTACGTCGGGCAGTCCCGCGTCCGCCACGAGACCGGCGAGATAGTCGCGGAACGCCCGCTTGTGCGCCCGCACTTGGGCCACCACGCGCTCCGAGGTCGCGCCCAGTTCGCCGTACGAGTTGATCCACGCGCACCCGCGGAAATCGGCCTCGCGGAACCACTCCTCCAGCCAGTCGAAGACGGCCGGAATCCGCTCCTGCGGATCATCGTGCCGCGCGACATGTTCGGCGAGGCGTCCGCGCCAGCGCAGGTCACGCCGTTCGAGGTACGCCTCCACCAACTCCTCCTTGGCGGGGAAGAGTTGATAGAGCCGCTTGAGGGAGAGCCCGGAGGCGGAGCGGACGGCGTCCATGCCGACGGCCTGAACTCCCCGCCCGTAGAACAGCTTCTCGGCGGCGTCCAGCGCCTGCTCCCGGGCGACTGCGCTGTCCATTGAACGGGCCCCTCCTTGACGTGAGAACGTGCGTTCTCTACGTTAGCAGCCACCTGGAGAACGCACGTTCTCCATCGCGTCCCGTCCCGTCCCGCCCCGTTCCGCTCTGGAGACGACCATGGCCGACCGCCCTCCCCTCCCGCCCTTCACCCGTGAGACCGCCGCCCAGAAGGTGCAGGCCGCCGAGGACGCCTGGAACACCCGCGACCCGCAGCGGGTGGCGCTCGCCTACTCGGAGGACTCCGTCTGGCGCAACCGCGACACCTTCGTCACCGGCCGCGCCGAGATCGTCGGGTTCCTCACCGCCAAGTGGTCCCGCGAGCACGAGTACGCGCTGCGCAAGGACCTGTGGGCCTTCGACGGCAACCGCATCGCCGTCCGCTTCCAGTACGAGTGCCGGGACGCCGACGGGCAGTGGTGGCGGTCGTACGGCAACGAGCTGTGGGAGTTCGACGAGCACGGCCTGATGACCCGGCGCGAGGCCAGCATCAACGACCTGGCCATCGAGGAGAAGGCCCGCCGCGTCTTCGGCACCCGACCGGAGTCCGAGCGCGGCCACTCGTTCCCGCTCCAGTAGGCCCCTGATCCAGTGGTCCTCGCAGGCCGGACAGTAGGGTTCCCGGATGACCGAACCCGACGGAAAACCCTTCCTCTACGTCGTCGTCTGCGCCGCCGGGATCGCTGCCGACGTCGGCCAACTGATCGCCGCCGCGCAGGAGTTGGGCTGGGAGGTCGGGGTGATCGCGACCCCGGTCGCCGCGTCCGGCTTCTTCGACATCGCCGCCGTCGAGGCGCAGACCGGCCGCCCCATCCGGTCGGCCTGGCGCGTGCCGGGTGATCCGCGCCCCTTCCCGGCCCCGGACGCCGTGGTCGTCGCGCCCGCCACCTTCAACACCATCAACAAATGGGCGGCCGGCACGGCGGACACCCTCGCCCTCGGCACCCTGTGCGAGGCGTACGGCCTGGGTGTCCCGACCGTCGTACTCCCTTGTGTGGCGGACGCGTTGGCGGCCCACCCCGCCTACCAGGAGAGCCTGGTACGGCTGCGCGGGATGGGCGTCCGGTTCGGGGACCCGTACTCCGGTGAGGTCCAACTCGACGGTGGACGGCCGGAGTTCGGCTGGGCGAGGGCGCTGGACCTGCTCTAGCCGCAGGTCACGGTCGGCCCCGCCAGCATGCCCCCGGTGTACAGCGCCTGGCCCTGCGGCATCCAGTAGCCCAGCTTCGAAACCACCGTGGAACAACGGGACTTGAGGGCGACCCGGACCACCACCGTGTCCGGGTGCCCCGGCTGGAGATCGGTGAGCGCGCAGTCCAGGGCGTGCGGGAGCCGGTCCTGCGACGGGTGGCGGCCGACGAGCGGGTTGACGCAGCGCGGGTCGGACGTGGTCAGCTCCGCGCCCGTGCCCTCCTCCGCGATGAGCCCGAAGCGCGCGCTGCCGTCGCCCTCCTCGCTGTGCCGGTGGACCGTGTACGTCAGCATGGTCACGGAGTCGGGCCGCAGCGTGCTCCGGTCGACCTCGATGCCGTGCGTGACCTTCGGCCTCGGCGCGGTCAGGGTCAGCGTGGCGTGGACCGTGCCCTGCAGGTCCACGCCCTCGGGCGCGGAGCGGACGTGCACGGTGGCCGTGAAGGCGTACGTCCCGGGGCCCGGATACTGGCCCGACCCGGGCAATGTGCCGGACGCGGCCGTCCCGCCGTCCCGCTCGGCGGTCCAGGCGCCCGAGGTGCGGCACGTGTACCGGACGGCCGACCTGAGCTGTCCGCAGGTCGCGGGAGCCGAGACCGCCATGGTCGGGGTGCCGCTGCCCGCGCAGAGGCTGACGACGGCATGCTGCCCGTGCGCTCCGTGCAGGGTGCCCGCGGGCGCGCACAGGGTCGACGGCGGCTCGGGCGGGGACGGCGCCGGGTCCGTGCCGCCCCACGCGGGCGACACCAGGGCCAGCGACAGCACGGCCGCCCCCGTCAGAGTCCTCAATCTGGTCGAACGTCTCGGCACCGGGTTCCTCCCGTACGGCGACGACCGGCCGGGTGCCGGTCGCCTGCGCCGAGGATGCGGGACCCTGGCCGCCGCCCGGCCGCCCCACGCCGGGGGGCGGGGGCGGGTCACACCAACGCCGGACGACCTTCAGTGCCCCAGACGGACCCGCAGCTCCGGCTGCAGCAGCTCTCCATGCGCCTCGACGAGGTCGTCGCACAGGTCCCAGATCCGCTCGACCGGCAGGGCCGCCGCCGTCGCCGGGTCGGCCATCGCCGCGTGCCGGATGTGGCGCGGGTCGCCGTCCGTGGCCGCCCGTACCACCAGGTCGGTGACGGAGACGTAGGCGCTGTTGAGGGCCGCGCACTGCGGGGGCAGGGCGCCGATCCAGGTCGGCTGGACGCCCGACGCGTCGACCAGGCAGGGGACTTCGACGACCGAGTCGGCGGGGAGGTTGTCGATGAGGCCGCGGTTGGGGACGTTGCCGTAGATCGTGCGGGGTGTGCCGGTGACGATGCTGTGGATGATCTGCGGGGCGTACTCCAGCGTGCCCTCGACGGGGAGCGGGGTGCCGGAGGCGAGGGCCTCGCGGGTGCGGTCGTAGCTCGCGGTGTTCTCCTCGATGATCTCCAGGTACGCGCCGACCGGCAGCCGTAGCCGCTCGATCTCCTCGGGGTGGTGCAGATACCAGGGCACGTACTCGGCGGAGTGCTCGCTGGTCTCGGTGGGGTAGTGGCCGAGGCGGCGGTACATGTCCACGCGGACCCGGCGCAGGAGTTCGGGGTCCTTCGCGATCGTCTCGTCGAGGAGCGGGTAGAGGCTCTGCCCCGCTCGCTCCCAACGCAGCACCCAGGACTGGTGGTTGACGCCTGCCGCGAGGTACGAGACCTCCTCGAAGGGGACGTCGATCAGCTGGGACAGGTCGTGCATCGTCCAGTACACCGAATGGCACAGGCCCGTCGCTCTGAGGGCGGGGGCGATGCGGCTCAGGTAGAGGAGGTTCATCGCCATCGGGTTGGTGTAGTTCAACAGGTGCGCGTCCGGGCAGAGTTCGGCCATGTCCTCGGCGAGTGACCTGAGCACCGGGAAGGTGCGCAGCGCCCGGAAGATGCCGCCGATGCCGAGGGTGTCCGCGATCGTCTGGCGCAGGCCGTAGCGGGCCGGGACCGCGAAGTCGGTGCGGGTGGCCTCGTTCATGCCGACCTGGACGATGTTGACGACGAAGTCGGCGTCCGCGAGGGCCGCTCGGCGGTCGAGGTGCGCGTTGATCTCCGGCTCGGCGCCGCGTACTTGGGCGATGTGGCGGGCCGCGCCCTCCGCCGTCGCGAGCCGTTCCTGGTCGATGTCGTGCAACGCGATCCGGGCGCGGGCGAGTTCGGGGAACGCGAACAGGTCGGCGAGCAGGCCCTGCGTGAACACCACACTGCCGGCGCCCACGAAGGCGATCCTGACGTCGGTCATCTGGCTCCTCTGAGGGTGGGTCAACTATCGTGCGGGGCTCATCCCTTGAGGCCGCTCGACGTCAGCGACTGGATGAACGTCTTCTGCGCCAGCAGGAACGCCACCAGCACCGGCACCACCGTGATGACGTTGCCCGCCATCACCGCCGACCACTTGGTGTGGTGCTGTCCCTGGAAGGTCGTCAGGCCCAACTGGAGCGTGTACTGGGTGTCGTGGTTGATCGCGATCAGCGGCCACGACAGGTCGTTCCAGGTGGACAGGAACGTGAGTACGGCGACCGTGGCGAGCGCCGGCCGGGCCAGCGGCATCACGATCGAGAACAGCACCCGCAGCCGCGAACACCCGTCGATCCAGGCGGCCTCCTCCATCTCCCTCGGCAGTGCGAGGAAGAACTGCCGGAACAGGAACACCGCGAACGGCGTCACCAGCGACGGCAGGATCAGCGCGCCCAGCGTGTCGATCAGCCCGAACCACTTCATCACCAGGAACGTCGGGATCATCGTCAGCTGGAACGGCACGACCATCGTCGCCAGCATCAGCCCCAGCAACAGCCGCGACCCGGCGAACCGCATCCGCGCGAACGCGTACCCGCCGAGCGACCCCAGCAGCAGATTCGACACCACCGCCACCGACGCCACGATCAGCGAGTTGGCGAACCAGCGCGGGAACATTGCGTTGCCCAGCACATAGCGGTAGCCGCCGAGGTCAATCCCCTTGGGCCACAAGGCTGGTGGGAAGCGGTTGATCTCCGCGTTCGTCATCACCGAGCTGAGCAGCAGCCACACGAACGGCAGCGCGAAGCACAAGGCCAGCGGCGCCAGCACCAGATGCCACGCACTCACCCGCCGCGCCCTCATCGGGCCCCTCCGTCCGTACGGCCCTGCCGCCGCCGTACGACCCGCAGCGCGCCGCCCGCGACCAGCAGGGCCACCGCGAGGACGTACGCGGACGCGGCGCCGTAGCCCGCGGTGAACATCTGGAAGGCCTGCTGCCAGACGAAGTACACGATCACCGTGGTCGAACCGAGCGGGCCGCCCTTCGTCGTCACGTAGATCAGGTCGAAGACCTGGAGCGAGGTGATGAACTGCCACAGCAGCAGAAACACCGTGACCGGCGTGAGCGCGGGCAGCGTCACATGGCGCAGCACCTGTACCCGGCCCGCGCCGTCGATGCGGGCCGCCTCGACGAGTTCGGGCGGCACGTCCTGGAGCGCGGCCAGGTACACCACGACACAGAAACCCACCCCGCTCCACAGCGAGATCAGCACCAGCAGGTACAGCGCCTGGTCCGGGTCGGCGAGGAACCCCTGTGCGGAGATGCCGAGTTGGTGCAGCAGCGCGTTGGCGACGCCGAACTCCGGGTCGAGGATGAACGAGAACAGCACGCCCTGCGCGGTCGCCGACACCACGAACGGGATGAACACCAGCGTGCGGTACAGGCCGATGAGCCGGATCCGGCGGTTGAGGGCCAACGCCAGCGCCAGGCCGCCGACCAGGCTGAGCGGCACGTACAGAGCCGCGTACAGCAGCGTGTTGCCCACCGCCGTACGGAAGTTGGGGTCCTGCGCGAGAGCGCGGTAGTTGTCGAGGCCGACCCAGCGGCCGGGTGTGACCAGGTCGTCGGCGCGGAACGACAGCAGCAGCGACCAGACGACGGGCACGACACTCAGCCCGAGGATCACCACGACCGACGGACCGATGAACGCCCAGGCGGTGGACCGTTCTTGGCGGGCGCGACGGCGGGCGGCGCGGCGCGCGGCCTGAGCGGCGGCGGGCTGTGCGGGAAGGGTGAGGGCGCGGGGCAGTGTGGACATCGGGGTCTCCCGGAAGGGGGAAGTCACCTGGGGATCAGCAGGGCCGCGTCGGCCTTGTCGGCGCACGAACGGAGCGCCTTCTCGGGGGAGTCCCGGCCGAGCAGCACGGAGACGATCGCCTCGCCCAAAGCCTGCGAGATCTGCGGATACGCGGCGTGCACGGGCCGGACGCGGGCCGAGCGCAGGCTGTCGGTGAAGACGTCGAGACCGACCGTCCCAGCACTGTGCTCCCGCCACTCCGGCCGTGCCGCGGTGCCCGTGCTCAGCGGCAGCCCGCCCGCCGAGACGTCCCAACGGACGTCGTGGACAGGCGAGTTCATCCACTGCACGAACTCCACGGCCGCCCGGGACCGGGCTGAACCGTTGTCGAAGACCGTCCACGTGTCGGGCCCGGAGATGGTGACCGCGTGCCCGCTGTACGTCGGCAGCGGCACGACCCCGTAGTCGATCTTCGCGTTGATGATGTCGGGGAGTTCCCACGGCCCGGTGGCGACCATGGCCATCCGGCTGTTGAGGAACACCTGGTAGAGCTGTTCGCTGCCGGGCTTGGTGTCGAGGTACGCGCTCTTGTCGTGGCCGAGTCGGTCGAGCGTCCGGAGTGCTCGTACGCCCTGGTCGGCGAAGCCGATGTGCTTGCCGTCCGGTGCGACGACCTCGCCGCCGAGATCCCACAGCATCGGCCACAGCCGCCACACCGTGTCCTCGTCGCCGACAGCCGGCCAGCCGGTGCCGAAGACGCCCCGGTCGTGATCGGTCAACTGCCGTGCGGTGTCGGTGAATTGGTCCCAGCTCCAGCCGGGCTTGGGGTAGTCGATCCCGGCCTGCCGGAACAGCTTCCTGTTGTAGACGACGGCCAGCGAGTCGAGCACCGCGGGTGCGGCCCGCACCTGGCCGTTGACGGTGACCGCGTCCCGCACCGGCTTCCAGAACGTGTCCCACGGCGTCGGCCCGTTGTGCATCGCGGACGTCAGATCGACGACCCGCGGGCTGCGCGCCACGCTCGCCAGGTCCGAGCCGAAGATGTAGGCGATGTCCGGGTAGGAGCCGGCGGCGAGCGCTGCGGTCACCTTCTGGAGCATCGCGTCGGCCAACACCCCACCGCCACCCGGGTCCACGCGGATCGCGGGATGGGTCCGGTTGAACTCGGCGACCAGCGCCTCCACCGCCTTGCGGCCCGTGTCGACCTGCCCGTGCCACAGCTCCACGGTCACCCGGCCGTCCGCACCGACCCCGTCCGAGGCACCGCCCGCACAACCACTCGCGGCACCGATCGCGGCCGCCCCGAGCAGCAGCCCACGGCGTGACATCCCGTTCCTCATCACGGCCTCCTCACCGCACCTTGCGGACGTAGCCGGCGCTGCCGGGCGTCGACACGTCCATGTCCCGGCGCACGATGCTGAGCCGCCCGGCGAAGCCCGAACGGGCCCTGCGCAGACCGGAGTCGGAGTACTCGATGACGATGACCCGGTCGTCGAAGGCCTCGGCGTACTCCCCGCACTCGTCGTACTCGGCGCACTCCTCCGCGATCGCGAAGTCGAGCCCGAGCTTCTTCCTGAACCCCGCCAACTCCACGGTGTTCTTCTGGGCGATGGCCAGCTGCCGGGCGTGCGCGTGCCGGGAGAGCAGGGTGATGAAGGCGGTCGCGTCGTTCGCCGTCAGCAGGTCGCTGGAGCGGGTGTAGCTGTCGTAGTTGTCCGGCTCGACCGCGTCGAAGCCCTTGGCCGCGCAGCCGTCGATCCACCGGTCCACCCGCGCCGCCACCCGCTCCCGCTTCGCCGCCGTACCGATGTCGAGCAGCGCCTCGCCCCAGTCCTCGTCGACGACCACCTCGCCGTCCGCGTCCCGCAGCAGCAGGTCGGCGGGCCAGGAGGCGCGCTCGTCCGGCTGGGCCTGGAAGGCGTTGACGTAGCAGATGTTGTAGAGGCCGGGCGCGGGCGACGCCGTACGGTCGCGGCTGACGATCCGGACGCCGGCCGGCGGGGGATAGGCGCCGCCGATCTGGTAGTCGAAGGCGGCGTGCAACGGCGGGAGTTGGACCGTTCCAAGCGCCGAACGGGAGGCGCTCGCAGACGGGGTGGGGCTCTTCGACGGCGCCGCGCGGGGCGGGCTCGGCGAAGACGCCGGACGCGACGGGCTCTTCGGTGCCGCGCGCGACGGTTGCACCGGCGCCGAAGTGGTCGAGGTTCCGCACGAGGTCAGGACCGCCGCGGTCGCGACGGCGCCACTCAGGACCGCGGCCGTCCCGAGACCTCCGACGCGGGAGACACCCTTGACGGGCATGTCCGCTCCATCAATCGCGGGTACGACCCCGCCTCGGACCGGATGGAGCCGCGGTCCTGGCGACTGTGGCCGGGCTTGGAACCTGTCCGCTACCGGCTGGGCGCACCTCTGCGTACCGCGCCGCACGCGCGGGCACGTCCAGGATCAAAGCGCCCGGCCGTGCCGGCCGTCAAGGGTGCGCACATATCCGCGACTTCGAGTACTCACGAAGTCGTACGCTCCGAAGCGGTACCGAACTCGAAGGCAGGAGCAGCAACGATGCAGTACGTGAAGCTCGGTTCGACCGGCCTGGACGTCTCGCGGATCTCTCTGGGCTGCATGACCTACGGCCTCCCGGACCGCGGCACCCACGAGTGGACCCTCGACGAGGAGGCCTCGCGCCCGCTGATCCGGCAGGCGCTGGAAGCCGGGATCAACTTCCTCGACACGGCGAACGTCTACTCCGACGGCACCAGCGAGGAGATCACCGGCAGGGCGCTGAAGGACTTCGCCCGCCGTGACGAGGTCGTCCTCGCGACGAAGGTGCACGGCCGGATGCATGACGGGCCGAACGGCAGCGGCCTGTCCCGCAAGGCGATCATGACGGAGATCGACCACAGTCTGGAACGGCTCGGCACCGACTACGTCGACCTCTACCAGATCCACCGCGCCGACCCGCACACCCCCGTCGAGGAGACGATGGAGGCGCTGCACGACCTGGTGAAGGCGGGCAAGGTCCGCTACATCGGGGCGAGTTCGATGTACGCGTGGCAGTTCGCCAAGCACCAGCACATCGCCGAGCGGCACGGCTGGACCAAGTTCGTCTCCATGCAGAACCACTACAACCTCCTCTACCGCGAGGAGGAGCGCGAGATGCTGCCGCTCTGCGCCGACCAGGGCGTGGGTGTACTGCCCTGGAGCCCGCTGGCGCGCGGCCGTCTCACCCGGGACTGGGGCACCACCACCGAGCGCAGCAGCACCGACAACTTCGGCAACCGCCTCTACCAGGACGGCGACCGCGCCATCGTCGAGGCGGTCACCCGCATCGCCGGCGACCGGGGTGTCCCGCGCGCCCAGGTCGCCCTCGCCTGGCTGCTGCACCAGAGCACGGTGGCCGCGCCGATCGTCGGCGCGGCCAAGCCGCAGCACATCGAGGACGCCGTGGCGGCCGTAGAACTGGAGCTGAGCGACAAGGAGTTGGAGGAGCTGGAGCAGCCCTACACTCCGCACGCGATCAGCGGACACTCGTGATGCATATCAACAGGGCTTGCTCCAGGCCCTCTTGACGGACCGTCAGTGCGGGCCGGGCGGTGCGAACTCCGTGCCGCACGGCCCCGCTCCGGCGCTCTCCGCCAGCGGCACCGGCTCACCGCTCATCGAGATCGTGCGGTAGAAACTTCCGATACGGTCGGCCGAACGGCCCACGTAGTGTCCGATGAACGAACGGCGGAAGCGGTCCGCGCTGCGATTGGGCTGGGAGCCGTGCACCAGGCTGCCGTTGAAGAACAGGACGTCCCCGGGCGCCATGTCGACCGGCACGGCCGCGAGCCCCGGCGGCGGGGGCACGTACTCGCGCGCGAAGGACACCCCGGCGTCCGCCTCCTCCGGACAGAACACGTCCATGCGGTGGGTGCCGGGCACGACCTCCAGGCCGCCGTTCTCCCGGTCGATCTCGTCGCAGGCGATCCACGCGGCCACACACGTGCCCGGCTCGGCCCGCAGATAGAAGTTGTCCTGGTGCAGGGCCTGGCCGCGCGCCCCCGGCGGCTTGAAGTAGAACATGCTCTGCGCGGCCAGGACTTCCTCGCCGAACAGGGTCTCCAGGACGCTCCGCAGACGCGGTTCCAGGAGGAAACGCAGGGCCAGTCGGTTGATCTCGTGGGGGTGCAGCACCCTCGGGTGGGTCCGGAGGGGATCGTCGGAGACGCGCGGTTCGAAGTGCCCGGGCACCGGACCGGCCGCGTGCAGCGCCGTGAACTCCGCACAGAGCCGGTCGATTTCGTCGTACCTGAACAGTCCGCGCGCGATCGTGAACCCGTCCTTCTCGAACGCGCCGATGTCCGTGACCGTCATACAGACCTCCTCGGTGTCATGTCACACCACAGTGTCAGGAGGCAGGGCGTGTGCCTATTGGTTGGTCGTGAACTCTCTCGTCGGTGATGGCGTGGAAGTCGGCAACTCCCGTGACGCCAGTGACTCGTCCGGCAATGGGCCGGGCGACCGGAACATGACCTGGGAAAACCGGAAGAAAGGCCGTCCCCGCGCGCGACGCGCGGGGTGCGCCGGGCGGCCGCCGGTCAATGGTTTCGGGATTTCCCGTGTGGATACGGCGGCAATCCCATAACGGACCCGATTGACGAATCGTCAAATGGCAGGGGCCGGACCGCAATGCACAAAACGAAGGGAGACCTTGTTCCGCCTCGCTGACCTGTGCAAAGGTGTGCCTGTCGGCGCGCGGGCACATAGATGATTCCCCTCCGTGCGTTCGAGGCCGCTCCCGTACGTCACCCCCCTTGCTTCAAAAGAGCTCCCCCAGGCGGACGTTCGGGATGCCATCAATCGGACGGGTGGACTCTGTCGGCCCGTCGGCAGGGTCGCATACCCGCCGGTATGGACCGAATTCGCGTTTCACCTGGAGGAATGCAGCCGTGACGGACCCAGGTCCCTCGAATTCCCCGACTTCCGCTCACCACTTCGAAGTGACCGACGAGCAGCTCAGCGCCGAGCTGAAGAAGTGGACGGGGACGACGCCCGCGCTGCAACCCGTCGGCGAACTGCTGGACCGGCACTGGGAAGCGGCCTTCGCCTATGCGCGGCTGTGCACCGACGGACCGCACCACGCCGGAATGCTCACCACGGCCGCTTTCACCCGGCTCTTCGGGGAATCCCTGCGGCAGTCAGGACCGACCGCGGCCTGGCGCCCCCAGGTGCTGGTCACCGTCCGCCGTATCGCCGCGGAATGGGTCGCCGACCACCGGCAGGAAATGCTCCACCCCGATCTGCGCTGGGCGAGCGGCGACGGCGACCGCGGCGCGGCCCGGATGCTGCCCGTGCCCGAACGGCGGCTGCTCTCCCGGGCGTTCCAGCGGCTGCCCCAGTCGGCCCGCACCCTGCTCTGGCACATCGAGGTCGAGTCCGAACCCTTCTCGATACCCGCCGGACTGCTGGGCCTGGACGAAGAGGGCGCCGACATCGAACTCGGGCGCGCCCGCGGCCGGTTGCGCGAGGAGTGCCTCCAGGTCCACCGCGAACTCGCCCAGGACGACGAGTGCATGCGCTACATCCGGCTGCTGGACGTCACCTTCCGGCGCGGCGGCGCGGAGGTCGACCCGGACCTCGCCATGCACCTCAGCGTCTGCAAGCACTGCCGGTACACCGCCGACCAGTTGAACCAGTTCAACGCCGGACTCGGCATCGCGCTGGCCGAAGCGGTGCTCGGCTGGGGTGCGCGGGCCTATCTGGAGGTCAGGGCCGGCAGCCGTACGCTGCCCGCCGAGATGTCGTCCGCCTCGACCGAACTCGCGGTGCACCCCGGCCCGCGGCGCGGCGAACTCAGGTCGGCCCACAAGGCGGCCCGGCGCGTCCGCCGCCGCAATCTCGCCGTGGCCGTGCTGACCGTGAGCGGACTGGTCGTCCTCCCGCTCGTCCTGTGGTCCGTCGGCGGCTCCGGCGGCGACAAGACCACCACGGAGAACCAGGCCGCCGGCGCCGCCGGCACGGGCAAGGAATCCACCGACCCCTCCTGGGCCAGCAAGAACGACACCACCCAGGGCACGCTCAGCGGCCGGCTGCACAACGTCGAGTCCGGCCTGTGCATCGGCGTCGCCGGCAACAAGCCCCTCAAGGGCAACGAGGCCGAACTGCAGACCTGCTCCTCGGCGGCCGGCCAGCAGTGGTCGTACGAGACGGACGGCCAGCTGCGCAGCACCGCCGACCCCGGCCTCTGCCTCGACTCCCACCTCGCCTTCGAGGTGCAGCTCGCCCCCTGCACGGGCACGTCGTCGGCGACCGCGAAGAACATCCGCTACGACTTCACGCTCCAGGGCATCCTCGTACCGCGCTGGAACCAGGACCTGGCGCTCACCCCCGCCTCCACCGACGGCGGCGGCGCGCTCGTCCTGAAGAACCGGGCGGACGGCTCGGCGCAGCGCTGGGTCTTCGACACGTCGAAGGCCGACCCGCAGATGCAGGTCGTCAACTGGGACACCGACAGCACCGGCTCGCCGGCCCCCACGACGAAGAAGGCCGCCCCGACGCCCTCGAAGACGCCGACGGCCACGCCCACCCCCACGCCGAGCGCGTCGACCCCGCAGTCCACGCCGACGACCTCGGCCCCGACCATGGACTACTGCGACTACTACCCGTCGTACTGCCAGGGGAGCGGTCAGGGCGGCGGCTGGTCCGGAGGCGGCGGTTACGGCGGTGGCGGGTACGGCGGCGGGTACCACGGCGGCCGCTGAACCTCAGTGGTGCGGCGGTGGCGGAGGCGGCAGGGTCCCGATGCCCGGTGCCGCCTCCGGCCACACCAGCAGCACCGGACAGGGCGCGTGATCGACGGCGAACCGTACGGCGGGCCCGAGACTGTGCGGGCCGAGCCGGGCCCGGTCGCCGTCACGGGCCAGCACCAGCAGATCGGCGTCCCCGGCGGCGGCCACCACCTCACGCTCCACGCGCCCGGCCCGCTCCATCCGGGTGCACGGCCGCCCCAGCCGCTCGGCCGCCGCGTCCAGCAGCTCCGCCGCCGACGTACTGCCGAGATCCTCCAGCCGGGTCCCGGGATCACGCTGCGGACCACCCCGGCCGAGCAGCCCGGCGAACGCCCCGTGCGCGACACCGGGCACATCCGGCCCGCTCACATGCAGCAGCACCACCTCGTCCGCCTCCGGCGCATGCGTCCGTACGGCGTCCACACAGGCGGGCCATGTGCCCTCGACCAGCCAGGCGATCACACGCATTCGGCCTCCCTCGGTGTCAGAGAACCTGGAGCGACACCCACAGTGCCAGCACCGCCGGGACGAGCGCGGACGGCACGGCGAGCAGCCCCAGCTTCGTGAACTCCTTGAGATCCACGCCGTGTTCGTGCTGATGCACGATCCGCCGCCACAGCAGCGTCGCGAGCGACCCGGCGTAGGTCAGGTTCGGTCCGATGTTCACCCCGAGCAGCACGGCGAGCACGGCCTCGGGCCCGGACTGCGCGGTCAGCGGCAGCAGGACCAGCACCGCCGGCAGGTTGTTGATGAGATTCGCCAGTACGGCGGCCAGCGCGGCGATCCCGAGCAGCGCGGCGATGCCGGTCCCGCCGGGCAGCAGGTGCCCGAGCGCGTCGGAGAGCCCGTTGTCCACCACCGCCCGCACCACGATCCCGAGCGCCAGCACGAACGCGAGGAAGGACGGCGCGGCGGCCCGCACGACCGTGAGCGGGGTCGCCTGGCGCCGTAGCAGCGCCCGGCCGGCGAGGACGAGGGCGCCCGCCAGCGCGGCCCACGCCGGATCGATGCCGATCGCGGAGGTCAGGACGAACCCGGCGAGGGTGCAGGCGACGGTCGCCAGCGCGAACACCGGCAGCTCGGGCTTGTCACCGGAGACCGGCGAGGGAGCGGCCGCCGCGAGGTCGCGGGCGAAGAAGCGCCGGAACACCAGGTACTCGGCGCCGATCGCGACCAGCCAGGGCAGGACCATCAGCCCGGCGAAGCGGGTGAAGCTCAGGCCGCTCGCCGCGAAGGCGAGGAGGTTCGTCAGGTTGGAGACCGGCAGCAGCAGCGAGGCGGTGTTCGACAGATGTGTGCACGCGTAGACGTGCGGCTTGGGACGTACGCCCATCCGGGACGCCGTCGCGAACACGACCGGGGTCAGCAGCACGATGGTGGCGTCCAGACTCAGCACGGCCGTGATCACCGAGGCCAGCGTGAACACCGCCGTCAGCAGCCGGCTCGGACTGCCCTTCGCCCACTCCGCCATCCAGGCCCCGCAGGCCCGGAACAGGCCCTCCACATCGCAGAAGTGGGCCAGCACGAGCACCGCGGCGAGGAACCCGACCACCGGCCCGAGCTGCTCGGCCTCCGCCCGCGCGTGGTCGAGCGAGATCGCCCCGGTGGCCACGGCGATCCCGGCGGCCGGGACCGCCATCACCGCCTCCGGCCAGCCGAAGGGACGGACGACGGCCCACACGAGGACGGCGACGAGCAGGACGACGGACAGGGTTTCGGCGAGCGGGGTGTTCAGGGGACGGTCCTCCGGGACGCGGGACGTGGTGCCCGCCCCATGTAACCAGGCCGCGGCGCGCAACCCGTGATCAGGAACCCGTACCCGCGCTGAACACCGTCAGACGCACCGAGGACGAGTTGCCCGACACGGGCACCGCGCCGGCCGTCCACTTCACGTGCAGCGAGTCCTGCTCGTCGGGCGGGGTCACCGCGAGCCAGCTCGCGGTCGCCGTCTTCGCGCCGCTGACCTCCGGGTTGGAGAAGGTCAGGCCGGCCCAGGCGCTCTGCCCCGGCTTCAGCGTGACCGTGGTGGCGCTGCTGCCGGTCTCGCGCTGCGGGTCGTCGCCCAGCTGCGTGCCGGACGCGTTCAGGAACGCGGCGCCGGGATAGCCGCGGACCGTGCAGGTACGGCCCGACGAGTTGGTGAGGACGATCGGGAAGTTCTCCTGCCCGGCGCCCGGGTCGTTGGCGCCCACCTTCGCCCGCAGCTCGGAGGTGTGGCACCGGCTGCTGCTCGCGGTGCCGGAGTTGGTGCTCGTGCCGCCGGAGCCCGATGACGTGGAGGTCGAGGAACCCGACGAGGCCGAGTCCGAGCCGGTCGCGGTGTCGCTGCCGCTCGACGTGGAGGCCGGTGTGCCGGACCCGTCGGCCGAGGCGTCGCCGCCCGCGGGCGCGGCCGTACCCGACTGGGTCTGCGGGCTGCTCACCGTGCCGCTGCCGTTGTCGCAGGCCGTCGTCGTCAGACCCAGGACGGCGATCGCGCTCACGAGCAGGGCCGCCCGGCGCAGGGACTGGGACGTGTTCGCCATCTTCAACACTCCTGGTGGTTCACCGCACGCACTTCGGCGTGCCGACCGCGCCTCATGCGCCGTCACACTGGTCCGATACGGATGGGCGCCAAAAAGTTCGCGAGTCCGCCGGGATCTTTTCCTGGACTTGGGTTCCGACAGTGATCAGGTGACCCGCAGCGACCGGAGTATGCGCGCGGTCGCGTCACCGCTGTGCTGCCGGATCTGGACGTACACCTGGGGCTGCGCGGCGCCGCCGACCATGCGGAGCGCGGTCTCCGAGAGGGTGCCCGTGCCGCCCGAGCAGTCGCTCCAGGTGCGGATCGTGCCGCGCCAGGTGGCGCTCGAATAGGCGTGGCTGCCGTCGTAGTGACAGCCGGAGTGGGCGATGCCGTCCACCTCGGTCGTCACGCTGCCGTGCTCGCTCAGGCCGATGAACACGCCGTTCACGTCCGCCGACAGGTCCGGCCACTTCGACAGGTCGTCGGCGACGGCCAGCCCCGGCTCCTGCCCGGACTGCAGCCCGAGCGCCTGCGGGTTCCATCCCGAGTCACGCAGCTGACGGCCCCACGCGTCGGGCACCTCGGCCACGATCCGGCCGGTGCTGTCCTTGACCCGCAGTACTGATGAACTCCCCGACGACGAGGGCAGGTTGAGCACCGCGGCGGCCGCGCCGGCGGCCACCACGACGAACAGCCCCGCCATCAGCGCGACACTCCGGTGCCGACTGTGCGGCCTGTGCTGCTTGCGCGTGGGGGCAGCCTCACCGGCCAGCCGCTCCAGCTCCTCCGCGAACTCCCGCGCCGTCGGCCAGCGCTTCTCCCGGTCCGGCTCCAGCGCGCGGAACAGGGCCCGCTGGACGTCGGGCGACACGTCCGGGCGCAGCCGGTCCGGCCGTACGACCTGCCCGGGCGCGCCCGGAACCGTGCCGGTGAGCAGCTCGTAGCCGACCGCTCCCAGGCTGTACACGTCGGCGCGCTCGTCGATGCCGTACCCGGGCTGTGCCTGTTCCGGCGGCTGGTAGCCCGCTGAACCGGCGGCCAGGGTGAGGCCCGACCCCTGCGCCAGGCTCTTGGCCAGGCCCAGGTCGGCGAGCAGGACGCGGTAGCTGCCGTCCGGGGCGGTGCGCAGCAGCACGTTGGTCGGCTTGATGTCCCGGTGGACGATGCCCGCCTTGTGCAGCGCGGCGGCGCCCCGGGCGGCCAGCGCGGTCAGCCGCAGCGCCTCCGAGACGGGCAACGGACCGGCGGTGAGCAGATCGGCGAGGGTGCCGGCGTCGGCGTACTCCATGACGAAGTACGGCCGCCCGTCGGGCAGCTCACCGATGTCGTAGACCTGCACCACCCGGTTCGAGTCGGCCCGGCGCAGCAGCCGGGCCTCGGACAGGAAGCGGTCGACGATGTCGAGGCGGTGCGCCCAGTTGTCGGCGAGGACCTTCACGGCCACCGGGGCTTCGAGCACGTCGTCGTGCGCGAGCCAGACCGTGCCGAACGCGCCGGTGCCCAGGCGGCGTTCGAGTCTGTAGCGGCCGATCTGTTCGACGAAGTGCATGCGACTATCATGCCTGCTCGTAGACCGAGGCGGAGGAGTGGATCCAGTGCGGGACACGGTACGGACCGAGGAACTGGCGCGGCGGGCCGCGGCCGGTGACACGGGTGCCCTGGACGAGCTGCTGCGGTTGATCGGACCCGAGGTCCTGAGGCGGTGCGGGCGCTTCCTGCCGTGCCGCGAGGACGCCGAGGAAGCGGCGCAGGACGTACTGATGCAGGTCGCGCGGAAGATCGGCACGTTCGAGGGCCGCAGCCTCTTCAGCACCTGGCTCTACACGGTCGTCGCCAACGGCTCCCGGCAGAAGTACCGCGAGCTGAAGCGGCGGGCCGCCGAGCAGCCGGCCGTGATCGACGTGTCACAGCACGTCGACCCGCGCACCACGAGCGTGATCGCCGGGTCGAAGATCGACCTCCTGGAGGCGCTGGAGCGCCTGGAGCGGGAGCAGCCGAACCTGGTCGCGCCGCTGGTGTACCGGGACATCTGCAACCTGGAGTACGCCGACATCGCCGAGCGCCTCGGTATCCCGCTCGGCACCCTCAAGTCCCGGCTGCACGAGGCCCGCCGCCAGGTCAGGCCCTGGCTGACCGACCTCTCCTGAGCCGACCGGCCTCTCCTGATACGGCTCAGACCTCGTCGAAGAGAGAAAGCTCCGCCCAGATCGTCTTGCCGTCGGCCGTGTGCCGGCTGCCCCAGCGCTGGGTGAGCTGCGCGACCAGCAGCAGCCCGCGGCCGCCCTCGTCCCAGGTCTTGGCGCGGCGCAGGTGCGGGGCCGTGTGGTTGGTGTCGGAGACCTCGCAGATCAGCGTGGTCGCGTCATGGATCAGCCGGAGCCGGATGGGGTGCGCGCCGTAGCGGATCGCGTTGGTGACCAGCTCGCTCACCACCAGCTCGGCCGTGAACCCGGCCTCGCTCAGGTTCCACAGGTCGAGCTGTTCGACGACCTGCTTGCGGATCGGGGCGACGAGTGACGGGTCGGCCGGGATGTCCCAGGTCGAGACCTGCTCGGCGGGCAGTCCCTGGGTGCGGGCCAGGAGCAGCGCCACGTCGTCGGCGGCACCGCCCGGCGGGAGCACCGCGTGCAGGATCCGGTCGCAGGTCTCGTCCAGGGAGTCCGAGGGGGCGTACAGGGCGTCGAACAGCAGCCGCTGACTGTCGTCGAGGTCCCGCTCCCGGTTCTCGATCAGCCCGTCGGTGTACAGGGCGAGCACGGTGCCCTCGGGCAGCTCGAACTCCGCCGACTCGAAGGGCAGCCCGCCCAGGCCCAGCGGCGGTCCCGCGGGCAGGTCGACGGGCTCGGGCGGGCCGCCGGGCCGGATCATGACCGGCGGCGGATGACCGGCTCGGGCCAGCGTGCAGCGGCGGGACACCGGGTCGTACACCGCGTACAGACAGGTCGCGCCGACCTCGCCCGGGCTGCCCTCGCCGCCGGCCTCCGCGGACAGCCGTACGACGAGGTCGTCGAGGTGGGTCAGCAGCTCGTCCGGGGCCAGGTCGATGTCGGCGAGGGTGCGGACGGCCGTGCGCAGCCGGCCCATGGTGGCGGAGGCCTGGATGCCGTGGCCGACGACGTCCCCGACGACCATGGCGACCCGCATCCCGGACAGCGGGATCACGTCGAACCAGTCGCCGCCGACCCCCGCGCGTGCCGCCGGCAGATAGCGCGAGGCCGCTTCCAGGGCGGCCGTGCGCGGGAGTTTGCGGGGGAGCAGGCTGCGTTGGAGGGCGAGCGCGGTCTCGCGTTCGCGGGAGAAGCGGCGGGCGTTGTCGATGCAGACGGCGGCGCGGGCCGTGACCTCCTCGGCCAGCAGGACGTCGTCGTCGGCGAACGGGTCGAGGCGCCGGTACCGGGTGAGGACCGCCACGCCGAGGGTGACGCCGCGGGCCTGGATCGGTACGGCCATCGAGGAGTGGATGCCGTACTCCTCGACGCGCTTGCTGCGGGTGCGGTCCCAGGCGAGCCAGAGTTCCAGAGCCCGGCCCGAGGCGACGAGCGTGCGGCCCGCGACCAGCGCGTCGGCCTGCGGGGACTGCTCCGGGTACAGGTTCAGCTGGCCCGGTTTCGCGACGGCCTCGGGGCTGCCCTGCTGCACCGACTGGTGGGCGGCCCGGCGCAGTCGGATCGGCGCGGTGATCGCCCTCGGGGGCTCGCCGCCGTGCTCCTGCGGGTCCAGCAGGTCGATGCTGACGAAGTCGGCGAGCGCCGGCACACAGACGTCCGCGAGCTCTTGGGCCGTACGGGTGACATCGAGGGTGGTGCCGATGCGGACGCTCGCCTCGTTGACGAGTTGCAGCCGCTCCCGCGACAGGTAGTTCTCGGTGAAGTCGTGCGCGGCCAGACACACGCCCCGCACCCGCCCCTCGGCGTCGGTGATCGGCGCCATCCGGGCCAGCCACGCGTGCGCGGCGTCCTCGCCGCCGGTGCGCATGTAGATCTGGAAGTCCTCGGCGGTGCCGGAGGTGAGCACGCGCAGCATGTACTGCTCCAGCTCCGCGCTCTGCGTCTTCCCGCCGATCTCGGTGATCCGCAGCCCCCGGATGCGCTCCTCGGGCAGCCCGATCACGTCGGCCATCGCGTCGTTGACCCGGCTCAGCCGCAGCCGCTCGTCGTAGACCGAGATGGCACACGGCGACTGGGTCAGCGCGGCGGTCGCGAGGGGGTCCTCGGAGGCGCGGGGGCCGCCGCCCTCCAGCGGGGTCACCACGAGCCAGTCGCCCGGCCCGCCGTCGCGGGGCCGCCGGTGGTGGGCCAGCAGCCACACGGGCACGGCACGCCCGTCGCGGTGACGCAACGAGACCGTGCCGTCCCAGCGGGCACCCGTGATCTCGGGCAGCGCCTCGGCGCCGCCGGCCAGCAACCGCTCGGCCGGGCGGCCCACGACCTCGTCCGCGGTGTGGCCGAGGAGCCGCCTTGCCCCGTCGTTCCACTCCACCAGAGTGCCCGCGTCGTCGATGACAACCCGCGCCGTCGCGGCATCGTCGAACGGGTAGGCCGGTCTCATCGTCGCCACTCCATTGCGCGCACTCACAGTGAACAGACACGCCACTTGCGTTCCAGCCTAGTGCGTCATGGTCCCGCGCGGACGAGAACCCCCAGGGCCGGGGTCCGCGATGGGCAAGGGGGAAAACCGGTCGAAGTGGCCCACGGGACAGCTGTCCGCCCCCGCACCCTTGACGGCTCGGTGTGGCCCCCCGTCAGAATCTGTTCGGTCACGATCAGTTGTGAGTACTTCTGGGCCCTGATGAGGGAGAGCCGCCATGACGGTCACTCGCAGATCGGTTTTGATCGCTTCCACGGCCGCGCCGACGGCCGCATCACTCCTGTCCTCCCCGGACGCACGCGCCGCCGCGGCGGGCGTGTCCGGCCGCCGCACGGTCCCCCTCCGGGACGGCTGGCGCTTCGCGCTGGTCAACCCGGGCGGGATCACCGACCCGACCGGCGCCTACGCGGACGCCGCCGCACCGGACTACGACGACTCGGCCTGGCGCCAGGTCGCGGTCCCCCACGACTGGAGCATCGAGCAGACCCCCACCACGGCCTACGGCACGACCAGCGGCACCGGGTTCTTCCCCGGCGGCCTCGGCTGGTACCGGATCGCCTTCACCCTGCCGCCGGCCTTCGCGGGCAAGCGGATCTCGGTCGAGTTCGACGGCGTCTACATGGACTCGTACGTCCACTGCAACGGCACACAGGTCGGCCGACACCCCTACGGATACACGGGGTTCACGTTCGACCTCACCGACCTGCTGCACACCGACGGCACCACGGAGAACGTCGTCGCGGTGCAGGTGCGGAACCAACTCCCCAGCAGCCGCTGGTACTCGGGCAGCGGCATCTACCGCGAGGCCCGCCTCGTCATCACCGAACCGGTGCACGTCGAACGCTGGGGCACGTACGTCACGACCCCGGACATCACCACCGAGCGAGCCGTCGTACGGGTGCGGACGGCCGTGATGAACGAGTCGGGCACCGCGAGCGAGGTCGAGGTCCGGTCGCGGGTCCTCGACCCCGGCGGCCGGACGGTGGCCCGCGCCGCCTCCACGGCCACGGTCGCCGACCGCGGCACCGAGGACCATGAACTCGCCGTCCCCAAGCCCAAGTTGTGGGACATCGAGACCCCGGACCACCGCTACACCCTGGAGACCGAACTGCGGGTGGCCGGCAGGACGGTCGACACGTACAGCACCCTCTTCGGCATCCGCACCTACCGATTCGACCCGGACGAGGGCTTCTCCCTCAACGGCACGCCCACCAAGATCAAGGGCGTCGACCTCCACCACGACCAGGGCGCCCTCGGTTCCGCGATCAGCATCGACGCGGTACGCAGGCAGTTGAGCATCATGAAGTCGATGGGCGTCAACGCCTTCCGCACCTCGCACAACCCGCCCTCGCCCCAAATCATCCAGGCCTGCGAGGAGTTGGGCATCGTGATGATGGTCGAGGCCTTCGACTGCTGGCACACCGGTAAGACGACCTACGACTACCACCGCTTCTTCGACGACTGGTGCGAGCGGGACGCCACCGAGATGGTCCTCGCCGCCCGCAACTCGCCCGCCGTGGTGCTGTGGTCCATCGGCAACGAGATCCCCGACTCCACCGCCACCGCCGGACTGGCGATGGCCGACCGCATCATCGGCGCGATCAAAGCGGCGGACGACACCAGGCCGGTGGTCATCGGCTCGAACAAGTACCACGGGGTGCCCGCCAAGGGCTCCGCGGCCGACCTCATGCTCGCCAAGCTCGACGGACTCGGCCTCAACTACAACACCGCCAAGTCGGTCGACGGCCTGCACGCGGCCTATCCGGGCCTGTTCCTCTTCGAGTCGGAGTCCTCCTCGGAGACCTCGACACGCGGCGCCTACCAGGAGCCGGAGCACCTGAACACCGGTGAGAACTACACCCCGGGCAGACGCGACACCTCGTCGTACGACAACAACCTCGCCTCCTGGACGATGAGCGGCGAGTACGGACACAAGAAGGACCGGGACCGGAAGTGGTTCGCGGGCCAGTTCCTGTGGTCGGGCATCGACTACATCGGGGAGCCGACGCCGTACGACGTCTTCCCGGTCAAGGCGTCCTTCTTCGGCGCGGTCGACACGGCCGGCTTCCCGAAGGACATGTACCACCTCTTCCGCAGCCAGTGGGTCGGCGAGCCCATGGTCCATCTGGTGCCGATGAGCTGGAACCACCAGCCGGGCGACACGGTCGAGGTGTGGGCGTACGCCAACGTCGACACCGTCGAGCTGTTCCTCAACGGAAAGTCCCTGGGGGCAAGGGAGTTCGACACCAAGAAGACCACCGACGGCCGCACCTACCTGGAGACCACCGAGGCCACCGGCGACGACAAGACCTTCACCAGCGGGCCCTACCCGGGCAGTTACACCAGCCCGAACGGCAGCGCGGGCAAACTCCACCTGATGTGGGAAGTCCCGTACGAGCCGGGCGAGTTGAAGGCCGTGGCGAGCCGCGACGGGAAGGTGGTCGCTTCCGATGTGCTGCGTACGGCCGGTGCCGCACACGCCGTACGCCTCACGGCCGACCGCAAGTCCCTTGCCGCCGACGGCCGTTCACTGGTCTTCGTGACCGCGGAGGTCGTCGACGCCCACGGTGTCGTCCTGCCCGACGCGGAGGATCTGATCGCCTTCGAGGTGAGGGGCGGGTCCCTGGCCGGGCTCGACAACGGGCGGGAGGAGAGCGCCGAGCGCTACCAGGCGAGCACCCGAACAGCCTTCCACGGCAAGGCACTTGCGATCGTGCGATCCGGTACGAAGGCGGGCTCGCTGAAGGTGACGGCGCGGGCGGAGGGGCTGCGGACCGGGACGGTGACGGTACGGACGACGCCCGGGCGGGACGTGGCCACGACTTCGGCGCCGCGATTCGAGGCCGACCATCCTGCGCCGCTCAACTACCCCTACGCCGACGCGAGTTACTCGGGCCGCCCCGACACGCTCCCGGCCGCCATGCTCGACGGCGACACGGCCACGGGTTGGTCCAACGCCTTCGCGAAATCGGCGACGGCTCTGTTGCCGGCGTTCAGTGGTGCGCGTGCTGAGGACTGGGTGTCGGTGGACTGGGGGAGAGGGCGGTCCTTCGACCGGGTGGAGGTGTCGTTCACCGTGGACACGACGCACAGCCTGCCCGCGGCGGTGACGGTGGCGGTGTGGGACGGTCGCGCGTGGGTGCCGGTCGAGGGCACCGCCGTCGACTGGGCGACCGCTTCGGACGCCCCGACCGTCGTCACCTTCGGCGCCGTGCGCGGATCGCGGGTGCGGCTGACGCTGAGGAGTGCTCACCCCGGGACGGCTCAAGGGGCCTTCCGGATCAGCAAGTTGGAGGCACCGGCCGGATAGGGGACCCGTAGCCCGTCGACGATCCGGACGGGAACCTGTCAGCGGTCCGCGTGGGAATCCGGCCTGTCCGGACCGTTGACGGGATGTCATGTCTCGAACAGCATGGCCTGCGTCCGCAGTAAATGGGAGCGCTCCCGCGCCTGTGAGGGGCTCAGACGTGAAACGACGCAGCACGACCCTGCTCGCCGCCACGGCCCTCCTCGCGGCGGCGCTCACCACGCTCCCAGCCGGCCCGGCCGGGGCCGACGAGGTCGAGCAGGTCAGGAACGGCACCTTCGACACCACCACCGAACCCTGGTGGACGACGAGCAACGTCACCGCCGGCCTGTCCGACGGACAGCTCTGCGCGGATGTGCCGGGCGGCACGACGAACCGCTGGGACGCGGCCGTCGGCCAGAACGACATCACGCTGGTGAAGGGCGAGTCGTACAAGTTCGCCTTCACGGCGTCCGGTTCGCCCGAGGGGCAGGTGGCGCGGGCGATCGTCGGGCTGTCGGTGGCGCCGTACGACACCTACTACGAGGTCAGTCCCGAGCTGAGCGGGTCGGGCAACTCCTATGCGTACACGTTCACTTCACCCGTCGACACCACGCAGGGGCAGGTCGCCTTCCAGCTCGGCGGCGGCACGGACGCCTGGCACTTCTGCATGGACGACGTGTCGCTGTTGGGCGGGGTGCCGCCGGAGGTGTACGAGCCGGACACCGGGCCGCGTGTGCGGGTGAACCAGGTCGCCTATCTGCCCCGTGGGCCGAAGAACGCGACGCTGGTGACCGCGTCCACGTCCGTGCTGCCCTGGGAGTTGAGGAACGCGGCGGGTGCGGTGGTCGCCCACGGGCGGACCGTGCCGCGCGGCACCGATACGGCCTCCGGGCAGAACGTCCAGTCGATCGACTTCGGCTCGTATCGGGGGCGCGGCCAGGGCTTCACGCTGGTGGCGGACGGGGAGACGAGCCGCCCGTTCGACATCGGGACGGCCGCGTACGAACAGTTGCGCCTCGACTCGCTGAAGTACTACTACACCCAGCGCAGCGGCATCGGGATACGCGACGACCTGCGCCCCGGCTACGCCCGCCCGGCCGGTCACCTGAACGTCGCCCCCAACCAGGGCGATGCCGACGTGCCCTGCCAACCCGGCCTGTGCGACTACACACTTGACGTGACCGGCGGCTGGTACGACGCGGGGGACCACGGCAAGTACGTCGTCAACGGCGGTGTCTCCACCTGGGAGTTGCTCAGCACCTACGAGCGCTCACGCCTGGCCCGCACCGGACAGCCGGCCAAGCTGCGCGACGGAACGCTCGCCATCCCGGAGAGCGGCAACAAGGTGCCGGACGTGCTCGACGAGGCCCGCTGGGAACTGGAGTTCCTGCTCAAGATGCAGGTACCGGACGGCCGGCCGCTGGCCGGAATGGCGCACGACAAGGTCCACGACGAACAGTGGACGGGGCTCCCGCTGCTCCCGAGCCAGGACCCCCAGAAACGTGAACTGCACGCGCCGACCACCCAGGCGACGCTCAACCTCGCGGCTGCGGCGGCGCAGGCGGCACGTCTGTACCGGCCCTACGACCGGGAGTTCGCGGCGAAGTCGCTGGCCGCGGCGAGGAAGGCGTGGGCGGCGGCGGTCGCGCACCCCGCGGTGTACCCGGACCCGAACGACGGCATCGGCGGTGGCGCGTACCCCGACGACAACGCGACCGACGAGTTCTACTGGGCGGCCGCCGAGCTGTATCTCACCACGGGGGAACGGCAGTTCGCGGACTACATCGTCAACTCCCCTCTCAACACGGCCGACATCTTCGGCAGCCTCGGCTTCGACTGGGCGCGCACGGCGGCACTGGGCCGACTCGACCTCGCGACGGTCCCCAGCCGTCTGCCCGGCCGGGACAAGGTGCGCCGCTCGGTGATCGAGGGCGCGAACACCTACCTGACCACGCTGCGAACCCAGCCGTACGGCATGCCGTACGCGCCGCCCGGCAACCTCTACGACTGGGGTTCCAACAGCCAGATCCTCAACAACGCGCACGTCATCGCCACCGCGTACGACCTCACCGGTGCAGCGAAATACCGTGACGGCGCGCTCCAGAGCATGGACTACATCCTCGGCCGCAACGCCCTCAACATGTCGTACGTCACCGGCTACGGCGAGGCCAACTCCCATAACGAGCACAGCCGTTGGTACGCCCACGAACTCGACCCCAACCTCCCGAACCCGCCGCGGGGGACCCTGGCGGGTGGCCCCAACTCGTCCATCCAGGACCCGTACGCACAGAGCAAACTCCTCGGCTGCGTCGGCCAGTTCTGCTACATCGACGACATCCAGTCCTGGTCGACGAACGAGACGGCGGTGAACTGGAACGCGGCGTTGGCGTGGATGGCTTCCTTCGCGGCGGATCAGGGCTGATCAGCGGGACTGCCCGCGAGGGATCCGCCTATCCAGAAGGGCAGTGCCTTCTGGTCTTTGCTCAGTGAGCGTCGTATGGCGTTGACCAACCGCACCTGAGCTTGGGCGGGCGCCCTGTTGGCTCGGGCGAACTCCTCCTTGCTCAACGGGGCACTCGTCGGGTCGCGTGCCGGGTCACGGGCCGCCTGGTCGAGGAACTCCCCGATGGCCTTGCCGAAGTTGTCGATCTCCACCGCGACAGCTGCGGGGGCGACCAGACTGGCCCGGGTCAGGGCCGCGCTCCACTCGCTCCAGTCGTAGTCCCAACCCTGGCGGTCGGCGTGGGCCCGGCTGATGACCATCGTGAACTTCGCGTAGTGGCTGATCAGTTCCTGGTAGGCGAGCAACTGCTTGTCCCGTAGCCACTGACGGTCCTGGGCCCGGTGCGTGACGATGCCCCCGACCAGGACGCCGATCGTGGCGGACAGCGCCCCGGCGCCCGTTGTCACCAGTGTGTCCAGCAGTGCCACCGCAAGCCCCGTATTCCCCGTCGCTCGAACATCCGCGGCTCGAACCTACTGGTGACCGACTTTCGGGGACAACGCTCCGGCATGGCAACCGACCCTAGGGCTCGCGCTCCACGAGTTCCCTCGGTTGCTTGTGCGCGGTGAGTGTGTGGAGTTCGGCCTGGCTGAGCGGTCGGTGCAGTTCCACGTACTCGCCGTGCGGCAGGCGCTTGATCACGCCCGTCTCGCGGCCGTGCAACACCAGCTCCGTGTCCCGGAGTTGGAGCCCCAGGCAGATACGGCGGGTCACGACGAAGGCGACCGTCGGTACGACGAACACCGCCACCCGCACCGCCCACGTCACCGTGTTGATCGACAGGTGGAGGCGGGTCGCCACGATGTCGTTGCCGCCGCCGGCCAGGAGGATCAGGTAGAGGCTGATCCAGGCGACGCCGATGCCTGTGCGGGTGGGGCGGTTGCGGGGGCGGTCCAGGAGGTGGTGTTCGCGTTTGTCGCCGGTCCGCCAGGACTCCAGGAACGGGTACACGCCGATGAATACCAGGAGGAGCGGGAAGACGATGATGGGGATCAGCACCCCGAGGACCAGCGTGTGCCCCCACACCGTGATCTCCCAGCCGGGCATCACCCGCACCAGGCCCTCCGCGAACCCCAGGTACCAGTCCGGCTGGGCGCCCGTGGAGACCTGGTCGGCGCGGTAAGGGCCGTAGGACCAGACCGGGTTGATCGATGCCACCGCCGCGAGGAGGGTGAGGGCGCCGAAGACCAGGAAGAAGAAGCCGCCCGCCTTCGCGAGGTAGACCGGCATGAACGGGGCGCCCACGACGTTGCGTTCGGTGCGGCCGGGGCCCGCGAACTGGGTGTGCTTGTGGTAGACGACCAGGAGGATGTGGACGACCACAAGTGCCGCCATGATCCCGGGGATCAGCAGGACGTGGAGCGAGTAGAAGCGGGACACGATGTCGTGGCCGGGGTACTCGCCGCCGAACAGGAACATCGAGAGGTACGTGCCTACGATCGGCACCGACAGCAGCGCGCCGTCCACGAAGCGCATGCCCGTGCCCGACAGCAGGTCGTCCGGGAGCGAGTAGCCGAAGAGTCCCTCGAACAGGCCGAGGAACAACAGGGTCCAGCCGAACAGCCAGTTGAGCTCGCGCGGCTTGCGGAACGAACCCGTGAAGAAGTGCCGCATCATGTGCGTCAGCATCGCGGCGATGAACACCAGCGCCGCCCAGTGGTGCAACTGCCGGATCAGCAGCCCGCCCCGCACGTCGAAGCTGAGGTGCAGCGTCGAGGCGTAGGCGTCGGACATGCGGATGCCGTTCAAGGGGACGTAACTCCCGTGGTACGTCACCTCGTTCATCGACGGGTGGAAGAAGAGGGTGAGGTACACACCCGTGAGGATCAGCACCACGAAGCTGTAGAGGCAGATCTCGCCGAGCAGGAACGACCAGTGGTCCGGGAACACCTTCCGCAGGTACTGCTTGCCGACGGTGTGGATGCCGAGGCGGCCGTCGAACCAGTCGGCGACGCGTTCGCCCCGCGAGGGGTCGGGGGCGCCGGTCACTCGTTCTCCTCCTCGTCCTTGTGCACGTGCGTGAGTTTCTCGGGGTTGGTCACGATGTAGACCCCGGACACCTGGTCGCCCTCGGGCGTGAGGTCCATGACCATCACCGCGTACGGCGAGTCGCCCTCGAACAGCACGGCCGCGTCGTCGCCGTTGACGCGGCGGTAGCGCAGCTCCAGGTCCTGGGGGCCGCGGCGTCGGGCCGCGAACGAGTTGATGAGGCGGACGGCCTTGTCCCGTCCGTGCACCGGGCGCAGGCCCGCCGGCTTCCGGTTGCCCCCGCTGTCGGTCCACACCGTGACGTCCGGCGCGAGGATCTCCATCAGCGAGGCGATGTCCCCGCCGATCGCGGCCCGCACGAACCGCTCGGTCGCCTCCCGCCGCACCCGGGGATGCGCCTCGTACAGCGGCCGTCGCGCGTGCACATGGGCCCGCGCCCGGTGCGCGAGCTGCCGTACGGCAGCTGGCGTGCGGTCGATGATGTCCGCGATCTCGGTGTGGGCGTACCCGAACACCTCGTTGAGGACGAAGACCGCGCGCTCCAGCGGGGTCAGCGACTCCAGGACGACCAGCATGGCCATCGACACGGACTCGGCGCGCAGGGCGGGGTCCACGGGATCGTCGTCGGAGGGCTGGTCGACCAACGGCTCCGGGAGCCACGGGCCTACGTACGTCTCGCGGCGGCGGGTGATCGTGGCGCGGCGCTGCAGCGCGTGGTTGACGGCGATGCGGACGAGATAGGCGCGCTGGTTGGTGATGGTGTCGAGCGGGGAGCGCCGGGCGCGCGACGTCCAGGAGAGCCAGCTCTCCTGGAGGACGTCGTCGGTGTCGGCGACGCTGCCCAGCATGTTGTAGACGAGGCCGAACAGCAGCTCCCGATGGTCCATGAAGACGGTAGTCGCCTCATCGGTGACAGCGATCCCGGAATTCTCGGACATGTATGCGCCTCCCCAGTGGCGTGCTCACTACTGCGAGGGGTGGCGGGGCTCGGAATGTGACAGCCGACGGCCTGAATGTGACGTACGTCTCGGGAAATTCGCGCCGCGTCACACCCGTCGGCCGGTCGCCCTCTTGAACGCGAGTCCGACGTGCGGTCGGACGCGTAGTCGGATGTCCGGATGTCCGGATATAAGGAGTCGACATCGTGTTCAAGAAGTGGCACGGCAACCCCTGGGCGATTCTCATCACGCTCTCGCTCGGGTTCTTCATGACCCTCCTCGACCTGACGATCGTGAACATCGCGATCCCTCAGCTCGGCGAGGACCTCGGCGCCTCGCTGGACGAGATCCTGTGGATCGTCAACGCCTACACGCTGGCGCTGGCCGTCCTGTTGATCACCGGCGGGCGTCTCGGCGACCTGCGCGGCAAACGGAACCTGTTCGCCGCCGGAGTCGCCCTGTTCACCGTGGCCAGCCTCGCCTGCGGCCTCGCGCAGGACCCCGCCCAGCTCATCGGGTTCCGCGCGGTGCAGGGCCTGGGCGCGGCGCTGCTCATGCCGCAGACCCTGTCGATCATCGCCGAGGTGTTCCCGGCCGACCGGCGCGGTGTCGCGATGGGCATCTGGGGCGCGGTGGCGGGGGTGTCCGGCGCGCTCGGCCCGATCCTCGGCGGGGTGCTGATCACCCATCTGTCCTGGCGCTGGATCTTCTTCGTCAACCTGCCGATCGGCGCGCTGGTGCTCGTCCTCGCCATGGCGATCATCCCGGGCGCCCGGCGCACGGTACGGCGCCGCTTCGACACCCTCGGCGTCACGCTCGCCTCAACTGCCCTGTTCTGCCTGGCATTTGGGCTGACTGAGGGGCAGCGGTACGACTGGAACGCCTGGATCTGGAGCCTGTTCGGCGCGGCCGTCGTCCTTTTCGCCGGCTTCCTGCTGCACGAGCGCGGGCAGCAGAACGGCGAACCCCTGGTCCCCTTCTCACTGTTCAAGGACCGCGACTTCAGCCTCATCAACTTCGTCGGTGTCACCGTGTCGTTCGGCGTGGTCGGGATGTTCCTGACGCTGACGATCTATCTGCAGTCCGTGCTCGGCTTCAGCGCGCAGAAGGCGGGGCTCGTGCTGTTGCCCGTCGCCCTCGGTTCGTTCGTCATGGCCGGGCCCGCCGGGGCGCTCGCGGACAAGGTCGGCGGCAAGTTCATCCTGATGGGCGGGCTGCTTGCCTGGGCGGGTGGGCTGGTCTGGGTCGTCGGTGTCGCGGACGTCGGCACGGGCTGGTTGACCATCGCCTTCCCGCTGTTCCTCACGGGGTTGGGCGTCGGCTGCACCTTTGCCCCGATGGCCACGGAGGTCATGCGCAACGTCCCGCCCCGGCTCGCGGGCGCCGCGTCCGGTGTCACCAACGCGCTCCGGCAGGTCGGTTCGGTGCTGGCCGGTGCGGTGATCGGCGCGGTGCTCCAGGCCCAGCTCGCCTCGTCCCTGACCGAGCAGGCACGGGCTCGGGCCGGTCAACTCCCTTCCGCCTACCGGGAGTCGTTCGTCGCCGCGTTCTCCAAGGCGGAGTCCGACGTCGGCGCCGGGCAGCAGGGCGGTGCGCCGGCCGGGGTTCCGCAGGGCATCGCCGAGCGCATGCGTGTACTCGGCGGCCAGGTGTTCGGCCACGGGTTCGTCCACGCGATGGGGCCCGCCGTGTACGTCGCCGTCGCCGTCCTGCTGACCGGCGCGCTCGCGTGTCTCGCCGTACGACGACACCACGGGCCGTCCGCCAATCCGCATGCCCTGCCCATGTCCGAGCCCGAGCTGGAGGAAGCCGCACGATGACTATCGACTTCACACCCATGTACGCCTCCCACGACGCGTTTCGGCGTGACCTGGAGCGCCTCGCCGCGGCGGTCGCGGAAGGGCGGGCACACACCGGTTCTGTTCTCGCCGGGTGGGAGAACTTCAAGCACCAACTGCACGTCCATCACACCGCGGAGGACAGCGATCTGTGGCCGCGGGTTCGGGAACGGGTCGCGGGGCGTGTGCGGGACCTTGCGCTGCTCGATGACATGGAGGCGGAGCATGGGCGTATCGACCCGTTGCTGGACGCGGTGGACGCTGCGCTGGCTGAGCGGGCGTTCGAACTCCCCGATCTTGTAAGGGCGTTGCGGGCCACGCTCGACGATCATCTCAAGCATGAGGAGGACGGGGCGTTGCCGTTGATGGGGGAGGTGCTGACCGGTGCGGACTGGGGGGCCTTTACCGGGCGGATGCGGGAGACGCAGGGGCTGCGTGGGGCCGCGGTGTTCGTGCCGTGGCTCTTGGACGGGGTGTCGGCGGTGGAGCGGGAGCGGCTCCTCGGGGCCTTTCCGGCGCCGGTGCGGGTGCTCAACCGGGTGTTCTGGGAGGGGAGTTATCGGCGGCGGGGGCTTTGGGGCGGCTAGTGGGTGCGGGTCCGGTGGGCGCTGGTCGCGCAGTTCCTCGCGCCCCTAAGAGACCTGGCTCCGCCGGTCTCCGTGGGGCGCGCCCGCGCGGCGGAGCCGCATGTCGATACAGCCCCGCGCAACGGAGTTCACTGGTCCCTCAAGTCGCGTCGTGGAACACCAGCCCCAACGCGTGACGACTGCCGGAGCGTACGGTGCTCACCCCGTGCCGCATGCCCCCCGCCGACCAGCCGCGTTTCGTTTGCACCGGGCGGTCGCGGGTCGTGAACACCAGGCCGTGGCCCTGCCGTAGCGGGGTCGCGGTGCCCCGGGACTGGGCTCGGGCCCGCTGCTCGACCATCAGGAACTCGCCGCCCGTGTAGTCGGTGCCGTACTCGTCCAGGCCGATCACCACCTGGAGCGGGAAGACCAACTCGCCGAAGACATCGCGGTGGAGGGCGTTCCAGTCGCCCTCGCCGTACCGGAGGAGGATCTGTGCCGAACGGTCCTGACCCGCGGCGTGGCAGCGGGCGAGCCACTGGTCGAGGTCGTCGGGCCAGGGGGACGGGCGGTCCAGGCGGGCCGCCCAGTCCCGGGCGATCGGGAGCAGGTGAGGGTAGAGCGCGGCGCGCAGGGCGGCGATCGGTGCGGGGAGGTCGTGGGTGAAGTAGCGGTACGCGCCGGAGCCGAAGCGGTGGCGGGCCATGTCCACGGTGGTGCGGAACAGTTCCGGCTTCTCGTAGAGGGCTGCCAGGTCGTGACACTCGGCCGGCGTCAGCAACTGTGCGGTCGGCGCGCTGCCGTACAGGTCCAACTCCTCGGTCAGAGCTGACCAGTTGGTGTTCTCCGCGCGCCGCCGCGCCTCGGTGATGCGCATGACTTGCTCCTTTCGTCAGCCGAGCATCGGCTGCAACGCGCCCTCGTGGGTGAGCAGTTGAACCTTGCGTTCGACACCGGCGGCATAACCACGCATCGAGCCGTCCGCGCCGATCACCCGATGGCAAGCCCGCACCAGCAGCAGCGGGTTGGCGCCCAGGGCCGCGCCCAGTGCCCGGACCTCGGCGCGCGGTACGCCCACGCGTTCGGCGAGGGCGCCGTACGTCGTCGTGGTGCCGTACGGGATGTCGTCGAGGGCTTGCCAGACCCGTTGCTGGAACTCCGTTCCCTCGGCGGCGAGGGGGAGTTCGAAGTGGGTGAGGTGTCCGGCGAAGTACGCGGACAGCTGGCGGTTGGCCTCGGTGAAGGCCTGGTCGTCGCGTTCCCAGTCGGTGGGGATGCTCGGGTGGTCCGGCATGGTCAGGGTGGTGAGGGTGGTGCCGTCGGCCGACCTCTCGCCGGTCAGGAGCAGCTCGCCCACGGGGCTGTCGGTGAATGTGTAGATGGTGGTCATGGGGATGAGTCTGCTCCGGAACCGCGGTCGGGACCGGCGGGATTCGGACATGGAGGTGGGGCCCGCTCGGTACCGTCGGGCGTAGCTCTTGACCTGGGGGTATTTACGGGTAAGTACCCGGGCGGTACCGTGTTGGCATGCCAGCTCTCAACGTGGAGTTCAGCGACCGCGAGCTAGAGGACCTGCGGCAGATCGCCAAGGAACGTGGTACGTCGATGAAGGCTCTGGTGCGTGAGGCGGCCGCGGCCGACATAGCCCGGCACCGGGCACTGCAGGAGGGCGCCGAGGCCTTCCGCCGGTTCTTCGCTACGCACGCCGACGAGTTCGCCGCCGCGTTCCCCGACGACGAACCGTCGGCCAAGGGCGAGGGGCGGGTCGCCTGACGCATGCCCGTCATCCCTGCCATCCACATCGACGTGCCCTGGCTGCTCCAGCGCCATGAGGAAGTCCTGCCTGACCAGCCCACCATCAACGACTTCTCGGCGTTAGTCGCAGCCGTCGCCCGACACCGCGTCGACCCGCCCCGTCTCGGCATCGACTCCGACCCGGCCTGGCGGGCCACCGCCCTGCTGCACACCCTCGCCCTGCTCAAGCCGCTGCCCTCGGCCAACGCCCGCTTCGCCTGCGCCACGGCCGTCGCCTACATGTTCGTCAGTGGCGTCGGCATCGATCCGCCCTACGGCGCCCTCGTCGACCTCGCCCGCGATCTGATCTCCGGCAAGACGGATGTCTACGGCGCGGCGGACCGGCTGCGTTCCTGGCAGATCTGAGCGGCCGATCCGAGGGGCAGATCTGAGCGGTGGATGCGGGTGGCGGTTCTGAGCAACAGGCCTGAGCGGCAGCTCTGACGCCTCCGTCAGCGGTTCTCTGTCAGTGGTCCTCGTCCAGGCGGACGTTCTCCTCGTGCGGCCGCGGGCTCTCCTCGCGTGGGACGCCGTCGGACGCGGCGAGGCTGCCCAGCAGGCCCAGCAGTTCCGCGCTGCGGCTGCCCGGCTCGGCGTGGAAGACGACCAGGCTCAGGGCGTTCGTGCCCGGGATCTCGAACTTGTTCGACCGCAGCTCGAAGTCACCGACGAGCGGGTGGCTCAGGAGACTGGTCCGGCCGAGCATGGGCCGTACCTCGTGGCGGCTCCACAGCAGCCGGAAGCGGTCGCTGCGCACGGACAGCTCGCCCACCAGCTCCACCAGCCGGGGTTCGTCGACGTCGGGGCCGATGTGGCCGCGCAGGGTCGCCACGCCCTCGGCGGTCAACTCCTCCCAGTCGCGGCGCAGTTCACGCTCGGCCGGGTCGAGGAACACCGCCCGCAGCAGGTTCACGCCCGGCGTGTAGTTCGGGGACAGCGCCCGGCACAGCGCATTGGCCGCGAGGCAGTCCGTGAACCGGTTCTGCACATACGCCGGGTGTCCGGACCAGGTGTCGAGCAGTTCGCGGACGCTCGTCGGTACCGCCTCGGGCCGCCTGACCCGTCTGCGGGACACGGCCGGCCGCTCCGGCTGCGCGAGGCTCAGCAGATGGGCGGTCGCGGAGGCGTCCAGGCGCAGCACCCGGGCCAGCGCCTCCAGCACCTGCGCGGACGGGTTGCGGTCGCGGCCCTGCTCCAGCCGCAGGTAGTAGTCGGAGCTGATACCGGCCAGCAGGGCGACCTCCTCCCGGCGCAGCCCCGGCACCCGGCGCAGCCCGCCGCCGCTCAGGCCCACGTCCTCGGGCCGGACCCGCTCCCGGCGGGCCCGCAGGAACTCCCCGAGCGCGTTCATGCTGTCCACACCCACCACCGTAGGACCGAATCCGTCGAGGTGCGTGTCCCTGTCACTACCAGGAACATCCGGGTACTGCCTGCCCGGCCGCGACAGGCGCAGAGTCGATGGCAGGACCGAACCGTCCACCCCTCATCGAAAGGCGCGCCATCATGGCCGACACCGTCTCCGGCGGCACCCTCATCCTCGCCGAGGACCTCACCCTCACCCGCATGGGATACGGCGCCATGCAGCTCGCCGGCCCCCACGTCTTCGGCCCGCCGAAGGACCGCACCGAGGCGGTGGCCGTCCTCCGCGAGGCCGTCGAGCGGGGCATCACCCACATCGACACCAGCGACTTCTACGGCCCCGTCGTCGTCAACGAGATCATCCGGGAGGCCCTCCACCCCTACCCGGACGACCTGCGCATCGTGACCAAGGTCGGCGCCCGGCGCGGCCCCGACGGCAGCTGGATCATGTCCCGGCACCCCGAGGACCTGAAGGCGCAGGTGTACGACAACCTCCGCAACCTCGGGCTCGACGCGCTCGAAGTGGTGAACCTGCGGGTCGGCACCGATCACGGCGCCCACGAGGAGTCGATCGGGGAGGAGTTCGGCGCGCTCGCCGAACTGCGGAAGGCCGGGCTGATCCGGCACCTCGGGGTGAGCACGGTCTCCGCCGCCCAGCTGACCGAGGCCCAGGCCATCGCACCGGTCGTCACCGTGCAGAACCTGTACAACCTGGCCAACCGGGAGGACGACGCCCTCGTCGAGCGGTGTGCCGCGGAGAACATCGCGTTCGCCGCGTACTTCCCGCTCGGCGGCTTCACCCCGCTGCAGTCGCGGACCCTGTCCGAGGTGGCCGTGCGGCTGGACGCCTCGGCCCAACAGGTCGCCCTCGCTTGGCTGTTGCAGCGGTCGGCCACCACCGTCCTGATCCCCGGCACCTCGTCCCGTGCCCATCTGCGGGACAACATCGCCGCCGCGGACCTGGTGCTGCCCGCCGACGCGGTTGCCGCACTCGACACCATCGGTGGGGCCGGGGCCTGATGGAGGGAGGGCGGGGGTGGGCCGCCCCCGCCCTCGGGGCCGCCGACCGAGGGCGGGAGGAGCAGGGTCGGCGGCCGTTTGGCGCGGGAGAGCCGCCGTCCAGCGCGTGGCCTCCGAGAAGGGCCGAACCCAGTGGACCGCGGTGTGCCGTGTGCCGGGAGCGTGCGTGACGCACCGGCGTGTGCGCGTGGTTCACACGGGGCGCATGGAAAGTCGAAAGCCCGTGCTGGTGAACCGAGTTGTCACCGCATCTGACTTTCTTTCAATGGTATGGAAGTTACCCAAGTGCCTTGTTGGGTCGGGTGGGTTGTGCAAGGGTGAAACACCCGCGCGGGGAGTAATGCCCGGGGCTCATTGACCTGTTGATGAACCGAATCCGAGGAATCCACTCCGTGTCCATCCCGCATCCCCCTCGTCCTCCTTACCCGCCGCCGGACGGCGGGGCTCCCGAGGAATCCGACGAGACCCTGGCCGCCCGGCTGCGGGGCCGTCCGGAGGGCGAGGCCGCTCATTCCGTCGCGCTGCTCATGGCGCGGCACTGGCGGCCGGTCGAGGATTACGCGGGCATCTGTCTTGCCGCGGAGGGGTCCGTGCCCGCCATGGCCGCGGCGGCCGCCTTCCACCGGGTGTTCGACCGGCTGACGTTCGGCGAACACGGTGTGGCGCTGCGGCCCCGGCTGCTGCTGACCGTGCGCGACACGATCCGGGAGTGGGCGGCGGAAGAGCGGATATCCAGTGTTGTTCCCGATCTGGAGAATCCCTCCGGGGGCCGCGCCATGCGGGCCGCGAAGTCCATGACGCCCGAAAATCGCAAGCTGGCCGAGCGGTCTTTCCAGACCCTTCCGCCGTTCGCCCAGTGTCTGCTGTGGCACACCGAGGTCGAAGCCGAGTCGATAACCGTGCCGGCGGCCCTGCTCGGCATGGATACCGACAACGCGTCGGCCGCTCTCCAGCAGGCGCACGAAAAATTCCGCGAAGGCTGTGTACGCGCCCACCGGGAACTCGCGCCGACCCAGGATTGCCGCTTCTACAACCGCCTCCTCGACGTCCCGATTCGGCGCGGCGGTGGACTGCTGCCGGATGTCCAGCAGCATCTCGCCCAGTGCCGTTACTGCCGTTCCGCCGCCGAACAACTCAGCTATTTCGAAGGCGGGTTGGGCATCCTCCTCGCCGAGGCCGTGCTCGGCTGGGGCGCCCGCCCCTACCTCGCGTCACGGCCCGGTCGCGTCGGTCGCGACGCGCGGACGAGGACCGGCTCCCGGCACGGCGGGCACTCCGGCGGCAGCACGGGGCGGCACCGGCTGCTGTCCCGCATCCCCGCACCCGGCCGCCGTCTCATGGACGCGGCCCGGTCGGCACAGTCGTCCCGGTCGCCCCGATCGCTGTTCGTCGGCGTCGGCCTGATCGGTGCCGGGGTCCTCGCGACGGTGGTCGCCGTCGTCCTGTGGCCGGACCACAGCGGCGGCACCGCCGGTCCCGTCGCCTCCAGCACCACGAACAGTGGCTCTGGAAACGTGTCGTCATCGGCACCCGGCACGGCCAGGCTCCCCACCGCACCTCAGCAGACGCGGCTGCACAACGCCGCCGCCGACCTGTGCCTCGACATCCGGGGCACCGCGAAGGCCGGCGCCGGCGTCGTCCTGGCGGTCTGTTCGTCGGCCGGGACCCAGGAGTGGTCGTACGACACCGACGGGCTGCTGCGCAGTGTGGCGAGCCCCGGGCTGTGCCTGGACTCGCACGCGGACGCCGGTGTCGTCGTCCTCGGCACCTGCGCCGACGCGAAGTCCGAGCGCGGCAACGACGTCCGCTACGACCTCACCGTGCAGGGCGAGTTGCTGCCCCGCTGGAACTCGGAACTCGCGCTCACCTCCACCACCAAGGACCCGGGCGCCGACATCGTGCTCAAGGTCCGCGACGGCTCCACCGCGCAGCGCTGGCTGGCCGACTCGGTGACGGCCAGCCCCGGTTCGCTGTCGATCGCCGGCACGGGAGCCCCGTCACCGCGCCCCGCGAAGATCGCGGACCGGCTCAACTGACCACATCGGACGGCGACTTGCCGGTCAGGTAACCGGCGGTGTTCTGCACGGCGGCCAGCGCGATCCTGAGCACCGTCTCCCGGGTCACGCCGCCGACGTGCGGGGAGAGCACCACGGTCGGGGCCTTGAGCAACCGCAGGGCCGGGGTCGGGGGTTCGGGGTCGAAGACGTCCAGGCCGGCACCGGCGAGTGCCCCGGCTTCGAGGGCGTCCGCGAGGGCGTCCTGGTCGATCAGGGCGCCTCGCGCGGTGTTGATCACGAACGCGCTCGGCTTGAGGAGTGCGAGTCGCTCCGCGTTCAGGAGATGCCGGGTCCCGTCGGTGAGCGGTGCGTGCAGGCTCACGTAGTCGGAGAGGCGCAGCAGTTCGTCGAGCGGGACGTGCCGGGCGTTGCCGAGGCGGGCCGTCGTCTCCTCGGGGACGGGGCGTCGGCCGGCGTAGACGACGGTCATGTCGAACGCGGCCGCGCGGCGGGCGACTTGCTGCCCGATGGCGCCCAGTCCCACGATGCCGAGCGTCTTGCCGGACAGCTCGGTCAGGGATCGCTGCAGGCGGGGCAGCGCCCAGTCGCCCTCGACCAGTGCGGTGTGCGCGGGGACGAGTTGCTTGGCCAGCGCCAGCATCAGGGCGAAGGTCTGCTCGGCCACGTTCTGTGCCTCGGCACCGCTGGAACCGATGGTGCAGACGACGACCCCCTGGGCGCGCGCGGCGTCCAGGTCGACGTAGTCGAAGCCGTGACTTGCGCACTGCACCAGCTCCAACTCCGGTGCCGCGGCGAGGTGTTCGGCGGTCACCGGGGAGAGCGCGGTGATGACGACGTGGGCCGCGCGCAGGGCCTGCGGGTCCTCGTCGACCGTCTCGACGACGGTGACGTCCACCCCGTCGGGCAGCAGTGTCGCGAGTCCGGCTCCCGCGGTGCGGCCGCCCATGTGGGGTGGGACGACGGCCAGGACGTTCTTCGTGGAGGGCATGCGAAATCCTCGTCGGGGTGGGGGAGGCGGGCGGGCGTCCGTGCGTCAGGACCGGGTGGCCGACTCGACGAGTATCCGGGCCAGTTCGCGGGGCCGGGAGAACATCGGCCAGTGGCCCGTGTCCATCCGGACCAGCTCCCAGCGTCCGCTCGCGACCAGTTCGTCCGCCGGGGCCGGCAACTCGTCGCCGTCGAGCAGGCACTTGACGTAGGTGGCCGGGAGGTCGGCCAACGGGCGGACCAGGACTGCCGGTTCGGTGAGTGTGGCCCCCGGGTGCGGGGTCCCGTCGGTGACCATGCGGGTGATCTGCTCGTCCGTGAGATCCTGGCCCGCGTAGTCGGCCGGGTCCAGGGGCGGCCAGTCGCCGCCGTTCTCGTCGAGCGACTTCCTGATGAAGTCGCTCGGGAAGCCGTCCAGGAACGACTCCCCGTCGACCGGCACGCTCGCATCGACGAACACCACCCGCGCCAGCCGGTCGCCGATCCGCTCCGCGGCTTGACCGACAGGTACACCGGAGTAGCTGTGCCCGACCAGGACGACGTCCCGCAGATCGAGGCGCTCGATCTCGTCGACGATGTCCTGGACATGGGTCTGCTGCCTGGCCGGAACCCCCTGCTTCTCCGCCAGCCCGGACAGCGTCAGTGCATGCGCCTCGTGCCCGGCCCCGCGCAGCTCGGGCACCACCTCGTCCCACGCCCACGCACCGAGCCACGCGCCTGCCACCACCACGAATCGAGTCATGATCCCAACGTAACCGCCGGGTCTGACAACGACCTTCCCGGAACGGTCAGACCGCCCGCGCCACGGCCCGTACCGGCGCCCCGTCCGCGCCCGGCAGCCGCAGCGGGAACAGGAACAGTTCCACGTCCGGGATGCCCACCAACTGCTCCAGACCCGTGAGGTTCTCGGCGATCACCCCGCCCGCGCCGCACAGCACACGGTGCGCGGGCAGGCTCAAGTCGGCTGTCACATCGCCGGGTTCGGGCGTCGGATCGACACTCAGCGCGTCGACCGCGACCGTACGGACGCCCGCCGCGACGAGGGCCTCGGCCGTCTCCGGGGTGAGCCACGGGTGGGCGAGGTAGTGGTCGGTGCCCCAGCACGCCGACCAGCCGGTGGCCAGAAGGAGGAGGGACCCGGGCCTCAACCGCCTCAGCGCGGGAGCCAGCAGGTCGGGCGTGATCGGCGCCCGGTCCGGCAGCCCCCGCACGTCGGCCAGGACCGCGTGCCCGGCGAAGCGCTCCAACGGCAGTTCGTCGAGGCGGGGCCACGCGTCGTCCACGTGGTAGGGAGCGTCGACATGCGTGCCCGACTGCGAACCCATGTGCAGCTGAAGGACGTTGACGCCGTCCCGGGGTGCGCCCAGGGCGGGGGAGACCTCGACGGCCGGGTCACCGGGATACACGGGCATCCCGGTCACGACGGGCACCGACAGATCGATCCAGGCCGACATCAGCCGGCCTCGACGGCCAGGGCGGGCGCCTCGGTCGCCGCGCCGGGGCCGGTGATCGGCGGCACCGGGACCTCGACGGTACGGGCCAGCCGCGCGCCCTCCGGGCCGTACGCGGCACGGGGTTCGGGGAACAGCCGGAGCAGGCCCAGGAACAGCACGGCGGCGACGGCCAGCGACAGCGGCAGGCTGATGTCCACGCCGTTCGCCAGGTCGCCGAGCGGGCCGACGAACTGGCCCGGGATATTCGTGAACAGCACACCGACGACGGCGGCCACCCACCAGGCGGTCATGCCGCGCCAGTTCCAGCCGTGCGCGAACCAGTAACGCCCGCCGCGCTGACGGCGGTTGAAGACCTGGAGGGCGTCCGGGTCGTACCAGCCGCGCCGGGTGTAGAAGCCCAGCATCATCACGACCATCCACGGTGTCGTACAGGTGATGATCATCGTGGCGAAGGTGGAGATCGACTGCACGAGGTCGAGGCCGAAGCGCCCGATGAAGATGAACGCGATGGACAGCACACCGACCAGGATCGTCGCCTGCACCCGCGACAGCCGGGGGAACACCGACGAGAAGTCGAGCCCGGTGCCGTAGAGCGAGGTCGTGCCCGTCGACATGCCGCCGATCAGGGCCAGCAGACAGACCGGCAGGAAGAACCAGCTCGGCGAGATCGCGAGGAGTCCGCCCACGAAGTCCGGGGCGGCCGGGTCGACGTACTTGGGGGCCTTCGTGGCGATGATGCTCGCGGTCGCCAGGCCGAAGACGAACGGCAGCAGGGTCGCGATCTGGGAGAGGAACGCGGCACCGACCACCTTGCGGCGCGGGGTGTCCGCCGGGATGTAGCGCGACCAGTCGCCGAGGAACGCGCCGAAGGACACCGGGTTGGAGAGCACGATCAGGGCCGCGCCGATGAACGACGGCCAGAACAGCGACTGGGTCGCCGCGTCCGCCGAGGACGTGAAGACACCGGCGTACGACGGGTCGAAGTCACCGGCGAAGGCGATCGCGCCGAGCAGGAACAGGACCGTCGCGGACAGCACGGCGATCTTGTTGATGAACAGCATGAACCGGAAGCCGTAGACACAGACCGCTAGGACCAGGACCGCGAACAGCGCGTACGCGACGACGTAGGAGAGCGTGCTCTGCTCCAGGCCGAACAGTCGGTGCGCGCCGCCGACCAGGGCGTCGCCGGAGCTCCACACCGAGATGGAGAAGAACGCGACGGCCGTGAGGAGGGACAGGAACGAGCCGACGACCCGGCCGTGCACGCCCAGGTGCGCGGAGGAGGCGACCGCGTTGTTCGTGCCGTTGACCGGGCCGAAGACCGCCATCGGGCACAGGATCAGCGCGCCGACGACGACTCCCAGGAGCGTGGCCGCGAGGCCCTGCCAGAAGGAGAGGCCGAACAGGATCGGGAAGGCGCCCAGCACGCAGGTGGAGAAGGTGTTGGCGCCGCCGAACGCGACCCGGAACAGGTCGAGCGGGGTGGCGGTGCGGTCCGCGTCGGGGATGCGCTCGACGCCGTAGGTCTCGACCTCGGTCAGGGACTGGCTCGGCGCGGCGGGGGAGGGGGCGGGCTGCTCAGACAAGGGGGCCGAGGGGGACAAGGGGGCTCCAGCGGGGGACGGCGGTGGAGCGCGTTGTGGCGCGGTGGCGGAGGGGACGGCCGTTCACGCGCGCGGGGTGGGCGGGGTGAGCGGATGCCGTCCTCAGGGGGTCTGCCGACGGTATGGCCGGCCGTGACACCCGCACCAGAGGACGGTTCATCCATCTTCCGTGCCGTGGGTGGAGGAATCATCCACCGCTGTTCCTATGCGCTGTCGCCCGGGGCGTCCTCCGGTTCGGCGTCGGGGCCCTGGGCGCGGACCCGCTGGACGTGTTCGAGGGAGTCGCGCAGCTCGCTGAGCCAGTCGTCGGTGTGGCGCTGGACGAGGCGGACGCACCAGGCCAGCGCGTCGCTGCGGCTGCGGGCCACGCCGGCGGCGATGAGAGTGTCGAGGACCTGGCGCTCGGGCTGACGCAGCCGGGTCATGACGGGCGCGGCGATGTGCGTGAACAGGGAGCGTTCCCCGGCGCACTCCACCCCCCACGAGACCTTCCTGCGGAACCGGTGCTCGGCCTCGCGGGCGAGGGCGATCCGGGTCTCCCGGGTGCGCTCGCGGAACTCCTGCACGCGGCCCTGGACGGCCGCCTCCTTCTCGGCGTCCGAGACGCCCTCCGTGAGTTTGGGCGCGGGGATGCGGCCGATCACGGTGACCTCCTCGCGGTCGACCGTGACCTCGACCAGCTCCTCGAAGAGGTCGTCGGGCAGACGGCCGGTGAACCAGCCGCGAAGCTTCTCCTGCTGTTCTGTCGTAATCATGTAATGACGATTACTCGCGAGCAGAGCGAACGCAAGGGGCTGCGGCGGAGTGCGCCGAGAGCTGAAGCGGAATGTTTCGGGACTGTTTCAGGACGATTGGCGAGCACGGGTAAACCGGCCATCCGACCCGCTTCGGCGATCAAGAACCCCATGGTTACGGGGTTCGCGCGTTCGAATTCTGTGACTTCACGCCACTGATTCAACACGCAAGGTTACTGAAACCTGTGGGTGGGATGTGAGTTTCCGCGACGGACTCGGCAGAGTGGCGCCCGCCGGTCCGGCACCGACCGAGCGGGACCGGCACCTCCTCGAACCGATCGGATCATGATCGGTTCGTATCGAGCGGAAGGATGCACACAATGCGGAACACCGCGCGCTGGGCAGCGACCCTGGGTCTGACGGCCACCGCCGTCTGCGGCCCCCTGACCGGGTCCGCCCTCGCCGCCCACGGAGCCGGCCCGGCCGCGCTCTACGCCCCCTCGGCCCTGGTGCTCACCATGGGCCACGGCAATGACGCCGCCCTCGCCACACCGGAACGCGCGGTGACCCTCACCTGCGCGCCCACCGCCTCCGGCACCCACCCGGCCGCCGCCGAGGCCTGCGCCGAACTGCGCGGCGTCGGGGGCGACTTCGACGCCCTCACGGCCCGGGACGACGTGCTCTGCAACAAGCTCTACCGCCCCGTCGTCGTCACGGTCGACGGTGTCTGGCAGGGCAGACGCGTCTCCTACGAGCGCGTCTTCTCCAACGAGTGCGTGAAGGACTCCTACGGATACGGAGGCGTCTTCACGTTCTGAGAGACCGGGACCGCACGGTCTCCGTGAGCAACAGGGTGGGTCCGTAGCTGGGGAGTGCGTGCCCCTGTCGCGGAGTACCGCGGTCCCGCATCCAGGGGTCGGCCGGGCGGTGTGGGGTCGCCCGTGCCGGCCCCTGTCATCGTTGCGGCCGCTCGGCCTGCGAGGGCAGTACGCGCAGCGGCGGAAAGCGGCCGAGCAGCCCCGAGGCACGCAACAGCCGGTCGATGCGCGGCCCGTCGGAGACGATCTGCAGCCGCCCGCCCCGTTCCCTGGCCCGTCGCTCGGCCCGGCACAGCACGCGCAGCCCCGAGCAGTCGAAGAACTCGACGGGCCGCAGGTCCACCAGCACGTCGGGCTCGTCGACCGACGTCGCGGCGTCCAGATGTTCCACGACGAAGCCGGCCGTCGCCATGTCGATCTCGCCCGAGACCTCGACCACTGTGAAGGGGCCCCTGGACCGCGTACGGGCACAGGAGTTGGCCGCGGGACTGTCGCGTTCGTCCGCTTCCGCTGTCATGGCCGCTCCACCTCGGCACGGGACGCATTCGGTCTCGGTAGTTACCCCGGAGGAACCCCGAGCATCCCCGACACGCCGTCCGCAAGATCTGGTTCACTCGACATGGTGAACTTCGGTCAGAAAGGTTGACTTTCTGTCAGTAGGGCAGTGAAGAGGGGCCGCCGTCTCCCTGCGGACGGCGGCCCCTCGGTCTGTGCGGCTCAGGCTCGGGCGGAGCCGGTCACATGTGGACGACCGGTGCGGCGTCCGCCTCCTGCTGCGGAACCCCGCGACGGTAGAGCGCCAACGCGATCAGCGTGCCCGCGGCGAAGAAGCCCGCCGACCACCAGAACGCGGTGGTGTAGCTCTCGATCGTCGCCTGCGCCTGGACCAGCTTGCTGGACGCGTCCTTCCCGGCCAGGTAGTCCGTCGCGGCGCTCGCGGCCAGCGTGTTCAGCAGCGCCGTACCGATCGAACCGCCCACCTGCTGCATGGCGTTGACCGTCGCCGAGGCGACACCCGCGTCCTCGGCGGCCACACCGCCCGTGGCGAGCTGCATCGCCGGCGGCATCACCATGCCGAGACCCGCGCCGATCACGATCAGCTGCGGCAGGACATGGGTCGCGTAGGACGAGCTGGTCCCGATGTCGGTCAGCCAGGCCATGCCGACCATGGCGATGGCGAAGCCCAGCGGAATGACGACCTTCGGGCCGAGCCGCGGCACGAGCATCGTGGTGCCGATCTGCGCCATGACCATCAGGGCGCCGATCATCGGCAGGAACGCGACACCGGTCTTGGTGGGGCTGAAGCCGAGGTTCAGCTGGAGGTAGTAGGTGAGGAAGAGGAACACGCCGAACATGCCCGCACCGGTGATCAGCACGGCGAGGAACGAGGCGCCCCGGTTGCGGTCGAGCAGGATGCGCAGCGGCAGCAGCGGGTGCGCGGCGCGGTTCTGCCACCAGGCGAAGGCGGCGAGGAGTACGACGCCCACGATCAGGAAGCCCCAGGTCTGCGGTGAACTCCAGTCGTGCGTCTCGGCGTTGGAGAAGCCGTAGACGAGGGAGAACAGACCACCGGCGACCAGGACCGTGCCCGGCACGTCCAGCTTGGAGCCCGCGGCGTCACGGTGGTTGCTGAGCAGGACCCAGCCGCCCGCGAAGGCGACGAAGGCGATGGCGACGTTCACGTAGAGCGTCCAGCGCCAGTCGAAGGCGTCGGTCAGCACACCGCCGAGCAGCAGACCCACCGCACCGCCGGCGCCGGCGATGGCGCCGTAGACGCTGAACGCCCTGGCGCGCTCACGGGCGTCCGTGAACGTCGTGTTGAGCAGGGACAGCGCGGCCGGCGCGAGCAGCGCGCCCGCGACACCCTGGAGGGCGCGTGCGGTGACCAGCATCTCGAAGCTGGTGGCGGCGCCGCCGAGCGCGGAGGCGGCGGCGAATCCGACGACACCGGCGAGGAAGGCGGTCTTGCGGCCGAACAGGTCGGCGATGCGGCCGCCGAGCAGCAGCAGGGAGGCGAACGCCAGGGCGTACGCGGTGACGATCCACTGCCGGTTGCCGTCGGAGAAGCCGAGGTCCTTCTGGGCCGACGGCAGGGCGATGTTCACGATGGTGGCGTCGAGGACCACCATCAACTGTGCGACGGCGACGATCGCGAGGATCCACCACCGCTTGGAGGACGCGGACTGCGCCTCCTCGGCACCCGACCGGGTGTCTTCGGTCAATGTCTTCTGGGACATCGGGAACCACTCCAGGGAAGTCGTTCGGGGTTTACCAAAACGTAAACGAAACGGTTTCGTACACATCGGAGAGTAGACCACTTTCTGCGAAACGGCAACGTTTCGCAGAGGACGGGGAGCAGTCATGCGCAGTGGCGTGTTCGAGGTCGATGGAGCCGGGCTGTACTACGAGGTACGCGGCACCGGCCCGGCGCTGTTGATGATCAGCGGGGCCGGGGGAGACGCCGGCTACTACGACGGCATCGCCGAGACCCTTTCCGACGCATTCATGGTGATCTCGTACGACCGGCGCGGCAACTCGCGGAGTTCCGGCAGGTCACAGGCGCCGATGGAACTCGCCGTGCAGGCCGCCGACGCCCGCGCGCTCATCGCCGGTCTGGCCTCCGGCCGGGCGCTGGTCTTCGGCAACAGCGGAGGCGCGATCATCGGCCTCACGCTGGCCGCACTGCACCCGGAGGCGATGGCGGGCCTCGTCGCCCATGAACCGCCCGCCGTGAACGTCCTGCCCGACGGCGACCCCGGCCGCGGCTTCTTCGCCGAACTGGCCGCACTCTACGAACAGGGCGGGGCATCCGCGGCCGGCCGCCGGTTCGCGGAGACGACCCGCGGCGAGGGAACGTACCGCTGGCCCGCCGACCTCTGGAAGCGGTTCCTCGCGAACCAGGACCACCTCTTCGGCATGGAATGGCCCGGCTTCGCCGCCTTCCGGCCCGATGAGGCCGCGCTCAAGTCGGCCCCGTTTCCCGTGGTGTTGGGGGCGGGCGCGGAAGACCGCGGTACGTACTACGCCCGGCCGTCGATCGAGATCGCCCGCCGGATCGGCGTGCCGTGGGTCGAATTCCCCGGCATCCACATGGAGTTCCTGCGTGATCCAGCCCAATTCGCGGCTGCCGTACGGGTGTTGGCGACCGGGATGCACAGCCGCACGGGCGACGTCCCGCACCTCTGGCAGGGCGGCACCGCTCAGTGAGGCCCGAGCAGCTCCGCGACCAACACCCGCCGCAGCCACGCCCGATAGGCGTCCCGCGTCCAACCCCGGTGTCCGCGCAGGAGTTGATGCATGTGCGGTGACGCGAGGGCGTAGAGCGTGTCGGCGGCGGTGCGCGCGTCGAGGCCCGGGCGGAGGGCTCCGCGCGCCTCAAGCGCCGTGGTCAGAGCGAGATGCACGCCGTACGTCGCCTCGGCACCGGCGTCCGCCGACGCCCGCATGTCCGGGTCGGCGCCGGCCGCCTCGACGGTCACCATGATCAGGTCACCGGCGCGCTCCAGCAGGTCCGTGAACTGGTCGACGGTACGGCCGATCGCGCGCTCGGGGTCGGGCTCGTCCCGGATCGCCAGGGTCTCGGGGCGCTCCGGGACGGGCACCGGTTCCTCGTCCCCGGCGAGCGTGACACCCAGGGTGTGCCCGAACAGGGCCGCCTTGGTGGGGAACGCGTCGTACAGCGTGCGCTCGCCGACACCGGCCAGCGTCGCCACCTCCTTCATCCGCGTGCCCGTGTATCCGTTCTCTGTGAAGAGGCGGGCGGCCGCCTCCCGGATGCGGGTGCGGGTCGTCGCTGCCGCTTCGGCGCGCTTGGCCGAGCGGTAGGGCCTCTTCTGGTTGACGGGTTCGGGCATGGGGAGGAGTCTAGAGGAAATCGGCGCAGTCGTACTGCGGTGAAATGAGTGAGGAGCGTGAGAACCATGCCGGAGCTCGCCGGAATCCATCACGTGAAGATGCCCGTCACCGACCTCGACCGCTCACGCGACTGGTACGGCCGCGTGCTCGGTTTCAAGGTCACGTATGAGTTCCAGGACGCGGACGGAGTCGTGCGCGGGGTGGCGGGCGAGGTCCCTGGGCTCGGTGACTCGATGCTCTGCCTGCGCGTCAACTCCGAGGCGGCGCAAGGCTGTCAGGGCTTCGACCCCGTCAGCTTCGCGGTCCCGGACCGCGCCGACATCGAGGCCTGGGCCGCCCACCTCGACACCCTCGGCGTCCCGCACTCACCGGTGATCGAGGCGTCGATCGGCTGGCTGCTGGTGTTCAACGACCCGGACGGCCTCGACCTGCATCTGTACAGCTGGGCGGCGCACGGGGTGGACCACGGGGATGTTGCGGGGTACGGCCGCCCGGTCGCCTGAGGGAGCGCGCGTTCCGTGTTCCGGGTGCTGTATTCCTTGACTGGAATATAACCGGCGAGGCATATTGGGGTCATGTCCGACGCCTCGCTCTGGACCGCCCTCGCCGATCCCCACCGGCGGGCCATCGTCGGCCTGCTCCTGGAGCGGCCCCGGCCCGTCGGCGAGATCGTGGAGGCCTGCGGTCTGAGCCAGCCCAGCACGTCGAAGCACCTGCGGGTGCTGCGGGACGCGGGCCTGGTCCGGGTACGACAGGACGCGCAGCGCCGTGTCTACGCCCTCGACCCGGCCCCGATCGCCGAACTCGACGCGTGGCTCGCCCCTTACCGCGAGCTGTGGAACCGCAGCCTGGACAGGTTGGGCCGGCGCCTCGACGAGACGTCCGAGGATGACACCCCCCACCTCACTCCGAAGGACTGATCCGCCATGTCCGTCGACCTCACCGGTACGTATCTGACCCTGGACGACGGCCGCTCCGCCGTCCGTTTCAGCCGCACCTACGACCAACCCCTCGACCGCGTCTGGCAGTTCGTGACCGACCCCGACGAACTCGCCCAATGGTTCCCCTCACGCGCCGAGTTCGACCTGCGCCCCGGCGGGACGGTCACCTTCAGCGGCGACCCCGACATGCCCGAGCCGACCGGCCGCGTCCTTGCCGTCGACGCACCCCGGCACCTGTCCTTCGAATGGGGTGGCGACGAGCTGCACTTCGACCTGGAGGAGATCGAGGAGAAGCGCACCCGCTTCACACTCACCAACGTCCTCGGCGCCGAGAACACCGCGTCCCGCAACGGCGCCGGCTGGGAGGTCTGCCTGGCCGCGCTGGACGCGAAGACCCGAGGCGAGCGCGTCGAGGGACCGCACACCGGTGCAGGTGTGCCCTGGAAGGCGTTCTACGACGGCTACTTGGCGGCCGGGGTACCCTCCGGCGCGGTCGTGCCGGGCCTGGACTGACGTACCTTGGGCCTGCGCTGACCCGTGCCCGGCCTGGTGTGACCCGTCACGCCATCTGCCGCCGCACCAGCTCGTGCAGCCGCCCACCCGTGTCCGCCAACAGCTGTGCGGGCGGCCCCTGTTGGGCGACCTTGCCGTCCTCCATGACGATCACGCGATCGGCGTCGAGCACGGTCGACAGGCGGTGCGCGATGACGATACGCGTGGCGTTCAGGGCCTTCGTGCTCTCGATCACCGTCCGCTGGGTCTCGTTGTCCAGCGCGCTGGTCGCCTCGTCGAAGAAGAGGATGCGCGGTCGGCGGATCAACGCCTGGGCGATCATGAGGCGTTGACGCTGGCCGCCCGACACCGCGCCGCTGCCGGAGACGATGGTGTGCAGGCCCATCGGCATCCGCTTGATGTCCTCGGCGAGCCCCGCCATCTCGGCCGCCGCCATCGCCTCCTCCGGCGTGAACGGCTCGGTGCCGCAGATGACGTCCAGGATGGAACCGGTGAACGGCTGCGCGTGCTGGAGCACCACCCCGCACTGCCGCCGCACCGCCGACTGGTCGAGGGCGCCCAGGTCCTGGCCGTCGTAGAGGACGCTGCCGGAGACCGGTTTGTCGAAGCCGATGAGGAGGCGGAGCAGGGTGGACTTGCCGCAGCCGCTGGGGCCGACGATCGCCACGAACTCGCCCGCGCGGACATTGAAGGACACGTCGTCGAGGACGAGGGGGCCGTCGTCGGCGTAGCGGAAGGACACCCGGCGGGCCTCGATCGCGCCGGACAGTCGGCCGGGGCGGGTGCTCGCGGTGCGGACCTCCGGGGCCGCGTCCAGGACCGGCCTGATCTCCTCGAAGAGCGGGAGGGCGGACACGGCGGAGATGAAGGCGCCGGTGAGGCTGGTGACGGAGGTCAGGAGCATCGTCACCGAGGTGTTGAAGCTGAGGAAGGAGGCCGCCGACATCGAGCCGCGTGCCGGGCCCGCGAGGATCATGAACATCAGCAGGGTGCAGACCGGCAGGTACACCGCGCCCATCACCGTGGTGAGGTTCTTGATCCGGCCCACCTTCTGCTGGAGTTCGCGGCTGCGGGCGAACTCGGAGGCCCAGGCCGCGTAGGCGTAGTTCTCGGCCGCCGCGACGCGGAGTTTCGGCAGGCCGCGCAGGGTCTGGAACGCCTGGTTGTTCAGCTTGTTGTTGAGGACGACCAGCTTGCGCTGCCAGCGCACCTGCCACAGGCCGAGGCTCAGGAACACGGTCGCGATCACGACGAGCATGCCGATCGCCGCGAGCGCCATCGACGGGTTGTACCAGAACAGCAGGCCCAGGTTCATCGCGCCGACCGTCACCGACTGGGCGACGACGGGCCCAACTCCCGCCAGCAGACGGCGGATCGAGCTGATGCCCATCGCCGCGCTGGCGAGTTCACCCGTCGAGCGTTCGGTGAAGAACTTCGTCGGGAGTCTCAACAGCCGGTCCCAGACCGCCGGTTGGAGGGTCGCCTCTATTCGGCCCTCCAGGCGGAGGATGGTGAGGTTCTCCAGCAGCATGAAGGCCGCCGCCACCACACTCGTGATCATCACGGCCAGACAGACCTGGACGATCAGGTTCGTCTGGGCCTTCGGCACGAACTCGCCGAGCACCTTGCCCGTCGCGATCGGCACCAACGCGCCGATGGCGACCGTCACCAGCCCGCTGATCAACAGGTTCGTCAGGTCGCTGCCGGTGCCCTGCATGCTGAAGCGCAGCAGCCCGAACGGGTTGAGGCGCCGCTCGGGCAGCGGACGGTAGAACATCACCGCGCGCGGCTCGAACTCCTCCGCGTTCGCCTTCTCGATCGGAGTCTCGCGCCCGGTGGACGGATGTACGGCCACGTACCCACCGCGCCGCCACACCAACGCGACCGGCGCCCCGGACAACGCCCGATGGCCCACCAGCGGACCGACGTTGTCCCGCCACCAGCGCCCGTCGAGCCGTACGGCCCGCACCCGGACCCGGGAGGCGAGGGCGATCCGCTCGACCGGGTCCAGACGGTCGCTCTCGCTACCGCTCTGTGCGGGCTCGGCGAGGGTGATACCCGCCGCCTCGGCGACCAACTTGCAGACCGCGTAGGACGCGTCGGCGTCGGCTGCCGTGGTACGCCGTGCCGACGACTTGCCGATCGACGCCAGCAGGGTCCGGTCGGCCTGTGCGCGCACCGCCTCACCGGCCTTGATACCGGCGGCAGTTCGCGTCTCGTGGGTGCGCTCCAGCTGCTCGATCCACTTGTCCAGCGTGGACAGCAGCCGGTACTGCTGGTCGACCATGCCCTGCCAGACAGCCGGGTCCATCAGCAGATCGGCGGCGGCCTCCGCGCCGTACATCGAGCCGTACTGCACGCTGCCCGGCGGGACCTGCATCCAGAAGACGTCGTCGTCGGTGGGCGCGGCGGCCCGCTCGGTGGCCATCGGCGCCTGGAAGAGGATGGAGAGTCCGCGGCCGACACCGAGGGCGAGGGCGTGTTCGAGCGGGCTCGAAGTCGGGGGCACGTACTGGGGGTTGCCGTACTCGTCGTAGGACCAGGTCTGGGTGTCCGCGGCCTGGTACAGCTCGCGCAGGTTGATGCGGCGCACCACGCAGTCGCGCAACGGGCGGGCCACCAGGGTGTGTTGGGGTCCGGTGACCGGGCCGAGCAGCAGCGAGCCCGCCTCCAGGCGGCCGAGGTGGTGCCAGTGCCCCTGCTGTACGGCGTCCACCGCGAACAGGTCGATGGCGCCCGACGCGACCAGCCACAGCACCTGCGGGCCTTCGAGGTCGAGGCGGTTGAACCCGGCGCAGTCGATCGGCGTGCCCAGGTTTCCCAGCGCGCCGAGGACCAGGTCGCCCTCGTGAACGGACGTCATCTCAGCGCTCCTTGACCAGCGTGGCGTATGCGCCGCCGGCCGCCACCAGGGCGTCGTGCCGCCCGCGTTCCACGATCGTCCCGTGTTCGAGGACGACGATCTCGTCGCTGTCGCGCACGGTGCTGAGCCGGTGTGCGATCACCACGCAGGCGCAGCCGCGCTTGCGCAGGTTGTCCATCACGACCAGCTCGGTCTCCGCGTCCAGGGCGCTCGTCACCTCGTCGAGCACGAGGATGCTGGGGCGGCGCACCAACGCCCTTGCGATCTCCAGGCGTTGACGCTGACCGCCGGAGAAGTTGCGGCCGTCCTGCTCGACCCGGCTGTGGATGCCGCCGGGCCGCCGCATGACCACGTCGTACAGGGCCGCGTCCCGCAGCGCGTCCGCCACGGCCTCGTCCGGGATCGACGGGTCCCACAGCGCCACGTTGTCGCGGACCGAGCCCTCGAAGAGGAACACGTCCTGGTCGACGAAGGAGACGGAGGCGGCGAGGGCGCCGCGCGGGATGTCCTCCAGCCGGTGGTTGTCGATGCGGATCACGCCCTCCCAGGGCGTGTAGAGGCCCGAAATCAGCCTGGAGACCGTGGACTTGCCGCTGCCGGAGCCGCCGACCAGCGCCACCTGCTGGCCCGGGCCGACCGTCAGGTCGAAACCGGTGAGCAGCGGCTTGTCCAGCGGGCTGTAGCCGAAGGTGATGTTCTCCAGCTCGACGTGTCCCTGCAGTCGGCGGGTCGAATCGGCGCCGCCCGCACGGGAGTAGAGGGGATCGGCCTGGAAGTTCTCGACGTCCTTGAGGCGGGCCACGTCGGCCGCGAAGTCCTGGATGCGGCCCGCGACGCCGTTGAGCCGGGTGATCGGCGCGGTGAAGCGGGTGACGAGTGCCTGGAAGGCGACCAACAGGCCGACGGAGATGTGCCCTTCGACCGCCCGCATGCCGCCGATCCACAGGATCAGCGCGCTGTTGAGCGAGGCGAGCGTCGGGGCGACCACGCCCAGCCAGGCGCTCGGCACACCGAGCCGCTGCTGTTCTTCCAGGGTGGTGGCGTGCTGTCCGGCCCACTTGCGGAAATAGCCGTCCTCGCCGCCGGTCGCCTTCATCGTCTCGATCAACTGGAGCCCGGTGTATGCCGTGTTGGTGAGCCGGGCGGAGTCGGCGCGCAGCTTTGCCGTACGGGTCGCGCGCAGCCGGATGACGACCCGCATCGCCACCACGTTCAGCAGGGCAACACCTATGCCGACATAGGTGAGTTGGGGGTCGTACGTATAGAGGAGGAACGCGTAGAGCACCACGACCACCGCGTCCACGCCCGCCGCCGACAGGTCGCGGGCCAGGGTCTCGGCGACGGCGTCGTTCGACTGGAGGCGCTGCACCAGGTCGGCCGGGCTGCGCTGGGAGAAGAACGTCACCGGCAGCCGCAGCAGATGGCGCAGGAAGCGAGCGCTGGAGAGCGTGGAGGAGATGATGCGGCCGTGCAGCAGGTTCGCCTGCTGGAGCCAGGTCAGTGCCAGCGTGAGCAGCACGCAGGTGCCCATCGACGCGAACAGGACGCCCAGCAGGGACGTCTGACCACCTATCAGGAACATGTCGATGTAGGTCCGGCTGAGGGCGGGCATCGCCGCACCGACCAGCACCAGCAGCAGGCTCGCGAGAACGGCGGCGGGCATCGTGCCCGCGGTGCCGCGCAACCGGGCCGGCATCGCGCCGAGCACACCCGGCTTGCGGCCGCCCTTCTCGAAACCGTCGCCCGGCTCCATGACGAGGACGACACCGGTGAAGCTGGCGTCGAAGTCCTCCATCGGCACGAACCGGCGGCCCTTGCCGGGGTCGTTGATGTACACCCCGCGGCGGCCGAAGCGGCGCCCCATGCCGTCGTAGACGACGTAGTGGTTGAACTCCCAGAACAGGACGGCGGGGGACCGCACTTCGGCGAGGGCGGCCGTGTCCATCTGCATGCCCTTGGCCGTGAGGCTGTAACTGCGCGCCGCCTTCAGCAAGTTGCTGGCGCGGGAGCCGTCCCGGGAGACGCCGCAGGCGATGCGCAGTTCCTCCAGCGGGATGTGGCGGCCGTAGTGGCCCAGGACCATCGCGAGGGAGGCGGCGCCGCATTCGACGGCCTCCATCTGGAGGACGGTGGGTGAACGGACCGTCTTCGCGCGGCCTTTGGGGACCGGGCGTTTCGGCGGGGCGGAGCGGCGTCTGCTCCGGGTGTCCTGTGCGGGGCTCACGGCAGCAGCCAATCGAGGGGACGCTGATCGGCCAGCCGGATCGAGGCCGAGGCCATGGTCATGGAGGTGAGGGCGAAGGGGGGTCCGTCCTGGGACGACCACTTGTAACCGCTCTTCGTCCGCGCCGACTTGTCGAGCTTCACCAGCACGGCGACCGGCCGGCCCTTCTTGGTGAACTGCTCGCCGAGTTGGCTGTCCCCGAGGAACGCGGAGATCTGCTGCGCCGACTCGGCGGACCGGTCCACCGCCTTCACCTGGCCGCGCAGCACGCCGTACGTCTGCGTCGGGGCCGTCGAGACGGTCAGGTCGACGGCGGCGTTCGCGGGGATGGAGGCCGCGTTCTCGGCGGGCACGTACACCGTCGCGTACAGCGGGTCGGTGGCGTGCGCGACCTTCTCCACGGCGGCGACGTTCGCGCCGGTCTGGATGATCTGGCCGATGGTGGCGGCGAGCGCGGTGATCCGGCCCGCGGCGACCGTGCGCACGACGGAGTCGCCGTCGCTCGAACGGACCTTCAGGACAGGGGAGTTGGCGGGCAGCCGCGCACCTTCCTGGGCGAGGACGGCGGTGACCTGTCCGGCCACGGGGCTCTGCAGGATGTAACTGCCCTCCCCGTGCGTGAGGATGGCGGACGCGTTGACGGTCGACGCCACCGATCCGGTCACCGCCCACACGGACGCGGCGGCCACCACGACCACCGTCACGGAGAGCACGAGCCAGCCCTGCGGACGCGCGAAGCGCACCGGAAGATCGAGCTCTTCGGGCGACTGGAGCTTGGCGAGGGCCTGTTGGCGGAACTGCACGGGACTTCCCTCACCTAGGGGAGAGATCTTTTACGGCACCCGAAATCCCGGAGCCGGGAAGCGGCTCCGGGACTCGGTGTAACAAGGTGCGGTCAGAGACCGGCGACCAGGCCCGTGACCGGGGCCACGTTCAGGCCGGTGGTGCCCTCGACCGTGCCGATGACCGAGTCGACCAGGCCGGAGACCGGGACAACGCCGTCAACCAGGTTGGTGACGGTGCCAAGGGCGTTCACGGAGAGACCACCGGAGACGTTGTCGAGCTCGGCGTCGGAGATCTCGACGGTCTGGACCTGGGGGGTGGAGTTCATGGGGGAACTTCCCTTCATATGGATATTCACAAGGGGGGAGCGGCCCCCTCTGGGGACAGACGACGGCCGCGACCGCAGGCGCCGGGCGCCGTTTCCGGAGCCCTGGTGGCTCCTGCGGTGCGATGGATCAAAGCACGGTGCGGGTGGACGCAGCCAATCAAACTCCCGTCCCACCAGGGCACTTGAGCCCCAGGAACCCCGAACCGTGCAGGCGTGGGCACGAGGTGTCGGCGACTTCTTCACACGCTGCACGGCATCGCTCCGCGGGAGGGCTTGCGGCGCCGAAGCGGAATGGGGCACTCCCCACCAAAGGCGTTGCTGGGGGCGTGTGCATGTGCAGATCTGTCGCGTCCGGTGACTTCGTTGGGTACGCGCTGTGCAGATTCTCTGAAGCGAGGATTCCGCCCGCTGTCCTCGACGGACCGTTGCCGACCGGTCGCGTTCCGTGTCGGTCCGGGTGTGGATCGGGAGTGGACCGGGAGCGTGTGAACTGCCCACCCGCACGGGCAGGTTTGGGCGGCACCGATTCGATCAAGACATCCGCCCGCTCGCCGCGCACCGCACGGGCAGGGGCCGTTGCGCCGCAGGCACTGGCTCGCAGCCCCTTCGTACCCCTGCCGGGTCAGGGCTTGGACATGGCCGATTCCCGGTTTTGTAAAGGAAGTTGGGAAACGGAATTGAACGCGCCACGTGACACGTGCGTATCAACGGGCATCCAGGCGCCCCCCCCATAAGCCGCCGCCCGGCGGCACAGACCCCGGTCCCCAGGAGGTCGAGCAGTTTGAGTCACAAGCGAATTCCGAAGCGCAAGGCCGTTATAGCCGTCGGAGGTGTCGCCGCTCTCGGAGCCGCGGCGATCCTGCTGCCGAACGCCAACGCGTCCCAGGACAACTCGGCAGGCGCCGCCACCCCCAAGACTCTCAAGGCGACGGGCGCCTCCGACCTCTCCTCGCAGATCGCCGGACTGCTGGGTGACGCCTTCGCCGGGTCCTACTACGACAGCGCCACGCAGCAGCTCGTCGTCAACGTGATCTCGGGCGACAACAACAACGTGGTCGTGCAGGCGGAGAAGGCCGGCGCCAAGGTGCGCGAGGTGCAGAACAGCACCGCCGAACTCACCGCCGCCGCCCAGGTGTTGAAGACCAAGGCGACCGTCCCCGGTACCGCCTGGTCGGTCGACCCGAAGACCAACAAGATCCAGGTCCTCGCCGACAGCACCGTCACCGGCTCCGACTGGGACACCGTGCTCTCGACCGTCAAGAGCCTCGGCACGAACATGGCCACCGTCAAGAAGACCGCCGGCTCCTTCAAGACGCTGGTCTCGGGCGGCGACGCCATCTTCGCCCAGACCGACCAGGGCGGCGTGCGCTGCTCCCTCGGCTTCAACGTCACCGCGAGCGACGGCGCCCCCGCGTTCCTGACCGCCGGACACTGCGGCGTCGCGGCGAAGCAGTGGTCCGACTCGCAGGACGGCCAGCCGATCGCCACGGTCGACCAGGCCACGTTCCCCGTCAGCGACTTCTCCCTCGTGAAGTACGACGACCCGGCGACGCAGACCACGAGCGACGTCAACGTCGGCAACGGCCAGACCGTCCAGATCACCCAGGCCGAGGACGCCACGGTCGGCACCCAGGTCTTCCGGATGGGCTCCACCACCGGTCTGCACGACGGCACGGTCACCGGGCTCGACGCGACGGTCAACTTCCAGAGCGAGACCGACCCCAACGGTGTCGACACCGTCAACGGCCTCATCCAGACGGACGTCTGCGCCGAGGCGGGTGACAGCGGCGGCTCGCTCTTCACCCAGGACGGCGGCGCGGTCGGCCTCACCTCCGGCGGCAGCGGCGACTGCACCGCCGGAGGCGAGACCTTCTTCCAGCCGGTCACCGCCGCGCTGACGGCGACCGGTGCCACCCTCGGCGACGCGGGCGCGGGTGCCGGTGCGGGCGACACCGCCACGGCGGACCCGTCGGCGACCGCCGCGGACCCGTCCGCGACCGATGGCACCGGTGACCAGTCCGGAGCCGTGGACCCGTCCGCGACCGACGGCACGGGTGACCAGTCCGGAGCGGTCGACCCGTCGGCCACCGACGGCACCGGCACCGGTGAGGACCAGAGCGGCACCGGCCAGGACGCCGGCAACGGGGCCGACGACGGTTCGTCGCTCACCTCGAACCACTGATCCGACCCCTTCCATCAGGTCGGCGGTGGATCGGTCCGGCCCTCCGGCGGGAGGGCCGGACCGCCCTGCGTGCACGGCAGTTGAATCCGGTCCCGGCTACCGGGCCCGCAGCAGAAGCAGCGCCACGTCGTCGATCCGCTCCTGTGCGGCGGCACTGTGCCGCACCAGTTCGTCGGCGATCTCCTCCAGCGGCAAGTCCCCTGCCGCTGCGAGGCGTTGGCCCAGTTCGGCCAGGGCGTCCTCGATGTCGACGCCGGGTGACTCGATGAGCCCGTCGGTGTAGAGGGCGAGGACGGAACCGGGCGCGAGATCGACCTCCGTCGTCGGATAGACGGCGTCGGCGTCGATGCCCAGCAGCGGACCGCCCGCCAGGTCCAGCACCCGCACCCGCCCGTCCGGCCGGCGCAGCAACGGCGGCGGATGCCCGGCCCGCGCCATCACGGCCGTACCGCGCGCGGGATCGAGCCGTAGATACAGACAGCTCGCGAAGAGTTCGGAACCGAGGTCGATCAGCAGCCGGTTGGTGCTGCGCATGACCTCCTCCGGGGCCTGGCCGACGGTCGTGTACGCGCGGACGGCGGTCCGGATCTGCCCCATCAGGCCGGCCGCGGTCACGTTGTGCCCCTGTACGTCACCGATCACGGCCGCGAGTCCCTCGGAGGTCACCAGGTCGTAGAAGTCGCCGCCGATCTCCATCCCTTGAGTGGCCGGCAGATAGCGGGCGGCGGCCTCGATACCCGGCAGCGGCGGCAGCGAGTGCGGCAGCAGCGCCGCCTGCAGTCCATGCGCCAGCTGGTTCTTCGCGTCGTAGAGCAGCGCACGCTCCAGCGCCTGCGCGATCAGCCCGCCCAGACTCGTCAGCACGGCCCGTTCGTCCGCGGGGAAGACATGCGGCTCGCCGTAGGCCAGCACACAGGTGCCGACCGGGCGTCCGGACGCGATCAGCGGGAGATACGCCCACGCCGCGAACCCGTCGGGGGTGGCGTGCCGGCTCGGATACAGCCGTTCCAGCTCCTGCCGGGAGTCGAAGAACGCGGGCACACCGCTGTTCAGGGCGGCCGTCCCCGGTGTCGACCCGTTCAGCGCCATCCCGTCGAAGCGCTCCACGACATGCGGGTCCGGATAGCCGCGGTGCCCCAGCACATGCAGCCGCCCGCCCTGCGAACCGAGGACGACCAGCGCCTGGCTGCCCACGGCCGGGGCGACCTCGTCCGCGATCAGCTGCACCACGTCCTCCACCCCGACCGCCTCGGTGAGCGCCCCGGCCAGGCTCAGCACCTGCGAGATGGTCACCAGGCGCGACGGCCCTTCACCCGGCTCCGGTGCCGCCCGGCCCAGCTCCGTCACCGCCCGCGCCCGGCTGATCCGTACGCTCAGCCCGGTCGTGCTCGGATACATCCGGAACGACAGCCACTCGCCCGGCGGCCGCAGCGCCACGAACGACGTGACCTGCTGACTGAGCAGCGCGGCACGGTAACGGTCCTCGTACACCGGGTCGTTGAGCCAGGGCACCGCCGCCCACAACTGGGTGCCGAGCAGACTGCTCACCGACATGCCGAGCAGCTCCCCGGCCGCCGCGTTCGCGAAGCCGATCCGCCCGTGCAGATCCAGCGAACACAGCCCGTACGGCAGCCGGGCCACCATCCGCGCCGCCTCGACCGTCCCCAGCGTCCCGGCCACGCTCGCCGCGGGCCCGGTCGCGAGGAGATCGGGTTCCGCGCGCACCGGGTGCCGCTCCTCGACGGCACGCTCCAGCCGCACCGCGAGCCGGTCGCACGCGGAGGTGAGCTGGTCGCGGTCCCGGTCGGAGAGCACCGGCGGATGCGAACCGGGCCAGGTCACGAAGACCGAGCCGTAGACCGTCGACTCCGTGGCGATCGGCACGGCGGCCAGGGCGAAGGGGTACGGCAGCACGACCGCGATGCGCGGATAGTGGCGGGCCATGTCCTCCTCGCCACCGACCCAGATCAGCCGCCGCTCGCGCACCGCTTCGGCGACCGGGATCGGCGCGCTCAGCCCGACCCGCTCCCAGGGCGCCGCGAACGCGCGGGGCAGCCCGGCCATCACCGCCATCTCCAGCACCGGCTCGTCGGGCGTCAGCAGATACACCGCGCCCGAGTGCGCGTGGACGCCGTCCATCATCGCGGCCAGCGCGAGAGACAGCATCGGCCGCCCGACCGGCGCCTGCCGGGACGCCTGCCCGTCGGACACGCCGACCACCTCCTCGCCCGGCCGTGCGGTCCTGTTCCCAGTGATCAGGCTCCACCCTGGGGGCCGGACGCGCACGGCGAGCGAGACCGTTCCCCGGCGGTGGGGCGCGCGCTCGTACCCCGAAGGCCCCGGTCGTATACCCCCCGAATCGAAGCGCGCGGCGGCGTACGGGCGCCTCGCGTGCGCCCCCGCGCACCCTGTTGGCCGGATCTCCGGGCCCGCGCGCGGTCACGGTCGCGAACAATGGGGAACACGCGAAACCACCGTGAAACCGGCGAACGGCGAGTCGAAGGGACAGCAGTGATCCGGCTACTTCTGGTGCACGACGCGTGTCTGGTGCGATCGGTCCTCGCGGAGTGGCTCCGCCGCGAACCCGGCCTCGGGGTCTGGGACACCCCGTGGCGCACCGCACCCGGTCGCGTCCGGTCCGTACGGCCGGACGTCTGCGCGGCGGACCTCGACTGCGACGACGCGTACGGAATCCCGCCACTCGGCGAAGTGGGCCCGCGCGGCACCGGCCCCGCCCCGCCCGGCCTCCTCGTCCTGGCCACCGCGCACCGCCCCGGCCTGCTGAAACGCGCGTTGGAGGAGGGCGCGCTCGGCTACGTCGACAAGGCGAGCCCACCGGACCGGCTGGTGCACGCCATCCGGCGCGTCGCCGAGGGGAAACGTTTCGTTGACGACTCGCTGGGCTTCGGATTCCTCAAGGCCGCGGAGATGCCGCTGACGCGTCGTGAGCTGAGCGTGTTAACCCTGGCTGCCGAGGGCGCCTCCGTCGCGGAGATCGCCGGGAGCCTGCACCTGTCCCACGGGACCGTGCGCAACTACATGGCGGCCATCACCCGCAAGACCGGGGCCCGCAACCGCATCGACGCGATCCGTATCTCGCAGGGCGAGGGCTGGCTCTGACGACCAGCTGCCCACCAGTTCCCGATAGAGCGGGGAGCGACGGAGCAAATCGCTGTGCGTACCGAGCGCGGTCTCCCGCCCGTCCATGACGAGCACGCACCCGGCCCGCCGCGCGGAACTGATCCGATGCGCGACGACGACGAGCGCGGCGCCGCTCCGCTCCCGCCGGGCGAAGGCGCGTTCGGCGCGTTCCTCCGTCTCCGGGTCGAGGTGGCAGGTCGCTTCGTCGAGGAGGGCGAGCGGGGCGTACGACAGATACGCCCGGGTGAGCGCGATCAGCTGCCGCTCGCCCGCGGACAGTGCGGCCGGGTCGACGGGGGACTCGGGCCCGCCGAGGGTTTCGAGCAGCGGACCGAGCCCGACGGCTTCGGCCGCGGCCACCAGCTCCGCCTCGGGTACGGGGTCCGGCCGTAGATGGCCCAGGTTCTCGGCGAGGGTCCCACTGAAGACGTACGCCTCCTGGGGGATCAGCACGCGCTGGGCGACTGTCTCGGACACCGGCCGCCCGTACATCCGGATCGTGCCGCGTCCGGGCTTCAGCAGCCCGGCGGTGAGGGCGGTGAGCGTGGATTTCCCGATACCGCTCGGGCCTACGACGGCCAGGTGGGCGCCTTGGGGGAGGGCGAGGGTGAGGTCGCGGAGGACGGGTTCGCCGGCGGCGCCGTAGGCGAAGGTGACGGAGGTCAGGGAGAGGGCTGGGGGGTTGGGGTTGTCAGGGGCGGGTTCGCCGGCCGGTTGCGAGGCAAGGTGAGGGACGGTGGTCGGAGTGCCGTTCGGGTCTTCGACGGCCAGGTGAGTGCCTTGGGCGAGGGCGGGGTCGGCATCGCGAAGGACGGGCTCGTCCGGTGGTGGCGCGGCGAGGTCGGGGACGGAGGTCGACGCAGGTGCCAGGCGGCGCAAGACCACCGCGAGGCGGGAGCCGCTCGTGCCCAGGCCGTGGACCAGGTTCTGGAGGGCGGGCAGCAGGGACTGGGTGACGTAGGCGAGGGCGCCGACCAGGCCGCCCGGGGTGACGCCGTGGCCGAGGAGCCAGGGGGCGGTGGCGAGGAGCAGCACGATCGGCAACTGGCCGCCGATCGCGAGGGACGCCACGCGGAGGACGCCCCAGCGGGCCAGTGAACGGGCGGCACGCAGTTCGGCGTCGACGAGGTGTCCGGCGTCGGTGGCGACCCGTTCCTCGGCACCGGCCGCCGTGATGTCCCGCAGGCCGGGGCAGACGGTGCCCAGTCGGTCGGCGAGGGCCTCGTCGGCGAGGAGGAAGGTCTCCTGTCGGCGGGCCAGTGGACGCAGGGTCGCCGTGAACAGGCACACCCCGGCGATGAGCGGTGGCGCCACGACGAGAAGGAGCAGCGGATCGAGTGAGAAGAGCCCTGCCAGCGCGCCCACCGCGGTGAACAGGAACGACCGGGACACCATCACCAGCCCCGCGAAGGTGTCCCGGGCCAGCTCCACCTGCTGGGTCAGCCCTGACAGCGCCCCACCGTCCGCCTCCCGCACCCCGCGTGCGACGACCCGCTCCACGAGCCGGTCCCGGAGCGGTTCGACCAGATCGGCGACACCCCGATAGACCCGCCCGGTCCCGAACGCCCCGACGACGACCCCGATCCCAGCCACCCCGAGCCACGCGAGCCCGACCCCACCCCGCCCCACGAGAAACCCGGCATCCAGCGCCCGGGCGAGCCCGTACCCGACGAGGAAGGTCTGCCCGGTCTCCAGCACGGACCAGCAGGCGAGCCGCACGAGCACCGGCCGGCGGGCACGGAGGAAGCGGAGGCCGCGGCGGGGGATGGTGGCGGTGTTGTGCGGTGGGGTGGTCTTTTGCGGTTGGGCTTCGGGCGGCGGGAGTTGCTGTGGTCGGCGGTGGAGGAAACGGAGGGCGCGCTGGGGCGATGGCGTGGCCTCTCCCGACCGGGTTTCGGGTTGCGCGGGTTCTCGCCGTCGCAGGTGAAGGAAGTGCGGGCCGCGCCGAGGGGCACTGCTGCCCTCGTGGGGCCGGACAGGGCGCGGGGTTGCTTTCGGCCGGGCATCGAGCGGCGCCGGTTCCTGTCGCTGGCGCAGAAGGAAGCGGAGGCGGTGCTGATGGATGTTGTCGCCGCGCTGGGGCGCGGTGCGTCGCCAGGTGTCCGCCGACTCGGTATCTGGCGGCACCGAGTCCTGTCGTCGTCCACGCAGGAAACGGAGGCCACGCTGGGGGGTGCTGCCAGTGTCGTGGGACTGGGGGGATGGCATGGTCTCTGCCGACCGGGCTTCGGGCGGCGTGGATTCCTGCCGTCGGTGAAGGAAGCGCAGGCCGCGCCGAGGGGCGCTGCTGTCGGCGTAGGGCTCGGCGGGTCGCGCGGTCTCGTTCGGGTGGGCATCGAGCGGCGGTGTCGGTTCTTGTTGTTGCCGACGAAGGAAGTGGCGGTACTGATGGATGTCGTCGCCGGTGCGTCGGCGGGTCTCCGTCGGCTCGGTGCCGGGCGGCGCCGGGTTCTGTCGTCGCCCGCGCAGATCACGGAGGCCGCGTAGATCACGGAGGCTACGCCTACGGCCACCACCGTTGTCCTCGGTACCGGTGCGCCGTCCGGTATCGGCCGCCGGCGGGTTCGTTTCCGGGTGACCGCCGATGTCGTCGTGACAGGTGGGCGCCCCCTGGCAGACCCGATCGTCCTCGTTCGATATCGGCTCGTTCCGTCCGCCCGCCTGCTCCTCCCCGCCCTGAATCGGCGACCTCTCCCCACCTGACATCAGCCTGCCCCGCTCTCTGCGCCCCGAGGCTCTCCGGGCAATGCCCTCTCGGTACTCCCTGATCCCTCTACGCCCCGAGCCCCTCCCCGCCTGCTCCTCCCCGCACCCCCCACCCCCACGCCGATCTCATCCCCCTCCCCGAACACCCCCCGATACCCCGCCACCCCCCACAACTCCGCATGCGCCCCCACCGCCCGCACCCGCCCCTCGTCCAGCCACGCCACCAGGTCCGCGCGGGCCGCCGTAGCGGCGCGGTGGGCGATGAGGAGGCGGGTGCCTGTGGAGGCGGGGCCCGTGAGGGAGTTCGTGATGTGGTGTTCCGTGATGGTGTCGAGGCTGGAGAGGGCGTCGTCGAGGATCAGGACGCGGCCCTCGTGGGCGAACGCCCTTGCCAGGCCGAGGCGTTGGGACTCGCCGCCGGAGTGAGGGGCGTCGGCGACGGGGGTGGCGTAGCCGTGGGGGAGGCGGCAGATGAAGGCGTCCGCGTGGGCCTTTCCCGCCGCATCCCGGACTTGGGCGGGGGACGGCGACCGTAGGCCGAACGCGATCGTGTCCTCCATGGTCGTGCCGAGCAGGGTCGGACGGTCGAAGGCGTAGCCGATCGCGTCGCGCAGCGCGTCGTGGCGCAGGTCGCGGAGCGGGACCCCGTCGAGGAGGACCTCGCCCGCGTCCGGGTCGGTCAGGCGGCCCGCGATCGCCGCGAGGAGTGACTTGCCGGCGCCGGAGCGGCCGACGACGGCGAGGGTCGTGCCGCCGGGGATTACCAGGTCGATGCCGTCGAGGACGGTGCGTTCGCGGTGCCGGGTGGTCACGCCGCGTAGCTCCAAGTGGCCGGGTCCTGGCGGGAGTTGGCAGTGTCCGTGGACGGGGGCCGGTTCGGCGAGGATCTCGTCCAGGCGCCGGGTCGCTGCCTTCGCGCGGAGCAGGCCCGACAGTTGGCCGACGAGGACGCCTACGCCCGTCGCCAGCACCGCGTACCGGGACGCGGCCAGCACCTCGCCCACCGTGAGGACGTGCCTCGTCAGCTGGTAGCCCGCCACGGCTACGACGGCCAGTTGGAGGAGGGGCGCCACGGTGACCGCCTGCGCCGCGGCCCGCCCCTGCACCCGCCACATGCGGTGGCCCGCGCGGGACAGTTCGGGCAGGGGGCGCAGGATCCGTGCCGTCTCGCGGTCCGCCGCACCCGCCGCCTGGATCGTACGGAAACCGCCCATCGCCTCCGCGAGCGCCGACGCTATCCGGCCCTGGATCTGCTGGTAGCGCGTCACGCACTCCGACGTGTCCCGGGCGAAGGCGCGGAGGAGGAAGGTGAGGAGCGGAGCCCCGGCCAGGAAGACGGCCGCCAGCCACGGGTCGATCAACGCCAGTGCGACCACGCCTCCGACCGGTCCCGCCAGTGCCGCGAGCAGCGCGGCCACCGCACCCGGTGCCGTCCCGGCCTGCGCGGCGTTACCTACCAGCCGGGCCACCAACTCCCCAGTGCCGAAACGGGAGTTGGCACGCGGGCCGAGGGCCAACACATGCCCGGTGACGCGTCGGCGCAGCCATGCCGTCGAACCGGCGGTGACCGTCCCGTCGAGCACCGTCCCGCACGCGTCCAGCACTCCGATCAGCAGCACCAGCCCCGCGCACCCCCACACCCAGCGCGCCGCCGGGGCGTGCGCCAGCAGGTGGTCCAGGGTCCGGCCCAGCACGGCGGGCAGCAGCAGCGCGGCGGCCGTGGACGCCGTACTGACCGCGCCCAGCGCCACGCAGCGCACCCCGGCGGCGCGGACGGCCGACCGGAGCAGCGAACTGTTCACCGGGTCGCCCTCGGCATGCGTCGTCATACGGCGGTCCTTCGGGGTGACGTGACGTGGACCCCGGGCGGCCCGCCCCTCGTGTGAGGGGGCCGCCCGGAGCCGTGGGTTCACCGTGTCGTCAGAGACAGAGCAGAACGCTCGCCGCGCTGATGCAGGAGAGCAGGCTGACGGTGCTCGCGCCGCCGTCGTTGTGCTCGTCGGATTCCATCGTCTGCAGGTCGAGAAGTGCCATGAGATGTCCTTTCGTTGTGGGGACGGGGTGGTGGTGTCACGACTCCGTCAGATCGCGGAGCCGCGCTGAGTGGGCCGCCGGAGCGGCGGCAGGAAGGGCAGCCCTGGCATGGACCCGGCATCGCCGAAGGCCGCGCCGAGCGCGAGCAGGCACCCGGCGGTTCCGGTGCCCAGGTCCATGGACAGCCGCATCATCTGGTGCCCGGGGAAAGCGAGTTGGCCCTCGTACGACATCGCGAACCAACCCAGACCCGCGACTTGTTCGGCCAGCCTGTGGGCGTCGGCGCCCGGCGCGGTCGTCCGGGCGAGGTGCAGGATCATCCCCGCGCGGCCCTGGAAGAGTCCGGGCTGCGCGTAGAAGCGGGAGGTGGCGGCGGTGAGGATGCCGGCGCGGGCTCGCTCGAACTCTTCGTCCTGGTCCGAGACTTGGGCCAGTAGGTCGTCGATCACCATGCCCAGGCCCACGCTTCCGTCGCCGAGGTACGGCAGCGTCCGCCACCCCTCGTCGACCTCAAGACCGCCGCCGCGCTGCACGACACAGCACTCAAGGTCGCGGCGCAGGGCGTCAGTTGCCGCGTCGAGCAGGCGCCGGTCGCCGGTCCGCTCGTACTGCCGCAGCAGGAACAGCGCGGGTCCGCTCGCGCCCCGCAGCAGCCCGGCCCGCCGTCGGGGTGTCGCGGGGTGCGGTTCCGCGAGGCGTCGTACGAGGATGTCCGCGGCCTCCGCCGCCCGCTCGCGCAGCTCCGACTCGCCGGTGTCGGCGGCCAGTTGGCCCAGGACCAGGCCGAGGCCGGCCAGGCCGCCGTGCAGGTCGGAGGAGAGGTTCTGCCAGCGTTCCGCGAGGATGCCGGTGATCAGGTCGAGGGCGCGTTGGCGGTGGCCGAGCCGGTCGAGGACGTGGGCGACGCCCGCGAGTCCGTCGTACAGGCCGAGCGGGGTGCCGGTCGGGGAAGGGGCGGTGCGGTCCAGGAGCCAGCGCTCGCCCTCCTCGTAGCGGTCGGCGCCGGTCGCGTCGAGGGCGTACAGGACACCGGCCGCGCCGTGCGCCAGGCCGAGTCCGCCGCCGTCGGAGAACTGGGCCACGTCGCCCGGGAAGAGGCGGTCGTCCCGGTCCGGGGTCGCCGAGGCGAGGATCGCCTTGACCATCGAGTCGCGGCTGTAGGGCCAGTCGCCGGGCCGCACGAAGGCCGGAGCGACCGTGCTCGTGCCCCGGGTGATCTCCGCGACCGCCTTGTCCAGGAACTCCCTTGGCACGTCCGGGAATTGGCCCGCGATCACCTCGGCCAGGTGGGCCGCCTTGCCGCGGTCGACCACGAACAGCGTGGTCACCGGCAGGAACAGGGCGAGCCGCAGACAGGCCAGCGCGTACCGGTCGACGTCGACGCCCCGGCGGTCCGGCGGCGCGAAGAAGCCCGGGTGGGCGACGACTTGGCGGCCGTTCTCCTCGGCCGGGGCCGCCGCCTCGAAGTCGATGAGGAACACGGACTCCTCGTCGGGCGCGACGATGACGTTGAAGATGTGCAGGTCGTTGAAGACGATCCCGCGCGCGTGCACCGCCTCCATCGCCCGATCGACCGCCGCGTGGATCTTCAGCGCCCACGCCGTGTACGCGGCCACCGCCTCCGGGTCGGGGTCCGGGGTGAGCAGCGGATGCCGTTCCGCGAAGAATGAGCTGAGGGGGCGCCCCTCGACGAAGTCCATGGCCAGGAACCGGTGTTCACCCAGCAGGAACCAGTCCCGCACCTCGGGCACCACCCCGGTCCCGGCGACCCGCTCCAGCGCCAGCCTCTCGCGCTCCAGCCGGACGATCGCGTCCGCACCGTCCGAGGCGAGCCCCGCGTGCGGCCGCCCCTCCTTGAGGACGACCTTGCGCCCGTCCCGGGTGTCGGTGCCCGCGTACACCCCGCCGCCGTTCGAGAAGTGCAGCGCCTTCTCGATGCGGTACGGAAGGTCGCCCACCGTCGTGGTGTTGCGCGCCGCGAGATGGGGTTCCAGGAACGCCGGCAGCGTCACCCACTCCGGGATCTGGAAGGACGGCGCCCGCCGGTCCGGCACCAGCTGCCCCGAGCCGTCCCGCACCGCCGGCACCAGCGAGCCCCGCTCGTCGACGACGAAGGTGCGCGCGAACGCTCCGTAACGGACGTAGAGCGGGCCGTCGTACCAGCGGAGGTCGGTGAGGATGTACGGGCCCTCGAAGCCCTCCAGGAGTTTACCCAACTCGCTGAGGATCTCGTGGAGTTGGTCCTCGTCGGACGGGTAGACCGTGACGAACTTGCCGCTGGTGTCGCGGCCCGCGTACTTCGTGTTGCGCAGGTGGAGTAAGTGGGGGCCCGGGACGAACTTGAACGGGATGCGGCGCGGGACGCAGTAGTCCCACACGAGGGCGGCGATGCGGTCCGCGTTCGCCCGGGTGGCCGAGGCGTGGATCTTCCATCCCTGGGCCGGTCCGGGTAAGGGGCCGCCGTCCTCGTCGAGCGGGGTCAGCGTCAGCCAGTCGCCGATGCGGGCCGAGCTCCAGCCCTCCGGGACCTCGCGGCGCGCCGTGTCGAACAGGGGCGCGGCGGTGTCCGTGCCGGGCGCGGACAGGCGGTCCGGTGTCTCGTAGAAGTGTCGGTCGGCGAGCGCGTACACCTCGTACCGCTTGTCCATGGTCGTCCCCCTCCGTGGCCCGGCTCGAATCTCCCAGCCGGGCCACGGACGCGGACAGTCACGCCTGTCATGAGATCCCTGTGCGGTACGCACGCGTAAAGACTTGTTCGGCGCCTTTCGAGCCGGAAGTGGGTCCATCCGGTCCCTCATCTCCACGGAACGGTCACAGGGGCTGCGCAGTCGGCGCATAAGCGCTGTAATTGCGGACGTGGTCAGTGAGGGCGCTGAGGGACGCGGAACGCGAACGCTGCGTGCCGAACTTGCCCTCAAAACGCTCACCGTCGATCTCGACCCCCGCGAACGGCTGCGCCGCGTCCTCGAACAGGCCCTCGTCTTCGCCGGTGCGACCTTCGCCGGGGTGTACACACCGGGTGACGACGCCGACCTGCTCTGCCTCGTCGAGTCGGTCGGGGTGCCGCGGACCCTGTACGGGCTGCGGGACGGCTATCCGGCGGCCGGGGGATCACCGGTCGCCGAGGTGCGGCGGGCCGGGCACGCGGTGTGGCTCGGCCCCGAGGAACTGGCCGCGGGCGGTGACGCGCGACGGCTGCCGTCGGCGGAGTTCCACCTGGCGGCGCTGCCCGTGCGCGGCGACCGGGACGGCGGCTGTCTGCTCGCGGTCGGTGAACGCCCGGACGGCTTCGGCACCGAGGACCGCGAGTGCCTCGCGCTGATCGCCGAGGCCGTCGCGATCCCGGTACCCGCCGAGACGGTGGCGGGCGAGGACGTGGCCGCGGGCGCGTTCGACCTGGCCATGGACACCGGGCGGGTCGAGGTCGGCGGCGACGTCCTGGAACTGTTCGGGCTCGGCCCGGACGACTTCGACGGCAGGGTCGAGACCCTGCTCGGGCTGACCGTGCCGGAGGACCTGCCCTCGCTGATGTCCGTCGTCGAGGCCGACCACATGGCCATCGGCGACCGTGAGCTGGAGTTCCGGGTGCTGCAGCCCTCGGGGACGCCGAGGTGGCTGCGGCTGCGCGGCCGGCTCCTGCCCGGCGGTGACGGCCGCCCGGCCCGCCTCGTCGGCACCGTCGGCGCCGCCTCCCAGCTGCGCTCCGGCGTCAACGACGTGGCCCGCGTCCAGCGCCTCGCCGCCGCCCTCGCCATGGCCGGCACGGTCCGTGACGTCAGCCAGGCCGTGGTCGCCGCCCTGCGCAAACCGCTGCGCGCCGACCGGATCGCGCTCGCGGAACTGGAGGGCGACCGCCTCGTCGTCACCGTCCTCGACCCGCCCGAACCGGAGGCCTGGCCCGAGCTGTGGCGCCTGGAATGGCGCAGCGAATGGCCCGACGCGCCCGTCCGCACGATGCCCACCCTCGCCGCCGCCCTGCGCGACGGCCGCGCCGCGATCTGGCCCGCGGGCACCGACCTGGAACCCGCCCTCGCCCAGGTCGGACCCGGTGGCCTCGCCGTCCTGCCGCTGTCCGCCGGTGGCCGGGTGTCCGGTGCCTGTCTGATCGGCTGGGACGCCCCGCACGTCTTCGGCCCCGACGAACGCGCCCTGCTCACCGCCTCCGCCGGCCTCGCGGGCCAGGCCCTGATGCGCGCCCATGCCTTCGACGCCGAGCACGAACTCGTCGGCATGCTCCAGCGCCAGCTGCTGCCGCGCCGCCTGCCCACCCTGCCCGGCGCGGTCGCCGTAGCCCGCTATCTGCCGACCACGGCCGGTCTTGAGGTCGGCGGCGACTGGTACGACGTGATCCCGCTGCCCGACAACCACGTCGCCCTCGTCATCGGCGACGTCCAGGGCCACAACGCGGGCGCCGCCACCCTCATGGGCCAGATGCGCACCGCGCTGCGCGCCTACGCCGTCGAGGGACACCCGCCCGACGTGGTCGTCTCGCACGCCAACCGCCTGCTCATCGACCTGGAGACCGACCTCTTCGCCACCTGCTGCTACGTCGACGTGAACCTGGAGGAAGGTTCCGCCTGGTACGTACGGGCCGGCCATCTCCCGCCCGTCCTGCGGTACCCGGACGGCAGCACCGAGATCCCCTACGCGGACGGCGGACCACCGCTCGGCGTGGTGACCCAGGCGGACTTCCCCATGAGCCCGCTGCGGCTCCAGCCCGGCACGGTCGTCGCCCTCACCACCGACGGCCTTGTGGAGTCCAAGGAGGCCGACATCGACGAGGGCCTCGACCGGCTCGCCCACGGCCTCGCCGTCTCCGACCCCGCCCACCTCGGCCTCGTCGCCGACGCCCTGCTCGGCAACGCCCGCCGCGAGGACGACGTGGCCCTCCTCCTCATGCGCTACGACGGCCTGGCCACCCGCCCCCGGCGCGAGAACTGGACAGTGTGGCGCGTCCCCGAGGCCGCCCGGCACGCCCGCCGCTTCACCAAGCGCACCCTGCGCACCTGGGGCGTCACCGAGGAGACCGACACCATCCTGCTCGTGGTCTCCGAACTGGTCACCAACGCCCTGGTGCACACCGACGGGCCGGTCCGCCTCGACCTCACCCTCGTCAACCGGCGGTTCCGTGTCGCCGTCGCCGACTCCTCGCCGCGCACCCCGGTCAAACCCACCAGCATCGGCTGGGAGGCCACCGGCGGGCGCGGCATCCTCCTCGTCGAGGCCATGTCGGCGGCCTGGGGCACGGTGCCGGTGAGCGGCGGGAAACAGGTGTGGGCCGAGATCGCGCTCGACCCGTAGACGGCCGCACGGGTGCCTCCGCGGGCGCGTAACGGCAGGTCGGGACGGCCGCGCGCACCCGGCGTGATGGGGTCCCTGCTTGTGGCACACACCTTCGAAGAACTGGTCGAGAAGCAGCGCGCTGCCGACGAGGCGCGCGCCAGGGTCAAGGAGATGCGGGACGCCCTCGGTGCCCCCGCCCACGAACCCTGGACCGAGGCGCAGACCGAGACCTACGAGACCGCCTGGCGAGCCTGGCGCGATCTGGGCCGTGACGCGCAGGCCGCGGTGAGCGAGTATGCGAAGGACGAGGGCCTCGACCGGGCCGAGGTCCAGGCGGACGTGGAGCGCGCGGCGGGTGATATGTCCGGCCCGGCCGCCTCTTAGACACCTCCCGTCTCCCTCATCGTTGGCCGGTCGTAATAAACGAACATAGGGAGGAACGATGCATGTCCAAAGATGACGCTAAGGTGAAGCGATGAAGGCTCTCGTTCTCTCCGGCGGCACTGGATCCCGCCTGAGGCCGATCACACACACATCGGCAAAACAGCTCGTCCCGGTGGCCAACAAGGCCGTCCTTTTCTACGGGCTCGAATCACTCGCCGACGCGGGAATCACCGAGGTCGGCATCATCGTCGGTGACACGGCGGCGGAGATCGAGGAGGCGGTGGGTGACGGGTCGAAGTTCGGCCTGCAGATCACCTACATCCCACAGGACCGTCCCCTCGGACTGGCCCACGCCGTACTGATCGCGCGCGAATACCTCGGCGACGACGACTTCGTGATGTACCTCGGTGACAACTTCATCGTCGGCGGCATCACCGGTCTCGTCGAGGGCTTCCAGACCAACAAGCCCGACGCGCAGATCCTGCTCACCCACGTGCCCGACCCCCGCTCCTTCGGCGTCGCCGAACTCAGCGAATCCGGCCAGGTCATCGGCCTGGAGGAGAAGCCGGAGCACCCCAAGAGCGACCTCGCTCTGGTCGGTGTCTACCTGTTCACGCCCGCCATCCACGACGCCGTGCGCGCCATCAAGCCGTCCTGGCGCGGCGAGTTGGAGATCACCCACGCCATCCAGCAGCTGATCGACGACGGCGCCGACGTGCGCTCCTCGGTCATCCACGGCTACTGGAAGGACACGGGCAACGTCGTCGACATGCTTGAGGTCAACCGGACCGTCCTGGAGAGCATGGACCGCCGCATCGACGGCGAGGTCGACGACGCGTCCGAGACCATCGGCCGCGTGGTGATCGAGGAAGGCGCGCGCATCGAGCGTTCGCGCATCGTCGGCCCCGTCATCATCGGGTCAGGAACCGTCGTGAGCGACTCCTACGTCGGACCGTTCACCTCGGTCGCGGAGAACTGCAGGATCACCGACAGTGAGCTGGAGTTCTCCATAGTGCTGCAGGACTCGTCCATCGCCGGGGTGGGCCGGATCGAGTCCTCGCTGATCGGCAAGCACGTCGAAGTGACCCCCGCTCCGGGGGTACCCAGCGCCCACCGCCTCGTTCTCGGAGACCACAGCAAGGTGCAGATCCGTTCATGAATCTCCTCGTCACCGGCGCCGCCGGCTTCATCGGTTCCACGTACGTCCGCACGCTCCTCGCCTCGGACGCGGCTGACGCGCCCCGCATCACGGTGCTGGACAAGCTCACGTACGCCGGCACGCTCGACAACCTGGAAATAGGCCACCCGCGCCTGGAGTTCGTCCAGGGCGACATCTGCGACGCCGAACTGGTCGACAAGCTGATGGCCGAGGCGGACCAGGTCGTCCACTTCGCCGCCGAGTCCCACGTGGACCGCTCGATCAACGGCGCCGCCGACTTCGTCCGCACCAACGTGGTGGGCACCCAGGTCCTGCTGGACGCGGCCCTGCGCTACCGCACCCCGTTCGTGCACATCTCCACCGACGAGGTCTACGGCTCCATCGAGACCGGCTCCTGGCCCGAGACCCACCCGCTGGCGCCCAACTCGCCCTACTCCGCGTCGAAGGCGTCCTCCGACCTGCTCGCCCTGGCCTACCACCGCACCCACGGCCTGGACGTCCGCGTCACCCGCTGCTCGAACAACTACGGGCCGCACCAGTTCCCCGAGAAGGTCATCCCGCTGTTCGTCAGCAACCTCCTCGACGGCAAGAAGGTCCCGCTCTACGGCGAGGGCCTCAACGTCCGCGACTGGCTGCACGTCGAGGACCACTGCCAGGGCATCGAGCTCGTCCGCACCAAGGGCCGCGCCGGCGAGGTCTACAACATCGGCGGCGGCACCGAGCTCAGCAACAAGGAGCTCACCGGCCTGCTGCTCGAAGCCTGTGGCGCCGACTGGGACCGGGTCGAGCGCGTCGAGGACCGCAAGGGCCACGACCTGCGCTACTCCGTCGACTGGTCCAAGATCCACGACGAGCTCGGCTACCAGCCGCAGCACGACTTCGCCTCGGGCCTGGCCGACACCGTCGCCTGGTACCGCGACAACCGGGCTTGGTGGGAGCCCCTCAAGGCCCGGGTGGAGCGCGGCTGATGAAGTGGCTGGTCACCGGTGCCGGCGGGATGCTCGGCCACGATGTGCTGGAGGAACTCGCCCGCCGCGGTGAGCAGTTCGTCGGTCTCGACCGCGCCGCCCTGGACATCACCGACCCCGCGTCGGTGGACCGGGCGTTCGCGGAACACCACCCCGACGTGGTGGTGAACTGCGCGGCGTACACCGCCGTCGACGACGCCGAGACCGACGAGGAGCGGGCCCTTCGCATCAACGGCGAGGGGCCCCGGCTCCTCGCCCGTGCCTGCGCCGCCTCGGGCGCGCGACTGGTGCACGTCTCCACCGACTACGTCTTCGACGGCGAGGCCCGCAGCACGCCGTACCCGGAGAATCACTCCACCGCCCCGCGCACCGCCTACGGCCGGACCAAACTCGCGGGCGAGCAGGCCGTGTTGGAGGAACTGCCAGGAGCGAGCGCCGTCGTACGCACGGCTTGGCTGTACGGAGCCTGTGGGGGTAACTTCGTCCGCACGATGATCGAGCTGGAGGCACGTCGCGACACTCTCGACGTCGTCGACGACCAGCGCGGTCAACCGACCTGGACCGCCGACGTCGCCGTACGGATCGCCGATCTCGGCGCCCGTATCGGCCAAGTCGAAGGCGCGCACGGGGTGTTCCACGCGACCAGCTCCGGCGAGACCAGCTGGCACGGTCTCGCACAGGAGGTGTTCCGGCTCATCGACGCCGACCCGGAGCGTGTCCGCCCCACCACGAGCGCGGCCTTCGTCCGTCCCGCGCCCCGCCCCGCCTACAGCGCCCTCGGGCACGAGCGGTGGCGGGAGGTCGGCCTGGAACCGCCGAGGGACTGGCGGTCCGCCCTGCACGAAGCACTTCCTCACATCCGCAAGGAGATTTCTTCGTGAAACGTCATGAGTTCCTGCGGGGGCTCCACAAGTCAACCGCGAACCGCAACTACCTGGAGATCGGCGTCAACGACGGCCGCAGCCTGACGCTCTCCCGGGTGCCCAGTGTTGCGATCGATCCCGCGTTCAAGGTGGTCACGGAGATCCGCTGTGACGTCCACCTGGCCAAGGCGACCAGTGACGACTTCTTCGCCCGGGACAACCCGCTGGTGCACCTGCGCGGCGGCCGTCACCCGCTGCGTCAACTGGCCCGCAACCGCAGCCCGTTGGGCTGGTGGCGGACCGTCACGCTGGACCTGTCGTTCATCGACGGCATGCACCTGTTCGAGTACGCGCTGCGCGACTTCATCAACGTGGAGAAGCACTCGGACTGGGCCAGCGTCATCGTCTTCGACGACATGCTGCCGCGCAGCATCGACGAGGCCGCCCGGGACCGGCACACCGACGCCTGGACCGGTGACGTCTACAAGCTCATCGAGATTCTCAACCGCTACCGTCCCGACCTGGTGACGGTCCTGGTCGACACCCAGCCCACGGGCCAGCTCGTGGTCTTCGGCGCCGACCCCAGCAGCACCGTCCTCAAGGACAAGTACGACGAGATCGTCGCCGAGTTCGAGGTCCCGGACCCGCAGAAGGTGCCCGAGGCGATCCTGGAGCGCACCACCGCGGTGAAGCCCGAGGCGCTGCTCGATGCCGGCTTCTGGGGCCCCCTCGCCAAAGCGCGGGACCGCGGGACCAAGCGGTCCCGCGGCTGGGAGCCCCTGCGCCGCTCGGTGGAGCAGCTCAGCGTCAGTCGCTGAGCTGCCCACTCCGCAGTCGCTCGTAGTAGGCGGAGCAGTCCGCGTAGGACGGAAGAAGTCCTGACTGCTCCGCCTCTGCCAATGTCGGCGCCTCCGCGTCCTTGTCGGACAGCACCGGCTCGAAGCCCTCGGGCCAGGCGATGCCCAGCGCCGGGTCGAGCGGGTTGATCCCGTGCTCACGGCCGGGCGAGTAACCCGTCGAGCACAGGTACACGACCGTCGCGTCGTCGGTCAGCGCCATGAACGCGTGACCGAGACCCTCCGCGAGGAACACGGCGTGCTTGGTCTCGTCGTCCAGCCGGACGGCCTCCCACTGACCGAACGTGGGAGAGCCGACACGGATGTCCACGATCACGTCGAGGACGGCGCCGCGCACGCACTTGACGTACTTGGCCTGGCTCGGCGGCACGTCGGAGAAGTGCACTCCGCGCACCACACCCCGCCGCGAGACCGAGCAGTTGGCCTGGGACAGAGCCAGGTCGTACCCGGTGGCCTCGCGGAACTCCTCACCGCGGTACCACTCGTGGAAACTGCCCCGGTCGTCAGGGAAGACCTTGGGTTCCAGGACCCAGGCGCCTTCAATCCCCAGTGATCGCACGTTCTTCCGTCCTCCGACTTGCTCGGGCACTGCTGCTTGCTCGGGTACCGCGACTCGTTCTCGGGTACCGCTACTTGTTCAGGGCGCGCTTCAGCTTGCGCGCCACCCGGCGGGCCAGCCCGGGCTTGGGCTTGGCGGCCACCGGCTTCGGCGCCGGCTTGGGCTCGGCGGGCTTCGCGGCCTTCGGCGCCGCCTCCACCCGGATACCGCCGGCGTCACCGGTCAGCCGCACCGGCAGCGCCAGGAAACGCTGCCCGGTCGCGGCCGGGGTCAGGCACACCGACGCGTTCCACGCCGCGTCCTTCAGATCCGCGGCCGGCACCTCGGCGGCCAGCCGTGCGCCGGAGGACTCGGGGGAGACCACACCGGGCACGTCCAGCGTTGTACCGGACGACTTGTGGGTCAGCCGCAGGAGTACGTCGGTGCTGGCGGGGACGTAGAAGGGGAGCAGGACGCCGACGCGGGCGCCGGTGACCGTGAAGTCGCCGGGCTTGAGGTCGGCGAGGCCGAGGCGCTTGCTCGCCTTGTCGACGTCCAGGGAGAAGTTGCCGTGCGGCTCCGTGTAGTACGGGAGCATGACCTGGCCGGAGACGACACCGGCGTGCCCGGCGTTCTCGCCGTGCTGCGGGACCGGGCCGAGGCGGCACTCCTTGTTCCAGGAGCCGATCACGACGCGGACGTAGGTGTCCCAGAGGCCGCCGCCCAGCGGGGAGCCGACGGCCGCCGTGGCCGGGTCGATGGTGGCCGTGGCGTGCAGGACCAGCCGTACTCCGTCGCCATCGGCGACCGTCTCGTGCGAGAGCTGCACGGGCTGGAAGTGCGAGGCGGCGCTGGTGCGTTCGCGGAGGACGAGGTCGGCCGTCGCCTTCTTGAAGTTGGCGGTGGCGTCGGCCGTCAGCATGGCCGTCGCCTCGGCGAGGGTCTTCGGCTCCGGGTGCTTGGGAGCGGGGGCGCCCTTGGCCTCGAAGACCGCCGGCTTGCCGTCGATGACGAACTCGGCCTGGTAGTGGACGAGCAGCTTGCCGTCCCGCCACTCGATCTCGCCCGGGACCGCGGTCGGCTTGAGGGAGGCCTCCCACTCGGCGAGCTCGACGAGGTCGTCGTAGCGGTCGGCGGCGGCGAGGGCGGCGACGACCCGCAGCCGCGGGCCGAGACCGGCCGCGACACCGGGGCCGAAGCGCTCGGTCATGACACCGCGGATCTCCTTGAGGAGTTCACGGCGGTACTCGTCGGGGGCCTTCAGCAGCCGGCCGCCGCCGAGGCGCTCCATCATCTCCACGCGCAGCCAGCGCCGGAAGATCTTGTCACGGGCCGCACCGGGCTCGGTGTACTTCTCGACGACGTCGAGGGCCTCGCGCAGGTTCTTGAAGTAGCCGACGGGGTCGAAGCGTTGGAAGCCGGCGTTCGAGGCGTCCTCGCGCTTGATGTGGTAGTAGCAGACGTAGTCGCTGAGCACGGCGACGTTGTCCGCGGCGAGGTAGGCCTCCGTCACGAAGACGTGGTCCTCCAGGCGGCGACGCCCCTCGGGGAACCGCAGGTTGATGCGGTCGAGGAACGCGCGGCGGAGCATCTTGTGCGGGGTGAGGCTGTCCATCAGCGGCGCGGTCGCGACCGACGCGTGCGGATAGTTCTTGCGGAACAGCTCCACGGGTACGGCGCGGCCCTTGCCGGCCATCTTGCCGACGATCACGTCGGCGCCGTTGGCCACGCCGTACTCGTACATCCGCTCCAGGGCCTCGTCGCCGAGGTAGTCGTCGTTGTCGACGAACATGACGAACTCGCCCTTGGAGGCGGCGATCCCGACGTTGCGGGGCTTGCCCGACCAGCCCGACGCCTCCTGGTGGATCACGTGCATGTGGGGGTGCTCGGCGGCGATCTCGTCGAGCCGTGCGGGCGTGCCGTCCGTCGAGCCGTCGTCGACGAAGATCGCCTCGTACTCATCGTTGGGCAGCGACTGCCTGAGGAGAGAGGAGATGCAATCCTCGATATAAGGCCCTGGGTTGTACACAGGGACGACGACACTGACCTTGACCGACATCCGGCTTCTAGCCCCCTTGTTTGCGCCGCCCGTCCCCCGTAGTTGGAACGGCGCGGTGGGCTGATGCTAACCCGGTCTGTCTCGATGCCGCCCATTGGGCTGGTGTTGGGCAACGGTTTACCCGGCGTAAAAGGATGTCACCTCGCGTCGCGGGTCTTGGCCAGAAGTTCCAGGATGTCGGCGGTGGTGCCCGTTTCGCCGAGACGCGGGAAGATCCGCTCGATGCTGTGGGCGTGCGAGACGGTGTCCAGGTCGCTCATCGCGTCCGTGGCCAGGGTCACGTGATAGCCGTGCTCGTGGGCGGCCCGGGCGGTGGACTCCACGCCGATGCTGGTGGCGATGCCGGTCAGCACGATCTGCGTGATCCCGCGGCGGCGCAGCTGTACGTCGAGGTCGGTGCCGTGGAAGGCGCCCCAGTTCCGCTTGACGACGTGGATGTCGCCCGGGTGTCCGGCCAGCTCGTCGGCGATGACGTCCCAGCCCTCGGCGCGGGTCGCGCCACCGGGCCGCTGCTGCTCGTTGCGGCCGGGGACCGCGTCCGCGCCGTCGGCGGCGAAGGTGACCCGGACCAGCACCACCGGGAGGTCGGCGGCCCGGAAGGCGTCGGCGAGTTCGACGGTGCGGGCGACGACCTCGGGCCCGCTGTACGGCTGGGTCGGAGCGCCGACGATGCCGCCCTGGAGGTCGATCACGACGAGAGCGGTACGCGGGTCGAGGGTGGTGAGTGCCATGGGAGAGGCCTTTCAGGAGGTACGGGGGCTCAGACGGTCTTGGGTGTGAGGGTGCGCAGGGAACGGTCGGGCAGGGTGATCGCCAGGAGCAGCGCCGACCCGATCGCCATGAACAGGGCCAGGTCGTGCAGGCCCGGGGTGTCGGCGCGGTGCGGGAAGAAGGCCGCGGTAGCGGCCGACGCGGCCAGTGCGCCGAGGTACATGAAGGTGCGCAGCAGCCCGGCGGCGGACGCGATGCGCGCGGGCTCGGCCTGCCGGTACAGGGCGTTCTGCCCGGCCAGCCCGAGCAGGCCCTGCGGGATGCCGAGCACGGCACCGACGGCGAGCAGCGCCCAGACCGGACTGTCGGAGTCGATGAGGAACAACCCTGCGCAGCCGACGATCTGGATGGCGCTGCCGACGAGCAGCTTGGCGCGGATCGCCTCACGGCGCCCGGTGAGGGTCGAGACGCCGAGAGCGGTGGCCGACAGGGGCAGCAGGATGAGTCCGGCGGCGGAGGCGTGCAGGCCGCGCCCCTCCTCCAGCCACTGCGTATAGCCGTAGAGGAAGGCGTACGCGGTGGTGTAGCCGAGGAACTGGCGGACGTACGTGGTCACCAGGGGGAGGTTTCCGCCGAGGACGCGCAGGTCGACGAAGGGTTCCGGGACGCGGAGTTCGCGTTTCGCGAAGGCGACGGCCGCGGTGGCGCTGAGGACCGGGAGGTACCACTCGGAGAGCTTGGGGGCGGTCAGGAACATCATCAGCGAGACCAGCATGACCGCGAACAGGAGCATGCCGGGCGGGTCGACATCGCGCCGGGTGCCGGCCGTGTCCTTGTTCATCTTCGGGAGTCGCAGCGCGCCGAGGACGAGACAGGCGATGGACAGCGGCACGTTGACGGTGAAGATGGCGCGCCAGCCGCCGACGCCGATGAGGAAGCCGCCGAGCGTGGGTCCGATCACCGACACCGTCTGGGCGGAGACGGCGAGCGCGGTGAGGACACCGGCCGGGCTGTCCTTGCCGGTGCGCTCGGCCTCGCTGCGGGTCAGCTGCATCGCGGCCGGATACGCGGCCGAGGTGCCGAACCCGAGCAGGACACGGGCGGCGATCAGCACGCCGAGCGACGGCGCGAGGGCGCCCATGACTCCGGCGACGCCGACCAGGGCCGTACCGATGAGATAGAGACGGCGCGGCCCGTACATGTCGACCAGCCGCCCGATGACCGGCTGCCCCACGGCGGTGGCGAGATACAGCGCCGAGACCAGCCAGACGGTCTCCGAGGGCGGCGCCCCGAAGGCGATGCCGATGGGCACGAGGGCCACGGCGATCATCGAGGAGTTGATCGGGTTGAGAACGGAGCCGAGGACCATGGGCGCGATCAGGCGCCGGTCGAAGCCGGTGGGGGCGGGGCGTGTGGACCGTAGCGCCTGGGTGGGCTTCGATATCACTGCTCGGACAGCCGTTCCAACAACGTCAGCGCGTCGAGGATCGTCCGCCGTTCCGTCTCGGTGTACCGGTCCTCGAAGGCGCGCGCGAGCCACTCCTCGCGGACCTGCCGGTTGTCCTCGATCCGCTCGCGGCCGGCCTCGGTGAGGGTGACGAGTTGTCTACGGCCGTCCTCGGGGTCGGGGCTGCGCCGGATCAGCCCGTGCTGGTCGAGGGCGGCGAGGGTGGCGGCCATCGACTGCGGCCTGACCCCCTCGGCGGACGCCAGGGCGCTGGCCGTGGCCGCGCCGTTCTTGCCGACGAGCGTGAGCGCCGACTCCTGCGACGGGGTGAGGTCCTCGTCCGTCGCGACCTCGCGGATCCTGCGCCGCAGCCGGCTGAACACCACGCGCAGATCACGCGCGGAGCGGGCCGCGGAGTCGGAGATGTCCGCGGGAGTCTCGGTGAGCCGGTGATCCATGAGCCCCACCGTAAAACCGGCAGAGCAAACTGTCCAGTCACAACTGAACAGTCTTGGCTGTAGATCCTTGCGGAAGCGGTAACGGAAAGCCGCAACGACGCCACACCCCTAGGGTGAGACCGTGCGTCTGCTGCTCATGTCCGACACCCACCTCCCCAAGCGCGCCAGGGAACTCCCCGCGCAACTCCTCGCCGAACTCCCGCGCGCCGACGTCGTGTTCCACGCCGGCGACTGGGTCGACACGCCCACCCTCGACCTGCTGGAGAGCCACAGCCGCCGGCTCGTCGCCGTCCACGGCAACAACGACGGCCCCGAACTGCGCGCCCGGCTCCCGGAGACGGCCTACGCCGAGCTGGGCGGCCTGCGCTTCGGCACCATCCACGAGACGGGCCCCGCCCAGGGCCGCGAGGCACGCTGCGCGGCCCGATTCCCCGACCTGGACGTTCTGGTCTTCGGGCACAGCCACATTCCCTGGGATACGACGGCCCCGGGCGGGCTGCGCCTGCTGAACCCGGGGTCTCCGACCGACCGCCGTCGCCAGCCGTACTGCACGTACATGACGGCGACGGTGAACGAGGGCACGCTGACGGACCTCGTACTGCACCGGTTGCCGCAGAGAGGCTGACCGGGATCACCGGCGTTCGGTTGGCCGGTGCGAGGTCGACGCCGACATGCGGCGGTGCTCGTCACGGGTGCGCGTGTCACACGGACGGCACGCTCGCCGGTAGTCAGCTCGCCGCTCGGGCCCCCGGACCGGCCCAACTACCCATATCCCGGGCCTCGTTGCAGGGGACGGTCCGCGCCCCCTTCTGTCTGGGAGTGTGGGCATCGGGGCAACGACCGGGGCCGCTACGGCTGCCCCGACCCGCCCGCCAGGCCGGCCGGGTCACCCCGCCGGCCCCCGATGAATCGCTCCCGCCGCCCCCGTCAACGGCACCCCCGTCCCACCCCACCGCAGCGCGACGATCTCGGCCGCCACGGACACGGCCACCTCCTCCGGCGTACGCGCGCCGAGGTCGAGGCCGACCGGTGAGCGCAGGCGCGCCAACTCGCCTTCGCCCAGGTCGGATTCGAGCAGCCGACGCATACGCTCGTCATGCGTACGGCGGCTGCCCATCGCCCCGACGTACGCGGCCGGCCGGCGCAACGCCTCCTCCAGCAGCGGTACGTCGAACTTCGGGTCGTGGGTGAGGACGCAGATCACCGTGCGTTCGTCGGTGTCCGTGCCGTGCAGATAGCGGTGCGGCCAGTCCACGACCACCTCCACGCCCGCCGGGAACCGCTTCGGCGTGGCGAACACCGGGCGGGCGTCGCACACGGTCACCCGGTAGCCGAGGAAGTCACCGATCCGGGCCACCGCCGCGGCGTAGTCGATCGCACCGAAGACCAGCATCCGGGGCGGCGGCGCGAACGAGTGCAGAAACACGGCGACGGAGTCCTCACGCCGCTCACCGTCCGGGCCGTAGTGCCGCAACCCGGTTGCACCGAGAGCGAGTTCACCGCGGGCGTCGGCTGTGACGGCCACGTCCAGGCCGGTCGAACCGAGGGTGCCGATGACGCCGAAGGTGCCCGAGGTGCCAGCGCCGCCGAGGGCGCCGGGCCCACCGGCAGCGCCAACGCCCCCACCTACCCCCTCCGGCCAGACGGCAAGGGTCGCCCCCCGCACCGCCGGCCCATCGACCACCGTCGCCATCGTCACCGGCTCACCCGCGGCGACCGACCGCGCCACCGCCCCGAACGCGGGATCGATCTCAGGTGTGACAGGCCGTACCAGCACGGTGATCTCGCCGCCGCAGGTGAGCCCGACCGCGAAGGCGTCCTCGTCGCTGTAGCCGAAGGTCTCCAGGCGGGCCTCGCCGCTTGCGACGACCTCGCGTGCCAGCTCGAAGACCGCCCCCTCCACGCAGCCACCCGACACACTCCCCACGACCTCGTCACCCGGCCCCACCGCCATCGCCGCACCGGGATCACGCGGCGCGCTGCGGCTGACCGCGACCACCGTGGCCAGGCCGAAGGGGGTGTGTGCGGCGTACCAGCCGCTCAGCACCGGGAGAAGGTCACGCATGCTCGGCTCCTGTCACCGCCACCACCGCCGCCGGACGGCGCAAGCGTCGCATCCGGGCCCTGGCCTGCGCCGGAGCGCCACGCGCCCACCCCACCTCGCCGGCCCGGCGTTAATCCGTTGCCGCCGTACCCCCGCCCCTGCTGAACTACTGGAGACGAGTCAGCGACGACCGAGGAGCACTGAGATGCGCGCACCGTTCATGTCCGCCCAGGAAGGAAGGCCCCCCTCATCAAAGGACATGACTCCAGGTGCACTTGCTCAACCTCGGGATCCTCGCGCACGTAGACGCAGGTAAGACCAGCCTGACCGAGCGCCTCCTGCACTCGGCCGGTGTGATCGACGAGATCGGCAGCGTCGACGACGGGAACACCCGTACCGACACCCTCGCGCTGGAACGCCGGCGCGGCATCACCATCAAGTCGGCCGTCGTCTCGTTCCCGGTCGACGACGTGACCGTCAACCTGATCGACACCCCCGGTCACCCGGACTTCATCGCCGAGGTGGAGCGGGTGCTCGGCGTGCTCGACGGCGCGGTTCTCGTCGTCTCTGCCGTCGAAGGCGTCCAGCCGCAGACCCGCATCCTGATGCGCACACTCCAACGGCTGCGCATCCCCACGCTCCTCTTCGTCAACAAGATCGACCGACGAGGCGCACGCTACGACGACCTCCTCTCGGCGATCTCCGAACGGCTCAGGGCGGCCGTCGTGCCCATGGGTTCGGTCGAGGGGCTCGGGACCCGGGAGGCGGGATTCGTGCCAGGCCTCGGCCCGAGCGCACCCGCCGTCCTCGCCGAGCACGACGACGAACTCCTCACCGCGTACGTCGAGAACACCGTGACCTACGACCTTCTGCGCACGGCCCTCGCCACCCAGACCCGCCAAGTCCTCGTGCACCCCGTCTACTTCGGCTCCGCCATCACCGGCGCAGGCGTCGACGCGCTGATCACCGGCATCAAGGAACTGCTGCCGCCGGCCGAAGGCGATCCCCAAGGCCCGCTCTCCGGAACGGTGTTCAAGGTCGAGCGCGGCCCGGCGGGCGAGAAGGTCGCCTACGCGCGGCTGTTCTCCGGCACCCTCCGCACCCGCGACCGGATCACCTTCGGTGACACCGGTGGCATCCGCGAGGAGGGCAAGGTCACCGCGATCAGCGTCTTCGACCACGGTACGGACGTCGAGCGCGACTGCGTCCCGGCGGGCCGGATCGGCAGGCTGCGGGGCCTCGGCGAGATCAGGATCGGGGACTCGATCGGCGTACCCAGGAAGGCAGTTGAGCACTACTTCGCGCCGCCGACCCTCGAAACCGTCATCGTCCCGGGCCCGGACGCCGACCGGCGCGCCCTGCACCTCGCACTGACCCAGCTCGCCGAACAGGACCCGCTGATCGGCCTGCGCCAGGACGAGGTGCGTCAGGAGACCGCCGTCTCCCTCTACGGCGAGGTCCAGAAGGAGGTCATCCAGGCCACGCTCGCCGACGAGTTCGGGGTGCACGTCACCTTCCGCGAGACGACTCCGCTGTGCGTCGAGAGGCCCATCGGCACCGGCTCGGCGGTCGAGTTCAACAAGAAGGACCCGAACCCCTTCCTCGCCACGGTCGGTCTGCGCGTCGACCCGGGCCCGGTCGGCTCGGGCGTTCGGTTCGGCCTGGAGGTCGAGCTGGGCGCGATGCCGTACGCCTTCTTCAAGGCCGTCGAGGACACCGTGCGCGAGACACTCGGTCAGGGTCTGCACGGCTGGCGGGTCACCGACTGCGTGGTCACCATGACGCACTCCGGCTACTCGGCCCGGCAGAGCCACGCCCACCAGGGCTTCGACAAGAGCATGTCGAGCACCGGCGCCGACTTCCGCGGACTGACCCCGCTCGTCCTCGTCGAGGCGCTGCGGCGGGCGGGCAGTCAGGTGCACGAGCCGATGCACCGGTTCCGCGTCGAGGCTCCGGCCGACACCCTCGCCGCGCTGCTGCCGGTGCTGGCCGCGCTGCGCGCCGTACCGCGGACCACCGAGACGCACGGGTCGCTCTGTGTGCTGGAGGGGGAGGTGCCGGCGGCCCAAGTGCACGGGCTGGAGAGGCAGTTGCCGGGGCTGACGCGTGGGGAGGGCGAGTGGGAGAGCGCCTTCGACCACTACGCGCCCGTCGCGCACGGCACGGTCCCGGAGCGGGCGCGCACCGACCACAACCCGCTGAACCGGAAGGAGTACCTGTTGAACGTGGCGCGTCGGGTGGCCTGAAATGTGTCAACAAGGCTTGTGGCGCGCAAACTTACTCGCGAGTCAGAAGTGTTGACAGTGTCCGGAAATCACCGGACTGTAGTGGACATGACGAATATCCGGGCGCGTTTGATCGTTGTCCTGGTTGTCCTCTGCGGATTCCTGTCGGTGCTGGGCGCTGGGCCAGCAACCGCCGCCACCCCAACCGACTCCCTCTGGTTCGACGGCTCGGCGCTGACCGTCCAGAACGGCAGCTTCGTGGACAGCTACGGCCGCCAGGTCGTGCTGCGCGGCTACAACGTCTCCGGTGAGACCAAACTGGCGGAGAACGACGGTCTCCCCTTCGCCTCGGTCGCCGACGCGAAGAAGTCCGCGACCGCGCTGCGTGCCCTCGGCGGCGGCAATTCGGTCCGTTTCCTGCTCTCCTGGGCCTACGCCGAACCCGTCCGAGGCCAGGTCGACACCACGTACCTGGCCGCCGCCACCGCCCAGATGCAGGCGTTCCTCGACGCCGGCATCCGCGTCTACCCCGACTTCCACCAGGACCTCTACTCCAAGTACCTGTTCAACAGCGGCAGTTGGTACACCGGCGACGGCGCCCCCAAGTGGGCCGTGGCGCTGGGGAGTTACCCGCAGGAGTCCTGCGGGATCTGCCTCTTCTGGGGTCAGAACATCACCCAGAACGCGGCCGTGACCGAGGCGCAGTACGACTTCTGGCACAACAACTACGGCGTCCAGGACGCCTTCCTCGTCACCGCGCAGTCGACGATGACGTACATCCAACAGCACCTCACCACCGAGGAGTTCGCGGGTGTCGTCGGCTTCGACCCGTACAACGAGCCCTTCGCCGGGACCTACGACTCCGGTCAGACCAGCCGCACCTGGGAGCAGAACCTGCTCTGGCCGTTCTATGTGAAGTTCCGGGCGCGGATGGACGCGGCCGGCTGGAGCGCCAAGCCCGCCCTCGTCGAGCCGAACCTCTTCTGGAACTCCAACATCTCCAGCCAGGTGCAGGAGGGCGGACTCCTGGACGCGGGCACGCTCGGCTCGCGGTACGTCTTCAACACCCACTTCTACGACCAGAAGGCGATCTCCGGCATCCTGATGTGGGGCAACGCGGCCGACGGTCAGTACTCGACCGACTTCGGGACGGTTCGTGACCGGGCCGCAGCGGCCGGTACCGCCGCCATCGTCAGCGAGTTCGGGCATCCGCTGTCGGGGACGGTCTCCGGCAAGGCGCCCACCGTGCTCAAGGCGATGTACCAGGCCCTCGACTCCCGCTTGCCGGGGGCGAGTTGGTGGTCCAACCCGGCGGGCTCAGGGCCGGTCCTGTCCGGCACGCAGTGGCAGTGGGACATCTACAACGGCCGCCACAGCGAGCTGATGAACGACAACCCCGACAAGGTGCTCACCTCCGGCGACGCCTGGAACGACGAGGACCTCTCGGCCGTCAATATGACCGACTCCGGAACGGTGACACTCCGTCAGGACGCCCGGCTGCTCGACCGGATCTACCCGAGCGCGACCGCCGGCACCACGGTCGCCTTCACCTACGAGGACCGCTCCCGCGACGGCTCGACGACCCTGACCTGGAACCCGGTCCCCAGCTCCCTCCCGAACGTGTCCTCGCTGGTGGGCTCCGGCCAGTACGGCCTGCTGATGTGGCGCTCCAACAGCTCCACCGCCCCGACCGAACTCCACCTCCCGGCGTCCTTCCCGGCCGCGTCCACCACCGTGGTCTCCGACCTGGGAGCGATCTCGGGGGTCCCGGCGTACACGTCGTCCACCCCGATCGGCTACGCCAACGAACCGGGCGGCACCGGCAGCCACCGCCTCCTGCTCTCGGCCACCGGCTCGGGAACCCTGCACTACGCCCTGATCACCAACGGCGCGTCGAGCCCCTCCTCGACGCTGCTGAGCGCGGCCAAGTCCGAACTGGCCACGTGGGCGGCAGCGCACAGCTGAGCACCGAAGGGGCGCCGGTCTTCCAGGAGACCGGCGCCCCTTCGTCTTCATGTGAAGACATCCGAACAAATGCAAATTCGGAGTGAATTTGATGAGAAGTGAGGAAGGAGTGCTCTTTTCCGCAAGACCACGGACACGACAAGATGGCCGGTGGTCAACGAGACAGGGGTGTGACAGTGGCGGGCAGGCTCAAGGCGCCGACCGGTCGTTACGGCGGCAAGTCCGCCGAGCAGCGGCAGGTCGAGCGGCGCGGACGCTTCCTGGACGCCGCGCTCCAGCTGTTCGGCGACACCCCCGGCTACCGCGCCACGACCGTCGCCGCCCTCAGCGAGGCCGCAGGACTGTCCACCCGGCAGTTCTACGAGGAGTTCCGCAGCCTGGAGGACGTCCTGGCCGCCCTCCACCTCCAGGTCAACGACTGGGCCGAGGAAGCCGTCCTGGCCGCGCTGAGATCCGCGGAGGGCCTGCCGCTCGCCGAGCGGTCCACCGCGATCTTCCACGCGTACGCCGCGAACGTCACCGTGGATCCGCGCCGAATCCGCATCACCTTCGTCGAGATCATCGGCGTCAGCGCCCGGCTGGAGGAACAGCGGCTGGCCCGGCGTGCCCGCTGGATCAACCTCATCTGCACCGAGGCACGGGCCGCCGCCCAGCGCGGGGAGGCGGCGCGGCGCGACTACCGGATCGCCGCCGCGGCCTTCATCGGCAGCGTCAACGGCCTGCTCCACGACTGGAGCGCGGGCTGGGTGGACGCCACGCTGGACGAGGTCGTGGAGGAACTGGTCCGACAGCTCCTCGGGATCATGCAGCCGCCCGGCTGGAAGCGCTAGACCGAGTCGTCCGTGGCGTGCTCGTCCAGACGGCGCGCGAGCGCGCGTACGAGATCGCGCAGGGCGGCGGGACGTTCGATGACGAACGGGCGGTCGAGGGCGGCGAGGACCGGCGGGATCCACTCCAGCCGCTCGGCCCGGATCCGGACGTGCACCCATCCGGCGCCTTCGCCGGCCCCTGAATCGCCGGTCGCGGCAGTGGACAGGGTGGCGATCTCGGCCGGGAGCAGCGTGCGGATGTGCCGCACGCTGCCCCGGACGCGCAGCGACACGTCGTGGGTCCAGGGCGTGCGCGCGAGGCTGTCCAGCACCGTGGCCGCCGGGTCGAACTCGTCCGGGACGGCGAACGAGCCCGGCCGCACGCTCATGGCGGTGATCCGGTCCAGGCGGAAGGTGCGGACCTCCCCGTCGGCGGGATCGGCGCCGGTCAGATACCACCGCCCGGCGTGCGCCACGAGTCCGTACGGCAGGACGGTACGGTCGCTGCCGCGGCCCGTGCGGTCGGTGTAGCCGATCGCCACCGGCCGCCGATGGAGCGCGGCCTCGGCGAGTTCGAGCAGCACCCCCGTCTCCGGGGCGGTGGCGGTACGGGGCCGCGCGGTGAAGTCGGCCGTGTCCAGCAGGGCGTCGAGGCGTCGGCGCAGGGCGGCGGGCAGGACCCGCAGCAGTTTCGCCGTGGCACTCTCGCTCGCCGCGGCGGACGTCGTGACGAGCCCCGCCCTACGGCCGGCCAGCAGCCCGAGCACCACGGCCAGGGCCTCCTCGTCCGTGAGCATCAGCGGGGGCATCCGATAGCCGGGGGCGAGCCGGTAGCCGCCGTGGCGACCGCGCACCGAGTCGACCGGCACACCCAGTTCCAGCAGATGGCCGGCGTAGCGGCGGACCGTGCGTTCGTCGACGCCGAGGCGGGTGGCCAGGTCGGGGACGGTGCGGAGGCCGCCGCCCTGGAGGATCTCCAGCAGGGCGAGCACGCGGGCGGTCGATGTGGTCACTCCGGAAGTCTGCCTCGGATACCGGGCGGAAGCTGTCCGGTATCGGTCCTAGCGTGGGAGACGCCTCTTCATCCGGCACCGCCCACGACCTCCGACAGGAAGCCGCCATGAACTTCGTCTCGATCCGCGTCATCACCGACGACGTCGCCCGTCTCGTCGGGTTCTACGAACAGGTCACCGGCGTCACGGCCACGTGGTCGACCCCCGACTTCGCCGAACTCGTCACGCCCGCCTGCACGTTGGCGGTCGCGAGCACCCGTACCGTGGCCCTGTTCGGCACCGGCTCCGCACAACCCGCCGCCAACCGCTCGGTGATCACCGAGTTCCGCGTGGCGGATGTCGACGCCGAGTTCGAGCGCCTGGCGGACCTCGACTGCGAGATCGTCCAGAAGCCGACGACGATGCCCTGGGGCAACCGCTCGCTCCTCTTCCGGGACCCCGACGGCAACCTGATCAACTTCTTCACGCCGGTCACCCCCGAGGCCGTGGCGCGGCAGGAGCGCTAGCGCACCGCGTCCAGGGCGGCCAGCACGGGCGCGACGCCGTCCTCGGCGCGCACCCGGGCGCCGAGAGCTCGCGCGCGCTCGGCGAAGGCAGGTTCACGCGTGGCCCGTACGAGCGCGGCGGACAGGGAGTCGGCGGTCAGGCCGCGCAGTGGTACGGCAGCGGGAGCCACGCCCAGGGCGACCAGGCGCGCCGCCCAGAAGCCCTCGTCGAACTGGATCGGCACCGGCACGGCAGGCACCCCGGCGCGCAGCCCGGCCGCGGTCGTCCCCGCACCGCAGTGATGGACCACGGCCGCCATCCGCGGGAACAGCGCCGAGTGCGGAACCTCGCCGACGGTCAGGACGCCGTCACCGGCCGCTTCAAGGCCGCCCCAGCCACGCTGGATCACTCCACGCAATCCCGCCCGGCGCAGCGCGCGCACGATCTCGGCGCTCAGCCGCTCCGGATCGGGCACGGTGGCACTGCCGAGCCCCACGAAGACCGGGGCCGGACCGGAGCCGAGGAAGTCCCGTAGTTCCGGCTGGAGTTGGGCGTCGCCGTCGTACGGCCACCAGTAGCCCGCCACTGTGAGTCCGGGGCGCCAGTCGGCCGGGCGGGGCACGATCAGGGGGCTGAAGCCGTGGTGGACGGGCCAGTCGTGCCGTTCCCGGGACCGGAGCGCGGCGCCGGGTCGGGTGTGGGGGAGGCCTAGTCGGGAGCGGACCTCCGGTACGGCGGTGGTGAAGACGTGCTCCACCGCGCGGTTCACCCCGCGCCCGGCGATCCGGTTGCCGACCGCGCCCCAGGAGCCGCCCCCGAGCACCGGCGGCGCGAACTCCCCTGTCGGCGCGAGGGGTTGGAGATACACGCCCATGCTCGGCAACGACAGCCCCTCGGCGACGGCATGCCCCAGCGGCCCCAACGAGCTGGACAGCAACAGCACTTCACTCGCCCGGGCGGCGGTCAGCAGCTCGTCGGTCATCCGCCCGACCAGCGCCCGCGCCATCGTGACCACCTTCAGCAACTTGCCCCCGCCCGAAGCGCTGCGGTGCAGCCCGCGCCCCCGCGAGGACTCCAACTCGGCCCGGGGATCGACCGGGAGGGGATGGAAACCGACGCCCGAGCCCGCCACCAGGGGCGCGAAGCTCGCATGGGTGACGAGGGTGACCTCGTGGCCCGCGCGGACCAGGGCATGCCCGAGTCCGGTGTAGGGGGCCACATCGCCCCGGGATCCCGCCGTCATGATCGCTACGCGCACGACGGTCAGTATCGCGCCCGGTGGCCGACGAGTGGGGGATTCCCACGGGGATTCCAACTGCCCCTCGTGTCACAGCCGTTGACTTCACCCTCCGGTGGCTCTACTTTCAGCGCGCCGTTTCGTTCGGTTGCCCGATCCATGTTCGAAATATCGGCAAAGGAGCCGCATGTTCCGCACCCCCATCCTGCGCGCCCTCGCGATGGCCGCAGCAGTGTTCACCCTGCTTCTCGTCACCAGACCAGCCCCCGCGGACCCCCTTCAAGCGGCCCCGGTCGCCTCGACGACCCGTCAGATGGCCGTGCCCACCGCCCCGATGGGCTGGGCCTCCTGGAACAGCTTCGCCTCGAAGATCGACTACAGCGTCATCAAGGCGCAGGTCGACGCGTTCGTCGCCGCGGGCCTCCCGGCCGCCGGCTACAACTACATCAACATCGACGAGGGCTGGTGGCAGGGCACCCGCGACAGCGCGGGCAACATCACCGTCGACACCAGCGAGTGGCCCGGCGGGATGAGCGCCATCGCCGACTACATCCACAGCAAGGGCCTCAAGGCCGGCATCTACACGGACGCCGGAGCGAACGGCTGCGGCTACTACTACCCGACGGGCCGCCCCGCCGCCGCCAACACCGGCAGCGAGGGCCACTACGACCAGGACATGCTGCAGTTCTCCCAGTGGGGCTTCGACTTCGTGAAGGTCGACTGGTGCGGCGGCAACGCCGAGGGTCTCGACGCGGCGACGGCGTACAAGGCGATCAGCGCCTCGGTCACCAAGGCCACCGCCAGCACCGGCCGCGCGCTGACCCTCTCGATCTGCAACTGGGGCTACCAGAACACCTGGAACTGGGCCACGGGCCTCGCCCCCATGTGGCGGACCAGCACGGACATCTACTACTACGGCGGCACGGCGTCCCAGGCGAGCGTGCTCTCCAACTTCGACCAGACCCTGCACCCGGCCGCCCAGCACACCGGCTACTACAACGACCCCGACATGCTCACCGTCGGCATGTCCGGCCTCACGGCGGCCCAGAATCGCACCCACATGGCCCTGTGGGCGATCTCCGGCGCCCCGCTACTGGCCGGCAACGACCTCACCGCGATGACCAGTGAGACCGCCGCGATCCTCAAGAACTCGGACGTCGTCGCCGTCGACCAGGACGCGCGCGGACTCCAGGGCGTCAAGGTCGCCGAGGACACCACCGGCCTCCAGGTCTACGGCAGGGTCCTCTCCGGCACCGGCAACCGCGCGGTCGTACTGCTCAACCGCACCTCCTCCGCCCAGAACATCACCGTCCGCTGGTCCGACCTCGGCCTGACCGGCGCCTCCGCCACGGTCCGCGACCTCTGGGCGCAGACCAACCTCGGCTCGTACGGCACGAGTTACACCGCCAGCGTTCCGGCGGGCGGCTCGGTGATGCTGAAGGTGAGCGGCGGCACCGAGGCGGCGAGCACGAACTACACGGCCACCTCGACCGGCAAGTACACCGCCGTCAGTGCGGCGAGCACCGGTTTGAACGTCGTCGACGTCACCTACACCAACACCGGCTCGACGGCTGTCACCGGCACCCTCCAGGTCAACAGCCAGACCGCGACGACGGTCTCCTTCCCGCCGACCGGCTCCAGCGCCGGCACGATCTCGGTGCAGGCCAACCTGTCCAAGGGATCGGCCAACTCCCTGACCCTGACGGGCAGTTCACTTCCGACCCTGGGCACGATCAACGTCCAGCCGATCCCGGGCACGAACGGCAACCTGGTCGTCGGCACCGGGTCCGGCCGCTGCGTCGACGTCTACAACAACACCATCACCAACGGCACCCAGGCCGAGATCTGGGACTGCAACGGCGGCCAGAACCAGGCCTGGACGTACACCTCCCGCAAGGAACTGGTGGTCTACGGCAACAAGTGCCTGGACGCCTACAACAGCGGTACCACCAACGGCACGAAGGTCATCATCTGGGACTGCAACGGCCAGAACAACCAGAAGTGGACCGCCAACTCCGACGGCACCCTGACCAACGTCAACGCGGGTCTGTGCCTGGACGCGTCCGGCGCGGCCACGGCCAACGGCACCCTGCTGATCCTGTACACCTGCGGCACGGCGACCAACCAGAAGTGGACGCTGACCTAGCCGTACCGGCCCCCGCACGGCACATCGTCCCGCCGGTCGTCAGGACCGGCGGGACACACGTCCCTAGGCGAGCGCCACGGTGACCAGACCCGTCGCCGCGAGCAGGGCGCACGCCAACAGGCAGCAGGCTAGGGCGCGTTGCCGCAGTCGCCGGTACGTCTCCTCGTACTCGTCCCGCAGTTGACGACCCCGCTCGGCCGTACGCTGCCACGACAGCCGGGTGAGGGCCAGGTACTCCGCCTCGAACTGCCGCTCCACCTCGTCCCGTTGGCCGTCGGTGAGCCAGTCGAGCCGTGCCGTGAACCGGGCGGCGGCGGTACGGCCCTCCGCGTGGGCGGCGGCGATCAGCAGGTGGCCCTCGATGTCGTTGAGGAAGGCTCCGGTGTCGACGGGGTGTTCGTCCATGGCGGTCACCGGGACGTCAACTCCCGTTCCAGGGCCGGGACATCGGCGTGATGGAGGTCGAACGCCGGGGACTCGCTGCGGATGCGGGGGAGCGAGACGAAGTTGTGCCGCGGCGGCGGGCAGGACGTAGCCCACTCCAGCGAACGGCCGTAGCCCCACGGGTCGTCGGCCTCGACCTTCTCGCCGTACTTGGCCGTCTTCCAGACGTTGTAGAAGAACGGCAGCAACGACAGGCCCAGCAGGAACGAGAAGATCGTCGACACCGTGTTGAGTGTCGTCAGGCCCTCCACCGCCAGGTAGTCGGGGATCCGGCGCTGCATCCCGTTCACGCCGAGCCAGTGCTGGACCAGGAAGGTGCCGTGGAAGCCGATGAACAGCGTCCAGAAGGTGATCTTGCCGAGGCGCTCGTCGAGCATCTTGCCGGTCATCTTCGGCCACCAGAAGTGGAAGCCGGAGAACATCGCGAACACGACCGTGCCGAAGACCACGTAGTGGAAGTGGGCGACGACGAAGTACGAGTCGGAGGTCGAGAAGTCGATGGGCGGGGCGGCGAGCATGACGCCCGTGAGGCCGCCGAACACGAAGGTGATCAGGAAGCCGGTGGCCCAGAGCATCGGGGTCTCGAAGGACAGGGACCCCTTCCACATCGTTCCGATCCAGTTGAAGAACTTCACGCCTGTCGGTACGGCGATGAGGAACGTCATGAAGGAGAAGAACGGCAGGAGGACTCCGCCGGTGACGTACATGTGGTGGGCCCACACCGTCACGGACAGGCCGGCGATGGAGATCGTGGCCGCGACCAGTCCCATGTAGCCGAACATCGGCTTGCGGGAGAAGACCGGGATGACCTCGGAGATGATGCCGAAGAACGGCAGCGCGATGATGTACACCTCTGGATGGCCGAAGAACCAGAAGAGGTGTTGCCACAGCAACGCACCGCCGTTGGCGGCGTCGAAGACGTGTGCCCCGAATTTCCGATCCGCCTCCAGCGCGAAGAGCGCGGCGGCGAGGACCGGGAAGGCCAGCAGAACGAGTACGGCGGTCAGCAGCACGTTCCACACGAAGATCGGCATGCGGAACATCGTCATGCCCGGTGCGCGCATGCAGATGATCGTGGTGATGAAGTTGACCGCACCGAGGATCGTGCCGAAGCCGGAGAAGGCCAGACCCATGATCCACATGTCGGCGCCGATGCCCGGCGAGCGGACCGCGTCCGAGAGTGGGGAGTAGGCGAACCAGCCGAAGTCTGCCGCGCCTTGGGGAGTGAGGAAGCCGCCCACCGCGATCGTCGAGCCGAAGAGATACAGCCAGTAGGCGAACATGTTCAGGCGGGGGAAGGCGACGTCCGGGGCGCCGATCTGGAGCGGCATGATCCAGTTGGCGAAGCCGGCGAACAGGGGCGTCGCGAACATCAGCAGCATGATCGTGCCGTGCATCGTGAACGCCTGGTTGAACTGCTCGTTGGACATGATCTGCAGGCCGGGTCTGGCGAGTTCGGCGCGCATGAGGAGCGCCATCACGCCGCCGATGCAGAAGAACCCGAACGCCGTGACCAGGTACAGCGTGCCGATCGTCTTGTGGTCCGTGGTCGTCAGCCACTTGATGCTCTTGAGGTCTCTCACGCCCCGCCTGTGTCCGCGCACCGCTCGCACGTCACACTCGACCGACGCGAGGAGAATCACGAAATCGGGTGTGACGATCGCCCGGGTGCCGGACACGAACGGGACATGAGCAACGACGAGAACTTCGCCGCTGCCTATCGCGAGCACTACTGGGCGGTCAGCCGCTATGTTGCGCGGCGACTGGACGGGCGGAGCAGCGAGGTCGAGGAAGTGGTGGCGGAGGTCTTCACCGTCGCCTGGCGCCGCCGTGCGGATCTGCCGCCGGCCCCGTTGCCCTGGCTGTACGGCGTGGCCCGTAACTGCCTGGCCAACGCGGTGCGCGGGTACGGGCGGCGCCGTCGGCTCGTCGATCGGTTGGGCAATGACGAGGGCGCGCACGGGAGACAGGTCGCGGTTGGTCCTGAGGCGGAGGCGCCCGGCGCGTGGGTGCACGAGGCGCTTGCGCGGTTGTCGTCGGCTGATCAGGAAGTACTGCGGCTGACGGCGTGGGAGGAGCTGGGGGTGGAGGAGGTCGCCGTGGTTCTCGGGTGTGGGGTGCGGGCTGCGGCTATGCGGTTGCATCGGGCGCGGCGGAGGTTGCGGGCCGAGATCGATCGACTCGCGGTGCTGGGAGGGGCGGGGCGATGAACGTTCCACGTGCCGCGACGTGCTGTTGGTCGGCCGCGGGTGCGTCGTGGCTGGTCGCGCCCACGCGGCGGAGCCGCACATCGACACCGCCCGCGCCCCTTTGGGGCATTGCCCTCACCCCCTTGAAGGACCACCGCCATGGCTGATGAGCTCGAACTCCTGCGTAGCGCCAACCCGTTCACGAGCGACGGGCCCCTCTACGGCGACGGGCCGCTGGACCATCACGCCGAGCGTCGGCTCAACGGGCTGCTGCACGAACGGCGTTCACGGCGGCGCCGGTTGCAGTGGAGCATCGTGGCCACCGCTGCCGTCGCCGCGACCGTGCTCACTCTCGTGCTGGGCGGGCCGAGCGGTACCCCGGCGGTCGCGGTCCCCCGCGCGCTGACGGTGCAGGCGGGCTCCACGCCCGTATCCCTGAAGCAGCTCGCCGCCCTCGCCGTGGCGACCGCGGCCGACGGAACTCCCGTTCTGCGCAGGGGAACCCACGTGCAGTCATGGAGTCTCGGCATGTCCGACGACAAGCCGCCGGTCACCATCCCCGAGGAACGCATCGTGCGCTGGAACGCGGACGCCAGTCACACGGAACGTGTCGTCGAGGACGGGCATGTCCTCAAGGAGACGACGTTTCCGCCGAGTTGGAGCGATGTCCCGCCCGATGCCCGGCCCCCGCACGACGTGGCGGGACTGCGGGCGTACCTCCAGGAGACGGCGTACAGCAAGACGCCGTTGACCACCCCCGAACTCCTGTCGGCCGTGGGGGAGTTGCTGGACCACTGGACGCTCGGGGCTCGTGAGTCGGCCGCGTTGGCGCGGCTGCTCGCGGGGGCGGACGGGCTGCGGCCGGTGGGGGAGGTGACCGACCGGCTCGGGCGGCACGGGCAGGCGTACGTCTATCAGCAGTCCGCGACCCGCCTGATGCTGATCATGGACCCGGCCACCGGCGCCGTCCTCGGAATGGAGAGCACCTTCACGAAGGACCAGCCCGAGTACGGCGTCAAGGCCGGGGACGTCATGGACTACAGCGCGTGGACGCGCTGATCACACCCCGAGCTGCCGGGCCGCGGCGGTCACCGTCTGTTCCAGGAGCGTCGCGATCGTCATCGGGCCGACGCCGCCCGGCACCGGCGTGATCAACGAGGCGCGTTCGGCGGCGGATTCGAAGTCGACGTCGCCGATGTTGCCCGCGTTGTAGCCGGCGTCGATCACGACCGCGCCGGGCTTGATGTCCTCGCCGCGGATCAGCCGGGGGCGACCCACGGCCGCGACCACGATGTCCGCCTCGCGGACCACCGCGGACAGGTCCCGGGTGCGGGAGTGGCAGTAGGTGACCGTGGCGTCGCGGGCCAGGAGCAGCATGCCGGCCGGCTTGCCGAGGATCGCGCTGCGGCCGATCACTACGGCACGCTTGCCGGACGGGTCGACGTCGTACTCGTCGAGCAGCCGCATGATCCCGCCGGGCGTGCAGGACACGAAGCCCGGCAGGCCGAAGCTCATCGACGCGAACGACGCGAAGGTCACGCCGTCCACGTCCTTCTCCGCCGCGATCGCCTCGAACGCGGCCCGCTCGTCGATGTGTTCACCCATCGGATGCTGGAGCAGGATGCCGTGCACGGTGGGGTCGGCGGAGAGTTCGTCGAGGGTGCCGACCAGTTCGGCGGTGGTCGTGGTGGCGGACAACTCGACATGCCGGGACTCGATGCCGGCCTTGCGGCTGCGGTTCTGCTTCATCCGGACGTACGTGACGGAGGCCGGGTCCGCGCCGACCAGAACCGTCGCCAGACAGGGCGCCGTACCGGTGCGCTCCGTGAGGTCGGCGGCCTTCTTCGCGGTGTCCTCGACGATGCGCCGGGCGAGCGCGCTGCCGTCCATGAGCCGTGCCTGAGACATGATCCACTCCTGAGCTGGTTGACCAATCGCCCAGGCGCACGGCATCGACTCCGCGTGGGCCGCTCCACGGTGGTGCTCCACCTCAGCGCCAGTCACGGCCCACCAACAGCCTAACCGACAGTCCTACGACGGCCCCGGCCCGCTCAGCCACGCCGGAAACCCCGCGTCCGACCGGCGGGCGGCGGCGGAAGCGAGCGGGACCGTGCCGCCCGCAGCACCGACCCCAGCAGCGTGGCGGACGCGCGCAGGCCCGCTGCGGAGACCGGTGCTCGGCGTCGAGCCGTAGCGGACCGCGCGGGTGCCGTGGTCGCCGAGAAGGTCCAGGTCAGACGGGTGCTGATCCGGACCTTCGGCACCAGCCCCGCTAGCCGTCCCATGCCTGGATCATGGTCTGCCGGGTGATCTTGCCGTCCTCCAGCAGAAGCATCGACTCGGCGAGGACACGGGCCCCGTCCGGGTACTGACACGATTCGCTGTAGGCGACCCGGTCCCCTTGTACGACGCACTCCTCCAGCTTGTGCGTCATGTCGCGGCTGTAGACGTCGGCGAGCATCGCGCCGATCTCGTCCCGGCCGTGCAGGACCTTGGGGTGACTGGGCTGGGTCTGGTGGTCGACGACGTGGATCTCGGCGTCGTCCGCGTAGAGCGACAGAAGTGTCGCCGCTGTGTGCTCTTCTATGCCCCGGCGCAGGGCTTCGGAGTCGAAGCCGGGGCGTGCCGCAGTGCCCATGGTGACCTCCTCGGAGGGCCGCGGCCCACACCGGAGCGAGCCGCGACGGGCCTCTCCTACGAGACTCCTCCGCCTCGCCGTGGTCGGCAAACCGGGCGGCGCGCTCCGCCTCACGGGTGAGCGGTGCCCGGTACCCGTGACCGCGCGGGGACCGGCCGCGTTGCTGAGGGCATGATCTCAACACGACGTATTGCCGCCGCCGTTGGTCTCGCCGTCGGGGTCACCGGCCTCGTCGCGCCGATGGCGAACGCCGCCGACGCGCCCGCCTTCAAGGACGGCAAGGTCAGCCCGGTCGCCCTGCTGGACTCGCTCGCGGTGAGCGAGATCCCCGCCGAGCACCGGGCGGAGGTCCCGCGGGTCGCCAACCAGCTGCAGGGCCTGAACCATCTGAACGACCTCCAGCAGTTGCACCAGGTCACTGACATGGCCGCGCCGGTCACGGGACTCCTCCCCAGCATCGAGCCGTGAGCCCGCAGTACTGATCCTGCGGAGCACGCAGACCTTGAGGGCCGTCCGGAAACGGGCGGCCCTCAGCCGTTCCGCGGGATCAGCCCGCCGTCGCCAGGAACTGGGTCGCCGCCAGCTCCGCGTAGAGCGGGTCGGCGGTCACCAGTTCCCGGTGCGTGCCCACCGCGCGGACGCGGCCCGCGTCCATCACGACGATCCGGTCGGCCATCGTCACCGTGGACAGCCGGTGCGCCACGACCAGGACCGTCGTCGTACGGGCCACATCGGCGACGGTGTCGCGCAGGGCTGCCTCGTTCACCGCGTCCAGCTGCGAGGTCGCCTCGTCGAGGAGGAGCAGGCGGGGGCGGCGCAGGAGCGCGCGGGCGATGGCGACGCGCTGGCGTTCACCGCCGGAGAGGCGGGTGCCCCGATGGCCGACGAGAGTGTCGGCGCCCTTCGGGAGGCGGGCGACCAGGCCGTCGAGGCGGGTTGTCTTCAGGACGCGCGATACGGCGTCGTCGTCCGCGTCCGGGTTGCCGAGCAGCAGGTTGTCGCGCAGGGAACCCGACAGGACCGGGGCGTCCTGCTCCACATAGCCGATGGCGGACCGGAGTTGGGACAGGTCCCACTCCGCGAGGTCCCGGCCGTCGAGGGTGATCGCGCCGGACTCGGGGTCGTAGAAACGCTCGATGAGGGAGAACACGGTGGTCTTGCCGGCGCCGGACGGGCCGACGAACGCCGTCATTCCCTGGGCCGGTATCCCGAAGGTCACGCCGTGGTGGACGTAGGGGAGGTCGTCGGCGTAGCGGAAGCGGACGTCGTCGAAGGCGAGGGCCGCGGGTTCGGCGCCGGGGGAGGGCAACTGGGCGGGCGGGGACGGGGGTTCGGCGGGGAGTTCCAGCGCCTCCTGGATGCGGGAGAGGGCCGCGGCGCCCGTCTGGTACTGGGTGATTGCGCCGACGACCTGCTGGATCGGCTGCATGAGATAGAAGACGTAGAGGAGGAAGGCGACCAGCGTGCCGACGTCAATCGCGCCTGTCGCCACGCGTGCTCCGCCCACTGCGAGGACGGTGATGAAGGCGATCTGCATCGACAGGCCGGCCGTATTGCCCGCCGCTGCCGCCCACTTGGCCGCGCGGATGCTCTGCCGCCACGACTCCTCGGCCGCCGCGTGCAGGGTGCGCTCCTCGCGGTCCTCGGCGCCGGACGCCTTCACCGTGCGCAGCGCGCCGAGGATCCGCTCCAGCGACGCGCCCATCACGCCGATCGCGTCCTGTGCCTGCCGGCTGGCCCGGTTGATGCGCGGCACGATCACGCTGAGCACGATGCCCGCACCCACGATCACGCCGAGGGTGACGGCCAGCAGCACAGGGTCGACCAGACCCATCATCACCACCGTCGCGACGAGGATGAGCCCTTCGGTGCCGAGACCGACCAGCGAGTCCGTGGTCACCTCGCGCAGGAGCGTGGTGTCGGAGGTGATGCGGGCCATCAGGTCGCCGGGCTCGCTGCGGTCCACCGCGCTGATCCGCAACCGCAGCAGATACGACGACAGGGCACGCCGCGCACCGAGCACCACCGACTCCGCGGTACGCCGCAGAACGTATGAACCCAGCGCGCCCAACGCCGCGTTGGCGACCACCAACGCCGACATCGCGAGCAGCGCCCCGGTGATCGTCCGGTCGTGCGAGAGGTCGCCGATGAGCCCACGCGCCACCAGCGGCAGCAGCAACCCGGTGCCCCCGGTGACCAACGAGAGCAGCGCGCCCGCCAACAGGGCCCAGCGGTGCGGTCGTACGTAGTCGAGGAGCAGCCGCCAGGCCGGCGGACCGCTCTGAGTCCCTGCGATGCTCACGGCGCTCCTCGGGAGTCGGTCGGAGCATTCAGGCTACGTCGGCCGCGATCGATCACCGTGACGGTCAGGGGGCGTGGCCGGGCCGTCAGCGTGCCCTTACCGATCAGTCACGCGTAGGGTCGGAGGCAGGGACAACGGCGACGAAGGGGTTCAGGACCATGGCGCAGGAAGTACGCGGCGTGATCGCACCGGGCAAGAACGAGCCGGTCCGGGTCGAGACGATCGTCGTACCCGATCCCGGACCCGGTGAGGCCGTGGTGAAGGTACAGGCCTGCGGGGTCTGTCACACCGACCTGCACTACAAACAGGGCGGCATCAGCGACGACTTCCCCTTCCTGCTCGGCCACGAGGCGTCCGGCATCGTCGAGTCGGTCGGCGAGGGCGTCACCGACGTGGCACCCGGCGACTTCGTGATCCTCAACTGGCGTGCCGTGTGCGGGAACTGCCGCGCCTGTCTGCGCGGTCGCCCCTGGTACTGCTTCAACACCCACAACGCCAAGCAGAAGATGACCCTCGCCTCGACCGGCCAGGAACTCTCCCCGGCCCTGGGCATCGGCGCCTTCGCCGACAAGACCCTGGTCGCCGCCGGACAGTGCACCAAGGTCGACCCGTCCGTCTCCCCGGCCGTCGCCGGGCTGTTGGGCTGTGGCGTCATGGCCGGCATTGGTGCGGCCATCAACACCGGCAACGTCGGACGCGGTGACACGGTCGCGGTGATCGGGTGCGGTGGTGTCGGTGACGCGGCGATCGCCGGGTCCCAACTCGCTGGTGCGGCGCGGATCATCGCCGTGGACATCGACGACCGCAAGCTGGAGAAGGCCCGCTCCATGGGGGCCACGCACACCGTCAACTCCAAGGCGAGCGACCCCGTCGAGGCCATCCGTGAACTCACCGGCGGCTTCGGTGCCGACGTCGTCATCGAGGCGGTCGGCCGCCCGGAGACGTACAAACAGGCCTTCTACGCGCGGGACTTGGCGGGCACGGTCGTCCTCGTAGGTGTCCCGACTCCGGAGATGAAGCTCGAACTCCCGCTCCTGGACGTCTTCGGGCGGGGCGGTTCACTCAAGTCGTCCTGGTACGGCGACTGCCTGCCCTCCCGTGACTTCCCGATGCTCATCGATCTGCATCAGCAAGGGCGCCTGGACCTGGCCGCGTTCGTCACGGAGACGATCCAACTCGACGAGGTGGAGAAGGCGTTCGAGCGGATGCACGGCGGCGACGTTCTGCGTTCGGTGGTGGAGCTGTGATGGGCGCTCGTATCGAACACCTCGTCACCTCGGGGCAGTTCAGCCTCGACGGCGGTACCTGGGACGTCGACAACAACGTGTGGATCGTGGGCGACGACTACGAGGTCGTCGTCATCGACGCGGCCCATGACGCCGACGCCATCCTCGCGGCGATCGGCGACCGCAGGCTGACCGCCATCATCTGCACCCACGCGCACAACGACCACATCGACGCGGCGCCCGAACTCGCGGACCGTACCGGCGCCACGATCTGGCTGCACCCCGACGACCTGCCGCTGTGGAAGCAGACCCACCCCGACCGCGACCCCGACGCCCATCTCGCCGACGGTCAGGTGATCGAGGCCGCCGGCGCCGACCTGAAGGTCCTGCACACGCCGGGGCACGCGCCCGGCGCGGTGTGCCTGTACGACGCCGGGCTCGGCACGGTCTTCACCGGCGACACCCTCTTCCACGGTGGCCCGGGCGCCACGGGACGGTCGTACTCCCACTTCCCGACGATCATCGACTCCATCCGCGACCGGTTGCTGACCCTCCCGCCCGAGACGAAGGTGCTCACCGGGCACGGCGACTCGACGACCGTCGGGGCGGAGGCCGCACACCTGGAGGAGTGGATCGCGCGGGGCCACTGAGGCACCGGCGAATACCCGACAGAAGGTGTCCGGTTTCTCCTGCACGATCGACAGGACAGCGAGTCGGACGAGCACGGGAGGCCGGACATGCCGGGACCACTGGAAGGCAAGGTCGCGCTGGTCGCGGGGGCGACGCGCGGAGCGGGACGCGGGATCGCCGTGGAACTGGGCGTGGCCGGCGCCACCGTCTACGTGACCGGGCGCAGCACCCGCGCCCAGCGCTCCGAGTACGACCGGCCCGAGACCGTCGAGGACACCGCCGACCTCGTCACCGCGGCCGGCGGCCGGGGCATCGCCGTCCCCACGGATCACCTGGAGCCCTCGGCCGTCCGGGCCCTCGTCGACCGTATCGACGACGAACAGGGCCGCCTCGACATCCTCGTCAACGACATCTGGGGCGGCGAGCACCTCTTCGCCTGGGACACCCCCGTCTGGGAACACGACCTCGACAAGGGCCTCCGCATCCTCCGGCTGGCGGTCGAGACGCACGCGATCACCAGCCACCACGCGCTGCCCCTGCTGCTGCGCCGGCCCGGCGGTCTGGTCGTCGAGATGACCGACGGGACCGCCGAGTACAACCGCGACACCTACCGCGTCTCCTTCTTCTACGACCTCGCCAAGTCGTCCGTCCTGCGCATGGCCTTTGCCCTCGGCCACGAACTCGGCCCGCGCGGCGCCACCGCCCTCGCGCTCACCCCGGGCTGGCTGCGCTCGGAGATCATGCTCGACCAGTTCGGCGTGCGCGAGGACAACTGGCGCGACGCCCTGGAACGCGTCCCCCACTTCGCCATCTCGGAGACCCCGCGCTACGTCGGCCGGGCCGTCGCCGCCCTCGCCGCCGACCCCGAAGTGGCCCGCTGGAACGGGCAGTCCCTCTCCAGCGGCGGGCTCGCCCCGGTGTACGGCTTCACGGACCTCGACGGCAGCCGCCCGGACGCGTGGCGGTACCTGGTGGAGGTGCAGGACGTGGGGAAGCCGGCGGATGCGACCGGGTACCGGTGAGGTACGAGGTCATTCCTGGGGCGTCAGCCAGCGGCCCGAGTGGCCGGGCGGGAGTGCCAGGTCTTCGCGTACGGCCGCGTAGTAGCCCTCGCGGCCGGCGCGCTGACGGTCCATCAACTCCCGCCAGGCGTCCGGGTCGTGGGTCTCCGTGCGCATGAACCGTTCCATCTCCATCACCGCGCTGACCCATGCCCGGGCCCTCTCCACGACCTCCGGACTGCCCAGCAGGATCAGCGCCTCACCGGAGGGATCGCGGCCCACGGTCGCCTCGGCGAGCAGCGGTTCCGCCTCCGTCAGGTTCAGCGGGTGAGGGTGCGGGTCGTTGCCGAGATGGGAGGCGACCCGGTAGGTCAGGGTCACCGACCTCTTCAACGTCCGGGCGTACTCGGCGTACACCTCCAGCCGCCGTTCCTCCCAACGGGCGTCCCGCTCACGGCGGAACCTCGCCTGATCGCCTCGCACGATCGCCACGTACGAACCGAGGGCACCGATCACGACACCGATCAGCGCGGGCAGTTGCTGTAGGAACCCGTTCATGTCTGCACGCTATCTGCCGAGTTGATCGTTCCGGCAGTACGTTCGGGACCATGACTGACACAACGCGCTTCGAGGGGTACGGAGTTCTCGTCACCGGTGCGGCCCGCGGCATCGGTGCGGCCATCTCCCGGCGGCTCGCGGAGGAGGGTGCGCGGGTGCTGGTCACCGACGTCGATCTGCCCGAGGCGGAGAAGACGGCGGCGGCACTGCGCGAACTCGGCCTGGCGACCGAGGCGTTCGGCTGCGATGTGGGGGACCGGGAGGCGGTGGAGCGGGCCGTCGCCCGGGCCGTCGAGTCCTTCGGGGCGCTCGACGTCCTCGTCAACAGCGCCGCACACTGCACGCCCGACCTCCCGCTCTTCGAGGACGAGCCCGACGACGAGTGGGCGAGCGACCTCGACATCACGCTGACGGGAACGTACCGGTGCTGCCGTGCCGCACTCCCGCACCTGGTCGCCTCGGGACGCGGGGCGATCGTCAACATCGGTTCCGTGAACGGCAGTCAGGACTTCGGCAACCACGCCTACAGCGCGGCCAAGGCCGGACTCACCTCGCTGACCCGCACCCTCGCCGGGCACGCCGGCCGGCGCGGCGTGCGGGTCAATCTGGTGATGCCGGGCACGGTACGGACCTCTGCGTGGGAGGGGCGCGACGACGAACTGGACGCCGTCAGCGGGCTGTTCCCGCTCGGCCGGGTCGGCGAGCCCGAGGACATCGCCGCGGCCGTCGCGTTCCTCGCCTCGCGGGACGCCTCCTGGATCACCGGCACCACCCTCGCCGTCGACGGAGGGCTCACCGCGGTCAACACCGGGTTCCACCTGTCCCTTTCAGAGCGCAGGGCCAAGGGGCAGTGAAGCCAGCGCCGCCAGCACCCGGTCCGTATCGGCCCCGGACGTACGCCAGTTGCTGAACGCGGCGCGCAGTGCGGGTGTCCCGTCGTACACCGTCGGCGTCAGGAACGCCTCGCCGGTTGCGGCGACGGCCTCCGCGACGGCGGTCACCCGCTCCCGCGTCGGGTTCTCGGCGAGGGTGAAGCAGACGACGTTCAGCCGGACCGGCGCGGACAGCCGCAGGCCCGGGAGCGCGGCGATGCCCTCGCCGAGGCGGTGGGCGAGGGCGACGTTGCGTTCGACGATCTCGCGGTGCCCGGCGCGGCCGTAGGCCATGAGGGAGAACCAGGCGGGGAGAGCGCGCAGCCGGCGGGAGTTCTCGGGGGTGAGGTGGAGGAAGTCCGGGTCGCCGGTCGGCGGGCCGAGGTACGGGGACGCGTTGTGGAACACCCTGGTCTGGAGGTCGCGGCGGCGGGTGAACTGGACGGCCGCGTCGTAGGGCACGTTGAGCCACTTGTGGAGGTCGACGCAGACCGAGTCGGCCGCGTCGAGGCCGTCGACGAGGTGGGCGTACGCGGGGGAGAGCGCGGCGAAGCCGCCGAACGCGGCGTCCACGTGCAGCCAGAAGTCGTGCCGCTCCTTGAGGGCGGCGATTGCGCGCAGGTCGTCGAAGTCGACGGTGTTCACCGTGCCGGAGTTCGCGACGACGATCGCCGGTCGGCCCTTCAACTCGCCGAGCGCGGCGTCGAGTTGGGCCACGTCGACGGCCTCGCGGTTCCCGGCGAGCACGGGCACGTAGTGCATCCGGTCGCGGCCGATGCCCAGCACGGAGAGTGCCTTGCTGACGCTGGAGTGCGGGCTGCCGGAGAGGACGTCGACCGGGCCGAGCGCGGCGGCGCCGTCCTGGGACACGTCCACGCCCAGGCGCTCGCCGAGCCACTCGCGGGCGACGGCGAGACCCACCATGTTGGACACGGTCGCGCCGGTGACGAAGGCCCCGGAGTGCGCCTCGCCGAGCCCGAAGAGCTCGCGCAGCCAGCCCACCGTCTCCCGCTCCAGGGCCGCCGCCCAGGAACCGGCCGCCCCGGACACGTTCTGGTCGTACGCGCTGGTCAGCCAGTCCCCGGCGACCGACGCGGGCGTCGCACCACCGGTCACGAAGCCGAGGTACCGCGGGCCCGCCGACCCCGAGAGCCCGGGCGCCCACCGCTCGGCGAACCGCGCGAGAGCCGCCTCGCCACCGGCGCCCTCGACCGGCAGCGGCTCCCGGTCGGGCGCCTTGTCGAGCCGGACGACCGGCCGCTCGGCCACCCCGTCCAGCTCACGGGCGGCGACGTCACGGGCGGACTGGAGGAGCTCGGGGAGCCGGGAGAGATCGTCGGCGAGAGTGCGGTGCATGAGCGGCAGCGTAGGCGGAGGTGGCGGGCGGGGTATCGGGCCACTTCGGGGGAACTGGACCGGGCCACAACTCCTGGACTGTCAGTCGTCGGTCCTCCCGGTGGGAGCGGCTGTGCGCCATTGACGACACGGTCACGAAGAAGGCCGGTACCTCCTGCCCGCGGCGCGGCATCGTCGCTGCCGGCGCGGCTCGGATCAGACCTGTTGCAGCGCGACGCCTGCCGCGGTGAGACGGTCGATCTGCTCCTTGGGGGCGTCCCCGTCGGTGATGACGGCGTGCAGGGAGGAAGTGGGGGTGACGAAGGCCAGTGCGGTACGGGAGAGCTTCGCGCCCTCGGTGACGGCGATGACGCGGCGTGCGGAGGCGATGGCGGCGCTCTTGACGGCGGCGTCGTCCAGGTCGTACGCGGTCAGGCCGTCCGCGGCGTCCAGCCCGCAGCAGCCGATGATCGCGGTGTCGAAGCGAAGGGCGGCAAGCGACGCGACGGTCAGTGGTCCGGTCAGCGCCAGTTCGCCCGGCCGCGGCCGGCCTCCGGGCACCAGCAGGGTCAACTGCGGAGCCTCGGCCAGCGCGTTCACGGCGTGCAGGGACAGCGGCATCACCGTGAGCCGCCGGCCCGCCAGTGCGCGGGCCACTTCGAGGCAGGTGGTGCCGCTGTCGACGACGACGGACTCGCCGTCCGCGATCAGCCGCGCGGCCGCGGCGGCGATGCGCTGCTTGTTCTCCAGCCCATCCCGGCTCCGCAGCGCGAAGGGCGGTTCCTCGCCGCGGAGCAGGAGGGTCCGTGCCCCGCCCCGGAAGCGCTCCAGAACCCCCTGCGCGGACAGGGCCTCCAGGTCGCGGCGGATCGTCATCTCCGACGCCCCGGTGAGCTCCGCGAGCTCGGCAACGCCCATGCGGCCCGCCTCGCGCACAGCGTCGGTGATCCGCCTCAGTCGGTCTGTGCCAGCCATGGCCTCATTGAACGGAAACGCCGCATGAAAAGCAACGTTTCGACAATCGACGCTGTTCGTTTCGTTTGAGATGTGCGCTCAGATCCGGGCTGACAGCAACCTTCCGAACACCATTGATGTTCTATTTGTTCGAAGATACGGTGTGGAACCTCTTGAGGTCGGCTTTCCAGGGGGCCCTGACTTGTCACGCATTCTTGCCGCCGACGGCGTCGTGCCCGCCCCGTCCGCGATGCGGTCGGTATGGAGCTCGCCGCTCCACCGCGGCGCAACCGTGGCATTGTTCCTGTCCGGGCTCGGGACCTCGGCCGCCGCCCCGCAGATCACCCTGTTCCTCGTCAACGACCTGCACGTCTCGCTGACCACGGCGGGGTTGTACTACCTGACGAGCATCACCGCCCCGGTCGCCGGATACCTCATCGGCGCACGCTCGGACCGCACGGGCCGACGACTCGGGCTCTTCCGGCTGTGCGCGGCGGCAGGATTCCTCGGCTGGACCGCGATGGCCGTGTCGACCCAGGTGTGGATGCCCTTTGCGATCAGTGCCGTGGTCCTGTGCTTCGCCGGTGCCGCCGGGTCCCAGCTGTTCGCCGCCGTCCACGACGACCTACAGGCCACCGCCAGCCCCGTCGGCGACGGGGTCGTCTCGATCGTGCGGATGGCGCTGACGGCCGGTTGGATCGTGGGCCCCGTCGCGGGATCGCTGCTGGCCACCGCCGCCGGCCCACGCGCGATGTTCGTCGCCACCGGACTGTGCACCCTCGCGCAGATCGTCCCCCTGGGCTTCGCGCGCGGCCGCTCGGCGGGGCCTGTCACACGGGCCGCGCCCGCCGCCGAGGTACGGGCGGAGGCGTCGGTCGAGCCCCCGGGACGGCGCCTGGCGATACGGGCCCTGCTGCCCCTGCTCGCTTTCACCGGGCTGTACGTGCTCGTCTACGCGGGAGAGCCGATCAAGTACGGATACCTCACGATCTACATGCACGAGGACATGCACCTGCCGACGGCGGTCAGCGGGACGGTGATCGCCATCCAGCCCCTCATCGAACTGATCCTGATGCCGGTGGCCGTGGTCGTCGCCCGCCGCATCGGAATGATGCGGCTGATGGTCTTCGGCGCGGCCTTCGGCGTGGGCGCGAATCTCTGCTTCGCCCTCACCGGTAGCGCCGCCGGGATGTTCGCCGGGCAGGTCCTCATGGGCGGGGTGTGGGGTGTCTTCGCCGGCCTCGGAATCATCGTCGCCCAACGCCTGCTGCCCGAGGCCGTCGCGACCGCCTCGGCCGTCTTCATGAGCTCGACCGCCATCGCCAGCGCCCTCGGCGGGCTGACCGGCGGCCTCGGCGTGGCCCTGCTCGGACTGCCGCACGTCTTTCTCGTACCGGCGCTGTACGGGCTCGTGGCGACCATCGGCATCGCCGCCATGAGCCGTTCCCGGCACGCCGTGGGCTGAGGCTGGAGCCGCCCCCCTGGGTCGCGGGCACCGGCGACGCCGCTCGCCTCCGCGCGACGAATGGCACGGTGTTCCGGTGTCCGTTCGCGCAGGACTCTTCCAGCGGCCTGTCCCACCAGCGGAGAATGTCACCGTTTCGTCGCAGCGTGTCCTCTACTACAACCTCGACCGCCATACTCCGGTCTAGGTGGCAGAGATCGCAGTTCTTGCCGACGGGGAGGGTCCGACATGGGGGACATACGCAGACGAGGTGCCATAGCGCTCGGTGTCACCGGGCTGGTGGCGCCGCTCGCGCTGGTGCTGGGCAGCGCTCCGGCGCAGGCGGCGACGAGCTGTACGACGCAGAAGGGGCCGTACCAGAAGCAGGTCGAGAAGTTCCTCGGGCGGCCGGTCGACGGGAAGCAGTCCGCCGCCGACTGCAAGGCCATCAAGGCCTTCCAGACCAAGCACGGCATCACGCCGAACATCGGCTACGCGGGATCCGTCACCTGGGGCGTGATGGACCTCATGAACAAGCAGAAGGCCGTGGGCAACAAGCCCAACGCGGCCGGCAAGTGCCCGACCGACAAGGGCCGCATCGCCTGCGTCAACCTCACGCTGCAGATCAGCTGGATCCAGGACGGCAGCCGGCTCGCCTACGGCCCGGTCCCGGTGCGCACCGGCCGCAACGGCTACGAGACCCGCACCGGTCTGAAGAAGATCTACTGGCGGGACATCGACCACGTCTCGAACATCTACAACGTGCCGATGCCCTACAGCCAGTTCTTCGACGGCGGCCAGGCCTTCCACTCGGTCAGTCTCAGCATGTGGAACCCGCCGGGCTCGCACGGCTGCGTCAACATGACCAAGACCACCGCCAAGAAGTACTGGTCGCTGCTGAAGAACGGCGACGACGTCTTCGTGTACGGCCGCAAGCCGGGGACCTGACACTCGGTCACCCGGCTTGCGTGACAGTCGAGTTACTCGGGCGCGTCCCCGAAGTCCGGGATCTCCAGCCGCGCCCCGCCCTGCCGTGCCGAGTCGTGCGCGATGATGCCCGGCAGGGTGTAGCGGGCCGCGACCCACGCGTTCACGCTGGGCAGGGTGCGGGAGTTGACCGCGGTCACGAAGTCGTCCGCCAGGAAGTGGTGGCTGCCCTCGTGGCCGTTGTGCAGGTTGTCGAACTCCCGCGGCAGCCGCGACCGGTCGTGCACCGGCGCCGAGCCCGAGGTGAAGGCGGCGCGGAGGTCCGGCGCGATGTGCTGGAGTGACGGATCGTCAGGAGACATGGTGGGCTTGGGCTCCAGCAGCTCGCTGATGTCCTGCACCCCCTTCTTGTCCTGCCAGAAGGCCACCGTCGCGAGCTGCTCCATGCTCGCTTCGGTCCCGAAGAACCGGAAACGCGATTCGCGGATCTGCGAGGGATAGCCCACCCGCCGGAACTCGTTGGTACGGAACGATCCGCCGCCCGCGACCTCGAACAGCGCGGTGGCGTTGGAGAAGTCGTTGCCGAACTGGCTGACCTCCTTGTCGAAGACACCGTCCCCGCGCTCGTCGGTGACACCGATCGCCGAGACGCTCACCGCGTGCGTCTGCCACGCGCCGAGCACCCCGCCCACCGAGTGCGTCGGGTACAGCAGCGGCGGATAGCTGGCCGTGGCCTTCCAGTTGTCGCCGCCGCTGTACTGGTACGCCTCGTAGAACCCCAGATCCATGTCGTGGACGTAGTCGCCCTCGGCGTAGAAGATCCGCCCGAAGGCGCCCTCCGCGATCTGGTTGCGGGCGTGCACGGTCGCCGGGTTGTACTGGCTGGTCTCGCCCATCATGTACGTCAGTCCGGTCGCCCGCACCGCGTCGATGATCGCCGCGATCTCCTCCGTGCTGATCGCCATCGGGACCGCGGAGTACACGTGCTTGCCGGCACCGAGCCCCTGGAGGACCAGGGGGCCGTGCGTCCAGCGCTGGGTGAAGATCGCGACGGCGTCGACGGCCTTCGATTCCAGCATCGCCTCGTAGGAGGGGAAAGTGCCCGCCAGCCCTTGTTCGGCGACCAGTTGCTCCGCCCGCTCCGGCAGGAGGTCGGTCACATAGACCTCGCTCACGCCCGGGTGGGCCTGGAACAGTCGGGCGAACTGGCCGGAGAACTGGCCTGCTCCGACGATGCCGAGGGAGAACGTCATGGGTGCGTGTCCTTCTCTGACGGGGATTTCCCTGAGCGGAAATCACTGAACGAACATCACTGGCCGAACATCACTGGCCGAGGATGAAGTTGATCTGTTTGTTGGTCTTGCTGAGGCCGCTGACCGGTGCGTCGTTGGCGTAGACGTCCTGCATGGCGGGGCGCATCAACGCGTACACGTCCGCCGAGTAGTTGGTGATCGGGAAGGAGAAGGTGGCGAAGTCCTTCTTGTCGGCGACCGGCCGCGTGAAGGCCGTGACGTCGATGCCCTTCTTCTTGTAGGCGGCGACGGCGGCCCTCGTGCCGTCCGGGGTGGCGGGGAAGACGATGCCGTAACTGCCCACCGTCTTCTGGCAGTCGTTCGACGACAGGTAGGTCACCCACTTTCGCGCGCCCGCCTTGTTGTGGGCGTTCTTGGTGATCGAGTCGGCCAGTCCGTTCATCATGGTCGCCCGTTTCCCGGTCGGACCGGTAGGGGTATATGCGGTGCCGATCTTGATTCCCTTGGCCGCGGCGTACGTGGAGATCATCCAGGCGCCGTCGAACGCGGTCGCCGCCTTGCCCGCCGCGATCTGCGCGTTGGGCGGGTTGGCGCCGTCGCTGTAGTCCGTGAACGGCGCGAGGTAGCCCTTCTTCGCCAGGCCGAAGTACCACTTGACCGTCGACTGGTAGGTCTTGCTGTCGTACTGGAACTTCGTGCCCCAGCGCTTCTTGTCCGTGTAGTTCCAGCCGGCCGAGGCGGTGAAGGGACTCCACGTCGTCTGACCGTCGGAGTCACCGGCGCCCCCGGTGGCCATGCCGTACACCTTGACGTGGTGCTTGTCGAAGCCCGGTTCGTCGCCGCGCTTGCCGTTCCTGTCGATGGTCAGATGGGCGATGGCCTTCTCGAAGGTGCCGCCGTCCGTCGGGTTCCAGGACAGGCTGTTGAGCTGGTCGGAGCTCAGGCCCGCCGACTTGGCCATCTTCTGGTTGTAGAAGAGGGCGACCGTGTCCCAGTCCTTGGGTGTGCCGTACTGATGTCCGTCCTGGCCCTGCCAGTTGGCGGCGAGTCCGGGCTGATAGGCGGACGCGTCGACGTCGAGGTCGTCCAGCGGCTGGAGCACCTTCAGGTCGGCGAACTGGCCGAACTTCTGGATGTGGTCGGTGAACACGTCCGGCTGGGTGCCCGCGATGAAGCTCGCGGTGAGCTTGGTCCAGTAGTCGGCCCAGCCCAACTGGGTGATTTTTACGTTGAGTCCGGGGTTCTGCCGCTCGAAGTCCTTCGCGCAGGCCTGGTAGGCGGGGAGTTGGTTGGAGTCCCACAGCCAGTACGTCACCGTGTCCGAGGCCGAACCTACGGAGTCGCCCTTCGCGCAGCCCGCCGTCAGGGACAGCGCGAGCGCCCCGGTCAATGCCATGACCGTACGAAATCGCATGCCCTGCCCCTTACTTGATTCCGGTGAAGCTGATGGAACTCACGATGCGGCGCGCGAACACCCCGAAGAGCAGGAGCATCGGGAGCGCGGCGATCAGGGTCGCCGCCATCAGGCCCGACCAGTCGTAGCCGGTCTGCGGGGTCTGCGAGCGGAAGATCGCCAGCGCCACCGACAGCACGCGGGAACTGTCGCTGTAGGACACCATCAGCGGCCAGAAGTAGTCGTTCCAGGACGTGATGTACGTCAGCACGCCCAGTGTCAGGACCGGCGTGGCCGCCATCGGCAGCAGGACCCGGAAGAACACGCGGATTTTGCCCGCGCCGTCGAGCAGTGCGGCCTCCTCGACCTCGCGAGGGATGTTCATGAAGAACTGCTTGAGGAAGAACACCGCGAACGGCGTCATGAACATCGTCGGCAGCGAGATCCCCAACAGGGTGTCCACGAGCCCGAGTTGCTTGATGAGGACGAAGTTCGGCAGCAGGGTGAAGATCGCCGGCACCATCAGCCCGGCCAGGAAGAGACCGAACATGCGGTCCCGGCCGCGCCAGCGGAGCCGGGCGAAGGCGTAGGCGGCCATCGCGGAGAAGAACACCTGGCAGACGGTGATCAGGGTCGAGACGATCACCGAGTTGAGCAGATAGCGCCAGAACTTCAGCCCGCCGCCCGAACCGCCCTGTGCGATCGCCTCCTTGGTCGACTGGAGGCCGAGCGCCCGCTCGAAACCGCCGGTGGTGAAGTCGACCGGCAGCGGGTCCGAGGGGTGGGCGGCGAGACCGGTGTTGGTGGAGAGCGCGGTGCGCAGGATCCAGTAGAAGGGCAGCAGAGTGATCAGCATGATCGCGGCCATCGCGATCCAGGCGGCGACCTTGCCGACGGAGGGCCGGGGCCGGGGCGGCCGTACGACCTCCTGCTTTGCCGTAGGCGTAGGGGTGTTGGGCACGTTGGGCGTGGTGGTCAGGGTGGCCATGTCGACTCCTTCCGGTCAGCCGAGGTCGGTCTGGCCGGCGCGGGTGAGCCGGTACTGGAGGAACGTGATGGCGCTCAGCACGATCAGCAGGGCCACGGACATCGCGGACGCGTAGCCGAACTGGAAGCGCCCGAAGGCGGAGCCGTAGATGTAGTACTGGAGGACGTTCGTCGCGTTCGCCGGGCCGCCCGCGGTGGTCACCGCGACCGTGTCGAACACCTGGAACGAACCGATCACCGTCATGATCAGCACGACCGCCAGCACCGGGCGCAGCAGCGGCATCGTGATCCGCCAGAACATGCGCCACTCGCTCGCGCCGTCCACCTTCGCGGCCTCGTACATGTCGCCCGGGATGGCCTGCAGCCCGGCGAACAGCAGCAGCGCGGTGTAGCCGACGTGCCGCCACACGTTGATCAGGGCGATCGTCGGGATCGCCCAGGTCTTGTCGGCGAGGAAGGGGATGTGGTCGAAGCCGAGCCCGCCGATGATCTCGTTGCCGATGCCGAGCTGGGTGTCGAGGATCCACAGCCAGACGATGCCGGCGACGACGTTCGACATCAGGTACGGCGTCAGCACGATCCCGCGCAACAGGGCGGACTGGGTGAGCCGTTGGAGCAGGACCGCGATGGCGAGGGCGGCCACCGTCTGGATGCCGATGTTGATGAGCACGTACTCGACGGTGACCTTCAACGACGACCAGAAGATGGGGTCGTGGACCATCCGGTCGTAGTTGTCGAGGCCCACCCACTTCGCTGGCGTCAGCAGGTTGAAGCGGGTGAAGCTCAGATAGATGCCCCGCAGGGTCGGCCAGAGCAGGAAGACCAGGAAGCCCAGCAGGGCCGGGGCGATGAAGACCGCCGCCAGCCGACCGTCGCCGCTGTCTTCACGGGCCCGCGGCCGACGGGTCGGGGGACTGCTTGAGGCGATGGTCATCTGGAGACTCCCTTGTCTACGACGGCTCGTCCTCGGGCCACTTACTTTCGTCACGAAAGAATCCAGGCGTCAATAGCCGTGCACGGATCTTTTCTGTGCGGGATTGCGGCCGTAGAGTGGCCCTGTTACTTCCAGAGGGAAAGAAACCTCGGGGGGAGAGACCTTGTGGGAGTGTGACCCTCATGACCACACGTGCCGCCAGCTGGCAGCCGCTGAGCCCCGGTGAACGCTCCGTCGCGATCGAGGTGCTCGTCCACGGCCCGCTGTCGCGCACCGACCTCGCGCGCCGGCTCGACCTCTCGGCGGGCAGCCTCACCCGCCTCACCAAACCGCTGATCGAAACCGGCCTGCTGGTCGAGGTCCCCGACGGCGGCGGCCCGGCCGAGGTCCGCCAGGGCCGCCCCTCCCAACCCCTCGACGTGGTCGCCGAGTCGCGCACGTTCGTCGGGTTCAAGGTCACCGAGGACACGGTCTACGGCGTCGTCACCACCCTCAGGAGCGAGATCGTCGCCCGCCTCGACCGGCCGCTCACCACCCACGATCCCGCCCAAGTGGCTGACCTGCTGGGCGAGATGACCGGTGAACTCACCGCCCGGTTCCCCACGCTCACCGGCATCGGTATCGGCGTCGGCGGACTCGTCCAGGACCGTGCCGTGGTGGGGGAGTCGGCCTTCCTGCAGTGGAGCGACGTCCCGCTGGCCCAACTCGTCGAGGAGCGCACGGGGTTGCCGGTCGTCGTCGAGAACGACGTGGCCGCCCTCGTCGAGGCCGAGACCTGGTTCGGCGCCGGACGCGGCCTCGACCGCTTCGTCGTCCTCACCATCGGCGCGGGCATCGGCTACGGCCTCGTCCTCGGCGGCAAGCGCGTGCCGTACGCCGAGGAGGACCGCGGGTTCGGCCGCCACTGGATCCTGAACCCCAGCGGCCCGATCACCCCCGCCGGTCAACGCGGCAGCGCCGTCTCGCTGTTGACCATCCCGAGCATCCGCTACCAGATCCGGGCCGCCACCGGACTCGACCTGAGCTACGAGGAGATCCTCGCCCGCGCCGCCGCCGGTGAGCCCATGCCGGCCCGCGTGATCGACGAAGCGGCCCGCGCGCTGGGCACGTTGGTCGCCCAGATCGCCAACTTCGTGCTGCCGCAGAAGATCCTGCTCGCCGGAGAGGGCGTCGGCCTGATCGACGTGGCCGGCAAGACGGTGGACGACACCCTCCGCGCCCACCGGCATCCGCTGGCCGCCCCGCTCGACGTGGAGACGAAGGTGTCCGACTTCCACGACTGGGCGCGTGGCGCAGCGGTGTTGGCGATCCAGGTGCTGGTGCTCGGTGTGGCCGAGGTGTGAATTGCGTTACAGGGCTTGACAGATGACGTGATCAGCAACACGGTCCGATATGTCCGGTTCACTCGTGATTACTCACATCGCCTTCACCTTCGGCGACGTATGCTTCACACCATGTCCACCAGCGTTGAATCAGCCACCGAGCGATCGGCAGCCGAGGTCAACGAGGAGATCAGGGCCCTGTGGCACCGATCGGGCGGGACACTGAGCGTCGAGCAGCGCGAGGAATACCGTCGGCTTGTGATGGAGTGGGCCGCCGCGGCTCCGCAGCCGGCTGAGGCGGCCTGAGCGCCGCCGCTGTCGACTCGACGCAGGTGTCGTTGTCGTTGTGTCGGTAGCTCGCCGCCCGGCCTTCCTCGTGACCCCGGTCCAGCCGGCCGAGCCCCTGTAGCCCCGACCGACCCGATCACCCCCGTCGGACTCCCTTGAGTCGAACTCCCTTGTGATCAGCCCCACATCGCCGAGTAGTGCCGCTGGAACGCCTTGCGGTCCTGCTCGGCGCGGATCCAGCGCGTCGCCACCAGCGCGATCAGACTTCCCGCGATGACCAGCAGACCGGGACCCACGTTCTTCGGGTCCGTGAGCCGTGACGCCAGAGTCGTCGACCCCGACGTGGTGTTCGTCGCGGGCGCCGAGATCCCGGGCGTGGCCGCGCCGGCGGCTGCCCCGCTGCCTGCGGCCGAGGCGGACGGCGCGGGTGAGGCGGCCGTCTTCGGCGCCACCAGCAGCTTCACGTTCAGCGCGGCGAGCGCCTTGGTCAGCGGCTGGAAGAACGTCGTACCGCCCGCCGTGCAGTCACCGCTGCCGCCCGAGGTCACGCCCAGCGCGATGCCGTTGGCGAACAACGGGCCGCCGCTGTCGCCCGGTTCGGCACACACCGTGGTCTGGATGAGACCGGTGACCGTGCCCTCCGGGTAGTTCACCGTCGCGTTGAGCGCGGTCACCTCGCCATCGTGCAGCCCGCTGGTGCTGCCACTGCGGAACACCTTCTCGCCCACGGCCGCGTCGGCCAGGCCCGTGATCGTCACGCCGCTGCCGTTGCCGATCGCGACGACGTCCGCGCCGTCGCCCGCCGAACCGCTCGCGTACTGCACCAGGGAGAAGTCACTGCCGGGGAAGTTGTCGGAGACCGTCTTGCCCAACTGCTGGTCGCCCTGGTTGTTGGCGAACCAGATGGACCCGACCGGGCCGCAGTGCCCGGCCGTGAGGATGAAGTCGTTCGTCCCGTCGGTCACGTTGAAGCCCGCCGAACAGCGCCCGCCGGTCGACAGGATCGGCTGCGCGCCATTGATCCGGGTCGTGAACTTGCCCTGCGTGCGCTGCATCTGGACCGAGGCGCCGATGCCGGACGCGACCTTCGTCATCGCGCTCCAGTTGGCGGCGGAGACGCTGCTGTCGGCCTCCACCAGCACCCTGTTGTTCCGGTAGTCCATCGCCCACGCGGTGCCCGGCACCTTGGGCGCCGAACTCAGCGTCGTGGCGGCCGAGTTCAGCACGTTCATGCTGTACCGCACGACCTTCGCCTCGGCGCCCGCCTTCGTCACCTCGGCCGCCGTCTTCGCGTCGGTGACCGCGACGACCGTACGACCGCCGGAATCGACCCAACTGCCCGCCGTGCGTGCCGAACCGAGCTTCGCCACCAGGGCGGAACCCTTGTCCGCGGGTGTCTGTGGCGCGCTGAGCGTGGCGGCGGACGTGCCGGAAGAGTCACTGGCCATGGCCGCCTGGGTGACCATGGCACCTCCCAGCAGGAGTCCGCCGACGGCCGCCAACCGTGTAACTCGCCGGATGACCCGTCGTCGTGCGTGCCTCATGCTTGGCTCCCGAACCCCGAACGTGCGGTGCGACACCGCGGGGCTCTCCGGTCGTTGAGTGCCCTTCCTCCATACGTGGCCCGGCGCTCCCGTGTTCACCGGACGGAAGATCGGCTTCAGCACGCGCGACCAACGAGCGGTCTACACGGCTGAGTTGACCACGGCGGTGCCGAGCCGGAGCCCGCTGCCCTCGTCGTCCGAGCCGGACTCGTCGCAGGCGATCTCCGTCAGGGCGCCGTTCTCAGGATTCTCGGTCGACGCACAGCCCCCTATCTTGTGGCCCATGACCAGCATCCCGCAGGAAACGTCCGGCGAACCGAATCCCCTGCGCGCCCTCACGCTCGACCGCCTGCGCCGTCGTACGAGCATGAAGTGGCGCACGTATCCGGAGGACGTGCTGCCGGTGTGGGTGGCCGAGATGGACGTGCCGCTCGCCGAACCGGTGGTCCGCGCGGTCACCGACGCGCTCGCGCTCGGCGACACGGGCTATCCCGCCGGTACGGCCTACGCGGAGGCGCTGGCCGGGTTCGCGGAGAAGCGGTGGGGCTGGGACGGGCTTGCCGTCGAGCGCACGCGGGTCGTGCCGGACGTCATGCTGGGCGTCGTCGAGATGCTCCGGCTGGTGACCGGTGCCGGTGATGCGGTGGTGGTGAATCCGCCCGTGTATCCGCCGTTCTTCCAGTTCGTGGAGCACATGGACCGGCGGGTGGTGGAGGCCCCGCTGGGGGTGGATCTGCGGATCGACCTCGGCGCGCTGGAGGACGCGTTCCGGCGGGCGGTCGAGGGCGGGCGGCGAGCCGCGTATCTGCTCTGCAGCCCGCACAATCCGACCGGTACGGTGCACACCGCCGAGGAGTTGGCCGCTGTCGCCGCCCTCTCCGAGCGGTACGGGGTGCGGGTCGTGGCCGATGAGATCCACGCGCCGGTCGTGGCTGCGGGCGTGACGTTCGTGCCGTATCTGAGTGTGCCGGGTGGGGAGAGCGGTCTGTCGCTGATGTCGTCGTCGAAGGCGTGGAACCTGGCCGGTCTCAAGGCCGCCCTCGCTGTTGCGGGGCCCGCGTCGGCCGCCGACCTGGCCCGGCTTCCGGAGGAGGTCGGCCACGGCCCGAGTCATGTCGGGGTCATCGCCCACACGGCCGCGCTGCGCGACGGCACGGCGTGGCTGGACGCGCTGTTGGCCGGCCTCGACGACAACCGGCGGCTCCTTGCGGACCTGCTCGCGGAGCATCTGCCGGCGATCGGCTACCGGCCCGCCGAGGCCACGTACCTCGCCTGGCTGGACTGCCGCGCGCTCGGCCTCGGTGATGATCCGGCGGGGGTCTTTCTGGAGCGGGGGCGGGTGGCACTGAGCCCCGGAATCGACTTCGGGACCGGAGGAGTCGGGCATGTACGGCTGAATGTGGCGACGCCGCCGGAGGTGATTGCCGAAGCGGTGCGACGGATGGGGGTGGCGTTGGGGTGAGCGGGGTGGGGGTGTTGGGCGGGGTGGCGGTGCTGTGTTGAGTGGGGCGGCGGTGCTTGGGGGGACCAGGCGGCTGTGGTGTGTTGGGCGGGGTGGCGGTCCTGGGGCGGCAGGGCGGGTGGCCGTGCCGGGTTGAGGAGGGCGATGGTGCTCTGGGGCGAGCCGCCGAGGCGTGCCGCGGTGAGTACGGCGACGGCGCCGGAGTGAGTCGCGGCCGTGCCGGGTTGAGCATGGCTGTGGTGCTGGGGCGAGTACGGCGCCGGAGCAGGCCCCCCGCGCGTGCCGCGTCACGCCTGCCGCCGGCGCCCCGGTGACCCGCCCGGCCGTGCCGTCCTGACCACCCGCCCCGGCTGCCATGATGACCCCATGCGCGTGCTGATGCCGGTCCCCGACCGGGACTTCGATGTCACCGAGGTCGCCGTGCCCTGGCGGTTGCTCACCGACGCCGGGCACGAGGTCGTCTTCGCCACCGAGCGGGCCGGGACCCTGCCCGCCGCGGATCCTCGGTTGCTGACCGGCGTGCTCTTCGGGCAGCTCGGTGCCGAGGACGAACCCAAGCGGTTCTACGAACAGCTCACCGCCGCACCGGAGTTCAGCGCCACCGTCGCGTGGGCGGATCTGGACGTGACCGGCTTCGACGGACTGCTGCTGCCCGGGGGACACGCGCCCGGTATGCGCCAGTACCTGGGGTCGCCCGAACTGCACGCCACAGTCGGGGAGTTCTGGAAGCTCGGCCGTCCGGTCGGCGCTATCTGTCACGGGGTTCTCGTGCTGGCCCGTACCCAGGACCCGGACACCGGTCGCAGTGTCATCGCCGGACGCCGTACGACCTGTCTGCCCAAGTACATGGAACGCACTGCCTACTTGACCACCGCCTGGCGCCTGGGTCGCTACTACCGTACCTACCCCGCCTACGTGGAGGACGAGGTGCGGGCCGCGCTCGACGACCCGGGTACGCAGTTCGAGCGCGGCGCCAAGGAACTCACCCGGCGTGGGACCGCGAGCGACGACACGCACGCGTTCGTCGTGCGGGACGGGACCTACCTGTCGGCGCGCTGGCCCGGCGACGCCTACCTTTTCGCCCGCCGGTATCTGGATCTCCTGCGGGCACCGGCGGGTGCTTAGACTGCCGACCATGGACGAGACCCCGCTGGACCGGCTCGGCGCGAGCCAGTACCTGCTGATCACCAGCTACCGCAAGAACGGCTCCCCGGTCGCCACCCCGGTCTGGGTGGTGCGCGACGGCGAGGCCCTCGGTGTCTGGACGCCCGCCGACTCCTGGAAGGCCAAGCGCATCAGGGCCCGCGCCGATGTCCTAGTGGGCCCCTGCGACCTGCGCGGCAACCCGACTGGCAACCAGGTCCCCGGCACCGCCGAAATCTGCGACCCGGAGACCACCGCCCGCTACCGCAAGCTTCTCGCCCGCAAGTACGGTCTCACCGGGCGCATCACGCTCCTCGGCAGCCGGTTGCGCCGCGGGCCCGACGGCAGCGTCGGCATCCGCGTGACGCTCGCACCCTGAGGACGATCCCCTTGCACACCGAACCCAGGGAGCGCCCGTGGACCCCGCGCTGAACCCGGACGACCTGCGACTGCGGCAGGAGCGCGTCGTCTTCGCCCGGATGCGCGGTACCCAGGACCGGGTCGCCGACGCGATCACCGCGTTCGCCGGCACCATGCTCTTCGTCTACATCCACGCCCTGTGGTTCGCCGTCTGGATCGCCCTGAACGAAGGGCTCCTCGGGCAGGGCGGGATCTTCGACCCGTATCCGTACGGGTTGCTCACGATGATCGTCAGCCTGGAGGCCATCTTCCTGTCGACCTTCGTCATGGTGAGCCAGAACCGCCAGGCGACCCGGGAGAACGTCCGCGCCGACCTCGACTTCGAGACCAACCTCCGCTCCGAGGTGTGGTCCGCCCACATCGGCGCCGCGCTCGGCCTCGACCCCCGCGAGGTCGAACAACGCGTCCAGGAACTCCTCACGGAGAACCGAGCCAAGATGAACAACGGGACCCAGAAGCCGAGTTGAGCATCCGCATCATGCAGTCGGTCGCACGATGAAGGGGCCGCAACTTTCGCGCTGCGGCCCCTTCACTTCTCACGGCGTTTCGCTGGACGATCCGTTACGGCTTTCCGCTACCACGCGTCGAGCACCGTGCCGGTCAGTTCCGGTCCGCCGCTCTGCGGGTCGCCGTTCTCGTCCACGCCCAGGAACCGTACGGACTCGGGCTGTTCGGTCACCTGGTCGGTGATCGTGGGCACGCTGATCTCCGCGCTGAGCTGCCCCGCCGAGACGGAGGTCCAGAGGAACAGGCCCAGCACCTTGGACAGCGGGCGCTCCGGTGCGGCTTCCTCACCGGAGTTCTCGCTGAGCCACTGCGGGTCGACGTCCAGGGTGGACAACTCCGGGCCCGAGGTGACCGGTTGGACGAGGAAGGCCGGGTTCAGCTCCACGTCGGCGGGCGCGGACAGCGTCACCTTCCACTTGAGGGGCTGGCCCTCGGTGACCCGGTCCGCGATCGGCGTGACGGTGAACGTCGGCATCGGGTCGTCGTTCTCGGTGGTGACCCCGCCGCGGTGCGCGCCGACGACCGCGCCGTGTACCGCCTTCACGAAGATGTCGTGCTGGACGCCGTAGTCGAAGCGGGTGTTGCCCTCCACCTTCACCGGTACGTCGATGGAGTTGCCGCCGGGCCGTACCGTCACCAGCCGTGAAGTGTCCTGGCCGGTGGCCGGGTTGCTGACGTAGAGCCGCACCTGGCCGCTGCCGTGGCCGGAGATCTGGACGGGCACGTGGTACGTCTTGACGCCCGAGTCCCCTTCCTTGACGGCGAGTCGGCCGATGTCGACGCGGGGAAGCGGGGCCGAGGTGACCGCCGGAGTGCCGGGGCGCCAGGCCCAGGCGTCCATCAGCCAGGCCTGGCCGGAGCGCGAACGCGGGGTCAGGTCAAGGGACTTGATGTGACGCAGGTCGAGCCCGGCGTGCGCGGCGGCGGCCAGCGGTACGCGGACCTCGCGGGCCCAGTAGGAGGCGGTGCGCTGGGTGCCGGGCAGGCCGTCGACGCGGACCCGGCCGAGGGTCGCCCGGTGGCCGGAGGTGTCGGTCACGGACACGTCGAGCTGGGTGCCGGTGGTGTTGGGCGGCACGATCACGCGCAGGGCGAGGCCCTTGGCGCCGCCGAGGGAGACCGGCTTGCCGGGACGCACCGTCACCGGTGAACCGGCGGCGGACCAGCGCAGGGCGACGGCACGGCGGCCGACCTCCTTCGTGGCCTCCCACTGCGCGAAGTGCGGCGAGATGCCCTTGGAGTCGTCGCTCAGGCAGGCGACGGCCGGGTCGGGGTCGACCGCGGAGCACAACTTGCCGCCCGAGACGGTGACTTGACCGTCGGGGAGGAATCCGGCGCCGCGGTTCGCGCCCACCGCGTGGGTGAGGACCCGCGCGGGGTCGGCCGAGGGGGCGCGGCGGCCGGAGCCGTCGAGCAGTTCGCGCGCCCGGTCGTCGCCCCCGATGAACAGCCGTGCGGCCGTGGCGATGTAGGTGGAGCCGGCCTTGTGCTGCTGGTCGGCGGTCAGCCGGGTCGCCGTGCCCGGCGAGCACACCGCGTCCCGCTGGTCGGGGTCGTCGTAGAAGTCGTCCTCGGCGGGCGCCTGGGCCTGGCCCGGCGTCCACTCGGTGTTGAAGAAGTTGTGGTCGGCGCCCTCGACGTAGACCGCGCTGTGCAGGGCCGTTCCCCTGCTGACCCCGCGGGTGCCGTCGACGTAGACCTCGCCCTGGAGGTCGGAGACGTCACCGTCGCAACCGGGCAGGATCGTCACCGACGGCACGTCGGCCACCGGGTTCTGGCCGAAGATCGTCGGGCCGATGAGGACCGTGCCGCGGATCTTCCAGCGGACCGGGCCGTGATAGCCGTCCTGGGCGGTCGGCGGCGGGTAAAGGCTGTCCATCGCCGCGCGGTTGACGCCCTCGCCGCCGCGCGAGTGGCCCATCAGCAGGACGCGGGAGAGGTCGGCCTGGGGCGCGTCGCGGACGACCGGCGGAGCCGTCTCGGGGTGGGCGGACCAGTCGGCCCAGTGGGCCAGATGCTGCCGGATCAGCGACGAACGGGCCTGCGCGCCGGCGTCCTCGGCATCGGCGTCCTGCGCGTTGATGCCGTTCGCGGAGATCGACACCGTGACATAGCCCTGGGAGGCGAGGAGTTGCTGGTCGCGCAGGTAACCCCGGTAGCTCGGGACCGACTTGAGGCCGGTGGGGCAGGGCCAGTCACCGGTGATCTCCTCGGTGCCCGGCTTGTAGCAGGTGTAGTGACGGCCGTGCAGGAACAGCGCGAGCGGGCGCTTGCCGGTGGCGCCCTTCGGCGCGACCACGACGGCCTGCATCTCGATCGGCTGCGGATACCCGGGCAGCCGGACCGAGTCGAGCGTGTACTCGCCGGTCGTCGTACGGTACGTGCCCGGCTTGCCGGGATCGATCGCGCCTGCCGGCAGCGGGGCCGCGGGCTGTACGGCGGCCTCCGAACGCCCCTTGCCGGAGCCGCTGTTGTCACCGGCGGCATCCAACCGCCGCCCTGCGGCGAGTACTTGAAGGTCCGTCAGCTGCTTGGGTGCGACGGCACCGAGGCCGAGCCGGAACGTCCGTCCGTCCTTCGCCGGTCTCGGCACACCGAGGAGCCGGCCCCCGGCATGGAACTCGACGCGCGCGTCCCCCATGGGCACCCGCGTGCCCGAGCGCCAGACCAGCTGCTGCGCGGAACCCTTCCCCGTGATCCGCCAACCCGGCGGGAGAGTACCGTCGTTGGCCGTCGCCGCCGCCGTGAACGGTCCGGCGTCCGACGGTGGCGCCGCCTGCGCCGACCCGGACATCCCTCCCGCCACCGCGAGCACCGCCGCGGCCGTGACCCATATTCGCCGGGCACGGAACAATGTGTTCTCCTCCTCGAACCCCAGGCTCAGGCGCCCCGTCGATCACGGGAGCCTCTCGCGCCCCGGAGGACGAGAAGCAGAGCCTGTGGGTTGCCTGTGGAGGAGGATTCGGCCGATCTTCGTCGGCCGGGCCTGAACTCGGCTTCGCGCCAGGGCTGTTCGGACGCGGTCCGTGGGTCGACGCCGATCGGGGTGAGGCTCAGTGCCAGGCGCGGTACGGCTCGTCGAGGAGCTGGAAGACCGGCTCGCCGCGCACCGGGTCCTTGGCCGTGGACAGCCGGACGCGGTCACCGCTGTGGATGCCGATCGGCGGGCCGATGACCCGGCCCCGCACCACGAAGCCCTCGGCCATCTCGATCAGCGACACATTGCGGGCGGCGGGGGTGTTGCGGTGCACGACCGTGGAGTGGCGGACCGTACCGGTGCCCTCGCTGCGCTCCGTGCGCAGGTCGCCGCCCTGACAGACCGGGCACAACAACCGGTGGTACATGGCGGTGCCGCACCAGGTGCAGCGCTGGAAGAGGATGGTGTCCCCGTCCGCGGTGGGCGGATCGAGGAGGCCCGCCGGGGAGCCGACTGCCGGACGGGTCGCGAATCCTGAGTGGTGGTACACGCTGTCAACTCCCTGCGCTCGGCCGGAATCCCGCGCGCGCGGCTGAGCCGGGCACGCATGTGCGCGGCTCGCCGTGCCACCGTGCACGGCCTCAGCGTATGGCACTCAGTGCCAGGCGTAAAGATACTGCGTACCCTGGCTTTTCCGGTTCAGTCGCGACCGAACGCGGACTCGATCTCCTGGACGACGCGCCACATGGGGGCGTCACGCCGGGAGACGACCACTACGACGTCCTCGGGCCGCTGCTCCCGGTGTACGCCGGCGGGCCGCACCGGAGGGTGTCCGAAGGCGGACTGCACATACCCCAGGGCGTGGTCCACCTCGGCACCCGCGTCGCGCTGCCCGTCCGAACGCAGCCAGGAACGCAGGGCGTTGTTGTGCGCCGCGACCACGGCGGCCGCGATCACGTCCGCCTGCAGGGTGCCGTCGCGCCGCCCGGCGAAGCGCCCGCGCAGATAGTCGGCGAGGGCGCGTTCGTAGCGCCACACGACCGACAGCTCGTACGCGCGCAGCCCCGGCACCTTCTTGGTGAGGCGGTAACGCTGCACGGAGAACGTCGGGTTCTCGTTGTACATCCGCAGCACGAGCCGGGCCGCGTCGCAGACCCGCCGCACGGGTTCGTGCTCGTCGCCGCCGGAGGCGAGGAAGGCCGTCATGTCGGCCAGGCAGCGTTCGTGGTCGGGGAAGACCACGTCCTCCTTGGACGGGAAGTAGCGGAAGAACGAGCGCCGACCGACCCCGGCCAGCGCCACGATGTCGTCGATGGTGGTCTGTTCGTAGCCCCGCTCCAGGAACAACTGGAAGGCGGCCGCCACCAGGGCGTCCCGCATGGGCGGCTTGGAGCTCATGGACGGGAACGTAGCACCAGGCCGGCACGGATGGCACTCAGTGCGCTCCGGGTGGGGACTGAGTCCCCTCGAAGGGCTGGAGCGACCGATGCGATCAAAACGATCGATACGATCCGCCGCATAGAGTGACCGCGACCAGTTTCACCTCAGGGGGACCCATGCGACCGCACGTCGACCAGCGCCATGAGCGGGTGCTCGAACTCGTCCGTGAGCGCGGCAGCCTGCGGGTCGCCGAGCTCGCGGCCGAACTCGGCGTCTCCGCCGTCACCCTGAGGCGGGATGTGGAGGCGCTGGCCGGCCAGGGCAGGGTGCACCGGCTGCACGGCGCGGTGGTGTGGCCGGGCGGCGAGAGCGCCGTCGGGATGCGGGCGGCGCGACAGAAGTCCGCCGAGGCCGCCGATTCCGCTCCCTCCGCCGAGGGCGTTGTGATCGGAATGATCGTGCCGACCACCGCCTCGATCTTCGCCGACATGGTGCGCGGTGCCCGCGAGGCCGTGGGAGCGCGGGGCGGCCGACTGGTGCTCGGAGTCTCCGGATACGTCGACGCGGAGGACGCCGTCCAGGCCGGGCACCTCCTCGCGGGCGGTGCGCAAGGGCTGCTCGTCGCGCCCAGTTGGCCGGGCGGTGTCCCCGTCGGCGGCCAGGAACAGTGGCTCCTCGACCGGGGCGTGCCCACCGTCCTGGTCGAGCGTTCCGCCCCGCCCGGCAACCCCGCCGCCGCCCTGGACCGGGTGCGCACCGACCGCGCCCACGGGGCCGCCATCGCCGTCGGACACTTCGCCGCCCTCGGCCATCACCGGATCACCGCGGTACTCCAGGACGGCCCGCACGCCGCGCAGATCAGCGCGGGCTACGAGGCGGCCGTACGCTCCCTGGGCCTCGACGACGCCCGGGGTGCCCCGTCTGTCCGCGAACACGGCGACTACGAGTCGAGCGTGGACTACCTGGTCGACGCGGTCCGCGAGCGCGGAGTCACCGCCGCCCTCGTGCACAGCGACGAGGACGCGATCGTGCTCGTGCCCCGGCTCCAGGCGCGCGGCATCCGGGTCCCGGACGATCTGGCACTCATCGCCTACGACGACGAGGTCGCCCCGCTCGCCGACGTACCGCTCACCGCCGTGGCCCCGCCGAAGCGGGCGGTGGGGGAGTCGGCCGCGAAGCTCCTCCTGCAACGGATCGCCGAGCGAGGCGGCGGACGCCGGCCGGCCCCGCGTCAACACGTCGAACTCCTCCCCGAGTTGAGGATCCGCTCGTCCTGCGGAGCCGGAACGCTCGTCCGGTGACCACGGGCCGACCGTTTTGATCATTCCGCGCGAACGCTCTCGGTGAACGCTCTCGACCAAGGAGAACCGGCATGCCCTCCACACCCCTCGCCCGCCCCCGCGTCCTGTACGTCACCGACCTGACGTACCCCGCGCGCGGGCGCCGCTACTGCGACGAGGACATCGACCTGACCTCCCGGCTGCGCGAGGACTTCGACCTGGCGCTGTGCCATCCGCTGGACGCGGCCGCGCTGATGTACGGCTTCGACGCGGTCGTCGTCCGCAACAGCGGTCCCGTACTCGGCTACCAGGCTGAGTACGACGCGTTCCGCGAGCGCGCGCTCCGCACCGGGGCCCGTGTCTACAACCAGCTCTCCGGCCGGGCGGACATGGCGGGCAAGCAGTACCTCCTCGACCTGAGCGCCGCCGGGTTCCCGGTCATCCCGACCGTCGACCGCGTCGAGGACCTGGACCGGCTGCCCCGCACGGACCGCTATGTGGTCAAGCCCAAGCTCGGCGCCGACTCCATAGGGCTGGAGATCGTCCCGGCCGACCGCCTGCCCGCGCTGACCGACGGAAGCGTCCTCGTCCAGCCGTGCGTCGACTTCTCGTACGAGGTGTCCTTCTACTTCGTCGACCACGACTTCCAGTACGCCCTCTACGCCCCGGACACCGAGAAGCGCTGGCAGCTGGAACCGTACGAACCCGCCCCCGAGGACCTGGAGTTCGCGCAGCGGTTCATCGACTGGAACGGCATCGACCACGGCATACAGCGCGTCGACGCCTGCCGCGCCCCGGACGGCGGACTGCTCCTGGTCGAGCTGGAGGACCTCAACCCCTACCTCTCCCTTGAGGCGCTCGACGACACGCGGCGGGACGCCTTCGTCGCCGCGCTGAAGGCCTCCCTGCACCGGTTCGTCCAGGCCTCACCGTCCTTCTGTGAGTGAGCGCGTGCCGCACTGAACTCCGGTGGCCGTGCGCGCGTATCTCTCCAGGGGGATGGCGGACATCCGTGCGCGCGGAACGGAAGGAGAGCAGTGTGTCTACACCGCCCGAACCGGGATCGTCGTCCGGCGGCCCGGTCCTGGAACCCGCCCGAGTCCTGCGCCGCCGCCGCTCCGACAACCTCGCGGAGCTGCTGCGGGAGCCCCGCCGGGACTCCTCCGTCTTCGAGTCCGTGCCGGTGCCCCGGCCGTTCTTCGGCTCCGAGGCCGAGACACAGGAACTGCCGCCCGTACCCGGCGAGTCGCACCCGCTGCCGGCCACCGGCCCCTTCGGACCGGGTCTGCGCCGGGCCGCGATCGTGGTCGGCGTGAGCGCCGCCGCGCTGGTCGGCTTCGCCTGCGCCCTGCTGCTGCCGGGCAAGGGAGAGGCCAGCACGGCCCAGCCGATCAGCACGCCGACTCCGGTGGCGTCCGCCACGGCCAGCAGTGCCACCACCGGCGACCCGGACGGCGCCGGCACCCTCCGCGAGGGCGACAGCGGCCCCGAGGTCAAGGAGCTGGAACAGCGGCTCCTGCGCATCCCCAACGTCTACGAGAACGGCTCGACCAGCGGGCAGTACGACGCGACGCTCACGGCAGCGGTCGCCCGCTTCCAGCTCTGGTACGGCATCCGGGGCGACGAGAACGGCGTGTACGGCGACGACACCCGCAAGGACCTGGAGTCCCGCACGGCGCTCGACAACGGCCAGTAGGCGTACGGGTTTCGAGCACCCGGGGTTTCGAACACGCGGCAAGGCCTGCGGAAAGTCGGTGGTGACGGGGCCGTAGAGCCTCATCATGGACAGCGCGGCGCCGCAGGTCGGCGGTGTCGTGCCCGTTCCGAACCGAAGGCCATTCCGATGAGCGGCTCCCGCGTTCCCGGTCTGATCCTGCCCGGAGTCCTGCTGCTGGCCCTCGTCGTGGGCGTGTTCTGGTACTGGCGGCACCGCGACGACGACTGACCCCGGCCGGCGGTGGGGTCAGCGTCCCGTGCTGTGCCCGACCAGGGCCTCGGTCACGGCCCGCACGCTGCGCGCGATGTGCTGGAGCTGGAGGACCTCGGCGGCGTACAGCTTGATGGTGTGCTCGATGACCGACTCGGGCAGGCCGATGCCGGGCAGGTCGGCGCGCGCGGTCTGCAGGGCGGTCCGGGCCACCCGGATCTCGTGCTGGACCTGGATCTGCGCGTGGCGGGCGAGCAGCACGGGGTGGCGGATGAACGCGGGGTAGCTGGCGTAGCGGGCCGGCACCAGCTCGCGCAGCCACTTGGCCGCCGAGCGCTCCCAGTCGTAGCTGCCGGGCGTCTTGACCTGACAGGGCCAGTCCTGGCTGATGCGCGTGGTGGTCAGTTGCATGTCATCGCTTCCCGGTGTGCGGCGTCGCGGGGGTGGGTCGACGGTGTGAGGCGGCCCCGGCCCAGGGGATGGCCGAGGCCGCCTTGGGCGCTCGCGGAGGCGATGCCCGACCGAACACGTCCGGCGCCGACGCGGGTAGGAGACGGCGGCTGGGCGTGCCCGTGAGAGGGCCCCGGGAAGCGGGTGTCGCCGGCGCGGCGGGTCGAGCGGAGGTGCGCATGGGCGGACCGGGCTTTCTCGGGGCGGGTGCGATCCGTGAGCAGTATTTATATATGCCGTCCGCTTTGCAAGGCGTATGAAAACATTCATGCGCGAAATGGGCGTAATCGCCCCGGTGTGCATGCCTATGAGGGGGGAGTGGCGGGTCAGTCCCGCATGAAGAACTGGTGCTGCTCGGCGATCTGCTCGTAGTCCTCCAGGCGGGCCTGGGTCCGCTCGGGATCGGCGTCCGTCATGGCCTGGAGCAGCGCGGAGGCCATCACGCCGGGAGCCGCGTACGAGTCGAAGACCAGGCGGGAGCCGGTGCCGGTGGCGAAGGTGACGTCGGCCTCGTCGGCCAGCGCGCCGAGCGCCAGATCGGTCACGAGGGCCACCTTGAGCCCGGCGCTGCGCGCCACCCGGAGCGTGGTGAGCGTCTCGTGCGCGTGCCGGGGCATGTCGAACGCGAGGAGCCAGGTGCCGCCCGCCTCGCGGGACTGCAGGATCGCGTCGTAGGCGACGCTCCCGCCGCGGGTCACCAGCCGTACGTCGGGGTGGATGCGGCGCGCCGCGTACGCGAAGTACTCGGCCAGCGAGACGGAGATGCGCAGGCCGAGGACGGTGAGCGGGGTGGACGCCGACAGTTCGCGGCCGACCTCGATCAGCCGGTCGGGGTCGGCGAAGTCCCGGCGCAGGTTCTCCAGGTTCGCGATCTCGGCGTCGACCGCGGCCTGCAGTTCGTTGCTCCGGTTCTCCTCCGCCGCGGGGCCGCCCGCGAGGGTCCGCAGGGCGATCGCCTGTAGCCGCTCCCGTAGCGCCGGGTAACCGCTGAAGCCGACCGCCGCCGCGAACCGGGTCACCGAGGGCTGGCTGACGCCGACGCGCTCCGCGAGGTCGGTGATGGAGAGGAACGCCGCCTCGGTGATGTGCTCGATCAGGTACTGGGCGATGCGCCGTTGGCCCGGTGACAGCCGTGGCCCGTCGAAGAGTTCCCTGAGTTGGGACGTCGGTGCCGCGCCGACTTCCGGGTCGGTTTTTCCCGAGGTGATCACGGATGCCTGGGCGCGTGCCTGCTGCGGCGATGGCACCGGTGCGCCTCCTTTGTCTCCCACAGCCACTCAACATAGCTCACAGAGCGTTGTGACCAGAGAGTGATCAGCGCCGGTAGATCGTGATCGAATGACCGACTTGATCGATCGGACGACTGCTGTCGATCAACTCGGCCAGTTTCCCCTGTGCTTTGTCGATCGCGGTGTCCGAGACGACCAGCAGCCCGTGCACATCGCGCACCCCTGCCTTGCGCGGATCGGCCGACTCGATGCCGTAGTACGACGGCACACCACTGCCCTTGTAGACGAGCCAGATCCGCTCGCCCGCGTACCGCTCGCGCAGCCGGTCTGCGAGGCGGCCGAGGTCCTGGCCCCAGTCCACGTTGGAGTCGTGCAGCCGCAGATAGGTCTTCGACGGACCGCCGAACGCCTCGTTGGAGTACGGCAGATAGAAGGGGAACGTCCGCAGCGAACTGACCGCGACGAACGCCACCAGCAGCCCCGTGGACAGCGGAGCCCACCGCCACCACGACCGCAGCGCCGGCACACAGGCCGCCGCGACCGCCAGGAACATCGGCACGAAGATCGCGTAGCGCGTGCCGAAGTCCCGCGAGCCGTCCATCGCCGTGGCCAGCAACACGGCGGTCGGGACCAGCAGATACGGCGCCGCGGGCCGCAACCGCCGTACCGCCACGACCGCGACGGCACCCGCCATCCACAGCGCGATCATGCCGAGCGGGGTCTTCACCATCAGTGCCACCGGCAGGTAGTACCAGTGCGACCCGGTGTAGAGGTGCCCGAACAGGAAGCCCTGCCACGGGTAGTCCTCCATGCCGAACTGGATGAGCATCCCGTCCCGGAACGCCCGCGGGAACGGCAACAGAGGAACCAACTGCCCGCGCAGCCCGTCGATGACGGGCACCGGCTCCGTGGACGTGAACCGCAGCTGCGGATCGACGACGAGATACGACGCCCATACGACGGCGAGCGCCACCACCGCCACCACGGCCGCGCCCACGACCCCGAGCGCCAGCGTCCGCAGCCGGGCAGCGCGTTCGGCCGGGCGGCGGGCGGACCACACCGACGCGACGGCGAGGAGCATGAGGACGGGGACGGCGGGCAGAGCGCTCATCTTCGTCGCCACGGCGGCCCCGAGCGCGGCCCCCGCGAGCGGCAGATACATCCGCGGTCGCCGTCTGGCCCGCCACAGCAGCCACACCGACGTCAGCAGAAAGCCGGCCTCCGGCACATCGAGCGTCGCCAGCGAGCCGTGCGCGACGACATCCGGCGAGAACGCGTACAGGGCGAGCGCCACCAACCCCCGTGCCGGGCCCACGAGTTCACGCGCGAACGCGAACACGACCAGCCCGAACAGCAGCGTCAGCACGATCACCGGCAACCGCGCCCAGAACATCAGCCGCCAGGGGTCGTTGCCCGACTCGTACAGCAGATGGCGTCCCAACGCCCCCTGGTTACCTTGGTAGTTGGCGTCGAAGTGTGGATCGGCGATCGCGATTCCGGCGGCGATCACCAGCTTTCCGAGGGGCGGGTGCTCGGGGTTGTAGTCGAGGCTGTGCTCGCGCAGATAGACGGTGGCCGTGGCCACGTACACGGGCTCGTCGATGGTCGGTGTCTGCTGCACGGCGGTCGTGACCATCACGGCGGCCATCTGCGCGAGCAGCACCACCACGAAGAGGGGCAACAGCCATCGCTTACGGCGCCGCAGCCCGGCGTAGAGGCGTGTCGACCGCGAGCCGTCGGCGCGCGGCGGCGAGTCCCCGCCACCGCCGTCGTCGAGCGTGTCGGGGTCGAGGACCGAGTGCTGTTCGCGCGCCATCATCCGCCCTGCGGTGAGGCCGGTCGCGTGGTGGCGGGAGCGAGCCGGGGCCGGGTCATGGCCCTACTGTCGCATCGCTCCCGCCACCAGGGGCGTCACCGCTTCAGGAGTCGTACCGACAGACCTTCCGCCGTATACACGGGTACGGCCCGCAGCTTGTCCGAGTTCACCGTGATGGTGTCGAACTGGCCGCGCAGCGAGGACGCGCTCAGGACCCGCACCGTGGAGCCCGCGACCGGCGGGTGCTCGGCGTCGAACCGCAGGGTCAGCGTGCTGCCCCTGCCGAGCGTCGCGCGCCGGGTGACCTCGACGGCGGGCTGGTGGCCCGAGCGGAGCGTGACCTCCAGGGTGGCGGACTGCTGGGTGTAGGCGCCGTGGATCTGCACGGACTCGGAGACCCGCAGCGCACCGTCGAGCACGCTCACGTCACCGTGGCCCAGCGCGTGCGCCGAACCGGCCACCAGCGCACCGGACTTGAGCACGGTCCCGCCGGTGTACGCGTTGTGCCCGGTCAGGGTGAGCGTGCCGGTGCCCTGCTTGGTCAGGCCGCCGCAGCCGTCGATGTCGTTGCGCCAGGTGTCGGCCGCGCCGAAGCCACCGGCCGCCGCGTCGAGGGCGACGACGACGTCGGACTCGAAGGAGCCGTAACCGTCCGCCGCCGCGAAGAGGTTGAGGCGGCCCCACTGCTCGAAACCGTCGAGCAGGACGTACCCGGACGGCAGCGCGGTGGTGCGCAGCACCTCGCGCCGCTGCGCCGCGTCGAGGTACGGCAGCCGGGTCTCCAGCAGCACTTCCGCGCCCTTGGGCACGGTCAGCGCCTTGTCACGGCCGCTGCGGGTCAGGACGTAGGTGAACTTGGGCTCCACCAGACGGGAGTTGGCGGTCCGGTCCGCGTACGGGTCGGTCGCGGTGGTCGCCGAGTGGGCGTAGGCGTACAGGGTGTCCGCCGTGGTGCCGGTCTTCGCCTCGAAGTAGGCGAGGGCCTGCGCGCGCGCCGCCGCCTTGAGCGCCGCGTTGGCCGGGTCGGCGAGCGTGGCGGCGGCCAGCGCGGTGGCCATGATGCGGCCGCCCATGACGTCGACCGCCGAGTGCATGCCGGCCATGATCCGGGTGTGGCTCAACTGGAAGGTGCGGGTGACCAGTTCCTGGAAACGCTCCGGCACGGCGTACGCGTAGGCGAGGCCAGCCAGGTGGAAGGCGTTGGTGTGACCGCTGGGGAAACCGCCGTCGTCGACCGGTGACGTGCTGCGCTGGCGCAGGAGTTGGGGCGCGACGACCACCTTCGAGTCGTAGACCGGGTAGCCGAGCGCGTCGACCGTGCCGGTGTCGACGACCTCGCTCTTCTCGTTCATGCGCCACGGACGCGGGTACTGGTAGGCGTACTTGCCCGGGTTGCCCGACGCGTAGTTGCCGCGCACGGTGTCGACCAGTTCGGCCACCTTGCCGAGCGCGGAGTCGTGCGAGCCGGCGCCGAGCGCGGAACCGGCGGGCGCGTCGGCGGGGACGGCGTCGTTGATCGTGGTGGCGGGCGTCCCGTCGGGAGCGCTGGTGATCGAAGTGACCGCCAGGGCACCGGACTTGTACAGGTCGGCCAGCGGACCCAGGCCCGCGATCATCGCGTAGCTCTGGTGCTGGCGGTCGTAGAGGAACGCCTCCTTCGCCTGGGCCTCGGTGCGGTGCGTGGTGAGGTCGACGCAGTACCGCACGTTGGCGCGCAGGATCTCGGGGCGCAGCGGCGTGCCGGTGTTCCAGGCGGCGCCGGTCTTCCATATCTGCGCCATGCCGCCGAGGACCCGGACCACGGCATTGGTCTCGGGCGTCAGGTTCGCGATGACGTTCGTCTTGTAGTCGTCGACGAACGCGAGCGGAGCCGTGGCGGCCTTGGCGTCCGCGGTGGCCAGCCAGCTGACCAGCGTGGGCGCGGCGACCACACCGGCCGAGGCGCCGAGCGAGGTCTTGAGGAAACCACGTCTGTTCACGGCGGGTCGAACGGCATTCGTGCGCTGCCCGGCGGGTGACGGCATGGGTGTGCCTCTCTTGAGTTCTACGGCCGATGAGGCCGGCGAGGTCGTGCGACCAGGGAGGGTGGTGCGATCGGCTGTGGTGCGGGGTGCACCGTACGACGCGAGAAAGCGCATACGTCAACTGGTGCGTACGTGCGAAGATTCGCGGCGAGCCGTGTCCCGTCGGAGGGGGTTCGGCGTCCACGACATGACCCCCGGGTGAACGGGGGCCGTGCGGTTCACAGGATCGATCGGGCCAATGCCACGGCGCCCTCGACGGGCGGCACTTGGATGGGCCACGGCCGCGCCCCCGGCACCCGCTCGGCGAGCGCGACGGTGAGGGCGTCGTACAGGCGGGGCTGGGCGAGGACGGTGCCGCCCGAGACCACCACGTCGTCGACGGGGACGCCGCGTTCGGCGAGCCGTACGACGAGTGCGGCGAGGGACCGGCCGGCCTCGGCTATCACCTCGCGCGCGAGGAGCGAGCCGGCGTCGGCCGCGGCGAAGACGACACGGGCGTGGCGCCCCCAGTCGGCGGAGACGTCGGAAGCGCTTTCCAGCGCGGCGCCGAGACCGGGCACTTCGGCCACGCCGAACGCCTCGACGAGTCCCAGGGCGAGTTCGTCCGGGGCCTCGCCGCGGTCGTGCGCTGCCCAGGCGGCGCGGGCCGCCTCGCGGACGAGACCGGCGGCGCCGCCCTCGTCACCCAACACCGCGCCCCAGCCGCCCACTTGGAGCCGGCCGCCGTCGGCGAGCAGACCCACCGCGACGGAACCGGTACCGGCGACCAGGCCGACCCCCTTGTCCAACCCGGCCGCGGGGACGAGCAGTTCGGCGTCCCCCACGACCAGTACGGGCACTTTGAGACGTTCCTCCAGCGCGGCACGGATCCCGGCGCACTGGCGGGGTGTCTCACAGGCGTGCCCGCCCACGGCGACCGAAGACGGGTGCGCGTCGGCGGGCAGGGTGTCCTGGACCAGCGCGGTCAGCCAGTCGGCGGCGGCCGCGGGGTCGTGCGGCCGCCAGCCGCTGCTCGCACGGATGTGGTCGGCCACGACATCCGTGCCCGCGCACGCGCGCACATGTGTCTTGGTGCCACCCACGTCGATGCCGACCACGAGGGGCGTGAAGTCCTGCACGGAACCTCTTTCGTCGTTGCGCGGTGCTGCGACGGCTGGGCGAACCGTGTCCGGGGGAACGGCAGTTCAAGCACTAGGGAAGCCCCGGGACGGGCTTCTGACGGACCACGGCAGGCGAGTACCGTGACGTTCGTTAGGAAGTTAACTAACGAAGTACAGTGCGTCAAGAGTCATCGCGAACTCGGTCACAGGGACCGTTGTCCGGGCCGCGTGACGTCAGGACATCCCATCGCCGCATCCCACGGACACCCATCGGGGACGCGGCCTGTGAACTGGGGGAAGTGTGGAACACGTCGTGGCGCAGGCGTCTCGGCTGACCGAGAGCGCGAGTGCGGTGTTCGCGGTGCTGGCGAGAGCCGGCAGTGCGACCCGGCCGCAGCTCGCGACCCTGGCGGGCCTGTCCAAGCCGACGGTGTCCTCCGCCGTGGTGGAACTGGAGAACGTCCGGCTCGCCGCCCACTCCGGCACCGCCTCCGGCGGCACGGGACGCAACGCGGCCGTATACCGTCTGGGCCCGGCCGCGGGCGCCGTACTCGCCGTCGATCTCGGCCCCGCCCTCACCCGGGTGCGGGGCTGCGCCCTCGACGGCACCCTGCTGGCCGAGGCCACCGGCTCCCGGGAGGATGCCGCCGACGCCGTGCGCGAGGCCCTCGGCGCGCTGCCCGCCGGCACCCCGCTGCGCACCGTCGTCGTCGCCGTCGGTGACGTCGCCGCGCGGGACCGGGCGGGCGCCGGGATGCGCCCCGCGACGGCCAAGGCGGGCCCGGTGTTCGACGCCATGACGGTCGCCCTGCCGCCGGGCGTGCCGGTCCACCTGGAGAACAACGTCAACTGCGCCGCCCTCGCCGAACTGCACGAGGGCGCCGCCCGGGGCCGCACCACCTTCGGCTATCTCCGGATCGGCGTCGGTATCGGCCTCGGCATCGTCGTCGGCGGCCATGTGCTGCGCGGCGCGAACGGCGCGGCCGGTGAGCTCGCCCGGCTGCCCTACCCCTGGGACGACGCCGTGGAGCCGCGCCGTGAGGCCCTGGAGGAGTACGTGGGCGCCCGCTCGCTGCTGCGCCGGGCGGCGGCCGCCTGGCCGGACACCGGCGAACCGTGCCCCGGCAGCGCGGACCAGCTCTTCGCCCTCGCCCGGCAGGGACACGACACGGCGAGCGCACTGGTCGGCCGGCACGCCGCCGACGTGGGCCGGCTGGCCGCCGCCGTGGCCGCCGTACTGGACCCGGGACTGATCGTCCTCGGGGGCAGCACGGGCACGGACCCGCAGCTCCTGCCCGGTGTACGGACCGAGCTGGGGCGGCTGAGCTGGCCCACCGAGGTGGTCAGCAGCACGGTCGGTGATCTCGGCACCGTGGTGGGCGCGGCCCGGCTCGCGGTCGCCAGAGGAGTCCAAACCGTGACCGATGGTGCGGGGGCGAAGGATTGACGGCCTCCGACTTGGTCTGCCAATGTCCGGACAAGCGCTTTCTAAGTCGGTCGGGACACCGACTTGGGGTGAGGCTTCTCAGCCCGTACGCGAAGTACGGCAACCGCACGAGGGTGTGCTTGTGCGGTGACGGCCAGGACGGCCGGGGATCTCACTCCGTGTGGACGACGCGGCCGGGCGAGGCCGTGCCCCCGGAAAGCGACCTTTCCTGCAAAATGCACCCGTGCCGCATCGGTCGGCGCCGTGCTCCGTCCCCTACGACGAAAAAGGGATCGAAGATGACCACTGTGGGTGTGCGGCGCTCCAGCCGACTCGGCCGCGGCGGCATGCGCCGCCTGGTTCCCCTCGCTGCCGTCGCTGTGTCAGGTGCCCTGCTGCTCTCCGCCTGCGGGTCGGGGTCCGGCTCGGGCGGTAACGCGAAGTCACTGACGTTCTGGATCTCCACGGTTCCGGGGCAGGACGCGGGCTGGAAGAAGCTGGTCGCGCAGTACAAGAAGGAAACCGGCGTCAAGGTCAAGCTCGTCAACATCCCCTACGACGGGTACACGACGAAGCTGCACAACGCCGCGCAGGCGAACTCGCTGCCCGACGTGGCGGACGTGCCCGCGCTGGACCCGATCTGGTCGAGCAAGCTGATCGACCTCAAGTCCATCGCGAACAACAAGAGCTACAACATCAACTCGAACTTCCTCGCGAAGGACTCGTCCGGGAAGGTGCTGGCGATCCCCTCGGACGTCACCGCGTCCGGCCTGTTCATCAACAAGTCGCTGTTCGAGAAGGCCGGCGTAGCCGTCCCGGCCTCGCCCGCGAAGACCTGGACCTGGACCGAGTTCATCGCCGCGGCGAACAAGGTGCGCGCGAAGACCGGCGCCAAGTACTCCCTGACGTTCGACCAGTCTCCGTCCCGGCTCCGCGCCATGGTGTACGAGATGGGCGGGAAGTACGTCCACGCGGACTCCTCCGGCAAGTTCTCGGCGGACGCCGCGACCAAGAAGGCCGTGGAGTACTTCGTCGGACTGAACGACGACAAGGTCATGCCGAAGTCGGTGTGGACCAGCGGCGCCGACCCGTCCGCCATGTTCCAGAGCGGTGACGTGGTCGCCTACTGGTCCGGCGTGTGGCAGGTTCCGGCCTTCGCGACGAGCATCAAGAAGTTCGACTGGGCGAGCGTCCCGACCCCCGCCCAGCCGGTGCAGGCCAGTGACGTCAACAGCGGCGGCATGATGGTCGGCTTCAACAACAACGGCGCCGCGGCCACCGCCGCGCAGAAGTTCATGTCCTGGGTGTACGAGCCGAAGAACTACACCGAGCTGGTCGAGACCTCCGGGTTCCTCCCGGTCGAGAGCGGTCTGACCCCGAAGTACCCCTTCAAGTCCGCGGCGGCGCAGGCGGCGTTCAAGCTCTACAACGAGGAGATCCCGCTCTACGCCCCGATCTCGGGCTACTTCAACAACGCGCAGACGAACTGGGTGCTGAAGGGCAAGAGCCTCACCGAGGACCCGACCAAGACGGAGCTCGGCAAGGCGATCAACGGCCAGCAGTCGGCCGACAAGGCCCTGCAGAACATCGTGGACGGCTACAACACGGCGGTCGGCGGCTGATCGTGGGCCGACGGGCCGGGCGGCGGAATCACCGCCGCCCGGCCCCGGTCGCCCACGTGATGCTGGGCTCATGACGTGAGCCCACAGCGATCCATTCCACCAGCACGGAAGTCAGGAAGATGACAAATAGCGCCGCGGACGTGTCCGTGAGGCCGCCCAGGAAACGACGTAGCACCTACACACTCGCGCCGCTCGTCCTCATCGCGGCCAATGTCGTGCTCTTCGCGCTGTTCTTCGTGTGGCCGGCGGTGATCGGGCTCGTCTACTCGTTCACGAACTACACCGGTGTGGGGGCGTTCCAGTTCATCGGGCTGGACAACTACCAGAACCTGTTCGGGGACTCCACCTTCTACGACGCGCTGTTCCGGACGCTGCTGTACGCCGTGCTCGTCGTCCCGCTGAACTTCGTGCTCGCGCTGTTCATCGCCAACCTGGTGGTGAGCAAGCAGGCCAAGGGCGCGTCGGTCGCCCGTGTCGTCTTCTTCATCCCGTGGCTCATCTCGCCCATCGTCGTGGGTGTCCTGTGGCGGTGGCTGTTCGGCGAGAACTTCGGACTGATCAACTACGTCATCGAGAAGCTCGGCGGAAGCGCCGTTCCGTGGCAGTCGAACGCCGACCTGTCGCTGGGCGTCGTGGTGATGGCGGGCGCCTGGTGGGGAACGGCCTTCTCGATGCTGCTGTTCATCGCGGCGATCAAGAACGTGCCGGTGTCGTACTACGAGGCGGCCTCGCTCGACGGTGCCGGCCCGTGGCGCCAGTTCGTCAGCATCACCCTGCCGAGCATCGCGCCCACCTCCTTCATCGTCATCCTGCTCAACACGATCAACGCGATGAAGGAATACCCGCTCTTCGTCTCCCTCAACAACGGCGGACCGGGCACGTCGAATAACCTGCTTGTCCAGTACATCTATCAGACCGGCTTCAACCGGGGCCAGATCGGCTACGCGAGCGCCGCGTCGTTCGTGCTCATGCTCATCCTGATGGCCGTCGCGATCATCCAGCTGATCGTCAACCGGCGGGTGGAGAACCGATGACAACCACAGACACGCCGCGTCCGGCCGGTGCCGACTCCGTGCGGACCCTCTCCAAGAGGCAGCGACGCAACGTGCGCGACGGTGGGCTCCGGCGCGCGGTACCCGCGACGACACTGCTGTGGATTCTGGCGGCCCTCTACGGGCTGCCGGTCGCGTGGTTCGTCCTCAGCTCCTTCAAGCCGGCGGGAGACCTGTTCTCCCTTCCGCTGACGGTGCTTCCGCACAACCCCACCGTGTCGGGCTACAAGGCGGCGTGGGACAGCGCCAACTTCTCCCAGTACTTCATCAACACGGCCATCGTGTGCGTGATCACGACGATCCTCACGGTGGGCGTCAGCTGCTGCACCGGGTACGCGCTGGCCAAGTACAACAACAGGTGGCTGAAGTTCTTCTTCCTCTGCATCCTGGCCACCACGATGCTGCCGTCGGAGGTCATGCTCGCGCCGGAGTTCCTGGTCGTCCGCAACCTGGGCCTCTACAACTCGTTCGCCGGCATCATCCTCCCGGCCGTGCTCACCGCGACCGGCTGCTTCATGTTCCGCCAGTTCTTCCTGACGGTCCCCGACGAACTCGTCGAGGCCGCGCGCATCGACGGCGCCCGTGAACTGTCGATCTTCCTGCGGATCATGGTGCCGATCTCCCGGCCCATCATGCTGACCCTCGCGATCCTGTCCTTCCAGTGGCGCTGGAACGACTACATCTGGCCGCTGCTGATGCTGAACGACCCCAACAAGTTCACCGTGCAGATCGGCATCCAGAGCCTCGTCGGCGCGCAGAACATCAACTGGTCGGTGCTGCTCGGCGGTTCGGTCATCTCCATGATCCCGCTGATCATCATCTTCCTGGTGTTCCAGCGTTACGTCATGAGCGCCGACATCAACGCCGGACTGAAGGACTGACCTTGCACACCCCGCTCGACCACGAGTTCGTCCGCGCCGCGGCCCGCGCCGCCGACCGGCCGGCCGCCCCGCTGGCGGCCGGCCCCGACGAGGAACCCGCCGGTGTGGCGCACCGTGGTCTGGCGCGCCGGGTGAAGACCCTGATCGCGGCCTACCGTTCCCCGGACTCGGCGCTGCACGGCAGCGGGCAGGCCGTCACCGCTGCGATGACGCACATCCGGGCCCTGCGGGCCGCGCAGACCGCCACCGGCCTCTTCGCCGGTGGCGACAACGTGCAGTCGCCGCCGGACTCCGCGTTCACCGTGAACGACGTGTGCGACGCGCACGTCCTCGCGGCGGGCGCGGGGCCGGAACTGCGCGAGGTCACGGCCGCGCTCGCCGACATCGCCGGCGCCGCCACCGCCAGTCTCCTGACCGGCGGGGTCCACACCCCGAACCACCGCTGGGAGTTGTCCGCGGCGCTGGCCCGGCTGCACCGCTCGTTCCCCGACGACCGGCTGCTCGACCGCATCGAGCAGTGGCTCGCCGAGGGCGTGGACATCGACGCGGAGGGCCTGTACTCGGAGCGCAGCGCCAACTACGCGGCCCACGTGTCAAACCCGTCGCTCCTGCTCCTGGCCGACGTCCTCGACCGCCCCGACCTGCGGGACGCCGTCGAACGCAACCTCACCGCGACCCTGGACCTCATCCGACCGGACGGCACGGTGGAAACCGTCCTCTCGCGCCGGCAGGACCAGAACCACCCGTTCCCGCTGGCGCCCTACCTCCCGCACTACCGGCTCCTCGCGATCCGCACCGGCCGCGGCGACTTCAGCCGAGCGGCGCACCTGGCGGCAGCCGACGGCATCGACGACCCCGACCTCCTCGCGGAGACCATCCTCACCCCGGACCTCTGCCGCGAGCTCCCGACACCGACGCCGGAACCCCTGCCCCGCGCCCGCTACATCCCCACGGCCCGCCTCGCCTCCCGCGCCTCCACGACCGCGCACAGCGTCGTCTACGGCGGCTCGGACGTGCCCGCGTTCCGGCGCATCCGCTCGGGTCTCGCCTGCAACCCCACCTTCCTGCGCCTGTTCGCCGGCGACGCCGTCCTCGACGCGGTCCGCCTCTCGCAGGGATTCTTCGACCTGGGCCCCTTCCGAGCCGCAGACATGGAGCAGCTGGCGGCCAACCGGTACCGGCTCACCGAATCCCTCTCGGCCGCCTACTACCAGCCGCTCACGCCGGACCTGCGACGGGACGACGCCGCCTACTACATGGCGGACGAGGGCCGCTTCTCCGCCGCGATGGCCTTCCCGGACCGGCCCCAGGACGAGGTCTCCCGGACGACCCGCGTCGACGTGGAGCTGCGCGAGGACGGTGCCGACCTGCGGATCGACATCAGCGGACCGCGGGTGCCCTGGGCCCTCGAACTGACCTTCCGTCCAGGGGGCGTTACCGAGGGCGCCGAACCGCTCGACGACGGACGCTGGTGCCTCACGACAGGGCCGCTGACCTACCGCGTCGGCGACGACGAGATCCGGGTCGAGGCCACCGTCGAGGCAGGCGAACCCCTCGCCGGACCGGACCGGAGCGACGTACTACGGTACGACCCGGGGCAGGACTACACCGTGGTCGGCGGCACCGACGCGACGACCGGGAACCGCGTCTACCTCGGTGGAAACGGCCCCCAGACACTGAGCGTCGCCCTGCGCGCCGGCTGCCTCGCACCCGCCCGCTGATCCCGACGACCCACGCCATGGCCACCTCAGGCATGAAGGGCTGATCCACCGCGATGCAACTCCCTCACCAGCGCGGCCCGTTGCACGACCTCCCCGACACCCCGGAGGCCTACGACGCGGTCCTCGCCGACGTCGTCGAGCAGGCCCTGCGACGTCTTACGCCGGAGGGCAACCTCGAACACCCCGACTGCTACGACGACATCGGGGACACGTCGCTCGGGATGACGTCCCTGCTGGCCTTCGCCTGGCAGCGCGGCAAGGACCCACGACTGCCGGAGGCGGTACGGCGCAGCCTCGCCTTCCACCTCCGGGAGCGCGTCTACACCGAGGACAACCCCGGCTACCCGAACCTGAAGGTCCGCAACTCCGGCCTCCCGTACGCCCGTTACGTCCTGGAAGCGGGCGCGCACCCCATCGGCGACTGGCCGAGCACGGCGTGGGCGCTGCTCCAGGCGGTCAACATCCTCGACGCGACGGACGGCCTCGTCGACGACGAACAGCGCACCGCCCTGGTCGAGTTGGCGCACGGCTACTGGCGCTGGCTCACCGAGGCGACCTTCTTCAACCCCCAGGAAGCCGGCAACCAGGCCATCGGCTGCGTCGTCGGCGGCCTGATGCTGGCCCGCCATCTCCCTCCGGAAGAAGGGGAGTCGGTCCGTACGCGCGCACTCCGTGTGTACGGCGACGAGATCCGCGCCCACCGCGTGAGCGACCGCGGCGCCCTCCTCCCGCCCGAGCACGGCGGCGCGTACGACAACAACTACGGCCCGATCTCCCTGTCGTTCCTCGCGCAGGCCCACATCGTCAGCGGCGAGGACGTCTTCGCCGAGGACGGGGAGGCGCTGGCCCGCTACATCGACGCCCGCCTCACCGACGGCGGCTTCGACAACGGCGGCCCGCGCTACAGCGAACAGCACTCCGGCTTCGAATCGGTCCTCGGCCTGCGCTACTTCGGCAGCCGTATCGGCTCCGACATCGGCCGCTACCGGGGCGACAGCCGCTGGGGCAGGCACGCGGCCAAGCCGGACGGGGGAGTGGACGGACACTTCGCATGGATGGTGGTCTGGCAGATCCAGGACACCACGCGCTGGCACCGGACACCGTCCACGACGCCCGCCCGGCATCAACTCCGGTCGGGAACCGTCTCGGTGGCCTTCGACAGCAAGATGACCCCGTCACTGGTCGAGGCCGACGGCACCTACTACCTGCCCGCCGCCGTGAACCGGCAGCACGGCTTCGGGCCTGTCGTCGACGGCTTCCTGCTGTGCCGCCCGATGGGCGAGGTACGGGTCCGGGATCTCCAAGTAGACGGACTCACAGCCAAGTTGGTCACCAAGCCGGTCGTCGGCCGCGACCACGTGCTGCGGCACGTCCGCTCCCTGTACGTCACGGACGGCACGCGTCTGTGGATGACGGTGGCCCTCGAACTCCTCGACGGAGCCCCGTACTTGCTCGCCGGGCTGCCCTACGCGGCGGACGACGGGGACCGGGTGCGCAGGACGGCGGAGGGTGACGTCACCTCCGCGGGCGCCCTGCGCCTCACCCACCCGACCGACCAGGGCGCCGACCACTTCGACGCCCGCTCCGAACTCACGCAGGAACAGGCCGCGTTCGCGCTCGCCGCCGACCCGCGCGGCTACGGCAACCCCGACGAGGGCTGGCGCCACCTGGTCAGCTCCACGGCACTGGAGGCCGACCCGGCACCGGGCGCCCCGGAGAACCTGCACGTGTTCGCCGTGCGGTACGGCCCCGGAGCAGGGGAGTTCTCGCCCGCCTTCGAGACCGGCGAGGACGGTCTGACTCTCACCGTCCGTACGGAGGCCTTCACCGCGGTGATCGGCGACCCGGCGGGCGACGCCGACGCCGAGCCGGAGCTCACCCTGCTGGCCTGAGGGTCCTCAACTGCCTGCCCGCGCCGCCGAGTTCTGCTCCGGCGCGGGCAGTGCACCGAACGGCACGACCAGGTCCGCCCGGTCCCGGGTCGCCGCCACCAGGTCGGCGTTGCGCTGGTCGGTGCCCGACACCCAGGCCACCGCGGTCTCGTGGTCCTTGCCGAACTCCTCGTGCCGGGCGACGAGTCGGCGGACGCGCTCGTCCTCGTCGACCTCGCAGAACCACACCTCGTCCAGGCACGGCCGTACCCGCGCCCATGAACCCGCCTCCAGCAGAAGGTAGTTGCCCTCCGTCACCACCAGCCGGGCTGTGGGCAGTACCGGGATCGCGCCGGCGATCGGCTGCTCCAGCACCCGCTCGAAGCCCGGCGCGTACACCACTTCGTCGGTCTCCTCGCGCAACCGCCGCAGCAGCGCCGCGTAACCGGCCGCGTCGAAGGTGTCGGGCGCGCCCTTGCGGGCGCGGCGGCCCAGGCGGTCCAGTTCGACGTCGGCGAGGTGGAAGCCGTCCATGGGGACGTGCGCGACCCACGGTTCCGCGCCGCTCCCGTTCAGCGTCCGCACCAGGTGCTCGGCGAGCGTTGTCTTGCCCGCGCCGGGGCTGCCGGTGATCCCGAGGACGGCCCGTCGGCCGGGGGCGGCGAGGGCGGTGGCACGGGTGAGGAGTTCGTCGAAAGTCAGCGGCACACGGAGAGTGTGCCATCCGTCTCGGTTGCCCGGCCGGGGCGATGATGTGCGGAAGATCGGGGAGTCGACCCGACAGAGAGACCATGGAGTGGGGGACAGGAACAGGAGCCGTCCATGACCGACGACGCGACACAGATCCGCACCCTCATCACCGGCTGGGCCGAGGCCGTCCACCGCGGCGACCTCGACCGCGTCATGGCGGACCACACCGAGGATCTCGTCATGTACGACGTCCCGCCGCCCCACGCCGGCATCCACGGCCTCGCCGCCTACCGCGCCACCTGGCCGCCGTTCTTCGACTGGCAGGCCCAGGGCGCCTGCTTCGACATCGACTCCCTCGACATCACGGCCGGCACGGACGTCGCCTACGCCCATGCCCTGCTCCGGTGCGGCACTCCCGAGGAGTTCGCCGAACACCCCACCCTGCGCCTACGGCTCACCTTCGGCCTGCGCAAGGAGCGGGGCCGGTGGCTGGTCGCGCATGAGCACCACTCGTTCCCGCACGACTGAGGCTGGAAGGGCGCTCAGGTCGACTTCCTGATCAACTCGTCGGCGACCCAACGTGCTGTTCCGGCGGGGTAGGGCGCGGGCAGTCCGAGGACGATGTGGTGGAAGCCCGCGTCGAGTGCCTCGCGGATCGCGGCTCGGGTGGCCTCGGGACGGTCGTAGGAGACGGAGAGGTGGATGGAGCGGGTGATCGTGGCGGGGTCGCGGCCGATCTCTGTGCAGTAGCGGTCGAGGAGTGCGCTGCGGTGGGTGGCGTCCTCGATGTCGCCGCCGGGGATGTTCCACAGGTCGGCGTGTTCGGCGACCACGCGCAGGGTCGTGGCCGCGCGTCCGCCGATGAGGATCGGCGGGTGGGGGCGCTGGACGGGCTTGGGGTTGCCGAACGCTCCGGTGAGGTGGTGGTGGGTGCCGTGGAAGTCGAACGGTTTCTCCTCGGTCCACAGCCGCCGGATCACCGTGCAGGCCTCGGCGAGGCTCGCCACGGCGTGCGCGGAGTCGTGGAAGGGGAGGCCGTGCGCCTCGTACTCCCGCCTGGCCAGGGGATGGTCCGGGCGGGAGCCGACGCCGATGCCGAAGTCCAGCCGTCCGCCGGAGACGATGTCGACGGTCGTGGCGATCTTCGCCAGCACCGCGGGCGGCCGGAAGCGGTTGCTCGTCACCATCACGCCGAGCCGCAGGCGCCGGGTCTGCGCGGCGAGGGCGGAGAGCAGCGTCCAGCCCTCGAAGGCCGGGCCGTCCGGGTCGCCGCCGATCGGCATGAGGTGGTCGAAGAGCCAGGCGTGCTCGATCTCCGGGACGGTGTCCGCCTCGCGCCAGACGCGGAGGAGGTCGTCGTAGCCGACCTGCATGGGAGCGGTCATGATCCCGAAGCTGGGGCGGGGTGTGTGGGGCATGGTGGCGTCCGTTCTCCTGCACCGCTCATCCGCACCGCGTGGTGGCAGGCGTGGCTTGGTCGTCCGGCCTCTGATCTGGCATCATAGGCAAGCGGAACCTTGTTCCGGAAAGAATACGGAACGCGGTTCCGGTTTGGCAAGTCGTGAGGGCGGAGGAGTTGCGCGGTGAGTGGGAACGGTGCGGATGCGGGGCGCGCGGCCAAGGCGGACGGGCAGGCCGGGAAGGCGGACGGGCAGTCCAAGCGGGCCGACGCCCGGCGCAACAAGGAGACCCTCCTCGACGCCGCCGCCAAGGTCTTCGTCGCGTCCGGTGTCGACGCCCCCGTGCGGGACATCGCACGCGAGGCCGGCGTCGGACTCGGCACGATCTATCGGCACTTCCCGACGCGCGCGGATCTCGTCATCGCCGTCTACCGCCACCAGGTCGAGGCCTGCGCCGAAGCGGGTCCTGCGCTGCTGGCGAGCAGTGCCACGCCGTACGCCGCGCTGCGGGAGTGGATCAGTCTCTTCGTCGATTTCCTGGTCACCAAGCACGGACTCGCCGCGGTGCTGCGGTCCGACACCGCCGGCTTCGAGGCGCTGCACGGCTACTTCCTGGACCGCCTGCTGCCCGTGTGCGCCGAGCTGTTCGACGCGGCGGCCGCCGCCGGTGAGGTCCGGTCCGACCTGACCGCCTACGAGATCATGCGCGGCGTCGGCAACCTCTGTGTCGGCGCGGAGGGTGATGAGCGCTACGACGCGCTCCGGCTGGTCGACGTTTTCGTCGCGGGCCTGCGCCTGGCGCGCTGACGCGGTCGCCCGTCTCGTTCATGTGCGGGTAGCCGGAGTGTCATCTTGCGGTCATCTGGTGCTGAGACGTTCGCTCTGTCGGAAAAGTTGGCTATACAACTTGGCGAGAGAGTGATGGCGATGTCACAGTCCGTAGAGGATCCAGTGGGAGACCTCATAGAAGACCTGCCGCTCACCTGGCTGCGGGACAACTGCCCCTGCCCCCGGTGCCGCGACCCCCGCAACGGGCAGAAGCTGTTCCAGATCACCGAGCTGCCCACCGGCCTCGCGTTGGACGCCGTACGGCGGACCGCCGGCGGTGTCGAGGTCGACTGGGCGCCCGACGGGCACCGGTCCGCGTACTCCGCGCAGTGGCTGACCGCCAACCGGCCCGACAGCGGGGACGGTTCCGGCGATCGGCGTGGTGAGAACGGCAAGACCCTGTGGGCCGCCGCGGACCTGAACGGCCGTCTCCCCGAGGCGAGTTGGGCGGAATACCTGGGCGACCCGGTGGTCAAGGCGCGGGTGCTGGAGTCGGTTCTAGGGCTCGGCTTCGCGCTCCTGCGTGATGTGCCGTGCCGCGAGGGGCAGGTACTGGAGGTCGCGAAGACCTTCGGGTACGTCCGTGAGACCAACTACGGGCGGCTCTTCGACGTGCGGGTCGAACCGGACCCCAACAACCTCGCCTTCACCGGCGCCCGGATCACCCCGCACACCGACAACCCGTACCGCGACCCGGTGCCCACGCTCCAGCTCCTGCACTGCCTGTCCAACGCGGCGGTCGGCGGTGACTCCGGACTTGTGGACGGGTTCAAGGCGGCCGCGTTGCTGCGTGCCGAGGACCCGGAGGCGTTCGCCGTACTGACGCGCACCTCCGTGCCGTTCCAATTCAGCGATGCGCAGACCGTGTTGGCCGCCGACCGGCCGTTGATCGACGTGGACGGCCGGGGCCGGATCCGCGAGGTGCGCTTCAACAACCGTTCCATCGGCACCCTGTTGCTGCCCGCCGACGAACTGGAGGCCTTCTACCGGGCCTACCGCACTTTCGCCGAGATCACCCTGCGCCCCGAACTCCAGCTGGAATTCCGGCTGTTGCCCGGCGACTGCCTGATCTTCGACAACGTCCGCCTGCTGCACGCGCGGACGGCCTTCGAGGAGAGCGGCGCCCGTCACCTCCAGGGCGCCTACGTCGACATCGACGCGCTGGCCGGCACCTTGGCGGTACTGCGTCGTGAACGGGCCGCAGCGGGTGCGGAGTTCGTGGACGAACTGGCCGAACTCTTCGCAGGCGAGGGCGCGACCGCCTACCTGGGGGAGGAGGTCACGATGGCGCAGCACATGCTCCAGGCTGCGGCGCGTGCCGAAGAGGCGGGTGCGCCTGACGCGTTGATCGCCGCCGCGCTGCTGCACGACCTCGGGCACTTCCACGGGCCGGTCAGCGGTGCGGAGTTGATGGAGGGCACCGACAACCGGCACAGCCACACCGGGGCGGACCGGCTGGCCGAGTGGTTCGGCCCCGAGGTCACCGAGCCGATCCGGCTGCACGTGGCGGCCAAGCGGTATCTGTGCGCGGTAGAGCCGGGTTACTTCGGCCGGCTCTCCGAGGCCTCGGTGTACACGCTGGAGGTGCAGGGTGGTCCGATGTCTCCGGCCGAGGTCGCCGCGTACGAGGCGAATCCCTACGCGGCCGACGGGGTCGCGGTGCGCCGCTGGGACGACGAGGGCAAGGACCCCGAGGCACCGACCCCGGACTTCGCGCACTTCCGCCCGCTGCTCACGGCCTTGCTGCGGAGCACCTGAGGTCAGGCGTCGTCGACCGGGCGGCGGGCCAGTGAGCCGGCGGCGGCCGAGCTGTGGACGGTGAAGACGACGGTCTCCGGAAGGTACCGGTCCTCGGACCATTCGACCGGGGTGCCCGCCGGATCCGTACTGCACCGGCGCTCGCGCAACAACGGGTCGCCGGGCCGGCAGCCGAGCAGCCGGGCGTCCTCCTCGTCGGCCCGGCACAGGTCGATCGTGTGCTGGGCGTCCGCGATCAGCACGCCCGACTCCTCCAGGGCCACGGTGTGCGACACCGAGTCCGGCGGCAGCTCGGCGATCAACTCGCCCACGGCGGACGGGTACACGGTGCGCTCGATCATCACCGGGCGCCCCGAGAGCGTGCGCAGCCGCCGTACCTCGTAGATCTCCGCCCCTGCGGGCAGGCGCAGTTGGTCCCGCTCGGTCGCGTCGGCGGGGCGGGTCTCCACGGAGACGGTCCGGCCGCCGGGTTCCTCGCCGGTCGAGCGGGCCCAGCGGGTGAAGCTGAGGAGTTCGCCGAAGCTCTGCGGGCGGGGCGTGCCGATCACGACCCGGCGGGTGCCGCGCCGGGAGGCGATCAGGCCCTCGGTGCGCAGCAGGGCCATCGCCTGGCGGACCGTGCCCCGGGAGACGCCGTAGCGTTCGGCGAGTTCGCCCTCGGCGGGCAGCCGTCCGCCGGAGCCGTAGCGACCCTCGCCGATCTCGCGGCCGAGGTCCGCCGCGACCTTCCGGTACATCGCCGGGGGTTTCCCCGTGCGGTCCGCGCCGTCCGTCACCGTGCGCCTCTCCCCGGGTCCCGCGCCCGTCAGTCGTTCTCGGCGTTCTCGGCGTTCTTCTTGTTCTTGATCCGCTCGGCTTCCTTGCGGACCTCGGCCTGGGTGGCGCGCTCCTTCTCCAGCCACTCGGGGCCGGCCGCCCTCAGTGCGTCGATCTGCTCGGTGGTGAGGGGCTCGGTGACCCCGCCGCGGGCGAGACCGGCGATGGAGACGCCGAGCCTGGCCGCGACGACCGGACGCGGGTGCGGGCCGTTGGCGCGCAGCTCGCGCAGCCACTCGGGCGGGTTGGCCTGCAGCTCGTTCAGCTCGGCGCGGGAGACCTCGGCCTTCTGGAACTCGGCGGGGGTGGCCTCTAGGTACACACCCAGCTTCTTCGCCGCCGTGGCGGGCTTCATGGTCTGGGTGGTCTGGTGCGACTTCATACCGTCAAGAGTATCGACCGCGTTCGAGACCTCCGACCACGGCGGGTAACCTTGCGGGGTGACAGGCTCGGAAACATCCCCCACGTTCCGGCTCGCGTACGTCCCCGGGGTGACGCCCGCCAAGTGGGTGCGGATCTGGAACGAGCGCCGGCCCGACGTCCCCCTCGTCCTCGTACCGGTCACGGCTGCCGAGGCATCCGATGTGCTGCGGCGCGGCGAGGCCGACGCCGGACTCGTACGGCTGCCGGTCGACCGTGAGGTCTTCAGCGCGATCGCCCTCTACACCGAGGCGACCGTGGTCGTAGCCCCCAAGGACCATGTCGTGACGGCGGCCGACGAGGTGTCCCTCGACGAACTCGCCGACGAGGTGGTCCTTCACCCCCTCGACGACGTCCTCGACTGGGAACAGCCGCCGGGGGAGCCCGCGTTCGAGCGTCCCGCGACCACCGAGGACGCCGTCGAACACGTGGTGTCCGGCATCGGCATCCTCTACGTCCCCCAGTCCCTGGCCCGGCTGCACCACCGCAAGGACCTCACCTACCGGACCGTCGTCGACGCCCCCCAGTCGGACGTCGCCCTCTCCTGGCCCGAGGACGCGACCACCGAACTGGTCGAGGACTTCATCGGCATCGTCCGCGGCCGCACGGTCAACAGCACGCGGGGCCGTACCCCGACGCCCCCTCAGCCGAAGACGAAGGCGAAGCGCACCGAAACCCCCGCCCGCCGCAAGCCCGCCGCCGGAAAATCGACCGGCAGGACCGGAAACACCGGCAAGAACCCCCGCGGGTCCTCCGGCGGCGCCAAGGGAACCAAGCGCGGCAAGCCTCGCGGTCGCTGATGGTCGACGCGGTTCAGCTCTGCGGTCGCTGACAACCCGACGAGGTCACGCCCTGCGGTCGCTGCCAACCAACGCGGTCAGCTCAGGCTGACTTCGCTGTCGAACCCCGCACCACGAGCCGCGGCGCCAGTACGACCTCACGGGCAGCTGTCCGTCCCTCGTCGAGCCGCCTCATTCCGCGCCCCCGGTCAGCAGATCGCGCAGGGCCCTCTCCTCCTCGGGGCTCAGACCGCTCACGAACTGCTGGAGCGCGCCGATCGGATCCGGCCCCCGGTCCAGCGCCTCGTGCATCGCCGCGGCGGTCAACTCGGCCGCGTTCTTCGCCGGCCGGTACGCACCGCGCCGCCCGTCCGCGTCGCGCAGGACGAGCCCCTTGTCGTAGAGCCGCTTGAGGATCGTGTGCACGGTGTTGTAGGCGAGAGGGCCGTCGATCTGGGCATGGATCTCGGCCGGAGTCAGCGGCCGGTCGGTCGCCCACAACGAGGCGAGGACCTCGCTCTCCAGTTCACCGGCGCTGCGCCGCTCCGCCCGGACCTGGGGGTCTCTGCCAGCCATGACGCTCACCTTACAGCGTGTAGGGCGCGGCTTGCCTACCGTTGGCGCTCTGACCAGGCTCTTTTGCCTGGTCGGGGTGGATCGACGCATCGGGGGGCCTGCTTCCGCCTGGGAACAGGAGGAGGGCGAGGCCACTGGTCGTGGCCTTGACTCCGAGGTCTGGATCCGTCCTCTGTGTGCGCTGGTCGTGGCGCGGTGGCCTTGCTTCTGTCGGTTGAGCTTCTGGTGCACAGGCCGGACCGTCGGGTGGTCGATTTCTCCGAGGGTGATGCTTCGGGGGAGGGCGATCGTCTGCAGAGCGATGCCCCTTTGCCGGCGCGGGCGTTGGCGCTTGACGCCCGGCACCGGGATCTGCGGCAGCTGTGGTCACGGCAGCTGACTGCTCTCGTTGATCTCCTGATTCGGCGGATGGGTCTGACTGAGGACACAGGATCTCGGGCTGCCCCTGTTCGGCGCCGGACCCCGCTCCGGCGATCCGCGAACTCACCCCGCCGGCCAACTGGTCGTCCGTAGCCACTGCTACGGCCACTCGCTCACCTTCGAGGGCCACACGGTGCTCACGCCGGAGAACGTCTCCGGCGGCACGCACCTGTGGCATCTGGTCCTGGCGCTCGGCGGCGATGCTGCCGTTCCCGGCCGCGCAGCTGTTACATCCGCACATGGATCTAGGAGTGGATGGCCGGCACGGCCTCCTCAACCATCCACCGGGGCACCAGCGTTGAAGATCCGCGGGCTCACCGGGACCTTCCCGCTCTTCGAACGTCCCGGTGGGAGACGCACGGCGTCAACGGTCACACCTCCAGCAGATCCCGGGCCTTCACCGGGAGCCGTGTCTCGAAGGACTGGTTCGCGGCCAGCGCGGTGACCAGGGACCGGGCTCCGTCGGTCGCGCCCGCCGCCCGGCCGAGCGGGTCCGGACCGCCGGTGGGCGGCCCGCCGAACAGGTCTTCGAGCATGCGGACATCGCCCCCGCCGTGGCCGCCCTCTCCCGTCGCGACCTTCACCTCGGTCGGCGGCTCCCAGAACCGGCGCAGCAGCAGCTGCGTACGCCCGGCGTCGTCGCCGACCGCCGCCCCGTGCATGACCGCGCTCGTACCGTCCGACCGTGCCCGGGGCCGGGTCCAGGTGGACTCCTCGACGAGGAGTTCGAGGCGTCCCGCGCTGCCGTTGAAGGCGATCCGGTAGCCCTCCCAGGGGGCGTAGGCGTTGAGGTGGTAGGTGAGGGTGGCGCCGGAGGTGTAGCTCACCAGCACCGCCATGTCGTCCTCGATCGTGACCCCCGGGCCGAAGACGTTCTGGTCGCGGTGGTAGCCGTCCTCGGCCTCCGCGTCCAGGTAGAGCGCGCTGAGCACGGGCGAGTCCGCCAGGCGTACGGCGAAGGGGTCGCCCTCGGCGGCGGGGGAGCCGTGGGCGCGGGCGTAGTCGCGGGCGAGGCCCCGGCGCCGGCCGGCCTCGTCGCCGTAGAAGAACAGCCCGCCCAGTGCGTAGACCGTCTCCGGAGCCGTGCCGAGCCACCAGTTGACCAGGTCGAAGTGGTGGCTGGCCTTGTGCACCATCAGGCCGCCGGAGTTGGCCTTGTCGCGGTGCCAGCGGCGGAAGTAGTCGGCGCCGTGGCGCAGGTCGAGGAGCCACTCGAAGTGGACCGAGCCGATGTCGCCGATCGCGCCGGAGGCGAGGGTCTCCTTCACGGCGGCGTGCACCGGGTTGTAGCGGTAGTTGAACGCGACCCGCACGTCGCGGCCGGTGCGGCGCTGGGCGTCCAGGATGCGGCGGGCGCGGGGCGCGTCCGTGGTCATCGGCTTCTCGGTGACCACGTCGCAGCCCGCCTCCAACGCCCGCACGATGTAGTGGTCATGGGTGCGGTCCACGCTGCACACCACGACCAGGTCGACGCGTTCGCGGCGCAGCATCTCCTCGAAGTCCTCGGCCGCGTACGCGGGCACGTCCGCCCCGATCCACTGACTGTGGACGGTCATGCGGTGGGCGTTGACATCGCAGAAGCCGACCAGCTCGACCCGGTCCGCGTAGGGACCGGACAGCGCCTGGGTGAAGAGCTGGGCGCGGGCGCCGAGCCCCACCACGGCGCAGCGGCGACGGCGTGCGGTGTCGGGGATCATGCGTTCTCCGTTCGGCGGGGTTCCAGGACATGGGGTGCGGGTGCGGACGTGGGTGCGTCGCCGTGGTCTGGGACCGGCAGCCTGGCTCCGCCCTGTTGCGCGGACCGATGGGCGATGATGCCCGGCAGCGTGTAGCGGGCGGCGACCCAGGCGTTGACCGGCGGCAGGGTGCCGGCGTTGACGGCCGTCACGAAGTCGTCAACGAGGAAGTGGTGGCTGCCCTCATGGCCGTTGTGGACGTGGTTGAACTCCTCGGGCAGCCGGGAGCGGTCGTGCACCGGCGCCGTTCCGGAGACGAAGGCGTCTCGGAGGGCGGGCGCTATGTGTTCCAGCGACGGGTCGTCGGTGGGGAGGGAGCGGACGGGGCGCAGATGTTCGCTGACGTCCTCGACGCCCTCCTTGTTCTGCCACACGCTGTACGTCGCGAGCTGCTCGAAGCTGCCCTCGGTGCCGAAGAAGCGGAACCTGGACTCGCGCTTGCGGGAGGGGTATCCGACCCGGCGGAACTCGTTGACACGGAACGATCCGCCGCCCGCGACCTCGAACAGGGCGGTGGCGTTCGAGAAGTCGTTGCCGAACTGGCTGACATCCTTGTCGAAGACGCCGTCGTCGCGGTCGTCGGTGACACCGATCGCCGAGACGCTCACCGCGTGGGTGCTCCAGGCGCCCAGCACCCCGCCGATGGAGTGGGTCGGGTAGAGCAGCGGCGGATAGCTGGCGGTGGACTTCCAGTCCTCGCCGCCGCTGTACTGGTACGCCTCGTAGAAGCCCAGGTCCATGTCGTGGACGTAGTCGCCCTCGGCGTAGAACAGCCGCCCGAAGCCGCCGTCGGCGATGCGGGTGCGGGCGTAGACGGTCGCGGGGTTGTAGTGGCTGGTCTCGCCCATCATGTACGTCAGTCCGGTGTCCCGTACCGCCTCGATGATCAGGGCGATCTCGTCCTCGGTGACCGCCATCGGCACCGCCGAGTACACGTGTTTCCCGGCGCGCAGGGCCTGCACGACCAGCGGGCCGTGGGTCCAGCGCTGGGTGAAGATCGCCACCGCGTCGACGGACGGTGACGCCAGCATGGCTTCGTAGGAGGGGAAGGTGCCCGCCAGGTCCTCTTCGGCGGCGACGCGCTTCGCCCGTTCTGGGATCAGGTCGGTGATGTGGACGTCGGCGACGCCGGGATGGAGGTGGAACAGCTTGGCGAACTGACCGGCGAACTGCCCGGCGCCGACGATGCCAAGGTTGAACGGCATGGAACGGACCTTTCGGATGGGGTCACTTGGGGGCGTACGGGTGGTCACAGCGGCAGCGGCCGCCACAGGTCGGTGGCGGTCGCCGCGAGGGCGAGCGGCCCGAGGACGATGAACAGCAGGACCGGCGACATGGTCAGCAGGACGATGACGGCGACCGCGGAACCGGCCAGCAGTACGGGCACGAGCGGCTGCTCCGGTACGGAGCGGAACGCCGCGACGAGGACGGCCCGCCAGGGCATCCCCTCCCGCCATCCGGCGGCGCAGCGCAGGCCCAGCGCGGCGAGGATCGCGGTGGCCACGGCGAAGGCCGCTCCCAGCCCGGGGCCGTGGGCGTCCAGGGCGACGGCGTCCAGCCACAGCAGGGCCACCACGCCGGTGGGGACCAGGACGACGGCGCGCCCCGAGCGCAGCACCCGGCGCAGCGCGGCGAGCAGGTTCGCCGGGGTCACCCCGGGGCCGCCGTGGGCCTGTTCGCGCAGCACCGTGCAGCCGGCCACCAGCGCCGGGTAGGCGGTGACCACCGGGAGCGAGCAGAGCAGCAGGAACACCCCGAGCAGCAGGCAGTCCGCGAAGAGGTGGAAGCGGGAACTACGCATCACGGCGCACCTAGCCCTTCAGCCCGGAGGTCTGGACGCCCTCCACCAGCAGACGCTGGAAGGCGAGGAAGAACAGCAGCACCGGCAGCAGGGCGATGACCGACATCGCGAACATCGGGCCGTAGGCGGAGCTGTCGGTCTGGTCGACGAAGAGCCGCAGGCCGAGTTGGAGCGTGTACATCTTCGGGTCGGTGAGGTAGATCAGCTGGGAGAAGAAGTCGTTCCAGGCGGAGATGAACGAGAAGATCGTCGTGGTGACGAGGGCCGGCTTGAGCAGCGGCAGGATGATGTACCAGAAGGTCCGGTAGGGGCCGCAGCCGTCGAGTACGGCCGCCTCGTCGAGTTCGCGCGGCAGCGAGCGGATGAACTGGACGATCAGGAAGACGAAGAACGCCTCGGTGGCCAGGAACTTCGGTATGACGAGCGGCAGATAGGTCCCGAGGAAGCCGAGCTTCTGGTAGATGACGTACTGCGGGATGAGCATGACGTGCATCGGCAGCATCAGCGTCGCGATCATCACGGAGAAGTAGAGCCCGCGGGCACGGAAGCGGAGCCGGGCGAAGGCGTAGGCGGCGAGCGAGCAGGAGATCACGTTGCCGGCCACGGCTAGGCAGGCGAGCAGCAGTGAGTTGCCGAACAGCCGCCAGAGGGTCAGCCCGCTGATCCCGTCCGCCGCCTTGGAGTAGTTGCCCGGCGTGAAGACCTTGGGGACGGGGCTGAGATTGGAGAGGATCTCGGTACCCGACTTGAACGACGCGGTGAACAGCCACAACAGCGGGTAGAGCAGCACCAGTCCGATCGCCACGCAGATCACATGCCAGGCCACCGAGCGCCCGGGTATGCGGGGGCGGCTGCGGACCGGGGTCGTCACGGTCGTCATCACGCATCGTCCTGTCCGTAGAAGACCCACAGCCGGGCGCTGCGGAAGGCGGCGTAGGTGACCACCGCGATGACGGCCAGCAGCAGCCAGGCCATCGCCGCGGCGTATCCCATGTGGAAGTTGGTGAACGCCTGCTGGTACAGGTAGAGCGAGTAGAAGAGCGTCGAGTTCGACGGTCCTCCGGTGCCACCGCTGATCACGAACGCGGAGGTGAACGACTGGAAGGAGTGGATGATCTCCATGACCAGGTTGAAGAAGAGCACCGGTGACAGCATCGGCAGGGTGATGGAGAAGAACGTGCGCAGCCGGCCCGCTCCGTCGAGGGACGCCGACTCGTACAGCTCCTTAGGGATCTGCTTGAGCCCGGCGAGGAAGATCACCATGGGTGCGCCGAACTGCCAGACCGTCAGCAGCACCAGCGGGTACATGGCGTAGTCCGGGTTGTCCGTCAGGCCGCCGACGTGCCAGCCGAAGAAGGACGTGGTGCGGTCGGTGAGCCCGCCGGTGGCGAACAGCGACCGCCACACCAGGGCGACGCTGACGCTCGCACCGAGCAGTGAGGGCGCGTAGAACGCGGCGCGGTACAGGCCGACTCCGGGGCGGGCGCGGTTCAGGAGCAGTGCTACGCCGAGCGCCGCCGCCAGCTTGAGCGGGCCTCCGATGAGGACGAACTTCAGGGTGACCTTGGCCGAGGTGAGGAACTTGTCGTCCTCGAACATGTAGCGGTAGTTGGCCAGGCCCACCCAGTGCGGCCTGGAGAACAGGTCGTAGTCGGTGAACGACAGATACAGCGAGATGAGCATCGGGCCGAGCGTCAGCACGACTGCGCCGATCAGCCACGGAGCCAGGAAGACGTGTCCCGCTACAGCTTGGGAACGGCGGCGCCTGGGCGGCGGCTTTACGACGGAAGTGCCACCACTCGGGCGGGGCATGGGGCGGGGCGGCGCGGTCGCCTGGGCCATCGGGGTCCACTCCTCCACGGTGAGGCTGGATGTCGGCGGCAACGATTGCACGCGGCCTCACCATCGACAAGAGGTGTGGCGAAACTATGTTTTGGCTGCTGATCAGGTCGCTCTCATTGACTGGAGCGTTCCGACGGGCGTACGTTCCCCGCCAGTTGGAAACAGAGTGGCAACGTTTGCAGCCGCTTTTCCCTCACCGTCGAGCGAAGGGCCGCGATGTCCGCAGCACGCCGTCCCCACACCCCGTCCACCTCACCGGGACTGACTCGCCGTCGGCTCATCGCCTCGCTCGGCGCGCTCCCGCTGGCCGGTGCCGCCGCCGGGTGCGGCACGAGCGAGGCGTCCACCGGCGGCAGAGTGACGATCGACTTCCAGTGGTGGGGCTCCGCAGACCGGAACCTGGCCACCGAGAAGGCCGTCGCGCTCTTCGAGAAGCGCCATCCGAACATCAAGGTGACGACCTCGTTCGCCGGTTACGCCGCCTACCTCCAGCGGCTCGCCACGCAGGTCGCGGCCGGCAGCGGCCCCGACGTCCTGCAGATGGACTTCGGCTACTTGAGGGCCTACGCCGACCGCAACGTGCTCTCGAAGCTCACCGACTCCGTGTTCTCCACGATCTCCCTGAAGCGGATACCGACCATCTACGCCCGCACCGGCCTCGTCGACGGCACGTTGTACGGGCTGCCTACCGGCATCGCCACCCAAGCCCTGCTGATCGACGCCAAGTTGTGGGCCAAGGCCGGGGTCGGCATTCCGAAACCGGGCTGGACCTGGGACGACCTGCTGAGCGACATCGGTCCCGCGCTGAAGAAGGCGCTACCGGACAGGGCACCGCTGACCGACTTCAGCGGCCACATCGAGATCTTCCAGATCTGGCTCGTCCAGCACGGCAAACCGCTCTACAAGAACGACGGTTCCCTCGGAGTCACGAAGGCCGACCTCACTCAGTTCTGGGAGTACATGGGCCGGCTGCGGGACAAGGGCGTCTTCACATCCGCGAGCCTCACCGCCTCGTACGCCAGCGGCTCGACGGCCGACTCGCCGCTGGTCCGGAAGCTGTCGGCCGGCGAGTTCTCCATCACCTCCAGCGCCTCGTCGTACTTCGAGACGTACGGCGCGGTGCAGCCCATCTCCTTCCCCACCCAGACGGCTACCTCCCCGATCGGGATGACCGGCGGTGCCTCGCAGGCGCTCTGCGTCCAGCGCAAGTGCGCGCACAAGGCGGAGGCCGCGCTGCTGATCGACTTCCTGCTGAACGATCCGGACGCGGCGAAGATCCTCGGCCAGGTGCGCGGGCTGCCCTCCAACACGCAGAACCTCGCCTCCCTCGCCCCGACTCTGACCGGCGGCGACAAGGCCGTCTACCAGTTCCTCACGTCGATCCAGAGCAAGCTCTCGCCCTCGCCGGCCCCGCCGCCGTCCGGCAGCGACGAGGACAAGCTCGACTTCACCAGCATCTACCAGGACATCATCTTCGGTAAGAAGAGCCTGAAGTCGGCCGTCTCCGACATGTGGGACAAGTTCCACACCACCGTCCCCGGGGGATGAGCCGGTGTTCATCAGCGAGTTGAGGGTCACCCCCATCGCCTTCCGTGACCCTCCGCTGCTCAACGCCGACGGGGTGCACGAGCCGCACGTCCTGCGCGCGGTCATCGAGCTCGTCACGGACGGCCCCGGCGGCGAGGTGACCGGCCTCGGCGAATGCACCGGCCACGCCTGGCAGTTGGACTGGCTGGAGCTGGTCGCCACCAGGATCCGGGGCATGAGTGTGTACGACACCGGGGCGCTGACCCGGCTGGTGAGCGAACTGCTGGCCGGCCGGGCGGACGGCGTCGCCTACGGACCGGACGCCGACTGGCGGCGCTGGTCCGGCCGTACGCCCGGATCACGGGGCCCGGCGCCGGTCCCGGCACCGGCCTTCGACGTGATGCGGGTGTACTCCGCGATCGAGGTCGCCTGCCTGGACGCGCAGGGCGGAAGGGCCGGCGTGCCGGTGGTGGACCTGCTGGGCGGCCGGGTGCGGGACGCGGTGCCGTACGCGGGCTACCTCTTCTACAAGTGGGCCGGGCACCCGGGCTCGGGCGACGACGAGTGGGGCGCGGCCCTGGACCCGGACGGCATCGTCGCCCAGGCCCGGCGCATGGTGGACCACTATGGCTTCCGCTCGCTGAAGCTCAAGGGCGGGGTCTTCCCGCCGGACGAGGAGATCGCGGCGGTCCGCGCGCTGCGGGCCGCGCTCCCCGGACTTCCGCTCCGCATCGACCCCAACGCCGCCTGGTCCCTGAAGACCGCGCTGGCGGCGGTCCGTGAGCTGGAGGGCGTCCTCGAATACCTGGAGGACCCGGTGGCCGGGATCGAGGACATGGCGGCCGTCGCCGCCGCCACGTCGATCCCGCTCGCCACCAACATGTCCGTGACCTCCTTGGAGGACGTACGCCCCGCCCTGGAGCGGAACGCCGTACGGATCGTGCTGGGCGACCACCACATCTGGGGCGGCCTCCGGGCGTCCGTCGCGCTGGGGGACGTGTGCCGGGCGGTCGGCTGGGGGCTGTCCATGCACTCCAACTCCCACCTGGGGATCAGCCTCGCCGCGATGACCCACGCGGCGGCGGCGACCGCGGCGCTGGGCCACGCCTGCGACACCCACTATCCGTGGAACGCGGCGGAGGACGTCGTGCTGCCCGGCGCGCTGTCCTTCCAGGACGGCTCGGTACGGGTGCCCGACGGGCCCGGGCTGGGGGTGCAGCTCGATCGCGTGGTACTGGACCGGCTGCACGCCACGTATCTCTCCCTGGGCCGCGAGCACCGCGACGACAAGGGCTACCTGCGCAGAGTGACGCCATGACGTGGCGGCCAATAGCCGCGCAGGGCAGGGGAGTTGGGCACAACGCACCGGCGCTCCGCGACCGGGCCGCACCACGCACCGGACAGAGCCGCTCAGCGCCGCTCGATCGCCGCTGTCGAACCCCGTACGACCAAGTGCGTCGGCAGCACCCGCTGCTGTGGTTCCGCCCCCTCGCCGGCGGGCGTGCCCAGGATGCGGAACAGCAGGTCGACCGCGGCCCGCGCGGCATGCGCCTTGGGTACCGAGACCGTCGTCAGCGGGGGCGCGGCCATACCCGACAGGGCGATGTCGTCGCAGCCGACCACGCTCATCTCGTCCGGCACCCGCACCCCGCGCGCGGTGAAGCGGCTGATCAGCCCGAACGCGACGATGTCGTTGAAGGCCACCACCGCGCTCGCCCCGCTGGCCAGCACCACATCGGCGGCCCCCGTGATCCCGCCGTCGAAGTGCGGGGCCACACTTCCCACGTGGATGATCTCGACCTTGCCCGAGTCCTCCATCGCCTTGATCCCGGCCGCCCGCTCCTGCGCCGTCCAGGTGGAGCGCGGGCCACCCACGTAGGCGATCCGGCGGTGGCCGAGCGCGTGCAGATGGGTCAGGGCGTCGGTCATCCCCTCCACCATGTCCGCCGTGACACTCGCGAAGCCGGGCTCCTTGCGGTGCAGCAACACGATCGGCTTCATGGTGACCTGGTCCAGCGCGGCCAGTTCCTCGCTGCTCAGGTGGGGGGCGCACAGCACGATGCCGTCGACCTCCGGGCCGAGCGTGCGGATCGCGTCCAGCTCCAGGCCCTCGTCGCGCTCGGAGTCGCTGATGAACACCGCGTGGCCGAGGCCTCGGGCGCGGGCCTGCACGCCCTTGCAGATGTCCGCGAAGAACGGGTTGAGCAGGTCCGGGACGATCACCCCCAGGTGGCCCGTACGACCGGTGATCAGGCCCTGCGCCGCACGGTTGGGCTGGTAGCCGAGCCGGTCGGCGGCGGCCCGTACCCGCTCACGCGTGCTCTCGCTCACCGTGCCGTCGGGCGACAGCGCCCGGGACACGGTGGACGGGGAGACCCCGGCCGTCCTCGCCACATCTCGAATCGTCACCTGCACGTGCCGAGGTTGACACCCCTGCTCACGGGCGTCAATCAAGATCGCCCATCCCATGGCCCGAAGCGGCTTCCCCCAGCACTGCCCGAGGAGCGTCGAGCATGACCCCGGACCAGCCCCGTCACCGCGTCGAATCGGTCGACCCCACCGACAACCGGAACGACCAGCACTTCCTCGCCTTCCTCGGTGCCGCCGCCGACGCCCGCGCGACGGACATCCTGAAAAGCCACGCCGGCGACCTCACCCAGCTCCGAGACCTGGGCAAGGCACGCGCCGCCGCCCGCTCACTGCGCACCCTCACCTCCGTCCACGTGTACGACGGCTCGGCGTACCACCACGACAGCACCCTGCTCACCCCGCTCGAAGAACTGGCGGAGGCCCTCGCCGAGGAGCAGTTCGAGGACGGCCTGTGGGACCAGGGAGGCGCCCACTCCCCGCCGGACACCGCGTTCTCCGTCGTCGACCTCGCCCTGGCGTGGGGCCTTCTCGACCAGGACGCGCACCCGTCCACCGAGCGGCTGCGGAGCACGGTCGGGCGGATTCTCCGCGCGGCGGGTCCCGGGCTCGCGACCGGCGGTGTCCACACGGCGAACCACCGCTGGCTGGTCTGCGCGGCCCTCGCCCGCGTCCACGCCCAGTGGCCCGACCCGTCATACGTCCGCCGGATCGACGCCTGGCTCGCCGAGGGCATCGACCAGTTGCCGGGCGGCGAGTACAGCGAGCGCAGCCCCAACTACGCCGCGGCCGTCACCAACCCGGCCCTGCTGACGATCGCCCGCCTCCACGGACGCGAGGACCTCTACGCGAACGTACGGGCCAATCTCACCGCCGGCCTGTACCTCGTCGAGCCCAACGGCGAGGTGGAGAGCGTCCATTCACGGCGCCAGGACCAGACCGCGCTGCGTCACCTTCCCGAATTCTGGCTCCAGTACCGGGAGTTGGCGGTCCGTGACGGTGACGGCCGGTTCGCCGCGGTGGCCGCGTTCCTGGGTGAACGCGGCACGGACCAGACCTTCGGCGAGACCCCGGCCGGCGACCGGCTCGCCGAGGTGCTGGACCGTCCCGAACTGGCCCGCCATCTCCCTGAACCCGCCGCTCTGCCCACGGACTTCGAGCACCATGACGACAGTTGCCGGCTGGTCCGCGCACGCCACGGCCGGAACACCGCGACCGTCTTCGGCGGCACGGACTTCCCCGAGGTCCGGGCCATCTCCTCGGGCTTGTCCACCAACCCGACGTTCTTCAGGATGCGCAAGGGCGCGGCGATCCTCGACTCCCTGCGGCTGGCACCCCGGTTCTTCTCCCTCGGCCACTTCCGCGCCGAGGGACTGGAGCGCGACGCGGACGGATGGCGGCTGCACGCCGAGGTGCGCGGCGCCTACCACCAGCCGCTCCCGCCCGGCCACCGTCGGCAGGGCGGCGGCTACCCGCTCACCGACGACGGCCGCTTCTGGTCGGCGATGGACTTCCCGCACCGCGAGCGGGAGTACCGGACGCTCCGTACGGAGATCCTGCTCCGGGAGGTGCCGGGCTTCGGCTGGGACATGGCCTGCTCCCAGACCGGGGCCGATGTGCCGTTCGCGCTGGAGCTGTGCCTCCGGCCCGGGGGCGAACTGACCGGCGACGGCGTGGAGCGGCTCTCCGACGACACGTATCACCTGGTCCACGGCGAAGCCGCGTACACCGTGGGGGAGGACCGCATCGTCTTCGGTCCCGGAAACGGCAAGGGCGGCCGGCAGCCACCGGTCGTCGACCCGGGCGAACGCTACGCCTGGCTCGGCGGCTCCCTCACCCCGGACGGCATCCGCGTCCTGATCACCGGCCGCACGCGGACGACGTACCGGCTGACCCTGCGCTGACCTCATCGATGTGTCAATGGTCAACGAGTGACCATGAGCCTACGGACGCCCTAGTCGGTGCCGGTGAAGTCCATCGGGACCTCTTCCAGCGGCGTGGCGAGCCGCAGGTTCGGAAGGCGTTGGAAGAGCTTGGGCAGGACGGTCTTCAGCTCGGCGCGGGCGACATTCTGACCGAGGCAGGCGTGGACGCCGTGACCGAAACCCATGTGGCGGATCATCCTGCGGTCGATGTCCAGGGTGTCGGGGTCCTGGATGGCGCGGGGTCGCGCCTTCCGTGGCGCCGGTGCGGCGCTTGTCGGCGACCAGCCCGGTGATGTGGTCGATCAGCCGGTGGGCGCCCTTGTCGCGCACCTCGGGGTGAAGCGACCGGTGAGCAGCCGGCGTTAGGCGCCGTGCTCAGCCGCGGGTCACTGAAGACCTGGCTGCCCTCCTCGAAGCGGGTGACGATCCAGCCTGTCGAGCCGTTGCGGAAGCGCACCTTGACGAGGGGCCGGTCCTCGCGCAGCCGGGTGTGCTTGGCGGGCGGGTCGCGGGGGAGGCTGGGTGCGCGTCGATGGCGGCCGTGAAGTGCGGCAGGTGATTTTCCGCCGCAAGGGTCTTGAATCGGCGGTCTTGTTAACGTTAACGTCCAGCGCAACACCACAGAAACTAGGGAGCGATCTCCAAGTGATGCCCTATGACGTCGTCAACTGACCGGGGCGGACGCCCCGCGGTCCTCGGCGACGTGGCCCGGCTGGCGGAGGTGTCGGCGATGACCGTGTCGCGGGTGCTCAACGAGCACGCCGGGGTCAAAGAGAGCACCCGGGCACGGGTGTTGGCCGCCGTGGCGGAGCTGGGCTACCGGCCCAACAGCATGGCGCGGGCGCTGGTGACCGGCAGGTCACGGGTGCTGGGCGTGGTCGGCTTCGACACCAGGCTGTACGGCCCGGCGACCACGCTGTTCGGCATCGAGCAGGCGGCCCGCGACGCGGGTTACACCGTACGGGTCACCACACTGGAGTCCACCGGCCAGAACTCGGGCGAGGAGGTCATGCGTGACCTGATGTCGGAGTCGCTCGCCGGGGTCATCCTGGCCGCCCCGCACGACTGGGCGGCGGGGGCGCTGCCGCACCTGACCAAGGGGACCCCGGTGGTCGTGGTGGACGTCGACATCGAGCAGGAGTCCGCCCCGGTGGTCGGCATCGCCCAGCACGCGGGCGCCCGGCAGGCCACCGAACACCTGCTGTCGCTGGGTCACCGGACCGTGTGGCACGTCGCGGGCCCCGTGGACTGGCCGTCGGCGCAGGCCCGTGAGACCGCCTGGCGCACCACCCTGACCGAGGCGGGACGCAAGGCGCCGGCGCCGCTGCGCGGGGACTGGACCGCGCGGTCGGGCTACGAGCAGGGCCGGCGCCTGGTGCGCCGCAAGGACGTCACCGCGATCTTCGCCGCCAACGACCAGATGGCCCTCGGGGTACTCCTCGCGCTGCGCGAGGCCGGTCTCGACGTGCCCGGCGACGTGAGTCTGGTCGGCTTCGACGACATCCCGGAGGCCGCGTACTTCTGGCCGCCGCTGACCACGGTGCGGCAGGACTTCGACGAGGCGGGTCGGCTCGCCCTCGACCTGCTCGTGGACCAGATCGAGGGCACCGCGGTGCGGGACGGCCTGACCGTGGTCGAGCCCGAACTCGTCGTACGTGCCAGCACGGGCCCGGCGGCCCGGAACTGACGCGGGGGAGCCGACACTCATGAACTCACGTGCATCCAAAAATGTTAACGTTAACGATCTTCCTCGACGTATTCTCTTCGGCGCCGCCTACTATGCCGAGTACCAGCCGTACGAACGGCTGGCCACCGATCTGGACCTCATGGCCGAGGCCGGATTCTCGGTCATCCGCGTCGGCGAATCCGTCTGGTCCACCTGGGAGCCCGAGGACGGCCGCTTCGAACTCGACTGGCTGCAGCCGGTGTTGGACGAGGCCCACGCCAGGGACATCTCGGTCATCATCGGGACGCCCACCTACGCCGTCCCGCCGTGGCTGCGCCGCAAGTACCCGGAGACCGCGGCACACCGCGCCACCGGCCGACCAGCCCCGTACGGCGGCAGGCAGGACGCGGACTTCAGCCACCCGGCCTTCCGGTATCTCGCCGAACGCGTCATCAGGAAGATCGTCCCGCGCTACGCCGACCATCCGGCGGTCATCGGCTGGCAGGTGGACAACGAGCCCGGGATGGAGATCCTCCACAACCCCGCCGTCTTCCAGGGCTTCGTCGACCACCTCCGGACCACCTACGGCGACGTCGGGACCCTCAACGACCGCTGGGGCCTGACCTATTGGTCGCACCGCATCAGCGAGTGGTCGCAGCTGTGGACGCCCGACGGCAACACCACCCCGTCGTACGACCTGGCCTGGCGCCGCTACCAGGCGGACCTGACCACCGACTTCATCGGCTGGCAGGCCCGGATCGTACGGGAACTCGCGGCCCCCGGACACTTCGTCACGACCTGCGTCGACCTGGGCCGCAAAGCCCTCGACGAGGTGGCGCTCGGGCGGGAGTTGGACGTGGCCGCCACCAACATCTACTTCCCGATGCAGGACGGACTGCGGCACCCGGCCCCGGAGGACCCGTCGGCGGTCGGCCGCCCGTGGTGGCTGCCCTGGTCCGGTGCCTGGGCGCTGTACCTCAAGTCCGACCTGTCGTACGGGATACGCCGCGAGCCCTTCCTCGTCACCGAGACGCACGCCCAGTCGATCGGCGAGTCGCACGTCAACTACCCGGCGTACGACGGCCAGTGGCGCCAGGCGGTGTGGGCGATGGTGGCCCGCGGGGCCTCGGCGGTCGAGTACTGGCACTGGCACACCCTGCACTTCGGCCTGGAGACGCACTGGGGCGGAGTCCTCGGGCACAGCCTCCAACCCGGCCGCTGCTACGGGGAGTTGAGCCGCACCGGCGCCGAACTACGGCAAGCCGGGGAGACGTTGGCCGGTCTTGAGCCGGACGCCGACGTCGCGATCCTGTACTCACTGGAGAGCAAGTGGGCGCTGGAGTTCCAGCCGCCCATCGCCGCCGGAACCAGCGGCGACCCGGACCGGTCGGCGTACGACCGTGTCGTCGCGACCCTGCACCAGGGCCTGTTCGACGCCGGGCTCCAGGCCGCCGTACTGAGCCCGCGGCAACTCGGCACCGACGCCGCCGCGCTCGCCGCCCGTTGGCCGGTGCTGGTGGTGCCCGCCCTGTATGTGGCGAGCGACGAACTCCTTGAGTTGCTGGAGCAGTACGCACGCCATGGCGGCCACCTGCTCCTCACGTTCCGCTCCGGGTACGCCGACGAGGAGGCCAGGCCGCGCCCGCGGGTCATGCCCGGTGTGCTGCGCGAGGCCGTCGGGGCGCACTACCTGGAGTACACCAACCTCGCCGAGCCGGTGCGCGTGACGGGACCGGACGGGGGGTTCGACGGCCGGGCGACGGCCTGGGCGGACGCCCTCGTACCGGACACCGCCAAGCCGCTGGCCATGTACGACCATCCGCACCTGGGCCGCTGGCCCGCCGCCGTCACGAACGAGCACGGGAGTGGCCGGGTCACCTATCTCGGCACCCTGCCCGATGCCGCGCTGGCGAGCCGACTGGCCCGCTGGGTCGCTGAGACGACCCTGCCCGAGGACCCGTGGCATGCCCGGCCCGCCTCGGTGACCGTGACCGGGGCCCGCGCGGCCGACGGACGGCGGCTGCGGTTCGTCAGCAACTGGTCGTGGGAGACGGCGCCCGTGCGGCTGCCCGTGCCCGCAACGGATCTGCTTTCCGGCGAAGCGCTCGAAGCCGGATCGGAGTTTTCACTCGGAGCTTGGGATGTCCGGGTGCTCGTCGAGCGGGACACCGGGATCACCGGGAACAGACAGGAGGAGAGACGATGAGGTCTCCGACAAGGGGCAGGCGTTCACGCCTGCTCGCCACAGCCGCGGGTGGGCTCGCCCTGCTCGTGCTGACCGCCTGCTCCGGCGGCTCGACGGCCGGGTCCGGCAACGGCACCAAGTCCGTCGACATGGCAGCCGAGTTGAAGAAGCCGGCCACGATCGAGTTCTGGAGCTGGGTGGACGGCATCCAGTCCGAGGTCGGTCTCTTCGAGAAGAAGTACCCCAACATCAAGGTCAAGGTGGTCAACGCCGGCCAGCCCGCCGCCGAGTACCCCAAGCTGCGTACCGCGCTGAAGGCGGGCAGCGGGGCCCCCGACGTCGTACAGCTGGAGGCCCACGAGGTCTCCTCCTTCACCATCACCAAGAGCCTGCTCGACCTGGCCCCGTACGGCGCGAACAGCGTCAAGAGCAAGTTCGTGTCCTGGGCGTGGAGTCAGGTCTCGCAGGGCTCCTCGGTGTACGCCATCCCGCAGGACACCGGTCCGATGGGCATGCTGTACCGCAAGGATCTCTTCGACAAGTACCACATCCAAGTCCCCACGACCTGGGCGGAGTTCGCGACGGCGGCCGAGAAGCTCCACAAGGCCGACCCGAAGGCGTATCTGACCAACGTGTCGCCGAGCAACGGCGCGTCCTACACCGGTCTGCTCTGGCAGGCGGGATCGCGTCCGTTCAAGACCAACTCGGCGACGAGCTTCGACGTGAACATCGCCGACGCGCCCGCCAAGAAGGTGAGCGACTACTGGAGCGGCCTGGTCAAGTCGGGCGCGGTCTCCACCGACCCCGACTTCACCGACCAGTGGTACCGCGGCCTGGCGAGTGGCAAGTACGCCACCTGGCTCACCGCCGCCTGGGGCCCGTTGTTCCTGCAGGGCACCGCGAAGGGGACGTCCGGCAAGTGGCGCGTCGCCCCGCTGCCCCAGTGGACCGCGGGGGAGTCCGCCTCGGGCAACACCGGCGGCTCCACCAGCGCCGTCGTCAAGAGCACCAAGTACCCTGCCGCCGCCGCGGCGTTCGCGGAGTTCCTCAACAGCGACCCCGCGTCGACGAAGATGCTGGCCGCCAAGCAGTCGCTCTTCCCCGCCACGACGGCGCTGCTCAACGACCAGAGCTTCCTGAGCACTTCGCTGCCGTTCTTCGGCGGGCAGAAGGTGAACCAGGTCTTCTCCGACATCTCCAAGACGGTCAGCACGGACTTCACCTGGAGCCCCGTCCAGGACTACGTCTTCAGCGACTTCAACGACACCGTCGGCAAGGCGATCACGAACAAGCAGGACCTCACCGCCGCGCTGGCCCAATGGCAGAACTCGGTCACCTCATACGCCAAGCAACAGGGCTTCACCGTCGGTGGCAGCTGACCGGAGCACACCGAGCCCCCACGGACGCCATCACCGGTGTCCGCGGGGGCCGGGGGAAGGTACGACATGAGCCAGACCGTCCCACCCGTGGCCGCGCGTCGCGTCCCGCCGCCGGTCGTCCCCAAGTCCCGCCGTCCGTGGCGGAGTTCCACCCGCGAGGCGCTGACCGCTTATGGGTTCGTCGCCCCCTTCATGATCCTGTTCGCCGCGCTGCTCGTGGTCCCCCTCGGCTACGCGGGCTATCTCAGCCTGTTCCGGTCGCAGCTGGTCGGCGGCGACGTCTTCGCCGGACTGGGCAACTACCGGCGGGCGCTGGACGATCCGCTGTTCCGGGAGGGTGTACTGCGGATGGCGCGGTTCCTGGTCATCCAGGTGCCGGTCATGCTGGCCGCCTCGCTGCTCTTCGCCCTCGCGCTGGACAGCGGCCGGCTGCGCTTCCCGCGCCTCATCCGCCTGGGCATCTTCGTGCCGTACGCGATCCCGAGCGTCATCGCCGCGCTCATGTGGGGCTACCTGTACGGCCCGGACTTCGGCCCGTTCGCCCAACTGGCCCGGGACGTCGGTCTGGGCACCCCCGGATTCCTCAGCCCGCACTGGATTCTCGCCTCCCTCGCCAACATCGTGACCTGGGAGTTCGTCGGCTACAACATGATCATTATGTTCGCCGCCCTGCAGTCGGTGTCGCCCACGCTGTACGAGGCGGCGGCCGTGGACGGCGCCGGCGCGTTCCGGGTCGCCTGGTACATCAAGATCCCCGCGATCCGGCCGGCGCTGCTGCTCAGCGTGATCTTCTCGGTGATCGGCACCTTCCAGCTCTTCAACGAGCCCAAGCTGCTGTCCGCGCTCGCGCCGCAGGCCATCAACACCGCGTACACCCCGAACATGTACGCGTACACGCTGGTGTTCACCAACCAGGAAGTGAACTACTCCTCGGCCGTCTCCTTCCTGCTCGGCGCGGTGATCGTGGTCGTCTCCTACGTCGTCCAGCTCGCGTCCCAACGGAAGGCCCGCCGGTCATGACCAGCAAAACCGCTCCCGCCTCGGCATCCTCCGCGACGCCCCGCCGCAGCAATCTGCTCACCCTGGTGATGCTGGCGTGCCTGGTGTACTTCCTGCTGCCGCTGTTCTGGCTCGCGGTCTCCGCCACCAAGGACAACGGGTCCCTCTTCTCCACGTTCGGGCTGTGGTTCGGCGGTGGCTTCCACCTCTTCGGCAACCTCCGCGACGTCTTCACCTACAACGACGGCATCTACGGGCGGTGGCTCCTCAACACCGCGCTCTACGCCGGGATCAGCTCAGTCGGCTCGGCCTTCCTGGCGGCGCTGGGCGGCTATGCCTTCGCCAAGTTCCGCTTCCCGGGCCGCAATCTGCTCTTCTCCATCGTGCTGGGTTCGATCATGGTGCCCAGTACGGTGCTGACCATCCCGACGTATCTGCTGTTCAGCAAGATCGGCCTGGTCAACACCCCGCTCGCGGTGATCATCCCGATGCTGCTGAGCCCCTTCGGCATCTACCTGATGCGGGTGTACGCGGAGGGCGCGGTGCCCGACTCCCTCATCGACGCCGCACGGGTGGACGGCGCCGGTGCGCTGCGCACCTTCTGGCAGGTGGGGTTCCGGCTGATGCTGCCGGGATTCGTCACGGTCCTGCTCTTCCAGCTCGTGGGCAGCTGGAACAACTACTTCCTGCCGCTGATCATGCTCAACAACCCGAAGCTGTACCCGGTGACCATCGGACTCGCCCAATGGCAGTCCCAGGCAAGCGGGTTGGGCGGCGCCCACGCCCTCTTCTCGATCGTCATCACCGGATCCCTCGTCTCGGTCCTCCCCCTCATCGCGGCATTCCTCCTTCTGCAGCGCTACTGGCAGGGCGGCCTCGCCACCGGCTCCGTCAAGGACTGACGGAGAGGCGCGGCCCCGGCCGCGCGACGGGTGACTCCGGATGTTGCGCCTTCATGAAATGAGTCCGTCAGGTCTTGGAGGGACCCCGGCACTGCTGCATACAGTTGCATACACCTCGTGCCGCGGCATCGGCCCCGACCTCCCTCCTACTCCTTCGGAGACGCACCGCCATGGAAGAGATCACCTACGAAGACCCCACGGTCGCCGAAGGCATCGCGGCCATCCGCACCGGTTCCCCGTTCGTCTACGGCCTCACCAACTACGTCGCGGCCAACCTCAGCGCGAACGTCCTGCTGGCCGTCGGCGCGGGCCCCGCCATCGGTGCCGCCGCCGACTTCCCCACCGTCTTCCCGGCCGGTGCCGGTGCCGTCTGGATCAACACGGCCGCCCTGATCAGCAACCCCGCCGAACCCGTCGCCGCCGCGGCCCGCACGGCCCACGCGGCAGGGACCCGTTGGGTGCTCGACCCGGTCGCGGTCGGCGCGGGAGCAGTGGAGTACGACGCGTTCGTCGCGTCCCTCCTGGAGTACCGGCCGACCGTCATCCGCGGCAACGCCAGCGAACTGACCGCGCTCGCGGGCGGCGACAGCACCGGCAAGGGCGTGGAGACCACCCTCTCCTCCGAGGACGCCGTCGGCGTCGTGGAGGACCTCGCCCGACGCACCGGCGCGATCGTCGCTGTCAGCGGTCCCACCGACTACCTGACCGACGGCACCCGCACGGTGGCCGTGCCCGGCGGGGACGTACGCCTGACGCAGGTGACCGGCGCCGGATGCAGCCTCGGGGCGCTGATCGCGGGCGCGCTCGCCGTCGTACCCGACGCGCTGACCGCCACCGTCGTCGCGCACGCGGCCTACGCCGTCGCCGCCGAACGCGCCGGTGCCCGCACCACCGGTACCGGCTCCTTCGCCGTGGCCCTGCTCGACGAGCTGTCCCTGCTCGCCGTCTGAGCCGGCCTGCCGAATCCCCCCTCAGGGAGCACCACTTGACCACCGACGACACGCACACCGGCCCCCGCCTGCACCTCGCCGCGTTCCTCAACGCGGGACCCCAGGGAACCGTCGGCTGGCGCCACCCCGACGCCGGTGACGGCTTCCTCACGGCCGCGCACTACACCCGGATCGCCCGTGTCCTGGAGGGCGCCGGCTTCGACATGGCGTTCGTCCCCGACTCGCTGGCCGTGCCGCGCAGCCTCGGGGACTCCTTCGACCCCGCCGTCACGTGGGGGACCGGCACACCGCGCCTGGACCCGATCCCGGTCATCACGCTGATGGCCGCCGCGACGCAGCACCTCGGCGTCGCCGCCACCGTGTCGACCGGCTACCAGGAGCCGTTCCACGTCGCCCGCGGCATGGCCACCCTGGACCACCTCCTCGGCGGCCGGGCCGGCTGGAACGTGGTCACCAGCTTCCAGGACGCCGAGGCCCAGAACTTCGGCCAAGACAAACTCCCCGACCGCCAGGCCCGTTACGACCGGGCGGAGGAGTTCCTGGAGGTCACCGCCCAGCTCTGGGACAGCTGGGCCGACGACGCGATCGTCGCCGACAAGGAGAGCGGGATCTACGGCCGGCCCGACCGGGTGCGTGCCGTGGACCACCGGGGTGAACGCTTCGGCGTACGCGGCCCGTTGAGCGTTCCGAGGCCGCCCCAGGGCTACCCGGTGATCATCCAGGCGGGCTCCTCCCCGGCCGGCCGGGACTTCGCGGCCCGCTGGGCGGACGTCGTCTTCTGCAGCCACGAGTCGCTGGAGTCGGCCGTCGCCTTCTACGCCGACGTCAAGTCCCGTGCCGCCGCGCACGGTCGGGACCCCGAGCAGCTCAAGGTGCTCCCGGCCGCGACCACGGTCGTAGGCACCGACTTGAAGGACGCGCTCGCCAAGCACGAGGCGTTCACCCAACTCGTCCACCCGGAAGCCGGGTTGTCGCGACTCGCCTACCACGTCAACGTGGACCTCACCCGCTACGACCTCGACGGTCCGCTCCCCTCCCTGGAGGAGGTCGGTGTGGAGGGCCACTACCGCGAGGTGGTCGAGTTCGCCGAACGCGAGAAGCTCAGCGTGCGTGAGATCGGCCGCTGGTACGGCGCCCGCACCGAGGGCGACATGATCGGCTCGCCATCGGACATCGCCGACACCATGGAACAGTGGCTCGACGCCGGCGCGGCCGACGGCTTCATGATCCAGGCCACCCATGTGCCCGCCGCCTTCGAGGAGTTCGCCGACCACGTCGTACCGGAGCTGCGCCGTCGTGGCCTGGTGCGCACCGCCTACACAGGCGGCACCCTGCGCGACAACCTCGGCCTCGCCCGCCCCGAACGGGGCGAATGGCGACACCGCGCCCGCCCGGCCGAGGGAGACCGGTCGTGACCGACTCCGCACTCGTGGACGCGAGTTGGCTGCACCGGCACCTGTCCGACGTCGTCCTCCTCGACGCCACCGTGGACCGCCGCACCGACCCGGACGGCACCACCGTCTTCGTCTCCGGACTCGCCCTGCACACCGAACGCCGCATCCCCGGCGCCCACTTCGCCGACCTCGTCACGGGCTTCTCCGATCCCTTCGCCCCTTTCCCCTTCACCCGCCCGTCGGGCGACCGCATCGCCGCCCACGCACGCGAACTCGGCATCCGCGAGGACTCCACCGTCGTCGTCTACGACCGGCTTTCCGGGGCGTGGGCCGCCCGCGTGTGGTGGGTGCTGCGCTCGGCGGGCATCACGAACGTCCGGGTCCTCGACGGCGGGCTCACCGCGTGGGAGGCGGCCCAACTGCCGGTCACCGAGGGCCGCGAGGAGCCTTTGCCACCGGGTGACGTCGTCGCCGCCCCGGCCCGCGAACACTTCACCGACCTGGCCCGGATGCGCCTGATCGCCGACGGCGACGACTCCACCCCGGCCGTCTGTGCCCTGCGCGGCACCGAGTACCTGGGTGACCCCGCCCGCGCCCGCTCCGGACACATCCCCCGCACCACGAACCTGCCCTACGCCGACCTGCTCGCCCCGGACCACACGCTCGACCTCGAACGCACCGCCCACCTGGCCCAGTTGCACGGCCTGCGCCAGGGAGCCGGTACGGTCCTGTACTGCGGCGGAGCGATCAACGCCGCCGGGCTGGCACTCGCCCTCCGCGAGATCGGCATCGACGACGTCGTCCTCTACGACGGCTCGCTCGGCGAGTGGCGAGCCCACCCCGAACTGCCGTTGGCGACCGGCCCTGAGGGAAGCGGATGAAGAGCACACGGGACACGATCTACGACACCCTCAGGCAGCGGCTGACCTCCGGGTACTACCCGGCGGACGCCTCGCTCGTACCGCTCGCGCTGAGCGAGGAGTTCGCGGTCTCCCGCACACCGGTGCGCGAGGCGCTGGCACTGCTGGAGCGGGACGGGCTGCTGGTACCCACCCGGCGCGGGTTCGCGCTGCGCCTGCGCTCCGACGAGGAGATGCTCGAACTCTTCGAGATCCAGGCGGTGTTGGACGCCACGGCCGCCCAGTCGGCGGCGCTGCGCCGCAGCCCGGTCGACATGGTCCGCCTCGACGCCCACCTCGACCACGCCCAGTCCCTGGACGAGCCCGCACAGATCCGGCGGAGCCTGAACGACTGGCACGACGCGGTACGCCAGGCCGCCCACAACGCAACCGTCGTCGCCTTCCTCCGCACCCTCGACGCACAGGTGAAGACGAGCGCGCCCTGGCGAACCCCCGAAGTCGCCGACACCTTCACCGCCGCCTTGGCCGAACACCGCGCCATCACCGAGGCCATCCGGACCCAGGACACCGAAGCGGCCCGGCTCGCCATGCTCGCCCACCACGGCCACGACCGGGACCGCCGCATACGGCAACGCGTACGCGTGGACCGGACGCCGGCGCCCTCGACGACATCGAACGGCCCCGCTGACGCTCAGCCGTGAGGTCCGCGGCGAACACGCTGTGTCGTACGCTCCGGTGATCCGCAAAGCGACTCCGGTCGGCCGTACTCGGCGGGCATGAGCAGCAGCTGCCCCGCACTGACAGACGCGTGAGTCCGGGCAGGGCTCTTGCTCGGGTCCAGTCCCTCCCGCAGAGCGCGGCGCAGGGCGTCGATGGCCGCGCGGGGCGGACAGGCGGCTCGTATGTCGGAGGCGCCCCAGGTGGGCAGTCCGGTCCCGGTCAAAGGCATGGCACCAGTGCATCGGACAAACCGGCGCAGCGCATTGTCGGATCGGACAGTGATCGATTTCGGATCCCTGTCGGACGGGCAATGAGTTCCCCAGGCGTCTGCCACATTGACGTGACCACCACCGGAACCACGGCCACCAGCACTCACAGTGCGCGGAAGGTCTCCGTCGCCCATTCCTTGAGGAGCCGGATCGTGTGCTCCGGCCGCTCCTCGTGGAGGTAGTGACCGGTGTCCGGCCAGTGGTCCACCCGGGAGCCGGGTACATGCAGGGTGCCGCGTTCCCATGTCGCGGCTTCCTCGGACGTCCACACTGTCAGCGCGGGCTGGGGGCGTCGGCGTAGGTACTGCTCGCTGTGCGGGCGGATGCCGACGGCGCCGGGGTCCGTGTACATGCCCGCGTACGACTGCGCGATGACGTGGTCCGGTGTGCCGAGCGTGGTCCGGACGTGGGCCGTGCGCAGTCCGGCCGGGGCATCCGGCGCGAAGGCCCCGGCCACGAAGGAGGCCGCGGCGCGGGCGCCGTTCGCCCGGTACTCGGCCAGTCGGCCGGGAACTCCGTCGACCTCGGCTCCATGGGCGCCGTGGGCCGGGTCGAGCGCGACGACCGACCGTACGGTGTCCGGACGGCGGACGGCGAGGAGGTTGACCACCTGTCCGCCCATGGAGTGCCCGACGGCGACCACGGGTCCGGTGCCGAGGGCGTCGATCAGCGCGGCGAGGTCGTCGGCCATCTCCGTCGGGGTGTTGCCTTCCCGTGGCACTTCGGAGCGCCCGTGGCCGCGCAGGTCGGGGACGATGACGTGGAACGTCGCGGCCAGTTCCTCGGCGTGCCGCGACCATTCCCTCCCGTCGCCGCCCCAGCCGTGCACCAGGAGCAGGGCGGGCGCGGCGGCCGGGCCGAGATCGGTGCGGAAGAGTCGGACGCGGTCCAGGTCCTTCACTGGTGGTTCTCCCGGTAGGTGGCGTACGCGAAGTCGGCGAACACACCCGCGCCGTCGAGGTCCTGCACCCACAGTCCCAGCATGGCGCCGGTGAAGCCGAGGACGCGCAACTGTCCGTCGTGGAACTCGTCGGCGTGTTCGTCCGAGAGGACGGTGGCGTCGAGTTCGAGCGGCAGGGTGCGGCGGCCGTCGCCGGTGTCGTACGAGAACCGTAGGACCGGTCCGTCGAGTTCCGTCCGCAGGACGACCGGGCGCGTGGGTTCGAGCGGGATCTCGACCGGGTGTGCCGTGAGGTGTCCGGCCGTGCAGCTCAGGGCGGTGAGCAGAGGGCTGCCGTCGTCGTTCGCCGTCACGTACAGATAGTGCCAGTTGCGGGTGTTGTAGCAGGCGGTGACGCCGGCCAGGTGGTCCGGGGTGCGGGGACCGAAGGTCAGTTCCGTCTCGAAGGTGCAGTGCTGTGCGGTGACGCGGCGGGCGACGAGGCTGGGGGTGCGGCGGCCGGCGGGGGACTGGCCGCCGTGGATCCGCAGGCGGCCGGGGGACGGGTCGGCCCAGTCCGGGGTCGCGGGGCGGCGCAGCGTCGACCACTGGGGCCCGAGCACGTCGAAGTGGTCGGTGGCCGGCTCCCGTTGCACCGGAACCGGCGGCAGGCCGGGTGCGGGCACGGTGACGGCCGGGACCCCGCCCGCGATGCGCGGCCAGCCGTCCTCCGTCCAGGTCACCGGTTGCAGCGCGGTCTCCCGGCCGAGCACGCAGCGGCCCCGCTCGCCGTAGGGGCGGGCGACGATGTGGGCCGCGTACCACTCGCCGGTCGACGTCTCGACCAATGAGCAGTGTCCGGCCTTCTGCAGCGCCAGCGACGGATCGTGACGGGACGTCAGAAACGGTCCGGACGGGTCGGATTCGTACGGGCCGAAGAGGTCACGGGAACGGGCGACGGCCGCGCCGTGTTCGTAACCGGTGCCGCCCTCGGCGTGCACGAGGTAGTACCAGCCGTCCCGTTGGTACAGATGCGGGCCCTCGGCGACTCCGGCGGCGGTGCCCACGGAGATCGTGCGGGGCTCGCCGAGCAGTCGCCGGGTCTCGCGGTCGTATTCCTGGAGCTCGATCCCGGCGAACGACTCCCGCCCCGGCCGCCAGTCGAACCGCATGTTGAGCAGCCAACTGCGCCCGTCCTCGTCGTGGAAGAGCGACACGTCGAAGCCGCGGCCGTGCAGCGGCACCGGGTCGGACCACGGTCCCTTGACGGAGGGCGCCGTTGTCACGTAGTTGGGCAGGTCCTTCCAGCCCTCGGCGTACGTGTCCACGACGGTGAAGACCAGGTGGAACAGCCCGTCGGCGTACGACAGTCCGGGCGCCCAGACGCCTCCCGAGTCGGGGACGCCGGTCAGGTCCAGGAGCCGCTCGCTGTCCAGGATCCCGCCCAGCGCCTGCCAGTTGACCAGGTCCCGGGAGTGGTGGAGCCGTACACCCGGGTACCACTCGAAGGTCGACGTGGCGATGTAGTGGTCGTCGCCGACGCGCAGGATCACCGGGTCGGGTTCGAAGCCGCGCAGGACGGGATTGTGGATCACTTGAGGTCCGTTCAGAACGCAGGGGGACTCAGACGCGGCGCAGGACGAGCGTGCTGCGCGGGCCGATCTTCGGCCGGACGGCCGGGCCGACGGTCTTGCCGGTGGACAGGTCGCGGGCGGGGCCGAAGTCCTGGCGGGCGGGGAGGGTGAAGACCTTGTCGGCGCTGGTGTTCATGGCGATCAGGTAGTCGCCGTACGCGCAGTAGTAGAAGGGCGCCTTGCCGACGAGCATGGTCTCGACACCGTCGAAGTGGACGCCGAGGGTGGGGTCGGGGACGTCGGACGGGACGGGGGCGAGGTGGTAGACGTCGCCCTTCTGGGACTGGTGGAGGGTGTCGCCGGGCGGAGGGAATCCGCCCGGCGGGAGGCCTGCGGCGCCGGGGTCGTTGATGGCGTAGTCCCACAGGATCCAGTCGCGGGCGGTGAAGGTGTCGTCGGTGGTGCCCGCCGAGTGCTGGCGGATCGTCGCCGAGCGCTGGTCGACGGGGGTGACGTGGTGGATGCGGGCGTAGTCGTTGACGCCCTGGCGGGCCCGCCAATACAGGGAGGCGAAGAGCAGTTCCTTGCCGTGCTTGACGGCGACGGCACCGTTCTCCTCGTCGGTGAAGACGAAGTCGGGGCTGTTCCAGCCGGTGGGCAGCCGGCCAGGGCGCGAGGCGAGGGACTGGTAGTCGTCCCAGTCGCGGGAGACCAGGCGCAGTGCGTTGAGGCCGACGCGGGTCCAGTCGTACGTCGCGATGAGCTGGAGCTGCGGGTAGAGCTGGCCGTCCTCCACCATCTCCTGGGTCCAGCCGACGAGTTCGGGGTCCTTGAAGACGGCGGCGGACATCAGCGGGTGGGAGTCCCACGCGGTACGGGAGGCGTACGCGATCGCACCGGGGTAGACCTCGTTGCGCCAGCCGATGACCGTCTCGGTGCGGGAGACCCGGGCGTTGTCGCCATCCACGTCGACGACCCGGAAGCGGCCCCGCGCCTTGACCATCCTGACCATCTGCTCGCGCAGTTCGGGGGCCTCCTGGCCGCCGTGGCCCCGGGTCACCGACTCGTACATCATGACCAGCCAGTCGGTGACCTCGCCGTAGCTGCCGACATAGCCCAACTCGCGCGTCAGGCCTGCCTTGGAGACCTGGTAGTAGTCGGCGCCGAGCGGCTTGGACGGGGTGCCGTCCGCGTCCTCGGGGCCGAGGTAGGGCACCAGGCCGATGGACTGGTACAGGTAGTCGCGGGCCTTGGCCTCGGACAGGGCGAGGTCCGGGTCCAGCAGCCTCAGGCCTCGGTTGGTCTGGTAGATGCCGATGGCGCAGATCTGGGCCTGGTTGGAGTAGTGCGGGAAGTGCTGCCGCCAGTAGTCGCGGCTGGACTTGAGCATCGTGGTGTACGCCGCGCGCCGCACCGGCTGCTCGACGGTCGTGGTGTCGGCCGGTGCGATGACGTCGACGCCGTCGAACCAGGCCGAACCGGGACCGGTGAGCCGTAGATGGAACTCCACCTGGGTCGCGGTGTCGGGGGTGGCGATGTCGAGGGAGACGTACTCCCAGTCGTGGGTACCGGTGGTGGCGTACTTCTTGTGGTCGCCTCCGACGAGGGTGCCGTTCGCGTCGTAGAAGAGCGGGTCTATGTGGGCGCCCTCGCCGGTGACGCCGTCGGTCTTGATCCAGGCGCCGTACGTGTAAGTGCCCGTGCCGACCCGCACCTTGGGCGTCGCGTAGACGTAGCTGTAGTCGGTGTCGCCGGTCGCGGTGAGCTTGAGGGAGGCCGAGCCGGTGTGCGAGACGGTGGTGTCGCGGGACCAGGTGCCGCCGGACGCCCAGCCGGGCCTGGCCCAGTTGTCGGGAGTGGTGCCGCCGGCCTCGAAGCCGGGATTGCGCAGCTCGGTCGGCTTGACCAGGTCGACGGAGTCGAACCAGGCGGTGCCGGGGCCGGACAGCCGCAGGTGCAGCTCGATCTGGGTCGCGGTGTCGGGGGTGGCGATGTCGAGGGAGACGTACTCCCAGTCGTGGGTACCGGTGTTCGCGTACTTCTTGTGGTCGCTGCCGACCAGGTTGCCGTTCGCGTCGAAGAAGAGCGGGTCGATGTGGGCGCCTTCCCCGGTGACGCCGTCGGTCTTGATCCAGGCGCCGTAGGTGTACGTGCCCGAGCCGACCTTCGTCCTGGGTGCGGAGTTGACGTAGCTGTAGCCGCCGGCGGTGGTGGCCGTGAGCTTGAGGGAGGCCGAGCCGGTGCGCGCGACGGTCGTGTCGCGGGACCAGGTGCCGCCGCCGGCGGAGGCCCAGCCGGGCTGGACCCAGGAGGTGGGCGTGGCGCCGCCGTCCTCGAAACCGGCGTTGGCTATCTCGTATGAGGAGCCGGTGACCTTGGTGTCCAGCCTGTCGCCGAGGTGGTCCCAGAGCAGGGCCAGGACGAGGCCGACCCGGCCGAAGCCCTGCCACTGCTGGTCGGAGCCGGTGAGCACGCTCGCGTCCGACTGCCAGGCCATGTAGCGGCCGTCGATGGCCTGCAGGACCCGCTCCACGGCGGAGTCCTGCCGGTAGGCGGGGCTGCCGGACCACAGGTAGCCCTCGGCCAGGGACTGCATCGCCCAGCCGTCCATCGAGGCGGGGGTGGCGGTGGTGAGGAGGGCGGTCTGTTCCTTCTGGACCCGCGCCTTCACGGCGTCCAGCACCTCCGCGCCCGTGGTGCGTGGCACGGGTGTCGGGGCCGGGCCCTGCACCTCGCCCTTCGGCGGGACGAAATAGGGCTCGGCGTGGGTGTAGAGGCGGTAGATGCCGCGCGAGGCCGTGGTCTGGCTGTAGTACAGCTGCGCCTGGTTCTGGCCGTAGGACCAGATGCGGCCCATCGAGCGGATCTCCAGGCTCACCTTCTTCTTGCCCTTGGTCAGCTTCTCCGGGAGCGGCAGGGTGTGGAAGAAGAACCGGCCGGGGGTGCGGGGCGCGGTGTCCAGGATGTCGAGGCTGTCGACCGCGCCCTCGTCCTGGTAGCCGACCTGAAGGCCCTCGCAGAACAGTTGCAGTCGCCAGTTGTTGGAGCCGAAGCTCGCCTCGGTGGCGGTCGGGTCGTGTTCGTCGCCCCATAGCCGGATCGTGACGTAGGTGGTGCCGGTCGGGCTGACCTTGGCGTCGAAGGTGAGCGTGCCGCCCCAGTACGAGGCCGGGTCGGCGGGTCTGAGGACGCGGGCGCTCTGGCCGAGGCCGCCGGTGACCGTGTCGGACAGGATGGCTTGGAGGTGGTGCGCCGTCTCGGAGGCCGTGTCACCGAAGACGACGACGTCAAGGGGCTTGCAGGCGCTCGCCGTTGCGTTCCCCGAGCCCGCGTCGGCGATGGGCGTCGCCGCCGCGGGCGGTGCCGCGAGCCAGCCGATGCCGGCCGCGGCGATACCGGTGGTGCCCGCGTACTTCAGTACCTCACGTCGTCGTGGGGCCGTGGACATGGCTGTGCCTTTCGTCAGGCGGGTCTGAGTGAAGTCCGGCCGGGCGAGAGCTACTTGACGCTGCCGACCAGCACGCCGCTGCGCCAGTACTTCTGCAGGGCGAACATGAAGACGGCGAGCGGGACGATCGAAAGCAGCGATCCGGTCAGGACGAGGGTGTTCATGTTGATGCCGGACTGGGACTGCTTCTCCCACGCGAACAGGCCGAGGGTGACGGGGAAGGAACGTTCGCCGTTGAGCATGAACAGGGGGAGGAAGAAGTTGTTCCAGATGCCGACGAAGTCGAGCATGAAGATGGTGATGGCCCCCGTGGTCATCAGCTTCAGCGAGATCGACCGGAAGATCAGGAACTCGCCCGCACCGTCGATCCGGGCCGCCTCCAGCAACTCGGCCGGCACCGAACTGTCGGCGTAGACCTTGCCGAGGTACACGCCGAACGGGTTGACGAAGTACGGGATCAGCACCGACCAGACGGTGTTGGTCAGCCCGATCTGGGCGAACAGCAGATACAGCGGCAGGGCCAGCAGCGTGCCGGGCAGCAGCGAGGCGCCCACGATGGTGCCGAAGATCGCGCCCCGGCCCCTGAAGTCGAACTTCGCCAGGCCGTAGCCGGCCGCGACCGAGATCAGCGTGGAACCGAGCGCGCCGACACCGGAGTAGAAGATCGAGTTGCCGACCCAGCGCACGAACAGGTGATCGTGGTACGCCCAGATGTCACGGAGGTTGTCCACGAAGTGGTTGGCGGAGAACCACAGGCCGAAGGTCGAGTAGAGGTCGGTCTGGTTCTTGGTACTGGAGACCAGCAGGAACCAGGTCGGCGCGAGGGAGTACAGCACGAACAGGACCAGCAGACCGGTCGTGACGACCTTCGCCCGCAGGCTGGGGGCCATCGGGGACTTGGCGGTGGTGGCGGTGCTCACTTGGCCCCCCGGTTCGTGAAGCGGAAGTAGGCGAACGCGAGGACACCGGTGACCAGCGCGAGGATCAGGGACTGGGCGGCGGCGTACTGGTACTCGCCGGTCTGGAAGGCCTTGTAGTAGATCGCGAGCATCGGCGTGAAGTCGGTGTTGATCGACTCCGGTGCCACCTGCCGCAGGATCAGCGGCTCGCCGAAGAGCTGGAGCCGGGCGATCACCGAGAACATGCCGGTGAGGACCAGGATGCCGGTGATGTTGGGCACCTTCACCGACCAGGCGATCCGCCACTCCCCGGCACCGTCCAGGTGTGCGGCCTCGTACATCTCGCGGGGCAGCGACTGGAGCGCGGCGGAGATCAGGATCATGTTGAACCCGATGCCCTGCCAGGTCAGCACGTTGCCGAGCGCCAGATAGGTGGTGACACCGCCGAAGAAGTCGAAGTCGGCGCCGACCCGGCCCAGCACGTCGTGGATCGGGCTGCCGGTCGGGCTGTAGAGGAACAGCCAGATGAGGGTGGAGACCACGGTGGGGATGACATAGGGGATCAGCAGCGCCGAGCGGAAGAACCGCACCGCGCGGGCGGCCACGCTGTCGAGGAGCAGGGCCATCAGCAGCGAGATGCCCAGCATCAGGGGGATCTGGATCGCGCCCAGCAGGATCACCCGCACGATGCTCGACCAGAACGAGGTGTCGGAGAACGTGTCGGCGAAGTTGGCGAACCCGGTGAAGACCGTCCGGGACGCGCCGAAGCCCAGCCCGGAGCTCTTCTTCTGGTAGAGGCTCTGATAGACGGCGTAGCCGATGGGGATGACGTACGTCGCCAGGAAGCCGGCCAGGAAGGGCAGCGTGAACAGCAGCCCTTTGTACGCTCCCCGGGCTCTTACGGGTCGCGGGGCGGCCCGCCCGGACACGGGGGCGGGGGGTGCGGCGCTGCTGCGTCGCAGGGCGGTGGACACGGATCTCTCCTACGGTCGGGTGCGCTGTTCGTCGAGCCGGCGCCGGCCTCGCCGGGCGTCACGCCCTGGCTCGGGGCGGTGGCGTCAGTTCGCGGCGGAGGCGTTGATGCCCTTGCCCTTGAGGTCGGAAAGGGTCCACGACTGGAGATGGGTCAGCATGTCCTTGACGGTCAGCTGCTTCTTGATGACCTTGCCCCAGTCCTTCTGCATCTCCGCGTACATGTCGGCGTAGTCGGGGCCGTACTGCCACTGCGATCCGACGCGGGAGGCAGCCGTGGTGATGACCTCGGCGCTGTCGGACTTCCCGTTGAACATCTCGGTCGGGATGATCTTGTCGACGTACGGGGACACGTCCTTGAGCGCGGGGAACAGGCCCGACTTGGACGCGGGGTCGGTCAGGGTGGTGACCGACTCCTTGCTGCTGCTCAGCCAGGCCGCGAACTGTGCGGCACGGTCGGGGTACTTGCAGCCCTTCAGTACGGCGGTGGTGTCGAAGTTGCTGGAGGTCTGCGGACTGGCGGTGTCGAACAGCGGCGCGTCGGCGAGCTGCCACTTGCCCTTGGACTTGGGGAAGTTGGTGTCGTAGATCGGCAACTGCCAGGTGGAGGTGGTCATCAGGATGGTCTTGCCGAGGTCCCAGGTCTTGAAGACGCCCGGGTCTGCGTAGGAGGCGTTGGACGCCAGATTGTGGTCCACGAGTTGCTGGACCACGTCACCGGCCTTGAGGGCCTCGGGGGTGGTGAAGCCGATCTTCCACTGGTTGCCGTCCACCTTGTACCAGGAGGCGCCCGCCTGCCAGGACAGGTCCACCAGCGTGCTCGGGTCCTCACCGGCCATGTTGAAGATCTTGATGTTCTTGTTCTTCTTCTGGATCGCGATGCCGTCCGCGATCAACTCGTCCCAGGTCGACGGGGCCTTGGTGATCCCGTACTTCTGGAACAGGTCCGCGCGATAGGCGGTGAACAGGGGGGACGAGCCCATCGGGATGCCGTAGGTGGCGCCACCGGGGCTGACCGCGTTCCACGCCGCCGTCGTGTACGCGCTCTTGTACTGGGCGGCGGTCCTGCTGATGTCGGTGAGCAGGCCGTCGGCGGCGAACGTCGCCAGGTTCATGCCGTCCATCTTGGACAGGCACGGCGCGGTGCCGGCCTTCACTGCGGCCCGCAGCTTCTGGTAAACGGTGTCACCGGCTTCCTGCGAGAACGCCACCTGGGTCTCGGGATGGGCCTTGTTCCAGACCTCGACCTGAGCCTCGATGCCCTCGGTCCAGCTCCAGAACTGCAGCTTGACCTTGCCCTTCGTGCTGGGTGAGGAGGAGGCCGCGTCGTTGTCGCTGCTCGAACACGCGCCCAGCAGCAGGGAGAGGGCGGCGGCGGTCGCCGCTCCGGCGACGACTCTCTTGCGGGACTTGCTCATGGTGGGTCCTCCGGGGGCAGGTGCTGCTTCGTGCCACAGTGCAGTAACCGTTTGCCGTGGACCGTAGGACGAAATCGGCCGTTGCGACAAGAGGCCGCGCGCTATTCATGTCGCCCAATTTTCCTGGAGGTTACCTCGCTGTGCCTCTGAGCTGGGGATACATCGCCGTGTATCGGTTTGGCCATGCCGTGATCACATGACGGAATCCGTTCGGCACTGCCGTGAAGCTCCCTCGGATCCCTTGCGGCTGTGGCCTCATGTCCATTGACCAGGGCGTGGAGCCGTCGCTACGTTGGAATACGTTTACTTACTTCCCCCTCCGCGCTGAAGCAGGAGAACCATGCCCACCGCACCGCTGCCGACAGCCCTGTTCGCCATGGACCCGGTTCATTTGCCCGAGCTCTTCCCTCCTCCCGTGCTGGCGCGGCTGCGGGAGCTCGTCCGGATCGATCCCGGCCACGTCGTCCAGGACTTCGCCGACCCGGCGGCGGTGGCGTCCCTGGCCGAGGCCGAGATCCTCATCACCGGCTGGGGCTGCCCGCACATCGACGCCGACGTGCTCGCCGCCATGCCCCGGCTGCGCCGGGTCCTGCACGCGGCCGGCAGCGTCCGGAGCCTGCTCGGCGACGCCGTCTGGGAGCGCGGCATCGCCGTCTCCAGCGCGGTGTACGCCAACGCGCTTCCCGTCGCGGAGTACGCGCTCGCCGCGATCCTGCTGGCCGGCAAGGACGCCTTCGCCCTCCGTGAACGGTTCCGCGCCGAAGGGGCATACCCGCCTCCCCGGGACTACGCGGACGTCGGCAACCTGGGGCGCCGCCTGGGCGTCATCGGCGCATCGAGGGTCGGCCGTCGGCTCCTGGAGCTGTTGCGGCCCTTCGACCTCCAGGTCTCGCTCTACGACCCGTACGTGGACGAGGAGGAGGCGGCCGCGCTGGGCGCGGTGCCGCTGCCGTTGGACGAACTCCTGAGGGGCAGTGACATTGTCAGCCTGCATGCTCCCGACATCCCGGAGACCTATCGCATGCTCGATCGGCGACGGCTCGCCCTGATCCGCGACGGTGGCGTGCTCATCAACACCTCACGCGGTGCGCTGGTCGACCCCGACGCCCTGACGGACGAGCTCGTCAGCCGTCGGCTGGGCGCCGTACTGGATGTCACCGAACCCGAGCCGCTGTCTGCCGGCTCGCCCCTCTACGGATTGCCCAATGTCTTCCTCACACCGCACATCGCGGGCTCCCTCGGCAACGAGCTGCGCAGGCTCGGCAGCACGGTGGTGGAGGAACTGGAGCGGGAGAACGCCGGGTTGCCGCCGGAGCACGAGGTGCGGCGGGCGGACCTCGCCCGGGCGGCGTGACCTTGCGGGCTGTCCGACCCGGGGCGGTACGGAACTGTCCTGCCCCCGTCCCGCCAGTCCGCGGCCGGTCGAAGGGAAAGCGATTACGGGGGTGAGGTGCAGTTACGGATGCAGTAACGTCGGGCCGTGACGGAGAATGGAGTCCCCCCGACGGCCGCCGCCAAGCGCACTCGGAAGCGGAGCGGCGGAGGCCGATCGAGCACCATCCGCGACGTCGCCGCGCAGGCGGGTGTATCGGTGGCAACCGTTTCCCGGGTGCTGGCCGGCAACTATCCGGTGGCAGCGGACACCAGGGCTCGGGTCATGGCTGCGGTCGAGGCGCTGCGCTACGTCGTCAACGTCCATGCAAAGGCGCTGTCCGGTGGCGTCGAGGGTCCCATCGCGCTGGTCCTCAAGGACATCACCGGGCCGTCCTTCGCCCATGTCGCCGCCGGGGTGGAGCAGGAGGCCGCCGACCGGGGCCGGCTCAGCCTGGTCTGTGCCACGCACGGGGACCAGAACCGTGAGGACGACCTCGTCCAGTTGATGCGCCAACAGCACGCGGGCGCGGTCGTCCTGGTGGGCGGAGTGAACCCCGACGACGACTACCACCGGCGGATGACCGAGTACGCCAAGGCCCTGGACGCCGTCGGCTCCCGTCTCGTCCTGGTCGGGCGGCCGGCGCTGCCCGACGGGGGCCCCGTGACCGTCGTGGAGTACGACGACCGCGGCGGCGCCTTCCAGGCCGCGAGCCACCTCCTCTCCGCAGGGCACCGCCGGATCCTCTTCCTCGGCGGTGAGCCCCTGATCAGCAGTGCTGAGCGCCGCCGTGCCGGGTTCCAGGACGCGCTGCGTGCACACGGTGTCCCCTACGCCGAGGAACTGGACATCCCGGGCCCGTACCTCCGCAACTCCGGCCATCTGCGCACCCGCGAAGCCCTCCGTTCAGGCATCGACTTCACCGCTGTCTTCGCCGGTACCGACATGGTCGCTCTCGGAGCCCTCGCCGCTCTGCGCGAGGCCGGCCTCGATGTCCCCGGTGACGTCTCCGTGGTCGGCTTCGACGACGTCCCCTTCGCCGCCGACCTCACGCCCGCCCTCACCACGGTCCGCGTCCCTTACGAGGAGCTCGGCCGTACCGCCGTACGCCTCGCTCTGCAGGGCGACGAGCGGCTCTCCACCGACGACCACGTCGTCATCAGCACGCAGTTGGTGATCCGGCAGTCGGTGCGCACGGTGCAGTGACCACCGCGTCCGGCCGCCTCGGTCCGCACGTCGTCCACCAGATCGATGTCTGACCCTGTCGTGCCCTCTGACAGTCGATGGAAATAGAGGCGTGTAAACGCTTACTATCGGCTTCGCCCTGTGTAAGGATCCCGCCGAGGCCCCGCCGAGCGTGTCGCACGGTGGCTGCCCCGGCCCGCGGACGACCGTGCGGGCCCTCATTCGCGCTGCGTTTCTCCCCGACCGGTCGGCTGCCCGCGGCGCCCACCTCTGGGCGGAGGCACCGCAATCCAAAGGAGAGTTGCATGTGGCAGCACATGTCGAAGAGGCTCAGACAGGCGCGGTGGTCAGCGACCGTCACCACATTGTTCGCTCTGCTGGCGGTTCTCGTCCCCGCGCTCCCGGCGGGGGCCGCGACTCCCGATCCGGTGACCGGTGCCTTCCCCACCGTCGCGCTGAAGCAGGTCACCAGTAGCGCGGGGTTCGTCCACCCGGGAATCGCCGTGAGTGCGTCGAGCCTGAGTCGGGCTCGCCAGGAGGTGCTCGGCGGCGTCGAGCCGTGGGCTTCCTACTACGCGGCGATGATCGACACCAACTACGCGTCGACGACCCTCACTTCCGTGAACAGGGGGTCCGGGGTCGACACCCCGGGGACGGACGCGTTCAACTCGCAGGGAGTCGAGGCGAAGTTCATCACGGACGCCTTCGGCGCCTACACGCAGGCGATCCAGTACTACATCACGGGTGACCCCGCCTACCGCGAGAACGGTATGCACATCATCCGCACCTGGTCCCACATGGACCCGACCAAGTACGCGTCGTATCCGGACGACCACATCCACGCCGGCATCCCGCTGATGCGCATGCTCGCCGCGGCCGAGATCTTCCGTTACTCCAGCGTGAACGCCGGCACCGACGACTACGACACGACCTGGACGACCGCGGACACCGCGAACCTGACCGGCAACCTCGTCACGCCTGTCATCAGGACCCTGCTGTACGGCAACACGTTCTTCATGAGCCAGCAGTCGTATCCGCTGGTCGGCGAGCTGGCGGGCTACATCTTCACGGACGACCGGGCGGGCTACGACCAGGGCGTCGAGTGGTTCTCCGTCAACTCGACCAACACGGACCCCACCAGCAACGGGTCCTTGATCTCCCTGATCCGCGAGATCGGCAAGAGCGACCCGCTGAACCCCTACGGTCAGTCGTTCGTCCAGGAGCAGGAGATGGGCCGCGACCAGGCGCACGCCTGGGACGGCATCAACGCCCTGACCGAGATCGCCCGCATCATCACGGTCCAGGGCACCAGGCTGGACCCGGTCAAGGGCACCCCGTCCACCAAGAAGAACGCCGTCTCCGCCTACGAGTTCGGCAAGGACCGGCTGCTCGCCGGCACGGACGCGTTCTACGCGTACATGATGGGCAGGACCATCAAGTGGATCGATACGACCGGTGGTCCCGGCAAGCCCGCGGAGGCCTACCGGGGACGGCAGTTCGACCCGATCGACGAGCTGTACAACGTCTACACGTACGACCTGGGCGTCGACGTCGAGAAGAAGGCGCCGAACGTCGCCAAGATGCGCGAGCAGGCCGACGGTCCCGAGTTCTACTGGGGCACGAGCCTGTACAACTTCTGGAACAGCAACCCCGACTACAACCCGGACTACTGGCTCTCGCTGCCCGAGCAGGTCGCCGGGAAGGCCCGGCCCGCACTGCCCGCCAACCCGCTGGTGCGGGTGGCGAACCGCAGCATCGCCCTCGACAGCCGCTCCAAGGACCACTCGTACAACGGACATGACGTCGTCCGGATGCAGGCCTCGAAGAAGGGCACCAGCATCGCGGTCCGCACGCTGCTCTACGACAACCGCGACGGGTACAGCCCCGTCGGGGTCCTGGTCCGCACGACCGGCCCCGCGACCCTTGAGATCCGCAAGAACATGTCGCTCGCGGCCTACCACACCGTCAGCCTGCCGGACACGCATGGCAAGTGGCGCTACGTCACCTACGACATGGACTACGCCCTCCTGCCCGGGAGCACCGGGGGCGAGAACCTGGCGTACTACACGATCGTCGGCTCGTCGAAGGTGAGCGTCGACATCGACAGCGTCAACCTTCAGGCCAAGACGCAGCTCACCCCGCCGACCTTCCCGCAGGGGCAGCGGACCACGCTCATCGGGGTGGCCGGCGAGACCCTCGACCGGTCGCTCGCCGCGACGGACTCCGGGGGAGACACTCTCACCTACACGGCGCCCGGGCTGCCCAAGGGCGCCACGGTCGACAGCGCCACCGGGGAGTTCCTGTGGACGCCCACCCGTGCTCAGGCCAGTACCACGCAGCAGACCGTGGTCGCCGACGACGGCACGGTCGACACCGTTCTGAACGTCAGCCTGGTGGTCACGTCCGACAGGGCCAGCGCGCTGACGGAGGCTCAGGCCGGCTTCGACTCCAAGACGGCGTACGTCAAGCAGACCCTCGGCGCGTTCAATGCCACCGTGGCATCCGTCCAGGCGACGATCGACACCGCCGACGACAGCACCTTCCTGGCCGGTCTGACCAGCGTGCAGAACGCGGTGAAGGCGCTGGAACTGCTCACCCCGGTCCTCGCCGACGACGGCTCGCTGGACTACCCCTCGCTGGTGACCTCGGCGCTGTCCGCCACGTCTGTGGCGAACTTGGTCGACGGTGACATCAACACCACCTCCGGCGATCTGACGGCTGCGTCCACTGTGGACTTCGGGGCCGGATTCCGGGTGAAGGCCGGCGCGTTCGGCCTCCAGGCCCGGTACAACTTCGCCAACCGATCGCAGGGAGCCAACGTCTACGGCTCGAACGACGGCCAGACCTGGACCCTGCTCACCTCGCGCGAGACCACCAACACGTCCCCGGGTTTCGCCATGGAGACGATCCCGGTCCGGGACGCGGTCAAGGACCTGTCGTTCCGGTTCTTCAAGATCCAGGTGGACGATCCGGGAGTGGCCACTGACCCGAACTACCCCGGGCTCTCCTCCTTCAGCGAGTTCCGCATCCACGGCGACCGCTTCGAGACGGCACAGGCGATCTCGTCGGCGAAGCTCTCCTCCGACGACCCCGTCGCCGGCCAGGCCGTCAACGGTGACACCGTGACCCTCGACCTGGTGGCCACGCAGTCACTGGCCACCGTCGACGTCAGCATCGAAGGTGTCGACGCGACGGTCACCAGCACCGACGACAAGCACTGGACCGCCACCGCCGTGCTCCCGGAGAACGTGGCCTTCGGCCGCGCACTGCGGTTCACGGCCGACTGCACGACATCCGACGGCCGACTCGGCTCGACGGTCTACCAGACCACCGACGGGTCCTCGCTTCAACTGTGGAACGACCATGTGGTGGCCGTCGCCGTCCAGCAGTCCTGGGTCGACGCGTCCACCCCGCAGTGGCCCGGCACCGGCACCACGGCCGCCAACGGATGGCGCATGTTCGACGGCGACGTCACCACCGCCACCGACACGACCACCGCCAACGGCTGGGTGACGGTGAAGCCGACCGACGGGTCCTCGCTGGACTTCGACGGCGTACGGATCCGCCCTCGCGCGTCGTTCGCGAGCCGGGCCAACGGGACGGTGCTGCAAGGCTCCACCGACGGCGGCACCACCTGGCAGACCGTCCTGACCGTGTCCGGCGTGACGAGTGATCAGCAGTGGTACCTGTTCAAGCTGCCGACGCACCAGTCACTCCCGATGCTGCGTGTCCTCGACGAACACGGCGGAAACACCGACATCGCCGAAGTCCAGCTGCTGCAGTTCAACTCACTGCCGCAGTAGCAGCCAAGGGGAACAGGCGGCGGCCTCGGCACCGGGCGAGGGCCGCCGCCTGTGCCGTCCCGCGTTCAGCCGACTCAGGTCCGCGCGGCGGACTCGAAGGCGATCAGCACCGCGGAGCACTGGGCCGGCAGGCCCACACGCAGGGCGTGCCCGCACTCGTCCCAGTCGAGAGTCGCCCGCGTTCCGGCTTCGAACAGCACCCGGGGACGGTCGTCGCCGCGGGCCCAGGGGAGCGGGACGTGCACGGTCTCGGGAGCGCCGTCGCGGCGCCACAGAGCCAGCAGGGTCGTGTCGTCGGCCGTGGTGAGCGCGAGGGCGAGCCAGCCGTCGCGCCAGCCCGGCAGGCCGAGCGGCCAGTGGGCGTGAGCGGTCGGCAGGAGGTGACGGTAGGTCTTGTAGGTGGCCAACGCCTCGCACACGATGGACATCTGATGCTGTGTCAGGAGATCGGGGCGACCGCTGAGGTGGATGCGGCCCAGCATCGCCGACACCATCACCATGCCGAGCTCGGCGTCGGTGTGCTCCGGCAGCGGATACGCCCAGATCGCGCCCTGCTCAGGAGTGACCGCGGTGGGAGCGGCGGCGGCGATGGCGGGCAGCAACCGGAAGTCCTGCTGGTCGGTGACCGAGTGGATGGGCAGCCGGGACAGGATCGCGTGGTCGGTGCGGCTGCCGCCGGCCGCACAGCTCTCCAGGACGAGTGACGGGTGTCGGTCGAGGACGCCGTCGAGCCAGTCGAGGTAGGCGCGGTTGTGGCCGAGCAGGCCGTCGCCGGGGCTGTCGGTGCCGTCCGGGCCGTCGGTACCCGCGCCGATGTCGATGTTGTAGTCGAGCTTCAGATAACCCACGCCGTAGTGACGTACCAGCCGGTCCACGACCGTGTCGAGGTGGGCGCGGGCGGCTGGATGGCGCAGGTCCAGTTGATGGCGGCCCCATTCCGCCACGCGTACGCCGTCCCTGCGGAAGAATGCCTCGTCGGGCAGCGCGGCGGCGACCGGGCTGCGCACGCCGACCACCTCGGGCTCCAGCCAGAGCCCCGGTACCAGTCCGGCTGTGCGGATGTGGTCCACGACCTCGGCCAGTCCACCCGGGAACCTGGACGCCGACTCCTCCCACTCGCCCACCGCGTCCCACCAGCCGGGGACCCCGCCGGGGCCCACGGTGCCGGACGGTTCGTTGTCGTACCAGCCCGCGTCGATGCAGAACACCTCGGCGCCCGCCGCAGCCGCCGCGTCCACCAGCGGGAGCAGGGCCTCAGTGCTGGGCTCGCCCATCAGGCTGTTCATGAAGTCGTTGAAGACTACGGGGAGTTGATCGTGGTCGGGGTGCGGTCGGCGGGCAGCGCGGCGGTGGGTGGTGAGCGCAGCGAGCGCGGTCTCGAAGCCACCCTCGGGGACGAGGGCGACCGTGACCGGGACGGTGTGGAAGGACTCGCCCGGGGCGAGGCGGCGGCGCCACTGGTGTTCGCGGTCGGTGGGGCCGGAGAGAGCGAGGTACACGTCGTCGAAGCGGTCGGCGAACTCGGCGTGCCAGGAGCCGTTGTGCTCGATCTGCCAGAGCAGGGCACGACCGGTCGTGGGCTCCTCCAGGCAGGCCATCGGCAGGTGTTCGGAGGAGGACCAGGAGCCGGTGCTGGTCAGGGCGACGCGGTTCTTCGAGCCGGTCTGGCCGTACCGGACCATGCCGACGTCGTGGAGTCCGCGCTCGGCGAGCGTGGCTCGCGACCAGCGGAACTCGCCGCTCCAGGGGTTGGCGGCGAGCCAGAGCGCGAGACCGTCCTCCCAGCGTTCGCCGTCCGGCAGGTGCCGCGCGAGGTTGGACAGGGCGAAGGAGGAGACGTACTCCAGTGTGGTGGCGTGGTCGCCGCTGTTCTCGACGAACGCCTCGGCGTGCAGCACGGGGGCGTCCTCGCGCACCGTATAGACGGCGGTGGCGCGCAGACCGCTGTCTTCGTCGGCCATCCGCACCCGCAGGGTGTGCACACCGGCGGCGGTGTGCTCCTCGTGGCCGGTGCAGCGCAGGCCACGTGAGACCGCTCCGTCCACGTGGCGCTTTCCGGATGTGCCCAGGCGTCCGCCGTCCGTGGTCTGGATCTCGACCAGGGGCAACGCTCGGTGCAGGAGGAGCGCGCACCGCTCCGGTTCGCGTGCCGGGTCGGGCAGCGACGCCGCTTCGCCCGCCGCGAGGAGTCGCGCGGGGCCCGCCGGGTCGACGGAGACGAGCAGGGACAACGCGTCGGTTCCCCAGCGAAGGTGGGTTGTGGACATGAGCGGTGTTCTCCGGTGTCAGCAGGTCTTCGGGTGGAGAATACGTTTACTTTCGAGGCGACGGTAGTTCTCGCCGCGGCCTGCTTCAAGTGGCTCCCGATGCAGTAACGTCGAGCTGTGACGGATCAGGAAACAGGAGCTCGGGCGACGAGCCGCCGAACAGGGAACGGTAAACGCCGAGGTGGGAGCACCGGGCAGGACAAGCCCAGCACGATCCGGGACGTCGCCGCGAAAGCGGGCGTGTCGGTAGCAACCGTTTCCCGAACCCTCGCCGGCAACTACCCGGTCTCCGAGGAGACCCGGGCCCGCGTCATGACGGCGGTCGAGTCACTCCACTACGTGGTGAACGTCCACGCCAAGGCGCTGTCCGGCCAGGTCGCGGGCCCCATCGCCCTGGTGATCCAGGACATCACCGGCCCTTCGCTCGCCCATGTCGCCGCCGGGGTCGAGAAGGAGGCGGCCACCCGAGGCCGGCTGAGCCTGGTCTGCGCCACCCACGGCGACACGGACCGCGAGGACAATCTGGTTCAGCTCATGCGGGAGCAGCACGCGGCAGCGGTCGTCCTGGTCGGCGGGGTGGTGCCGGACGACACCTATCACCGGCGCATGGCGCAGTACGCCACCGCCCTGGACGCGGCCGGTTCCCGGCTGGTGCTGTGCGGGCGCCCGCCGCTGCCCGAAGGGCTGCCGGTCACGGTCGTGGACTACGACAACAAGGGAGGCGCTTTCCAGGCCGCCGACCATCTGCTCACGGCGGGACACCGGCGCATCCTCTTTCTCGGCGGTGAACCCCTGCAGAGCAGTTCCGAGGACCGCCGGGCCGGCTACCGCCAGGCCCTGCGGGCCCACGGTGTGCCGTACGCCGAGGAGCTGGACAGCTCGGGTCTGTACACCCGTGCCTCCGGCTACCAGCGCACCCGGGACGCCCTGCGCTCCGGGCTGGGCTTCACCGGGGTCTTCGCCGGCACCGACATGGTGGCCGTCGGAGTGCTCGCCGCCCTCCGCGAGGCCGGTCTCGACGTCCCCGGCGACGTGTCGGTCGTGGGTTTCGACGACGTGCCCTTCGCCGCCGACCTGTCGCCGTCGCTCACCACGGTCCGGGTGCCGTACGAGGAACTGGGCCGCACCGCCGTACGCCTGGCGCTGGGGCGTGAGGAGCGCGTCGGCGACGACCACGTGGTGCTCAGCACCCAGCTGGTCATCCGCCAGTCCGTACGCCGGACGACGTGAGCGCGTAGCGGGCCGGGCAGCCGTGGAACGGCCTTCTTGGCGGATTCGGGTGCCGGGCCGCAGGGATGTCCCGGATCGCCGACCCGTGAGGCCGCGCGGGGTGAGAGACGTCCCTCGGGCACAGCACGGTCCAGGTGGTGGGGTCGTCGGGGGAGCGTGTCACGAGGGTCGGCCGACGCCCGTCGGGGCAGACCTCGCCGGGACCTTCTCGCCGGCCGCGCCGCCCGGTCCGCGCGTCGAGGCGTACCTCAGCCGACGCCCTCACCCCGCCCCGCCGTCCGGACTTCCGCCGAGGCCGCCGGGTGGTGGGAGCGGGGCACGCTCGGCCCGACCTGAGTCCGGAGCCGGTGAAGGTGGCGCCGGAGCGGACCAGCTTGAGCCAGGCCGGGTAGACGGTGGTGCCGTCCGTCTCGATGTTGCTGTCCACCTGGCCGTCACCGCTCTTGTTCCACTGCAGGGTGACACCGTGGCCAGGGGAGAGCGCGAGGATCGGGCAGCCCGGCGAGGCCGTACCGGTGATGTCGTTACGGACCATGATCCCGGACCGGGTCCCGGCGTTGACGGGGCACGTGGACTGGCGTGGGACCCACGCGACAACCTCCGGACCGGACCGCCGACATCCATGCCCCGGGCGTCACCACCGTTCGGCAGACGACCGGGGTCATCGGGGGCGTGCCGCTGTGGAGCCCGGAGACTCCCGATCTGTACCGGGCGGTGTCCATGCTGCTCTCGGCGCGGGGCACCGTGGTCGACCGGTGCGAGAGGCGATTCGGCTTCCGTTACTTCCGCCGGACCACCGGCCAGGGGTTCCTCCTCAACGGCGCACATCGCTGTCCGCGCGGAGTGAACGTGTGCCAGGACCAGGCGGGTTGGGGCGACGCACCGAGATCACCGTGTCCCTCCCGCAGACGAGATGACTCCTCACCGAGTGCTCAGTTGGGAGTTGGGGTCTTGGCGGTGGACGTGTCGGTCGTGGTGTCGCGGTCGACGGCCGGGCTCGGCGGGTTCGGTCGGCGCAGGCGGCGCAGGGTCACGGCGCTGATGAGTGCGATGGCCAACAGTGCGCCGCAGTACAGGGTGATGCCGTGCCATGCGGTCGCGGAGTAGGCCAGTCCGCCCAGGGAGCCGCCGATGGCGCTGCCGAGGTAGTAGAGGAAGAGGTAGACCGCCGAGCCCTGGGCGCCCATGGCGGCGGACCGGGCGGCGACCCAGCCGCTGGCGACCGCGTGGGCCGCGAAGAAGCCGATGGTGAAGACGACCAGTCCGACGATGACGGTGACCAGGTTGGGGACCAGCATGGTGGCGAGGCCGGCCAGGGCGATGACGAGCGCGGGCCACAGGACGCGGCCGCGGCCGTGGCGGTCGACGAGCCGCCCCGCGGTGGTCGAGGAGAACGAGCCGGCTATGTAGGCGACGAACAGCAGCCCCGCCACCGTCTGGGAGAGGTGGAAGGGCGCGGCGATCAGCCGGAACCCGAGGTAGTTGTACACGGTGACGAACGCGGCCATGGCCATGAAGCCGATGACGTACAGGCGCAGCAGGCCGCTGTCGGGCAGGGCCTTGGTGATGCCCGCCGCCAGTGCGCGGGCCTGTGGTTCGCGGCGTACGAAGCGCACGGAGGGCGGGACCGACAGGCGGAAGAAGACGGCTGCGGCTGCGGCCACCAGACCGACTCCGCCCAGTGCCCAGCGCCAGCTTCCGGTGACCTCCAGGATGCCGTCGGCGATCAGCCGGCCGGCCATTCCGCCGATGCCGTTGCCGGCGACGTACAGACCCATCGCGTGCCCGAGCGACCCCGGGTGCACCTCCTCGGACAGGTAGGACATGGCGGTCGCCTGGAGGCCGGCCAGGGCCAGGCCCTCCAGCGCGCGGATGACCAGCAGCGTCGTGAAGTTCGGCGCGAAGGCCGAGGCGATGCCCAGGACCGCGGCCGATGACAGCGACAGCGCCATCATCCCGGTGCGGCTCCACGCGTCGGACAGGACGGTCAGCGGTACGACGGCCACGGCCATGGCGGCCGTGGACACCGAGATGGTCAGTGAGGCCGCGGCGGGTGAGAGGTGCAGGTCGGTGGAGAGGGCCGGCAGGAGTGCCTGGACGCAGTACAGCGTCATGAAGGTCGTGATCCCGGCGGCCAGCAGTGCCAGGGTGGCCCTTCGGAATCCCGAATCGCCCCGCGCGTGAGCGGCCGGGAGAGCGTTGCTGTCAGTCACCCGAACGACGCTAGGACGTCCTGATGGATGCGTCCAATGCATGGAATGGCGAATATCGTTCCGTCCATGGAACAGTCATTCAGTCGTGCCGCGCCGGTCCACTCCGACCGCCTCGCTCCGCTGGCGGGACTCTGCCCGGACCTGGTCCGCTTCGCGGCCGTGGCCCGACTGGAGCACCTGACCGGCGCCGCCGACGAGTTGGGTGTGCCGCAGTCGACGGTCAGTCGCAGCATCGCCCGGGTGGAGGCCGCGGTCGGTACGCCTTTGTTCGACCGCGAGCGGCGTGGCCTGCGACTGAACCGGCCCGGCCGCGCCTTTCTCGCCCGAGTGCAGCGAGGGCTGGGGGAGTTCGCCGCGGGCTACGAGGAGCTGCGCCGGATCACCGACTCTCCCGGCGCGATCTCCTTCGGCTTCCTGCCCGCCCTGGGCAGTGCTCCGGTGCCGCTGCTGGTCAAATGGTTCCGCGAGGAACACCCGGGCGTCCGGTTCGACTTCGTCCAGGACAGCGCCGCGAACCTGCTGGAACACCTGCGCGACGCGGAGGTGGACCTCTGCCTGACCTCCCCGCTGCCCGACGAATCCGATGTCACCGCCCGACCCCTCGTCCGTGAGCCCCTGCGCTTGGCCGTCCCCGCGGGGCACCGTCTGGCCGGGCGCGGCTCGGTGCGACTGGCCGAAGCGGCGGCGGAGCACTTCGTGATGGCAAGTCCCGGCTACGGTCTGCACCACCTGGTGACGACCCTGTGCGAGTCGGCCGGTTTCACCCCGCACGCCGCCTTCCACGGCTCGGAGATCGCCACCATCCGCGGCTTCGTCGCGGCCGGACTCGGCGTGGCCGTGCTGCCTCCCGCACCCGAGGAGACTCCCGGCATCACCGAGCTGCCGCTGGAGGATCCCGACGCCTTCCGGGCCATCGGCCTCATCCATGCCGGAGCCCGCACCCCCACGCCCGTCGTCGTCGACTTCGCGAACCTGATCGCCCGACGCGCCCAGGACTGCTTCCCGCACTCCGTCCTCGCGTGATCGAGGCCACCAGAGTTGCACGGCACAACCTTGACAGTTGTGCGATGCAACTCGCAGGATGGCCGCATGGAGGCTGACCGGGACCCGATCGAGGAGATCCACCAGGCGATCGTCCAGTTCACGCGCAGCACGAGGACCCAGTCCAACGACATGTACCAGGGGCTGTCGTTCGTCGCGTTCGGCGTGCTGAGCTACGTCGACTCCGCTCCGAGCCCGCACGCGAAGGACCTGGCGGACGTCTACGGTCTGGACAAGTCCACCGTCAGCCGCCAGCTGGCCGAACTGGAGGCGCAGGGGCTGCTGTTGAGGGTCCCCGCCCCACACCTCCCCAGGGCACAACTGCTCAAGCTCACCCCGAAGGGGCGTCGACGTCTCACGGTGACCCGGGCGCGGCAGCAGGAAGCGCTCAGGCAGCTGTTCGGCGACTGGGCCGACGAGGACGTGGCCGTGTTCGGACGACTGCTGGCGCGCTTCGTCAGCGAAACGGGCCGGTCCTCGGGGCTTCCCGAACTGCCACCCGCATCGTCGCCCCCACCCCGCACGCGGCGTAAAGGCTGACGTAGGTCGGGCACCGAGGACGGCATGGTCCGCACGACGGGCGTCTGCGGCTGCCCGGCGGCGGACAGAAAGACCGATCTCTATGGGCAGCGGCTTGCTGCCGGAATGCTGAGGAAGTCATGAAGACGAGTGAACTCGGTTCACAGGGGCTGGTCGTGAGCGCGCAGGGCCTGGGATGCATGGGGATGAGCGCCTTCTACGGAGGCCGCGACGACGCCGAGTCGGTCGCCACGATCCACCGGGCCGTCGAGCTCGGGGTGACGTTCCTGGACACCGCCGAGGTCTACGGTCCTTTCCTGAACGAGCAGTTGCTGGCCAGGTCGCTGAAGGGCCGCCGGGACGAGGTGACGATCGCGACGAAGTTCGCCGTCGAGATCGCCGATGACGGAACGACGGCCGGTGTCCTCAACGGCAGCCCGGCGTATGCGCGCAAGGCGCTGGAGCGTTCCCTCCGGCACCTGGAGACCGACCACATCGATCTCTACTACCTGCACCGCACCGACCCGAACGTGCCGATCGAGGAGACGGTCGGAGCCATGGGCGAGTTCGTGGCCGAGGGCAAGGTGCGCTACGTCGGGATCTCCGAACCCTCGCCCGAGACGATCCGGCGCGCGCACGCGACCTTCCCGCTGACCGCGGTCCAGTCGGAGTACTCGCTGTTCGAGCGCGACGCCGAGCACAACGGAGTGCTGGACACGCTGCGTGAGCTGGGCATCGGCTTCGTGCCGTTCTCACCCCTGGGCCGCGGCTTCCTGTCTGGCAACATCCGTACCGTCGACGACCTTGAGGCCACCGACGCCCGCCGTAACCTGCCCCGGTTCAGCCAGGAGAACATCGACGCCAACCTGAAGATCGTCGACAAGCTTCGAGAGCTGGCCGAGCAACGGAACATCGAGGTCGCTCAGCTGGCACTGGCATGGGTCGTGAACCAGGGCACGGTGCCGATCCCCGGCACCAAGAAGCGCCACTATCTGGAGCAGAACGCGGCGGCGACAGCGATCGAACTGACCGCGGATGAGACCGCCGCGATCGACGCCGTCTCGCCCCAGGGCGTGGCCGCCGGCGCGCGCAACACCCCAGCAGGGCTGAAGCGCGACCGCCTCTGAAAAAGGCGTGGCGGCGGCCCAGTTGACGTCGGGATGGCTGACGGTAACCGCGGCTGCGACGCCCGGCGCGGCTACTCGCCCGGCGAGGTCAGCGGGCCGAGGTGGCCGGACTTCACGGCGGCGACGACGCCACCGTCGACCAGGAGGTCGGTGCCGGTGATGAACGAGGCGTCCGGGCCGAGCAGGAAGGCGGTGGCGGCGGCGATGTCGCCGGGCGTGCCGAGGCGGCCGGTTCCGGAGGCGTCGACCAGGGCGCGGATGAGCTGACCGGCCTGGCCGGCGAGTTCCTGCTGTCCCATGGGGGTGGAGATCACACCGGGGCTGATGCTGTTGAGCCGGGCACCGCGCTCGCCCCAGGCGGTACTGGCGGCCGCGACGCGCACATGGTTCGCGCGCTTGGCGATCCCGTAGGCGGCCGCGGGGTCGGTGACGTGGTCCGGGCTGAGGAACGGCAGCTGCAGGAGTTGGTCGGCGGGGGTGCTGGCGAGGGCGCTCTCCTGCTCGGGGGTGAGCGCGGCGGCGATGTGTCCGGCCATGCTGGCGATCACCACGCCGGCGCCTCCGGTGGCGATGACGGGCGCGAACGCGTCCAGGACGAGCGCCACGCCGAGCAGGTCCACCTTGAGGATCGCCTGCGCGGGTGCCTGGACGGGGGACAGCCCGGCGGTGTGCACGACCTGGTCGACCTCGCCGGCCGCCTGCGCGGTCCGCGCCAGGTCCTGGACGGAGGCGGCCGAGGTCACGTCGACCACCTGCGTGGCCACGGTGAGGCCCTCGTCCCCCAGCGTCCGTTCGGCGGCCTTGAGGACGTCCTCGCCGATGTCGGCCAGCAGGACCGTACGGCCCGCGCCCAGTCGGCGCGCCACCGCCAGGCCCATGCCGCCGGCTCCGATGATGACCAGCACCTTTGTGCTCACGTCGCGCCTCCCGCCTATTTTCGAGACAACTTGTCTCGCTTTCTCTTTCACCCTACCTCTCCGGCTAATCTCGTCAACATGTCTGACTCACAGCGGGGGCGTACGCGGAGCGAGAGCACACGGCAGGCCATCTTGGAGGCGACCCGCGACGAGCTGGCGGCCAGCGGGTACGACAAGCTGTCCATCGACCGCATCGCGACGGCCGCCGGCGCCGGTAAGCAGACCGTCTACCGCTGGTACCGCTCCAAGAACGAGCTCGTCGCCGAGTGCATCCTGGAGGGGTACGTCCCTGCCAGGACCGCCGTGGTCGCGGACAGCGGCGAGGTGCGCGGTGACCTGCGCACCTGGTTGCGAGGCTTCGCCGATTTCCTCGCCGAGACCGAGAACGCCTCCCTGATCCGCGCGTGCACCGCCGCGGCGGCCGAGAGCGACGAGGTGGCGGCGAAGTTCTACGAGCGCCTCACCGCCGCCAACGAAGCCGCCCTCACCGCCCGCCTGGACGGCGCGGTGCGCCTGGGACAGCTGAGGGCGGACACGTCGACCGCGGCCGTTGCCGAAGCGCTCATCGGGGCGATGCTCTACCGGCTGCTCGTACGGCAGGCTCCGACCGACGAGTTCATCAACGGCCTCCTCGACGCCGTGTTCAACGGCATCGACGCGTCGTCGGCCCCACAGGCCGGGCGCTGATGAGGTGACGCGGCGGCCCGCCTGTGCCGTTGGTCAGCGGATCGAGGAGGGATGCCGGGCCAGCGGGGTCACGGTGACGTCCATGTACGGGAAGAGCGGCAGTCCCCACAGGAGTTCGTTGAGCCGGTCGTTGTCGGTGACGTCGAAGACGCTGAGGTTGGAGTACTGGCCGGCGCAGCGCCACAAGTGCAGCCATTCGCCGGAGTGTTGGAGCTTCTGGGCGTACTCCTTCTCGGCGGCGACGGTCGACGCCCGGAGCGTTGGGTCGAGATCGGGGGGCAGGTTCACGGCCATGTGGACGGCGAAGAGCATGACGGTCTCCGATCAGGAAGCGGGATCGAGGACGAAGTCGTAGGTGACCTGCCTGCCGCCGTCGCCCACCGGCCGCGGGTCGATGACGAGTTCCGGCTTCACGGCGGAGGCCACGTCGTCCTCGACGTGTTCGCCGCCGCGGAAGTACAGCTGGGCGGTGAGCGTCTCGTGGCCGGGAGCGGAGACCTTCAGGTGCAGATGGGCCGGGCGCCAGGGGTGCCACCCGGCGGCGGTGATGAGCGCGCCGCAGGATCCGTCGGTGGGGATCTGGTAGGGGGCGGGCTGGATGGTGAGCACCGCGAAGTGCCCCTTGTCGTCGGCGGTGACGGCACCGCGCAGGTTCCACTCGGGGATGCCGGGTGCGAACTGCGCGTACAGGCCGTCGTCGTCGGCCTGCCACATCTCCAGCAGCGCGCCGGACAGGGGCTCGCCCGAGACCCCCGTGACCTGGCCCTGGAAGAGGAGCGGGGTGCCGGCCTCGTCCTCGCGCATCGGCAGGGTGCTGACACTGGGGAGGCCGGGAGCGCCCGGCACGTAGTACGGCCCTTCGATGGTTCCCTTGCTCCCCTCGCGCTCGGCGCCCGCGACCTCCTCGACGACGTGCTCGATCCACACGTCCAGGAAGAGCGGCCACTCGCCGTCCTCGCCCACGGAGATCAGCCATGCCTTGAGGGCGTTGTACTCCTCGTACGTCACCTGGTTTCGGCGGATGACGTCGTGCACGGCGGATATCAGCTCGGTGGCAAGGGTGTTGACGCGCTCCGTGTCGGCGACGGCCTGGGCGGTCGCGGTGGCCTTGTCGGTGCGGAAGCGGTCGGTGGCGGAAGCGCCGGATGCGGCGGCGGTGGCTTTCAGCGTGGTGTCGGACATGATGTGCGGCTCCTTTGCCGGTCGGGAAATGCGGTTCAGCGGTCCTGGCGGTAGCGGGTGAGCTTGTCCGGGTCGATCGCGACGCCCAGACCGGGCAGGTCCCGTACGGCGATCGTGCCGTCGGCGATCGTGACCGGTTCGGTGAGCAGGTCGTCGCTCATGTCCAGGAAGTTGGAGAGTTCGCCGGCACGGCGGGAGGCGGCGGCGTACGCGGCGCCGAAGGCGACCGTGCACACCGTGCCCAACTGGCCGTCGATCTGGTTGCCCATCACCACCTCGGCACCCATCCCCTCGCACTGGAACAGCACGCGCTGGGACTGGGTGAAGCCGGTGCGGGCGGTCTTGACGCTGATCGCGGTGGCCGCGCCGTCCAGCAGGGAGCGGGTCACCTCCGCGGGCGTGGTGGCGGACTCGTCCGCGACGAACGGCACGGGACACTGCCGTACGAGCCATCGCCGTCCCAGCACGTCGTCGGCCGGGCACAGCTCCTCGGCGAGGGTGATGCCGACGGGTTCGAGCGCGCGCAGGGCGGCGGCGGACTCCGAGGCGGTCCAGCCGCGGTTGCCGTCCACGTACAACTCGGCCTCGTCGCCCAGGACTTCGCGCAGAGCCCGGCACACATCGAGGTCGAGCGTGATCGGCCGCCGCCCCACCTTCACCTTGAAGGTGGTGATGCCGTACGTGTCCCGGATCCGCTCGGCCTCCTCGGCCATCCGCTCCGGGGCGTCGAAGCCGAGCATGTGCGAGACGCGCATCCGGTCGGTGTAACCGCCGAGGAGTTGGGTGACGGGTTGGCTCAGGGCCTGGCCTGCTATGTCCCAAAGAGCCATGTCCACGGCCGACTTGGCGGCCGGGTTGCCGACGGTGCGGTGGAGACGGGCGTGCACCTGCTCGCGGGCGAACACGTCCATGCCGGTGAGCTGCGGGGCGAAGATCTTCTCGATGACGGCGATCACGGACTGCTGTGTCTCGCCGTAGGTGAAGGGGCGGGGCGGTGCGTCGGCGACGCCCACCAGCCCTTCGTCGGTGTGGACTTGGACGAGCACGTGCTCGGCGCTGTGCACCTCACCGCTCGCGAAGCGAAGGGGTTTCAGATACGGGATCGAGTACGGGATCGTCTCGATCGCGGTGATCTTCATCGGGTGCCGCCCGGGGTCTCCTGGATGACCGCCTCCGTGTGACGGGCGATGCCGAGCAGGCGGGCAACGTGGTCGGGGTGGCCGATGAGTTGGAGGCCGAGCGGCATACCGTGCGGGTCGCGGTGGCCGGGGACGGTGACGACGGGCAGGCCGAGCAGTTGCCAGGGGCGGCTGAGCACGGGGGTACCGGTGGCGTCCAGGCCGTACGGGGCGGGGCCCGGGGCGGCCGGAGCGAGGATCACATCGACTCGGGTGAGCAGGTCGAGAACCCGGGTGCGGGCGGTGCCGGCGATGTGCTGTGCCCTGCGGTACTCGCCCTCGGAGGTCCGGCGGCCACGCTCCAGCAGTTCGCGCAGGGGCGTGCTCAGCGACTCCGGGTACTCCGCCTCGGCGGCCAGGGAACGCGCTGCCTCGTACGCCATGACGGTGGCGTGGGTCTCGGCGAGTTCGGGTGTCCGGACCTGGCCGCCCAGGTCGTTCGCCTTGGCGCCGGTCGCCGTCAGGGCCTTGGCGGTGCGGTCCAGCGCGTCGAGCATCGCCGGGTCGATGTCGGCCAGTTCGGTGCCGCGCCAGACCAACACCCCGGTCCAGTCCGGGACTTCGGCCCTGGTGCCGTCGACCGCCTCGACCACGGCGGCCAGTTCGGTGACTCCGGGGGTGATCAGTCCCGGTGCGTCCAGGCTCGGGCTGAGCCCGGTGATCCCCCGTGTCGACCAGGCGCCGACGGGGGCGACATACCCGGCGACACCGCAGAAGGACGCCGGCCGGGTCAGCGAACCCGCCGTCTGCGAGCCCAGTGCCAACGGCACCACGCCCGCCGCGACCGCCGCCGCGGACCCGCTGGAGGAACCGCCCGGAGTGTGGGCGAGGTTGTGCGGATTGCGGGTCGGGCCCGGCTGGAAGTAAGCGAACTCGGTGGTGACTGTCTTGCCCAGCGGTATCGCGCCCGCCCGGCGCAGCCGGTCCACCAGCCAGGCGTCAGAGGTGGCGATCCGCCCTCGCCGCAGCGGGGAGCCGCACTCGGTGGGCAGCCCGGCGACGTCGATGATGTCCTTGACGCCGACCGGCACACCCCGCAGCGGCCCGTCCGTGATGCCCTCGGCCGCCTTGCGCGCACCCTTCGCGTCGACGAGAGTCCAGGCACGGATGTCCGGCTCGGTCTCGGCCAGGCGGCGCAGCGCGCCGTCGACCGCTTCGCGCGGGTCGTGCGCGGCGGAGGTCAGTGAGGGCACGTCAACCTGCTTTCGAAGTAGGGGTGTTCCTCAACAGGCGCAGTTCAATGGGCTGTTGCTCAACGGGCGGATTTCAGCGGGCTGTTCCTCAACAGGCCACCGGCGGCGCCGAGTCCAGCCGGTGGAAGGCGCGGTTGAAGTAGACGAGACTGTGGCCGCCCGGCCGGGTGCGGATCCGCTCGATCTCGACGAACAGCACGCTGTGGGTGCCCATGGCCTTGGACTCCTTGATGGTGCCGACCACGGTCACCACCGCGTCCTTGAGCACCGGCACGTCATGCGTCCGGTCCCAGACGTCCCAGGTGAAGCGCTCGGCCATGGACGCCTCGGTCGCGCCGGCGAAGTGCAGCGCCAACTCCTGCTGATCTCCGCCGAGTACGTTGACGCACACGCGGCCGTTGGCGCTGAAGACGTCGTGCATGGCGCTCTTGCGGTTGACGCAGACCAGGACGGTCGGCGGATCGTCGGTCACCGAGCAGACCGCGCTGACGGTGATGCCGCAGCGGCCGTTCGGTCCGTCCGTCGTCAGGATGTTGACGGCCGCGGGAAGGTGCGCCATCGCCTCCCTGAAGTCCGCCCGGTCCGGGGCGTGTTGGGTGTCGTACGCGTTCATGGTCGTTCGTTCCTCTCCGCGCCGGACTCCGGCGCATCGCTCGGCGTGCCCGCTCACCACAGCTCGACCACCAAGCGGGGTGACCTGGAGCGGGAGACACACGCGGCGATCTGGTCGCCCGCCGCCTTTTCCTTGGCGGTCAGGCAGTGGTCGCGGTGGTCGGGCTCGCCGTCGAGGACCCGTAGGACGCAGGTGCCGCAGATGCCTTCGCGGCAGGAGGTGTCGAGCGGGACTCCGTTGTCCTCCAGCACTTCGGCGATGCTCTTGTCGGCGGGCACGGTGTAGACCTCGCCGGTGTCGAGTTCGACCTCGAAGCTCTCGGCGGGGGCGGCGTCCGGCTGGTCCGCCGCCTGGAACAGCTCGGAGTGGATCTGGTCCTCCGGCACGCTGCGGGACGCGAGCGCGGTGACCTGTTCCATGAACCCCTGGGGGCCGCAGGTGTAGACGTGCGCGCTCGCCGGGAGATCCGTGAGCGCGGCGGAGAGGGCCTGGACCGCCGCCTCCCGCCCGTGCCCGAGGTGGAGGACGACCCGGCCGGCGAAGGCGGACTCCTCCAGCCGGTCCGCGAAGGCCGCCTCGGCCCGGCTCCGCGCCACGTAGTGCAGCCTGAAGTCCGCACCGGTGGCGAGGAGTTCGTACGCCATCGCGAGCAGCGGCGTGATACCGATGCCGCCCGCGACCAGGTGGTGCTCGCTCGCGCCGGCGTCGAGGCCGAAGAGCTGCCGGGGTGCGCCGATGCGCAGCTCCGTGCCGGGTTCCGTCTTGTCGTGCAGGGCGTGGGAGCCGCCCCGGGACGTCTCCTCGCGTTTGACCGCGATGGTGTAGGCGCCTGGGTCGTGCGGCGGTCCGCACAGTGAGTAGGGGCGGGTGATTCCGGTCGGTCCGGTCACGTCGATGTGGGCACCGGCCGGGTAGCCCGGGAGCGGGCTGCCGTCGGTGCGGGCCAGCCGGAGGACCTTGACCGCGTCGGTGACGTCGACGGCCTCGGTGACGGTGACAGTGAACATCCGTCTGCCTTCACGTTCGGGGCGGAACCAGTGGGAACCAGCGGAACCAGCAGGGATCAAAGGGGCGAGGGACTTCAGCTCATGGAGGGCCTCAGCGCAGGTAGAGGCCGCCGTTGGCGTCCCAGCACGCCCCGGTCACCGTGTCCGCGGTGTCCGCCGCCAGCAGCACGGCCATGTCGGCGATGAACTCCGGGCGCCCGAGGCGGCGTACGGGAATCGAGGCCTCGATCTGCGCGAGCCTGTCGGGGTCGACGTTCTCGCGGACGGACGGCAGTTCCTGCGGGCCGGGGGAGATGGCGTTGACCGTCACGCCCTGCGGCCCGAGTTCACGGGCGAAGACCTTGGTCAGCGTGATGACGCCGCCCTTGGCCGAGGCATAGTGCGCTCCGGTCGCCGTGCCGCCGTTCTGTCCCGCGAGCGAGGCGATGTTGACGATGCGTCCGTAACCGCGGTCGGCGAAGTACGCGCCGAGCACCTGACAGCCGAGGAACGTGCCGTCGAGGTTGGCCGACACGACCGCGCTGAAGCTGTCGGGGGTGATGTCCATCAGCGCCTCGACCTTGGAGAGGCCCGCGTTGTTGACCAGCACGTGGACGGCGCCCCAGCGTGCGACCAGGTCGGCCAGGACCCGTACGAACGCGGTCTTGTCGCGGGCGTCCAGGCCGAGTCCGACCGCCGAACTCCCGGTCGGGTCCAGGGCGGCGGCGGTCTTGACCGCGGCCTCCTCGTCCAGGTCGGTGACGGCGACGCGGTAGCCGCGGTCGTAGAACCGGGAGGCGATACAGGCGCCCAGGCCGCGGGCCGCTCCGGTGACCAGTACGACGCGCGGCTGGTCGTCCTCCCACCCTGCCGGGCTCACAGGAGGAACCCCGACGCCGTCACGGCGTCCTCGGAGTTGATCAGACGGACGACCTTGCGCACGATCCGGGGACCGTCGGCGGTGAACGTGACGCGGTGGGTGAGATCGGCCGCCAGGACGAAGGTCTCACCGCGCTTGTAGCCGACGACCACCTGCGCGGAACGGATCTCGATGGAGTCCCCGGACTCGTCACGGGCGGCGACCGTGAAGCGGGAGACGGTACGGACCGTACGGGCCGCGGCCGTCGCCGAGATGGAGAAGCCACCGGTCAGCCGCTCGATGCGCATCCGGCGCATCCGGTCGTCGTCGTACACCAGGTTCAGCGAGCCGGCGAAGTCCGTCGTCTGAGGGTCGATGGGGACGACGTACTCGCCGCCCTCGGCCCACAGCGTGTCCCACTCCTCGTACCGCTTGGCGTCCAGGAGGCGGGCCTCGCGCCAGATCAGGGAGAGCGCGGCGAGGGCCCGCGGGTCGTCGAGCGGCAGTTCGGCATCCACAACTGCCGTACTGAGGACGTCACCAACTGTCGTACTGAGAACGTCACTTGACATCTGTCATCATCCTCTTCCACATCGCGTACGCCTCGCGCATGCCGGTCTCGTCGGTCGCGTGGGAGGTCGGCTGGCCCAGGTCGTTGGGCTTCTCCCGGCCGAGGCCCCGGTTGACGAGGATCGGCATGTCGACGCCGCCGGTCACGCCGCGCTGGACGCGGTTCCAGGCCTCGGCGTCGTCGGGGCTGCCGAAGCCGAACGGGCCCTGGAAGTGCTCGTGGATGCGCAGCCGTTCGCGGTTGACGATCTCGGGGCCGCCGTCCAGGCCGAGGGCCACGTGCCGGATCTCTGTCTCCGCGACCGAGACCGGCCGCAGGACCCGGAAGAAGGACATCGACATGGCCACGTTCGGGAACAGGTTGAGGTTGAAGCCGGCGCCGTGCAGCGAGCGCACGATCCGCCGCACGCGCTCCGGCGGCAGGTCCTTCGACAGCTCCTCGATGACATGGCTGAAGCGGTCCTGGAGCTTTTCGCTGCCGTCGTCGACGTCCAGGTCGACGTGCTCGGCGACGGACACGGACACGCTGTGGCCGTTGCCGAGGGCGTGGGTGACCGCGCTCTCGTCGGTCATGATCGACAGCATGCTCGCGGTCTCGGCGTCCACGGACGACATCCAGGAGCGGTGCACGATCGGGAAGTGGTACCAGTCGGTCGTGTTCTCCAGCTGGATCTTCCAGTTGCCCTGGAAACGGAACTTGTGCTCGCCCTGCACCTTGATCGGGAAGCCGGCGCCCTGCTTCATGAAGCGGTCGATCCACAGCCGCGCCCCGCCGAGGAAGTCCTCCAGCGGTTCGATCTCGTCGTTGAAGCTCGCGAAGATCATGCCCGCGTACGTCCCCACCTTGAGGCGTTGCAGCGGCAGGTCCTTCTTCTCCGTGACGTTCTCGTAGCCCTCGGGATAGGGGATGCCGCGCAGCGTGCCGTCCAGGGCGTACGACCACGCGTGGTAGGGGCAGGTGAAGCCGTTGCCGTTGCCCTTGGGGACGTCGCAGACGCTGGCGCCGCGATGGCGGCAGCGGTTGAGGAGGACATTGATGCCGCCGCGGCGGTCGCGGCTGACGATGACGGGACGGCGGCCGATCCAGGCGGTCTTGAAGTCGCCCGCCTTGGCGATCTCGCTCTCGTGGGCCACCCACACCCAGGTGCGGTGGAAGATCCGGTCCATCTCCAGCTCGAACAGCTCCGGGCCGGTGTAGAGGGTGCCGGCGACGCGGTCGTCCTCGACGAGCGACGCGATGTCGGGAGTCTCCGGGGACACGGTCATCGGGTGGCCTCCGGCTCCGGCAGCGGACGGCCGACGCGCGCCTCGATCTTCATGTAGCGCCACAGCCCGTGCTCGCCGACCTGGACGGTGCGGAAGAGGTTGCAGGCCGCGGCCACCGTCGGCTGGTCGGTCACGTCGGCGAGGACGTACGACGTCCAGGGCCAGGAGCCGGAGGGGCCGACCATGTGCTGGTCGTCGTCCATGGTGCCGAGGACGCTCACGCCGGGCAGTTCCCAGAGCTGGGAGAGCATGGTCGTGAAGCCGTCCCAGACCGCCTTGCCCTGACCGGTGGGCAGATCGAAGAAGTTCTGGTTGACGCCGATGCAGAAGAGCACGCGCAGGGGTTTGCCGCCGGAATCGGGCATGGGGGAGTTCCCGCCTTTCAGGGGTGGGCCGGACAGGGCTGCTCGGAGATGCCCGGACAGTGGCTGCTCGGAGGTGGCCGGGAGGGCTAGAGGTAGCCGGGGAAGGGCTCGACGCCCATGAGGACCGCGCCGGCGCCGTCGTACATGCCCTCCTGGAGGAAGGCGTGTTGCGGGACGACGGACGCGTCGCGCAGGAAGCGCTGCATCGGGTGGCCGTCGGTGATGGCCGGGATGCCGCTGAGCTGGTAGGCGGCGCGGACGACCTCGAACGAGTTCTTCGCGAGATGGGCGGAGGCGAGCCGGAGCAGGCTGGCCTGCTCGGAGGTCGCCGGATCTCCGGCCTCGACCGTTGCCCACACCTCGCCGGTGGTCTCGTAGAAGAAGGCGCGTGCGGACCGGAGTTGGGCCTCGGCCTGGCCCACCGCGATGCGGTAGGTGGCGCGTTCGGCGGGCTTGGGGGCGCCGGTGAATCCGGCGCGTCCGCCGCTGGCGATCGCCTGGTCGAGTGCGGCGCGGGCGACTCCGAGGCCGACCACGGCAAGGACCTGGGCGGCATAGGGGACGGTCGGGTAGCGGTACAGCGGTTCGTCGACGGTGGGTTCGCCGCCGCGTACGAACGTCCACTCCTCGGGGACGAGCGCACCGTCGGCCACCAGGTCGTGGCTTCCGGTGCCGCGCAGGCCGATGACGTCCCAGTTCTCGACGATCTCCACCTGCTCGGGGCGCAGCACGGCGGTCAGCGGACGACCGGCGTTCTGCTGACCGGCCTTGCCCCCGCTCGCCTTGATGCCGACACCGAGGACGTCCGCGCCCTTGCAGCCGCTGGCGAACTTCCACCGGCCCGAGACCCGGTACGTACCGTCGACGAGTTCGGCCGGCTGGACCGGGAACAGGCCGCCGGCGAAGGCCACATCGGGCCCGTCGGCGTACAACTCGGCCTGGGTCTCCAGGGGCAGCGCGGCCAGATAGACGAGGGCCGAGCCGAAGCTGGCCACCCAGCCCGCCGATCCGTCGACCTCCGATATCCGCTCGATGAGCCGCAGGAACTCGACCGGCGGCAGCGCGTCGCCGCCGAAGCGCTTCGGGGCGCCCGCCCGGTAGAGACCGGCTCGTTTGAACTCGGCGACCATGTCCCGCGGAACGTGCCGCTTCTCCTCGAACTCCGCGCGCCGCTCGGCCACTTGGGACAGCACGCGGTCGAAGTCGGCCGCTCGGGCGTCGGAATCGACCGGTGCCGGGGATTCCAGCGACTGCGTCATGGGACGAACTCCTCGCATTGCCGGGCGGTCCTCGTTCCCGCCGTGCCTTCACGCTAGGCGCGGCGGGAACGGGCCGACAATTGGGAGTTGGCTGGAGTGTGTAGGGGATTCCTTTACGCGGTCCGGTGCGCCGAGAGCCCTTGACGGCCCGGCGCGCCAGGAGCCTCTACGTCGGGTCGCTCGCCAGGAGTCGTGCGATGCCCGGCGGGCTGAAGATGTCCCGGGTGGCGAGCGCGATCCCGCCGTGGATCCCGGCCGCGGCGCCGAGCTGGGTGGTGGTGATGGTGAGTTTGCGGGTGGCCAGGGGCAGGGCGCGCTGGTAGACGACCGCGCGGACGCCGGAGAGCAGATCGTCGCGGAGTTCGCTCAACGGGCCGCCGAGCACCAGGGTGCGCGGGTTGAACATGTGCACCAGCATCGCCACCACCTCGCCGATCTCCGTGGCGGCCTGGCGCAGCGCGTGCAGGGCGGGCGGATCACTGTTGGCCACCCGCAGCGCCAACTCGTGGGCGCCGTGCAGCGGGTCCTCGCCCGTCGACTCGGGAATGCCGAGGCTGCGCAGGATCGCCCGGTGGGAGGCGAGCGCTCCCACGCAGCCGATGTTGCCGCAGGCGCACAGCACATCGCCGCCGCCGACCGCCCGGATGTGGCCGATGTCGCCGGCCGCCCCGTCGGCTCCGCGGTACACGTCACCGTTCGCGGTGACGATGCCGGCACCGATACCGCTGGCGATCTTGATGCACAGCAGCGGAGTGTCCGCCTCGGCCTGGCCGGCCTCGCCGAGCGCCATCAGGTTGACGTCGTTGTCCACCACGACCGGGCAGCGGAACGCGGTGCGCAGGTGCTCGGCGACGGGATAGCTGTCCCAGCCGGGCATGCCGGTCGGACGTACCGCGCAACCGTGCTGGAAGTCGACGGGACCGGGCAGGCCGACCACCGTCTCGCGTACCCGGCCCGGGTCGCGGCCGTGCTTCGCCAGCAGACTCGACAGCCGCTCCGTCACCGCGTCCAGCACCGCCTTGGGGCCGGCGTCGATCCGGACGTCCACGGTCTCGTGCGCGATCACCCGCTGGGTGAGGTCGGCGATGGCGACCTGGCTCGACAGGGTGTCGATGTCCGCGACGGCGATGGTCCCGGCCTGCGGGCTGATCGTCAGGACCCGTGGCGGGCGCCCCCGGACCGACTCCCTGCTCTCCAGCTCCTGGAGTATGCCGCGCGCCACGAGGTGGTCGACCTGCTGGCCCACGGTCGAGCGGGCGAGGCCGCTGCGCCGGGAGATCTCCGCACGGCTGGTCGCCTCACCGGAGACCACGAGATCCAGCACCCTGCGCAGCGCGACCGGCACCGGGGAGGACGGAGTCGTCCCCGCGGTGTGTCCCTCGCTGTATCCGTCGCCTTTATGCATTCTGGTGACCCTAATGACGTCACCTTCCGCCCGTCAACAAGGTGTTCAGGCCAAGGATGTCTGGATCATGACGAGATCGTTTCGGTATGGGCCCGAGATTTGACCGATTTTAGGCCTTGGAGAAAATTAAATAGGGCCTCTTGTGCTTTTCCAGCGAACTAAACGATGGTGATGCGCAACGCGGCGTTCAGGCCGCGGTCGGTCGGAAGACGGCGGAGGTGCACCGGTGAGTGGTTCCCTGCGAGCGGTCGTGATCGGGACCGGCATGATCGGCGCGGTACACGCCGCGGCGATCCGCTCGGCCGGCGGGATCCTCGCCGGAGCGGTGGCCTCGACTCCCGAGCGCAGCGCGCAGGTCGCCAAGGAGTGGGACGTACCCGCTCGCTATCCGGACTTCGACGCGGTGCTCGCCGACGAGAGCGTCACGGTGGTGCACCTCTGCACACCCAACGCCCTGCACGTCCCGCAGGCCGAGGCGGCCCTGCGCGCCGGCAAGCACGTGATCTGCGAGAAGCCGCTGGCCACGGCTGCCGCCGACGCCGAGCGGCTGACTCAACTCGCCGAGCGCGCCGGGCTGTTGCTGGCCGTTCCCTTCGTCTACCGCTATCACCCCCTCGTCCGGGAGATCCGCGAGCGCCGCCTGCGCGGTGAGTTCGGGGCATGGCAGCTCATCCACGGCAGCTACCTCCAGGACTGGCTGCTGGCCGAGGACGCGACATCGTGGCGGGTGGATCCGGCGGAGGGCGGGCCCTCGCGGGCCTTCGCCGACATCGGATCCCACTGGTGCGATCTCGTGGAGTGGGTCGCCGGAGTCCGCTTCACCGAACTGACGGCCCGCATCGGCACCACCTTCGCCGACCGGCCCACCGAGGACGTGGCCGCCGTACTGCTGCGCACCGAGGACGGTGTCCTCGGCACGCTGACGGTCTCCCAGGTCTCGGCAGGCCGGAAGAACCGGCTCTGGTTCGAACTCGACGGCGCCGACGGCAGCGCGGTCTTCGACCAGGAGAACCCCGAGACCGCCTGGCTGGGCGCCCAGGACGGCGCACGGATTCTCGTCCGCGATCCACAGCACGGCTCCGCCGAACAGCGGCGCCTGTCCCGGCTGCCCGCCGGACACGCCCAGGGGTACGCCGACTGCTTCAACTCCTTTGTCACCGACGCCTATACGGCCATCGAGGGCGGCGCGCCCGAAGGCCTGCCCACCGGCGCGGACGGGCTGCGCTCGGCCCGGCTGGTCGAAGCCGTGCTGCGGTCGTCCTGCTCCCTCGGATGGACCGACGTGGACGGCCCCGTCCCCCACCACGAGAGCCAGGAGGCCCCCGTATGAAACTCGGCATGCTCACAGCCTGTCTCCCGAACCTCTCCCTGGCACAGATCGCCGCCTGGGCGGACGAGGCCGGATACGAGGCCCTGGAGGTCGCCGCCTGGCCCGTCACCGGCGGCCGCGACTTCGAGGCCGCACACCTGCCGGTGGCCGACTTCGGCACCCAACGGGCGGACGAGACAAGGGAGTTGTTCGAGCGTCACCGGCTCCAGCTCTCGGCGCTCGCGTACTACGAGAACAACCTCCACCCTGACGCCGGGCGGCGGGAGGAGATCCATACCCACCTCAAGAAGGTCATCGACACCGCGGCCGCCCTCGACGTCCCGTACGTCGGCACCTTCGTCGGCCGCGACTGGACCCAACCCGTGGCGCACAGCCTCCGCGAGGCCGAGAAGATCTTCCCCGAACTCGTCGAGTACGCGGGCGAACGCGACGTACGCATCATCATCGAGAACTGTGTGATGGAGGGCTGGCACCCGGACGGCTACCCGGGCAACCTCGCCTACTCGCCCGAGCTGTGGGAGTGGATGTTCTCCCTCGGGCTCTACCTCAACTGGGATCCCTCGCACCTCACTTGGATCGGTGTCGACCCGGTGAAGACCATCGCGCCGTACGCCGACCGGATCGTCCACGCTCAGGCCAAGGACGCCGAGATCCTGCCCGGCGCGATCGACCGCTACGGCGTCTTCGGCAAGGCGGTCGGGCGCGACGACCCCTGGGACAACGGCTGGTGGCGCTACCGCGTCCCGGGCCGCGGCCAGGTCGACTGGAACGCCGTCGTGGACGCCCTGTACGAGAACGGCTTCACCGGAACGCTCTCGGTCGAGCACGAGGACCCCGTGTGGAGCGGCACCGAGGAGAAGGTCAAGACGGGCCTTGAGATCGCCCACCGCACCCTGCGCCCACTGATCGTGGCCTGACGCGCGTCGTGCGCCCCACTCGACCGACACGCCCCCCAACTGACAAGAAAGCGCAGGAGATTCATGGCTCAGGAGAACACGCGGCACCGCATCGGGATTCTGGGCGCGGGCAACATATTCGGCCGTTACGTCGAAGGCCTGCGTAAATTCCCGGAGCTGGAAGTGGTCCGCGTCGCCGACATCGACCCGGCCCGCGCCAAGCAGGCCGCCGCCGAGTTCGGCATCCCGGAATGGGGGGACGACACCGCACTCCTCGCCGACGACAGCGTCGAGATCATCATCAACATCACGCCCCCGCAGTTCCACGCGAAGACCACCATCGCCGCGCTGGAAGCCGGAAAGCACGTCTACGCGGAGAAGCCCCTCGCCGTCACCGTCGAGGAGGGCCGGAGCATCCTCGAAGCCGCGGCGCGCACCGGACGCCTGCTGGGATCGGCGCCCGACACCTTCCTGGGCAGCGCCGTACAGACCGCACGGCACGCCATCGACACCGGGCTGATCGGTGAGGTCGTCGGCACCACCGCCTTCGTACGCTCCAGCCGCGCCGAGACCTGGCACCCCGACCCGCGCTCCTTCTTCCAGCCGGGCGCCGGCCCCGTGTTCGACATGGGCCCCTACTACCTGGCGGCCCTGATCAACTGCCTCGGCCCGGTCGGCTCGCTCTCCGCGGCCACCCGCATCGGCGCCAGGACCCGCAAGGTCACCAGCCCCGACCGCGTGGTCGACGAGATCACCGTCGAGGTGCCCACCCACGCGTCCGCGGTGCTGACCTTCACCTCCGGAGCCATCGGCACCGTCCTGATGAGCTTCGACGTCTGGGACACCGAGCTGCCCCGGATCGAGATCTACGGCACGGAGGGCACCCTCGCGCTGCCGAACCCCAACTTCTTCGACGGCGACGTACGGATCAAGCGCCACCAGGACACCGACTGGGAGGTGCTCACCCCGGTGACCGAACTGTTCGGCGCCGTGGGCACACCCGAGCAGCACCGCCGGGGCCTGGGAGTACAGGACCTCGTCGGCGCGCTCACCGGCGAACCGCACCGCGCCAACGCCCAGTTCGCCTTCCACACCCTGGAAGTCCTCGCGAGCTTCGAGATCTCGCAGCAGGAGAGCCGGGTCGTCGCGCTGGAAAGCAGCTGCGAGCGCCCCGCGCCCCGCTACGCCCCCTGATCCCGAGCCACCCACCGCACGCCGAAAGGACCCGAGAACATGAAGATCAGGCAGGACCGCCTCGCCATCAACCCCCTGCAATGGGTGGCCAGTGCCGAAGGCTGGATCGACCCCACCCTCGCGCCGTCGCTGGAGAACCGGCTCGAAGTCATCCGCGACGCCGGCATCACCGCCGTGCACAGCGACGTCCCCGGCGACATGACGGCCTCGGCGTACGCCGCGCTGCTGGCCGGGTACGGACTCAGCGCCGCGCCCGGCTACGTTCCCGTACGGCTCACCGAGGACGAGGCCGAGCGGCAGCAGTACCGGGACAATGCCGCGCGGATCGCCGCAGAACACGCGGAGCTCGGCGTGCCCACGATGTTCCTCGCCATGGGGATGGCCAAGGACGCGGTACGCGTGGCCCACCCGGCGGTCGGCCAGGACGCCGACCGGGACCGGCTGGAACGCGTACGGGACCTGCTGGCGGAGACGGCCGGGATCATCCGCGCCGAGGGCATCACGCCCGCCTTCCACCCGCACGTGGGCACCTGGGCCGAGACGGAGGAGGAGACCCGCTTCGTCCTCGACACCGTCGACGCCTCCGTCCTCGGGTTCGGTCCCGACATGGGCCACCTGGCCTGGGCGGGCGCCGACGCCGCGCAGCTCGTCCGCGACTACGCCGACCGCGTGGCGAGCGTCCACATCAAGGACCTGGACCTCAACCTTGCCGCACAGGCGAGGGAGGCGGGATGGGACTACCGCAGGACGGTGAAGGCGGGCCTGTGGTCGGAACCCGGCCAGGGAAACGCCGACATCGAAGGCTTCGTCGACGCGCTCCCGGACGGCTTCGACGGCTGGCTGATCATCGAGGTGGACCGCGGGGCCCGGCCGACGCCGGAGGAGAGCGTCCGCAAGTGCGGGGAGTGGGCCGCCAAATACGTGCAGTGATCCACCGGCTCGGAACGTCGAATGACTGGTTGTTCACACCCGGGGAGCGGGACGACCACGGGGAGCCGAGGAGACAGTGGTAATGGAACAGATGGAGAGATCATGCGCAAGACAGCGGCGTTCATCGGCGCCGGATTCCTGACCGTCACAACCGCCGCCTGCGGCGGCACCGCCTCGACCGGTGCCGCCGACAAGACACTGACCATCTCCGAGTCGGTCACGGCCACGCCGTGGGACCTGGCGAAGGCCAGCATGGGCCCCGAGGCCCAGTACTACCAGCCGGTCTACGACACGCTGGTCCGGCTGAACTCGAAGAACGAGCCCACGCCGAACCTGGCCACCTCGTGGTCGTACGACAAGGCCGAGACCACCCTGACGCTGAAGCTGCGCAGCGGTGTGAAGTTCACCGACGGCACGGCCGTCGACGCGCAGGCCGTCAAGCAGAACCTCCTGCACACCAAGAGCGGTACGGGCACGGCCGCCGGCGAGATCCAGGACATCGCGAGCGTGGACGCCACGGATGCCCGGACCGTCGTCATCAAGCTGACCCACCCCACCGCCGCCCTGCTCCCCGCCCTGGGCCAGGTCTCCGGCATGATCGCCAGCCCCAAGTCGCTCGACAACCCGAAGACTCCTGTCGGCTCCGGCCCGTACCAGCTGGACACCTCCGCGACGACGGCCGGGCAGACGTACACCTACACGCGCACCTCGGGCTACTGGAACGCGAAGGCATTCCCGTTCGACAAGATCGTCATCAAGTACCTGGCCGACCCGACGGCACGCACCAACGCCCTGCTCACGGGCCAGCTCGACGGTGCCTCGCTCAGCCTCAGCAAGGTCAAGACCGTCAAGGGTCGCGGCCTGAACGTCATCACCTATCAACCCGGCGACATCGAGGGCCTGTTCATCTGGGACCGGGCCGGCAAGATCGTCCCCGCGCTCGGCAAGCTCAAGGTCCGGCAGGCGCTCAACTACGCCTTCGACAAGCAGGCCATCATCAAGACGGCCAAGACCGGACTCGGCGAGCCCACCACGCAGCTGTTCGCCCCGTGGGAGGAGGGCTACGACGCCTCGCTGAACTCGACGTACTCCTACGACCCGGCGAAGGCCAAGAAGCTCCTCGCCGAGGCCGGCTACCCGAACGGTTTCTCGGTCACGCTGCCGGACCTGTCCGCCCTCTTCCCGCAGGAGCAGGAGGCCCTCACCCAGTCCCTCAAGAACATCGGGATCAAGGTGAAGCTGGACAACCTGCCGAGCGACCAGATCTTCAGCAGCATGCTCTCCGGCAAGTACGCCCTGACCTACTTCAAGCTGGGCGCCCCCACCTCGTGGGACAAGGTCCAGCTGGAGCTGACCAAGAACGCCACCTGGAACCCCCTCAAGTACGACGACCCCAAGGCCGACGCCCTGATCACCCAGATCTCGAAGGCGTCCGGGACCGAGCGCACCGCACTGCTCAAGAAGCTCAACACCTACGTCGTGAACCAGGCGTGGGACGCCCCGTGGACCCCCACGGTGAACGCCTACGGCACCGCCAAGGACGTGAAGGTGACACCGCAGCCCGGTATCAACTTCCCGCCGATCTACAACTTCGCGCCGACGAAGTAGCGGCGAGGCCGCTGCGACCCGCGGAAGGAGGAACTGACCGTGCTTGTCTTCTTGTTCCGGCGCATCGCCGCCGGTGTCGTCCTGGTGGTCGTGGTGGCCACCGCGACGTTCCTGCTGCTCAGCCTGACCGGCAGCGACGTGGCCCGCAACATCCTCGGCGAGACAGCCTCGCCGGCCCAGGTGTCCGCCAAGGCCCATGAACTCGGCCTCGACGAACCCCTGGTGGTCCGGTACGGGCACTGGATCGACGCGGCCGTGCACGGCGATCTGGGCCAGTCCTGGTACACCGGCGACTCGGTGAACCAGTCCCTGGTGAACACCCTTCCGATCACCCTCTCCATCGTGCTCGTCGGCATGCTGATCGCCCTGGTCCTCAGCATCCTGCTGGGGACCGTGGCAGCGCTGCGCGGCGGCTGGGTGGACCGCGTCGTGCAGTTCGCCGCGGTCCTCGGCACCGCGATCCCCAGCTTCCTGATCGCCCTGGTCCTCGCGGTCGTCATGGCGGTCCAGCTCGGACTGCTGCCGGCCACGGGATATGTCGCCCTCGGCACGTCCCCCTCGGGATGGTTCCAATCGGTCATCCTGCCCGCCGTGGCACTGGCGGTCGCGGCCACCGCGGCCACCGCGATGCAGGTGCGGGGGGCGCTGATCGACGTCCTGCGGGCCGACTTCGTCCGCACCCTGCGCAGCCGGGGCCTCACCACACGCAGCGTCGTGTACCGGCACGCCCTGCGGAACGCCGCGCCACCCGCCCTGACCGTGCTCGCCCTCCAGTTCATCGGCCTGATCGGCGGCGCGGTCGTCGTGGAGAAGGTGTTCGGGCTGCCGGGCATCGGCACGCTCGCCAACTCGGCGGCCGTCCGGGGAGACGCGCCCGTCCTGCTCGGCACGGTCGTGGTGACCGTCACCGTCGTCGTCGCCGTCAACCTGCTGCTGGACATCGCGTACGGCTGGCTCAACCCGAAGGTGCGTGTCTCATGACCGTCCCGGAGACCGCCGCGATCCCCAAACGGGACCGCCTCCTGCGCCGGACCCTGCGCGACCCGGTGGCCGTCGCCTGCCTCGTGATCCTGGCCCTGGTGATCCTCGCGAGCCTGGCCGCCCCCCTGCTCACCGACTACGCACCGGACCACAGCGTCCTGTCGGACACCCTCGCACCCGTGTCGGGCGCCCACCCGCTCGGCGGCGACGGCGTCGGCCGGGACGTGCTGTCACGGCTCCTCTACGGCGGCCGGACCAGCCTGCTCGGCGGCACGCTCGCGGCCCTGGTCGCCTTCCTGGTCGGCGGACCGCTCGGCCTGGTCAGCGGCTTCTACCGGGGCTGGTTCGACGCGGCCGCCGGCTGGATCATCAACGTGATCATGGCCGTGCCCGCGATCATCGTGATGCTGGTGGTGATGGCGGCCGTCTCCCAGGACCTCAACGTCGCGATGATCGTCCTGGGCGTCATCATGGCGCCGATGGTCTTCCGCCTGATCCGCGCCTCGGTGGTCTCGGTGCGCGAGGAGCTGTACGTCGACGCCGCGCGGGTCTCCGGCCTCGGCGACCCCCGCATCATGCGGCGGCACATCCTGCCGGTGGTCATCGCGCCCTCGGTCATCCAGGCGACGCAGCTGTTCGCCGTGGCGATCGGCATCCAGGCCGGGCTGTCCTTCCTCGGTCTGGGAAAGGCGTCCCAGGCCAGCTGGGGCGCGATGCTCAACGACGGCTTCACCAACGTCTACACCAAACCGACGCTGCTGGTGTGGCCGGGCCTCGCGATGGGGGTGACCATCCTGGCGGCCAGCCTGCTCGGCAACGCGGTGCGCGACGCACTGGGGACGACCGAGACCCGGGTCGTCCGCCGCCGTCGGCCGGCGCCCAGGAAGACCGCTGCCGGGGGGCCGTCGCCGTCCGATCGCCTGCTCACCGTGGAGGACCTCCGCATCACCTACCCGAAGCCCGGACGTTCCGGCCGTTCCGGCGGCTCCGACGGCGACAAGATCGTCGTCGACGGAGTCAGCCTGACCGTGGAGCGCGGTGAAGTCCTCGGCCTGGTGGGCGAGTCCGGCTCCGGCAAGAGCCAGACGGCGTTCGCCGTGCTCGGACTGCTGCCGAACGAGGCCGAGGTGACGGCGGATCAGATGTCCTTCGCCGGCAAGGAGTTGCTCGGTGTGAGCCAGACCGCGCTCAACGCCCTGCGCGGCCGGGGGATCGGATACGTACCGCAGGAACCCATGTCCAACCTCGACCCCTGCTTCCGTATCGGCTCCCAGCTCGTCGAACCCATGCGCAAGCATCTGGAGATCTCCAAGGGCGAAGCCCGCACCAGGGCGCTGGAGTTGCTGGCGCGTGTCGGCATCCCGGACCCGGAGCGGGTGTTCAGGTCGTACCCGCACCAGGTCTCGGGCGGCATGGCCCAGCGCGTACTGATCGCGGGTGCCGTGTCGTGCGATCCACAGCTGCTGATCGCCGACGAGCCGACCACCGCACTCGACGTCACCGTCCAGGCCGAGGTGCTCGACCTCATGCGCTCCCTCCAGCAGGAACGCGAGATGGGCATGATCCTCGTGACCCACGACTTCGGCGTCGTCGCCGACATCTGCGACCGGGTCGCCGTCATGCAGACCGGACGCATCGTCGAGACGGCCTCTGTCGAGAAGATCTTCGCGTCGCCCGAGCACGCGTACACGCGGATGCTCCTCGATTCCACCCTCGAAGGCGGCCCGGCGCGCGCCGCCCTGAGCGCCCCCTTGAAGGAGGTGACGTCATGACCGCCGGCCCCGCGGCCCCGACCCCGTTGCTCGAACTCGAAGACGTCGTCGTGGAGTACCCCGGCAAGGGCCGCCGCGCGAAGCCCTTCCGCGTCCTGCACGGAGTGTCCCTGTCGATCGCACCCGGCGAGACACTCGGCCTGGTCGGCGAGTCCGGCTCCGGCAAGACGACCCTGGGCCGGGCGGTCCTCGGCCTCGCCCCCGTCACCGGCGGCTCGATCCGCTACGCCGGAAAGCCGGTCTCGGGGCTCGGCAAACGGGAGCGGCGGGCGCTGAGCAAGGACGTCCAGGTCGTCTTCCAGGACCCGTTCACCTCGCTGAACCCGGCCATGACCGTCATGGACATCCTCACCGAACCGATGCTCGTGACCGGCGTCTCGCGCACCGACGCGGAACGCCGCGTCCAGACCCTGCTCGACCAGGTGTATCTCCCGCACGACGCGGCGCAGCGACTGCCGCGCGAGTTCTCCGGCGGCCAGCGGCAACGCATCGCCATCGCACGCGCCCTGTGCCGGGACCCCAAACTGATCGTGTGCGACGAACCGGTCAGCGCCCTGGACCTGTCCACCCAGGCACGGGTGCTCGACCTCTTCATCGAGATCCAGGAGGCCACGGGGGTGGCGTATCTGTTCGTCACGCACGACCTCTCCGTCGTACGGCACATCAGCCACCGGGTGGCCGTGCTCTACCGCGGCGACATCGTGGAGACGGGCCACGCCGCCCAGGTCACCGAACACCCCGAACACCCCTATACGAAACGGCTGTTGCTCGCCGCGCCCGTGCCCGATCCCCAGCGGCAGGCCCAACGCCGGGCGGAGCGGCTGCGGTTGGCGCGGGAGAGGGACGCGTCATGAGCGACGAGTCGAGCGAGAGGCTGGTCGTGGACACCCTGACCCGCTACCTCGCCCTCTGCGACGTTCCGGTGCGTACGGAAGGTGAGTTGGGGGACCTTTTCACCGAGGACGCGGTCTGGGAGGGCGGCGGCAGCGAGTACGCCGAGAAGTTCGGCCGCACCGTGGGCCGCGAGGCGATCGTCGAGATGTTGTCGGCCTACCTGCCGCCCGCCCCTCACTTCCGTACGAACGTGCACCTGCTCTTTCCTGGCGTGGTCTACGTCAAGGGCGTTACCGCCCGGGGGAGTTGGAAGATGCAGCAGCTCTCACGCTACGAGTCGGGCGCCGCCGAGGTCATGGTCGCCAAGCTCGACGTGACCTTCCGGATCGGTCCGGACCGGACCCGCATCTCGGCCTTCCGCACGGAACGGCTGTTCAGCGCACCGTTGACGGGAGAGTGATGAGCGCGCACACCCACGGCCGGACGATGTTCCTGACCTGCTACGCCGACACCCACCAGTACGGCTGGCATCATGTCGACCTGTTCGTGCACGACAGCGCCGGCCAGGAGGTCAACTGGGTGCACTGGCAGGTCGATCAGGACGGTCCCGACGGTGCCGACGAGGCGACCGCGCGGGTCGAACCCGCCCTGCGCCGCACCAGCGAGTGGAAGCGCGGCGTCAGTGCCGACGGCAGCGAGTACTGGATCGCCCAGGCCGCCTGGGGCGATTGAGATGTGCCTCGTCTACATCCTGGACGACGACGAGGAGTTGTGCACCTCGCTGGCCTGGCTCCTGGAGTCGGTAGGCATCCGCTCGCAGTGCTTCTCCGACGCCCGGGACTTCCTGCGCTCCTACGACCGGGACCGCCCCGCCTGCCTGGTCCTCGACGTGCGGATGCCGGAGATCAGCGGATTCGGCGTCCAGGAGATGCTGAACGAGGCGGGGGCTGCACTCCCCGTCGTCTTCGTCTCGGCGCACGGCGACATCCGGATGTCGGTACGCGCTCTCCAGAACGGGGCCGTCGACTTCCTGGAGAAGCCGTACGACCCGCAGCACATGCTGGACGTCGTGCAGGCGGCCCAGCGGACGGCGCGGGAACGCTTCGACGAGCTGGCCCAACGGCGCGATCTGCTACGGCAGTTGGAGAGCCTGACTCCCCGTGAACGCGAGGTGCTGCACCTGGTGGTGGACAGCGTGCCCAGCAAACAGATCGCCGGGCGGCTCGGCATCAGCACGAAGACCGTCGACGTACACCGCACCCGGATCCGGGAGAAGACCGGCGCGGAGAGCATCGCGACGCTGGTCCGTGACGTACTCCGGCTGGGACTGCGGCTCCCGGCCGCCCGATGAGAGCGAGGGCAAGGCCGTATGAACGATCTCGAACCGGCCGACTTCCGGGCCCTGACCCAGGCGTTGAAGTACTGCGTGCTGCTCCACGACGCGAGGACGTACGACATTCTGTGGGCGAACCAGGCGGCGTGTGAGCTGCTGGAGTGGACCGTCGACGAACTGAAGCCGCTCAAGGCCCCCGACATGAGCAAGAACGCCCGCCAGTACAGCCGGGAGTTGGGGCACCGCTGGCTCGGGCAGGCGGTCGCGGACGGGGTCAGCGCCACCGAGTGGTGCTACCGCTCCAAGAGCGGCGAGGAGATCCTGACCGAGGCCATCGCGATCCGTGTGGACCTGCCGTCGCGGCCCGTCGTGATGGTCCAGTTCCGTGACATCGCTGAGGAGAAGGCCGTCCGCCGCGATCTGTTCCGGACCGAGGGCCGACTGCGCACCTTCCTCGGCAACCTGGCCGAAGGCATCGTCGTCCTCGACGACGACGGCGGTGTGGTCTTCGCGAGCGAGTCCGCCGCCAAGCTGCTCGGCGTCGGCCAACCGGCCCTGCACGGCGCCGACTTCGGGGACTACTGTCGCGACGGCGCCGTCCCCGAGCGCGAGGGCCGCTACCGCCTCGGTGCCCCCGGCGGCGAGGCCCGCTGGTACGCGGCCACCTGCCAGCACATCGACATCGAGAGCGATCTGCGCGGCCGGCTCGTGCTCTTCTACGACATCACCGACCGGGTGCGTGCGGAGGAGGAACACCGCCGGGACACCCAGCACTTGAACCACCTCGCCCGCTACAACGCCATGGGCGACATGGCGATGGCGATCGCGCACGAGGTGAGCCAACCGCTCGCCGCCGCCTACAACTTCGTGGAGGGAGCCCGCGGCCGGCTCGCCGCCGGTGACGAGTCCGTCGCCTGGGGGCTGGACAACGCCGTACGGCAGATCGAGCGGGCCCGCCGGATCCTGGGCAGCCTGCGGCAGTACGTGGGCCGCCTGGAGCAGTCCGAGCAGCTGACCGACCTCAACTCGATCGTCGAGGACTGCGCGTACTTCATCGACGTCAGGGCTCAACAGCACGCCGTGGACGTCGAGTTCGACCTCGCTGACGCGCCCCTCCCGGTGCGCTGCGAGAACGTCCTCATCGGGCAGGTCGTCATGAACCTCGCCTTCAACGCCCTTGAGGAGATGGCGAGTTGGCCGCCGGGGGAGCGCAAGGTCGAACTCACCACGCGGCGTACGGCGGACGGAAACGCCGAACTCGCCGTCCGTGACCACGGCCGGGGCCTGCCGGCCGACCTTCCCGGCGACCGGATCTTCGACGGCGTCTTCACCGCGAAGGAGAACGGCAGCGGCATCGGCCTGGCCCTGAGCCACCGCATCATCACCCGGCACGGCGGCCATATCCACGCGGCCGGGAACCAGCCGCAGGGAGCGGTCTTCCGCTTCACCCTCCCTCTCATCCCGGAGGAGGATCATGCCTGACCAGGACATCCACGTGACCGGACTACGGGCCGAGCACCACACGGAACCGCTCGGCATCGGCGAGCCCCGCCCCCGGCTGACCTGGCAGACCGTCACCACCCGTCCGGGCTGGACCCAGGCGGCGTACGAGATCCGACTCACGGACGGTGAACGGGAGTTGTACACCGCCCGTCGCCTGTCCGCGGACTCGGTCCTGGTGCCCTGGCCCGGTGACCCCCTGCACTCGCGGCAGCAAGTCGGCGTGTCCGTAAGGGTATGGGGTCCGAAAGGCGCGGGCGCGAGCCCGTGGTCCGCGCCGCTGACCGTCGAGGCCGGGCTGCTCCAACCGGCCGACTGGCAGGCCCACTTCGTGTCCCCGGCCTGGCCCGAGGCCACCGACCGACAGGTCCCGCCCCCCGTCCTGCGCACCGCCTTCCGGCTGCGCGCACCCGTGGCGTCCGCCCGCCTCTACGCCACGAGCCACGGCCTGTACGAGGCCGAGATCAACGGCGTACGCGTCGGCGACCACGTCCTGGCCCCCGGCTGGACCCACTACACCGAGCGGCTGCGCCACCAGACGTACGACATCACCGAGGCGCTGCACACGGGGACCAACACGATCGGCGTGCTGCTGGCCGACGGCTGGTTCCGCGGCCGGATCGGCTTCGGCGGCGGACGCCGCAACATCTACGGAGACCGGCTGGCCGCCCTCGTCCAGATCGAGGTCCGCTACACCGACGGCACCACCGAGACCTTCGGCAGCGACTCGGAATGGCAGGCCGCGCACGGCCCGATCCTCACCTCCGGGATCTACGAGGGCGAGGAGTACGACGCACGGCTCGTGCCCGCTGACTGGAGTCCGGTCGAGGTCCTGCCCTCCGTCCTGACGCCGCTCGTCGCCCCGGACGGCCCGCCCGTACGCCGTACCGAAACACTGGCTCCCGTCGACGTCCTCACCTCACCGTCCGGCCGCACGATCCTCGACTTCGGCCAGAACCTCGTCGGCCGTCTCCGTATCCGGGTCACCGGCGAGGCCGGACACACCGTCACCCTGCGCCACGCCGAAGTGCTGGAGGACGGCGAACTCGCCGTGCGCCCACTGCGCGAGGCCCGCGCCACGGACACGTACACCCTGCGGGGCGATGCGGGCGGCGAGGAGTGGGAGCCGCGCTTCACCTTCCACGGCTTCCGCTACGCCGAAGTCACCGGCTGGCCGGGGGAGTTGGGCGAAGGCGACATCCACGCCGTCGTCCTGCACACCGACATGCGCCGCACCGGCTGGTTCACCTGCTCCGACCCGCTGCTCAACCGCCTGCACGAGAACGTGGTGTGGGGCATGCGCGGCAACTTCGTCGACATCCCCACCGACTGCCCACAGCGCGACGAACGCCTCGGCTGGACAGGCGACGTACAGATCTTCGCCCCCACCGCGACCTTCCTCTACGACTGCTCCGGCCTCCTGCGCTCCTGGCTGACCGACCTCGCCGCCCAGCAGTACCCGGACGGCCGGGTCCCGATGTACGTGCCCTTCTTCCCCGACCGCTTCCCCGAACTGCGCGCCGCCGCCTGGGGCGACGCGGCGGTCATCGTGCCCTGGGTGATGTACGAGCGCTACGGCGACCTCGGCATCCTCGCCGCCCAGTACGACAGCATGAAGGCCTGGGTCGACGGCATCACCGCCGTGGCCGGTGACCGGCACCTGTGGAACACCGACCGTCAGCTCGGCGACTGGCTCGACCCCACCGCCCCGCCGGACCGCCCCGGCGACGCCCGGACCGACAAGCAACTGGTCGCCAACGCCTATTACGCCCACTCCGCCTCCCTGCTCGGCCGTACCGCCCAACTCCTGGGCAGGGAGGACGACTTCGCGCACTACACGAAGCTGGCCGAGACGGTACGGGCCGCCTTCCGCGACGAGTACGTCACCCCGGACGGCCTCCTGACGAACGACGCCCAGACCGCGTACGCCCTCGCCCTGCGCTTCGGCCTGCTCGCCGACGCCCATCGGGCCCAGGCGGGACGCAGGCTCGCCGAACTCGTCCGCGAGGGCGACTTCCACATCGGCACCGGCTTCGTCGGCACGCCGCTGATCTGTGACGCGCTGTGCGACGCGGGGGAGTACGACACGGCGTACCGACTGCTGCTGACGAAGACGTGCCCGTCGTGGCTCTACCCGGTCACCATGGGCGCGACCACCGTCTGGGAACGCTGGGACAGCATGCTGCCGGACGGCACGGTCAACCCCGGCGAGATGACCTCCTTCAACCACTACGCCCTCGGCGCCGTCGCCGACTGGCTGCACCGCACCGTCGCCGGGCTGGCACCGGCTGCTCCCGGCTACCGCCGCCTACTCGTCCGACCCCGCCCCGGCGGCGGACTCACCCACGCCTCCGCCACACACGAAACGCCGTACGGCCGCGCCGCCGTGTCCTGGACCCGCACCGACGGAGTGCTGCGCGTGACGGTCACGGTCCCGCCCGGCACCACCGCGCTGATCGACCTGCCGGGCATGGCGGAGCGCCCCGAAGTCGGCTCCGGCGAACACCGCTTCCTCACGGAGATGCCATGAACACCCGTTACCAGCACGCGACTCTGATCGACGGCACCGGAGCCGCGCCCGTACCGGACGCGGTCCTCGTCGTGGACGACGCCGGTCTCATCGCCTATGCGGGACCGGCGGCCACCGCACCCCCGACCCCGACGGCGGTGACAGTGGACCTGCGCGGACGCACCCTGCTCCCCGGCTTCTTCGACTGCCATACGCACCTGTGCATGACCCCGGGCCGAGGGCTCACCGCAGGACTGACCGCCGACCCGACCGTGGAGACCTTCGAGATCGCGCGGCGACTTCGCACAACCCTCGACGCCGGTGTCACGACGCTGCGCGACCTCGGCGGTCTGCCCGCCGGCTATCGCACCGCCGTCGAACGCGGCCTCGTCGAAGGCCCCCGGCTCCAGACCGCCGTCAAGGTCATCGGCCACACCGGCGGACACGCCGACTGCTCACTGCCCGGCGGAGTGAACGCCGCCCCGCATCTGACCGCGATCGCCGACACCCCCGACGAGGTACGGATCGCGGCCCGGCGCATGCTGCGCGACGGCGCGGACCTCATCAAGGTCTGCGCCACCGGCGGCATGGGCAGCCCGCACGACGACCCCGACGACGAGGGGCTGACTCTCGACGAGTTGAAGGCAGTTGTCGACGAGGCCCGACGGCATCGCGGCAAGACGGTCGCCGCGCACGCCCAGGGCACCGCGGGCATCCGCAACGCCCTCCGGGCCGGTGTCACCAGCATCGAGCATGGCTACGGCATGACCGACGAACTGTGCGATCTGGCACTGGAGTCGGGCGCCGTCCTCGTCCCCACCCTCGCCACGGTCTTCGCCCCGCTCGACCAGGCGGTCATGGCCGACTACCACTTCCGCAAGAAGAGCCGCTGGGCCGGCATCACCAAGGAGAACATCGCGCACGCCATCGCCCGCGGCGTCCCGATCGCGCTCGGCACCGACGCCGGTGTCGTCGAACACGGCCGAAATCTGAGCGAGTTGTCGCACCTGGTGGAACTCGGCATGGACCCGTTGGCCGCGATCACCGCAGGCACGCTCAGCGCGGCCCGACTCCTCGGCGTCGACGACCGACTGGGCTCCTTGGAGGCGGGGAAGACCGCGGACTTCGTGGCGGTCGACCAAGACCCCTTGTGCGACATCGGCAGCCTCGGCAGGCCGGAGAACGTCGTGCTGGTCGCCCAGGCGGGAGAGCTGTGGAAGGACCTTACGAGAATCTGACGCGGAGTCCGAACGCCTTCATACATCGCCGCACAGTGGCAACTCTGGTCCCACACACCCCGGGCCAGAGGAGCCGCACATGAGCAGGCACAACAAACGCAGGTCGAAGCTGCAGAAGAGGCTGACCGTCCTGGGTGGAGGGGCGGTGGCCGTCGCGGCGGCCGTCGTCATGGTCAACGGAGCCTCCGCGGCGCAGGTTTCGCCGACCCCGCGCGCCGCCTCAAAGGCCGACCACGCCGTGTTCGTCCAGGGCAACGAACTGGCCGGGAACACCATCCGCGTCTTCCGGCGGGGCGACGACGGGAAGTTGACCGCCGCGGGGAAGTACGCGACCGGCGGCAAGGGCGGCGACCAGACCGACGCGCCCACCGACTCGCTCGCCTCGCAGGGGTCGCTCGTCTACGACCACCGTTCCGGCCGGCTCCTGGCGGTCAACGCGGGCAGCGGCACCCTGACGTCCTTCGCCGTGCACGGCCAGAAATTGACAGACCGTCAAATAGTCTCCACGGGAGGCGACTTCCCGTCCGCCGTCACGGTCTCGGGGGATCTCGCCTACGTCATGAACGCGGGCGGCGCGGGAAGCGTCCAGGGCTTCCGGATCACCTCCAGGGGGCTGAAGCCGCTGAGCGGTTCGAACCGCGGTCTGGCGCTGAAGAACGACAAGGTGCCGCTGTTCAGCAGCTCGCCGGGGCAGGTCGCCTTCACGCCGGACGGCCGGGACCTGGTCGTCACCACCAAGTCGGCGAACACCATCGAGGTCTTCCCCGTGGGGAAGGACGGCCTCCCGGCGGACAAGCCGGTCGTGAACAAGTCGGTGGGCATGGTGCCGTTCGCCATCGCCTTCGACAAGTCCGGGCGCATGCTGGTCGCCGAGGCCGCCAACTCCACCGTCACCACCTACAAGGTGCGCCACGACGGCGAGTTGAAGACCGTACAGGCGTCCCTGCCGAACGGGCAGATGGTCCTGTGCTGGCTGGAGCGGGCCGGTGACTTCTTCTACGGCGGCAACACCGGCAACTCCACCGTCAGCGGCTACCGCCAGGACGCGCACGGCCGACTCGCCCTGACCAACGAGGCGGGCATCGCCGCCGCGCCGTCCGGAATGTCGCAGGGCGTCATCGACCTCGCCGTCGCCGCCGACAAGTTCGTCTACGTCCAGAACGCGACCTCCGGCACCGTCGACGGTTTCCGGGTCGGGCGCACCGGTGCCCTCACCAAGATCACGACGATCACAGGACTGCCCGCCTTCGCCGCCTCCGGCATGGAGGGCATCGCCGCGGTGTAAGAAAGCGGCCATCGCGGCGGAACGTCCCGGGCACGCGACGAGCGCGCCCGGGACGTCGTGCTTGGGGTGGGCGTGCTCGCACAGAACGACAGCGTGTGGACGCGCCGCGCTGAGTGTCGCCGGGCGGGACGCCGGGCCGGAGTTGCTCACCGCCGCGACGCAGTCGGCCCCGTTCCACGGGAGAGTGCTGGAGACTGAGCCGCCGACTGCCGCACGAGGGTCGCATCACCGCGTGGAGCCGCGAAGCCCTTGGAAATCTTGTGGCGAGGGTCCGTAGACACATGCCCGGTGTTCAGCCGCTGCTACGGCTGCCCCTGCGGCGCAGGGCGATGAAGCCGCCCGCGATGGCGAGGACGCCGGTGGCGGCTACGGCGGCGATGCCACCCGCGCCGGTGGCGGCGAGGTCCTCGCCCCGGCCGCCCTGCGGCTGGGTTCCGCCGGAGGAGTCGGTGGCAGGGGTCGCGGCGCCGGTGCCGCTGCTGCTGCCTGAGGCGGACGTACTTGCGGACGGTGTCGGTGTGGTGGCCGAGACGATCGCCTTGTCGCGGGTGAAGGTGAGGGTGCCGAAGCCGAGGTGGTCGAGGCCGCCGCCGGTTCCGTAGTCTCCGCCGCCGCCCTCGGGCCTGACCTTGGCCGCCATCTCGCTGACGTACGGCGCGTCGAGGCCGCGGCGCTTCACGTAGTGGTTGTAGAGGCTCTCCCAGATCGGGCGCACCTGACCGCGGGCCCAGGTGGACGCCTCTGTGAACGTCTCCCAGCCCTCCCACACGCCGGGTGCGCCCTTGTGCCAGGTCCAGGAGGTGAAGGGGACGTCGTGGCCGAGGTTCCACTTGGCGGCGTACTCGACGCCCTTGAGGACGCGGCTGTCGTCGTAGCCGTAGAGGTCGATGCCCTGGTTCCACGCCGTCTCGCAGATGGTGCCGAGCAGGCCCACGCTCAGCAGGGCGTGCCCCTGGTCGCGTCCGACCTCCACCATCTGTCCGAGGCCCCCGGGGTGGATGAAGGGGATGGCGTTCTTGATGGAGCCCATGCCCTTGCCGGACTTGAAGTACGTGACGGCCTCGTCGACCTTGGCCCGGTCGTCGCAGAGGATGCCGACGGACAGCACGCACGCGACGCTCAACAGGTCCCAGCTGCTCCAGTAGTTGGAGTCGTAGGCGCCGTTGTGCTTGGCGAGGAAGCTGCTGCTCATCGGGTAGAAGACGGTCAGCATCATCTTCTGGAACCGGGCCAGGTCGAAGCCGTCGTAGCCGCGCATGATCTCCGCGGCGTTCGCGAACTGGTAGCCGTGGATACCCGCCGCGATGAACCGGTCGGCGTCGCCGTCGAGTGTGGTGAGTTTGGCCGACCAGGCGTTGAGGATGTCGCGGGCGGTGTCCGCGTGGGCCGTGTCGCCGGTGACCTTCCAGCGCAGGGCGTTCTGGTAGGCGGCGGCGATGTCGAAGGCGAGCGTGGTGACGTTGTCACCCGTGGCGCCGCGTATCACCGTCGCGAGCGGCGTCGCCTTCCAGACGCTCGCCGAGCGCGGGTTGCCCGCCAGCTTGGCGTAGCCCGCCTTCCACCGGCCGGTGCCCGCCTTCACCTTGGCGGCCATACGGTCGAAGTCGGCCTGCGTGTGCAGCAGTCCCGGATGTGCGAACGCGGTGCTCGCAGCGGCGGGAGTGGCTCCGGCACCGATCGCGGCTGCCCCGATGCCCGCCGCTCCGGCTGCTCCCGCCACCCGCAGCACGCTGCGCCGGCTCATCATCGGTCCGCTGTTGTTCTGGCTCACTGACACTGATTGGCTCCTGTCGGATCTGGCCGTACGCAGCAGGAGACGTACGGGCGGAGCGCGGATAACAGAAACCGTGGAAAGAAATCTTGAACGCCTCTGGCACACTGCCATCCTTCGGAGCGCCGGCATCGGGCGTTCGTCGACGAGGTGGGGCGGGACAAGGTGGGACGGGTTCGCTCGCACGACGTGCGGGAGCGGCCGGATGTCGCGGTGGTCGTGGCGGCGCGGGCCGGTGACCCCGAGGCGTTGGAGCACCTCGTGCGGAGCTGTCTGCCGTTGGTCTACAACATCGTCGGTCGGGCCCTCGACGGGCACAGCGACGTCGACGACGTGGTCCAGGACACGATGCTGCGGGCCCTGGACGGGCTGCCGGGCCTGGAGGAACCGGAACGGTTCCGGTCCTGGCTGGTCGCCATCGCCGTACGGCAGGTCCGCGACCGGTGGCGCGGTCGGCAGGCCCGGCCGCAGTCGGATCTACCGGACGAGGCCGTCCAGGAGGTGGCCCCGGAGGCGGACTTCGCCGATCTGGCCATTCTCCGGCTGGCCCTGTCGGGACAGCGGCGCGAGGCGGTGGAAGCGACCCGTTGGCTGGAGGACGAGGAGCGCGAGGTGCTCTCGCTGTGGTGGCTGGAAGCCGCCGGGGAGCTGACCCGCGCCGAACTCGCGGCGGCCTGCGACCTCGCGCCGCAGCATGCCGCGGTACGGGTGCAGCGGGTCAAGGAGCGGCTTGAGTCCGGGCGGGCCGTGGTGCGGGCGCTGGCCGCGTCGCCGCGCTGTGCGGAACTGGACGCGGAACTGACCTCCTGGGACGGTCGGCCGAACGCGCGGTGGCGCAAGCGGCTGGCGCGTCATGTCCGCGACTGCCCGCAGTGCCTGTTCAACACCTCCGAACTGGTGCCCACAGAAGGGTTGTTGGGTGGCTTCGCGCTGGTGCCGGTACCGATCGGTCTGGCGGGCCTGCTGCTGGCCAAGTCGATGCCCTCGGCCTCGGCGGCGGGTGGGGTCACGCACGCTCCCGGCGGTGCGGGCCGGGTAGGACACCTGCTGGCCAAGCTGGCGGCCAAGCCGGTGGTGACGTTGACGGCCGGGGCGTTGGCCCTCGCGGGTGGCGGCGCGGTATACGCGTACACGCGGTCCGACGCGCCGGTACGACCACCTGCGGCAAAGGCCCAGCCCCATGCCCCGGCATCGTCCGCGGTCTCGTCGGCACCGCCGACCCCGACGCCTTCCGCCACGCCGAGCCCGACGCCGGCGGCCGGTTCAGCGCTCCTGGGCCGCCACGCCCTGCGGTCGGCCGGGCAGTCCGGCCGCTATGTGCGGGAAGTCGGCAATCTCGGATTCCTCAGTCCCGTCGCCGCGACCAGTCCAGGGTCCGCGAAGCAGGAGGCCACCTTCCGATTCGTCGCCGGGCTGGCCGATTCCCGCTGCTACTCGATCGAGGACGCCTCGGGCAGATATCTGCGCCACTACGCCTTCCGCATCCGGCTGGACGCCAACGACGGATCGGCCGTCTTCCAGAAGGACGCCACCTTCTGCGCCCGGCCCGGTTCCACCGACGGGTCGGTCTCCCTGGAGTCGTACAACTACCCCGGCCGCTACCTCCGTTACCGCGACAACCTCCAACTGTGGGTCGACCCGGCCCAGAACACCGCCGCGTTCCGCGCCAGCCGTTCCTTCACTGTGGTCGGGCCCTGGACCTGATCGCCCCCGCCTGCCATCGCAGGCGAGGGCGCATGTGGTGGGTCGATGTCCCGGCTGCCGTGAAGGCCGTGCGTACGAATCCGCCCGGCAGGGGCGTGCTGTCCACCGGGACAGGACGGCCCTCGCTGTCCGAAACCCGCAGGAGGCCCCCACCGGTCGGGGCGGTCAACACGTAAGTGCCCGCGCTGGTGAGGGTCAGCCGGGCGCTGGTGAGCAGGCCGTGCTGCCAGTCGAGGTCCACGCCGACGCCGCCCCGGGCCCGCAGCCCCCGGACGCTGCCGCCCGGCCAGGTGGACGGGAGTGCGGGCAGCAGCCGCAGTTCGCCGGTGTGGCTCTGGAGGAGCAGTTCGGCCATGGCCGCCGTGGCACCGAAGTTGCCGTCGATCTGGAACAGCTCCGGCGGGTGCAGGTCGAAGAGGTTGTCCGAAGTGGAGCCCGCCAGAAGGGAGTTGAGGCTGTGCCGGGCGAGGTCTCCGTCGCCGATTCTGGCGGCGAGCGCGGCGACCCAGGCGAGGCTCCAGCCGGTGCCCCCGCCGCCGTGCGCGAGGCGCTGGTCCAGGGCCGCGCGGGCGGCGGCGAACAGCTCCGGAGTCCCCTCGGCGTCGATCAGCGAACCGGGGTAGAGGCCGTAGAGGTGGGAGAGATGGCGGTGCCCGAGGTCCTCGGGCTCGACGTCCTCCCACCACTCGGGCAGTGGCTTCCCGGCCGCGTGTGCCACCGGGCGCAGCCGTTCGCGGGCGGTGCGCAGCGTGTCCTCGATCTCGTCGCGCAGGCCCAACTCCCCGATCGACGCGAGGCAGTTGTCGAAGAGTTCTCCGGTGAGCCAGAGGTCCATCGTGCTCGCCGCGCTGGTGGCGACCAGCGATCCGTCGGCTGCCCGGAAGCGGTGCTCGGGTGAGGTGGAGGGGCAGGTGACGAGGCGTCCGTCGGTGTCCTCGACGAGGAAGTCCAGAAGGAAGACGGCGGCCTCCCGCATCACCGGATACGCGCGTTCGGCGAGGAAGCGGCGATCGGCGCTGAAGCGGTAGTGCTCCCAGAGATGGGCGCACAGCCACGCCGCCCCCATCGGCCAGTTGGCCCAACTCGGGCTGCCCTGGACCGGATTGGTGCTGCGCCAGATGTCGACGTTGTGGTGGGCGGTCCAGCCCCGGCAGCCGTAGTAGGCGTGCGCGGTGCGGCGGCCGGCCTCGGCGAGATCGGTGATCAGGTCGAAGAGCGGCTCGTGACATTCCGGCAGGCCGGTGGTCTCGGCGTGCCAGTAGTTCATCTGGAGGTTGATGTTGGTGGTCCAGTTGGACTGCCAGGGCGGCTGGACCGCGGTGTTCCAGACGCCCTGGAGGTTGGCCGGCTGGGAACCGGGACGGGAGGAGGCGATGAGCAGATAGCGGCCGTACGCGAAGTGCAGTGCGGCCAGGCCCGGATCGTCGCCGCCCGCCCGCACAGCGGCGAGGCGTTCGTCGGTCGGCAGGTCGTCGAGCGCCGGGTCGTGGTCCAGGCGTAGATCCGTCCGCCCCTGGAGGGCCCGGTGGTCGGCGGTGTGCTCGGCGCGCAGCCGCTCGTAGGGAAGGGCGGCGGCGGTCTCCAACTGCCGTACGACATCGGTGTCCAGGCCGGATTCCGGGCCGAGCGGGGTCCGGTTCCAGCCCCGGTAGCCGGTCGTGACGGCGACGAGCAGGGTGGCGGTCGTCGCTCCGGTGACGCGCAGGCCTCCGTCCGGGGTGCGCTCGACGGTGGCGGACGGGTCGGCCCGGACGCGCAGTCCCGCCGCGAATCCGGTGCCCGCGTCGGGCGCGTACGTGACGGCGTCGGGGCCGGTGGCCTCGAACCGCACGTGCGCGGGGGCACGGCCCGTGATGACCGCGCCCGGCGCCGATCCCGGGTGCGCGGAGTGCAGGCGGGCTGTGAAGGACAGTGCCGCCGGGCGGTCACAGCTGAGCCGTATCGCGAGGACGCCCGCGACCGCCGAGACGAACAGTTCGCGGGTGTGCCGTACGCCGTCGACGGTGCAAGCGACCGCGGCGAGGCCTTCGGTCAGGTCCAACTCCCGCCGGTACGAGGTGACTTCACCAACATGGTCCAGATCGAACAGCAGGGCACCCAGCGGCTGGTACGCCTGCGTGAACGGCCCCTGCATTCGCGTGGCCAGCTCCTCGGCACGCACGTGGTCGCGGTCACGGAGAACCGCCTCACGCAGGGCGGCAAGGTGCGCGGCGGCCCCGTCGTCGTTGTGGTCCCCGGGACCGCCGGACCAGAGGGTGTCGGCGTTGAGGTCGATCCGCTCCCGTACGGCACGCCCGTGCACCATCGCGCCCAGGGACCCGTTGCCCAGCGGCAGCGCCGCGAGGAAGTCCTCCGCGGGCTGCCGATACCAGAGCCTCAGCACGGGCGGAAGCCGAGCGTCAACGTCACCGGGCGGGCGTCGAGTTGGAACTGGGGCTGGGTGCGCGGACCGCAGGCGCCGCTGCCGATGCCGTGGTGCGCGGCGTCGAGGTTGACATACACGCGGTCACGGGGACGCAGGTCGCTGGTGTGCCGTGCGGCGTCGAGGTCCTCGCTGGTCCAGCGGCGCACGGTGAGATCGGCGTGCGGGTACCCGGTGACGGTCAGCCCGGCGCCGTCCGGGCCGGTGAGGCGGGCGTCGCGCACCTGGCGCCGGTTGCCGTTCTCCTGCGGCAGGACGTACGGCGTCTGGAGATCGTCGACGGCGGCGTCGAAGTGCCCGACCCGGACGGCGGCGGTGGTGTCGGAGTACGCCTCACCGGGGCCGAGCCCGAACCAGTCCACCGTCTCGATGTCCCCCGGGAGCGCCATGCGGATGCCGATGCGGGGGAGCGGGCAGGGCCAGGTGCCCAAAGGCTCGGTGGTCAGGGCGAGTTGGAGCAGGTCGGGGTCCTCGGCGTCGGCGGCCCAGCGGAAGACCGTACGCATGGCGAAGTCGGCGCCCGCGGGCGCGGTGCGCGTGACGACCTCCAGACCGCCGTCGTGCGGGCGGAGGCCGACCAGCCGGTGTTCCAGTCGGTCGAGGCCCGCCTTGCGCCATGCCTCGGCGAGTGGACCGTTCCAGGTGCGCAGGTCGTTGTCGATGGGGGCACGCCACAAGTCGAGGCGGGGGCCGTCGACTTGGAGGCCGCCGAGCGCGGTCAGCGATCCCGTTACGGCGTCGAAGACCGCGGGTCCGAGGGTGTACGTCCCGTCGGCCAGGGCCGGGACCAACGGCCGGACCACCGCCGGCACTTCCGGCGCGGGGCCCGCGACAGCGGCCTGGTCCCAGGCTATTTCGTGACCGGCCGGTGCCCATGACTCGTCCGCCGCGAGCTCGGCGACGACCGTGACCCACCGCTCCTCGCCGTCCTCCAGGGGTGCGTCGCAGAGCTTGGTGAGCGCCTCAGGCCAGAGCAGCACCCCGTCGGCGCCTGCGGGCACCGGCTGGAGCGCCAACTCCCCGTCCCCGCGCGGCTGTCCGTTGTCCTCGACCGACCAGCGGAACCGCAGATGGGCGGTGTCCAGAGTGTGCAGCAGATTCCGGACGCGGACCGCCCTCGCCGTGGTGTCGACGGTGATCCGTACCGGCTCCACGGCCTTCTTGTACTCCGTGAGGCCGGGGGAGGGGGTGCGGTCGGCGAAGACCAGCCCGTCGCAGCAGAAGTTGTCGTCGTGCACCGGCTCGCCGAAGTCGCCGCCGTACGCGAAGTGTTCGCGCCCGTCGGGGGTGCGGCGCCGGACGCCGTGGTCGATCCACTCCCAGACGAAGCCGCCGTGCAGCCGGGGGTGGGTCTCGAAGAGTTCCTGGTACTCGCTCAGACCGCCCGGGCCGTTGCCCATGGCGTGCGCGTACTCGCAGAGAATGACCGGCAGTCGGCGGCGTCGTGCGTCCAGTGCCGGGTCCTCGGCGACCGCTTCCTGGCCTCGGCCCAGGAGACCCACTTCTCCGTGGTCGGCGTACATCAGGCTGAAGACGTCGGTGTACGGGCAGTTGTAGTCGCCCTCGTAGTGGATGAGCCGGTCCGGGTCGCGGTCCTTCGCCCAGGCGGCCATGGCCGCGAGGTTGGAGCCGGTGCCGGCCTCGTTGCCCAGCGACCACATGACCACGCTGGGGTGGTTCTTGTCCCGCTCGACCATGCGGCGCATCCGGTCCAGGTAGGCCTCGCGCCAGCACGGGTCGTCGCTCGGGTTGCCCTTCCAGCCGACCAGCCCGAAGCCGTGCGTCTCCAGGTCGCACTCGTCGACGACCCACAGGCCGTAGGTGTCGCAGAGGTCGAGGAACGCGGAGTCCGGCGGATAGTGGCTCGTCCGGACGGAGTTGATGTTGTGACGCTTCATCAGGAGTACGTCCGTGAGCATGTCCTCGTGGCTGAGGGTGCGCCCGGTGTCGGGGTGCCACTCGTGGCGGTTGACGCCCCGGAAGAGCAGAGGCCGGCCGTTGGCGAGGATGACGCCGTCCACCACCTCGATCCGGCGGAAGCCGATACGCAGGGGGACCCGCTCGCCGTCGGTCACCAACTCGCCCTCGTAGAGGTGGGGTTGCTCGGCGGACCAGGGGATGACGCCGGGGGCGGGGTGCGGTCCCGCCGGGTCGGCGTCGGCGATGCCCAGGGCGGGGACGGTGAGCAGGGCCGGGCCGTCGGCCCGCACGGACAGGGTGCCTTCGCCGGTGAGGTGGTCGTAGTCGGCGTGCACGAAGAAGTCGGTCAGCGCGCCGGCCGGGCGGGAGAGCAGGGTGACGGGGCGGAAGATCCCCGACAGCCACCACATGTCCTGGTCCTCCAGGTAGCTGCCGGACGACCACTGGTGCACCCGGACCGCGAGGACATTGCGACCCGGCCGCAGGGCGTCGGTGACGTCGAACTCGGTGGGCAGGCGACTGCCCTTGCCGTCGCCGAGCGGCGTGCCGTTGAGCCAGACGGCGAAACAGGAGTCGACGCCCTCGAAGCGCAACAGGGCGTGTCCTTCGGGCCAGTTGTGGGGGAGGAGGAACTCGCGGCGGTACTCGCCGGTCGGGTTGGCGTCCGGTACGTGCGGCGGATCCACCGGGAACGGATAGACCTGGTTGGTGTACGCGGGCGGGCCGAAGCGCGGCTCGCCCGGCAGCCCCTGCATCTGCCAGCAGGACGGCACCGGGATCGTGTCCCAGCCGCTGTCGTCGAACCCGGCTTCCTGGAAACCCTCGACGACCTGCGGCAGGCCTGCGGCCAAGTGGAAGCGCCAGGTCCCGGTCAGATCCAGTGCGGGGGCGTCGGAGGTGAAGGCGGCCCGGGGCTGCTCGCGGCCGCGGCCCGGTGAGAGGCTCTCCAGGTAATCGTGTGCGGTGGGTTCACTCGTCACAACAGGTGCCTTCTTTCGGGCAGTTGGCGGTGCGCGCTCCCGCGGGCGACAAGGGGCGGTGGAGCGCGCGGGCATGGCGGTGCACGCGTCGGGCGGGGAGCGACCGACGCGTGGGGTTCCGGGCGGGGCGGCGCTGTCGACGCCGCACCGGACGTCAGTGGACGGCGGGCGGCGCGGAACTCGCGCGGGGTACGACCTCGGGCCGTAGGAGAGTCAGGGACGGGGCGGCCGGTCTGCTGTTGGCGATGCCTCGCCACAGCAACTCGGTGGCCTCCCTGGCCATCTGCCGCTTCGGCAGGGCCACCGTGGTCAGGGGCGGATGGGCGTGTGCCGCCTGGGGGATGTCGTCGATGCCGACGACCGAGATGTCCTCCGGCACTCGGAGTCCCTGGTGCCGGCAGACTTCCATCACCCCCAGGGCGATGGCGTCGGTGGAGGTGAACACGGCCGTCACGGGTTCCGCCGCACGCAACTGCGGCAGGGCTCGCAGCGCCGCCTCATAGCCGGACGCGGGCGTCGCTCCCGGTGCCGTGAACACCAGGTCGTCGGGGACCGTGATCCCGTCCTCGGCGAAGGCCCGCCGGACGCCGGCCACCCGGACCCGGTGGGCCGGGAGGTCCGCGATCACCGCCACCTGGCGGTGGCCGAGCTCCCGGAGGTGCCGCCCGGCCAGATACCCGGCCTTCTCGTAGTCGATGGTGACCACGGGCAGCGTGTCCGGCGGATCGATCTCCCAGGCACACAGCACGACCGGCAGCTCCAACTCGCTCTGCGGGGACAGCTGTTCGCCGATGTCGAAGTCGCCGGCCACCAGGAGCGCGTCCACCGACCGGTTGGAGAGGGTGGCCAGTTGACGCCGGGCGCGGTCCCCGTCGCCCCGGGTCGTGGCCAGCAGCAGGTGGTAACCGCGCTCCTCCAGCAGCATCTCCACCTCCTCCACCACCTCCGAGTAGAAGGGGTTGGCGATGGTCGGCACGATGAAGCCGATGGTCATGGTGGTGCCCGTGGACAGGCTCCGGGCCACCAGGTTGGGTGTGTACCCCAGTTCGGCGATGGCGGCCTCGACTCTCGCCCTGGTCTCGGGGCTGACGACCGTCCGCCCCCGGACCACGTTGGAGACGGTCTGCTTGGTGACGCCGGCGCGCTGCGCGACGTCGGCCATGGTGACCACGGGGCGGGTCCACCTCTCATTTGACCGGTAAAAACATCTGTGTTCTGGATTCTTGCAGCGCCTTCCGAGGCGGGTCAAGGTGCCCAGAAGCCTCTTTCCGAGTGCCCTGATGGCGACAGAAACCGGTTGTGCGCGACCTCTTGACGCTCCGGACACACATAGTTAACGTCACTCGGCAGCGGCATTTGACCGGTCAAAAACCGTGCTGCGACAGAGCTTTGCTGCTTCACCGAGTGAGGCGGAGCCGATCTCGACGGCCCGCGATTCCACCGTCCCCCACCGCAGTCAGGCGGGAATTCCACGCGCCCTCCCCACGGCCGCGCCGTGCCCGCTCCCCGTCAACAGAAATCCTGCGAAGAAGCCGGAAAGGCAGGAAGCAGTCATGCGGTCCACAACTGGTGCTCCGATGTCACGGCGTCGGTTCCTCACGACCTCCACCGGTGTCGCCGCCGCGGCCACGGCTGGCGGTCTGCTCTCGGGCTGTGCCGGCTCGGTGTCCTCGGGCGGTTCCGGTGGCAAGACCACCCTCACCATCATGTCGAGCGGTACCGAGCTGGGCACGGCCGCCGAGATCAAGCAGGCCGAGAAGACACTCGGCATGACCCTCAAGGTGGTCAAGTACGACCTCACCCGGCTGACCGCCATGCTCACCGCCGGGACGGCCCCCGACATCGTGCGTGCGGTGGGTGCGACGGACGCCCCGTACCTCGCGTCGCACGGTGTCGCCCAGGATCTGGACGACTACTTCGCCAAGAGCGGCGTCCTCAAGGCGAGCGACCTGGACCCGGTCAACGACGTGTGGCGCTGGGACGGCGAGAAGCAGGGCGTCGGCCCGCGCTACGGCATGACGAAGGACTACTCCCAGGACTCCATGCTCTGGTACAACACGGCCCTGTTCGACAAGGCGGACGTCTCCTACCTGAGCGACACCGTGCCGCTCACCTACGACGAACTGCTCGACGTCGGCAAGCGCCTCGCGCAGACAGGCAAGAAGTCCAAGGTGTACGGGCTGAAGATGGACGGCTTCACCGGGACCTTCCTGAACATGACGACATCCGCCGGTGGACAGCTCTTCAACAGCGACTACTCGGCCGTCGACTACTCCAGCCCGGAGGCGCGCAAAGCCCTCGCCTGGTACATCGAACTCGCCAAGTCCGGCATCTCGCCGACCATCGTCGACCCGGACCCCAACGGCTGGGACTGGCCCACCTACCAGGTCGGCCGGATGGCGATCACCACCGAGGGCTACTGGTTCGGGGGCATGATCACCACCGACAAGAAGATCGCCGCCACCTCCCGCTTCGCGCCCGCCCCTCAGTTCGGCAGCAAGCGCACGAGCTCCTGCCTCAGTGCCACCGGCCTGTGGATGCCCAAGGCGGGCAAGAACAAGGACGCGGCTTGGCAGGCGATGGAGTACTTCCTCGGTGGCGAACCCGCGAAGAAGCGGGCCAGGACCGGCTCCGGACTCCCCGCACTGAAATCCCTGCGCCCCCTCCTGCCGAGGACCGAGGGATTCCAGAAGCAGGCGTACGCGGTGCAGGAGCGGGAGCTGCCGTACTTCTCGCTGCTGCCGTTCACGCCGTACGTCCGGATCGACGCCATGGACGCCGTCGTCAACCAGGTGCTGCCCGCGGCGATCAAGGGGACAGTGTCCGTCGGGAAGCTGGCGGACCAGCTGAACGAGGGGATCAACAAGCAGCTCGCCAACGGCAAGAAGCTGATCAAGTGAGTGCGGGACAACTCGCCGAGGCACCCGCGAAGGCCACCCTGCCCGCAGAGGCCGTATCGAGCCGGCCGCCCCGTCGGCGTGGTGCGCGTGCCCGTCAGCAGGAACGTGTCTTCTATCTCTGTGTCACACCATGGCTGTTGGGGTTCCTCGGCCTGACGCTGTATCCGCTGGGGTACGCCCTGTGGCTGAGCCTGACCGATTCCGACGGCATCTCGCCGCACACGCACTTCATCGGCCTGGACAACTACAAGGAACTGCTCTCGGACCCGGTCACCCGCGACACCCTGGTCCGCACCGGGATCTTCGTCGCGGCCGTCGTGCCGACCGCCATCATCGCCGGGCTCGCCCTCGCGGCGTTGCTCAACCGTCCGATCCGGGGCCGGGGCGTCTACCGCACGCTGCTCTATCTGCCCGCGGTGTTCCCTCCGGTCGGCGCGGCGATGGCCTTCAAGATGGTCTTCGACCGTGACACCGGCGCGGCCAACGGGATCCTCGGCTTCCTCGGCGGCGGCCCGGTCACCTGGCTCGCCGATCCGTACGCCCGGTACGTGCTGCTCATGCTCACGCTCTGGGGCTGCGGCAACGCCATGATCATCTCGCTGGCCGGCCTGCAGGACATGCCCAAGGAGTTGCTGGAGGCCGCCCGCATCGACGGTGCGAACTCCTGGCAGTCGTTCCGGCGGATCACCCTCCCGCTCCTGTCGCCCGTGATCTTCTTCCAGGTCATCACCGGCGTCATCGGCGCACTGCAGAGCATCATGCCGATGCTGCTCGCCGCGAACCCCAGCCCCGCCGCGGTCACCTCGGTGCCGCAGGGCAACTACCTGTACATGATCAACGTGTTCGCGCAGTACCTCGCCAACGGCCGCTTCGGCTACGCGTCCGCGCTGCTGTGGGTCCTGTTCGCCGTGATCCTCGTCGTCACCGCCCTGATCTTCAAGCTGAGTTCGGGCGCGGTGTTCTACAACTTCGAGCCGGAGACCAAGAAATGATCCTCGCTCGTCGAACCGGCCTCTACCTGATTCTCATCGCGCTGGTCGCGCTGTTCGCCAGCCCGTTCGGCTGGCTGATCATCACCGCCCTCAAGGACAACTCGGAGATGGCCGCCTACCCGGTGCACTGGTTGCCCGAGAAATGGCAGTTCGGGAACTTCTCCAAGGCCCTGAACTTCTTCAACTACCTTGGCTACGCCCGGAATTCACTGATCATCGCGAGCATCTACTCGGTGCTGATCACCCTCAGCTCGGCCTGGGCCGGCTTCGGCTTCGCCCGCATGGCGGCCCGGGGCAAGCGGCTGGTCTTCGGCGTCCTGCTCTCCACGATGATGATGCCGGCGATGATCACCCTCATCCCCACCTACATCATCTTCGCCAGGCTCGGGATGATCGACACCTACTGGCCCTGGGTCCTGTGGGGGCTGGCCGGAGCGCCCTACCTGATCTTCCTGTTCCGGCAGTTCTTCGCCAACATGCCCCGGGAGCTGGAGGAGGCCGCGATCGTCGACGGCTGCGGCTACGGACGTATCTTCTGGCGGATCTTCCTGCCGCAGTCCTGGCCGGTGCTCGCCACCAGCATGCTGCTGTCGTTCACCTGGGTCTGGGGCGACTACATCGCCCCGTCCCTGCTGCTGAGCACGGACCACACCACGCTGGCCGTCGCCGTGGCCACCCAGTACGTCAACGAGGGCAACCAGGCGCCGATCAACAACCTCATGGCGGCGGGCTCGGTCATGTACATCCTGCCCGTCCTGCTGCTCTTCTTCGTCCTCCAGCGCGGCTTCGTCACCGGGGTCTCCACCTCGGGACTGAAGTAACGGCGCCTGAAGCAGGGCACGCGAATCAACAGCGCCTGAGACAAGCGCACTTGAAGCAACGGCACGTGAAGCAACGACACCCTCCTCGAACCCCAAGGACGCAGCATGTCTTCGCCCTCCGCTGCCCGTTTCACCCTCGACCCGGCCTTCGGTATCGGAACCGTCCACCCGCGGCTGTACGGCTCCTTCGTCGAGCACCTGGGCCGCTGCGTGTACAGCGGCATCCACGAGCCCGGACACCCCGACGCCGACGAGAGCGGCCTACGGGAGGACGTCCTCGCGCTCGTCCGCGAACTCGGTGTCACCACCGTCCGCTACCCGGGCGGCAACTTCGTCTCGGGCTACCGCTGGGAGGACAGTGTCGGCCCGGTCGAGCAGCGGCCCCTGCGCCTGGAGCCGGCCTGGCGCTCCACCGAGACCAACGAGTTCGGCCTCGCCGAGTTCATGGGCTTCTGCGCCAAGGCGGACATCGAGCCGATGATGGCCGTCAATCTCGGCACCCGTGGCGTGGAGGACGCCGGCCGGCTCCTCGACTACGCGAACCACCCGGGCGGCACCGAGCTGTCCGACCTCCGGGCCGCGCACGGCAACAAGGAGCCGTTCGGCATCCGCATGTGGTGCCTGGGCAACGAGGTGGACGGCCCCTGGCAGATCGGACACAAGAGCGCGGAGGAGTACGGCCAGGTCGCCCGCGAGACCGCCAACCTCATGAAGATGATCGACCCCGGCCTCGAACTGGTCGTCGCCGGCTCCTCCAGCTTCGGGATGCCGACCTTCGGCACCTGGGAGTCGACGGTCCTGACCGAGTGCTATGACAAGGTCGACCACGTCTCCCTGCACGCCTACTACGAGATGAAGGGCGAGCGCCCCGACCGCGACTCGTTCCTCGCCTCGGCCGTGGAGATGGAGCGGTACATCGAGGCCGCGGTCGCCACCTGCGACCACGTGGGCGCCACACTCAAGTCCCAGAAGAAGATGATGATCTCCTTCGACGAGTGGAACGTCTGGCACACCGAGCCCGAGTCGCCGCCCGCCTCCCGCCCCGAGGACGACTGGCCGCAGGCCCCACGGCTCCTGGAGAACAACTACACACTCACCGACGCCGTACTCGTCGGCTCCCTGATGATCGCCCTGCTGCGCCACGCCGACCGGGTCACCGCCGCCTCCCTCGCCCAACTGGTCAACGTCATCGCCCCGATCATGACCGAGCCGGGCGGTCCCTCCTGGCGGCAGACCACCTTCTTCCCCTTCGCCCAGGCGTCGAAGTACGGCCGGGGCCGGGTGCTGCGCGTCGAGGTGGACAGCCCGACCCACACCACCGAACGCCATGGCGAGGTCGATCTGTTGCATGCCACGGCCGTCCACGACGAACAGGCCGGCACGATCACCGTCTTCGCCGTCAACCGGAGCCTGACCCGGGAACTCCCGCTCGAAGTGGACCTCCGCGGTCCCGGCGCCGTCCGGATCGTCGAGCATCTGCTGCTCACCGGCGACGACCCCGACGCCCGCAACACCCTGACGGACCCCGAACGGGTCACTCCCCGCACCGTCGACGCCAGTGCTGTCACCGGTGACGTACTGACCTCCACGCTGCCGCCGCTGTCCTGGAACGTCGTCCGCCTGGCCATCGACAGCGCCAACGTGCCTGCCACCGCCCAGAGTTGAGAGGGAAACCCCGGATTCATGACTGTCTTCACCGCTCAGGACGGCGCCCTGGAACGGCGCGCCCCGCACGAACTCCTTGTCATCGAACCCTGGGGCCCGCACGCGGTACGGGTCCGCGCCCGAGCCCTCCGGAACCCGGACGACACGATCGCCGGCCGCAGCCTGGACGGCAGCAGCGTCACCCGCACCGACGAGGCCGGCGCCGTAACAGGAATCGACGAAACGCTGCCCGGAGCCCTCGACATCCCCCCGCCCGACTCCACCGCCACCGCGACCGCGCACCCGGACGGCACCGCCCGGCTCGTGAACGGACGCATGACCGTCGAGGCCGACCAGGACGGCAAGCTGCGCTTCCTGCACACGGCGACCGGCCGCGAACTCCTCGCCGACAAGCGCCCGTACACCTGGTACCCGGAGCCGCGCACGTTCGCACCGCTCGGCGACGGCGCCTACCGCATCGAGCAGAGCTTCGAGGCGTACGACGGTGAGCGCGTCCACGGTCTCGGCCAGCATCTGCACGGCCGCCTCGACCAGAAGGGGCTGGTGATCGACCTGGTGCAGGGCAACACCATCGTTTCCATCCCCTTCCTGCACTCCTCCCGCGGCTACGGTCTGCTGTGGAACAACCCGGCCACGGGCCGGGTGGAGTTGGGCGGCGACACGACCCGCTGGGTCGCGGACGAGGCACGCGGGCTCGACTACTGGATCACCGCGGGCGACACCCCCGCCGAGATCATGCGGGCGTACGCGGACGCCACCGGCCATCCACCCCTGGTGCCCGAATGGGCCACGGGCTTCTGGCAGTCGAAGCTGCGCTACCGCACCCAGGACGAACTCCTCGCCGTGGCACGGGAGTACAAGCAGCGAGGACTGCCGCTGGCCACGATCATCTGCGACTTCTTCCACTGGACCCACATGGGCGACTGGGACTTCGACCGGACCGACTGGCCCGACCCCGAGGGCATGGTCAAGGAGCTGGAGGCACTCGGCGTCAAGCTCGCCGTGTCCGTCTGGCCCACAGTGGAGCCCGGCAGCGACAACTACACCGCTCTGCGCGACGCGGGACTCCTCGTCGGTGACCGCCACGGCGGCCTGCTGACCTTCCCCTGGCCGTCCCGCGGCCACGGTGCGGACCACCAGCCGATGGCGTACCTCGACTCCACCGAACCCGGCGCCCGCCGTTACCTCTGGCAGCAACTGCGCGAGCACTACCGGGAGTTGGGCGTCGCCGCGTTCTGGCTGGACGCGTGCGAACCCGACCTGACCCCGGAACTGGCCGCCCGCGCGGTCTACGCGGCGGGCCCCGGCATCCAGGTCGGCAACATGTACGGGCAGGCGCAGGCACGCGCCGTGGCCGAAGGGCTCCAACAGGACGGCGACGACCGCCCGTTCAGCCTGATCCGCTCCGCCTGGGCCGGCAGCCAGCGCTACGGCGCCGCCCTGTGGTCCGGCGACATCCGCCCCACCTTCGAGTCCCTCGCACAGCAGGTGCGGGCCGGGCTGAACGTCGCGATGAGCGGCATCCCCTGGTGGAACATGGACATCGGAGGCTTCGGCGGCGGTGACCCCACCGACCCGGCGTACCAGGAGGTCATGGTCCGCTGGTTCCAGTACGGCACCTTCAGCCCGGTCATGCGGCTGCACGGCGACCGGCAGCCCAACTGGCCCACTTTCTCAGCAGACATGACCGGCGGGCCGAACGAAGTCTGGTCCTACGGACAGGACGCGTATCCGATCCTCTCCGCGCATCTGCACCTCCGTGAGCGCCTTCGCCCGTACCTGCTGGAACTCGCCGAGGCCACGCACCGCACCGGCGCCCCCGTCATGCGCCCGCTGTTCTTCGACTTCCCGGACGACGAGCACGCCTGGAGTGTCGACGACCAGTTCCTGCTCGGCCCCGACGTCCTCGTCGCCCCGGTCACCGAGGCGGGCGCCCGGGAACGCACGGTCTACCTCCCGGCCGGCGCCCGCTGGACCGACACCGCCACCGGTCAACTCCACGAAGGCGGCGCGACGTTGGAGGCCTCCGCGCCGCTGGAGCGCGTCCCGGTCTTCGTCCGCGAAGGCGCCGCCGTGGCGTCCGCGTTCACAGGGAGCGCCGGATGACGACGCGTACGACGGCGGGCAGGCGTGCCCGTACGACGATCCGTGTCGACGCGCGCCCCGGCGCCGGACGGCCGATCAGCCCGGACCTGTTCGGCGCCTTCTTCGAGGACATCAACTACGCGGCGGACGGCGGGCTGTACGCCGAACTCGTCCAGAACCGCTCCTTCGAGTACACCGCCGAGGACGCGCCCGGGTGGCACTCCCTGACCGCCTGGGACGCGGTCGAACTCGGCGGCGGACGCGGCGAGTTGAGCACAGGGACGGCCGATCCGCTCCATCCGGCCAACCCCCACTACGCGGTGGTGGAGGTGACGAATCCGGGCGACGCCGTGGGCCTGCTCAACCACGGCTTCGACGGCATCCCGGTCGAGGCGGGCGCCTCGTACGACCTGAGCCTCTTCGCCCGTCGGCCGGAAGGTGAACAGGCCTCGCTGGTCGTCCGGTTGACCGGCTCCGGCGGCGCGTACGCCGAAGTCCGGCTCGATGGACTGCAGGACACCTGGACACATCACGAGGCGGTACTGACCGCCACCGCGACCGACCCCGAGGCCCGGCTGCTCGTGCTCGCCACCGCCCCCGGCACCGTCCACCTGGACCTGATCTCCCTCTTCCCGGAGCACACCTTCCGAGGCAGACGCAATGGTCTGCGCGCCGACCTGGCACAGACGATCGCCGACCTTGAGCCCAAGTTCCTCCGCTTTCCCGGTGGTTGTGTCGCCCACGGCCTCGGGCTCGGGAACGTGTACCGATGGAAGGACACCATCGGCCCGCTCGAAACGAGACGCCAGCAGCCCAATCTGTGGGGCTATCACCAGTCCGCGGGGCTCGGCTACTTCGAGTACTTCCAGTTCTGCGAGGACATCGGCGCGAAGCCACTGCCGGTGGTGGCCGCGGGCGTCTGTTGTCAGAACACCCCGGGCGGCCAACAGGGCATCCCGATGGACGAGATGCCCGCGTACGTCCAGGACGTCCTCGATCTCGTCGAATACGCCAACGGACCCGCCGACTCCCCGTGGGGCGCCCAGCGATCCGCCGCCGGCCACCCCGAACCGTTCGGCCTTGAGTACCTCGGCGTAGGGAACGAGGACGAGATCACCCCGGCCTTCCGGGAACGGTTCGAGATGATCCGCACGGCGCTCGCGGAACGGCATCCGGACATCTCGATCATCGGCACGGCAGGGCCGAACCCGGCCGGTGCCGACTTCCGGGACGGCTGGGAGTTCGCCCGCAAGCTAGACCTCGCGGTGGTCGACGAGCACGCCTACCTCAGCCCGCGCTGGTTCCTGCAGAACACCACCCGGTACGACACCTACGACCGGGGCGGACCGAGGGTGTACCTCGGCGAGTGGGCGTCCAAGGGGGACACCCTGCTCAACGCGCTCGCCGAGGCGACGTACATGAACGCCCTTGAGCGCAACGGCGACATCGTGGCCCTGGCCTCGTACGCCCCGCTGCTGGCCAAGTCCGGTCACACCCAATGGACGGTGGACCTCGTCCACTTCGACAACACCGACGTGCGGCTGACACCGAGTTACCACGTGCAGCGCATGCACTCCACCCACCACGGAGACGCGTACCTGCCGCACACCGTGACCGGCGCTCCGGCCGACACGCCCCCGCCGGACCCGCTGCGCGGGGGTGGCGTGCGCCTCACCACCGTCAATACCCGGGTCGAGTACCGGGGACTTCAGGTGACCAGCGGCGGCTCGGACTACGTCCTTGAGGTCCAGGCGCGGAAGACCGAGGGGGAGGAGGGCTTCGTCGTCGGCTTCGGTGCGGTGGACACGCCCGACCACTACATCTGGAGCCTGGGCGGCTGGCACAACCAGGGCCTCACTCTCCAACGCGTGTGCGACGGCATCGTCGAGGACGTCGACCGGGTGCCGGGGCCGATCGAGACGGACCGCTGGTACGACATCCGGATCGAGGTCGCCGGACCGCTCCTCCGCTGCCTCCTCGACGGCGTTCTGATCCACGAGACGGAGGACGACAGGACCGCCCCCGAGACCTTCTCCGTCTCCACCGTGCGGGACACGGCCTCCGGCGATCTGCTGGTCAAGATCGCCAACCTGACCCCGTACGAAGTCACGGCCGACATCCGCCTCGACGGGACGGACCGTGCCCCCTCCCGTGCCACGAAGACCGTCCTGACCGGCGAGTTCACGGACCGCGACATCACTCCTCACACGTCGGACATCGTGCCCGGGGTCGCCTTCGAATGCCCCGTGCCACCCCGCTCGTTCACGGTTCTCCGCCTGGAGGGCTCCACCCAGCCGGCCCACCCAGCATGGACAAGGAGCCCCCAGCAGTGACCTCACCCCTCGCCCCCGCCGCCCCGCTCTTCCGGGACCCGGTCCACGACGGTGCCGCCGACCCGACGCTGATCCGCGACCGGGGGACCGGCGACTGGTGGATGTTCTACACCGCCCGCCGGGCGAACCTCGCCACCGAAGGTGTCGGTTGGGTGCACGGTACCGACATCGGCATCGCCACCAGCGCGGACGACGGCCGTACCTGGACCTACCGCGGCATCGCCCAGGGACTCGCCCATGAGCCGGGCCGCAACACCTACTGGGCGCCGGAGATCCTCTGGCACGACGGCAGTTACCACATGTACGTCTCCTACGTCCCCGGAGTCCCCGCCGACTGGGACGCCGACCGGCACATCCTGCACCACACCTCCCGGGACCTCGTGAACTGGCGCTTCGAGTCGGTGCTGAAGCTGTCCAGCGACCGGGTCATCGACGCCTGCGTATGGCCGCTGCCCGACGGGAGGTGGCGCATGTGGCACAAGGACGAGGCCGACGGCAACCGCATCCACGCGGCCGACTCAGCCGACCTGTTCACCTGGCGGCCCATCGGCCGCGCACTGGACGACCAGGCGCAGGAAGGCCCCAACGTCTTTCGCCACCAGGGCAGTTACTGGATGGTCACCGACTTCTGGTCCGGCCTGCTGGTCTACCGCTCGGACGACCTGACCCACTGGACGCGGCAGGACGAGCCGCTCCTCGCGGGCAAGGGCCTGCGCCCCGGTGACGACGGAGACGGCCACCACGCCTTCGCGCTCTCCCAGGGCGAGGACGACGCCTACCTCTTCTACTTCACCCACTCCGCCGGCGGGCAGCGCTCCTGTGTTCAGGCCGCCCCGCTGGCGGTGCACGAGGGCCGACTGCGCTGCGATCGCGACGCCGCGTTCGGCCTGCGTCTGCGAGCGGACCGGACGCCCGCTCTCCGGGGCGGCAACCAGCCGTCCTGACGGACCCCCCCCACACGACCTCAGGGCAAAGGAGCCCGACGTGACAGAGAGAGCCGCACCACCACCGAAAGGCACCACCCGCCGCACCGTACTCAAAGCCGCCGCTGGTGTAGGCGCCGCCGCCGTGGCGAGCCCGCTCCTCAGCGCGAGCCCGGCCTCGGCCGCGACGATCGTCCACCCCGGCATGCTGCACACCGCCGCCGACTTCACCCGCATGGCCGCCAAGGTGGCCGCCGCCGCCCAGCCCTGGCAGGACGACTGGCAGCTGCTGATCGCCAACTCCCATGCGCAGGCCACCTATACGGCCAACCCGCAGGCCACGATCTACCGGGGCTCCGGCACCCCGGAGAACTACGGCATCCTCTACAACGACATCGCCGCCGCCTACCAGAACGCGCTGCGCTGGAAGATCCAGGGGGTCGGCGCATACGGCAACGCGGCCCGCGACATCCTCAACGCCTGGTCGTCCACGCTCACGCTGCTCGACGGCTCCGCCGACCGCTTCCTGTCCTCGGGCATCTACGGCTACGAGATCGCCAACGCGGGCGAGATCATGCGCGGCTACGGCGGCTTCGACCTCACCGCGTTCCAGAACCTCCTGCGCAACGTGTTCTACCCGCTCAGCAACGACTTCCTGGTCAACCACAACGGCGCCTACGACAGCAACTACTGGGCGAGCTGGGACCTGTGCAACATCGCCTGCGTCCTGGCCACCGGCATCCTCTGCGACGACCAGACCAAGATCGACCAGGCCATCACCTACTTCAAGACCGGTGTGGGGATGGGCTCCATCGAGAACGCCATCCCCTACCTGTACGACGACCAGGGCCTGGCCCAGTGGGCGGAGAGCGGCCGCGACCAGGGCCACACCATGCTGGGCATCGGCCTGATGGCCACCATCTGCGAGATGGCCTGGCACCAGGGCTACGACCTGTACGGCTACGACAACAACCGCTTCCTGAAGGCGTGCGAGTACGTGGCCCGGTACAACCTCGGCGAGGACGTCCCCTTCACCTCCTGGACCTGGCACTACGGCGCCCCCGGCGTCTGGGAGGGCTGGCAGACCTTCACCGCGCCGGCCACCGACAGCAGGGGCCAGCTCCGTCCCATCTGGGCGCAGATCTACAACCACTACGCGGTGCGCAAGGGCCTGTTCGTGCCCAACACGGCCGCGTTCGCCAAGATCGTCGAACCCGAGGGCGGGGGAGGCGACTACGGCTCGACCAGCGGCGGCTACGACCACCTGGGCCTGACCCAGCTGACCTCCACCGAACAGACCCGCACCACCCTGCCCACCGGGGTGACCCGCTCCCTCCAGTCGGTCAACTACCCGACGTACTACGCCACTTACGGCTCCGACAACCTCGGTGCGCTGACCCAGGTCACCTCGTCCAGCTCCGCCACGCTCAAGACGGAGGCCGGCTTCACGATCGTGGCGGGCCTCGCCGACTCGAAGGGCTACTCCTTCAGGTCCTCCGACGGCCGCTATCTGCGGCACTACGCGTTCCGGATCGAGCTGGACACCAGCGACGGCACGGACGCCTTCAACGCGGACGCCACCTTCTACGCCCTGCCCGGCTCGACGAGCGGGTCGGTGCGGCTGGTGTCCCACAACTACCCGGGCCGCTGCGTCCGGCACCGGAACTACCAGCTGTGGGTGGACACGTACGACCTGGTCGCCGGGACCTTCCCGGCCGACAGCTCCTTCGTCCCCGTCACGGCCTGGGCCTGACCGAGACACCACCACCCCTGTAGACGGTCGCCGCCCGCGCTCCTCCGCGGGCGGCGGCCACCCTCAGAAGGGACACCCCCGATGGACCGCCCCGAATCGCGCTTCTCCCGCCGCACCCTGCTGCACGCCGCGGGCGCCACCGCCCTCACCGGTTACCTGTCCAGCCTGGCGACCCCGGCACGAGCCGCCACCGCGCAGGAGACCTCGGCCAACCAAGTGGCGACCTACCCCATCCCCGACGGGATAGCGACGAACGACAGTTTCGCCGTGAAGGTACGTACGCCAGGAGGCTCGTGGCAGAAGGTCGCCATCTACCAGGCGAAGTCCATGACCATCGATCCGAGAACGGGCAGCGGCACCACCCAGAACTCCTCCATGGCGTACTTCGACTTCACGGGGGAGGTCCAGGTATCCGTCACCTACACCGCCGACACGGTCAAGAAGGCCCGGATCCGCCCCACTTCGTACGGCATCGCGCACAAGCTGGACAAGAGCAGCGCCACCCTGACCTTCACCCTCACCGAACCGCGGAACCTTTCCATCGAGTTCAACGAGGACATCTTCGACAACCTCCAGCTGTTCGCGGGAGCGATCGACACCAACCCGCCCAGCGCGGACGACCCGGACGTCATCTACTTCGGCCCCGGTGTGCACTCCACCTCCGACGGCCTGCTCACCGTGCCCAGCGGCAAGACGGTCTACCTGGCCGGCGGCGCGGTACTCACGTCCCGGGTGGTCTTCGACCACGTCGAGAACGCCAAGCTGCTCGGCCGGGGCATCGTCTACCAGGCGCCCAACGGCGGTGGCTGCGGCGTCAATTACTGCGAGAACATCGAGATCGACGGCGTCACGATGCTGCTCCCCTGGGGGCACTCCATCAGCGCCGGGCAGACGCAGAACCTCACCATCCGCAACCTCCGCTCGATCTCCGCCACGACCTGGGGCGACGGGATCGACCTGTTCTGCTGCAAGGACGTCGTGATCGACGGAGTGTTCATGCGCAACTCCGACGACTGCGTCGCCGTCTACAACCACCGCTGGGACTTCGTCGGAGACTCCACCGACATCGTCCTCAAGAACTCCACCCTGTGGGCGGACGTGGCCCACCCCATCAACGTCGGCACCCACGGCAACACGGACAGTCCCGAGACGATCGAGAACCTCACCATCTCCAACATCGACATCCTCGACCACCGAGAACCACAACTCGACTACCAGGGCTGCATCGCCCTGAACCCGGGGGACAGCAACCTGGTCCGCAACGTCCGCATCGAGGACGTCCGGGTGGAGGACTTCCGCTGGGGGCAGCTCATCAACATGCGGGTCATGTTCAACACGTCGTACAACACCTCGGCCGGCCGCGGCATCGAGATGGTCTACGTCAAGAACCTCAGCTACACCGGCACCCACGCCGCCACCTCGCACATGGTGGGCTACGACGCGGACCACGCCATCAAGGACGTCACCTTCGAGAACCTCGTCATCAACGGCACACTCGTCTCCGACACCGACGGCCACGCGTCCTGGTACAAGACCTCGGACTTCGTCCCGATGTACACCAACGAGCATGTCTCCAACCTGAAGTTCGTCGACTCCGGGGCCTCGCTCACCGCCGTCCTGCCCGCGATCAGCAGCGCCAACTCCGCGACCGGGAGCGCCGGTTCGGACTTCGCCTACACCATCGAGGCGTCCAACCACCCCTACGCCTTCGACGCCACCGGCCTGCCGGACGGCCTGACCGTGAACAAGTCCACCGGCGCCATCTCGGGCAAGCCGACGGACACCGGCACCTCGTCCGTCGAGCTGAGTGCCACCAACGCCGTCGGCACCGGCAAGCAGACCCTCACCCTGGTGGTGGGCTGACATGGCGAGACGCATGAGCCGCCGGTGGTTCCTGGGCGGCACCGGCACCATGACGGCCGCCGCGATGGCCGCGACCGCTCCCACCACGCTCCTCACGGCGGGCCCGGCCCACGCCGAGATTCCCGTGGACGACGGAGCCGCCGGCTTCACCTTCGCCCACCCGGGGATCCTGCACACGCAGGAGGACCTCGACCGGATGAGAAGCGCGGTCGCCGCCAAGGAGGACCCGGTCTACTCGGGATACCAGGCCATGGCCGCGGACAGCCGCTCCTCCTACGACTACACGGCGGCGAACACCGGCCAGATCACCACCTGGGGACGCGGCCCCTACAACTACCAGGACCAGGCGCCGAACGACGCCGCCGCTGCCTACCAGAACGCCCTGATGTGGTACATCACGCAGGACGTCCGGTACGCCGACAAGGCACGGGACATCGTCGACATCTGGTCGCGGACCCTGGAGGGAATCACCGGCGCGGACGGTGAACTCGGGGCGTCCCTCCAGGGGTTCAAGTTCGTCAACGCGGCGGAGATCCTGCGCCACACCGGCTACGACGGCTGGGCCGTCGAGGACATCGCGCGCTGCGAGAAGTCCCTCAAGGACGTCTGGTACAAGGCGCAGTCCGGCTACGCCCTGTTCGCCAACGGCGGCTGGGACGCCGGGATCATCCAGACCGTGCTGGGCATCGCCGTGTTCTGCGACGACCGCGTGATGTTCGAGGACGCGGTGCGCTACGCCGCCGCCGGGGCCGGGAACGGCAGCATCAGGCACCGGATCGTCAACGCCACCGGGCAGGGCCAGGAGAGCGGCCGGGACCAGACCCACGAACAACTGGCCCTCGGCCTGCTGGCCAGCGCCTCCCAAGTGGCCTGGAACCAGGGCGTCGACCTGTTCGCCTTCGCCGCCAACCGCATCCTCGCCGGGTACGAGTACGACGCGAAGTACAACCTCGGCAACGACGACGTGCCCTTCGCCGCGGACCTCGACCGGACCGGCAAGTACATCAAGACGGCGGTCACGACGCTCGTCCGCGGGCTGTCCCGCCCCATCTTCGAGCTGGCCTACGCGCACTACGTGAGCGTCCTCGGTCTGTCGGCGCCGTACACGAAACAGGCGGTCTTCCGGGGCACCGACGGGGCCCGGTTCGTCGAGGGCTATGACCAGGACCACCCGTCCTGGGGCACCCTGACCTGCGCCCGCGAGGCACCGGCCTCGTCGACTCCCGTCGCGCCGCCGGGTGTTCCGGCCGGGCTGACGGCGAGCAACGGATCGGACTCCGTCGACCTCGCCTGGGTGGCGTCGGTGGACCCGGCCAGCGCCACCTCGGCCGCGACGTACTCGGTGGCCCGGTCCAAGACCAGCGGCGGGACGTACAAGACGGTCGCCACCGGGCTGACGTCCACGACGTACTCCGATCTCGAAGTCACCGTCGGCACGACGTACTACTACACGGTCACCGCCACCAACGCGGTGGGCACGAGCGTCGCCTCCCTGGAGGTCTGCGCGACGGCCGGCCTGCCCAGCAACTGGTCGTCCCGGAACGTGGGGACCGTCCAGACGTCCGGGCTGACGACGTTCGACGGCGAGCGGTTCACCCTGGAGGCGAGCGGCGCGGACATCGCGGGCACCGCCGACAGTTTCCGGATCGCGCAGATGTCGCTGAGCGGGAACGTCACCATCACCGCACGGGTGGTGTATCCGCTCAGCTCGCAGTACGCCAAGGTCGGCGTGATGATGCGCAGTTCGACGGCAGCGGGCTCGGCGCACGCGTCGATGCTGCTCCAGGGCCTCACCCTCACCGCCTGGAGCGGAGTGTGGACCACCCGCGCCACCACCGGGGCGACGACCTCGGCGACCGGCAGTACCCCGGTCCCGCCCGCACAGCAGACCGCGATCTCGACGGCCGCCTCGTACCCGATCTCGAATCTGGGGTCCCTGCCGGATTCGGCGACGCCGTTGCAAGCCCCTTACGTGGAGGCGGCGGGCGACGGATACCGGATGCGGATGCCGTACTGGGTGCGTCTCGACCGCACCAAGGACAGGTTCACCGGCTCGATCTCCCCGGACGGCGTGCACTGGACCGAGGTCGGCTCCACCGAACTGGACCTCGGCACCACCGTCTACGTCGGCCTGGTCAACTGCTCGTGCCTGGGCGTCTCGCAGTCCTACGCGGAGACCGGCACGGCCGCCTTCGACAACGTCACCGTGGTACGCAAGGCCTCCACGCACTGGCAGGTCGCCGCGCCCAAGGGGACCGTCAACACACTGGCAGCGAACGCCGGTTCCAGCGCGATCGAGCTGACCTGGAGCGACCCGGACCTGTCCGGCCGCTACACCGTCCAGCGCGCCACCTCACCCGGCGGCCCCTACGAGACGATCGCCACCGACGTGGGCCCGGTCGGCTTCGGCGTCCACACCGGCTACCGCGACCCCGCCGGGACGCCCGGCACGACCTACTACTACGTGATCGCCAAGACCAACGTCGGCGGCACGGGCCCGACTTCGGCCGAGGTCGACGCGACGATGCCGACACCGCCCGCGCCGAAACTGAGCAGCGCGTCAGCCGCGTACGCCAACATCGGTGTGCCGTTCGGGTATCTGATCGGCGCCTCCGACGACCCCGCGTCCTTCGCCGCCACCGGACTGCCCGCCGGGCTGAGCGTCGACACGGCGACCGGTCTGATCTCCGGCACCCCCACGGGCACGGGGGACTTCACCGTCCCCATCTCGGCGACCAACGCGGCCGGCACCGACAGCGCGACCGTCGAGCTCACCGTCGGGACCCCGCCGCTCGCGCCCTGGTCGTACCAGGACATCGGCGACTACGTGCTGGACGAACGGCAGTTGGGGATCTACGGCGTGGTGTCCGTCCGCACGCCGGGCATCACCAGCTATGACGCGATGGACAAGAGCTTCACGGTACGCGGCGCCGGGACGGACCTGAACGTCAACGGCCAGGGCATGACCGCCCAGTACGCCTGTCTGCCGGTCACCGGTGACACCACGTTCATCGCCCGGGTCGTGAGCCGGGCCAACGCGGGCGACAACGACCAGGTCGGCCTGCTGATGACCCAGTCCCTCTCGCCGTTCGGCCAGCTGGCCGGCGCGATCCTTACCAGCACAGGCAGCGGCGACACCGGCGTCAAGCAGTTCGTACGCCGCCTGGTGGTGGCCGGCGGCACATCCACCACCAACGCGAGCGGCAGCGGTGTGCCCACCCCCGCCTGGCTGCGGATGGAGCGCAGCGGCAACAAGTTCACCGCCTCCGCTTCCTCCGACGGCATCACCTGGTCGGTCATCGGCCGGGACACCATCGCCACCTTCGGCTCGGCCCCCTTCTACGTCGGGCTCGCCGTCACGTCCCGTACTCCGTCCGCCCTCAACACCACCGTCTTCGACCACGTCAGCGTGACGGCAGGCGCGACCACCGTCCTCGGCCAGCCCGTCCAGGACCCCTACCAGACCTTCAGCTCGGCGACGGCTGCCACCGCGGCCTACGGCCAGTCCGGCACCGACCTCGCCGTCTACGGCGACGGCACCGACCTCTGGGGCGGCACCGACCAGTACAGCGCCATCTACCTGACCGGCGCGCTGCCCAAGGCGTCAGTCGCCACGGTCGTGGTGACCTCGCAGGACTCCACCGCCGCCTGGGCCAGAGCCGGGATCATGGTCCGCGACGACATCACCGGCACCGGCACCTCGCCCGGCTACCTCACGCTCTCCGTGACGCCCGGCCACGGCGTCGCGCTCCAGTGGGACGGCGACGGCGACGGCGCCCTCGACCGCAGCGTCGAGACGGACGGCAGCACCTCCTACCCGACCTGGCTCAAGCTCGTCCGCTCCGGTACCGACTACACCGGCTACCGCTCCGCCGACGGCACCACCTGGACGACCGTCGGTACCGTGACCGTCGCGAGCGCGGTGACCGCCCAGGACGTGGGAGCCTTCACGACTTCCGCCTCCGGCACGGCCGCGGAGTCCGACTTCAGCGAGTTCACCGTCACCGCGCAGACACTCGCCCAGGTCCTCGCCCAAGCCCGCGAGACCGACCGGGCCGCCTGGACGCAGGAGAGCTACGCGGCCTTCACCGCCGAACTCGACCGCATCGAGACGGAGGGGGCGAAGCCCGGCGCCGACGAGGACGCCCTGATCGACGAGGTGTTCACCGCGTACGACCTGCTGGACCCCAGCCACGCCCTGGTGGTCGGCGCGCCCCGGTCACTGCAGTCCGTCAACTTCCCTGATTACTACGCCGCTTACGGCTCCGACGCGCTCGGCATCCTCGGCCAGGTCACCGAAGCCAGCAGCGACACCATCAAGAAGCAGGCCGGTTTCACGGTAGTGGCCGGCCTCGCGGACTCGGACGGCTTCTCCTTCCGCAGCGCCGACGGCCGCTACCTACGCCACTACAGCTTCCGCGTCAGGCTGGACGCGAGCGACGGCTCGGACACCTTCAAGCAGGACGCGACCTTCCATGCCGTCACCGGGTCGAAGGACGAGTCGGTCCGGCTGATGTCCCACAACTTCCCCACGCGCTGTATCCGTCACCGCTCCTACCAGTTGTGGGTGGACGAGTACGCCACCTCCGACACGGCCATACAGGACGACAGTTCGTTCATCCCGGTGGGTGCCTGGACCTGATTCACCTACCGCGACCGGCGCGGGACATGCGGCTCTGGGTTGTGAGTTCCAGTCGCTTCCTGGAACGATTCGGAGCCGCGTCCCGCACGAGTGGGCCTTCAGCTCCAAGTCGGCATCATGGCTTCGGGGTAGCGGGCGCCGTAGCCGCCGGTGGGCAGGATCTCCTTGATGTGGGCGAGGTCCGCATCGGTGAGGCTGACGTCGGCGGCGCCGATGTTCTCCTGGAGCCGATCGAGGTTGCGCGTGCCGGGGATGGGGACGATGTCCTCGCCCTGCGTCAGGAGCCAGGCAAGGGCGAGCTGGGCGACGCTGATTCCCTTGGTGGCCGCCAACTCGCCGAGCAGGCGGGTGGCTTCCTGGTTCTTCTCGTAGTTGCCGGGCTGGTAGCGGGCGTCCCACTGGCGCATGTCGCCGTCGGGGTAGTCGGCGCCGGGCTTGGCCTGCCCGGTCAGGAAGCCCCGGCCGAGCGGGGAGTAGGGCACGAAACCGATGCCGAGCTCCCGCAGGACGGGAAGGAGCGTCTCGACGTCCCGCTCGAACAGGGAGTACTCGGTCTGCAGGACGGAGACCGGCTGGACGGCGTGGGCGGCGCGGATGGTCTGCTCGCCTGCCTCGCTCAGGCCGAAGTAGCGGACCTTGCCCGCGTCGATGAGCTCACGGACGGCGCCCGCGACCTCCTCGATGGGCACGTTCGGGTCGACGCGGTGCTGGTAGAGGACGTCGATGTGGTCGGTGCCCAGGTGGCGGAGGCTGTTGTCGGTGACCTCGCGGATGTGCTCGGGGCGGCTGTCGACGCCACCCTCTCGGGTGCCGGTGAAGTCGAAGCCGAACTTGGTGGCGATGACGACCTCGTCGCGCACCGGCGCCAGTGCTTTGCCGACGATGCGCTCGTTCGCGCCCTGCCCGTACAACTCGGCGGTGTCGAAGAACGTGACGCCCAGTTCCTGGGCCCGACGGATGGTCGCGATGCCTTCCTGCTCGTCGGAGGGGCCGTAGGCAAGGGAGATGCCCATCGCGCCGTAGCCGAGGGCGGAGGCGGTCAGGCCCTGTCGGCCCAGGTGTCGCTTCTGCATGTTCACACGTCTTCTTTCCGTGATCCGGGTTGCCTGCCGGGAGCGGGCGGGCGTGGTCGCCGGAAGCGATCCAGCCGTCCAGCCGTCCCGGATGTAAGAGTACTCTTACACGTGAGAGTGCTCTTACATCCCGGTAGGGGAGAATGGGCTCCGTGAGTGACACCATCGCCCGGCGCGGCTACCACCACGGCGACCTGCGCGCCCAACTGATCCGCGACGGTCTGGCCGTCCTGGCCGAGACGGGCACGCTCGGCTTCTCGGTGGCCAAGGTCGCGGCCCGCGCGGGTGTTTCCTCCGGCGCTCCCTATCGCCACTTCCGTGACCGTGAGGCCCTGCTCGCCGCCTGCGCCGCCACCGTCGCGCACGAACTGGCCGACCGGCTGGCCGAGTCGGCAGAGGCGGCAGGGGACGACCCCGTGGAACAACTGGCCGCCACCGCGGGCGCCTACGCGCTCTACGTCGCCCAGCACCGCGTCGGCCTCGAACTCATCTACGCCGACGACTTCCAGGGCTCCCACTACCATGAACTCCACGAAGCGGGCCGTCACTTCATCGACGTCATGCTCCCCCTGGCCACCGCGGCCGCCACCGCCGACACCATCCTCGGGGTGATGGAACTCCTCGAAGCCCACCTCGCTCTCGCCCACGGCTACGCCACTTTCCAGCTCCAGGGAGCCTTCGGCCAGAACCGCCGCAGCCCCGGGGACCTTCCGCGTCTCGCCACCACCGCGGCCCGAGCCCTCATCACGGGCAGGAGTACGGCTGCTGCCGCAAGGGGCTGAGTAGCCCCCTCACGCACCAGTTTCTGCACCTTCTGACGCCCTCGCCACTGGCGTCGAGCCGTCCGACGCCGTCACTCGCGCCGGTCACCAGGGCCACTCGTCGTGGGTACGCCGGACGACGACTTCGCCGAGCGCATGCGGGCGAGGTAACACCGCGGCCCCGAACGGAAGTTGATCTCGTCCGGGGCCGTGGTCGTACGTCCGGCCAAGCGCCGCAGGCCTACGCGTCGAGCGACGTCATGACGTGCTTGATGCGGGTGTAGTCCTCGAAGCCGTAGCCCGAGAGGTCCTTGCCGTAGCCGGACTTCTTGAAGCCGCCGTGGGGCATCTCCGCGACGAGCGGGATGTGGGTGTTGATCCACACGCAGCCGAAGTCGAGCGCCTTCGACAGGCGCATCGCGCGGGCGTGGTCCTTGGTCCACACCGAGGAGGCGAGGGCGTAGTCGACGCCGTTGGCCCACTCGATGGCCTGGGCCTCGTCGGTGAAGGACTGGACGGTGATGACCGGGCCGAAGACCTCGTTCTGGATGATCTCGTCGTCCTGCTTCAGCCCTGAGACGACGGTCGGCGCGTAGAAGTAGCCCTTCTCGCCGACCCGGTGGCCGCCGGACTCCACCTTGGCGTGTGCGGGCAGGCGTTCGATGAAGCCGGTGACCTGCTTGAGCTGGTTGGCGTTGTTGAGGGGGCCGTAGAGCACGTCCTCGTCGTCGGGCTGCCCGGTCTTCGTCTCGGCCGCGGCCTTCGCGAGCGCCGCCACGAACTCGTCGTGGATGCCCTCCTGGACGAGGACGCGGGTGGCCGCGGTGCAGTCCTGGCCGGCGTTGAAGAAGCCCGCGACCGAGATGTCCTCGACGGCCTTGGCGATGTCGGTGTCCTCGAAGACCACGACCGGTGCCTTGCCGCCCAGTTCCAGGTGGACCCGCTTGAGGTCCTTGGCCGCGGACTCGGCGACCGACATGCCCGCGCGCACGGAACCGGTGATGGAGGCCATCGCCGGGGTGTGGTGCTCGACCATCGCGCGGCCGGTGTCCCGGTCGCCGCACACGACGTTGAAGACGCCCTTGGGCACGATCGAGCCGATGATCTCGGCGATCAGGACGGTGGAGGCGGGGGTGGTGTCCGAGGGCTTCAGCACCACCGTGTTCCCGGCCGCGAGCGCGGGGGCGAACTTCCAGACGGCCATCATCATCGGGTAGTTCCAGGGTGCGACCTGCGCGCAGACGCCGATCGGCTCGCGCCGGATCATGGAGGTCATGCCCTCCATGTACTCGCCGGCCGAGCGGCCCTCCAGCATCCGGGCGGCGCCCGCGAAGAAGCGGGTCTGGTCGACCATCGGCGGGATCTCCTCGGAGCGGGTGAGCCCGATCGGCTTGCCGGTGTTCTCCACCTCCGCCGCGATCAGCTCCTCCGCGCGCTCCTCGAACGCGGTGGCGATGTCGAGGAGGAACTTCTGCCGCTTGGCCGGGGTCTCGTCCCGCCAGGCCGGGAAGGCCGCCGCGGCGGCCGCCATCGCGGCGTCCACGTCCGCCGCCCCGGACAGCGGCGCGGTCGCGTACGCCTCACCGGTCGCCGGGTTGACCACCTCGGTGGTCCGTCCGTCGGCGGCGTCCCGGAACTCACCGTCGATGTAGTTGCGCAGCCTGAGGAGATCGGTCTCCACGTTTCTCCTCAGGCGTTCGACGGGGCGGGAATCGCGTCGCCGGCGGGGGCGTCGCTGTGCTCGTACGGCTTGGCCACCCACATGTAGACCAGGCCGAGGCCGATCACCACGGCGGCGGCCAGCAGCACCAGGTAGTTGTCGTACCAGGCAAGGTCCGGGGTCCGGGGCCAGATCAGGACCACGATCGCGCAGACACCCCAGGCCACGGCTCCGGCGTTCACGACTGTGCCCCAGCGGCCGAGGGAGAACTTGCCGCCGGGGTTCCAGCCGCGCAGCCGGGCGCGCAGCGCGGCCAGGACGACCATCTGGAAGCCGATGTAGATGCCGACGGAGGCAAAGGAGACGATCTTGGTGAGGGCGTCGGTGGAGAACTTCGACACGAAGATCACCAGTGCGGGCACGACAGCGGCCAGCAGCAGGGCGTACGGCGGCACATGGCGCCTCTCCGAGAACTTCGCGAAGAGCCGGTGTCCGGCGACCATCTTGTCCCGGGCGTAGGAGTAGGTGAGGCGGCTGGCGGCGGCCTGCAGGCTCATCACGCAGGACAGGAAGGAGATCAGCACCACGCAGAGCACGACCCGCACCCCGGTCGTACCGAAGGCGTCGGTCAGGGCGGTGGCGACCGGGTCGGCATCCTTGCCGCTGACGACGGCGCCCATGTCGGGGACCGCCAGCAAGAGCGCCAGGGCGACGAAGGTGGCCGCCGCGCCGCCGATGTAGACGGTCAGCCGCATGGCCTTGGGGATGGCGATGCCCGGGTTCGCGACCTCCTCGGCGACATCCCCGCATGCCTCGAAACCGAAGTAGAGGAAGATCCCGATGAGGGCCGCGGAGGTGAAGGCGGTGAGGTAGCTGCCGCTGCTGCCCGCGCCGAAGGTGTCGAAGATGACGCTGAGGTCGTAGTGGCGCTCGGTGAGCAGCAGCCAGCCGCCGACCGCCAGCGCGCCGAGGAGTTCGGCGGCGAAGCCGACGAAGGCGGCATAGGCGACGACCTTGGTGCCCAGGAAGTTGATCGCCGTGGAGATGACGATGAGGGCCAGCGCGCACAGGATGGAGGCGTTCGTGGTGCTCTCGATGCCAAGTACCTGGGCGACGTAGGGAGCGGCTCCGTAGGCGACGCTCGCGATGGTGGAGAGCAGCGCGAACATATAGACCCAGCCGGTCATCCAGGCCCAGCGCTTCCCCCACAGCCTGCGCGCCCAGGGGTAGATACCACCGGAGACCGGATACTGGGCGACGACCTCGCCGAAGACCAGTGCGACGAGGAACTGCCCGATGCCGACGATGACGAGGGCCCAGATCATCGGCGGTCCGGCGGTGGCCAGGGAGGAGGCGAAGAGCGTGTAGACGCCGACGACGGGCGACAGGTAGGTGAATCCGAGGGAGAGGTTCGCCCAGAGCCCCATCTCCCGCTTGAACTCGGAGGTGTAGCCGAGGGCCGCGAGCTGGGCCGCGTCCTCGTCCACGGCCCCACCTCTGTCGGCATGTATGTCGGTGCTTTCCTGCGACATGGCTGGTTCCCTTCAGATACGGCCGGCTGAAGCGGTGTCCGAGGACAGCCGCTGGGCGAGATAGATCGGTACGACGGACAGCAGGACCAGGACCGCGGCGACGACATTGACCACCGGTGCCTGCTGGGGGCGGGCCATGTTGGCGAAGATCCAGACGGGGAGGGTCTGGACGCCCGGACCGGCGGTGAACGTGGTCACGACGATCTCGTCGAAGGACAGGGCGAACGCCAGCAGCCCGCCGGCCACCAGCGCGGAACGCACCAGCGGGAAGGTGACGTCGAGGAACGTGCGGAAGGTGTGGGCCCCGAGATCCGCCGCCGCTTCCTCGTACGAGCCGGGCATCCGCCGTAGTCGGGCGATCACGTTGTTGAAGACCACGACGATGCAGAAGGTGGCGTGTCCGACCACGACGGTGAACATGCCCAGCCCGACCCCGAGCGGTTCGAGGACCGTGCGGAACGCGGTGTTGAGCGCGACGCCGGTGACGATGCCGGGCAGTGCGATCGGCAGGACGACCACGAAGGAGATGGCCTCGCGGCCGAAGAACCTGTACCGCTGGACGGCGAACGCGATGAGCGTGCCGAGGACCAGGGCGATGGCGGTGGCGCGTCACGCCACCCGATGCCCGCCGACGAGGGTCAGCCGGACGATCCGGGCGTCCAGGCGGTCGAGCGCCGGGCCCAACGGGGTGTGCAGCAGCACCAGATCCGCCCGGGCTCCCACGTGGACGCGGCGCGGAGCATCGCCGGGCCGTTGTCCGGGGGAGAGGTAGCCGTCCAGTGCCTGCGCGGCGGTGAGCCGTTCTCCGGGGCCGACGACCGCGCCCGAGCGGGTGCGTCGCCGTACCGCCGCCCGCATCACCGCCCACGGATCGACCGGCCCGTACGGGGCGTCGCTGGACAGCCCCAGCGGAACTCCGGCCGCGCGCAACGAGGCGCAGCGGTACAGCTCGTCGTGCTCGGATGCGGGGGTGCCGCGCAGGAAGTCGTCGCCGCGGTCCGCGAGGAAGCCCGGCTGGGTCACCGCCCGCAGGCCGAGGCGGCGGATGCCGGGAATGACGTCGGCCGGTACGAGGGAGGCGTGTTCCAGGCGGTCGCCGGGCAGGCTGCCGGCCTCCTTGAGCGCGATCAGGAACAGCAGCAGCGACTCCCGGGTCACGCAGTGCGCGGCGACCGGCCGACCGGCCCGGTGCGCGGCGGCGACGGCTTCGGTCAAGTCGTCGAGGGCGGGCAGCCCGGAGTCCGCGAGCACGATCTTCCAGGGACCGGCTTCCGGGCGGTTCGGGCCGGGGCCGGAGTCCGGTGTGGCGCCGAGGCCCGGGGCACCGCTGAGCGGCGCGCCCAGCAGCAGCACCCGCTGGCGCAGTTCGCCGCTCGCCGTCGCCGCCGAGATCGCCTCGACCGTGCCGGTGTCCAGTTCCGGGCTCGCATCGGTGACGGCCGTGATGCCGTACCCGGCCAGCAACAGGCTCAGCCCGGCCAACGAGGGCGGTTCGCCGCGCGGCAGCCTCGCGCGCAGCCAGTCGTCGGCCCGCCACAGGCGCCCGGTCGGGTGCCCCCCGGCGTCGCGCTCGATACCGGGATGGTCCCCGCCGCTGAGTCCGACGGCCTCGGCGGCACGGGAGTTGAGCACCCACAGGGCGCCGCTGCGGTGTTGCAGCCGGACCGGAACATCGTCGCGAAGCTCGTCGAGACCGGCCGCGTCCAGATCTCCGGCCGTGGACTCGTGGTAGCGCACGCCTCTGATCCAGCCGTGTCCGTCCGGCCTCGCACGTCGCAACACCTGGGCTAGTCCCGCCCGGTCGGGCGTGGTGGCGGGGTCGCAGGAGGCGGACGCCAGATCGGCGGCGGTGGCGAACAGATGGATGTGATGATCCGTCAGCCCGGGGAGCAGCGTGCCGCCGTGCGCCTCCACCAGCTCCTCTGCCCGGTCCGCACGCGGCAACGACCACCCCAGCTCCACCACCCGACCGCGCCCGATCCGGACGTCGAGCAGTTCCCCGTCCACCTCCGCACCGCGGATCAGCAGGCCGTTCACGGTGCGGCGATCCCGAGCCGTCGCAGTACCGCGCCGGTGTCGGCGCCCAGTTCGGGCGCGGCGGCTCGTGGGGTCCTCGCGACCGGCGCGAGGACCGGAACCCGTTCCTGCCCGGTGTCCACCGCCCAGCCGGTCCCGGCCCGTCGCACCCGCGCCCCTGGGCCGGTCCCCACTCCTTCGAGGGTCGCCGCCACGACGTCCGCCATCGCCACGTCCCACAGCACCCCGCCGCCGCCCTCGGGCTCGGACAGGGCCAGCGTGGCGGCGGTCAGACCCGTGAGCGGATCGGCGATCGCGTCCCCGCAGAAGACCGGCAGACCTCGCTCGTCGCACGCCAGCAGGCCGCTCGCGGCGGCCACGTCGTCGCCGAAGCCGACCCTGTCCGAGGCCCGGCCGCGGGCGGTGATCGACACCCAGGTGCAGCCGCGCTCCACCTCGGCCAGGGCGTCCAGCCCGAACCCGGCCAGCGCGCGGGGGCGGGACGCCTCGATGACGATGTCCGCCCTGCGCACCAGCGCGTGCAGGGCGGCGCGCCCGGCGGGGTCCGCCGGGTCAAGCGCGACCGAGCGGTGGCCGCCGTGCAGCAGGTCGTAGAAGGGCCGGTTGCCCTGTCGGGCGCCGTCCGGACGGGAAGGGACCTCGACCTTCACCACGTCCGCGCCCGCGAGACCGAGGAGATGCGCGCACAGCGGGCCGGCCCACAGCGCGCTGAAGTCCACCACCAGCAGCCGCTCCACCGAGCGCGGCCTGCCCGGCTGCGGTGGCTCGGCGCGACGGCCCGCGCCGCCCTCGCCGTCCCCCTGCCGTCCGAGTGCCCTGACCGATCCCGCGGCCAGGCTCAACAGCGTTGCCCGCTCGTCCAGTTGGGCACCGCTGTGCTCGGCCAGCCAGGTGGCCAGCCGCTGCGGCAACCGCTCGTCGAGGTCGTGGCCGATCAGCGCGCTCCACAACAACGGGTCGTCCGGGCGGGCGGACGACACCGCCGCCCAGCCGTCCAGCGTCGGCAGCAGCCGGCAACTGCCGCCGACGGACAGCCGCCCCCGGCGGCTCCCGCCGGTGAGCGCCGCACGCTCGGACAGCAGCCGCGGTCCGTCGATCCGGACGGGGTGGCGGGAGCCCCCCGTGGCCAGCTCGACGCGGTCGGCCATCCGATCCGCCCAGGAGGCTGCGGCGCCCGCGGGTACGATCGGCGGGCCGGTACTGTGGCCGGTCAGCGGCAGGACCCCGCTCCGCGCCCAGTCGCGCGCGGTCTCGGCGGAGGAGCCCAGGGACCAAGTGACCATGTCAGGATGCTAGGCCAGGATGATGTTGACTCGCAGTGCGATCTCCGTGGCGGACCTGGCCGCGGGCGCGGCCCACGCGGACCTGCTCGCCGAGGGCGGCGCCGTGGTCGACCCGTTGCTGCTGGTCGACCTGGACCGCCCGTTCGGCAGTACGGCCGTCCTCCGACGCGCCGTGGAGCGGGCCCAGGAGTGCGACCGCCTGCTCGTCGGCGTCACCCGCGCCGCCACGCCCCCGGCCGCGCTGACCGAGGCGCTGGACCTGACCCTGGCGCCCGCCGACGGCGGGGATCGCCGTCTGGTCGCCGTCGAGGACCCTGACGCCGAGGCCCGGGTGCTGCACGGCCACGCGCTCGGCCACCCGGAGGCGGCCGTCGTCCTTGGCCAGGTCCTGCGGGTCGGCGAACAACTCGCCGTGCACCAGGCGCTGGACGCGGAGTCGCTCGCCTACTCCACCCTGCTCACCGGCGGCGGCTTCGCGCGCTGGCTGGCGGCCCGCGGCGACCGGCCGGTGCCCCCGCCCGCGAGAGCCGAGACCGTGCTGGTCCGCCGTGACGGCGACACCCTTCACCTCACGCTGAACCGGCCCGAGCGGCGCAACGCCTACGGCCGGGAGCTACGGGACGCGCTCGTCGCAGCCCTCGACGTCGCCCGGCTCGACGCGACGGTGGCCGAGGTCGTCCTGGACGGGAACGGCCCCTCCTTCTGCTCGGGCGGAGACCTCGGCGAGTTCGGGGTCGCCGTCGATCTGTCGACGGCGCACCTGGTGCGCACCCGTGGTGGCGCCGCCCGGTCGGTGCACGAACTCCGGGACCGGATCACCGTGCGGATGCACGGCGCCTGCGTCGGCGCCGGGATCGAGCTGCCCGCCTTCGCCTCCCGCATCGTCGCCGACCCCGGGACGGTCTTCCGGCTGCCGGAGCTGGGCATGGGACTGATCCCGGGCGCGGGCGGCACGGTGAGCATCCCGCGCCGTATCGGCCGCTGGCGCACGCTGTACCTGGTGCTCAGCGGGTGCCCGCTCGACGCCGGGCAGGCACTGCGCTGGGGCCTGGTCGACGAGGTGGAGCCGGTCGGTCCTCCGGCCGCCTGAGCGCCCGGCTCGCGGCCTTTCCCGTGCCGTTGCCGAGCCGCCGAGTCGGCAGGCAGTTCACCTCGGCAGCGGTGATCCCGGCGGACGTGTCAGAGTGGCGGACGCCGATCAGCATGGACGCACAGAAGAGCGCGCCGAAGTCCCCAGCGGCGGCCGGGAGTTCGGCATCCCAGGAATGCCGAAGCCGGGCATGCCGACAGCCGCCTCGGCCACTTCGTGCTCACGCATTCGGGGACAAGGCGGCCGGCGGACTCCTCGATGTGCCGCGCGGCGCGGTGCGGTCAGGAGGCGAAGGGGTCGCCCGGGATCTCCTCGGTGGTGAAGAAGATCGGGGCCCCGTACGAGTCCTCGACATCGGTGACCACGAGGTCCTCACGGAGCCTCTCGGTGCGGATGTTCTTGCGCTTCAGCCAGCTCTCGACCGAGTCGAGGTCCGTCACCTTGAACCGGAGGCTGTAGATCATGTTGCCCCACTTCGCCACATGGCGGCCCAGGTCGGAGTGCTCCTCCAGCGGCTGCGCCAACTGGAGCAGGCAGTCGCCGAGTTGGACCGTCTGGAAACGAGCCCGCAGGGCGTCGTCGATCCCTTGCTGGACCGGAACGGCCTCCATCACGTCGACGTAGGTGCTGACCGCCGACTCCAGGTCGCGCACGCCGAGAGTGACGTAGGAGAAACGCTCGATCGTGAGCGGGTGGGACCGCCACATCTTCACCTGGGACGACCAGGTCTCCAGGTCGCGGGGGTCGTTGGGCATGTCGATCCGGCACATCTCGACCATCAGACCGGCGGTGTCACGCGGGCTCGGGTAGAAGTACTGTGTCTCCGGGTCGAGCTTCTCGATCTTCCCGCCGCCCGGCGCGCCGATGTACACCCCCTTGGCCAGCAGCCGCTCCGCGAGCCCCGGCAGATCGTCGACCTTGTAGCCGACGGAGTGCAGGTGCTCGCCGAACTTGTTGTAGAACTTGCCGACCGGCTTGGTGCCGTCGGCCGGCAGCGCGGGCGCCATGGTCTCGATGCACACGTCACCGACCATGAACAGGCCGGCGTACCGGTCCTCGATCGGCAGATAGTTGGCCTCGTCGACGCCGAGGAAGTGCAGCCCGCCGAACACGTCCTCGTAGAAGCGGTTCAGCTTCTCCACGTCGTCCGACATGTGGATGACGTGGATCATCTGACCGATGCCGTGGCTACCGGTCGTCTTGGCGATCTTCTGCATGGAGGGACTCCTCTTCCGAATCGGTTGGTATCACTTGCCGGTGCCTCGTCCGGCGGGTCGCCGCCCCGACACCGGCGTCTTCTGCTGCTGCCGTCGATGGCCGGTGTCCGGTCAACCGGCCAGGAGAGCGCGGGCGGTCGCCTTGTCGGCTCGGCTGTCGCGTTCGCCGGGCGTGGCGGACGCCAGGGCGTCGAGCAGCGCTCCGCGCACGGCGTCCACGTTCTCGGGCACGACGTGGTCGACAACTCCCCGGCGCAGCAGCTCGGCGGACGTCATTTTCAGGGCGCGGGTCAGCTCGGGCGCCCGCCCGGCGTCGCGGTAGAGGATCACCGCGCCCGCCTCCGGGCCGATGACCGAGAAGACCGAGCCCTGGAGCAGGAGGAAACGGTCGGCGTGGGCGAGCGCCATGGCACCGCCGCTGCCGCCCTCTCCGACACACAGGCACACGCTTACGGACGCCAGCCCGGCCATCGCCAGGAAGGTGCGGGCGATCTCGCCCGCGACACCCGCCGCCTCCGACTCCGGCGACGGGTCAGCCCCCGGGGTGTCGACGAGGGTGACGACCGGCAGCCGCAGCCGGTCGGCGAGCAGGATCGCGCGCTGCGCGAGACGGAACGCCCCCGGTCCTGGCAGCGCCGGGCGACCGGCCCCGGCGAATCTGTCCATCGCGACGACGACGGCACGCGAACCGGCGATCGTCGCGAGGCCGGCGCGCAGGGCCGGGTCGGAGCCGCGCAGCTCCACCCAGGAGTCGGTCAGCCAGCTCGCCCATTCCAGGCCGGACGGGCGTCGGGTGCCACGGGACCGCTGGAGGAGGAGGTACGGGTCCGCCGGGACCGGCGTCGGGTCGGGCCCCTCGGGCCGGCCCTGTGGCAGCGTCAGCGGCGGGCCCGGGCGGGCACCGACCGCGGCGGCGAGCCAGCCCCACTGCTCGCCGTTCGGTGTGAGGGCGTCGACCAGTCCGTGCCGGTGGGCCGACTCGGCGGTGTGCGACGTCGGCGGTGGGAACGCGCCGGTCACCTGGGCGACGACGCGCGGCCCGCCGAACCCGATGGTTGCGCCCGGCTCTGCGGCCCGCAGGTCGGCCAGCGAGGCCCAGGAAGCGTAGACGCCGCCGGTGGTGGGGGAGCGGAGCACGGCGGCGGTCAGCTGACCGGCGGCCGCGTGCCGGGCCGCCGCGGACGACGTCCGTGCCATCTGGAGCAGGGAGAGCATGCCCTCCTGGAGGCGCGCACCGCCGCTGGCGACCGTCTCGACGACCGGCAGTCGGCGCTCGGCGGCGCGGTTGAACGCGCGCACGATCCGCTCACCCGCGACCGCGCCCATCGTCCCGGTCTGGCGGCTCGCGTCGCACTCGATCCAGACGGCCTCGGCGCCGCCGAAGGAGACCACGCCGGTGCGGACCGACTCGTCCTCGGACGCCGGTACGGCGTACCCCGCGAACCGGAGTGGATCCACCGAGCGCAGGTGCGTGTCCCACTGCTCGACGAGCGCCGGCGGGTCGGCCGTCCGGCTGCGGTCGGCCGTCGCCTCAGTCGTCATAGCGGTAGAACCCCCGGCCGGTCTTGCGACCCAGCCAGCCGAGCCGGACGTACTGCTTGAGCAGCGGTGGCGGGAAATACCGCGGGTCCTTGTACTCCTCGTACATCGATGCGGCCATGTCGTGGACGATGTCGAGGCCGATCAGGTCGCTCAGCCTGAACGGGCCCATGGGGTGGTTGAACCCGAGGCGGACGACGCTGTCGATCGACTCCATGTCGGCCACGCCGCGCTCGAAGGCCCGTACCGCGTCGAGCAGGTAGGGGACGATGAGCAGATTGCCCACGAAGCCGGGCACGTCGTTCACGACGACCGGGTTCTTGCCCATGGCCACGGCGAGATCGACCATGGTCCGCACGTGTTCGGCGGACGTCACCGGGGTCTTGATCACCTCCACCAGCTTCATCGCCGGGACCGGGTTGAAGAAGTGCAGCCCGACGACCCGATCGGGGCGGCTGGTCGCGGCGGCCAGGATCACCAGAGGAATCGTCGAGGTGTTCGACGCGATGAACGTCTCGGGCCCGACCAGGCCGTCGATCTCCTTGAGGACGCCCTTCTTGAGCTCGACGTCCTCGAACACGGCCTCGACCACCAGGTCCGCGTCGGCCACCCGGGCGAGCTCGGTGGTCACGGTGAAGCGGGAGGCGGCCTCGCGCGCCTGCTCGGGGGTGATCCTGCCGCGGGCGGCGGTGGCCTCAAGCCCGGCTTCGACGCGCAGCCGGGCGGCCTCGGCATCCGGCTCGGTGCGTTCGACCCCGACGACTTCGATGCCGGTCTGGGCGGCCACCTGGATGATGCCGGCACCCATGGTGCCGCAGCCGACCACCGCGATCTGCTTGATCTGCACTGATTCTGCCTCCTGGTTCCCGCCGGCCGAACCGCGGCGGACGGCTCCGGGTCCGCACTGGCCGGGAGCTTGTACGGTAGATGCAACAGTAAGTACTACCGTATCTCTGATCAGGGATGGGCGTCGAGTGCTGCCGCATGTGACCGAGTACATGTTCATCGGCCCCGCCCGACGGGTAGTCGGGCGGGGCCGATGCGGATCCGGGTACGAACGTGCGGGGTCGGCTCAGCTGCTTCGCGGGAAGTCGTAGAACGTCCGGGCGTTGTCCTCCAGCAGCTTGTGCACCTCGTCCTCGGGGATGCCGCGCATCGACTCGGCGAGGATCTTCCTGGTGTTCGGCCAGTTGCTGTCCGAGTGCGGGTAGTCGCTCTCGAACATGATGTGGTCGACGCCGATCCGGTGGCGGGCCTCCAGTCCGGCGTCGTCGGAGATGAAGCAGCCGCCGAGGTGGCCGCGTGCGAACAGCTCACCCGGGCTGACCTCGCGGTTGACGGCGTTGTACCAGCGGTGGCGCTCCCAGGTGTAGTCCAGGCGCTCCAGCAGATACGGCATCCAGCCGATACCGCCCTCGGAGAGCGCCATCCGCAGGTTCGGGAACTTGTGGAACACGGGCGACAGCAGCAGTTCGGCCATCGTCGTCACGGAGTTGAGCGCGAACAGCGAGATCCCGACGACGAAGTTCGTGCTCATGCCCTCCGGTGACACCGTCGGCGATCCGCCCGAGCCGAAGTGCAGCGACAGCGGGATACCCGACTCGTTGGACAGGGCGAGGATGGGATCCCAGTGGTCGGTGTGCCAGGAGGGCAGGCCGATGCGGTCCGGCAGCTCGGGGAAGGTGTAGGACTTGGCGCCCAGCGGGGCCGTGCGGTTGAACTCCCTGACCGACGCCTCGACGTCCCAGTACGGAAGCGTGAGCAGCGGTATCTGCCGCGCGGGGTCGTACCCGCACCACTCGTCCAGGATGAAGTCGTTGTAGGCGCTCACGCAGGCGGCGGCCAGTTCGAGGTCCTTGGACTTGGCGAACGTGCTGCCGGCGAAGCCGCCGAAGTTGGGGAAACACAGCTGGGCCCACACGCCCTCGGTGTCCATGTCCTTGATCCGCTGGGACACGTCGTAGCACCCGGGCAGCATGTCGTCGTAGGAGCGCGGGTCCATGCCGAAGTCCCTCGGATCCTTGCCGGCGACGGCGTTCAGGGCGAAGTTGCCGGCCTTCGCGCCCTCGTAGATCCACCAGTCGTTGCCGTCCTCGGCGCGCTCGATGCGGGGAGCGACGTCGGCGTACTTGCTCGGCATCCGGTCCGTCCAGACGGTGGGGTGTTCGATGACGTGGTCGTCGACGGAGATGATCTGAAGGTCCTCGGGCAGCATGGCGCCTCCTTGCGCTTGCGATCGAAATGCTTCTCGCAATGCATACGGTATAGCCATCTATCCGGTAGGTCGACACCTGGGCGCAATGTCTTGGCAACGTGCGCGAGGGGACGCGGGCGGCACCGCCGTCCGCGCGGTCGCGGCACCGATGGCGCCGTGACCGCACGTCAGGGCATGTGCGCGAGTGCGCCCGGTTCAGCGGACCTCGATGACGACCGCTCCGGCCTGGCCGCCGCCGGCGCACATGGCGGCGACGCCGATGCCGCCGCCGCGCCTGCGGAGTTCGTGCGTCAGCGTGGTCAGCATGCGGGCGCCCGATGCCGCGACCGGGTGTCCCAGGCTGCATCCGCTGCCGAAGATGTTGACGAGCTCCTCGTCGAGGCCGAGCAGCTTGCACGCCGCGGCCGGGACCGAGGCGAAAGCCTCGTTGATCTCCCACAGCGCCACGTCGCCGATCGACACACCGGCCCGCTGGAGCACCTTCGGAATCACCTCGACGGCGCCCATGCCGGTACGGCGCGGCGCGACACCCGTGGCGGCCCAGGCCCGCACGGTCGCCAGGGGGGTCAGCCCCCGCGTCCGGGCGAGCTCGTCGCTGACCACCGCGAGGGCGGCCGCCGCGTCGTTCACCCCGGCCGCGTTCCCGGCGGTGATGGAGAAGCCCTCGATCTCCGGGTGCAGCGGCTTCAGCGTGGCGAGCTTCTCCAGAGTGGAACTGCGGCGGGGGTGCTCGTCGATCGCGAAGTCGACGACCGAGCCGTCCCGGCGGGTGACCTTGATCGAGGCGATCTCGTCGACGAAGACGTCGGCGTCGATGGCCGCGACCGCACGCGCGTGCGACCGGTAGGCCCAGGCGTCCAACTGCTCACGGGTGAGCCCGGCCTCCAGAGCGACGTTCCAGCCGGTGCTCAGGGTGACGTCGTCGGTCGCGTCGGCCGTGTACGGGAACGTCGGTGCCATGCGCTCCTCGAACCGGTCGACCGTCCCGGGTACGCGCCACACGGTCTTCGGGGCGAGCGACGAGGACTGCGCCCCGCCGGCGATGACGGCCTGGTCCATACCGGCCCGGACCGACCCGGCGGCGATGCCGACGGCGGTCAGGCTGCCCGCGCAGTGGCGGTTGACCGCCTGGCCGGCGACCTCGGTCATGCCCAGGGAGACGGCGGCGTGGCGAGCGAGGTCGCCGCCGCCGTACATGGATTCGGCGAGGACGACGTCGTCGAAGCTCTCCGGTGCGAGACCGGACCGCTCGACCGCCTCCGCGACCACGTGACGTGCGAGATCCTCGGCGCTCGTCTCGCTCAGCGAGCCCTTGTAGGCGGTTCCGATGGCGGTTCGGACAGCACTGACGATCACGGCTTCGGGCATGGCCCACCTCACAGCGACAGATCTGGGACTTCCTGCCTCGGCGGCTCCGCGATGCGGCGGGCGAGGCTGAAGTATGGTGCTCGTAATGCTAACTGTATAACCTACGATAACCAATATGAGAGGGCGTGCTTTCCCCTCTCACCGGCCCCCGGGACGGGCCCGACCAAGGAGGAACTCATGGAACTTGCGGGTGCATCCGCGATTGTCACCGGCGGCGCGGGCGGCTTCGGCGAGGCGACGGTGCGACGTCTCGTGGCCGCGGGCGCCAAGGTGGTCATCGCCGACATGGCGGAGGACCGCGCCAAGCAACTGGCCGACGACCTCGGCGAGAACGCCCGGTTCGTGCACACGGACGTGACCGACGAGGCGTCGGTGCTCGCGGCGATCGAGGCAGCCAGGGAACTCGGCCCGCTGCGCGCGGCCGTCGTGGTCCACGGCGGCCCGGCCGCCGGCGCCCGGATCGTCAACCGCGAGGGGCGGCCCTACCCGGTCGACACCTTCCGGCGCACGGTCGAGATCTTCCTCACCGGCACCTTCACGGTGCTGAGCCGGGCGGCGGCGGCCATGGCCGAGAACGAGCCGCTCGACTCCGGCCAGCGCGGTGTCGTGATCACCACCGCCAGCATCGCCGGCTACGAGGGGCAGGTCGGGCAGTCCGACTACTCCGCCGCCAAGGGCGGGGTGATCGGCCTCAACCTCACCGCCGCCCGCGACCTGGCCCCGCTGGGCATCCGCGTCATGAGCATCGCGCCGGGCACCTTCTTCACCCCGGCGTACGGCATGCCCGAGGCGGAGGCCCAGGCCAAGTGGGGCCCCGGGGTGCCGAACCCGAAGCGGATGGGCCACGCGGACGAGTACGCCCGGCTCGCGCTGCACATCGTCGACAACGACTACCTCAACGGCGAGGTCATCCGGATCGACGCGGCCCAGCGGTTCAACATCAAGTGACATCGAAAGCAAGGGCCGGCCGGCGAGTTCTTCGCCGGCCGGCCCTTGCTCGTGCGCGCGAACCGTCCGGTGCCCGGAACTCAGCGCCCCTGCCAGACCGGGGCCCGCTTCTCGGCGAAGGCGCGCGGGCCCTCCACCGCGTCGGCCGAGCCGCTCACGCGGGCCAGTTCCTTCGTGGTCAGCTCCCACAGCGGAGCATCCGCGGGCCGCTGGGAACCCTGGTGTCCCAGCGCGATCCGCTTGGTGGCCTGGACGGACAGCGGTGCGTTGGCGGCGATCCGGCCGGCCAGCTCGACCGCGGTCTCCAACACGTCCGCGGCCGGCACCACGCGGTTCACGAGATGCAGTTCGAGCGCCCGCTGCGCGCTGATCGGGTCACCGGTCAGCAGCATCTCCAGGCCGACACGCTGGGGTAGCTGGGCCGCGAGCCGGAAGGCGCCGCCGGCCCCGGCCACGAGCCCGCGCTTGACCTCGGGGAGACCGAACGACGCCGTGTCCGCGGCCACCACGAGGTCACTGGCCAGGGCCAGTTCGGTTCCCCCGCCGATCGCCGCGCCGTTCACCGCCGCGATGGTCGGCTTGCCGATGTAGTGACCGACGTATCCGGCCAGCCCCCACAGCTCGCGGCCCTCGGGGATGATCCGCTCTCCGCGCAGGATGGCCTTCAGGTCCGCCCCGGCGCAGAACGCCCTGTCGCCCGCGCCGGTCAGCACGACCGCGCGGACGTCGTCGTCGTGGTCCGCCTCTTCGAGGGCGTCGCCCACGCCGAGGCAGACCGCTTCGTTGACGGCGTTGCGTGCGTCGGGGCGGTTGATGGTGATGACCATCACGTGCCCAAGCCGCTCGACGAGAACGGGGTGCTCGGCTGACGCCTGCCCGGTGCTGCTCGGCTCGCTCACGAATCCTCCTCCTGGTCGCGATCGCCCCGACGGGCCGTGCGGCTGTCCGGGCGTATAGAAAGTCTTACGGTAATTGTAACGGCAATATCGGTGGTAGCACTGGCGGTCGTGCTGGTGCCGGTGCGGCTCAACCGAACCGCACGACCGCCTTGCCGGGGGCGAGCCTGGATCCGTCCGCCGCCTCGGTCCACACGTCCACCGTCGCGGTGACGGCGCCGTCGGCCTTCTCGACGCCGGTCACCACACCGCGCGCGGTGACGGTCATGCCCTTTGTGTTGGCCCCGCGGAACTGGCACGAGAGGCTGACGATCCGTCCGCTGTCGCCCATCCACGCCCGCAGCGCGTTGTGCAGGTAGGACCACTGGAGGTTGCCCATCCCGAAGGCGGTCGGGTACCCGGCCGCACGGCCGGCCTCGTCGTCCATGTGGATCGGCACGAACTCGTAGTTGACAGCCGCATAGCGGTTCCAGTTCGCGAAACCGGTCTCCCTGGTGAACGGCCCGATCTCGTCGCCGATCCCGACCTTGTCGCCGGACGTCGCAGTCTGCACGTCGGTTCGTCCCTTCAGTAGCGAATGAGCGTCGACACGGTCCGCTTGACGAGCCGGCCGCTCTGGTTGGTCCAGGTCTCCTCGGCGGTGCTGAAGAGCATCAGACCCAGCCGTCCCTCGCGCTCGGTGTACGGCCCGAGGCACCGGCTGCCGGTGATCACGTCGCCGGGGCGCATCCGGTCGCCGTACTCCACCGACATGCCGCCGTTGAGCTGGAAGGTCAGTCCGGGCCCGGGTACGCCGGCCTGGATCTCGGTGTTGTCGGGGTCGTTGGGATCGGAGACCGCTTCGGGATTCCGGGCCCAGGTCTCGGCGCACGACCAGGCGAACGGGTTGAACTCCTCGGGCGCGACGATGCCCCGGTGGACGGTTCGGCGGGCGTACTCCTCGCTGAGGAAGAGCTGCGGAGCGGGCTCGGGCCAGTACACCGCGAGGGCCCATCGGCGGATGTCGGACGCGCTCACGGGGTGGCTCACCTGCCGGGCGAGCTCGACGCCCACAGCGGCCCGCATGGCCGCCGAGATGCTGCTGTCAGTCATGGTGCTCCCTGCGAACCGGACGGAAGGAACGGCCCGGGGGCCGTGGCGGGTGGCGGGTTCTCACGCCAACCGCTCGATGAACTGCCTGAGTTGGCGGATGTTGCGGCACTCGACGACGTCGTCGCAGTGGGGCGCGTACTGGTTCATGACCGAATCGCCGCTGCCCCACGCCGCGCGCGGCTCCGGGTTGAGCCAGTACACCCGGCCGGCGCGCCGCCGGAGCGCCGACAGCGACTCCACCGACGGCGAGCGGTAGTTGGTCCGCGCGTCGCCCAGGACGACGACGATGCTCCGGCTGCCGACCTGCGTACCCCACCGGTCCCAGAAGCCCCGGAGCGCGTTGCCGTAGTCCGACCGCCCGTCGAGCCGGACCCCGCTGCCGGACTCGTCGATCCGGCGTGCCGCCTCGACGGCGCCGTCCGAACCGGCGAGCAGATCGGTCACCTCGTCCGTGCCGTCGACGAAGACGAAGCTGCGCACCACCCGGAACTGCGTGCGCAACGCCTGGGCGAGTTGGAGGGTGAACCCGGCGAACGTGGCGACGGATCCGGAGATGTCGGCGAGCAGGACCAGCTCCGGCTTGGCCGGGCGCGGCGGCCGGAACGCCAGCCGCACCGGCACCCCTCCGGCCGAGAGCGACGCGCGTACCGTACGGCGGAAATCGAGCGGACCCCGCCGGGCGCGTCGGCGCGTCGCGCTCAACCTGCCCGCCAACTGGGCGGGCAGCGGTGCCAACGCGGCGCGCAGCGCGGCCAGTTCGGCCGTCGACGCGGTCAGGAAGTCCAGGTCCTCCGGCAGCGCACTCCGCAGGGAACGCGCCACGGCGGCGGCCCCCCGGTCCTCGACGAGGCGTCGGCGCACCTCGGTCTCGATCTCCTGCCGGAGCCGTTCCACGCGCCGGTCCGCCTCCTCGGCCGCCAGCCGGACCCGCAGGCCGGACACCGGGGAGCCGTCGGCCCCGCCACTGAGCCCGGCCAGTCGGTCGCGCAGGTCATCCGGCTCGACGGCACGGAACGTGCGCTGCACGGCGAGCGTGCCTGCCACCGGTTGACCGGGCCGGATCCGGGCGTGCCGGTCGACCAGTTCGGCGGTCACGGCGCGCAGGCCCAGATCGTCCCGCTGGTCGAGAACCCGCACGAGCAGGTCGCGCAGCTCTGTGTCACCGGCCCCGGCGAGCCGTGCGGCCAGCCGGCCGCGGACCGGCGTGCCGTCGGCGTCCGGTGCCGGACCTCCGTCCTGACCGGGGCGCGGCCCGGGGGAGAAGAACAGGTCGAAGACCGTGTCGAAGGCTCGCCCGTGCCGGTGGCTCTTGACCAGCGTGGCCGCCAGGGCGGCTCTGAGCTGGTCCGGCTGGAGCGGGTCCGTGTACTCCAGGCTCCGGACCGCGTCGATGCTCTCGCTCGTCGACACCGGCACACCGATCTGCCGCAGTTCGCCGATCAGTCCCTCGACCGCGGCCAGCACCGCTTCGGCTGCCTCCTGAGGTACTTTCGGGAGTCGGCCGGGCCCGTCCGGGCCCGGCCACGGCGGGCCGGAGCGCGCTGTCGCGACGGTCATGACGGAACCCGGCCGAGTTCGCGCGTCGCGAGTTCGATGTCGCTCTGGTGCTTGAGCAGGACCGGGAGGGCCGCGACCACGTCGGCCGGGTCCAGTTCCGAGGACTCGAACAGGAGCAGTGTCCTGGCCCAGTCGATCGTCTCGGAGACGGACGGCTTCTTCTTGAGTTGCAGGCCGCGCAGCGAGAGCACCACCTGGGTGAGCTGCGTCGCGAGATGCTCGCTGATGCCCGGCACGGCGGAGCGGACGATCTCCCGTTCCCGCTCGGCGCCCGGATACCCGATGTACAGGAAGAGGCACCGGCGCTTCAGCGCGTCGGACAGCTCACGGCTGTTGTTGGAGGTGAGCAGCACCAGGGGCCTGCGGCGGGCCGCCACGGTCCCGAGTTCGGGGATGGAGACCTGGAAGTCCGAGAGGACCTCCAGCAGCAGCGCCTCCGTCTCGATGTCCAGCCGGTCGACCTCGTCGATGAGCAGGACGACGTCGTCCTCGGATCGGATCGCTTCGAGCAGGGGGCGGGCCAGCAGGTACTCCTCGCTGAAGATGTCCCGCTCCAGCGCCTGCCACTGCTCCGCGGCGGCGTCGCGCGATGCGTGGATCCGCAGCAGTTGCTTGCGGTAGTCCCACTCGTAGAGGGCCTTCGACTCGTCCAGGCCCTCGTAGCACTGCAACCGGATCAACCGCGCCCCCGTGACCCGGCTGAGCGCCTTCGCGAGCTCGGTCTTGCCGGTGCCCGCGGGACCTTCCGCGAGCAACGGTTTGCCGAGTCGCCCGGCCAGAAAGACCGCGCCGCTGATCTGCGGGTCCGCGATGTATCCGACGGCGGCGAGGCTGTCGGCCACGTCCAGGGGCGTCGTGAAGCGGTGGCCGGCGCCGTCGTACTCGTCTGCTGCGGGCATGCCTGTCTCTCCCCAGGGGCCGCTCGCGGTGGTTCTCGGGAGCCCGTTCCCGTGGCTCCCGAGCGTTCCGCCGACGGCCAGGTTTGTTATACCGTATGTCTTCCAGTAAGGATTCAAGTTAGCCTTACGGTAATGTCTTTGACAAGGCTCTTCGGGCGGTGGCTGCGGCCGGTGGGTTTCACGCGTGCCCGTGGCCCCGGTCGCCCGGCACCGTCGGCCGCGAAGGTATGAGCGCCGCGAGGCGCTGTGAAACGACAAGGGAGTCCGCATGGATCTAGTGCTCTCGGCAGACCAGAAACTCTTTCGGGCCACCGTGAAGGGCTTCCTGGAGAAGGAGGCTCCGCTCACGAGGGTGCGGGAACTCGCGGACACGTCCACCGGATTCGACCGCGACTGGTGGAGCCGGGCCGCCGAGCTCGGCTGGACGGCGATGCTCGTCTCCGAGGAGCTCGGGGGCGGCAGCGTCTCGGGGGACGGCCTGCTCGATCTCGCCATCGTCGCCGAGGAGTTCGGCCGTGGCGTCGGCCCCGGCCCGCTGCTGGCGACCAACATCGTGCTGGCCGGCCTGGCCGCGGCCACCGACGGCCCGGACCACTCGCACACCGTCGAAGCGCTCGTCTCCGGCGAGAGCGTCGCCACCTGGGCGGTCTACGAGCCCGGCGGGCAGTGGTCCCCGCTGACACCCGGCCTGACGGCGAAGCCCGGGAGCGACGGCTTCGTACTCGACGGCGTCAAGGACCGGGTCGAGCTCGCCGAGCAGGCGGACCTGTTCCTGGTGACGGCGACGACCGAGCAGGGGCTCACCCAGTTCCTGGTGCCGGCGGACGCGGCCGGGGTCTCGGTCGAGGCGTCCCGGAGCCTGGACCTGGTCCGGCGCTTCGCGGAGGTCCGCTTCGCCGGTGTGGAGGTCCCCGGGTCCGCCGTCGTCGGCCTCGTGGGCCGCGCGGAGCCGCTCGTCGAGCGCCAGCTCCAGGTCGCGATCGTGCTGCAGAGTGCCGAGACCTGCGGGGCCCTTGAGCGGGTGTTCGAGTTCACCACGCAGTGGGCCTTCGACCGCTACTCCTTCGGACGTCCGCTGGCCTCCTACCAGGCGCTCAAACACCGGTTCGCCGACATGAAGACCTGGATCGAGGCGTGCCACGCGACCACCGGCGCGGCCGCCCGCGCGGTCCAGGACGGCGCCGAGGACGCGGCCGAGCTGGTGAGTGTCGCCAAGTCCTATGTCGGGAGCCGCTCCACGCAGATCCTCCAGGACTGCGTCCAGATGCACGGAGGCATCGGCGTCACCTGGGAGCACGACCTCCACCTGTATCTCCGGCGTGCGACGGTGAACCGGGCCCTCTACGGGACGCCCGAGGACCACCGCCTCCGCATCGCCGACATCAGCGCGCCGTCAGAGAGGAAGACGTCATGACCGACAGCACTGTGGAGGCCGTCGAGTCGTTCCGCCTCAGGGCCCGCACCTGGCTGGCCGAGAACATGCCGCGGGTCGACGTCGACGCCGTCCCGCCGCCGCCCGGGGACGACGACGCCGAGTGGGTCCGTACCCGTGAACTGCAGAAGAAGCTCTACGCGGGCGGGTTCGCGGGCATCTGCTTCCCTTCGGAGTACGGCGGCCTGGGTCTCACCCCTGAGCACCAACGAGCGTTCACCGAGGAGTCCGAGGGCTACGAGTTGCCGCTGCTGCTGAACGTCCCCACGTTCAGCATCTGCGCGCCCACGATCATGGACATGGGCTCGGAGCAGCAGAAGCGCGAGCGCGTCTCCGCGGCGATCCGCGGCGACGAGATCCTCGTGCAGTTCCTGTCGGAGCCCAGCGGCGGTTCGGACCTCGCCGGCCTGGTCACCCGCGCGGATCGCGACGGGGACACCTGGGTGCTCAACGGGGCCAAGACATGGAGCACGTGCGCCTACGCCGCGGACTACGCCCTGTGCCTGGCGCGCACCGACTGGGACGCGCCCAAGCACCGGGGACTGACGATGTTCCTGGTGAAGGTCCACCAGCCCGGGATCACGATGCGCCGTATCACCCAGGTGAGCGGGTCGACCGAGTTCTGCGAGGAGTTCTTCGACGACCTCGTCCTGCCCGCGGACGCGGTGGTGGGCGAGGTCAACGGCGGGTGGGCGGTGGCCTCCCGGCAGTTGTTCCACGAGCGGACGGCGGTGGGCGGCGGTTCGCCCTTCACCAGCGGCCGGGGCACCGGGCGGGTCAGCCAGCCCAAGCCGGACCTCGTCCAGATCGCCCGTGCGTCCGGCCGGACCGCCGACCCGCGGGTGCGCGAGATGCTCGGTGAGGGGCACGCGCTGGAGAAGGTGCAGGAGCAGTTGATCCACCGCGTCAGCATCGGCCTGGAGACCGGTCAGATGCCGTCCCCGGCAGCCTCGATCATGCGGCTGGCCCATGCCGAGACCGACTGGCGCGTCGACGACCTGGCGTTGGAGATCGCCGGGGGCCTGGCCGTCAGCGGCGAGGGTCCCGGCCGGGTGGGCGACAACTTCCTGATGCGCCAGGGCGCCAGTCTCGGCGGGGGCAGCACCGAGATGTCGCGGAACATCATCAGCGAGCGCATCCTCGGGATGCCGCGCGAATACGCGGCCGACCGCGATGTGCCGTTCAGTCAGGTCAAGCGCGGCAGCAGCTGACGCGAGCCGCCGGAACGCAACGGCGCACCGAGAAGAGCGTGTTCGCTCTTCTCGGTGCGCCGCTACTGGTTCCGCGGGCGGGCTCTCCTGGCCGGCGAGATCTCGACCGCCAGGGTCCCGGAGCGCGCCGCCCGCTCAGCTCTCGGTCTTCTGCTTCCGGGGAGCGGCACGCTTCCGGGCCGGCTTCTCGGGCTGCTTGAGCCTGCCCCGCAGCCCGTCGATGATGAATTCGAGACCGGACTCGAAATCCGCGTCCGCCGCGAAGCTGACGCTCCAGTACTCCTGGGTCTGCTCCATGCCGGGGTACGTACGTTGCTCCTCCGGGCTCTGCGAGGCCCAGATGGGATCGGAGCCGTGCCACGCGAACCGGTTCTCCTGCTCCCCGGTGCGCTCGAACAGGCGCGTCTTCTGCACGCACCCCTGCGTGTAGACGGACATGGCCATGTAGCCGCGCGCCGCCGTCTCGGGGGCGAAACCGGCGTCGAGCAGGATCGACACCTCGCGGTCGATCCGGTCGAGGAAGAGCGTCCGCGGACGGACGGTGCTGAGCATGCTCCGGAAGATGAGGAAGTCGCACAGCACGGGGTTGTTGTGGAAGATGCGCCGCATCTCCCGGAAGTAGGAGCGGCAGTGCTCGTCCCAGGGCAGCCCGGCGTAGTCGGGCAGTTGGCCGAGGAATCTGCCGGACGCCACGACGAGCATGGCGTCCAGGAGTTCTTCCTTGGAGCGGTAGTACCAGTAGAGGCTGGTCACGCCGACGCCCAGACGAGACGCGACCTTCGGCATGCTCAGGGCGTCGAGGTTGTCCTCCTCGGCCAGTGCGAAGGCGGCATCCAGGATGGCCTCGCTGCTGAGCGACCCCCGGGGCCGGCGGCCGGACTTCGTCGGGGCGTTCGCCTTGTTGGTGGCGTGTGGCATGCGGTGGCCCATCCCATACTGATATCGACGTCGGCTTTATAGTATGGCCTTCGTCTGGCGGGCGCTCCCGTTACGTGCCGGTGCGTACGAGGTCCCGGCTGCGTCTTCGACGGGCCGGGACGCGGCACTTCTAGCGGACGGCGAAGTCGGCGACCAGGTTCCGCCTGAGCACCTTGCCGGTCGCCGTGACGGGGAGCTCTTCGATGAACCTCACCAGGTCGGGCGTTTTGGATCCGCGCAGCCGGGTCCGGACGTGGGCCCGGATCTCTTCGACGGTGCACCGGTGTTCCGGCTTGACCACGACGAACGCCGCGATGCGCTGGCCCCATTCCTCGTCCGGGACGCCGACGACGGCGCAGTCGAGTACGGCCTCGTGTGTGGTCAGGGCCTCCTCGATCTCCGCGGGAGCGATGTTCTCGCCGCCGCGGATGATGGTGTCGTCGGCCCGGCCCTGGACGAACAGATAGCCGTCCTGGTCGAGGTAGCCGAGGTCGCGGGTGGGAAACCAGCCCCGTTCGTCGAGGCGGCTGCCGCCCTCCACGTACTCGCCGGCCACCTGCGCGCCCCGGACCACGATGTCGCCGACCACCCCAGGGGCACACGGCTCGCCGTGATCGTCCTGGACCTCGATCGTGACGTGGGGCAGGGCGCGGCCGACGGACCCCAGTCTCAGCCGTACCTGGGGGTCGTCGCCGTCCAGCGCTTCGCGGTGGTCGTCGGGACCGAGGACGGCGATCGAGGAGGAGGTCTCCGTCAGCCCGTACGCGTTGACGAAGCCCGTCCCGGGGAACAGTCGCAGCGCGTCGGCGATGACCTTCGCGGACACCTTGGCTCCGCCGTACGACAGGGAGCGCAGGGAAGGCGGTGCGGTGGCCGCGGACTCCTGGAGTTCTCGCACGATGCGGCTGAGCATCGTCGGGACGACCATCGCGTGAGTGATCGCCTGCGTGCGGACCACCGCCAGCCACTCGGCGGCGGTGAAGTGGTCCAGATAGACGATTCTGCGCCCGGCGTACAGGTTCGACAGCAGATTCGCGACCGCGGCGATGTGGTACGGGGGGACGCTGACGATGGTGGCGTCGGTCTCCTCGGCCGAGGCGAACTCCACCGAGCCCAGGATGTACGACGTCAGATGGCGGTGCCGAAGGACCGCGCTCTTGGGCGCCGCCGTGGTTCCGCTCGTCATCAGCAGCACCGCGACGGCTTCCTGGCCACCGCTGACCAGTGTCGCGTCCGGCACGGTGGAGGCGCAGCGGTCCAGGAACCCGCCCAGGTCGAGCACCGTCAGATGGGGAGCGAGGCGCTCCGCCCGCTCCGAGGTGTCGGTGACCACGACGGCGTCTTCCTGGCGTGCCAGGATCTCGCGCAACTGGTCGTCGCTCAGGCGGTAGTTCAGCGGCAGGAAGGGTACGTGCGCCGCCGCGGCGGAGAACAGCGCCACGGGGAAGGCGGGGCCGTTCCCCCCGAGGTAGACGACGGTTCGAGCACCCGTCCCGGCGAGGAGACGGCCGCCCGTCGCCGCGCGGTCGCGCAACTGCGCTCCGGTCAGGCCGTCCTCCCGTTCGCCGACGAGCACACGGTCGCCCATTCCGGTGGCGACCATTTCGAGCAGGGTCAACAGGTCCACGGAGTCCTCCGGTCAGTCGGATGCGGGCAGCGGCTTGGCGGACTTGAGCACGAGCTCCGCTCCGTTGAACGTGAGCGGCCCCGGGCCCGGCTTGACGCAGAGCAGTTCGAGCCCGGACGGCTGGTGCTCGTAGCGCTTGCCCAGCACGACCGCGGGGCCTTCGGGCGACCCGGTGGCGGGTTGGCCCGCGGCGTCGCTCGTCATCTCCGCGTCGCCGCAGCACACCGTGCCTTCGAGGCCGGGCGCGCGGACCACCACGACCTCGCACGTCGAGGATGTACTGCGGAGTTGGCTGCCGACGGTCAGTGGCATGAGAAGTCCCCTTCGCCCGATAGGACCGGTGCCGTGACACAGAGGTGGCAACGGCGGATCGTTGTTTCTACGGTAACCTATACCGTAAGGAATACTATAGAAAGGTCGGCGTGACTTTCGACGGCCTGGGACGACTGTGGCCGCGCCTTCGAGGAGGGCGCGGCCACAGTCGTGCTGCGTTCACGGGATCGGCCGGGGACCGGACCTGTTCCGGTACGGGCCGCCCGGCGCTCAGAGGATCGCCTTGAGCTCCTTCGCCTCGGCGATCTCGGCCCAGGTCACGCCGGCTTCGACCAACAGCGCCTCGGTGTGTTCGCCGTACTCCGGGGCACGTGCGGACTGCGGCCGGGTCTCGTCGAACTGCACGGGGTTGGACACCACGTGGTACTCGCGTCCGAGGCCGTCCTTGTTCGGTACGAGGTACTCGTTCGCGATCGCCTGCGGGTCGGCCAGGACCTCCTGCGGGCTGGCGATCACCGACCAGACGCCCTTCTCGTCGGCGAGTGCCGTCGTCCAGTGTTCGAGGTCCTGCGCGGCGAACGTCTCCCGGAGCAGGCGCACCGCCTCGTCGGCGTTCGCGATCAGGTTCTGCGAGGGGGTGAACCGCTCGTCGTCGGCCAGGTCCGCGCGTCCCACCCGGACGCAGAAGTCGTGCCAGAAGCGGTCCGGCTGGAGGAAGACCAGCTGGATCCAGCGCCCGTCCTTGGTCCGGTACCGGTTCGTGACCGGATTCAGCGCGCTGCCGGGCGGCGGCACTGGGGTCCGGTCCACGCCGAAGAACTCGGCCGCGAGGATGTCCGGGGCCATGGTCCACATGGCCTGTGCGAGGAGCGAGACATCGACCACGCTCGGCTCACCGGTGCGCTCGCGGTGGAACAGAGCGCCGGCGATCCCTCCCGCCAGGGACATGCCGCTGGGCAGGTCGCCGAACGCCGCCCCCTGAGAGAACGGGAACTCGGCACCCGGGGGTGTCAGGGCATAGGCCACGCCTCCGCGTGCGGTGAAGCTGGAGGAGTCGTAGCCGCCCTTGTCGCTTTCGGGGCCGCGTGGGCCCTGGCCGGAACCGCGGGCGATGATGATCTTCGGGTTCATCGCGCGGATGTCCTCGACATCGAGCCGTGCCCGGGCCCGGGGACCGGGAAGCCAGTTCGTCAGGAACACGTCGGCCGACGCGATCAACTGGGCGAACAGCTCCCGGCCCTTGTCCGACTTCAGGTCAAGGCCGATGCTCCGCTTGCCGCGGTTGGTGATCTCCATCATGTAGTCGGCGTCGACCGCGGCGTTCTCGCGCCGCAGGCCGCCGACCACCAGGCTGCGTGTGGAGTCGCCGCCGCGGGTGTCCTCGATCTTGACGACGTCGGCGCCCCAGTCGGCGAGGACGGCTCCCGCAGCGGGCACGAAGGCCCAGGAAGCGAGTTCGACGACCTTGATGCCGTTGAGGATTCCCGTCATTGGAGTCCTTCCCTCTGCGATTGCTCGGTGACCGGCCACTCGGCCGTTGGACCGGGGAGGCGGCGACCAGCCGCGTCCACGGCCTGGAGAAGGTATTACCATAAGCGTTACCGTAAGGGAATCGCCAGTGTGGCGGAGGTGGTGGGGTGCGGTCCGGACGGGGTGCCGGACAGGGCTCCCGCATCACATCGAAAGCATTGCGGTAAGAGATACGGTATGTAAAACTTGCGGTCCTGCGCGCCGCGGTTCCGGTGGCCGCGGGTGTGATGTCGGAGGTGGCGATGACGGACAAGCAGGCTCCGGTCCCGGACCGGTACAGCGCGTTCTACTGGGAGAACGCGGCCCGGGGACGCCTGGCGGTCCAGGCGTGCGAGGAATGCGGCCAGGTGCAGTTCCCGCCCAACGCGGTCTGTGAGAGCTGCCAGTCGCAGTCCCTGACGGCGAGACCGGTCAGCGGGCGCGCCACCCTCTACGCGATGACCGTGATCCGCCAGGCCTTCCACCCCGCCTGGACAGACTCCCTGCCCTACGTCATCGCCCAGGTCCAGCTCGACGACGCACCCGGCATCCGCATCCAGACCAACATCGTCGAGGCCGACCCCGCCGACCTCAAGGCCGGCGACCCCCTCGAAGTCGTCTACGAACAACGCGGGGACGTCACAGTGCCCCAGTTCCGCCCCACCCAGAAGAACGGAACCTGAACCGTGGCCTTCGCAACCCGCGCCACCGCCGTCGTCGGGGTCGGCTACTCCACCATCCACCGCGAGACGGGGGTCGACTCCCGGCCGCTCGCGGTGACAGCCGCCAAGCAGGCGATCGGGGACGCCGGGCTGACGACCGCCGACATCGACGGGATCTTCGAGTACCCGGGACAGGGCACCCAGATCGCCGTCGAGATGCAGCGGATGCTGGGTATCCGCGACCTCGCGGTGTTCGGCGACAACTCGGCCTCGGGACCCTCGGGCCTCGCGGCGGCGCAGAACGCGGTGATGGCCGTGGCGTCCGGTGCCTGCGAGACCGCCCTGGTGTTCAGGTCGGTGACCCGGGAGTGGGGCCAGCAGAGCGGCAAGTCGGAGTTTCCGCCGGCCGACGGCCCGGCCCAGTTCCTGGCACCGTACGGCGACTACGGCGCGGTCATCCCGTCCATGGGCATGCGCAAGTACCGGCGCTTCGTCGACTTCGGCGGCAGCGAGGAGGACTACGGCCACATCGCCGTCAACGCCCGCCGCTGGTCCGCCCTCAACGACCGGGCCGTCCTGCGGACCCCGATCACCATGGACGACTACCTGTCCTCGCGCTACATCGCGGAGCCGCTGCGCCTGTTCGACTGCGACTACCCGGTGACCGGTGCCTGCGCCACGGTGATCACGTCCACCGAGCGGGCGGCGGACCTGCGCAGGAAGCCGGTCGTCGTCGACGCGATGGCCCAGGGGACCGGCTCCCGCCCGAGCTGGAGCTTCGCCGACGACCTCGTCTTCGGCGGCACCATCGACTGCGGCAACCGGCTGTGGGAACGCTCGTCGGTGACACCCCAGGACGTCAAGGTGGCCGAGCTCTACGACGGCTTCACCCACATCACCATCTCCTGGGTGGAGGCCCTGGGCCTCTGCGGCCTCGGCGAGTTCGGGGACTGGGTGGACGGCGGCCGGACGATCGGTCCGGGCGGCCGGCTGCCGCTCAACACCAACGGCGGCCAGTTGGCCGAGGGCCGGCTGCACGGACTCAGCTTCCTCAACGAGGCGGTCCTCCAACTGCGTGACGAATGCGGCGACCGCCAGGTCGCGGGTGCCGACGTGGCGGTCGTCGCCAACGCGCACGGACCGCAGTGCGGGGCCATGGTTCTCACCTCCTGACGGTGACCGACGAAGAAGGAGGCCGAGTCATGCCGTTCGGTTCGGAAACGGGCAGGCGGACGCCGGGCTCCGCGGGCACGCCCGACGGCCGTTCCGCGCCGGGGAGTCCGGCGCCGATCAGCCGCGGCTCGATCCGTCGCACCACCACCGTCGACGCGCGCCCCGACGGCACCTGGCAGGCGGGGACACTGATCGACGCACGGGGCAGGGATCTCGTCGCCGACGGCGGGGGACACACCCGCGAACACGCCACCCACCGCCTGCGTACCCGAGTGGACCAGGACGGCACGCTGCGGGACGCCGACGACACCACCGGCGACACGGCCGAAAGCCGGTTGCCGGCCGAGCTGGTCGGGATCGACTCCCGTCGCGGGTTCCGCCGCGCGCTCACGGCGTACTTCGGCCAGGCCGGCGGCGCAGGCCTCCAGGCCGCCCTGCTCGACGACCTGCCCGGTATGCGGATCATCTCCGGCTACGCACAGGTGCAGCAGCACGCACCCGCGCGGCCCGCCGACCAGCGGCCCTCCCCAGTCATCGGGGTGTGCGCGGGCTGGGCCGCCGGCGGCACCGCGGCCACCTCGGGCGAGGCGCTTCCCCGCATGCTCATGTCGCGTCCGCCGGCCCCCGACCTCGGCGGCGCGGACGAACGGGTCTGGCACTCCGACCCCCCTCCGCCCCGGGCGGGGATGCGGCGGCGGCGCCTCATCGAGGTGACCCCCGACACGGTCACCGGCGTGTACGGATACTTCCGCGACACGTACTGCCGCCCGGACGGCATCGAGGTCGTCGTCCACGAGTACGAGATCACGGCGACCGTCGCGGCCGGGGCCGACGGCCTCCCGGTGGTGCGGGAACTGACGGCACGTCCCGGCGCGCTGCCGTTCCCTGAATGCCCGGCAGCCGCGGCAACGGACGTGCGCCTGCACGGAGTTCCGCTCGGCGAGATCGAGCCGGAGGTCCGCCGGAGACTCGTCGGCCCGCACGGCTGCACCCATCTCAACGACCTGCTGAGGACACTCCGCCTGGTCGAGCCGATGACCACCCTCTTCCGTGCCACGCGCGGGGAACCGAACCAGTGACCGAAGGAGCCGCGTCGTGACCGCGACAGACGAGCTGCGCCACTACCTCGACGCCCACCTGCCCGCCTTCCGCGAACAGTGGGGCGAGCAACCGGAGTTCGAGGGGAAGCTGGCCTGGCAGCGCATACTGCAGAAGGGCCGCTGGGTGGCACCCCAGTGGGCCGAGGAGTTCGGCGGCCGGGGCCTGGACGTCGTGGAGGCCCTGGCCTGCAGCGAGGTCCTGGCGGAGTACGGGGCCCCCGGCACCGCCGGCATCTACGGAGTGGCCAACGTCGGCCCCACCATCGCCCAGTGGGGAACCGAGGAGCAGCGCCGCCACCTGCCCGCCATCCTCGACGGCAGCGAGATCTGGTGCCAGGGGTTCAGCGAACCCGGCACCGGATCCGACCTGGCCGGCCTCCGGACCAGGGCTGTCCTCGACGGCGACGAGTTCGTCATCGACGGCCAGAAGATCTGGACCTCGGACGGTGTGCGCGCCTCACACATGCAGCTTCTGGTGCGCACCGACCCGGACGCGCCGAAGCACAAGGGCATCTCCGCGCTGCTGATCCCGCTCGACACCCCTGGCGTCGAGCGCCATCCGATCCGGCAGATCACCGGGGAGTCCGAGTTCGCGGAGGTGTACTTCACCGGGGTGCGAGTCCCTGTCAGCAGCCTGCTCGGGCCGCTCAACCAGGGCTGGGGCGTCACCATGACCACGCTCGGCCACGAGCGCAGCGGCGTCGTGACGTACGCCTCCCAGGTCCAGCGGCAGGTGGAGGCCGTGGTGGACTCGCTGCGCTTCGACCGGACCGGACGGGAGCTCTCCCCGCTGCTGCGCGACGAACTGGTGCGGCGCTGGGTGGAGGGCCGGGTCGTGGGCGTCCTGGGGCAGCGGTCCCTGGCGTCGATCCGGGCCACCGGCCAGCCGGGACCGGAGCAGTCGATCATCAAGCTGGAGTGGAGCCAGTTCGGGCAGCGGCTCGCGCAGACGCAGCTCGCCCTGGGTGGTCTCGGCGCCGTCGCCGGCCCGGACGACGCACTGATGACGGACTATCTGCGCGCCCGCGCCTCCACGATCGCCGGGGGCACCACCGAGGTGATGAAGAACATCCTCGCCCAGCGCGTCCTCGGTCTGCCGTCCTGACCGCGCCCGGCCTCGCCGACCGACCCACACCTTACGGAGGACCGATGGATCATGAACTCGCCCCCGAAGTGAGCGAGCTGCGTCGCACCGTGCGGGCGTTCCTCGAACGCAAGGCGCCGGAGAGCGCCGTACGCCGGGTCGTCGACGAGGGCCTCGGCCGCGATGCCGAGGTCTGGGACCAGCTCGCGCGGCAACTCGGCCTGCACGGCCTCCTCGTCCCCGAGGAACTGGGCGGCCAGGGCACCTCGTTCGTCGAAATGGGCGTCGTGCTGGAGGAGATGGGCCGCAGCCTGCTGCCCGGCCCCTTCTTCTCCAACGCCGTCCTCGCCGTCGGCGCGCTGACGGCGTCCGGTGCCGACGGGCTCGCCGCCGAGCTGCTCACGGCCATCGCCGAAGGCACGACGATCGCGACCGTCGCGTTCTCCGAAGGGCTGACCGGGCGGCCCGGCGAGTCGACGGCCACCGCCCGGCTCGCGGAAGGGACGTGGCGGCTGAACGGTCAGGTCGAGGCGGTGCTCGACGGCCGGGCCGCCGACGTCCTCCTCGTCGTCGCCCCGGCCGGTGGCGAGCTCGGGCTGTTCGCCGTGCCGGCGGACAGCTCCGGGCTGGAGCGCACGCCGTTGGCCGGGCTCGACCTGACGCGCGAGTTCGCCCGGGTCCGCCTCACGGACGTCGAGGCGCGGCGGATCGGGGGCGACTTCACCTCGGGGCAGCGCCATGTGCTGGCGCTCGGGACGGTCGGCATCGCCGCCGAACTCGCCGGAGCGACGCAGAAGATCCTGGAGATGGCCGTCGACTACGCCAAGCTCCGTGAGCAGTTCGGGAAGCCGATCGGGTCGTTCCAGGCCGTCAAGCACCTGTGCGCCGACATTTTCGTCACCGCCGAGTCCGCCCTCGCGGTCGCCCGCTATGCGGCCCGCGTGGCCGCGGAGGACCCGGAGGGGCTGGTGGAGGCGGCCGCGCTGGCCAAGGCGTACTCCAGCGAGGCGTGCACTCTGGCGGCGGAGCGGAACATCCAGGTCCACGGCGGTATCGGGTTCACCTGGGAGCATCCGGCCCACCTGTACCTGCGCCGGATCAAGTCGGGAGAGCTGCTGTTCGGCGACTCGGCCCACCATCGGGAGGAACTCGCCGGGCTGCTCGGCCTCACCGCGGGATCCGCGGTCGGCCCCGTCGCACGGCCCGCGGTCCGGGCCGCGTCGGCCGAGCCCGTGCGGGTGTGACCATGGACGCCCAGGAAGTGGCGCTCCTCGCGGTCCGGTTGGTACTGGGCGTCATCATGATCGCCCATGGGTACAACCACTGGCGCGGTGGCGGCCGTATCGCCGGTACCGCGCGCTGGTTCGAAGGCCTGGGGCTGCGGCACGGAACGCTTCAGGCGTGGGCCAGCGTCGTCACCGAGATCGGAGCAGGGGCAGCCATCGCGGCGGGATTCCTCACCCCCTTCGCCTGCGCCGCGGTCATCAGCGTGATGGCGGTCGCCGGCCTCCTCGCGCACCGGGCGAACGGCTTCTTCGTGTTCAAGGAGGGGTACGAATACGTCCTGCTGATCGCGGTGGTGGCAGTCGCGCTGGCGGCACTCGGACCGGGCACCGCGTCGGTGGACCACCTGGCCGGCACGGAACTGACCGGTTGGGGCGGCGGTGGCGTCGCCGTGCTGCTGGGAGCCCTCGGCACCGCGACGCTGCTCGCGCTGACCTGGAGGCCCGGTCGGGGCGGCGACGTACGCTGACGCACCACCACGGCGCCGCCCCTGAGGGGCGGCGCCGACGTGTGTCCCGCTGTCCCGGCCGACCGGCGCGGGAAGCCGGTCAGAACGAGATGCCGACCAGCTTGGTGTCGAGGTACTCGTCGAGTCCCTGCGGACCGCCCTCGCGGCCCAGGCCGCTCTCCTTGATCCCGCCGAACGGCGCCGCGGCACCCGTCGGGTTGATGTCGTTGATGCCCACGATCCCGAACCGCAGCGCCTCCGAGACCCGCAGGGCGCGCGACAGGTCGTTGGTGTACACATAGGCGGCGAGGCCGTACGCGGTGTCGTTCGCCATCGCGACCACCTCGTCCTCGTCGTCGAACGGGATCACCGGGGCGATCGGGCCGAACGTCTCCTCGTAGTAGACGTCCATGTCGGGGGAGACCCCGGTGAGCACGGTGGGGGCGAAGAACTGCCCGCCGGCCAGGCCCTCGTCGAGCAGGCGCTCGCCGCCGGCGACGACCTTGGCGCCCTTGTCCAGCGCGTCGGAGACCTGGCGCTGCATCTTCGCCATCGCGGCGGCGTCGATCAGCGGGCCGACGGTGACGCCGTCGGTCAGCCCGCTGCCCGCTCGCATCGCCCGCACCCGCTCCACCAGTACGTCGAGGAAGGCGTCGAGCAGCGGACGGTGGACGAAGACGCGGTTCGGGCAGATGCATGCCTGGCCGGTGTTGAGGAACTTGACCAGGCTCAGACCCTTCGCGGCCCGTGCGGGATCCGCGTCGCCGAACACGATGAACGGCGCGTGGCCGCCCAGCTCCAGCGAGACCCGCTTCACCGTCCGGGCCGCCTTGGCGTTGAGCGTCCTGCCGACGTCGGTGGACCCGGTGAACGTCAGCTTGCGTACTTCCGGGGCTGTCATCAGGGTGTCGGCCACGGGACCCGGGTCGCTCGTGGTGACCAGATTGACCACGCCCGCCGGAACGCCGGCCTCGTGCAGCAGGCCGACGACCGCGGCGGCGCACAGCGGGGTCTGCTCGGCGGGCTTGAGGACGACCGTGCAGCCCGCGGCCAGCGCCGGCGCGACCTTGCGGGTGATCATCGACATCGGGTAGTTCCACGGTGTGATCGCGGCGACCACACCGACCGGCTGGCGCATCGTCAGGAACCGGTGACCGGCGCGGGACGAGGGGATGGTGGTGCCGTAGACCCGCTTCGCCTCCTCCGCGTACCAGCTCAGGAAATCCGCGGCGTAGCGCACCTCGTTGCGGGCCGCCCGGATCGGCTTGCCCTGTTCCCGGGTCATCAGCCGGGCCAGCCGCTCGGAGTCGTCGGTCATCGCGCGGTGCGCGCGCTCCAGGACGGCTGCCCGCTCGTAGGCGGTCGCCGTCGACCAGGACGGGAACGCACGGCTCGCCGCCTCGATCGCCCGGCGGGTCTCGGTGGCACCGGCGTCGGCGGCGTGCCCGAGCGTGGTGCCGTCGGCGGGGTTCGTCACCGCGAACTCCTCGCCCGAGTCGGCGGCACTCCATGTGCCGTCGAGATAGAGAGTGCCGGCTGAGGGCACGGCGTCGTCGGGCATCTGGAGGACCTCCGCGAGGAATGTCGTGTCCGGCCGGATCAGCCGGACGGAATGATTCGATACTTCTATGTCTGCCGGGCCGCACAGTCCGGCACGAGCGGGAGCGGCGGCCACCGGCGCTAGGATGGGCCGCGGAAACGACGGAAGGGAAGGTCGGCACCCATGGCCAGGATCGCCGGAACCAGCCGGTTGCGGCAGGCCGCGGCGTCGCCGGAACTCCGCCCCGCGGACGTCTTCAAGGCCTTGGGCGATCCGGTGCGTTGGAGCATCGTCTCGCAGGCGGCCGAGGCCGGCGAACTCGCCGCGAGCACCCTGGAGGACACCCTGGAGGTGTCCAAGCCCACGATCTCCTACCACACGAAGATCCTGGTGCAGGCGGGTCTGCTCGCCGTCCGCAAGGAGGGCCGGAACTTCTACTACACCCTGCGGGACGACGTGCTGCACGCCCTCATCGACGACATGCGGGCGCTGACTTCCGGACCCGGCGACGGCGCCGGACAGGTTCCCGGTGCGGCCGCGTCCGCCGGACACGAGTCCGACGGAACGCTCCCGACCTGGTAGCGCGGCGCGGAGCGGGGTCACGGACGCCACGGCCCCGGGGCGGCTCAGTCGAGTTCCGGCGGCGTGTCGCGGATCAGGTGCCAGGCGTCGACATCGACCCCCTTGTTCACGATGGCTCCCGTGTGAGCCAGGTGGACGAGATGCGCGTAGGCCTCACCTATCGCGAAGCGGCGGGCCGTGCCCAGCATCTGCGGCCAGGGCCGGCTCCACCGCAGTCCCGCCGTGACGGCTGCCGTGTCCGCGCCGGGCTCCGCGCGGACCACGTCGATCACCTCGGCCAGGCGGTCGCCGTGGTGGCGCCTCAGGTCGTGCACGCGCTGTTTCAGACCGGCGAACCGGTACTCGTGCGCCGGCAGGACCTCGGCGTCGTCGTAATCGGTCAGCAGGAGCAGCGAGGACAGGTAGTCGCCCAGGACGTCGTCCTCGACGCCCGGCAGCGGGCTGATGTTCGGGGTGATCCTCGGCAGGACGTGGTCCCCGGTGAGTATCACGTTCCGCTCCGCGTCGAAGAAGCAGACGTGCCCCGGTGTGTGGCCGGGGGTCCAGATCGCCGAGAGCGAGGATCCCGCACCCAGCGGCCGGTCACCGTCCTCGATCAGTCTGTCCGGCACCACGTCGAACCGCTCGAACATCTCCGGACGCGGTTGTTCGGCGCTCGCCGGTTCGTCGCGGGGCACGCCGCGGCGGGCGAGCCAGGTGGTGTGGGCCCGGTCGAAGGCGCCGGGGCCGGTCTCGGCGAACTCCCGCTGCGGACGCGCGTCCGCCTCGTGCATCGCGATCCACGCTCCGCTGGCCTCGCGGACCCGGCGGGCCAGGCCGAAATGGTCGGCGTGCCCGTGGGTGACCAGTACGGCCCGGACATCACTGATGTCCCAGCCGGCCTCGCCGAGGCCGGCCACCAGTCCGTCCCAGGCGTCCTCGCACGGCCATCCGGTGTCGACGAGCGCGACTCCGCCGGCGTGGCCGACCGCGTAACTCAGCACGTAGCGCAGCGGGTTGTCGGGAAACACCGTCGGGATCGACCACAGGCCGGGCCTGACCTGCTCCACGGGGGGCAGAACGCGGTCCAGCCAAGCCTGGCGCTGGGCTTTCCCGGTGACAGTGACGCTGTCCGGCTCGTGCGGCACGCGCGGTCCCTTCGCTCGGTACGCCGGACTTCAGCTCCACGGAACTCGGCTGGAAGCACGCCGCACTGTTTCCTATCAACATACTTACCGTAAGGCTTTCCGTCCATGTTGCCCGAGCGTGCCTGGCCTGTCTGTTGGGTCACAGCCTTCGCTGCCGTCCAGGCTGTCGGGCCGGGACGGCAGCGAAGGAGCCGGGCGGGGATGCGTCAGTCGGTCACCGCCGCGCCGCCCGTCGCCTGCGCGCGGCCGTGCCGCATGAACAGGCTCAGCGCGACGGCGATCACGCCGAACACCGCGGCGCCGAGGAAGACGTAGGTGTAGCCCTTCCCGGCATAGGCCGAGCCGGCACCCCCCACCACGTAGAGCGCGAGCACCACGGTGGCCAGCACCGGCGCGGCGCCGGAGGTGAGCGCGGAAGTCGTCGCCTGGAGCCCGCCGCTCACACCGGTCAGGCGCGGCGGAACGGCCTCGATGACCAGGTTCACCGTTCCCGCGTAGTAGAAGCCCGACGCGACCCCGAACAGCATCATGCTGATCGCGTACTGCCACAGGTGGTCGTGCGCCAACGCGATGACCACCGAGGCGACGACCCCGATCACGGAGCACGTCAGGACGACCAGCCGTGGCGAGTAGCGCCGGCACAGGTAGCCGCCGAGCGGTCCGCAGATCATCGTCACGACACCTGTGAACAGCCCGAACAGTCCGGCGTGGAAGGACGACATGCCCATTCCGTACGACACTCCGCCGCCGGCATGGCTCTCCAGCATCTGCGGGATCAGGAACCCGGAGGACGACGCGGGGACCGACGCGAACAGCGCGATCAGCAGCGAGGTCCGCAGCGCCGGACTGGCCAGCAGCTTCATGTCGATCAGCGGTTCGGGCAGGCCGTTCTCCAGGACGACGAACCCGATGAACGACAGCACCGCGATCGCGAAGGGCACCAGCGTGCCGGCCGACGTCCACCCCTTGCTCGAACTCTGGGTGAAGCCGAACAGCAGCATGCCGATGCCGAGGGTGAGCAGGAACGCGCCGCCGACATCGATCCTGCGCTTGCTCCGGCGCCCGATGTCGGGCACGCCGAAGTACAGGACGGGTGCGAGGGCGAGCATGTAGAGGAAGCAGAACCAGAAGACGGAGTGGTAGCTGAAGGAGCCCACCAGGGCACCGCTGATGATCGGTCCTATGGCGACGGCCACGCCGATTCCCGTCGCGCTCAGGCCGATCACGATGGGGACCATCCGCTTGGGCAGGTACTCGCGGAAGAACGCGTAGTTGACGCCGGGCATCGCGATGACGGAAGCCTGGAGGACCCGTGCCACCATCATCATCGGGAACGAGGACGTCAGCGCCCCGAGGAGCGAGCCGGCGAGGAAGAGCACCGCCGCCGCCAGGAACAGCCTCTTGTAGCCGAACACGTCGGAGAGCTTTCCGGCGAGCGGTTGGAGAGCGCTGCCGACCAGGAAGGTGATGGTCACGATCCACGGCAGTTGGCCGGGGGTGAACGGCGGGATCATGTTGTGCAGGATGTTGGTGAACATGACGGCGGAGAAGACCGTCGCCTCCATCATCAGCATCACCGCGACCGTGACCAGCACATAGTGCGCTGTGGATCGCTGCTCGGGCTGAGGGGGATCTTCCACGTCGGGGTGGGTCAGTTTGCCGACATCGGTCATGGCCTCTCCTTTGAGTACATGCGGTGCGGACGGGAACCGGCAGGCCGAGCCCCGGACGGGCAAGGTGGGTCGGCCGCGGGGTGTTCGGAGCGGGTGTGCTGCGGTGCGACGGCCCGGCAGGGGAGGACGCGCGCCCGGAGGGCGAGGACGAGCTCGTCCGGCGCCGCGTGTTCGGTGAGATCACCGGCTCCGTGCAGGGATGCGGCACAGAGAGGGATCGGGCATCCCTACATCATTTCGATACTTCGATACATTTGCGTCGGTGGGCACAGTATTAGCCCACGGAAGCCGCGCACGCTAGTGTCGTGCGCATTACCGCAAGGCGTCCGATAACTCCGACGAATCGACGGGTCCCGACTCGCGGTCTGCCGGAGGACCAGTCGGCGCGGCAGTGGCGCACGGACGACCGGAGAGGAGTTCCCATGAAGGAGACCGGATCCGCCGCACAGCCGGCCGGCATGGACCACGCCCCGTCAGATCGCCCGGCGGAACAGGCCGAGGGTCACCCACCCGACCTGGACGGCCTGTTCGACCTGCACCGATGGTCGCCGAACGGCTTCCGTGCCCTTGGCCCGAACATCGGCACAGCGCGGCTGTTCGGCGGCCAGGCCGTGGCACAGGCACTCTGCGCGGCGGGACGAACGGTCCCCGAGGGGTTCAGGGCGAACAGTCTGCACGCCCACTTCCTGCGCTCCGGAGAGACCTCGGGCGCGGTCGAGTACCAGGTGGAGATCGTGCGGAACGGCACCACGTTCGCCACCCGCCGGGTCGCCGCCGTCCAGCAGGGGACGGAACTGCTCCAGCTCACCGCCTCGTTCCACCGGCCGGAGCCAGGGCTCACCCACCAGACGGCGGTGCTCGACGTACCCGACCCGGAGTCGCTGCCCACTCCGGAGGAGTCACTCCCGGACGCGCGGGGGCGGGAGTGGTACCGAGGCATCCGAGCCCGCTTCCCGTTCGACATGCGTTTCGTCGGCGCCCCGCCGGGAGTGGCCGCCGGTACCACCGCTCCGCCACGCCACGGCGTGTGGTTCCGGGCACGCGAACCCCTGGGTGCCGACCCCCTCCTGCACGCCTGCACCCTCGCCCTGGTGTCGGACCTGTTCCTCCTCGCCGCGGCCCTGCCTCCGCACGGTCTGCGGATGGGTACGCCGGGGATGCTGGCGGTGAGCCTGGACCACGCCGTGTGGTTCCACGACCGCGCCTTCCGCGGCGACGACTGGTTCTTCTGCGCACAGGAGGGGTCATGGGCCGGCGGCGGCCGGGCGCTGTGCCGCAGTACGGTCTTCGACCGCCGCGGCACCCTTGTCGCGACGGTCGCGCAGGAAGGGCTGATCCGCGTCGGTCCACAGTCGGCGCGGTAGGCCCCGGCCCGCGTCCCGAGCGGCCGGAGCGGGCACCTCAGTCGCCCATGAACAGGGGACTGCGGTGCTCCCTCTTGGCCCGGATCCCCTCGTGGATGTCCGAGGTCGCCATCGTCACCGGCTGGGCCAGCGCCTCCCACTGAAGCGACGCGGCAAGCCCGTTGGCCGACTGCTCAAGCCCTGCCTTCGTCAGCCGGGTCGCGATCGGCGCGGCGCTCGCGATACGCCGGGCCACTTCAAGAGAGCGGTCCAGGGCGTCGTCCGCCACTTCGGTCACCAGTCCCCACGCGGCGGCCTCGTCGGCCTGCAGTTCGCGCCCCGTGTAGAGGAGGTCCCGTGCGCGCGGCACGCCGACCGCCTCCTGGAGCAGCCAGGTCGCGGCCATACCGCCATGGGTTCCCAGGTAGACGAACGGAGTGCTGAACCTGGCGGAGGTACTCGCGTACCGCAGGTCGCACGCCAGGGCCAGGCACAGCCCCGCCCCGACGACGGGTCCGTTGACCGCGGCGATCACGGGGAAGGGCAGCTCCCTGGGCGCGAGCCAGGTCCGGTAGAACGGCAGCATCCGCTGCCGCATCCGGTCCGGCGTGTTGTCCCGCGCCGATCCCTGGTCGAGCCAGGAGAGGTCGGCGCCCGAGCAGAACGAACTCCCGGCTCCTGTGACCACGAGCACCCGCACGTCATCGTCCTCGGTGACCACGGCCAGCGCGTCCGACCAGGCGGCGGTCATCTCGGCGGTCATGGCGTTGCGCACGTCCGGGCGGTTGAGCGTGATCAGCCGTACGCCTGGCGCCGGCTCTTCCAGAAGCACGGCGTCGTCCGAGCTCATCTCGACTCTTCTTTCTCGCGGTTGCCCCGCAGGTGGACGCGTCGCCGACCCGGGGCGACGGGCAACCGGCCCGGCGCCGCGCCCGCTCAGGCGCTCCGCGCCGGCTCGTACAAGGTCATCACCGGAGGTCGGCTGTCCATCGCCGGCGACATGTCGAGCTTACCGGCGGCCGCCGCCTCCCCGATGGCGCCCAGCACCGCGCCCGGGTCCTCGGCCTCGATCTCGTACAGGGCCAGGTGACGGTACTCGGCGGGCGGACCGGCCGGGGACGCCGTGAAGCGGGTGGCACTCACGATGCCGGGTACGCGCTCCAGCAACTGCGGGATGTGCACCTGCTCGTACCAGGTGTCGAACGCGGCTTCGTGTTCGGGGCCGGCGGCGTTGGTGTGGACGAGGAGGATGGCTTTGCGCGTCATCGCTGAATCCTTTGATGGACATCAATGTATCGACGCAAATCTAGGTGGGGGCTTGCTGTCGCGTCAATGAACCCCTGAGGGGACAGTGCTCAGAAGAGTCGTGTCGCGGGCAGCCGCGCACTGAAGCTCCCGCCCCGCAGCCGTAACGCCGCCTACGTCCGTCCCAGTACGCGGAGTTCGCGGAGAGCCTTCGAAACGAGGACCGGGACCGCCGCACCGGCGCCTTCGTAGCCGTCGCTCACTGTCTGGCCGCCGAGGTACCGGGCGTGGACGCCTTCGAGGATCACGGCGAGCTTCATCGCGCTGAAGGCCAGGTAGAACGGCAGGAGGCTCAGGTCCCGGCCGGTCGACTCCGCGTATCTCTCGGCCACTTCGAGGCTGCTGGGGAAGCCCTGCTGGGTGGTGACGCCCACGGCGACGGGAATCAGCTCGCGGTCCGTGTCGTCACGGTCGTGCCAGTACGTCAGCGTCATGGCCAGATCGGCCAACGGGTCGCCCAGTGTGGAGAGTTCCCAGTCGAGAACACCGGCGATGCGGGGCGGCCCGTCCAGGCTGACGATGGTGTTGTCGAGGCGGTAGTCGCCGTGCACGATCGAGGCGTCGGAGCGCTCCGGCACATGGTCGCCGAGCCGGTTCAGGAGCACGTCCATGTCCGGAAGCCGGCGCGTGTGCGAGCGGCGCCACTGCTCGCCCCACCGGGACACCTGGCGCGCGCAGTAGCCGTACGGCCGTCCGAAGTCCGCCAGACCGATGCTCGCCGGGTCGATACGGTGCAGGTCCGCGAGGGTGTTCACCAGGCCGTCGGCCAGCGTCGAGCGTGCCTCGGGACCGAGCCCCGCGGTGTCCTCCGCCGTGCGTACGACCACGCCGGGCACCTCGGCCATGACGTAGAAGGGACAGCCGAGGACATCGGGGTCCGTGCAGAGCGCCAGCGTTCGGGGCACGGGTACCTCGGTCCCCGCGAGCGCGGTCTGGACGCGGTACTCACGCTTCATGTCGTGCGCGCTGGGGAGCACTTCACCGAGCGGTGGCCGCCGGAGGATGACGGTTCCGCGGGGGAGACGCAGCCGGTAGGTGATGTTCGACAGCCCGCCGGAGATCAACTCGGCCTGCCAAGGGCCGCCGTCCAACAGGTCCGGCAGCGTTTCCCGCAGCCACTTCTCGATGTCCACGGCCGGCAGACCGGGCAGATCGGTGCTCATGACTGAACTCCGCTTTCCTGTACGGCGGTTGTGCCCGCACGGCGTGCGGCCCGCTTGGCGATCGACATCCGGTGCGCCTCCGAGGCTCCGTCGTAGATACGGAAGGCGCGGATGTCGGCGTAGATGCGGCCGATGACCAGGTCCTCGCTGGTGCCCAGTCCTCCGGCCAGTTGCACCGAGCGGTCGACGATCCTTCCGACGGCCTCGCTGATGAAGACCTTGGCGCGCGACGACGACTCGGTGCCCTTACTGCCCTCGGCCACTTCCCAACAGGCCTGCCACAGCAGCGCTCGGGCAGCGACCAGGTCGATCTCGTTGTCGGCGATCAGCTGCTGTGCCATCCCGAGGTCGGCGAGCCGCTGACCGAACAACTCCCGGTCGACCGCCCGCGAAAGAGCGATCTCGTGTGCGCGCCGGGCGGCACCGAGCCACCGCATGCAGTGGGTGAGACGGGCGGGCGCCAGCCTGACCTGTACGTACCGGAAGCCCAGCCCGGCTTCGCCGAGCACGGCGTCGTCCGGTACGAACACGTCCTCGAACAGCACCCGGCAGTGGCCGCCGACCATGGTCGAGTCGATGGTGCGGGCGTGCTCCTTCACCGCGAAACCGGGGGTGTCGGTGTCGACGAGCAGCATGGTGGCACCGCCGCTCTCGCCGTCGCGCGCCATGACGATCGTGAACGCGGCGCCCTCGGCTCCCGTGATCAGGTGTTTCTCACCCGAGATGCTCCAGCCGCCAGGGACCTTCGTCGCCAGGGTGCGTACGGCGGACGGGTCGGAGCCCGCTCCGGGCGGCGGCTCGGTCATCGCGAAGCAGGAGCGGATGTCGCCGTTGACGAGCGGGACGAGGTACTTCTCCCGCTGAGCGGGCGTGGCCACCACATCGAGCAGATGGATGTTGCCCTCGTCCGGGGCCGCGCAGTTGAGGGCCAGCGGGCCGAGCAGACTGGTGCCTGCCTCCTCCAGGAGGACGGCCGCCTCGTCGAAGCGGAAGCCGCCTCCGCCGAGGTCGGCCGGTGCCTGCGGTGCCCAGATCCCCGCGGCCTTCGCCGCCTGTTGCAACTCGCGGCGCAGCCCGTCGTCCAGGCCGTTCGCGAACGCCTCCTGCTCGCGCGGGACGACGACGTCCGTCACGAACTCGGCGATCCTGTCGCGCCACTCCACCACTCTGGGCGCAAGAGAGAAATCGAAGGACATCTACGGTGACTCCGTCCGGCTCGTCATGTCGTTGCCCGGGCCGGATCCGGCCCCGGTTCTCCCGGCGGCGGTCATGCGCGCCACAGCGTTTCTCCAGGCCGGGTGACCACGATGTTGGGCACCGCGGCATACCGCGACAGCCGGCACAGCGACACCGTGAGTTCCGCGATGTCCGAGACCTGGATCATCGTGGCGGGGTCGACGCGGTCGTGGACCCAGGCCGCCATGTCGGTGTCGACGTAGCCGGGTGACAGGGCCGTCGCGTTCACGCCCCGGGCGCCCTCGGCAGTCGTGATCGATTCGCAGAGGGAGATCAGGGCGGCCTTGGTGGCGCCGTACGCCGCCAGGCCCGGCTCGCTCACGACTCCCGTGATCGACGCGATGGCGATGATCCTCGCCCCGAGTCCGGACGGCGCGGATCCGGCCGTGCGGAGTGCGGGCAGGAGTCGCTGGGTGAGCTGGAAGTTGCTCCTGAGGTTCACCGCCAGCATGGTGTCGAGCTTGTGCAGGGGATAGGCGGCCAGCTCGCCGCCCGTTCCCATACCGGCGGCGAGCACCAACACGTCGATGCCGCCGTGCAGTTGGAGATGCGCGTCGGCCAGTGTCTCGACCTGCTCCGGGTCCGCCATGTCCGCGGACGCGGTCTCCACCCGGCCCCCATGGACGCGCAGTTGATCAGCGGTGTCCTTGAGCGGTCCGTCGGCGCGAGCGGACAGGGTGAGATCGAATCCCTCTTCCGCGAGCCGCTCTGCGATGGCCCTGCCGATTCCACGGGATGCGCCGGTGACGAGCGCGGTACGCCGGACTGTCATGGCACTCCTTCTGAGCTAATGACCGTTAGCTCAGATCCTGATCGTTTGATCAGAAACTTGTCAAGAGGTGAGTGTGCTAAGCCACATCGCCGAAGCTAATGAGCAGTAGCCGATATCCTCACCGCATGACTGAGGCGCTGCATGACGAAGACGGGTCGCGTTGGGCGGGGCAGGGCGCAGGCCTGCCGCAGAAGCAACAGGCCGTCGACGCGCGGACGATCTCCGCGGCGGCGCTGAGGCTGTTCGCCGAACGGGGCTATCGTGCGACGACGATGTCCGACATCGGCGCGGCGATCGGCATCCGCGGCCCGAGCCTGTACCGCCACGTGACCTCGAAGCAGGTACTGCTCGGGGGAATCATGGTCGACACGATGCGGGCGCTGATCGCCGACCAGCGGGCGGCGCTCGATGCCGGCGGCGACGTGTCCCTGCAGCTGCGGCGGATCGTCGAGGCGCATGTCCGCTATCACGCGGCACATCGCGAGCAGGCGTTCGTCGGCAACCGTGAGATCGAGAACCTGGAACAGCCCTACCGCGACCAGGTGCTGCGGTTGCGCCGGACCTACGAGCGGGGGCTGCGCACCGTCATCGAACGGGGGTGCGCCGAGGGCGACTTCACCGTCGCGGAACCCCGGCTCGCCTCGTACGCGATCCTCGACATGGGCATGGGGGTCTCGGCCTGGTTCCGTCCGGACGGACCGCACGGCGCCGAGCAGATCGCGTACACGTACGCCGACCACGCGATCCGTATGCTCACCGGCCGGTCGTCGGAGGGTGCGACGACCGCCGACGGGTGACGGTCCGTGTGCCGTCGTCGGCACACGGACCGTCCTTGTCCACGCCTACTGCCGGCCGATCCGGGCGTACACCTCGGGTTTCGTCCTCCGATAGACGAGCGCCATGACGACGCCCGCCGCGAAGGTTCCGTACACGACCGCGAACATCGTGTTCGCGAGTGTCTGCGAGCCGCTGATCAGCAGGTTGAAGTTCTGGGTCGCCAGGACCACGGAGATGGCGAGGCCGACGAGCGCGAGGGCGGGAGCGATGACCGAGTTCCAGGGATTCGCCCCGGCCACCCGGTTCCGCCTGAGGTAGACGGGAACCGCGACGCCGGTGACCAGGAGCAGGACGATGAGCGCGTAGCCGAAGATCCCGACCAGTACGGCGTACAGCTTCGAGGGGTCGGTACCGAGGGCGACGAAGGGGGCCAGTCCGAGCAGCGACAGGGCGGTCATGGTGAGGGACGCGCGGTGCGGGGAGCCGTGCCGGCCGTGCACCCGGCTGAGGGAGCGGTGCAGGATGCGGTCCGCGCTCAGGTTGTACATGTAGCGCGACGTGATGTTGTGGCCCGACAACAGTGCGGCGAAGATGCTCGTGTTCAGCAGCACGGTCACGATGTCCACGGTGACGCGGCCGCTGTATGTCTCCAGGCTGGAGATGAACGACCCGGTGGGGTCGGTGGCCGCGGCGGCCACGACCTTGTCGGCGCCCACGGCCTGGATCATCACCCACGCGCCGCCCGCATACAGGACGGTGACGAGGCCGATGACGAGGTACGTCGCCCGCGGAATCGTACGGTCGGGATTCCTTACCTCGTCGCGGAAGATGGTGGTCGCCTCGAATCCGCCGAAGCAGGTGATGCCGTAAAGAAGGGCGATGCCGATCGAGCCGGAGAATATGGCATGCGGGGTGAAGGAAGAAGTGCCGAGACCTGAAGCGCCGCCCTGGAATACGACACAGGCGTCATAGACGAGGACGACGATGATCTCGCAGACCAGAAGCGCGGAAAGAATCTTCGCCGAGAGGTCGAGCTTGAGATAGCCCAGCGTTCCGACGATCGCCAGCAGGAACAGACCCCAGACCCACCACTTGATATCGGGCCCGTGATAGGTGTCGTGGACGAGCGATTCCAGTACGAGGCCGCCGTACGCGTAGCTGCCGATGACCATGAAGTAGTAGCCGAGCAGTGCGACGAACGAGGATCCCAGCCCCGCGACCCTGCCGAGACCTGCGGTGATGTAGGCGTAGAAGCCTCCCGGGTTCGGCAGGTGCCGGGCCATGGTGGTGAATCCGGCGGCGAAGAGGGCGATGATCGCCCCGGCGGCGACGAACGCCATGGGTGCGCCGAGGCCATTTCCATAGCCGATGACCACCGGGAGAAAGCCGACGACGATCGCGAGGGGTGCGTTGAAGGCGAGCACCGTGAAGAGCAGATGGGCGGTGCCCAGGTTTCCTCGGAGTTGCGATTCCTGCGGTGATGACGCCGTGGGAGTTTTCGGCTCATTCGCCGCTGACACAGAACTCATGTGCACCCTCTCTGATGATGGCCCCGACCCCCTGCTGGGGCATTGGCGAATCTTGTCGGCCCAGTAATGGGTTACTGAAGCGGCCTGTCAAGGTTTTCGGGAAAATTCACGAATTCTGGGGACCGGAATGGAGAGTGCGGGTCTGCTTCCGGGGGTGGGTTGACAGCCTGGTGAGGCAGTCCCACAGTGGACCACTAGTTGGTCATCTGATCAGGTCGTTAGATTACGATGGCGTTCGCCGCTCCGCAAGGGGTCTGTGCATCCCGTCTCCGTCGATGCGGCGGGTGCCGACCGCGCCGGCTCAGGCCCGCGGCCCGGACCGGTGGGCGCCCGAGTCGCCGCGAGGAGTGTCATGTCGATTCAGCCGCAGATCACGTACTCGGAGGGGTTCGTCGCACCGGGTTTCGAGCCACTACGGGAGGCGTTCGACCGGAACTTCGCGCAGCTCGGCGAAGTGGGGGCGTCCTGCGCGGTCTACGTGGACGGCGAACTGAAGGCCGACCTGTGGGGCGGACTCGCCGACATCGTCACCGGGGAGCGATGGCGGGCGGACACGGTCGGGCTGGCGTACTCCGTGACGAAGGGCGCCACGGCGATCCTCTGCTGCCTGCTGGCCGACCGGGGGGAACTCGACCTCGACGCTCCCGTCGCCCGCTACTGGCCCGCCTTCGCGAGCCACGGGAAGGGGGGAGTCACGGTCCGGATGATCCTCGCCCACCAGGCCGGACTGCCGGTTCTCGACGGCCGGTTCACTCGTGCGGAGATCCTCGCGTACGGCGTCGCGGCACGAGCACTCGCCGAACAGGAACCTCTCTGGACGCCGGGCGCCGACTTCGGCTACCACGCCCTGACGTACGGCTGGCTTCTCGACGAGGTGGTTCGACGTGCCACCGGCCGGACGATCCAGGACCTGTTCTCCAGTGAGATCGCCGGCCCGCTGGACCTCGACTTCTTCATCGGTCTGCCCGACGGCGTGGAACAGCGGGTCGCCGCGCTGGTCGACGACCCGTTGTCCGGTCGCCCCGCTGCCTCGCCCGACTCCTCGCTCGCGGACCGGATTCCCGATCCGGAGCTGAGGCGGGCGATCGGCGCCGACCGGAGAGTTCCGGCGGACCTGTCGTCACTGCTGGTCCGGGCGATGACTGCCAACGGTGCGCTGAGGACGCCCGATGCCGACGAGTGGAACACGCCGAGCGTCCGCAGGGCATCGCTTCCCGCTGCCAACGGGATCACCAACGCCCGCTCTGTGGCTCGGGTTTATGCCTCCTGCGTCGGTGAGGTGGACGGACTGAGGCTGCTGGGTGAGGACATGGTCACGGCCGCGACCGCCGAGCAGAGTGCGGGGCGTGACCGGGTGACCGGGCTGGACGCGCGGTTCGGCAGCGGGTTCATGCTGCCCAGCGCGGGGGTGCCGATGCTGTCCGGGAGTTCCTTCGGGCACGAGGGTGTCGGCGGGGCACTCGGCTTCGCCGACCGCGATGCCCGGGTCGGCTTCGGGTATGTGCAGAACCTGCTGAAGACGGAGATGACCGGAGGCCCGGATCCGCGCGTCGCGGGACTGCTCGCGGCGCTGCGCGACGCACTCGGCGGCCAGGGTCTGTCCGGCGGAACGGGTCGGAGAAAGGCAGCGGCGCCCGACGGACCCAGGTGAGTGGGTCTTGGCGTGTGCGGCTGTAGGCGGAGAAGGTGCTGATACCAGTGGCTGCCGCCGCGGGTGATGCGACGGGAGTCCCCGCGTGAGGTCGTTAGGGGGCGGGGGAGTCGACAGCGGACGACAACGCCGCTGGAGGTTCCCCGCGCCCCTTGGGTGGACGGGGGAGGGCGTGCCAGGACCGGCGTCACCGGCATGATCCGCCGGACACACCCTGAGCGCTCCGCCGGCTGTGTCGATGCGCGGGGACGGGCTGTGCCGTCGATCGTCCGCCGCGCCATCGTGGCTGGTCACGCCAACGCGGCGGAGCCGCGTACGGATACAGCCCCGCACGCCTTCAGGGTGCTGCCGAACCGCAGCGGACTTCGCTCCAGCCGCTGGGATCGGATCGGCCGTCGGCGCCCTCGGTGTTCTCCGGGCATTGACACGCGGAAGTACGGCACGCATTCTGATCGTACGATCAGGTCATTTGATCAGAAGTCCTCGCCGTCGACCCCACCGGGGATCGCGGCTCGGAGGACACCATCCCTGGCCCTCAGTCGACAGAGGACGGTCATGACTCATCTTCAAGGCGGCGATCCCGCGGTCGTCATCGTGGGCTCGGGTTTCTCCGGGCTCTGTGCCGCCATCAAGCTCAAGGAAGCCGGGATCGACGACTTCGTCATTCTGGAGAAGGACTCCGATGTCGGCGGCACCTGGCGGGACAACACCTACCCGGGCGCCGCCTGCGATGTTCCGAGCGTGCTGTACTCCTACTCCTTCCGCCAGAACCCGGACTGGACACGGCACTTCCCGTCCTGGGACGAACTCCACGCCTACCTGCGGCAAGTCGTCGACGTCTACGAACTCGGCCCGCACCTCAGGTTCGGCGTCGAGGTGGAGGAGATGCGCTTCGACGACACCACCGACACCTGGACCGTGGTCACAGGGGCGGGTGAGTCGATCCGGGGCAGGTTCGTCGTGAACGCGACCGGCGTGCTGAGCAAGCCGGTGGTGCCCGACATCTCCGGCCTGGAGACCTTCGACGGAAAGGCGTTCCACTCCGCCCGGTGGGATCACGACCACGACTTCGCCGGACGCCATGTCGCGGTGATCGGAACCGGTGCGAGTGCCGTTCAGTTCGTTCCCCACCTGGCCGAACAGGCGGAAAAACTCTACGTGTTCCAGCGGTCACCGCACTGGGTGACGCCGCGCGGCGACGCGGAGATCCCCGCGCGCCGGCGTCGTCTCTACGGTCGGCTGCCCCTCGTGCAGCGGCTGCGACGCTGGGCGACGTACTGGGAGTTCGAGACGCTGGCCCGGGGTTTCCTCGGACACCCCAAGGTCGTCGAGCGCTACCGGCAGCGAGCGCTGGACTTCCTCAAGGAGTCCGTGCCCGACGAGGCGATGCGGGCGGTGCTGACCCCCGACTACGCCCCCGGGTGCAAGCGCCGCCTGGTGTCCGACGACTGGTTCCCCGCGCTTCGGCGGAGCAACGTCGAACTGATTACGACGGGCCTGCGCGAGATCACGGCGGACGCGGTCGTCGCAGCGGACGGCTCGCCGCGCCGGGTCGACACCATCGTCTTCGGCACCGGGTTCGCCGCCACCGACTTCCTCGCCCCGATGAAGGTGTTCGGGCGGGACGGTGTCGAGATATCGGACGCCTGGAGGGACGGAGCCGCCACGAAGCTGGGCATCTCGACCTCGGCGTTCCCGAACTTCTTCATGATGCTGGGCCCGAACACCGCACTCGGGCACAACTCGATGGTGTTCATGATCGAGGCGCAGACCCGCTACATAGTCGGCGCCATCAAGCACGCGCGCGTGAAGGGGATACGGGCTCTCGAACTCCGCCCGGAGGTACAGGCGAGCGCCTACCGGAGGACTCAGCGGCTGATGAAGAAGACCGTCTGGGTGTCCGGCGGTTGCCGCAGTTGGTACCAGTCGGCGGACGGCCGCATCGACACGCTGTGGCCGGGTACGACTGTCTCCTACTGGTGGCGGACGAAGCGGTTCAAGGCCCGTGACTATCGGTCGGGGCAGGGAGCGACGACGAGCGGGACCGCGTAGACGCTTACCGGCCGGGCCTGTTGACGGAACCTGCTCGGCTGGTGAGGAGTGACGGAGTGACGCCGTACCGGCATGTCATGGATGCGGCTCGATCGGAAGGTATCCCTATCCAGATGCGACTTGTGCTCATCGGCCCTCCTGGCGCAGGCAAGGGCACCCAGGCAGCCATCCTCCGCGACGATCTAGGCATCCCGCACATCTCGACCGGCGATCTGTTCCGCGAACACGTCAGCCGGCGGACGGCTCTGGGGCAGGATGCCCAGCGGTATCTCGACACGGGTGAGCTGGTCCCCGACCACATCACGGGCGAGATGATCCGCCGACGGCTGGCGGAACCGGACACGCGGCGGGGTTTCCTCCTCGACGGCTTCCCACGAACTGTGCGACAGGCGGAGGCACTTGGGTCGATGCTCCCCGGCGCGGACGGCGGGATCGACGCCGTCCTGGAGTTCACCGCTCCCGAAGACGTCGTAGTGGCAAGGCTGTTGGGCCGTGGCCGTGCGGACGACACCGAGCAGGTCATCCGGCACCGGCAACAGATCTACCGCAGCCAGACCGCTCCGCTCCTCGCCCACTACGCGGACAGGCTGCTGACGATCCAGGCCGTCGGCTCCGCCGAGCAGATCGGTGAACGGGTACGGACGGCATTGCGGGAACGGGGCCTCGCGGCGAGTGAGGACGAGAGCGCGGCACGGCCTTGAACCACATCCTGTCGGCCATGTGATCCGCCGGTCGCGGCACCGGGCCGGCTGACTCTCTCGCCCCGATCCACCCGCCGGGCTCCGGCGAACACCATCGTTGAACTTGTGAGGGCAACACCATGGGTCTCACCACACTCGAACCGACCGCGTCCGTGGATGACGTCTGCGACGTGATCGCGCGCGACGGCGGCGTGATCGTGAAGGACTTCATCGACAGCGAGCTCCTCGACGCGATCAAGGCCGACCTCCTGCCGGAGCTGGAGCGGGTCGGCTGGGGTCAGGACGACTTCGCCGGAGCCAAGACGCGTCGACTCGGCGCCCTGTTCAAGCACAGTCCGCGCATGACCGACCTCATCACCCACCCGTTGTTCTACGGTGCCGCGGAGCGCTACCTCCAGCTCCCGACCCCGGTGTGGTTCGGCGAGGAGCGGGCGGAGCTGGTTGCGAACATCCAGGTCGGAGTCACCCAGCTCATCGACATCCACCCCGGCGAGGGCTCTCAGCCGCTGCACCGGGACGACGCGGTCTGGCAGTGGCGCCACCCGGAGGGCGGTCGCCAGGCCCGGGTGCAGATCATGCTGGCCGTCACCGACTTCACCGCCGACAACGGCGGGACACTGGTGATCCCCGGCAGCCACCTGTGGGACGACGAGCGCGGCCCCCGCGAGGAGGAGACGGTCCCGACCGAGATGACGGCGGGATCCGCGCTGATCTGGCTGGGGGCGACCTACCACGCCGGCGGCACCAACAACACCGACATCTCCCGGACCGGGCTGACCCTGACCCTCGACCTGGCCTACCTCCGGCAGGAGGAGAACCAGTACCTCTCCGTGCCCCTCGACGTCGTCAAGGGGCTGCCGGACCGCGTCCAGCGCCTCCTCGGCTACGAGGCGAGTCCGCCGTTCATGGGCTGGATCGAGGTCGACGGTGTGATGACCGACCCGCACCACGTGCTGGAGGACGACCCGTCCTCCGCCAAGGCCGCGGCAACGTTCTAGGGGCCGGTCGGCCGGAGAGTGTGGTGAAAGTGTCAGTCGCAGCCAGTTGCTGACAGCTGCGACGTGCAAGGGGGCGTCCGGGTCGACGAGCCGCGTGAGTTCGACGATGCGTGCCTGGAGGCGGAGGCCGTACGCGGCTCTGGCCTCCGGCAGCGCGTCGTTGCTCTCGAACAGGAGCTGGTATGCGCCTGGGCGGGCGGCGCCCCAGGCGATCCAGGTGTCGCCGGCGACGACCAACTGCTTGTCGGACTCGTCTCTGGCGTCGAGTGTGTTGCCGGCCGAGACGCCGACGAGGAGGGGCAGTCCGTTGGCGTCCGGCAGGACGTGCATCTTGGAGCCCGGTTTGCCTCTGTCCACGGGGCTCGGGCCTGCGTGTTCGCCCTCTCCTTTTAGCCCTGTGTCCTGCCTTCCGCCGCCCGGCGGCCGCACTCCCGACGGCGGGATCCGCGGCTTCGAGATCTCCCACAACAATCCGCCCCATGTACGTCTCGACGTCCGCCTCACCACCTAGGACGCGGTCTCAGCCGGTCGGCCGCGGCCCGGTGAGTCCGGGGAAGCCGGCCGGGGCGCCGTGGTTGATCCATTCGGCGAGCCGGTCGGGGGAGAACAACTCGTCCTGGACTTCACCCCCTCCTACGTACGAGCCGGCTCCGCCCACGCCGCGCTGCGCACCGCCGACGGTGAGCACCGCTTCGGCCCGTACCCGTCCAACGGCTACGAGGCCGAGTGGCAGCACCTCGCCGACCTCGCCCATCGCACCGCAGTACCGCGCTACGACGTCGGGCGGCTGGTCGACGACCTCGCCTACGCCGTCGACATCGCCGAACGCGCCGCGACCGTCCAGCACTCCGAGGGAGCAGCCCTACGACGACCACCGCACCTCCGCTGGCCGTCCTCCTCGACCCGGCCCTCGATGTGCCGTTCACCCACGGCACGCTCGCCGGCCTGCCCCAGTGGCTGCGCCGCACCGAGACCGGGCCCGCCGACGTGGTGGCGGTGACCGCCGACACCCCGGACTGGCCCGACCGGCTGCGCGCCGTGCTGACGGACGCCGACCCGCCCCGGGCCGTACTGCTGAGCCGGGTCACCCCGGCCGACCCGGCGACAGTGAGTGAACTGGCCGCCCTGGCAGACGAGTTGGGCATCCCGGTGGTCGTCGACTCTCCCTGGGTACTGGACCCGACGGTCACCGAGCACGCGGAGCGGCTGCGCGCCGCGGCCGCCGGTGCCGTACTGGTGGACACGGTCGTGGTGGTGCCGACCGCCGCCGGACGCGCCCCGGCGGCCGTCCTCCTCGACCAGCTCGCCCTGGTCCGGCTGGTCGTCGGCCCGGTGTCCGGGCTCCGGGTCACCGGCCTCGACGAACGCGGTCACACGGCCGGGGCGTACGCCGGGGGCGTACCCGTACAACTGTCCTCGGTACTCTCACCGCTCGGCTCCGCGCAGGCCCGGCTGAGCATTCGCTCCCGGGGCGAGCAGTGGCAGTTGCGCTTCGCCGACCCGAACACCGCCCGGCCCACGGCGGCGCTCCTGATCGACGATGCCGGCGAGCAACTCCAGCCCACCCGGTACGAGACCGCGCACCGCGCCGCCTGGCGGCAACTGCACGGCGCCGCGACCGCCTCGACCCAGCCGTCCTACACCTTGTCGGACCTTGTCGCGGACCTGCGGTTGCTGCCGACTGAGGCCCTTCGCTGAGGGGCCCCACGTGATCGCCTCGGACCGCCCCGGTTGCCACGGCCTCGGTGCCGACGGGGACTTCAGCGACAGCGACCGTTTCGTACCTGGATCACGCGGCCCTGGCGTACGGCGACCGGGCGGCCGTGGTGACGGAGATCGGCGAGGGACGTAGCCGCCCTCGCCGGCGCGGAGCCCTTGCGTCCGCAACCTGGTGCCGCCACGGCCGCGATCTCCTCGTCAGCCGTGCACGCGATGGGTGCGGCCGGCCCACTCCGGCTCGCGCAGGGCGAACTTCTGGATCTTCCCGGTCGAGGTCTTCGGCAGTTCGGCCACGAGGTCGATGTTCCGGGGCGCCTTGTATCGGGCGATCTTCGCCCGGACGTGCTCGATCAGCTCCGCCTCGGTGGCCTGCTTCCCCGCCTTGAGGACGACGAAGGCCTTCGGCCGTTCCCCCCATTTCTCGTCCGGCACCCCGACCACGGCGACTTCGAGAACCGCCTCATGGCTCATCAGCGCCTGCTCCACCTCGATGGTGGAGATGTTCTCGCCGCCGGATATCACCACGTCCTTGGCCCGGTCACGCAGCTCGACATAACCGTCGGGGTGCATGACGCCGAGGTCGCCGCTGTGGAACCATCCGCCGGCGAATGCCTTGGCGGTGCCCTCCGGGTCGCGGTAGTAGCCCGCCATCACGTTGTTGCCCCGCATCACGATCTCGCCCATGGAACTGCCGTCAGCCGGTACGTCGACCATGTCCTCGTCCACGACGCGCAGGCCCTCGGTCTGGATCATGCCGACACCCTGACGGGCCTGGACCACTGCCCTTTCGTCGGAGGGGAGGGCGGACCAGTGCGGTTGGGCCTGGGAGACGGAGTACGGCCCGTAGGTCTCGGTCAGACCGTAGACGTGGACGATCCCGAAGCCCATGCGCTCCATCTGCAGGATCGTCGTGGGGCTCGGCGGCGCACCCGCGGTGGTGATCACCAGCGGGTGGTCGAGGGGGCCGGCCTGCGCCGCGTTCAGGATCGTGGTGACCACGGTCGGTGCCCCGTTGAGGTGGGTGACCCGATGTTCACGGATCTGCTGCCAGATCGCGTCGCCGCGCACCTCGCGCAGACAGACGTGCGTCCCGCCGATGCCGGTCACCGCCCACGGTGTGCACCACCCATTGCAGTGGAACATCGGCAGGGTCCACAGATAGACGCTGTCCTGATGGTGGGAGGAGTGGACGATCTCCCCGAACGAGTTCAGGTAGGCGCCTCGGTGGGTGTACACGACGCCCTTCGGGCGGCCTGTCGTCCCCGAGGTGTAGTTGATGGAGATCGGCGCGAGCTCGTCCTCGACCGACCAGCTCAGCTGCTCGTCCGAACCGCGGGCCGTGAAGTCGGCGTAGCTCACCAGCCGCGATCCGATCGCCGCGGCTGCCGCGGGGTCCACGCTCCCGCCCGCCTCGGTGTCCTCGAACACGATGACTTCGGTGACCGTCCTGACGTCCTGGACGGCGGCTGCGACGGTCGGTAGGAAGGCCGCATCGGTGACCAGGACCTTCGCGCCGGAGTGATCCAGAATGTAGGCGATCTCCTCGGCGGAGAGCCTGGTGTTGACGGCGACGAGCACCGCCTGGGCGAGCGGTACCGCGAAGTGCGCGACGAGCATCTCGGGCAGGTTCGGCATCAGATAGGCGACACGGTCACCGGCCCGCACATCGCTCGCTCGAAGCGCGTGGGCCACGCGGGTCGCCCGGGCGGCGACCTCGCCGTAGCTCAGGCTCCTGTTCCCGTAGATCACTCCCGGCTTGTCGGGCCATACGCGGGCGGTTCTCTCCAGGAAGGACAGCGGGGTCAACTGGGTGTGGGAGACGGCGTTCATGAAATGTCCTCCTGGCAGCAGCGACAAGAGTTGGCGGTGGCTCGGCCACGGTATTCAGCACGCATGCCCAGGTCAAGTGACTTGATCAAATGATCAGGCTCTTTTCCGGCGGCAGAGATCCGTCTGGATCCGGACCGGAGGCCTGCTCGTCGCCGCCGCTGGACGTCTAGACCCGGATTTCGCACGTGCCTCGTTCGGTTGGAACGGGGCGTGTGCGGTGTCGGGTGGGTGGTGTGGTCGTTGATGTGATGTGTCGATGATTTCGCGTGCCAAGCGGCCACGGGTGCAGCGTCCACGGATGAACGTGGAGATCGCGCCTGTGGTGGAGAGGCGTCTGGGTGCTCTGCCCGCCTCTGCCGAGTTTCTGCGCCGGCTGGACGTGGCCGGGATCATCGACGGGCTGTGTCCGGTCCGGGAGGTCGCGCATCTCACTCATGGGCAGGTCATCGAGGTACTGGTCGCCAACCGGCTTTCCGCGCCCGCGCCGCTGGTGCGGGTCGGTGACTGGGCCCGCGAGTGGGCTGTTGAGGAAGTCTTCGGGATCGAGGCGGACCTGCTCAACGACGACCGTATCGGCCGTGCCCTGGACGCCATCGCGCCCGAGCTGGAGGCCATCGTCGGCAGTGTCGGGGCGAGCGCGATCGCCGGGTTCGGGATCGATGTCTCGCGCCTGCACTGGGACATGACCAGCATGTCCCTGCATGGCGCCCACGAGAGGCCGGAAGAGGGGTTCCCGCAGGTCAAGTACGGTCATCCCAAGGACCGCCGGGCGGATTTGAAGCAGATCCAGGCCGGGATCGCGATCTCCGCGGACGGCGGCATCCCCGTTTTCCATCGTGCTTACGACGGCGGGGCCGGCGAGGTCTCCCAGGTCGTCGGGGCGATGACGGCCCTGCGTGAACTGGCCGCGCCCCGCGACTTCCTGATGGTCGGCGACTCGAAGCTGATCTCCTACGGCAACCTGCTGGCCCTTCAGGAAGCCCAGGTGAAGTTCATCGCCCCGGCGCCCGCGGCCAAGATTCCCGATGGCCTGTTCGCCGGCCTCGACGCGGGCCGGGCCCGCCTGGTCGACTACACCGCCGGGCGGGACGCGGGCAAGCCACCCGCGCAGCGTGGCCGCTACCGCGTGCTGGAAGACACCCAGACGCTGGCCGGTCCACGCAAGCGGGACCCGCAGGTCACCGTGCGCCGGATCCTGGTCCACTCCAGCGCCAACGCCGCTGCCCAGCAGGCAGCCCGCACCCGGCGCCTGGACAAGGCCCGTGAGGAACTGGACAAACTCCAGTCCGCCTGCGGCGGCCGGCACTACGCCACCGCCCAGAAGGTCACCGCACGGATCGGTGTGATCACCAGCAAACGCCGTATCGGCTCCTGCCTGGTCACTTCCATCAGCACCGACGAGACCGGCCGACCCGCCCTGACCTGGCACTACGACCAGGAAGTCCTGGCCGCCCAAGCCGCCACGGACGGCTGGTACGCGCTGCTGACCACCCTCGATCCCGCAGTGGCCGACGCCGCCGAGGTCCTCATCCGCTACAAGGGCCAGCCGATGGTCGAGCGCCGCTACAGCGACTTCAAGGGCCCGCTCGCCGTGGCCCCGGTCTTCTTGCACCACAACCGGCGCATCGCCGCCCTGATCACCGTGATCTGCCTGGCCCTGCTCGTGTTCTGCCTCATCGAACGCCAGGTCCGCCAGGCCCTGGGCGACGACCAGAGCATGCGCGGCCTCTACCCCGACAACCGTGCCCTCCGGCCGACCGGACGCATGATCCTCTACCACCTCGCCGACCTCCGGATCCGTGTCGGAACAGCCACCGACCCACCAACCATTCTGATCACCCGCGCCGTTCAAGCCCACCTCCTCGAACTCCTCGGCATCGACGAAACCCGCCCCCGCTGGCTGGAGACCTCAAACCCCACGTGCGAAATCCGGGTCTAGACTGCGAAGCGACTTGTTCATATGACTCAGACAAAGGATCAGGGAGGCTCGCGCATGGCTCGCGTTCCCATGGATCAGCGCCGACAGGACTTCATCGAGGCGACGGTGCGTGTCATCGGCGAGCGTGGGACGAGGGGGGCGACAACCCGTCGTATCGCGGAGGCGGCCCAGGCGCCGCTGGCTACGCTGCACTACGTTTTTCATACCAAGGAGCAGCTGTTCTTCGCCGTTTTTGAACATGCTTCGGATCAGTTGCTCGAACGGATCGGCGCGAGCAAGGGTGGCACCGGGCTGGGGAAGACCGCCGCGTCCCTCCTGGACACCACGATGACCTGGTACATCGAGAACGACGACTACGCCCGTGCGCAGTTCGATCTGTACATGTGGGCTCTTCGGCAGGAGGACGTGCATCCGGGACTGGCCACCCGGGCCTACGACCTGTTCATCGACCGCTTCGCCGATGTGCTCCGGAAGCACCTCGTGGACGGTGACGATCCAGAGCTCGTGGAGCCGCTGGCCCGGATTGTGGCGTCGCATCTTGATGGTCTCTGTCTGCAATGGCACGGATACCGTGACCGCGCCCGGCTGGACGCCGATGTCGCCCTGGCGGGGGAGGCGATCGAGCTGCTGGTGGAGTCTCGGCGTGGTCGGAGTCGAGCATAGGGTACTGAGTTCCCTGACTGATGACACCAAGTGCCGATAGCCTTCTTGATTGTGGCACTCAGTGCCCTTAAGGTGGGGTACTCAGTACCATTCCTGTCAGCTCTCTCGAAGGTTGTGCCCGTGGGCCGCGATGTCGACCTGTACCGCCCGTCGGAGGAGCACGACATGCTCCGCGACGCGATCCGTTCACTGGCCGAGGCGAAGATCGCGCCGTACGCCGCAGTGGTGGACGAGGAGTCCCGCTTCCCGCAGGAGGCCCTGGACGCCCTCGTCGCGAACGACCTGCACGCCGTCCACGTCCCCGAGGAGTACGGCGGCACCGGTGCGGACGCGCTGGCCACGGTGATCGTGATCGAGGAGGTGGCCCGCGTGTGCGCGTCCTCCTCCCTGATCCCGGCGGTGAACAAGCTGGGCTCGCTCCCGGTGATCCTCTCGGGTTCCGAGGACCTGAAGAAGCGGTACATGACGCCGCTCGCCAAGGGCGACGCGATGTTCTCGTACGCCCTCTCCGAGCCGGACGCGGGCTCGGACGCGGCCGGCATGAAGACGAAGGCGGTCCGCGACGGCGACCACTACGTCCTGAACGGTGTGAAGCGCTGGATCACCAACGCGGGCGTCTCCGAGTACTACACGGTGATGGCGGTGACCGACCCCGAGAAGCGCTCCAAGGGCATCTCCGCGTTCGTGGTGGAGAAGGCGGACGAGGGTGTCTCCTTCGGCGCCCCGGAGAAGAAGCTCGGCATCAAGGGCTCCCCGACCCGCGAGGTCTACCTCGACAACGTCCGCATCCCGGCCGACCGCATGATCGGCGCGGAGGGCACCGGCTTCGCCACCGCGATGAAGACCCTGGACCACACCCGCATCACCATCGCGGCCCAGGCCCTCGGCATCGCCCAGGGCGCCCTCGACTACGCCAAGGGCTACGTCAAGGAACGCAAGCAGTTCGGCAAGCCGATCGCCGACTTCCAGGGCATCCAGTTCATGCTCGCCGACATGGCCATGAAGATCGAGGCCGCCCGCGCCCTCACCTACCAGGCCGCGGCCGCGTCGGAACGGGGCGACAAGAACCTCACCTTCCAGGGCGCCGCCGCCAAGTGCTTCGCCTCGGACGTCGCCATGGAGGTCACCGTCGACGCCGTCCAGCTCCTCGGCGGCTACGGCTACACCCGCGACTACCCGGTCGAACGCATGATGCGCGACGCCAAGATCACCCAGATCTACGAGGGCACCAACCAGGTCCAGCGCATCGTCATGGCACGCAACCTCCCTTAAGACCCAGAGGACTTCACCATGGAAACCATCTCCCGTCTCGGTGTCGTCGGCTGTGGCCTGATGGGCTCCGGTATCGCCGAAGTCGCCGCACGCGGTGGCCTCGACGTCCTCGTCGCGGAGACCACTCCTGAAGCCGCCGACGCCGGCAGGCGCCGTATCACCGACTCCCTCGACCGCGGAGTCCGGCGCGGAAAACTCACCGAGGAAGCTCGTGACCTCGCCCTGGCCGGGCTTTCCTTCACCCACGACCTCGGGGACATGGCGGACCGTCAGTTCGTCATTGAGGCGGTCGCCGAGAACCGGGACATCAGGACCAACGTCATCCGGACCCTGGACAAGGTCGTTGCCGATCCGGACGCGGTCCTGGCCACCAATACCTCCTCGCTGCCCATCGTCGATCTCTCGGTCGCCACCGAGCGCCCCGGGCAGGTCATCGGGATGCACTTCTTCAATCCGGTGCCGGTGCAGCAGTTGGTGGAGCTGATCCCCGCGCTCACCACGAGTGCGGACACTTTGGACCGTACGCGTCGCTTCGCGACCGAGCGGCTCGGCAAGGTGACCGTCCAGGCCCCCGACCGCTCGGGCTTCGTGGTCAACGCCCTGCTCGTGCCGTATCTGCTCGCCGCCGTGCGGATGGTCGCGGCCGGTTCGGCGAGCGCCGAGGACATCGACCGCGGGATGGAACTCGGCTGCGCCCACCCCATGGGGCCGCTGCGGCTGCTGGACCTTGTCGGCCTGGACACCGTCGAGTCCATCGCCGACACGCTGTACGACGAGTACAAGGAGCCGCTGTACGCGCCTCCCGCGCTCTTGCGCCGCATGGTCGCCGCAGGGCACCTGGGGCGCAAGAGCGGTCGCGGGTTCTACGGGTACGCGAGCTGATCCGGCGGCGATTCGGGCAGGAGCTGTTCGGCCCGGAGGCGCTTGCCGGTGATGGTGTGGCGGGCACTCACCGAAGTCCGGACAGCACCTGCGCGGCCGTGTTCGCCATGCCGAGAGCGTTCGGGTGGATGGGGGCCGCGTCCTGGACGTCCTGGAGACCCTCGACCCAGCGTGTACCGGGCGCCTGGCAGAGATCGTGGCCGACGCTGGAGGCGTACGTGTCGACGAACTCGGCGCCGTTGGCGGCGGCTTGGGCGGAGAGAAGTCGGTTCAGCCGCTGTTCGACGCTGTTCAGGTACGGTACGTCGCCGGTCGCGACGGGAACGTCCACCGCGCACTTCGACTTGGCGGCGGGCAGCAGATCCGGGTAGCCGACGACGGCCACCCGTGCGTGCGGGGAGCGCTGGTGGATTCCCTGGATCACGGCTCCGACCTTCGGCGCGATCTCGTCGAGCTTTTGGAGAATCTGGTCGGTGCCGCCGCTGTTGTAGTTCTTCTCGCAGGGTGCGCCGGTGGGGTCGGAAAAGCTGAGCACGACGCAGGTGACGACAATTCCCGCGAACCCGGCGTCATTCCCGCCGATCGTGAGCGTGACCAGTCCCGTATCGGACGTCAACGCGTCGAATTGCGGCGCGATCCCGAGCTGGCGGCCCGTCATGTCGTCCGTCACCGCGCCGCTGCAACTGACGTCGGTGAAGGTCGTGGGGTCGGTCGCCCGGGCCACCAGCGAAGGGTAGTTGTGGTCGGAACGGGCACAGATCCCCGAGCCGGAGACCGTTTCCGGAATGCCGGGCCCGGCAACGTAGGAATCACCCAGCGCGACGTAGTCGCCGAGAGCCGGCATGGCTGCCGCAGGCCCGGATGCGGCGACCGCGAGGGTCACGGCAATTCCGGTGGCGGCAGCGGTCCGTAATCGTAAGGGCGTTTTCACGCGCACAATTCATCTCCTTCGACGAAGTTGTGCGGGATGTTGCTACCGCCCGGTAACCATGTCAACGACGACGCCGGAATTATTGCTCCTCGCACAAAGACGGCAGCCGCTTTTATACGTCCGGTACTCCCGAGGCCGCGTGGTGTGAGAACCGCCGCGCGACCTCGCGCCGGTCGACCTTCCCCGAGGCCGTCAGCGGCAGCTTGTCGTAGACGGTCCAGCGCTCGGGGACGGCGTAGTCGGGGAGCCGTTGTGCGAGGTGGTCGCGGGCCGCGCGCTCGTCGAAGAGCGTGTCCGGGCGGGGCTCGACGGCGGCGGCCACCCGCTGGTGCAGGACCGGGTCGTCGATACCGAACACCACCACCTGGCCGACGTCGGGACGCTGGGCGATGCACGACTCGACGAAGGACGGCAGGATCTTCTCGCCGCCCCGGTTGATCACGTCGTCGACCCGCCCGGTGAGCCACAGCAGGCCCTCGTCGTCGAGACGGCCGAGGTCTCCGGTACGGAGCCACTCACCCCTGAACTTCTGCTCGGTGAGCCCGGGTTGACGCCAGTAGCCGGTCATCCGGGTGGGACCGGACACCCACACCTCGCCGGTCACCCCCGGGGACTGCCGACGGCCCTGCTCGTCCACGACCTTGAGCTGTACGCGCGGCGCCGGCAGGCCGACCGACTCGCCCTTGGCGGCGACGAGTTCGTGCGGCAGGAGACTGACGATCGAGGTGAACTCACTCAGTCCGTAGGCGTGGGTGAGTCGCAAGTGCGGCCATCGGCCGAGGAGTTCGTCGATCCACGCCGCGGGCATCGGGCTGCCGCCGAAGAAGAGCTTCGAGGCGGGACCGTAGATGTGCTCGGCCTCCTCGGACATCATCAGCATGCGCAGGATGCTCGGCACCGCGGCGAGGAAGGTGACCGGGCGTTCCCGCAGTTCGGCGATCGCGTCGGCCGTACGGTACTTCGTCAGCAGATGAGTTCGGCCGCCGACGACGAGCATGTGCCCGAACTGGTCGTTGAATCCCGTGTTGTGGAAGATCGGTACGAGGACCAGCGTGCTGTCGTCCTGGGTGCTCCCGTGGAACTCGGCGACCGCGAGGGCCCCCTTGAACAGGGCCTCGTGACTCAGCATCGCGCCCTTGGGGACGCCCGTCGTCCCGGACGTGAAGCTGATGAGGGCGAGGTCACCGGGGCTCGGCGCGTCCGGAAGGGCAGGGGCCGCGGGCTCGGCCGACCCGTCGGCCCGGCGGAGCAGCTCGCCGAGCTCGATCACCTCACGGTCCGACTGCGCGCTGTCCCGCACGAGTTCGGCGGTGGAGGCGTCGTGGAGGACGGCCTTCGCCTCGATCAGTTCGCACTGGTCGCTCAACTGCCCTGGGTTCAGGCGGTTGTTGGCCGGGGCCACGACGACGCCCAGGCGCAGGCACGCGAGGTACGCCACGACCCAGGCCACGGTGTTCCGGCCGATGAGGACGACCCGGTCGCCCTTGGCCACGCCGCGCGCCGCCAGTGTTACGGCGACTCGGTCGACGCTCGCGTCCAGGCCGGCGTAGGTGAGCTGCTCGGCCCCGTGGCGCAGGGCCACTCGGTCCGGACTCTCGCGTGCCCAGCCGCGCAAGGCCGCCGGCAGCGTCCGCACCGGCCCGCTCCGATTCTCTGTCTGCATGATGGCGGCAACCTTTGAACTAGGCCGCGGGCGTGGGCTGCACGCGCGTGATGCGGGAGCCCTCGCCGGCGAGGGACACAAGGATGTCTTCGTACAGCGGCAGTGCGACGTCCCAGCGCAGAGCCTCCGGTCCCCAGGCGCCCGGAAGGGCACCGTGGTCCAGGAGCACGACCGCCGCCACGGCGGCGCCGAGTCCTGTGGTGCGCGACATCGGGGCGTCGTCGGTGATCGCGAGGGAGCCGAGGACCTCCTGGCCGGCCAGAGCCTGGACGAGGACCGCCGAGGAGGCGCTCGGCCGCTCATCGGGCTTGCGGTTGTAGCGGGCCCACATCAGCTTCCACAGGAACTCGGCGGGCTCCACCTGCGTGCCCTCGATGTCGACCGTGACGTCGGTGTGGCCGAAGCCGATCCGGCCGAGCGTGGAGAAGGCGGCGTTGGCCCAGGCGGGCCGTAGCGTGCCCTTGCAGCTCGCGTACGTCAGCTGCGGGTAGTGCCGGGAGAGCGTGACCGGTTCGGGGTGGGCGGTGTCGTAGGCCTCGATGACACCGTGCGGCTCGGGGAACGCGTACGACGCGGCGGTCGACGGTACGAAGCCGGCCGACTGCTCCCATTTTCCGTCCCGGTAGACGGGGCAGGTGCTCACGGCCATGTGCAGCATGTGCCGCAGCGGGGCGAGACCGCCCGGGTCGCTCTCGTGGACGAGCCAGACGACCTGGACGCCGTCCGCGGTGGGGTGGGCGTCCAGCAGGCGGCTGGCCATCCAGTTGGAGACGCCGGGGGAGAGGCCCGCACCGGTGATGAGGGGCAGTCCCGCCTTCTTCGCCTCGTCGTCCAGGGCGAGGATGGCCTCGGTGCCCTCGACGTCGTCGCAGATGTCGACGTAGGCGGCGCCTGCGGCCAGTGCGGCGCGCGCCACGGCGTCGGAACCGGCGAAGAAGGGGCCCGTGAGGTTGACGACGGCGTCGACTCCCGTCAGGTCCACCTCGCCCTTCGACACGTCGGCGATCCGCCCGGTCACCCGCTCCGGTGCCAGCGATTCCGCGTGCTCGACCGCCTCCTCGGACCGGTCCAACGCCACGAACTGTGCGTCGGGGAGCCGGTCGAGCAGGATGCCGAGAGCGCTGCGGCCCATCTGTCCCAGCCCGACCACCGCGACGGTGCGCGTCATGTGTGTCTCCTTCGATTTCAATGCAGTGGATGTCCCTGCTGGTGCGGTCGTGTGCCGGCTGCTCGTTACGCGAGAGCGCCGGGCGTGACGTAGTTCTGCATCGGCAGCGCCCGGTAGCGGAGCGGGGGCAGCTGGTCCGGGGTCACGAAGCCGGCCGGGGCGTTGATGACGTCCGGGATGCGGTTCACCCACTGCGTACAGGTCGTCGTGTAGCTGGGGACCCGGCCGTTGTCGAGGTAGAGGTCGGGCTCGCCCTTGACGACCCACTGGTTCATGTCGCTCTCGCCCTCACCGAAGACGTAACCCGACATCTCGAAGGTGAAGGTGGGCCCTTCGACGGTGGTCATCACGTCGATGTCCGCGTAGCCGATCACCGTCCCCTTGGAGAGGGTGACGCCGATGCTGTTGGAGTGCCGGTCCTCGTCCGCGACGACCGGGCTGATCTCGGTCTTCCGCTCCTTGGGAGTCAGGCCGGTGGCCTGGGCCAGTGCCGAGAGCAGGTTGCCGCCGAAGGTCGGTGGGCGGTGTTCGGACGCGATGGACTCCTGGAACTGCTCGAGGGTCTCTCCGACGTGTTTGCTCTGGATGATGGCGGCGCCGTATTCGTCGGCGTTCCAAGTGGCCTTCCCGTAGACCGAGTCGATGCGGTGCGCGGTGCCCAGGAGGGCGCTGACCTGGTGGAGCCAGAAGGAGTCCTGGTGGCCGGAGCCGGTGATCGTCACACCGTTCCGCTTGGCCAGCGCGTCCAGTTCGGCGGCGATGCCGGGGGAGGAGGACCAGGGATAGAGGGATTCCTCGGAAATCGTCACCACGTTCGCGCCGCTGCGGACGCACAGCGCCAACTGGTCCTTGATCTCCGGCAGGAAGCTCTGCGTCGCGTGCAGGACGACATCCGGCCTGCGGGTGGCCAGCACCTGTTCCGCGTCCGCCTCGATCGGGACGTTGAGCCGGCCGATTCCGGCGAACTCCCCGAGATCGCGGCCGACTTTATCGGGATTCCGCGCGATGGCGCCGACGATCTCGACGCCCTTCTCGGTCATGAGCCTGGTCGCCAGGGCACCCATGGCGCCGGCGCCGTACACGACCGCTCGAATTCTCCGCATACCGAACTCCTTGGGAATACCGGGGATTTCAGGGGGACATCAAGGGGATTCAGCGCGCGAGACGCACGAGCATCTTTCCGAGGTTGGCACCCCGGAAGACATCGAGAAGTGCGTCCACGGCATTTTCGAGACCGTCCACGTAGGTCTCCTGGTAGGTCAGTCGGCCGTTCGCCAGCCATTCGGCGGCCCGTGCCTGGAATTCCCCGGCCAGGTCGTCGTTGTCGTACACGATGAATCCCTGGAGCTTCAGCCGTCGCACGATGGCGAGTCCCAGATTGCGTGGCCCGTGGATCGCGCTGTCGTCGTTGTACGACGCGATGGAGCCGCACAGGGCGAGCCGGCCGAAGTCCCGCATGTGGGTGAGCGCGCCTTCGAGGTGCTTGCCGCCGACGTTGTCGAAGTAGACGTCGATGCCGTGCGGGGCGTGCCGGGCGAGTTGTTCGGCGACCGGTCCGTCGTGGTAGTCGAAGGCGGCGTCGAAGCCGAGTTCGTCCAGGAGGTAGCGGACCTTCGCCGGGGATCCCGCCGAGCCGATGACCCTCGCGGCGCCCAGGTTCTGGGCGATCTGGCCGACCGCGCTGCCCACCGCGCCCGCGGCCCCGGAGACGAAGACGATGTCGCCCGGCTCCAGTTCGGCGACACGCACCAGGCCCGTGTACGCGGTGAGGCCGGTCATGCCCAGCACCCCGAGGAAGGCCGACGCGGGCGCGCGGCTGATGTCGATCGACGTGGCCCGTACGGCATCGACCACGGCGTGCTCGCGCCAGCCGTAGTCGTGGACGACCATGTCGCCCACCGTGAACGCGTCGTCGGAGGACTTGATCACCTCACCGACGGCCCCGCCCTCAAGGGGCGCGTCGACCGCGAAGGGCGGGACGTAGGACTTGCCTGCGTTCATCCGGCCCCGCATGTACGGGTCGACCGACATGACGGTGTTGCGGACGAGGAGCTGCCCGGGGCCGGGATCCGGCAGTTCGGTCTCGACCAGGCGGAAGTTGTCGTGGGTGGGCCAGCCGTCCGGCCGGGAGGCCAGCTGGATCTCACGGGTCACGAAGGTCATCCGGCCCTCCCGAGGACCTCATGGGTGACGGCCAGCGACCTGTCACCGAGCCCGGCGGCCTGCGCCGCCCGGAGGTTCGCCAGGAATCCGGCGCCGATGTGGGCGGGCTGGCCGATGGCACGGATGGTGTCGGTGATCATCGCCATCGCCGCCTCGTAGGTGTCGACCGCGGCCTGATCGGTCTTGTAGGAGCCGGACTGGATCTGCTGAGCGCCGCCGAGGATTTCCGTGCGCAGCAGATCGAGCCACCGCAGCGCGTGGACGGCGAGCCGGTCCGCCGGAACACCGTGGTGGGAGGCGTAGGCGCTCGCCTCGTAGAAGGCACCGAGGGCGGTGCAGAAGAAACTGCCCGTGGCGGCGGTGTCGATGACATTCGCCTCGTGGATGGCCTCCGAGGTGTGGACCGTTCCCGCACCCATCGCGGCGAGGACGTCGCGGTACCTGTGCCAGGCTGCCTCGGGGCCGGAGACCAGGATGTCCGCCGTGGTGCCGACGTCCTTGGGGTACGCCAGAACCGCCCCGTCCAGGTAGGTCATGCCCGTGGACGCGAAGGCCTTCTCCATGTCCGCCGCCGCGGCGGCATCCCCGGTGGTGAGGTTGAGGAACACCGTTCCGGCAGCCGCGCATCCCGGGGCCACCGACGTCACGACCTCCTCGACCGCCCGGTAGTCGGACAGCACGGCGACCGTCACTTCTCCCCAGGCAACGGCCTCACTCGGCGTCCATACCGTCCGGGCGCCCTGGTCCGCGAGTGCCACGCACTTGGCCGGGGTGCGGTTCCACACGGCCACGTCGTGTCCGGCGTCGAGGAATGCCTTCGCCACCGCCGATCCCATGAGGCCCATGCCGAGCACGCTCACCCGTGTCGCGGTCACAGCGCGATCCAGGTCGTCTTCAGGGCGGTGAACTTCTCCAGCCCGTGCACGCTCTTGTCCGCGCCGTGGCCGGACAGCTTGCGCCCGCCGAACGGGACCGAATAGTCGCCCTCCTCGAAGCAGTTGACCCAGACGAGACCGGCCTCGATGGCCCGCGACATCCGGTGGGCGCGGCTCAGATCCCCGGTCCACACCGACGAACCCAGGCCGTAGTCCGAGTTGTTGGCGATCGAGACGGCCTCGGCCTCGTCGGAGAAGGTGAGAACGGACAGGACCGGTCCAAAGATCTCGTGCTGGGCGAGCCGGTCATCGGGCCGGACGTCGACGAACACCGCCGGTTCGACGTACCAGCCGGGCCGGTCGAGCGGCTCGTCGGTACCGAGGACGAGCTTGGCGGAGGTCTCCGCCCCCTTGGTGATCTCGGCCAGTACGTCGTCACGGTGGCGCCTGCTCGCCAGCGGGCCGAACTGCGTGGCCGGGTCCAGCGGGTCGCCGATGCGGAGAGCCTTGAGGTGCTCGACCACACCCGCGACGACCTCGTCCCGTACCGACTCGTGGACGATGAGCCGGGACCCGGCCGTACACATCTGACCGGAGTTGAATGCGATCGCCCAGGCGGCCGTCCTGATCGCCTCGTCCATGTCGGGGGCGTCCGGGAAGATGATGTTCGGCGACTTGCCGCCGAGCTCCAGCCAGACCGGCTTGGCGTTGGACTCGCCCGCGTAGGTGAGGAGTTGCTTGCCCACGTCGGTGGAGCCGGTGAAGGTCAGCGTGGCGATGTCCGGGTGCCGGCCGAGGGCGGCGCCGGTGACCGGGCCGCTGCCGGTGACGACCTGGAGCACTCCGGCCGGAACGCCGGCCTGGTGGGCGAGTTCCGCCGCGCGGAGCATCGACAGGGGCGACTGGCTGGCCGGCTTCAGCACGACGCTGTTCCCGGCGACCAGGGCCGCGGGCACCTTGAACGTCGACAGGGTCATGGGGAAGTTCCACGGGGTGATGGCCGCGATCACCCCGAGGGGTTCGCGGGTCACCAGCGCCAGCGAGTTCTCCCGGCCGCGCGGCGACTCGTCCATGACCTTGTCGGCGAGTTCCCCGTACCAGCGGATGAGGCCGATGACCGTGCGCATCTCGACGGCCCAGGCGTCGGTGACCGGCTTGCCCATCTCCAGTGCTATGAGGAGGGCGAGTTCGTCGCGGTTCTCCTCCAGCAGGTCCGCCCAGCGGATCAACACCTCGCCCCGTTCCCGGGGTTGGAGGCGTGACCAGTCGCCGCGGAGGAAGGCCTTGCGCGCGCTCTGGACGACAGCGTCTATGTCGGCCTCGTCGGCGGCCGGAAGGTGTGCGACGACCTGGCCGTCACGCGGCGCGGTGAGAGGAGCGGTCGCCCCACTGCGGGCACCTGCCCATGCGCCGTCCACCCACATTCCCTCGGGAACGCGCAGGGAGCCGAGCAGGGCGAGCCATTCGTCCTTCGTCGTGGGTGCGGGCTTGTGTGTGCTGCTCATGGGTATCGCTTTCCTCTCGACGAGCTCAACGGGCCGTGACGGGACCGGCGTTGGGGTGTGTGCCGGATGCGGCTGCCGTCAGCCAGCCGAAGGCGGGGTCGGTGGTCTCCTGCCATTCGGGATGCCACTGGATGCCCAGGACGGGCAGGCCCGGCAGTTCGATCGACTCCACGACACCGTCGGACGCCCGTCCCGAGACGACCAGCCCGCTGCCGAGGGCGTCCACCGCCTGGTGGTGCCAGGAGTTGACCCGCGCGCTCCCGCCGTACACCGACGCGGCCAGCGAGCCGGGCGTGAACGTCACCACGTGGTCGGGCTCGCCGTCGGTCAGGGCCGCGTTCGGCGAGTAGTGCTCGACGGCGCTCGGCGGGAGGTCGGGCACGAGGCGGCCGCCGAGCGCCACGTTGAGGAGTTGGTGCCCCCGGCAGACCCCGAGCACCGGAACGCCGCGGTCGATCGCGGCGCCGATCAGCGCCGCCTCGTACGCGTCGCGCTCGACGTCGTGGGCCATGGTGGCGCAGCGAGGGTCGGCGTCGGCAGGCACCGCGCTCTCGTCCCCGCCCCAGCGACCGGGGTGGACGTCCTGGCCACCTGTGATGATCAGGCCGTCGAGACGCTCCACCGCTTCCGCGCTGCCCGCCTCGAACGGCAGGTGGACGGGGATGCCACCGGCTTCGGCGACACCGCGCGCGTAGTCGGAGAAGAACGAGTCGTAGTGACGCCCGGCGAACCTCTTGTCCATGCCGTGGACCAGGCTCGCGCTCAGCCGGCGCCCGGTGATGCCCACCAGTGGTCGCATCAGCTCTCCCCGATGTCGGCGACCACCCGGGTCGCGCTGCCCGAACTCAGCGTCGCGAAGCCGCTGTTGATGTCGCGCAGGGTGACGCGCTCGGAGACCATCTCGTCGAGCAGCAGCCGTCCCTGCAGATAGAGGTCGACGTACCGGGGCACGTCCACCTTGAACTGGTTCGATCCCATGAAGGAGCCCTGGAGCCGCTTCTCCTGGAGATAGAGCTCCGAGCCCTTGATGGCGATGGGCACGGTGTCCGGCACCATGCCCACGACCGTGGCGAGGCCGCCGGGTCCGAGCATCGAGAACGCCTGCCCCGCCGTGACACTGTTTCCCACGGCTTCGAAGCTGAAGTCGGCGCCGCCGCGCGTGAGTTCGCGCACCGCCTCGACCGGATCCACGTCCCGTCCGTTCACGGTGTGGGTCGCGCCGAACCGCTCCGCCGCCTTCAGTTTCTCCGGGACGATGTCCACGGCGATGACCTGGGCGGCGCCGGCGATCTTCGCGCCCTGGATGGCGGCCATGCCGATGCCACCGGTGCCGATGACCACGACGCTGGTTCCCGGCTGGACCCGCGCACTGCGGAAGACCGCGCCGAGTCCGGTGGTCACCGCGCAGCCCAGAATGCTCGCGGTGGCCAGGGGCATGTCCCGGGGGATGGCCACGAGAGCGTTCTGGTGGACGACCATGGCCTGGGCGAAGGCCCCGATCCCCGCCGTCGGACGGACCGGGTGGCCCGCCGCGTTGAGCAGGCGTGGCCGGGGCCGGTCGTGCGACAGCCCGTTGCGGTTCTCGCACAGGGTCAACTGGCCGTTGGTGCAGTACCGGCACCGCCCGCAGAACACGGACAGGCAGGTCACGACGTGGTCGCCGGTACGCAGCCCGATGACGTTGGAGCCGATGGCCTCGACGACCCCGGAGGCCTCGTGGCCCAGGAGGATCGGCGGTTCGGTCTCGAAGGTCCCGTCGATCTCGTGCAGGTCCGAGTGGCACAGACCCGCGTTGACCACCCGGACGAGCACCTCGTCGGGTCCGGGGTCGTCCAGCTGGAGCCGCTCGATCTCCAGTGCTCCGGGTGCGGTGTTGAGGACCGCCGCCTCGATCGTCGCCCCCATCACGGCAGCTCGAAGTAGCGGTTGGACTCCCACTCGGTGAGACCTGTGTCGGGGTCCCCGCCGGTGGTGTGGAACTGCAGCCATTCCCACCGCCTGGTGCCGAGCCAGTAGTCCACGAGTTCCTGGCCCAGCACACCGGTCAGGAGCGTGTCGGCCCGCAGTGCCTCGGCGGCCTTGCTGATGGTGTTCGGGATCTTCGGCATCCCCGGCGGAAGGCACCAGGCCATGTCGTCGAACGGCTCGGGCGGCTCGATCTTGCCGTCGAGCCCGGCGACTCCGCCGGCCAGCACCGCGGCCAGCACCAGGTAGATGTTGGCGTCGGCGCCGGGCGTCCGGTACTCCAGGCGCGAGTACTTCGGATGCCCTACGACGGCACGTACGGCCGTGCTCTTGTTGGCGACGCCCCAGGCGACCGTCGTCGGCGGTCCCTCCAGTTCCTGGAGGCGGCGGTACGACGTAATCGCGGGCAGCGCGAACGAGGTCGCCGGTGCCAGGGTGGCCATGACACCGCCCAGGAAGTGGGTCATCACCTGCGAGGGGCCGAACTCGTCGTAGAAGGCGTTCTCGCCGTCCCGCTCCAGCGAGACATTGATGTGCGAGGCCTGTCCGTACTCGTCGCACCACTTGGCCATGAACGTCACACAGCGGCCCTGCTCGAAGGCGACCTCCCGCATGACCTGACGGGTCCGTGCCCAGTAGTCCGCGGCCGTCACCGGGTCGGCCGGTGCGACGTTGAACTCGATCTGCCCCGAAGCGGCTTCGTCGCCCCAGGCCTCCCACGGGATGTGCAGTTCCTCCAGCCGGCGGGCGACCGCCAGCATGTAGTCCTCCCAGTCCTTGGACTTGGCGAGGTGGTAGGCCGAACCGGCGTTCCCTCCCAGCGGGGTGAGGTCGCGGTAGCCCTTGCTCCGGGCCTCCTGGATCGACTCCTCGAAGACGGTGGCCTCGATCTCCACCGCGACCTTCGCGTCGTAGCCCCGATCGGCGAGCAGCTTCGTCATCCGCTGCAGGGCGTTGCGCGGACACGCCGAGACCGGATCGCCGTCCGGGGCCCAGAATCCGCCGATGACCGAGGCCCTTCCCGGTGACCATTCGACGAGTGTCGACAGGTCGGCGTGCAGGAAGATGTCGGCCAGGTCGCCCCGCCAGGAGGGCATGGCGAACCCGAACTGCGGCGCGTTGCCCAGATCGAGCCCGAACGCCACGTCGGCGAAGGCGAATCCGGACCTGAGCCCGGACGCGAACTTCCGCGGCGAGACGTTCTTGCCGATGAACGCGCCTTCGAGGTTCGTCCCCTCGATCCGGACGCTCTCGATGCGGTGTTCCGCGAGCCAGCTGTCGATGTTCTCAGGCATGGAACCTCACCTTCAGCGCAGCGCCCGCCATGACGGACAGCTGGGTCATGGTGCCGCGGACGGCGAGCGAGCCCGTGTAGACCTCGTCGAGGAACACGTCGGTCCCCGACAGCACCCGGGCGAGCTTCTCGGCCTCACCGCACAGGACGTAACGCGGCAGACCGCCGCCGAGGACCAACTCCTCCTCCTCGCATACGACGACCAACTCCCGTGGCATTCCGGGGTCCTGGGAGGTCAGCTCCCAGAAACGCGTGGCCGCGTTCCGCCAGTGGGGCAGGGGCGGTCGCAGGACGCGCAGGACGTCGGTCACGAGCGGTGCGTCGGGCTCGGCACCGGCGACCGACCCGACGGCGAAACGGTCGGCCAGGTCCACGGTGAGGACGAGGTCCGCATCGGACGCGCTGCCATGACCGACCCGCACCCGGTTCTCTCCGAACCGGATCGTGACCGACTGCGGGTCGTCCTTCGACCTGACGACGACCGTCTCCCGGAGGGACGCCAGCAGACGACGGGACTCCGGGTCGCGGGCGCCGTCCCGCAGCGTGCGGCCGACCGTCAGCACGAGCGGGGTCGGATCGTCCTCAAGTACCACCGAAACTGCGGGGTCGGGCATGGCCGACTCTCCAATCGTGTCGCTCTCTTGGCGCCTGTTGCCGACGAGAGGAGTCAGAACTTGAGGTACTCGGCGAGCTCGGTGTAGTCGACCTGCCACAGGCCCGGGGAGCCCGTCGGGTACTGGGAGCGGAAGCCGAGGAGACGCTGCACGTGCTCGGGCAGCGACCGGGCGAGCTCGCGGTCGACGATGAAGGGGTAGGCCTCTTCGGGCGTGAGGAACCCGGGCTGGAGAGCGAACGCGACACCACGGCGGTAACAGTCGGTGGTGCGGTTGGCTCCGCCGCCGTGGGCGACCTTGCCGTTGATGAACAGGACGTCACCGGCCTGCATCTCGGCCGGGATGGTCATCTCAGGGGTGCCGCGGTCCTCGTAGTCGGGCCAGTGGTTGCTGCCGGGGATGACGCGGGTGGCGCCGTTCTCCTCGGTGAAGTCGGTCAGCGCGATCAGGAAGTTGATCATGACCATCGGGCCGGCCGGACCCATCCCGACGAACGGGTAGTTGTTCTCCAGGTCCCGGTGGAGCGGCTGCGCCTTGTTCCCGGGCCCGATCTCGATGACCTGGGCCGTCGTCATCCAGTACGAGCCGGACTCCTCGTTGAAGATGGCGTCGGCGAGGGGCTTGACCAGCTCGTGATCGACGATCTCCTCGCGGAACGTCCTGCTCAGGGTGACGAGGTTGGTCAGCCGCTTGGTGTTCGTCCCGTGGAAGTCGGCGATGCCTTCCATGTCGTTCTTCGTGCCGGGGCTCAGCGCCTGCATCGCGGGCTCGACCTCGGCGTTGAACCGGCTGACCTGGTCGGGGGTGAGGAACTGCTTGATGATCACGCCGCCGTCGTCGGCCACGATCGCGAGGATTTCCTCGATCGGGGTGCTGTTCGGCACCGACCGCAGTGTGACGTTCGTGGTGGTAGCACTCATTGCTGATCATCCCTTTTCGAGCCGAGATGGGTGTGTTCGACGGGTGTGACAGGGGGGTGCGGGCCCCGGCCGGCCGGGCACGGCCGCGCTGTCGCGACGGCGCCGGCAGCTTGCGCCGACGGCTTCTGATCAAATGACCAGATCGTATGACCAGAATGATTCACGGCCTTGGACGTGTCAATGGCCCGCCGCGATTCGCCGACGGCGGTCCGTACGGAAGATGAAGTCCACGGGTCCTGGTGGAGGTTTCGGGCGCGTTTCCGACCTCTCGGGACGGCGGGGACCGCCTCCAGCGCGACCTGCGGGAAACGGCGAAGGGCCACCCCCGCCGATGCGGGGGTAGCCCTTGGTGGATCAGTGGTCCGACGGTCGGTTACACGGTGAGTTCCTTGGTGATGCGGTCGAGCATGAACGCCGAGGACTCGCGGGCGCGTTCCTCCCAGGCGAAGACGCAGGCCGTGGCCACGCCGTCGAAGTTGAGCTCCCGGAGGGTGCCGAAGAAGGCGTTCCAGTCGACCTCGCCCTGGTCGATGTCGAGGTGCTGGTGGATGCGGGCGGTGGTGCCCGGCGGGTTGAGGATGTAGCGCAGACCGCTGGACCCCTTGTGGTTGAAGGAGTCCGCGATGTGCACGTGCTGGAGCTTGTCGCCGGCGTAGCGCATCATCGCGGCGATGTCCGCCGTCGGGTCGGAGCCCGAGAGGTGGAAGGAGTGCGGGGCGCAGTAGAGGTAGTTCACCCAGGGCTTGTTGATGGCGCGGACGAGGTCCACGGCGGGGGTGTTCTCCTCGCAGAAGTCGTCCGGGTGGGCCTCCAGGTTGAGGGCGATGCCCTCGCGCTCGAAGACCGGGAGCAGTTCCTCCAGCGAGCGCCAGAAGGCGGCCTCGCTCTCGGCTGCGCGCTCGGGTCGGCCGTTGAACTCCGAGTTCATCAGCGGACATTCGAGCTCGGCGGTGATCTCGATCATCCGCTTCCAGTACCGTACGGCGGTCTGTCGCTCGGTCTCGTCGGGCGAGGACCACTTGTACAGCGGGAGTACGGAGGACAGCTTCACCCCGTGCGTACGCAGCGAGTTCTTCAGCTCCGCCACGCGGTCGTCGTCCGCACGCGGGTGCAGGAAGAACGGCATGAAGTCGTCGCGGGGCGACAACTCGATGTAGCCGTAGCCGAGTTCGGCGACCGTGCGCACCATGTCGTCGATGGGCAGGGCGCGGAACATGTACGGGTCGAGGGCGATCTTCACACGGCACCTCCGTAGAAGGCGGGACGGGGCTTGAGGTCGGTGGCGACGACGTGGCCCGACTCCAGGGCCTCGACGGTAGCGCTGGTGATGACGGTGGCCGCGTAACCGTCCCAGGCGGAGGGGCCGGTGGGCTCGTTGCCGACGGCGATCCCCGCGATCCACTCGCGGAACTCCGTGTTGAAGGCGTCCGCGAAGCGGCCCACCCAGTCGGTGAGCACCTCCGTGCTGTGCTGTCCCGCGGTGCGCACGCCGACGGCGGCCGGGTCGGGCAGCCGGACGAGCCCTTCCTCGCCCACCGCCTCGCACTGGATGTCGTAGCCGTACTGGCAGTTGACGAAGACCTCCAGGTCGATGCGGACGCCCTTGGCCGTCTCGAAGAGCATGATCTGCGGGTCCTTGAGGTGCGCGAACCGTTTGCTCGTGGCGCGCGGGGTGACCACCTGGGTGGAGACGATCTCGTCGTCGAGCAGCCAGCGCAGTACGTCCACCTCGTGCACCGCCGTGTCCAGGGCAGCCATGTCGGACGTATACGACTCCGGGACGGTCGGATTGCGGTGGGCGCAGTGCACGATCAGCGGCTGGCCGATACGGCCGGAGTCGATGACCTGCTTCAACTGCCGGTAACCGACGTCGTAGCGGCGCATGAAGCCGACCTGGACCAGGCGGCGGCCGTGTGCCGTCTCGGCCTCGATGATCCGCAGGCAGTCCTCGGCGTTGGTGGCCAGCGGCTTCTCGCAGAACACCGGCTTACCGGCGGCTATCGCGGCCAGCACGTGCTCGGCGTGGGTCGGACCCCAGGACGTCACGAGCACGGCGTCCACGTCGTCCGCCGCGATCACGGCGGCGCCGTCGGGCAGCACCCGGGCACCGACCGGCGCCGCCGCCTCCTCGGCACGGGCGGCGTCGATGTCGGTGACCGCGGTGACGCGGGCGCCTGTCACGGTGTGGGTGAGGCGCTGGATGTGTTCCTTGCCGATCCAGCCGGCGCCGATGACTCCTACACGTACGGTCATGGTCATTCCTTATGCAGACGAGGTCAGGAGAAGCGCGCCCGGAGTTCGGCTTCGAGGGTTTCGAGGGTGCGGCCCTTGGTCTCGGGGACGTAGAGCTTGACGAAGGTGAACGAGAAGACGCCCGCCACCACGAAGAGGAAGAAGGTGCTGGAGACCCCGATGGCGGAGACCAGGGACGGGAAGACCAGCCCGATCGCGAAGTTGGTCAGCCACAGCACCACGGCCGCGACACCCATCCCGAAGCCGCGCATCCGCATCGGGAAGATCTCCGAGAGCATCAGCCAGGTCACCGGCGAGATCGCCCCCTGCTGGAAGGCGAGGAAGGTGACCGTCATCGCGAGCACCGCGAACGCCCGGCCGTCACCGGAAGGCAGCAGCAGCGAGAAGACACCGATCAGCAACAGGGCTGCTGTCGTACCGATCTGACCGGTCATCAGCATCGGGCGACGGTTGACCCGCCCCAGCAGCCAGATGCCGACGAAGGTGGCGAGCACCGAGATGACGCCGTTGGCGATGTTGGCGGTCAGGGCGCTGTCGGCGGTGAAACCGGCGTCGGTGAGGATCTGGGTGCCGTAGTACATGATCGTGTTGACGCCGGTGATCTGCTGCACGATCGCGATGCCGAAGCCGACGAACATGAGCTTGCGCAGCCACGGCGTGGACTTCATGTCCTGCCAGCCGCCGAGCTTCGCCTGGTCCTCCTTGACGGCGAGCGCGGAGACCTCGGCGAGTTCGGCCTCGGCCCGCTGCTGGGACCGGACCTGCTTGAGCACTTCCAGGGCTTCGGCGAAGCGGGTCTTGGAGGCCAGCCAGCGCGGGCTCTCCGGCATGACCAGCATGCCGAACCAGAGCACGACGGCCGGGATCGTGGCGAGCACGAGCATGTAACGCCACACTCCGCCGGATTCACCGCCCACCCGCGCGATGACGGCGTTGGAGGTGAAGGCCAGCAACTGCCCGCTGACAATCATGAGTTCATTGCGGGTGACCAGTGCCCCGCGCCGCTCGGCGGGCGAGATCTCGGCCAGATAGACCGGCACGGTCACCGAGGCGCCGCCGACCGCGAGGCCCAGCACGAAGCGGGCCACCACCATGACGGCGGTGTTCGGTGCGAGCGTGCAGCCGAGTGCGCCGACGAAGAACACCACGGCGAGGACGAGGATCGTACGGCGCCGTCCGCGCGCGTCCGAGAACCGTCCACCGGTGACCGCGCCCACCGCCGCGCCGAGCAGCAGCGAGCTGGTGACCATGCCCTCGGTGAAGGGGGTCAGGCCCAGGTCGTCGGTCATATAGGGCAGGGCGCCGTTGATGACGCCGGTGTCGTAACCGAAGAGCAGCCCGCCGAAGGTGGCGATGACGGTGATGAGCCGCAGCCGTCGTGACACCGCCAGAGGGGCGTCGTCCGCGAACGCGGTGGCCGGGGCTGTGGTCGTGTCGTCCCTGACGTCCATAGCCACCGCCTCCTATCGGTCGAGGTGCGGGCGGCGGGTACCCGTCAGCCCGCAACCGGCCAGGTGCTCACGGGTGCTGACCGCGATGGGCAAGGGCACCTCGGGAGCGCACGGGTACAGGTCCTGCTCGACGATGACGAACAACTCGGCGTCCAGCCGCGCGAGTTCGGCCACCACGTCGGCCGGATTCGGTACGCCCGCGGGAGGTGACACGCACACCCCGCGCTTGACCGCCTCCCCGAACGACAGGTCCTCGACCGCGACTTGGGCCAGCACCTCGGGATCCATCTGCTTGATGTGGACGTAGCCCACGCGCTCGCCGAAGCGGCGGATCAGGTCGAGGTTGTCGCCGCCGCCGTAGGCCACGTGCCCGGTGTCCAGGCACAGGTTGGTGTAGCGGGAGTCCGACTCGTTGAGCAGCCGCTCGATCTCCGGCTGGGTCTGGATGTGGCTGTCGGCGTGCGGATGGATGACGAGCCGTACGTCGTACTCGTCGAGCAGCAGCTTGCCCAGCCGGTCGGCGGACCGGCCGAAGCCCGCCCACTGGTCGGCGGTCAGCTCGGGCGACTCGGTGAACGCGCCGGTCTTCTCGTCCCGGTACATCGGCGGGATGAGGACGAGGTGGTGCGCGCCGGCGGCCGCCGTCAGTGCGGCGACCTGCCGGACATGGGCGAGCATCTCGTCCCACGCCTCCGGACGGTGCAGCCCGCCGAACGCGGTACCGCCGGAGACCTGGAGCCCACGGGCGTCCAACTCCTCCTTCAGGCGCTGCGGGTCGGTGGGGAGATAGCCGTACGGTCCGAGCTCCAGCCACTGGTAGCCGGCCGCGGCCAGCTCGTCGAGGAAGCGGGTGTACGGCACCTGGTGCTCGTCCTCGGGGAACCAGATGCCCCAGGAGTCGGGAGCGGAGCCCAGGCAGAGGTTGCCCGCGACGGTACGGAGGGGAGTTGGCGCCGTTGCCATGGTCGGTCCTTTGCGAAGGGGGGAGGGGGAACTCTGTGGATCAGCTGGAGGTGGGGAAGTTGAAGCCGGCGGCGACCTGCTGGGCGGGCTGCGGCCAGCGGGTCGTGACGACCTTGGGCCGGGTGTAGAAGCGGATGCCCTCGGGGCCGTGGATGGGGGAGTCGCCGATGAGGGAGTCCTTCCAGCCGCCGAAGGAGTAGTACGACATCGGCACGGGGACCGGCACGTTGACGCCGATCATCCCGACGGTGACCTTGCGCTGGAAGCGGCGCGCTGCCTCGCCGGAGGCGGTGAAGAGGGCGGTGCCGTTGCCGTAGGGGTTGGCGTTGATGACGGCGATGGCCTCGTCGAGGGTGTCGACGCGGACGATCGCGAGGACGGGGCCGAAGAGCTCGTCCTTGTAGGCGTCCATCTCGACGGTGACGTGGTCGAGGAGGGAGGGGCCGGTGAAGAAGCCGTCCTCGTGGCCCTCGATCTTCAGTCCGCGCCCGTCGACGACGACGGTGGCGCCCTGCGTGGCGGCGGTGGCGACGGCGTTCTCGACGCGTTCCTGGGCGGCCTTGGTGATGAGCGGTCCCATCTCCGTGCCCGGGGCGTCACCGGGGCCGACCTTCACCTCGCGCGCCTTGCGCTCCAGCACCTCCACCAGGCCGTCCGCCGCGGCACCCACGGCTACGGCGACGGAGACGGCCATGCAGCGTTCGCCGGCCGAGCCGTAGGCGCCGGCGGTGATGTGGTTGGCGGTGAACTCCAGGTCCGCGTCGGGGAGGACGACGGCGTGGTTCTTGGCTCCGCCGAGGGCCTGTACGCGCTTGCCGTGCGAAGTGGCCTGCTCGTGCACGTACTTGGCGATGGGGGTCGATCCCACGAAGGAGACGGCCTGGATGCCGGGGTGGGTGAGGATCGCGTCGACGGCGTCCTTGCCGCCGTGCACGACGTTGAAGACCCCGTCGGGGAGCCCGGCGCGCTGGTACAGCTCGGCGACGAAGTTCGCGGCCGACGGGTCCCGCTCGCTGGGCTTGAGGATGAAGGTGTTGCCGGTCGCGATGGCGATCGGGTGCATCCAAAGAGGCACCATGGCAGGGAAGTTGAAGGGCGTGATGCCGGCGACGACGCCGAGCGGCTGACGGAAGTTGTGCACGTCGATGCCGCGGGAGACCTGGTCGGAGAAGGATCCCTTGAGTACGTCGCCGAGGCCGCAGGCGAATTCGACGACCTCGCGGCCGCGGGTGATCTCGCCGCGTGCGTCGTCGACGGTCTTGCCGTGTTCGGCGGAGATGATCCGGCCCAGTTCCTCCTCGTGCTCGACGAGCAACTGGCGGAAGGCGAACATCACTTGGGTGCGCTGGGTGAGCGAGGACTCCGACCAGGTCTCGAAGGCGGCGGAGGCGGCCTGGACGGCGGTGTCCACGTCGGCCGGGCCACCCAGGACCACCTGGGCCTGCTCGGCGCCGGTGGCCGGGTCGAACACGGGCTGAGTGCTGGGGGCGGAGCCCTGGGTGGTGCTGCCGTTGATCCAGTGCGGGATGGTCTTCACGTGAGGGTGTCCTTACAGGTAGTGCCGCTGGGCTTGCTTGTGGGCGGCGTACGTCTCGTACGCGGTGCGCGTGGACTCCAGCGCGGAGGTCTGGCTGACGGGCACGTCCCACCAGCCGTGGCCCGGCGGGTTGGGCCCGTAGAGGTCGGTCTCGACGTGGACGACGGTGGTGCGGGTCGCGGCCTTCGCCTTCTCCATCGCGGTGCGGAACTCGTCGACGGAGGTGGCGTGCAGGACGTCCGCGCCCAGGGACGAGGCGTTGGCGGCGAGGTCGACGGGGAGGACGTCGCCGTCGAGCAGGCCCGAACCACCGTTCCGGAAGCGGTAGTTGGTGCCGAACCGCTGTGAACCGAGCGACTCGGACAGGGCGCCGATCGAGGCGAAGCCGTGGTTCTGGACCAGTACCACGATGACCTTCAGGCCCTCGGAGACCATGGTCACGATCTCCTGGGCCATCATCAGATACGAGCCGTCGCCGACCAGGACGACGACCTCGCGCGAGGGGTCGGCCATCTTGGCACCGAGGCCGGCGGCGATCTCGTAGCCCATGCAGGAGTACGCGTACTCGACGTGGTACGCCTTCGGATCCCTTGCCCGCCACAGCTGTTGGAGATCGCCGGGCATGGAGCCGGCGGCGTTGATGACGACGTCACGGTCGCCGAGAACGTCGTTCAGCGCGCCGAGGATCTCCGTCTGCGCGGGGAGCGGGCCGTGGCCCACGGTGAAGCAGCGGTCCTCGATCTCCCTTGTATGGGCGATGAGTTGACGGGTCCGCTCGCGGTACTCCGGGGTGACCTCCCAGCCCTTCAGGGCTGCCGCGAGGGCTTCGATGCCGAGCCTGGCATCGGCCACCAGCGGCTCCGCGGAGTGCTTGACGGCGTCCAGGCGGGCGACGTTGAGGTTGACGAAGGCGACGTCCGGGTTGGCGAAGACGGTGTGGCTGGCGGTGGTGAAGTCGCTGTAGCGGGTGCCGATGCCGAGGACGACGTCGGCCTCCTTCGCCAGTTCGTCGGCCGCGTAGGAGCCGGTCGAGCCGATGCCGCCGACCGCGCAGGGGTGGTCCCAGGGGACGGCGCCCTTGCCGGCGTGGGTGTCGGCGACCGGAATGCCGGTGGCCTGGGCGAAGGCCCGAAGCGCCGTCTCGGCGCCGGAGTAGACGGTCCCGCCGCCCGCGACGATCAGCGGCTTGCGTGCCTTGCGCAGCAGCCGTACGGCCCGCTCGACGGCGGCGGGTTCCGGCACCGGGCGGCCGATGTGCCAGACCCGGCGCCGGAAGAAGGCGACCGGCCAGTCGTACGCCTCCGCCTGCACGTCCTGCGGCAGGGCCAACGTCACGGCACCGGTTTCCACCGGGTCCGTCAGCAGCCGCATCGCGGCCAGCGCGGCGGGGATGAGCTGTTCGGGGCGGGAGATCCGGTCGAAGTACTTCGAGACCGCGCGGAAGGCGTCGTTGACCGTGACGTCCCCGCCCCGGGTGTCCTCCAGTTGCTGGAGGACGGGGTCGGCGGCGCGGGTGGCGAACATGTCGCTGGGCAGCAGCAGGACCGGTATGCGGTTGGTCGTGGCGAGGGCCGCACCGGTGATCATGTTGGTGGAGCCGGGGCCCGTGGAGGCGGTGCAGGCGAAGGTGGCCAGCCGGTCGCGCATCTTGGCGTAGGCCACCGAGGCGTGGACCATGCCCTGCTCGTTGCGGGCCAAGTAGTAGGGCAGATCGGCCTCTTGCGTGACGGCGGCCTGGAGCAGTGCCTGGCCGATGCCGGCCACGTTGCCGTGTCCGAAGATGCCCCAGACGCCGGGGATCAGGCGTTGTTCCTGGCCGTCGCGCTCGCTGTACTGGTTCGCGAGGAAGCGGACCAGGGCCTGCGCGGTGGTGAGTCGGACGGTGTTCATTACTGCGTGAGCCCTTCGAAGGGAAGCCGGTCGTCGACGTCCTGGGACTCCCAGGTCCCCCGCACCCACCCGTGGGCGGGGTCGTCGCAGATCAGCCAGGCGCGGTCCTGTCCAGGGCCCGCCATGACGTTGAGGTAGTAGAGGTCGTATCCGGGCGCCGCGATCGACGGCCCGTGCCAGCCGTGCGGGATCAGCACGGTGTCGCCGGAGCGGACTTCGGCGAGCACGTCGATCGGCCGGTCCTCAGTGCCGTAGACCCGCTGGTAGGCGAAGCCGTCCTCGCCCGCGACCTGGAAGTAGTAGATCTCCTCCAGCTCCGACTCCTGGCCCGGCCGGGCCTCGTCGTGCTTGTGGGGCGGGTAGGAGGACCAGTTGCCGCCAGGGGTGAGCACCTCGCACACCAGCAGCTGCTCGGCCTCGAACGTGCCCGGCAGGCAGTAGTTGTTGACCTGCCGCGAACACGCGCCGGCGCCGCGCAGTTCGACCGGCACGTTCTTTTGGGGCCCGTACCGAGCGGAGAGTGAGCTCCGCTCGGTACGGGCGGAGGGCAGCGCGAACGTCCCGCCGTCCGCGCTGCTGATCAGGGCCACCGACTCGCGGGGGAGGTAGGCGAAGTCGGTGGCGGAGGCGAACACGCCTGTCCGGCCGGTGAGTTCGAGGGCCGTGCCGCCCGTGGTGACGGTGCAGGAGCCCGTCAGCGGGAGGACCAGGAACTCGGAGTCCCCGGTGGACAGGGTGTGTGCCTGGCCCGGGCCCAGGGTCAGGATTCTGAGGCCGGAGTGTCCCCAGCCCGCCGATTCGGGCGTGACCAGGAGGTCGTAGGGGTCGTCGGCCGAAGTCCCTTTGGGCAGGTGGTACTTGCCGGTGTCGCTCACAGCAGGCTCACCGCCCGGTCCACGGCGCCGGCGACGTCGCCGTCCGAGGGGTAGAGCAGGGAACGGCCGACCATCAGGCCCTGTGCGGTGGGGAGTTTGAGGGCTTTGCCCCAGGAGGCGAAGGCCGCTTCGGCGTCCCTGACCTCGCCGCCCAGCAGTAGTGCGGGCAGTGTCGAGGAGGCGAGTACCCGCTCCATGTCCGCCACGACCGGGACCTTCAGCCAGGTGTAGGCGGTGCGGCGGCCGAGGCCCGAGGCGACGGTGACCGACTTGACGACGGCGTCCGTGGAGAGGTCGTTGCGGATCCTGCCGTCGTGCCACTCGGACATGAACGGCTCGATCATGGCGATGAGTTGACGGTCGTTCAGCTCGTTGACGGCGCGGGCGGTGTTCTCCAGGACGGAGGGTGTTGCCGGGTCGTCGAGGGCGATACGGGTGAGCATTTTGCCGCCGTCGAAGCCCATCGCGGCGATGGTCTCGGCGTCGTAGCCGGTGAAGCGGTCGTCGATCTCGAAGACCGAACCGGCAAGGCCCGCGCGGTTCATGGAACCGAAGACACTCTTGCCGTCCAGGACGCCGAGCAGCAGCAGGTCCTCCAGGATGTCCGCGGTGGCCAACACCCCGGTGACACCGGGCCGTTCGAGCGCGCCGCACAGGCGGTCGAGGAGTTCGAAGCGGTCGGCCATCGCGGTGGGGTCGGCGCCGACGCCGTTGGCGCCGCGGGCGGGGTGGTCCGCGGCGACGATCATCGCCTTGCCGTGGGCGCCGAGGAGCGAGGTCGCTTTCACACGGCGTGCTGCCGCCGTCGCGATGGCGCCGGGGTCGTTGACCCGGGCCCCCACGATCCGGCTCACAATGTCGGACGGCACGTCGTCACGCCTTTCGTTCGGTGGAAGCGGTGGTGGCCTCGCGGAGCTTGGCGTCCACCTCGGCCTCGGTGGGCATCGCGTCGGAGCAGGAGAGCCGGCCCGCGACCAGGGCGCCGGCCGCGTTGGCGAAGGAGACCGTGCGGCGGGTGTCCCAGCCGGAGAGCAGACCGTGGCAGAGCGCGCCGCCGAAAGCGTCACCGGCACCGAGCCCGTTGACCACGTCCACCGGCACCGGCGGAATCTCGACGGCCGAACCGTCACGGTCGACGGCCAGGACACCCTTGGGGCCCCGCTTCACCACCGCCAGCTCCACCCCGGCGGCGAGCAGTGCCTTCGCCGCGGCGTACGGCTCGCGCTCACCCGTCGCCACCTCGCACTCGTCGAGATTGCCGACGGCCACCGTGGTGTGACGCAGGGCCTCGGCGTAGTACGCCCGCGCCTGACCGGCGTCGGTCCAAAACATGGGCCGCCAGTCCAGGTCGAACACCGTCGTCCCGGACTTCGCCCGGTGTGCCAGCGCGGCGAGGGTGGCCGAGCGGCTGGGCTCCTCGCTCAGCCCGGTGCCGGTGACCCACAGGATCGAGGCCTCGCGCACCACGTCCAGGTCCAGCTCCTCCGGGCGCAGGTCCAGGTCGGGGGCCTTGGGCAGGCGGTAGAAGTAGAGCGGGAAGTCGTCCGGCGGGAAGATCTCGCAGAACGTCACCGGCGTCGGCGCGATGTCCGACGTACCGACGAACCGGCTGTCGACGCCATACCCCTCCAAGGCCGTGCGGACGAAGTCGCCGAACGGGTCCCGGCCCGTCTTGGTGACCACGGCCGCGGAGTGCCCGTACCGGGCCGCGGCGACGGCGACGTTGGTGGGGCTGCCGCCGAGGTACTTGCCGAACGTGGTGACCTCGGCCAGCCCCACACCGGTCTGGAGCGGATATATGTCCACCCCTACGCGGCCCATGGTCAGCACTTCGAACGGCATCACGCTGGTTTCCCTTTCGTGGCGGAGACGGAGGCGTTCAGGAGATTCACTGCCGCGCTCTACTAGCGCGCTCTAGTCTGTGTACGATGACTCCTGTCCAAATGTCATGTCAATACCTTGTTGCCAGGAGATTTCGAGAGGCCCGTAGGGTTGGCCGCGGCGGAAGGTGGATTCACAGGTGGATGCGTCAGGAAAGCAGCGGCCCACGATGGCGGACGTCGCTGCGAAAGCAGGCGTGTCGCGGGCGCTCGTCTCGATCATCTTCCGCGGCCAGCCGGGCGCGAGCGACGAGACGCGGCAGCGGGTGCTGCGGGTGGCCGACGAGATCGGCTACCACCCCGACAGCGCGGCCAGGCTGCTGGCCCGCGGCCGCAGCCGCACGCTCGGCGTGATGTTCACCGTGCACCAGACCTTCCACGCGGACCTCATCGCGGGGATCTACCCCGAGGCCGAACGCCTCGGCTACGACGTCCTGCTCTCCGCGGCCACCCACGGCCGCAGCGAGGCGAAGGCGGCCGAGGCGCTGCTCAGTCACCGTTGCGAGGCACTGATCCTGCTCGGCCCCGAGTCGGAGGCCACTTATCTCGACGAGCTTGGACACAGAGCGGTGACAGTGTCGGTCAGCCGCCGAGTGCCGCGCGCCCGCGTGGACTTCGTCCACAGCGCCGAGGGCAAGGGGATGCACCAGGCCATGGAGCATCTCGTCGAACTGGGGCACCGTCGAATCGTGCACATCGACGGCGGCCGGGGCCCCGGGTCGGTCGATCGGCGGCGCGCCTACCGGGCCGCGATGCGCCGGCACGGACTGGAGGCCGAGGTTCGGGTCATTCCCGGGGAGCACACGGAGGAGTCGGGCATCGAGTCGGGCCGCCTGTTCCTGGCGGAGCGCGATCGGGGGCAGGACCTGCCGACGGCGGTCCTCGCGGGCAACGACCGGTGTGCGTGGGGCCTGTTGATGGCCCTGACGCGCGCAGGCGTCGACGTCCCGCGTGATGTGTCGGTTGTCGGTTACGACGACAGTCACCTCTCCCATCTCATGCCGATCGGCCTGACCACCGTCCGTCAGGACGCGGCTCTGATGGCGGAACATGCGGTGCGGTTCGCCGTCGAACGGCTGGAGAATCCGGAGCTGGAAGTCCGAGAGGCCGTACTGGATCCGAAGCTCGTGGTGCGCGGTACGAGTGGCAAGGCACCGGAGACGTCGGCCTGAAGCATCGGCGACCGGGCAAGTCCCCCAGCAGTTGGGGCTTTTGGCCTTGCCTGCTGGGGACATGCCGCTACAGCGCTGTCAGGTCTCTCGCGTCGGGGAGTTCTTCGACGTCGACGCCGCGTACCTGGGACAACTCGTGCTTGAGTGCGGCGAGTTCGGTGCCGCCCGCCATGTGGTTGGTCAGCTCTTCCAGCGTGATCTCGCTGCGCTCCGCCGACAACTCCATGGTGCCCAGGCGCAGGACGCTGAAGTGGTCGCCGACCATGTAGGCGTGGTGCGGGTTGTGGGTGATGAAGATGACCCCGAGACCGCGTTCGCGAGCTGCGGCCACGTACTTGAGGACCACGCCGGACTGCTTGACGCCGAGGGCTGCGGTCGGCTCGTCCAGGATGAGGACGCGGGCGCCGAAGTAGACGGCGCGGGCGATGGCGACGCACTGGCGCTGGCCGCCGGAGAGGGTGCCGATGGGCTGGTCCAGGTTGTCCAGGACGATGCCCATGTTGCGCAGTTCCTCGTCCGCGGTCTTCTTCATCTTCTCGATGTCGAGACGGCGGAACGGCCAGGGGCCCTTGGTCATCTCGGAGCCGAGGAAGAAGTTGCGCCACACCGGCATCAGCGGTACGACGGCCAGGTCCTGGTAGACGGTCGCGATGCCGCGGTCCAACGCCTGGCGCGGGGTGGTGAAGTGGACCGGCTCCCCGTCGACGAGGAACTCGCCCTCGGTGTGCTGGTGCAGCCCGGAGATGATTTTGATGAGCGTCGACTTGCCCGCGCCGTTGTCGCCCAGCACGCAGGTGACCTGGCCCGGGCGGACCGCGAGGTCCACGCCGTGCAGGGCACGGATGTTGCCGTAGGACTTGCCCGCGTTGCGGAGTTGGACGATCGGAGCGTCCGCTTCGCTCGGCGCCTTGTCTTCGAGGATGGCGCCGTGAGTGCCGGATTCGTTGCTTGCCATGAAGGTCACCTCCGGGTCGCGGTGCGCTGGACCCACAGATTGATGAGGACGGCGCCGAGCAGCATCACGCCGAGAAACGCCTTGAACCAGTCGGGGTTCCAGCCGGCGTAGACGATGCCCTGCTGCACCATGCCGAACATGAACGCCCCGAACACCGGGCCGATCGCGCTGCCCGCGCCACCGGTCAGCAGACAACCGCCGATCACGGCCGCCGAGATGAAGATCAGCTCCTGGCCGACGCCTTCACCGGACTGCACGGTGTTGAAGGAGAACAGCTGGTGCATCCCGATGAACCAGGCGCCGAAACCGACCAGCATGAACAGCGAGATCTTCGTGAACGCCACCGGCACACCCACGGCCCGCGCGGAGTCCTTGTTGCCGCCGACCGCGAAGATCCAGTTGCCGTACTTCGTGCGCAGCAGCACCCAGGTGGCGATCGCCGCGAACACCAGCCACCACACGATGGTGATCTTCACTTGCACGCCGCCGACGTCAAAGCTCGACGCGAAGACCTTCTTGGCCTGGCTGAAGCCGTCCATGGTGCTGATGTCGTCGGTGGCGACGTTGCCGGTGACCAGCTTGGTCACCGCGAGGTTGACGCCCTGGAGGATCAGGAAGCTGCCCAGGGTGATGAGGAAGCTGGGCAGCCCGGTCTTGACCACCAGCCAGCCGTTGAGGAACCCGATTGCCAGCGACACCAGCAGGGCGGCGATCACACCGACCCATACGTTCATGGTCAGTTGGTAGCTGAGCATGCTCGCGGTGAGCGCGGAGGTGATCACCGCGACACCGGCGGAGAGGTCGAACTCCCCGCCGATCATCAGCAGCGCGACCGGCAGCGCCATGATGCCGATGGTCGACGATCCGTAGAGGATGTTCGCCATCGAGGCGCCCTCGCGCACCGGCGGGGCGGCGATCAGGAAGAACACGTACACCGCGGCCGCACCGAGGAAGACGCCCACCTCGGGGCGGGCCAACAGCCGTAGCGCCTGCGGGCGTTCGGCCGTGCGGCCGTCGACCTCCTTGGGGCCGGGGGCCGGCGGTGAGGTCACCGCCGGCTCGGCGTGCTGGGTCACGCTCATCACCGGGTTCCGTTGGCGGCGAACTTGGCGACGCTGTCGACGTTCGTCTTGTCGATGAAGGCCGGTCCGGTGAGGACGGGCGCGGTGCTGCCGCCGCTGAAGTTGCCGTTGGTCTTGTAGAGCCACAGCGAGTCGACCGCCAAGTAGCCCTGGAGATAAGGCTGCTGGTCCACGGCGAACTCGATCTTGCCGTCCTGGACGGCCGTCACCAGGTCCTTGCTGAGGTCGAAGGTGGCGAGCTTGGCCTTGCTGCCGGAGTCGGACAACGACTGGATCGCCGTCAGCGCGATCGGGGCGCCGAGGGTGACCACCTGGTCGATGGAGGAGTCCTGGCTGAGCTTCGCGGTGATGGTCGACTTCACCGACGGCATGTCGGTGCCGTTGACGTAGAGGATGTCGGTCTTGCCGCTGAAGCCCTTCTTCAGACCGGCGCAGCGGGCCTCAAGGGCGACCTGACCCTGTTCCTGGATGACACAGAGGGCGTGCTTGGCACCGAGCTTGTTGAGGCGTTGGCCGAAGGCCTGGCCGGCGATGTTCTCGTCCTGGCCGAAGTACTCCAGCATGCCGAGCTTCTTCCAGTCGCTTACACCGGAGTTGAAGCCGACCACGGGGATGCCGGCCGACTTGGCCTTGGCCACCACGTCCTTCATGGCGTCCGGCTTGGCCGCGGTGAGCGCGATGCCGTCGACCTTCTGGTCGATCGCGTTCTGCACGAGGTTGGCCTGGTTGCCGGCGCTGGGATCGCTGGAGTAGACGAGCTTGACGTTGTCCTTGGCGGCGGCGGCCTGGGCGCCCTTGCGGACCAGGTCCCAGAAGGTGTCGCCGGGGGCGGCATGGGTGACCATGGCCACCGTCATGCGCGGGGTGGTGGCCTTGCCCGCCGAGGCGTCCGCACCTCCTTCCTCGGACTTCTTGCCGCCCGAGCTGCTGGAACAGCCGGCGGCGAACAGAGTGCCGACCAGAACGGTGGCGGTGAAAACTGCGGCTCGGTGGTTTCTGCGCATGTCCCTTGCACCTCGCTGTGCTTGTCAGGGTGGAGTCTGTGGCGGTCGGAAGCGCGTCCCGCGTCGGCGGCCGATGGATGTTCACCGAGTGGCGACGTGGTGCGCGAGTGGTGTGTATGTGCCGTGCGTGGCGGCTCGTCTTCTGCGGCGGTCGTTGGTGTAGACCGCCTGTTCAGCGACTGGAGCGCTTTAGTAGCGCGCTCTAGTTGGAGAGACTATGAGGCCGTCTCTGCGGGGATGTCAACAGGTATGTCAGGACGTACCAACAAAGTGTTCGGAATGAAATTGAGTCCCGGATCCGGTCATGGGGTTGGCTGTACCGGCCACCTGACCGGCCTGGGCGAAGTGCTGATCGACGCCGGACGGACGGCCAGGGCTCATGGCCTCCGGATCAGAGGTGCGTCGGTGCGGTCGGCGATGTCCTCGGGGGTGACGCCTGGCCCGCATGCCGCGAGGGCGAGGCCCTCCGGTGTGACGTCGAGGTCGGTGATGATGTGGTGGACGCACCGTTCGCCGGTGAGTGGGGGAGTGCACTCCTTGAGGATCTTGGGGGTGCCGCCCTTGGCGGTGTGTTCCATGAGGACGATGACCCGGCGGGCGCCGTGGATCAGGTCCATCGCGCCGCGGAGCCGTCGGTGAGTCCGGTGGCGGCGCGGGCGGCCGTCTGTTCGCGGGTCCAGGCCATCAGGTTCGCACCGTCCACTTCTCGATCTGCTTGTCGGCAGCCTGAGCAGCGGACAACTCCACGACGCGCTGTACGAGCTGCCCGGCAGGTGCACCTCTTCGGGGCTCAACTCGCCCGGTTCCAGGAGCTGTTCGACCTCGGCCACCGTCACGCGCCGGGCCGTCGCGGCGAGTGGGTCGAAGGTGGTGACCGACTTGTGGAGGACGAGGTTGCCGTGGCGGTCGCCGCGTCAGGCGCGTAGGAGGGCGAAGTCGGTGGTGATCCCGTGTTCCAGGACGTACGTACGGCCGGAGAAGTCGCGGGTCTCCTTGGGCGGGGATGCCAGTCCACCGCGGGCGACCTGGGTGCCCACACCTGCGGGGGTGCGGAAGGCGGGGATGCCCGCGCCGCCGGCGCGCAGCCGTTCGGCCAGCGTGCCCTGCGGCACCAGTTCCACTTCCAGTTCGCCCGACAGGTACGGGCGGGTGAACTCCTTGTTCTCGCCCACGTAGCTGCCCGTCACGCGGGCGATGCGGTTCTCGGCAAGCAGGACTCCCAGCTCGTGACCGTCCACACCGCAGTTGTTCGACACGACCTTCAGGCCGGTGGCGCCCTGGGTGTACGGGGCCTGGATGAGCACGTCGGGGAGGCCGATGCCGCCGACGGCCTCCCCGACTCTTGCGCGGATCTCGTCCATGGCGGAAGGGCCCTTCCGTCGTGCGCTGTCGCTGGTTCAGGAGTCCGCGTGCAGGGCGTTCGAGATCGGCTTGGTGTCGCCGTGCGAGGTGGGACCGTCGTCGAACGGAATCTCCGCTCCGGTGATGAAGGACGCGTCGTCGGGCAGCGGGAAGACCACGAGCGGGGTGATGCCGTCGACGGTCCCGGTGCGGCCGAGCGGTGTCTCGCGGAGGTTCGCCGCACGGAACGCGGGCGCGGTGGAGGCGGTCATGTCCGTGTCGATGAACCTGGGGTTGATGGTGTCGACGCGGATCCCGCGACTGCCCTGGCCGCATGCACCCGGGCCATGTCCTCGGGGTGTATGTCGTCGATCCGGACCTACCAGGTGACGCCCGCGTTGTCGACCAGGCCGTGCACCTGGCCGTACGACTCCCTTGGCTCGGCGGCGAGTTGGGCCCACTCCTTGCCGTTGGTGACGTCGAGGCGGCTGCAGCCGGGCGTCTCGGTCGCGTCGGTGGCGATCACCCGGGTGCCCTCGCGGGTCAGGGCGTCGGCCGTGCCCGTCACCACGACGACCTTGCCGAAGAAGCGCTTGGTCATGGCCTCTCCCGGGAGCGACGCCGCGCGGTCGCGACCGGCACGGGATCAACGCCGCTCACCACGGTGTTGGAGACGGACCCGATGCCCTCCACGGTCAGGGTCACCGTGTCGCCGGGTTTCAGCGGCGCCGGGTCCTGCCTGCCGCGTACGCCCCACAGTTCGGCGAGGCAGCCGCCGTTGCCGCAGGTTCCGGAGCCGAGGACGTCACCGGGGCGCACGACGGTGCCCCGCGAGGCGTAGGCGACCATCTCCTCGAAGGTCCAACTCATGTTGGAGAGAAGGTCCTTGCCGACCACCTCGCCGTTGATCTCGGCGGTCAGCGCGAGGCGCAGGAAGCCGTCCGCGTCGCGGTACCTCTCCAGCTCGTCGGCGGTGACCAGGTACGGTCCGAGCGTGGTGGCGGTGTCCTTGCCCTTGCAGGGGCCGAGGCCGACCTTCATCTCGGCGGACTGCAGGTCGCGGGCGGACCAGTCGTTGAGGACGGTGTAGCCGACGATGTGGTCGCGTGCCTGCTCGGGGGTGAGGTCGCGGCCCTCCTTGCCGATCACGGCGGCGACTTCGAGCTCGAAGTCGAGCACGCTCGACCCCGGGGGCACGGGGATGTCGTCGTGCGGGCCGTACACCGCGTAGGGGTTGGTGAAGTAGAACGTCGGGGCCGCGTACCACCGCTCGGGCACACCGGCGGCCCCGTCCACGGACCGTCGTACGCCCTCGACGTGTTCCTCGAAGGTGACGAAGTCCCGCACGGTGGGCGGCTGGAGCGGTGGCAGCAGTCGTACGTCCGAGACGTGGGGGCCGGCCGGGACGTCGAGCGCCGCGGAGCCCGCGTCGAGCAGGCCGGGCAGACCGCCTCCCTCGGTGAGCAGGCCGGTGAGGGAACCGACGCCGGGCAGGGGGTGGAGCGTGCCGTCCTCTTCGACGACGGCCACCTGGCGCCGATTGCGGTACTCGTACGTGGCGAAACGCATGGGAAGGGTCCTGTCGGCGGGAAGGCGGGCGGAACGAGACCGGGGACGCGGCGGGGAGTCAGGGCATGAGGGCATGAGGGCTGCCGCGTCCCCGGTGGACCGGGGGCCCCGGCGGATCAGACCGGCGGGGCGACGAAGCAACCGCGGTCGGGGTCGTTGAAGGACTCCTTGGCGACCAGTTCGTTCATCGGGTTGGCGGTACCCCACTGGTCGGTGATCTCCGGCTGGGAGAAGTCGTAGACGTGGGGGTGCCAGGTGTCCTCGTCCAGGTCCTCCAACTCCGTCGAGTACTCGACGGTGTTGCCGTGCGGGTCGAGGAAGTAGGTGAACGTGTTGTTGCCCGCCAGGTGCCGGCCCGGACCCCAGACCTTCTTGACGCCGGCCCGCATCACGCGACCGGAGCCGCGCATGTACTCGTCGATGCCGCGCATCTCGAAGGAGACGTGGTGCAGCGACGTGTGCGGACCCTTGGCGATGGCCATGGAGTGGTGCTTGCTGTTGATCCGCATGAAGTGCATGACCTCACCGACGTACGGCGAGCTCAGCGTGTCGGAGTGACGGAAGCCGAGGTGCTGCTCGTACCAGGCGCGGGTCCTGTCGATGTCCGGCGAGTTGAGGACGACGTGTGACAGCTTGACCGGGATCGACTCCTTCTCCTCGATCTTGCGGTGCTGCCGTACCTCCACGTCGGCCGAGACCTCGACGGTGCGGCCGTCGACGTCGAAGAAGCGGAAGCCGTAACCGCCCCCGGGGGTGTCCACCTTGCCCGGCTGGGAGATCAACCGCACTCCTCCAGCGAGGAGTTGCTCGGCGAGGGTGTCGACGTCAGCCGCTGAAGCGGCCCCGTAGGAGACCAGGTCGAGGCGCTTCTCGTCGTCCTTGCGCAGCCGTACGACGTACTGCTCGGGGCTGCCCTCGGCGGCGAGGAAGGAGATGCCGGAGTCCTCGGAGACCTTGGTCAGGCCCCAGACGCCGGAGTAGAAGTCGAGCTGCTTGTCGTAGTCGGGCACGGCGAGGTCGACGTGCCGGAGGTGGGTGAGGAGACGCATGGTGTCAGTCCTTCCGGAGGAGGGCGGCGGCGTTGCCGCCCCGTACGGCGTGGAAGTCGTGGTCGGTCAGGTCCGCCGCCCGCAGCGCGTCCAGCGGGTCGTCGGTGCCCATGTCGAAGGGGAAGTCGGAGCCGAGCAGGACGTGGTCGGCGCCGGCGGCCCGGACCAACTCCCGCAGTACGTACGAGTCGTGGACGAGCGAGTCGAAGTACAGCTGCCGCAGGTAGCTGCTCGGCTCTCGTGCGCAGCCGTGTGCGTCGGGGCGGGCCCGCCAGGCGTGGTCGGAGCGGCCGATGTGGGTCGGCAGATAGCCACCGCCGTGTGCCGCGATCAGCTTCAGGCCCGGGTGGCGGTCCAGTACGCCGGAGAAGATCAGGTGGGAGAGGGCCACCGCGTTCTCGGTGGGCTGGCCGACGGTGTTGGACAGGTACCACTGGTCCAGGCGCTCGTCGAGCGTGCAGCCGAACGGGTGCAGGTGGAGGAGGGCTCCTGTCTCCTCCGCCCGGGACCACAGAGGTTCGTACGCCGGGTCCGACAGCTCAAGTCCGGGTGCGTGCGAGGAGATCTCCACGCCCCGCAGCCCCTGGTCCAGCGCGTGGTCGAGCAACTCGACCGCGAGATCCGGGTGTTGGAGCGGAACCAGGCCGAGGCCGTCCAGTCGGTCGGGGGCCTTCGCACAGTGTGCGGCGGTACCTTCGTTGGCCAACTGGCAGATGCGCTCGGCCAGTTGGGCATCGGCCCAGTAGTGGTAGTGCGACGGGGACGGGCTGACCAGCTGGATGTCCACGCCCTGGTCGTCCATGGCCGCCAGGCGTACGGCGACGTCCGTCAGCTTAGGCACGCGTGCGCCGACCATCGGACCGCTCACGGCCAGGGCGGCCGGGCCGTTGCGGCGGGCGTCGAGGGCGCGGGCCGCGGCGAGGCCGGGGCGACCCGCGACGGCCTCCTCGACCTCCGGGAGCAGGAGGTGGGCGTGGACGTCGATCGTCGGTGTCGACAAGGGGTCGATGAGGTCGGTCACGGAAGTTCCTTCAGCGCGCTCAGGGTGCGGCCCATCAGCCCGGGCACGTCCGCGTCGCGCACGCCGTCGAGCAGCCACTGGCCGAGCTGGACGGAGGCGTCGACGACCATGCGCACGCGCGGCAGTCGTCGGGAGTGGTAGTCGGTGAGGAGCCGGTCGAGGGACTGCGCGTCCCAGTCGTCCGGGCCGGCCAGCAGTTCGGCGAGGACCTGGGCGTCCTCCAGGGACATCGCGGCGCCCTGGGCGAAGGTGGGCGGGCAGGCGTGGGCGGCGTCGCCGACCAGCACGATCCGGCCGCGATGCCAGGGGCCCTCCACCAAGTGCCGGTCGAACCAGGCGTAGTTGACGGCCTTCGGGTCGGTGAACGCGGTGCGGAGTTCCGGCCACGCGCCGCCGTAGCCCTCGCTGAGCGCCCGCATCTCGTCGGCGTACGAGTCCGGGTCCAGCGTGGCCCGGTCGCGGGCCCGTTCGGCGAGGTAGACGTAGACCGTGTCCTCGCCGGTCGGGCAGTAGCCGGCGATGAAGCAACGGCCGCCGTAGATCATCTCGGTGCGGTGGACACCGGCCGGGCGGGGTGCGGGGGCACGCCAGATGCCCATGCCCGTGGGTTCGGGTGAGTCGGTGATGCCGATCATCGAGCGGGTGGCGGAGGACAGCCCGTCGGCGCCGGCGACCAGGTCGTAACGCCGGTGTGTGCCGTCCGAGAAGGTGACGTCCACGCCTTCGTCGTCCTGCTCGAACTCCGTTGCCGTGGTGCCGAGTCGGACGTCGGCGCCCGAGGCGCGCACCTTCTCGATGAGGAGTTGCTGGAGCCTGGGCCGTTGCATCCCGACGTGGGAGGGCAGGTCCTCGCCGCCGGTGCGGAGTTCGGGGTGGGCGTGCAGCACGGTGCCGTCGGGGGCGAGGACGGCGACGCCGTCGGCGGCGTATCCGTCCTTCTGGACGCCTTCGAGGACTCCGACCTCGCGCAACACGCGCAGGGCGTTGCCCTGCAGGGTGATGCCGGAACCGGCGGAGGCCTTCCAGTCGGGGCTCACCTCGACGAGGTCGACGGCGATCCCGGCCCGGCGCAGCAGGACGGTCAGGGTGTTTCCGGCGGTGCCGCCGCCTATGACGAGAACGGAACGGGTGGGGTTGTGTGCCACGTCGGGGATACCTCCCGGGTCGGGCCGCGCGGCTTCGGGCGGCGGGGTGCGGGCCGTGCGGCTACTTGACGGCGATCGGGTTCACGGGGGAGCCGACGGCGCCGGTGATGGGGAGGGGAGCGGCGGTGAGCCAGAACTCGTACACGCCGTCCGCCGCACAGTCGGCGGCGAGGGCATCGAGGTCCCACATCTCGCCTATCAGGAGGCCCATGTTGGGGATGGCCACCTGGTGCAGCGGCTGGAAGGCGTTCTCGAACTCGTTGGGCCGCACCTCGAAACCCCAGGTGTCGGTGGCGATCGCGGCGATCTCGGTGCCGTGCAGCCAGCCCGCGGTGGTGAACGACAGCCCGGGCGCGGGGCCGCCCGCGTAGTCGCCCCAGCCGTCCCGCCGGGCGCGCGCGAGCCGTCCGGTGCGGACGAGGACGATGTCGCCGCGGCCGACACTCACCCCGTGGGCTTCGACGGTCGCGGTCAGATGCTCCTCGGTGATCGCGAAGCCGTCGGGCAACTCGCCCTGGTCGCCGACGACTTGGCCGACGTCGAGCAGCACCCCGCGCCCGGCGACGTACGGTGCCATGTGCTCGATGCCGGTGACGAGGTCGCCGTCGGAGGTGACGACCTTCTCGGCCGCCCGTCCGTTCCACGCCTTGCCGTGGTCGAAGATGTGCCCGAGCCCGTCCCACTGCGTGGAGCACTGCAAGGGCATCGATATCACGTCGTCGGCGCCGCCGATGCCGTGCGGGAAGCCCTGGTTGCCGAGGGCGGCGTCGGTGCCGGTGTCGAGCATGGTGTGCACCGGGTTGGTGCGTCGGCGCCAGCCCTTCTGCGGGCCGTCCATGTCGAAGGACTGCGAGAGCGAGAAGCTGACGCCCCGGCGGACCAGTGCGGCCCCCTCGCGGCGCTTGGCCTCGTCGAGGAAGTTGAGGGTGCCGAGCACGTCGTCCTCGCCCCAACGCCCCCAGTTGGAGAACGACTTGGCGGCCTCGGCGATCGCGCCCTCCGGGTCGTGCCGGTCCAGGCTCATGCCGACGCCTCCGCCACACAACGGGTGCGCTGCGCGCCCAGGCCGGTGATGGAACCCTCCATCACGTCACCGTCGCGCAGCAGCCGTCCCCAGTGGATGCCGTTTCCGGCCGGGCTTCCGGTCAACACCAGGTCGCCGGGGAGGAGTTGGGCGCTCTGGGAGGCGTACGACACCAGCCGCGCGACACCGAAGAGCATGTCCTTGGTGGACTCGTCCTGCATGGTCTCGCCGTTGAGCCTGAGGGTGACCCGGAGGTCACCGGTGTCAGCGACCGACTCCGCGGGGACGAGCCAGGGGCCGAGCGGGGTGAAACCGGGCGCGTTCTTGCTGCGCAGCCAGTCGGTGCCGATGGCCTTCATGTCCCGGCGGAAGACGGTGGCGCGGTCGGTGAGGTCGTTGGCGATCGTGTACCCGGCGACGTACTCCAGCGCCTCCTCGACGGACACCCGATGAGCCGGCCTGGCGATGACGACCGCCAACTCCAGCTCCCAGTCCGGCTGTTGGGCCCATGCGGGGAGGACGACATCGTCGTAGGGGCCCGTGATCGCGCTCGGCAGCCCGATGAACACGTACGGAAGGTCCTCGGCGGCCCGGCGGTCCATGACCGCGGCGATCTCCGCGCGTGCCTCCTCGACGGTGCGCGGGTCGTCGGGGGAGCGGTGGGCGACCTCCAGGTCGATCACGTGCTGGCGGTAGTTGGCGCCGGACTGGAAGATCTGGCGGGGCTCGATCGGGGCGTGCACGCGCAGACTGTCCAGCGGTCGCCAGTCGAGGGTTTCGTCGTCCGCGAGGGAGTGCAGGACGGGGAGGGTCTCCTCCCATCGCTCGACCACGGCACGCATCCCGGACGGTGCCCAGCCCAGGGCACTGCTCAGGTCGAGTACACGCTCCTGCACGAGGAGGCCGGGAAACGGATCCCCGTCCTGAGCGGAGAACGTGCCGAGCGCGAACGGGCCGGCAGGTTGCGCATGCGTTGCCATCAGATTTCCTCCTGCTGGGTTGCGGTCTACTCTGACCCTGCTCGGCCAATCACGGAAATCAATCCTGTGGATGCGCCACATCCATGGCGTGGATGGCTTTCGCTTGTATAGGTGGTGCCTGGTGAACCTGTCCCGACTCGACCTCAACCTGGTCCTGGCGCTGCGCGCGCTGCTGGAGGAGCGCAACGTCACCCGGGCCGGCGAGCGCGTCGGGCTGAGCCAGCCCGCGATGAGCGCGGCCCTGTCCCGGCTGCGCCGCCACTTCGACGACGAACTGCTCGCCCGCACCGGCAACAGCTACGAACTGACCCCGCTCGGTGTGGCCCTGCGGGACCGCAGCGCCACCGCGTGCGACCTGCTGGAGCGGGTCTTCGCCAGCCAGGCCGACTTCGATCCGGCCGCCGAGAGCCGCGAGTTCACCCTGCTCGCCTCCGACTACGGGGCGGCCGTGTTCGGCGCCGCGCTCTCCCGCGCCCTGCACCAGGAGGCGCCCGGCATCCGGCTCACCTTCCAGCACTCGACGCCCGCGGCGGTGGAGAACACCGCCACCGTGCTCAGCACCGTCGACGGCCTGCTGCTGCCCCACGGCATCATCGACGGCTTCCCCGCCGTCGACCTCCACCAGGACCGCTGGCTGTGCCTGATCGCCGACGACAACCCGGACGTCGGCGACGAACTCACCCTCGACCAGCTGTCGAGCCTGCCCTGGGCGGTCTACCAGCGTCCCTACGACGCCCCAGCCGCCCGCCAGCTCAGCATGATCGGCATCAGCCCCCGGGTGGAGGTCTCCGTGCAGACCTTCCAGCTGCTGCCCCACATGGTCGAGGGCACCCGCCGGGTCGCGATGATCCAGGAGCGCCTGGCACGCAGAGCGGTCCGCTCGGCCGCGGTACGCGTCCTGCCCTGCCCCTTCGAGGCCGTACCGGTGCAGGAGGCCATGTGGTGGCACCCCGTGCACGCTCAGGACGCGGCCCACATCTGGCTGCGGCAGAAGGCCGCGGAGGTGGGGGCGACGCTCGTGGACGACGGCAACTGAGGGGCGCCGTAAGGGAATTGAGGCCGTGTAGCTGTGCGGCTCCGCCGCGCAGTTCCCCGCGCCCTTGGGTGGGCTCAGGCCAGTTGCTCCGGCAGCGCCCGGGGATCGACCGTGCCCACCCGGCGCCGGGACGCCCACAGCCCCGCCGCGACGAGGGCGGCGACCAGCCCCAGTACGCCCACCGCACCGGCCAGAGTGCCGACCGCCGACTCCCCGGCGAGCAGCACCAGCGGACAGACGAACTCGCCGCCGAAGAACGCCGCCATCCACAGTCCCGTGCCACGACCGCGGTCCTCGAATGCCAGGCGGGACATGGCACTGGTCAGAAGGGCGGGCAGTAGCAGACCGGTGCCCACGCAGTTGACGACCGCGCCCACGACCAGCAGCGGGGCGTTCCCCGCGAGGAACATCAGCCCGAAGCCGACCGCGCAGATCGCGAGAACGGCGGGCAGCATCGGGTCGGGGGAGCGCTTGAGGCGGGCGAAGGTGATCGCTCCGCCCACGGTGGCGGCACTGGCGATCGCGGTGGCCAGGCCGATCACTCCGGAGTTCTTCACGCCGAGGTCGTCGAGGAGGTACGCCATCTCGACCGGGACGGTGTAGAAGACCATCGCTCCGAAGAAGGTGAGGGCGCAGATGCCCGCCAACGGCCGCCAGGGGAAGGGGTGTTGGCCGGGGGCCTCGGTCGGGTTCTGCTTCGCGACCGCGCGGGGCGCCGGGTTGGTCAGGGCGGTGGCCATCAGCGGGGCGAGCACCAGGCTCACGGCGTAGACCCAGAAGGGCACCCGCCAGCCCGCCGATCCGGCGGCGCCGCCGAGCACGAAGAACACGGTGGCGGACGCGGAGGCGCACATGGTCTGCAGGGCTAGGTACTTCACTCGCCGGTGACCGGAGTAGTAGTCGGCGATCAGGGTGGTGCAGCAGGTCATGATGGCGGCCTCGGTGACACCGACCAGGGCGCGGCTGGCGATGATGGCGCCCAGCGAGTCCAGCCAGAGCGGCGCCGTACCGAACACGGCGTACAGGAGGGTCGCCACGATCAACAGGCGTTTGCGGCCCAGCCGGTCCACGATGACACCGGCGAACGGGGCGAGCAGTGCCAGTGCCAACGCCGGAACGGTCAGCGCGAGAGGCACCAACGCCTTGGCCCCCGGGACCGAGGCGAAGTGGTCCTGCATCTTCGGCAGCACCGGGGCGATGAGCACCGCCCCCAGGATCGGCAGACAACTGCCCGTCATCAGCAGGGTCACCCGCAGCAGATGGGCCGGACCCGAGACGGCCACGGACGACGGAGCGGGTTCGTCGACCAGGGCGGGAGACGGCGGCGGAACGGAACCGGGCATGGCGACTCCAGGGACGGTGTACGGGAGCGGGCATGCCTGTCACTGGCGCCGACGGCGCACGGCATGCTGAGGACGGCCGCACGTCGGCGGCTGGTCCGGACAGCGGCGTGCGGGTAGGGACGACTATGGGTCGTGGGGCGTCCGGTCGCCATCCTCCGCGCGATCCGAATCCTCTATCCCGCTCATCCACCCCGTGGATGCGCTTCGCCCGCACCCCCGGTGTCACGCGGGCATGCCGCTGAGCGGGCCCGCCGCAGCCGGCACGGCGGACCCGCTCCTGGATGTCGTGGCCGACGGTCAGAAGGCTCCGGGGCTACGGCCGAGGGTGTTCGTGGGGTCGCCGGGGTCCACGCCCTTGACCTGGCCGAAGTAGAGCTCGACCTGGGAGCGGAAGAGGTCGACGGCGGCGCGGGGGCCTGTTTGAAGATGGCGCCGCGCTGGGCCCAGGAGTTGAAGGTCTCGGTACGGGAGAAGACCTGGTGCCGTTGGGGCTGGCGTCGCCGCCGACTGCGATGGAGGCGAGGTAGTCGCCGCTCGCCACTCCGGCGGCGGATCCGGGCACCCTGCGGATCAGCTTGGGGTTCTGCGGGACCAGCTTGGCCAGCTAGTTCCAGCCGTACTTGTCGACGACTGTCACTGGGCTGAAAGTCCCTGCCCACACAACGAGGTCGCCCGCTCGTGTATCGCATCTCCGCAGCAGGGCAAACCGCAGTCAAGCGACCAATAAAGATGCCGTGGGTCAGATCTCGTTGTTCCACATGCGGAACACGGTGCACTTGCCGCTCTTGTCGAACGTCACCGTCCAGAGGTTGGCGAAGGTGCCCAGCTCCTTGTAGCGGCCGGTGCCTTCGATGGCCGCCGTGTCGCCGTTGATGGTGAGGATGGACCAGTCGAAGTCCCAGCCGCCCTCTTGCCACGGCGCGCGGCCCTGCCAGCCCTCGACGATCGCGTCGCGGCCGATCCAGTCGGTCTCGTACGGCCACTCGTGGTACTCGGCCCGCGGTGTGAACAGTGCGGCGATGTCCTTCTTGCTGTTGGTGGTCCACGCCTGTACGTAGCGCTCGACCCAGGTGCGTACCTGGTCCTCCGTGACCATCGCGGCTTCCTTCTCTCGGCTGGGGGCGTGCGGCTCACCCGTGGGCGCCCAGGCGCTCGACGCGTCGGTCGACCGTATCGGCGACGGGCAGTGCGATGCCTTCAGCATGGGCCCGATCCCGCGGTGTCGGCAGGCAGGAGCTTCCTGGGTGCCGCACTCCTAGGAAGCGGCGACGTACGATCGAGGTATGAGCGGCAACGAACTGGGGGAGTTCCTGCTGGCGCGTCGCTCCCGCCTCAGTCCGCAGGAGGTGGGGTTTCCCCGTTCGGAGGATCGCCGGGTCAGCGGGCTTCGACGCGAGGAGGTCGCCGTGCTGGCCGGGGTCAGCGTCGACTACTACGCCCGCTTGGAGCAGGGCCGCGAACGGAAACCGTCCGGCCAGGTCATCGACGCTCTCGCGCGGGCGCTTCGGCTGGACTCCGACGCCTGCTGGCATGCCTACCGTCTGGCTGGGCTGGTACCGGGACCGGAAGCCCCTGACCTTGATGAGGAGCGCGTGGCGCCCGGACTTCGGCGGCTGATGGACGGCTTCCCGGCGGCCGTCGCCTACGTGGTCAACCGGCGGCTGGAAGTTCTCGCCTCGAACGCGTCGGCCGCCGCCCTGCTCTCCCCGCTGACCGACCCGCGCCACATGGTCCGCTCCCTCTTCTGTGACCCGGCCGCCCGCACGCTGTTCGCGGACTGGGGCACCGTGGCTCGCGACACCGTCGCCGCCCTACGGCTCGCCTACGGCCAGGAGCGCCACGATCCCCGGCTCGCCGCCCTGATCGATGAACTCCGCGCGGAGAGCGACGAGTTCGCGGAACTATGGGGGCGCCAGGACGTCAATCGGCTGGGCAGCAGGGACAAGACCTTTGACCACCCCGTGGCGGGACGGTTGACCCTCTGGTATCAGGCCTTCGAGGTACAGGACGCGCCGGGCCAGTGCCTGCTCGTGGGCACCGCCGAACCGGGCAGCAAGGACGCCGACCGCCTGGCTCTGCTCTGTCCTCCGCAACCGCTCGATGATCGGCAGGCTTCCACCGCCCTCCTGTAACGGAAACTACCGTTTGCGTTTAGGGTGAGGGCATGCCCCGTCTGAGCGAGGCGCTCCGGGAAGAACGGCGGCGCCACATTCTCACCAGTGCCTGGAGTTGCTTCTCCCGCAACGGTTTCCACGCCACGTCGATGGACGACGTCATCGCCGCGACCGGGATGTCCTCCAGCGCCGTCTACCGGTATTTCCGCAGCAAGGACGACCTCATCGACGCCGCCGCGGACGAGGGCCTGACCCTGATCGGCGACCTGTTCCGCCGACTCCTGGAGCGTCGTCCCGCCCCTTCGCCGTCCGAGGTGCTTGAGGCGATGGCGGCTGAGGCCCGCGACCGGGGCGAGGGAGAGTCGTACGACCTGAGCCGCATCGCGATCCAGGCGTGGGGCGAGGCACTGCGCAGTCCGGAACTCGAAGGACGCACCCGGACCTTCTACCTGAGCATGCGGGACAACCTCGTCGAACTGGCCCGCCGCTGGCGCGACGAGGGGCAGGTGCCGCCCACGGCGGACCCGGCGCAGATCGCGGCCGTGCTGATGACGCTCATGCCCGGGCTCCTGGTCGGTCGGCACCTCGTGGAGCCCGTCGCCACCGAGCAGTTGATCGGCGGCCTCTCGTCCCTCGCCTCGGCCTTCGACGACGCGGCGACGTGAGGGCGGAGTCAGATCCGGGTGCAGGGGACGAGAGGTTCCGGGGACGGTGCCACGGCCATGAGATCCGCCGCGCCGGAGCGGAAGGCGTTCACATGGGGCGTCGTGTGATGGGCGTCCAGGGCCTCTTGGCCGGTCCATTCCTCGTAGACGACGAAGGCGTCCTGCTCCTGCCGGCTGCGGTGCACCCGGAAGGCCAGGCAGCCTGGTTCACGGCGGGTGGCGCGCGCCAGGGTCACCAACCGCGACTTCAGCAGATCGCCTCGGCCGGGCAGAGCCGTGCACCTCGCCGCCAGACAGAGTGGCTCACCCCCACTGTTGGTCGCGTCTTCGTCGTCCGGACGAGACTCGGGGCCGGTGCTGAGCCAGGGTGAGGCGTACTCGATCCGGTCGGCGTCCAGTCCGTGGGGCGCGGTGGTGTAGAAGCGCAGGCGCTGTCCGTCGGGGTCGGGGATGACCAGCACCCAGCCCACCAGAGCGACGACCGGTGGCGAGTGGGTGATGCCGAGGCTGTCCAGGTGGGTGATCCAGCGGTCCAGGGCCGCGCGGTCGTCGACGGCCAGGGTGAGGAATTCATACCCCGCCAAGGCGGTCGCGGTCGCCGGATCCAGCCGCAGTTCGAGGCGGGTGCCCAGCCCGGGGACGTCGAGGATGACGGCGAAGAGAGTGCCGTCGGGGCGACGGTGGTCCAGCTGAGTCAGACGGCTGGCGCCCAGTACCGCGCCGTACCACTGGGCACTGCGCTCCAGGTCGGTGACGGGCAGCTTGATGTGGTGGATGCCCGAGAACGCCGGAGCCGCGTAAGGGTGGGCGATGGTCATGGTCACTCCTGACTCTGCGTGGCGAGGTGGGCGGAGCGTTCGACGCGGGCTCCACGACGCCACAGGGCGGTGATGTCGCGCAGAGCGGTGATGTCCCGAGTGGGGTCGCCGTCGACGAGCAGCAGGTCGGCCCGGAGTCCGGGGGCGATCCGGCCTCGGTCGGTGAGGCCGAACGCGTCGGCGGGCGCGGCGGTGGCGGCGGTCAGGGCCTCGGCCGGGGTGAGGCCGGCGGCGATGAGCAGGGCCAGTTCGCCGTGGTAGCTGATGCCGTGGGTGGTGGGGTGCCCGTGGCCGCTGGTTCCGTCCGTGCCGGCGAGCAGTGGTACACCGAGGCGGAACATCCGTACGGCGGCGTCGGCGGCGTGCCGAGGGTCGACCCCGACGGGCCCCACGCGCTGTTCAGGGGCGATGGCGCGGATCTTCTCCAGGTCCGTCAGCCACTGCGGGTCGGCGTAGGGGCGGAGCCTGGGGTCCTCGGCGAGTTCGTACTCGGCCGGGGTGGCGGTCATCCCGGTGAGCGTGGTCAAGGTGGGCACGACGAACACGCCGTTCTCCGCCGCCGCTTCGATCAGGGCCTGGTCGCTGGTGCCGTCGGCGGGGGCGTGGGCCAGGCCGTCGATGCCGCTGGTGATCGCCTGGCGTGCCGCCGTGCGGGTGAGGGTGTGGGCGACGGTCCGCAGCCCGCGATCGTGGGCTGCCCTGATCAGGGCGAGGAGCGTCTCCGGAGACATGAGGGGCAGGGGCTTGCCGATGGCGGTGCCGTCCTCGATGAAGATCTTGAGATGGTCCGCGCCCTCGGCGACCCGGGCCGCGACGAACGCTTCGGCGTCGTTCGGTCCGGCCACGGTGGGGAAGGGCTCGATCATGCCGAGTTCGACCAACTGGCAGGGGTGTCCGCCCGGGGCGGTGGCGCCGGTGGTGGCGACGCGTACGTCGGCCAGGTCGTCCCGTTCGTCGGCGGCGGCGCGCATCCGTCGGGCGGTGTCGGGAGCGCCGCCCATGTCGAGTTCGGTCGTGATGCCGAACACCAGCGCCTGACGCAGCTGCGCCGTGTCGGTGGTGTGGGTGTGGGCGTCGATCAGGCCGGGCAGCAGCGTGCGGCCGATGCCGTCGAGGACCGTCGATCCCGCCGGTGCGACCAGATCCGTGCCGACGGCGGCGATCACGGGGCCGTCGATCAGGACGTCCTGCATCGGCTGCGGTCGACGACCGTCGAAGACGGCGACCTGGCGGATGAGGGTGGGGGAAGCGGTACGAGGGGTCATGTCCGTGTCTCCTTGAACTCGCTGTCTTTCAGGGGGACTTACTGGGTTACGCATTGACCGAGCAGGTCGGTGACGTCGCTCTGGTCCGTCGGGACTCCAACAGCGGCCAGGTAGCCGTCGGGGCGTACGAGGAGCGTGGTCGGCAGACCGGGGACGTGCCGGACGGTCAGTGGCCCGCGCCGGCTCACCTGGTGGTCGGGCTGCGGAGCGCTCGAACCGGGCAGGGCCAGGGTCCAGCGCAGGCCGTCCGGGGGGACGGTCAGGGGCGAGACGCGGGTGCCGATGCGTGGGGCGCCGAGGTCGGGTTCGCGGGTGTAGCTGATGTCGAGCTGGGCGAGGGTGTCGGCCAGCCAGTCGGTGATGCCCGGGGTGGCGGCCGCCGCGGACAGCAGGGCGTTGCGGCGTCGGCCCGCGGCCGGGTCGGCCAGGGTGGCGATCCGTGCGAACTGGCTTGTGGAAGCGACGAGTTGGGCCGCGACCGGCTGCCGCTCGCGGTGATAGCTGTCCAGCAGTTCGTCCGGTGCGGCGCCGGTGAGGACGGCGTGCAGCTTCCAGGCGAGGTTTCCGGCGTCCTGGATTCCGGTGTTCATGCCCTGGCCTCCGGCCGGGCTGTGGGTGTGGGCGGCATCCCCGACCAGGAAGACCGGCCCGGAGCGGAAGCGCTCGGCCAGCCGTTCCTGGGCCCGGTAGGTGGCGGCCGCGACGACCTCGTCCACGGCCGCGCTCTCGCCCGCGGGACCGCGCGCGGCGAGCAACGCTTCGACTTCTCCCGCATCCGGTGCGGCCGAGCCGGGCGGCACCGGTGCGACCAGGCGGTGCAGGCCCTGCATGAGCGGGGACAGGAGCAGCAGCCCGGCGTCGGACAGGAAGAACGTGGCATCCTCGGACGCCGCCGCCAGCGATCCCGGCTTCAGGCGTACGTCGGCGATCGCGAACAACTGCTCAGGAGCGTCCCCCGGGAAGCCGATGCCGGCAGCGGTGCGCACCGTGCTGTGCACGCCGTCGCAGCCGACCAGATACCGGGCCGACACCGCACGCAGTGTCCCGTCCGGCGTGGTGACCGTGGCGGTGACGCCGGGAAAGTCCGGGGCGAAGCCGAGCAGCCGATGCCCTCGGTGGACAGTGCCGCCCAGGTCCTCCAGCCGCCGCGTCAGGTGTTCCTCGGTGGTCTGCTGGGACGCGAGCAGCATGTAGGGGTGCGGCGAGCTCAACCGGTCGTAACTGGTCCGCAGGAGCGCCTTTTCCCGGTCGTGCAGACAGAACCCGCGGCCCTTCTTTCCGCCGTCGACCAGGTCCGCGCTGACACCGATCCGGTCCAGGTACTCCAGTGTTCGCGGTTGTACGGCGGCGGCCTTGGAACCGGGCTGGATCTCGGCGTTCCGGTCGATCAGCACATGGTCCACGCCCAGCTGGGCCAGGCTCGCCGCGAGGGTCAGTCCCGTGGGGCCTGCCCCGGAGATCAGGACATCCGTGCGGCACCGGAGAACAGGGGCAGTTGGCGACTTCGGCATGACGCGCTCCTCGCCGTCCGGTGCGGCGGCGCCCGAAGAGGCTTCGAGGCGTCGGCATCACCAAACGAAAACGTTCGTTTGCGTTTCATGCTGAAAGTAGCACTCGGCAACTCATAGTGCAAACGATCGTTTCTCTTTGGGTGTCGGAGGGCAGACGCCTTGCTGATCGCCGGGACAGTGCCTCAGTACGTCAGATACCGGCGCTGTGCCGTCACGACCTCGCCCAGGGCGGCGGCTGTTTCGCCGAACAGATGGGGGACGTTCGCGAAACCGTGCACCATGCGGGGGTAGTCGAACACGTCCACCGGGACGCCGGCCTGCCGCAGGCGCTCGGCGTACATGGTCCCTTCGTCGTGGAGTGGATCGTGGCCGGCCACGACGACTGTCGTGGGTGGGAGGCCCGCGTGATCGGCTGCGTGCAGAGGGGAGATCCCCGGTTCCAGGGGGTTGGCGTCCTTCGGCAGGTAGTGGTGGTAGGCGTTGCGCACGCCGGCGGCTGTGAGCCAGGGGGCGTTCGCGTTCGTGCGGTACGAGGGTGCTGTCATCGAGGCGTCGGTCGCCGGGTACAGGAGCCCTTGATGGCGGATCGTCGGGCCGCCGCGGTCCCGGGCGAGCAGGGAGACGGCCGCGGCCAGGTTGCCGCCGGCGCTCTCGCCGAGCAGCCCGAGGCGTGTCGGGTCGCCGCCGAGTTCCGCGGCGTGCCCGGCCACCCAGACAAGTGCCGCGTAACAGTCGTCGAGTCCCGCCGGGTAACGGTTTCGGGGAGCGAGGCGGTAGTCGACCGACACGACGAACGCTCCCGTTCCCTCGGCGACTGTCGAGCAGATGAAGTCGGCTTCGCGGGGGCTTCCCGACACCCATCCGCCACCGTGGAAGTGGACGACGACGGCGTGCTTGTCCGGGGCCTCGGTGCTGGGGGTGTGGATGCGCAGGGTGATGTCACCGGCGGGCCCGTCGATGACCCGCTGATGTGTCGAGGGCCCCAGCCGGTCGGCTCTCGCCCGCGTCCGTTCCTGCTGCTTCTCCAGCTGCGCGGCGGTGGCTGTGGCCAGTCGTGGTCCGGCGATGAGCGGGATCTTCCAGATGGCGCGCGCGATCAGCGGTGGCTTGGGGCGAGGACGTGTGGTCCCTGACATGCCATTTCCTCTCTTCGTGGGTCAGGCGGAGCGCAGGTCGAACGTCACCTGGACCGGGACGGAGGCACCCGCGGCCGGCATGCCGACGACCACGCCCTCGCCGGTGATCGTCACGGAGGCCGGTGCCCCGTCGGCGAAGCGGGCGGATCGCGGGTCCACGCGGGCCGTGTCCACGGTGAGCGCCGGGGCGGTTTCGGTGGTCCGGACGAACGCGTGGAGTTGGTCGCCGGTCCGCGTCCAGCGGACCCACGGCGTTTCGCCGGGCTTGGCGAGCTCGGCGGCGACCGGGGTCGAGCCGAAGACGGACGGGCCGTTGGCCGAGTTCCACTCGGCCAGTTCGACGAGCGTCCGCCGCTGCAGGTCGGGGACGGTTCCCTCGGCGGTCAGGCCGATGTTGAGCAGGAGGTTGCCTCCGCGGGAGACGACGTCCACGAAATGGCTGATCGCCTCGGGTCCGCTGAGGGAGGTGCTTTCGTCGTCCAGTTGGTTGTAGCCGAAGGAGTAGCCGATGCCGCGGGTGTTCTCCCACATCTCGCCGCCCTCGACGGCGCCCCCGTGCTGGTATTCGCTCGTCCGGAAGTCCCAGTGCGTCTCACCCCACCGGTCGTTGACGACACCCTCGGGGTTCGCGGCGTAGAAACTCTCGAAGAGGCTCACCAGGCTCTTGGGGCCCTCGGCCTTTCCGGCGTCCGGCCACTCGATGTCGCCCCAGAGCACGTCCGGCCGGTAGCGGGCGATGAGGTCGGCCACGTGGTCGTGGGCGTAGTCCGCGTACGCCCGGTCGACCGGGCGTACGCCGAAGCTCTGGACGTCGACGATGGGTGGCGTGCTCCCGACATGCCAGTCGAGTCCGCCCGAGTAGTACACGCCGAAGCGGACTCCGGCCGCGCGGGCCGCGACGCCGAGCTCGTCGACGAGGTCCCGGCGCGGTCCGCGGTGCACCGTGTTGCGGTCGCCGGTGCCGGGGGCGTCCCACAGGGTGACACCGTCGTGGTGTTTCGTCGTCGGGACGAAGTAGCCGGCGCCGGTGGCGGCGACCAGTTCCATGAGATCGGCGGCGTCGAAGTCCTCGGCCGTCCACTGGTCGAGGAAGTCGTCGTACGGTGCGTCGCCGTACACCTCGCGGTGGTGTTCCGCGGCGGGGCTGCCGGCGATGCGGATGGTGTTGAAATACCACTCCGCGTAAGGGTTGTGGAGGAAGAACCTGTCCGGGTCGATCGTGCCGGAGGTCCCGGTCGGCTCGGCCCAGGCGGGCACCGAGTACGGTCCCCAATGGACGAAGACGCCGAGCTTGGCGTCACGGAACCAGCCCGGTGTCTCCCGCTCGAACCTGCGGTACTGCTCCGGTCGCTGCGGCGCTTCTTGGAACATGGCCACGGAGTGAGCCTCTCAGTGTGTGGTGGGATGCGCCGAACCGGCTTGGAGCCGTTGCCTGAGCAGGAAGCGCTGGGTTTTTCCGCTGGGCGTCCTGGGAAGTTCGGGCACGAAGTGGATCGCACGGGGATAGGCGTGGGCGGCGAAGCCGGTCTTGACCGCTTGCTGGAGTTCGGCGACGAGCTCGTCGCCGGGCCGGGCGTTGGGACGCAGCACCACGAAGGCCACGAGCACTTCACCGCGCAGCTTGTCGGGGGCGCCGACGACAGCCACCTCGGCGACGGCCTCGTGGGCGGCCAGCACGCTCTCCACGTCGAACGGCCCGATGCGGTAGCCGCCCATCAGGATGACGTCGTCGTCGCGGGCGGCGAAGAACAGATATCCGTCCTCGTCCTTCGTCGCGACGTCGCCGGTGTAGTACCAGCGCCGGTCGGGACTGAACCGCTCCGCCGTGCGGCCCTCGGCGTCCTGATAGCCGGTGAACCACATCAGCGGGCTGTGGGCGCAGTCGATGGCGACCCGGCCGGTCACGCCGGTCCCGGCGGGGACGTCGTCGTCCGGCCGGAGGATCTCGACGGTCCAGCCCGGCAGGGCGCGTCCCATGGACCCGGGTCGCACCTCGCCGCGCAGCTCCGGGTGCCAGGCGTTGGCGACCGCCATACCGAGTTCGGTCTGGCCGTAGTGGTCGAGGACCGGGACGCCGAGCGTGCGCTCGGCCCAGGGGATCACATCCTGCGTAAGGGGCTCACCCGCGGACGAGCAGTGCCGCAGGCGCAGGTTCCCGGGGACCGGCGTGTCGGCGTGACGCAGGGCGCGGTACACGGTCGGCCCTGCCGCGAAGTTGGTGACGGCGAACCGCGACAGCACCGACCAGGTCAGCGCGGGGCTGAACCCCGAGTGCAGGAGGACGGCGGTGCGGCCCAGCGCGAGCGGGGCGACGAGCGAGAAGTACAGGCCGTAGGCCCAGCCCGGATCGGCGGCGTTCCAGAACACGTCCGAGGGCCGGTGGTCCAAGCCGTACTCCTGGTACATCGCGAACGCCGCGACGGCACGCAGCGGCACCGGTACGCCCTTGGGCGATCCGGTCGTGCCGGAGGTGAACAACTCGATGACAGGCGCGTCGCCGCCTGCGGCCACGGCGCGTTCCAGCGGTGGATACGCCGCGATCAGGTCGGCGAAGGTCGGCGTCCCGTCGTCGGTCGGCCCGGTCGTGATGATCCGCCGTCCGGCGTCCGCGGGGAACGCCGGGGAGGGGGCGAGCTTGGCACGCTGATCGGCGTCGACGAACACCACCTTGGTGCCGTTGCCGGTGATCCGGACCCCGATCGCCGGCGGCGCGAAGGCCGTGAACAAGGGGACGTGCACCGCGCCGAGGCGCCAGATGGCGAGCAGGGCGATGACCAGCTCGGCGGACTTGCCCATCAGCGTGGCGACTCGGTCGCCGGGGCCGACGCCCAGGTCGGCCAGCGCGCTCGCCATCCGGCCCGAGGACTCCGTCAGCTCTCCGAACGTCAAGTGCCGGGCGGTCAGGTCGGGTTCGACGAGTGTGAACGCGACGGCGTCGGCCGGGTGCCGGTCGCACAGCAGCTCCGCCGTGCACGCCGCCGGCGAACCGAAGATCGCGAGCAGGTCCGCCATGTGCTGTTCCGGGCTGGTCATCTTGCTCCTTGATGGGGGCGTTGATCGGCGCGTACCGTTAACGCGATGTTTCCTCGGACCGCCCCGAGTGCGGCACCCCCGGATGAGGGGGGCGCCGCGGACAGCGCCGCACCGTTTCGAGGAGGCGTCATGACCACCAGACCGACCTCTGTCACCGAGGACAGCAGGCTGATCGGCCGGGCCCTGGCCGAGTTGCGTGACGCCACCGGGCTGGGCCTCGCCTTCGGCGGTGTGGTGACCGCCGAAGGGCAGGTGCGGCTCGACGAGTTCGCCGGAGTCACCAAGGGCGCGCTGCGCGGTGTCGGCCTGGCCTTCGGTCAGGGACTCGGCGGCAAGGTGGTCGCCCTACGGCGCCCGATGGCGGTCAACGACTACGTCGCGAGCGAGCGGATCAGCCACCACTACGACCGGGTGATCACCGCCGAGGGTCTGCGCGCGATGGTGGCGGTACCGGTGGTGGTGTGCCGGACGGTGCGCGGGGTGCTGTACGGGGCGGTCCGCCAGGTCGTGCCGCTGGGAGACCGCGCCGTACAGGCGGTGGCCGACGCGGCCCGCGACCTGGAACGGGAACTCGCCGTACGCGACGAAGTGGCCAGGCGCCTGGCCTGGTTGAGCGAACGGGCGGCTGCGGCGGAGCCGGCGCCGGGGCCGATGACGCCCCAGTGGGAGCTGGTCAGAGAGGCGTACGCGGATCTGCGGAGCCTCGCGGGACAGCTCACGGATTCCGAGGCCAGGCAGCAGTTCGATGTCGCGTGCGAAAAGCTCGCCGCCGCAGGGCATTCGGTTCGCGGGGTTTCCCACGCACCGGTGCTCTCTCCCCGGGAGCTGGACGTCCTGGCGTGCGTCGCCGTCGGGCGGAGCAACGCCGACGCGGCGATCGAACTCGGCATCGGTGTCGAGACGGTGAAGAGCTACTTGCGCAGCGCGACACGCAAACTCGGATCCCGCTCGCGTCTGGAAGCGGTCGTGGCCGCTCGCCGCCTGGGCCTCCTGCCGTGAGATGCGTCGAGTCCTGACGCAGCGGCCTCGTGAGGGTCGAGAGGCGACTGGCCTGCGTGTGAGCGGTGGCCGCAGCAGCTGCCGCGAACCGGGCGCGCCGTTGGGACCTCGCTCACCAGGGTCGGTCGTAGGGTTCGCTGACTCCCGCGTGGACGAACGCCGGGATTTGTTGCACCAGGCCGGTGAGTTGTCCAGCCGTCCTCTCAAGCCCGGAGATCCGTGATGCCGGCCGACGCCGCCAGGCGCGGAGGCGTGCGTCGGCGGAGCGGCCGATGTCCTGATCGATTCCGGCCGCCGCCTGTTCCGGCTCCAGCTCGCAGCGACCCGTGTGGGCGCGGCCCGTTAGCGGTTGTCGGCTGTCCCGTTGAGGGCCCGGTGTCGGCGGATCTCGCCGTGGTGGGTGATGGCCCATTCGATCAGGGAGGCCACGATGTCTTTGAGGCTGGCGCCGAGCGGAGCGAGGGCGTATTCGACCCGTGGCGGCACCTCGGCATAGGCGGTCCGGGTGATCAGGCCGTCATGGTGGAGCTGGGCCAGGGTGCGCGAGAGCATGCGCTGAGAGATGCCGGGGATGGCGTGCAGCAGTTCGGTGTAGCGCATCACGCCGTCCTGCAGGGTCGCGATCACCATCAGCGTCCACTTGTCCCCGACCCGGTCCATGATCTGGCGGACGAAGTCCGCGTCCTCGACCGGGATACGGGAGCAGGGCCCCGGGAGCGCGGCTGTTTCCTCCTGGGCTGCGACGGCGTCCATTACGGACATCCTCCTTCGGTAGCGGACACGGATGTGTGTTTTGTAGGCCCTCTCATACTGGCCTATCGTGGCGCTACATACTAATCGTATGCATCGAGGTCACGCTGTTCTGCCTGGCGCAGGCCAGTCCTCGATCGTGCGCCGCGGCGGCGCCCTGACCCACCATGGAGGCACCACATGACCGGATCCGTACCGACTCCTGCACAGCAGGACGAAACGCCGCTGACGAGTAGCTACCGAGTGGTCGAGACCGGGGTGACCGCGACGGGCCTCTCGACGATCGCCCGGGACAACGTCGTGCCCGTCAACACCGTCCCGGACGGGCGCGGCCTCAGCCGGCTCTGGGAGGCCGACGGGGTGCTGCCGGGCGGTGACGCGGCGACATCAGGGGACGATGCGGGCGAGTCGCCGTTCTTCCCCGAGGCGGGCGGAGTGCGGTTCTGGTCGGTGACCGTGCCCCCTGAGACCCCGGGCACTCCGCCGCCCGCGGAGTTCCACCAGACCTCTTCGCTCGACGTCGGGATCGTCCTCTCCGGACGGATCGTGCTGGAGATGGAGGACGGTACGTCCGCGGAGTTGTCGGCGGGAGAGGCGTTCGCCCAGCTGGGCACCCCGCACAACTGGCGCAATCCGTACTCCGTGGATGCCGTCATCGCGGTCGTCATGATGGGCCGGGACAAATGACGGAACGCCGACGGCCGTCCGTGAGTTGATGTCCGTTGCCAAGTGATTCGGGGCGGGGGTGCGGACCGCGATGCCGCGTACCGCACCCCCCTGTCGACGGTGCGGATGTCGGCTTCGATCAGGATGCCGAGCTACGACAGGGGCCACGCGCCATCGGCCCGTCCGGCATTGCTGCAGTCGTATGAACAGTTCGTGCCAGGACTCCCGCAAGGGCTCCGTGCCGTGCACGATCCATGATCAAGCACGGTCAGTCCGAGGAGCCCGCCATGTGTGCACAGCAGGACCCATCACTGCCGGAACACGCCTTCGCGGCGCAGCCGTTCACCCGGCGTCGGGTCCTGGCACTCGCTCCGGCCGGAGCCGCGGCGCTCGCCCTGGGGGCCCCGGCCCCCGCCGCGTCGGCGGCCGGCACGTCGGCGGCCGGCACGGATCGGGCGGCGTTGGCGCAGGAGGCGTACATATGGGGCTTTCCGCTGGTGATGATGGAGACCTATCTCGCCTCTGCGCGTGAGCAGAAGGTCCCGGTCAACCGCCTGTTCGTCGCCAACTCGCTTGCCACGCCGGCCACGAAGGCCGGCGGCCCGAACAACGACACCCTGTTCGGCTCGGCCTGGCTGGATCTGTCCAGGGAACCGCAGGTGGTGATCGTCCCGGACACCGACGACCGCTACTACTCCATACAGCTGCAGGACGTCTACACCAACACCTTTGCCTACATCGGCCGCCGCACCACAGGGACCCGCGCCGGCGCCTACGCGCTCACCGCACCAGGCTGGAAGGGCAGGCTGCCGCGCGGTGTGACCCGCATCGCCGCGCCCACCGCCCAGGTGCTCGCCCTCACCCGCACCCTGGTCGAGGGCGAAGCCGATCTGCCCGCGGCACGGGCCGTACAGGCGAAGTACGCGCTGGCGCCGCTCAGTTGCTATCCGGAGCGCGCCGTCCCGGCGGAGGCGGTCGACGAGCCGCTCAAGTTCCCCATCCTCGACCTCGGCGCGCAGGGCGCCGCCTACTTCGACAAGCTGTGCCAGGGGTTGGTGGCTGCCCCGCCGCCGCCCAGTGACCGGGCCCGGCTCGCCAGGTTCGCGAAGATCGGCATCGGTCCGGGGCGCAAGCCGACGCGGAACGCGGCCGCCGTCCCCGTCCTGGCCCAGGCGGCGCTCGACGCCAACAAGCGCATCACCCAGTACGTCTTCGCCGTCGGCGTCAACGGCTGGACGGTCGCCACCGGCATCACCGGCTTCATCAAGGACCCGCTGTACCGCGCCGCGATCACCCAGTACGGCCCGGGGACGCATGTGTCCGAGGAAGCGCTGTACTTCACCGCGCACAACGGCCCGGACGGCGAGCCGCTGAACGGTGCGAACCGCTACGCCCTGCGCTTCGCGGCCGGTGAACTGCCGCCGGTCGACGCGTTCTGGTCGCTCACGCTGTACGGCCAGGACTGGCGCCTCGTGGAGAATCCGATCCAGCGCTACTCGATCGGCGACCGCACGGCAGGCCTGGCCTACGGCACCGACGGCTCGCTCGAACTGCTCATCCAGAACGACGAGCCGTCGGAAGGCCGGGCCAACTGGCTTCCTGCGCCGACTGGTTCCTTCATCCTGGTCCTGCGCACCTATCAGCCCGGCGCGGCGCTGCTCGACGGCAGTTATGAAATGCCGCCGATCACGACGGCCGGCTCCCTCTGACGCCGGGATCAAGAAGCCCAGACGCGCTCCGCGTAGTCCGCGAAGTTCTTGCCGAGGATCTTCTCGATGCGTTCCGAACGGTAACCGCGCTTCTCCAACAGCCGGATCAGCTCGCGGAACTGGTCGACACCGCGCAGGTCGACGACGAACGGGTAGACGTCGTCGCCCTCGCCCGTCGCGCTGACTCCGGCCTCGCGGCGCCGGGCGACCTGCTCGGCGAGGTCGGCCCGATAGGCGTCGAGGTCGTCTATGGCGGTGACGGGACCGTCGGTGCCGATGCCGACATGGTCCTCGCCGCAGACGTTGACGGCGTGGTCGATGTGCTCGACGACATCGGCGGCGCGGGCATGGCCGGAGGAGTGGAGGAACGGCATGAAGTAGATGCCGACGAACCCTCCGCGCGAGGCGACCAGGCGCAGTTCCTCGTCCGTCTTGTTGCGCGGAAGGTCGGTGAGCGCGCGGCAGCCGGTGTGGTTGATGGAGACAGGCTGCCGGGAGATCTCGGCTGCCTCCAGGCAGGTCTGCTCCCCGCTGTGGGAGAGGTCGACCATGAGGTGACGGTCGTTCAGGCGCTGGATCACCTCGCGGCCGAAGGGCGTCAGGCCGCGGTTGCGCGGCTCCATCGAGCCGTCGCCGAGTGCGTTCGCCTGGTTGTACGTGAGCTGGACGACGCGGACGCCGAGCCGGTCGAAGGTGTCGACGCGGGTCACGTCGTCGCCGATCGCGACGGCGTTCTGGAAGCCGTAGATGACGCCGATCCGGCCGTCGCGCCGGGCCTGGTGGAGGTCGGCCGCCGTGTGCACCTTGACGAGGTCGTCGGCGTTGTCCCGCAGGATGGTGTCCCAGACCGCTATGTCGTGCAGGGTGTGCTCGTAGGGGTCCATGCCACCCATCACGTATCCGAGCGTGATGTTCACCGCGGTCAGCCCCGAGGCGTGCGCCTCGGCCAGCGTGCGCGCGTCGACGGTGATGTCCTCGCCGGTCTGGACGAGGTTGCCGGCGGTCGCCGACGAGCGGGGCGCGTTGGGGTTGTCCAGCACCCCCAGCGCGTTGATGATCATGTAGTCGTGTGTGAACTGGTCTGTGTCCGCAGGGGGATTGGCGGTCATCGGGCGTCGTGTCCCTTCGGGGTGCGCATGTCTCGTGGCCGGGGTCCGACGGCTGTCAGCGGCTGGGGGCGGCCGGCTGGTAGTCGCTACGGTCGTAGCGGCAGCCGCGTTTGACGACGAACTCGATGTCGGCGAGATGGGCCATGTCGTCGAGCGGATTCGCCGACAGGATCGCGAAGTTCGCGAGCTTGCCTTCCTCAAGCGTGCCCATGACGTCCTGTGCTCCCATGCTCATGGCGCCCACCAGAGTGGCCGAGCGAATGACCTGCGCGGCGGGAATGCCGCATTCCCGCACGAGGAAGGCCATCTCGTCGTGCAGTGCGGGGAAGGCGTGCTCGGGGGCGGTCTCGTAGTCGCTGCCCGCGGAGACGGGGACGCCGACACGGTACGCGTGGGCGGTGATCCGGGCGGCCATACGCGAGTTGGCCCGAACACGCGCCTGTGACTCGGGATCCGTCGCCTCGGCGGCGAAGTAGTTCGCCCACATGCCGGCGGTCGCGTCGAGAATCGTGCCCTGCCCCAGCATGCTCTCGAACAGCCTCTGCAAGTGAGGGTCGTCGCCGTCCGCGAACCGGTCGTACTCGAAAGGCGGCTTGTCCTTGTATGTGGTCAAGGGGTGCCGGGTGCCCTCCTGCGCGAGCGCCGAGGAGTGCGAGACCGTGTCGACGCCGGCGTCGACGACCTCACCGGGGCTCGCGGGATAGACCGTGCCGTGCGCCCAGGCGGCGAGCCCCTGCCGGTGGGCCTCAGCCGTGAGCGCGGCGACCGTGTCCCCGGTCAGGTCTGCGTAGATCTTGACCGCCCGTGCACCGGTGCCCCGAGCCATCGCGATCGCCAGGGGCAGATCGGTCTCGTCGGTGATCGCCTGCATCCACGGCACGGCGCCGGGCGTTCCGCCCTGTGACACCTGCTGGGTGCGGGGGTCGTCGAAGAAGGTCGGCCCGGCCATGAGGGCGGCGAAGTGGATGTCGGGTCCGGGGATCTCGCCGACCAGCGCTGCGCGGGCGAGTTCGGCCACCTGGCGGAGGTCGTCGGCCATGTCCCGGATCGCCGTGACACCGCCGTGGACCTGCCGGCGCAGCACGGCCTCGGCGGCGGCGCGATCGGGCGGCGTCGCGATGTGCTGATGGGAGTCGATCAGGCCGGGGATGACGAAGCGTCCCGTGAGGTCGACGACCGTCGCTGTGCTGTCGGCGATCTCGGCATCGGGGACGACCGCCCGGATGGTCGCGCCGTCGGTGACGATCGACGTCGCCGTCCGCGCCGGACCACCCGTTCCGTCGATCACCGTCGCCCCTCGGTAGACCACCACGGCGCCCGTCGCGGGCGGGGCCCAGGGAGTGGGCGCACCGAGAACCTCATGACCCATCGAATTGACCTCTCCGTGGTGGGGACGTGAGCAGTGGTGTTACGTCAGGCGTAACGTGTGTATCATCACGTGCAACATCGAAAATGTAGCACCGGAGTGTGACAAGGGGCGCCGCGCATGCCGAAGCCAGCCAGTTCCGCTGTCGACAAGGCACTGGACCTGATCGAGGCACTCGCCCGGTCCGACCGCCCACTCCGCCTCAGTGAACTCGCGGTCGAGGTCGGCCTGCATCGCGCGACCGCCTACCGCGTCCTGATCGACCTGATCCGCCGAGGCTGGGTACTGCGCACCGACGACCACTACCTCCTCGGGGCGGCAGCGCTCCAGTTGTCGCACTCGGCGGCACGCAACTCCCTTGTCGCGGTGGGCCGTCCGATGCTGGAGGCACTCTCGGAGCGCACCGGCATGATGGTGAACCTCCAGGTACTGGAGGCCGACCGCTCGCGTGTGATCGACGTCGTACGACCGCTTCGGCTGGAGATGATCAGCCACCTGAGGGACGAGATGCTCCCCGTCCACAGGTTCGCCGGTCCAGTGGCACTTGTGGCACTCCTCGACAAGGACGCACGGCGCCCCTATCTGCGCCTGGCGGAGGAGGCCGGTCATCCGCTCACCGGTCCGGAAGGTCTGCTGGCGGACATCGAGGAGGCCGAGCGCACCGGTTACGCCTTCGAGCGCGGTCGTGCCGAGCACCTCGTCGCGTCGGTGAGCCGGGCCGTGGTCTCCGCGAAGGGGTGGCCGATCTGCGCGCTCACCCTGGTCGGGCTCGACGCCGAGTTCGACGAGCCGCACCTGTCCGAGCTGAAGCGGCAGCTCCGCGACGCGACGGACGCCTTGCAGGACGTGCTGACGGGCCTTTCCTCGTCGCTTCAGGCGGATCCCGCGTGAGCGGCGTACTGGTCCTCGACCGCTCGCAGACCCGGGCTTGCCTCGATCCCGCGCGGGTGCTGACAGCGGTCACTCAGGCGCTCGTCTCGATCAGCCGCGACGAGGTCTCGGCCCCTGCCCGGATCGCCGCGCAAGCACCCGCGGGACTCCTCGGCGCGATGCCGGGATACGTGCCGGGCCTCGGTCTGGCCGCCAAGCTGGTGTCGGTCTTCGCCGTGCCCGGCCGGACGGGCGGCAGCGCGCACCGCGGCGTCGTAGCCCTGTTCGACGAACACGACGGCCGCCCGCTCGCGTTGATGGACGCCGAGCCGGTCACCGCCGTGCGCACCGCCGCCGTCGCGACCATCGCCATGCGCGTACTGGCACGCCCCCACCCGGACCGGATCGCCGTACTGGGTACGGGAGTTCAGGCCCACGCCCAGGTCGAACTGCTCGCGACGATCGACGCCGACGCCCCTCTCGTCGTAGGCGGGCAGGACCGTGAGCGTGCCCGGCGGCTCGCGGAACTGCACCCGAACGCCGCCGCGGGCTCCATCGAGGAGGCGGCCCGCGGAGCCGACGTCGTGTTCTGCTGCACCAGCGCCCGCGAACCCGTGCTCGATCCGTCGTGGCCTGCCGAGGGCGCCCACATCAGCTCCGTGGGCGGTTCCCACGGCCACGAACTCGCCCCTGACACCGTCCGCGCCGGATCCCTCTTCGTCGAATGGCAGGGTGCCGCCGCCTCGGCTCCGCCGGCCGGGGCCCACGAGCTGCAGGGCATCCCGCCGCACCGGATCACCCTCCTCGGCTCGGTCCTCGACGGCCGTCATCCCGGCCGTCGAGGACCGACCGAACTGACGGTCTTCAAGTCGACGGGCCATGCCGCGCTCGATGTCGCCGCGGCGGCGGTGGTCCACGACGTGGCTCGCGCCCATGGCCTGGGTACGACCCTGGAGATGTAGCGGCCATCGGTGCCCTGTGCCGCGACCTCGTCAGCAGGCGTGGAACCTCGTCGGATACGACCTTGGGATGCGTGCGGAGCTGGTCAAGTGTCGGTCCCCCCATAGTCCTTGACCGGACAGTGGGTGCGGCGGCTTCGGCAACAACAGTTCCTCCGCCCTGTCGCGGACACGCCGTCGTGACCGTGGCCGGACCGAGAGGCCGTGGTCCGTTTGTAGTCCGTCTATGAACGCGGGCCCCCGGACCACTCAACAACTTCACATTGGCGGCGGAAAGGCAGACCGCGCCCCGCTCAACTGCCATGCTCACAAGCCTCGATGGAGGTGGCTGTGACCTCGACTGCGGAAACCCTGGGATCGCCCGTGCCTGTGCCTGTGCCTGTGCCCGCGCCCGCCGCACGGAGCACGGCGGCGCGGCTCGCGGATCTCTCCGTCCGGCACCGGCAGGCCCTGGCGGGTGGCTCCGCGTCGGCCGTCGCCCGGCAGACAGCGCGTGGTCGGCTCACGGCCCGTGAACGCGTCGCGAGGTTGCTGGACCAGGGTTCCTTCGTCGAGACCGGCGCGTTGGTACGCGCTCGCACTGGTACCGACGACGCGGCGTACGGCGACGGTGTGGTCACCGGTTCCGGCACCGTCGGAGGGCGTCAGGTGTGCGTCTTCGCGCAGGACGCGACCGTGTACGGCGGCAGTATGGGCGAGGCGTGCGGGGAGAAGGTCGTCGGCACGATGGACCTCGCTCTGAAGATCGGCTGCCCGGTCATCGGTCTCAATGACTCGGGTGGCGCCCGCATCCAGGAGGGCGTGGCCTCGCTCGCCCTCTACGCCGAGTTGGCTCGCCGCAACGTCCAGGCCTCGGGTGTCATCCCGCAGATCTCCGTGATCATGGGCCCGTGCGCGGGCGGTGCCGCCTATTCGCCGGCCATGACCGACTTCACCGTGATGGTCGACGGCACCTCGCACATGTTCGTCACCGGCCCGGACGTCATCGAGGCCGTGACGGGGGAGCGTACGACGGCCGAGGAACTGGGTGGCGCCCGCGCCAGCAACTCCGGGAACGGCAACGCCCATTTCCTCGCCGAGGACGAGGACGACGCCCTGGACCTCGTCCGCGTCCTGCTCGGCTACCTGCCGGCGAACAACCGTGACAGCCCACCCGAGTACGCCTTCACACCCCGCACCCTCGAACCCACCCCCGACGACCTGTGCCTGGACGGTCTCATCCCCGACCGGCCCGAGACGGCGTACGACATGCGCGAGATCCTGCGCACGGTCGTCGACGACGGCGAACTGCTCCAGGTGCACGAGCTGTTCGCGCCCAACATCCTCTGCGGGCTGGCCCGGATCGAGGGCCGTTCCGTCGGCGTCGTCGCCAACCAGCCCCTGCACAGCGCCGGTGCGCTCGACATAGACGCCTCCGAGAAGGCAGCGCGCTTCGTGCGGTTCTGCGACGCGTTCGGCATCCCGTTGCTGACCTTCGCCGACGTGCCCGGCTACCTCTCGGGCACCCGGCAGGAGCAGACCGGGATCATCCGGCGCGGCGCCAAACTGCTGTACGCCTACGCCGAGTCCACCGTGCCCAAGGTCACCGTCGTGGTCCGCAAGGCCTACGGCGGCGGATACGCCGTCATGGGCTCCAAGCACCTGGGCGCCGACGTCAACCTCGCCTGGCCCAGCGCCAGGATCGCCGTGATGGGGTCCGAGGGCGCGGTCACCGTCCTGCACCGCCGTGAACTCGCCGCGGCGGCCGCGGTCGGCGAGCAGAACGCGGCGGACCTGAGGGCGAAGCTCGTAGCGGAGTACGAGACGGCCTGGGCCACGCCCTACACGGCCGCCGCACGTGGCTACATCGACGCCGTCATCGCGCCGAGCACCACCCGGGCGCACATCACCCGGGCCCTGCAGACACTGCGCACCAAACGTGCCGCCGTGCCCGACCGGCGGCACGGCAACATCCCGCTGTGAGTGAAGCGAAGCCCTGACCGCATCACTCCGGACGGGGACACCACCTGTGACGTGAGGAGTTCCCCCATGCCCGCGCGTGCCCTTCCGCATGCCCCCGGCACAACCTCGGCAGCACCGGACCACCCGAAAACGCTCCCCGCCTACCTCGCACACTGGGCCCAACACGCCCCCATCCGGCCCGCGTTCACCTTTGTCGACCACACTTCCTCCGGGGTACGGGGCAGCCACCGCACCCTCACCTGGCAGCGCGTCGACGTACGGACCCGGGCGGTCGCCGCCCGGCTCGCGGACACCGTGGCTCCCGGCGAGCGCGTCGCCGTGCTCTGTCCCCAGGGCACCGAATACGTCATCGGCTTTCTCGCCGCGCTGACCGCCGGCACCGTCGCCGTACCGATGTTCACCCCCGACCTGCCCGGCCACGGCGACCGCTTGGCCGGAGTCCTGGACGACGCGCAGCCCTCGGCCGTCCTCACCACGAGCGCCGCGGCCGAGACCGTAGGCACCTTCCTGGACGCGCACGGCCTGCGCCACCGCCTGATCGTCACCGACTTCGTCTCCGACGACCAGGCCGACGCGTGGCAGCCGCCCGCTCTGGACGAACAGTCGACCGCCTACCTCCAGTACAGCTCCGGATCGACCCGGTTCCCCACCGGCGTCGAGATCTCGCACGCCAACGTCGTCGCCAACGCCGGCCAGGCGCTCACCGCGTACGGCGCCGACGACCGCCGCCTCACCATGGTCGGCTGGCTGCCGCTCTACCACGACATGGGACTGGTGCTCAGCGTCGCCACTCCCGTCGTACGCGGACTGCTGTCCGTCCTGATGGATCCCCTCGCCTTCCTCCAACGGCCCGCCCGCTGGCTGCACTTGCTGTCCGAGCACCCCAACGTCCTCAGCGCCGCACCGAACTTCGCGTACGACTACTGCGCGGCCGTCGTCGCGGAGAAGGACAAGGCCGGGCTCCGGCTGGACCGGGTCGCCGCGCTCGTCAACGGCAGCGAACCGGTGCGGCCCGAAACGGCCGACCGCTTCGGGGCCGCCTTCGCCGGGCACGGACTTCCGGCCGACGTCCACTGCCCGTCCTACGGGCTCGCCGAAGCCACCGTCTTCGTCAGCGCCCACCGGCCAGGGCAGCCGTTGCGCCGATACGCCCTGGACCGCGAGGCACTGGCGGCCGGCAAGGCCCTGCCCGTCCCACCCGGTGACCCCACCGCCGTGCTGCTCGCCGCCTGCGGTGAACCCGTCGGCCAGGCGGTTCGCATCGTCGACCCCGCCACCGCCACCGTCCTGCCCGCGGGGGAGGTGGGCGAGATCTGGGTGCAGGGACCCAACATCGCGTGTGGCTACCTGGAGCGCGGCCCGCAGACCCGCAAGACCTTCCAGGCCCGACTCGCGCACGCCACCGGCCACTGGCTGCGCACCGGTGACCTCGGGACGGTGCTCGACGGTCAACTCGTGGTCACCGGGCGCCTGAAGGACCTGATCATCGTCGACGGACGCAACCACTACCCGCAGGACATCGAGAACACCGCACAGGCCGCCCACCTGGCGATACGCCCCGACCGCCTGGCGGCCTTCGCGGTGCCCGCCGGGCACCTCCCCGGCGCCGGGGCCACCATCGCGGCGGAGAGCGCCGTGATCGTCGCGGAGCATGTACGCGGTCTGGACGCACCGGCCCGTGACCCCAAGGAGGTCTCCGCCGCCGTACGCGCCGCCGTCTCCGCCCGGCACGGCCTGCGACTGGCCGACGTGCTGCTCCTCCCACCCGGCACCGTGCCCCGCACGACCAGCGGCAAGATCTCCCGCACACTGACCCGCGCGCAGTACCTCGACGGCTCCTACGACCGCCCCGAGCGAGGCACGGAATGAGCCCGGTCCCGTCCGACGCCACCGGCCTGCGACGCCTGGTCGTCGAACGGATCGCCCACTGGTCCGGGGTACCCGGCGCCGACATCGCCGCCGACCGGCCGCTGGCGGAGCTCGGGATGTCCTCCCGCGACGCGGTCGCGATCGCTGCGGAACTCTCCCGCACGCTCGGCCGGGAGCTGCCCGCGACCCTGCTGTGGGAGACGTCGACCGTCGACGGTCTGGTCGCCCTGCTCGGCGGGAGTGCGGAGCCCGTTCCGGAGAGCGCGTTCGTCCCGCGGGAGATCGCCGTCGACGACGACGAACCGGTCGCCGTGGTCGGCGTCGGCTGCCGCCTCCCCGGCGGCGTGCGCGGACCCGGTGACTACTGGCGGCTGCTCGTCGAGGGCACCGACGCCATCGGCCGGGTGCCCGAGGGGCGTTGGCGGGACTTCGTCACCGAGGCCCCGGCGGACGCCAACCCGTGGGGCGGATACCTCGACGACGCGACCCTCACCGGGTTCGACTCCACCTTCTTCCGCATCTCCCCGCGCGAGGCCGACGCGATGGACCCGCAGCAGCGCATGCTGCTGGAGGTCGCCCAGGAGGCCCTCGACCACGCGGCCATCCCCGCCGCATCCCTGGCCGGGACCGCCACCGGTGTCTTCGTCGGCATCTCGGCCCACGACTACGGCCACCTCACCGCCGCCGACCCGGCGACCGTCGACCCCTGGGCGACCACCGGGGCCGCCACCTCGGTCGCGGCGGGCAGGCTCAGTTACGTGTACGACCTGCGCGGCCCGAGCGTCGCCGTCGACACTGCCTGCTCGTCCTCCCTCGTCGCCGTCCACCAGGCCTGCACCGCCCTGCGCGGCGGCGAATGCGACACGGCGCTCGCCGCCGGCGCCAACCTGCTGCTCTCGCCGGCCGTCACCGTCGCGTTCGGCCGCGCCGGGGCCCTGGCGCCCGACGGCCGGTGCAAACCGTTCTCCCAGTCCGCCGACGGCATCGGCCGCGCCGAGGGCTGCGCCGTGGTGGTGCTCAAGCGGTTCAGCGACGCGCTGCGCGACGGCGACCGGGTCCTCGCCGTCATCACGGCCACCATCGTCAACTCCGACGGCCGCTCCAACGGCCTCATGGCACCCAGCCCGGCAGCCCAACGTGCCCTCCTGGAAACGGCCTACGCGCGAGCGGGCCTCGATCCGGCGACCGTCGACTACGTCGAGGCGCACGGTACCGGCACGCCCCTCGGCGACCCCATTGAGGCGGGCGCCCTGGCCGACGTCCTGGGCCGCGAACGCCACCCGGACCAGCCGCTGTTGCTCGGCTCGGTCAAGAGCAACCTCGGCCACCTGGAGGCAGCCGCCGGAGTCGCGGGCCTGGTGAAAGCCGTCCTCGCACTCCACCACGGCATCATCCCCGGCTCGTTGCACTGCGCCCGGCCCGCCCTGGACGACGAGCGGCTGCGCGTGGTCACCGAACCCGAACCCTGGCCCCGCTACGGCGGAACCGCGACCGCCGGAGTCTCCGCCTTCGGCTTCGGCGGCACCAACGCACACGCCGTACTGGAGGAGTGGCAGCCGAGCCGTCCCGCCGAACGCGCCCTCAACACCTCTGTGTCCGCAGGCCTGTTGCAGCTCAGCGACGCCGATCCGGCCCGCGTCCGGCATACCGCCGCCGAACTCGCCGACTGGCTCGACACCCCCGCCGGGAGCGCCGCCCGGATCCACGACATCGGCCGCACACTCGCCGGACGCACCGGCCGCGGCCCCGCCCGCGCGGCCGTCGTCGCCCACGACCGCGACGGCCTCACCACCGCACTCCGCGCCTTGGCGGCCGGCCGGCCCCACCCACGCGTCAGCACCGGCGACCGGAACAAGCTCGGCCCCGGCCCGGTCTGGGTCTTCTCCGGCTACGGCACCCAGTGGACCGCGATGGGCCGCCAACTCCTCGGCTGCGAGCCCGCGTTCGCCGCCGCCGTGGAGAAACTGGAGCCGGTGCTCGCGACCGGCTGCGGCATCTCCCTGTACGACCTCCTCGACGACTGCACGGACGACGACCTACGGCATGTCGAAATAGCCCAACCCCTCGTCTACGGCACCCAGTTGGCGCTCGCCGAACTCTGGCGCTCCTACGGCGTGGAACCCGCCGCCGTCATCGGGCACTCCATGGGCGAGGTCGCGGCGGCCGTCGTCGCCGGGGCACTCGATCCCGCCGACGGCGCCCGCGTCATCGCCGTACGGTCCCGGCTGCTCGCCACGTTGCGCGGTGGGTCGATGGCCGTCGTGGACCTGACCGACGACGAACTCGGCGACCTGGAACGGGACTTCCCGGGTGTGTACCTCGCCGTGGACTCCTCGCCCGGGCAGAAGACCGTCACCGGCGAGGCACCCGCCGTCGCGCGGTTCGTCGAACACCTCACCGCGCAGGGCCGAACGGCCCGCGCCATGCCCGTCCGGGGCGCCGGACACTCGCCCCAGGTCGAACCGCTGCTGCCCGAACTGACCGGCGCCCTCGGCGGAATCGGGGGCCGGACCGGCGGCACCGTCCGCGCCTACTCCACCGTCCACGACGACCCCGGCCACCCCTGCACCTTCGACGCCGGGCACTGGGCGGAGAACCTGCGCCGCCCCGTCCGGCTCGCCGGTGCGCTGGCCGCCGCCGCGGCCGACGGGCACACCGCGTTCATCGAGATCTCCCCGCACCCCGTGCTCCTGCACGCCCTCACCGAGACCCTGCCCGACGCCCTCCACCTGCCGACCCTGCGCCGAGGCGACGACCCCGCCCTCACCTTCCGCCTCCAACTGGCCGCCCTGCACGCGGCAGGCCATCCCCTCCCGGCCGACCCCCTCCACCCGCACGGCGAGGTCGTCGACGTTCCCTTCCCGGCCTGGCGGCACACCCGCCACTGGTGGACGAGTGAGCAGCCCCACCTGGACGGCGGGCGCAGCCTCCCCGAACTGCCTGACGTACCAGCCTCGTTGGCCATTGACGGCACTGTCACCGAGCGGCTCATCCGCCATATCGCCGCCGTCGCGGGCCACTTGCCGGAGCGGATCACCCCCGACACCCCGCTCACCGACCTCGGCCTCGACTCACTCATGGCCGTCCGCCTGCGCGCGGCCGTGGAGCGCGAGTTCGGCGCCGCGCCCTCGACAGGCGACCTGATGCGGGCCGACACCGTCCAGGCCGCCGCCGACGCGATCACCCGCGTCGCCCAACACGACTGGCAGCAAGGCCTGTTGGAGTCTCCGGTGACTCCAGTGGTCCCCAGCCCGGCCGACCGGCGCATGCCCTACCCCTTGCGTGCGCTGCGCTCGGGCGGCGACCGTCCGCCGCTTGTCCTGGCCCACGCGGCCGGCGGCACCCCGGACGTCTACCGGCCCCTCGCCGGGCTGCTGGCTCCCGGGGTGCCGGTGTACGGACTGGACCGGGTGGAGGAGGCGGACACGGTCGCCGCGAAGGCGCGGCTGTGCGCGGAGGCGATCCGCAAGGTGTGGCCCGACGGCGGCTATTGCATCGGCGGTTGGTCGTTCGGCGGTTTCGTGGCTCAGGAGACCGCCCGACTCCTGGCCGCCGAGTTCGCACCCCCGGACGCGGTGGTGCTCATCGACGCCGTACGCCCGCTGCCCCGCCCGCCGGGACGGACCGCGTGGGACGTGGCGCGGGAGCACTTCGAGGGCTTCGCCGCGTACGCCTCCCGCACCTATGGCGCGCAACTGGACCTGCCCTACGCCGAGTTGGCCGGGCTCGACGACCGGGCCCGCATCAACCTGGTACTGGAGACCCTGAGCAAGGTCGCCGACGTCCCGCCCGCCGCGCTGCGCCACCAGCGCGACTCGTACCTCGACCTGCGGACCGGCGAGGCGCACACCCCCCGCCCCTACGACGGCCGGGTGATCCTCTACCGCGCCACCGAACCCGCGCCGCACACCGTGCGCGATCCGGCGTACGAGCGCACGGACGAGGCCCTCGGCTGGGACGAGCTGTGCGCGGACCTGGAGATCGTGCGCGTCCCCGGTCACCACCTGTCGCTCCTCGACCCGCCGCACGCCCAGGCCATCGCCGACCACCTGAACCGGGTGCTCGGCTGAACACCCCGCTCCCCGCCGCCACTTCACAAGGAGCCGCCCGCCATGTCCGACCACCCGTCCGTTCCCCGCCGCGGTCCGTCCCGTCGCACCATCGCCAAGGCAGCCGCCCTCGGTGTCGCGGGCATGCTCGTCGGCGCCGGGAGAGCCTCGGCCGCCGACGTCACCGTCACCCAACTGGGCCCGCGTACCTACGACTTGGGCATCCCCTCGGCCGCGCTGGGCCGCACCGCACCCGTACGGATCATCCTGCCGACCTCCTACGCGGCGTTCCCCGGCCGCACTTGGCCGGTGCTCCACCTCCTGCACGGCGCACACGACGACTACAACTCGTGGACCCGTGAGACCGACATCGAGGCGTTCACCGCGAACCGGGACCTGATCGTCGCCATGCCGGACGGCGGGCCCACCGCCATCCCCACGCACTGGCGGACCGGCCTCGACTACGAGACCTTCCAGCTCCAGGAGGTTCCGGCGGTCCTGCGCAGCGGATACCGGGCCTCCACCGTCCAGGCCGTCGCCGGCGTCTCGACCGGGGGATACGGCGCCATGGCGCACGCCGCCCGCCACCCGGGAATGTTCGTCGCGGCGGCGTCGTACAGCGGAATCCCCGACACCACCGTGACCAACATGCCGACGATCATCCAGGGGATCGTCAGACGGGAGAACCTCGATCCCCTGACGTTGTGGGGCGATCCGACGACGGACGCCGCCACCTGGCAGGACTTCAACCCCCGGGCCCGCGCCGCCGCCTTGCGGGGTACCGCGCTCTACGTCTCCGTCGGCAGCGGCAGTCTCGACGGCGGAATCGGCACCATCCTCGCGCTGCTGCAGATCATCGTCAGCGGCACCGCGAATGTGCTGCCCGGAGTCCTGGAGAGCCTGGTCGCACCCGCGACACAGGCCTTCGTCACCGCACTCGGGCAACTGGGCGTCCCGGCCACCCAGCACCTGTATCAGGGCGGCGGGCACCAATGGAGCGACTGGAAGCGGGAGTTCGCCAACTCGTGGCCGGTTCTCGCCGGTGCGCTCGGTCTACCGGCCTGAACCGTACGGATTTGTCGCGCACGGACAAAATCAAAGCTCCGCCCTATAGTCCACGGACAGTCCGACAGGGTCCTGAGGGAGATATCGTCAGCGTCCGGACCGCCTTGACCGAGCGGTTAGGAGCAAGCCGTATGGACCCGTTCGCCGCCGTCCCTCACCGACTGGCAGACTTTTTACGCCCCCATCTCGACGACATGGCCGCGGAGGTGGCGCGCGAGGTACAGCTTCAGGTACCCGAGTACGCGAGACCGGCCGACGACGCCTACGTGCGGACGATAAGAGCCGGCGTCAGGCAGGCCCTGGCCCTGTTCGTGGACCGCATCGCCGACAACGGCCGGGCGGGGGAACACGTCGTCCACACGTACCAGGCGATCGGGCGGGGCGAAGTCGGTGAAGGGCGCGGCCTCGAAGTCCTCCAGGCCGCGCTCAGGCTCGGCGGGCGCGCCGCCTGGCGGCGCATGATGAAGGCCGCCGAAGAACTGGAGCTGGACTCCAGCGAGGTGGCCGCGCTGGCGGACGCGGGCTTCACCCACATGCACGAGATCATGCAGGCGGCCACCGAGGGCCACACCGAGGCGCAGCTGCGCAGCACCGGCGAGTTGCAACGGCGCCGTATGCGGCTGCTGGACCTGCTGTTCGCCGATCCGCCGGCCTCCCCGGAGGTGGTCGCCGAACTCGCCCGCGCCGCGGCCTGGCCCCTGCCGCAGCGGGTCGCCGTCATCGCGGTGGGGGGCACCGAGCAGCAGCAGGGTGACGAACTGCTGTTGCCCACCGCGGTGTTGGCCGACATGACCGCCCGCCCGGCACGTCTGGTCATCCCGGACCCGGACGTGCCCGGCTCCTCGTGGGCACACGCGCTCGCCTCGGCGCTGCGCGGCCGGCCCGCGGCCGTCGGGCCGACGGTCCCGCTCGCACAGACCGCGGACTCGTTACGCCTGGCCGCCCGAGCCCTCTCCCTCATGCGGCGCGGTGTCCTGCCCGGCGAGGGTGTGCTCCGGTGCGCCGACCACCTCACGACGCTGATCCTCCACGCGGACGAGCCGCTGCTCCGGGCGCTGTCGCACCGGGCCCTCGCACCGCTGGCCGGAATCCCGGCGCCACAGCGCGACCGGCTGGCAGAGACACTGCTGGCGTGGCTGCAGTGCGAGAGCAGTGTCAACAGCACGGCCCTGCGTCTGCATATCCATCCGCAGACGGTGCGTTATCGCATGCGGCAGTTGGAGAAACTGTTCGGCGAGAGCCTCCAGGATTCAGAGACCCGTTTCGAACTGGAACTGGCCCTGCGGGCGAATGCCGTCCCCGGCTCACCCCATGAACCCCCTTCCCGTCCGGCGCCGGAATCCGTCCGCCCCTCGGTATCTCCTTTGCGATCCACCGAAGGCTGATTCTCTCGCGCTTACATTTTCCTCGCCCCTTACTCCTGGCCGGACAAGAACCGGGCCTGACTTTGTCACTCCGCTGACTAACGTATGCATGATGGCTCGCCGGTCCATCCGGCGGGCCGTTTCTGCTGTTCAGGGGCCATGCAGTGAAAGCGCGAGGCCAATATCAAGCCGGTTCTGGACACTCTTTTGCGGTATGGACCTTTGATATTTGGCAGGGGTAGCCGGCGGGCTTGCCGACCCATGCAATAGCGCGCTGACCAGCATTCGAATCACTCGCGCCCACCCCGTCCCATCGGCGCCCCTGGCGCGAAAACATCCGAATTGGTTTCCGGCCGATCCGTCGAGCACCGGCGATTTTTCGCCATGGTTCACAGAATGGACACAGGGGCCGCACAAGCTCTCCACTACATTGGCGCACCAGAAAGCGGTTGCGACCGGCCCCTTCGCGGGATGCCGGCGTCCCGTGAGCGAGTACGTCCGCTCCCCGAGAGCCGTACTCACCCCCCATGCCCGGAGAGGGAACTGCACCGCATGAAGCGGACCACACGCACTGCCGTACTGACGGCGGGCGCGCTCGTCGCCGCGCTCGGCCTCCCCGCCGGTACGGCGCACGCCGCCCCCACACCCCGAGTGGACCTGCGGGTTCTCGTGGTGAGTGACGGAGGACCGGCGACCGACGCCATCACGGCGGAACTCGACACCGACGGCACGCCGTACACCGAGATAGACCTCGGTGCGACCGGCCGGCCGACCATCAACGCGGCCTTCCTCGCGGACACCGTGCTCGGCGTACCGCGCGCCAGGTTCCAGGCCGTCGTCCTGCCCAACGACAGCCCGTTCGCGGCCGGTTCGGCCGAGATGGCGGCGCTCGCGGCCTACGAGCAGACGTACGCGATCCCCCAGGTCGACGCGTACACCTACGCACGCCCGGCGGCGGGACTGCAGGACGCCGCCCAGGGCGGCTACTCCGGCGGTGTCGACGGCGTGCGGGCCGCGGTGACCGCCGCCGGCAGGGCGGGCCCCTTCGGCTACCTCGACGGCCCGGTCCCCTTCGAGGACAACGACCCGGCGGTGGGCGAGAGTTACGCGTATCTGTCGACCCCGGCGGCGGGCGCCGACTTCACGCCGTACGTGGACGCCCCGATCCCCGGGAAGACGACGCGGGGCTCGCTGGTGGGGGAGTACCGGCACGACGGACGGCGCGAGCTCGTCGTCACCTTCGTCTACAACCAGTACCAGCAGCAGTTCCGGCTGCTGGCCCGCGGCATCGTGGAGTGGATGACCGGAGGGGTCCATCTCGGCGCCACCCGCAACTACTTCGCCGTGCATGTGGACGACGTGTTCGCGTCCGACGACCGCTGGAACAGCACCCTCAACTGCACGCCCGGTGACGTCGACTGCACCGACCCGAACGCCACCCCCGACCCGATCCGTATGACCCCCGCGGACGTCACCTACGCCACCGACTGGGAGACCCGGCAGGGCCTCACCCTGGACCTGGCCTACAACGCGGTCGGCACCGTCGACCAGCGCGCCGACAACAACGGCGCGGACCCGCTGGCCGACGCGCTCCTCACCAGGAAGAACCAGTTCCGCTGGATCAACCACACCTACACGCACGCCTTCCTGGGCTGTGTGCAGAACATCACCGTGGTGCCGTGGAAGTGCGACACCAACGTCAACGGCACCACCAAGTGGGTCAGCACGGCCGACATCTCCACCGAGATCGCCGACAACCGCGCCTGGGGCCAGACCAACGGACTCCCGCTGAACACCAAGGAGTTGGTCACCGGCGAGCACTCCGGCATGAAGGTGCTGCCGCAGCAGCCCGTCGACAACCCCAACCTGGCCCTCGCCCTCAGCCTGAACGGCATCACCTCGCTCGGCTCGGACAACTCCCGTGAGCCCGCCCAGCGTCAGCTCGGCCCCGCCCTCACCGTCCCGCGTTATCCCGTCAACGTCTTCTACAACGCGGGCCGCGCCGCCGAGCAGGTCGACGAGTACAACTGGATCTACACCAAGCGCGCCCAGGGCGGCAGCGGCATCTGCGAGGACAACCCGGCGACCACCACCTGCCTGCCGGCACCGCTGAACACGGCCACCGGCTACGCCGACCGCATCGTGCCGCTGGAGACCCGCGCCGCGCTCGGGCACGTGCTGTCGGGCGACCCCAAGCCGCACTTCATCCACCAGTCGAACCTCACCGAGGACCGCCTCGCCTACCCGATCCTCGACGGAGTCCTCAACGGCTACCGCGCCCTGTTCGCGGACAACACCCCCGTGGTGAACCTGCGGATGGAGGACATCGGCATCGAACTCCAGCGCAGGGCCGCCTGGCAGAAGGCCCTCCAGGCCGGCCAGGTGACCGCCTACCGCATCGGCAACCAGGTCACCGTCCAGGCGCCGTCCGGGCTGGCGGTCAGCGGCTCCGTGCCGATCGGGACCACCCTGGGCGGCGCCGCCTTCGGGACGCCGTACGCGGGCAGGCTCTCCGGCTGGAACACCTCCGTCGGCCTCCCGGTCACGCTCACCCTCCCGGCCTCCGCCACGGCCACGGCCGCCGTCACCTCCTCCGGGAGTCCCACGGCGACGAAGCCCGCCCCGGACACCCGCGTCCCCGCGGCCGTGACCGAGCGGGTTCCGGACACCGCGGCCAACTGAACGGCGCACAGGACCGGCCGGTGCGCCGCCTCCACCCGGGGGCGCACCGGCCGGGAAACACCCCCACACCTCGGCCGTGGAGCCCATCGATGTACCTTCCCTACGACGCGCGACGCCCCAGCAGCGGCGTACGCGTCACCCTGCTCACCGAAGGCACCTACCCGCACAGCCACGGCGGCGTGAGCGTCTGGTGCGACCAACTCGTCCAGGGCATGCCCGAGATCGACTTCGACGTCATTGCCGTCACCGGCACCGGACGCGAACCGCTCGTCTGGGAGCTGCCCCCGCATGTCTCGCAGGTCCTGTCCGTGCCCATGTGGGGCGACCCGCCCGCGGGCCGTGAGCCCCGGTGGAGCGCCCGCGCCCAACTGGGCGACGCCTACGAGGAGTTCCTCACCGCCCTGCTCGACCCGCGCGCCGAGGCCCGCTTCCCGCGCGCCCTCTATGTGCTTGCCCGGGCGGCGGCGGGCCGGACGCTCAGCGCCTTCCTGCGTGGCGACAAGGCGATCGCGATCCTCACCTCGGTGTGGAACCGGCCGGGACTGGCCGTGCGCGAGGCCGCCCCGAGCCTGCACGACGCGCTCACCGCGACCTCCCTCCTGGAACACGCCCTGCGCCCGCTGGCCGTACCGCTCCCGCGCACCGGCGTCACGCACGCGGTCAGCGGAGGTCTCGCCACCCTGCCGGGCCTCGCGGCACTCGACCAGCACGGTGTGCCCCTGCTGCTGACAGAGCACGGCGTCTATCTGCGCGAGCGCTATCTGGGTTACCGCATCGCGCCCTACCGTTGGCCGGTGAAGGCGGTCCTGCTCGGCTTCTTCCGGCTGCTGGCGCAGGAGAGCTACCGGCGGGCCGCCCTGATCACCCCTGGCAACCGGTACAACCGGGTGTGGGAGGAACAGGGCGGCGCGGCACCGGAGTCGATCCGCACGGTCTACAACGGCGTGGACCCCACGGCCTTTCCCCCCGCCGGACCCGAGCCGCAGGGGTTCACCCTCAGCTGGGCCGGCCGGGTCGACCCGATCAAGGACCTGGAGACCCTGATCCGCGCCTTCGCGTTGGTGCGGGCCCAACTCCCTTACGCCCGGCTGCGGTTGTTCGGCGGCACACCGCGCGGCGGCGAGGCGTACCGAGAGCGCTGCGAGGCGCTGGCCGCCACGCTCGGGCACGCCGACGCCGTCACCTTCGAGGGCCGTGTCGACGACATCCGGGACGCCTACGCGGCCGGCAACGTGGTGATGCTGTCGAGCATCAGCGAGGGCTTCCCGTTCACCCTGATCGAGGCCATGTCCTGCGGGCGGGCGACCGTCTCCACCGACGTGGGCGGAGTGCGGGAGGCGGTCGGTGACACCGGATTCGTGGTGCCACCGCGCGACCCCGCCGCGATGGCCGCGGCGGCGCTGGAACTGCTGGGCGACCCGCAGCGCCGCCGGGCGATGGGCGAGGCGGCGCGGCTACGGGTGATCGACCGGTTCACGCTGCGCCACACCATCGACACCTTCCGCGCGATCTATCGCGAACTGCCTACGCTGCAAAGGGAGTCCGAGCGCATACCGGTCCCGGCGGAACACCTCGTCGCGGTCGCCGGATGAGCGGGCCGATGTCCCTGGAACCGGGCGGTTCCCAGCAGGACACGCTGATGCTGCGGCTCTCGGACATCCATCCGCCACACCGCCGGCCGCGCTGGGCCGTCGACGACTCCACGCTCACCATCCGACTGCCCTGGCAAGGCCCCGACCAGGAGGCGGTCAGCTGGCTCGCCGCCGCACTCGCCGACCGGATCGGACCCGCCGTCCACCCGTACGAGGTGGCCGCTCTCCTGGAGGCGGAGGGCCTGACGGCGCCGATGGTCAGGGAACGGTACGGCCATCCCAGCCTGTTCTCGCTCGCCGCCGCACTGTACGAGCAGGTACCGAGGACGTTCCCGGAACCGGCCCCGGCGGCCGACCCGTGGCGTCCGGACACTGTGCGCTGTCTGCTGCGGGGGGTGCTGTTCGCCCTGCCGGGCCTCGCGTACCTGCTCACCGCGCCGCTGTGGAACCCGAAGGAGCACGCCTCCGCGCTGATCGTGGCCGGGCTGATCTCCTGGGCCTGGGGCCAGGCTTTCGGGCACCGCGCCCACCTGCGGTTGGCGACCGGGCAGCGGGAAGGAGCCCGTACTCTCCTGTCCGGTGCGCCCCTCGGAGCACTGGTGGCCACCGCGGCGGCCGCACCGCTCGCCCACAGCGGGCCGCTGCTCTTCGCGGCGGCGGCGCAGTCGACGTATCTGGCGGCGGCCGGGGTGCTGCTGGTGCTGGCCCGCGAGCGGCTGCTGCTGGCCGCGCTCTCCCCGCTGATCGCCGGGGCCGCCGTCCTGCCCTGGTGGGAGCCGGGCGACCTCGTGAGGGCCGAGCTGCCGACGCTGGCCGTGGTGGCCACGTTCTTCGCGGCCGTCTGGGCGCTCAGGGAGCCCCTCGTGGCGCCCGCCGTGCCCGGTGCGGCCCGGCCGCGCGTGCTCTCCTCCCTGCCGTACGGCCTGTTCGGGCTGGCGGCCGGGGTGCTGGTGCTGCTGGAGGCGCGCCAGGAGCCGTACGCGGTGATCGTGCTGACCGTCAGCATGGGACCCGCGGAGTGGCTGCTCTACCGCTACCGCGGTCTGTCGGTGGCCGCGCTGCGCGCCAGCGCGACACCGGCGGGGTTCCTGCTCCGCACGGCCGACAACCTCACTCTCTGTCTGCTCGGCTACCTGCTGCCGCTGTGGCCGGTGGCCCTGTTCATCGGTGCCGGACCGATCGGACTGCTGTCGCTCGCGGCGGCCCTGTGGACCGCCCTGTTGCTCCAGGCGTTCGGGGCGGCCTGGGTGTCGGCGGTCGTCTCTCTCACTGCGGCGGGAGGCGCCGGGGCGGTGACGTTCCTCCACCTGCAGCCCGGCCCGGCCGCCGCGCTCACCCTGTGCAGCGGCGCCGCCGCGCTGTGCCTGTCGGCGTCCGTGCTGTGGCTGCTCGGCCGACCCGCGCCCCACGCGTAGGCGGCCCACCCCACCCGCGTCCGCCGTCCACCCCCCACCTCAACTCATTGGAAGGACAACAGAGTTGACCTCCGCAGCACTCGCCGCCGTCACCGGAGCCGAGGGGTTCATCGGCTCCCATCTCACCGAGGCACTGGTCGCCTCCGGGCACCGGGTACGAGCCATGGCCCAGTACAACTCCTTCTCCTCCTACGGCTGGTTGGAGACCCTGCACCCGGACGTCCTCGACCAGGTGGAGATCGTCCTCGGCGACGTCCGCGACCCGGGCTCGGTCCGCGGTCTCCTCGAAGGCGCCGACACCGCCTACCACTTGGCTGCGCTGATCGCGATCCCGTACTCCTACCAGGCACCGCACAGTTACGTGGACACCAACGTCACCGGCACCCTCAACGTGCTGGAAGCCGTGCGCGCGCTGGGCACGCCCCGGCTGGTGCACACCTCCACCAGCGAGACGTACGGCACCGCCCGGACCGTACCGATCACCGAGGACCACCCCATCAACACCCAGTCCCCGTACGCCGCTTCGAAGGCGGGCGGCGACCGGCTGGCCGACAGCTACTACGCGAGCTTCGAGACGCCCGTGGTGACGCTGAGGCCCTTCAACACCTTCGGGCCGCGCCAGTCGATGCGGGCCGTCATCCCCACCGTCATCGGCCAAGTGGCCGCCGGGGAACGGACGATCACCCTCGGCGACCTGAGCCCCACCCGGGACTTCACCTACGTCAAGGACACCGCGCAGGCGTTCCTGGCCGTCGGCACCGCGCCCGCCGAACAGGTGGTGGGCCGCACCTTCAACGCCGGTACCGGCAGGGAGATCTCGGTCGGCGACCTGGTCGCGCTGATCGGCAAGGTGATGGACACCGCGCTCGACATGCGCGAGGACACCGCGCGCATCAGACCCGCCAACTCCGAGGTGATGCGGCTGGTCGCGGACGCGAGCCGGCTCACCGCCGCGACCGGCTGGCAGCCCGCGCACACCCTGGAGGAAGGGCTCGCGCACACCGTGGAGTTCTTCCGCGCCCCGGCCAACCTCGCCCGGTACAAGACCGGCATCTACAACATCTGAACCGCCGGGCACCGCCCTCACGAACCCCACGAAGGAGGAGTCCCATGCATGCAGTGATCCTGGCGGGAGGCAAGGGTGTCCGGCTGCGGCCCTACACCACGGCGCTGCCCAAGCCGCTCGTCCCCATCGGCGACCAGCACGCCATCCTGGAGATCGTGCTGCGCCAACTGGCCACGGCCGGCTTCACCCGCGTCACCATCGCCATCGGCCACCTCGGCGAGATCATCCGCGCCTACGTCGGCGACGGCACCCAGTGGGGCATGGACATCGACTACGCCACCGAGGAAAGCCCGTTGGGCACCCTGGGCCCGCTGCTCACGCTGCGCGAGAAGCTGCCCGAGACCTTCCTCGTGATGAACGGCGACGTCCTGACCGACCTCGACTACGCGGACATGCTGCGCACGCACGAGGAGTCGGGGGCGCCGCTGACGATCGCCACGTACGCCCGCAAGGTGCACATCGACTTCGGGGTGCTGACCACCGACCTGTCGAGGGTGACCGCCTTCACCGAGAAACCGAGCATCGACTACCGCGTCTCCATGGGCGTCTACGGCGTCTCGCGCGACACCCTGGACGGCTACACGCCCGGGCTGCCGCTGGGCTTCGACGAGCTGGTCCTGGACCTGATACGGGATCAGAACCAGCCGCACGCCTACGACTTCGGGGGCTACTGGCTCGACATCGGACGCCCCGACGACTACGACCGGGCCAACGCCGAGTTCACGTCCCGCAAGTCCCATCTCCTCAAGGGGGCCTGAGCACCCCATGCGCATTCTCGTCCTGGGTGCCACCGGCTATCTCGGAGCCCATGTCGCCGAACGGCTGCGCACCTTGCGGGGTGCGCAGGTCCTCCGGGCCGGCCGTTCTCCCGGCGCGGACCACGAGGTCGACCTCGCCTCCGTCCGTCCGGCGGAGCTGGCCAAGACCCTGGCCTCGGTCGAACCCGACGCGGTGGTCAACTGCGCGGGCGCGACCGGCGGCGACGCGGTGACCCTCGCCGAGCTCAACACCCGTGGCCCTGCGGTACTTTGCGCCGCGCTGCGGGACGCGGCTCCGACGGCCCGGCTGGTGCACCTGGGCTCGGCCGCCGAGTACGGGCCGGGTGAGCCGGGCAACCCGGTGACGGAGTCCGCGGCGACCCGCCCGGTCGGCCCGTACGGGGCGACCAAGCTGGCGGGCACAGCCGTAGTCACCTCGTCCGGCCTCGACTCGGTGGTGCTGCGCGTCGGCAACCCCGTGGGCCCCGGAGCACCGCCCGCCGGGCTGCCGGGCCGGATGACCGCGCTGCTACGGCAGGCCGGCCGCGACCCCGACACGGTACTGCGGCTCGGTGACCTCTCCGCGCACCGCGACTTCGTGGACGTACGCGATGTGGCGTGGGCGGTCGAATTCGCGGTCACCGCGCCCCAACCGCTGTTGCCGGTGCTGAACATCGGCTCCGGCCGGGCCGTCCCGGTGCGTGAACTCGTGCACCGCCTGGCGGAGTTGGCCGGTTTCCGGGGCCGTATCGAAGAGAAGGCGGGGAGCGGTCGCTCGGTCCGCTCGGGCGAGGTGTCGTGGCAGTGTTCCGCGATCGGCGCGGCGGAGGAGGCGCTGGGCTGGCGCCCCCTCCACACCCTCGACGAGGCGCTCGCCGCCCTGTGGGAAGCCGACGGATCACCGTGAGCCTGCTCGTCCCGCTGTATGTGCACCCCGCCGAAGACCCGGGCGCCTGGCACCAGTTGATCCAGGCGGCCGGGCGCACGTACGGCGTGATCCTCAACCCCGCGAACGGGCCCGGCGAGCGGCCCGACCCCGCGTTCACCGCGGCGGCCGGGGCGCTCAGGGGGGCAGGCGCGCGGATCCTCGGCTACGTCGACACCGACTACGGGCTGCGCGCACAGGCCGAGGTCGCGGTGGACCTGCGCCGGCACCAGGAGTGGTACGCGGTCGACGGCTGCTTCCTCGACCGGGTGACGGCGACACGGCACGCGCTGCCCCGCTGCCGGCGGCTGGTGCGGACGCTGCGCAAACTGGGCGCGGGGACGGTGGTCCTCAACCCCGGGATGTACCCGGCGCGCGGCTACGCCCGCCTGGCCGACCTGACCGTCACCTTCGAGGGCCACTGGTCGACGTACGTCTCGGTGTTCACCCGCCCGTCATGGGCCATGCGCCTGCCGCCCGAGCGGCTGTGCCATCTCGTCTACGGCGTCCCCGAGGTGCTGGTGCCGCTCGCGGTGCGCACCGCGCGTGAGCGGGGCGCCGGGGTCAGCGGCCCCGTGACCGGCGAACTACCCAACCCCTGGGCCGATTTGACGCCCGCACTGACCGGAACGGAACAATGAAGTACACGGCACGAGTGATCCTGTCGGCGCTGACCCTGGCACTCGCGGGCTGTTCCGGCACCGAGCCGGAGGAGAGCCGCTGGCAGCCCCACCCCGGGCTGGCCTGGCAGTGGCAGCTCGACAGCAGGGTCGACCCGTCGGTGGACGTACCCGTCTACGACATCGACGGCTTCGAGAACACGGCGGCGGACGTGGCCCGGCTGCACCGCGACGGCCGCAAGGTCATCTGCTACATCAACGTCGGCGCGTGGGAGAACTTCCGCCCCGACAAGGCCGACTTCCCCCGCTCGCTGCTCGGCGAGCAGAACGGCTGGGCGGGCGAACGCTGGCTGGACATCCGCAAGTTGACCGTACTGCGGCCCATCATGGAGCGGCGCTTCGACATGTGCCGCGACAAGGGCTTCGACGCGGTGGAGCCGGACCTGGTGGAGGGCTACGGCAACGACACCGGCTTCCCGCTCACCGCGCGCGACCAGCTCCGCTACAACCGCATGATCGCGTCGATCGCGCATGAACGCGGGCTGTCCGTGGGCCTGAAGAACGACCTCCCGCAGATCCCCCAACTCCTGCCCGACTTCGACTTCGCGGTCAACGAGGAGTGCGCCCAGTACGACGAGTGCGCGCGCCTGTCGCCCTTCATCGCGGCCGGCAAGGCGGTCTTCCACGTGGAGTACGCGGAGCCGACGAGCCGCTTCTGCGCCGAGTCCCGGAGGCTGAGGCTGTCGTCGATGCGGAAGAGACTGGAGCTGGGGGTGTGGCGCAAGCCGTGCTGAGGCGGGAACACCGGGACGTGCTCAGGCGTCCCGATTCAGGCAGGAGGTGGAGAGGGGGTCGGCGGAGGGCGCCGACTCGGTGAGGCGGGCGGCCGCGTGCTCCGGGCCGAGGAAGGGGGCCAGCACCGAGAAGGTCAGGCCGGGCAGCAGGGCGGGCAGCTCGGCGATCCGGTCGGCGGCGATCCGCCGGTAGATCGCGGAGTAGACCCCGCCGACCACCGTGTCCACCAACTCGTCGGTGGGGATGGGCAGTTCCACTGAGGGCAGGTCGGTGAAGAAGTCCCGGAAGCGGGCCAGCAGTGCCTCGCGCGCCTCCCACCCGGCAGGCCCGACCGCGTCGATCTCCACGATCGCCATCACCGCGAACGAGGGCGCGTCGGCGAGTATGCCGAGCAGCGCGCCGAGCCCGGCTCGGACCGCACCGGGCCAGTCCGGTGCCTTGGCGTGGGCCTCCTCCATGGCGCCGATGACCATGGTCGTGCCGTACCGGTGGGCGGCGAGGAAGGCGTCCTCCTTGCCCTTGAAGAGGTCGTAGAAGACGGGCCTGGTCACGCCCGCGGCCTGGCAGATGTCGCTGACGCGGGTGTGGGCGTAGCCGACCTGGGCGACCGTGCGGACGAAGCCGTCGAGGAGCCGGTCGCGCTGGTTGGCGGCGACCACCTCGGGGGAGGTGCGGCGGGGCCCTCGGCGCAGCGAGCGCTCCGGGTCGCGGGCCATGCGGGTACCGGGCAGTACGAGCGCAGGCGGCACCGACGGGCCAGTTGCCATTCCGCGTCCTTCCTCGGGAACTCGCGCGCACTGTATTGACTTGAATACCCGTCAGGTTTACAACTCTCACAGGTTTTCTTCTTGCGCGGACCTGCGGCGGGACGCCGTCGGCGCCGTCAGTGTCACGCACCCGCAAGGCCGCCAACAAGTGCCCTCGCGTCCCTGACCCCGGGTCGGAGACGTGCACCGGTCCGGCAGTTCCCGCTGTCCCGGGAACCGCCCTGCGCGGATCGCAGCCTTCACCCCCGAGCCGGGGGCAGCGACCCGTCCTCGTCACCAACTCCCTTGTCAGAGGACCCCGCATGCGCAGATACACCGTCCCCGCCCTCGCCGTCACGGCCGCCCTGACGGCCCTGGCCCTGCTCCCCGCCACCGCCGCCTCGGCGGACAGCGCGGTGCTCACCTACGGCAGCGCCGCCGGCACCGCCGTATCCGTCGGCGACATACTCACCGCCTCGCTGGCCGGCGGCACCAAGGCCACCCTCGCCACCAGCAGCGGTGGCAGCTCCGGCATCAGCTGCACCGGTTCGACGCTCTCCGCCACGGTGACGGACAACCCCGCCGCCCCGGGCACCGCCACCGAGTCCGCGACCTCCCAGACGTTCAGCGGCTGCACCAGCAACGTCTTCGGCGTCAACTCGGTGCGGAGCATCACCGTCAACGGCCTGCCCTACAGCACCGCCGCCTCCTCCGACGGCACCGTCACGGTGACCCCCGCCCCGGGCGGCACGATCCAGACCACGGTGGTCCTCTCCACCCTCCTGGGCTCCGTCACCTGCGTCTACCAGGCGCCCGGTCTCTCCGCGGTGAGCTCCAACAGCTCCACCAGCCTGACCTTCACCAACCAGGCGTTCACCAAGGTCTCCGGCTCCCTGCTGTGTGCGGGCAACGGCTACTTCTCGGCCACCTACGCCCCCGTGGCCGACAGCAGCGTCAGCGGTGTCCCCGCCGTCTACACCAACTGACAGCTCGTCCGAGAGGAGTTCCGTGAAACTGCTCCGCCCCCGAGCGCTCATGGCGATCCTCGCGATCGTCACCTCGATCGCCCTCGCCCTCATCGCCCCCGCCCAGGCGGCCGCCGGCAACCCCTACCAGCGCGGCCCGGCCCCGACCGAGGCGAGCGTCACCGCCGAGACCGGCCCGTTCACCGTCGCCCAGGTCAATGTGCCGTCCGGCAGCGGCCCGGGCTTCAACACCGGCACCGTCTATTTCCCCACCGACACCAGCCAGGGCACCTTCGGCGCCGTCGTCATCATGCCGGGCTTCGTCGCGCCGCAGGCGGAGATCGCCTGGTACGGACCCCGGCTGGCCTCGCAGGGCTTCGTGGTGATGACCCTCGACAGCAACGCGTTGTGGGACTTCCCGACCGACCGCAGCAACCAACAACTCGCCGCGCTCAGCTACTTGACGACCAAGAGCGCGGTGAAGAACGAGATCGACCCCACCCGGACGGCCGTGATGGGCTGGTCGATGGGCGGCGGCGGCACGCTGGAGAGCGCGGCGAGCACACCGTCGCTCAAGGCGGCCATCGCGCTGGCGCCCTGGGACATCGTCAACGTAGGTGACCAGATCACGGTGCCCACCATGATCTACGGCGCCGACAACGACAACATCGCCCCCGTCTCCACCTTCACCCTGCCCGCCTACAACGCCCTGACCAACGACCGCGACAAGGCGTTCATCGAACTCAGGAACGCCGAACACTTCACCTTCGCCAGCGCCAACAACACGATCGCCAAATACAGCATCAGCTGGCTCAAGCGCTTCGTCGACAACGACACCCGCTACGACCAGTTCCTGTGCCCGACCCCGAACGACCCCAACACCGTCGCCTTCCAGAACACCTGCCCGATGTAGCCCCCCTCCAGGAAGCGCGGCAGGCACGGGCCCTGACGGCCGCCCGTGCCTGCCGCGTTCTGTGTGCGGGTCACTCGCTGGCCTCCGTCCGGTCGAACCGGTTCGACGGAACCTAGCAGCGCGGAAATCCACCGGCAATACCTCCGACGGAGGCAGTTGCGGCGGCTCCCTCCGCAGCTCCCTCTGGGGTTCCCCTTGGATTCCAGGGGTGTTACGAGAAGTGTCGCGCGAGGTGTTGACAGCGGCTGGGGTTGTTCCTACCTTCACTTCACGCGAACCGGTTCGACAACTGGTTCCGAGTCTCGGAGTCATCGAACCGGTTCGACCCAGCCAAGGAGTGCCCGTGAACATCGGTGAGATCGCCCGCCGGGCCGGTGTCTCGCGGAGCACCGTGTCCGTCGCGCTGAGCGGCAAGCGCCCGGTGTCGGAGGACACCCGCCGGAAGATCCAGCGCGTCATCGACGAGCTGGGCTACCGGCCCAACGCCAGCGCCCGCGCACTGGCCAACGGCCGGACCAACACCATCGGCCTGGTCTTCCCGCCGGCCGGCAATCACTACACCGGTATGCAACTCGACTTCATCGGCAGTGTGGTGGAGGCGGCCGCCGCCCAGGACTACGACGTACTGCTGTCTCCCAGCGGTGTCGACAGCGACCGTTCGTTCCAGCGGATGCTGGGGGAGCGGCGGGTCGACGGCGCGATCCTGATGGAGATCAGACTGGAGGACGACCGGGTCGATCACCTGGCCGCCCTCGACTTCCCCTCCGTCGCCATCGGCCGGACCGCCCGTCCCGAGGGCACCTGGTGGGTCGGCCTTGACCACACCGCGCTGGCGGCGGCGTGTGTCCATCACCTCGCGGACCTCGGCCACCGCAGGGTCGCCTTCGTCAACCGTCCCGAACAGTTGCTGCGGGCCGGATACGAGTCCGCCCACCGAGGGCTCGACGGCTTCACCAAGGCCGCGGCCGAACGCGGGCTCACCGTCCGGACGTACTGCTGCGGGGACGACGCCGCGTCCGGCCAGGCCTGCCTGGAACAGATCCTGCACGACGACCCGGCCACCACGGCCCTGGTCACCCTCAACGAGGCCGCGCTCGGCGGTCTGTACCGCGGGCTGTCCCAGTCCGGCCGTCATGTACCGCGCGACTTCTCCGTCACCGGCGTCGTGGCGGGCCGGTGGGCGGAGACGGTGACCCCGCAGCTCACGGCGGCGGACGTGCCGGCGGAGGAGATGGGCCGACACGCCGTCGACCTCCTCGTCGAGCGGCTCGACCACCCCGACGCACCGCCCCGCCACCACCTGCTGACCCCGCCCATCTCGCTGCGCGCGAGCACCGGGCCCGGCACGCCGTCGTCCACCGAGGCCCGCTGACCTAGCCCCGCACCACCACCTCACCACGGATCACGGGCACCGCCGTCCCCTCATCACCGCCGTGGCTGTCCGGCATGCCCGCTTCCCCCCGCTCGTCACCCTCCCTCGGCACACCCGTGCCCGAAAACGAAGGAACGCGCCATGCACAGCTCCGTCAGACGGCTCCGCCTCACCGCCGTGACCGTGACCGTCCTCGCCGTCGCCGGCACCGCCACCGCCTGTTCCTCCGGGTCGGGCAGCACCGGCACCAAGGCGGCGGACAGCGGCACTTACACGATCTGGGACCCGTACCCGCAGTTCGACAAGAGCTCCGCGTGGGCCAAGCTGCTCGACGCCTGCGGCACCAAGGCCGGGGTGAAGATCAAGCGGACCGCCTTCGACACCAGCGACCTGGCGAACAAGGCGCTGCTCGCCGCCCAGCAGGACAACTCAGCCGACGTCCTCATCGTCGACAACCCGGTGGTGTCGACCCTGGCCGAGGCCGGCGTCCTCACCACGACCGCGGACAACAAGCTGGACACCTCGAAGGTGAACCCCAACCTCCTCGCCGCCGGACAGACGGGCGGCAAGACGTACGGCACCCCGATCGGCGCCAACACCCTCGCCCTCTACTACAACAAGACGGTGCTGAAGCAGGCCGGGGTGGACGTAGCCACCGTCAAGGACTGGAAGTCGCTGACCGCCGCGCTCGCCAAGGTCAAGAAGGCCGGCAAGAAGGGCATCACGTTCTCCGCGATCGGCACCGAGGAGGGCACCTTCCAGTTCCTGCCCTGGTACTGGGGAGCGGGCGCCCAACTGACCGCGCTCGACTCGGACAAGGCCGTCTCCGCCCTGACCCTGTGGAAGGACTGGCTGAAGGACGGCTACGCCCCCAACTCGGTCCTCAACAACACCCAGACGACCAGCTGGCAGGAGTTCGCCACCGGCGACTACGCCTTCAGCGAGAACGGCACCTGGCAGCTCGCCAACGCCAAGAAGGCCGGCTTCGACTACGGGGTCATCCCCGTCCCCGCCGCCGACGGCGGCAACGCGTCCGCCCCGACCGGCGGCGAGTTCGTCACCATCCCGGTCCAGGGCAAGACCGACCGCTACGCGACATCCCAGAAGATCGTGACCTGCCTGACCAGCACCGACAACCTCCTCACCACCGACACCACGCTGTCCTACGTGGCCCCCACCACCGAGGTCCAGGCCAAACAGGTCGCCGCGAACGCCGAGTTGAAGCCCTGGGTCGACGCGGTCAAGGCCGCCAAGGGACGCACCAGCGACGACCTGGGCACCAAGTACCCGAAGATCTCCGAGCAGTTGTGGAAGGCGGTCCAGTCCGCCCTCAGCGGTGCGCAGTCGCCGAAGGACGCCCTGGCCGCGGCGCAGTCCGCCGTCAAGTAGCCGGGAACCAGAGCCTGTTGATGAGCCACACGACGAAACTGCCGCACCGGCGGCCCGCGCGCCAGGCCAGCGGTGCGGCCCCCACCGCACCACCCCGGGCCCGGCGCCGCCCCACCTCCCAGCAGTGGGCCGCCTGGGGCTTCCTCACCCCGGTGACCCTCTACCTCGTCCTCTTCTACGCCTATCCCCTCTACCGCAACATCGACCTGAGCCTGCGCAACTACACGGTCCGGTCCTTCGTCCAGGGCAACGCACCCTTCACGGGCCTGGCCAACTACCGCACGGTCCTTGACGATCCGACCTTCGCCCCGGCCCTGCTGCACACCGTGGTCTTCACGTCGGTGTGCCTGTTCTTCCAGTACGCCATCGGCCTGGCGCTCGCGGTCTTCTTCAACCAGCGGTTCCGGCTCTCCGCGACCCTGCGGGCGCTCTTCCTCGTCCCCTGGCTGCTTCCGCTGATCGTGTCGGCGTCCACCTGGTCGTGGATGCTCAACAGCGACTCCGGTGTCGTCAACGCGGCCCTGCACACCGTCGGCATCGGACCGGTCAACTGGCTGACCACGCCGGGCTGGTCACTGGCCTCGGTGATCATCGCGAACATCTGGATCGGCGTCCCCTTTAACCTGGTCGTCCTCCATAGCGGCCTCCAGTCCATCCCCGCGAGCCTCTACGAAGCGGCCGCCCTGGACGGCGCGAACGCCTGGCAGCGGTTCTGGCGGATCACCTTCCCGCTGCTGCGCCCGGTGTCCGCGATCACCCTCCTCCTCGGTCTCGTCTACACGCTCAAGGTCTTCGACATCATCTGGATCATGACCAAGGGCGGCCCGGCCGACTCCTCCACCACCTTCGCCACCTGGTCCTACCAGCTCGGCTTCGGCAACCTGCTGCCGGCCTTCGGCCCGGGAGCGGCCGTAGGAAACCTGCTGGTGGTCGCCGCCCTGGTGTTCGGACTGGTCTACGCCAGGGTCCAGCGGAAGCAGGCACTGTCATGAACGGCACTGTCACGAACCGACGCACCAACCGCACGTGGTGGCAGACGGCCATCGGCGTCCTGTTCACCGCGGTGATGCTCTTCCCCGTCTACTGGATGCTCAACGTGTCCTTCACCCGCGACCAGGACATGCGCAAGAGCCCGCCGGACCTGATCCCCCTGCACGGCACCCTGGAGGGCTATCGCGCCGTCCTGGACCAGCAGTTGCCCTACCTCGGCACCAGCCTCGTCATCGGTCTTGGCACGGTCGTACTGACGGTGGCCCTGGCCGCGCCGGCCGGCTACGCCCTGGCCAAACTCCGCCCCCGCGGCGGCGGAGTGCTCAGCTTCCTCTTCCTGGTCGCCCAGATGATCCCCGGCATCATCATGGCGATGGGCTTCTACGCCATCTACCTCAGCCTCGGCCTGCTCCAGTCGGTGCCCGGCCTGATCGTCGCGGACTCCACGCTGGCCGTGCCGTTCGCCGTGCTGATCTTCACCGCGTTCATGTCCGGCATCCCCGGCGAACTGCTCCAGGCCGCGAAGACGGACGGCGCCGGGCCCGTACGCGCCTTCTGGTCGATCGTGCTGCCGATGAGCCGCAACTCCATCGTCACGGTGTCGCTGTTCGCGTTCCTGTGGTCCTGGTCCGACTTCGTCTTCGCCAGCACCCTCGCCAACGGCGGCGCCCACGAGCCGATCACCCTCGGCATCTACCACTACATCGGCAACAACAACCAACAGTGGAACGCCATCATGGCAACCGCCGTCGTGGCCTCACTGCCCGCCACGGTGATCCTCGTCCTCGCCCAGCGCTACGTCGCCGCCGGCGTGACCGCAGGCGCCGTCAAGGACTGACGTCTCCCTGATTCCCGCTCGCCCGTGTGCCGATCACCCCTGCCCACGTGCCGATCACCCCTGCTCCAGAAACGAGTCACGCTGCATGACCGCCGCCCCGTCCGGCCCGGCCTTCTCCGTCCACGACATCCCGTTCAGCACGCGCGGGTCATGGTTCGGCATCTCACCCGTGGTGGCGGAGAAGACGTACGCCGAAGACCTGCACCTCGTCTCGCACCAGAACGGCATGCACGCCGTGCTGCGTCTCGTCCCGCTCGACCCGGCCACCGGCGACCGCGCCGCCACCAGCCCGCACGCGACACCGAGTCTGCTCAGCTGGACCGGTGCCGAAGGCCGCATCGACCTCGCCTACGCATCGCCGGACACCGTACGCCTGCGCGGTGCCGGGCTCGGCCTGCGCATCGGCGCGGCGGCGGCCGTACTGACCCCGTTCAGCGGCACGTACTTCTACCGCGAACCCGGCACCGGGGCCTATGTGTTCACCTCGTACGAGACCGGCCGGCGCTACCGCGTCACCGTGCTGTCGGGAACCGTGACCGAGGCGTCCGGCGCACAGAGTCTGGGCAGCGCGGCGCGAGGTGTCACGATCGGCGCCGGGGGCGGCGCGGCCTGGGAGGTCGCGGTCGAGGAGTACGAGACCGCGCGCCGCCCCTACGCCCCGTCGGCATCCTTCGACCAGGTCGTGGACACCGCGCGCGACGCGTTCGGCGCCTTCGCCGATTCGGTCGCACCTTGGCGCACCTCCGACACGCCCGCTGCGGAACTCGCCGCCTACGTGCTGTGGTCCGCGACCGTCCGGCCGCTGGGCTTCGTCACCCGGCCCGCGGTGCTGATGTCGAAGCACTGGATGGACAAGGTGTGGAGCTGGGACCACTGCTTCAACTCCCTTGCCCTGGCTGCCGGAAGCCCCGCACTCGCCCTGGACCAGTTCTCCCTGCCCTTCGACCACCAGGACGAGACCGGCGCGCTGCCCGACTCGGTGACGCACTCGGAGATCCTCCACAACTTCGTCAAACCGCCCATCCACGGCTGGGCCCTGCGCCACCTGCGCCGACGTCTCCCCGAGCCGCTCAGCCGGGCCGAGTTGACCGAGGTGTACGACCGGCTGGTCCGCTGGACGGACTTCTGGCTCACCATGCGACGCGCACCCGGGTCCGCGCTTCCGCACTACCAGCACGGCAACGACAGCGGCTGGGACAACGCCACCACCTTCGACCCCGAGCGCGTGATCGTCAGCGCCGACCTCGTCGCCTTTCTCGTCCTCCAACTGCGCGAACTCGCCGAACTGGCCGACGAGTTGGGGCTGCCGGACGACACACGCAAGTGGACCCGGACGGCCGACGCGACGCAGACGGCGCTGCTCGACGAGCTGTGGACCGGCGACCGGTTCGTCGCCCGCTCGGCGGACAGCGGAGCCACCTGGACCAGCTCCAGCCTGCTCGACCTGATGCCCGTCGTGCTCGGCGAGCACCTGCCCGAGAGCATCGGCGACGCGCTGGCCGAACGCATCGAGGCCCACCTCACCGCGTACGGTCTCGCCACCGAACTGCCCACCTCACCGCACTACTTGGACGACGGCTACTGGCGCGGCCCGATCTGGGCCCCGTCCACCGTCCTGATCGAGGACGGCCTGCGCCGCGCAGGGCACGAGCGCCTCGCGGACGAGATCAGCGCCCGTTTCCGTGCCCTGTGCGAGGCCTCGGGCTTCGCCGAGAACTTCGACGCCCTCACCGGCGCGGGCCTGCGCGACCGCGCCTACACCTGGACCGCCAGCAGCTACCTCCTCCTCGCCGAGGCCCACGAGCTCCGGCGTGCCGAGACCGCCGAGGCCGTCGGCGGCTGACAGACCACCTGGGCGTTCCGCGCCCAGGCAGCACCCCCTCAACCAGGAGCCGCCATGCACACCACACCGCCACCCCGAACAGCACGCAGACACCGCCCCGGACGGCGAGCGGCCTCGGCCCTCGTCACCCTGTTCGCCGCACTGGCCGGGACCCTCCTGCCCGCCGTCCCCTCCCAGGCCGCCGACACCTCCGTCACCGTCGACTTCTCCACCGCCGGCGGCGCCCCCACGTACCACGCCTCCGGCATGATCTACGGGATGACGCCGGACGGCTCGCTGCCGCAGGACCACTTCTTCACCGACATCAAGTGGCACTTCATGCGAGCCGGCGGCGCCCAGCTCAACAGCGGCGGCTACGCCACCAGCCTCGCCGACTACCAGACCCGCTGGGCCTCAACTCTCGCCCAGTACAAGCGCACCGCGGCCCTCGGCGGCACCTTCGTCCTCCTCCCGCACGACCTGTGGGGCGCCGACGGCACCACCAGCCAGGGCTGGCCCGGCGACAACGGCGACTGGACCCAGTTCGACGCCTTCGCCGCCCAACTCATCAGTGACGTCAAGGCCAACAACATGACGGTCCAGTGGGACCTGTGGAACGAGCCCGACGGCAGCGGCTTCTGGGGCGCGTCCCAGACGCAGTACCTCCAGATGTGGTCGCGCTTCTACGCCAAGGTCCGCGCCGCGTTCCCCTCGCAGCTCATCGTCGGCCCGAGCATCGCCGGCCAGCCGAACTCCTCCAACAGCTGGTGGACGACGTATCTGACCTACATCAAGGCGAACAACGTCGCGCCCGACATCTACAGCTGGCACGACGAACCGGGTGACCCCGCCACCGACGTCGGCCGCGCCAACTCCACGCTCGCAGCGGCCGGGTTGACCAACACCCGCGCCTACCAGATCAACGAGTACGCCACCCTGTCGATGCAGTCCCCGGGCGGTGGCGCCTGGTTCATCGGCCGCCTGGAGCGGGCCGGCGCCGACGGTCTGCGCGGCAACTGGGCCTCCGGCACCGCGCTGCACGACAACGAGGCCAACCTGCTCACCAAGAACAGCGCGGGCCAGTACCTGCCGCTCGGCGAGTGGTTCATGTACCGCTACTACGGCTCCCAGACCGGCAACATCGTCAAGCTCACGCCGGGCACCGGTACCGACGGTCTGGCCACCAAGGACAACTCGGCAGGAAACGCGAAGGTGTTGCTCGGCAGCAGCGGCAACACCGGCACCGTCACCGTCAACCTGACGGGGCTCAACACCACGTCGGTCGTGGAGAACAGCCAGGTCCGTGCCGTCGTCCAGCGTGTCCCGTACAACAGCGGGGCCGCCGTGACCGGCCCTGAGACCATCGCCGACACCACCCTCACGGTCAGCGGCAACGCCGCCTCGGTGAGCCTGCCGTGGACGAACGCCAAGGACGGCTACACCGTCACGCTGCTGCCCCCGTCCAACGCCACCGTGTCCACTGTCGCCGTCAGCCAGAACAGCGGCCAGTGCCTGGACGACACCGGAGTCAGCACGGCCAACGGCACGCAGTACCAGCAGTACTACTGCGAGGGCGGCTACCAGCAGATGCTCGACCTCAAGCCGGTCACCGGCAAGACCAACACCTACACCGTGGTCAACGAGTTGAGCGGCAAGTGCCTGGACGTCTCCGGCGCCTCCACCACCGACGGCGCCGCCGTCATCCAGTACACCTGCAACGCCGCCACCAACCAGCAGTTCACGCTCAACCCCGTCACCGCACTCGGCAACACCCACGACTACCAACTGGTCGCCGTCCACAGCGGGAAGTGCGTCGACGTCACCGGCGTCTCGACCACGGCCGGCGCGCTGATCCATCAGTGGACCTGTGACGCGGCGAGCGTACTGAGCACCAAGAAGAACCAGATCTGGCGGCTGCTCGGTAAGAGCTGACCGCTGTCACGTATGACGGTGTGGAGGGGCAGTTCACATGCCGCTCCACACCGTTCGATCGGAACGGACCTCGATTCGCTCTGGACCCAGCGGCTATACACTGAACGTATACGCAATGTGTATAGTGGCCGGCCATGACGACCACGACCACGAGCACAACCGCGTCCCGTCACGACGCCCCCGTCACCGTCCTCGCCGCGACCGCGGCCTTCGGGCTGCTGCTCGGCTGGGCGACGTACGGCCTGCACGGGATGTCACCCCTGCTGGAGCGGGCGACCAACTCGGTGTCCACGTGGATCATCTGGACCGCCGCGGCCGGTGCGCTGATCCGTACCCGGCAATTCGCCCTGTGGGGCGGCGCGTTGATGATGCTCACCACCTGCACCGGCTACTACGCGGCGTCCGCCCTCGGGGACACCTTCGGGGCCGGAGGGCTCGGAACCGCAGCGGTGTGGTCGGTGGCGGGACTGGCCGGGGGACCGCTGCTGGGCTGGGCCGGATGGACGGTACGGCGCGGGCAGGGTGACGTACGGGCCGTGGCCGGGGCGGCCATCGTGATGGTGGTGCTGGGGGAGGGGCTCTGGCTGGGGTGGACGCTCCACTACTGGGGCGAGGCGGCCGTCTTCCTGACCGTCGGCGCGCTGCTCACCCTCCTCCTGACCGTCTATCTGGCGCGTGCCGGAGTGCACCGCTACTGGCTGTGCGCGGCGCTCGCTCCCCTGAGTGGTCTCGCCTTCTACCTCGCCGAGGACGGCATCCTCAACGGCCTGCTCGGCTCGCTGTGACTCCGGCGGACGGCCACCGGACTCACAGCGATCCGAGCTTCTTCAGGAGACCTGCCGGACCGGCAGCACGATCGCGGACGGATGCTCCGGGGCGTGGAAGACCTGCTGAGTGGCGGCGCGGAGCGTGACAGCGGTGGCTCGGGGTTCGCCGGTACCGAGATTGCGGTTGAAGCGGGGGAAAGCGCCGCTGGAGACCTGGACCCGGATGCGGTGGTCGCGCTTGAAACGGTGGGCCGTCGGCCACAGTCGGACCGACGCGCACGTCGTCTCGTCGGCGTCGGTGAGGCTGAGCAGACCGTCGCAGACGTTCGTCGAGCGCCCCTTCTCGTCCACGTCACACAGGCGCACGAACACTTCGGCGTACGGCAGGCTGGAGCGGAAGTAGATCTCGGCGCTCACCTCTCCGACGACCTCGACGTCCTTGTCCAGGGCGGGAGTTGTGTAGGTGAGGACGTCGGGGCGGGCCTCCAGCTTGGCGTTGTTCACGCGGCCGTACTTCTGCAGGGTCCACATGCGGACGCCCCCGACCGCGGGGGTCGGGTCGGCCGGGTCGTAGTGGTAGTCGTCCGGCGTCGAGTCGGCGGGCAGGCCGGTGGCCAGGGCGCCGCCTGGCTGGAGGTGGAAGCGCTGCGGCTCGTATCCCGGGGGCGGCCAGGTGGGGAAGTTGCGCCACTTGTCCTCGCCCATGACGAACAGGCGTACCGGAGCGCGCTCTGGAGGTGTTTCGCCCTTGGCGAGGGCCAGGCCCGATTCCAGTGCCTCGCGGGTGGTCAGTCCGTCCATCGCCCAGTGCGCCCAGGGGTCGATCGTGACGCGGTGCGGGGTGTCCGGTGCGGTCCGGCGCAGGGTCTGGAAGTCGCGCAGCTGGTTGGGCAGGAACAGGTCGTACCAGCCGCCGACGAGGCTCGCCGGGACGGTGATGTCGGAGACCTTGTCGGCGTGGTCCGCCGCCTGCCAGAACGGGCCGTCGCCGTCGTGGTCGAGGACGTCCTGGAAGTAGCTGTTGCGATGGCCCAGGAGGCCGACGTCCGCCTGGCCCAGCGGCAGGGTGCGCATGGCCTGGAGGATCTCCCGCTCCTCCAGCACGTTGCGCACGTTGGCGAACCTGCGCTCCTGCCGTTCGACCTGGACCGCCCAGGTGAATGGGGTCTCCAGGGCGAAGCCGTCCTCGCGGTTGAACGCCATGGTGAAGGTCGCGTTGGACACCACCGGAACCATGGCCTTGACCTGCGGCGGCACGGCGTCCGCCACGGACCACTGCGTGTAGCCGACGTAACTGGCGCCGACGAGCACGATCGACTCACCGGCCCACGGCTGCTTCACCACCCAGTCCAGGACGCCCAGGCCGTCCTCGCGTTCGCACAGGAACGGGTTGAACGGGCCGTCGGAACCGAAGGTGGCGCGCGCGCTCACAATCACCGCCTGTCTCCAGGGGGACGGGCCGGCGGTAGCGCACCTGGAGGGAGACCGTCATGCCGGGCAGTCCGGCGGCGATGCAGGCCCGGCCCATGAGTTCGTCCAGCAGCATCGCGCTCATGCCGCCGTGCCCGTAGCCGGGCGGGCCTTCGTGGGCGATGCCGAGGGCGCAGCGGCCGACGGCGCCACCGCTGTCCGCGGTCACCTGCATGGGCGGGGCGAGAGGGCTCCCGGCTCCCGTCACGGGGCTGTACATCCGTATCTCCCCGGGGAACTCGTCGACGGCCGGGATCTCCGCCCGGGTACGTCGCCGACCGGTCAACTGCCCTCTGAGAAGGCGGACTTCGTCCCTCATCCGGTGCAGGAGTTCGGTTGGGGCCGCGGTGCGTACAGTGGCGTCCACGAGGGCCCGCAGTTCGTCGCCGAGAGCGGCGATCGCCGCGCGTTGGTGGTCCAGTTCCGCTCCTGTCGAGCCTGCTGTGCCGGGGTTCGGCGCGGGGGATTCGGTCGGTATCGCGTTCATCGAGTTTCTCGGTCGGGGTGTCGTCGTCGTGGTCGTACGTGGTCAGGCGTCGGACCGGACGAAGACGGGCTTGAGGTGCTTCTCGGGGAGTGCGTGGGGGAGTTGGTCCCAGTGGAGGACGTGGGAGACGACGCGTGCGGGATCGACTTTGCCTGAGCGGGCGAGTTCGAGGGCGTCGGGGATGTGGTTGCGGACGTTGTCGCGGGCGATGCGCAGGGTGACGCCGGTGAGGTACATGTCGAGCAGGGGCAGTTCGCCGGGGCGGAAGTGGTTGCCGGCTGACTCGCAAATCCCTTCCGGGGCAAGGGACTTGACGGCCAGGGCGAGCTGCTCGACGCGGCCGGTCGCCTCTACGGCGATGTCGAAGCCGTGCCGGACCGGCTCCAGCGTCTCGGCGGTGGCGGCGCCGTAACTGCGGGCGAGTTCGCGGTGTTCGGGGTCCGGGTCGACGTAGAGGACGTCGGAGGCGCCGAGCGCGCGGGCGATGTCGCACACGTACAGACCGATGCTGCCGCGGGCGACGACCAGGACGCGGGCGCCGGGCTTGTTCTTCAGATGGGGTGCCACCAGGCGCCAGGACAGGGACCAGTTGTCGCTGGCCGAGGCCATCGCGACCGGGTTGAGGCCCTCGGGCAGGGGCACCAGCATGGCGTCCGCGTACGGCACCCGGACCAGGTCGGAGAAGAGTCCGCCCCAACTCCCGCCGATCGGCGCGCCGTACATCGCCATGTGCGGTACGGCCGTGCAGTGGGCGGTGAGTCCCGCGCGGCAGTGGTCGCAGGTGCCGCAGTTGATGGACCAGGGGACGACCACGAGATCGCCGGGGGACACAGTCGTCACCGCGTCGCCGATGTCGACGACCCGGGCCACGCACTCGTGGCCGAGGGTGAACGGCGGGTCGATGAAGCCGTGCCCGGCCAGGATCGCGGAGTCGACGTCGCAGGAAGTGGCGGCGACCGGGGTGACGATCGCCTCCTGGTCCGACTGGAGCTTCGGGTCGGGCGTCTCGCGCCACTCGACGGTGCGCTTCGCGACGTAGGTCAGTTCACGCATCGGCGCGCTGCCCCTTCGCCAGTGCCACCAGGTCGGCGTAGCGGATGACCGAGCCGCCCGCGCCCCAGGTGCCCTCGGCCTGCTCGTGCACCAGCACCCACACGCGCATCGCGTCGTCCTGGGACAGGCCGGCGGCGCCCAACACCGTCTTCGTCGCGTCCTCGACCAGGCTGGCCTTCCGACGCTCGGACAGCGCGCCCTGCGGGACGGTGACGTCCACGAGGAAGCGGGGCTCCTCGTCCTCCGCGGTGGTCTGCGCGCCTTCGGGGAGTTCGACGAGGTAACTCCACGCCTGGGCGCGGAAGAACGCGGTGTCGGGCGCTCCCTCCCAGCGGAGCAGGACGGCGGCCAGGTCGCGCTGGACGGTCTTGCGGCCCTCCTCGGTCAGGGAGCCGGGCGGGACGGTGAGGCGGATCATCGGCATGGCGAAATCTCCCTTTGCGCTGCACACACGGTTTATGACAGTCGTTATATCCGGGGCTCACGCTAGACTATGACGAGCGTTATATCCAGAGACATCCAGTGAGGGGCATCGCCGTGGCCGGATCCAGCGCGCCGTCGCGTGACCGCATCGTGGCCGGTGCGGCCGACATGATCAGCAGGCGCGGCCTGAACGCCACGAGCATCCGGGAGCTGGCCAAACACGCCAAGGCCCCGCTCGGCTCGACGTACCACTACTTCCCGGAGGGGAAGCGGCAGTTGGCCACCGAGGCGGTGCGGTACGCGGGTACGGCCGTCGCCCGTCTCCTGCGCAGGGAACTGGACGCGGGACCGGTCGCCGGGGTGCGCGCCTTTCTCGCCCTGTGGCGGGGCATCGTCGTCGAGAGCGACTTCCGCGCCGGCTGTCCGGTGCTGGCGGTCTCCGTCGAGGAACCCCCGGCCGACGAAATCCCGCCGGCGCTCGTCGCGGCGGCCGAGGCGTTCGAGGACTGGGAGCGGCTGCTCACCGAGGCGCTACGGGAACACGGCGCCGACCACGACCGGGCCCCGGGGCTGGCGGCCCTGATCGTGGCGTCCGTCGAGGGCGCCATCGCCATGAGCCGGGCCAAGCGCAGCATGAAGCCGCTGGACCAAGTGGCACAGCAGCTCGAAGCCCTGATCGACGACGCGCTTGCCCGCCGAGCCTGAGGTTCCTCCGGGCGCGGGGCGTTCGGACTCAGGCGTCGAGCGCCGTGCGGATCGCCTTGATCTTCTCCTCGGTGAACACACCGCTGTCGAGGAGGGAGAGGACGGAGAGGACTCCACCGCTGGAGCCCCAGCTGCCCTCGTCGATGACCCGGAAGTTGACCCACCAGGCAGGCGACGGCGCCGGCAGCCCGCAGGCCTCGGCCATCGCGGCCAGGACGCGCTCGATGACCTCGGCCCGGACCTCCTGGTGCCAGTCCCCGTCCATGACCGCCACGTCGATCACCATGACGTCGAGCCTCTGACCGGTGTCCGCCAGCAGGCGGCCGCCGATGGCCATCATGTCCGGCTCACGCTCGACGAAGTGCACCTGGAACCCGACCCGCGCGGCCGGTGCGAACTGGCCGACCTCCGGCACGAGCACCGCGTCCGTCAGCTTCTCGGCCAGCGCGCGACGCTCCTCCAGGCTCAGGCGCCCCGTCGGGGTGTTCACGGTGATGACGGTCATGACTGCCTCCTATAGCGATCGTTATAGGAGGCAACCTGCACAGGGCCTATAACGGACGTCATACCTGCGGTGAGGGTGAGCGTGGCAGTGCTCCTCTTTCACACAGCAGGGGAGCAGCCGTGACGCCACGATCGACACGGACCTCTCGATCCACCTGAGTTGTCGGGTGAGTCGGGACCCTGTGAGCAGTAGCGGACGTCAGTCGTACTTCCGCTCAGGTGCCGTGGACCAGCCGATGAGGGCGCCGCGCAGGGCGGCCACGAGGCGGGACGCCGCCTCGTCCTCGGTGCGGCCGCTCTTGATGATGTCGAGGATGTCGCGGGGGTCGAACAACGCGTTCCACAGGAACAGCGCTTCGTCGCCGAGGTCGCCGAGGCCGAGGTCCTCGGTGGTCTGGCGGAGTGGTTCGGTGAGCGCCTCGGCCTGGGGAGCGAGGTAGCCGGTGTTCTCGCGCAGCCGTTCCAGGTAGCCGCGGTGCGAGCGCATCTGGGCCATGGCGCCGCCGTGTTCGAGGACGAGGGACACCCAGTGACGGGACACCGCTTCGAGGCGCTGCATGCCTCGGGTGGTCTGGGCCGCGCTGAAGTCCCGCAGTTCGGAGCCGACTTGGGCGCGGAAGGCGTGCAGGACGTCCTCGACGGAGGAGAAGTGCCGGTAGGCGGTCGCGGTGGACACCTCGGCGCGCTTGGCGATCTCGGTCAGGCTGACGGGGGTCGGCGAGTTCTCGAACAACTCCGCGGCGGCCTTGATGAGTTGCCTGCGGTTGCGCTGGGTGTCACTGCGCATGGGTCGACTCCCCGTTCGCGTCGTGGCGGTGTTCACCGCAGGGCCGAGAGGCCGTGGGCCAGACGACGGACGCCCTCGGTGATGGACTCCGCGTCGGCAGCGTACGACAGGCGCAGATGCCCCTCGCCCCGGGCGCCGAACTCGCTGCCCGGCCGGACCGCGACGCCGTGCGTGCGCAGTGCCGCCACGACCTCCACGGAGGGCAGGTCGATGTCGTAGCGCGGGAATTGGTAGAAGGCTCCCTCGGGCGTGCTGAGCGCGAGGCCCGTGACCTTGGCCAGTTCCGTCCGCATGAGTTCGCCGCGCCGCTCGTACTCCGCCCGCATCCGTGCGATGTCGGCGTCGCAGGTCCGTACCGCGACGAGCGCGGCGTCCTGGACGACCGTGTTCACCGAGCCGTTGAAGGTGTTGTGGATGCGTGCGGCGGCCTGGATCAGGGGTGTTGGGCCCCAGAGATAGCCGACGCGCCAGCCGGTCATCGCGTAGCTCTTGGAGAAGGTCTGGCAGTAGACCGTACGGTCGCGCAGGCCGTCGAGGGAGATCGCCGAGGTGAACGGGCGGCCGGTGAAGTCGAGGTCGGCGTAGGCCTCGTCGGAGATGACCAGCGTGGGCGTGCCGTCGAGGAGGTCGGCGAGGGTCTCCAACTCGGCCCGGCTGTGCACGATTCCGGTCGGGTTGCTCGGGTTGCAGAAGACGAAGAGCTTCGCCCCGGCGAGGGCGTCGCCCAGGAGGTCGAGGTCCCAGTGCAGGTCGGGGGCGAGCGGGACGGGGACGACGACTCCGCCGGCCATGCTGACGAGGTCGGCGTAGAGGGAGTAGGTGGGGTCGGGGATGACCACCCTGTCGCCGGGGTCGACGAGGGAGAGGATCGACGCGGCGAGACCGGCGGTGCCGCCCTGGGTGATCAGGATGTCGGCGGAGGAGACCGGTGCTCCGGCGATGCCGGTGAGCTTGTCGGCGAGTGCCTCGCGCAGGGCCGGTTCGCCCAGCAGGGGTGAGTAGTGGGTACGGCCGCTGCGCAGGGCGGCGAGGGCGGCCTCGGTCACCTGCTCGGGCGTGTCGAAGTCGGGTTCGCCCATGGCGAGGGAGACCAAGTCGCCCCCGGACTGCGGCTGTTGGGTCCGGCGGGAGGCGGCGGCGATCCGGGCGACGGCCGCGGCGGGCGCGAACGACGACAGTGGGGTGGCGGTGACGGTCGAGGGCATGCGGTTCTCCTGGAGTGGCAGGGGGGTGTCAGCCCTGGGGTGAGGCGTCGGCGGGGGCGCCCGCCCAGCGGCTGATCTCAAGGTCGGCCGAGGTGTCGCGTTGCCGGGTCGGGGCGACGACGATCTCCTGGAGGACGACCCGCTGGGGCAGCGTGATCGCGAGGTGGATCGCTTCGGCCACGTCCTGCGGCTGCAGCATGTGGGCGCGTTCCTCGACGGCCGGTGGCCGGGCGCGGTTGTCGAGGATCGGGGTGTCCGTCTCGCCGGGCAGCACGGTGACGGCCCGCAGCCCCTGGTTGCGGAAGGTGTTGTGCAGAAAGGTCATGAAGTTGCGGACGCCCGCCTTGGCCGCGCCGTAGGCGGCCCCGCCGAGCAGGTTCGGGTTGACGGCGGCGAGCGAGGAGACCGTGACGATCGTCCCGCCGTCACGGTCCAGCATGTCGGGCAGGACGGCCTGGGTGAGCTGGAAGACCGCCGTGAGGTTCACGTCCAGGACCTGGCGCCACTCGTCGTGCGGCAGCCACTGCGGGTTGAGCACCGACGACGCGCTTCCCGCGTTGTTGACGAGGATGTCGACCGGGCCGCATTCGGCGTGGACCCGGTCGAGGAGACGGGTCACGTCGTCGACGCGGGTGATGTCCGCCGCGAGGGCGAGGGCCGTTCCGCCCTCGGCGTGGATCGTGGCCTCGGCTTTGTCGAGCTCCTCCTGGCGGCGGCCGACGAGGACGACGGTGATGCCGTCCCGGGCGAGGAGGCGGGCCGCTTCGAGCCCGATCCCGCTGCCGGCGCCGGTGATGAGCGCGGTCCGCGTCACTGTTGTCCTCCAGGTGAGACGTTCGTATCAATTGAGAATAGTTTCTCGTCTAGGGGTGGATCAAGTGCTCCGCGAAACCGAGCGCGCCGAACGCCTCGCTCGTCGCCCGCTCCAGCGCCCGCAGCTCGCTCTCCCGCTCGGCGGACCGACGTACCGAGGTCTCCCGGTCCACCCACCGGAACCGCAGTTCACGGCCCGGCCCGGCCTGCCCGAGCAGCGGGAGCGACGCCCGCGAGGCGACCCCGACGATCGGGTAGCCGGCCGTCAGGCTCCGGTACCGGCCCAGCACGATCAGCTCGTCGGCGTGCGGGATCTGGAGCGCCCCGACCGGCACTCCGTGCGACACGATCTCGACGTCTGTGTCCGGATGCAGCACCTGTCCGTCGAGGCGCAGGCCGACGTGGTTCGAGCGAGTGGTGACGGTGTACGGCGACCGCGCGATCAGCTCCCGGACCCCGGGGATCGAGCTGGCGCCGTAGCTCTCGACGACGTCGATGACCCAGGGCCCCTCCGGGCAGCGCAGGACGGGCACGGTGAGCCGGAAGAGCGGGGGAGTGAAGTGGCTGTGCCTGAATCCGCGGAACCCGGACTCCAGCAGCACCCGCGCCCCGAGTTCCTGCGTGAATCCCATCCGCGGATCCGGTGCGGCGCTGCCCAGCAGGGTCTTCGCGGCGAGCACACCGCTCACGGCCAGGTAGTTCCGGGCGCCGAGACCCATGTCGGTACGCACGCGGATCTCCTGGCCCGCGGGCACCGGCACTGGCGACCAACCGTCGACGGGCGCGCCGCCGACGGTGACCCGGCAGAGGGCACCGGTCACCGCGACGAGGACATCGGCGTCGGGCACGAAGGCCAGGTCGCCGCCGAGGTTCTCGATCAGGGTGGCGCCTCGCGGGTTGCCCACGAGGATGTTCGCCACGGCCGCCGAGTGCTGGTCGGCCGCGCCGCCGGTGGGGACACCCCGTCGCTCGGCGTCACGGCGCCCGAGGTCCTGGAAGGTCGTGACCCACCCGGTGCGGGTGATGTCGAGGCCCACGGTTCTCATGCGGACACCTCCACCGGCAGCAGGAAGCCCGCGTCCAGCGCGGCCGCCTCGTCCCGCGTGACCGGAACGAACCGCACGATGTCACCCGTGCCGAACGAGACGGGCTCGGGGCGGGAGATGTCGACGATGGTGTGCGGAGTGCGTCCGACCACCCGCCAGCCAGTAGGGCCGGGGAACGGCTGGATGATCGCGTTGGTGCCCGCGATCATGAGCGCGCCGGGGGCGACGTCGGTCCGCGGCTCGGCCCGACGCCGTACCGGTTTGGGAACCCGGAGTCCGTCCATCATCGGGGCCATCGCAGCGCCCAGCAGCGAGATCGTGAACGTGGACTCCGCGATCGCCTCGACGACTTCGGCGGGCGCCACGCCCAACTCCCCGGCGACGGACGCCAGATCGGGCCCGGTCTCCTCGTCGAACACGACGGGCACCGCGAACCGCAGCGCCGTGCGCGTCCGGACCTGCTCCTGGACCGGTAGGCGCTCCGCGAGCAGGCGTACGGCGTACTCCACGTGCGGCAGCGCGGTCTCCAGCGGGTCGAACTCGACGAGCAGCGACTCCAGACCGGAGACCACGTCGAGCACCCCCGGCGGGCGACGCGCCAGGAACCGTTCGCGGAAGGCGACGATCGCGGTGCGGCGGATCACCGGGTCGGGGTGGGGGACGGTCACCATCACCGCCGAGTCCCCGAAGGGCTCGACGGTGACGGCGGGGAACTGTGCGGCGGCCATGGGGAGTTCAGACCAGCGCCTTGGCCTTCTCGGCCAACACGTCTTTCAACCCGGTGACGTTGACATCCGCACCCGTCAACGCGGCCCGCAGCGCGGTGCCGTTGGCGAGCACGGTGGGGTGGTCGCCGTGCAGCAGCAGTACGTCCACGTCGTGGCCCAGCGGTACGACGTCGCCGTCCACCGAGCGCACCGTGCCCTCCCGTACGACCTGGACGCAGCGCTCGCCGATGAGTTCGGGGTCGTAGATCAGACCCTGGGGGTGCGAGCGGGGGACGGGCATGCCGTCGTCGCCGTAGCCGCGGTCGGCGAGGAAGACGTAGCCGACGTCGAGGCCGCGCTTGCGTGACTCCTCGGCGAGGAGGCCGCGTTGACAGATGACGATGTACTCCTTGTCGTACGCGGCGATCGCGTCGGTGATGGCGCGGGCGTGCTTGGCGTCGGTCTGCGCGATCGAGCCCATGCGGCCGTGCGGGGCGACATGGCTGATCGTGCCGCCGTGCACGCGGGCGAAGGCGTCGAGCGCGCCGAGTTGGTAGAGGACGTCGGTGCGGATCTCCTCCTCCGAGGCCTCGATGAGCCGGCGGCCGAAGCCGACGAGGTCGGGGTAGCCGGGGTGGGCGCCCAGCTCGATGCCGCGCTCGACGCAGTCGGCGACGGTCCGGTCCATGATGCGCGGGTCGCCGGCGTGGAAGCCGCAGGCGATGTTCGACGCGGTGACCAGGCCGAGCAGGGCCGCGTCGTCACCGATCGTGTAGTTGCCGAAGCTCTCGCCGAGGTCGGCGACGACGGCCACCGAGTTGATTCCGGATGCCATGGTGTCTCTCCCGAAGTGCGGTTCGGTTCAGTGGGATGCGAGGGGCCGGCCCTTGGTCTCCCGTACGAACGCTACGGAGACCAGGGTGATCGCGGCGGTGATGATCGAGGCGAACGCGGGGATCAGGTTGGACCCGGTCGACTCGATCAGGTCGGTCATCAGGAGCGGCGCGCTGCCGCCGAAGACGACGGTCGAGAGGCTGAAGCCGATGCTGTACGCCGAGTAGCGCACGCTGGTCGGGAACATCTCGGCGAGCACGGTGTGCACGACCGCCGCATGGCCGGAGAAGGCCACGGCGAGGACGACCGTGCCGATACAGGCGAGCCCGAACCGGCCGGTGGTGATGAGCAGGAACATGGGGTACGACACCACGGCCATCGCGATCGCCGAGAAGGCGAGGACGGGCTTGCGGCCGATCCGGTCCGACAGCCGTGCCATGAGCGGGATGCAGATCACGATGGCGACCAGACTGCACGCGGTGACCATGAGCGCCCGCACCATCGAGAAGTTGTGGTCGCCGAGCGAGGTCTTCAAGTACGTCGGCATGTAGACGAACAGCAGGTAGTAGCCGGGGCCGTTGAGTGCGGGCAGGAAGATCGTGAGCGCGATCGCCTTCAGGTGCCGCTTCGAGGTCAGTGCCTCCCTCAGCGGGTTGCGGGCCACGGTCCGCTGCTCGCGCAGGGCCGTGAAGTGCGGGGTCTCCTCCAGCCTGCTGCGGATGTAGAAGCCGACGTAGCCGAGCGGTACGGCGAGCAGGAACGGCACCCGCCAGGCCCAGGAGGTCATCGCGTCGTCGCCGAGGGCCGTGATGAGGACGGCGGAGAAGGCGCTGCCGAACATGAGGGCCACGAACGAGCCGACCGCGATGAAGCTCATCATGTAGTTGCGGCGCGCGTCCGGCGCGTACTCGCCGACGAACGACATCGCCCCGGCCACCTCACCGCCCGCCGAGAAGCCCTGCAGCACCCGGAGCAGGACGAGAAGAACCGGCGCGCCCACCCCGATCGCGGCGTGGGAGGGGATGAGGCCGAGGGCGGCCGTCGCCCCGGAGATGAGCACCAGGAGAGTGGCGAGAAGCTTCTTGCGGCCGAGCTTGTCGCCGAGGTATCCGCAGATCACGCTGCCGAAGGGCCGGGCGAGGAAGCTGACCAGGAAGCCGACGTTGGTGAGGAAGAGCCCTCCGGCACCGGCGTCGCCCATGATGTTGACCGCGAGATAGGTGACGAGCAGGCCGTAGATGCCGTAGTCGTACCACTCCACGAACGAGCCGACGGCGCCCGCGACGGTGGCCTTGCGAACCACCCCGTCCTGAGCGGTGACGGGGATGATGACCGGTGCCTCTGGCTGGTTTGCTGCGGAGTGGAGCCGATCTGACGTTGCCATAGCTTCAACTTTCGGTGTCGCGGACGGCCGAAGCGGTGTCCTGGGGACCGGCGGAGAGGTACTGCTCCAAGCTGCGACTCGAATCGCGAATGAGAATAGGTTCGCATTCTCGGGGCGGTCAAGGGCCGGAGTTGCATCGATGTCAACCTTGCGATTCCGCCATGTTTCCGTGGTTGTTGCAGCTGATCCAGTAGCCGCCACCCCTTGTCCGGCCGTGTGGAGCGATGCACACTGGTTCATCGAAACGCGAAAGATTTCGCACTTACTGGAAGGGGATCTTGATGACCCAGGACAACGTGCGTGTTCGCACGGGGTGGGAGCGCGTCGACTCGCAGGTGCTCGACCAGTTCCGCGAGCACTCCGTGGCCAACCTCGGCGACGCCCTCGACCGGCTGAATATCGTCGATGGAGGCATCGCGCCCGTCTGGAACGGGGCCAGGGCCGTCGGCACCGCGCTCCCGGTGCTCACGGTCGCGGGTGACAACAAGGCCGTGATCGCCGCGCTGGAGCACATCCGCCCCGGGGACATCCTCGTCATCAACGCCTTCGGCTTCGAAGGACGCGCCATCATCGGCGACAACCTCGCCCAGCGGTTTGACGTGTTCGGTGCTGTGGGCGCGGTCGTCGACGGCTATGTGCGCGACGGCGCGATCATCGAGCAGCTCGGGATCCCCGTCTTCGCGCGGGGGCTGACTCCCGCCGGCCCGTTCAAGAACGGGCCGGGCACGATCGGCGAGTCCGTCGCCATCGGAGGGGTGGTCGTCGAACCCGGGGACATCGTCGTCGCCGACGCCGACGGTGTGATCGTGATCCCCCCGCACCGCGCCGAGGAGGCCCTCGCCGCGGTCAAGGAGATCGTCGCGCGCGAGGCGGACCTCGACGCCGAGGTCGAGACGCTCCGGAGGAAGGCCGCCTGATGGCAGCGGAACGGGACATGGACCGACTCCGGCTCCGACTCCGGGTCGCGGTCGCCGCGCCGCTGTCGGAGGAGAACTGCGCCCGCATAAGGGAGTTGGAGCCCCGGATCGACCTCGTCGTCGACCAGGCACTGCTCCCGCCGATGCGCTGGCCCGCCGACTTCGCGGGTGATCCGGCCTGGCGCCGCACACCCCGGCAGCAGGACTCCTACGAAGCGCTCCTCGACTCCGCCGACGCGCTGTACGGCATCCCCGACGTCGACCCGTCCGCGCTGGCCCGCACGGTCCGGGCCAACGCGCGGCTGCGCTGGGTGCACACCATGGCGGCGGGCGGCGGCAGCCAGGTCAAGGCGGCGGGACTCAGCGTCGAAGAACTCGACCGGGTCGCCTTCACCACCTCGGCCGGTGTGCACGGACAGCCGCTCGCCGAGTTCGCCCTCTTCGGTGTCCTCGCGGGAGCCAAGGACCTGCCCCGTCTGAGCCGGCAGCAGCGCGCCCACGAGTGGAGTGGCCGCTGGACGATGAAGCAGGTGAGCGAGCAGACCGTGCTCGTCCTCGGCCTCGGCGGGATCGGCCGGGTCGTCGCCGCGAAACTGCACGCGCTGGGCGCACGGGTCGTCGGCACGAGCAGAAGGGACGTCACCGTCCCCGGTGTGTCCGAGGTGGTGAGCCCCGACCGGCTCGTCGAGGTGGCACCGGCCGTGGACGCCGTCGTCAACACGCTCCCCGGGACCGAGGCGACCGAACACCTGCTGGACAAGCGGTTCTTCGACGCCCTGCGGCCCGGCGTGACCCTCGTCAACGTCGGGCGGGGGAACGTCGTCGACGAGTCCGCCCTGATCGAAGCCCTCGACAGCGGACAGGTGGGCTTCGCCGCGCTGGACGTCTTCGAGGCGGAGCCCCTGCCCGCCGCCAGCCCGCTCTGGGACCACGACCGGGTGCTGGTGAGCCCCCACACGGCCGCGCTCAACGCGGCGGAGGACCGTCTCATCGCCGAACTCTTCGCCGCCAATGCCACGCGCCTTCTGGACGGAGACAGCCTGCTCAACCGCGTGAACACCGTCGAGTTCTACTGACTTCTCGCCATGAGGCTGTGGTCCAGGGGCACCATAAAGTCGAACGGTCCACGGTTACATCGAGAACATCTTGGCGATGCTCGGCTTCAACTGGCGCGCCCACATCGCGTCCTGGTGGACGGCGAACCAGGCCGACAGCTCAGCCGTCCTCTCCCGTCGCTGAGTCGAGAAGCGGGCCGAGTTCACGGGCCACGGTCGTCAGGGCACGGACGTCCCGCTCGGCCCGGGTGATGAGGATGGCCCCCTCCAGGGCGCTGATCATGAGCGTGGCGAGCGAACCCGCCCGCGTCTTGGGTACGCCCATGTCGACCAGGGCTCGGGTCACCGGGCCGGTCCAGGTGGTGAACGCGTCGGCCGCGGCCTCCCGCGTGGAGACGGTCGTCTCCGCACAGTCCACCGTCGCGGCGGCCACCGGGCAGCCGCCCGCGAAACCCGCGCTCTCGTACTCGTCGGTCCACTGGCGCACCATCTCGCCGAACAGCCCGCTCGGCGTCGGCTCGGACAGTGCGGCGAGGAAACGGTCGACGCGCTTGCCCGCGTACCGGCCCGCCCAGCCGACGGCCTCGTTGACCAACTGCTCCTTGCCGCCGGGGAAGTAGTGCTGGAGCGAACCGCGCGGCGCGCCCGCGTGGGCGGCAACCTCGCGCATACCGGTCGAGGCGACCCCGTCGCGCCGGATGAGCTGCGCCGCGCTGAAGACCATCCGCTCGCGCGGACCGTGTCCGGACACTTCTGCCATCGCTCTTCCGACCTCCGTCACCGTTCCGCGCGCTGTCCGTAGTCCACTCTATGACGGCGGTCATAGAGTGGACTACTATGACCGCCGTCATGATCGGCTGCGGCGGAGATGTTCCGGCTTCGCCGCAGGACGGAAACGGTGGTACATCGTGCGTTACGTGGGTTTCGTCGGCCTCGGGGTCATGGGGCAGCCCATGGCGCTCAACCTCGCCCGCGCGGGAACACCCCTCGTGGTCTGGAACCGCACGCCCGGCCGCTGCGAACCCCTGCGTGCCGCCGGGGCCGAGGTCGCGGCGAGCCCCGCCGAGGTCTTCGACCGGGCCGACGACATCGTGTTCCTCATGCTGGCCGACGAGACGGCCATGGACGCGGTGCTGGGCCGTGGCACGCGGGACTTCGCCGCTCGGGTCGCCGGACACACCGTCGTCCACATGGGCACGACCTCCGCCGACTACTCGGCCGGCCTCCAGGGCGACATCCGGGCCGCGGGCGGGAGATACGTCGAGGCCCCCGTCTCCGGTTCCCGAGTCCCCGCCGAACAGGGGAAGCTGGTGGGCATGCTGGCCGGGGACGCCGACGCCGTGGCAGCCGTACGGCCGCTGCTCGCCCCCGTCTGCCGGGAGACGTTCGGCTGCGGCGCGGTACCGGGCGCCCTGCTGATGAAGTTCTCGGTGAACCTGTTCCTGATCACGCTCGTCACCGGACTGGCCGAGGCCTTCCACTTCGCGGACCGGCACGGGCTCGACCAGCGACTGCTCCGGGACGTCCTGGACGCGGGACCGATGGCCAGCTCCGTCTCCCGGGTGAAGGGGCCCAAGCTGGTGACCCGCGACTTCACCGTCCAGGCGGCCGCCGCGGACGTCCTGAAGAACAACCGGCTGATCGCGGAGGCCGCCCGCGAGGCCGGCCTCGCCTCCCCTCTCCTCGACGTCTGCCATGCCCTGTACAGCGAGACCGTCGCGCTGGACCACGGCGGCGAGGACATGGTCGCCGTAGTGCACGCGTTGGAGGCCAGGACCGAGGGCGTCGCAGCAGGCGATGCCCGCACGCACCCCAGGGAGGACCACGGATGAGCTGGACGATCGAACGGCACGGCCGAGTCGCCGTCGTGACGATGACGACCAACCCGGTCAACGCCCAGAACCGCGCCTTCTTCGCCGACCTGCACGAGACCTTCGACCGGCTCGAACGCGACCACGCCGAGTCTCCCGTCGTCCTGACCGGCACCGGCGCCCGGTTCTCGGCCGGCCTCGATCTCGGCGAGCACTTCCCGCTCTTCGCCGGCGACCCGGCGGCCGTCGCCGACTGGTTCCAGGAGTACCGGGCGACGAACATGCGGCTGTTCACCTACCCCCGGCCGACTGTCGCCGCGGTCAACGGGCACGCCTTCGCCGGAGGGCTGATCACCGCCGCCGTGTGCGACTACCGGGTCGCCGTCGCCGACGGATCGGCGCGGTTCGGACTCAACGAGGTACCGATCGGCATCCCGATGCCCGCCGTCTACGTCCGCATGCTCGCCCACGCCTGGGGCGACCCGGTCGCCGCCCGCGCCTGCCTGCTCGGGGAGATCTTCACCCCGGATCAGGCTCACGCGCTGGGCATGGTGCACGAGTTGGCCCCGGCCGGGGAGCTGCTGGAGCGTGCCATCGCCGTCGCCGAGCGGACACCCGAGGACTGCGTCGAGCAGTACGCGTTCACCAAGCGGGCCTGCCAGGCCGCCACGCTGCGCGACATCGCCGAACTCGCCGACCCGCTCGACACCGAACTCCCCGCCGGGATGACGAGCGACCAGGCCCGCCACGCACACCGGCGCTATTGGCAGGAACTCAAGGGGCGCCCCGCCGACTGGTGAGCCGCGTCCGGGACACGCACGCCAACTCGCTTTCCCCGCAGAGAGGTTGACGACGGACGACGATCACGACGAGCGGCTCCCGACCTGGGTGACCTGGCGGCGCAGGCCGTTCCCCGACGCCAACCTGCTCCTGCTGCCCGGCCATCGCCCGGCCCTCGTCGACAGGGGATTCACCGGCCACGCGCAGGAGACCGCCGCGTGGGCCCGAGCCCATGCCGGGCGCGTCGACCTGGTGTGCAGGCCGACGCCCACCACCCCCGTGACCCTCGTATGGCCAACCGGAACATCACCATCAGCGACAACGTGATGCACGATCTCGCCCTGGACCACCGCGACATGACGGCCGTGCTGGTCACCTACGCCACCGACGTCACCGTCTCCCACAACGAGATCCACGACATGCCCTACACCGGCATCGCGATCGGTACGGCTGGGGCACCAACGACCCCGGAGGCAGTGAGGACTACGTCAACCGCGGCCTCTACGACTTCCAGCCCGTCTACGCCACCCCCACCACGTTGAAGAACGTCCGGGTCACCGCCAACCACATCCACGACGTGATGCGGACGATGGACGACGGCGCGTGCATCTACACCCTCTCCGCCGCACCGGGCAGCCGCATCGACCGCAACTACTGCGCCGACAACAACGGCCCCTACGGCATCTACCACGAAGAGGGATCACGCGAGTACGCCGACATCGACAACGTCTTCCGCGACACCGGCGCCCGGGACCACGAGAACTCCAACGCCACCAACAACACGGGCGCCCTCACGGTGACGGACAACTGGACGAGCGACGGCTCCATCAGCCTGAGCGACGGACAGCGCGGCAACGTGGTGACCGGCACGGTCGTCGTGAGCGGCGGCGACTGGCCGCGCGCCGCCAGGCGGGGCATGGATGAGGCTGGTGTGCGGGGGCTCAACGCTCGGGCAGCGGACGGTCGTTGACGACGTGCTTCATGACCAGGGTGGACGTGAGCCGCTGGACGCCGGGCAGGGTGGCCAGCTGCTGGTCGTAGAGCTGCTGGAAGGCTGTGAGGTCGGCCGCGACCACCCGCAGGAGGTAGTCGGGCTCGCCGAACAGGCGCTCGGCCTGGATCACGTGTGTGACGGCGCCGACGGCCTTCTCGAAGGCTGGGACCGTGTCCGGGTCCTCCCAGCGCAGCGTGACGAAGACCAGGGCCTCGAAGTCCAGGCCGACGGCGGCTCTGTCCACGATGGCGCGGTAGCTGAGGATCGCGCCCGACCGCTCCAGATCGCGCAGGCGCCGGTGGCAGGGCGAGACGCTGAGGCTCACGCGGGCGGCCAGTTCGGTCACGGTGAGACGGCCGTCCTGCTGTAGCTCGGTAAGAATCTTCCGATCCAAGTCATCCACGGGGAAATTATGCCCCGAGAAGCCAGAATGTGGGAAAGATATGGAAACAATTACGCCTTAAGTCGGACTAATCTTCCCTCGTGTCGGGGTGAGTGGAAGAAAGAGCAAGTGATCATGACTGCAAGCACGTTGATGGCATTCCTGGCCGTGGACCTGCTGTTGGTGTTCACCCCCGGGGCGGACCGGGCCTACACGATCTCGGCCGGGCTGCGAGGGCGGTCGGTGGTTCCCGCGGTGGCGGGGCTGGTGGCGGGATACGCCGGGTACACCCTGCTCGCCATGGCCGGCCTCGTCGTGGTCGTCGCGAGTTCCGCGACGCTGCTCACCGTGCTGACCGCTCTGGGGGCCGGTTACTTGATATGGCTCGGCTGGACGGTCCTGAAGTCGCCGGTCGCCCTGAGTGCCGGCACGGAGGTCATGGCCTCCTCCCGCCGTCAGGTGATCCTCAAGGGCGCCGGCATCAGCGGTCTGAACCCCAAGGCGCTGCTGCTGTACTTCTCCCTGTTCCCCCAGTTCGTCGACCCGGGGGCGGGCTGGCCCGTCGCCGTGCAGACCGGCATGTTCGGGACGCTCCATATGCTGCTCTGTGCGGTCGTCTACCTCACGGTCGGAGTGCTGTCCCGCACCGTGCTGCGGACCCGGCCGACAGCGGCCCGCGCCGTCACCCGCGTCAGCGGCGCCATGATGATGGTCATCGGCGGGTTCCTCCTCGCGGAGCGGCTGCTCGGCTGACGGACGGTCACCAGGCGGGGTTCCATCCGCCCGTGCCGGCCAGGTACTTCTCGGCGGTTAGTCGGCCGCCTCGGAGTCGGTCAGCTGCGGGACGTTCGAGCCGTAGCCGGCTCCGGGTCCGGTGTTGTCGTAATCCTTGAACCGGGCCCACAACCACGGGTGGTCGGTGGTCATATCGGTCCAGGGGTGCGCGGCCGTGATGCCCGAGCGGATCTCGTTCTCCCGGACCACCGCCTGGGGCGAGGCGTCCTGCGAATTGTGCGACGGTCGCGGTCTCCCTAGGTACATCGTGTTCGCCGGCACGCCGGGCGTGTAGATGTCGCTGCCGACGATCAGGATCCCGTACTTCTGCCGCCAGTCGGGGTTCGGTGTCAGCGCTGTGCCGCGCACCCGGTTGTTCACCTGGATGCTGCACCGGTCGATTGATCGGTGGCAACTATGGTTCACGTGGCGTCCTCGCAGAAGGCCACGAACGTTCACCGCGGAAAAATTGGATGTTCGTCCAAGCCGGAAGAAGGTGACACGACCGCGCCCTGCTCGCCGGGCGCGGTCGTGAACTTCTTTACCTGCGGGGGGAGTTGGCCCTAGAGGGCGGCCGCCGCGGCGTGCAGGTTCTTCGCGGCCAGGGCGAGGCCCTCGGTCTGGGAGTAGGCGGCGTCCTCGTGCTCGATGTTCACGGCCATGTCCGGGTCGACCTCGGCGAGGGCGCGCAGGAAATCCGTCCAGTACGCGACGTCATGGCCGACACCGACGGCGACGAACTTCCACGCCGGGTTCTCGGGCCAGGAGTTGCACCAGAAGCCGTAGCCGGTGGGCACCTTGTCCGGCGCGTCGGCGGGCACGCGGGTGAACGACGTGTCCAGCACACCACGGATGTCGGCGCCGGGGCAGAGCGTCGCGTCCTTCGCGGCGGCGTGGAACACCAGCGGGCCCAGCCACTTGATCGAGGCGACGATGTCCATGCCCTGCCACATGAGATGCGAAGGGTCCATCTCCGCACCGACGTTGGTCGCGCCGGTCGCGTCGACGAGCCGCTTCAGGGTGACCGGGGAGAAGACGAGGTTGTGCGGATGCATCTCGATGGCGACCCGAACGTCGTTCTCCCGGGCCAGCGCGTCGATCTCCTTCCAGAACCCGACCGCCACACCCCACTGGTAGTCCAGGACGTCCATGTACACGCCGTCCCACGGATTCACCACCCAGGACGGGTACTTGGCGTCCGGGTCCGAACCCGGCGTACCGGACATGGTGACCACGTGCCGCACCCCGAGCAGCCCCGCGAGGCGGATCGTACGGCGCAGGTCGTCCGCGTGCTTCGGGCCGACCCCGGGGAGCGGATTGAGCGGATTCCCGTTGCAGTTGAGGCCGGTCAGCTCCATCCCGCGGTCGGCGAAGGCCGCCAGGTACTCCTCGCGCGCGGCCGCCGAGGACAGCAGCAGGTCGACCGGGCAGTGCGGGGAGGGGATGAACCCGCCGGTGTTGACCTCGACGGAGGTCAGGCCGTTCTCCTTGAGGATGTCGAGGGCCTGGGCCAGCGGGCGGTCGTGCAGACAGGCGGTGTAGGCGCCGAGCTTGAGGGACATGCGGGTGCTCCTTGGATGAGTGCGGGAGGTCAGACGGCGGGCGGGACGGTGACGGCGGCGCCGCCGGCCCGCGAGGACTCGACGATCGCGCGGATGATCTCGATGGTCCGCAGTCCCTCGGCGAACGTGGCGCAGGCCGGCAGCGGGTCGGCGACCCCCGCCACCTGGTCGAGGAACGCGCGGGCCTGGTAGGTGAAGTTGTCGGCGTTGCTCGCGCCCACACCCGGCGCCTCCATCGGCACCCCGCCCGCGAAGTACGGCAGTTGGGGGCCGGCGATGATCTGCCGGGCGCCCCGCGTACGGGCGTCGGGCTGGGCGTCGTCGAAGAGGTACTCGGCCGGCCGGTGCTGGTCGAACGCGGCCCGGCCGCCGACCCCGAGCACGTCGAACGCGAGCCCGTTGGGCAGCCCGAAACCGGTGCGGGTGACGGAGAAGGTGCCGACGAGCCCGGACTCGAAGCGGGCCGTGAAGGACGCGGTGTCCTCGTTCTCCACCTCGCCGAACTCGTCGGAGACGGGAGCGGCGTTGTGCCCGACGACCGCGCCCAGCGGCAGCGGACGCTTGGCGATCTGCGTGGACAGCGTGGCGCCGGAGACCGACGTGATGGGCCCGGCGACGTACTCGGCGGCGTCGATGACGTGCGAGCCGACATCACCCAGCGCGCCGGAACCGGCGCCCCCCTTGAAACGCCAACTCAGCGGCCCCTTGGGGTCGGTGGCGTAGTCGCACCAGTAGCGCCCGCTGAACAGGGTGAGGTCGCCCAGCTCGCCGCGCCGCACATGGTCGCGGATCGCGGCGATGCCGGGGGAGCGGCGGAAGGTGTACCCGACGGCGGTGACGACATCGGCGTAACGCTCCAACTCGGCCATCGCACGGGCGTCTTCGAGCGAACCGGCCAGCGGCTTCTCGCACAGCACGTGCTTCCCGGCGGCGACCAGCGCCTCGGCGATCGGCCGGTGCAGCGCGTTCCCCACGACGATGCTGACGGCGTCGATCGTCGGGTTCTCGGCGACGGCCTCCCAGCTCGGCAGCGCCTTCTCGAAGCCGTAGCGGCGCGCGGCGTCCTCGGCGAGCGCGGTGTTGGCGTCGGCTATCGCGGCCAGCCGGACCGGCGGCAGACCGTCCCCGAACACGGTGTTGACGTTGCGGTATCCGGCGGCGTGGCTGCGGCCGGCCATACCGGCTCCGATCACCGCGACGGACAAGGGCTTGGCGGAGGAGGTCATGAGGGGTCCCTTGGGAAGAGAGGTCAGCTGGAGGTGGGGAAGTCGAAGCCAGAGGTGACCTGTTGGGCGGGTTGTGGCCAGCGGGTGGTGACGACCTTGGGGCGGGCCTCGTCCTGCTTGTGGGGCGGGTACGAGGACCAATTGCCGCCGGGCGGGCAGTAGTTGTCGACCTGGCGCGAGCACGCGCCGGCGCCGCGCAGTTCGACCGGCACGTTCTTTTGGGGCCCGTACCGAGCGGAGAGTGAGCTCCGCTCGGTACGGGCGGAGGGCAGCGCGAACGTCCCGCCGTCCGCGCTGCTGATCAGGGCCACCGCTTCGCGGGGGAGGTAGGCGAAGTCGGTGGCGGAGGCGAACACGCTTGTGCGGCCGGTGAGTTCGAGGGCTGTGCCGTCCGTGGTGACGGTGCAGGAGCCCGTCAGTGGCAGGACCAGGAACTCGGAGTCCCCGGTGGACAGGGTGTGCGTCTGGCCGGGCCTCAGGGTCAGGATTCTGAGGCCGGAGTGTCCCCAGCCCGCCGATTCGGGCGTGACCAGGAGGTCGTAGGGGTCGTCGGCCGAAGTCCCTTTGGGCAGGTGGTACTTGCTCGTGTCGCTCACAGCAGGCTCACCGCCCGGTCCACGGCGCCGGCGACGTCGCCGTCCGAGGGGTAGAGCAGGGAACGGCCGACCATCAGGCCCTGTGCGGTGGGGAGTTTGAGGGCCTTGCCCCAGGAGGCGAAGGCCGCGTCAGGGTCTCTGACCTCGCCGCCGAGGAGGAGCGCGGGGAGGGTGGAGGAGGCCAGGACGCGTTCCATGCCGTCGACCACGGGCAGCTTGAGCCAGGTGTAGGCGGTGCGGCGGCCGAGGCCCGAGGCGATGGTGACCGACTTGACGACGGCGTCCGTGGAGAGGTCGTTGCGGATCCTGCCGTCGTGCCACTCGGACATGAACGGCTCGATCATGGCGATGAGTTGGTGGTTGTTCAGTTCGTTGACGGCGTGGGCGGTGTTCTCCAGGGCGGAGGGGGTCGCGGGGTCGTCGAGGGCGATGCGGGTGAGCATTTTGCCGCCGTCGAAGCCCATGGCGGCGATGGTCTGGGCGTCGTAGCCGGTGAAGCGGTCGTCGATCTCGAAGACCGAACCGGCAAGGCCCGCGCGGTTCATGGAACCGAAGACACTCTTGCCGTCCAGGACACCGAGCAGCAGCAGGTCCTCCAGGATGTCCGCGGTGGCCAACACCCCCGTGACACCCGGCCGTTCGAGCGCGGTGCACAGGCGGTCCAACAGCTCGAAGCGGTCGGCCATCGCGGTGGGGTTCGCGCCGACGCCATTGGCGCCGCGTGCGGGATGGTCCGCGGCGACGATCATCGCCTTGCCGTGGGCGCCGAGCGGTGAGGTGGCCCTGACCCGGCGCGCGGCGGCGGCCGCGACGGCACCGGGGTCGCCCACCCGGGCGGACACGATCCGGCTCACCTTGTCGGACAGCACGTCATCACACCCTTCGTTCGTCGGTGGGGGATGCGTAGGCGAGGGACGCCTCGCGGAGCTTGGCGTCCACCTCGGCCTCGGTGGGCATCGCGTCGGAGCAGGAGAGCCGGCCCGCGACCAGGGCGCCGGCCGCGTTGGCGAAGGAGACCGTGCGGCGGGTGTCCCAGCCGGAGAGCAGACCGTGGCAGAGCGCGCCGCCGAAAGCGTCACCGGCACCGAGCCCGTTGACCACGTCCACCGGCACCGGCGGAATCTCGACGGCCGAACCGTCACGGTCGACGGCCAGGACACCCTTGGGGCCCCGCTTCACCACCGCCAGCTCCACCCCGGCGGCGAGCAGTGCCTTCGCCGCGGCGTACGGCTCGCGCTCACCCGTCGCCACCTCGCACTCGTCGAGATTGCCGACGGCCACCGTGGTGTGACGCAGGGCCTCGGCGTAGTACGCCCGCGCCTGACCGGCGTCGGTCCAAAACATGGGCCGCCAGTCCAGGTCGAACACCGTCGTCCCGGACTTCGCCCGGTGTGCCAGCGCGGCGAGGGTGGCCGAGCGGCTGGGCTCCTCGCTCAGCCCGGTGCCGGTGACCCACAGGATCGAGGCCTCGCGCACCACGTCCAGGTCCAGCTCCTCCGGGCGCAGGTCCAGGTCGGGGGCCTTGGGCAGGCGGTAGAAGTAGAGCGGGAAGTCGTCCGGCGGGAAGATCTCGCAGAACGTCACCGGTGTCGGTGCGATGTCCGACGTACCGACGAACCGGCTGTCGACGCCATACCCCTCCAAGGCCGTGCGGACGAAGTCGCCGAACGGGTCCCGGCCCGTCTTGGTGACCACGGCCGCGGAGTGCCCGTACCGGGCCGCGGCGACGGCGACGTTGGTGGGGCTGCCGCCGAGGTACTTGCCGAACGTGGTGACCTCGGCCAGCCCCACACCGGTCTGGAGCGGATACACGTCCACTCCGACACGGCCCATGGTCAGCACTTCCAACGGCATCGGATCGGGTTCCTTTCGATGGCTTTAAAGCGCTTTAAGGAAAGGGTGTAGTTCTCCGCACTCGGTTGTCGTGCGGAGGGGGTGCCGCTCTCAGGCGGCGAGATACCCGGCGATCTTCTCGCGCATGAGGACGGACGACTCCTTGGCCCGTTCCTCCCAGGCGAACACGCAGGCCGTGAGGGTGCCGTCGAAGCCGTTCGCGCGGAGCTCGCGGAACAACTCGTCGAAGTCGACCTCGCCCTCGCCCATGTCGAGGTGTTGATGGATGCGCGCGGTGGTGCCCGGCGGGTTGAGGATGTACCGGTTGCCGGAGGACGCGGTGTGGTCGAAGGCGTCGGCGAGGTGGACGTGGGTGAGCAGGTCGCCCGCGTGCCGGATGATGCCGGGGGCGTCGTTCCCGATGTGGAAGGTGTGCGGGGCGCAGTACAGGAAGCTGACGCTCGGGTGGTTGATGCCCCGGATGAAGTCGACCGCCTGATGGCCGTCCTCGATGAAGTCGTCGGGGTGCGGTTCCAGGGCCAGCCGGATGCCTTCCTGCTCGAACAGCGGGAGGAGTTCGTCCATCGACTTCCAGAACTGGGCCTCGCTGCGGTCCGCTTCCTCGGGCCGGCCGTTGAACTCCGAGATCATGCTGTCCACGCCCAGCTCGGAGGCGATCTGGATCGACCGCTTCCAGTAGCGCACGGCGGCCTGCCGGGCGTCCTCGTCAGGGCCGGACCAGCGGAACAGCGGCAGCAGGGAGGAGATCCCGACACCGGCGGCGTCCAGCGCCTTGCGGAACTTGCGCACGGTGGCGTCGTCCACCCGGGGGTGCCGGAAGAACGGGATGAAGTCCTCGCGGGGCGACAGCTCGATCCACTCATAGCCCAACTCGGCCACCACGCCGGGCAGTTCGAGCAGCGGGACATGACGGATCATGTACGGGTCGAGGGCGATCTTCATGAGGGAATGCCTTCGGGTATAGAGGAACGGGGGTGCAGGGAGAGGGAGTTGGGGCCCGTCAGTCGGTCGTGCCGGCCGAGGCCGTGACGTCCTCGTCCTCCGGCAGCTCGTCGACGTCGACGCCGCGTACCTGGGACAACTCGTGCTTGAGTGCGGCGAGTTCGGTGCCGCCCGCCATGTGGTTGGTCAGCTCTTCCAGCGTGATCTCGCTGCGCTCCGCCGACAACTCCATGGTGCCCAGGCGCAGGACGCTGAAGTGGTCGCCGACCATGTAGGCGTGGTGCGGGTTGTGGGTGATGAAGATGACCCCGAGACCGCGTTCGCGAGCTGCGGCCACGTACTTGAGGACCACGCCGGACTGCTTGACGCCGAGGGCTGCGGTCGGCTCGTCCAGGATGAGGACGCGGGCGCCGAAGTAGACGGCGCGGGCGATGGCGACGCACTGGCGCTGGCCGCCGGAGAGGGTGCCGATGGGCTGGTCCAGGTTGTCCAGGACGATGCCCATGTTGCGCAGTTCCTCGTCCGCGGTCTTCTTCATCTTCTCGATGTCGAGACGGCGGAACGGCCAGGGGCCCTTGGTCATCTCGGAGCCGAGGAAGAAGTTGCGCCACACCGGCATCAGCGGGACGGTCGCCAGGTCCTGGTAGACGGTGGCGATCCCCTTGTCGAGTGCCTGCCGGGGGGTGGTGAAGTGCACGGGTTCGCCGTCGACGAGGAACTCGCCCTCGGTGTGCTGGTGCAGGCCAGAGATGATTTTGATGAGCGTGGACTTGCCGGCGCCGTTGTCGCCCAGCACGCAGGTGACCTGGCCCGGGCGGACCGCGAGGTCGACGCCGTGCAGGGCGCGGATGTTGCCGTAGGACTTGCCCGTGTTCTGCAGCTCAACTACCGGGGCAGTGCTGCCCGTTGCGGGGTCCGTGAGAGTGGTCGGGTGGGTGGTGGTCACTTGGTTCACCTCCGGGTCGCCGCGCGGCTGACCCACAGATTGATGAGGGTGGCGCCGAGGAGCATCACGCCGAGGAAGGCCTTGAACCAGTCGGGGTTCCAGCCGGCGTAGACGATGCCCTGCTGCACCATGCCGAACATGAACGCGCCGAAGACCGGGCCGATCGCCGAGCCGGCGCCGCCGGTGAGGAGACAACCGCCGATGACCGCCGCGGCGATGTAGATCAGTTCCTGTCCCACTCCCTCACCGGACTGGACGGTGTTGAAGGAGAACAGCTGGTGCATGCCGATGAACCAGGCACCGAACCCGACCAGCATGAACAGCGAGACCTTGGTGAAGTTCACCGGGACGCCGACGGCGCGGGCGGAGTCCTTGTTGCCGCCGACCGCGAAGATCCAGTTGCCGTACTTCGTGCGCAGCAGCACCCAGGTGGCGATGGCCGCGAAGACCAGCCACCACACGATGGTGATCTTCACTTGCACGCCGCCGACGTCGAACGAGGACGCGAAGACCTTCCTGGCCTGGTCGAAGCCGTCCATGGTGCTGATGTCGTCGGTGGCGACGTTGCCGGTGACCAGCTTGGTCACCGCGAGGTTGACGCCCTGGAGGATCAGGAAGGTGCCCAGGGTGATGAGGAAGCTGGGCAGGCCGGTCTTGACGAGCAGCCAGCCGTTGAGGAACCCGATTGTCAGCGACACCAGCAGGGCGGCGATCACACCGACCCATACGTTCATGGTCAGTTGGTAGCTGAGCATGCTCGCGCTCAGCGCCGACGTGATGACCGCGACACCGGCGGAGAGGTCGAACTCCCCGCCGATCATCAGCAGCGCGACCGGCAGCGCCATGATGCCGATGGTCGACGATCCGTAGAGGATGTTCGCCATCGAGCCGCCGTCCCGCACGGGCGGGGCCGTGATCAGGAAGAACACGAAGACGGCGGCGGCGCCGAGGAAGACGCCTATCTCGGGACGCGCCAACAGCCTTATCACCAAGGGGCGTTCAGCGGTCCGGCTGTCGCTCTCCTGCGGGCCGGGGGCCGGCGGTGTGGTCACCGCCGGCTCGGCGTGGTGGGTCGTACTCATTACCTGGTGCCCTTCGCGGCGAACTTGGCGACGGCGTCGACGTTGGTCTTGTCGACGAAGGCCGGGCCGGTCAGTACGGGCTGCTCACCGCCGCCGCTGTAGTTGCCGTTCGTCTTGTAGAGCCACAGGGAGTCGATCGCCAAGTAGCCCTGGAGGTAGGGCTGTTGGTCCACGGCGAACTGGATGGTGCCCTTCTCGATCGCGGAGATGAGGCTCGCGTTGAGGTCGAACGTGGCGACCTTGGCCTTGCTGCCCGCGTCGGACAGCGACTGCACGGCCGTCAGCGCGAAGGGCGCGCCGAGGGTGACCACCTCGTCGATGGACTTGTCCTGAGTGAGCTTGGCGGTGATCGTCGACTTCACCGACGGCATGTCCGTGCCGTTGACGTAGAGGATCTCGGTCTTGCCGCTGAAGGTCTTCTTCACGCCGGCGCAGCGCTGTTCGAGGTTGACGTCGCCCTGGGCCTGGATCACGCACAACGTGTGCTTGACGCCGGTGGAGTTGAGCTTGGTGCCGAGCGCCTGCCCGGAGACGGACTCGTCCTGGCCGAAGAAGGAGAGCAGGCCCTGCTTCTTCCATTCGCCCAGCCCGGCGTTGAAGCCGACGACGGGGATGCCGGCCTGTTCGGCCTTGGCGACGACGGCCTTCATGGCGTCGGGCTTGGCGAGGGTGACCGCGATGCCGTCGACCTTCTGGTCGATCGCGTTCTGCACCAGGTTGGCCTGGTCGGCGGCCGTCTCGTCGTTGGAGTAGATGAGCTTGACGTTGTCCTTGGCCGCGGCGGCCTCGGCGCCCTTGCGGATGGTGTCCCAGAACGTGTCGCCGGAGGGGGCGTGGGTGACCATCGCGATCGTCAGGCGCGGAGTGGTGGCCTTGCCCGCCGAGGCGTTGCCGGTCGACTCCTCGGACTTCTTGCCGCCGGAGTTGCTGGAGCAGCCCGCGAGAGCGAGGGCGGCCACGGTGGCGGCGGCCACGACGGGGAGGACTCTGCGGGAGCGGGGGAGGGATGTACGGCTCATGGTTCGTGCACCTCGCTGTGCGACTGAAAGAGGTAGCAGGGCGGTGGGTCCGCGGCTGCTTGATGGGCCGGGGTCGGGGTGTGAACGGAGGATCGGAGTCGGCTCGCAGGGAGCTCTGGCGGCCGGAAGTGCCGTCCGCGACCGCCTGGTCCGCCTTGTGGGCGGCGTCGAAGGTGGTGGTGGAGTGTCCCCGCCGATCGCGGGCGACGTGCCAACGACCTTCATCGGAAGATCAGGACGTTGGGACGTCATGACAATTTAAAGCGCTTTAATTCCTGGTACTATCGACTCGTTTCTAGAGCGTGTCAAGGGTGTTGCGCGAGAAGATTGCGGCCGGGAGGCACAGTGGAGGACGTCGGGGCGGAACGTCGCCGGGCAGCCGCGAAGAAGCGCCCGCGGCTGGAGGACGTGGCCGCACGCGTGGGTGTCTCCACCGCGTCCGTCTCCCTCGTGCTGCGCGGTGTGGCGGGCCCCAGCGAACGTACCCGGCAGCGGGTCCTGAAGGCCGCCGCCGACCTCGGCTACCAGGTGGACCGCACCGCCAGCCTGCTGGCGAGCAGACGCACGAGGATGCTCGGCGTCATGGTCGACGTCCACAGCCCCTTCCACGCCGACCTGGTCGAGCACCTGCACTCGGCCGCCGAGGAGGTCGGCTACGACCTCGTCCTGAGCACCCAGACCCGCACCCGGGACGAGCGCACCGCCGTCGAGACGCTGCTGGCCTTCCGCAGCGAGGCCCTGATCCTCCTCGGCCCGACCGCCCCCGTCGACACGCTCGCCGCGCTCGACGGCAAGGCCCCCGTCATCGTCGTGGGCCGGCGGATCGAGGAAGGCGAACTGGACGTGGTGCGCACCGCGGACGACGACGGCGTGGGGCAGATCGTCGACCGTCTGGTGGCGCTCGGGCACCTCGCGATCACGTACGTCGACGGCGGCAAGGGCGTGATCGCCACCGACCGGCGCCGCGGATACCGCACGGCCATGCGGCGGCACGGTCTGGACGCGCACATCAAGGTGCTGCGCGGCGACAACACCGAGGCGGCCGGCGAGCGCGCCGCCCGCCACCTCCTCGACGCGGGCGAACTGCCCACCGCCGTGGTCGCGTTCAACGACCAGAGCGCGATCGGTGTGCTGGCCGCTCTGGCCCGCGCCGGTGTCTCCGTCCCCGGCGAGGTGTCCGTCGCGGGGTACGACGACGACAGACTCTCCCGCCTGAGCTGCTTCGACCTGACCACGGTCAGCCAGGGGGCCGAGGAGCAGGCGCGCTACGCGGTGGCCGCCGCCGTGGAACGCCTCGACCAGGGCCGTACCGAGCCCCGAGAGGTGGTCCTCGCCCCGCACCTCGTCGTGCGCCGCACCACAGCCGAGCCGCGCTGACCGGGTCCTTGCCCTCGGCTTGTGGGGTCTGTGCCCTCGATGCCCTTCGACTTCCAGGGTGAGCACGGGTGGGAGGCGGTGTCCCTGGACCCTGCCCTCATCCCGGCCGGGTGGATCAGCGCAGTCCGGCGAAGAGGTCGTTCTCGGGTAGGGCCGCGCCAGTGGTGTCCTGGACGCGTACGAAGGTCTCGATGCCCATCAGCTCGCCGAACCTCTCCTTGCCCAGTTTGAGGAAGAAGATGTTGTCGCCCTGGCTGGCGTGCGCGGCCAACGAGTCGAACTTCTGGCCGCTGAACGCGGTGGTGTCGACCCAGGTGGTGATCTCGTCGTCGGGGAGGCCCATCTTGGCCATCTCGGCCGCCTCGGCGGGGTCCGGTTCCGGCATGTCCGGATGGAACTCGCGCATGATCTCGCCGAACCGCCGCATCCCCGAGCGGGGCATCGTCGTCCAGTACACCTTCGGTGTCGGCTCGGTCATCTCCAGCGCCGCCATCGTGATGCGGTGGGCCTGGATGTGGTCGGGGTGGCCGTAGAAGCCGTTCTCGTCGTAGGTGACGACCACATCGGGTCGGTAGTGCCGCATGAGGTCGGCGAGCCGGGCCGCGCCTTCCTGCACGGGGGTCTGCCAGAAGGATCCGGGGGCGTCGTTGCTCGGCCAGCCCATCATTCCGGAGTCGGCGTAGTCCAGCATCTCCAGATCGCTGATCTTCAGGACCTCACAGCTCGCTTCGAGTTCCTGACGGCGCATCAGGGCGACGGCCGCCGGATCGTGGCCGGGATCGCCCGGCTTGACACCCCCCGGTCCGTCACCGCAACTACCGTCGGTACACGTCACGAGCACCGTGCGGACGCCTTCCGCCGCGTACCGCGCGAGGACCCCTCCGGTGCTGGTGGCCTCGTCGTCCGGGTGGGCGTGCACTGCCATGAGCGTCAAGGGCCGGTCAGTCATGAAAAAGTCCTCCTGCGGACATACGTCGTGGTTCGAGTGCGCGGCGGGCGTACCGCGATGCCGCTCTCTCAGTTGCTGCAACCGCGCCGGCCGGACCGGCTGTTCCCGGCGCGACCGTTTGGTCTTCCAGGCGTCGGCGTTTCGACGCGATCAAGGTACCGGCACGCCCGCATGTCTCGACGCCACACCGGAGGCGTCTGACAACGATCTCGGCCGCCCGAGAGAGCGAGCCGGGGCGCAAGCCGCCTACGGCCGCGGGCCGGTGGCTTTCGGGGCGGGGACAGGACGTCCGGTGGGCCGGGGCGCGGTCATGTCGAGCAGGAGCAGGGCGTCGTGGTCGGGGGTGCCGGGCTCGGCGGTGTAGACGCCGATGCGCTGGCCGGGGGTGCCTTCGACCTGAAGTGACTGGGAGGTGAGGGTGAGCGTGCCGACCTGTGGGTGCTGGAACGTCTTGTGGGCGGGCTTGCGGCCGGTCACTTCGTAGCGCTCCCACAGGCCCGCGAAGTCGGGGCTCTTGAGGAGGAGTTCACCGACGAGGCTGGTGAGGTCGGGGGCGTCGGGAGCGGTGCCGGCGACGGCACGCAGGCGGGCGACGCATGCGGTGATCTGCCGGTCCCAGTCGGCGAACAGACCACGGGCCGCGGGATGCAGGAACAGGTAGCGGGCGAGGTTGCGGTGCGTGGCCGGCCAGTCCTCCAGGCCCGCGTACAAGGCCAGGCCGCCGGGGTTCCAGGCCAGCATGTCCATGCTGCGGCTGATGACGTACGCCGGGTTCGGGCGCAGGGAGTCGAGCAGCAGCTTGAGATGGGGGCGCACGGTTCGGCTGGGCGCGGGCGGCGGCTCGGGGGCGTAGCGCGCGGCGCGGGCGGCGAGCTCGCGCAGGTGCTGGTGTTCCTGGTCGTCCATGTGCAGGGCGCGGGCGAGCGCGTCGAGGACGGCGGGGCTGGGGCGGGTCTCCTTGCCGCGTTCCAGGCGTACGTAGTAGTCGATGCTGATGCCGGAGAGGGTGGCCAGCTCCTCGCGGCGCAGGCCGGGGGTGCGGCGGATGCCCGCGCCGACGGTGAGGCCGACGTGTTCGGGGCTGGTCTGGGTGCGGCGGGCACGCAGATAGCGGCCCAGCTCGGCGCCCTCGCTGTGCGCGCTCTCGGATGCCATGACTCCAGTCTCACCCGCCGGGCACCCGTCGCGCGGGCGGGGAGGGGGGCCCTGTCGTTACCCCTGAAGATCCCGCCCTGCCACACCGCGGCGATCCGGGCCAGGGTGAATGAGGAAGACGCCCGCCCCCTCACCGCCGACCGGCACTACCTGCCGGGCCGGGCGAGAGTGGGAGACCGGGCACCACCACGGATCGGAAGAGGGCGAGATGCGGTACATCAAGCTGCGTGACCTGGAGGTTTCCCGGATCGGCCTGGGCGCGATGGGGATGTCCCACGGCTACACCGGCTCCGGCACCGACGACGCGGAGTCGATCAGGACCGTGCACCGCGCGCTGGAGCTGGGCGTCACGCTCATCGACACCGCCGAGATCTACGGCCCCTACACCAACGAGGAACTCGTCGGGCGAGCACTCAAGGGGCGCCGGGACCAGGTGGTGCTGGCCACCAAGTTCGGCCTGGTCTCCCACGGCGGAGAAGGTGCCTGGAACGTGGACTCCGGCGCGGCGAACATCCGTACCGCCGTCGAAGGCTCCCTGAAGCGGCTGGGCACCGACCACATCGACCTGTACTACCAGCACCGGGTCGACCCGGACACGCCGATCGAGGAGACCGCCGGCGCGGTCGGTGAGCTGATCACCGAGGGCAAGGTGCGCGCCTTCGGTCTCTCGGAGGCCGGCCCGGACACCATCCGCCGCGCGCACGCCGTCCAGCCGGTCACCGCGGTGCAGTCCGAGTACTCCCTGTGGACCCGCGGCGTCGAGGAGCGCGTCCTGCCCGTGCTGCGGGAGCTGAACATCGGCCTGGTGCCGTTCTCCCCGCTCGGCCGCGGCTTCCTCACGGGCACGGTCCGCTCCACCGACCAGTTCGACAAGGACGACTTCAGGCGCGACAACCCGCGCTTCACGGGCGAGAACTTCGGGCGCAACCTGGCGCTCGCCGACGAGGTCAAGGCCCTGGCCGACGAGGTCGGCGCCACGCCCGCGCAGGTCGCCCTGGCCTGGCTGCTCGCCCAGGGCGACGACATCGCCCCGATCCCCGGCACCAAGCGCGTCACCCGGGTCGAAGAGAACACCGCCGCTGACGCCGTCACCCTGACCGCCGGGCAGCTCGACCAGCTCAGCAGTCTGCCGCCCGCCGCCGGTGACACCCACACCGAGGCCCAGGCGCGCCTGCTCGAACGCTGACCTTCCGCACCCCCCCCGTATTCCCCGTTTGGAGTAGTGCCTCTCATGCGCGCAGCCTTGATGTACGGAGCCGGAGACGTCCGTGTCGAGGACCGGCCCGACCCGAAGATCGTGAAGCCCGCCGACGCCGTGGTCCGCGTCGTCGCCGCGTGCGTGTGCGGCAGCGACCTGTGGCCCTTCGCGTCCATGCCCGCCACCGACACCGGCCGTCCCATGGGACACGAGTTCCTCGGCGTCGTCGAGGAGACCGGCGCGGACGTGACCGGGCTGAAGACAGGCGATCTGGTCGTCGCCCCGTTCACCTACAGCGACAACACCTGCGACTACTGCGCCAAGGGCCTGCACATCTCGTGCCGCAACGGCGGCCGCTACGGCTTCGACGGCGTCGACGGCGGGCAGGGCGAAGCCGTCCGCGTCCCGTACGCCGACGGCACGCTGGTGAAGCTGCCGGTGGCCGCCGACTCCGCGCTGTTGCCGTCGCTGCTGGCGCTGTCGGACGTGATGACCACCGGCCACCACGGTGCCGTCACCGCACGCGTCGGCCGCGGCGACGCGGTGCTGGTCGTCGGTGACGGCGCGGTCGGCCTGTGCGCGGTGATCGCCGCGAGGCGGCTCGGGGCCGAACGGATCGTGCTCGCCGGCCGCCATGAAGCCCGTACCGCTCTGGGCCGCGAGTTCGGCGCCACCGACGTGGTCGCCGAGCGCGGCGAGGAAGGCATCGCCCGCATCCGCGAGCTGACCGGCGGCGTGGACAAGGTCATCGAGGCCGTCGGCACCCGCCAGGCACTCGACACCGCCCTCGGCGCGGTCCTGGACGGCGGCACCGTCAGCCGCCTCGGCGTCCCCCAGTACGAACAGGGGCCGATCGGCCCGGCCGAGTTCATGCGCAACATCACGCTGACCGGCGGGGCGAGCCCCGCACGCGCCTACATCGAGCAACTGCTGCCGGACGTCCTCGACGGCACGATCGCCCCCGGCCGCGTCTTCGACCGGACCTTCCCCCTCGACCGGACACCCGACGCCTATCGGGCCATGGCCGACCGCCAGGTCCTCAAGGCCCTCATCACCCCCTGACCCCGCGAACGCGTCCGCGCAGCAAAGGACTTCCCCCATGCAGTACGTAACCCTGAACAACGGCGTCGAGATGCCGCTCCTCGGCTTCGGCGTCTACCAGATCCCCGCCGAGGACACCGAGCGCGCCGTCTCCGACGCGCTGGCCGCCGGCTACCGGCTCCTCGACACCGCCGCCGCCTACGGCAACGAGGAAGCCGTGGGTCGTGCGATCAAGGCCGGCGGCGTCGCGCGCGAGGACCTGTTCGTCACCACCAAGCTGTGGGTCCAGGACGCTCCGGCCGAGGACAACACCAGGCGTGCCTTCGAGACGTCGTTGACCAAGCTGGGCCTGGACCACGTCGACCTGTACCTGATGCACCAGCCCTTCGGCGACGTCTACGGCCAGTGGCGCGCCATGGAAGCCCTCAACCGCGAGGGCCTCACGAAGGCGATCGGTGTCGCCAACTTCTACCCCGACCGCCTCCTCGACCTGATCGTCAACAACGAGATCACCCCCCAGGTCAACCAGGTCGAGACCCACCCGTTCTTCCAGCGCGCCGACTACCAGGACCTCATGCGCGAACACGGCGTGCGGATCCAGTCCTGGGGCGGCTTCGCCGAAGGAAAGAACGACCTCTTCACCAACCCGCTGCTGGCCGGGATCGGCAAGGAACACGGCAAGTCCGTCGCGCAGGTCGTCCTGCGCTGGCTGACCCAGCGCGGCGTCATCGCCATCCCCAAGTCCGTGCGCGCGGAGCGCATGGCGGAGAACATCGACGTCTTCGACTTCGAACTCACCGACGAGCAGATGGCTCGGATCGCCACGCTCGACACCGGTGCCTCGCTGTTCTTCGACCACCACGACCCCGAGATCGTCGCCTGGCTGGCCGAGCGACGTCTGGACGCCTGACTCGCGTTCACGGACGCCGTCCTGATCGCCTCCGGTCTTCCGGTGCGGAGCGTCCAGGCAGGTCAGGCGTATCGGCTCCGCTTCCAGCTGCTTCACGGCGTGTGGGGCCGTCAGCCGCTTGGCTGAATTACAGGCCGCGGTCCCGCCTGCCGCGAGGTAGTTTGTCCATGTTTTCCCTGGCTCCTGCCTTCAGAACCACGGGCTGTAGGGTGCTGGAAACCCTACAAACTGTAGGGGGAGGGGTGGGCAATGTCCGGCAGCGCGTACGCCACACTCGCCGGGACGCGACGGCTCGGACCGCCGACCGCGTCCCGCCGCTCGGAGTACCCGCTCGCCGCGGTGGCGGGGGCCTTCACCCTGGCCCAACTGGTCCTCGTACGCCCTGGGTCGGGCCTCGGCTGGGACGAGACGGTCTACGTCAGCCAGATCAGCGCGCACGCCCCCGCCGCCTTCTTCAGCGCACCCCGGGCCCGCGGCATCTCGCTCCTGGTCGCCCCCATCACCTCCTGGTCCTCGTCCACCACCCTGCTGCGCGTCTACCTCGCCGCCCTCTCCGGCCTGGCACTCTTCCTCGCACTCCGCGCCTGGCGCGGCCTGTTCCCGGTCCGTGTCCTCGCCCTCGCAGGCGCCCTGTTCGCCTCCCTCTGGGTGACCCTCCTCTACGGCATCCAGGCCATGCCCAACTACTGGGTCGCCGTGGGCGCCCTCGCTGCCGCGGGCTGCTGCCTGCGCGCCCGGGCCGACCGCTCCGACCGGGCCGCGCTGTGGGGCCTGGCGGCGAGCGCGTCCCTGATGGCGTGGATGCGCCCGACGGACGCGGTCTGGGCGACACTGCCGTTGCTCGTCCTCGTGATGGCCGGCCGCCACTGGCGTCTGCTCGTCGCCCTCCTCGCCGGGCTCGCCTCCGGTGCCCTGGAATGGGTGATCGAGGCGTACGTCAGCTACGGCGGCCTGACGCAGCGGCTGCACGAGGCCTCGGCCATCGAGGGCGGACTGGGCTGGCACGTCGCGGTCGTCGACCAGCTGCGCAGCCTGGGCGGACGCGCCCTGTGCCGCCCGTGCACGGGAGAGATGCCCAACCCGGCGGTCGACGTCTGGTGGCTCGTGCTGCCCGTACTCGCCGTCGTCGGACTGGTCTTCGCGGTCCGTGCGCGGCGCACGGCGGCCACCCTCGTCCCCCTCGCCTGCGCGGCAGCGGCCGCCTTCCCGTACCTGTTCATGATCGGATACGCCGCTCCACGCTTCCTCCTGCCGGCCTACGCGCTGGTGGCGATCCCGGTCGCCGACGCGCTGATCCACCTGGTCACCAGACCGGCCGGAGCATGGCGGGGGGTGGCCGTGACCCTGCTCGTGGTGGGGCTCGCCGGGCATCTGGCGGTCCAACTCGCCGTCCTGGAAAGGACGGTGAGCCGCACGAACGCCCAGCACCGCGACTGGTCCCGCACCGCCGCCGAACTCCACCGCCTCGGCGTACGCAAGCCCTGCCTGCTCACCGGTCAGGACGCCATCCCGATCGGCTTCTACGCGGGCTGTGCCTCCGCTGCGACCCATGGCCACAACGCCAACACGTCCCTGACGATCATCGACCGCACCGCGCGCAGTATGCCCGTCGCCAACGTCACGCCGACCGGCAGCCGCCCACCCGCGTACGCCCGCGACTGGCCCGCCCACCGTTATGGCGCGCTGGAGCTACGTGTCGCTCCGAGCGCGGGGAAGGGTGGAGGCGGATGACGGCACCGCCCGCCTCCACTCCGACTCCCACCCCCACCCGCCGCCGACACGCTTACTGGCAGACCGCGTTGACCCTCGCTGTCCTGGTCGCCGTCGTCTGTCTGGTGCGGCGGCACTGGCCCGTGCTCGCGAGCGGGGCCGGGCAGCTCGCCGTCGCCGATCAGGGGTGGTTGCTGGTGGCCGCGACGGCCGCCCTCGGGACATGGGTGTCCTCGGCGCTCGCTCAGCAGGGTGCCGTGCCCCAACGGCTGCCCGGCGGACGGCTGGTGGCCTCGCAGCTCGCCGCGTCCGCCGCCAACCACGTGCTGCCCGCCGGGCTCGGCGCCGGTGCCGTCAACCTGCGGTTCCTGATGCGCTGTGGACTGCCGGTCGGCCGCTCGGCCAGCGCTCTCGCCGTGAAGGCGACCGCCGGCGTGGCCGTCCGGATCGTGCTCATCGGCGTTCTCGCCGCCGTCTGTCCGGGTGTGCTGCGCGTCCCGGACATCTCCGTGGGCGTGGTGGGCGTCGTCCTCGCGGTCGTCGTCCTCGTCGCCGTGCTGCTCAACTGCCCGCTGTGGCCCCGGTGCCGGCGCGCCCTGGGCACGGTGCTGACCGACATCCGGGCCGTGCACGTCCGGCCGCACCGGGCTGCCGCTCTGTGGGGCGGCTCGGTGGCCTTCGCCGCCCTGAACTGCCTGGTGCTGATCTGTGTCACCCAGGCCGTCGAACTGCCGTTGTCCCCGGCCCGGGTGGCGCTGCTGTACCTCGCTGCCAGCAGTGCCGCCGCGCTGCTGCCCACGCCGGGCGGCATCGGTTCCCTCGACGCCGCGCTGGTGTTCGCGCTCACCGCCTCGGGAACCACGGCGTCGGCCGCCGCATCCGTCGTCCTCGGCTACCGGCTGCTCACCGTGTGGCTGCCGCTGATCCCGGGCCTGTTGGTGCTCGGGGTGCTGGTCCGGCGCAAGGCGCTCTGACCTCAACGGCGTTTCCCGCGCGGCCGGTTCAGGTAGGAGTCCGATATCTGTCCGCGGGCGAGAGGGAGTTGGATGGCGGAGAACGAGATGAGCGGCCGATTGGCGGACGAGTTCTTCACTCCCGGGACCTCGTCCTTCACCGAGTTCCTGTCGGCGCACCGGCCCGCGCTGCTGCCGACCCGCCGCCCGTTCCCGGCGGGCGTCCACGCCGCCGCCGACCAATTCCCGCACGGCACCACGGTGTTGGCCCTCTCCTACCGCGACGGCGTGCTGATCGCCGGCGACCGCAGGGCCACCATGGGCAACGTCATCGCGCAGCGCGACCTGGAGAAGGTGCACCCCGCCGACGACTACACCGCGGTCGCCTTCGCCGGTACGGTCGGGCTCGCCGTCGACATGGTGAAGCTGTACCAGGTCGAACTGACGCACTTCGAGAAGATCGAGGGCATCCCGATGACCCTCAACGCGAAGGCCACCCGCCTCTCCGGCCTGATCCGCCAGAACCTCGGCCAGGCCATGCAGGGCCTCGCCGTCGTGCCACTGCTCGTCGGCTACGACCCCGCGGCGCCCGAAGGAGCCAAGGGCCGTATCTTCACCTTCGACGTCGTCGGCGGCACCTACGAGAAGCCGGACTTCCACGCCGAGGGCTCCGGCTCCCCGTACGCCAGAGGCTCTCTCAAGAAACTGTTCCACAAAGGCATGTCCCGGCGCGACGCGGCCCTGGCCGCACTGCAGGCCCTCTACGACGCGGCCGACGACGACTCCGCCACCGGCGGCCCCGACATCAACCGCCGTATCTTCCCCATCGTTTCGGTCATCACCGAGGACGGTTTCGAGCGGCTGCCCGAGTCGGAGACCGAGGCCCTGACCCGCGAGATGGTCGCACAACGCCACACCCACCCGGACGGCCCGACCGTCGCGCCGTGAGCGACAAAGGCGGCGCGGTCGCGGTCAGCCCGAGGACACCGGCGGTGGCACGACGGTGCTGCGTTGATGTGCGACGACCGCGCGGAAGACGCCTGACGGATACGGCGAGCCCGGCGGACGTGACGGACAGGGCCACGACGGACGTCCGGCTCAGGCGTCCCGTGGCCCCGAGCTCTCCCGGAGGATGAGGGTGGGTTCGGCCGGTACCGGCACCAATTCCCGCTCATCGGTGTCGAGTTGGGCGCGCAGCAGCCCGAACGCGGCGCGGCCCAGCCCGTGGAAGTCCATCCGGACGGTGGTGAGCGACGGGGTGACGAAAGCGGAGTGCGGGGCGTCGTCGAAGCCGATGACGCTGACGTCCTCCGGGACCCGCCGGCCCGCGTGGTGCAGGGCGCGCAGCACACCCAGCGCCAGGTCGTCGTTGCCGCACAGGATCGCGGTGACGTCCGGGCTCCGGGCGAGCTTCTTCCCCGCCTCGTAGCCGGCCTGGGCGTCCCAGCCCTTGCCGGACGGCGGGGGTGGGGTGACGCCGGCCGCTTCGAGGGCCTGGCGCCAGCCCTCGGCGCGGGGGCCCGCCAGGCGCCGGGTTCCGGTCGAGGCGGGGATGGCGACGTAGTGGACGTTCGCGTGCCCGAGCGACAGCAGATGCTCGGTGGCGGCACGGGCCGCCTCGCGGTCGTCGGCCCACACCGCCGGCCGGCCGGGTGCCCGGCCCGGCGGCGGCGCCTCCACCAGCGCCGCGCACGGCACATGCGCCGGTACGCGGTCCAGGGCGGCGGCGCCGATGCGGTCGTAGCTGATGACCACCAGGCCGCCACCGGTGTCGGCGGCCGCGGCGATCGTCCGGTCCAGGTCGTCCTCCGGGGTCACCACCCGTACACCGAGCGCGTATCCGGCGGCGCGGGACGCCTCCTCCAGGCCCTGCAGGGTGGCCGCGTAGCCGTAGAGGACGGTGTTCGAGGTGATGACCGTGACCGATCGGGTGACGCCGCTGGCGAGGGCGAACGCGGTGGCGTTGCGCCGGAAGCCGAGGGTCTGGATGGCGGTGTCGACGCGCTTCCGGGTCTCCTCCTTGACGTTCGGGTGGCCGTTGATGACCCGCGAGACCGTCTGGTAGGAGACGCCTGCGGCAGCCGCGACGTCGCGGATACTGGCAGATTTCCGCGGTCTCTGAGGGGGGCCGCCGTGGCCGCCGGAGCTTGTGTGACCGGTCACATGCATGCGAGGATTGTGAGCGGTCACAACGTGGGCGTCAAGAGACCGTGACTGGGGATCTACCTTTCGAACCAGAAGGGGAAATGCGTTGACCAGTGTCATAGGAACAGCCGAGAGGTCCCGTATCTGGTCGCATCCGGCGCTCGGGCTGCACGCCGTCGTCGATGCCGCCGGAGCGGTCCGGCTGGGAGCGCCCGAGCAGGACTGGGCCCGCCTGGTGCCTCTCGTCGAGGTCACCGCAACGGGGCACGGGCGCATGTGGTCGGGGGAGCGCTTCATCGAGACGGCGATCGGCGACCGGCTGGCGTACCGCGACCACGAGACCGTGCGGGACGGAGGCGGAGACCGTACGACGATCCGGCTCGCGGACCGCGTGACCGGGCTGCTCGCCGAGGTCACCCTGGAGGCGGGCGTCGACGCGGGCTTCCTGCGCTCGCGGGTACGGCTGGTCAACGAGGGTGCCGAGCCACTCCGGCTGGAGAGCGTGACGACCCTGACCCTCGGCGGGATCACCTCCTCTGTTGCCGCATCCTCCGTTGTCGAAGACGGCCTCGACGGGCTGACCCTGCACTGGGCGGACAACGACTGGCTCGCCGAATGCCGTTGGCACCGGGCCGAACTCCGCGACGAGGTCGTGCCGTTGAGCCGGTTCGCCCACGGGCGCGAGGGGCGCGGCTGCTTCGAGCGCTCCTCGCAAGGGAGTTGGTCCACCGGCCGGCACCTCCCGGTCGCCGCCCTCACCGACCGGGAGGGCAATGCCTGGCTGTGGCAGATCGAGTCCAGCGCGGGCTGGCGCTTCGAGACCGGCGAGCGCGAAGGCGCGGCATACATCGCCCTGTTCGGCCCCGACGACGCCCACCACCAGTGGCACCAACTCCTCGCCCCAGGAGAGGACTTCCACACCGTCCCCGCCGTCCTCGTCCGTGCGGAGACCGGTGGCCTCGACGCCGCCTTCGGAACCCTCACGGACTACCGCCGGGGCATCCGTCGCGACCACCCCGACCACCGCACCCTCCCGGTGATCTACAACGACTACATGAACACCCTGAACGGCGACCCCACCACCGAACGGCTCCTGCCGCTCGTGGAGTCGGCGGCGGCCGCGGGCGCCGAGGTCTTCGTCATCGACGCGGGCTGGTACGACGACGACGCCCAGGGCTGGTGGGACTCCGTCGGCGCGTGGGAGCCCGCGGTCAACCGTTTCCCGGGCGGCATCCAGGAAGTCCTCGACGCCATCACGAAGCGGGGCATGACCCCGGGCCTCTGGCTCGAACCCGAAGTCGTGGGCGTACGCAGCCCGTTGGCCCGGACCCTGCCGCCCGAGGCGTTCTTCCGGCGCGGCGGCCTGCGCGTCACGGAACACGGCCGGCACCACCTCGATCTGCGCCACCCGGCCGCTCGCGCGCATCTCGACGAGGTCGTGGACCGGCTGGTGGGGGAGTGGGGCGTCGGCTATCTGAAGCTCGACTACAACATCAACATCGGCCCCGGCACCGAGAACGGGACCGAGAGCGCGGGCGCCGGACTGCTCGGGCACCACCGCGCCCACCTCGACTGGATGGCCGGACTCCTCGACCGCCATCCCCGACTCGTCCTGGAGAACTGCGGATCAGGCGGCCTGCGGATGGACTACGCCCAACTGGCCGTCGCCCAGCTCCAGTCCACCAGCGACCAGCAGGACCCGCTGCGCTACCCGCCCATCACCGCGGCGGCGGCCACCGCCGCGACACCCGAACAGGCCGCGGTGTGGGCGTACCCCCAGCCGGACCAGACCTTCGACGAGATCGCCTTCACCCTCACCGGCCCGCTCCTCGGCCGTATCCACCTCTCCGGCTTCCTCAACCTCATGAACCAGGAGCAGTTCGACCTCGTCCGCTCGGCGGTCTCCGTCTACAAGGAGGTCCGGGGGGAGATCGGCACGGCGCATCCGTTCTGGCCGCTGGGGCTTCCCGGTTGGGAGGACGGGTGGATCGCGCACGGGCTGCGGGGGGCGGACGCGACGTACGTGATGGTGTGGAGACGGAAGTCGGACGACACCGGCCGCGCTCTCACGGTGCCGCATCTGCGCGGTGCCTCCGTACGCGCGACCGTGCTGTATCCGGGGACCTCGGACGCGGGCGTGGAATGGGACGTGGCCGAGGGGCAGTTGACGGTGTCGCTGCCTCGTGCCGACACCGCTGTTCTCGTTCGGTTGAGCGCCGGCTGAGTCCTGAGTCCTCCGGTCCGGTGGGCCGGAGGACTCCAGCGCTGTCGTTGCACGGCTGATCCACCGGTGATCGCCATGCGGCGTATTTCGTGCATGTTCCGTCAGAAAAGTGCCTTCAACTGGCAATGCCGGACTGCGGATGCTTCGTCCGCGTCCGGCCCATACAGTTCTTGAAGTCCACTTTCGGAGGCGGGACCGATTGTGCAGGTATCCGTGACAAGGCAGAACATCGGCCGACCCGTCAGAGCGTCGAGTTTCGTCGGCCGGCGTCAGGAGACCGCCGAGGTCAAGCGTCTGGTGGCCGCCCACCGGCTGGTGAGTCTGACCGGGACGGGCGGTGTCGGCAAGACCCGGCTGGTGCTGCACGCCGTGCCCCGGTTGGCGCGGGCGTTCGCCGACGGGGTGCACATCGTGCAGCTGGCCGGTGTGCGGGATGCCTCGCTGGTGCCGCTCGCCCTGATCGAGGCGCTCAACATCCGTGACGTGTCGGGTCGTTCGCCGGTGCGGGTCCTCGTCGACCATCTCCAGGACCGGGAGTCGCTCCTCGTCCTGGACAACTGCGAACACCTGGCGGACGCGTGCGCACGGCTCGTCGAGACGCTGCTCGCGGAGACCGCGGCGGTGCGGGTGCTGGCCACCAGCAGACATCCGCTGGACGTGACCGCCCAACACGTCCTGGAAGTACAGCCGTTGGCGACTCCCACGCCGGGCGAGCCGCTGCCGCCGAAGCCCGCGCTGGAGTATCCGGCACTGGCCCTCTTCGCCGACCGGGCCGCCGCCGTCCTGCCCGGGTTCTCCCTCACCACGGCCAATCAGGACGCGGTGGCCGCCCTGTGCCGCCGGCTGGACGGGCTGCCGCTCGCGATCGAACTGGCGGCCGTACGGATGCGCGCCCTCGGAGTGCAGCAGTTGCTCGAACGCCTCGACCGGCGCTACCGGTTGCTGGCCGACGGCGTGGGCGGCGCGGACAGCGAGGACACCCTGCCCCGGCACCGCACCCTGCGCGCGGCCGTCGACTGGAGCCATGACCTGTGCACCCGTGAGGAACGGACGGTGTGGGCGCGCGCCTCCGTCTTCGCCGGGAGCTTCGACCTGGGCGCGGCCGAGGAGGTCTGCGCCGGGCCCGGTCTCGACCGTGACGAGCTGGTGGACGCGGTGGCCGGTCTGGTCGACAAGTCGCTGCTGGTCCGGGACGGCGACGCCGTCCACGCCCGGTACCGGATGCTGGAGTCGATCCGGCAGTACGGCCTCGACCGGCTCCGCGAGGACGGCGCCGGCGCCGAGTCCGCGGCCCGGCGCCGGGTGCGGGACTGGTGCCTGGACTTCGTCGAGGAGTGCGAGCGGCGCTGGTTCGGCCCCGACCAGCCGGAGTTGGTCCGCAGGCTGCACGCGGAGTCGGACCTCATCCGCTCGGCGTTCGAGTTCTGCCTGAACACTCCGGGGGAGCTGCGGGCCGGGCTGAAGCTGGCCGGGCATCTGTGGTTCTTCTGGTTCGCGACCGGCGCCCTGGTCGAGGGCAGGTACTGGCTGGAGCGACTGCTCGCCGCCGCGCCCGAGCCCACCGTCGCACGGGCCCGCGCCCTGTGGGCCCTCGCCCTGATGCTGCTCAGCCAGGGCAACGCCGGCCGGGCCGCGCCCCTCGTCGAGGAGGCCCGCGAACTCGCCCTGCGGCTGGGCGACGAGGCCGAGGTGGCGCACACCTTCTTCGGCCGCGGCGGCGCCTGCCTGATCAGCGGCGACTACGAACGGGCGAGGACCGTGTACGAGGAGGCGCTCGCCCTCCCGCCGCGCGAGGGCGAGTCGATGAGCCTGGTCGGCTTCAAGTACGTGGAGCTGGCCCATGTCCTCGCGATCCAGGGCGAGTACGACCGCGCCATGGCCCTGTGCGAGGAGTTCCGGCAGGTCTGCCTGACCTATGGCGAACAGTGGATCCACTCCTACCTCCTGCGCATCCTCGCCTTCGCCGAGTGGGCCAAGGGCGACCAGACGGCGGCCAGGGTCCACGCCCGGGAGTGCCTGCGGCTCAAGCGGGCGGTCGGCGACGTGTTCGGCACCGGCATGACGCTGGAACTGCTCGCCGCGGTCCACGCCCGCGACGGCGAGGGCCGCCCCGCCGCCGTCCTGCTGGGCGCCGCCAAACGGATCTGGCAGGACGCCCACGTCGCGCTGGACCGCACCCCGTCCCACGGCCCGGTGCGCACCGAGGCCGAGGCCGGTGCCCGCGCGCTGCTGGGCGACGGATTCAAGAACGCCTACCGCGAAGGCCTCGACCTCACCTCGGACCACGCGGTCGCCTACGCGCTGGGCGAGCGGGCGTCCGCGCCCCCGCCGGTGCTCGACAGCCCGCTCACCCGCCGCGAGACGGAGGTCGCCGAACTGATCGCCGAGGGGCTGACCAACCAGCAGATCGCCGACCGGCTGGTCGTCGCACTGCGCACGGCGGAAGGCCATGTGGAGCGCATCCTCAGCAAGTTGGGCTTCACCTCGCGCAGCCAGGTCGCCGTCTGGGCCGAGGCGCGTCGGGTCACCCGCCCCTGATGCCGCACCGGCCGTGACGAGCGCACGGCCGTGACGACGTACTGCCGGACCACGTACTGCAGAGATCACGTACGGCCGCGAACCGAACGAGAAGGAAGGCAGACCGATGGACCACGGAGAACCCACCACACGCACCCGACCCGTCCCACCCGTCCCCTGCGTGAAGCACCACGCCGGCATCCACTCGTCCGACGAGGAGTTCCTGGCGGTGGTGGTGCCGTTCCTCAGGGACGGCGTCGTCGCCGAGGACGAACCGGACCCGGTGGTCATCACCACCCCGCGCAAACTGGACCTGCTGCGGGACGCGCTCGGCCCCGACGCCCGCCGGGTCGACTTCCGCGACTCCGCCCGGTGGTACCGCGGAAGCCCCGCCAACAGCATGGCCACCGCCCTCGACTACTACGTCACGCACGCGAGCCCCGAGGGCCTTCTCCACATGACGGGCGAGCCGGTCTGGGACGGCCGCTCGCCACGCCAGATCCCCGAGTGGAAGCGGTACGAGGCACTCGCCACCGAGCTCTTCACCGGCGCCCCGCCCGACCTGATGTGCCTGTACGACACCCGTACCGCACCACCGGACGTCGTCGAGGCCGCCCGGCACACCCACCCGACGGAGCTCAACCGGCAAGGTATTCAGCCCAGTTCGCTCTTCACGGAGCCCGCCGTCTACGCGGCCCAGGGCCTCGGCCCGCTGCCCGCACCGCCGCGGGAAGCGGTCGGCGTCGGCCTCGACGGGGACCTGACCGCCGGTCACCGGTTCGCGGCGGACCAGGCAAGGGCGCGCGGCATGGCACCCGACGAGGCGACCCGCTTCGGGCAGGCGGTATCCGGTGCCACGCGCTACGCGGCCTCCCAGGGCTGCGACCGCGCACACCTGCGGCTGTGGTCGACCCGGCAGCGCATCATCTGCGAACTGCGCACCCCGCGCGGCCGTATCACCGACCCGTTCCTCGGCTTCCGGCCGCCGGGTCCCGAAATGCGGCCGGAGGACGGGCTCTGGCACACCCGCCAGGTCTGCGAGTTCGTCGACATGAGGTCCGGCGACGGGACGAAAGGGGGGTGGACCATCCGTATGGAGACGGCCCTCGTATCGGCAGGTTGACGAACCGGCCCGCGGATTCGGGTAGTTCCCCCCGCGCCTCGAAGGGCACGGCGGACGCATGGTGGATACGAGGCCGGGTCTGTTGGCGGACCCCGCCTCGCAGCGCACGAGCCGAACGCCCCAGGGGCCGAAGGGAAACGACCATGCCGAACGACCGCCCACGCGGCCTGCCTACCGTGGGCGATGGCTGTACGACGATCCTGGGCCCGGGAAAGTCCTCGGTCCGCCAGGCCAGGGAACTCGTCCGCAAACGGCTCGCCGAGTACGGCCTCCAGGACCTGGTGGACATCGCCGAACTGCTGGTCAGCGAACTCGCCACCAACGCCGTCGTGCACGCGGGCGGCCGCTACCGGCTCACCCTGTCCCTGGGCATCGGCATACTGCGCTGCGAGGTCGCGGACGAGCGGCGGCACCTTCCCCGACCGCCGCACCGGCGCGTCGAGCGCGACGACGACCTCGACGTCGACCCCGACAGCGAGAACGGCCGCGGTCTGTTCCTGGTCGACGCGCTCGCCTACCGCTGGGGCAGCCGCCTCGTCGAGGAGGGCAAGGAGGTCTGGTTCGAGCTGGAGATCGACGCGTCGGACAGCACCGGTGACGACGTGGTGGAGACGGATGTGCACCTTCCGGCACCGGCTGGGCCACGGGCTCAAGAGGCGCACGGCTGCACCGAGTTGGATCACGAGCGGGCGGACCACCACTTCAGCCCCGACGGCGACCGTGCCGAGGATCTCGGACTGCTCGGCCGGTACCACCCACGGCGGCCGGTGCCGGGCACGGTGTCTCGGGCGCCCCACGGTTCGGCACCGGCCGCCGTTTCCGCTTGAGCACGCCCACCGGTGAGCGCGTCTACGGGCGGGTCCGCTCCCGCGCTGGTCCGGCCGGATCCGCCCTCTCGGCGACCAGCCGCGCCGGCAGCCACCGGGCCGCCGCGCACAGGCACACCCCGAGCCAGCCGACGGCGAACAGCCAGCCACCCAGGACATCCGTGAACCAGTGCACGCCCAGATACACCCGGGTCAGTCCGACCAGCGCGCCCCAGCAGCCGACGGCCAGGCAGAGCGGGGTTCTCCCGTGCGGGGCGCGCACGGATATCGCGAGGATCACCAGTCCGGCGGTGAGCGCCGCCGTGGTGGTGTGGCCGGAGGGGAAGGACCAACCCGAGGCGTGGCCCGCCCAGTTGCTCAGCGCCGGGCGGGGCCGCGAGACCAGTTCCATCACGCCGTAGCGCAGGCCCTGGCCGGCTGCGAGGCAGGCCGGGGCGAGGGTCGCGGCGAGGAGGCGTTGGCGGGTGGTGCGGCCGGTGAGGAGTCCGGCGAGGACGACGAGGACGTACGGGATGACGCCCGTGCCGGTCGCGGTCAGACCGCGGGCGAACGCCAGTGCCACGTCCGGGCGGTGCGCGACGGACCAGGACAGCGCGTCCTCGTCCGTGAAGAGCGGAGCGCCCTGGTGCCCGATCACGACCATGCTCAGTACGCCGAACGCGGTCCAGGCGCCGAGGCCCGCGCTGCCCGCCAGTTCGGCGATGTCCTTGCGGTTCATGACACCAGCAGGGGTCGCAGCCGGGTGGCCGTGATCCGGCGGGTCAGTGACTCCGGCCGTCGTCTCAGCAGGACCATCGCGCCGAGCGCCAGGAGCGCGCCGACCGCCACGCCCGCCACGACGTCGTGCGGATAGTGGACCCCGACCCAGACCCGGGAACCCGCCATCGCGAGCGCGGCCACGGCGGCGACCGCACCGAGCCGGCGGGAGACGAAGAACAGGGCGACCGCGGCCGCCGCCGCGATGGTCGCGTGGTTGCTCGGGAAGGACCAGTCGCCCCGCACCGGACACGCCTCCAGTGTGACCACCCGGAGGGTCTGACAAGGTCGGCTCTCCCGCACCGCCGACTTGAGCAGCGAGTCGATGCCGTACGCGGCGACCACGACCACCGGCACGGCCAGCGCCGTCACCGCGGCCTCGGCACCGACCCGGCGCGCCCGCCACCAGCCGACGACCATCAGCACGGCGAACACCACGAGCCCGTACGTCGACCACGCCGACACCGCGCCGTCCAGCCAACTGGGCGCGTGCTGGGCGGAGTCGACCACATCCGTGTAGGCCTCGCCGTCGATCGACGACCCCTGGAAGGCGACCAGGATCATCCGCGCACCTCCCCGGCCTTGGCGGCGCGGGTGGCCTTGCGGGAGCGGTACACCTCGGCGGCGAGGGGCAGCAGCGACACGATCACGATCAGGGCGACCATGGGCAGCAGGTACCTGTCGACGTTCGGGATCGAGGAACCCAGCGCGTACCCGGCGAGCGTCAGCCCCAGGCTCCACACCAGACCGCCGGCCACCTGCCACACGGTGAACGTCCGGACGGGCACGCCGAGAGCGCCCGCCATCGGGTTCAGGACCGTCCGCACGACCGGCACGAAGCGGGCCAGTACGACCGCCTTCGCGTAGCCGTACCGCTCCAGCAGCTCCTCGGCCCGCCGGGCGCCTTCGTGCAGGCGGGCCGAGCGACTGCGGGCGAGCAGGGCGCCGCCCGCCTTCCGCCCGAGCAGATAGCCGCACTGCGCCCCGGCGAGCGCGCCCACCGCCGCCGCGACGAGCAGGGGCGGCAACGACAGCTTCACGGCTCTGTCGGCGCCGCCGGTGCACAACAGGCCCGCCGTGAACAGCAGGGAATCGCCGGGCAGGAAGAACCCGATGAGCAGCCCCGTCTCCGCGAACATCACCACGCCGACACCCAGCACACCGAAGGTGGCCAGCAGCGACCTGGCGTCCAGCACGTTCACGGCGAGCTGGGAGGCCAGGTCCAGGGATGTGGTCATCGGCGCGCGCCCTTCCGCAGGTATGACTGCAAACGATCTGACTACAAATCTGTAGACGGTCTACTCAACTGTAGACGATCGCAGCCCACGGGAAGTTCCGCACTTTTGCCCGGTCGTTGCCGATTCATGACTGATCGACTACATGCATGTAGTCATGATGGTCCGCGGCAGTAAGGCATGCCTTCGCTAACCAACGTCACGGGGCCGGTACGGCCGGGGAGGGCTGCACGACATGTGGGACGACGCGTTTCCGAGCTTTCTGATCGGGCTGCGGGAGGGGCTGGAGGCGGGACTCATCGTCTCGATCCTGGTCGCCACCCTCGTCCGCGCCGATGCCAGGTCCCGGCTGCCGCAGGTGTGGACGGGCGTCCTGGCCGCGATCGCCCTCGCGCTGAGCTTCGGCGCCGTCCTCACCTTCACCGCGGCGAACCTCTCCGCCACGGCCCAGGAAGCCTTCGGCGGCGTCCTCAGCGTGATCGCCGTCGCGTTCGTCACCGCGATGGTGTTCTGGATGCGCCGCTCTGCCCGCACCTTCTCCGGTGAGATCAGGGAGAAGGTGACCGGCGCGCTCGGCATGGGCGCGGGCGTCCTGATGCTCACCTCGTTCCTCGCGGTGGGCCGCGAAGGCCTGGAGACGGCGCTGTTCCTGTGGACCACGGCCCGCGCGGCCGGCGAGTCCGCCGGACCCCTGACCGGCGCCGGCATCGGACTCCTCCTCGCGACGGCCCTGTGCTGGGGCCTGTACCGCCGCGTCCTCAGAATCAACCTGACGAAGTTCTTCACCGCCACCGGCGTCGTCCTGATCGTCATCGCGGCCGGCGTCCTCGGCTACGGCCTGCGCGACCTCCAGGAGGGCGGCATCCTCCCCGGCCTGACCGCCTACGCCTTCGACCTCAGCGGCAGCGTCGACGCCGGCTCCTGGTACAGCACCCTCATCCAGGGCGTGTTCAATCTGATGCCCACGATGACCTGGCTCCAAGTGGTCGGCTACGTCGCCTATTTGGCGGTGGTGATGCCCCTGTTCGTGCGCGGGGTAAAGACGAAATCACCCGACCTCGCGGCTACGACAATCCAGTTGAGCGAGTCACCTCTGTCATCGCGGCGCCGCCCCGTCTGGGTCGTCCCGGTCGCGGTGGTCGCCGTACCCGCGGTCGTGGCCGGTCTCGTCGTCGCCTTCTCCCGCCCCAAGCCCGCGAGTTCGGAGACGGTGGCCGTCTCCGAGACGGAGTGCGGCAAGGGCTTCACCGCGCCCGACACCGGCCGGCAGACCTTCCAGATGCACAACACCGGCGACAAGACCGCCGAGGTGTACCTGATCGACCCGGCCACCAACGCGGTCTACGGCGAGGTCGAGGGCCTCGCTCCCGGCACCACCCGGGACCTCGTCGCCACCGTCGCGGGCGGCTCGTACGCCTGGCGCTGCGTGCCCACCGGCGCGAAGGCCGTCACCTCCGCCACGGTCCATGTCAGAGGCGGGGGAGGCGCGGTGAAGGCGGTCGTCCCCGTCTCCGAGAACGACCTCGCCGCGCCCCTCAAGGCCTACAAGGTGTACGTCGACCAGGGCCTGGCCACGCTCATCACCCAGACCCGGCAGCTCAGTGACGATATCACGGGCAACCACCTCGCCAAGGCGCGCACCGACTGGCTCACCGCCCACCGGACTTACTCCTCTCTCGGCGCGGCCTACGGCACCTTCGAGGACTTCGACCAGAAGATCAACGGCCGGGCCGACGGGCTGGCCGGGGGAGACCAGAACAAGGACTTCGCGGGCTTCCACCGCATCGAGTACGGGTTGTGGCACGGGCAGTCGGCGGCTGAGTTGAAGGTGCCGGCACAGCAACTCGCCGTCGAGGTCGTGGGGTTGAAGAAGGCGTTCCCCACTCAGGACTTCGACCCGGGCGACCTGCCGCTGCGGGCCCACGAAATCCTGGAGAACGCCCTGCAGTTCGAGCTGACCGGCGATACCGACGAGGGCAGCGGCACCAACCTCGCGACCGTCGACAGCAACCTCGCCGGCACCCGCGAGCTGCTCACCGTACTCAAGCCGCTTCTCACCAAGGAGTCCCCGAAGCTGCTCCCCGGCGTCGACGCCGACATCGCCCGGCTGCAGAAGCTGCTCGACTCGGCGCACCAGGGCGGAAGTTGGACACCCGTCGAGCAGCTGGACGAGACGGCGAAGACCCGACTCGACGGCGCCACCGGGCAGTTGCTGGAGGACCTGGCGCCGGTGCCGGACCTGCTGGAGATCAGGAAGTCGGCCTGATGAGCACCGAGAACGACCGATACGGCACCGACGACACCCACCCCACCCAGAACCCCCGCAGCGAAGGGAACCGCCCGATGCCGTCCGCCGAAACCCCTGGCTGTCCGGCCGGAGCCGGTCGCCGTTCCTTCGTCCGGACGGCGCTCGGTGCCGGGGCCGCCGGAGCGGTGCTGGCCGGCGGGGCGTTCGCGCTCGCCGAGACCGGCGGTACGGCTCAGGCGCAGGCCGCCGACACCACGAACGGCGCCAAGGTGCCCTTCCACGGCACCCACCAGGCGGGCATCCTCACGCCCACCCCGGCCGCCGCGACCTTCGTCTCCCTCGACGTGATCGCCGACAACCGGGCCGAACTGGTCGACCTGCTGCGGACGATCACCGAACGGGCCCGCTTCCTCACCTCCGGCGGCACCCCCGCCGACCTCGGTGTCGGCGCGCCGCCCGCCGACAACGGCATCCTCGGACCGGACGTACCCGCCGACGCCCTCACGGTCACCGTCGGTGTGGGCGCGTCCCTCTTCGACGACCGCTACGGACTCGCCAAGGCCAAGCCGCGCCGGCTGACCCCGATGAAGACGTTCCCGAACGACAACCTGCGCGCCGCCGAGTGCCACGGCGACCTGTCGCTCCAGGTGTGCGGCGCGCGCCAGGACACGGTGCTGCACGCGCTGCGCGACATCGCCCGGCACACCCGCGGCGGCATGCAGATCAAGTGGCGCGTCGACGGTTTCCAGAACACCCCGCGCCCCACCGGCGCCCAGCGCAACCTGCTCGGCTTCAAGGACGGCATAGCCAACCCGGACGTGAAGTCCACCCGCGAGACCGACCGGCTGATCTGGGTCGGCGACGGACAGGACGAGCCGGCCTGGGCGAGCGGGGGCAGTTACCAGGTGATCCGGATCATCCGCATGCTCGTCGAGTTCTGGGACCGGGTCTCGCTCAGTGAGCAGGAGCTGATGTTCGGCCGCCGCAAGGACACCGGTGCCCCGCTGGACGGCGCCAAGGAGACGGACATCCCGCACTACGCCAAGGACCCCAAGGGCACGGCGATCCCGCTCGACGCCCATATCCGCCTCGCCAACCCGCGCACCGCCGCCACCGACACCTCGCGGATCCTGCGCCGCGGCTACAACTACGACCGGGGCATCGACGCCGTGGGCAACCTCGACATGGGCCTCGTCTTCTGCTGCTACCAGCAGGACGTGCGGCGACAGTTCGAGGCGACCCAGACGAGGCTGATCGACGAACCCCTGGTCGACTACATCTCCCCGACAGGCGGCGGCTACTTCTACGCGCTGCCGGGTGTGAAGGACGCCAAGGACTGGCTCGGCAGGGGTCTGATGGCGACCTGACCAGGGACTTTCCCTCCCTTTGGGCAAGACCTGCCGTGGTCTTTGCCGACCATTACTGCGAATGGGTTGCAGGTACGGGAGGATGGCACGAGGTTGCTCGCGGCAACCGCGCAGCCATGCTCGCACCCGTACCTGTATCCGGCAGAAAGACCCTCCTCGATGACGGCCGCCCCCGAGTCCATTCCGACCCTCCCTGCCACGACCGCGGCTTCGCGGCCGTCGCTCTGGTCTCGCGTCCGTACGTCGATGACGCGGCAGGAGTGGACCCGGGTCGGCGGGATGGCCGCGTTCGTGCTGGGGCTGCATGTGATCGGCTGGTTCACGCTCGTGTGGATCGTGGCGCCGGGGCACTACAGCGTCGGCGAGAAGTCCTTCGGTATCGGCATGGGCGTGACCGCGTACACGCTCGGCATGCGGCACGCGTTCGACGCGGACCACATCGCGGCGATCGACAACACGACCCGCAAGCTGATGAGCGAGGGGCAGCGACCGCTGTCGGTGGGCTTCTGGTTCTCCCTCGGCCACTCCAGCATCGTCTTCGGCCTGACCCTCCTGCTCTCCCTCGGCGTCAAGGCCCTCGCCAACCCGGTCCGCGACGACAACTCCCAGCTCCACGACGTCACCGGCCTGATCGGTACGACCGTCTCGGGCACGTTCCTCTACGTCATCGCCGGCATCAACCTCGTCATCATGGCCGGCATCTGGAAGGTGTTCCGCCAGATGCGCTCCGGGCACTACGACGAGGCCGCGCTGGAGGAGCAGTTGAACAACCGCGGCTTCATGAACCGCATCCTCGGCCGCTTCATGAAGTCGATCACCAAGTCCTGGCAGATGTACCCGCTGGGCCTGCTGTTCGGCCTCGGCTTCGACACGGCGACGGAGATCGCGCTGCTGGTGCTCGCCGGTTCGGGCGCCGCGTCCGGCCTGCCCTGGTACGCGATCCTGTGCCTGCCGGTCCTGTTCGCCGCCGGTATGTCGCTGCTCGACACGATCGACGGCACGTTCATGAACTTCGCCTACGGCTGGGCCTTCTCCAAGCCGGTCCGCAAGGTCTACTACAACCTCACGATCACCGGCCTGTCCGTCGCCGTCGCCCTGATCATCGGCACGGTCGAACTCCTGGGCCTGTTCGCCGAGAAGCTCGACCTCCACGGCTTCTTCTGGGACTGGGTCGCGGGCCTCGACCTCAACGTCATCGGCTTCCTCATCGTCGGCCTGTTCTTCGCGACCTGGATCGTGGCCCTGCTGGTCTGGAAGTTCGGCCGCATCGAGGACAAGTGGACAGCGAACCTGGCCCAACCGGCGGAACAGCCCGCGGAATAGCCGCTAGTCGGCGGTGAGCTCCGCGAGCTGCTCGGCAGCGGTGACATTGCCTCCGGCGGCAAGCCGCCGCAGTTCGTCCAGATCGTCGAGCTCGGTGGCGGTCTCGACGAGCTGATCGGTCGCAGTCGGGTTGCCTGCATCGGCGAGCCGTCGCAGCTCCGCCAAGTCTCCCTGCTCGGCGGCGAGTTGAATGAGCTCATCGACGGCGTCCGAGCTGCCGCCCTCGGCAAGTCGCCGCAGCTCCTTCAAGTCACCGAGTTCGGCTGCGAGTTGGACCAGTTCGTCGACGGCGTCCGTGTCACCGCTCTCGGCCCGCCCCCGCAGGGCGGCCAGCTCGGAATCGGTCATGACGTACGACCTCCAGGTGGGGGCAGCTCGCCGCTTGCCCTGAGTTGATCGCGATGGGCGTGCCATTCGTCCATGAGCGCGACCATCTTCCTCCAGCGGGGCGCGCTGCTCTGGTGCCGCGTCGGTGAACAGGGCCAGCCCCTCACAGAACCGTGCCGCGTGTTCCGTATGGATCGCGGAGTCGAAGTTCTGCGGCTGCTGGTTCGTCGGATCAAGCCCGACCCGGTCCATCCGCTCACCGGGGGCCCGCGTCCGCCGCGCCATCAGGTAACCCTCCAGCAGGTTGGCCGCGCTGGTGACGGCGGTGCGACCGGTTAGCAGGGCGTCGCCCAACTCGTCGTTCGTCTGGTGCGGCGAGCCGAAGGCCGCGCCGGCAGGCCGCCTCACGGACGCACCCCCAGCTCCTTCCGCCACTTCACGATCTGCTTCTCCGCATCCCCGGTGTACGACCACGGAGTCGTCGTCGCCCGGCGGCCCATCATCCCCAGTACCGCTGTCGAGATGTCCTTCGTGCCCGCGTAACAGGCCGCGTGGGCGAGGTAGTTGAGGTCGCGGAGTTCGCCGGGCGGGAAGGGGCCGTCCTCGCGGGCCGTGATCCAGCGCTGCCAGGTGCGGCGTACGTCGCTGACGGCGCCGTCGTGGGTCCAGTGCTGGCCGAGGCCCACCGCTGCCTGGTGGCCCTTCGCTGCGTCCAGGACGTAGCGGTACTCCTCGACGCGGGCGTACTGCACCAGGACCGGCAGGGTGCAGCCGGGCGGTGCGACACCCGCCGCGTCGCGGGCGAAGTCGTACATCAGGCCGTGACTGCCGTGCCAGCGGGAGGAGTAGTAGTGGAGGACCTGGAGGTGGCCCTCGACGCTGTAGGGGTCGCGCCGGTGCAACTCGTCCCACCAGCGGGCGAGTTCCTGGCGTCGTACGCCTGAGGGATAGAGGCGGGCCACGGAGATCAGGGAGATCCACGGGGTGGGGTCGTCCGGGTACGCCTCCGAGGCCTGGAGGCAGGCCATGACGGCGGCGTCGATGCGGTTCCGGTCGATCGGCACGCCCCGGCCCGCCGCGATGGCCACGTTGAACGCCCGCGCCGTCTCCGTCGCCGCGCGCAGCGTGAGCGCGTCGCCGCTGTGCGGCTCGGCGGCCAGCCACGACTCGACCGTCGAACTGCTCGCGCAGGCCTGCGCGAGCGTCCGGACCCGGTGGCCCCGGCCGAGCCAGTGCGCGCCGGTGTTCCGCAACAGGTCCCGCAGGCCCTGCCAGCGGCCGATGACGATGTCCTGGCGGGCCGAACTGAGGTACGCGTCCCCGCAGTCGGGGTCGAAGTCGGGGGTGTAGCGGTCTCGCGCCATCGGATGCACCCTCAGAAGTCGGTCGGGAGACCCTGATGGACCCGGGACTGTTCGGGCACGAAGTCGTCCGGGACGTAGTCCGTCTCGACGGTGCGCGTGGCGTCGAGGCGCGCGGGGCGGTAGTAGTCGCTGCCCTGCTTCCAGTACCAGAGCATCGGGACCAGCCCTACGGCCAGGCCGCCGATGCCGATGGCGATCGCCGCGTCGCTCAGGTCGCCCAGCGACTCGACGAAGATCCAGAACATGAACAGGGCGCCGAACAGCGGCCACAGCCCGCCGAAGAGGAAGTTCGCCGCCGACTTGAACAGCATCTTGCGGTACGCGACGACCACTGCGAGGCCCGCCAGGCCGTAGTACACGGCGATCTGCAGACCGATCGCCGAGATCGCGTCCGAGAGGATCTCGCCCACCGAACCGAGCGCGTTCGAGGCGATGAACATCACCAGCGCCACCCCGCCGACCACGGTGATCGCGACCCACGGGGTGTTCCAGGTGCGGTGCACCTTGCCCAGCGCGGCCGGCATCGTACGGTCGCGGCCCATCGCGAACAGGGAGCGCGTGACCTGGATGAGGGTCGTCTCCAGGGTCGCGATGGTGGACAGCATCACCGACACGATCAGCAGCTTGCCGCCCCAGCCCGGCCACAGCTCGTCGCCGAGCACCGCCAGCACGTTGGCCTTGTTGCTCTCGATCTGCCGCGAGGTCAGGATGATGTTCACCGCGATGGTGAACACCTCGAAGAGCAGGAAGACGATGCCGACGCCGATCAGGCCCGCGAGTCCGGTCGTACGACGGCTGTTGCGGGTCTCCTCGCTGAGGTTGCTGGTGACGTCCCAGCCCCAGTAGTAGAACGCGGCGATGAGCCCGCCCGACGCGAAGCCCGACACCCCGTCGAAGTGGCTGAAGCCCAGCCAGGACCAGTCGAAGGCGCGGGCGTTATCGGTGTGGACGAGGGCGAACACCGCGAACAGCGCCAGAATCCCCAACTCGACACCGGACATGAGGAGTTGGGCCCGGACCGTGAGCCGGGCCCCGCCGAGCACCACGAGCAGCATGATCACGAACCAGGCGGCGCCGACCACCGTCGACAACGCCGTGTTGTCCGCGAGGCCTTGATCGAAGAGGGACAGGGTCATCGACCCGGCGGGCAGTGACCCGGCGACCATGAAGATGGTCGCGGAGACCACCAGGGCCCAGCCGCTGATGAAGCCCAGAAAGGGGTGCAGGGTGCGGCCCACCCAGGAGTAACTCGCCCCCGCGTTCACGTCGATACGTCCGAGATAGCTGAACGCCAGCGCGATGCCCAGCATCGGTATCGCGCAGTACAGGAGCGCCGCCGGACTGGCCACCCCCACCGCGCCGACCAGCACCGCCGTGGTCGCGGCCAGCGAGTACGCCGGCGCGCTGCCCGCCACGGCCATCACCACGGTGTCGAACGTACCGAGGGCATTGGCCTGTAGCCCTCTGCCCCTGTTGTTGCTCATGGATGCGCTGCTTTCCGTCTTGCACGACGTGGGGGGTTGCGCGAACCGGCCCCGGACCCGGAGAGGGATGGCCTCGGGTCAGTGGCCGGTCGGAACAACAAAAAGGGAATGGTGGATACCCGTTGAACCGCTGCGTCGGCGGACGGTCACACCGTGTGTGGGTGTGATGATAGCCGTACCTCTTGACCTTTCAAGATTGACCAGCGAGTAATCTCCTGTGAACGGTCAGTCGCCGAGTCGGTCGATCTGCCGCAGTTTGTTCGTCGCGTCGAGGGCGGCGACCTTGTAGGACTCGGCGAGCGTCGGGTAGTTGAAGACCGCGTCCACGAGATAGTCCACAGTGCCGCCGCAGCCCATCACCGACTGGCCGATGTGAATGAGCTCCGTCGCGCCGGTACCGAAGCAGTGCACGCCGAGCAGGGTGCGGTCCGTGGGGGAGACCAGCAGCTTGAGCATGCCGTGCGAGTCGCCGATGATCTGGCCGCGCGCGAGTTCGCGGTAGCGGGAGATCCCGACCTCGAACGGCACGCACTCCTCGGTGAGTTGGTCCTCGGTCTTCCCGATGAAACTGATCTCCGGGATGGTGTAGATGCCGATCGGCTGCCGGTCGTCGATCCGGTGCACCGGCTCACCGCAGGCGTGGTACGCCGCCGTACGGCCCTGTTCCATCGAGGTCGCGGCCAGCGCCGGGAAGCCGATGACGTCGCCGACCGCGTAGATGTGCGGCACCGCGGTGCGGAAGTTCTCGTCGACGTCGATCCGGCCGCGCCGGTCGGCGGACAACCCGGCCTTGTCCAGGTCGAGTTCGTCGGTCAGACCCTGCCGTCCCGCGGAGTACATCACCGCGTCGGCCGGGATCTTCTTGCCGCTCTCCAGCACGGTCAGCGTGCCGTTGGTGTGCCGCTCGACGGCGGCGACGGTCTCCCCGAAGCGGAAGGTGACGGCGAGGTCCCGCAGGTGGTACTTGAGCGACTCGATGACCTCCAGGTCACAGAAGTCGAGCATCCCGGCGCGCTTCTCCACCACGGTGATCTTGCTGCCGAGCGCGGCGAACATCGAGGCGTATTCCATCCCGATGACGCCCGCGCCGACGATGACCATGGACCGCGGGACCTTGGGCAGGTCCAGCACGTTGTCCGAGTCCATGATGGTCCGCCCGTCGAACTCGACGGTGTCCGGGCGCGCGGGGCGGGTCCCGGTGGCGATGATGATGTTCTCGGCCGTCAACAGCCGTTCGTGGCCGGTGATTTCGGTCAGCGCGACGGTGTGCGGGTCTATGAAGCGGCCCGTGCCGGCGAACAGGGAGACCTGGTTGCGGGACAACTGGTTGCGGATGACGTCCACTTCACGACTGACCACGTGCTGCGTGCGCGCGGTGAGGTCGCCGACGGTGATGTCGTCCTTCAGGCGGTAGCTCTGCCCGTACAGATCGCGCTGGGTGAGGCCGGTGAGATACAGCACCGCCTCGCGCAGCGTCTTGGAGGGGATGGTCCCGGTGTGGATGGAGACCCCACCGACCATGTCGGGGCGGTCGACGACGGCGACCCGGCGGCCGAGCTTGGCCGCGGCGATGGCGGCCTTCTGGCCACCCGGTCCTGAACCGATGACAAGCATGTCGAAGTCGGGCACCTCCGGAGTCTGTCAGCCGGAGCGCCCTCTCCGAAAGGGTGAACGGGTAACCAGGTGCCGACGAGACGGCTAGGGAAGCAGTTTGTCCAGCGCGGCCGCCCCCTCCGCCTCGATCTTCCGCCGCGCCCACTCCAGATTCTCCGGCGTCACGTCCCGCCCGGCCGCCAGCACCACGTCCTCCGGTGCCACCTCGGTCCCGGTGCGGGCGTGCAGCAGGTCATCCGGTGTGGCGCGATCCTCGGGCGGGACGGACGCGTCGGACTCTGACATCGACATGGGGCCTCCTCCTCGGAACCGGACAGCTGCACCGGCATCGTACGAGTGCCGTGGGTCCCACTCCCACGATTCCCCGCCCGGCTCTTCCCTGCATCCGGAAGAGTGGCCGATCGAGAACCTGAACCTAAGCTGGGAACCGGCCCGCGCGGGCCCGAACCAGGGAGGCTGCCGCGATGGTCGAGACCCCGCCCCACCAGGACACCCCCACCGGACCCGGATATCTGCCCATCGCCGAGCACGGACTGATCGGCGATCTGCGGAGTGTGGCGCTGGTGGGGACCAACGGCACGATCGACTGGTACTGCTGTCCGTCCTTCGACGCCCCCAGCGTCTTCGCCGCGATCCTGGACGCGGAACGAGGCGGCTCCTTCGAGCTCGCCGCCTCCGTGCCCGCGCGCACCAAGCAGTTCTACTTCCCCGACACCAACGTCCTGATCACCCGGTTCTACACCGAGGAGGGCGTCGGCGAGGTCCAGGACTTCATGCCGGTGACCGGGGAGTCGGACGCGTCCGCCCGGCACCGCCTGATCCGGCGCGTGCTGTGCGTGCGCGGCTCGGTCCCCTTCCGGACGCGCGTCGCCCCGAGGTTCGACTACGGCGCCAGCCCGCACACCGCGCGGATGGTCGGCGACGTGGCCCTCTTCGAGTCCGCAGAGAGGTCCCTCGCGCTGACCGCCACCGTCCCCCTGGAGTGCGACGACGTCGACGTGTGGGCCGACTTCAAGCTCGACGAGGGCGAGTCCGAGGTGTTCGCCCTCGACCAGGTCGACGGTGAGGTGACCTCCCGCCCCTGCGCACGGCAGGAGGCCGAGGACGAGTTCGCCTCGACCGTCGCCTACTGGCGCCGCTGGCTCTCCCAGTCCCGCTACCGGGGCCGCTGGCGCGAGATGGTCCACCGCTCCGCCCTCACCCTGAAGCTGCTGACCTACGCCCCCACCGGCGCCATCGTCGCCGCCCCCACCACCAGCCTCCCCGAACAGCTCGGCGGCGAGCGCAACTGGGACTACCGCTACGTCTGGATCCGCGACGCCGCCTTCTGCGTCTACGCGCTCCTGCGCCTCGGCTTCACCGGCGAGGCCAAGGCGTTCATGCAGTTCGTGACCCGCTACATCAGCCCCGGCGACGGCAACCCCTCCGGCCCGCTGCAGATCATGTACGGCATCGACGGCCGCACCGAACTCACCGAACACGAGCTCCCCCACCTCGAAGGCCACCAGAAATCCGCCCCGGTCCGCGTCGGCAACGCGGCGTCCGACCAGCTCCAACTCGACATCTACGGCGCCCTGATCGACTCCATCTACCTCTACGACAAGTGGGCCGAGCCCATCTCCAGCTCCCAGTGGGACGACGTGTGCGCCCTCGTCGACTGGGTCTGCGACAACTGGGACCAGCCCGACGAGGGCGTCTGGGAGACCCGCGGCGGCCGCAAGAACTTCCTCTACTCACGCCTGATGTGCTGGGTCGCGATCGAGCGCGGGATCCGCCTCGCCAACCGCCGCGGCCTGCCCGCCGACCTCCCGCACTGGCTCCAGTGCCGCGACACCATCTACCGCCGCATCATGGACCGCGGCTGGTCGGTCAAACGCCAGGCATTCGTCCAGTACGAGGGCAGCGACGTCCTCGACGCCGCGCTGCTGATGATGCCGCTGGCGAAGTTCATCGCGCCCACCGACCCCAAGTGGCTTTCCACACTGGACGCGTTGACCGAGGAACTCGTCTCCGACTCCCTCGTCTACCGCTACAACCCGCAGGCCAGCCCCGACGGCCTGCGCGGCGACGAGGGCACGTTCTCCATCTGCTCCTTCTGGTACGTCGAGGCCATGGTCCGCGCCGGCCGCGTCGACGAGGCCCGCCTCGCCTTCGAGAAGATGCTCACCTACGCCAACCACCTCGGCCTGTACGCCGAGGAGATCGGCCGCACCGGCGAGCAACAGGGCAACTTCCCCCAGGCGTTCACCCATCTCGCCCTGATCAGCGCCGCGTTCAACCTGGACAAGGCGCTCGGCTGATCCGGCTGCGTTCGTCCGGCCCGCGCAACAAGTGTCACTGAGGCGTCACAGCACGCCGGGGCACCACAACCACCGTGGCATGTCTCGTGTCGAACCCGTTGACCGCACCACATTTGATCCACGGGGGAACACATCATGACGAACGTGTCACGCAAGAAGGTCTCCGCCGCCGTCGCGTCCGCGACCTTCCTGCTCCTGGCCGGCGCCGGCATCGTCGCCGCACCGGCCAGCTACGCGGGCGTCCCCGGCGGCACCAGCGCCGTCGACCGCAACAGCGACTTCAACGGGGACGGCTACGACGACGTCCTCATCGGCGCCCCGGACGGCACCGTCGACGGCAAGCAGGGCGCCGGTTACGTCACCGTCCAGTACGGCGCCCCGAACGGCATCGCCACCAACACCACGGTCCCCAAGGGCAAGACGGCCGTCATCAGCCAGTCCACGCCCGGCGTCCCCGGTACCTCGGAGACCTACGACTCCTTCGGCCGGGCCGTCGCCACCGGTGACGTGAACGGCGACGGCTACGACGACGCGCTCATCGGCGCCCCCGGCGAGGACGAGGGCAGCCTTGAGAACGCCGGCCGCGTCACGGTCCTCTACGGCTCCAAGGCCGGCCTGGGCGCCGAGGCGAACACCTCCTTCACCTCCACCAAGCCCACCGCGGGCGCCCGCTTCGGCCAGTCCGTGGCGGCGGCCCGTTTCACCGGCGCCACCGACGCCGACGAGATGGCCGTCCTCGACGACAACGGCGCCCAGATCTTCGCCTACCACACCGACATCCTGCACCTGATGGGCACGCTGAACACGACCACGGCCCCCGGCGGCCACCGCATCCAGCCCGCCTACCTCACCACCGGCGACTACGACCGCAACGGCTTCGCCGACCTGGTCGTCTCCGGCTACAGCCCCGACGACGACTACCAACAGGGCTGGTCGGCCCTCTACGCGGGCGGCGACACCGAGTTGACGTACCGTCAGGACCTGAACGGCGGCCTCGGCACCGCCTCCGGCGACATCAACCACGACGGCTACGACGACCTGGTGGTCGGCCAGCTCAGCAGCGCCGACGACAAGGCCGAGGGCGACGACGGCGGCAAGATCGCTGTCTACTACGGCAGTTCGGAGGGCCCCACCGGTCCCGCGGGCTGGTGGTCGCAGAACTCCCCGGGCGTGCCCGGCACTTCGGAGCACGGCGACGCCTGGGGCAACGACCTCTCCGTCGGCGACGTCAACGGTGATAAATACGCGGACATCGCCGTCGGCGCACCCGGCGAGGACATCGGCACGGTCCAGGACGCGGGCGCCGTATGGCTGTTGCGCGGTTCGAGCAAGGGTGTGACCGCGACCGGCGCCCAGTCCTTCGACCAGAACACCGCCGGCATCCCCGGCACCGCCGAGTCCGACGACGCCTGGGGCACCCAGGTCCGGCTGGCCGACACGGACGCGGACGGCCGCAGCGAACTGGTCGCCTCCGCACCGGGCGAGAACGCCGGCGACGGCTATGTGTGGTTGCTCCCGGCCGGCCCCAAGGGCCTGCTCGCCGACGGCTCCTCGCTGTACAGCGCGGCGGACCTCGGCGGCGCGGCGAAGGGCGCGGGCTTCGGGGCGGCGATCGACGAGTAAGCCTTCGGCGACTGAGGGGAAGCAGTGCGACAGCGCCCGCACCGGCTCGGCAGCCGGTGCGGGCGTTGCCCGTGAACTGGGTTGGTCACAGTGCCTGTTCGGCCCAGATGACCTTGCCCGCCGGGGTGTACCTGGTGCCCCAGCGTTCCGAGAGCTGGGCCACCAGGAACAGACCCCGGCCGCCCTCGTCCGTCATCGCCGCGTACCGCAGATGCGGCGACGTGGTGCTGCCGTCGTAGACCTCGCAGATGAGGGTGCGGTCGCGCAACAGGCGGACGCGGACGGGGTCGTTGCCGTAGCGGATCGCGTTGGTGACCAGTTCGCTGAGGATCAGTTCGGTGGTGAACGTCAGCTCGTCCAGGCCCCAGTGGGTGAGTTGGCGGGTGACCGAGGCGCGCATGTCGGCGACGGCGGCCGGGTCGGACGGGACGCGCCACTCGGCGATGTGGCCGGCGCCCAGCGCGCGGGTGCGGGCGACGATCAGGGCGATGTCGTCGCTCGGACGTACCGACAACTCCGAGTCGAGGACGGCCCGGCAGGTGTCCTCGGGGGAGTCGCCGGAGTCGGTGAGCGCCGTGCGCAGCATCTCCAGGCCGACGTCGATGTCGCGCTCCCGGTCCTCGACCAGGCCGTCGGTGTACAGGACCAGCCGGGTGCCCTCGGCCAGCTCCAACTCGGCCGTCTCGAAAGGGAGTCCGCCGAGGCCGAGCGGGGGACCGGCCGGGACGTCGGGGAACTCGACGGTGCCGTCCGGCCGGATGAGGGCGGGTGGGGGGTGGCCCGCGCGGGCGACCGTGCAGCGCAGGGTCACCGGGTCGTAGATCGCGTACAGGCAGGTCGCTCCGGTGACCGGGGCGACGCTGTCCTCGGTCGTCTCGTCCTGGTCGATGCGGCCCACCAACTCGTCGAGCAGGCCCAGGAGTTCGTCCGGAGGAAGGTCGAGCGCCGAGAAGTTGTGGACCGCCGTGCGCAGTCGGCCCATCGTGGCCGCCGCGTGCAGACCGTGACCCACGACATCGCCCACGACCAGGGCGACGCGGGCGCCGGACAACGGCAGGACGTCGAACCAGTCGCCGCCGACCCCGGCCTTCGCGGGCAGATAGCGGTAGGCGACGTCGAGGGCGCTCTGCTCGGGCAGCCGGCGGGGCAGCAGGCTGCGCTGGAGGGTGACCGCCATGCCGTGTTCGCGGGTGTAGCGGCGGGAGTTGTCGATCGACACCGCCGCGCGGGCGACCAGCTCCTCGGCGAGGGCCAGCTCCTCCGTGTCGAACGGCTCCGGCTTGTCCGAGCGCCAGAAGTTGACCACACCGAGGATGAGGGCACCGGCCCGCAGCGGCACGGTGATCAGCGAGTGGATGCCGTACTCGACGACCTGCGCGGTGCGTTCGGGGTCCTGGGTGAGCCAGCCGGGGGCGTCGCTCAGCCGGGGTTCGACGACGGCCTCGCCGGTGTCGAGGCTGCGCGCCTGTGGGGAGGACGCCACGAACTGGATCTGCTTGCCGACCGGGTAGAGCGGGGCGTCGTCCCGGACCCCGGTGTTGGCCGTGCGGCGCAGCTCGGTCCCGGGCTGGGGTTCCTCGCCGCTGAGTACGGCGTCGTAGAGGTCGACCGTGACGAAGTCCGCGAAGCGGGGGACGGCCAGTTCGGCGAGTTCCTCGGCGGTGCGGGTGACGTCCAGGCTGGTGCCGATGCCCACTCCGGCGTCGTAGAGCATGTTGAGGCGTTCGCGGGCGACCTCGGCGCGGCCGGAGAGGGCGCGGAGTTCCGTGGAGTCGCGGAGCGTGGTGACGCTGCCGGCCGGGCCGCCCTTGAGGTCGGTGGGGCGCTGGTTGACGGCGAGCAGCCGGTCGCCGACCCGGTGCACCTCGTCCGTCGCGACCCGCGCGGAGGCCAGCAGCGCGGTCATCTCGGCGTCGAGCCCGAGGTCGAGGACCAGACGTCCCTCGGCGTTCTCGGGCAGGTCGAGCAGCTGGCGCGCCTCGTCGTTGGCGAGCAGCAGGCGGCCCTCGCCGCCGACGATGATCACGCCCTCCCGTACGGCGTGCAGCACCGCGTCGTGGTGCTCGTACATCCGGGTCATCTCGTGCGGGCCCAGGCCATGGGTCTGGTGCTGCAGGCGTCTGGTGACCAGGGCCGTACCCCCGAGGGCGAGGATGAGTGCCACCCCGGCGGCGGTCAGCAGGAGCGGCAGCTGCTGGTCGGCGGCGCCGCCGACGTTCGCCTTCGTCACCCCGGCCGACACCAGACCCACGACCTTGCCGCCGGGGCCCCGGACCGGGACCACGGCCTGCACCAGCGGTCCGATGGTGCCGGTGATCTCCTCGGTGACGACGTGCCCGGCGAGCGCGGGGGCGATGTCCCCGACGAACTTCTTGCCGATGCGGTCCGGCTTGGGATGGGTGTAGCGGATGCCGTCGGTGTTCATCACGACGATGAAGTCGACCTTGGACGTCTTCCGCGCGGCCTCGGCGCTCGGCTGCAGGATCGCCGTGGGGTCCGCGCTGCGCAGGGCCGCGACCGTGCCCGGCGCGTTGGCGAAGGTCTCGGCGACGGCCACCGACCGGTTGCGGGCCTCCTGCGTGCTGTCGTGCCGCACCTGGAGCACCTGTGCGACCACGGCCGACACGACCAGCAGCAGCACGATCACCAGCTGCAGCATGAACACCTGCCCGGCGACGCTGCGGCCGCCCAGCCTCCCGCCCAGCGGCGCCCGCCGGTGTTCGCGCGCCCGACGGGCACGGTCGTACGGGCGCTGCGCGCGCAGACCGTCGGGGCGGTGGGTCGACCGGGCCCCGGGCCGACCCGTCAGGCGGACCATGTGCCCATGTCTACACTGCCCGACCTCAGGAGGCGAGGGGCGTCACAGGCGGTGACAGGCCGTGGCCGGCCGGGGGTCACGGGTGCCGTCCGGGCTTGGCGCGGCGGGCGGCGAGCAGCAGCGCGATGTCGTCCGGGCGGTCGGCCGCGTGCCGGGCGGTCGCGGTGAGCCGGTCGGCGACACCGCCCAGGCCACCCCCGCCCGGCCGTGCGGCGGGCCCGCCCGCCTTCGCGAGGGCGACGCGCAGGGCGGCGATGCCGTCGTCGATGTCGACACCGGGCCGCTCGACGAGGCCGTCCGTGTAGAGCGCGAGGATGGAGTCGGGCTCCAGTTGCAGCTCCGCGACCGGGTACTGGGCGTGCGGGTCCACCCCGAGGACTACGCCTCCGGGTATGTCCCAGACGCGGGTGCGTCCGTCCGGGGTACGGATCAGCGGCGGCGGATGCCCGGCCCGCGCTACCCGGACCAGCCCGCTCGCCGGGTCGAGCCGGAGGTAGCAGCAGCTCGCGAACTGCCCGGGGTCGAGGTCGATGAGGAGGTGGTTCGTGCCGCTCATCACCTCGTCGGGCGGCCGGTCACCGAGCGCGAACGCCCTTACGGCGCTGCGGAGTTGACCCATGGTGGCGGCGGCCTGGACACCGTGCCCCTGCACATCCCCGATGACCAGGGCGAGACCGTCACCGGCTTCCACCACGTCGTACCAGTCGCCGCCCACCTCCATGCCCTGGGTGCCCGGCAGATAGCGCCCCGCGGTCTCCACCTGCGGGTGGGCGGAGAGCCGGCGGGGGAGGAGGGCCTGCTGGAGACCGCGGGCGAGGGCGGCCTCGGAGTCGTAGCGCTGGGCCTTCTCCATCGCGTGGGCGATCAGTCCGGCGAGGGCGGTGAGCACCGCGCGCTCCTCGCCGCTGAAGCTGCGGGACCGGTCGAAGCCCAGGATGGCCGAGCCGACCGGGCGGCCGGACGCGATCAGCGGCAGGAACGCGCGGGCGCCCACCTCCGCGTCCAGGGGGATGCCCGGGTAGGCGTCCGCCAGCTGCTGCATGGAGTCGAAGAAGAGCGGGCGTCCGGTGGTGAGGGTCTCGACGCCGGGCAGCCGGGTGTCGAGACCGACCCCGTCGAACGGGGCGAGGAAACCCTGCGGGAAGCCGGTCTCCCAGGCCAGGTACAGATGCCGTTCCTGCAGCAGATAGATCGCGAGGCGCCGGCCGCCGAACGCGGGCAGCAGCTCCTTCATGACCACCGCGGACACCTGGCGGGCGGTGACCGCCTCCGTGAGCGCGATGGCGAGCACGATCGGCCGGTACAGCGGGGCCAACGAGGTCACGCCGTTGTCCGGGCCGCCGTCCCCGTCGGCGCGCACGGGCACCAGCGGCAGCGGCGGTCCCGCCACCCGGGTCGAGGGGGCGACCGTGCAGGTCAGCCGGTCCTGACCCGGATGGACGGCCATCGCCAGCCAGTCGCTCTGGTACGGCTCCTGTCCCTGCTCCCGCTCGTCCGGGCGCCGGACGTGGAAGTGCACCGGCCCCAGCGACAGCAGGGCGCCGCGCAGCTGGTCCTCGCAGCCGATCTGGTTCAGCCAGGGCACGCCCTCCCACAGCGGGCGGCCCAGCAGCTCCTCGCGCGGCCGGCCCAGCAGCTGGGCGGCGCGCGGATTGGCGTAGGTGACCAGGCCGAGCCGGTCCAGGCAGAACACGCCGTCCGGGAGGAGATCGGCCACGCTGTCGGCCAGCGGTGCGGAGCTCGGGTCGACGACGACACCGCTGACCGGGTAACCGCCGTCAGGCGGGAGAGGCCCGGTGGCGGGCGTCCACAGATCCAGCAGCCGGGCCGAGCCGTCCGCCGCCCGCACGCGCAGGGGCAGCGGCGGGGGCTTCCCGGCGGCCGTGGCCCGCAGCGCGGCCATGACCTGGTACGTGTCGCCCGGCGCCACGACGTCCGCGAGGGCCTGCGCGGTGCCGGGGAACTCCGCGGGCTCCACCCCCAGCAGGGCGTGCAGGGAGCCGTCCCCGGTCACGGCCGCGGTCTTCGGATCCCACGAGAACCGAGCCATGCGCCCCTCTGGGCGATGCGTGGCCGCCGTCCGGACGCACACGGGCTCGCCGTCCCAGGCGACGTACGGACCGTCCTCGTCCTTGTGCTCGTCTTCCAGCTCGGCCAGCGCCCTGCCCAGCTCCTCGGCCAGCCGGGTCATCCGGTCCAGACCGGACAGCACCTCGGTGGCGTCCGGGGCGGAGGGCCGCAGCACGGTCAGCACGCCGTACGTCGTCGACCCGCCGATGACGGGGACGTACAGGGACCCGAACTGGAACGGCAGGCTCGCGGCGAACTGCGGATAGCGGCGCATGGTCTCGGTGGCGTTCGGCAGGACCACGTGCACGCCGAGCCGGTAGGCGTCCGCGACGGGGAACTTGCTGTCGACGTGCAGCCGCCCCCAGGGGCGGAACAGCGGCCCGGGCAGCCCCGCCAGTACGCCGAGACGCAGCAGTCCGGGCGTGCTCGACCGAAGGTAGACGCCCCCGGAGTGGCCGCCGGCCGCGTCGATCGCCTCCGTCGAGGCGTCGATGAGCAGCTCGGCGAGCCGTCCGGGCGTCCCCTTCTCGCGCTCGGCACTCCCAGTCATTGGGGCTCTACCTCGTCCCTGTGGCGCCGGGTGGGTGACACAGCAAGAATGCGCCAGGACGCGGCCCGGGTCACCTGGGCGGACGGGATGGGCTGGAGGGGCACGGGTATCGCCGGTCCGTCGGGGTCTGATGAAGTGATCAAGAGTGACTCAAGTGTGGTGGGGTCGGATGCGGGGTGTCGGATGACGAGTAGGGTGCGGCGTCGCCGGCGGTTCCGTCGGTGTCGTCGGCTCATGACGAAGGCCCCTCGGCGTCGGTGCGGAGGGGCTTCCCGTGGGTCAGGCGACGAGGGTGGGCCGAACGGGGCGGGTGCGGCGGTCGCCAGCGATGCCGTTGTGGTGCGGGAGCGTGTTCTTCGCGTGCGGTGTGTTCGGTTTCTTCGCGTTCTTCGAGCGCGGTGTGTCGCATACGTCGAGGCCGACGGCCCCTGCGCGGTCGGGTCGCCCGTGGCCGGTCATCCGGAACGCGGCGGACCTGTCGGTCGTCGCCGGGTCCGCCGGGTCACGGTCGTGCGTCGTCCGGCCGGTGCGCTCGGGTACGGCGAGCGTTCTTCCGGCGGACCGGGGTGTGGCCATGGGGCTGGGCCCTTTCGGATCGACGCGATAAGTAGGCAGGCAGGAAAAGGGAGTTGAGATCCGACCCGCGTCAGCGATCGGTCCTCGACCCATGGCGTTCAGGATGGCGCAAACTACGCCTCGCGCGGGGCGAATTCGATCTGTTGCCCTCGCCGGTAATGACCGGCCGTCCGCCGATTCGCCGGCCATATACCGCGGACCAGCGCCCACAGCAGCAGCCCGGCCACCACGGGACCACCGAACAACACGGTCAGCCCGGCCCCGACATTGACGCCGAGCACCCCGGCCGTCAGCACCCTCCAACCGACTCCGACGATGACCCCGGCCGGCATCAACGGCGCCAGCACCTCCCACCACCGCCGCTCCAACTCCCCACGCCGTGAAGCCCGCACGAGCAGAGCACCCCCAACTCCCGCCAGCAGCAGGGCGACCACCCCGACCACGGCGGCCGCCCCGTCCGAGATGTCCAACGGCCGGTAGGCATAGTCGAGTTCGGAAGCGGAGAACCCCTCGGCATCCTGCCGCCCCAGCAGGCCCCATACGGCGACCGGTACGGCGGCGACCAGAGTGGCGGCGGCCGACAGATGTGTTGCTCGCGGTGTCATGGGTCGATGGTTGCGGGGAGGGGCGGGTGGGGGCATGAGCACGGGTACTTAGTCGGGGGTGGGGGTGGGGGGCTGGTACTTAACTGGGGGGCGGGCCGGGGTGGGGTGCCTTGGTTGGGGGCGTCCCCGTTGGGGGCGGCTACTAGGTGCAGGCTGGCCCGCCTCGTTCGGTCGCGTCTTCAGCAGGGTGCAGGTGCTCGCTCGGTGCACGGCACCTGAATCGCCCGGCGGCGCCTCCGGTACGGGAGCCGCTGTGACTTTGCCAGCCCCCTCGGCGCGCCCGGCCGCGCACCACAAACCCCCCGCCCGGGAACCGCACCGCCCCCGCTCACCCCACCCGCAGCCCGATTGTTAGCCTCGGTCATGGCCAGATTCCCCCTGCCCCGTCATGGATCGCGATGAGTACGGTCGCCGCCGCCTCCTTCCCGCTCGGTGCCGGGACCACGCTTGCCGAGCTCGCTCAGGACCCGCACGCACGGTTGGCGCGGCTTCGTGAGCGTGAACCCGTGTCCTGGCTGCCGGAGTTGGGTGGCTGGCTGGTCACGCGGCGGGACCTCGCGTTGGGTGTGATGCGGGACGCGGGCACCTTCACCGTGGACGACCCGCGCTTCTCCACCGCTCAGGTCGTCGGCCCGAGCATGCTGTCCCTCGACGGGGAGCGGCACGCCCGTCACCGTGAACCCTTCACCGCGCCCTTCCGGCCCCGCGAAGTACGGGACGGCTTCGCCTCGTTCATCGAGCGTGAGACCGACCGGCTCGTCACGGCGCTGTGGCCGGCCGGCGCCGGTGAACTGCGGCGTGCCTTCGCGGGCCCGCTCGCGGTCGCCGTTGTCACCGAGGCACTCGGGCTGACCGGTACCACTCCGGACACGGTCCTCTCCTGGTACGACGCGATCGTACGGGCGGTCTCGGACATCACGGCCGGCCACGAGGCGGGAGCCGCCGGCACCAAGGCGTACGCGGAACTGCGCGCCTCCGTCGAAGCCACCGTCGCCGACCGGGGCAGAGCCTCACTCCTCGGCGTCGCCGCCGGACAACTCACACTCCCCGAAGTGGCCTGCAACGCAGCCGTGTTGATGTTCGGCGGCATCGAGACCACCGAGGCGATGATCACCAACGCGCTGCTGCACCTACTGCGCCACCCCGACCAACTCGCCCTCGTCCAGGCCGACATGGGCCTGCTGGACGGCGCGATCGAGGAGTCGCTGCGCCTCGAACCCGGCGCCGCCGTCGTGGACCGCTACGCCACCCGCGACACCGTCCTCGGCCCGGCCGCGATCCGCGAGGGCGACCTGGTCACCGTCTCCCTCACCGGCGCCAACCGCGACCCGGCAGTCTTCCCCGACCCCGACCGCTTCGACGTGCGCCGGGAGAACGCCCGCCTCCAACTCGCCTTCGCCCACGGCCCGCACTACTGCCTCGCCGCCCACCTCGCCCGCCTGGAGACCCGTATCGCCCTCCGGCACCTGCTCGAACGCCTCCCCGCCCTGCGCCTAGACCCGGACCACCCCACCGCCCCGCACGGCCTGGTCTTCCGCAAGCCGCCGACACTGCACGTGCTGTGGGACGCCACGAGTCGAGTCATGCACTGAGGGATGTCACCACCTGACGCGGAGTCGAGCCCCCCGAGGGTGACTGTCCGTCAGGAACCCTTCAATCACGGCCCACTTGGCGCTCCATGACCTCCACCAGCCGCCCCAACGCACTCAGCACCTGATCCCGGTCCTCACCCAGCCCTGCCAACAGCTGCACCTCGGCGGAGAGTTGGCGCGGAAACAGGTCGTCCACGGCCTTCGCCCCGGCCGGGGTGATGGTCACCAGCGCGGCACGCCGGTCCGCCGGGTTCGGCGTACGCGCGATGAAGCCGCGCTTCTCCAGCTTGCCCAGGGCCTTGCTGACGCCCGCGCGGGACAGGCCGAGCCATTCGGCGAGGCGGCGGGCGATCACCGGGTCGGTGGCGTGCCGTAGGGGGATCAGCATGTCGACCTCGGGGGCGGTGAGTTCGGCGCCCGCGTAGAGGGGCTCGACGGCCCGGTTCAGGAGCCCGGTGGCGTGTTTGAGGAGGCCGATCAGCTCCATGGGGGAGGTGTCGAGGCCGGGATTGTGCTCGGTCCACTGCGCGCGGACATCGGCGGGGGAGGGCGACATGCGGCTCGTCTTCTCACTTCCTGGACCGGGCCTTCGTAGGCCTTCGCAGACCCGATCCGCAGGCTTTCATGGGTCTTCACGGGCTGACGGGGGCCTTCACCGGTCCGTCATTGTTAACCGGTGAACCATCGGTTACCGTTACGGTCATGGTATCGCCGTCCCCCTCCAGTTCCGCCGCCGCGCGCCCCACCGCACCGGCCGACTCCACCGATCCCTCGCGGCGCACAGCCGTCGCCCTGGTCGCCGTCCTCGCCGCGCTGACCGCGGTCGCCCCGCTCGCGACCGACATGTACGTCCCCGGTTTCCCCGCGATGGGGGACACGCTCGGGGCGAGCAGCTCGGCCGTGCAGCTGACGATGACCGCGTTCCTGGCCGGACTCGTCGTCGGCCAGCTGCTGATCGGCCCGCTCAGCGACAGCCTCGGCCGCCGCGGACTGCTGCTGTCCGGAACGGCCGCGTTCACGGTCTTCTCCGTCGCCTGCGCCCTCGCCCCCAACATCGGCGTCCTCACCGGAGCCCGGTTCCTCCAGGGCCTGGCGGGCGCAGCCGGCATGGTGCTGGCCCGCGCCGTCCTGACCGACCGCTTCCAAGGGGCCGAACTGCCCCGCTACTTCGCGGTCCTCTCCCAGATCATGGGCGTCGCGCCGGTCGCCGCACCGGTGCTCGGCGGCGCGATCCTCGCCGTGTCGACCTGGCGCGCGGTGTTCGTCGTACTGACCGTGATGGGCGGCCTGTTGCTGCTCGGCGTGGTCCGCAAGGTCCCGGAGACCCTGCCGCCCGAGCGGCGGCACGCCGGCGGGATCACCAACACCTTCCGCGCGATGGGGGAGTTGCTCGGCCGTCGTACGTTCATGGGCTACGTCCTTGTCCTCGCGTTCATCTCGGCGGCACTGTTCGCCTACATCAGCGGTTCCAGCTTCGTCTTCGAGAACCTGCACGGAGTGTCGGCCACGACGTACTCCCTGATCTTCGCCAGTAACGCCGTCGCCATGCTGATCGCCGGCGCGACCTTCTCCCAACTCGCCGGACGGGTACGGCTGAACACCCTCCTCGTGGCCGCGGTCGCCGTCGCCGCGGTCGGCGCGCTGGCCCAGGTGCTGCTGGTGCTGACCGTGGGGGAGACCCTCGCCGGCACCTGGATCACCCTGTTCATCACGGCCGGTGGCATCGGCATGGTCTTCCCGTCGACCCTGAGCATCGGGCAGGCCCTCGGCCGCAACGCCCCGGGCGCGGCCTCCGCCCTCCTCGGCGGCCTGCAGTTCCTGTTCGGCGCGCTCGCCGCGCCGCTGGTGGGGGTGTTCGGCGAGGACGGTTCGCTGCCGATGGCGGTGATCATGCTGATCGCCGTGGCAGCGGCGGGAGTTGCGCTGGTGGGGCTGGCCAGGCCGTGGGAGGGGGAGGGGGAGCCGACAGAGTCGGCGAAGTAGCTGACGACCCGTCTGGAAACTGTGGCTTCCGGCGAGTTCCTTCGTTCGGTCGGCGGGATGCTCAAGGCCGGCGATCGGTTGTGGTTCTCGGGTTACGGATCTGTCCCAACGACCGGTGGCCGCGCACGAGTTCGCGACGGCGGCGGGAACCGCCGTACGGGCTTGCCGTTGGGGCGCTCCGGCGCGTTGTGCCTGGTGACAGTGGACGTCGTACGGGGAAGTGTGTGTAACAGGAATGTCTTATGCGGTGGCTGTGCGGAACGGTCGACCCGGCCGAGCCGCTCTTGATGATCAGAAACGCCCGCTCGTACCGACCCGTACGGAGCGGCCGGCACTGACACCACCGATCCTGAGGATGAATCGATGCGCGTTCACAAGCTCACCTTCGCCGCCCTGGCCGTCGCCGCCGGTCTCTCGCTCACGGCCTGCCAGAGCGACGACGCCAGCACGGGAAAGAGTGACCCGTCGTCCGCGCCCACGGCGTCGTCCGGGTCCAACGCCTCGTCCTCGGGCGGCAGTTCGGACACGGGCGGTTCGGACCAGAGCGGTGCGAAGGCCACCACGGGGACCAGTTCCGGCGGGTCGAGCTCCGGCGGCACGGGGACGGCTGCCGGTACCGGGTCCGACGTGAACGCCAAGGCCGGCCAGTGCCGTACCGACGAGCTGGAGGTCACGGCGAAGGACAACACCATCGACGGCGACCCGAACGCCACCGTCGTGGTCGAGTTCAAGAACGGCGGCGGCCGGGACTGCACGATCTCCGGGTACGCGGGTGTCGACCTGAAGACCAACGCGGGGACGGTGTCCGCGAAGCGCACCGGTCAGGCGACCACGTCGGCCGTCCTCAAGAACGGGAAGTCGACCTACTTCCCCGTCAACTACCCGTTCAACAAGTCGGGCGGCTCCGGTGTCCGCATCACCGGGCTGGTGGTGACCCCGCCGAACGAGACCAAGTCGGTCACTCTCGCCTGGCCGGGCGCCGCCACCCTGCCCGTCACGAACGGCTCCGGCTCCTCCGTGACGGTCGGCCCGGTCGGCAGCGCCGGCCAGGGAGGCTGACCCGCACACCCCGCCCCATGTCCGCGTGGCGTCCGGGTCGGACGCCCTGGCTGTCATCCCTACGCCTCAGGCCCGCACGAACTCGCTTAGTTCGTCCGCGGTAGCGCCGGCGCCTGTTTGAGAGCGGGCACGGCGGCGATCAGGAGTTCTTCGCCGCCCGGGCCCGATACGCCGCGACCGTCGTCCGGCTCGCGCACGCGTTGGAGCAGAATCGGCGGGTGCGGTTCCGTGACTGGTCCACGAAGTAGTTCTCGCACCCGGCCGCGGCGCACCGGCCCAGCGTCACCGCCGGGTCCCCGGCCGCGACCAGGGCGAGTTTGGCGGCGATCAGCTGGCCGAGCCAGCGCTTGGCCGGGGTGCCGTTGCGGCTGAAGTGGATGTGCCAGCCGTCGAGGCCGTCGTGGTCGGACAGATGCATCTCCGGCGGATAGTCGCGCAGCAGGCGGTGAACCGCTTCGGGGGCGGCGCCGTCGACCGACTGCGCCAACGCCGTGCGCACGAGGTCCCGCAGCTCGTCGTAGTCGCCGCCAGAGGGCGGAGTGACCTCGTGCTCCGCGAAGAACGCGGCCACCAGGTCGCCGTGTTGGTCGAGGGTCCCGGTGTTGGCCAGCTCGACGGCCAACCGCGCCACGTTCCCCATGTAGTCATCGTATTGCACTTGACCGCCTACATCGCTGCTTCTTATTGTAGGTGCCATGATAGCTGACAGCACCTACATCGCTCGTCGCCTGCAGATGCTCGGAGAGTGGGACGCCGCGCTCGCCGTCCTGGGCCCCGACGCCGAACCCGAGGTGCGCGCGGAGATCGCCGTAGACCGCTGGTTCTTCCGGATCGAGGGTCATGAGGAGGCCGAGAAGGCGGTCGCGGCGCTCGGTCCGGCATCGCCGACCGCGTACCTGCTCGCGGCGCGGCTCGCCTACAGTCGCCTGCTGTTCGGGCGCGAACCCCGCGCGGACGACCGCGCCGTGGCCGAGGCCGGCTACCGCGCGGCGATCGAGAGCGGCGACGAGAAGACGCGCGCCTGGGCCGAGTACCACTGGGCCGTTCTGCTGGACAACATCGACGAGGACCGGGCCGGTGCCCTACCGCTCTACGAGTCGGCCCTCGATGTCGCGACGAAGTCCGGCGACGGCTACTTCGAGTCGTACATCATCCGGCACCTCGCACCGCACAAGGAGCCCGCCGAGCGGATGGCGATGCTGCGCCGCTCGCTCAACCTGCGCGCCGCGCTCGGCGCCAGGCCCCAGGCGATCGCCGCGCAGGCCCTCCTCGCCGAGAACCTCCCCGAGGGCGACCCCGAGCGCGCCGAGCTCGTTGAGATGGTCCGCCCGGGTGCGGAAGAACTGCACATCGGCTGGCTCCTTTCCGAGGGGTGACCTGGTTCGCGCAACGGAAGTGCCCCTTCCTCCCATAGGTCCTCTCATTGATAAGCCGGTTCAACGGTGTTGAGACCGGCGAGGTCGTTCAACGCTGTTGAATCGGTCATTCCGTCGCGGTGGTCGGTTGCCGTACGAAGTGATTCCCGAGCTGGACGTCCGACGTGTGACCCTCGTCGAGGACTCGACGCACCCGTCCGCTCCCATCTGAACGATTGTTGATCCCCTACTGCCATGAGACGACGCCACGAGGGGCGCACCCGCGTCGACAGCCGCTGTGCGTGCCCTGCCGAGCCCACGGCGAGGGCTGCCGCCCGTGAGGCGGGTGTCGATCCGGCGCTTGTTCTGTACTACTTCGGTTCGGAGGAAGCCCTGTTCCTGGAAACCATGGCCTCCGCCCTGAAGAACGAGCTGGTTTTCGACGAACGCGTCGAGCATCTTCGCGAATACTTCATCCGGCACCTTCTCAATTCCGACGACGAGCACCGGAGCATTCTTCTGGCGCTCGTTCGCGCGAGTGACGCCGATGAGGAACTCGCCGCCATCGATCACGAGAAAATCGTCGTTATCTACGGCGTGCTGCTTCAGCAATTGCTCGACCCTGGAGCGTGACAAGAACGGTCGGGAAACCGCCGTCATCCGTCGGTCCGACCGTGAAAGACGCCCACAATCCGTCACATCGGCGATGACACGGATTTCCACCCTCTCCTGCCCCTACCTTCGGTCCCTCGGCGCCGAGCCCACCCGGCGCCGGTGCCAAGGGGGTTGAGGGAACAGTGGCCGAACGGCTCTACGGGGTGGACCCGTTGCTCGACGGGTTGGTGCCCGGCCTCGTCGGGTTCGACCGGAACGGCGGTCGGTGTGACCGCGTCGAACTGCCCGGCGGGCACCCCGTCATCGAACTGGTCGGCGGCCGTCGCAGCGGCAGGACCAGCGTGCTCGCGGCCCTGTCCGCCGCCTACGCCCCCCTCGTCCCGCTCGTGCGCGCGGACCTCGCCGCACCCGATTTCGGCGACCCGCTCCTCGCCGATCTGCCCGACACCCGCCCGGACGGCTCGCGCCTCACCGACCTGCTGTACCTGCTGTCGTACAAACTCGGCCTGAGGGTACGGCGGACCACACAGCCCCTGCGCTTCCCCCGGCTGTCCCTCGGCCTGTTGGCCGTGACGGCGTGGCGCCCCGACGGGACGTCCGACGACGTCGGCGCCGCACTGGCGCCGCAGGACCTGCGCCGCGCGGAGCAACGCCTCAAGGGTGTCATCAACCAGAACGGAGACGGCGGCCCGGAACGCCAGGCGCGTCTCGCCGAGTGGATCCAGGCCCTCGAACGTGCCGTTCCCGCAGGGGTGTCGGGCCTCGGCGTGCTGGAGGGCGCCGGCCGGGCCGCGCTCCGTACCGCCGCGCCCCGGCTGCTGCGGTCACGGGTGAACCGTGGCGCGCTGCGCTGGTGGGGCGATCATCTCGAACACGAGCAGGGCGACGCCGTACAGAAACTCTTCGCATTCGTACGGGACTTCCGTCGGCCGGGCGGCGACCAGGCCCGCCTGGAAGAGATCCTGATCAGCGCCTTCGTCGCGGACATCACGCACCACTACGGCCTGCTGCGCCGCAACAACGACGTGCCCCCGCCCCTGATCCTCCTCGACAACGCACACGTGCCCCTCGGCGCACGCCTCCTCGGACCGCTGCGGCGAAAGGGCGCCGACAAGGATGAGATGGGACCCGTCGTGGTGGCCGCACGGCTCGGTGACGCCACGGCCCACCGCGCGCTGCGGCAGGTCGCCGACCCGGCGGCCGCCCTCGCGGATCAGGTGGACGGCATACTGCGGCTGGGTCTGCCCGCGTTGGAGCGCGGCGACATCGTCCGCATCCTCGGCGCTTCGGACCGGCCGGCGTATCTGCCGCTGCTGATCGACCGGTTCGCCGGCGGCCGGGCGGGCAGTGCCCGGACCCTCGCCGAGGCGGCGGACGCCGTTCCTCATGGTGGCGCGCCTGACGCGCAGCCGGCGGCCCCGCTGCTCGACGCCGCCGCGCCGGACGGGAGCGGTACGACGGTGGAGCGGCTGCTGGCCGTGCTGTTGCCCGATCCCGCGAAGTGCTCCCGGCTGACACTGCTGGCCCCGGCGCTCGACGTCACAGCCGCCCGCAGGTTGTGGACCGGACTCCACTCCGGCGACACCCTGGCGCGGCGCGTGGACGACGCCCTCGAACTGCTGGAAGACGTCTGCTGGGAATCCGCCTTCTGGCCGAGCACCGACGGTTCCATGCCTCTCGTCGCGGACCGGGGCCTACGACACCTGCTGCTCCACCAGTTGCGGACCCGGACCGCACCGGAACGCTGGCGGCAGATCCATCAGCACCTGCGGGGCGGTTACGTACCGCAGGAGCCTCCACCCGACGGTGAGCCTGGACCGATCCCGTCCGCGTACCTGCACCACACCCTCGCCCTGGGGCTCACGGAGTCGGTCGTGCGCTCCCTGCACCACTGGCTCGGCCGCAGCACACCGTCCGTGTGGTTGTCGGCCGTGAACGTCGTCTGCGCCGCGCCGCGTCCTCCGGCGGGATTCGAGGCCGAGGCCGTGCCGGACGACGGACCGTGCGGCGGCTGCCGTCACGGCGAACCGGCTGCCCGGGACGAGGTCGTCCACCGGGCCGTGGCGCGGCTGGTGGAAGCCCTGTGGGAGCAGTCGGACCCGCTCAACGCGCCCTGTCCCGACCGTATCGACCAAGTGGAGTCCGCATTGCGCACGTTGCACGAGCACGAGGCCACCGACGCCTTCCGGCAGGTCCTCCGGCACTGGTCCGCGTGGCTGCGCGAGGGTGTTCAGGCCCCGTACCTGACCGTGCCGGAAGGGAGCGGGCGATGAGGTTCCGCACCCCGGGCCGGCTGACCCGCCGCGCTCTTCTCATGGTGTTCGTCCTCCTCGTGTGCACGGGTTCCTGGTACGGATACCGCGCCTACAAGGACACCTCCTGCGGTGACGGAGCGCACGAGGAGTCGTCTCCCCACGAGTGCGTCGGCGTCACCGACGGCAGCATGAGCTTCGACCCCGTTCTGGACCAGGTCTCCGCCCGGATCAAGGCCGAGAACGACAGGGTGACCAAGTCCGGTGCCCCGTATGCCACCATCGCGCTGATGGTCCCGATGTACTTCGCCGACCGGACGGCCTCGGTCGACCGCAAACACCTCCTGTGGGAGGTGCAGGGCGCGTACTTCGCCCAGTACCGCGCCAACCACAGGGCCAACGGCCAGGCACCGGCCATCCGCCTGGTGCTCGCCAACCCCGGGCTCGGGGGCGGTCATTGGCGCCCGGTGGCCGACCGGCTCGCGGACATGGCGGCCTCGCCCGAGCACCGGCTGCGCGCCGTCTTCGGGTTCGACATCAGCCTGCCCACCACCCAGCGGTCCATCGCCTATCTGACGAACGAGAAGAAGATCCCCGTGGTCGGCGGCGCGCTCACCGCCGACGACATCGCCAACACGCCCCAACACTCGCACGCCTACGAGGGGTTGGTCCGCGTCAACCCCAGCAACACCGACCAGGCCGCCGCCCTCGCCCACGCCGACCACGGTGTCGGGGCGCGGCAGACCGTGCTGGTGGAAGACGCGCGGAACGACGACAACTACATCACCAGCCTCCGGAAGGTCTTCGAGGCGCGGACCGAGGGGGCCTCGCTGGCACCCGAGCAGTTCCGTTCCCCGCCGGACATCAGCGCGGAGGGCACGACGTCGAACGACTTCCGACAGATCGTCGCCAACATCTGCGAATCTCCGGCCAACGAGATCTACTTCGCGGGCCGACCGGTCCAACTCCGCCAGTTCCTCAACGAATTGGGCAACCGGGGCTGCCGCGCCCGCTCGTACACCGTCATCACGGGCCCGGCCGCCAACGCCCTTCCCCTGGACGGTGCTTTGGAGTGGGACACCCTGCGCCACGGCGTCACACTGGAGTTCACCGCGTCCTCACACCCGGACGCCTGGACCGGCCCGAACACCCCGGCCACCGGCGGCTCGGCCGAAGCCTTCAAGACACTCAAGCAGCTGACGAACCGTCAAGTGACGGGCTCCGTCGGCCCGGTGGACCTGACCGACTCCCGCGCCATCGTCACCTACGACTCGGCCTGGACCGCGATCGAGGGCATCCGCGACGAAGCCGTCCACGGCCACGCGGTCCCCTCCACCGACGAGGTCCGCAACGCCTGGCTGCGCCTGCACGGCGCCCACCGCGTCGAAGGAGCCAGCGGCTGGATCTGCCTCGACAACCAGGGCAACCCCTACGACAAGGCGGTCGCCGTCGTCCGCCTCGACCCCACCACCCACACCGGCCGCTTCGTCACCCTGTCCTGGCCGACAGGCCGTCCCCCGAACGGGAGTTGCACGGCACCGCGCGCTCCGACGACCTGACAGCCCACAGGGGTGAGCGCACCCGACTCCCGACGATCTCGATCTCGTTGCGGATACCGCCCACAAGGCCAACTCCGCTGAGTCCAGGGCAAGATCGGGATCACGCCGGTCGTTGCCGCACCTCAGGAGCCCCCATGCCGAAGCTCGAAGTCGACGGCGCAGTACTTGTGTACGACGACGAGGGCCCCCGTGACGGAGACGGCGGTGTGCCGCTCGTGTTCATTCACGGGTGGACGGCCGACCGGCACCGCTGGGACGACCAGTTCGCGCACTTCGCGGTCGGGCGGCGAGTGATACGGCTCGACTTGCGCGGGCACGGGGAGAGCACCGGTGCGGGGGCGCGGACCGTCGGCGAACTCGCCGCGGATGTCGTCGCGTTGCTCGATCATCTGGAGGTCGACCGGTTCGTGCCGGTCGGGCATTCCATGGGCGGGATGATCGCCCAGACCCTCGTCCTCGACCATCCCGAGCGGGTCGAGCGGATGGTGCTCGTCGACTCGATCAGCCGCATGACCTACAGCCGGGCGCGCGGACTGCTGTTGGCGGTGTCCACGCTGCTGCCGTTCAAGCTGTTCGTCGCCGTCAACATCCAGCGCGCCTTCGCCCCCGGCTACCCCAAGGAGAAGATCCGCGAGTACATCGAAGCCTCCGCCGCCACGCCCCGCGAGGTCGTCATGACCTGCTACGGCGCGATGCGGGCCTTCGATGTGCTGGACCGTGTCGGCGGGATCAGCGCGCCCACGCTCATCGTCCACGCCTACCACGACATCCAGCTGCCGCTCTCCCAGATGCTGCGGATGGCCAACGCCTACCCGGACGCGGTCGTGCGGATCGTCGACGCCGGGCACGAACTACCCGTGGAGGAACCGGCCCGACTCACCGCGCTGATCGGGCAGTTCGTGTCCGTGCCGGCAGCCTGAGGGGAGACCTCAAGCCGGCCGTACCAACCCCGCGTCGTACGCGAAGATCACCGCCTGCACCCGGTCTCGCACGCCGATCTTCGCGAGGATGCGGCTGACGTGGGACTTGACGGTGGACTCGGCCAGGCACAGACGTTCGGCGATCTCGGTGTTGCTCCAGCCGGCCGCCATGACGGTGAGGACCTCGCGTTCGCGGTCGGTGAGGGCGTCCAGGCGGCGGTCCTGTTCGGCGGTGCGGCCGGGCATGCGGTCGGCGAAGGCGTCGATGAGTTTGCGGGTCAGGCCGGGGGAGATGACGGCGTCACCGGCGGCCACCGCGCGGATGCCCGCGACGAGTTCCTCGGGCAGCGCGTCCTTGAGGAGAAAGCCGCTGGCCCCGGCGCGCAGCGCGGCGTACGCGTACTCGTCGAGGTCGAAGGTGGTGAGGACCAGGACGCGGGAGCGGCCACCCGACTGCACGATCCGGCGGGTGGCCTCGATGCCGTCCATGCCGGGCATGCGGACGTCCATCAGGACGACGTCGGGGCGGAGTTCGGCCGTCAGCCGGACCGCCTCGCCGCCGTGCGTGGCCTCGCCGACGGTGCTCAGGTCGGGGTACTGCTCGATGAGCATGCTGAAGCCGAGGCGCTGCAGGGCCTGGTCGTCGACGATGAGGACGGTGGTCATGCCGGGTGCTTCTCCGTCAGGTCGGGGGCGGTGGGCAGGGGGACCAGGAGGGCACGGACGGTCCAGCCACCGCGGGAGTTGGGGCCCGCGACGACCTGTCCGCCGTAGAGCGCGGCCCGTTCGCGCATGCCGACCAGGCCCTTGCCCTGTTCGTCGGTGCCGGACGCCTTGTGCGGGCCGGTGTCCTCGACGGTGACGATCACGGCCTCCGGAGCGGCCGTCACCGTGACCTCGACCGTCGTGTTCGGCGCCGTGTGCTTCAGCGTGTTGGTGAGGGCTTCCTGCACGATGCGGTAGACGGCGAGCTGAAGTCCCTGCGCGAGACCGGTGAGTTCGCCCTTGAGGCGGAGGGTGGCGGCGGGGCCCGCGGCCCGCACCCGTTCCATCAGGGCGTTCAGGTCGGCCAGTCCGGGCTGGGGTGCGAGCGGGGTGTCGCCGGGTTCGTCGTCGTGGATGACGGCGAGCAGCCTGCGCAGTTCGGCCAGGGCGCCGCGCCCGCTGTCGGCGATGATCCGCAGGGTGTCCGCGCCCCGCTTCGGCTTGCTCTCGGCGAGTCCGGCGGCGCCGCCCGCGAGGCCGACGATCACGGCGAGGGTGTGCCCGAGGATGTCGTGCATCTCCCGTGCCACGCGGGCGCGTTCGGTCGCCGCGGCCAACTGGGCGCGCTGGTCGCGCTCCTTCTCCAGCCGCACGGCGTGCTCCTGGAGGGCCTCGATGTAGGCGTTCACCAGTTTTCCGGCCAGCCCCAGCGCGGCCATCGACAGCACGGCGACCACGGCGAGGAATGCCAGTACCGAGGTGCTGGCATCGTTGTTCGACAGCCTGGAGCCGCCGTTGAAGAAGATGAACGACACGGCGGTCTGCCCGAGAGTGTACGCGACGCCGATGGCCAGCTGGCCGGGGGCCCCGAAGCGTCCCAGGTTGAGCAGCGCGACCAGCTGGGTGGCGCTCGAACCCGAGTCCACCCCCAGGGACAAGGACACCTCGGAGATGACCACCAGGAAGGCGAAGACCAGCACCGGCCGCTGCCGCCGCCACAGCAACGGCACGGTGTACCCCGCCGTGATCGCCAGCATCAGCACGAAGGCGGCGACGGAATCGTGGCCCGCGCGGACCAGGGCCGGAATACCGGCGAGGGCATAGCAGGCGGGCACCCCCCACCGCCTGACCCGCGGATGCGCCAGGTCGACCGCTCGCACCCGCCCCAGCCACGTGAGCAGCCGGACGACCGACCGGTACTCGGAGTCGCCCAGCCGGGTCCGTCCGATCAGGTTCTCGGGATGGACGGACCGGTCCTTGGGCGGTGCGGTCACGAGAGACACCCTCCATGGTGCAGGCGGGCCGCCCGCCGGTCCCAGGGGGAAGGGGACCGGCGGGCGGGGACGGTGTGGTCGAACAGGGGCGGGAGCCGTACGGCCGTGAACGGCGTCCTGGTGTGGATCGTACGGCCGCCGCCTCAGCTCTTGCCGGTGGCGCCGGACGACACGGGCGCCTTGTCCGGGCCGGTGGAGTCGTCGTCCGGGGTCTCGGCCAGCAGGTGGCGCAGCCGCTCGCCCTCGACGTCCACGTTGGGCAGCTTCCGGTCGAGCCAGCCGGGCAGCGCCCAGGCGCGGTGGCCGAGCAGGGTCATGATCGCGGGCACGAGCGTCATGCGGACCACGAAGGCGTCGAAGAGGACGGCGGCGGCGAGGCCCAGGCCGATCGACTTGATCAGCGCCACGTCATCCAGCAGGAACCCGGCGAACACGGAGATCATGATGACCGCGGCGGCCGTGACCACCCGGGCGCTGTAGCGGAAGCCCGCGATCACCGCCTCCGTGGGCTCGGCCCCGTGGACGTACGCCTCACGCATCCGGGTCACCAGGAACACCTCGTAGTCCATGGCGAGTCCGAACACCACGCCGATCATGAAGATCGGCAGCACGCTCACGATCGGCGAGGTCTGGTCGATGCCGAACAGGTCCGCCAGCCAGCCCCACTGGAACACCGCGACCACCACACCGAGCGTGGCGAGCACGCTGAGCAGGAAGCCGAGGGCGGCCTTGAGCGGGACCAGGATGGAGCGGAAGACGAGGAGCAGCAGGACCAGGGCCAGGCCGACGACCACACCCAGGTAGGGGATCAGGGCGCCGCTCAGCTTGTTGGACACGTCGATGTTCAGCGCGGTGGTGCCGGTGACCATCAGTTCGGCGCCGGTGTCGTCCTTCAGGGCGGGGCCCCGGTCGCGTATCTCGGAGACCAGATCGACGGTGTCCGCACTGCTGGGCGAGCTCTTCGGTACGACGGAGATCAGGGCCACGTCGCCGTTCTGGTTGAACACCGCGGGGCGTACGGCGGCGACGTCGGACAGCTTGCCGAGCTGGGCGACCGCGTCCTGCGCGGCGGTCTTGGCGGCACTGCCGCTCGGGCCGTCGACGACCACGGTCAGCGGGCCGTTGTAGCCGTCGCCGAAGCCCTTGGTGATCGTGTCGTAGGCGATGCGCTCGCTGGTGCCGGGCGAGGACATGCTGTCGTCGGGCAGGGCCAGGCGCATCGACAGGGCGGGGATGGCGAGGACACCGAGCCCGACGACGGAGACGACCAGCATCTTCAGCGGGTTGCGGGTCACGAACCGGGCCCAGCGCACGCCCGTCGTCTCGCCCTCGCCGCCCTCTTGCAGGGCGCGCATCCGGCGGCTGGTGAACCGGCTGCCCATGATCCGAGTCCCGGCGAAGCCCAGCATCGCGGGCAGCAGGGTCAGCGCGATCAGTACGGCGACGACGACCGCGAACGCGGCGCCCAGGCCCATGGTGGTGAGCATGCTGATGCCGATGATGCTCAGGCCGGCCAGGGCGATGACGACCGTGAGACCGGCGAACACCACCGCGGAACCGGCGGTGCCCAGGGCGCGGCCCGCGGCCTCCTCCGGTTCGTGGCCGTCGCGGATCTCGCTGCGGTACCGGGAGACGATGAACAGGGCGTAGTCGATGGCCACCGCCAGGCCCAGCATCAGCGCCAGCGTCGTGGCGGCCGAGCTGAGGTTGAAGATCGAGCTTGCGACCGTGATGGCGGCGACCGCCGTCCCGACCCCGAAGATCGCCGTCAGCAGCGGCAGCCCGGCCGCGAGCAGCGACCCGAAGGTGATGACGAGCGCCACGGCCGCGATCAACAGGCCGATCAGCTCGGTGCTGCTGCTGCCCGCCTTCTCCTGTACGGCGTTGCCGCCCAGGCTGACCGCGAGGCCGGCCTTCTCGCCCTTGTCGGCCACGGAGTGCAGCGCGTCGCGCGCGGCGTCGGTGACGTCGGGCTGGCCGACCTTGTAGGTGACCTGGGCGTAGGTGATGGTGCCGGACTTGCTGATCAGGCCGCTCTGGTACGGGTCGGAGACGTTCGCGACCTGGGGCGCCTTCTTCAGATCGGCGATCAGCGACTGGACCTCGGTCCTGTCGGCGCCGGACGCCAGTGTGTGCCCCTTGGGCGCTTCGAACACCACGCGGGCGGTGGCACCGGAGGCAGACGCCTGCGGGAACTCCTTCTCCAGCAGGTCGATCGCCTTCTGCGACTGTGTGCCGGGGAGGCTGAAGCTGTCGGACGTGCTCGTCGTGACGTTCATGGCACCGATGCCGACGACCGCCAGGGCGGCGATCCACAGCATCAGGACGAGCCGTCGGCGCCGGAACGAGAACCGGCCCAGCCGATAGAGGAAGGTGGCCATGGGGTACTCCCACCAGGTTCGATAGAAAGTGGAGGGCCTGCGCGACCCACGGCTTCACGCTATGAGCGGCTTTCCTCGCATCCGCAGCACCGGGGAAGTGAAAACGGCCGGGGTGACTAGTACCGGGGTACTAGACCCTCTCCACCCACCAGTCGAGGTGGGGGACCCGCCTGCCGAGGCGCGCGCCCCTCCCGTCGACGGTGGGCACCGTGATCCGCCCCACACGATCCGGGACAAGAGCCGGTTATGGTGACCAGGCGAATCGAACATGGACAGAACCGGCGGAGGACACCGTGTCGGACGAAGGGCGTCGCATCGCCGGGCGCTACCGGCTGACCGAGCAGATCGGCCGGGGCGGCATGGGCACCGTCTGGCGGGCCGACGACGAGGTGCTCGGCCGCCAGGTCGCCATCAAGCGGCTCCACGTACGCCCGGAACTCTCCGCCGACGAACTCGCCACCCTCTTCGAACGCACCCGCCGCGAGGCCCGCAGCGCCGCCCGCATCGCGCACCCGAACGTGATCGTCGTCCATGACGTCGTGGACGACGAGGGCCGCCCCTGCATCGTCATGGAGTACGTCCCGGGCCCCACGCTCGCCGAACTCCTCAAGGACGGCCGGACCCTCCCGTACCAGGAGGCGGCCCGCATCGGCCTCGACATGGTCGCCGCCCTGCGCGCCGCCCACGCCGCCGGTGTGCTGCACCGCGACGTCAAGCCCGGCAACGTCCTCCTCGGCACCGGCGACCGGCTCGTCCTCACCGACTTCGGCATCGCCATGACGGACGGGACGTCGACGCTGACCAAGACCGGCGAGATGGTCGGTTCCATCCACTACATGGCTCCGGAACGGATCCGCGGGCTCACCCCCGGAACCGCCTCCGACCTGTGGGCCCTGGGCGCCACGCTCTACCAGGCCGTCGAGGGCCGCCCGCCGTTCCGCCGGGTCACCGCGATGGAGACCGCGTACGCCATCGCCGTGGACCCACTCGAACCCATGAAGCAGGCCGGACCGCTGGAGCCGCTCATCGAGGCGCTGCTCATCAAGGAGCCCGACGAGCGGCCGACGGCGGAACAGACGGAGCGGGCCCTGCAGACCGCGTGGTGGGGCGAGTCGACGGCCCAACTGGCCCCGGCCACGGCCAACTTGACCGTCGTGGAATCGGAGCCTGCGAAACCGGCAGGAGACTCCGGCGGTGGCGGTGGCGGTGGCCGTGGGCGGCGCCGGAACCGGAAACGTCTTGTCCTCGGGGGGATCGTCATCGCGGTGGCCGCTGCCGTGGCGGCCACGGCGTTCGTGCTGCACACGACGTCGACGTCGGCACCCGGGCACGCGACGGGCAGCCCCACCACCACGGCCTCCGCATCACCCGTGCCGGAGGGCTATCACCTTGTCCGGGACCGTCAACTCGGCGTCTCCTTCCCGGTTCCGGACGGCTGGAAGGCCGGCAAGCGGACGGCGGAGGGCGTCACCTACACCGACGAGACGGGCCTGGCCGGGCTCACCATCGGGATCGTCGACCCGGCGGGCCCCGACCCGAGCACGCACTTCGCGGACATCGAGGCCAACACCAAGGTCAACTACCCCTCGTACCGCAGACTCCGCATGCAGCAGACCACCTTCCAGCAACAGCCCGCCGCGATCTGGGAGTTCACCTTCCAGGGCCGGGTCCGGGTGTTCCGCGCCATCGACCTCGGCTTCGGCCGGGAGGGCGGCCGCGAGTACGACATCTATCTCTCGGCCCCGGACGCGGAGTGGGACACCTACCGTCCCGTCTTCGACACGGCCAGGGACGGGTTCGTGACGAGCGCGTCGTAACGCGCGGGCTCACGCCGGGTGTTCGGCGCAGAGGCAGCCGACTCCCTTCTCGATCCAGTCCCGTTCGGCCCACTCGGGATGCCGCTCGATCATGAGTGCCCTGACCTCCTCGACGATCGTCTCCTCGCTCAACGCCGAGTCGCGGCGGGCCCATGTCTCGTCCCGCAGCAGCCGCAGATAGTCACGGACGTCCGCGAGCAACTCCGGCCCGCCGACTGCCCCGTGGCCCGGTACGACGACCCGCGCCCCCTCGCCCGCGAGCCGCTCCATCACCGCGAGCCAGCGCGTACCGGAGACGTCCGTGTCGTACGGCGGGAACCACGGGAAGATGGCGAACTGCCCCGCCTCCACCAGGTCCCCCGTGAACAGCACGCCCGCGTCCGGCACCCGCACCACCTGGTCACCCTTGCTGTGTGCCCGGCCCGTAGCCCTCAACTGCACGACCCGGCCGCCCAGTTCGAGGTCGTACGCCTCGTCGTAGACAAGGTCGGGCTCCGGCAGGACGACACCTTCCAGCTGCCGGGCGACCGGCTCACCGAGACCCCGGAACATGTCGAGATAGCCCGCGCCCTTCACCTTCAGGTCCTCGGCCTGCGCGCGGTTCACGAGGAACGTCGCCTCGCCCGCGAACACCTGCGCCCCGAAGGCGTGTTCAGGGTGGAAGTGGGTCGTCGTGAGGTACAGCCTGCGTCCCCTGGCGTACTCGGTCGCGAACTCCAGCACCTTCTCGGCGTTCCGCGGACCCAGGCCCGTCTCCACGACGAGCACCGCGTCCCGGCCGCCGATGACACCGATGTTGGGCACCAACTGCACCCGCCCGTCGGGCACGACCACCAAGTCGCGGCCCAGTTCCCGGACTTCGGCGATGTGCACGACGGGGTCGTGCGACACCCGGTCGTGCGACACGTGGTCGGTCATGGCGGCTCCTCAGCAGTACGACGGTCTCGTTCGCCCACCACTCCACCGCCGGACCCCCAGGGGTGTCCAAGACCGATCCTGTACGGCCGATACCGCGTCGGTATCATCGCCGGTCATGGAGCTACGCATGCTGCGCTACTTCGTGGCGGTCGCCGAGGAACTCCACTTCGGCCGGGCCGCCGCGCGCCTGCGGATGACTCAGCCGCCGCTGAGCCGGGCGATCAAACAGCTGGAGACCGAGCTCGGCTGTGTCCTGCTGCTCCGCTCGCCCACGGGGGTGGCGCTCACCCCGGCCGGCGTCCTCCTCCACGAGGAGGCGCGCGCCCTGTTGGCGCAGGCCGACCGGGTGCGGGCCCGCGTCACCGAGCTGGCCGGACCGGTCACCCTGACCGTGGGCACCCTCGCCGACAGCGCGGAGCAGTTCGGCACCCGGCTCGCCGCCGCCTACCGGGAGCACCACCCCGCCGCACGCATCCTCATCCGCGAGTCGGACCTGACCGATCCGACCGCGGGACTACGGGCCGGACTCGTCGACGTGGCGCTGACCAGGGCACCCTTCGACGACACCGGCATCACCACCCGCACCCTGCGCTCGGGACGGGTCGGCGTGGTCCTCCGTACGGACGACCCGCTCGCCCACCGTGACGGCCTGCGCCTGGCCGACCTCGCCGAGCGCCGCTGGTTCCGCTTCCCGGACGGCACGGACCCGGTGTGGCACGCGTACTGGACGGGCGCGGCGGCCGGCGGCAGGCGTCGTGACGGGCCGGTCGTACGGACGGCCCGTGAGTGCCTGCAGTCCGTGCTGTGGAGCGGCACCGTGGGGCTGATGCCGCTCGGGCACGCCCTGCCGGAGGGCCTGACGGTGGTGCCGTTGACCGACATGCCGCCCAGCAGGTTCGTCATCGCCTGGCGGGCCGACGACACCACTCCGCTGATCCGGTCCTTCGTGCGGATCGCCGAGACCGTGCATCGCACCACTGATCCGGCTCGCGTGGAATGAGGGCCGGGCGTTCCTCGCAAGTCGACCCGACCCGACCCGATCCCACCGCACAACGGGTCGCTACCGTCCGAACGCCCGCGCGGGTGTTGGGATGGGGGGCGGCAGAAAGGGACGGCCATGGACGGCGACGGGGTTGGCGGGGCAGAGGCGGGCGCGACGGATCGGTTCGCGCTCGCGGAGCGGGCGGTGTCCGCGATCGGGTCGACGCTCGACGAGCGGAGGACGGCGGCGGAGTGCGCGAGGTTCCTGGTCGACGGACTGTGTGACGCCGCCGCCGTGGACCTGTTCGCGCAGGACGAGGCGCGCCCGGCACCGCACGCCATGCTGCACCCGATGGCGGCCGAGGGCCGCAAGGAACTGCTGGACAGCCTGCGGACCGCGCCGCGCGAGGACGTCATGGTCCGCGCCCTGGACGCCGGCCACCCGATCACCACGTCCTTCACCACGAACGACCACGGTGTACTCGCGGCCCTCTCCGTGCCGTTGACCGCCTGGGGCAAGGCCTACGGCGCCCTCCTCGCGATCCGCGCCGGCCGGACGTTCGGCGACGACGAGGCCGCCGCCGTGCACTACGCGGCCCGGCTCACCGCGGCCCATCTGCACCACGCCGTCGAGAACCACCGCCTGCGCACCACCGCCCTGAACCTGCAACAGGTCCTGCTCACCGAACCCAGCCGCCCCCACCCCAACGTCGAGATGGCCACCCGCTACCTGCCCGCGGGCAGCGGCACCCTCGTCGGCGGCGACTGGTTCGAGGCCGTACGACTGCACTACGGCCGCACCCTCCTCGTCATCGGCGACGTCATGGGCCACGGCCTGGACGCGGCCGTCGACATGAACGCGTACCGCTCGATGCTGCGCTACGTCGCCTCCACCGACCTGCCGCCCCACCGCATCCTGCGCCAGATGGACACCGCCATGTCCGAGGAGCACAACCGCCGCCCCGCGACCTGTCTGCTCGCCCTCCTCGACCCGGACCGGGGCACCGCCGCCTTCTCCAGCGCGGGGCATCTGTCGCCCGCCGTCTTCCACCGCGACGGCGCCGGCGAACTGATCCCCGTCCCCGTCGGCCCACCCCTCGGCACGGGCCTCGCCGACTACGAGATGACCACGCTCACCGTCACCCCCGAGGACACCCTCGTCATGTTCACCGACGGCCTGGTCGAGCGCCGCGGCGAGGACATCGACGTCTCCCTCGCCCGCCTGGCCCGCTTGCGACTCCACCCCGGCCAGGGCGTCTCCCGTCTCCTCGACGACATCGTGCTGCGCCTCCACGTCCAGGAGGCGGAGGACGACGTGGCCGCGATCGCCGCCCGGCTGCGCCCCAGAGGCCCCGCGTAGGCGCGACGCGCCCGACCTTTTCGTACGGCTCCGCACTCACCCGACCTTCTCGTGCGGCTCTGTGTACGCGCGCCCGGCGCTGTTCACGGTGAACTTCGCAAACGGGAAAAGAAGTTCGGCATCCGTGTCCGCGGTCGGGTCGGCTCTGTGACCGCCGGCCGTCCTTCAAGGTTTGGCAACACCTCGGCAACGCCCCGATGTCGCCGGTCACGGCTTGGCCAACCCCTTTCCGCACGTTGGCCGCAAATTCACCACACGCCCCTGACACCCCATACCGAATGGGGCGGAGAGTGATCCGAGGTCTGGTCCACGAGATCCCTCGAAGCTCTTCAAGAAGGGGCAATCATGGCCGAGTTGACACGTCGCAGACTCCTGGGTTCCGCCGCGGGCGCGGTGGGCGGCGCCGCGGCACTCTCCCTCCTCCCGCCGAGCGTCCAGAAAGCCGTCGCCGCCGAACCGCCGAAGAACGGCTCGCTGCGCGACATCGAACACGTCGTCATGCTGATGCAGGAGAACCGGTCGTTCGACCACTACTTCGGCACCCTGTCCGGCGTTCGCGGATTCGCCGATCCGCACGCACGCAAACTCGACACCGGGCGCAGCGTCTTCTACCAGCCGGACGCGGTGAACCCGAAGGGCTACCTCCTCCCGTTCCACCTCGACACCCACACCTCCAGCGCGCAGGCCATCCCGTCCACCAGCCACGCCTGGTCGGTCCAGCACCAGGCCTGGAACAACGGCAAGATGGACCAGTGGCTGCCGGCCCACCGCGCTGCCGACGGCGTCAACGGCCCCTACGTGATGGGCTATTACACGCGCGAGGACATCCCGTTCCAGTTCGCGCTCGCCGAGACCTTCACCATCTGCGACAACTACTTCTGTTCGGTGTTCGGGCCCACCTGGCCCAACCGGCTGATGTGGATGACCGGTTCGATCGACCCCGGCGGCACCCAGGGCGGCCCGATCATCAGCAACGTCGCGCCGACGCCCTACCGTTGGACGACGTACGCGGAGCGCCTCCAGAACGCCGGCGTGAGCTGGAAGGTGTACCAGGAGGAGGACGACTACGGCACCAACATGCTGGAGCAGTTCGCGTCGTTCAAGAACGCCCAGCCCGGCTCCGACCTGTACGAGCGGGGCGTACGCCCGCAGCCGCACGGCACGTTCGAGGACGACGCGCGCAACGACCGGCTGCCGACGGTGTCGTGGATCTGCCCCACGAGCTACCAGTCGGAGCACCCGGACTACCTCCCGGCCGCCGGCGCCGACTACGTCGCGTCGAAGATCGAGGCGATCGCGTCCAACCCGAAGGTGTGGCGCAAGACCGCGTTCATCCTCAACTACGACGAGAACGACGGCCTGTTCGACCACGTCGTCCCGCCGACCCCGCCCGCGGGTACGGCGAACGAGTTCATCCAGGGCCTACCGATCGGCGGTGGCTTCCGCGTCCCCGCCATCATCATCTCGCCCTGGACCGTGGGTGGTTGGGTCGCCTCGGAGGCCTTCGACCACACCTCGGCGCTGCAGTTCCTGGAGCGGTTCACCGGCGTCGAGGAACCGAACGTCACCGACTGGCGCCGTGACACCTTCGGCGACTTCACCTCCGCGTTCCGCTTCCGCGACGCCCGCCCGCGCTCGCCCCGGCTGCCCGACGACACGGCGGAGCAGCTGGAGAAGGCGAAGGAGGAAGTGGCGACACTGCCGAAGCCCACCCTGCCGGGCGCGGACCAGAAGTTCCCGCACCAGGAGCGGGGCCGCCGCCCACACGTCTGACCAGCAGCCTCTCGTGGCGAGCGGCCCTGCCGGTGTCATCCGGCCGGGGCCGCCCGCGCGACTGAGACGGTCCGTTCGGCGGAGGTGCGGGCTGTCGCCTACGCGTCTGGCCAAGGCCTCGTGGTGAGTGGTCCTGGCTGGTGTCATGCGGCCGGGGCTGTTTGTGCGGCTGAGACGGTCCGCTCGGCAGGGGTGCGGGCCGTCGCCTACGCGTTTGACCTGGCCCTCGTCGCGGGCGGCCCCGGCCGGTGTCATCCGGCCAGGGCCGCCCGCGCTACCGACAGTGCCTGCTCGGCGTAGCCGCGGCCGAACAACACCACATGCACCAGCAGCGGAAACAGCTGGTGCAGCCCGATGCGGTCGGCCCAGCCGGGGGCGAGCGGCGCGGCCTCCCCGTAGCTGTCCAGTACCTCGGACAGATGCGGGCAGCCGAAGAGGTGCAGCATCGCCAGGTCGGTCTCCCGGTGCCCGCCGTGCGCGGCCGGATCGATCAGCCAGACGTGTCTGTCGGCGTCCCAGAGCACGTTCCCGTTCCACAGGTCGCCGTGCAGGCGCGCGGGCGGCTCGGCGGGACCGGCGAGTTGGGGCAACCGCTCGCAGACCTGCTCCACGACCGTCGCCTCGGCGGGCCGCAGGGAGCCCGCGTCGACCGCGCGCCGCAGATACGGCAACACCCGTTGCTCGGCATACCAGTTGGGCCAGTCCGCGGCGGGCACGTTGCGCATCGGGGCGAGCCCGATGTACGCGTCTGCGGGGCCGCCGGGCGGTGGCGCGCCGAACGCGGGTGCGCCGGAGGCGTGCAGGGCGGCCAGGTCGCGGCCGAACCGGACGGCGGCTCGCGCACTCGGCGGGCCGGTGCGGACGAGATCGGTGACCAGCCAGCGCTCGTCCGACGCCCGCACCGCCGGGACACGGACCGTCCCGGCCTCCGCCAACCAGCGCAACCCCGCCGCCTCGGCCCGCACCGCGCCCGGCGCCTCATCTCCTTTGACCACTACCAACTGCCCACCGCCGAGGGCGACTTCGGTGACCGCCTCGGACAACGGACGTTCACCGGTCACCGCGCACCCGGTGAGCCGCGCCGCGGCGGCACCCGCACGCTCGTCTTCGATCACGGTGTCGGCGTACGGGCGGGAGAGCCGTGGTGCGCGCACGGCGAGGTGCAGAGCCCGGACTCGTGAAGCACCCGGTCGACCGTCCCGTCCAGCGGGCTCGTCGCCGGGATCACCGTCTCGACACCACCGGGCAGCAGGTCCAACGGCTGGTACCACTCCCGGAGTTGCTCCTCGGTGACCTCGTCGGCGATGGGCTTCGTGGCGTGCCGGGCCAGGGTCTCCTCGAACGGCACGTCGAGGTAGTAGCAGTGCGTGCGGCCCGCGTGGTCGGCGAGCAGGCCGGTCAGCATCTCGCCGTAGTGGGGGACGTAGAGGATGCCTTCCAGCACGGTGTGGAAGCCGTGCGCCAGCGCGTGCCGGACGGTCAGGTCGATCAGGCCGATGTTCGCACCGCCGGGGATGTCGCGCTCGCGCAGCACCTCACGCCGGAGGACGTCCTGGCGGACCAGGGCGATACCGCGGCCGTACCGCTCACGCAGGCCGGTGGCCACCGAGCTCTTGCCGGAGGCGCTGTTGCCGCGCAGCACGATCAGGCGGGTGGGGGAGGAGGGCGTTGTCACCGGGGCACCCTATCCACCGCGTGGCACTGAGTGACCGGGTGACCGCAAAGTGCCTCCTGAGGCGCACCCGGTCTGCTTATATCGTGGGAAAATGGTGTGATAGCGGCGATTGGTGGCAGGGCCATGACGGACGCGAAGATCGACTACGCGGCGGTGTTCCAGGGGCTGCCCGGCATGGTGGCCCTGCTGACCCCCGACCTGGTGTACGCGGACGCCAACGAGGAATTCCTGCGCATGTCCGGCCGCACCCGCGAACAGGTCGTCGGCCGCTTCCTCTTCGACGTCTTCCCCGACAACCCGAACGACCCCACCGCCACCGGCATGCGCAACCTGGAGACCTCCCTGCGCCGCGTCCTGTCCACCGGCGAACGCGACACCATGGCCCTCCAGCGCTACGACGTCGAGTCGACGCAGTGCCCCGGCCAGTGGGACCAGCGCTACTGGAGCCCGGTCAACGCCCCCGTACTCGACCCGGACGGCAAGGTCGTCCTCCTTGTCCACCGGGTCGAGGAGGTCACCGAACTGATCCGGGCCCGCGGCGACTCCGGCGGCAGCCGCACCCGCGTCCTGGAGGCCGAGCTGTACACCCGCGCCCGCGAACTGCAGGAGGTCAACGAACGCCTGCGCAGCGCCCACGCCCGCGAACGCGAGGTCGCCCTGGCCCTGCAGGAGGCGATGCTGCCCACCCGCCGCCAGGGCGCGGGGCACCAGATCGCCGTCCGCTACCGGCCGGCGGTCGGCTCCCTGAACGTCTGCGGCGACTGGTACGACGTCGTCGACCTGGTCGGCGGCAACCGTATCGGCGTCTCCGTCGGCGACATCGTCGGCCACGGCCTGGCCGCCGCCGGCGTCATGGGCCAGCTGCGCAGCGCCCTGAGCGCCACCTCCCGGGTCGCGGAGGGCCCCGCCGAGGCCCTCGACGTCCTGGGCCGCTACGCCAACGTGGTCGACGGCGCCGAGTCCGCCACGGTGGTCACGACCTTCGTCGACTTCGACCGCCACACCATCACCTACAGCAGCGCCGGACATCCACCGCCCGCCCTGGTCCACCCCGACGGCCGCGTGGAATTCCTGGACCGGGCCACCGACCCGCCGCTCGACGCCCGCCCCGACCCGATGCCCCGACCGCAGGCCAGCACCACGTTCTCCCGCGGCTCCACCCTGGTCCTCTATACGGACGGCCTGATCGAACGCCGCCGCGAGGACATCGACAAGGGCCTGGCCCGCCTTGCCGACTCCCTGGTCCACCACCGGAACACCGACCCCGAGGCCCTCGCGGACGCCGTCCTCCTCGAACTGCTCCCGCACGGAGGTGCCACCGACGACACGGCCCTGATCATCGTGCGGCTCTGACCCGTCACACCACGATGCAGGTCATGGCCGCCCACAACAAGGGCGAGTGCTCGATACGGCCGTCAGCGCGCCAGCGGTCGAGCTGCTCGCGCTGCCAGCCGCCGAGGCTCCGCACGGGGTCCTCGTCCTCGTGGGCCGTGTCTACGGCGACGATCGCCTCCGACAACGGGCGTATGGACTCGGGCAGTTGGGCCAGCCGGTGGAAAGCGAAGCTGGTCGGCAGGACCCAGCGGGTGGCGGTGACCAGTTCGGCGCCGTTGTGCAGCATCGCCGTCGCCAGGCCGAACGACTCGGCGAACCGCATATCGCCCCCGCTCTCGCAGCCGATGAGGGCGACACGGGGCGGCGCGGGCCAGATCCGCGCGCCCGGTTCGCCGTCAGCGCGCAGGGGGAGTGAGCCCAGCAGCAAGTCCTTGGCGGAGAGCGGCCGGTGGGTGCGGAGCGGCTCGGCCAGGCCGGAGGCGCCCGCGTCGCAGCACAGGTGCAGGGTGCCGTCCTCGCTCTGCCCGCCCTCGACCGGCGCACCGCTCACATGCCCGACGTACATCAGCCTGCGGGCGCCCTTGCGGAGCACACCGCTCAGCCAGTCCCGGTCCAGGTCCGTGCGGCGGAAGGCCTCCGCGGGGGACGCGACGGACGGTACGACGGCGCCCGCGTCGAGACGGTTCCGGACCAGCGACATCAACTCCGGGTCGGAGCCGGGCGGTCCCAGGACCGAGCCGAGCGGGGAGTCGGCGCGGAAGCCGGGGACACGGGGGTCGAGGACGAGAACGACCGGGCCGGTGTCCGTGCCCTGCGGCCTCGGGGCCGTCGGAGTGCGTGGCCGCAACGACGCCGGTGCGGTGGTCACGACGTCCGCCAGGTCGATGAGCCGTACGTCGGTCCCGTCGTCGACGGCGAGCAGCTCCCAGGGGACCTGGGCGACCCAGGGCGAGGGCTGGATCCGTACGAGGGGACGGCCCGCCCGGTCGGCCACCTGGCGTATCTGCGCGGTCAGTTGCTCCGGCCACAGGGCCTCGGCCAGCGTTCGCGCGAGCCGGCGCTCGCTTCCGTGCTCGGCCAGCGCGCCCGAGTCGAACGCCCGCCGCATGCCCTCCGCCCCGTCGCCCGCTCCCGGCAGTGCGTCGGTCAACTCCCTTACCGCCTGGTCGACTTCGGCACATGGCCCCTGACCGGTACCGAATCCCCGGGCCCCGCCCGCCCACGTCCAGGTCATGAAAAGGTCGCCTGCGTCAGCCAGTCGGACCTGGACGACCGGTCGGCTCGTCAGGTCGTCGGTGATCCAGAACGGCACCGCGTCCTCGTGCACGATCCGCCGGTGGTAGCGGAACTCGGCCGCCGCGATGTACTCCTGAAGCGCGACACGGCCCGGGCCCGACTGCGCCGACATCCGCACCTTCGGCGGCGGCCCGACCCGCAGGCCCACCGAGGCGGCGGCCTCCGCCGCGACACCGCCGAGCGTCATCGCGCCCTCGGCGTGCTCGTGGTGCGCGTACGACTTCATGGCCGCACTCGGGAAGACCGACGTGGGGTCTTCGACCGGCTCGGCGGCGGGCGGGGTGCGGTCCAGGGCCAACGAGGCGCCCGCGCAACGGTGTTCCGCCAGTTCGAAGAGCAGGCCCTGGTCCTGTCGGCGCATCGCGAGGCGGAACACCAACTGCATTGCCTCGTCCGCGAGTTCGAGCCACTGGCTGCGGGCGTGCGCGGTCGCGAAGTCGTAGCGCGCAGCCTCCAGGGCCAGCGCGGCGGGCAGGGCGAAGGAGAGCGCGGTGTCGATGGACTCCCGCTCGTGATCACCGTGGTCCGTCCGGTTGAGGTTGTCCTCAAGAGTGCGGGCGAGCATGAGGTCGACCTGCGCGCACCGCTCGTAGATCTCCCGCTCCTGGTACACGTCCCGGGCGCCTTGGGCCAGCCGCTTCATCTCGTCGATGTCGCCCCGGTCATACGCGTGTTGGGCGCCCAGCAGCATGGTGTCGGCGGCGGCGATCGAGGCGCCGAGCCGCTCGAACCGGGACAGGCTCGCCGCCAGCAGCTCCTCCGCGCCGATGGCGTCGCCGCGCCGACCGGCGAGAAAGGCGCGGGCCTGTTCGCAGACCGCGAGGTCGCCGAACCACCGCTGCTGCTCGAAGAACGCGGACGCCTCCGCGAACAGCCGCTCAGCGAGGTCGAGTTCACCCCGGTGCATCGCCGCGTACGCCCGGTGCGCGAGCAGCGTCCGCTGCCCACCGGTGTCGCCGATGGCCCGGAAGTGGTCCTCCGCGCGGGCGAAGTAGTCCTCGGCCGGGTCGAACCGCCCGGTCGAGGAGCAGATCAGCCCGAGGGCGACCAGGAGCCGCGGCACGGTCTCCACCGCGGTCGTCGGCGTGGTCGACAGCAGCGCCGAGGCCTGGTCCTCGGCCGCTCCCCACTCGCCCCGGTCCATCAGCAAGTGCACGCGGTTCAGGCCGAGTTCGGAGGTGCGCAGTCCGTCGGGGTCGTCGAAATCGGCCAGTCCGACCGCCGCTTCGTCGAGACAGGCCAGCGCCTCGTCCAGGCGCCCGGTCCTGCGCAGGAGGTCGGCTCCGGCGATCAGCGTCCGCAGCAGCATCTCCAGCCACAGTTGACGGCCGCGCGGCCCCATCGGTGCCGAGGCGATGTCGTCGAGCAGAGCACGGGACCGCTTGTTGGTGTCCTCCGCCCCGGCCAGATCGGTGGCGGCGAGGTGGACACTCGTCAAGTCCGCCAGCAGATGCGCCCGCAGGAACCGCACGTCGGGGGAGTCCTCGACGGACTCGGCCAGGGTGAGCAATTCCTCGTAGACAGCGACCGCTGCGGCGAGATCGGCGGCCAGGTGAAGGCGCTCGGCCTGGGCGAAGCCGCTGTCGAACGGTTCTCCGTAGAGTCGCGTCACCCCGTGGTCCGTGGTGGGGTTCACCTCGTCGTCCGTTGTGCGGTCCGCTCCGTCGCCCACCGTGTTGTCTTCCTCGTGCGGCATCCGTCAGTAGTCCTCATCGGTGGCTGCGGCGGCGATCTCGGCGAGGAACGGCCCGTAAGTGCCGTCGTGCGGGGGTGAGTTGCGCGCGTCGGGCTGTGCCGCTGCCGCGAGGCGTCGCCGGACCAGTGCGCGGATCGAGTCGCGGTCGGCGCCGCCTTCGGGGCCCGGCCCAGGGTCGAACCCCGGCAGCAGGACACCGAGTTCGATGCGCGGCTGCGTCTCCCCGGCGGGGAGGGACAGGTCAGCCCGGCCGGTCCACATGTCGACCCGCCTGGAGAGGGTCACTCGATTCCGGGGACCGTCGTTCACCCGGACCTCCGCCGCGAGGGGTACAGCGGTGACGGGCGCCGCGATGTGCGCGACGACCTCGACCTCGACCTGCCGCCGGGTGCCGAGTGCGCGGGCGGTCCAGGACACCGCGGTCTCGGAGGCGTCGACGAAGCCGGGCGGGTAACGGCGCCAGTCGTTGGTTCCCGAGCCCCGCGCGATCAACCGGCCGCCCGTGACGAGCGGTTCGCCCGCGGCAAGGGCGTAACCGTCGTGTCGCACGAACAGCGTGACGGGATCGACCGGGGTGCCGTGCGGACGACGGGGCTGGGCCAGAGACGATCGAAGGCGGCCCAGAGCCTCCCCGTCCAGCCCTGCGCTGTCCGCCGCGTCGTCGACCGACCGCAGAACGCTCTCCAGTTGACGTGCCGTGTCCGTCGACGGCGGTGTGGAGTGCCACCACTGGATCAGCGGGTCGAGGGCGGCTTGGTGATCCCCGATCAACTCGGTCACGCAGTCGTCGGGTTGATCGCCGCCATCGTCGAACAACTGCTGGCAGTCGTGTGTGAGTGCGGCCAACTCCAGCCCGAGCACGTCCGGTTGGAGCGAGGGAATCCCGTCCAGGTGCGACGCCGGCCACCACCGCGCCGCCCAGTGCCCGAAGCCGAGCCGGGCGGCGCGGTCCGCGAGAGGGGTCAGGTCCGCAGGCACCCGCACATCGGCCAACTCGCCTGCCGCACAGGCGTGCACGGCACCGGCGACGGGCTCGCCGTAGACCGCCCACAGCCACTGCTGCGCCCGTGTCGCGTCATGTATCTCCGCCACCGGCAGCACCGGGTCCCCGAGGACGGGCCAGGTCAGAACGGCGCCCGCGACGTCGAGAACCGCACGCGTGAAGTCGGGAGCGGCGGCAGGACCGGTGGCAGGATCAGCAGTGGTGGCAGGACCGGCGGAGATGCGGATCGTGCCGTCATCACCGCGCACGACATGGACGTCGACAGAGCCCCGCGCCATCACGCACTCCTCGCCTCGGCCGCCTCGGCCACGGCGGCAGGTGGTGCCGTCGATACCGTCAGCGTCCGCAGCGCGGACCGGACTCGGGCGCGGTGGTCCATCATCACCGAGCGGGCGACCCCGTCGAGGACCGCCCAGGCCGACGCGGCATCCCCGAGCGGCGCGTCGCGGACGTCCCGCCCGTGCAGCCGCACCCACAGCCGCCGCATGTAGGCGGTCCAGGGCGTACGGAGATCCTGGGCGAGGGCGTCCAGTACTCCGCCGTCCGGATCAGGGCGGGGCGAGACGGTCATCCGACGGGCGCGAAGGACCGAAGCCTCCCTGCGCCAACGGCTGTTGACGGCTCGGTGTGCCGCAGTTCGCCCCGACGCGGGCTCCTCGATGCCCAACGGGTCCAGGCCGACCGCGAGTTGCCCGCCGAGCAGGACGGCTACGCGCAGAGTCTCGTCGTACAGACCCAACGGAGCGCAACTGCGGCCGACCTCCCGCCCGACGAGTTCCGGCACCGTGGGCAACTCCTCGCGCCGCGCCGACGACTGGAGCACGACGAAGAGCCGCTCGAAGAGCGTGCGGTCCAGCGGCGCGGGCAGCGTGGCCGTCGAGGCGCCCCGGCCGACCCGCGGCCGAGGCGGCAACTCCCGTTCCGTCAGGCCGAGATGGGCCGGAAGATCGTCCCGCCCCCAGACACCGCTCGCGTGCGCCCACAGGGCCCGGCCGAGCAGCTCACCGTGTCCCGCCTCGACCATGGACATGTACGACGACGAGTTCCGCGGCCCCACCGCCCCACCGCAAGCCTCCAGAACCTCACTCGCCAGCGCGACCGCAGCGGCCGTATCGGCGTTCGGAGTCAGCTGGCGACCGTCCCACGCGACTCCCAACTCCACGTCCAGCCGGGCGTGTTGGGCGGCATCCGCCAGATACCGCTTCAGCGCGTCGACCGTACGACCGCCGTCCGCGTCCGCGATGTCCTCGACGACGGACCTGGCCAACGCGCCCGCGTCGGCGCCGAGTTCGCCATGCTCGGCGGCCAGTTCGAAGCAGCGCTGGAAGTACAGATCCTGGGGGTTGCCCGCCACGACGCCCAGCGCCCGGCGGGTCCGTTTGAGCAGGGTGAACCACCGTGCCGTAGCTGCGAGGCGCCCACCGGACTCCCGTATCAGCGCGTCGAGGCGCGCGGCCGGTTCCGGTGCGAGGAAGTCCGCCGCGAGTTCGGGGTGCAGGGCAGGCCTGACGATCAGCGGCAGGACGATCAGCTTGACCGTGCGGGTCAGCGGGGCGCCGCCGGGGCCGCTCAGCGATTCCAGCCCCGGTCCGAGGGCGCGCCACGCGCCGTCGATGACCATGGCGCGCGGTCGGCGCGCGCCGGTCGGCTGGCTGGGAAGCGGCATGTCAGGAGGGTACGTCGTCCGGGATCGGGCGGGCGAACCTGGGATCGGTAGGCGACCGGGGCCGCCTAGCGTCCACAGGGACAGCGGGAACCACGGGAATCCACCCCGACCAGAAGGAGCAGCCGTCATGGGAATCTTCGGGCGTCGCAAGAGCCGCGAGGAGCGGGCCGCCGAGATCGCGGGCCAGGTGGCCAGCGGCAAGGGCTTCTACGGCCGTACGACTCGCGCGTTCCTCGGCAACGAGGACTTCGCCAGGGTCCAGCAGTCGGTCGGCGCGTACAACTCGGGCCTCGGAGTACAGCAGTTGCTCGCCGCGGGAGCGCCGACCACGACCGCCGTCGTCGTGTCGATCGCCGACACCGGCCAACTGGTCAACCACGACCCGGTAGTCGACCTGGTCGTCCAGCCGACCGGGAGCACCGACCGGATCACCCTCCACACCATCGTCTCCAAGCTGCGGATACCCCGCGCAGGCGACCAGGTCCTGCTGGTGGCCGACCCCGCGCAGCCCGGGAGCTACCTCTACGCCGGGGACGGCGTCGCACCGTGACCCGGACACCGTTCTCCGCAGTGCCGCTGACCGATTCCACGATGCTCTCCTTCGACGGCAGCGTGCTGGAGGTCTTCGGCGAGATCGACGCCGGCCGGTACCACATCTGGGAAGAGCCCCGGCTGGAGTTCCGCCCCGGCCGCAGCCGCATGCTGGTGATCCGCACCCGGCCCAACAGACGACGCCAGAGCGTCTTCTACGACCCGTCCCGCCGCGCCGGCCTGCAAGCCCTGGCGGAGCAACTGGGGCGGAGCGGGCCCGGGGGCTCGGCGTCCTGACATGACCGACGACGGAGTCCGTCCCGAGCAGGTGCGGATGGCGCCGATCGATCAAGTCGGCCCGGGGGATGCCGCGTTCCTGTACGCCATCTCCGCCGTGATGGTCCTGTGCGGCCCGGTCATGCTCGGCCTCGCGGTCTTCACCGGCGCGGACCTCATGGTCATGGGCGCCGTGTTCACGGTGGTCTTCGTTCCCGTGGGCCTGGGGTTCTGGGGCAACACGGCCGTCGGCCGGGAGGAGAGCCGGCGGCTCGACGCTGTCGGGGTCCCGGCGATCGCCGAGATCACCGACCTGACCGACTTCGACTGGGACGGCGAGAGTTCCGGCGTCGAGGTCGGTCTGCGCGTCAGCGGGCCGGAGCTGCGGACTTTCGAGGCGACCTGGAGACGTACGTACCATCCCGGCCTGCGTGTCGGCCGTCGGCTCGCGGCCGTGGTGGACGCGTCGGGCGGGCGGTTCCGTGTCGAGTTGTGAGCGAGTACGGAGAGCCAGTGCATAGAGCGACCGCATGGAGGAGGAGTGACAAATGCGCAGTCATACGGGTGTGTTCGTGGGCAATCTGGTGTTCATCGCGGTCTGCTGCTCGGCGGCCCCGTTCTTCCTCCTCGTCGGGTACTCGGCCTGGAGCGAGTACCCCGGCTGGGACTGGCCGGCGATCATGTTCGCCGTGGGGCTGGTCGGCACGGTCATGATCCCCGTCCTGGCGATCACCGCCACCCGCCAGGAATTTCCCCGGATCACGCGCAGGAACCGGGTGAAGGGCGTGAGCCACCGATGCCCGGACGACACCTTCGTGATGTGGGCGCCCCGGTCCGAACAGGGCTCGGCGCAGGCGCAGTTGGTGCGGGCGGACGTACTGGAGGCGTCACTGGCCCGGTACAACCCCGACGGCGAGTCGACCTTCACGACCCACTACGGCAACTACACGCCCGACGAGTTCACGCCGCTGATCAGGCTCAGGCTGCGGGTGCACCACGCCGAGGGGACCGAAGAGGCCGATGGGACTGCCGGGTTCGAGGTGGAGGGGGAGTGGCGGGTGCCGTCCCTGTGCCTCTCGGCGATCACGGCGGGACGTCTGGTCGTCCTCGTCGGCGCCCCGGCCGCTCCGGGGGCTCAGCGGACGGTCACCCCCCACTGGCCGCGCAGCAACCTGCTCTCCGGCACGAGGACCTACCGGGTGATCGACCTCGAAGGGCGAACGTCCCACGTGACACGGCGAGTTGGCCGCCAGCTCCAGCAGATGCGGATATCCCGGGAGGTCGGAGGTATCGCCATGACCGGTGACACGGTCGACCTCCGGCGCCTGGACCCGCACACGGCCGCACGCTACGCCGCCCTGGCCGACCGGGACCGCGCCGTCCCCGAGGAGGAGGCACCGGTGAGCGAACCGGGTGAGGAGGCGCGCTGGCTCGCCGACCAACTCCCGGGCGAGAAGGCCGCGTTCGGATCGGTCGGCCGACGCTGGTCGCGTCGAGGCGGTGTTCTGGTGCGTGGCCGCTTCCTGGAGATGCGCGCACGGACCACCTTCCAGGACCACGGCCCCGTCCTCGACACGGTCCTGCGCATCCAACCGGCCGACGGCACACCCCCGTTCGACGCCGCCCGGCGACTGACGGTACCGATGGACTACCTCACGATCCTCCACCGCACCAAGGAGGTCGTCCTCACCGTCAGCCCCGACGGCCTCTCGTACGACGTGGACTGGGCCCGCACCAGCCTCCTCGCGGGGATCACCGCGGCCAAGGTCATCACCCCGGACGGCCGTGAACTCCCTCTGAGGGAACGCCCCGACACTGTCTGGGCCCTGATGAACCTGCTGGCCTCCCACGGCCTCTCGAACCCGAGCCCCGTCCTCGATCTGCGCAAGCCCCGGATGAGAGCGGCGGCGGGCATCGTGATGGACGCTTGTGCATGATGTGCGCTGTGGACGGTGAGAACGGACAGCGACAGACCAGGACGGGCCGACCGCCCGCGACCTCGCGGGCCGCACTGGAGCAGGTGGGCTTCGAGCTGTTCGCACGGCAGGGGTTCGACCGGACGACCGTCGATGACATCGCCACCGCGGCAGGCATCGGCCGCCGTACCTTCTTCCGCTACTTCGCCTCCAAGAACGACCTGGTGTGGGGCGACTTCGAGGCCGAACTGGTCAAGCTCGACGGCCTGTTGGCGGCGGCCGACGCGGCCGTCCCGATGATGGACGCGCTGCGTGGCGCGGTCGTCGAGTTCAATCGCTTCGACCCGGCGGCGGTGCCCTGGCACCGGCAGCGCATGGCGCTCATCCTGCGGGTCCCGACGCTGCAGGCCGACTCGACCGTGCGCTACGCCTCGTGGCGGACCCTGGTCACGGAGTTCGCCGCACGGCGCACGGGCAGGGCGTCCTCAGACCTGCTGCCCCGGTTGATCGGTCACACCGTCCTCGCCGCGTGCGTCGCCGCGTACGAACACTGGCTGGCGGACGAACAGGCGGTCCTGGGCGACCTGTTGGACCAGGGCCTGCGCCAGCTCGCGGCCGGCTTCGACGGCCCGGCCCCGCCCCTTCCCTGAACCGGGTCACGGCAGGTCACGTCGCATGGCGTCGGCGACGAGCTCGCCGACGAGGACGGCGGTGGCCGCCGGGCCGCGCAACGGCGGAGTCGGCAGGATCGACGTGTCCGCGACGCGCAGCCCGACGATGCCGTGCACGCGCCCGTAGTGGTCGACGGCCGCCCCCGGATCGCCGGCGGGGCCCATGGGCACCGTGCCGCAGGTGTGGTGCGAGGTGCCGAGGTGCGCCTCGACCCAGCGGTCGAGCATCCGGTCGTCCGCCAGCACCTCCGGTCCCGGCTCCACGAGCCCCCGGGACACCTCCTCGAACGCGTCGGTGGCGGTCAACGCGGCCGTGGCGCGGGCGACTTCGCGCAGGCGGCGGCGGTCCTCGGCGGTCTCCAGATAGCCGTAGTCGATCCTCGGAGGAGTGGCCGCGTCCACGGAACACGTGCGCAGCCGGCCGCTGAGCCGGGGCGACTGGACGGACGCCAGGAACGCGAGCGGTGCGCCGGGCACGGTCACCGTTCCGCCGACCAGGCCCGCCATGGGGACGAGCGACTGGAGGATCTCCAGATCGCCGGGGTGGCCGCCGTCCGACGAGGACAGGTGGAGGCAGCCGCCGAGCCAGGAGTCCACGGGTTCGGGCATCGGCCGCCGCGGCCGCCACTCCAGCACCAGCTGCGGATGGTCGCCGAACCGGGCACCTACGGCAGGGGAGTTCACGGCCACCGGAATGCCCAGGCGCTCCAACTCGTCGCCCGGTCCGATGCCCGACAGATGCAGCAGCTGGGGGGAGCGGAACGCCCCGGCGCACAGCACGACCTCACCGCACTCCAGAGTCGTACGGCACCCGCCACGCTCGACGACCACGCCGGTCGCCCGGCCTCGCTCGACGACGACTCCGGTCACCGAACTGCCGCCCTCCACGGTGAGGTTGGGGCGATCGAGTGCGCCCAGCAGATAGCTGACGCCGGTGTTGACGCGTATCCCGTCCACGGAGTTGGACGGCACCGGCCCGAACCCGGGAGCGCCCTGGGCGTTCTTGTCGGGCTCCTTGGGATACCCCAACTCCCGGGCGGCCGACCGGAATGCCACAGCGGCAGGGTGCCGTTCACCCGCCCGCCGGATCCGCACCGGGCCCCCGCCCCCGTGCACCTCGTCGGCGCCGTGGTCGAGATCGGACTCCAGCGAGCGCAGCAAAGGAAGCACCCCGTCGTACGACCAGGCGGTGCCCCCCACGGCCGACCAGCGCTCGAAGTCCTCGCGCCGAGCCCGCACGAAGTAGCCGCCGTTGACCGTGGTCGACCCACCGAGAATGCGCCCCCGGACGACCGTGTACGGCCGACGCGACGTGAGGCGGACCGCGTACGGCTGGACGGCGGGGTGCCCGGGCCGCGCGCCCGGGACCATGCGCGCGTCCAGCAACTCCCTCGTGAAGGCCGCCTGTTGACGTGGCGCGGGACCTGCCTCCAGCACCAGCACGCTGCGGTCGGAGTCCTCGCTGAGCCGTGCGGCCAGCGGCGCGCCGCTGCCTCCCGCACCGACGACGATGACGTCCGGGCGCCTCAATCGGGCCCCGGAACTGGCGTAGACCGATCGGTCGAAAGAATCATGGCGTCTCCCTCTTCACTTTCGGCACGGGGTGCCATTACTGTCGACCGCGCAGTCGCCCGGATACCCAGCCGGATGCCCAGGGAGAGTCGCATGAACGAGCTCCAGTCCCCACCGACCGTCCCGGCCAACGAGAACCAGGCCGAAGAGCCCGTCACGGAACAGCAGTTGATCGAGGCCGACGACCTCATCGAAGAGATCTCCATCGACGGCATGTGCGGTGTCTACTAGGCCGCCCGCGTGACCGCGCCGGCCCTCGACCGCGCCCTCGGTCTGCACCCCCAGGTCTCGGTGCGGCCGGAACCGTTCGGTGCGCTCCTCTACCACTTCGGGACCCGCAGACTGACGTTCCTCAAGGACCGCCGACTGCTCGCCGTCGTCGAGTCCCTCGCGGACGCCCCCACGGCCCGCGACGCCTGCCTGGCGGCCGGCGTCGAGGAGGCCGAACTGCCGCGCTACGGCAACGCGTTGGCCGCACTCGCCGAGTCGTCGATGCTCGTCGGAAGGACCCCATGACCGCCACAGCCGGCACCACACGGCTGGTCGACCTCTTCGAGTCCGGACTCGACGCGCCGATCTGCCTCACCTGGGAACTGACCTACGCCTGCAACCTGGCCTGCACCCACTGCCTCTCCAGCTCCGGCCGCCGCGACCCGCGCGAGCTGACCACCGCCGAAGCCAAGGCGGTCATCGACGAGTTGGAGGCCATGCAGGTCTTCTACGTCAACATCGGCGGCGGAGAGCCCACCGTCCGCGCCGACTTCTGGGAACTCCTCGACTACGCCACCGCCCATCACATCGGCGTGAAGTTCTCCACCAACGGCGTCCGCATCACGCCCGAGGCGGCTCGCCGACTCGCCGGCAACGACTACGTGGACGTCCAGATCTCCCTCGACGGCGCGACCGCCGACGTCAACGACGCGGTACGCGGCGCCGGTTCGTACGCGACGGCGCTGCGGGCGATGGAGAACCTCGCCGCCGCCGACATGCGGAACTTCAAGCTCTCCGTGGTCTGCACCCGCCACAACATCCCCCAACTGGACGAGTTCAAGGACCTCGCCGACCGCTACGGCGCCCAGCTCCGTCTGACCCGGCTGCGCCCCTCGGGCCGCGGAGCCGACGTCTGGGACGACCTCCACCCGACCGCGGCACAGCAACGCGAGCTGTACGACTGGCTGTTGGCCCACGGTGACAACGTCCTGACCGGAGACTCCTTCTTCCACCTCTCCGCCTACGGCGAATCGCTCCCCGGCCTCAACCTGTGCGGTGCCGGACGTGTCGTCTGCCTGATCGACCCGGTCGGCGACGTCTACGCCTGCCCCTTCGCCATCCACGACGAGTTCCTCGCCGGCACCGTCCGCGCACCCGGCGGCTTCACCGAGGTGTGGCGCGGCTCGGAACTGTTCGCGCGACTGCGCACCCCGCAGCACGGCGGAGCTTGCGCGTCCTGCGCGTTCTACGACACCTGCAAGGGCGGCTGCATGGCCGCCAAGTTCTTCACCGGACTGCCCTTGGACGGCCCCGACCCCGAGTGCGTGCAGGGGTACGGCGAACAGCAGCTCGCCAAGCGCGCCAAGGACGGTGCGGACCTCCCCAAGCCGTCCGCCGACCACTCCAGGCGACGACCTGTGGACCTCGTCCTCACCCGACGCCGGGACCTGGAACAGCCCCCGGTCAGCGAGTGCGCCGAGGACCCCTTGGCCGGACTGCGCCTCGGCCGGCCGTAGCGGAAGAGCTCAGACGAAGGGACGCGGCACATGGGCAGGAACCCCTGGTTCGAGACGGTCGCCGAAGCACAGCGCCGGGCGAGGAAACGCCTGCCGAGCACGGTGTACGGAGCGCTCGTCGCGGGCTCGGAGCGCGGCCGTACGATCGACGCCAATACGGCCGCGTTCGCCGAACTGGGCTTCGCACCCAGGGTTGTTGGCCACCACGCGGAGCGCGACCTGTCCACGACCGTGCTCGGGGTACCCACCTCGCTCCCGGTGCTCATCTCGCCGACAGGTGTGCAGGCCGTGGACCCCGAGGGCGAGGTCGCCGTCGCCCGGGCGGCGGCTAGCAGGGGTGTCGTCATGGGCCTGAGTTCCTTTGCCAGCAAGCCGGTTGAGGAAGTCGCCGCCGCTCAGCCGGACTTCTTCTACCAGCTGTACTGGAGCGGCACGCGGGCGACGATGACGCAGCGCATGGACCGGGCCAGGGCGGCCGGTGCGAAGGCGCTCATCGTCACCCTTGACTGGTCCTTCTCCCACGGCCGGGACTGGGGGAGCCCTGCCATCCCGGACAAGCTCGACCTGAAGACCATGCTGAGGTTCGCGCCCGACGTGCTGCCCCACCCCGGTTGGCTGCTCCGGTTCGCCAAGTCCCGCCGCCTGCCCGACCTTTCGGTCCCCAACCTGCGGCCCCCGGGCGGCGAGGCCCCCACCTTCTTCGGCGCCTACGGCGAGTGGATGCAGACCACACCCCCGACCTGGGAGGACGTGGCGTGGCTGCGCAAGGAGTGGGGAGGGCCCTTCCTGCTCAAGGGAGTCACCCGTGTCGACGACGCCAAGCGGGCCGTCGACGCCGGAGTGTCCGCCCTGTCCGTCTCCAACCACGGCGGCAACAACCTCGACACCACCCCCGCCACCATCCGGGTGCTCCCGGCGATAGCGGACGCGGTCGGCGCGCAGATCGAAGTCCTCCTCGACGGCGGTGTGCGGCGGGGCGGAGACGTGGCCAAGGCCCTCGCGCTGGGTGCCCGCGCCGTCCTGATCGGGCGCGCCTATCTGTGGGGCCTGGCGGCGAACGGACAGGCCGGCGTCGAGAACGTCCTGGACATCCTCCGCAGTGGTCTCGACTCGGCGGTGCTGGGCCTCGGGCACTCCTCCGTCCACGAGTTGACGCCCGACGACCTGGTCGTACCCCCAGGCTTCCCCCTCCTCCTGGGCCGCGACGCCCCGGCTGCCTGAGCACGGTGCGAAACGACCCGGCGACCGAACTCGCCCACACCGCCTGGCCGGACGTTCCGTCCGACGTGCTGGTCCTGCTGCCGATCGGGTCCACCGAACAGCACGGCCGGCACCTGCCGCTCGACACGGACAGTGTCATCGCCGAGGCCGTCGCGCGGCGAGCGGCAACTGCCGTCCCCGGGACGCTGGTTGCACCGCCCCTTCCCTACGGCGCCAGCGGCGAGCACGCGGGCTTCCCCGGAACCGTCTCGATCGGTCACGAAGCGCTGCGCATGGTGCTGGTGGAGGCCGTGCGCTCGCTGGCGCTGTGGGCCGGACGGATCGTCCTGGTCAACGGCCACGGCGGCAACACCGCCACCCTCGACACCGCCGTACGCCTGCTGCGCACCGAAGGCCACGACGTGGCCTGGACCGGCTGCACGGTCCCCAGAGGTGACGCGCACGCCGGGCGTACCGAGACCTCGGTGATGCTCCATCTCACCCCGGATCAGGTGCGGTTGGACGCGGCGGTCGCCGGTGACACCCGGCCGCTGGCCGCACTCCTCCCGGAGCTGATGACCCACGGGGTCCGCGCCGTCTCCCCCTCCGGCGTCCTCGGCGACCCGGCCGGCGCCTCGGCGGCGGAGGGACGCAGGGCGACGGACGCGATGGTGTCGGCCGCGGTCCGCCGGATCACCGCCTGGACCGTGGACGACCGGGGCCGCCTCACCGAGCCCGAACATCCGCCCATGTCAGAGGAGTTGGACCAGCAGGTGATGCGGCCATGACGCTGCCCGTCGGCTTCCTGGTCGAACTCGACCGGCACACCCGGATCGTCGACGGCGGCCGGGCCCTCGTCGGCGGCTTCCCGACCCGGCTGATCCGGCTGACCCCGCGGGCCCAACGGCTCCTCACCGGGCGGACGTTGCCGGTGCGGGACGCGGCGAGCTCGCTTCTCGCGGACCGGCTGCTGGACCTCGGCATGGCCCATCCGGTCGTCGCCTCGCTGCCCCCGCCCGCCGACCCCCGCTACACGGTCGTCGTACCGGTCCGTGACCGGCCACGCCAACTCGCCCGCCTGCTCGGCAGTGTTGGCGGCGACCACCCCGTGATCGTGGTCGACGACGCGTCACGGCACCCGAAGGCCGTCGCCGCTGTCGCAGCGGAACACGGAGCCACGCTGGTCGCCCTCACCAAGAACCTCGGACCGGCCGGCGCCCGCAACGCCGGACTCCGGCTCGTCACGACCCCCTTCGTGGTGTTCGCCGACTCCGACATCGTGCTCGCCCCCGACACCGTGCCCGCCCTCCTCCGGCACTTCGCCGACCCGGCCGTCGCCATGGCCGTACCCCGCATCACCGGGCTGCCCTCGCCCGCTCCGACCTGGGTCGAACGGTACGAGAACGCCCGCTCCTCCCTCGACCTGGGTGCTCATCCGGCCGGAGTACGACCCGGCAGCCCCGTCTCGTGGGCGTCCTCGGCCTGCGTCGTCGCGCGGGTGGACGCCCTGAAGGACGGCTTCGACGAGCGGATGCGGGTCGGCGAGGACGTCGACCTGTGCTGGCGGCTGATCGAACAGGGCAGGCGGCTGCGCTACGAGCCGACCGCCGAGGCGGCACACGAACACCGGGCGCGGCTCGCCGACTGGCTGCTGCGCAAGGCCGTCTACGGCACCGGCGCGCAGCCCCTCGCCGAACGCCACCCGCGGTTCATCGCCCCGGTCGTGTTCGCCCCCTGGAGCGTGGCACTCCTCACCGCGCTGCTCGCCCAGCGCAGGTGGTCGGTGCCCATCGCGGGGGCTGTCCTCGTGGGCGTCACCCTGAGGATCGGCCGGAAAATGGACGGCATCCAGCACCCGCGCCGGCTGGCCGCGCGGCTCACGGCCAACGGGGCGCTGGCCACTCTGGCCCAGACCTCGGCCCTGTTCAACCGCCACTGGTGGCCGCTCACGGTCATGGGCTGCGTGACGTCCCGCCGCGTGCGCAGGGCGGCGGCGGTGGCCGCGCTGGCCGACATCGCCCTTGAGTACCGGCATGACCGGGTCCCTCTCGACCCGGTCCGCTACGGCGTCGCGCGCCGCCTCGACGACCTCGCCTACGGGGCCGGCGTGTGGCTGTCCGCTCTCAAGGGCCGTTCCATCGCTGCCCTGCTGCCCCGTATCACCCGCTGATTCCTCGGTCCCGGTCAGCGGGAAGCGCTCAGCGGGTGGTCGGCGAGGAAATGACACTGGGATCATCCCGCCGCGCGTGTGCGGCACTTGCTCGGTATCGCTCAGCAGGAGGTGTCCGGCGTGACGCATGAAGTGGTCAACCGTGTCGAGGATCTCGGGTCCGAACTGGCCGCACTCGCCGAAGAGAACGAGAATCTGGGCAAGTTGAGCGACCGGACCGTCGAACTGCTCCGCACGGCAGGCGTGATCCGACTCCTGCAGCCCAAGGAGTTCGGCGGCCACAGCGCCCACCCCCGGGACTTCGCGGAAGCGGTGATGGCCGTAGCACGGCACGACGGGGCCGCGGGCTGGGTGTGCGGTGTGGTCGGCGTACACCCGTGGGAACTGGCCCAGTTGGACCCCCGGCTCGCGCACGAGGTGTGGGACGAGAACCCGGACACCTGGATCGCCTCGCCGTACATGCCGAACGGCATCGCCGACCCCGTGGACGGCGGATACGTCCTCAGCGGACGCTGGCCCTTCTCCTCCGGAAGCGACCACTGCGACTGGGACTTCCTCGGCGCGCTCGTCGGCGACGGCAAGGGCAGGCCGGCCGGGCCGATCTCCGTGCTCCATGTCGTACTGCCGCGCTCGGACTACGAGATCATCGACGGCACCTGGGACGTGATCGGCCTGGCGGGCACCGGCAGCAAGGACGTCGTCGTCGACAAGGCGTTCATCCCCGCCTACCGCACCATCAAGCAGGAGGCGGTCCAGGAGGGCAGCGCCGCCGAGGCGGTCGGACTCACCGACACCCTCTACAAGTTGCCCTTCAGTTCCATGTTCCCCCTCGGGATCACCGCCGCGGTCATCGGCATCTGCGAGGGCGCGCTGGCCCTCCATCTGTCCCAGCAGCGCGACCGGGTCGCCGTGACCGGGGTCCAGGTACGCGACGACCCCTATGTGCTGTACGCCGCCGGAGAGGCCGCCGCGGAGATCGCCGCCTCACGGGTCCAACTGATCGACGGCATCAGCCGGTTGTACGACCAGGTCGAGGCCGGAAAACCCGTGTCCATCGAGGATCGGTCGAACGTCCGCCGGAACCAGGTCCGTTGCGCGTGGCGCGCCGTCAACGCCCTGGACGAGATCTTCGTGCGGTCCGGCGGCAACGCGATCCGACGCGACAACCCGATGCAGCGGTTCTGGCGGGACGCACACGTGGGACTCCAGCACATGATCCACGTCCCCGGATCCGCGTACCACGCCAACGCGCTGGCTCAGATGGGACTTGAGCTGCCCGAGGCGATGCGCGTCCTGATCTGACGGCCCGTCAAGAATGAACACGGGAGAACAAGGAGGGACCGTGACGGACGCGGTCGAGGGGCGCTCTTTCCGTGAGGTGCTGGGGCACTTCCCCACGAGCGTGGTCGCCGTCACCACGACGGACGCCGACCGGCAACCCCGGGGAATGATCGTCGGAACCTTCATGTCCGTCTCCCTGGAACCGCCGCTGGTGTCCTTCCTGGTGGACGGTTCCTCCAGCACCCTGCCGACGATCCGGACGGCGGGGCGGTTCTGCGCCAACGCGCTCGCCGGCAATCAGGAACGCCTTTCCCGGCAGATGGCCGGCGGGCCGAATCGCTTCGAGGGCGCCGACTGGCAGGAATCCCCGCTCGGCAATCCCGTCCTGGACGGAATCGTCGCGTGGGTCGACTGCACGGTCGAGAAAATCGTCGGACTCGGCGACCACCAACTCGTCGTCGGCCGCGTCCGCACCCTCCGCGTCGAGTCGATGAAGACCCCACTGCTCTTCTTCCGCGGTGGTTACGGCGACTATCTGTCGAGCACGACGCTGCTGCTGGACAGGCTCGTCGGCTGGTAGCGGAACGAAGTGAGCCGCGCGATCGCGAGATCAAAGGAGATCCGTTGATGCGACAAGACCTGCACTTCAGATTGGAACGCATATCCGCATGGTGCGGATTTGTGCTGTTGCTGGGGTTCGCCGTCGCTTTCTCCGTCGGCCATCTCATCACGCCGATGGACCCGACGACGAATGCACAGGGCGTTGTCGAATTCCTCACCGACCACCAGACCGGGATCCTCGCCTGCGCCGCGATCATGGTCCTCGTGGTCCCGTTCGAGTACCCGTTCGTCGTCGTGACCAGCATGCAGATGCGCCGTATCGAGGGCGGGTGGGGTCTGCTGTCCATGGTCCAGCTCCTCACCGGCGTCGTCGCACCGATCGGCTTCTTCTTCCCGATCGCGATACTCGCCGCGGCGGCCTATCGACCGGAGAGCCACTCGCCCGACGTGCTCTACGCGATGTCGGACATCTACTGGCTGATGCTGGTGGGCAACGCCTGCATATTCGTCCTCCAGGTCTGGTCGATCGGTTACGCGGCACTCGTCGACAACCGTGCCAAGCCGGTTTTCCCCCGCTGGTTCGGCTATCTCAATCTGGTGCTCGGAGTTCTGCTCATCCCGGGTGCCTTCGTCTTCCTCACGAAGACCGGCCCGTTCGCCTGGAACGGACTTCTCGCGAACATGCTTCCCACGGCGGTGTACTTCATCTGGAAGATCGCCACGCCGATCGTGCTGCTGCGCGCCGTGAAATCCGAAGAGGAGGAGGCGGCGGAGGCAGCGGCACCCTCCGAACTGGCGAGCACCTAGCGGCCCGCCGTCAGCGGAGCCCGCGGGAGCCGACGATACGGAACGTGGGATGGCCGGTTGGGTCGAGGAGCCGGCGGCCCATTCAGGCAACTGCCGTGCCGCTTATGGGCATCGGCGTGGTTTCCGCGGTGCGGTAGGACGACAGCCCTGTCGGCGAGCCGTTGACCATCGCCCGGCGCCGCGACAGGTGCCGCTATGGGCAGGACTCCCCGAACTTCACCGCGGAGAACTCCACCGGCTGCCCACTCAGCTTAGTCCCGGCGGGCGGCTTCTCCGAGCACACCTGCCAGTTCGACTCCAGGAGTACGTAACGCCCTTTACCGGAGGCGTCCTTGACCGTGATCGACGTACTGGAGCGGAGCGCGTCGCGGGCGGTGTTCACCGACTTCCCCTTGAAGTCCGGCATGGTTCCGCCGGCCGACGCAGGCGCCGACTGGTCCTTCGCCGGGCAGGTCTCGTCCGACTTCACCGCGCCGAAGTCGAGTCGGGTGTCCGTGGACGTGGTCGTACCGGCCTTCACGTTCTGGGAGCAGACCTTCCAGTCCCGGTCGAGGATCTGGTGGCGGTCACGGCCGAGCGAGTCATGGGACTTGAGGCTGTAGAAACCCTGCTTCTGGGCGGTGTCCTGCGCGGACTGAAGACCCATGCCGACGAAGTCGGGAACGGTCTTGGTCCTGCCGCCGGTGTTGGCGTCGCTGCCCGTGTTGGTGGCGGTGGCGGTCGAACCACCGCCTGCACCAGTGGTGTTGTGGCAGGCGGTGCCGAGACCGCCGATGACGAGAATGCCCGCGGTGACTCCACCCAGGAGCTTCCAGTCACGCTTCCTCTGCGGATGTGATCCGGCGGCCCATGACGGCTGACCTGGTGGCGTAAATACGGAGTTGGACACGGTACGCCCCTGATGTGTGGATGAAGGGACACTGTGTCAGGCACGGAGGCCCGGCCGCACGCTGCGTGACGAACCGTGACCGGTTTCCGGACGGTATTCGGCAACGGCAGACTGGGCGGATGGACGCAGGACTCGCCGCGCTGCTGGGCGCCGCCGTCGGCTCTGTCGCCACTCTCGGTGCCGCGATCGTGAGCGGTCGGACACAGACACGGGCGCAGAATGATCAGTGGCGTCGTCAGCATCGCCGTGATGCCTACGCCAGTTACCTCAGCGCGCTCCATGACCGCGACATCGCCATGGACGCCGTACTCGACACATTGCGTCCGGACGAACCCGAACTGCTCGATGTCGATGAGAAGATACGTCGCTTCATCGCCCTTGCCCGCGAGGTCCATCGCGCCGCCGACGTCGTGATCCTCGAAGGACCGGTCTCCCTGGTGAAAGTCACTGAGCGAGTCGCCGACGCCTCCAGTGGGCTCTCCGAAGTCATGCGGCGGATGGCCGACAACGCTCGCGCCGGGGACGTCACTCGCAAAGCCGAGGACGTGACCCTTGCCGCCGAGCGGGAGCGGATCCTCTACCAGGAAGTCAGGGCCTTCCGGCTCGCGGCCCGCGCTGTCATCGGCAACGCCGCCTGAACCTCGGCTACTTGAGTTGCTGGCCCAGGAAGTCGACGATGTGGCCCATCGTCTCCTGGGTGGACCAGGGCAGGGAGGCCGAGGTGTCGCCGGTGAAGGACAGGTCGCCGTGGCCGGCGCCGGTGAGGACGTAGCGGGTGCTGTCGATGCCCTTGGCGCGCAGTGCCGTGTGGAGGTTCAGGGTTTCGCTGGGTGAGACCAGGTTGTCGGCGCTGCCGTGGAAGATGACGAAGGGCGCGGTCCTGGAGCTGATGTGGGTGGCCGGGTCGGCGGCCGCGACCTCGCTGGTGCGGTTCGCGACCGACTTCTTGGTGCCGGGGCCGTAGACCCACTGGGCGGCGCTGTTGCCCGCCGCGTAGTTGGCCTTCTGGGCCGCCGTGTCGTAGTCGGCCGCGAGCTCGGAGAGGTCCGCCGGGCCGAACTCGTCGACCACGCCCTGCACTTGACTGCTCTGGTCCAGGTTGTCACCGACGTCGAAGGACTTCTCCCCGTTGGTGGCGCCGGTCATCGCCGCCAGGTAGCCGCCCGCGGACTGCCCCCACACGGCGACCTGGTCGGCGTCGATGGAGTACTTGTCCGCGTTGGCGCGGAGGTACCGGATCGCGGACTTCACATCGGCGACGGCGTCCTTGTACGTAGCGCCGTCCTTGGTGGTGCGGTACTGGATGCTGGCCACGACGTAACCTTGGTCGGCCACATAGGTGCGCTGATTCAGGTTGGCGGTGCGGTCCGCCATGACGAAGCCGCCGCCGGTCAGGTAGATGACCAGGGGCTTCTTGCCCGATGTGGACGTGGGCACCTGGATGTCCAGCTTCAGGTCGCTCTTCCTGCCATCGGTGGTCGGCGAGGCGTACGTGATGTCGTGCGTGGTGGTGATCCCGGAGGTGGCACACCGGATCTGCGCACCCTTGGGATCGATCACCGTGCTGGTGCTGGTGTCCGACTTCTTGATGGTCTTGGCCACGGCGATGCCTCCCGCGTTGCCCGACGGCATCCCGGTGGGCGTCCCTGCGGGGGCTCCGGCACCGGCCCCGGTGGTGGTCGCGCCCGTGGGGCAGGCGGCCGTCTTCGCGCTGGGACTGGAGGTACCGCCGGCCGAGCTTGTGCCGCCCGAGGAGCAGGCGACCAGGGCCAGCCCCGCGGCGATGGTGACCGTGACGGCCGCGCCGCCCCTCCACCAGCCTGCCCGCGCCTTCCCTTGAGGCGTTGCCTTCTCTTCGTGCATGTCCATGTCTTCTTCTCCCGCTGACACGAGGTGGTAATCGGAGACCACATCTCCGGTTTGGCTCTGCCACCGTAACATCAAACGGAGATAGCGTCTCCGTTTAGGTTCTGGGGGTGATCACGCCGGGTCGAACCTGATCAAGGGGTGCCCAGCTCGCGCCGGTACGATGAGCTGGACGATTCGGCATCATCCGGAAGGCGTGACGACTGGTATGGCGGAGCTCGCTGAACCCGGCAGACCGCCGCTGCGGCGCGATGCCGAGCTGAACCGCCGCCGCCTGATGACCGCCGCCCGCGAGGTGTTCCGCGACCGGGGCCTGGCCGCGACCCTCGACGACGTCGCCCGCCACGCGGGACTCGGAGTGGGGACGGCCTACCGGCACTTCTCCAACAAGGAGGAGCTGGTCGACGCGGTCTTCGAGGACATGATCGACCAGGTCGAGGCGTCCGCCCGGGAGGCCGCCGCCGATCCCGACCCGTGGCACGGACTGGCGTCCAGCCTGGAGAAGGTGTGCGAACTCCAGGCGCACGACCGGGGGTTGCGCGAGGTCATGCTCGGCACCGGCAAGGCGGCCCAGCGGCACGCTCTCGTCGACCGGCGGATCAAGCCCCTGGTCGATCCGCTGATCGAGCGCGCCAAGGAGCAGGGAGCGCTGCGCCCCGACGTCGAGCCCCTGGATCTCCCGATGATCCAGCTGATGGTGGCCGCGGTCACCGACCAGACCGGAGAGCCCGACCTGTGGCGCCGCTACCTGCGCCTGCTGCTGGACGGCATGCGCACCCAGCCCGACGGGACGGAACTGCTGCCTCCCGTCCCGGAGTTCCGCGGTATCGGAGTGGCCGCGGATCCCGCAGGGGAGAAGCCGCCCCGTCCCTGAGGCCGGTCGGCGCGAACGCGTCCTATGGCGCTAGACCGAGAGCGCGAACCCGCCCGTCACCCGCAACGTCTCACCCGTGATGAACGAAGCCCTCGACGAGAGCAGATACAACAGCGCCTCGACGATGTCCCGTTCCTCGCCCTCCCGTTGGAGGATCTGCTCGCCCAGCACCCGCTGAGCCTCGGCCTCGGACAGTTCGGCCCGGACCGTGTCGGTGAAGATCAGGCCCGGGGCGATCGCGTTGACGCGGATGCCGTCGGCGGCGAACTCGCGCGCGAAGGACACGGTCAGTCCGCGTACGGCGAGTTTGGAGACGCCGTAGATGCTGCGGTTCGCGTAGGCCGCCGACGAGGAGATGTTGACGATGGCGGCACCGGCGCGGCCCTGCATGGCTTTGTGTGCCGCGAGGGAGCAGATGACGACGCCCATCACGTTCACGTCGAGCACGCGCCGTACGTTGGCGAGGCCGAGTTCTGTGAACGGCCGGTTGTAAGCGGCGTGCAGGCCCGCGTTGTTGACCAGGATGTCCAGGCCGCCGTGCCGTTCGGCGACCTCGCCGATGACCGCTTCGACCGCGGCCTCGTCGGCGACGTCACAGGCCACCCCCGTCACGCTGCCGCCCGCGGCGGTGAGTTCGGCGGCGGCCGCCTCCGCCGCGGCTCCGTCGATGTCCGCGAGCACGACGTGCGCACCCCGCGCCGACAGAGCCGCACCGAACGCCTTGCCGAACCCGCGCCCGCCCCCGGTGATGAACGCGACCTTGCCGTGGTGCTCGTCCTGTTCCGGCATTACGGATGCTCCCGTCGTCGTCCTGGTTCCAACCGGCGCCCCGCACCGGTCACTTGGGCCCGAACCGCTGTCCCGCGTCGAGCCGCAGGCACTGGCCGTTCAGCATCGGGTTGTCGACGATGGCGAGCGCGAGCTTCGCGTACTCCTCGGGGCGGCCCAGGCGTTTGGGGAACGCCGCGTCCCTGACCAGGACCGCCCGCGCCTCGTCCGGGATCTTCTCGACGGCGCCCGTGTCGAACAGACTGGGCGCGATGGCCAGGACGCGGATGCCGAGTGAGCCGAGATCGCGTGCCATGGTGAGACACATCCCGGCGATGGCGGCCTTGGCGGCCCCGTAGGCGACCTGGCCGACCTGCCCCTCGAAGGCGGCGATCGACGACGTGTTGATGATGACGCCGCGCTCGCCGTCCGGGTCCTCGGGCTCGTTGCGGCTCATGTGCGCGGCGGCGAGCCGGCTGACGTTGAAGGTCGCGACGGTGTTGAGGTCGAGGACCCGGCGGAAGGTGTCGAGGTCGTGCGGCCCGTTCCTGCCGAGCGTCCGCTTCGCCGTACCGCCGCCCGCAGTCGTGATCGAGACGTGCAGTCCGCCGAGCGATTCGACGGCGGTGGCCAGCGCGCTCTCCGTCGCCTCGAAGTCGGTGACGTCGACCGGCTCGAAACGCCCGCCCAACGCCGCCGCGACCTCGGCACCGGCCGACGCCGGACGATCGAGTACGACGACGTCGGCGCCGCGCGCCGCGAGCAACTCGGCGCTGGCGCGCCCCATTCCGGAAGCACCGCCGAACACCACGGCCTTCTTGCCCTTGATCTCCATCGGTCGATTCCCTTTCGCTCGGCTCAGGCGGACGCGGAAGACCGCTGGAGGAGGGTGCAGAGCCGGTCGCGGTGGACGGCCGTGTCCCCGTGGAGTACCCGGTCGGCCCTGGCCCGGCGCAGGTAGAGGTGGAGGTCGTGCTCCCAGGTGAAACCGATGCCGCCGTGCAACTGCAGTGCCCTGGCGGCGACTTCACCGGTACCGGCCGTGGCGTAGGAGGCGGCGGCACAGGCCGCGCGGGCGGCGTCTTCGGTGCCGGCATCGGCGGCCATCGCCGCGTGGTACGTCGCGGCACGGGTGCCGTGCACGAGCAGTGCCATGTCGGCGCAGGCGTGCTTGACGGCCTGGAAACTTCCGATCGGCCGCCCGAACTGCACCCGGCTCGTGGTGTGTTCCACGGTCAGTTCCAGCATGCGCTCCATCACGCCGAGCGCGTCGGCGCACCGCAGGACGGACGCCTCGTCGAGCAGGGCCTGGATGTCGGCCGGCCCGCCGTCGAGACGGGCGTCGAGCGGAACGCGTACGGCGTCCAGGCGGACCTCGTGGAACGCGCGGGTCGCATCCAGGACGCGCTGACGCCGGACGGTGACACCGCGGGCCGCGCGGTCGACGAGGAAGGATGCCGGTTCGCCCACGTGGCGTGCGGTGACCAGCAGCCAGCGGGCGCCGCCGGCATCCTGCACCACGGTCTTGACGCCGTCCAGGACGGCCTCGTCCCCGTCCGTACGGGCGGTCGCGTGGATCTCGTCGAGGGTCCAGGGTGCGTGCGGTTCGGCGAAGGCCCAGGTGGCCCAGCCGTCTCCGGCGGCGAGCGAGGGCAGCACCTCGCCGCGCAGCCGCTCGGAACCGCCGTAGGCGATCGCCCGGCCGACGAGCGCCGTCGGCAGGAACGGGCCCCGGCCGAGCGCGCGTCCGATCTCCTCGGCGACCAGGGCGAGTTCGACCAGCCCCTGGCCGGACCCGCCGTACTCCTCGGGCAGGGCGAGACCGGGCCAGCCGAGGTCGGAGGTCAGCCGCCAGAGTTCGGGGTCGATGTCCTCGGCGCCGTCCATCGACGCTCGGACGAGGGCGATCGGGGCCCGGTCGGACAGCAGGTCGCGCGAGGCCCCGCGCAGCATGGCCTGCTCCTCGCTGAGCTCGAAGTTCACCAGCCACCACCCGTTCCACGGCAGATCGACGGCAGATCCACGGCACGAAGAAGGTATCCTCTTTTAGGGGATCGGTCGAGATCCTGGGGCGCTTCTGGGCGTTCTTCCGTGCCATGCGGCGAGTTGAGTATCATCAATTACATGACTGATGCCGTTCTGCTCGCCGCCTGCCGCACCGCGATCGGTACCGCCCGGAGGGGAACGCTGCGTGACACCAGCGCCTTCGACCTCGCCACCGTCGTCGTACGCGAGGCGGTGCGACGCTCCGGGGTGCCACTCGACCTGATCGACGACGTCGTCCTCGGCGAGACCCTGGCCGGCGGCGGGGACATCGCCCGCTACGCGGCACTCGAAGCGGGGCTGACCCATGTGCCGGGCCTGGCACACAACCGGCACTGCGCCTCCGGACTGTCGAGCGTGGCGACCGCCGCTGCGGGCGTACGCGCCGGAATGGACCGCGTGGTCGTCGCGGGCGGAACGCAGTCCTCGTCGACCGCGCCGGTGGCCCGGCGCCGGATTCCGGGTACCGACGACTGGCAGGACCCCTGGATGTCGCCCTCGCACGTTCCGACCCGTGAGGCGCCCAACGACGACATGGCCACCCTCGTCGGCTGGAACGCGGCCCGGCTGACCGGCATCTCCCGGCAGGAGATGGACAGTTGGGCGCTGCGCTCGCACCAGCGGGCCGTGCGGGCGATCGACGGAGGACGGTTCGCCGACGAGATCGTCCCGGTCGAGGTCATCGACCGGGATGGGACGAAGTCCGTGTTCGACACCGACGAGCACCCTCGGCGCGACACCAGCATCGAGAAGCTCGCGGCACTGAAGGTGCTGCACCCCGAGATCGACGGCTACTCCATCACGGCGGGCAACTCCAGCGGGGTGAACGACGGTTCGGCCGCGGTCGTCGTCGCCTCCGCCGAGGTCGCCGCCGCGCACGGGCTCGCGCCGCTCGCCACCGTACGGTCGTGGGCTAGCGTCGGCGTCGATCCCGTCGAGACGGGACTGGCCCCGATCGCCGCCATCCGCAAGGCACTTGACCGCGCCGGGCTGCGGATCGAGGACGTCGACCTGTTCGAGGTCAACGAGGCGTTCGCCGCCGTGGCCGTCGCCGCCACCCGCGAACTGGACCTCGACCCGGAGCGGGTCAATCCCTTCGGCAGCGGATGCAGCCTCGGACACCCGATCGCCACCACCGGCGCGCGCATGATCGTCACGCTCGCGCACGAGCTGCGGCGGCGCGGGGGAGGGACGGCGGTCGCGGCCATGTGCGCGGGTGGCGGCATGGGATCGGCGATGGTGCTCACCGCGTGACACACGGGACATGCCTCAGCGCGCCGCCCAGCTCACCGTCTTCGTCTGCAGATACTCGTCGAGCCCGAACTCGCCCCACTCGCGGCCGAGTCCGCTCTGCTTGTAACCCCCGAAGGCGGCCCGGGGGTTCACCCCGGCGCTGCCGCCGTTGATCGTGACACCGCCGGTCCGCAGCCGGGTCGCCATGTCGTACGCGGCCACCGTGTCCGCGCTCCAGACGGCACCGCCCAGTCCGTACGGACTGTCGTTGGCGATGTGCACCGCCTCCTCGTCGGTGCGGAACGGGATGACGACGCCGACCGGTCCGAAGCACTCCGTCCGGGCGACGGTCATCGCGTTGTCCACCGCGGCGAGGAGCGTGGGTTCCAGGAAGTAGCCCTTGTCGAGACCGGCCGGGCGCCTGCCGCCGCAGACGATACGGGCGCCCTCCTCCTCGCCGACCTGGATCAGCTTCTCGACCTTGTCCCGCTGGGCCGCGCTGATCAGCGGACCCATCGTGGTGGCCGGGTCGGCGGGGTCGCCGACCCTGACACCGGCCAGGGCCGCGCTCAACCGGTCGACCAGCTCGTCGTGGACCGACTCGTGCACCAGCGTGCGCGTCAGCAGCGAACAACCCTGCCCCGCATGGGTGGTCATGCCCGCCAGCGCGGAACGGACGGCACCGTCGAGATCGCCGTCGGCGCGGACGATGTTGGCGGACTTGCCGCCGAGTTCCAGGACGACCTTCTTCATGGAGGCGGCGGCCTGGGCGTACACCATGCGGCCCACCGTGTCCGAGCCCGTGAAGCTGACGAGGTCCACCATCGGGTGGGTGGTCAGCTCCCGGCCGGCCTCGACGTCGCCGGTCACGATGTTCAGCACGCCCGCCGGCAGCCCGGCCGCGTCGGCGAAGTCGCCGAGCAGCAGCGAGTCGAGCGGCGTCTGGGGCGCCGCTTTGAGCACGGCGGTGCAGCCCGCGGCGAGCGCGGGGATCACCTTCATCATGCTGAGGAAGAAGGGGAAGTTGTACGCCGAGATCAGCGCGCACACCCCGAACGCCTCGCGCCGCAGCACCCCTTGGGAGATGCCGATGCCCGGCGCGATCGTAGGATCCATCGGACGCTCCCACGCGAAGGCCGGGATCACCCGCTCGGCCATGTCCCGCAGATGCGCCACCGGCACCCGGGTCTGCAGACTCTCCGCCAGCGCCCGCACCGAACCCGCCTCGGCCATGTTGACGGCGACGAGTTCGGGCAGCCGCCGCTCCAACTCCTCTGCCATGCGCAGCAGGACCGCGCCCCGCTCGGCGGGCCTCATCCGCGGCCACGGCCCCTCGTCGAAGGCCCGCCGCGCAGCCTCCACCGCTCGCCGCACATCCGCGAGCGAGGAGTCGGGAACCTCGGTGAGGATCTCCTCCGTCGCCGGATTGCGTACGACGATCCGCGCGTCCGACGTTCCGTCGGTGCGCCGTCCGTCGATGTAGAGCCGGGAAGAGAACGCGTACGTCGTCGTCATGTGTGCCGTCTCCTCATCGCCGTGTCCCAAGGTTGAGTGTACTGAATTAGGAGAGGCGGGTCAGGAGTGCGCGCCTTTTATTGACTCGACCGGTCGGTACAGCTAACTTCACAGATATCTGGGGGTTGGCCTTCTGGCTGCGGACGACGGAGTTCGAAGAGAGGTACCGCCTGTGTTCAAGGAATTTGTGGTGTCCGGCGATTCGCACATCATCGAGCCGGTCGATCTGTTCAAGACCCGCCTGCCCAGGCAGTTGCGTGAGCGTGCGCTGTGGGAGGAGGAGTTCACGCTGGACGAGCCGATCGTGCCGGGTGGGCACACGGAGTTCAAGAAGCTCCACACCATCGGGTTCGACGGCTGGACGATCTCGAAGTACCGCCAGACCGGTGGGGAGACGCCGGACGGTGATCCGGAGCACATCGTCCGGGACATGAACTTCGACGGCGTGGACGCCTCGGTGATGTTCCCGAATCTGTCGCTGTTCGTGCTGTTCACGGACGACCACGAGCTGTCGATGGCGCACGCGCGCGTGTGGAACGACTACCTCGTCGAGCGCTACCTCCCCTACAGGGAGCGGTTGCGGCCCACGGCGGCGATCCCGATCACGGATGTTCCCGCGGCGGTGGCGGAGATCGAGCGGATCGCGCGGCTGGGGCTGGGGGCGATCCTGTTGCCGGAGATCCCGCCGTTGCCGTACTACGCGCGGGAGTACGACCCGGTCTGGGCCGCGGCGCAGGCGCACGGCCTGCCGGTGTTCATCCACGTCGCGACCGGTGGGGTGAAGGTCAAGGAGCAGGTCTCGGGGACGGCGCAGACCGTGCGGGGGCTGATGACGTCCATGAACATGGGCAAGGGCAACCTGACCGACGACATGGTGGCCGGCCGGACGATGGGCTTCGCGGCCGGGGCCGGGGTGGCGGGTCCGCAGGGCATCATCGCCAGCCTGGTCGGCGGCGGGGTGTGTGAGCGTTTCCCGGACCTGCATTTCAACCTGATCGAGTACACGGCCGGCTGGCTGGTCTCCTTCATGGGCTATATGGACAAGGCGTGGAAGACGGGCACGGGTCAGGATCCGGACTGGTGGCTGGGTTTCTGGGACGACAACCACCCGGCGAGTGAACAGCCTTCCATGGGGCGGCTGTTCGCGATCAACGACAAGTGGCCCTACCCGCTGAAGCCCACCGAGTACGTGCGGCGGCAGATCCATGTGCAGTTCGCGGACGACCCCACGGCCGTCAAGGCGCGGCACATCACCGGTCTGTCGACGGTGATGTGGGGCAATGACTATCCGCATGCGGAGGGCACCTTCCGCAGCAGTGCGGAGTGCGTCGCGGAGAACTTCGAGGGCGTCAACGACGAGGACCGTGCGGCCATCCTGGGCGGCACTCTCGCTGACGTCGTGCACTTCGACAAGAGCCGGAAACTTGCCCCGGCCACCGAAAACGCCTGACCAGCGAAACGGCGTTTCAGGGTACTGAAACGCGATGGCAGCGGCGGGTGGCCCGAGGGTGCCGCCCGCCGCTTCTCTCACGGCTCGGGCAGTTCGCCGATCAGGGCGAGGCTCGCGCGGGAGTACGCGGCCCGGCGTCGGTGGCCCACGAGGAAGCTGGGCGGTGCGAAATAGCCAACGTCTCGGGGCAGCGAACCGGCGCGACGGGCGAGCATGTCCTTCGCGTCGGCCGTCGTGCCGCACACGGCGATCCCGGTCAGCATGTCGTCGGTGACGGCGGTGGCCATCGCGTCGGTGTCACCGGCCCGGAACGCCTTGCGCAGCTGTGCCACCGGGCCGTCCCAGCCGTGGTGGGCCACGAACGGGTCGTACGTCTTCACCGTGAGATAGAAGGCGATCATGCGCCGGGCGTCGGCCACGGCGCGTTCGGGGGCGGTGTCGTCGACCGCCGTGATGACCCAGCCGTGCTCCAGCGGCGCCTCGGTGCGGCCCGCGGCGACTGTGCCGCGCTCCACCGACGGGCGTACGACGTCGTTCCACCAGGAGGCGGTGAACAGCCCGTGCCCGATGACGCCGTCGGCGACCTGGCCCGCCGTGGCGGCCATGCGGGTGTTGAACGCGGCGAGCAGGACGGGGATGTCGAGCCGGCCGAGCACGGGGGCGCGGACATCGGCGTCGATCGAGTGGAACTCGCCCGAGTAGTGGACCTTCTCGCCGTTCTCCGCGTGCAGCCAGGCGCGCACGGCGCCGACGGTCTCCGCGATCCGGGCCACGGGCCGGTCGGCCGGCACGTCGAGCCAGTCGCGGTTGATGCGGAACGCGGCGCTGCCCAGACCGAGGAAGAGCCGCCCCGGCGCCTGGGCGTGCAGCTGGCGCAGCGCGGTGGCGTGCGCGTACGGGGTGCGGGCGAAGGCGTAGGCGATGGCGGGCCCCGCCAGGGCGCGCTCGGAGTTCGCGACGATCTCGGCGAGGGTGAGGTAGGCGTCGTGGTCGACGAACTCGCCGGCGCAGAAGGCGCCCGCACCGGCCTCCTCGGCCTCACGTGCCACCTCACGGCCCGGCCAGGGCATGCCAAAGCGCATCGGAGCCAGCCCTCCATGGGACGTCATAATAAAGGATACTGTTTTATGGAGCGTAGGGGAGTGTCAGCGCAGTGTCCACCGCCCGCGGGGCACAGCTGCGCGATCCACCTCCGCCTTCCCGATCGGGTTGCCGATCTGGGTGTACGACAGTCCGGTGCGCAGCGCCTGGGTGCGGGTCGCGTCCAGGGACTCCCAGATCGCGCGGACCGTGCCCTGGATCGCGGCCGGTGGCTTGGCGGCGATGGCGCGCGCGATCTCGTCCGCGCGGTCCCAGAGTTGTTCGCCGGGCAACACCTCGCTGACCAGGCCGATCTGGAGCGCGCGTGCGGCCGACAGACGTTCGTCCAGACCGAGCAGCGCGATGCGCAGGGCCTCGCCGAGCGGGATGCGGCGGGCCAGCCCGATCGGTTCGAGGGCCGCGGTGAGTCCGTAGCTGACGTGCGGATCGAAGAAGGCCGCGTCCTCCGAACAGATCAGGATGTCGGCCTCGTTGAGCCAGTAGAACGCGCCACCGGCGGCCATCCCGTGCACCGCGCAGACCAGGGGTTTCCACACCTGGTTCAGCTTCGGCGACAGGAACTCCCCGGGGTCGGTCTGCGACCACACATTGGGATGCCGGTCGATTCCCTTCCTCACGTCCATGCCGGTGCTGAACGCGCGCTCGCCCGATCCGCGCAACACGACGACGTGCACGTCGTCATCGGCCTTCACCCTGTCCCAGAGCGCGGAGAAGTCGTCCAGCATCTGCTGGTTGAAGCTGTTCATGGCCTGCGGCCGGTTCAGCGTGACCGTGGCGACATGGTCGGTCACCTCGAACAGGACGGTCTTGAGATCCATCCGGCGACTCCGTTCGTCAGCTCGGTAGGTCGGCTCGGTTCGTCATCTCGACGCGATCGAGGTAAGTAGTATACTTTTTTCTGGTCTTCGGGCGCCCGGAACGGAACAAGATCCGCGGAGGAAGCTGCGATGAGGCCACGAGTGGGACAGATGCTCGCCAGTACGGTGGACACGACGGCGGTGATCGTCGTGCGCTGCCCTGACAGCGAGCTGGACGTCACCTGCGGCGGTGCCGCGATGATCGAGGGGACCGCGCCGGGGGCCGTCACCGGCACGGCGGACCCGGACCTGATGGGCGGTTCGCTGCTCGGCAAGCGCTATGCCGACGAGGACCTCGGCCTCGAACTGCTCTGCACGAAACAGGGGCAGGGCACGCTCGCGGTCAACGGCGTGCCCCTGCCTGTGAAGAGCGCCAAGCCGCTCCCGGCCTCGGACTGACAAACGGGAAGACTGAGAAACGGGAAGCGGGAAGTGCGCCGATGAACGTCTCGATGATCCTGGACATGGCCGCCGAGGGCTTCGGCGACCGGGTGGTGATCGGCCGCGCACAGGACGGGCTCACCCCCGTCCGACTGCGCGAACTGGCCGTCGGCGGGGCCCGGTCGGTCCGCGCCGCCGATGCCGACGCGATCGTGTACCTGGCGACGAACGGCCCGGCCTTCGCCGTCGCCCAGTTCGCCGCGGCCCACGCCGGGGTTCCACTGGTCCCGGTCAACTACCGCCTGGGCGAAGAGCAGTTGGACGCTCTCCTGGCGAACCACCGGCGCGCGCTGGCCATCGCGGCTTCCGACCAGGACGTGGCACCGCGCCGGGCCGGACTGACGGTCCGCAGCCCGGCCGAATGGCTCACGGAGGCAGCCGCGAACACCGACGGCGACGTCGAGCCGCGACTGTCCGACGCTCCCGCCGTACTGATCTACACCAGCGGGACCACCTCGGCCCCGAAGGGCGTGGTCCTGCGTCACCACAACCTCGTGTCGTACGTGCTCGGCACGGTGGAGTTCGCCGCGGCGGACCCGGCCGAGGCGGCGCTGATGAGTGTGCCGCCGTACCACATAGCCGCCGTCTCCAATGTGCTGACGAACCTCTACGCTGGCCGGCGCACCCTCACCCTCGACCAGTTCACCCCGGAGGGCTGGCTCGCCCTCGTCCGGGAGCAGCGGATCACCCACGCGATGGTGGTGCCGACCATGCTCGCCCGGCTCATGGACACGGCGGGGCTGGACCGTTCGGTGCCCTCCATGCGGTCGCTGGCCTACGGTGGCGCCAGGATGCCGGTGCGTGTGATCGAGACGGCACTGCGCACCTGGCCGCGCGTGGACTTCGTCAACGCCTATGGCCTGACGGAGACTTCGTCCACCGTCTCGGTGCTGGGCCCGGCCGAACACCGGGCGGCGGTCGCGAGCGACGACCCCGCGGTGCGGGCCCGGCTCGGTTCGGCAGGGCTGCCGGTGCCGGGGATCGAGATCGAAGTCCGCGACGTGACCGGGGAGTTGCTGGGCGCGGGGGAGACCGGGCAGATCTGGGTGCGCGGCGAGCAGGTCTCGGGGGAGTACGCCGGGCAGGGCTCCGCGGTCGACGAGCGGGGCTTCTTCCACACCCGCGACCGGGGCCGCCTCGACGCGGATGGCTACGTCCACATCGAGGGCAGAGCCGACGACACGATCATCCGCGGCGCGGAGAACATCGCGCCCGCCGAGATCGAGGATGTTCTTCTCCGGCACCCGGACGTGCTCGACGCCGTCGTCGTCGGCGTCCCCGACGAGGAGTGGGGCCAGCGCATCGAGGCCGTCGTGGTCCCGCGCGACGGCGCGAAGGCCGACGCGGGGGCGCTGCGCGCGGCCGTACGCGGCACACTGCGCGGTTCGAAGACCCCGGACCGCATTACCTACTGGACCGAACTCCCGCGCACGGTGACCGGCAAGCTGGTGCGCCGCGACATCGTGGCGGCACTGACCGCACCCGGGAACGGGACGAAGGGGCAGCCATGAGCGTCGCCACCAACAGCCCTGCCCTGATACGGGAGTTGACGGACCGTACGGCCGCCGTGGTCGGCGGCTGGATACCCGGCGCCACGGTGGACGGCGTCGAACCGCTCACCGGCGGCACATCGAGCCTGACGTACGTCGCGGCCCTGTCAGGTGTCCCGGCGGGCTACGAACGCGTCGTCCTCAAGGTGGCACCGCCCGGCCTGGCCCCGGTCCGCAACCGGGACGTGCTGCGCCAGGCACGGCTCATGGCGGCCCTGGCCGGACAGCCCGGCGTACGGGTGCCGAAGGTGCTGTTCTGCGACGCGGGCGCGCCCCCGGAGATCCAGCCCTTCGTGGCCATGGAACTGGTGCCGGGGGAGTGCGTCGAGCCGGTGCTGGTGCCGCGCGGCACGCTGCCCCCGGGGGACGTGCGGGGGCGTGCCCTGGACGCGGCGCGCATGCTGGCCGCCCTGCACCGGGTGGATCCGGCGCGTACGGCGCTCGCGGCGGAGCCGGTGGTGACGCTCACCGGGGAGATCGACCGCTGGACGCGGGCGTTCGGCACCGTCTCCGACGACCTGCGCACCGGCCATGAGGTGGTCGCGGAGCGGTTGCACGCGACCGTGCCCGCCGCGATGACGCCGGTGTTCACCCATGGCGACTACCGGCTCGGCAACACGTTGTGCGCGGACAGCTCGGTCACGTCGGTCATCGACTGGGAGATCTGGTCGCGCGGCGACCCCCGGGTCGACATGACCTGGCTGACCTTCTTCACCGACGAGGCCCGCCACCCCGCGTCCCTGTCGGACGAGCCCACCGGCATGCCCGGCGGGGCCGAACTGGTCGACGCCTACGAGGAGTCGCGGGGCGAACCCCTTCGGGACCTGCCCTGGTTCGAGGCACTCACCAAGTACAAGGAGTCGGCCGCGACCGCGCTGTTGATCAAGCGGGGCAGAAAGACCGGGCAGTTGAAGACCATGCACCGGCGGATGCTGCCCGCGCTGCCCGAACTGCTCGACCAGGCGCTGGAGTTGCTCGGCTAGTACAGCCCGCCGTCGACCCGTATCAGCGCCCCCGTCGTGTAGCTGGACGCGTCGCTCGCCAGATACAGCGCGGTACCGACGACCTCCTCCGGCTGCCCGGGACGCCCGATCGCGCTGCGCGTCGTCTGCCGTTTCTCCTCCGCCCAGGCCTTGGAGACGTCCGTGAGGAACGGCCCGGCCGAGATCGTGTTGACCCGTACGGCCGGGCCGTACTCCAGGGCGAAGACCGTGGTGAGGGCGTTGAGGGCGGCCTTGGCTCCGGCGTACGGGCCGAAGCGTGGCTGGGGCATCAGGGCGCCGGAGGAGGAGACGTTGATGATCGAGCCGCCGCCCGCTTCGGCCATCCGCCGCCCGATCAGCGACGCGAGCCGGAACGGTCCCTTGAAGTTGACGCCGATCACCTTGTCGAAGAGCTCCTCGCTCGTGTCGGCGGAGGAAGGGGCGAGCGGCGACATGCCGGCGTTGTTGACGAGGACGTCGACCTTGCCGAACTCCGCGTAGGCCGCGTCGGCGAGCCGGCCGAGGTCGTCCCAGTGGCCGACGTGGGCGGCGACCGGCAGGGCACGCCGGCCCAGGTCGCGGACCTCGGCCGCCGCCGTCTCGCACGCGTCGAGTTTGCGGCTGGCGATGACGACGTCGGCGCCCGCGCCGGCGAAGGCGCGCACCATCGCGAGCCCCAGGCCGCGGCTGCCGCCCGTGACGAGCGCGACCTTTCCGGACAGGTCGAACAGGTCGGCCGGAGCAAGGGACTTGGTGTCGCGCCCGGCGCTCATGCGTCCACCCGGCCGGAGAGGCTCTCGTCGTCGAGGATGTGCGCGTACCGCTTGCGGGCGGCCTCCAGCCTGGGCGGGATGTGCTCGCTGGGGAACAGTCCCTCGGCCGGCCTGCGGTTCTTCAGCAACTGCCTGGCGATCGTGGTGCGGTGGACCTCGGTGGGGCCGTCGGCGAGGGCCAGGTTCGGTGCGGCCATCCACCATTTCGCCAGCGGGAGTTCGTTGGTGGTGCCGAGCGAGCCGTGCAGGTGCAGGGCGCGCTGGATGATGTCGTGCAGCACCTTCGCCGTCTGGACCTTGCACATCGCGATCTGGGTACGGGCGGCGCCGTGCGGCTGGGTGTCGATGATCCAGGCCGTGTGCAGCACCAGCAGCCGGAACTGCTGCAACTCCACCCAGGAGTCCGCGATGAACTGCTGCACGGCCTGCTTCTCGGCGAGAAGAGTGCCCTGAGTACGGCGGGACAGCGCACGCTCGCACATCATGTCGAAGGCGCGGGTGCACTTGCCGACGGTGCGCATCGCGTGGTGCACACGGCCCCCGCCCAGCCGGGCCTGCGCGACCTTGAAGCCCTCGCCGGGGCCGCCGAGCATGGCGTCGAGCGGGACCCGCACCCGGTCGTAGTGGATGTAGGCGTGGATGCCCTCGTCGAGGGAGTCGCGTTCGTCCATCGTGCCGACGTTGCGCTTGATCTCGATGCCGGGTGTCTCGGCCGGGACGACGAACATCGACATCCGGGCGTGCGGCGCGGCCTCCGGGTCGGTGACGGCCATGACGATGAGGAAGGCCGCGTACCGGGCGTTGGAGGAGAACCACTTCTCCCCGTCGATCACCCACTGGTCCCCCTCGCGCCGGGCCCGGCACGCGAACTCCTTCGGATCGGCCCCCGCCTGCGGTTCCGTCATCGAGAAGGTGGAGACGATGTCCCCGTCGAGCAGGGGCTGGAGATAGCGCGCCTTCTGCTCGTCGGTGCCGAACATGGCCAGGATCTCGGCGTTGCCGGTGTCCGGGGCGGCGGTGCCGAAGACCGTCGGGGCCCAGTAGGAGCGGCCGAGGATCTCGTTGAGGTACGCGAGTTTCACCTGGCCGTAGCCCGCGCCGCCGAGTTCGGCGCCGAGATGGCAGGCCCACAGACCCTGCGCACGGACCTGGTTCTGGAGCGGCCTGAGGATCGCGCGCGCCTTCTCGTTGCGCGTGTCGTACGGGTCGCCGCCGTGCGGGAAGAGCAGGTCGAGCGGTTCGACCTCCTCCCGTACGAAGGCCGCCGCCCAGTCCAGTCTGGCCTGGAACTCGGGTTCGATCGAGAAGTCCAGCATCGGCCCTCCGGAAGGTGCGGGTCGGTCGGTGACGGCAAAACAGTATACTTTTTAGCGAGGTTCGGTCCATACTCGGAGCGCGTGACGGCAGATTGAGTATGAGGAGTTGGTCGATGCGCAGGCCGATGGAGGGCGTTCGCGTTCTCGAAGTAGCCCAGTTCACCTTCGTCCCGGCGGCGGGCGCCGTGCTCGCGGACTGGGGCGCCGATGTGATCAAGATCGAGCACGCCGAACGAGGCGACGGACAGAGGGGGTTGGTCCGGGTCCTCGGCTACGACGCCACGAGTAAGGGATCCTCGTTCTTCCCGATCGTGGAGGGACCCAACCGGGGCAAACGCAGCGTCGGCCTCGCCCTGGAGAAACCGTCGGCCCGCAAGGCGTTCGAGGAACTGGTCCGCCGCAGCGACGTGTTCCTCACCAACTTCCTGCCCGAGGCGCGCACGAAACTGCGCATCGACGTCGAGGACATCCGGGCGATCAACCCGGACATCATCTACGTACGCGGCAGCGGCTTCGGCCCGCGAGGCGACGAGGCCACCAAGGGCGGCTACGACAGCACCGCCTTCTGGGCGCGCGGCGGCAGCGCCGCCGGTGTCACACCGGCGGGCGCGGATCGGATGATCCGGATGCCCGCCGGAGCCTACGGCGACTCCATGGGTGGCATGACGATCGCCGGCGGCATCGCCGCCGCCCTCTACTCCCGCGCGACGACCGGCGAACCGTCCGTGGTCGACGTGTCGTTGCTCGGCGTCGGCGCCTGGGCGACCCAGTTCACGGTCAACATGGCGCTGATGAACGGCGGACCGCTGCCGGTGAACATCCAGCCCCGGCACGGCTCGCGCACCAACCCGCTCATCGGGGCGTACCTGACCTCGGACGGACGCTGGATCGAACTGTCGATGCTCCAACCCGGCCGGTACTGGGCCGAGTTCTGCAAACTCGCCGGCCGCGGCGAACTCGCCGCCGACGAACGCTTCGACAGCACCGAGAAGTTGATGGCCAACGCAGCACAGGCGGCCGACATCGTCGCCGACCTCATTGCGTCCCGCCCCTTCGCGGAGTGGGTCCGGATCCTCTCCCGCGGGGAGGGCCAGTGGTCGGCCGTGCAGAACGCCTGGGAGGTCGGCCAGGACCCCTCGCTGCGCGCCAACGGACTCATCGCCCCGGTCGTCGACGCGGACGGCGTGGACCGCGAACTCGTCGCCAGCCCCGTCCAGTTCGACGAAGCCCCGGCCGACATCACGCGGGCACCGCAGTTCGCGGAGCACACCGACGAGGTGCTGCGCTCGCTCGGCCTCTCCGACGAGGAGCTGATCGCGCTGAAGATCGACGGCGCGGCGACATGAGCGCCGTACCCGAAGCGAAGGCCCTACGGAAGGAGCCGTGATGAGCGCGACACTCGAACCCGACGGGACCCACCAGGGCGTCCCGGCGTACCACTTCGACAACCGGCTCGGCGGCCCGGTCCTGAGCCATCAGGAACGCTGGGACGAGATCGCCCGCACCCACTCCGGATTCCGGAGCACCATCGCGCGCGGGTACTGGGTCGTCACCCAAGGCGCCGCCGTGCAGGAGGCGTTGCAGGACTGGCGGACCTTCTCCAACCAGTCCGTGACGGCGCTCGATCCCGACCCCAGGTTCCTGTGGATCCCGGAAATGCTGGACCCGCCCCAACACACCGCGTGGCGGCGCCTGTTGGGCAGCGCCTTCTCGCCCAAGACCGTCGCCGCCCGCGAACCGGAGATCCGGGAGGTCGCCTCCGCTCTGATCGACGGACTGAAGGACAGCGGATCCGCCGACGTCCTCGACGCGTTCGCCCGCTGCTTCCCGACCCTGATCTTCATGCGTCTGATGGGACTGCCCGAGAAGGACCTCCCGCAGTTCCTCGACTGGATCCACGACCTGCTGCACCTGTCCCACGGTGAAGACCCGGACGGCGAGCGGCAGTTGAGCGCGATGAACGCCGTTTCGGACTACTTCGAGCAGCAGATCGCGCTGCGCCGCGAGGCACCCCGCGACGACCTGCTGTCCCGCGCCATGGCCTGGACGATCGACGACGAGCCGATCAGCGACCGGGACATGCACGCGTTCTGCATCCTGCTGTTCCAGGCCGGCTTCGACACGGTCCCGATCTCGATCGGCTGGGCCCTCTACCACTTCGCCACGCACCCGGAACAGCGCGGGGCGATCGTCGAGAACCCCTCCCTGATCCCCACGGCGGTCGAGGAGATCCTCCGCGTCTACTCGTTCGTCGTCCCCGCCCGCAAGGCGACACAGGACGTCGAGATCGGCGGCTGCCCGGTCAGGGCCGGGGAGATGGTGATGCTTCCGCTCGCGGTCAGCAACCGCGACCCCGAACGCTTCGACCGGCCCCTCGAAGTGGATCTGCGGCGCAAGGCGACCAACCACATCGCGTTCGGATCGGGCCCGCACCGCTGCCTGGGCTCCCACCTCGCCCGCCTCGAACTCAACGTGGCCGTCGAGGAATGGCACCGGCGCATCCCCGACTACGGGATCACCCCCGGCCAGGACCTCGAACAGCACGGCAACATGTACGGCATCAAGCAGCTCCGGCTGGAGTGGTGAGCGACGCCATGACCTCACCTCTCCACGCAACAGACCTGTACCACACGGGAATTGTCGTCCCGGACGTCGAGGCGGGGAAGGCCTGGTTCACCCGGATCGCGGGTCACCGCTGGACCGAGACCCAGGCCTACGACCTCACCGTGCGCCTGGCCGACGGCGAGCGCGTGCTCCCGCTGCGCTTCGCGTACTCGCTGGACGCCCCGCACATCGAACTCGTGCAGGAGATCCCGGGCACACCGTGGACGCCGGCCGGACACATCGCCACCCATCACCTCGGCTACTTCTGCGACGACCTGCCGACGACGTCCAAACGGCTGGAGGAGGCCGGCTTCCCGCTGGAGGCCTGCGCGGTGGTCGACGGCTCCATGTCGATCTTCGCCTACCACCTCGACCCGCACGGCGTCCGCATCGAGATCGTCGACCGCACCCGCATGCCGGACTTCGACGTCTACCTGCGCTCCAAGGCACCGACGTGGCAATGACGTTCACCGAGGAGCAGGAAGAACTCCGTACGACACTACGGCGCTTCCTCGCCGACAAGGCTCCGAGCGCGGCCGTACGCCGCGCGATGGACTCCGACGAGGGGCACGATCCAGGGTTGTGGCGGCAGATGGCCGGCCAACTCGGGCTGCACGGACTGGCGTTGCCGGAGGTGTACGGCGGATCCGGCGGCGGCGCCGTCGAGCTGGGGATCGTACTGGAGGAGACCGGACGGGCGCTGCTGCCGTCGCCGTACTTCGCGACCGTCGCTCTCGCCGGACAGGCCCTCGCGGCCTCGAACGACGAGGCGGCGAAGGCACGTTGGCTGCCCGCGATCGCCGACGGCTCGACGACCGCCACGCTGGCCCTCGCGGAGGAGAGCGGCTCGTGGCGGCTGGAGGACATCGAGACGTCCGCCGAGAACGGGACGGTATCGGGCACCAAGATGTTCGTCGTCGACGGCCACACCGCCGGTCTGATCCTCGTAGTGGCCCGTACCGGCACGGGACTTGGGCTCTTCGCCGTCGACGGTGACGCGCCCGGCGTGACCCGGACCCGGCTGGAGACCCTCGACCCGACCCGGCGGCTGGCGCGCGTCGACCTCGACGGCGCGCCCGCGCGGCGGGTCGGCCCGGACGGCGACGCCTCGACGTATCTGCGCACCGTGCTCGACCTCGTGGCCGTGGCGCTCGCTGCGGAACAGCTCGGCGGAGCGCGGGCCTGTCTCGACGCGGCCGTGGCGTACGCGAGGGTCCGCGTGCAGTTCGGGCGCCCCATCGGCTCCTTCCAGGCCGTCAAGCACAAGTGCGCGGACCTGCTCGTCCAGGTCGAGGCCGCCCGGTCGGCGGCCTACCACGCGGCGGCCGTGGCCGCCGAGGGCTCGTCCGAACTGCCGGTGTCCGCGGCGCTCGCCGCGGCCTGCTGCGCGGACGCCTTCACCCACGCGGCCAAGGAGAACATCCAGATCCACGGCGGCATCGGCTACACGTGGGAGCACGACGCACACCTGTATCTGAAGCGCGCCAAGTCGTCGGAGCAGTTGTTCGGAGGGCCGGCCACGCACCGGACCCGGTTGGCCGACCTGGTCGGAATCTGAGACCGACGTCCTGTCGAAAGGCTGATCACGTGGGAATTCGCGACCGCCTGTCCCGCCTGCTGGCGGAAGCGCCCGCGGCTGCCGAGGCGATCGAGTACGACCGGAACTGGTGGACCTGGGGGCAGGTCCAGCGGACCGCGACGGGGCTCCGCGAGGCACTCGACGCGATGGGCCTGCACACCGGCGCCCGCGTCGGGGTCGTCCTGGAGAACCGGCCCGAGCACGTCGCCGCGGTCGCCGCGGTGATCGCCTCCGGGCGCTGCCTGGTCATGCTCAGCCCGCTCCAGCCCGCCTCCCGGCTGGCCGCCGACATCGCCCGCTGCGAGCCACCGGTCGTGGTGTCCGGCGCCGAGGTCCTCGCCCGCGAAGGCGTCCTCGACGCCGTGACCGCGTACGGCGCGGCCCTTGAGCTGGGCACCGACGGGACCCTGCGGCCCGTGGGCGGCACGGCACCCACCGAAACCGCGACCCGCCCGGGGGTCGCCGTGGAGATGCTCACCTCCGGCACCACCGGCCCACCGAAACGCGTCCACCTGCGTATCGGGCAGCTCGACCAGGCGCTCGTCTCCGGCGGCCAGACACCGAAGCCGAGCAGGCTCCTGTCGGAGTCGGCATCGCTCGTGGCCACGCCGCTCGTGCACATCAGCGGCCTGTGGCGGGCCCTGGCCTGCCTCGCCACCGGACGCCGCATGCTCCTGATGCCGAGGTTCGCCGTCGAACCCTGGGTGAGCTCGGTGGAACGCCACCGACTGCGAGCGGCGAGCCTGGTACCGGCCGCGCTGCGCGCCGTACTCGACGCACACGTACCGAAGGAACGCCTCGCCACCCTCCAGGTGGTCACCTCCGGCACGGCACCCTGCCCGCCGGAACTCGCCGACGCCTTCTTCCGCACGTACGGCATCCCCGTCCTGATGACCTACGGCGCGACCGAGTTCGCCGGAGCCGTCGCCGGCTGGACCCTGCCCTTGCACGACCGCTGGTGGCAGGGCAAGGCCGGCAGCGCCGGACGGGCCTTCGCCGGCGTCGAGTTGAGGGTGACCGGCGAGGACGGCACCGAGCTGCCGGCCGGCCGGACCGGACGGCTCGAAGTCCGCACCGAACAGAGCACGCACGGCGGCCGGACCTGGGTGCGGACCAGCGACCTGGCCCGGATCGACGCCGACCGGTTCGTGTGGATCGAGGGCCGTGCCGACGACGCCATCATCCGCGGCGGCTTCAAAGTCCAGCCGGAGACGGTCAAACGCGTCCTGGAGACCCACCCGGCCGTACGCGAGGCGGCAGTTGCCGGACTGCCCGACCCGCGGCTCGGTGAAGTACCGGTCGCGGCCGTCGAGTCGGAGCCGGGGCGACCCGCACCGGACGCGGCCGAACTCACCACCCTGTGCCGCACCCACCTCACCCCGTACGAGGTGCCCGCCCACATCGTCGTCCTCGACGCACTGCCCCGCACCCCGTCCAGCAAGGTGAGCCGCGTCGAACTGCTCGACCTCGTACGGTCCCGGCTCGCCGAGCACAGCGAAGCCTGAGCGTCCCAAGGAGGAACTGCGGTGTCCAGCAAGGAGGTTGAGCGGTGAGTGATACCGAGGAGAAGGCGGCCGAGCGGTTCGGCGTGCTGACGGACGAGGCGGTCGAACGCTCCCGTCGCCGCCTGGGCGTACCCCAGCCGCAGCGCAACCCACCCCACAACTACGAAGTCACCTGGGACGGTTCACGCCACTTCGCCTACGGCTACGGCGACGCGAACCCGCTCTACTGCGATCCCGAGTACGCGGCGAAGACCCGCTGGGGCTCCCTCGTCGCACCGCCGACCTTCCTCTACACGATGGGTGAGGACGCGGCCCCGACCCCGGACCGGGAGACCAAGGCCCTGCTCAAGGGGGACCCCTTCGCGGGGCTCGGCTCCTACCAGGCGGTGATGGAGTTCGAGTGGTGGCGGCCCCTTCAACTGGCCGACCGCTGCCGGGTGTTGCAGACCCAGGTCGGGGTCCAGCTCAAGCAGAGCAGTTTCGGCGGGCGTACCGCACACGTCGTCCGCGACTACCTCTACGCCAACGGGCGCGGCGAGATGCACGCCCTGCGACGCGGCACCTGGATCAACGCCGAACGGCACACGTCGAAGAAGCGGGCCAAGGAAGCGCTCGAACAACAGCCGTACCCGCCCGAGCAATTGGCAGAGATCGACGCCGCGTACGCCGCCGAGACCCGGCGCGGCGCCGAACCCCGTCACTGGGAGGACGTCGAGGTCGGCGAGGAACTGCAACCCCGCGTGAAGGGGCCGCTGACCACCACGGACGTGGTCGTCTGGCACCTCGGCTGGGGCATGCAGCTCACCCCGCCCGGGGCGTTCGGGATCGCCGCGGCCGTACGACGCAAAGCTCCCGGGCTCTACCCGCCCAACCGGCTGGGCGTCCCGGACACCGTCCAACGCCTGCACTGGGAACCCGAACGCGCCCGGGAACTGGGCCTGCCCAACTCCTACGACTACGGCGGCATGCGCGAGACCTGGCTCTGCCATCTCCTCACCGACTGGATCGGCGACGACGGCTGGCTGTGGAAACTCCGCTGCGAACACCGCAAGTTCAACTACCTCGGTGACACCACCTGGGTGCGCGGCACGGTCGTCGGCAAACAGCTGGTGGACGGGCGGGGCGAGGTGCACATCGAGGTGCGCTGCGAGAACCAGCGCGGCGAAGTCACCACACCCGGCAGGGCAGTTGTGCTCCTGCCGACCAGGGAGCGGGCCGTGGAGCTGCCCGTGCCGCCCGCCCCGGACCTGGACGGCATGGTCGCCCACGAACTGGAGCGGTTCGCGGTCAAGTGATCGGTCATCGAGAACGAGCATCAGGAGGCAGGATGTCGGACGAGGTGCTGGTGGAGCGCCGTGGTGCGGTCCAGGTCATCACGATCAACCGTCCCGCGAAGAAGAACGCGCTCGACGCCGGCGTGGCCGCCGGAGTCGCCGCCGCGGTGGACGAGCTGGACGAGACGGACGAGCTGCGGGTCGGTGTGCTCACGGGAGCAGGGGGCACGTTCTCGGCGGGGATGGACCTCAAGGCGTGGCTGCGCGGGGAGAGTCCCGCGATCGAGGGCCGCGGGCTGTGCGGGATCACCGTCACCCCGCCCCGCAAGCCACTGGTCGCCGCGGTCGAGGGCTGGGCACTGGCCGGCGGCTTCGAGCTGCTGCTCGCCTGCGATCTCGTCGTCGCGTCCCGCACGGCGCGGGTCGGGGTACCGGAGGTGACGCGGTCCCTGGTCGCCCGGGCGGGCGCGGCACTGCACCTGCCGCGCCGCATCCCCTACGCGATCGCGTTGGAGCTGCTGCTGACCGGCGAGCCCATCACCGCCGAACGCGCGGCCGAGGTCGGACTGGTCAACCGGCTCACCGACGAGGGCGGCGCGCTCGCCGGCGCGCTGGAACTCGCCACGACCATCGCGGCGAACGGCCCCCTCGCCGTCGCCGCGACCAAGCAGATCGCGCGGTCCGCCACCGAGTGGACGCTGGAGGAGGGCTGGATCCGGCAGGCCGAGATCGCCTCGCCGGTGTTCTCGTCCGAGGACGCGCGGGAAGGGGCCGCGGCATTCGCCGAGAAACGGCCGCCGGTCTGGAAGGGACGCTGACAGCGTCGCAGCCGAACAAGTCTCCTCAACTGAAGCTGTCAGGGAGGGTGTTGTGACCGCAGGACCGCTGTCCGGCTGCCGAGTGGTCGAGTTGGGCGGCATCGGACCGGGCCCGTTCGCGGGCATGCTGCTCGCCGATCTCGGCGCGGAGGTCGTCCGGGTGGACCGGCCCGAGCGGGCGCACGAACCCGACGCGGGCGGCCCCGCGGACGTACTCAACCGTGGGAAGCGTTCGGTCGTACTCGACCTGAAACACCCGGCCGGACCCGCCACCCTGCTCCAACTCGCCGCGCGCGCCGATGTGTTGATCGAGGGCTTCCGCCCGGGCGTCACCGAACGCCTGGGCATCGGACCGCACGAGTGCCTCGCCCGCAACCCCCGGCTGGTCTACGGCCGGATGACCGGCTGGGGCCAGACCGGACCCCTCGCCGCGGCCGCCGGACACGACCTCACCTACATCGCCCTCACCGGCGCACTCGGCGCGATCGGAGACACCGGCGGACCCCCGCAGATACCGCTCAACCTCGTCGGCGACTTCGGGGGCGGCGGCTGCTACCTCGTGATCGGTGTGCTGGCCGCCCTGCACGCCGTAGGGCGCACGGGAGTCGGCCAGGTCGTCGACGCGGCCATCGTCGACGGCACCGCGCATCTCCTCGCGAGCACCTTCGGCAAACTCGGCCGCGGGGTGTGGACCGACGAGCGGGGCGTCAACCAACTCGACGGCGGCTGGCCGTTCTACGCTGTCTACGGGACCAAGGACGGCCGGCATGTGGCGGTCGGCGCCCTGGAGGCCAAGTTCTACCGGTGCCTGATCGACCTGCTGAAGCTCGACGTCGATCCCGGCCTCCAGCACGACCGCTCGACCTGGCCGGAGCTGCGCCGCCGCCTGGCGGAACGCTTCGCGGAGCGCACCCGCGACGAATGGGCGGCCCTGTTCGAGGGCACCGACGCCTGCGTCGCACCCGTCCTCGGGCTCACCGAGGCCGCAGCACACCCCCAACTGGCCGCGCGCGAAAGCCTGTTCACGCGGGCAGGCGTCGTCCAGCCCGCCGCGGCACCCCGTTTCTCGGCGACACCGTCGAGCCCCGGCCCGGCCGCACCACCCGTGGGCGCCGACACCCGCGCGGTGTTCCGGGACTGGGAGATCGCCGGCGTCGACGAACTCGTCGACAGCGGCGCCGCCGTCCAGTTCCCCTACTGAATCTTTCTGATTCCCTCAGCGATCGAGAGGACCCTTCCATGCCCGAGGCCGTCATCGTCGACGCCGTCCGCACGCCCATCGGCAAGCGCAACGGCTCCCTCGCCGCCGTGCACGCGGCGGACCTGTCGGCACACGTGCTCACCGCGCTGGTGGAACGCACCGGCGTGGACCCCGGCACCGTGGACGACGTGATGTGGGGATGCGTGACCCAGATCGGCGACCAGTCGAGCAACATCGCCCGGTTCGCCGCCCTCGCGGCGGGCTGGCCCGAGCAGGTGCCCGGCGTGACCATCAACCGGGCCTGCGGGTCCAGCCAACAGGCCGTCGACTCCGCCGCGCACGCCGTCATGGCCGGGCAGTACGACCTCGTGGTCGCCGGCGGAGTGGAGACCATGACCAGGGTCCCGCTCGGCTCGCACCGGACCACCGGTCAGCCGTACGGACCCGCCGTTCTGGCGCGCTACGACGGGTTCCAGTTCAGCCAGGGCGTCGGTGCCGAGCTGATCTCCGAACGGTGGGGCCTCAGCCGCACCCGGCTTGACGAGTTCGCGTCCGCATCGCACGCCAAGGCCGCCGCGGCGATCGACTCGGGCATCTTCGACGACCACATCGTGCCCATCGAGGTCGACGGCACCAAGTTCACCGTCGACGAGGGCCTGCGGCGCGGCACTTCGGTCGAGACCCTCGCCAAGCTCAAGCCGTCGTTCAAGGACGACGGCGTGATCCATGCCGGGAACGCCTCCCAGATCTCCGACGGCGCCGCCGCGTTGCTCATCACAACTCCCGAACGGGCAAGGGAGTTGGGCCTCAAGCCGATCGCCCGCTACCACTCGGGCGCGGTGAGCGGCGCGGACCCGATCATGATGCTGACCGGCCCGATCCCCGCGACCGAGAAGGTGCTGCGCCGGTCCGGTCTCTCCATCGAGGACATCGGCGCCTTCGAGGTCAACGAGGCGTTCGCCCCCGTGCCGTTGGCGTGGCTGGCCGAGACCGGAGCCGACCCCGAGCGGCTCAACCCGCTGGGCGGGGCGATCGCGGTCGGCCATCCGCTCGGCGGCTCCGGGGCCATCCTGATGACCCGACTGCTCGCCCGGATGCGCCAACGGAACCTGCGCTACGGCCTTCAGACGATGTGCGAGGGCGGCGGCACCGCCAACGCCACGATCATCGAACTGCTTCCGTGACGAGCGTCGGCCGGAGGGATCACCAGGCCACCGGCAACTCGTAGATGCCGTAGGCCTGGGAGTCCTCCTTGAACTTCAACTCCGAGACGTCCACGGCGAGTCGGAGCGTCGGGATCCGGCGGAACAACGTGCTGAAGACGACGTGGAGTTCGATACGGGCCAGCTGCTGTCCCACGCACTGGTGCGGGCCCCAGCCGAAGGCGTGGTGGTGGGACGCGGTGCGGGTGAGGTCGAGCTTCTCGGGGTCGGGGAACGCCTGCGGGTCCCAGTTGGCGGCGGGCAGTGACGCGATGACGCCTTCGCCCGCGCGGATGGTCTCGCCGTCGATCTCGATGTCGTCCAGCACGGCCCGGCGTGCCAGCAGGTGCGGGATGGTGAGGTAGCGCAGCAGTTCCTCTACCGTGCTCGTCACGTACTTCGGATCGTCCGAGTGCTCGCGCAGGCCCGCGAGTTGGTCCGGGTTCTCCAGGAGCAGCGCGGTGCCCAGCGTGATCATGTTGGCGCTGGTGTCGTGCCCGGCGACCAGCAGGATGTGCCCCAGCGGCGCGGCCTCCTCCATGGACAGCTCGCCCGCCTTGATGCGTGCGCCGAGGTCGGAGAGGACGTCCTCGCCGGGGTTGTCCATCTTGGCCTCGATGAGCCCGGCGATGTAGCGGCGCACGGCCGCCGTGCTCTCCGCCGCCCGCTCCGGCGTCTTGAAGCGCGCGTTGGTCACACCCGCGTGCTCCTGGAAGTAGTCGTGGTCCTCGTACGGCACGCCGAGAAGCGCGCAGATCATCAGCGACGGCAGCGGGAGCGACAGCGCCTCGTTCAGCTCGGTCGGGTTCGGACCCGCCAGCATCTTGTCGATGAGACCGTCGGTGATCCGCTGGATCTCCGGGCGGATCTTCTCCATCCGGTGCCGGGTGAACGAACTCGTGAGCATCCGGCGCCAGCGCGTGTGCTCGGCACCGTCGGTGTTGTTGATCGACGGCTGGATATGCGCCGCGTGCGCCTTCATCGCCTCGGTCGTGTGCGGATATCCGGGCGCGCCGATATTCGCGCTGAGTCGAGGATCGGTCAGCAACTGTCGCTGGGCCGCGTGCGTCGTGACGACCCACGGGGTCGTACCGTCCCACGTCTTCGCCCGGACCAGGGCCTTGCCCGTGTCGTGCAGCTTGAGCAGACCCGGCGGCGGCGCGAACGGGCACTCGCCCGATCGGGGCGACGGGTACTCCGGCAGTTCCTCGGAGACGTCGGTTCCGGCCACGCTCTCGGTCATGGTTCTGTCGTCCTCTCGTCGGCCCACACCTGTCGGAACCATACGTCGACCGATCGGTACAATCAATCTGTCGGAGGCCTTCAGAAAACCTTCCGATGGCCGGTACGGAAATGTGAGGGGCATGTATTGACCGGATGGTCTATTTGGAGATGTGGGCTGGTCAGCGCGGCTCTCGTGGCATCCCGAGCCCCCGCTCGGCGACCTGCGTGCGCAGTACCTCGTTCGCCCCGCCGGCGATCGTGTACGCCCGCGAGTACAGATGCGCGTCCTGCCACCAGCCGTCCGCCACGGCGTCCTCGTCGCCCTCGACGAGCAGCCCGTCCGTGCCCTGCAGGCTCAGGCCGAAGTCGACCAGGTCGTGGTTGAGCTCGCTGAAGAAGATCTTGCCGAGGAGGGCGTCGGCGGGCTGTTCCGTGCCGTGCAGCATCCGTGACTGGGCGAGGCCGATCACCGCGGCGTTCACCTGCACCCGCGTGGCCAGTTCGCCGATCGCCTGCCGGGTCGCGGAGTCGTCGAGCGCGGGCCCGCCGTCCACCGTCGTGCGAGCGGCGAGGCGCATCAAGTCGTCGAGCACGGCGACCAGTTCGACTCCGCGTGCGGCCACGCCGGAACGCTCGTGGCCGAGGCTGCTCATGGCCACCCGCCAGCCGTCGTGCACGCGGCCGATCACGTTCGCGGCCGGGATGCGGACCCCGTCCAGGAAGACCTCGTTGAAGTCGGTCGTCCCGGTGATCTCCCGCAACGGCCGGATGTCGACGCCCGGGCTGCGCAGGTCGAGGGCGAACGCCGTGATGCCCTTGTGCTTCGGAGCCTCGCGATCGGTGCGCGCGAGCAGGTAACCCATGTCGGCGTACTGGCCGTTGGTCGTCCACACCTTCTGGCCGTCCACGACGAACACCGCGTCGTCGCCCTCGCCCTCCAGGACCGCTCGCGTCCGGAGCGCCGCCAGGTCGCTGCCCGCCTCGGGCTCGCTGAACAGCTGGCACCACACGTCCTGGCAGGAGCGGATACGAGGCAGGAAACGCGCCCGCTGGTCGTCGGTGCCGAACTCCAGCAGCGCGGCCGAGGCCAGCGAGGCGGCGCCGATCGGCTGCCAGGTGCGGGCCCGGGCGATCTCCTCGGCCACGACCGACGGCTCCAGGGGGTGCGCGTCGGGCCGGCCGCCGTACTCGGCCGGCCAGCCGATCCCGAGGAAGCCCGCCTCGAACAGCTTGGCGGTCCACTCCCGGATCGCCGGCATCAGTTCCGGCTCCGGTGCGCGCACCCCGGCGCGGGTCTTGGTGCCCGGAGCGTGCTCCGCGACGAAGGCGCGCACCTTCCTCCGGAACGCTTCGAGCTCGGGCGTGGACTCCAGGCGCATCGCTGTCGGCTCCCTGTTCTCATGCCGTGCCGCGAAATGAGGTTACTCTAACCGTGTCGTTCACCCGGTTGCTAGGGGCGTACGGTCGAAAAAGTGGCCTCATCTTGGTTCCAGCTGTCCGAACCGCGCGTCTCCGGTCCAGGTGACGAATAGACTGGGGATCCGCAATATCCGCCCCAGAGGAGTTGGCCATGGCGACTGCCGTCGACCGCGAGCCCGCCGACGGCGAGACCGGTGTCCCGGTCGGCAAGCTGGCCGCACAGACCGCCCGCCGTATCGAGGCGACCGTGATCCGCCAGGGCTGGCCGGTGGGCGAGTCCTTGGGGTCCGAGGTGGATCTGCGGGAGCGGCTCGGGGTGAGCCGGGCGGTGCTGCGCGAGGCGGTACGGCTCGTCGAGCACCACCAGGTGGCCCGGATGCGGCGCGGCCCGAACGGTGGCCTGATCGTCTGCGCACCGGACGCCGGACCGGCCACCCGCGCCATGGTGATCTACCTCGAATACGTCGGCACTAGCGTCACGGACCTCCTCCAGGCCCGCCTCCTGCTGGAGCCGATCGCCGCCGGACTGGCCGCCGACCGCATCACCGAAGAGGGAATCGACACCCTCCGGACCACACTCGACGCCGAACTCGACCACTGGGACGAACCCGGCGTCCACTCCCAGGACCCGCTGCACCCCGTGCTCGGCCGGCTGTCCGGGAACCCGGTGCTGCACCTGTTCGTCGACGTGCTCACCCGGCTCACCGCCCGTTACGCGCACACCTCCCGCCGTATCTCCAAGTCCGAGATGCACGCGGCGAAGGACACCTCGCACCGCGCGCACAAAGCCGTCGTCGATGCGGTGATCGCCGACGACGGGGCCCGCGCCCAGACCGAGTTGACCGCGCATCTGGAGTCGGTGGCCGGCTGGATCGAGAAGCACCGGGTGCGACGCGGGCAGCGGATCGCGGGCAACGTGGTCGAGCCCGAACTGGTCGAGGGCCCGCGGGCCAAGCTCGCCGAAGTGGTCGCGGCCAGGATCCACGACGACATCGCCGCGCGCGGCTGGCAGACCGGCATGGTGCTCGGCTCGGAGGCCGATCTGCTCGCCCGCTACTCGATCAGCCGGGCCGTACTACGGGAAGCCGTACGGCTGTTGGAGTACCACTCGGTCGCCCGGATGCGCCGCGGTCCCGGCGGCGGGCTGATCGTCACCGAACCCGAGCCGCAGGCCAGCATCGACACCATGGCGCTGTTCCTGGAGTACCAGGGCGTCACGGCCGACGACCTGCGGATCGTCCGCAACGCCATCGAACTCGGCATCGTCGCCCGGGTCACCGCCAGAGTCGCGGAGGGCGACAAAGAGGTGACCGAACGGCTGGGCAAGGCAGTGCGCTGGAGCACGGAGGGCCCCGCCGACGACCCGCGCAAGGCCGACCTCTTCCACACCGAACTGGCCGCGCTCTCCGACAACCCGGTGCTCGCGCTGTTCCTGTCGATCATCACCGAGCTGTTCCGCCGCCACGCCTCCGGCCACGACCGGCCGCTGCCCGGCGACACGGCGGCGGGCGAAGTGCAGCACGTCCACCAGCGGATCCTCGACGCCATCGTCGAGGGCGACGCCGGGGTGGCCCGGCACCGGATGCGCCGTCACCTGGACGCGCTCATCCCCTGGTGGCACTGATTCCCTGACACTTCTCCGCTGAGCGACCGCCGACGCCCCATGCCGCCTCCGGGCTCATGGGGCGTTCTGCTGCGCCAGGTTGCACCAGGCTGTGTCGGGCGAGGCTAATTAGGTATACTGAATAGGTCGAGCCGAAGGAGATCCGATGCGCCGGACCCTGTTCGAAGAGACCCACGAGGACTTCCGTCTGCTGGTCCGTGACTTCCTCGCCCGCGAGGTGGTCCCGTCGTACGAGGACTGGCGGCGAGCCGGACTCGTCCCCCGTGACCTGTTCACCGCACTGGGCAAGCTCGGCATCATCGGCACGGCCATCCCGGAGGAGTACGGCGGGGGCGGCCAGGACGACTACCGCTACAACGCGGTGATCCAGGAGGAGTGCGCCCGCGCCTGCGTCACCCTCGGCGGCCTGCGCACCCATCTCGACATCGTCGTCCCGTACTTCACGGGCCTGGCCGATGCCGAGCAACGGGCGCGCTGGCTCCCGGGGTTGGCCTCCGGCGAGCTGTACACCGCGATCGCGATGAGCGAGCCCGCCACCGGCTCCGACCTCGCCGGCGTCACCACCCGGGCGGTCCGTGACGGCGACCACTTCCTGCTCAACGGCGCCAAGACCTTCATCACCGGCGGCCACCACGCCGACCTGGTGATCGTGGTCGCCCGCACCGCGGTCGACCCCGGCAACCGGCGCGCCGGTCTCTCCCTCCTCGTAGTGGAGAAGGGGATGCCCGGCTTCACCGTCGGGCGGAAGCTGGAGAAGATCGGCCTGGCCGTCCAGGACACCGTGGAACTCGCCTTCGACGACGTCCGCGTGCCCGCCGCCAACCTCCTCGGCGAGGAGGGCGCCGCCTTCACCCTCCTGGGCCGCAACCTCGCCCAGGAACGCCTGGCCATCGCGGTCGGCGCGGTCGCCCAGGCCCGTACCGCGATCGACCTGACCGTCGCCTACGTCCGTGACCGGAACGTGTTCGGTAAACCGCTGGCCCAGTTCCAGAACACGAAGTTCGAACTCGCCGCCCTGGACGCCGAGTTGACAGCTGCGCAAGCCTTGCTCGACGCGGCGGTCACCGCGCTCGTCGCGGGCGAACTGGACCCCGTGGACGCGGCACGGACCAAGCTGTTCTGCACCGAGACACAGGGGCGCGTCGTCGACCGCTGTCTCCAACTGCACGGCGGCTACGGCTACATCCTCGAATCCCCGATCGCCCGCCTGTACGCCGACGCCCGCGCGACCCGCATCTACGGCGGCACCAGCGAGGTCATGAAACTCATCATCAGCAAGTCCCTGGGCCTTTGAGACCTGGCAGAACTCGCCTTCAAAACCCCGTAGTCCACGAGGAGTTGGGTGTGAACATCGACGGTTCAGCGGCACTCGTCACCGGCGGCGCCTCCGGGCTCGGCCTGGCCACCGCGCGGCGCATCATCGAACGCGGGGGACGTGTCGTCCTCGCCGACATCTCCGAGGAACAGGGCGTCAAAGCGGTCGCCGACCTCGGCGAGGCCGCACGCTTCGTGCGCACCGACGTCACCGACGCGACCGAGGTCACCGCCGCCCTCGACGCCGCCGAGCAACTCGGCACCCTGCGTGCCGTCGTGCACTGCGCCGGACGCGGCGGAGACCGCACCAGGATCATCGACCGCGACCGCAAGCCCGGCGAACTCGACACCTTCGCCGAGGTCATCCGCGTCAACCTGATCGGCACCTACAACGTGCTGCGCCTCGCCGCCGCCCGCCTCGCCGGCAACGAGGTCGTCGACGGCGACCGCGGAGCCGTAGTGCTCACCGCGTCGGTCGCCGCGTTCGACGGCCAGATCGGGCAGACCTCCTACACCGCCGCCAAGGCAGGAGTCCACGGCATCACCCTCGTCGCCGCCCGCGACCTGGCCAGCTGGCAGATCCGGGTGAACACCATCGCCCCCGGCATCATGGACACCCCGATGCTCGGCCGCCTCCGCGCCGACATCCGCGACGGCCTCGCCGCCTCCGTACCGCACCCCAAACGACTCGGCGACCCGGACGACTTCGCCCGCCTCGCCGTGGAGATGCTGGAGAACCCCTACCTCAACGGCCAGACCGTCCGCCTCGACGGCGCCATCCGCATGGCCCCGCGATGACGGTGGACGAATCCGACGAGACCGACGAGCGGTTCCGCGCCCGTCTGCGTGCCTTCCTGACGGAGCAGCACCCCGGCCGCCGCCCCAAGGACCCCGCCGAGCGGGTCGCCTGGCAGAAGAAATGGCTGGCCGCGCTGTACGACGCCGGTTACGCCGGCCCGAGTTGGCCGCGCGCGTACGGCGGCATGGACCTGTCCTTCGCCCGCCAGGTCATCTACCAGGAGGAGTACGCGCGCGCTCGCGTCCCCGGCCCCCTGGGCACCGGACTGGGCATCGCCGCCCCCACCCTCATCAAGTACGGCACGCCCGAGCAGAAGGAGCGCCACCTGCGCCCCATGCTGCGCGGCGACATGGTGTGGGCCCAGGGCTACTCCGAACCGGAGGCGGGATCGGACCTCCCCGCGCTGCGCACGACGGCACGGCGCGAAGGCGCGGAGTACGTCGTCAACGGGCAGAAGGTGTGGAACAGTTCGGCCGACATCGCCGACATCGTCTTCACCCTCGTCCGCACCGGACCGCCCGACTCCCGCCAGGACGGCATCAGTTACCTGCTGATCGACGCCCACGCCCCCGGGGTGACCGTACGGCCGCTGCGTGACCTGACCGGCGACGCGCACTTCTGCGAGATCTTCTTCGACGACGTCCGCGTACCGGTCGCCCACCGCATCGGCGAGGAGAACGGCGGCTGGCCGCTGGTCCGGACGAGCTTGGGGCACGAGCGGGCGGCCGGGGCGATGAACCAAGCCGCCCTGTACCGGCGGGTGTTGGACGAGTTGATCGAACTCGCCCACGAGCGCGGCGCGACGGCCGACCCGATCGTCCGCGACCGGCTCGCGGACTTCGAGATCCGGGTGCGTGTCATGCGGCTCACCGGCATGCGGACCATCGCCGACATCATGGCCAAGGGCGAACCAGGGCCCGCCTCTTCGACGTCACGCCTGTTCATCGTGACCTTCGAGCAGGAGCTGCACGAGTTCGCGGTCGACCTCCTGGGACCGTACGGAATCCTCGGCCGACGTGACCCGCACGCCGTCCAACGCGGGCGCTGGGTATGGGGGTTCCTGCGCACCCGGGCCTCGTCGATCGGCGCGGGCACCGCCGAGATCCAGCGCAACACGATCGCCGAGCAGGTGCTGGGCCTGCCCCGTGACCCGGCGATGCCGACGACCATGGAAAGGGCGCGATGAGAGCCGCACGCTGCACGGAGTACGGGCCGCCCGGCGGCCTCTCGGTCGTCGAACTCGACGACCTCCGGCCCGGCCCGGGCGAGGTACTGGTCCGGGTGCACGCGGCCGCGGTGAACTTCCCGGACGTGCTGATCGTGGCGGACCGCTACCAGGTGCCCGCGCCACTGCCCTTCACGCCGGGCAGTGAATTCGCCGGTGTGGTCGCCGAGTTGGGGCCTGGCGTGTCGGGCCCGCCGGTCGGCTCACCCGTCGCCGGGGCGGTGCTCACAGGCGCCTTCGCCGAACAGGTCGTGGTGCCCGTCGCGGGTCTGCGCCAGGTTCCCGAGGGCCTCGACATGGTGCACGCGGCCGCGTTCCACGTCACGTACGCCACCGCCTACCACTCCCTCGTCACCGTCGGACAGGGCAGCGCGGGGGAGTGGGTGGCGGTGCTCGGTGCGGCGGGCGGGGTCGGTTCGGCCGCGGTCGACATCGCGACGCGGCTCGGTCTGCGGGTGGTCGCCGCCGCGTCGAGCCAGGAGCGGCTGACGGTCGCCCGCAAGCTCGGGGCCGAGGCCGGCGTCGACTACGTCCACGAGGATCTCAAGCTCCGCACAAGGGAGTTGACCGGCGGCGAGGGCGTCCACCTCGTGATCGACCCGGTCGGCGGCGACCACGCGGAGGCCGCCCTGCGCGCGCTGCGGCGGGGCGGCCGGTTCGTCACGGTCGGGTACGCCGACGGGAAGATCCCGCGCATCCCGCTGAACCTGGTGCTGCTCAAGGACCTGGTCGTCCGGGGCTTCGAGATCCGTACGGTCCGCCAGTACGCCCCGGACGCGGTGGCCGCCGCCGACCGTGCCCTCGCCGGGATGGTCCGGGACGGGATGCGCCCGCTCGTCTCCCGCGTCCATCCGCTCGCCGAGGTTGCTACCGCCCTGACCGACGTCGCCGAGCGCAGGACCACCGGCAAGGTGGTCCTGGATCTCACCTCGTAGTAAAAGCAGTCAGAACGTGGGGAGTTGAGGGCGCTTGCGGACGTAGCCGCCGGCGTCCACCCGCATCTGCATGCCGGTGACATAGCGGGACTCGTCGGAGACCAGGAAGAGCACGGTGTCGGCGACGTCCTCCGGCTCGACATAGGGAATGTCCATGCCGGTCGTCGCGGGGAACGACACCAGGGCGTCCTCGCGGGTCGGGTTGTCGAGGTCGGGCCGGAACGAGCGGTACATGATGTCGCTGTTGAGCATGTCCGTGTTGACGTTGGTGGGGTGCACCGCGTTGACCCGGATCTTCCGGGACAGCAGCACCGTCGCCAAGTCGTGGACGAACGCGGCCACTTGGCGCTTCGCGAACGAGTAGCCCAGGCCGCCGGGGCCGTTGGACGGACTGTCGACGGTCGCCGGGGTCAGGGCCGCGATCGATCCGGTCGCCACGATCGAGGCGCCGTCCGGCAGATGCGGCAGGGCGGCTTCTACGGTATGCACGACACCGTTGAAGTCGACGGTCACGGCGTCGATGAAGGCCTGGACGCCCTGCTGGGGACCGAGCGGGGCGATACCGGCCTGCGCGACCACGGCGTCGAGCCGCCCCAACTCGGCCACCCCGTCGGCCACGGCCGCCTTCAGCGCCGCCGGATCGCGCACGTCCGCCTTACGCGCCACGATGCGCCGGCCGAGCTTCTCGACCTGGCGCACGGTTTCGTCCAGGTCGTCCCCAGTGGCCAGCGGATACGCGTTGGTGGCGATGTCCTCGCACAGGTCGACGGCGATGATGTCGGCGCCTTCCGCGGCGAGCCGGAGCGCGTGGGCGCGGCCCTGTCCGCGTGCGGCCCCGGTGATGAAGACGACCTTGTCCTGTACTCGGCCCATCGTGGGTCTCCTTCCGCCGGAGATAAAAGAGTAGCCTGAATGCTGACCGATGGGACTGTTCGTGATCCATGATCGGCGCCGATTCCGCTCACTGTCGGCCGGTTTCCATTCAGTGGGATCCGAACAGGGCACACAATTCGGCCGGTGCTAGAGAGTCCGTGAGATCGAGGGAGCACATCGATGCCATTGCAGCCATGGATGAAGTTGCTGTCGACCGACGACCACCTGATCGAGCCGCCGCGCCTGTGGTCGGACCGGCTGCCGGCGAAGTACCGGGACGCCGGACCGCGGATCGTGGAGCAGGCGCGCGGAGAGGGCCAGGCCCCGGCCGAGGTGTGGAACTACGAGGGCCGCATCTACCCCTACATCGGCCTGAACGCCGTCGCGGGCAAGACACCTGAGGAGTTCGGCCTCGAACCGACCCGCTACGACGAGATGATCCCGGGCTGCTACGACCCGAAGGCACGACTGCGCGACATGGATCTCGACGGCGTGTGGGGCGCGTTGTGCTTCCCGTCGTTCCCGCGCTTCGCCGGCACGATCTTCCTGGACGGCCAGGACCGGCACCTCGCCCTGCTGTGCGTCCAGGCGTGGAACGACTTCGTGCTCGACGAGTGGTGCGCCACCGCCCCCGGCCGGCTCATCCCGCTGGTCATCCTGCCGTTGTGGGACGTCGACGCCTGCGCGGCCGAGATCAGGCGTACGGCGGCCAAGGGTGCCAAGGCGATCTCGTTCCCGGAGAACCCGGTCCCGCTGGGCCTGCCGTCGTTCCACACCGACCACTGGGACCCGGTGTTCACGGCGGCCGAGGAGACCGACATGCCTCTGTGCCTGCACTTCGGTACCTCGGGCGCCGCGCCGAAGACGGCCCCGGAGGCGCCGTTCGCGGTGACCATCGCGCTGTTCGGCTGCAACTCCATGTACGCCACCGCGGACCTGCTGTTCTCCCCGGTCCTCCACAACCACCCGCGGCTGAAGATCGGCCTGTCCGAGGGCGGGATCGGCTGGATGCCCTACCTGCTGGAGCGCAGCGACGGCACCTGGGAGCGACACCGCTTCTACCAGAACGTCAACCAGAGCGTGCGTCCCTCGGAGCTGTTCCACAAGCACTTCCACGGCTGCTTCATCGACGACCGGTTCGGCGTGGAAGTGCGCCACCACATCGGCGTCGACAAGATCACCTGGGAGTGCGACTACCCGCACTCCGACTCCTACTGGCCCAAGAGCCGCGCCTACGCGGCCGAGGTCCTCGCCGACGTACCGGACGACGAGGTGCACAAGATCGTGGAGCTGAACACCCGCCGCCTCTACAACCTGCCCGCATGAGCAGGCGCCCGGAGTCCGAGCGCTCCGACTGGACCGACCTCGACCTGCTGACCCGCGACGAGGCGTACGGCCGCCTCCAGGAGGAGATCGGTCTCACCGTCCGCCGTCTGGCCGAACTCGGCGCGGACGACGAGGCTGAGCGCGCACTCCTCGACACCCGGCTGCGCGCCCTGCGCGAGGCCGCCGAGGACCTGAATGTCGGCTGAGGGAAAGGGAGTTGGCATGGGGCGTGTGGAAGGCAAGGTTGCGCTCGTCACGGGAGCGGCCCGCGGTCAGGGCCGCTCTCATGCCGTGCGGCTGGCGGAGGAGGGAGCCGATGTCGTCGTCACCGACGTGTGCCACGACATCAGCGATGAGCTGCCGTACCCGTTGGCGTCGAAGGAACAGCTGGAAGAGACGGCGGAGTTGGTCAGGGCGACCGGCCGCCGGTGCGTCGCCGTCCAGGCCGACGTCCGCTCGGTGGCCGAGGTGCGGGCCGCGGTCGACGCGGCGCGGGAGGAGTTCGGGCGGCTCGACACGCTCGTGGCGAACGCGGGCGTGATGAGCATCGGCGCCGCCTGGGAACTGTCCGAGGAAGCCTGGGACGTCGTCATGGACGTCAACCTCAAGGGCCCCTGGAACACGGTGCGCGCCGCGATCCCCTGGATGATCGAGGCCGGACAGGGCGGCTCCGTCATCATTACGAGTTCGGCCGCCGGTATCCGCGGCCACGTGCCGTACGCCCACTATGTGGCCAGCAAGCACGGCGTCGTCGGTCTGATGAAGGCGCTGTCCAACGAACTCGCCCCGCACCGCATCCGGGTGAACACCGTGCACCCCACCGGGGTCAGTGACACCGGCATCACCGTTGGTGTCCCGATCGAGGAACTCGCCGCGCGGGAACCGCTGTTCGCGCTGGTCGCGATGAACCCCCTCGCTCCGTACGTCGAGCCGCGCGACGTGTCGAACGCCGTGCTGTTCCTGGCCTCGGACGAGGCGCGGTACGTCACGGGTCTCCAGTTCACCGTCGACGCCGGATCGACGAACAAGCCGTAGAACGAACGGAGTCAAGGTTGACTTCCTCCCCCGCCTAAAGGCGGGGGATTCCAGCGGTCGCCCGCTGGGGTTCCTGTTTCACCGACGACTGCCCCGTCCGGGAGGACTCCCGTTGAGGTCTTACACCGTCTCCACAGGCAGACGCCGCCAGCCCGGCGACCAGGATGTTGCGCGCCGCGTTGATGTCGCGGTCATGCACCGCGCCGCAGGCGCATGTCCACGTGCGGACGTTCAGCGGCATCTTCGCCGCGACCGTGCCGCAGGCCCCGCACAGCTTGCTGCTGGGGAACCAGCGGTCGATCACGACGAGTTCGCGCCCGTACCAAGCGCACTTGTACTCCAGCATGGAGCGCAGGTGAGTCCACGACGCGTCGGAGATGGCGCGTGCGAGCGTGTGGTTCTTCAGCAGGTTGCGGACGGTGAGGTCCTCGATCACGACCGTTTGGTTCTCACGGACGAGACGAGTCGACAGCTTGTGCAGGTGATCGCGGCGCCGGTCGGCGATCCGCGCATGCACGCGGGCGACCCTGCAGCGGGCCTTCTCCCGGTTCGCCGAGCCCTTCGCCTTGCGGGACAGTTCCCGCTGCGCTCGGGCCAGCCGCGCGCGGTCACGGCGCTCGTGCTTAGGGTTGGCGACTTTCTCCCCGGTGGACAGCGTCACGAGGGAGGTGATGCCGGCGTCCAGGCCGACGGCCGCTGTGGTCGCGGCGGCCGGTGCGATGGTGTCCTGGCACAGCAGGGACACGAACCAGCGGCCCGCCGCGTCGCGGGACACCGTCACCGTGGTCGGTTCCGTCCCCTCGGGCAGCGGACGCGACCAACGGATGTCCAAAGGGTCGGCCATCTTCGCCAACGTCAGCTGTTCCTCGCGCCACGTGAAGGCGGAGCGGGTGTACTCGGCCGACGCGCGGGATTTCTTCCTCGACTTGAAGCGCGGATACTTCGCCCGCTGGGCGAAGAAGTTCCCGAACGCCGTCTGCAGGTGGCGCAGCGCCTGCTGGAGCGGAACGGAGGACACCTCCGTCAGGAAGGCGAGCTCCTCGGTCTTCTTCCACTGGGTCAGCGCGGCCGACGACTGCACGTAGGAGACGCGGCGCTGCTCCCCGTACCAGGCCTGGGTGCGTTCCTCCAGCGCCTTGTTGTAGACGAGACGGACACAGCCGAACGTACGCGACAACTCCGCCGCCTGCTCGCCCGTGGGGTAACAGCGGTATTTGAACGCCCGCTTGACCTGCCGCGCCATACCTCACACCGTATCAACCCCCGTGTGAGTGGCGGGTGCCGGCCGGCAGACGGCGCACACCGGTCCGCCCTGACGGCGAACCGGCTTTCCCTGCCCTGCTCCGCAGGAGCTTCGCTTCCTCCCCCGGCCGAAGCCGGGGGTATCCACGAAGGAGAACCACGATGAAGGTCAGGATCGACTCGTCGCTGTGCTCCGGGCACGCGAGGTGCGCGGCGGCGGCGCCGGAGGTCTTCCGGCTCGACGACGACGGCTACGCGGTGCCCTTTGACGGCGAGGTGCCGCCGGAACTCGAACAGGCCGCCAGGGACGGGGAGTCGGCCTGCCCGGAGCGGGCCATCACCGTCGAGCGGTGACACGGAGGAGCCCCACGGCCGTCACCGTGGGGCTCCTCTTGTCGTCTGTGCCCGGGTCAGCCGGCGGGCTGCGGCGGCGGGGTGAAGTGGTGGCCCCAGAACGCGCCGTCGGTGATCTCGTAGACCGGCACCGGCTCCGGCACCTGCAGGCCGTTCCAGCCGAACTCGACGGCGTAGTTCTCCGGGGACCACACGTAGAAGGACACCATGTGGTCGTTGGTGTGCTTGCCCAGCGAGTGCATCATCGGCACGTCGAGCTTCGCGGCCCGGTCCAGGGCGCGGCCCACGTCGTCGAGTGTCTTCCCCTCGACCATGAAGTGCAGCAGCCGCCCGGGGCCCGGCGCCGGGGTGACGCCCAGGGTGTGGTGGCGGGGGTTGCAGCCCATGAACCACGTCGTGCCGCCCGGTGAGCGCATCGTGTTGCGCTCGATGAAGCCGAGGACGTTCACGTAGAAGTCGAAGGTGCCCCGCGCGTCCTCGGCGGAGACGATCGCGTGCCCGAAGCCCATGTCACCGGTCAGGAAGCCCGAGACCAGCGGCGTGTGCACCGGGACGTGGTCGAGGATCGCGCCGTAGAACAGCTCGACCGGGTTGCCGCCCGGGTCGTTGAACTTGACGAAACCGGTGACCCTGCGTTCCGCGGCCTCGTCCTCGGTGCCGGCGGTCACCTTGATGCCGGCCCTCTCGACGTCGGCGACGAGCCTCGCCAACTCCCGTTCGTCGATCACCTCGAAGCCCAGGGCGGTCATCCCGCTCTGTGAACCGGGTGAGACCACGATGCGGGCCGGATAGTCGTCCATCCGGTAGTACAGGGACTCCGGGTCGCCGCCCTCAACAGGCATCAGGCCGAGGAAATCCGCCCCGAACACCTTCCACTTCCCGATGTCACTGGACTCCAGCCGTACATACCCGAGTGAGCGCACACCCATCAGGTTCTCCCATCACCGTCGTCGACTCCTGGCAGCCCGACGCTAATCAGCGCGGCCGACCAGGGGTCGTGCACGTCCCACTGATCGGGAGGAGTGCGGCGCCCGGCCGGGACGCGGTGGCACGGTGACTGTCGCCTGTCATCCCGCGACCGGAGGCCACGCACCGTCATGACACTCACCGCTGAGGACACGCTGCGCGAACTGCGCACCGCCGAGGGCACGTTGCGCTACCACGAGGCGGGCGACGGGCCGCCCCTGCTCCTGTTGCACGGCTCCGGTCCCGGCGTGACCGGCTGGCGCAACTACCGGGGAAACCTCCCCGTGTTCGCGAAGCACTTCCGCTGCCTCGCCCTGGAATTCCCCGGGTTCGGGGTCAGTGACCCCACCGACGAGAACCCCATGATGGCGGCCCCGAAGGCCGTCCTGCGCTTCCTCGACGGCCTCGGCCTCGACCGCGTCGACGTCATCGGGAACTCCATGGGCGGCTTCGTCGCCGCCGGACTCGCCGTCGCCCACAAGGACCTGTTCCGCAGGGTCGTCACCATCGGGGGCGTGGGCCGCAACATCCTCTCGCCGGGCCCCAGCGAAGGCCTCAACCTGCTCGTCGAGTTCGCCGAGAACCCGACCCGCGAGAACCTGGTCCAGTGGCTGCGGTCGATGGTCCACGACCCGGCCCTCCTCACCGAGGAACTCATCGAGGAACGCTGGCGGACCGCCACCGTCCCCGCGACCCTGGAGGCCTCCCGCCGGATCTACGGCAGGCAGGCCATGGCCGCCATGCAGGCCGCGCAGGCACACTCCGACCAGCCGATCTGGGCCGCCCTCCACAAGATCACCGCGCCGACTCTGCTGACCTGGGGCCGCGACGACCGGGTCACACCGCTGGAGAGCGCGCTGATCCCGATGCGTACGATTCCGAAAGCGGAACTGCATGTGCTGCCCGACTGCGGCCACTGGGCCATGATCGAGCAGAAGGAGGCATGGGAGAGCGCGGTCCTGGCCTTCCTGACCCGCCCCGAGGCATCCTGAGCGTCGGCGGGAGCACCGGACGACATGGGGGACGACGTGGCGAGACCCGCTGAGGGACGGCAACCGGCGGCGCCGATGTCGAGCGGCCAGATCGCCCGCCGGGTCCGCATCCTCCGCGCCGCCTCCGAACTCGGCGCCCGCGAGGGGCTCGCCAGTGTGCAGATGCACGACGTGGCCAAGGAGGCCGGCGTCGCCATCGCCACCCTGTACCGCTACTTCCCGTCCAAGCCGTACCTGTTCATGGCGGTCCTGGAGTGGCACATCGAGCAGTACCTCGGCGGCCATGAGAACGGACAGGAGAACGGTCGGGAGAACCTCGCCGTCGCCGCCGGGGGCACGGACGCCGCCGCCGAGGTCGCCGAGCTGCTCATCACGCTCAGCGTGAAGCTGCTGGACAGCCCGCTGCTCGCCTCGGCGGTGGCGCTGTCCTCGTTCACCGAGTACGCGACCGCCGTCCCGGCCCGCATCGACATCGTCGACAGCGCCCTGGGACAGGCCATCCTGCGCCTCCTCGGAGTCCGCGAGGCCTCGGAGACCGACCGCAGCAGGGCGCGGCTGCTCATCTACGGCTGGTGGGGTCTGTTCGTGGCCATGCTCACCGAGGAGATCTCCGCCGAGGAGGCGGAGACCAACATGCGCCTGGCCGCCCGGCTGCTCCTCACGCCGTAGCCACCGCGTAAATGTGAAGCAATTCTTACGTCCCCCCGGCCGCGGGGTCATTTCCCGTATTCCGTAGGTAGCTTGGTTCCCGTCGGCGGCAGCCCGTTCCTCTTGCCGCCGATTCCCAGCGGAATCAAGAACAGGAAGTTTGGCATGCGGAAAATCGGGTTTGTCGGCGTGGCTCTCGTTGCTCTTTCCTTCACGCTCACGGCGTGCGGCGGGTCCGACAACAGCGACTCCACCTCGAAGGCGGCGCCCACCATGTCGGCCTCGAAGGCGGCGATGCAGTCGGCGGACAAGACGGGAATGTTCGCGGGGCTCAACGGCAAGAAGGTGACCGGCGCCGCGAAGGTGAGCGGTTCGGCCGTCACGCTGTCCGGCTTCTCCTCCGACGAGGGCCCGGACCTGCACGTCTACCTCACGAACGGCACGGATGAGGCCGCCGTGTCGGCGGGCAAGCAGCTGGGAGCCGTCAAGTTCGACGGGAAGTCCCAGATGTTCGCGCTCAACGGCGTCGACGCGTCCATGTACAAGGACGTGGTCATCCACTGCGACAAGGCGAAGGCGGTATTCGGCGCCGCGAAACTGTCATGAGGACGTCCCTTTCGCACCCGACTCTGATCGCGGCGGCTCTCGCCGGCGCGGTCAGAGTCACCCTCGGTGTCCTGTGGCTTCATGAGGGGACGCTGAAATACCGGGCGCACTTCGGGGCGGCGGACATCCTGCTGGTGGCGAACAGCGCGAAGTCGAACAGCAGGGTTCCGGGCTACTTCAAGAGTTTCTCGGATGCCACACTCGCGGAATGGCCGCATTTCTTCGGCTTCGCGATGCCCCTTCTGGAGACAGCGCTGGGAGTCGCCCTCGTCATGGGGGTGTTCTCCTTGCCCGCGTCTTTCATGTCGGCTTTCACCTTGCTGACGTATTGGAGCGCGGACCAGCTCATCACCGAGTACCCGATTATGCTCGCCCTTTCGACGGTGGTCATCGCCTGGCCGCTATTGGCTTCACACTTCTCCGCGACGACCCTCGCGGAAAGGGTCGTAGGCCGAAAGCGTCCGGACGTGGTCGTGTTCCGGGAGCCGTTCCGTCGCTGGCTCTGACCCGTCAGTCCGTGCCGCTTGCGATGTCCAGCACCGCCAGGTACGAGAACGCGACACTCGAACCGATGGGAGCCCCCGCGCCCGGGTACACCCGTCCCGTCATCGCGGCGGCCGTGTTCCCGGACGCGTACAGCCCCTCGATGGGCTGTCCGTCCGGGCGCAGCACCCGCGCGTGCTCGTCGATCCGCAGGCCGCCCTTGGTACCGATGTCGGCCGGGAGGATGGTCGCTACGTAGTACGGCGGGGTGTCGAGCGGGGGCAGCAGCGGGTTGGGCCACTCGGTCGTGGCTGGCGGTGCCGGGTAGTTCAGCTCGGGCAGGGCGGGGAAGCCCAGGACGTACTGAGCCATCTGGTCCCAAGGTGTCTCGCCACGATGGAACTTCTCGTCGACCCCGGTCTGCGCGTAGCCGTTGAACTCCTCGATGGTCGCGCGCAGCGCGTCGAGCGGTACGTCGATCAGCTTCGCCAACTCCTCAAGGGAATCAGCCCTCTTGAGCGCCCCGGACTCGAACCACTCGGGGCGGACCGGCTGGTCGTACGGGCCGCCGAAGCTGTCCCGGTCGAGCTGGCGCTGGTCGATGATCCAGTGGGCGGGGATGTGTGAGACCCCCGTGGTCGCGTGCAGGCGGACTATCTCCCGGCCGGCCTGGTCGTAGGGGCGCGTCTCGTTGACGAAGCGTTCACCGGCGGCGTTGACCCATATGCCGCCCCGGGTGCCCGTGTGGAAGAGCGGGAGGCCGTCCGGCCACACGAGACCGGGCGTGAACCAGGCCGCGTCGAGCAGGTCGGTGGCGGCACCGACCGCGATGCCGGCCTGGAGCGCGTCTCCCGTGTTGCCCGGGGCGCCGTGGGTCCACTCGCTGCCGCGCTCCGGAACCGGCTGGTACTTCTCGCGCAGCTCGCGGTTGCGCTCGAAGCCGCCGGCCGCGAGGATCACCCCGCCCGTGGCGCGGAACGTGACCTGTTCGCCGTCGCTCACCGCCTCCACGCCGACGACCCTGCCGTCCTCGACGACGAGGCTCTCCAACGCGGTGTCGAGGCGGAGCGAGCCGTGGCCCGTCTCCAGGAACGCCGCCAGCGTCCTGCCGATCAGCGCACGGCCACCGCTGAGGACCGGACCCTCGTCATGGCCCCACCGCTGGGTGGGCAGACAGGCGCGGACCAGCCGCGCATGTTCTCCGAGTTCGGCGACGGTGACCTGCGGAGGGAAAATGGTGTGCCCCGTCGGGGACGAGCCGGTGACCGACGGATAGTAGTCCGGCATCGGTAGATGCACGAACGACTGGAACCACGGATTCTTCTCCAGCTCGTCGATCAACAACACGCCGGCCCGCAGATAGGCATCCTGGAGCGGCTCGCGTGACGCGTCGTCGACGGTGCTGCGCAGATAGGTCCTCGCGTCCTCGACACTGTCGTCGAGTCCGGCCCGCCGCATGGGCGCGGAACCGGGGTACCACAGACCGGAACCGGAGTAGGCGGTGGTGCCGCCCACGCGGTCCGTCTTCTCGATGACGAGCGTCCGCAGCCCGCGTGACGCTGCCAGATAGGCACCGACCAGACCCCCGCCGGATCCGACCACGATCACGTCGTAGACGTCCTCGTTGCTGGTCATCCTGACCTCCTCAGGTGTGCTGACGCTTCTCGACGGCCGAGCGCGGCTCAACGCCACAACCTCCCGCAATGTGCCGGCGACGGTATCGAGCCGGCTCCACGGCTCCGGCCGGTCATCTCGCTGAGCGAGACCCGTTGTCCACCCCCGGACCGAGTCCCGCTGAGCGGAACGCGCGTGACCGTGATCGGGCACGGATGCCCAGGCTGGAGACCATCACGAGGTGAGGATGCGAATGACAGACCTTTGGGAACCGAGGGCCGTGGCGGACCGTGAGGCGGCGGTGGCCGAGGCGGTCGTACGACTGACGCGCGCGGCCCGTGACCGTCAACCCTGCGCTCCCGTACGGGACTTGCTCGGCGCCACGGACATCAGCCTCGCCTACGCCGTCCAACAACGCATCGTGGCCGACCGGATCGCCGCCGGAGCGCAGGTCGTCGGCCGCAAGATCGGACTGACCTCCGCGTCGGTACAGCGCCAAGTAGGCGTCGACCGGCCCGACTTCGGGGTGCTCCTCGCCGACATGGACGTCAGCGCGCTGCCGGCCGTGCCGAGCGGACGGCTGCTGCAACCCAGGGTCGAGGCCGAGATCGCGTTCGTCCTCGCCGCCGACCTCGACCAGGACGATCTCGACATCGAGGGGGTCCGCTCCGCCGTCGCCCACGCCGTCGCCGCGCTGGAGATCGTGGACAGCCGGGTCGCCGACTGGGACATCGCGATCACCGACACCGTCGCCGACAACGCGTCCAGCGGGTTGTTCGTACTCGGCGGCGAACGGGTCGAGTTGAAGGCGTTCGAACCCCGGGACGTGACCATGCGGCTCTACGCCGACGGGAAGCTCGCGTCCGAGGGCGACGGCACGGCCTGCCTCGGCGACCCCCTCGCCGCACTGCTGTGGCTCGCGCGCACCGCCCGGGAGTTCGGCGACCCGCTCCGGGCCGGCCAGGTCGTGCTCTCCGGAGCCCTGGGCCCGCTCGTCCCCACCCCGCCAGGAACCACCGTACGGGCCGAGATGTCGGGCCTCGGAACGGTGTCCGCGACGTTCTCACCCAAGGACCGAGGATGACGAAGACCAAGGTGGCCGTCATCGGTTCCGGCAACATCGGAACCGACCTGATGATCAAGGTGCTACGGCTGTCCGACACCCTGGAGATGGCCGCGATGGTGGGCATCGACCCGGACTCGGACGGCCTCGCCCGCGCCGCGCGCCTGAAGGTGCCCACCACGCACGAGGGCGTGGACGGCCTGATCCGGATGGACGGCTTCGACGACATCGGGATCCTCTTCGACGCCACGTCCGCGAAGGCGCACGTCGAGAACGCCAAGCGCCTTGCCCCGTACGGCAAACGGCTCGTCGATCTCACTCCCGCCGCCATCGGCCCGTACGTCGTACCGCCGGTGAACCTCGACGAGCACCTCGCCAACGATGTCGACAACCTCAACCTGGTCACCTGCGGCGGGCAGGCCACCATCCCGATCGTGCACGCCGTCAGCCGGATCACACCCGTGCCCTACGCCGAGATCGTCGCGTCGATCGCCTCGAAGTCGGCCGGTCCCGGAACCCGGGCCAACATCGACGAGTTCACCGAGACGACCTCGGCCGCGATCGAGAAGGTGGGCGGTGCCCGGCGGGGCAAGGCGATCATCGTGCTCAACCCGGCCGAGCCGCCGCTGATCATGCGGGACACCGTGTACTGCCTGATCGGTGACGCGGACCAGGAGCAGATCCGGGCCTCGGTCGAGGGCATGGTGGACGCGGTCGCCGAGTACGTGCCCGGCTACCGGCTCAAGCAGCAGGTGCAGTTCACCCCGATCCCGGCCGGTGATCCGGTCCACACCCTCTTCACCGGAGACGCCTCCGAGGTCACCACCAAGGTGTCCGTCTTCCTCGAAGTGGAGGGCGCCGCCCACTACTTGCCCGCCTACGCCGGCAACCTCGACATCATGACCTCGGCCGCCCTGCGGGTCGCCGAGCGCATCGCTCAGCGCTTCTCCACGGAGGTGACCCGGTGACCCCCAGGCTCTATGTCCAGGACGTCACCCTCCGGGACGGCATGCACGCCATCCGGCACCGGATCACACCCGCGAACGTGGCCGCCATCAGCGCGGCCCTGGACCGGGCGGGCGTGGACGCCATCGAGGTCGCCCACGGCGACGGCCTGTCCGGCGGCAGCCTCAACTACGGCCCCGGCAGCAACACCGACTGGGAATGGATCGAGGCCGCGGCCGGCGCCATCCACCGGGCGACGCTCACGTCCCTCCTGCTGCCCGGCATCGGCACCATCGCCGAACTCAAGCAGGCGTACTCCCTCGGCGTCCGCTCGGTCCGCGTCGCCACCCACTGCACCGAGGCCGACGTGGCGGCCCAGCACATCGCCACCGCCCGCGAACTCGGCATGGACGTCTCCGGCTTCCTGATGATGGCCCACATGACCGACCCCGCCGAACTAGCCCGCCAGGCACGGCTGATGGAGTCCTACGGCGCGCACTGCGTGTACGTCACCGACTCCGGCGGCCGGCTGACCATGGACGGCGTACGCGACCGCATCCGTGCCTACCGCGACGTACTCGACCCGGACACCCAGATCGGCATCCACGCGCACGAGAACCTCTCCCTCTCGGTCGCCAACTCGGTGACCGCTGTGGAGGAGGGCGTGACCCGGGTGGACGCGTCCCTGGCAGGACAGGGCGCGGGCGCGGGCAACTGCCCGATCGAGCCGTTCATCGCGGTGGCCAACCTCCTCGGCTGGGAACACTGTTGTGACCTGTTCGCGCTCCAGGACGCCGCCGACGACCTGGTCCGCCCGCTCCAGGACCGTCCGGTGCGCGTCGACCGGGAGACCCTGACCCTCGGCTACGCGGGTGCCTACTCCAGCTTCCTGCGGCACGCGGAGACGGCGGCCGGTCAGTACGGCCTCGACGCGCGCACCATCCTTCAGGAGGTCGGCAGGCGGGGGCTGGTCGGTGGGCAGGAGGACATGATCGTGGACATCGCGCTCGACCTGACCCGCGGCTGTTGATCGCGCTTTTCCGTCAAGCCGCCGCTTCCCGGCCGTGCGCCGGGGGGCGGCGCTTTCGTGCATTGTTTGGACCGGGCGTACCAATAAACTCGTGCACGCCTCTTGGCCCGCGTCCGATGCCGTTGATACGTTGACGCCGGCGCCGAACTAGAATTGATTTCAGTTTGAGCAGAGAGGCATTGACGATGACGTCTGCCCTTCGCCTGGACCCGCGATACGAGGCCGACCGGCATGCGCTGCCGCCGTCGATGATGGAGCGCGTGACGCTGATCATGGACCTCTTCGAGCGGCCCCAGACACACCTCACCCTCGAAGTGGTGTCCCGCCGGACCCACTTGCCGCGCTCGACCACCCACCGGATCCTCGACCAACTGGTGCGCCTGGACTGGCTGCACCACACGGTCGCCGGGTACGCGCTGGGACCGCGGGCGCTCGGTCTCGGCGGGCGGGAGATCGGGCACAGCACGCTGCGCGCGGCGGCAGCGCCCCAACTCCTCGACCTGGCCGTCCGCACGAAAATGGTCGTCCATCTCGCCGTGCTCGACGGCCCGGAGATCTACTACCTCGACAAGGTGGGAGGCCGGGCGGCGGTCGACATCCCCTCCCGGGTCGGCGGACGCGCGGTCGCCCACTGCACCGGGCTCGGGAAGGCCATGCTGGCCTGGCTGAGCCCGGAGGAGATCGACGCCCGCTACCAGAAGGCGATGGAGTGCCGCACCTCGCACAGCATCGGCCGACTCGACCTGCTCCACCGCGAGTTGGGCACCGTACGCCGTCGCAACGGGCTCGCGATCGACCGGGGCGAGTGTTTCCCCGACCTCGGCTGCGTCGGCCTCGCCCTGCGCGGACCCGACGGCCCGGTCGGCGCGATCTCGGTCGTCGGGGACGGCCGTGCGCCGCTGGAACTCGTCGCTCCGCTGGTCGTCAACGCCGTACGGGCCGTGTCCGAGGAGCTGTTCGGGGGCGGGAAGCCGTATCGGCGGGAGGTGGTGGAGGCGGTGACCTCGTAGACGGGCGGGCGGGTCAGGCCGCCGTAGGGTGCGCGGAGAGAAGGTCCGCGAGGTCGACGCGGGTCAGGAAGTCGCGGCGGATGCGGTCGGCCACGACGGAGACCGCCTCGGAGCCGTCGTCGGCCGGGTCGATGTGCACTCGGTACGGGCGTTGCCCGGAGGGGAGCGCGACGATGCGGGCGATCTCGTCCGAGACCAATGAGGCGTCCGCGCCCTCGGGCGCCAACGAGGCGAGTTTCTCGGCGACTTGGCTCATGAGGCCGGTGTATCGCGTCTCGTACTCCGCCTCCACCGCGTCGTCCGCCGGGTGCCCGGAGTGGGCGAAGTGGTTCGTGCCGCTGGTGAACGAACCGGGCACCACGATGGAGGTCTCCACACCCCAACGGGCCAGCTCGGCCGCGTAACTGACGGCCAGGGAGTCCATGGCGGCCTTGGCGGCGAAGTACGGCGCCAGGTACGGCGGGGTGCCGCCCTTGACGCTCGAACTCGACACCCAGATCACCAGCCCCCGGCCGGCCTTGCGCAGATGGGGCAGCGCGGCGCGGTTGACGCGTTGCGTGGAGAGGACGTTGACGTCGTACAACTCGGCGAGTTGTTCGGGCGTGAAGGCCTCGGCCGGTCCGGTGACCATGTGGCCGGCGTTGTGGATCAGGACGTCGATACGGCCGTGTGCGGAGACGACCTGGTCGATCGCCGCGTCGACCGAGGCCTGCGCGTTCACGTCGAGTTCTATGGAGCGCAGGTCGACGCCGTGTTCCTTGGCGTAGGCGGCGGCTGCCTGGACCTGGGGCGCGTTACGGGTGCCGGTCTGGCGCATGCCGGCGTAGACGGTGTTGCCCCGGTGCGCGAGAGTGCGGGCGGTGAGGGCGCCGAAGCCGCTGGACGCGCCGGTGATCACGACGATGTTGTTCATGGGGTTCGCTCCTTGGGTGGGTGGAGGCTCAGGCCAGTCCGCCGTTGGCGAACAGCACCTGGCCGTTGATCCAGCGCGCCGGGCCCGCGAGGAACGCGACCGACTCGGCGATGTCGTCCGGGGCGCCGAGGCGCTCCAACGGGGCGGCCTTGGCGAGGTTCTGGACCGTCGCCTCGTCCTTGCCGTCGAGGAAGAGGGGTGTCGCGGTCGGGCCGGGGGCCACCGTGTTGACGGTGATGTCCTTGCCGCGCAACTCGCGGGCCAGGACCAGGGTCATCGCCTCGACCGCGGCCTTGCTCGCCACGTAGCCGCCGTACGTCGGGAACTTGGTGCGGGTGACGGTGGTGGAGAAGTTGATGATCGCGCCGCCCGCGCGCACCCGGCGGGCCGCCTGCTGGGAGACGACGAACGTGCCGCGGATGTTGGTGCGGTGCATGCGGTCGAGGTCGTCGAGGTTCATGGTCGCGATGGGGGACAGGACCATGATCCCGGCGGTGTTGACGACCACGTCGATGCCGCCGAACTCCGTCTCGACCGCGTCGAACGCGGCGGCCATCTCCTGCTCGTCGGCCACGTCGCCGCCGACCGGGATGGCCCGGCCGCCGGCCGCGGTGATCGCGGCGACCGTCTCGTCGGCGCGGGACTTGTTGCCGGCGTAGTGCACGCCGACTGCGATGCCGTCCTTGGCGAGGCGCTCGGCGACAGCGCGGCCGATGCCGCCGGAGCCGCCGGTGATGAGGGCGACGCGGGTGGTGGTGTCGGTGTCAGTCATGGTGAGGGTCCTTCCGTGGGGTGGGGTGCTGCGGGGAGACGGGGATCTGCGTGAGCCACTGCCCGAGCAGGGCCGACTCCGCGGGGGTGAACGGTTCGGGGGTGAGGTCGTCGAGGGACGAGAGGAGCGTGGTCGCGGCTGCGGCACGGGCGTCCGCGGCCGTGGTGTCCGCCGCGGGGTCCAGCAGGATCGCCTGGTGGATCGCGTCGCGGACCAGCCTCGACAGGCCGGAGTCCGGATACAGCGTGGGGCGGGTGATCAGCGCCAGGGACACCCCGGTGTTGGCCGACATGACCATGCGTGCCGCGATCTCCGGTGCGACACGGAGACGGCCCTGCGCGGCGAGCCGCTCAAGGTCCCCGCGGAGGATGCGCATCGCCTCCTCCGCCGCCGCGGGCACGGAACGGAGCGCCGGGGCGAACATCAGCTTGTAGGCGTTGGGGTGCGCCAGTGCGAACGCGGTGTGGCTGTCCCAGCCGGCCTGGAGGTCCCGCAGCGGGTCATCGGACTTCTCGGCGGCCCGCTTCGTCTCCAGGTACTGGTCCCAGACATGGTCGACCGTCGCCGCAAGCAGCCCGTCCTTGTCGCCGAACAGCCGGTACAGCACGGGCTGCTGGACTCCCGCCGCCTCGCACACCGCGCGCGTCGAGACGTCGCCGCTCGGCGACTGGGCGATCAGCTCCGCCGCCGCCTCGATTATCAGCGATCTCGTGTTCATGTAATCGACGATAACAGGGATCTGTATCGCTGGCAACAGTCTTTTGTTAGCGGTGAAAACATGGCGACGGGAGAGGGGAGGACAAAGGGGCGCCCCCGCCGCATCGACACGCGATGCGACAGAGGCGCCCCTGGTCGCCGTGCAGGCTCAGGACTGCACGGCGAGCTGGAAGGCCTGCGCGGTGGAGCCGTCGCAGGTCCGCTGGGTGAGTTGGACACTGTTCGTCGCCGCCGTGGCGGCGGTGAGGCACTTGCCGCTGTGCCGGGCGACGAAGTGGTAGCGCCCGCTCGTCTCCTTCACGGGCTGCCACTGCTGGTTCGTGCCGCCGGAGTAGGCCCACAGCTGCAACGGCGCGTTGTCCACCGTCGAGCGGTCGGTCACGTCGATAGCCTGCGCCGGGTTGCCGCGCGCGGTGATCTCCATGTACCCGCTGTCGGTGGAGCGGAACTGGTACTGCTGTGCCGTCGTACCGTTGCAGGCGTACTGCTGGATCGCCGTCCCGTTGGCCGTGGCCGCCGAACGGGCGTCCACGCAGGTGCCGTTGCCGCCGTTCTGCACGGAGTACCAGGACGTCTCGGAGATCGGTGTGTCCGTCGGCGGCGTCGAAGTGTCGCCCCCGCCGAGCCACTTGAGCCCGTTCAGCAGGAACTGGTTCTGGGTGGCGCTCGCGAACGTCGACGACAGACGCGTGTTGGTCGTGTAGTTCATCGCGTTGTGGCCGAAGTTCGCGTACAGCATCTTGTACTTCGTGTTGGTCCAGATGATCGGGTAATACCCGCTGTACCAGGACTGGTTGGGATCCGTGCCGACCGGGAAGCTGCTCGGGTCGATCGACGCGAGGATCTTGATGTCCGGGTTCTGCCGCAGATCGTTGGACCAGCTGTACCACTCGCTGACCGACGAGGTGAACGTCGCCGGCAGGGCGGCGGTGGGCGGGATCGAGTGGTCCTCCACCTTCAGGGTCACCGCGGTCGGGCCCCAGGTGTTGGACACGAAGTTCCCCGAGCCGAGGAACGTGTTGTGGTACCAGGACCAGCTCGCCGCGTCCGTCGTGAACGCCGAGACGTGGAAGCCCATGAAGCCGCCGCCACCCCTCATGTACGCCTCGAAACCGGTGCGTTGGGCGGACGTCTGCGGCAAGTCGTCGAGGAACAGCACGACTTGGTAGGCGTTGACCCCGCCGTTGGCGAGCAGGTCCCAGTTGGTGCTGGACGTGTAGGTGTAGCCGTTCGCCGCGGCCTGCTGCGGGAACCAGGCGTTCGCCTCCTTCTCGAAGTCGATGTGCGCCGCGTCGTACGTACCGCTGTAGAGGCCGAGAACCTTGAACGGCGTGGCCGCGGTGCTCGCGTGCGCGGCGGGCGGTGCCACCGCGAAGCCCAGCACCGTCGCCAGGAGGAGCAGGACCCGCAGGGCCGCGCGGGTGGAACCGGATCTGATGGTGTTCATCTGGTGATCGATCCTTTCCGTGCGGTCTACGGGTAGTTGGTCAGGTAGGCGACGTTGGTACTGGAGTTGGACGGTCCGCCGGTGCTGTTGATGATGTGGCTGATCGTGCCGACCCCGCCCAGCGAGACGGTCACCATGTCGTGGAACTTGACCCCGGACACGCTCGGCACCTCGAAGGAGTGGTCGGCGACCACGCTCGAATTGCTGCTGAAGTAGCAGTAGCTGCCAAGTCCCCATGCCTCATGGCTGGTTACGTTGGCGGCGACCTTGTAGGCGGGATAGCCCTTCCCGGTGCCGTTCATCCAGGAGGCCTGGTTCGGCGGGTCGTAGGGCATCTCGTTCTGGAAGAAGTACGTTCTGCCGCCGTTGCCGTTCCAGACGACCTGGGTCTTCTGGAAGTGCTCGACGAAGAGGCCGTACGCCGTCACGTTGGCGCCGTTGACGATCAGCCCGGTGTCGGCGGTGTTGGTGGTCCAGCCGACCGTGCCGGAGTTGCCGTGGTCGGCCCGCCAGATCCAGGTGTGGTCGATGATCGTGTTGGCGCTGTTGATGACAAGGGAGTTGGTGGCCTTGCCGACGGTGGCGCCACCGATGCGGACGAAGACATCGGACAACTGCGTCGGGTCGGACGCGTGGGTGGCGGTCGAGCCGGACGGGCCGATCTGCACCAGGGTCCCGGAGTTGGTTGTGCCCGCGTCGACCAGCAGGCCCGCCAGCTCGATGCCGTCCACGTCGGCGGTGGAGATCGCGGTGATCCCGCCGTCCGGCACGAAGGTGGCCAGGCCCATGCCCAGCACGACCGTGTCGGGGCGCGTGATGTTGAGCGTCTGGTTGAGGTGGTAGACGCCCGGGGTGACCAGCAGGTTCTTGCCGGCCGCGAGCGCGGTGTTCATGTCGGCCGCGGTGGCACCGGGCTTGACGATGTAGAACTGGTCGATCGGCAGGGACTTGCCCGTCGGGGTCTTCCCGCTCCACGTCGTCCCGACGGCGTTGGACTGCAGCCCGGGCACGAACACCTGGTAGGCGCCCGCGCTGTCGACGTAGAGGAAGGGCTTCTCGCGGATCGTAGGGGAGCTGGCGACGTTGGTGTACGTCGGGAAGGACTGGGCGGGTGCGCCCTGGTCGCCGACGAAGACCATGTTCCAGTTGGAGCCGGACCAACTGCCCATCGTGGAGTTGCGGGTGAGGAACTGCTGCTGCGAGCCGGACTGGATCTGGCCGTCGACCTTGGTGTCGGAGATGAAGCCGCCGCTGGACCAACCACCGTCGTCCAGCGCCAGGTTGCCGCGCACGTGCATGCGCCGGTAGGGCGCTGCCTGCGAGACGGCCCAACGGTCCGTGCCGCCCGTGGGGTTGACCGAGAGGTTCTCGGCGTCGCGCCAGAAGTTCTGCGTCGCGTTGCCCTGGAACCAGTCGGCCTCCGCGTGCACCGCGCCGTTGATCGTCACGTCGTCCGGCGAGAAGCCGAGACCGGCGACCTGCGTGTAGAAGCCGACGTTGGCGTTGGCGCTGTACGTGCCGGGCTTGAACAGCAGGGCCTGGCGGGCCGAGCCGAACTGGTTGGTCTCCTGCTGGGAGAAGACCGAGTCCAGCTTGGACTGGATGCTGGACGCCGACATCGACGGGTCGAACACCGTCACGTTGGGACCGAAGTCCGGGGTGCCCGGCGGGTTCGTCGAGACGGTGCCCAGCGTGAAGGACTGCGCGGCGGTGCCGTTGCAGGTGTACTGCGCCAACTGCACGCTGTCGGCGGTGGAAGCGCTCGGTACGTCGAGGCACTTGCCGCTGTTGCGGTTGACGAAGTGGTAGGCGCCGTCCGCCTCCGCGACCGGCAGCCACTGCTGGTTGTTGCCGCCGGAGTACGTCCACAGCTGGATGAGCGCGGAGTCGGCGGTCGAGACGCCGGTGACGTCCCAGGCCTCGGCCGCGTTCAGGTTGCTGTTCACGCGGTAGTAGCCGTCGCTGGTGGCGACCAACTGCCAGTTCTGCGCGGTGCTTCCGTTGCACGTGTACTGCTGGACGGCCGTACCGTCGGCACTCGCGGCCGAGCGGGCGTCGACGCACTTGCCGCTGCCCTTGTTGACCACCGTGGTGTACCCGGTCGGGATCGCGGCGGCGGCCGTGCTCGCCGCGCTCGCCGAGGCCTGCGTCGCGAACTCGATTCCGGTCACGGTGGTCGCCACGAGCGCGACCGCCGTGAGCGCTCTCGGTATGGGGTGGCGGCCGGTCAGTCTCTTCCGTCTGAGCACGGATTCTCCTGTGGTGATGGGGGGTTGGGGAGAAAAGGTCGGAGGGGGCGGCGGTCAGCCGGTGTACTGGGCGAAGATGCTGGTGAACTGCCAGTTGCTCTGGCTCACGCCCGAGCACGTGTCGTCGTTCGGGTAGGCGCCCGGGCAGGGACGGTCACGGTTGGCCGACCAGAACGTCAGCCGCGCGAGGTGGTGCGCCTGCGCGTAGCCGAGGATGGTCTGGAAGTCGGCGGTGGTGACGGTCTCGTTGTTGTCGGTGATGCCGTTCATGGAGGAGATGCCCATGTCCCGGTAGGCCGCGTCGTCGCTGTAGCCGTACGCGTTCTTCAGCGCGGTCTTGAGGCCCTCGGCGGCCCGCTGGGTGAGCGTGCCCATGTTCTGTCCGGCGCCGCCGAAGTCGAACGGCATGATCGTCCACGCGTCCACGGTCAGCCCGGAGGACGCGGCCCGGTTGATGAGGCTCGTGTCGGGACCGCTCTGCCCGGTGCCGATGGTGACGTACACCTTGATGCCCGGGTTGTTGGCCTTGACGGTCTTCAGCGCGTCCACGGTCCGCTGCTGCACGGTCCCGTTGCTGTACGCGTCGGCCTCGATGTCGATGTCGATGGCCTTGAGCGAGTAGGCGCTGATGACCTTCTGGTACGCCGCCGCCAGTTCGCTCGCGCTGGAGCAGGAGCTCTCCAGCTTGTTGCCGCTGTACCCGCCGAAGGACGGGACGACGTCACCCCCGTTGGCCCGCACGGTGTTGATGGTCGACTGGTCGACGCCGCCGGTCAGCGCGCGGCCGCCGTCCCACTGCGGATTGCAGTAGCCGTTGCTCAGCACGAACGCCAGCGTGAACCACTTCACGCCGGTCGCGTTCATGACAGTCGTAGGGCTGGGCGGGTTTCCCCAGCCGTTGTACAGGTACGGAGCCACGGCCATCGGGGCGGTCGTGGGCGGGGTCGTGCCGCCGGCGGCGGGCGCGGTCCACTTCTGGTTGGCGGCGCCGGAGCAGGTCCAGATCTGGGTGCGGGTGCCGTTGGCCGTGGAACTGCCGGTGACGTCCAGGCACTTGTTGGCGGCCGGGTTCACGATGTCGCGCGCGGCGCTGACCGTCCACTGCTGGTTGGCGCTGCCGCCGCAGGTCCACAGCTGGAGCTGGGCGCCGTTGGCGGTCGAATTGCCGGTGATGTCAAGGCACTTGCCGAGGGCTCTGATGGTGCCGTCGGAGCCGACCGTCCACTGCTGGGCGGCCGTTCCGTTGCAGTCGTAGATCTGTACGGCCGTGCCGTCGGCGGAACTCGCGCCGGCGACGTCGAGACACTTGCCGCCGAGGCCGGTGATGGTGCCGGTCGCGGCCGAGGCGGAGGGGGCTGCGAGGGTGCCGACGGCGGTGAGGCCGAGGGAGAGGGCGAGGGCGCAGCGCAGGGCGAGGCGTTGCATGAGGAGGGGGCCTTTCGTCCTGGGTGGGGGGTGGACGCCGCCGGCTTGAGGGGCGGTGAGAGGTGAACACGGGTGTTCACATATGTGAGCGGGGAATGCATTCATGGGAGGTCTGTTGGCTGGTGAACCTAAAGGTCTGCACCAAAGCCGTCAAGAGGTGCGACCGGAGAAGTCCCGCACGTCATGGCTGAGTTGAGAAGTTGTAGGCGAAGGAAAAGAAATCACCAGGACCATTGAGTGGCCGGTTCTCACAGGTCACACTGTGCGGGATTCGTGATGATCGTCAGAGCGCGTGTCGGAGGAACCATGAGCACAGCGGGGACCGCGGAGGTCGCAGTCCGGCACATACTCAGCGACAAGGTCACGGGCGGAATCCTCAAACCGAAGACGCGCACGATCACCTGGACCTCCGCCCACTACACGGTCAAGCGGCCCCCGTCGGGCAAGCACACGGTGGAGCTGACCTGCACCGAGTGCTCGGCGTCCCTGCTGGCCGAGGTCCGCGACCAGGCCACCACCCGCACGCTCGCGGCCGTCATGCGTGTCATCGGGATCGTGTGCGCGGTCGTGTTCTTCGCCGCCCTCGCCTACGCGATCCACGAGGGCGGCAAGACCCTCCCCGAGGGGCAGTCGCTCCCGGTCCTCTTCCCGATCAGCGTCGTCGCCGTCGTCGTCACCTTCGTCGCCGGGCCCACGTTCTACCTGCACGGCCGGAACTACAACGGCGTCAGCATGCTCGACGCCCCCAAGCCGCGCCGCGGGCACCAGATCAGGCCCGTGCGGGCGGGACGGACGCGCGTACGAACTCGCCGATGATCCGGGCGAGTTCGGCAGGCTGGTCCAACGGGAGCAGCGTGTAGCCGTCGGCCACCTCCACCAGCCGTCCCTGCGGCAGGAGTTCGGCCAGCCGGCGCCCGTGCTCGGGCGGCATCACCCGGTCCTCGCTCGCCCACACCACGAGCGCGGGGCGGTCGAACTCCCGCAGTCGCAGGGCGGTTTGCTCCAGCAGACGGCGCCCGTCCGCCGCCGCGGCGCGCAGCACGCGTACGGCGTCACGGCGGATCTCCGGCTGCCGCCGGACGGGCTCCGTCCAGCGCGCGGTGACCGCGTCCCCGCGCTTCGTCAGCCACCCGAACGCGAACGGCAGACGGCGCAGCGCCCGCACGCGCATCTGCCGCATGAACTGCCCGAACAGCCACGGCGAGAGACGCCCCGCGAGCACGAGCGTGCGGCCCGTCAGGCCCGGCGGGAAGTTGTCGAACGCCTCGCAGGAGACGAGCACCGCCCGCCCCACGCGCGCGGCCCCCTCCGCCATCAGCAGCTGCACCAGCGCCCCGCCCGTGTCGTTCCCGACGAGCGTGACGTCCCGCAGATCCAGCCGGTCGAGGAGTTCCGTGACGAGCCGGGCGACCCCGGGCAGCGACAGATCGGCGTCCGCCCGCATCGGGTGGCGGTGCGCGCCGAGCGGGAGGGTCGGGGCCACGCACCGGTGCGTGGCGGACAGTTGGGCGATCGGACCGGCCCACAGCGATGCGTCCATCAACAGGCCGTGCAGCAGCACCAGGACGGGACCGTCACCGCCGGTGTCCTCGTACGCGACGGGCCCGGCCGAGAGCTCGATCAGGTGCCGCGTGGTGGTCCCAGCCGGTTCGGTCCTGTTCATGAGCGCCTCCCGTGAGTGTCTGCACTCAAGAGGGCGGCGAGGGGCCGAAGTGTGACACCCGTACGGGAGTTCGCGCCGAGTGGGACAATCGGCGGCATGGATCGGGGGATCCTGGAGCGTGAGCTCGAACTGGCACGACTGGCTTCGGCCGCACGTGAGGCGGCGGACGGGGCCGGTTCTGTTGCGCTCGTCCTCGGCGAGGCGGGCATCGGCAAGTCGAGCCTGGTGAAGGCCATGCCGGACCGGCTCCCGCACAGCACACGCATCCTCCTGGGCCAGTGCGACGACCTCGCCACCCGCCGCCCCCTCGGCCCGTTCCGCGACCTCGTCGGCAGCGTCGGCACCGAACTCGCCCGGGCCGTCCTGGAGGGCGGCGACCGCCACCGCGTCTACGAAGCCCTGCAAGGGGAGTTGGCCGGTGTACCGCATCCGGCGGTGCTCGTCGTGGAGGACGTCCACTGGGCCGACGAGGCCTCGCTGGACGCCCTGCGCTTCCTGGTCCGGCGGATGCATCGGCTGCCCGCCGTACTCGTCCTCACCTACCGGGACGACGAGTTGAGCCGCGAGCATCCGCTGCGGCACCTCCTCGGCGAGGTCTCCCGCACGGACCGCGTGCACCGGCTGCCGCTGGCCCGCCTCTCCAAGTCGGCGGTGCACACGCTCAGTTCGGCCAGCAGGCTGGACCCCGCGCAGGTCTATGAGGTGACATCGGGCAACCCCTTCTTCGTCGCCGAGGTCCTCGCGGCCGGCGGCACCGGGGGAGTGCCCCCGACCGTCGTCGACGCGGTGCTGGCCCGGCTGCGCGGGCTGGACGGCCGGACCGTGGACGCGCTGGAGCAACTCGCCGTGGTGCCCTCGGCCGTCGAACGGCCGCTCGTCGACACGCTGTTGGCCGACGGCGTCGCCGGGTTGGCCGCGGCCGAGCAGCGCGGACTGCTCGCGGTGACTCCCGAACGGGTCGCGTTCCGGCACGAGTTGATCCGCCGAGCCGTCGTCGACTCCCTGCCCGCGGCCCGCCGCATCGACCTCAACCGCGAGGTCCTCACCGCGCTGGTGGCCCGTCCCGGCTCCGACCGGGCCCGCATCGTCCATCACGCCGCGCAGGCCGGCGATCAGGACGCCATCGCCCGCTACGGCCCCGACGCGGCCCGGGACGCCACAGCAGCGGGCGCCCACCGCGAGGCCGCCGCCCAGCTACGGCTCGTGCTGCGGCAACGGCACCGCTACACCCCCGCCGAACTCGCCGACCTGCTCGAACGCTACGCCGTGGAGTGCTACACCCTCGCCGACTCCGTCGAGGCCGTCGCCGCCCAACGGGAAGCCGTGGCGCTCCGCCGCTCCCTCGGCGACACCCTCGCCCTCGGCGGCGACCTGCGCTGGCTGTCCCGTATCCACTGGTGGGCGGGCCATGCCGAGGAGGCGCGGGACGCGGCGCGGGAGGCCATCGCCGTCCTCGAACACGCCGGTGACGACCGGCTGTTGGCGCTCGCGCTCAGCAACACCGCCCAGCTGCGGATGCTGTCCGACCGGTACGCCGAGGCCATCGCGCACGGCGAGCGCGCCATCGCCCTGGCCCGGCGCGCGGACGACGCGGCGATCCTGGCCCACGCCCTGAACAACGTCGGCTCCGCCCGCTGGCGCAGCGGGGACCAGGACGGGCGACGGCAGTTGGAGGAGAGCCTCGCCGTGGCGCTGGCCGCCGGCGAGGTCGAACACGCCTGCCGGTCGTACGCCAACATCATCTGGTCCCTGCTCGACAACCTCCAGTACAGCGAGGCCGACCGCTTTCTGCCTCCGGCCATGGAACTCGCCGACCGCGCCGAGCACTTGGGGTTCTTCAACTATCTGCACGTCGAGAAGGCCATGCGCCGACTCGCCGCGGCGGACTGGGACGACGCCGAGCGGCACGCCGAGTACGGGATGCACGAGTTCGTGCCCGCCCGCTGTCCCGCGCTGACCGTGCTGGCCCGCGTGCGCGTCCGGTGCGGCAGGCCGGGCGCGGACGAACTCCTCACCCAGGCCTGGGAGATCGCCGTTCGGGCCGGGGAGCTGCAGCGCATGGCCCCGGTGGCGGCCGCACGGGCGGAGGCGGCCTGGCTGCGTGGCGACCACAGGGCGGCGGCCGAGGCGGTGCGGGCGGTCCACGAGCAGGCGTGCCGGCTCGGCCACGGGCCGTACCGGGCCGAACTCGGTTACTGGCTCCGGAAGGTCGGGTACCCGGTGGCCGCCGAGGACAGCGACCACCCGTACGCGTTGCTGGCGGCCGGTGAGTGGAAGCGGGCAGCGGATCTGTGGCAACAGGCGGGCTGCCCCTACGAACACGCCGCCGCGCTCGCGGAGAGCCCCGACCCGGCCGACAAGCTCACCGCGCTCGCCGAACTCGACGCGCTCGGCGCCGAACCCCTCGCCCGCCTCGTCCGCACCGAACTGCGCGACCTCGGCGTCCGCCGCATCCCACGCGGCCCGCACGCGGCGACCCGGGGCAACCCGGGCGGACTCACGGAACGCCAACTCCAGGTCGTACGACTGCTGGTGGACGGCCTGACCAACCCGGAGATCGCCGACCGGCTCGTGGTGTCCGTCCGTACCGTCGACAACCACGTGCGGGCCGTACTGGAGAAGCTCGACGCACCCACCAGGAGGCAGGCCGCGGCCCGCGCCACGGAACTCGGACTGCTGCCGTACGGCGAAACGTAGGTACCCGGCGCCGCCGAGCTGGGTGACGCGCACGGATGACCGTGCGGTTCCGGGCGAAATAGAACAAGGAGGTCATCCAGAGCACCACGAAACGGGGGACCCGCATGTCCAGCACACCCGCACAGACCGCTCGACGTGAACTGACGGACTTCGCCGGGGAGTTGATCGGCCCGGACGACGCCGGCTATCCGCAGGCCCGCGCCGTCTACAACGCGATGACCGACAAACGGCCTGCCCTCATCGCCCGTTGCGCCGACGCGGACGCCGTGGCCCGCGTGATCGGCTTCGCCCGCGCCCACGAACTGCCCCTCGCGGTACGGGGCGGCGGGCACCACGGGGCCGGACTCGGCACCGTCGACGGGGGAGTGGTCGCCGACCTGTCGCTCCTGAAGGACATCCAGGTGGACCCCGAGGCGCGCACGGTACGGGTCGGCGGGGGTTGCGTGTGGGGCGAGGTGGACCGGGCCACCAACGCGCACGGGCTCGCCACCCCGAGCGGGATCATCTCCACCACCGGCGTCGGCGGTCTCGCCACCGGCGGCGGGCTCGGCCATCTGACCCGCAAGTGCGGGCTGACCATCGACAACCTGCTGGAGGCCGACCTCGTGCTGGCCGACGGCAGCCGGGTGCGGGCGAGTTCGGACGAGAACAGCGACCTGTTCTGGGCGGTCCGGGGCGGTGGCGGCAACTTCGGGGTCGTCACCTCGTTCCTGTTCCGGCTGCACGAGGTGAGCACGGTCGTCGCCGGCCCCACCTTCTGGCCGGTCGAGATCAGCGCCGAAGTCCTCACCGCCTACCGGGACTTCCTGCCGAACGCGCCCCGCGAGCTGAACGCGTTCTTCCTGCACGGCAGCGTCCCGCCCGCCCCGCCGTTCCCCGAGGAGATACAGCTGCGCAAGACGGCCGGGGTCGTGTGGTGCTACACCGGCGGCGACACCGAGGCCGCCGCACGCGCGATGGCGCCCCTGCTCGACGCGCTGCCCACACCCCTCCTGCACGCGGCCGGACCGATGCAACACCCGGACATGCAGGGCATGTTCGACGGGCTCTACCCGCCCGGCGACCAGTGGTACTGGCGCGCCGACTTCGTCAACGACATCCCCGATGACGCCGTGGAACTCCACGCCAAGTTCGGGGCGGAGGTGCCCACCCCGCAGTCGACGATGCACCTCTACCCGATCGACGGCGCGGCCCACGACGTCGGCAACGACGAGACCCCGTGGGCGTACCGCGACGCACGCTGGGCGTCCGTCTTCGCCGGTGTCGACCGGGACCCCGCCAACGCGGGCGTCATCAAGAGGTGGGCCATCGACTACCAGGAGGCCCTGCACCCGTACTCGGCGGGCGGCGCCTACGTGAACATGATGATGGACGAGGGACAGGAACGCGTCCGGGCCAGCTACCGCGGCAACTACGACCGCCTGGCCCGTATCAAGGCCGACCGTGACCCGGACAACGTCTTCCGCCTCAACCAGAACATCCACCCGGCCCCGAAACCGCGCTACGAGACCCGCCCGTAAACCCAGTTCCGAGGCCGGGCCGGCATCACGCGTTCGGGTCGAACGAGATGCCGGACGGCTCGGCGATGGACAGCGCGTAGTTGAAGTCGCTGTCCCTGATCTTCAGCGTGGCCGAACCGAAGTCCGCGGCCAGGAGCTTGTCCTTGAGGCCGGCCGGGTAGCCGTTCCAGCCCACCAGACGCGGGTAGAACCAGTTGCCGGTGGCGTTCTCCGCGGGCTCGTCGTTGGTGTTGGCGAAGCGGAAGTCGTGCGAGCCGATGCCGTCCTTGTGGTAGACGATCTTGGGGTGCGTGCCGTCGAAGCGCACCCCGGAGGCCGCGGACACCTGGTAGGCGGAGTGCTGCGACACCGACACGTACTGGACCGTGTTGTCCTTGATCCACACCACGACGTGCTCCCAGTCGTGGGTGTGACCGATGGCCGCCGGGCCCAGGGTGACCTGGTCCTTCTCGAAGTAGCTGGCGTACATCACGGCGCACCAGTCGTTGTTGCACTTGGTCCGCGAGTACGTGTTGGCGTTGTTCAGCTGGGCCATGTCGTGGCAGTGCCCGTTGACGTCGCCGCCGAGCTTCAGCCCGGGGTTGATGGTGCCGTCGAGGCCGATGGCGGCCGTGGCGTAGCAGCCGTCGCCGTCGTAGTCGTAGGCCGGGGAGAAGGTCTGCTCCTGGCCGTCCGCGTTCTGCGGGAGCAACGTGAGGACGTTGGCCTGGGCGGCCGTCGCCTGACCGACCACGAGGGCCAGCGCACCGAGGACGGTGACGACGGCGGAGCGGCGAAGGCGCCGGTTGCGGGGCTTCGCGGCTCTTGCGGGGTTTGTGGTGGGGGGTGTCGAATGAGGCACGCCAACTCCAGGTTCTTGGCTGTGGGGGGCGCTACTGGCTGCGCCAGGTCCAGACCTTCGCAGGCCGGTGTGTGCACGTCAACACCCTTGCGATGTACGGGTTTTGGCAGACCGCTGAACTTTCCTACCTGTGCTTTTCCTGTGTTTCCGCGGCTCTCGACGCGACCATGGCTCTCGGCGAACAGGTGCGCTAATTTGAGGTCCACGGCACAGGTGAACGGTCACCCGTGGTGAGTGCGGGAGGTTCTGGTTGACCCCGGCGCAACTACGGGCCTTCGCGGCGACCGTCCGCCTCGGTTCCGTGAAGGCCGCGGCGGCCGATCTCGCTGTCACCGAGTCCGCCGTCTCCATCCACATCGCGCATCTGCGCAGGGAACTCGGCGACAAACTCTTCGCCCGCACGGCCAGCGGGCTCGCGTTCACCCCCGGCGGGCTGCGGCTGGCCAGCCGCGCCGCCGAGATGCTGGGGCTGCAGGACCGGACGATCCTCGAAGTGAAACAGGCCGGCTCCGGCCGACGACTGCTGCGCGTCGCCGCGTCGAGCCTGTTCGCCGAACATGCCGCCCCGGGCCTGATCGAGCTGTTCGCGGGGCGCGCCGACGACCTCGACGTCGAACTGAGCGTGCACGGCCCGCAGAAGTTCGCCTCCCTGCTGCTGACCCGCGCCGTGGACGTGGCCATCGGGCCCCGCCCCGCCACCCTCGACGACGCCACGACCTGCACGCACTTCCTCAACTACCAGGTGATCGCCGTCGTAGGACCGGACCATCCGCTCGCGGCCGCGGCGAGTGCCGGTGCGGCCGAACTGCGCGGCCAGACCTGGCTGTTGGGTCCCTCGGCGGTCGGGCGGACGGGCATGGTGCCGTCGGTGCTGCGTCGCCTCGGCATCCCCGAACACAACCAGCGGATCTTCCAGAGCCATGCCGCCTCCGTCGACGAGGCCAAGCGGGGCAAGGGGGTGGCCCTGGCCGTCGCCTTCGCGGTGACCAAGGACCTCGCCGAGGGCGACCTCCGCCAACTGGCGGGCCCCCAGCTCCCGGCCCGCGGCTCCTGGAACCTGCTCACCCTGCCCGACCGCGAAGCGCCGCCCGCTGCCGCGGAGTTGCGGCGGTTTGTCACCACGCCGCGGGCCACGCAGGCGATGTTGCGTGGGGCGGGGGTTACGGCGGGGCGATTTCGGCCGGCGATTCATGTGACCTTGTGGAGTTGAGGGTTCCGCGGGATCGCCGGTTCCGTTTCTGCGGGCCGGTGGGGGCTGGTCGCGCAGTTCCCCGCGCCCCTTCAGGGCGCCTCACCGCATCGGAATTTCCCGCCCCCGTCGCCTTCCGAGCCGCGCCACCTCCCCCGGCACCCGCAGCAGCGCGCCGAAGCTGTCGGCAGGGAGAAGCAGGTCGACGTACGGCAGGGCCGCCGCCATCGTCGTCGTGCGCGGTGCGAAACCGGGGGCGGCGGCACGGGGGTTGAGCCAGATCACCGTGTGGGCGCGTCGGCGTAGCCGGGCCATGACGGTGGCGAGCCGGTGCGGTGGATCGCCGTCCCAGCCGTCCGAGGCGATCAGCACGACCGCGCCACGCAGGGTGCCGCCGTGGTGCGAGGCCAGGAGCGTGCTCAGGCAGTGGGCGATGCGGGTGCCGCCGAACCGGTCGGCGACCCGTTCCGTCGCCTCGTCGAACGCCTCCTGGGCCGAGTGGTGCGCGAGCACCGTGGTGAGCCGCGTCAGGGAGGTGGCGAACGCGAAGACCTCGGCGTGCGTCGTCAACGTGAGGGCCCGCATCAGATGCAGACAGGCCACCGCCTGCGCCTGCATCGACCGGCTCACGTCGCACAGCACCACGACCCGGCGCGGCCGGTCCACCGGACCGGCCTTGACCAGCCGTACCGGTTCCCAACCGGTCCGCCGGGCCCGGGCCACGGTCTCCCGGATCGCCACCCGGTGGCCGCTCGCCCGCACGGCGTAGCGCCGGGTGCGGCGTACGGGCCACTCCCGCAGCCGTGCCTCCAGCAGGCGGCCGAGCAACTCGGCCTGCCCCGCGTCCAGTTCACCGAACGGCGTGTCCACCGCGGCCGCCAGCTCGCTGGGCAGGCGCTCCGGCATCGTCAGGGCACGCTCCGCACGGTGTTCGGCGCCGTCGACGGCGGGCGGCAAGGTCACCCACGGCAGACCGGAACCGCCGGCCGCGGCACCGGGGTGAGCGCCGGCACCGGCCCTGTCCCGGCCGCCGGCCCCCGCACCGTGTCCGTCGCGGCGCGCGTTCGGGTCGAGGGCGAGTACGGACTGCCCGAAGACCGCGTCGAAGACGTCGTCGAAGCGGGCCAGGTCGGGACGGTCGCGTACGAGGGTGACGCGAGCCGTCCAGTACAACGACGTGCGCGTCCTGGGCGGGGCGGCCGCGAGCGCGTCCACGAAGTCCCGGGTGCCGGTCAGACCCACCGACACGCCGTGTTCCCTGAGCCGCGCGGCCAGCGCGGTCGCGAACGCGGCCCGGTCGACGGCGGGCAGCAGCGGACCGCTCGGTGTCATCGGACCAGGAGATAGATCACCACGGCGATGACGACGACCGCGCCGACGGCCGGGAGCAGCCGCTTGTACACGGACGCGCCGGCCACCTGCATCAGGTCCAGCGGCACGCTCGGCGTCGGCTGCGGTACGGGTGTCACCGGCGCTGCCGCCGGGACTGCTTCCGGTTCCGCCTCCGGTTCGGCCTCGGCTTCCCGCGTCGCCAGCAACTGCGTCTCCACGTTCGCCACGAACTGCGCGAACAGCTTCTCCGAGATCTCCTTGATCATGCCGCTGCCGAACTGGGCCAGTCTGCCGCTGATGTTGAGGTCCGTGCTGACCGTCACGACCGTGCCGGCGCCCTCGCCGCGCAGCCGCGCGTCGACCGTCGCCGACGCGTTGCCGCCCCCGCGCATGTCCTTGCCGGCCGCGCTGATCACGGCGTGGTGGGCGCTCTCGTCCCGTTCCACGAAGCGCGCCGTACCCGCGAACTGGCTGACCATCGGCCCGACTTTGACCCTGACCTTGCCCCGGTGGATGTCGCCGTCGACGCCGGTCAGTTCGGCCCCGGGCATGCACGGGGCGAGGGCCTCCAGATCGGTGAGCGCCTGCCACGCCCGCTCGACCGGCACACCGACGCTGAACTCGTTGTCGATCTTCATGGTGTCCTCGCTTCTTCGGGATAGCCGAGTGCGTCGAGGGCGCCGACGACGGCGGTGCGGTCGTCGGGGCTCTTGGCGACCGTGCTGAGCGTGCGGACGATGTCGTCGCGGGCCAGTCGTGCGACCCGCAGTGCCGCCAGGGCGGAGACCCAGTCGATGGCCTCCGCCATGCCGGGCGCCTTGTCGAGGTCCAACTCGCGCACCCGGCCGATGAATTCGGTCGTGGAGGCGATCAGCGGTTCGTTCGCGGCCGGTACCGTACGGCGCAGGATCTCCGCCGTGCGTTCGGGCGTGGGGAAGTCGATCCAGTGGTACAGGCAGCGCCTGCGCAGCGCGTCGTGGAGTTCCCGGCTGCGGTTGGAGGTCAGCACCACGACGGGCGGGCGTACGGCGGTGAAGGTGCCCAACTCCGGGATGCTGATGGCGGATTCGCCCAGGAACTCGAAGAGCAGCGCCTCGAACTCGTCGTCGGCCCGGTCGATCTCGTCGATCAACAGCACGGGCGGCAGCGGGCCTTGATGACGTACGGCCCGCAGCAGGGGTCGGTCGAGCAGGAAGTCCTCGGTGAACAGGTCGGCGTCGGACAGCTCCCGTCCGTGCGCCTCGGTGAGCCGGACGGCGAGCAGTTGGCGCTGGTAGTTCCACTCGTAGAGCGCCTCGCCCGCTGTCAGCCCCTCGTAGCACTGGAGCCGGATCAGCGGAGTCTCCAGCGCCTTGGCGAGCGCCTTCGCGGCACTGGTCTTGCCCACGCCGGGCTCGCCCTCCAGCAGCAGCGGCCGGTCGAGCAGCGTAGCCAGGAGAAGGGCGGTCGCCGTGCCGTCGTCGACGAGGTGGCCGACCTCGTCGAGCCGCCGCCGTACGTCGTCGGCGTCCGCGAACAGTCCGCTCACCCGGTGGCCCGCCCACCCGCGGACCAGCGGCCTTGGCAGCCTGTCCCGCAGAACCAGAACTCGCCCTCCCCGGTGGTGAGATGGGGTGTGTCGGGGCCTACGGTCACGGTCATGCCGCACACCGGGTCCACGGCCTGGGAAGGGCGCTCGGGCACGGGGGCCTTCGCCGCATGGACGACTCGCACCACGTCCGCCAGGATCGACAGCGCGATCTCGGCCGGCGTACGGGCGCCGATGTCCAGCCCGGCCGGAGCCTGGACGCGGGCCCGTTCCGACTCGGTCAGGCCGAGTTCGTCGAGGAGGGCGGCGGCACGGCGGTGGCTGGCGACCAGCGCGATGTGACCGACGCCCGCGTCTAGGGCGGCGCGCAGGGACTCCGCGTCGCCGCGGCCCTGCCCGGCCACGATCACCGCCGACGGGTGGGCGGTGGGCGGGTGTTCGGGCAGGGAGCGGGCCGTGGCGTAGCCGAGCAGGCCGGCGAACGCGACGCAGGCCTCCGCGACGGGTGTGGTCCCGACGACCTCGATCAACGGCGGTGGCAGGATCGGCTCCAGGAAGATCTCCAACGCACCTCCGGACAGGCAGGGGTTGACCACGACCCGCGCCCCCGGCGTCTCGGGGAACTCGGCGTCCCCCTGCGGCAGGACGCGCAGCAGCAGGGGACCGCCGTCGTGCAGGGCGCCGAGCGCGGCCGTACGCACGGAACCCTCGGCGCACTGGCCGCCGACGAAGCCGTCGATGGTGCCGTCGCCGTGCACGATGGCCTCGTCGCCGGGGTGCGCCGAGGCGGGTGCCTGGGCGCGCACCACGCGCGCGTGGACGAACGGCACGCGCCGCTCGGTGAGTTCGAGGGCCCGCGCACTCAACTTGCCGGTCATCACAGCCACCTTCAGATCGGCGGAGTCGGTCGGCCCTGCATCGCCTCCCACACCCGCGAGGGCGTGAGCGGCATGTCCGCGTGCCGGATGCCGTACGGCTTGAGCGCGTCGACCACCGCGTTGACGATGGCGGGCGGCGAGCCGACCGTCGCGGACTCGCCGACACCCTTGGCGCCGATGGGGTGGTGCGGGGAGGGCGTGACGGTGAACCCGGTCTCCCAGTCGGGGACTTCGAGCGCGGTCGGGATCAGATAGTCCATCAGCGAGCCGCTGAGGCAGTTGCCGTCCTCGTCGAAGGAGATCATCTCCATCAGCGCCATGCCGACGCCGTCGGTGAGCCCGCCGTGCACCTGCCCCTCGATGATCATCGGGTTGATACGGGTGCCGCAGTCGTCGACCGCGACGAAGCGGCGGACGGTCACCTTGGCCGTACCCGGGTCGATGTCGACGACGCAGATATAGGCGCCGTGCGGATAGGTGAGGTTCTCCGGGTTGTAGCAGATCTGCGCCTCCAGACCACCCTCCACACCCTCGGGCAGATCGCCCGCGCCGTGCGCCCGCATCGCGATGGCCTGGATCGTGACCGAGGCCTCGGGGTCGCCCGCGACGTGGAAGGAGCCCTTCTCCCACTCCAGGTCCGCGACCGACACCTCCAGCATCGACGAGGCGATCAGGCGGGCCTTGTCCCGCACCTTGCGGGCGACCAGCGCCGCGGCGGCGCCCGAGACGGGCGTGGAGCGGCTGCCGTAGGTGCCGAGGCCGAAGGGTGTCTGGTCGGTGTCGCCGTGCACCACGTCGATGTCCTGCGGCGGGATGCCGAGTTCCTCGGCGACGATCTGCGCGAACGTCGTCTCGTGCCCCTGCCCCTGCGACTGCACCGACAGCCGGACGACCGCCTTCCCGGTCGGGTGCACCCGCAGTTCGCAGCCGTCGGCCATGCCGAGGCCGAGGATGTCCATGTCCTTGCGGGGGCCCGCGCCGACCGCTTCGGTGAAGAACGAGACGCCGATGCCCATGAGTTCACCGCGGGCCCGCTTCTCGGCCTGCTCGACGCGCAGGGCGTCGTAGCCGGCGAGTTCCTTGGCGAGTTCCATGGTGGGCGCGTAGTTGCCGGAGTCGTAGACCCAGCCCGTCTTGGTGCGGAAGGGGAACTGTTCGGGCCGGATGAAGTTCTTCATCCTCAACTCGACCGGGTCCATGGCGAGTTCGTAGGCGAGGCAGTCGACGATCCGCTCGATCAGGTACACGGCCTCGGTGATGCGGAACGAGCAGGCGTACGCGACCCCGCCGGGTGCCTTGTTGGTGTAGACGGCGGTCATCTTGCAGTGGGCGGCCTCGATGTCGTAACTGCCGGTGAAGACACCGAAGAAGCCGGCCGGGTACTTCACGGGTGCGGCCGTGCCGTTGAACGCGCCGTGGTCGGCGAGGACTTGGGTGCGGACGGCGAGGATCCTGCCGTCGCGGGTGGCCGCGATCTCGCCGCGCATCACGTAGTCGCGGGCGAAGCCGGTGCTGATGAGGTTCTCCGCGCGGTCCTCCATCCACTTCACCGGCTTGCCGATGAGGAGTGAGGCGACGATCGCGCACACGTAACCGGGGTAGATCGGCACCTTGTTGCCGAAGCCGCCGCCGAGGTCGGGGGAGACGACCCGGATCTTGTGTTCCGGCAGCCCGGCGACGATCGCGTAGAGGGTGCGGTGGGCGTGTGGGGCCTGGGTGGTGGACCACAGGGTGAGCCTGCCGTCGACCTGGTCGTAGTCCGCGACCGCGCCGCACGTCTCCATCGGGGCCGGGTGCACGCGCGGGTAGACGATGTCCTCGGTGACCACGACGTCCGCGCGGGCGAAGACGGCCTCGGTCTCGGCCTCGTCGCCGGTCTCCCAGTCGAAGCAGTGGTTGTCGGCCTTGCCCTCCAGGTCGTCGCGGATGACGGGCGCGTCGGGGGAGAGGGCGGTACGGACGTCGATCACCGGGTCCAGCGGCTCGTACTCGACGTCGATCAACTCCAGCGCGTCCCGGGCCGCGTAGCGGTCCTCGGCCACGACGAAGGCGACCTCCTGGCCCTGGAAGCGGACCTTGTCGGTGGCGAGGACCGCCTGCACGTCGTTCGAGAGGGTCGGCATCCACGCCAGGCCCTTCTCGGCGAGCATGGCGCCGGTGACGACCAGACGGACCTTCGGGTGGGCCTCGGCGAGCGTGGTGTCGACGGAGAGGACGCGGGCGTGCGCGAACGGCGAGCGCAGGATGGCCAGGTGAAGCATGCCGGGCAGGTCCAGGTCGTCGACGTAGCGGCCCTTGCCGCGGACGAACCGCGGGTCCTCCTTGCGCAGCATGCGGCCGTGGCCGCAGGGCTTCTTGTCGTTGTCGACGAAGGCGGTGCGGTGGCCGTTCTCGGAGACGGCGGTCATGACGTGCTCCCCGAAGCCGAAGTGGCCTGCGTTTCCAGGGAAGTTCGGGTCCCGGCCTCCTCGGCCGCCGCCCACCGGACGGAGCGGACGATGGTGGCATAGCCGGTGCAGCGGCAGATCTGCCCCGAGATCGCCTCCCGGATCTCCGTGTCGGAGGGGTCGGGGTTGCGGTCCAGCAGCGCACGCGCCGTCATCATCATGCCGGGTGTGCAGAAGCCGCACTGCAGACCGTGGCACTCGACGAACCCGCGCTGTACCGGGTCGAGTTCACCGTTCTGTTCGAGTCCCTCGACCGTGCGCACCTCGTGTCCGCCCGCCATCGCGGCAAGGACCGTGCAGGACTTGACCGGTTCGCCGTCCAACCACACCACGCACGTACCGCAGTTGCTGGTGTCGCACCCCCAGTGGGTGCCGGTCAACCGGAGGTGGTCGCGCAGGAAGTGGACGAGCAGCAGCCGCCCCTCGATCTCCCGGGTGACCTCTTCGCCGTTGACGACCATGCTGACCTGCACGATCACACCTCCTGTCCGTCGACGCGGGCCACGGCCCGGCGCAGCACCCGCAGGGTCAACTCCCGTGCCAGATGCCGCTTGTACTCGGCGCTGCCGCGCCGGTCGGTCACCGGCGAGCAGGCCTCGGCCGCGATGTCCCCGGCCTGTCCGAACAGTTCCTCCGTCGGGCGCCGGCCGCGCAGGGCGCCGGCGATGCCGGGGATACCCGCTGTGTTCGGTCCCACGGCGGCGAGTCCCACCCGGGCGTCGGCGACGAGTCCGTCGCCGTCCAGCCACACCGCGGCACCGGCGGACACCACCGCCCAGTCACCGGCGCGTCGTTCGACCTTCTCGTAGGCGCTGGACCCGTTCGGGCGGACCGGGAAGCGGACCTCGGTGAGGATCTCCGCGTCGCCCACGGCGGTCTCGTACGGTCCCCGGTGGAAGTCCTCCATGGGCACCACCCGTTCGCCGTCCCTGCCCTGGATCACGCAACTGGCGTCGAGAGTGGTGCAGACCGCGGAGAGGTCCTCGGACGGGTCGGCCTGGCACAGGGAGCCGCCCAGCGTGCCCCGGTTGCGCACCACGGGGTCGGCGATGACGCGTTCGGCGTCACGGAACACCGGGAAGGCGGCGGCGAGTTCGTCCGACTCCAGCAGCTCGCGGTGGCGGGTCATCGCGCCGATGCGGATCAGTCCGGGTTCGACGCGGACGTAACCCAGTTCGTCGTGCAGGTCGTTGATGTCGATCAGGTACTCGAAGTTGGCCAGCCGCAACTTCATCATCGGGATCAGACTGTGCCCGCCGGCCACCAGTCGTGCCGTGTCGCCCAGGCGGTCGAGCAGCGCGACCGCCTCGCCGACGCTGCCGACCCGCTGGTACTCGAACGGAGCGGGAACCTGCATACCGCAATCCCCCTGTCCTGCACGGCCCTTGGCCGGTCGGCCGGGCGCCGCGTCCGGGCCCATTGGGCGCCCGGCGGACAGGGGTGTCAACGGCTGGTTAACCGTTCACTTAAGTTGCTCGTCCTGGGGAGCCGGGGAAGCGGGCAGGTCGTCCAGGAAATCCGCCGAGGGCACGAAGAAGAAACTTCCGGTGACTGCCGTCGAGAAGTCCAGGATGCGGTCGTGGGACGCGGAGTCGGTGCCCAGGAACATGTTGCGCAGCATCTGCTCGGTGACCGACGGCGTGCGGGCGTACCCGATGAAGTAGGTGCCGAACTCGCCCTGGCCCGCGCTGCCGAACGGCATGTTGTCGCGCAGGATCTTCCGTTCGGTGCCGTCCGGGCCGGTGATGACGTTCAGCGCGATGTGCGAGTCGGCCGGCTTGACGTCGTCGTCCATCTCCATGTTGGTCAACTTGCTGCGCCCGATGGCCCGTTCCTGCTGCTCCACCGGCAGCGCGTTCCAGGCCGCCATGTCGTGGACGTACTTCTGCACGATCACATAGCTGCCGCCCGCGAACTCCGGGTCCTCGCCGCCGACCACCACCGCCTGGCGGGCCGCCTGCCCCACGGGGTTCTCCGTGCCGTCGACGAAGCCCAGCAGATCGCGCACGTCGAAGTACTGGAACCCGGACACCTCGTCGGCCACGGAGACGGCACCGCTGAGCCGGCCCATGATCTCGGCGGCCAACTCGAAGCACAGGTCTGCCCGTACGGCCTTGATGTGGAAGAGCAGGTCGCCGGGGGTGGACACGGCCGTGTGGCGGTCGCCGACGAGTTCACGGAACGGATGCAGCTCGGCGGGACGCGGGCCGCCGAACAGCCGGTCCCACACCTCCGACCCGATGCCGGTCACACAGCTGAGCCGCCCGTCCGGCGCGCGGAACCCGATGGACCGGATCAACCCGCCCAGGTCGTCGAGGAGTTGGCGTGTCGTCTCCTCGCCGCCCGGTTCCACGGTGACGACGAGGAAGGTCGCGCTGGGGGTCAGGGTCTCCAGGACCGCCTGCGTGGTCGGGACGATTCCGTCGCCGGTGATGCCGTCCGTGCGCTCGACCGAGCCGTCAGCTGTCGTCATGTACTCCACGCCTCCGCGGTGAACTGGGAGCTGCCGGCCACCACGGCCGACAGCTTCGGTCAGCCGAGTTTCCCAGTACGCGCGTCCTGCCACAGGTCGACGCCGCCGTCGACGGCGTACGAGTCGATCTCGGCCAGCTCCTCGGCGCTGAAGGCGAGGTTGTCCAGCGCGGCCACGTTCTGTTCGAGCTGCTCCGTGCGGGACGCGCCGATGACGAGCGAGGTGACCCGCTCGTCGCGCAGCGCCCACGCGAGCGCCATCTGCGCCAGGGTCTGCCCGCGCCGCTCCGCGATGTCGTTGAGCGCGCGCAGCCGGCGCACCATGTCCTCGGTCAGCCAGCCCGCGTCGAACGACGTGCCCTGCGCGGCCCGCGAACCCTCCGGGATCCCGTCCAGGTACCGCCCGGTCAGCAGCCCCTGCGACAGCGCGGTGAACCCGATGACCCCGAAGCCCTCGTCCTTCGCGGCGTCGAGCAGCCCGTCGTTCTCGATCCACCGGTTGAGCATGTTGTACGACGGCTGGTGGATGAGGAGCGGCGTGCCCAGCTCGCGGAGGATGGCGGCGGCCGCACGGGAGCGCTCCGCGTCGTAGGACGAGATGCCGACGTAGAGCGCCTTGCCCTGGCGGACGGCGGTGTCCAGCGCGCCCATGGTCTCTTCGAGCGGGGTGCCGGCGTCGAGGCGGTGGGAGTAGAAGATGTCCACGTAGTCGAGGCCCGTGCGCTTCAGCGACTGGTCGAGCGAGGCGAGGACGTACTTGCGGGAGCCGCCGCCCTGACCGTAGGGACCGGGCCACATGTCCCAGCCGGCCTTCGTGGAGACGACCAGCTCGTCCCGGTACGGCGCGAGGTCCTGCTTCAGCAGCCGGCCGAAGTTGGCCTCGGCGGCGCCGTAGGGCGGGCCGTAGTTGTTCGCCAGGTCGTGGTGGGTGATGCCGAGGTCGAAGGCGCGCAGCGCGATCTCGCGCTGCGTCTCGAACGGCCGGTCGTCGCCGAAGTTGTGCCAGTAGCCCAGCGACAGCAGGGGCAGGTCGAGCCCCGAGCGGCCGGTGCGGCGGTAGCGCATGGTGCCGTTGTAACGCTCAGGATCTGCGACGTGGGTCATCGGGGGGTCTCCGCGAGGTGCATGAGGGGGTGGTGTTGTCGGGGTGATCGACATGTCCACTGTGCCCCCGCGCGATTCCCGCGTCCAACCGTTCCTCGCCATGGGATTCAGCGATGGCGTCGTTGAATCCGGTGCCTCGGAGGAGTTGAGGCGGGACCCGGACCGGGAGGCCCGTGAGATCGGGGCGCGGGGGCGACGCGCTTCGGAGTGTGACGGAGGGATCACTTCCGGATTGCATTCCGCAAGGTGATCTTGGGCAGTGATGCGGGCGTTTGTGGTTGCCTGCCCATGAGGAGATCAGTTGAGCGCCCCCGCCACCTCATCCGCCGACGCCCCCGCTCCCACCCCCGCCCCGACCGCTCCCGGCGGCCTGCCGCTGATCGGACACGGCCACCGGCTGGCCCGCGACCCGCTGCCGTTCATCACCTCGCTGCGCGAGCACGGCAGCGTCGTCCGCATACGCATCGGCCCCACCCCCGCCTACGTGGTCACCGACCCGGCCCTGACCCGGCGGGTCCTGGTGACCGACGCCGCGGACTTCACCAAGGGCGGGAAGATCATCGACGCGCTGCGGGTCTTCTTCGGCGACGGGCTGGCCACCGTCGCCGACGGGGACACGCATCTGCGCAACCGGCGCCTGATGCAGCCGATGTTCAACAAGGCGCACATCGCCGAACGCGGCGACGCCATGATCGACCGGGTACGGGGGCTCGTCGCCGCCTGGCCCGCGGAACAGCCCCGCGACGTGTACGCGGACATGAACGCGATCACCCTGGCCGCGTTCCTGGTGGCCCTCTTCGGCACCGATTTGCCCGGGCAACTCGCGGGCGAGTTCACCGCCCTCATGCCGGCCATCATGGAAGGAACGATTCGGCAGACCATCCTCCCGGCCTGGGTGACCCGCCTGCCGCTGCCCATGAACCGCGCCCACGCCGAGCGGGTCGCCCGGCTGCGCGCCCTGATCGACCAGGCCATCGACCACCACGGCACCGCTGACGCGGCGCCCGCCGGGGCGACGGGCTGCCCGCACGCGGGCGCCGCCCGGGACGAGGAGAGGTCCGGCCTCTTCGACACCCTGCTCGCGGCGGAGGACTCGCTGGGCCGTCAGCAGCTCCAGGACGAGGCCATCACCCTGCTGACCGGGGCGATCGAGACCACCGGCACCACGCTGGCCTGGACGCTGTACGAGATCACCCGGAACCCCGGCATCGAGCGACGGCTCCGCGAGGAACTGGAGTCGGTCTGCGGCGACCGGCCTCTGCGCCACGAGGACCTCGATCAACTCCTGTACTCCCGCCGGGTTTTGCAGGAGGCCATCCGAAAATACGGGCCCGCCTGGATGGTCACCAGAACCGCCGCCCGTGACGTCGACCTGGGCGGCCACCGCATCCCCCGGGGCGCCGACGTGATCTGGAGCCCCTATCTGCACCAGCACGACCCGGACCACTTCCCCGACCCCGACACCTTCGACCCGGACCGCTGGACACCCGAGCGCGCCCCGGCCACACGCGGCTCCTTCCTCGCCTTCGGCGACGGCCGCCGCAAGTGCATCGGCGAGAACTTCGCCTGGGCCGAACTCCAGATCATCCTCGCGACCGTCCTGCGGACCTGGCCCCGCTTCGACCTCACCTCACGCCCGCCACGCGCCCAGGCCGTCGTCACCGTCAAGCCCGACACGATGACCATGGCGTTCCTGCCGTCGACCGCCCCGGGGTAGTCACGCCGGGGACCGGGGTGCCCGCGACCTTCCGGGGCGCGGGCACCCGCGTCGGCTTCCGGCCGTACGGTGCGGGCGGATCGCTCAGCGGACCGCGGACGTTTGGCGGCCCCTTGCTCGTCCTTAGGGCCGTCGCCATGAGCGTTCATCGCGACACGGAGACGGACACGGACACGGACGAGGGCCCGCTGCGGATCGGCGTGCGCGTGCCGCCCTGCGACCGGGCGGACCGGGTGGCCCGGACCGTACGCCGGGCCGAGGAGCTCGGCTTCGACCAAGTGTGGTTCCCCGACGCGCAGTTGCTGTGGCGGGACGTGTTCACCACGCTCACCGCGGCCGCCTTCGCCACCGAGCGGATCGGCCTCGGCACCGCCGTCACCAACCTCGCCACCCGGCACCCGTCCGTCATCGCGTCGGCCACCCGCAGCGTCGCCGAACTCGCGCCGGGCAGGTTCACCTTCGGGCTCGGCGTGGGCAACAGCTCCGTCGCACCCATCGGCCTGCGGCAGACCGGCTCGGCCCAACTGCGCGATGGGCTCGGCATGTTGCGGGCCCTGCTGGACGGGCGCGAGGGGGACTTCGAGGGCAAGGTCCGCTCCCGGCTACGCGACCCGCATCCCTCCGTGCCGCTGCATCTGGCGGCGAGCGGGCCGCGCAACCTGCGCCTCGCCGGTGAGATCGCCGACGGCGCCCTCCCGCACCCAGGCGGTGTCTCGCGGCGCACTTTGGCCGCCGCCACCGCCTGGGTGCGGGAGGGCGCCGAGGCGGCCGAGCGACCGCGGAGCGGGGAGGCGATCGGCAAGGTGGTGCTGGAGCCGGGCTGACGGGCCTTACGTGTCCAATGGCCTCAACTGCCTTTGGCGTCACGGCCTTTGACCGCGACTTCGGTGAACCAGATGGCGGCATCGGGCGTCTCTCCCTTCGCCACTGCCGCCACAGCAATCACCGACGACGCGGCTCGTGCCGCCGAAGGAGAGTTCACCGTGATCGACCGTGACCAAGAGCGGTCCGACGACCGGCCCCACCCCGAGTCCCCCTGGTGGTGGGGACTCGGGCCGATCGGAGCCGTCGGTCTCGTCGTCCTCGGGATCGCCGCGGTCGTCTGGTCCTTCCTCCACCTGCCCGGCACCGCGGAGAACCAGGCGACCGACTACTACCGGGCGAGCAGGATCGTCGCCATCGGCCTGGTCGTGGCGGGCACCGCCCTCCTGGGCCGCATCCGCACCCGCGGATCCGACAAGAAGGCGACGCGGGAACACGAAGCGGCCTGACGGCGGGCGACCCACCCGATTCTGGTTCTCACCCCAGGACGACCACCGCCAGCCCCCGGCAGCACGCCACCTCACCGGAACCGCAACGCTCGATCAGATCCAAGGTGATCTCACCGCCAACTGCCTCTACAGAGCGCACGGTTCCGCCACGCCACCTCCCGTACCTGACCGCCGACGCCCGCGAATCCCGCCGCACGGTGAAACAGACAGCCGTGCGGTTGAGCCATGACCACCGGCCCCGTCAGCCCCTCCGGCCGGGCGAACTCGGTGTCGTAGTGGATGAGATGGGCGTTGCGGGTGAGCTGGTGGTCCGTGACGCCGACGGGTTGTTCCGGTTCGTCGACCGGACCAAGGAAGTGATCCAGTGGCGGGGCGAGAACGTGTCCTCGCAGGAGGTGGAGTCCGTCGTCCACTCGCACCCGGCGGTCGCCGACGCTGCCGCCTTCCCGGTGCCCCGGTGCATCGACACCGTGCGTGAGCTCCCGCTCACCGAGACCGGGAAGGTTCGCAAGGGCGTACTGCGCGAACGTGGGGTGACCGCCACCACGTGGGACCGCTCCACGCCGTCCACCCCGGCACGACATCTAACTTGAACTGTTTGTTTTCTTGAATCACTCGTGTTTATGGCTGTAGGTTGAGCGGCATGACCGCATCCCAGCCACCGACCACCGCCGAGGAGCTGCGCGGTGCCGGCCTGCGGGTGACGGCAGCCCGCGTCGCGCTGTTGGAGACCGTCCGGCACGGCGACCACCTCGATGTCGAGGCGGTCGCGTCCGGGGTCCGTGACCGCGTAGGACACATATCGCTCCAGGCCGTGTACGACGCCCTCCACGCGCTGACCTCGGCCGGACTCATACGCCGTATCGAACCGGCAGGCAGTCCCGCCCGCTTCGAAGGACGCGTCGGCGACAACCACCACCACCTCATGTGCAGGTCGTGCGGTGTCGTCGCCGATGTCGACTGCGCGGTCGGCGAGGCACCCTGCCTGACCGCCGCCGACGACCAAGGCTTCTCGATCGACGAGGCCGAGGTCATCTACTGGGGTCTGTGCCCCGCCTGTACCGCAGTCCCCAGTTCCTGAGCCACGTGTTCCACCCCGTTTTGGAAGGATTCCCATGTCTGAGAACCACGACGCAATCGTCACGGACGCGAAGTCGGAGGATGCCGGGGGCTGCCCCGTCGCGCACGGGCGCGCCGCGCACCCGACCCAGGGCGGTGGCAACCGTCAGTGGTGGCCGGAGCGGCTCAACCTGAAGATCCTCGCCAAGGACCCGGTCGTCGCGAACCCGCTCGGCGCGGACTTCGACTACGCCGAGGCGTTCGGGGCCCTCGACCTCGCGGCCGTCAAACAGGACATCGCCGAGGTACTGACCACCTCGCAGGACTGGTGGCCGGCGGACTTCGGCAACTACGGCCCGCTGATGATCCGCATGGCCTGGCACAGCGCCGGCACCTACCGCATCAGCGACGGCCGCGGCGGTGGCGGCCGCGGTCAGCAGCGCTTCGCCCCGCTGAACAGCTGGCCGGACAACGGCAACCTCGACAAGGCCCGCCGTCTGCTGTGGCCGGTCAAGAAGAAGTACGGCCAGTCCATCTCCTGGGCCGACCTCCTGATCCTCACGGGCAACGTGGCGCTGGAGACGATGGGCTTCGAGACCTTCGGCTTCGCCGGCGGCCGCGCCGACGTCTGGGAGGCCGACGAGGACGTGTACTGGGGTCCCGAGACCACCTGGCTCGACGACCAGCGCTACACCGGCGACCGCGAGCTGGAGAACCCGCTCGGCGCCGTCCAGATGGGCCTCATCTACGTCAACCCCGAGGGCCCGAACGGCAACCCGGACCCGCTGGCTGCGGCCCGCGACATCCGCGAGACCTTCCGCCGGATGGCGATGAACGACGAGGAGACCGTCGCCCTCATCGCCGGTGGCCACACCTTCGGCAAGACCCACGGCGCGGGCCCGGCCGAGTCGGTCGGCGACGACCCCGAGGCCGCCCCGCTGGAGGCGCAGGGCCTGGGCTGGAAGTCCACCTACAACACCGGCAAGGGCGGCGACGCGATCACCTCCGGCCTTGAGGTGACCTGGACCACCAAGCCCACCCAGTGGAGCAACGACTTCTTCGACATCCTCTTCGGCTACGAGTGGGAGCTGACCCAGAGCCCCGCCGGCGCCAACCAGTGGGTGGCCAAGGACGCCGAGGCGATCATCCCGGACGCCCACAGCGACGCCAAGAAGCTCCCCACGATGCTCACCACCGACCTCTCGCTGCGCTTCGACCCGATCTACGGCGAGATCTCGAAGCGCTTCCACGAGAACCCGGCCCAGTTCGCGGACGCCTTCTCCCGCGCCTGGTTCAAGCTGACCCACCGCGACCTGGGCCCGAAGTCCCTGTATCTCGGCCCGGAGGTCCCGTCCGAGACCCTGCTGTGGCAGGACCCGCTGCCGCAGGCCGAGGGCGAGACCATCGACGCCGCCGACGTCACGGCCCTCAAGGCGAAGATCCTCGCCTCGGACCTGACCGTCTCGCAGCTCGTGTCCGCCGCGTGGGCGTCCGCGTCCACCTTCCGTGGCAGCGACAAGCGCGGCGGTGCCAACGGCGCCCGTATCCGCCTGGAGCCGCAGCGCGGCTGGGAGGCCAACGACCCCGACCAGCTCGCTTCTGTGCTGCGGGTCCTCGAAGGCATCCAGCAGGAGTTCAACTCCGGCGCCAAGAAGGTCTCCCTGGCCGACCTGATCGTCCTCGGCGGCGCCGCCGCGGTCGAGAAGGCCGCCAAGGACGGCGGCGTCGACGTGGAGGTCCCCTTCACGCCGGGCCGTGTCGACGCGACCGAGGAGCACACGGACGTCGAGTCGTTCGCCGCGCTGGAGCCGACCGTCGACGGCTTCCGCAACTACCTCGGCAAGGGCAACCGCCTTCCCGCCGAGTACCTGCTGCTCGACCGCGCGAACCTGCTCACGCTGAGCGCCCCCGAGCTGACCGTCCTCGTCGGCGGCCTGCGTGTCCTGGGCGCCAATCAGGGCCAGTCCACGCACGGTGTCCTCACCGACAAGGTCGGCACGCTGACCAACGACTTCTTCGTGAACCTGCTCGACCTGGGCACCACGTGGTCGTCGACCTCCTCGGACCAGCAGACCTTCGAGGGCCGCGACGCCTCCGGCGCGGTCAAGTGGACCGGCACGCGTGCCGACCTGGTCTTCGGCTCGAACTCCGAGCTGCGCGCGCTCGCCGAGGTCTACGCGAGCGACGACGCGAAGGCGAAGTTCGTGACGGACTTCGTCGACGCGTGGGTCAAGGTCTCCAACCTGGACCGGTTCGACCTCGTCTGAGACCGAGTAGTTCCACAGCACCGCACCACTGACGTCCGGGTCGGCCCTCACGGGTCGGCCCGGACGTTTCTCACCTTCTGAACTCGCGGCACAGGCGTGCACGTTCGTCACATAAGCTCCTCCGCATGAACGAGGGGGAGCCCGACAGACGGGTCGTAGACGGCCGCTTCGAGCTGGAGTCCCGGCTCGGCGGCGGTGGCATGGGCACGGTGTGGCGCGCCCAGGACTTGCTGCTGCACCGATACGTCGCGGTCAAGGAGGTCCGGCCGCCGGACATCGACCTCGCCGAGTACGACCCCGCCGCGGCGGAGATGCTGCGCCAGCGGGTCCTGCGCGAGGCACGCGCCCTGGCCAGGGTCGAGCACCCCAACGTGGTGACGATCCATCACATCGTCGACGAGGGCGTGGGCACCTACCCGTGGCTCGTCATGGAACTAGTCCAAGGCGGCTCGCTCGCCGACCGGTTGGCCCGCGGACCCATGGTCCCCGCCGAGGCCGCCCACCTCGGCATCGGCGTGCTCGACGCCCTGAACGCGGCACACGCGGCGGGCGTCCAGCACCGCGACGTGAAACCCGCCAACGTCCTGCTGCGCACCGACGGCCGCCCCGTCCTCACCGACTTCGGCATCGCCGCCATCCGCGACGCCACCGCCCTCACCGCAACCGGCTCGATCATCGGCACCCCCGACTACATGGCCCCGGAACGGGTCTCCGGCCAGAGCGGCGGCCCCGCCGCCGACCTGTGGTCGCTCGCGATGATGCTCTACGTCGCCGTCGAGGGCCACCACCCGCTCCAGCGCGGTACGACCCTGGCCACGCTGGCCGCCGTACTCCAGGAGGACGTGCCGCCACCGGTGCGGGCGGGATCGCTGACGCCGGTGCTGTCCTGTGTCCTGGTCCGCGATCCCGAGGCACGGCCGGACGCCGGGACGGTCGGCCGGATGCTGGCCGCCGCCGCACAGCAGCCCGAGGACCGCCGCCCGGAAACCACCTCGTACCGGCTCGCACCTCCGGTGCCTCCGTCGCTGCCGCCGACCGGCGGTATGCAGGCGACGGGCAGTCGGCGACGTCCGGCGAAGCGGAACCGGGGCGTCGCGGTCGCCTCCAGCGTCGTAGGCGTACTGCTCATCGGCACGCTCGCCTGGAAGGCGCTGCCGGGCGGGAACGACAAGGACGACACGAGTACGTCCCCGGGTGCCACCGGTCAGACGCAGCAGCAGAGCACCACGCCCACCGTCTCGGCGAGTCAGAGCAGTGCCGCCGTGAAGACGCAGGACATGCTCACTCCGTCGGGCATCCGGACCGCGATCAAGGCGTTCGAGGAGAAGACGGGCAGTGACAGGTTTTCCGACTTCTCCGTCTACCCGGGATATGTCATCGCGGATGTGATGGTGAAGGGCAGCAACACCAGGTACGCCAGCTACACCTACCGCTCTGGTACCGGTTTCGACGAGGCGTTCGACAACAAGGGCACGGTGACAGACGGAGATCAGCCGGTGAAGCTGGACGACTTCAAGTGGGACGCCGTGCCTGGGTTGCTCGCCAGCGCGGAGAAGTCGCTGAAGATCAAGAATCCGACATCCCGTTACCTATTGGTCGCGGTACCGAGCAGTGACTTCGACTCCCCTGCAAGCATGTCGGTCTACCTGAGCAATGACTACGGGGAGGGCGGTTATGTGAAGGCGACCCCTCAGGGCAAGGTGACGAGAGTGGTGCCGAGCTGAGGGTAGGTTCGCCCCGTGCCCACCTTGTTGATCGTCCATCACACCCCCTCGCCCAACTGCCAGGCGATGTTCGAGGCCGTCGTCGCCGGCGCCACGACACCGGAGATCGAGGACGTGCGGGTCGTACGGCGGGCCGCCCTGGCCGCGACCGTGTCGGACGTGTTGGAAGCCGACGGATATCTCCTGGGCACGCCCGCGAACCTCGGTTACATGTCCGGCGCGCTCAAGCACTTCTTCGACCAGATCTACTACCCGTGCCTGGACGAGACCCGGGGCCGGCCCTTCGGCTACTACGTGCACGGTGGGAACGACGTGACGGGTGCCGTGCGCGGCATCGAGTCGATCACGACCGGGCTGGGCTGGCGGCGGGTCGCGGATGCGGTGACGTTGACCGGCGAGCCGGACAGGACCGGTGTCGAGGCGTGCTGGGAGCTGGGGGCTACGGTCGCCGCCGGCCTGGAGGCCTGAGCGGGCGGCTACCACCCGTTCGGCGGCCGAAGAGTGTCGTGACCCCCCGGCGCACCCTCAGCGTGGAGGGACATGCCCCTCCGAATGACAGGAGTTCTTCATGAGGAAGCGTCTGACGGCCGTGGTGGGTCTGGCGGGTGCGGCGTTGCTGCTGTGTGCCGGTACGGCGAGCGCGGACCCGGAGCCTGTCGGTACCGCCAGCGACAGCCCGGGCGTGCTCTCCGGAAACGTCATCCAGGTGCCGGTCGACCTGGACCTCAACCTGTGCGGCAACTCGATCAACGTCATCGGTCTGCTGAACCCCGCGCTGGGCAACCACTGCGAGTCCGCGGACTGACGAGCCGTACCGTGAACGAGCCGTGGGCCCCGCGCCCGCGGCTCGTTCCGCGTTTCGAGAGATGTGTCGGGGGACGGGTCAGGGGACCTCGGGCAGCCGGTGCAGGGGAGTGCCGTGGGCCCAGCGCCGTAGGCGTGAGCCGTCGATGAGCTGGACGCCGCCCTGCCGACGCGCCCACTGCACGTCACGTCGGCTGAAGGTGCCCCGGTGGACGACGAGACGGAGATGCGGTCCGGAGCCGACCGAGCGTGGCGATCGCGTCGGGGTCTCCTCGCCGGGCAGCGGCTCGGCGACCGGCCGGAAGGCCACCTCCAGACGGCGGCCGAGCCGGTCGCGCGCACGGACACGCTGCTGGCCCTGCTCGTCGGGCCGGGCCAGCGCCCGCCAGCCGTCCCGGCGCAGCATCCGGGACACGGCCAGGGCGAGCCCCTCCACATCGAGGTCGGAGATCTCCTCGGGCGTGTAGTAGCCCAGCCGGCGACGGGCCAGCGGCCGGTTGTGCCGGACCACGGCCGCCGCGATCACGGCGAGCAGCGCCAGGCCGCCGGCGAGCGCGCCGGCGCCGAGGGTGCGGTACGCCACGGCGAGCCCGGCCACGATCCCGCACACGACGACGGCTACCACGACGAGGGCGGGCAGCACCTCGCGCAGTCCGGGGCCGTAGCGTCCCTGGGCGCGCAGCGCACGGATCGCCTCGCGCCTTCGCGAGCGCCACGACTCGCGCTTCTCGTGCCTCCGCAGCCTCTGCGGCAACAGAGCCAACTCCCCCCACCCCCAAGCGCGTTGACGCCTGCGGAAGGGATACCCGCCGGACGTGGTCCACGTGCGCGGGGACGGGAACCGGCCACCAAACCGGCCGAACTGTTTCGGCGGGAGCCGTGACCGTTCGGGCAGCGAACTCGTCCCGCCAGACCTCTGGCCCCAGGTACCTACCGCCCGGTATACAAGGCCAGTTGAACGAGAGACGACCGTAGCGGGCCCGTCCCGTCGCACCGTCTCGTACCTGGGGAGGAACCTCATGAAGCGTGAGACGCATCCGGTCATGACGGCGAACCATCGCGGCAGGGCCGTGGCGGTCGCCGCGGCGGTCAGCGGCTGCGCCCTCGTCGTCGCGTCCGCGGCACCGGCGGCCGCGCACAACTCGGGCCACGGGCACGGCCGTTCAACCCAGTACGTGGCGCTCGGCGACTCCTACACCTCGGGCCCGTACATACCGACCCAGGTGGACGCCAACTGCGCCCGCTCCGACCACAATTACCCCTCCGTGGTGACGGCGGACCAAAGAGGGACCGTCCTCAAGGACGTGAGCTGCAGCGGTGCGACGACCGCGGAGATGTGGAAGGCGCAGGGCACCAACCCGCCCCAACTGGACGCCGTACAGCGGAACACGGACCTGGTGACCGTGCAGATCGGCGGCAACGACATCGGGTTCAGCACCATCATCGGCACCTGCGCCAAGCTCAGCGCCACGGACCTGACGGGCAACCCGTGCCAGCGCTACTACAACACCTCAGGCGTCGACCAGTTGGCGCTGGCCGTCCTCAACACCGCGCCGAAGGTCACCAAGGTCCTGCGTGCGGTGCACAAGCAGGCACCGCACGCGCGTGTGCTCGTCGTCGGCTACCCGGACCTCCTGCCCGACGACGGCAGCGGCTGCTACCCCTCGGTGCCGTTCGCCGCCAAGGACTTCCCCTATCTGCGGGACACCGGCAAGCGCCTCAACCTGATGCTCCGTCTGGTGGCCGCGCTCAACGGCGCGGAGTACGTGGACACTTACGGCCCGACCGTCGGCCACGACATGTGCAAGGCGCCCGCCGACCGCTGGATAGAGCCGCTGCAGCCCGCCTCCCCGGCGGCTCCGGCGCACCCCAACGCGAAGGGCGAGGCGGCCATGGCGGGCGCGGTGCTGAAGCAGCTGGACCGGCGCCACCGGTACTGACGGACAGCGGCGGCCGGGGTTTTCCACAGGCGGAGGGGGTGTACTCGCTAAACGCGCCCCTGACGAGGAAAGATGGGGCCGTACGCGAAGTCGGTCGATACGGAGGAGCGGGCCACCATGCCACACGAGCGAGCGGGCGAACAGGCCCGCGCAGAGGATCTCGTCGACGTAGCCCGTCTGGTCACCGCGTACTACGCGCTGCACCCGGACCCCACCGAGCCGGGGCAGCGCGTCGCGTTCGGCACCTCCGGGCACCGGGGCTCGTCCCTGGCGACCGCGTTCAACGAGGACCACATCGCGGCCACCAGCCAGGCCATCTGCGAGTACCGCGCCGACCAGGGCACCGACGGGCCCCTCTTCATCGGGGCCGACACCCACGCGCTGTCCGAGCCCGCGAAGGTCACCGCCCTGGAGGTGTTCGCCGCCAACGAGGTCACGGTCCTCATCGACAGCGCGGACGGCTACACGCCCACCCCGGCGGTGTCCCACGCGATCCTCGCCCACAACCGCGGCCGCACCTCGGGCCTCGCGGACGGCGTCGTGGTCACCCCGTCCCACAACCCGCCCGGCGACGGCGGCTTCAAGTACAACCCGCCGAACGGCGGCCCGGCCGGCTCCGAGGCCACCTCCTGGATCCAGGACCGAGCCAACGACATCATCGCGGGCGGCCTGAAGGACGTACGCCGCATCCCGTACACCCGCGCGCTCGCCGCCCCCGGCACGGGCCGCTACGACTTCCTCGGCACGTACGTCGCCGACCTGCCGAGCGTGCTCGACCTGGACGCGATCCGTACGGCGGGCGTGCGGATCGGCGCCGACCCGCTGGGCGGGGCGTCCGTCGCCTACTGGGGCCGGATCGCCGAGGCGCACCGGCTCGACCTGACCGTCGTCAATCCGCTCACGGACCCGACCTGGCGGTTCATGACGCTGGACTGGGACGGCAAGATCCGCATGGACTGCTCGTCGCCGTACGCGATGGCCTCGCTGATCGCCCAGCGCGACCGGTTCGACATCGCCACCGGCAACGACGCCGACTCCGACCGGCACGGCATCGTCACCCCGGACGCGGGCCTGATGAACCCCAACCACTACCTGGCCGCCGCCATCGCCTACCTCTACGCCCACCGCGAGCAGTGGCCCGCCGACGCGGGCGTGGGCAAGACGCTGGTGTCCTCCTCGATGATCGACCGGGTCGCCGCCGACCTCGGGCGCCGGCTCGTCGAGGTGCCCGTCGGCTTCAAGTGGTTCGTGGACGGACTGGTCGACGGCTCGCTCGGCTTCGGCGGCGAGGAGTCGGCCGGTGCCTCCTTCCTGCGCCGGGACGGCTCCGTGTGGACCACCGACAAGGACGGCATCATCCTGGCGCTGCTCGCCAGCGAGATCACGGCGGTCACCGGGAAGACGCCGTCCCAGCACTACACGGCGCTCACGGACCGGTTCGGCTCGCCCGCCTACGCCCGGATCGACGCCCCGGCGTCCCGCGAGGAGAAGGCGCTGCTCGCCAAGCTCTCGCCCGCTCAGGTCACCGCCGACACCCTGGCCGGCGAGCCCGTCACCGGCGTCCTCACCGAGGCACCCGGCAACGGCGCGTCCCTCGGCGGCATCAAGGTGACGACCGCGAATGCCTGGTTCGCGGCGCGGCCCTCCGGCACCGAGGATGTCTACAAGATCTACGCCGAGTCCTTCCTCGGCCCCGACCACCTCGGCCAGGTGCAGGAGGAGGCGAAGGCCGTGGTCGGGGCGGCGCTGGGCGGCTGACCCGGAGGCCGTGGTACCGGCTGCCGTAGGAATGAATGGTGTGGCAGGCGGGTTGGGCCGACACGTGAGCCATGACGCACGACGGAAGTGAACCCCGTATGTCCTTCGAAACGACCGACTACACGGGGCAGACCACGTGCGGCGACGAAGCGCGCACCCCGCTGCGTGACTTCCTGCGGACGGAGACCGGCAGTGCCGCTGTCCTGGTGGCGGCGGCGATCGTCGCGCTCGTCTGGGCCAACGTCACGCCGTCGGCGTACGAGTCGTTCTGGGAGACCCACCTCTCCGTCCGGCTCGGCTCGCACGGGGTCTCCCTCGACCTGCGCGAGTGGGTCAACAGCGGGCTGATGACGCTGTTCTTCCTCGTCGTCGGCCTGGAGGCGCGCCGCGAGTTCGACATGGGCGAGCTGCGCGAACGCAGGCGGCTGGCGCTGCCGATGGTCGCGGGCGCCAGCGGCATGCTCGTGCCGATCGCCATCTACCTGGCGATCAACAGCGGGCACGGGACGGCGGACGGCTGGGGCGCGGTGATGTCCACCGACACGGCGTTCGCGCTGGGCATGCTCGCGGTCGTGGGCCGCCACATGCCGCCCGGGCTGCGCGTGTTCCTCCTCACGATCACCGTCGTCGACGACTTCCTCGCGCTTGTCGTGATCGCAGTCTTCTACAGCGACCACATCGCCGTACCGGCACTCCTGGTCGCCGTCGGTACGTTCGCCGTCGTCATGCTGCTCCGGCGGTTCCGGGTGCGCCGGGGTCCGCTGTACGCGCTGCTCGGGCTCGTCGCCTGGGTCGCCCTGCTCAAGTCGGGCGTGGACCCCGTCGTGATCGGACTCGCCATGGGGCTGATCACGTACGCCTATCCGGCGGGGCGTGACGACCTGGAGCGCGCCACCGGCCTGTTCCGGCTCTTCCGCGAGCAGCCCACACCCGAGCTGGAACGCGACGTACGCGCCGGCATCGCGGCGTCGATCTCCCCGAACGACCGTCTCCAGCGCATCTACCACCCGTGGGCGAGCTACGTCGTGGTCCCGCTCTTCGCGCTGGCCAACGCCGGTCTGCAGATCAGCGGGGAGCAGCTCGCCAGGGCCTTCACCTCGCCCGTAGCGCTCGGCATCCTCATCGGGTACGTCGTCGGCAAGCCGCTCGGCATCGTCTCCTCGACCGCGCTGACCAGCGTCTTGTCCCGGGGCCGGATCCGGCCGCCGGTCGGCTGGGGAGCGGTGACTGCGGGCGGCACGCTGGCGGGCGTCGGCTTTACGGTCTCCCTGCTGATCGCGACCCTCGCCTTCGACGGGACCACCCTGGAGGACGCGAAGACGGGCATCCTCAGCGCCGTCATCTGCTCCTTCCTGGTCGGCCGGCTGGTCACGGGAGTGATCGGACTGCTGCCGCCGCAGATCCGGCCCAGGGTGCTGTTCGGCCGGGCGGAGACCATCGTCGACCTGTCGGTCCCCGTCGACCCCGACCGCGACCACCTGCGCGGACCGCGCCACGCCCCGGTGACCGTCGTGGAGTACGGCGACTACGAATGCCCCTACTGCGGCCAGGCCGAGCCGGTCGTCCGTGAACTGCTCGGCTCCTTCGGGGACGAGGTGCGGTACGTGTGGCGGCACCTCCCGCTCACCGACGTCCACGAGCACGCCCAGCTCGCCGCCGAGGCCGCGGAGGCCGCCGCGCTGCAGGGCGGCTACTGGGAGATGCACGACCTGCTCCTCAGCCACCAGGGCGCCCTGCGCTTCAAGGACCTGCGGGCCTACGCCGAACAGATCGGCCTGGATACCACCCGCTTCGAACGCGACATGCGGGCCCACGAGGGGTCGGGCCACGTCGCCGAGGACGTCGAGTCGGCCGACCTCAGCGGGGTCGCGGGCACGCCGACCTTCTTCGTGAACGGCCGTAGGCACCATGGCGCGTACGACATCGAGGGGCTCTCGCAGGCCGTACGGGCGGCTCGTGAGCGGGCGGCGGTGGTGGCGGCGTAGGCCGTCCCGCCCTGGTCGGAGACCGTCTCGTACCAGGGGACGGAGCCGGGAATGGACCGAGGGGTGCCCGTGTTGAGACGTACGTAGCTGACATGCCCGGGACAAGATCCCGGGATGTGGGCGGAAGGAGGTCCTCATGGCACGCACCACGAACCGTCCCGTCGTCACCCTGAAGTCGACGGCCGGGACCGGCGTCACCTACGTGACGCGCAAGAGCCGTCGCAACGACCCCGACCGGCTGGTCCTGCGCAAGTACGACCCGGTGGCGGGGGAGCACGTCGACTTCCGCGAGGAGCGTTGAGTCGAACTCGGCGGCGGTCCCACGAAGTGAGCCGAGCGGCAGTTTCACGAAGCAAGCCGAGCGGCGGTCCCACGAACACAGCAGAGCGGCCGTCCCGCAACGGACGGCCTGAGGAAGGAAGCACCATGAGGTCTGGCATCCACCCCGTGTCCCGTCCGGTCGTCTTCCGCGACCGCGCGGCGGACACCGCGTTCCTGACCACCTCGACCGCGCGGTCGGCGCGCACGATCGAGTGGGCGGACGGGAACACCTACCCGCTGATCGACGTCGAGATCTCGTCGGCCAGCCACCCGTTCTACACCGGCAACACGCGTGTCGTGGACACCGCGGGCCGTGTGGAGCGCTTCGAGCGCCGCTATGGGAGGCAGTCATGAAGGTCCGCAATTCCCTGCGCTCGCTGAAGGCCAAGCCCGGCGCGCAGGTGGTACGCCGTCGTGGCGTGACGTTCGTGATCAACAAGAAGGACCCGCGCTTCAAGGCCCGCCAGGGCTGACGCGGCACGTACGACCGGTCGGCCCGGCCCCGCTTCGGCGGTGGCCGGGCCGTTGTCGTACCGCCTCCGTGCGTCCTGTCTGTGTGCGTTTCCGAGGGAAGGAAATCCGTTCTTTATGCTTATAGCGGTACCAACCCCCTTGGAGTGGTCAATGTCCCGCAAGCTCCCCATGGACGACGGTGACGAACTGCTGGCCAGACTCGGGACGCTGACCGCCCAGGCACGCGAGCGGGCGGAGCTGCAGCGCTCCCTGCTCGAACTGGCCGTCGCCCTGCAGCGCGGCATGCTGCCCGGCGACATGCCCGTCACTCCCCGGTTCCACCTCGCGGTCAAGTACTCGCCCGCCAACCACGGCCTCAACGTGGGCGGCGACTGGTACGACGCCTTCACGATGCCCGACGGGCGCATCGGCCTGTCCATCGGCGACGTCCAGGGCCACAACATCGAGGCGGCCGCGTTCATGGGCCAGGTGAGGGTGGGTCTGCGCGCCCTCGCGTCCGTCACCAGCGAGCCCGGCGAACTCCTCTCCCTGACGAACGACCTGCTCCTGTCCCTCGGCACCGAACTCTTCGCGACCTGCACCTTCATGCGCCTGGACCCGATCACCGGGGTGCTGGAGAGCGCGCGGGCCGGACACATACCCTCCGTCTGGGCCACCGCCGACGGCCGCTCCGGCATCACCGACGACGAGGGCGGCCCGCCCCTCGGCATCGTCGCCGGACAGCGGTATCCCGTGACCGAGCACAGGCTCACCACCGGCGGTGTCTTCGTCCTGGTGACCGACGGCGTCGTGGAGGGCCCCTCGATGAGCGTCGACGAAGGCCTCGATCAGGTGATGCGTCTCGCCGGAGTCGCCGCCGTGGCGGGCATGGAGGCAGGCTCGCTCGCGGCCGCCGTGATCAAGGGAGCCGAGCGCGTGGGACACGAGGACGACGCGGCGGTCCTGGTCGTGGGACACGACGCACCCGACACCGGCGCGTAGGGCCCGTCCGGCGGAGGTATGGCCGGGCTGCCGCCATGTCCCTGCCGGGGCGCCTTGACGGTCTTACGGCCGTCCGCGCCGCGCCCCGCTCACAGGCACCGGTCAGGTGCCGGCTCCCTCCCGCGCGGCCCGGCCCCGCCACGCTCGCCTCGCCGACACGGCCGCCTCAGTGTCTGATGGCAGCTGTGGTGGGTTTCGAGGATCTGCGGCGACCGGCCGGGTACGCCCTCCTGACGCTGGCCGTCGCCGGCGGCTACTTCGCGGCGGGACGGCTCGGCCTGCTGCGGGAGCTCGTCGTCGAGGGCGCCGTGTTCACTCCCATCTGGCCGCCCACCGGCGTCGCGGTGGCCTGCCTGCTGATCTTCGGGCTGCGGGTGCTGCCCGGCATCGCCCTCGGCGTACTCCTCGTGATCATGTCGATCACCTCGCTCCAGCCGACCGTGCTCGTCGTCCTGGCGGGCAACACCGTGGCACCCGCCTGCGCCTACCTCATGCTGCGCCGGGTGGGCTTCCGCACCGACCTCGGCCGGCTGCGGGACGGCCTCGCCCTGGTCTTCCTCGGCGCTCTCTCCGCCATGCTGATCAGCGCGACCTGCGGGGTCGGGCTGCTCGTCGTCACCGACAAGCTGGCCGCGCACTCCTTCTGGCCGGTCTGGCTGGGCTGGTGGGTGGGCGACGCGATGGGTGTGCTGATCGTCACGCCGCTCCTGCTCATGCTGCGGACCGTGCGCCCGCCCCTGGACCTGCATCGCTGGAAGGAGGCCCTGCTGCTCGCGGCCACCATCGGCGTGATCGTCCCCCTCGTCACCCACAACCACATCAGCCTGCTGTTCCTGATCTATCCGCTGCTGATCTGGGCGGCACTGCGCTTCCGCTTCGCGGGCAGCATGCTGTGCGCCCTCTTCGCCTCCGTCATGGCCACCATCGCGGCGACCCAGGAGACGGGCCCGTTCGCCGAGCTGACCCACGTCGAGGTCATGATGAAACTCCAGGCCTTCAACGGCACGATGGCCCTCACCGCCCTGCTGCTGTCCTCGGTCATCACCGAGCAGCGCAACACCAGACTCTCGGTGGAGAAGGCCTGCCAGGAACTGGCCGAGGTCCTCGAACACCTCACCGCGGGCGACCCCCGCCAGGGCGGCCGCCCCTGACCGGCCTGCTCCGTCAGGCTCGGCAGGGTCCGTCAGGAGAGGCCCGCGTCGCCCCGCCTGCGCAGCACCAGCAGCGCGGTGTCGTCCCGGGGCGTGCCAGCCGTGTGGCGCCGCAGATCGCCGTAGACGGTGGCCGGTACATCCTTCGGGAGGACCTCGCCCCAGGTCGCCGCCCGCTCCTCCAGGGGATAGAACGCGCCGGACGGATCGCGCGCCTCGGTGACGCCGTCCGTGCAGAGCAGAAGGGTGCCGTCCGACGGGAAGGCGAACCACTCGACGGTACGCGGCTCAGGGGCCAGCGCGTCGAGGCCCAGCGGCACGCAGGGCTCCTGCCGGAGCACCGGCTCGGCCCGCTCCTTGTGCAGCAGCAGCGGAGCGACATGACCGCAGTTGATCGCCTGCACCTCCTGCTCGGCGTCGATGCCCAGGACGAGCGCCGTCACGAACCGCTCCCGCTCACCGGTCTGCGCCGCGAAGGAGTTGTGCCGTAGCACCGCCTCCTCCAGGGCGTCGACGACGGCGGTGAGCGTGGGCTCGGCCACGGCCGCCTCACGGAAGGCGCTCAGTACGGCGAACGCGGCGCTGATCGCCTGGAGGCCCTTGCCCTGGACGTCGGCGATGAAGACGCGGCTGCCGTAGGGCGAGGACACGACCTCGTAGACGTCGCCGCCCACCCGGCTGTCCTCCTCAACGGGCCGGTACAGGCCGTGGACCAGCAGCTGGTCGGTCATCAGGGGGAACGGGCGCAGGATCTGGCGTTGCAGTGCGGCAGCCGCCGAGCGCAGCCGGGCGATCTCGCTCTCCCAGCGGATCCGCTGCGCCGCGCGCGCCACGCTGAGGCCGTTGAACACCAGGGTGAAGGCGACGACGGCCGCGTCGGCGCCCGCCGTGCCCAGCGGGGTGTCGACGAGGGAGCCGACGATGACGAGTGTCACCCACACGGAGGCGACGGTGGTCTGCCGTACGGTTCCGCGCCCGGCGAGCAGCGCGGGCAGCACCACCAGAAAGGGGGCGGGCCGGGTGTCCCGGCCCAGCGCGATACCGGTCACCGCCACCATCAGTGTGACGACGACGAGCCAGAACACGACCACGGCCCAGCTGAGCGGAGGTGTGGAGCGCTGCCCTGCGTCTACCACGGTGGAGCCGGCCGGATCTCTTGAGGTGCGCACCGGCCCTCCGCTTCCTTCAGTCGTCGAACAACCGTCGGGAAAGCTTCCCACTCTTCAATATCAGCCCCACCCGTACCGTCCGCGAGCCGCGCCAACCAGCTCGGGCCGACCCGGGACGCACAAGAAGCGCACAGGGGGCTAGATTCCGATCCGTATGTTTGGCCGATGGTGGGGGAGTTGGGGACCGTTGTTCATCTGGCGCACACTGCGGGGTGAATGGCAGGGCATCGTCGTCGATCCGGTACGACAGCTGCTGCGGCGCGGACTGATGGGGGTGTCCCTGGCGTTCGTCGCCGCTTTCGGCGTCATCTTCTTCCACGCCCTCGCCCAGAACCCGACCGGAGCCGTGATCGTGCGGGACATCGGCGGCGTCCAGGGCGACCTGCCCCTGTGGCTCGCCCTGCTGCGCACCCCCATATCGCTGTACGTCCCCGCCCTCGACCTGCCCGTCTGGGCCGGCATCACCCAGCTGTTCCTCGCCTTCGCGCTGGCCGAGCTGGCCCTCGGCCGGGCCCGCACACTGGTCGTGGCCTACGCGACCACCCTGGCCGGCACCCTCACGGTGCGCGTGATGCTCCTGATCGGGCCCGGCTGCGGCGGCATCGGGCTGCGGCCCGAGATCGGGCACGTCCTCGACACCGGGCCGTCCGCGGCGGTCGTAGGACTGTTCACGTATCTCGCCGTCGTGCGGCGCGCGCCCGTCGTGTTCTTCCTCACCGGCGGGTCGATGGTGTGGGAGTCGATCGTGAAACCCAACCTGGCCGGCCGTGAACACCTGGTGGCGGTGGCCACGGCCGTCGTCCTGGGCGTGGTCCACGAGGTGCGCCACAAGCGGCCGACCGTCACGGCGCTGCTTCCGCAGTTCCAGGCGGAGCAGCCGGTCAGGGCCGAGACACGCTGCCCATCTCCGCGGTGAACCCCGCCGGTTCGCTGTCGAACCCGCGCACCATCGCGCGGAACTCCCAGGCTCCGGAGGCGTCCTTGGTGAACTCCGCGACGGTCGCGGCGGTGGACCCGGCCACCTCCGCGAAGTCGTCCGACAGCAGCTCCTTGTACCCCTCCACGACCAGCGCCCTGGCATGCGACAGATCACCGAACGTCCTGGTCCCGCCGTTCTGGTGGATCGCCACTCCCACGACCACCCGCGCGAAGGACGCGGCGAGCCGGTCGAGTTCGAGGACCATCACCTCCATGTAGCCGTACCCCTGGCCGCTCTCGCTGTGCCGGCTCATGTTGATCGTGCCGTCCGGCGAGCGGCTCTCGGAGTTGACGACGTACACCGGACGTCCGTGCGGGGCCTCGGCCGAGTAGGTCGCCGCGACGATGTCCAGATGGCGCGGCTGCTGCCCCCAGGGACTCGGATCCCAGCGGAGCCGTACTTCGACCTTCCCCGCAACTGTGCTGACACTGCTCACTGAATGCCGCTCCCGTATCAGGCCATCACGGGACGATCCCCCGCATGGTCAAGTATGGCTCTCCGACGGCCTGTTGATGCCGCCCGAACGGACCTGACAAACCCGGGGTCAGGCGCGCCGGATCGCGTCCACCAGTCCGGCGACGAGGTGCGCCCGCTCGGCCATCGACGCGACGAGCAGATACTCGTGGTCGGCGTGGGCCCCGCCCCCGACCGCGCCCAGCCCGTCGAGCGTCGGCACCCCCAGCGCGGCCGTGAAGTTCCCGTCGCTACCGCCGCCGACCGCCCGGCCTTCGAGCCCGGGCAGCAACCGCCGCGCCACCGCGAACAGTTCGGCCGCGGACGACTCGGGCATCGGCGGCCGACCGACACCTCCCTCTACGGTGATCACGGCCTCGTCGAGATGCGGGGCGAGGGCGGCGAACGCGGCCTCGATCCGTTCCTTCTCGCCGGCCGACTCGACCCGCACATCCACGACGACGGTCGCCCGCGCGGGGACGACGTTGTCCAGCGTTCCGGCGGACGCGACGGTCGGCGTGACCGTCGTGCCGACCTCGGGCCGCGCCAACGCCGCGATGTCCAGCACCTGGTGGGCCGCCTCGACCAGCGCGTTGACCCCGGCCGCGGGCTCCAGTCCCGCGTGCGAGGCCCGGCCCGCGACGGAGACCTCGAACGTGCCGCATCCCTTACGGCCGGTCTTCACACCCCCGCCGTCGGCGGCCCCCTCGACCACGAGCACGGCACCGCAGGCGAGGGCACGTTCCTCGATGAGCGCCCGGGAGGAGCGCGAACCGACCTCTTCGTCGGCGGTCATGAGGATCTCGACGCCCGAAAGGTCGTCCAGCGCCGCCAGCCCATGGATCGCCTGCACCAGACCGCCCAGCATGTCGAAAACACCGGGTCCGGTCACCCGCCCGCCCTCGACCAGGAAGGGGCGGCGCGCGAGGGTGCCGAGCGGGAACACGGTGTCGTGGTGACCGAGGACCAGCACGCGGGGTGTACCACCGCCGGACCAGCGGACGTGCGGCCCACCTTCACTCTCCACCAGTTCGGCCCGCCCACCGAGCCGCCCTTCGATGACAGCGCCGACGATCTTGGCCGACTCCCGCAACGCATCCAGGTCACGGGAGGGGGACTCGATCTCGACGAGGGTCCGGAGGTCGTCGAGCATCGCTTCGACGCTCACGGCGGCGGTCTTGTGCGTGGTCACGGGGGAAGGGTACGTGGGCCTCGGTGACCGATCCGTTCCCGCCCCGAACGCCGAAAGGCCGGTCCGACGCCCAACGCGTCGAACCGGCCTTTCGGCGGTGCTGATCCCCGGAGTCGATCAGTCCGTGCCGGACTCCATCGCGGCGCGGTCCAGGAGCGCGTCGTCCTCGGAGACCTCGCCGCGGGAGGCGATGGCCTCGGCGCCGCCCTCCGGCATGCTGCCGATGAGGCCGGTCGCGGCGGCCTGGGCGGCGCCGATCGCGGTGTTGCCGGTGCCGATGAGGCCGAGGCCGGCGTACTGCTCCAGCTTGGCGCGGGAGTCGGCGATGTCGAGGTTGCGCATGGTGAGCTGGCCGATGCGGTCGACCGGGCCGAAGGCCGAGTCCTCGGTGCGCTCCATGGAGAGCTTGTCCGGGTGGTAGCTGAACGCCGGGCCCGAGGTGTCGAGCAGCGAGTAGTCCTCGCCGCGCCGCAGCCGCAGGGTGACCTCACCAGTGATCGCAGAGCCGACCCAGCGCTGCAGGGACTCCCGGACCATCAGGGCCTGCGGGTCCAGCCAGCGGCCCTCGTACATCAGACGGCCGAGGCGCCGGCCCTCGTTGTGGTACTGGGCGACCGTGTCCTCGTTGTGGATCGCGTTCACCAGGCGCTCGTAGGCCGCGTGCAGCAGGGCCATGCCCGGGGCCTCGTAGATACCGCGGCTCTTCGCCTCGATGATCCGGTTCTCGATCTGGTCGGACATGCCCAGGCCGTGTCGGCCGCCGATCGCGTTGGCCTCCATGACGAGGTCTACGGGGGAGGAGAACTCCTTGCCGTTGATCGTCACCGGGCGGCCCTGGTCGAAGCCGATCGTCACGTCCTCGGTGACGATCTCGACCGACGGGTCCCAGAAGCGCACGCCCATGATCGGCTCGACGGTCTCCACACCCGTGTCCAGGTGCTCCAGGGTCTTGGCCTCGTGGGTGGCGCCCCAGATGTTGGCGTCGGTGGAGTACGCCTTCTCCGTGCTGTCCCGGTACGGCAGCTCGTGCGCGAGCAGCCACTCCGACATCTCCTTGCGGCCGCCGAGCTCCGTCACGAAGTCCGCGTCCAGCCAGGGCTTGTAGATCCGCAGGTGGGGGTTGGCCAGCAGGCCGTAGCGGTAGAACCGCTCGATGTCGTTGCCCTTGAAGGTCGAGCCGTCGCCCCAGATCTGGACGTCGTCCTCAAGCATCGCCCGCACCAGCAGCGTGCCGGTGACGGCGCGGCCCAGGGGGGTGGTGTTGAAATAGGCGCGCCCGCCGGAGCGGATGTGGAACGCTCCGCAGGTCAGCGCGGCCAGACCCTCCTCGACCAGCGCCGCACGGCAGTCGACCAGCCGCGCGATCTCGGCGCCGTAGGCCTGCGCGCGGCCGGGCACCGAGGCGATGTCGGGCTCGTCGTACTGGCCGATGTCGGCGGTGTAGGTGCAGGGGACGGCACCCTTGTCGCGCATCCAGGCGACCGCGACCGAGGTGTCGAGTCCGCCGGAGAAGGCGATGCCGACGCGCTCGCCGGTGGGGAGGGAGGTGAGGACCTTAGACATGGGAAGATTATGCACCCTCGCGCATGGTCATGCAAAGTCCCCTTTCTGATCCCCCTTTTCGATACGGCTCGATCCCTCCTTTGATACGCCACTGCCGGGCGCCCGTGACGCAGGAGGGCACCCGGCAGCGGCGGCGGTGGGACTGTGCTCAACACCCCGCCTTGTAGAAGTACTTGCTGATCTCGGGCTGGTTCATGTTCGCCTTGGTGATGGCGACCATGTTGGTGCCGATCGACTTCCGGACCGTCTTGCCCTCGAAGGCGGCCGCGAGCTCGTCGACGGCCTCCTTGCCGATCGCCGCCGGGTCCTGCGCGACCAGGACCTGGAGGGTGCCCGCCTTCAGCGAGGCGATCTCGTCCGGCTCGGCGTCGAACGCGGCGACCTTCACCGTGCCCTCCTTGCCCGCCTGCTTGAGACCGGTGGCTATGCCCTGGCCGGTGTTCGTGTTGCCCGCGAAGACACCGCCCAGGTCGGGGTGGGCCGCCAGCGTCGACTGGATCTGGGAGGCCGCGGTGGCCGGCAGGTCGTTGTCGTAGAGGGTGGGCAGCATCTTGATGTCCGGGTACTTCTTCATCTCCTCCGTGAAGCCCTTGATGCGGGCGTCGGTGGTGGAGACGCCGGGCTTGACGCTGATGACGATGGCCGAGCCTTTCTCGTTCATCAGCTTGGCGAGCGCGTCGGCCGCCACCCGGCCGCCCTTCTCGTTGTCGGACGAGATACGGGTGATGCCGATCGACGGGTCGGTGACCGTGGTGTCCACCAGCGCGACCTTGGTCCCGGACGACTGGATCTGCTTGAGCGAGGGGGTCAGCGCACTCACGTCGACCGGCGAGATCAGGAGTCCGTCCGGCCGGGTCGCCGCCACCGAGTCGATGAGCGGGCGCTGGACCGACACGTCCCACTGCGCGGAGCCGTCGGCGCTGAACTCCATGCCCTTGGCCTTGGCCTCGGTCTGCGCCGCGCAGGTCATGGTGATGTAGAAGGGGTCGCTCTTCACGCCGGTGATCAGCCGGACCTTCTTGCCGGAGGCCCCTCCTTTCGACCCCGAACTGCCGCTGTCGCTCGACGAACTGCAGGCGGCGGCGCCGGTCAGGACCAGCACGGTGCCCGCGGCGACCAGTACTTTGCGTGAGATGCGGATGCTCGACATAAGGGTGTCCTCCTGGGTCATACGAGGGTTGGGGCGAAGGCTGGAGCGGGAGTCGTGCCGGGAGTCATGCGCGCTCCCGGGTCTTCCTGCGCATCTGGTCGATGTAGACGGCGGCGACCAGGACGACACCGACGGCGACGTCCTGCCAGTACTGCTGAACGCCGATGACGATCAGCCCGGTGGTCAGCACCGCGGGGATGAACACGCCGATCACGGTGCCCAGCACCGAACCCCGCCCGCCGAACAGGCTGGTGCCGCCCAGGACCACCGCGGTGATCACCTTCAGGTTGTCGGTGGAGTGCCCTGCGATCGACGTCGTGCCGTACGACGCCAGCCACATCACCGCGCCAAGACCGGCGAGGAGGCCCATCAGGCCGTAGACCTTGATCAGGTGGCGGCCCACCGGGATGCCCGCGCGGCGGACGGCGGTCGGGTTGGAGCCGATCGCCAGGGTGTGGCTGCCGAACTTCGTTGCGCTGAGGACCGCGCCGAACAGGGCGGTGACCACCGCGGCGAGGATCACCATCCAGGGGATGCCGAGCAACTTGCCGAATCCCAGGCTGTTTTGAAGGTGCGCCGCGGACGCGCCGGACGGGTCCTGGCCGCCGGTGGCGAGTTCGGCGATGCCGAGTGCCGCGCCCAGGCCGCCCAGGGTCACGATCAGCGGGGGCACCTTCCCGGTCGCCACCACCGCGCCCTGCAGCGCACCCCAACCCGCCCCAACCGCAAGGGCGATGACGACACAGACCGCGACCGTGAACCAGCCGGCGGTGGGGCCGCCGTGGTGGATGTTGTACTCGCCCGCGGCCACCGCCGCGAGCACCAGCACCGAGCCGATCGACAGGTCGATGCCCGCGGTGATGATCACGAACGTCATGCCGACGCCGAGCACCAGATAGATGGCCGCGTTCACGGCGATCTGCGTGATGTCGTACGTGGTGAAGAACTTGCCCGGTGCCGCGATGGTGAAGAACGCGACCAGCGCGACGAGGATCACGAACGTCCACAACTCGCTGATTCCGGCGGCCCGTCGGAGCCACGGGGGTATCGCGAGGCGTCCGTCGCCGGCCGGGGGCGGCTCCTGTGCCGGGGCGGCCGGCTTGATGTCCTGGCTGTTGGCGCTCATCGCCCGTCCTCCGCTTCCGTCGCGCCGACCGTGTCGTGGTTCCCGTTCGGCGCGCGCTCGTCCAGCGATCCGGTCATGGCGCCGACGAGTTTCTCGATCGTGGCGTCGGCCGCGGTGAACGAGGCGACCCGGCGCCCCAGCCGCAGCACCTCGATCCGGTCGGCGACCGACAGCACCTCGGGCATGTTGTGGCTGATGAGGACGACGCAGATGCCCCGGTCGGCGACCCTGCGCACGGTCTCCAGGACCCGGGCCCGCTGGACGACGCCCAGGGCGGCGGTCGGTTCGTCCATGAAGATGACCTTGTTGGCGAAGGCCACCGCGCGCGCCACGGCCACGGACTGCCGTTGCCCTCCTGACAACGTTGTCACAGGAGCCGTCACATCTTTCAGCTCCACGCCCAGTTCACCGAACGCCGCGATCGCCTCCCGGCGCATGGTGGGCCGGTCGAGCACGCCCAGGCGGCCGAGCAGGCCTCCGCGCACAAGTTCCCTGCCCAGATAGAGATTTGACGCCGCGTCAAGATCCGGTGCCAGCGAGAGGTCCTGGTAGACGGTCTCGACACCGTGCCGTTGCGCGTCCATCGGCCCCGTGAACCGGACCGGCACCCCGTCCAGGCGCACCTCGCCCTCGTCCGGGGTGAGGACGCCGGAAAGTACGTTCACCAACGTCGACTTGCCGGCGCCGTTGTCACCGATCAGTGCGACGACCTCGCCGGCGTACGCCGTGAAGTCCGCGCCCGAGAGCGCGTGGACATGGCCGAAACGCTTGACCACGCCGTGTGCCGCGAGAAGTGGTTCCCTTGCAGAGGCCATGCTGTGCTTTCTGGTTGGTATCGTTAACAGTTCGTCGATTCTGGGAGGCCCATGAGTGGGCGTCAAGGGTCGGGACGGACAGGGATTCGGACGGCCGCTGTCGGCCCGCCGGTCCGGTCGCGCTGGGCGAGATCTGGAGGACGCGGCGTGGCCAGCCGTCCCAGGATGAAGGACGTAGCCGCGGAAGCGGGCGTGAGCGTGATGACGGTGTCCCGGGTGGTCAACGGCGAGGCGGGCGTGGCACCCCTCACCGCCGCCCGCGTGGAGGCCGCCGTCCGCAAGCTGGGCTATCAACGCGACGACGTGGCACGGCAGTTACGCCGTACGGACCGACTGAGCCAGACCATCGGACTGATGGTGGACAACGTTGCCGACCCCTTCATGGCCGCCGTCGCCTCGGCCACCGAGGACGTCGCCCACCGGCGCGGCAACATGGTCCTCATCGGCTCCAGCCGCGCCGACCTCCGGCGCGAACGCGAAGTCATCGCGGCCTTCACCGCCCGCCGCGTCGACGGGCTGATCCTCACCCCGGTCGCGGGCGACCACCGCGTTCTGCGCTCGGCGCAGGCGCGGGGCACGAAGATCGTGTGCGTGGACCGGGTGGCGCCCGGACTGGACGTGGACACCGTGGTGGTGGACAACTTCGGCGCGGTACGGCAGGCCGTACGCCATCTGATCGCGCACGGCCACCGCCGCATCTGCTACCTCGGCGACAAGCCGGAGATCTGGACCTTCGGCGAACGCCACCGCGGCTATCTGGCGGCCCTGAACGCCGCGGGCATCGACGCCGATCCGGCGCTCGTCCGGCACGGCTTGAGGTCCGGCGCGGACGCCGCCCGGGCCGTCACCGCGATCCTCTCCGCACCGGAGCCGCCCACGGCCGTCCTCGCGGGCAACGAGGCCCTCGCGTTCGGCGTACGGGCCGTGCTGCCCGCCGGCGTCGCGTTCATCGCCTTCGACGACTTCGCGCTGGCCGCGCAGTTGACGCCGCCGGTCACGGTCATCGCGCAGGACCCGGTCGCCCTAGCGACGAGCGCCGCGCATCTGCTGTTCGCCCGCATCCACGGGGACACGTCACCGCCCCGCAGGGTCGTCATGCCGACCGAACTGATCCCGCGCGGGTCGGGGGAGATCCCGGGCCCCGGTACGCCGATCACGACTCCTCGGCGCTGACGAATCCGGGCCGCCCCCGTCCCGCGTACGGCATCGATGGTTACGCGCGAGGCCGCTCGAAGGTGAGGAGCAGGCCCTCGACCGCGCCGGGACCTATGCGGCCCTTGACGTCGGCGGCGGTGATGGCCTTCAGGCCCCAGCCGTCCTCGGCGTGCTTGTTGAGGACCTTCTCCAGCTTGTCGCTGTCCAGCGCGTCGCCGATCAGCGACTCCCGGAAGCTGACGACCTTGTACTCGAACGTGTAGGCGTTGCTCATGGCTGCGGTGTCCTCCTGTGCGTGCGCACGGTGTGCGGTGGGCGGGGTCAGCCAATCATGGGAAGACGTTCCCGCGCAGGCCGGGGGTGGTTTCGTGGCACGGCCGTCAACTGGGTCCGGGCAGCGGTGTGTTGTCCGGAACGGGCGTCGGAGTAGTACTCCCGGGTATGTCATGACCCCGCGCCGCGGCCGTCGTGTCACCCCGGACGCGGCGGGGCGGAGACGTAGCGTGGCCGGTGACCGAGGCGTACGCGAACGGATCCCGTGGAGGTGCCATGTGCTGGAGTGCGAAGGCCGACCTCGTGGCGGGCGCGGCGGTCGCCGCCGTAGGAGTGGCCTGTGTGGTCCGGGCGCGGCGGCGGACGGATCTCCCGATGGCGGCACTGCCGTTGCTGCTCGGCGCCCATCAGATCGTGGAGTCGGCGGTGTGGGCCGCCGACGGGGGCACCGGGCCCGCCACCCTCGCCTGGGCCGTGATCGCCATGCCCCTGCTCGCGGTGTGGGTCCCGGTGGGCGTGTGGTGCGCCGCGCCACGGCGGGCCCGGCCCCGGATCGGCGTGCTCGTCGCGATCGGCGCGGCGACCGCGGCGGCCCTCGCCCACGCCCTCGCCGTACACCCCGTGACGGCCGAGATCCGCGGCCACACCCTGGGCTACGTCGTCGATCTTCCCTACGCCCAACTGGTCATCGCCGGCTACCTCGTGGCGACGATCGGCTCGCTGCTCCTGTCCGGTGAGCGCGGGCTGGTGGTGATGGGGATCCTGGTCACGGCCGGCGCGATGGTCTGCTGGACGCTGTGGGAGCTGGAGTTCGTCTCGACGTGGTGCGCGGTCGCCGCGGTGTCCTCGCTTGTCCTGTTCTTCTGGGTGAACGGCCGCGACCGGGAGCCGGGGAGGCGGCCCTACGTCAGTGTGGGGCGCGGCGGGTCCACAGGCTGAGGTCGCTGCTCGTGGCGACGGCGAGGGTCTGCCCGGAGGGCGAGAAGCCGGCGGCGCGCAGTTCCGAGTAGTCGCGGAGCACCGCGGTGCAGTCCGCCGCCGAAGAGACCGGCACTGCGCACCGGGACGCCCGCGATCGGGGTCCCGGTCGCGGGGGAGGGCATCACGGGGGCGGCGGGCGTCGAGCCGAATGTGATGGGGGTCCTTTCACGGGTGCCGCTCTGCGATGCCCAAGTTCCGCCGCGTGCCAAGTCGTTGGTGTCGGCCGGGGATGTCGGGTTGGATGGCTCCATGGAGCGCATAGACGCAGAGCTGTTCACTGATGGCGGTAACGACGCCGTGGTCCGTCTGCCCGGCCGCCGGTTGCCCGGTGTGCTCATCCAGGGCGACTCGCTGCACATCCTCCGCGGCGATGTGGCCGAGGTGGTGGAGGCCTGCGAGCGGGGCGACCTGGCCGAGGCGGGGGAGGCGGCGGGGCTTCTGCTGGCGGGGTTCGACGCGCTCCTGAGCCGCTACTCGGTGGCGTTGGAGAACCATCGGATCAAGTTGCCCTACTGACCGGGTGCCCTCCAGGAGCTCTCGCTCACACCTTCCGGTGCTCGATCCCCAACAGGCTTGCCGCCGCCCGGAAGTCGGCCGTGTGGTGACCCAGCGCGAGGGACCAGTGGTGGCCTACGCCCGTCGCGCTCCACGCGTCGACCCACTCGCCGGGGTCGCGGCCGAAGTCGACGCGGCTGGTGGTGTTGCCGATCGCGAGGTGGGGTCCGGGGACGACGGTGCCCTCGGACGTGACGAAGGAGAGGGTGCCGTCGGCGTCCTGGCCGAGGCCCAGGAGGGTGACAGGGCCGTGCTGGACGTCGAACTCCACGCTGACGCCCCAGCCGCGCTTGCCGTGATAGACGCCCAGGCCGCGCAGCAGCGGGTCGCGGGCGCTGACCGCGAGGTGGGCGGGTCCGTCGTGGCCCATCTCCACCACACCGGCCTCGAAGTCGAGGGCCTGGATCTCGGTGAAGGAACCCCCGGCGCCGATGCTCTGGGTCGCCAACTGGGCCAGGCTGGTGCGGAGTTCGTACTCGCCGGCGGCCGGTACGCCCCGGGCGGTGAGCAGGGAGGCGCCCAGGATCATGCCGGCGCCGAGCCGTTCGTGCAGTTCGCCGTCGAGGCCCCGGTGGTAGTAGGCGAGGGTGTCGAGGCCGAAGTCCTCGACGAGCCGGTCGAGGGCGACGGACACGGTCGCCCCCCATGCGAAGTCCTCGTCGACCACGCTGTCGTCCACGGCGAAGATCCGCCGGGCGAGCGCCGTACGTTCACGGGTCTCGGCCTCGCTCACCTTCTCCACCCGATGCCGTAGGTCGTCGAACTCCAGCACCTCGACGTGGGAGCCGAACGTCGCCGGAAGCAGCGTCAGATCGGTCGACACGTCGAGCATGCCGGGATACAGGTGCCCCATCAGTCCGTGCCGTGCGTGCCGGAGCGCGGCGCGTACGTGGGCGGCCCGGATCCACTGCTCGATGCGCTGCCACGCCGACTCCTGGCGCAGCCAGCCCGACACCGACCGGAAGGGGATCCCGGCCCGCCGGAAGACGTTGCCGACCTCGGGCACCGGGCACTGTCCGCAGTAGGCGAGCCAGGCGCCCGTGTCGAAGGAGGCGTGGTCCATCCGTTCGGACGGCTGGAGGTCGATGACCAGGACGGGGGTGTGCGAGCGCTGGGCGATCGGCAGCACCATCGACGAGGTCAGATACGTCGTCAGGAACAGCACGATCAAGTCGCAGTCCGCACGCCGCAGTTGCTCGGCCGCGACCGCTCCCTCCTGGGCGTCGGAGATGAAGCCGACGTCGGTCACCTCCGCGTCCATCCGTTGGAAGCGCTCGGCGACGTACGCCGACGACTCCCTCAACTGCGGGAGCAGGTCGGGGAATTGGGGCCAGTAGGCGCCGAGGCCACCCGCCACGAGTCCGATCCGGGTGCGGCGGCGGGGCGCCGAGGGGAGCAACTCGCGCAGGGCGGCGGCGCGTTCCGCGGTCATGGTCGTGGGTTCGGTGGTCACGGTCGCGGGTTCGGTCGTTGCCATGGGCGGTGTTCCTTCGGGTGCGCGGTGTGTGCTTTTCCTTCCGGTGTCCGGTGCGGAATCAGGTCCGGGCCACGCCCAGACCCGGCGCCGGGGCGACGGCCGTGTCGGGGGAACGCCGGATGAGGACATGGATGACGTAGACACCCGCGACCCCCGACGCCGCCATGCAGAGCGTGATCAGCCACAGCAGGAGCGACGCGCTGTAGTCCATCAGCGCGGGGGTGACGAAGGCGACGCCCGCGAAGACCCCGCGGGACAGGGCGTAGGTGAGGCCCTGGGTGGTGCCGCGGGTGTCCGGCGGCAGCGTGAGCTGTGACCAGACCTTGTAACTGGCCTCGCCGGCAAAGGGGTTGGAGATCTGGTACAGCACGAAGAAGACGAGCATGCCGACCAGGGCGCCCGCCGTGAGGGAGGCGATGCAGAAGGCCACGACCTGCACGACGGTGAAGACGTAGAACAGCCGGTCGCGCCAGGGGGTGTCGGCGATCCGTACGAAGACGAAGGTCAGGACCAGGGCGATCGGCAGGAAGGCCAGGTTGATCCCGGTGGCCAGGCTCTGTGAGGCGCCGCTGACCGTGACCAGGAGGTAGGTGCCGAACTGGCCGAAGGTGTTGGCGCCGATGCCCCAGGTGACGTAGTAGACGAAGGTAGCGACCATCGGCAGCAGCGCGGCGCGGTTCCACACGTTCTTGAGCTCGATGCCGCGCGGGGCGGCCAGCGCGGCGGCCTCCTCCTGCTGTGCCGCTTCGGACGGTTCGGCCAGCTCCAGGCGGGCGCGGAGCAGGAAGGTGACTAGCGCGGCGACGATCAGATGGCCGGTGATGATCCGCGCCCCGACCATGCCCGTGTCCGACAGGACGTAGCCGAGGAAGATGACGACGACGATGCCCAGTACCCACATGACCTGGGTGAACGACACGAGACGTGCCCGGCCGTCGGGGGGTGCGGCGTCCGAGACGACGGCCAGCGACGTCGGCAGGTCGGCGCCGGCGGCCAGTCCCGCGACGAGCACGCCGACGAAGAGGACGATGTCGTTCGGCGCGAGGGTGATGACGACCGCGCCGATCGCGTAGCAGAGGATGTCCAGGTTGTAGACGCGGCGGCGCCCGAACATGTCGGCGAGCCGGCCGCCGACGAGGGAGCCGACGGCGATGCAGCCGGTGACGATCGCGCTGATCGCCCCGGCCATCCACACGCCCATGTCGTAGTGGTCGCGGTAGATCGCCAGGTTGACGGCGATGCTGACGATGAGTGCGGCGTCGAGGTAGGAGGCCATGCCCGAGAGGGCCGCGACCTTCCACAGGTGCTTCGGGATGGGCGGTTGTTCCGCGTGCTCCGGTGCAGATGAGAATCGGATCATGATGCGGCTCCTCGCGGCTCTGGGCCGGGGTCGCAGTGAATATAGAGTTCAAAAAACGTTCCAACAAGCCCTCTTGCAGGTATCCGAAGGAATCTGCGCCAAGCAGGGCCCGCCTCCTTCCCGAGCCTCGGATCCGGTGCCAACATCGCAGGTGGCGGACAACAGAGCCGACGTAAAACGTTTTTTGATCCGTGAGGGTGACCGAGCCGCACCCGGAAGGACCAACACCGTGATCTCACCCGCGTTGCAGCAGCTTTTCGACGCCCCGCCCCGGGACTTCGGCCCCACCCCGCTGTGGTGGTGGTCCGGCGCCAAGGTCACCCGCGAGCAACTCGCCTGGCAGTTGCGCCGGTTCGCGGACGGCGGCGTCCACAACCTCGTCGTCATCAACCTGGCCCCGGCCGGCCCGGCCTTCGGCGCCCGGACCGACGACCCGCCGTGGTTCGGCGAGGAGTGGTGGGACCGCTTCACCGACACCTGCAGGATCGCCCGGGACATCGGCACCCGCCTGTGGTTCTACGACCAGATCGGCTTCTCCGGCGCCAACATCCAGGGCGCCGTCACCCGCAGCCACCCGGAAGCGACCGGCCGCGCCCTGCACTCCCGGAGGGCCACCGTCACCGGCGGCACGGTCGCACTGCGCGGAGCCGAAACCCTGGTCGCCGCCTACGACTTGGCGGGCCGTCGCCTGCCCGCGACCCCCGACATCCCGGCCGCCGAGGGCACGGACGTACAGCTGGTCGTCGCCGTCCCCACGGCCTTCGACTACCTGGACCCGCACGCCGTCGGCCTGCTGCTGGACGCCGTCCACCACGAGTACGACAGGCGTGTCCCCGAGTACCTGGGCAACGTCATCGCGGGCAGCTTCCAGGACGAGTTGCCCGGCACGAACTCCTGGAGCCACCGCTTCCCCGACGAGTTCCGTGCACGTCGCGGCTACGACCTCCTCGACCATCTGCCCGCTGTGTTCGGCCCGGTGACCGCCCGCGCGGCGAGGATCCGCGCCGACTACTACGCGGTCCGCGCCGAACTCACCGAAGAGGCCCTCTTCAAGCCCCTCGCCGCGTGGCACGACGAACGCGGCATGCTCATCGGAGCCGACCAGAGCAACCCCGCGCGGGCGGGCTTCCCGGCCCAGTCGACACAGATCTACACCGACTACTTCCGCACCCACCGCTGGTACGGCGCCGCCGGAAGCGACCACGAGGGCGACTCCAAAGTCCACTCCTCCATGGCCCATCTCTACGGCCACGAGCGCGTCTGGATCGAGGCGTTCCACTCCTCCGGCTGGGGCGGCACCCTGGCGGACACCTACGACTGGCTCCTGCCGTTCCTGCGCAGTGGCGCCAACCTGTACAACCCGCACGCCAGTTACTTCGGCACCGCGGGCGGCTGGTTCGAATGGGCACCGCCGTCCACCGACTGGCGCCAGCCCTACTGGCAGCAGTACCCGGCGTTCTCCCGTGCCGTCGCCCGGATCTGCTCGATCATGTCCTGGGGCACCTACAGCGCCGACGTCGCGGTCCTGCACCCCACCGCCACCATGCAGTCCCTCATCCCGCTCGACGTCCCCGTCAAACACTTCGGCGACGGCCGCCTCGGCGAGGACCATGCCGACGTCGACGAGACACAGGAGCACTACCTGGACCTGGTCGGCACCAACAACTGGTCCCGGCCCCGCGTCGGCACGCTGGACCGCCACCGCATCTCCTTCGACGTCATCGACGACGCCTCCGTGCAGCGCGCCACGGCCGCCGAAGGGGCCCTCCACGTCACGGACTTGGCGTACCGCGCGGTGCTGTTGCCCTCAGCGAGCGTCCTGGAGGAGGAGACGGCACGCCGACTCACCCAACTCCTCGATGCGGGGGGCCGGGTGGTCGTCGTAGGCCGTGCCCCTGCGACGGCGGCCGGTCAGGACGGTGACGACTCCGTCGTCGCGGCGCTGCTGAAGCACCCGCGACTGGAACGGGCGAGCGATGCCGAGGCCGGAGCGGCGGCGGTGGCCGACCTCGCCGGCCACGCGACCGGCGAGGTGCCACTGCTCGTCAGGAGGAAGGGAGTTGAAGCGGTCGCTCTGGTGACGGGCGCCTTCCCCGACGCCCGCACGCTGCCGGGAGACGCCAACCACGTGGCAGACCCCGCGCGTTACGCCGACCACTCGACCGTCACCGTGCGCGCCCCGGTCGTCGAGGCCGAGATCTGGAACCCGGGGACCGGCACCCGTCACCCTGCTCAAGTCACCGTCTCCGAGGGCCGATCGACCATCGAGGTGCCCTTGGAGGGCGCCCCTGCCGTCCTCGTCGTATGGCGCGAGGGCACCCCGCAGACAGTCCCGACACCCGCACCAACACCCGCGCCAGAGCGGACGATTGACCTCTCGCACGGCTGGGAGGGCCGCCTGGTCCCCACCATGGACAACACTTGGGGCGACCTGGCACTGCCGGCCGGCTCGTCCGTCGCGGAACCGCAGATCTGGAAGATGAGCTGGACCGAGACGGACGGCCCCGACGCGAGCTGGGAACAGACACGGGCGACCTACGGCAACCGGGTCCGCGTCCTCCCGCACGTGTCGTCCGCCGAGGCCCCCGATCCGCTGGACGCGACCTCCGTCGAACGGGTCCTCGCCGGTGAACTGCCTCTCTTCTCCGCGGACTTGGGATGGCGCAGTTCGCTGTACTCGTCGAGCCGAGGCATCCCGGACCCGGACGGTCTGCTCGGCAACAAGGGCCTCGTGACAGAGGAGTTCGTACGTGTCCCTGTGCCCGGGCCCGGTACGGTCGCCCGGGTCCGTTCGATCGTGGAGACGGATCACCGTGGCCCCGCCGAGCTGCACATCGGCGCCGCGGCCACCAAGCGGGTGTGGTGGAACGGCGAGCGCCTGGACACCGGCACCGGGTACCTCGCCACCGCCCGCGTCCGGATCGGCCGGACCCGCAACGTCCTCGAATACGAGCTGGGGGAGGCTCAGGACAGGCCGTTGTTGATCTCCGGCACGGCGGACACACCGTTGGGCAGCTACTTCTGCCTGACCCGTCCGGACGGGTTCGGGCCGCGCCCGCAGTTCATGTGCCTCCCCGAGGACGTACGACCGTCCGGCGGCGTGACCTATCGGGGGCGGCTGAATGGCCCTGGCCGGGCGGTACTTGTCGTGGGCGCCGCGGTGGGCGTCACCGTGCTGCTCGACGGGGCGGTCGTCGCGCGCCAGGAGAAGGTGGAGTACTACGAGTCCGACTGGGGCGCGGTGCCGATGTTCTTCCAGCATCAACTCGCCCTCGTGGACGGCGAACACGTGCTGGAGGTGGTGGCCGACGCCGTCCATCCGCGCGAGGCGGTGTTCGTCGACTGCGTGGCCCGCACGGAGTCGGCCGTGAACTCCCTGGTGAGCGGCTCCGGTTGGGAGGCCGAGACGGGGGAGTGGCGAGGCGGTACCGTCGAACACGAGGGCCGGTGGGGGGAGTTGCAGCACTGCTACGCGGCCGTACGACCGCACCCGTTGCCGGACACCGAGTGGCTCACCGGCGCGCCGGTGCTCGGGACCTCCGTGCTGCCGTTGCGTTCCACGGACACCGTCCGCGAACACGCCCAGCGTTTCCGCTTCACCGTGCCTCCGGGCACCGAATCGCTGGAACTGCCACTGGAGTTGCCCGCGAGGGTGCGGGTCGGCGACGGTGCCGAGACGTGGCTGGACGGACAGTTCCTGACACTGGATCAACCGCTCCCGGAACCGACGGAGGTCGAGGTCGTCACCGCCCCCACGGCCGTACTGCGGGGTGGCTCCGCCTGGCGGGGACCGGTACGCGTCCGCACCGTGCCGGCGCAACTACCGCTGGGGGAGTGGCAGCTGCTGGGGCTAGGCGGCTGGAGCGGTGGTGTGACGTACTCGCGGGAGGTGGAGGTACCGGCCGGACCGGACCCGGTACTGGACCTCGGGCGGGTACGCGGCAGTGTGTCGGTCGTCGTCGACGGGGAGTGTGTCGGCGAGGCGTTCTGTCCTCCGTACCGCTTCCAACTCCCGGGTACCGCAGGGCGATTGGTCCGGCTGGAGGTGACTGTCAACAACACCCTGGCTCCCTATCTCGCCGAAGCCACCCCCACCGCCTGGGCCTTCCCGTCCCAGCTCTCGTCGGGGCTGCTGGGGCCGGTGACGCTACGGATTCGGGACTGACAGGGGCCGAGTGGAGTCCCGTAGGACGAGGTCGGGCGCGAACACCCGTGTCTCATGGGCGTGTTCGGCGCGCGCCTCCACCTCGTCGAGCAGCATTCCCACGGCCGCTCTGCCGAGTTCCTCGACGGGTTGCCGGACGGTCGTCAGGGTCGTACCGACGAAGCTGGCGATGTCGAGGTCGCCGTAGCCGACTACCTGTATTTCCTCGGGTATTCGTACGCCCCGTTCGCCGAGTCCTCGGCACAGGCCGGCGGCGAGGAAGTCGTTGGTGCAGAAGACACCGTCGGGCAGGTCGTCGAGAGTGCGGGCGATCTGCAGGCCGTAGGCCACCGTCATCTCGTCGGCGACGACCTGGCGGACCCGTGCCTCGCGGCGGGTGCGTACGGCCTGGCGGGCGCCCTGGTAGCGCTCGGCGCACTGCACGATGCCGCGCTCGCCGTTCACGACGAGGATGTCGCGCGCCCCGCAGTCCAGGAGGTGCTGTACGGCGACCCGGCCGCCGGCGATGTCGTCGACGGAGACGGAACAGCCGTCCTGGGCCGACAGCGCGCGGTCCGCGAGGACCAGGGGGATGCCGCGTTCGCGCAGGCGGGTGAGGCGGGTGGGGTCGGCGCCGAGGGGGACCACCACCGCGCCCACGGCCCGCTGTTCGATCAGCATCGTGAAGTAGCCCTGCTCGCGCTCGGGGGCGTCGCCGCTGTCGCAGAGCACGAGGGAGTAGCCGTGGGCGTAGGCCGCGTCGGCGGCACCGCGTGCGATGCGTGAGTAGAAGGAGTTGGCGACGTCGGGGAGGACCAGGCCGATCGAGGACGAGTGGCCGGTGCGCAGGCCTGCGGCTCCTGGGTGTGGCACGTAGTCGAGTGCGGCGACCGCGTCGCGGACCCGTTCGGCGGTGCGGGCGTTGACGCGTTCGGGCCGGTTCAGGACGTTCGACACCGTGGAGACCGAGACTCCCGCGGCGGCCGCGACATCCTGAATGCGGGCGGGGCGAACCTGAATGGCGTCCACCCCCTCGCTGTGACAGCCGTGCGACCAGGCACGACGCGGTTCTCATGGGCGGCGTCAGTGTACCCCGATGGTGGTTGCAACGTTTTCCGTCGGGCGCCTTGGAGAGGGGTGCGGTGGCCGAACCGGCCTGTGATCAAGAGGGCTAGCATGGGGTTATGGCTGAGGGTTCCGGGGTTGATGCTCCGATGGAGGGTGATCGCCCGCTGAGGCGTGACGCCGCCCTCAACCGGGAGAAGATTCTGCTTGCCGCGCGGGAGGTCTTCGGCCGGCACGGGCTGAGGGTCACGCTCGACGATGTGGCCCGGCACGCGGGGGTCGGGGTCGGGACCGTGTATCGGCGATTCCCGGACAAAGAGACGCTCGTGCGGGCCCTGTTCGAGCAGGACCTCGGGATGCGGCAGGCGTCCGCGGAGCGGGCTCTCGCTCATCCTGATCCCTGGGAAGGGTTCGTGGACTTCCTGATGGAGATGGGGGCCGATCTTGCCGAGAATCGTGGTCTTCAAGAAGTGATCATGCTGGGGAGCCACAGTTCCGAGCCCATGGAGACGATGCGCGGCGGGATGCTCCCCTTCCTTGAGGCCCTGATCCAACGGGCGCAGGAGAGCGGGGACCTGCGTGCGGAGATCACTCCCTCCGACATCCCCGTCGTCGTGCAAATGCTCAGCTCCGCCAGCCAGTTCACCCAGGGCAAGCGGCCCGACGTCTGGCGCCGCTACTTCGAGATCATCCTGAACGGCATCCGGCAGCGTCCCGACAACCTGCCGCTGACGACACCGAGCCTGAGCAACGAGATGGTGGAGCAGGTGATGGGCCTGGTCAGGCCCGCCTCGGCAAAGGAGTAGCAGGTCTGCTGTACGCGCAGACCTGCCTCCCGTATTTCACACCCTCGTGGTTCAGGAGGACGGTCCCCAGTCGGTGTCGCTGGGTGTGGCCGAACTCGGCGTCGTCAGGGGCAGGTTGACGAAGGACGCCGCCTGCGGGGAGTGCTCGACGGTGTAGATGCCGCTGGCCAGGTTCGCCAGTTCCTGCGGGGTCGGGGCGACGGGGAAGTGGAAGTCGGCCGGGGGTTGGCTGTTGATGCTGATCTGGATCCGGTAACCGGCCGGAATCCTGGTGAAGTTGGACAGCAGGGAGATGTCGTAGCGGGTGGTCCGGCCGGGTGTCACCGGGTGCTGTGACGCCTGGGTGAAGGGGTGGCTGGGTTTGATCAGGGTGCCGTTGTCGCCGTACCAGCTCTCCTGGGTGTCCAGGGCGCGTTGGCTGCCCAGGAGGATTCCGTCGGCCTGCTTGGTCACCGTGCCGTCCGGCGCGACGATGCTCAGCTTGGCCGAGAGTTCGGTCTCCGGGGTCGTGGACTTGGCGTAGAGGGTGACGTCGGTCGGGCCGTTGAGCAGGGCCGCCTTGGTGAGCGGGGCGGTGGTGTAGGTGAGCGTGTTGGCCGCGGTCGCCGCGCTCCAGGAGAGCGTGTCGCTGCCTTCGTCCGTCGGTTTTCCGGGGGTGAGGGAGCCGTTGCCGAGGTAGTAGGTGCGGGCGTCGGAGGACAGGGGCCAGGCGGCGCTGTCGACCCAGGTGTTCGCGCCGTTCTCGAACAGGTGCAGGGGAGTCGAGGTGTTCGCCATGCCGGTGGGCGCGTTCTTGAGCCAGGTGTCGAACCACTCCAGGCGGATGCCCTGCAGTGTCGCCTCGTTGACGTGCTCGCCGTGGGTCCAGGGTCCGACGATCGCCTGGTAGCGGCCGGTGACGGGTTCGTCCGACGAGATCGGATCGGTCAACGGCCGGTGGTAGTAGGCGTTTTGGGCGGACACGTAGGCGCCGAGGTTGCCGCCGGGGAAGAGGTCGTTCCAGCCGGCCTCGGTCAGTGCCGGGATGCTGTTGCCCACGATCTTCGGCACGAGCTTCTTCTGGACGTTCAGGGACTGCCAGTAGGCGTCGTTGTACGAGCGTGAACCGCCCGACGCCTGCTGGGCGACGGTCACCGACTGCGGGTCGGTGGCGGGGTCGTCCTCGGGGCCGCGCGGCTCGGCCTGCGCGATGCCGGCCACGAAGGGGGTGGGGATACCGCCGTTGCCGGTGAGGTCGTTGTAGAAGTCCGAGTCGGTGCAGAACGGTGTGATGGCCTTCAGTGCGGAGTCCTTGCCCACGGCCGCCGCCGTGAACCACTGGTCGACCCCGAGGTAGGAGCAACCATCCAGCCCCACCTTGCCGTTGGAGCCGGACAGCGTGTGGGCTGCCCAGTCGACGAGGTCGGCCCCGTCCTTGCCCTGCCGGTCCCCGAACCAGTCGACCTGCCCGCCGGAGTCACCGGTGCCGCGTACGGCGGAGGCCACGTAGATGTAACCCCGCTGCACGAAGTAGGTGCCGCTGTCCGTGGGGTCGGAGCGCTGGGCGCCGTAGGGATTCTGGGTCAGGAGCACGGGGAACGGGCCCGACGCGCGGGCGCCGGTGCTCGGGTCGGTCGGATAGACGACCTCGACGGCGATCTTCACGCCGTCGTCCATGGTGACGGTGGTGTGGACGGGCGTGCTCGCGGCGTAACTGGCCGCCGGTGGCGTCCAGTTGGTCGCGTGCGCGGGGAGTGCGGTGGCTGTCGTCTGGCCTGCGGCCACGAGGAGGAGCACCGCGGAGGCACTGCTCAGTACGGTGACTCTGTGCGGCAGCTTGATCCGGTGGTCCGCTGCCTTGGGCGTTTTCATGCGGCTCCTTGAGACGGGTGGGGGGTTCCTCGTCATGCCGTCCGGGTCAGGCCGTCTGCGCGAGGGCGTGACGGTCGCGGTTCAGGGCGAAGAGCGGGAACACGTCGCGTCCGCGGATGTCGTTGGTCAGCTCCGCCAGGACCAGGTAGAAGGCGACGGCGGCCAGCACGATCTCGACGTAGCCCGCGGTGTGCAGCACCGAATCGCTCGGGACACCCGCGCTCGAAGCGCCGAGGTAGGCGGTCACCAGCAGCACGATCGTCAGCGACAGCAGGGCGAACGCGCTCACGATCACCGCGTTCGTGCCCAGACTGGCGACGGCGAAGACCAGCGTGACGACCAGCCAGGCGATGAGGAACAGACCCAGCGACTGCATCACCGCGTGTCCGCCCGCGGCCGCCGATGCCTCGGCCGACGCCCCGCCGGCCTTCGCCGCGGCCGCCGCCGCTCCCGCGATGTGGGGCGCCGCCCAGAACTCGATGGCGGTGTAGCCGAGCCAGAACGCCCCGTACGCCGTCAGGAACGCGGCCGCGAAGGTCGCGCCGGACGCCAACGCGAAGAAGCCCGCGACGAGTTGGACGATGCCGCCGTAGAAGAAGGTCCCCGCCAGCACGATCGTGCCGTCGGCCGCGTCGATGACGCCGGCGGTGTGCAGGCCCAGGATGAGCGAGCACCACGCGAATCCGGCCGCCCCCACGGCTGTCGCGTGACCGATGTGTGAGGTGGTGACTGTCGGGACCGGCGGGCTCTGGGCATCGTGAAGCGACACTTCGGTCATGGTGATCAACCCTTCTGGAATGTCGACAGCGGGGGCGCTCGGCCCGGGCCGTCAACCGAATGGTCGGTAGTTTGGGAACGGCCGGTTGGGGCTGTCAAGGGATCGAACCGAAGTGGAAAACGCCCTCGATGGCGTCTCGGCGGCGACCGTCGACGGGTCGAACGCGGCGCGGGGGCGGCTTCAGGGGCGCGTCTTCAGCGCCCGGATCCCGGGCATCGTCCCTGGTGAGGATGGGTGCCTGGAGTCCCGTCCGGAGTGGCCGGACGGGTGGCGAGTGATCGTCCGGGAGAGCCGTGTCGCAGGGCTTCCCGGGCCGAAGAAAGTGGAGATATATTCTCCGAAACGAGGGCGGGGGTGCCCTCAGGGGAGATCGTTCTGGGGGAGCTGCCCGCGCAGGCCGCCGAGAATGAGCCCGAGTCCGAACTCGAAGCGGTCGTCGAAGTTGAGGATCTCCTCGACGGGGGTGGAGAACAGTTGCGGGTACGCCTGGCTCGCGCCGGGGAACGTGAGCCTGTCGCGGGCGTCGTCGGTCAGGCCCTGCTGCTCCAGGGCTTCGCCGAGGACGTAGCAGAAGACGGTGGACGTGGCCCAGAGCGCGGCGACCCCGTTGAATCCCGCGCGTTGCATGACGCCGACGAGGCGTTCCGCGAGCGTCAGGCTGTGCCGTTTCGCGGCGTAGCTGCCGCCGACGATCCGGGCGCCCTCACGCTGTGCCAGCAGGGCCTGCCGCAGCTGCCTGGCGAGGAGGGCGACCTCGGCCTCCCAGCCGCTCTCGTGGCTCTCCGGCAGGGCCTTGGCCAGGATCGCCTCGGCCATCTCGTCCAGGAGGGCCTGTTTGTTGCTGAACACGCGGTAGATCGCGGGCAGTTGGAGCTTGTTCGCGTCCGCGAGCCGACGCATGGTCAGCGCTTCCAGTCCGCCCTCGTCGACGATCCGGAGCGCGGCGGTCACCAGCGCGCGGGCACGGGTCGCGGGCGGCGGGGGGCCCGCCTGCGCGGGAGGAGAAGCGTCAGGACCCAGAGGCATGGTAACGATGTTATCGTCACCTTTGGGGAGTCGCGACGAGGGGAGCCGCGACGGCAGGTCCGGACGGTAGCTGATGAGGGGTGGGGGAGGGGCCGGTCGTGTAGCTCCGGCAGGTGTGGAGCGCCGACCGGCCCTGAACGGCTTGAGGTGATCAGCCCTTGTTCTCTCCCAACAGCCTGCGCAGCCAGTCCAGTTGGGCGGCGAACGAGGACTGGGACAGCCTTGCCTGCGGAGCGAAGCCCGCGAAGCTGTGGAAACCGCCGGGCCAGACGTGCAGTTCGGCCGTGCCGCCCGCCTGCCAGATCCGGTTGGCATAGGTGACGACCTCGTCGCGGAAGGTCTCGGTGGAACCGACGTCCAGGAAGGTCGGCGGCAGGTCCGTGAGGTCCTGGGCGCGGGCGGGCGCCGCATAGGGGGACACGTCCGGGCCGCCGCGCGAGGTACCGAGCAACGCCGTCCAGCCGGTCTCGTTGGCCGTACGGTCCCAGATGCCGACGCCGGTCATCTGATGGCCGGACGGGCTGTCGTTACGGTCGTCCAGCATGGGGCACATCAGCAACTGGCCGATGACACGCGGGCCTTGGCGGTCACGGCTGAGCAGGGCGAGCGCCGCGGCGAGTCCACCGCCCGCGCTGGTGCCCGCGATCACGATCCGTTCGGCGTCCGCGCCGAGCTCCGCCGCGTGTTCCGCCGTCCAGACGAGCCCGGCGTAGACATCCTCGACCGGCGCCGGATGCGGATGCTCCGGAGCCAGCCGGTATCCGACGGACACGACGACCGCGTCCAGCTCCTTCGCCCAGCCCAACGGCACGGTCACACCGGACCTGTTGTCGCCGATCACCATGCCGCCGCCGTGCACGTAGTAGACGACCGGGCGAGGGTGCGCCGGGGCCGGCACGGTGGGGCGGCAGATGAGGAGGGGGATGCTCGGGGCGTCCTCGGGCCCCGGTACGGTCCGGTGCTCGACGTCGAAGGCGCCGTCCATCGTGAAGTCGGTCTCGGCGAGCGCGGCCACCGCCGGGCCGTTGCGGAGGCCGTCGATCTCCTCCAGCGTCAGGCCGGGTGTGAGCACCTCCTTCAACGAGTCGAGGACGACGGCGAGTTCGGGGTCGAACGGGGGCGGTGTCAGAGACATGGCTTCTCTCCGTGCGGGCGGTCGTGGACGTCGTGAACAAGGGGGAAGGACGGTGATCGTGGGGTGGTCCCCCGTGGTGTGGCCCCACTGCCGTCGCGTCAGAGCGTCGCGACGACCTCGATCTCGACCAGGAAGCCGTCCGCGTAGAGGGTGGGGACGCCAACGGCGGTGCTCGCGGGCGGAGTCGGATGGCCCTTGCGCGCCGCGGCGATGATCGCGGTCAGTTCGGCGGCACGGTCGGTCGTGTAACCCGGCAGGTAGATCGTCTCCTTGATGATCCTCTCGCGGGAGGAGCCCGCCGCACGGAGCGCCGCTTCGACGTTGTCGTAGGCCCGCTCGAACTGCGCGGCGATTTCGTCGCCGCCCACGAGTTGGCCGTCCTTGTCCCAGGCGACCTGGCCCGAGGTGTACACGAGTCCGAGTTCCGGCACGGCGACGGCGTGCGAGAGGACGCCCGGCAGCGGGGGAAGTTCAGGGGGATTGACGTAACTGACCGACATGATCAGCCCTTTCGAGGGTGTGGGGTGTCGTGGAATGCCGCAGGGGCTAGGCCGCTACCTGATGCCGTGAGTAGTCGTCGAGCGTGAACGCGTTCGACCTGTTGATCTGGCTCCGGATCAGAAGTTCCTTGCCGGGCACGTGACGTGCCAGGCGGACGAGGTTGTTGCGGAACGCGATGCCGTACGCGGTCCGGGGCGTCATCGTCTTCCCCGAGTCGGGAGCCGACCGCTGGATCTGCCCGATCCACGGGCGCAGCTTCCGCTCGTACCGGGTGAACGCACCCGTGATGTCCCCTGGTGTGCCCGCCAGTTCGCCGGCGAGGACGTACGCGCCGACCATGGCGATCGTGGCGCCGTGGCCCGACAGGGGTGAGGCGCTGTAGGCGGCGTCTCCCAGCAGGCCGATGCGTCCGGCCGACCACCTGGGCAGCCTGACCTGACTGCAGGTGTCGAAGTAGAAGTCGGGTGCCGTGTCGAGCTGCGAGAGAAGCGCGGCCGCCTCCCAGCCCATGCCGGACGCGCGGGCCTTGACGATGCGCACCTGGGCGTCGGTGTCACGCCAGTCGTAGGACGGCTGACCGGCGCGGAAGCTGAAGAACGCCATCACCTTCGTGTTGCCGAGGATGGACCGCATCCCGATGGTCCTGCCGGGTTCGCTGTAGGCGACGGTCCAGTCCTTCAGCCCGATGTGGTTCCGGGCCGTCCAGAAGGAGATGTAAGTCCCCAGGTGGTGAAGGTGGTTGGACTCCGGGCCGAACAGCGTCTCGCGCAGTTCGGAGTGGAGACCGTCCGCCCCGACCACGACGTCGAACGTCTCGGCGGGCGCGGACGCGAACTCGACGTGCACCTTCGTACCGTCGTCGAGGGTCGAGGTGATGCGATCGCCGAACCGGTAGTCGACCCGGTCCCGCGACTGGTCGTGGAGCACCCGGGACAGGGTGCCGCGCAGGATCTCGATCTCGGCGACCGGTCCGTCGCCGCCGAACTGATCGGCGCGGAGCGCCCCCTTCGTACGCCCTTGGCCGTCGACGAAGGAGAGGCCGAAGTTGCCCTCGCGCTCGGCCCGGACCTGGGTGTCGACCCCCATCCGGCGCAGTGCCTCTCTGGACACGCCCCGGAGATCGACCAGTTGACCGCCGGTGCGCAGCTCGGGCCAGCGCTCCACGACCGTGACGTCCGCGCCGTACTTGGCGAGCCAGAGCGCCAGCGCGGGCCCGGCGATGCTCGCGCCGGAGATCAGAACCTTGAGTCGTCCCATGGGCTGCCTCGCTTCACGGAAGGGTGTGACCCATATGTGTTAACAGCGTTATCGCCGACGGTAGCGTTAACGTTGTTACCGTGTCAACGGAGCAAGATCGACCTTGGAGCGGGATCAGCTCCGGTCGGTCGAGGGAACGAAGAAGGCGAGGGCGAGCGGGACGGCGCCGAGGCCGAAGATCCACCAGAACGTGCTGGAGAACGCCGCGAGTTGGTCCGCCGCCGTGGTCGCGCCGTCGAGCAGGCTCTGCAGGATCATGGCGACGACCGCGACCCCGAAGGGCGCGCCCACGCGTTGGACGACGCTGAACGCCGCGCTGCCTCGGGGAGTCTCGGCGTGGCTCAGGCCCGAGAGGGCGAGCGTCATCACCGGGAGCGTCGTTGCGGCGAAGCCGAGCCCCTGGGCGAACTGCGCGGCCAGCAGCACCGCCGTACCGCCGTGTACGTCCGCGAGGGTGAACGGCACGGTCCCGATCATGGTCAGCGCCGCTCCTGCGGCGATGACGAAGCGGCTGTCGAACCGTGCCGCGACGGGGCGCAGGGCCACCACGAAGAACATCGTGCCGAGCCCCTGCGTGATGAGCAGCAGGCCCGTGTGCAGGACCGTCTCGCCGCGAACCTGCTGGTAGAAGAGGGGGAGCAGGAACGACAGGGCGTAGGTCGAGAACCCGCCCGCGAACGTGATGACACTGCCCAGGCCGAAGCCGCGCCGCGCGAACATGCGGACGTCGATGAGCGCGGGACGGCGGGCGCGCAGCGAGTGGACCGTGAAGGCGGCGAGCAGCGCGACGCCGATGACGAGTGGGAGCCAGGCGGCGACGGCGGCGAAGCCGTCCTCGCCGGATATCCCGCTGATGCCGTACGCGACGGCGACGACGGCGGGCGTGAGCAGCAGGAAGCCGAGGATGTCGAGTCGGTGGCCGCGCTCACCGGCGGTCGCGGGCAGCAGGGTCCGGCCGAGAAGGAGCGCGGCGAGGCAGACCGGCACGTTCACGAGGAACAGCCAGTGCCAGCTCAGCGACTGGATGATGGCGCCGCCGAGCACCGATCCCAGGACCGGCCCGAGCAGGCCGGGAAGCGCGACGGCGGCCGTGGCCTTGTGGATGCGCTCCGGGCCGGCCGCCCGCGTCACGATGGAGAGCGTGATCGGCATGACCATCCCGCCGCCGATTCCCTGCAGCACCCGGAAGGCGATGAGCGCGGGCAGCGAACCCGCGAGGCCGCACAGGAGCGAGCCGCCGAGGAAGGCGCCCACGGCGAACATCCAGGCGTTGCGCGCGCCGAACCGTTCGGACAGCCACCCGCTCACCGGGATCACCGACACGAAGGCCAGCAGATAGCCCGTCGCGACCCATTGCGTCCGGGCGACCGGGGCATGGAACACCACCTGCAGATGATCGAGGGCGATGTTGACGATCGTCGTGTCCAGAAGGGTCGTGAACACGCCGAGGGCGAGGACCAGGCTGATGAGGTTCAGCCGGTGATCGGTCACCGGAGTCGTGGCCTGCGAGGCCGTCACTGTCGGAGTCATGGCGGGGACACTACACCGTGCAGTGTAGTTGCTACACCCGTCGGTGTAGGGTTTGCCCCGGAGGTGCGGATGAGCGCGGTGGGCACGGAGAAGACGGTGCGCGAGGGGTCCCTGGAGAAGCGGACGGCGATCCTCGCCGCCGCGCGCGAACTGTTCGTACACCAGGGCGTGGACCGCGTCAGCATGGACGCCATCGCGGCCCGGGCGGCGGTTTCCAAGCGCACCGTGTACGACTACTTCGGCGACAAACGGCGCCTCTTCCTGGCCATCCTCGCCGACGTGTCCCAGTCCATGACGGACACGGTGCGGCGTGCGCTCGACGAGCACCTTCCGGAGGATGCGCGGATCGCGACGGTGCCCCAACTGGAGCGGTCGCTCACGGAGTTGGCGATCGACCTCGGCACGTCGATCGTCGGCTCGGCCGACTACGCCGCCGGGTTCGCCCTTGTCGCCCAGGAGCGCCTGCGGACTCCGACGACCCGGGACGACATCGCGACGGGGGCGGTGGAGGAGGTGTTCGCGGAACGCCTGGCCCACTTCGCCGACACCGGACTCCTGGAGGCGGACGACCCGCGGCTGGCCGCCGACCACTTCTTCGCCCTGACCGTCCTGCTGGCCTACGACCGTCAGCCGGTGCCCGCCAACCCCGACCCGGAACGGGTCCGTCAGACCATGATCGACGGGACCCACGCATTCATCCGGGCGTACGCCGTGCGGTAGGAATGCGTGAGGGCGTGATCAACAGGCGTTCCTGAGTCGCCGGGAAAGCCCTGCGGCGCGTCAACGCCCCGAGTGCGCCTGATCGTTGGCGTCGCCGGCGCTCGATGTGTCCGCGTCCGACGGTTCGGTGGAGCCCGTGATGTCGGGACCCTTGATGTGCGCCGTGCGCAGCTGCTCCGCCGCCCAATGAGCCCACTCCTGCTCCAACACCCGTTGCCGGATGCCGTGTTCGAGGACGAGCCGGCCGCACACGGTGAGCATGTCCTTGTCCCACTCCTCCGTGTCGCGGAGGGCGACCAGGGTGTCGTGCTCCTTGGCCGAGGCCTCCGCGTGGTCGAGGAGCCGCTGGACCGCTTCTTCGCGCGGCAGGAGACCGAGGAAGAAGGTCTGCAGGAGCATCGGGTTGCGCAGCGGCCTGCTCTCCCGGTTCTCGGTCAGCCAGCGCAGCGTCTCCGCTTGGCCTTCGGGGGTGAGCGAGTACTGCTTGCGTCCCCGGGGGCCCTCCTCCGTGACCTTGATCAGACCGGTCGCGTCCAGCTTGGTCAGCTCGCCGTAGATCTGGCTCTGCTTGGCGGGCCAGACGTAACCGAGCGAGGTGTCGAACATCTTCAGCAGGTCGTAGCCGCTGCCGGGGCGGAAGACGAGGAGGCCCAGGAGGGCGTTGCGGAGGCTCATACGGACAAGCCTAACGCCTGTCACTCCAATATTGACAGGTCGAAAACTACCCATGTGGATTCTGTGCGTCCGGGACGGGGGCCGCGTGGAGGTCGGGTGCGGCCGTAGGGGTTTGCGCAGGTAGTGCCTGTGCGGGCCGGTGGGGGCGCCGACGCGGCGGACTTTCGTTCAATATTCCATTCTTGACATGTTGATTGCGGAGCATCTAGCTTCCACCTGTCAAAGTTGGAACATCGAGCTGTGAGGAAGTAAAACGTGGGCATCATGGCGTATATGCGTGGGTTCTACCCATGGATCGCGGCAGGCTTCGTCTCCGCCGTGGACTGGCGCTGGGGCGCGGCGGCCGGCGTCGTCGGCGGCGGCCTGCTGCTTCTCCAGGACCGGCGCAGGGGAGTCGCGATGGACGCGATGGTGCTGGAGATCAGCACCATCATCTACTTCGTCATCATCGGGGCGATCGCCTTCAGTTCGCCCGACTCGTCGATCCAGGACCACAGCGACGTCATCTCGTTCGTCTGGCTCGCCGGGACGGCCTGGGGCAGCATGGCCCTCCGCAGCCCCTTCACGCTCGGGATCGCCCGCCGGCAGACGCCCGAGGAGTACTGGGACACCCCGGGCTTCCTCGCCGTCAACAACCACATCACGGCCGCCTGGGGATCCGGGTTCACGTTCATCGCCGTCGTCCTGGCCATCAGCGGCGCGACCGACGCCCCCGCCTGGGTCGGCATCGTCGCCCACGTCGTCGGCCTGGTCGCCCCCGCGGTCTTCACCTCCGTCTACCCCAAGCGTGTCCAGGCGCGCCTCGAAGCCATGCAAGCAGCGCAAGCCTGACCAGCTAACCCAAGGACTTCCCCATGAGTACGGACAAGACCCCACCGCCTCCGCACCTGGCCGGCAACTTCGCCCCGGTCCCCGACGAGATCACCGTCACCGAACTCGCGGTCAGCGGAGCCATCCCGCCGGAACTCACCGGCTGGTACCTGCGCAACGGCCCCAACCCGCACGAGGCCACCTCCGCCCACTGGTTCACCGGCGACGGGATGGTGCACGGCGTCCGCCTCGACGCCGGCAAGGCCACCTCGTACCGCAACCGCTGGGTTCGCACCCCCACGCTCGAAACGGGCGCTCAGGTCTACGGCCGCGACGGCGGGATGAACCTCGCCGCGGGCGTCGCCAACACCCACGTCATACGGCACGCGGGCCGCACCCTCGCCCTCGTCGAGACGTCCTTCCCACAGGAGTTGAGCTGCGAGGCGGGCCGCGAACTCGACACGGTCGGCCCCTACGACTTCGACGGCCGGCTGCGCACCCCGATGACCGCGCACCCCAAGACCTGCCCGGTCACCGGCGAGTTGCACTTCTACGGGTACGGCGGGCTGTCGGCGCCCTACCTCACCTATCACCGTGCCGACGCCGACGGCGAGTTGACCGTCAGCCGTCCGATCGACGTGCCGGCGCACACGATGATGCACGACTTCTACCTCACCAGGAACCACGTCGTCTTCATGGACCTGCCCGCGGTGTTCAGCATCGAGCGCGCCATGGATCCGACCGGAGGCATGCCGTACGTCTGGTCCGACACCTACGGAGCCAGGCTCGGCGTCCTGCGCAGGGACGACCCGTACGGCGACATCCGCTGGTTCGACATCGACCCCTGTTACGTCTTCCACACCCTCAACTCCTATGAGGAGAACGAGGGTCGGAGTCTCGTCCTGCTCGGCATGCGGTACCCGTCCCTGCGGGACGGCGTGACCGTGGCGACGGCGGCGCACCTGTGGCGGTGGACGATCGACCTCACCACCGGCGCGGTCAGCGAGGAGCAACTGGACGACCACCCGGGGGAGTTCCCCCGCATCGACGACCGACTCGCGGGCCTGCCCGCCGACTTCGGCCACGCCACCGCGGCACCCGTCCCGGAGCTCCCGCAGTACGACCCGAACGAGTCGCGTGCCGCGATCCACCGGTACGACCTGCGCAAGTCGAGCGTCGCCAGCCACTACTTCGCTCCCGGCCGCCTCCCGGGCGAGGCGGCCTTCGCCCCGGCCGACGATCAACCCGGCGGCCCCGGCTGGCTCATGACGTACGTCTACGACGCCTCGACCGACCGCAGCGACCTGGTCATCCTCGACGCCGACAACCTCACCCAGGAGCCGGTGGCCACCATCCACCTGCCCCGACGGGTACCCGCCGGCTTCCACGGCAGCTGGCTGGCGGACGCCTGACACACCGCACCCTGCCGACTCCATGAACGGTGAGCCGTCCTCCGGGCCCGAACGCCCGGGTTCGGAGGACGGCTCTCGGCAGGGTGCCCCGAACAGTCGCGATCAGGTGCCGAAAGGGACTCATGATGGGGGACGCCGAGGGGGCGGCACGCACGGAGGACGCGCAGCTGACGCGTGCGGCCCAGTCGGGCGAAGTCGCCGCGCTGGGGCTGCTGTTGGAACGGCACCGCGCCGGAATGCGCGCCGTGGCGGTGAGCATCCTGGGGCCGGGTGCGGACGCCGACGACGTGATGCAGGACGCGGCGCTGACGGCGCTGCTGCGGATCGGGGACGTACGTGATCCGGAGGCGGTGGGCGCGTGGCTGCGGGCGGTCGTGCGCAATGCCGGTCGAGTGGTGGTGCGGGAAGCGGTCGTGGTCCGGCCGGTGGGTGAACTGCCCCTGCAGTCACCGCACATGGGCCCGGAGCAGTGGCTGGAGCGGAACGCGCTGCGCGACTGGGTCTGGAAGGCGCTGGAGGAACTCTCCCCGGTGTTGCGCATGCCGTTGGTACTGCGTTACTTCGCCACCGGGGTCACCTCGTACGAACGGATCGCGGAGGTCTGCGGGATTCCGGTCGGGACGGTGCGCAGCAGGCTGAGCCAGGGCCGGACCAAGCTGGCGGCAGCCCTCGCCGCCACGGCGGACGCTCCGCACGGAGATGCCGAACTACGCATCCACGCCAGCCGAGTTGAGGCCCACGAGCTGCTGGCAGCCGTAGGGCGAAAGGGACTTGGACCGAGCCCTGACTCCGCTTCGGACCGGATCAGTGTCCTGCGCTGAACTCCCCGAAGTAGTGGCCCTGTTCGATGTCCGGGACCAGTGCGGGGTGCGTCGGTTTCCATCCCGTGCGCTGCCGCGTCAGGGCGCTCGACGCCGGGTTGTCGAGCGCGACCAGTGGGGCGAGGAAGCCGACGAAGTGCCGGCCCGCTTCCTCGGGGGTCAGGCTGACGGCGGGGATCTTCAACTGACGGCCGATGGCCCGCGCGATGTCCCCGAACGGCACCCCTTCCTCGGCGACCGCATGCAGGGGCGTACCGGCCGGTGCGGATTCCAGGGCCAGTCGGTACAGGGCCGCCGCGTCACGTCGGTGCACCGACGGCCACCGGTTCGACCCGTCGCCGACGAAGGCCGACACACCCGTCGTACGAGCGACGCCGATGAGCGTCGAGATGAACCCGCGCGCGTCCCCCGGGCCGTGCACGGTCGGGGCCAGCCGTACCGAGGACGACCGCACTCCGCGCTCGCCCGCGGCGAGCACAGACGATTCGGCCTGGAGCCGTAGGGCTGTGACGGGGTTGGGTACGGCGGGAGTCTCTTCGGTGAGCAGGTGGCCCGGGGTGCGGCCGATGACCCCCGAAGTGACCACGAAGGGCTTGCCCGTTCCCTCCAGCTCCGTGCCGATCGCCTCCACCGCTTTCAGTTCGGCCTTCGCGCGGGCGGCCGGGTCGGTTGTCTCGGAGATGTGCTGGTTCGCGGCGTAGACGACTCCGTCGGCCGCCGCGGCTCCGGCGCGCAGGCTGTCGGCGTCGTGGATGTCGCCGCGGTGCACGTCGACGCCGGTTCGCGTCAACGCGTCGGCGGCCGGGTCCGAACGGGCGAGGCCGAGGACCTGATACCCCGCGTCGAGGAGTTCACGGACGACGGCGGAGCCGATGTAACCGGTCGCGCCCGCAACGAAAACACGCACAGTGGAGATCCCCCAGGGTGGTTCGGGTCGACCCGGCGGCAGTTGGCGACGGGCTCACGGACCACGCTAGGAAGGGCCCGCACGGGTGTCCAAGTCCTGTGTCGCATAGGGCGATGCGCGGCAGGCATGACCGCAGGTGGGTGCCTGACGGTGGGTGATCCGGAGGGAGACGGCAGCGGCGCCAGGACCCGTACCTTCAGGTCCTGGCGCCGCACCGTCCGCCGAGTTGCCTCCCAACCAGGCGGCAGGACCGGTCAGTTGATGGTGTAGCTGTCTCCGTAGACCTTCCAGTTCAGCGGTGTGTTGAGGTCGAAGTTGCCGTTGCGGAGGAAGACGCGCTGTTCCGTGTCGACGCGGGTGGTGTCGCTGTGGGCCTCCTCCTGCTTCATGGCCCACACGCGCGCGTCGAGGAAGGCGTTGAGGTACGTCGTCTCGTTGCCGCCCTGGGCCGGCGGCTTGGCCGAACGCAGGGCGCGGGCGCGGATGTTGCGGAAGCTGGTGGGGTCGTCGCCGTCGCCGTGCATGACGATGGCGTCGTAGTACGTGAACTGGCCCAGCACACGCAGTCCGTCGGTCTTGCCCTGGCTGACGGCGGGGTTGAAGTACACGCGGTCGCGTTCGTCGTTCTGCGCCTGCTGGAACACCGTGTCCTGGGCCGCCGTGCGCCAGTCCTTGGGGAAGTTCGGGTCGAGGCCGGAGTGCGAGTCGGTGCCGTTGACGTTGCGGAGCGCGGGGAGGTACTTGGCGAGGACGTTGCCGGGCTTGCGGGTCGCGTAGAGCTGCACGAGGTCGAGCATGTCGCCGGTGCCCGAGCAGAAGCCGATGATGCCGGCGGTGTAGCCGCGGCCGTCACCTATGTCCTCGATGTACTTGTACTGCGCCTTCCAGTCGAGGGAGGAGTTCTCCGCACTCGACACCAGCTTCATGGCGATCTCCTTCTTCGCCGGGTCGTCGAGGCCGATCGCCGCGGCGGCCGTGGGGGCTGCCGAGGCCTGCGGGGCACGCAGCAGAGGTGCTGCCGCGAGCGACACGCCGATGAGCGCGAGGAGCGTCCGACGCGAGGGGCTCGTCGGCTCGGAGATCGCAGGGTCGCGGAACGGGTGGACCACGGGGACTCCAAAGGGTGGTGGGGGGTGGGGAGTTGGTCGTACCGCCGAACTGATAGGAAAGTTAACTATCAGAGGTTCGGCGTCAAAGGCACCCACCTGGAGCCAAGTTCGTAGCTATGAACGAGAGTCGCGTGTCTGTGCGAGGGTGATGCTTGATGGTTTGCCCACGCTTGTCGCATCGGCCACCTCGGCGACGATCAGCGACGCTCTGCCGCCTCCGTGCGCTCCGCGGCCGCCACGGTCGCCTGGGCGAGAAGGCGCAGCGCCGCCTCCGACGCCGTACCGGAGTCGGCGGTCGCGACGACGATGCGCCGGTCCTCCTCCTGCGGCACGTTCAGGGTCTGGAGGTTGAGCCGCATCCGGCCGACGAGCGGATGGCGCATGCGGTACGTCGCGAGGTCCCACTTCCGGACCCGGTGCTCGGACCACATCGACGCGAACTCCGGGCTCTTCATGGCCAGTTCACCGATCAGCGCGGCCAGCCGGGGATCGTCCGGATGCTGCCCGGCGGCGAGCCGCAGCTTGCCCACCACGTCCCTGGCCTTCTCCGGCCAGTCCTCGTACAGGTCCCGGGTGTGCGCGTCCAGGAACACCAGCCGTGCCGTGTTGGGACGTCGGTCGGGCCGGTCGGGGATGCACGGGTCCAAGTGCCCGGCGAACAAGGCGTGTCCGGTGCGGTTCCAGGCCAGTACGTCGCTACGGCGGCCGAGGACGATCGCGGGCGCGTCACCGAACGCGGCGAGCAACTGCCGGGTCGTCTCGCCCACGCGCTCCGGCGCCGGCCCGCGCCGGGCGCCGGTCCGGCGTGACGCTCGGGCCAGGTCGTGCAGATGGGCCCGCTCCACCTCGTCGAGGCCGAGGGCGCGGGCGAGCGCGTCAAGGACCTCCGGGGACGCGTTGAGCGACTGTCCCTGTTCAAGTCGCGTGTAGTAGGACAGTCCCACCCCGGCGAGCCGTGCCAACTCGTCCCGGCGCAGCCCCGGCACGCGACGGCGCTCGCCGAAATCCTGGAGCCCCACATCCGCCGGCCGCAACTGCGAGCGGCGCATGGTGAGGAACTCTCCCAGCGCGGGCTTCTTGTCCATGAGCCGAGTATCGATCACCGGCGCACCCGGAAGCCTGCCCCTGGCAGGGGCAGGCTGCGCGCGGCCGGCGGCTCCAGACTCGGAGCCGCTCCACCACTCGTAGCGACGACGAAGAGGGAACCGCCATGCCCACGCTGTACACCACCGAGGCACTGTCGACCGGCGACGGCCGCAACGGCGAAGTCCGTTCCGTCGACGGCGTGCTGGACGAACTCCTCGCCGTCCCGAAGGAGATGGGCGGCCCCGGTGGCGACAAGACCAACCCCGAGCAGCTCTTCGCCGCCGGATACGCCGCCTGCTTCCACAACGGACTCCGTCTGATCGCGGGTGAGCAGGGTGTCCGCGTGGGCGCCTCCACTGTTCAGTCGCAGGTCAGCCTGCTCGCCCTGGACACCGGCGGCTTCACCCTCGCCGTGTCGCTCGCCGCGCATCTGCCCGGTCTGGAGCAGTCCACCGCCGAGCAGCTGGTGAAGGCCACGCACGAGGTGTGCCCGTACTCCAACGCCACCCGCGGCAACATCGAGGTGACTCTCAACACCACGGTGTAGTACGGGACTTCAGGCCCCGCGCTCTGTGAGAGCGCGGGGCCTTCGGCCTGTCCGCCGCGCTCGGACGGGACGGGCCACGCGCCCTGCCCGGCCCTCCCGTATTTCGCGGATGTTGCGCGAAGTCTTGACGCGCCCCACTCCGTTGCGTAGATATGACTGCGCAGTCATGACAGCGCAGTCATAGACCGGAGTCGGGCTAGGATGCGGCTGCCGGAGATCGGGAGACACCATGACACCAGTGGCAGGACGTGGCGCGGGAGCCGCGCCGCGCAGCGTGGACGTGGCGCGCCTCGCGGGCGTGTCGCAGAAGACGGTGTCCCGGGTCATGAACGACGAGCCGTACGTCTCGGAAGACGTACGCCGTCGTGTCCTCGCGGCGGCCGGTGAACTCGGCTACCGCTCCAACAACGCCGCCCGCGCCCTGGCCTCCGGACGCACCCGGTCCATCGGCGTCGTGACGCTCGGCACCGCCCTGTACGGCCCCGCCTCGCTGCTCATGGGCGTCGAACGGGCCGTACGGGACACCGGTTACGCGCTCCGTGTCGTCAACACGATGGAGGGCGAGTCGGCGGGCATCGCCGGAGCCGTGGACTCGCTCCTGGACCAGGGCGTGGACGGCATCGTCATCTCCGAGCCGATCGACGAGGAGGGCGGCGCGGAGTTGTCCGCGCGGGTCGATGTGCCGGTCCTGGTCCTGGGCGCACCCCCGCCCTTCGCCGCCCCGCATGTCGTGACGGGCGGGATCGTCTCCGGCCAGATGGCGCGGGCGGCCACCGAGCACCTGCTGGAACTGGGCCACACCACGGTCCACCATCTGGCGGGGCCCCAGCGCTGGTACTCGGCGCGGGACCGGCTCGACGGCTGGCGTGCCGCGCTCGCCGACCTCGGCCGGGTGGAACCTCCGGTTGTCGAGGGCGACTGGTCGGCCGCGTCGGGCTACGCGGCAGGGCGTGAACTCGGCGCCGACTCCAACGTCACCGCGGTGTTCGCCGCCAATGACGACATGGCGATCGGGCTGATCCGGGCGCTGACGGAGGCCGGGCGGCGGGTTCCGGAGGACGTCAGCGTGGTCGGGTTCGACGACACGCCGGTCGCCGCGTATGTGACTCCGCCGTTGACCACGGTGCGGCAGCCGTTCGACGCGATGGCGCAGGACGGTCTGAAGTTGCTGGTGCATGCCATCGAGAACCCTGGGTCGGATCCGTTGCCGATGACCGACCCGCCGGTCGAACTCGTTGTTCGGGCGTCTACGGCGGCGCCACCGCTCCGCTAGTCGTTCCGCTGGGTCTGCGGTTCTTTTGTCCGCGGGCCGGTGGGGGCTGGTCGCGCCCACGCGGCGGAGCCGCAAATCGATACAGCCCCCGCGCCCCTGAGGGCGCTCACCTCACCTGAAGTTTCAGCACGCCGTCGGCCGGTGTGCCGGTCACCCATACCCTCTCTCGGGAGTTCACCATGTCCGGACCCTTCTCCAACTCGCCCTCGTCCCTGAGCCGTCGGGGCTTCCTCGCCGCCACCGGCGCGCTGTCGCTGGCCGCCACGCTGTCCGCCTGTGGCGGGGACAGCGGTGGTACGAGCGGCTCGTCCAGCAAGCCGGTCGGTCAGGCCGACATCGACAAGGCGATGAAGACGCCGACCCAACTGACGTTCTGGACCTGGGTTCCGAACATCGACAAGGAGGTCGCGCTCTTCGAGAAGAAGTACCCGGCCGTCAAGGTCAAGGTCGTCAACGCCGGTCAGGGCACGCCCCAGTACACCAAGTTGCGCACCGCGCTCAAGGCGAACAGCGGTGCCCCGGACATGGTGCAGATCGAGTTCCAGGCGATCCCGACGTTCACCATCACCGACAGCCTGCTCGACCTCCGTCCCTACGGCGCCGCCGCGCTCAAGTCGACGTTCGTGGACTGGACTTGGGGTCAGGTCAGCGGCAGCGGCGGGGAGATATGGGCGATCCCGCAGGACACCGGCCCGATGGGCATGCTGTACCGCAAGGACATCTTCGACCAGCACGGCATCCAAGTACCCACCACCTGGGACGAGTTCGCTGCCGCCGCCCGCAAGCTGCACAAGGCCGACCCGGACGTCTACCTCACCAACCTCGCCGCCAACCAAGTCGCCGCCTGGCACGGCCTGTTGTGGCAGGCGGGCGCCAAGCCGTATGTCACCTCGGGCAAGAGTGACATCACCGTCAGCGTCGACGACGCGGTCTCCAAGAAGCTCGGCGAGTACTGGGGCACCCTCGCCAAGGACGGCGTGATCGGCGTGGAGCCGGACTTCACCGACGCCTGGTACGCGGCCCTCAACAAGGGCAAGTACGCGACCTGGTTGACGGGTGCCTGGGGGCCGGCCTTCCTCTCCGGTTCGGCAAAGGCCACCTCCGGCAAGTGGCGCGCGGCCCCGCTCCCGCAGTGGGACGCATCCAAGCCCAGCTCGGGCAACTGGGGCGGCTCCACCACCGCGGTCATCCGCTCCACCAAGAACCCCATCCAGGCAGCGGTGTTCGCCCAGTTCCTCAACAGCGACCCCACCAGCGCCAAGATGTTCGCCACCGAGCAGTTCTTCTTCCCGGCGACCAAGCCCCTGCTCTCCGAGGCGAGCTTCCTCGCCGACGCCCCCGCCTTCTACGGCGGCCAGAAGGTCAACCAGGTCTTCGCGGACATCAGCGCGCAGGTCGACCCCGCTTTCCAGTGGCCGCCGTTCCTCGACCGGGTGGCCACCGACTGGACGGAGACCGTCGGCAAGTCCCTCGCCGACAAGACAGACACGGTCCGCGCGCTCGGCTCCTGGCAGTCGCGCATCACGACCTTCGCCAAGAGCCAGGGCTTCACGGTGAAGGGAGGCTGACCATGGCCATCACAGCCCCCTCTCGTACGAACTCCCCACCCCGCCGACGCCAACTCGGCACAACAGGCGCCCTGTTCATCGCCCCCTTCATGGTGCTGTTCCTGCTCCTGTTCCTCGCCCCGCTCGGTTACGCCGCCTACCTGAGCCTCTTCCAGGAAAAGCTCATCGGCGGCTCGGCGTTCGTCGGCCTGGACAACTACGTGACGGCCCTCAAGGACCCCCAACTCCTCAAGGGACTGGGCCGAGTCGCCCTGTTCTTCGTCATCCAGGTCCCCGTGATGCTGCTGCTCGCCCTGTGCTTCGCACTCGCGCTGGACAGCGGCCTGCTGCGGCTGGCCCGGGTGATCCGGCTCGGCATCTTCGTCCCGTACGCCGTCCCGAGCGTGATCGCCACCCTGATGTGGGGCTACCTCTACGGCCCCGACTTCGGCCCCTTCGCCCAGATCAGCCACGACCTCCACCTGCCGGCCCCGCACTTCCTCACCGACGGCTGGATGCTCGGCAGCCTCGCGAACATCGTCACCTGGGAGTTCGTCGGCTACAACATGATCATCCTGTACGCCGCGCTGCGCACCATCCCCGCCGAGCTGTACGAGGCGGCGGCCATGGACGGAGCCGGCGCCTGGCGGATCGCCTGGTCCATCAAACTCCCCGCGCTGCGCCCGGCGTTGACCCTCACCGTCCTGTTCGCGGTGATCGGCAGTTTCCAGCTCTTCAACGAACCGAAGCTGCTCATGAGCGTCGCCCCGGACGTCATCGACAGCTCCTACACCGCCAACCTCTACGCCTACTCCGTCGCCTTCATCAGCCAGCAGACCAACTACGCGGCCACGGTGTCCTTCATCCTCGGACTCGTCATCGTGATCGTGTCGTACGCCTTCCTGCTCACCGCGAACCGCAGGAGGACCGCATGACCACCGTGACGCCCACCGCCTCAACCACCCCCACCGCGAAGCGAGTTGATGCCGAGCCCGGCCCGTCGCGCCGGTCGTCGACCCGTCGCCGCAGCACCCCGCTCACGATCGCGATGCTGGCCGTCCTGGCGTACTTCCTGCTGCCCCTCTTCTGGCTGCTGATCGCCTCGACCAAGAGCACCCAGGACCTGTTCAACAGTTTCGGTCTGTGGTTCTCGCATGCCCCGCAGCTGCTGTCGAACATCAAGGCCACCTTCACCCAGGACGACGGCGTGTTCGGACGCTGGCTGCTCAACACGGTCCTCTACGCCGGGGCGAGCGCGCTCGGTGCCGCGCTGCTCGCGGCGGCGGCCGGCTACGGCTTCGCGAAGTACCGCTTCCGCGGTCACGGCGCGGCCTTCAACCTCGTCCTCGGCGCCATCATGATCCCGACCACCGCGCTGGCGATCCCCACCTACCTGCTCTTCGCCAAGGCGGGCCTGGTGAACACCCCTTGGGCCGTCATCCTGCCCTCCCTCATCAGCCCGTTCGGTCTCTACCTCATGCGGATCTACGCCGAGGACGCCGTCCCCGACAGCCTCATCGAGGCCGCCCGCATGGACGGCGCCGGAGAGTTCCGGATCTTCTGCACCATCGGGCTGCGGCTGCTCGCCCCGGGCCTGGTGACGGTCGTCCTCTTCACGCTCGTCGCCACCTGGAACAACTACTTCCTGCCGCTGATCATGCTCAACGACCCGAACCTGTACCCCATCACGGTCGGGCTCTCCTCCTGGGCCGCCCAGGCGCAGAACGGCGGCGCCGGAGCCAGCAGCGACATGCTCGCCCTCGTCGTGACCGGCTCGCTGATCTCGATCGTCCCGCTCGTCCTGGCCTTCCTGCTGCTCCAGCGGTACTGGCAGAGCGGCCTGGCCACCGGCGGCGTCAAGCAGTAACCCCCACACCCCCCAACAGCCCCTGCACTCCGGAGGTTTGTCCATGGCGGATCTGCCCGCCCGCGTTCTGTTCGGTGCCGCTTACTACCACGAGTACCAGCCCGCCTACGGCCCGGACGTACGGCCCGACGAGCAGCTCAAGACCGACCTCGACCTCATGGCCGAAGCACACTTCACCGTGATCCGGATCGGCGAGTCGGTGTGGTCGACCTGGGAGCCCGAGAACGGCCGCTTCCAACTCGACTGGCTGCGACCGGTGTTGGACGGCGCCCACGCACGCGGCATCTCCGTCATCCTCGGCACCCCCACCTACGCCGTACCGCCATGGCTGGCCCGCCAGTACCCGGAGATCACCGGCGAACGGCGCACCGGCGAACGCATCGGCTGGGGCGCCCGGCAGGAAGTCGACTTCACCCACCCCGCGTTCCGCTTCCACGCCGAGCGGATCATCCGGAAGGTCGTCGCCCGCTACGCCGACCACCCGGCCGTCATCGGCTTCCAGGTCGACAACGAACCGGGCCTGGAGCTGTTCCACAACCACGGCGTCTTCCAGCGCTTCACCGACCACCTGCGCGAGAAGTACGGCGACGTCGAGACCCTCAACCGCGAATGGGGCCTGGTCTATTGGTCCCACCGCCTGTCCACCTGGGCCGACCTGTGGACCCCCGACGGCAACGTACAGCCCCAATACGATGTCGCCTGGCGGGAGTTCCAGGCCCGCCAGTGCACCGAGTTCATCGGCTGGCAGGCCGACATCGTCCGCGAGTACGCCCGCCCCGAGCACTTCGTCACGACCTGTATCTCCTACACCCGCCCGGCAGTCGAGGACGACGAACTGACGGACCGTCTCGACATCGCCACGGGCAACCCGTACTACGACATGCAGGACGGCCTGCTCCTGCCCGACCCGACCCCGGACACCCACGAGCAGAAGTGGAAGACCACCGGCGTCTGGTCGCTCTACCAGACCGCCGACTGGATGTTCTCCTCCCGCCAGGAGCCGTTCCTGGTCACCGAGACCAACGCCAACTCCATCGGCATGGCCTGGGACAACCGGCCCGCCTACGACGGCCAGTGGCGCCAGGCCGCCTGGGCCCTCGTCGGCCGCGGGGCCCGCATGATCGAGTACTGGCAGTGGCAGACCCTGCGCTTCGGTGCCGAGACCTACTGGGGCGGAGTCCTCCCGCACAGCGGACGGCCGGGCCGTACCTACGCCGAACTCGCCCGGCTGGGTGCGGAGTTCGAGGCCGTAGGACCCCTCGTCGCCGGTCTCGAACCGGACGCCGACATCACGATCGTCTACTCCACCCCCAGCAAGTGGCTGATGCAGAAGCACCCGCCCCTCGCGACCCCGGACGGTGAGCCGGACCCCGCCGCCTACCACCGCATCCTCGACCCCTTCTACCGCGGCGCCTTCGACGCCGGGCGCCAGGTCCGCGTCGTCCACGCGCGCCAGCTCCACGACCCGCGCGGCGAACGCGAAGGCACGGCCCCGGAAGAGGCCGCCCGCCGCCACCCCGTGGTCGTCGTCCCCGCCCTGTATCTCGCCGACGACGCCACGCTCGACTGGTTCGCCGCCTACGCGCAGGCCGGCGGCCACCTGGTCCTCGGCCCCCGCACCGGCTACGCCGACCACGAGGCACGCGCCCGGCACGAACCGGCCCCCGCCCGTCTCACCGACGCGGCAGGAGTGTCGTACGACGAGTTCAGTAACCTCGCACAGGCTGTGCCCGTGCGCACCGCGCCCGGCAGCCCGCTCGCGCTGCCGGAGGGCGCGACGGCGACGCACTGGGCGGACGGCCTGACCGTCGCCGACGCCGAGGTCCTCGCGACGTACGAGCACCCGCACTTCGGGCGTTGGCCCGCCGTGACGACCCACCGTCACGGGGAGGGGCGGATCACGTACGTCGGCACCGTGCCCGGCCGTGATCTCGCCCGTGCGCTGGCCGAGTGGCTGGCCCCGGCCGCCCGGAGCGGATGGGCCGAGCTGCCGGTGTCCGTCACCGCGACGACCGGTACCTCGCCCGACGGCCGGCGGGTGCACATCGTCCACAACTGGAGCTGGGAGCCCGCCCGTTCGACGGTTCCGGTCGATCTCGCCGATGCCCTGGACGGCACGTCCCTCCCCGCGGGCGCGATGTTGGAGCTGGGCCCGTGGGACGTACGCGTACTCGTCTCCCCGATCGACGCGAAGGAGTAGCTGTGCGAAGAAGCAGAGCGGTGAAGGCGCTGGGTACGTTCGTCGGGGCCGCGGCGATGCTGGCGGTGCCCATGGCCACCGGCGCGCAGGCGTACAACCCGACGGGCGGAATCCTCTACCAGCTCGGCAACGAGCCGTGTCTGAAGGGGCGGGGCAACTGCGCCGTCTACCCGAAGTCGGCCCAACTGCCCGGCGGGCGGCTGGTCGCGTCCTTCGAGAAGTCCACCGTCGTGTCGGCCACGGGCAGTGCCGACGGGCAGACGCTCCCGGTCTACAAGAGCGACGACCACGGGACGAGCTGGCAGCCGCTGTCGGAGGTCAAGGCTCCCGCGTACCTCTCCAAGGACCCCAAGTACGCGAAGTACACCAGCAATTGGACCAACCCCTACCTCTACACGCTTCCGCAGAGCGTCGGAGAACTGAAGCGCGGGACACTGCTCCTCGCGAGTGTCGTGTCGGGCGACGACGAGTACTACAAGGAACACAAGGCGGCCGACCCCAACTGGACGCCCTCCAACGACGGTGACCGCAGCGACCTCGCCATCGCGCTGTACTCCAGCACCGACGACGGCGCGTCCTGGAAGGTCGTCAACGTCATCGCGACCGGCGGCTGGCAAGGCGGCAGCGCGGGCGCGATCGGGCAGAACGTCGCCACGGCCAACACGCACCAGCAGGTGGACCCCGTCTGGGAGCCGTACTTGATGGTCTACAAAGGCCAACTCGTCTGCTACTACTCCGACGAGAACGACTACACCGGCTTCGACGCGACCACCGGCGTCCCGACGCTGGACCCCGCCAACGACACCGCGACGGACTCACACGGCCAGATCCTCGCCCACCGGACCTGGAACGGCCGCAGCGCCAAGTGGAGCGGACCCGTCGTCGACGTCGCCGGACTGACCCAGAGCATGGGCGACGGCAAGACCGAGATCGGCGGTGGACGGCCGGGCATGACGAACGTCGTGCGGACCACGGACGGCAAGTGGCTGCTCACGTACGAGTACTGGGGCGGCGGAGCCAATGTCCGGTACCTGCTCACCGACAACCCGCTTGATTTCCACCGGAGTTCGGCGACCGGCGGTGCCGTCACCTCGCTGCCGGTCGACACCGGCTCCCGTCCGCTCGCGACGGGCGGCAGTCCGGTCGTCATCAGGCTGCCCGGGGGAGGCCTGGTCTACAACGCGGCCGGCAGCGGCAACGTCTGGGTCAACAAGAGCGGTCGTGGCGACGGCATTTGGAAGGAGTACCAGACGACGTCGCAGGCCGGATACAGCCGCGATCTGCAGTACGTCGACGCCACCGGCCGTATCGCGATCCTCAACAACCAGGGCACCTCGACGATCGCCTACGCCGAGGTCGACCTCGGAGGGTCGAAGGGCGCCTACTACCGGTTGGTGAACCGGAAGACCGGTCAGGTGATCGGCACCGGCGGGAAGTCGAACGACGCGAACATCGGCAACGGGGACGTCCCCGATGTCGTCCTGGAGGCCCGTGGTTCCGCCGCGGACCCGGACACCCAGTACTGGCACGTGGTGACCGAACCGAACGGCGGAGCAACGCTGTTGAACGGATCGGGCGGCCGTGCGGCGGCGATCTGGACCGGAAACGCGACGGTCGGTCAGCGGATGGGACAGTGGGTCGACAACAGTGCCACCGGCAGCTGGAACCTGGTGAAGACCGATGACGGGTTCTACCGGTTGCAGTCGGTCAAGAACATGAGCCTGTACCTGACCGGAGCGTCCGACGGGGCGCCGCTGACCCTGCAGAACACGGCGGCGGACGGTTCGCAGGAGTGGAAGCTCGTGCGGTAGGGCGGTGGACGGGCCGGCCGACTTCGAGGGTGAACTGCCGGTCGGCCCACTACCGTTGGGGACATGAGGGTTCGTCACAAGGCACGGGTCGTACTGCTCGACGACGGTCATCTGGTGTTCCTGAAGCGCGGCTGGCCGGGTGGTGATCCGTACTGCACCACCGTCGGGGGGAGCGTCGAGCCCGAGGACGCGGACCTCCAAGCGGCGCTGCGCCGCGAGGCGATGGAGGAGATCGGGGCCACGATCGGCCAGGCCACCGAGTTCCTGACCCTGACCGAACCGCGCGGGACGAGCATCGTCGTCCAGCACTACTTCCTCGCCGACCTGCTGGACATGGACCTGGACCGCCGGCACGGTCCCGAACTCGACGACCCCGACACGGGCGACTTCGAACCGGTCCGGGTAGCCCTGAGCCGTCAGGCCGTGGCGGCCCTCAACCTCCAGCCCGCCGAGCTGGTCGACCATGTGCTCGCGCATGTCGAGGCCTGGGGCGCCTGACAGCCGCACGGTGGTCACAACACCTTGAGCTGGGTGAGGAGTTGGAGGGTGTCGGTGTTGACCCAGTACTCCACGAACCTGCCGTCCCGCATCCGGAGTGTGTCGGTGCCGGTGAACGTGATCACGGTCCCGGGGTCGGCCTTGGCGCCGGGGAAGCCGCCGGCGTAGGTGCCGGTGGCCGTCCACCGTACGGACGCGTGACGGCCGTCGACCAGCGGGGCGACCTGCTCGGTGAAACGTAGGTCCGGGAACGCCGCGCGTGTCTGCTTGATCCACGCGACCAGCCCGTCGGCGCCCCGGATCGAGCTGCCGTCACCGCCGTCGAGGAGCGCGGCGTGGACCCGGAAGGCGGGGGAGATGATGCCCGGCGCACGGTCGTAGTCGCCGTTCCAGAGCCGGAGCCAGTCGTCGAGCATCGCCTTCGGTTTCTGCGTGCCGTCGTGGTGGCTCTGGACGGTCGTGATCGCCGTCGTCGCGGGTGACTTGGGTGACGCGTCCGAGGCGGTGGCGGTCATGGCCGTGCAGACCAGGGCGGCGAGCGCCGCCGGGACGAGCAGCCGGGAGCGGGGACGTCGGGTGGTGCGGGCGGGCGGGACGGTGGTCACGGCAGGTCCTTCCGAGAGGGGTGGGGAAGAGGGGAGGGCGGGGTGCGTCACGGGGTCAGGACGACCTTGCCGGCGACCGTGCCGGACTCGGCCAGGCGCAGGGCGTCCGAGACACGGGCCAGCGGGAGTTGGGCCGCGATCTGCGCGTTGACCTCACCGCGCTTGAGGGCCGCGAAGACCTGGGTCAGGTCGGCGCTCAGCTGGGCGCGGAACTTGTTCTTGCTCAGGGCCCGCCCTGCCCAGACGTTGAAGAAGTAGGCGTGACGGCCGTTCGGCAGCGCGTTCCACGTCCAGACCCGGCCCAGGATCTTGAGCACGGGCAGCTGCTTGGAGCCCTCGTCGTCGCGGGTGGAGGCGCTGCCGTAGGAGACGAGGGTGCCGCCGGGGGCGAGGAGGTGCCAGGACCGGACGACGCTGGCGCCGCCTATGTGGTCGAAGACGGCGTCCACGCCGCGCGGGGAGAGTTCACGGACGCGTGCCGCGAGGTCGGGGGTGCGGTAGTCGATGGGCTCGACCCCTTGCTCGCGCAGTGCGTCGTGGTGGCGCGGGGACGCCGTGCCGATCACGTGCACCCCGGCGGCGTGGGCGAGTTGGACCAGGACGGTGCCGACTCCGCCGTTCGCGCCGTGCACCAGGATCGTCCGGCCGGCGCGGACGCGGGCCTTGCGGTGCAGCATCTGCCAGGCGGTGATGCCGTTGACGACCACGGTCTCCGCCTCGGCCGCGCCGACCCCCTCGGGCACCGGCACCACGTCGGCCGCGTCGACCAGCACATGGCTGGCCCAGCCGCCGACCTTGACCAGCGCGGCCGCCCGGATGCCGGCCAGGCCGGGCTCGACGCCCGCGCCGGTGCTCTGGACGGTGCCGACCAGGTCGTAGCCGGGGACGAAGGGGAACGGGGGCTGGTCGTAGTACTTGCCGCGGCGCATCTGCTGCTCGGCGAAGGAGACCCCGGTCGCCTCCATCCGGATCACGACCTGGCCGGGGCCCGCGACGGGAACCGCTCCGTGCCGGACCTCCAGGCCCTCCGGCTCCACCTTGCCCGGCAGGACGACCTCGACGAGTGCGTCGGTGGTGTTGTCCGCGTGGTTCGTGTTGTCCGTGCTGTTCATGGTGACCTCCACTGCGATCCGTTGCGAGCTAGGTGTCTTCGTGTTCGTTATAAGTTGTAACTCATGCGAGAAGGGGTCGTCAATAGCAATCGTGATAGCTTCTAACTGAAGCGTGAGCATGTAGTCGAGTGGGAGTGGAAGGCGGCCGGTCATGGCGGAAACGGGCACGAAGACCCCACGCGAGCGCTATCGCGACCAGGTGCGCGCGGAGGTCAAGGAACACGCGCGGGAACAGATCGCCACGGCGGGCGCCTCCGGGCTCTCCCTCAACGCGATCGCCAAGCGGATGGGCATGAGCGGACCCGCCCTCTACCGGTACTTCGCCAGCCGCGACGACCTGATCACCGAACTCATCCGGGACGCCTACCGCAGCCTCGCCGACACCTTCCGCGCGGCCGCCGCCTCCGGCACCGACCTGCCCGGCCTGGCCCACGCCCTGCGTGGCTGGGCCCTCGCCGACCCCCAGCGCTACTTCCTCATCTACGGCACACCCGTCCCCGGCTATCACGCGCCCGACGACATCACCGGTATCGCGTCCGAGATCATGGCGGCCCTGCTGGACGCGAGCACGGAACTGCCCGCGGACGGTCCCGAGACACCGTTCGTAGTCGACCTGGGAGCCCACCGCCACTGGGCGGGCGACCACCCCGCCCCACCCGCGGCCCTCCACCGCGCCCTGACCTTCTGGACCCGCCTGCACGGCGTCCTGTCCCTGGAACTCGCGGGCCACTTCACGGGCATGGGGTTCGACCCGGAGATGTTCTTCGACTCGGAACTGGCCGCCCTGTCGGCGCCGTAGGCCCAGCGAGGTGCGACGGTCGTGATCCCCGTGCGCTTCCGCGTCTCCGGTTGGCCGGGCGCCGGTGGGGTATTTCCGCCGTGCGACGGTGAGGGCGGAGCGAAGGCGGACTGATGTCCATTCCGGTTGGCGGGGGCGCGATGTCGAGGATGAGCCGGGAGACACGTGACGCGGCGGTGCGTGCCGCCGGGGAGGCCGGGCTCGGTGAACTGAAGGCCGTCTACGACCGCTCCCTCTTCGGTGCGTGGGTCCTCGCGGTGTCGGGCTGCGCTTTCGTGGCCTTCCTGATGCCCGTCGTCGTGATCGACACCGTCAACGACGGCGTGTCCGGCAAGACGTACGCCGGCGCCGTCATCTGTCTGGTTGTGCTCGTCGGTATGTTGCTCGCCGCCCGCGTCGTGTGGCGGAACTCCGAGGGCGGCGTCGTCCAATTCGAGGGCGGCATGGTCGAGACATACGGCGCGGGCAGCGAAACGGTCTGTGCCTGGCGCGACGTCACCGAGGTCCGACGACTGTCCAGGAACCCGATCTTTCCCACCACGTACGCCATCACCGCCGGGGGACGCCGACTCACGGTGGGCCGCGACGAGTTCTCCCGCTGCCGACCCCTCCTCAAGGACATCGCGAAGCTGGCGGCCCCGGCACCGAGCGACTGAACGTCAGACCTGCCTCCCCGACCGGCCTGCCGCACAACGGAATTGAGGCCGTCAGGGGCGTCCGGAACGGGGTCGTACACGGCTTCGGCAGACCCTCGGACGCGTTCCGGGTGCGGTGCGCGACGGCTGCGCCGCCCGCTTCCCGACACGCCTTCACCCGCCTGTCTGCGACTTCGGTGAAACAGCTCTGACCTGGTGTTTTATTTGATTCCGCCTACGCTGGAGCGATCAACCGAGCGCCAGGGGAGGGGTCTTCGTGAGTGCGGAAGGCATGCAGTACGACGCTGCCCACATCGAGGTGCTGGAGGGCAGGGAAGCCGTTCGGAAACGGCCCGGGATGTACGTCGGCTCCACCGGCGAACGCGGCCTGTACCACCTCGTGTTGGAGGTCGCCGACCGGGCCGTGAGCGAGGTCCTGGCGGGCCGCGCCGGCTCCGTCGACGTCACGCTCACGTCTGACGGAGGCGTACGGGTCGCCGACGACGGGGCGAGCGATGGGCGGGCCAACGACCCGGACCTCGAAGCGCAGTTGACCAGTCTGCACGTCGGTTCCGGCCCCATTGGCCGGCGCACTGCGGTCATTGCCCCCTTCAGCCTGGGGCTTTTCGTCGCCAACGCCCTGTCGAGCCGGCTGACGGTCGAGGTGCGGGGCGGGGGGACCCGGTGGGTAAAGGAGTACGCGCGCGGTGTCGAGGTCGAACAGCCCGACCCAGTGGGGCCGTTGACCGGAGGTGTGGGCTCGGCGATCGGAAGCGGGACGACCATCTCCTTCTGGCCCGACACCGACATCTTCGAGACGACATGGTGCTCGTTCCCCGTGCTGGCGGAGCGGTTCCGGCAACTGGCCTTCCTCAACCGGGGTCTGGCCATCTCGCTGACCGACGAACGCCCGGCGGAAGGGCCTCGAAGGGTGCTGTTCCAATTCCCGGACGGAGTACGGGACTTCGTGGCCGCCCTCGACGCGGAAGCGGGGGCGTGCCCCCATGCGGAGGTCTTCGGCTTCGAGCGGGAGGACGAGAGAATGGCGGGGACGATGGAGGTGGCCCTGCTGTGGGGACACTCCCGAGGCGCGCGGATACGCGGCTTCGCCAACAGCCTGGCCACTCACGAGGGCGGCACGCATCTGGACGGCTTCCGCGACGGAGTGGTGGCCGCGGTCACCGCGTTCGCGCAGGAACGGGAGTTGCCGGCCGCGTCCGACCTCGATGCCCGGGCCGGCCTGATCGTCGAGAGCCTCACGGCAGTCGTCTCGGTGAAGCTCGACCAACCCGAATACCTCGGCGCCACACGCACGTTGCTGGGTAACACCGAAGTGCGGGTGTGCGTCGCGGAGGCCGTCCGGGAGCACCTCGGCTACTGGTTCGCGGAGCGGCCGGAGCGAGGTGCGGAGGTCGTCGACCGAGTCGTCCGAGCCGGCCGGCAGGACTGAACAGGGGCGGGCGGTCCCAGGGCTGAACCGCAACGGACGGTCCGTCAGAAATGCCTCAGGTACCGGACGTTGAAACCAGCCCCGACCGTCGCGCACCGGACGACGCCGGCTCAGCCCAGCGTGTCCAGCAGAGCGGCGACGTAGGCATCCAGCCGTTCCTCCACGGCCCGCGTCGTCAGCTCCGCCCTCCCCGCCCTGCGCCACGGCCGCGCCACCCACTCCGCGCCGGCCGCGAACGGCAGCGCGTCCAGCAACCTCCAGTACAACCGTTCGCCCGCAGACGCGGCCAGCACGCCGCCGGCCTCCTCGTACGCCTCGGCGAACCGCAGACCCCAGGCGGGGCCGTGGAGCAGGGCCAAGTTGCTGGAGCAGTGCGCCACATCGAGGTCCGCCGGCCCCCAGGAGTTCTGTACCCAGTCGACGACGCCTGTGATAAACGGACCTGTCGTGCTTGGGGGCGACACGTCGAACAGCACATTGCCGGGGTGGAAGTCCCGGTGCAGGAAACGCCCTTCATACCGGGGCGCGGGCTTGCGGATCACGTCGGCTGCCGCGGCCCATGCCACCGGGTCGGCGCCAAGTGGAGGGACGACGGCGTCGGCGGTCGTCCACGCCTTGTACACCTGTGGCCGGACGGCGGGTCGCAGCGCGTGGATCGCCACGAGTTGACGGGCCAACAGCGGGACGCGTGCCTCCAGCCCCTCGTCGTCGAGGACCGTCCGGCCCGGCAGATGTGTCATGAGGAGCGACGGGTACTCGCAGTGCGTGGCGGTCGCGTCGACCGCGACCGGTCCGGGAGCCGGGACGTCGGTTCCCGCCAGCAGGGCGAGGGCGTCGGCCTCGCGGTTCAGCAGGTCCTCGGCGTGCTCCACGAAGTGGGGGTCGACGAAGGTCCGCAGCACCAGGTCACGCGTACTCCGGTCCTGCGTATCGATGGTCAGCCGCCGCATCTCGGCGGTGATCCCGCCGTGCAACGCCTCGGTTCCGACGACCCGCTCGCCGACCTCCAGCTGCCGGTTCACCCAGGCCAGCGTCAACGGCCGTACGGCCCCCGCCTCTTCGTGGTCGATCACCATGCCACCCATCATCCTGGTCCGTTCCCAGGGCATCTGTTCCTAGGGAAGCGGCAGCGACCGCAGGATGTGATGGACCATCGTTTCGATGACGACGTGGTCCGGGTCGCCTCCCGGCAGGACGAACGCCGGGTACGCGCTGCCCACGGTCTCCGGGTAGGCCGGTGACATGCGGGGTGCGGCATCACCTTTCGCGTGCGGTCCGGCATGCAGGTCGATGCTGATCATGTGTCCCCGGGTGGCGCGGTCGTTGCGGGGGGTGAAGGTCAGGAACCGCCCGCCGACTAGGCCGGCTTCATCCGAGGTCGTGTGGTAACTCCACAGTTTCTTCGGGTGGTTGAGGTCGTAGGCGTTCCAGTCCCCGACGCTGGAGTCCTCCGGACTGACCTCGAAGAGCATCAGCACACCGTCGGCCGAGATCAGAGCGCGTTCGGGTTTCTGGTCGCTGGCCTTGGCGGTGGCGAGTGGTCGGAGGTCGCCAGGGTCGAGTCGCCGGAGGGGCGGAAAGGTGTCCTCGGTCGTGTACGCACTGCCCGAGCAGACGAGGTAGTCGGCGCCGGAGATGAGGTGCGGACACTTGGTGCCCGAGGTGGTGGTCGCGAGCGCATCGCCGGTACGGGCGTCGCGCGCCGTGACCTTCGAGGAGTCGGTCGTGTAGACGCGCCCGCCGAACGCGGCCGGGCTCTCATAGCGGTCGGCGTGGACGGTCCGGTGCCACAGCGTCGTACCGTCGGACGCCCGGTAGGCGCCGAGCTCGACGTTCGCCTCGCGGTCGAAACTGCTCCACGCGTCGAGCGCGTAGACGATTCCGTCCGCCGCCACGAACCCGGTGTACGCGCGGTCGGCGGGCAGCCGGAGCGACCAGGCCGCCTTGCCGGTGCGCAGGTTCGCGGCGCGCAGGGTGCGACCGCCGCTGGTCACCGCGCGTTCGTCGGCCTTGTCCACGACGAGTCCGAGGTTCTTGCCGGAGGTGATGGTGGGCACGGTCCAACTGACCGCGCCGTCGGTCCGGGACCGCCCGACGAAACCGTCCGCGCCGGTGGCACACACGACCTGGTGGGCCGTGGCACCACAGACCTTTACCCCCTCCGAGCCGGAGAGGTCCCTGGTCCAGGCACGCCACGAGTCCTGGCCGCCGCCGGAGCTCTGCGTCACCGCGGAGGCCGACGCGGAGGCGGGCGCAGACGCGGTCGTCGTATGCCCCATCCCGGCGGACTGCGCGCCCCCGGAGCCCGAACAGCCGACCGCCGTCAGCCCCAACAGGACTGCACCCATCACCCCGTGCGCCACCCGAACCCGTCGCATCAGCCACCCCCGTCGTGTGAGGCGCCCATGTTTCCAGACGCGGCGTTTCACGCACCACGTCGATCGACACCCCGTCGGCCATCGCGACATGCGGCGGAGTGATGACCCGACCGGCTGGTCCTCGGACCCGGACGGTGTGGCGGCACGGCAGGTGGGGCCGCGTTGGGGACACTCGCGGTCCGGCGCCGCGCGGGCGGCGGGTTCCCTGTCTGGCTGGAGAAACGTGGTGCGACTTCCCCTGCTTCGGGCCGCCCTGGCGGCCTCGGTGCTCGTGGCGTCCGGAACGGCCGCCGCCCCGGTCCGGGCCGACGGAACGTCCCGGCCCCGGGCCGTCGACGATCTCGCGCGGTACGTCAACCCCTTCGTCGGCACCGCCCCCGGCGGCCCCGACTTCGGCCACGGCGGCGGCGCGGGCAACACCTTCCCCGGAGCCTCGGCCCCGCTCGGCGGGATGCAGTGGAGCCCCGACACGCTGACGTACCAGCACGGCGGCTACTCCTACGGCGACAACCGCATCCGCGGCTTCAGCCTCGCGCACATCTCCGGAGCGGGCTGCGCCGCCTACGGCAACGTCCCCTTCATGCCTACGCAGGAGACCGCACCGCCGTCGTACGCCACGTTCTCGCACGCCAACGAGCAGGCAGCGCCCGGCAGTTACCACGTCACCTTCGACAACGGCATCGGCACCGACCTGACCACCACCCAGCGCTCGGGCATCGCCCGCTTCACCTACCCGGCGACCGACACCCGCCCCGCCGCCGTGAGCATCGACGCGGCGAAGGCGTTCACCGCGGCCACCGGATCAGTCGACATCGGGACCAACACGCTCTCCGGGTACAGCGACAGCGGCGCGTTCTGCAAGTCCAAGAACCGGTACCGGCTCTACTTCCACGCCACCTTCGACCAGCCCTTCGCCCAGACCACGCACCCCGACGGCAAGGCGGGCGCGGCCATGGTCACCTTCGCCCCCGGCGTCCGTACGGTGACCGCCCGGGTCGGCGTCTCCTTCGTCGACGTCGAGGGCGCCCGCCGCAACGCGCTCACCGAGCAGAAGGCGCGGTCGTACGACACGATCCGGCAGGCCGTGCGCGACGACTGGAACGGGTGGCTCAACCGCGTCACAGTCGGCGGCGGCACGGACGCCCAACGCCGCGTCTTCTACACCGCCCTCTACCACGCCCTTCTGCACCCCAGCGTCTTCAGCGACACCGACGGCCGCTACACCGGCATGGACGGGATCGTCCACCGAACCGTCGCCGGGCACGTCCAGTACGCCAACTTCTCCGGCTGGGACGTCTACCGTTGCCAGGTCCAGCTGCTGGCGCTGCTCGCCCCGCGCGAGGCCTCCGACATCGCGCAGTCCGTCCTCAACCAGGGCCTCCAAGCTGGGTACTTCGACCGTTGGACCCTCGCGAACGGCGGCAGCGGCGTCATGGTCGGCGACCCGCTGCCCGCCATCGCGTCCGCGATCCACGCCTTCGGCGGTACCGACTTCGACGCCGCCACCCTGCTGCGCACGGCCCTCGCGGACCGGCAGGACAACCGCCAGCGCCCCGGACACGAGCAGTACGACTCCCTCGGCTACGTTCCCGCCGGCACCAAGGGCGTCTGGGGCTCGGTCTCCACCACCCTCGAATACGCCGTCGCCGACTACGCGCTCGCCCAACTCGCCCACCGGCTCGGCGACTTGACCGCGTACGACACCCTGCTGCGGGCCTCCGGCAACTGGCGCAACCTCTTCAACCCCGCGACCGGCTACATCCAGCCCCGCGCCGCCGACGGCACCTGGCCGGCCTTCACCCCGGCCCAGAAGACGGAGTACGTGGAGGGCAACGCGGCCCAGTACACGTGGATGGTCCCGCAGGACCTGCCCGGACTGTTCGCGGCGATGGGCGGCGACGCCGCCGTCACCGCCCGCCTCGACACCTTCTTCACCAACCTCAACGCGGGCGCCGGTGACCCGTACGCCTACCTCGGCAACGAGCCCTCGTTCGGGACCCCTTGGGCATACACCTACGTCGGCCACGCCGACCGCGCCGGGGCCGTCACCCAGCGCGCCCTGTCCACGCTGTTCACCGACGCCCCCGGCGGACTCGTCGGCAACGACGACCTCGGCGCCATGTCGTCCTGGGCGGTGTGGGCGAGCCTCGGCCTGTACCCCGAGGTCCCCGGCACCGCCCAACTCCTGCGCAGCGCCCCGCTGTTCCCCACGGCCACCGTCCACCGGGGCGACGGCACCGAGCTCACGGTCGGCTCCGCATCGCCCAAGCACTCACTCCGGTAGCAGGCTGCGTACGGGCCGGGCCGCCGGTCCGGGCGCGGCCGTGACCGCGGTCGGCTTCAACGCGCCGTGCGGCCCGTCGCACTCCACCACCACCCGGACCGGTGCGCCGCACCCGGTGTGCCGTACGTCGAGAACCGGCCCCTCGGGGTCGGCGGCGTACGTCTCGCCCCACTGCCGTAGCGCCATGAGAACCGGCCAGAGATCGCGGCCCTTGCTAGTCAGCCGGTACTCGTGCCGCGTCCGGCTCCCCGCCTGCTGGTAGGGCACCGTCGTCAGGATGCCGGCCGCCACCAGCTTGCGGAGCCGGTCGGCGAGCACCGCGTCCGAGAGCCCGATATGGCGCCGGAAGTCGTCGAAGCGACGGACCCTGATGAACGCGTCCCGCAGGATCAGCAGGGTCCACTTCTCGCCGACGAGATCGAGCGTGCTCTGGACCGGGCAGTTCTCCGTGCTCACGTCGAGCCATTCCATGCCGCCAGCGTAGCCACCTGGCTCTGTCATTGACAGTCAGCTGCCGACAGATCTAGCTTCTTTTCAGGAAGCCAGCTGGGAGGTAGCGCCGTATGGGACGGTCACGCACGTACGAGTGGGAGGACCCGGGGGTATCGGCAGCCGCCGTAGGACAGTCCACGGGTCTGGAATTCCTGCGGGAACTGATCGGCGGGCGCCTGCCCGCGCCGCCCATCGGGGCCACTCTGAACTTCACGCTCGACGAGGTGGAGCACGGACGCGCGGTGTTCTCGCTGATACCGGGGGAGGAGCACTACAACCCCATCGGCAGCGTGCACGGCGGGGTCTACGCCACGCTGCTCGACTCCGCGGCCGGCTGCGCGGTGCAGTCCACGTTGCCGCAGGGCATGGGATACACGTCGCTCGACCTGTCCGTGAAGTTCCTGCGCCCGATCACTGCCGACACCGGCCGGGTCCGTGCCGTAGGGACCGTGTTGAACGGCGGACGGCGCACCGCGCTCGCCCAGGCCGAACTGTTCGACGAGAAGGACCGGCTGCTCGCGCACGCCACGAGCAGCTGCCTGCTGTTTCCCGTCCCGGGTTCCTGACCCGGGTTCCCGACCTGGTACGGCCGGAATCCGCCTGTCCCCCGCGCAGGCGGATCCGTACCGTCAACTCCCTTGATCCATACGGTCGCAGGCGCTGCCGGAACGCTGTGAATTCTGCCGGGCGGCGTGGCTGTGGTGGTATGGGGAGAAGTACGTACGCGGACGTGACACACGCGGGATCGTGAGGGCGTATGACGGGCGGGCCGGCCGGGGCGTACGAACGCATGCTCGCGGTCGCGGTGGCGGCTCTGCACGAACGGGAACCCGAGCGGTTGTGGCCGCTGGTCGCCGCGGCCCTGCCGGGGCTGTGCGGCGGCGACGCGCTGATCTACAAACTCGGCGAGTGGACGGACCGGACCGGGTCGATGGGGCTCTCGCCCGGCGCCGCGGCGCATCTCGGGCGGATCGACGACATCGGGGACGAGTCGATGGCGGTGCTGCGCAGGGGTTACCCCTTCGCGGACCACTACGCCGCGGCCGGTGCCGTCCGCCGACCCGGGACCGCGCACCGGATGGCCGGGAGGGGGTGGGCGCGCAGCCGCACCGCGGGGACGATCAGCCGCTTGATGGACGCCGACCACGTCCTGGCGATACCCCTGCCCGGCACGACCACGCCGGTCACCGGCTGCCTCGTCTACCGCGGCGGTGCCGACTTCACCGAGGACCACGTCCGGGCCGCCGAGCAGCTGCAGCCCCTGCTGGCCGGCGTGGAGCAGCAGCGACAACTTCTTGAACGGTTGCGCGCGACGACGGCACCGCCGGAGGCGGCAGCGGACTCCCGGCTCACCCCTCGGCAGGTCACCGTCCTCCTTCTGCTCGCCGACGCCCTCACGGCCTCGGCCATCGCCCACCGGCTGGGCATCTCCGTACGCACGGTCCACAAACACGTCGAGAGTCTGTATCGGAAGCTGGGTACGCGCGATCGCGTGAGCACAGTGTTGCGGGCGCAGGAGATCGGGTTGTTGCCGAGGCGGGTGAGGCGTTGAGGCCCCGGGCTGTTGCTTCGACGGGGTGCTCAATCGGTGTTGGGGGAAGGGAGTTATCGGTGTCGGGGGCTTGGGGCCGTCTCGTGGGTGCGGGTCGGTGGGGGCTGGCCGCGCAGTTCCCCGCGCCCCTGAAAGACCTGGCTTCGCCGGTCTCCGTGGGGTGTGCCTGCGTGGTGGAGTCGCGTGTTGAGGCCGGGTTGCGCCGGTCTCCGTGGGGTGTGCCCGCGCGGCGGAGTCGCATGTTGACGTAGCCCCGCGCTGCTATGGGATCTGTCTGTGCCGGTCTCCGAGGGGTGTGCCTGCGCGGTGGAGTCGTGTGTTGGCACTGCCCCGGGCCTCCACAAGACCGGGCTGCGCCGGTCTCCGAGTGGCGCGCCTGTGCGGTGGAGCCGCACATCGACACAGCTCCGCGCCGCTGCGGAGCGTCGGGACGTGTCGTGGAGTACCAACCCCAACGCGTGCAGGCCGCTGACATCCGCGCCGGACGGGACACCGAGCGCCCCGCCCGCTGCCCCGAACCCCGCCGATGTCCGATGATCGTCGTGGACATCCGGGGCCCCGAGGCCCGCACACGGCATCGACAGGAGCTCACTCCGTGGCCTACGACATCTCCGCCCTGCGCGCCCTGTTCCCCGCTCTGAGTGGCGGGCCGGCCCACTTCGACGGGCCTGGCGGTACACAGACGCCCCGGCCGGTCATCGAGGCCATCACCCGGGCGTTGGCGAACCCGCTGTCGAACCGTGGCCAGGTGACCGCGGGGGAGCGCAATGCCGATGCCATCGTCACCGGGGCGCGCGAGGCCATGGCCGATCTCCTCGGGGCGCAGGCCTCGGGGATCGTCTTCGGCCGCAGCGCCACCCAGCTCACCTACGACTTCGCCCGCACCCTCGCCGCGACCTGGTCGCCCGGAGACGAGGTCGTCGTCACCCGCCTCGACCACGATGCCAACATCCGCCCCTGGATCCAGGCCGCCGAGCGGGTCGGTGCCACCATCCGCTGGGCGGACTTCGACCCCGCGACCGGCGAACTCACCCTGGACCACCTCCGCGCCGCCCTGTCCGACCGCACCCGGCTGGTCGCCGTCACCGCCGCCTCCAACCTGATCGGCACCCGGCCCGCGATCACCGAGATGTCCCGGCTGGCACATGGGGTAGGGGCCCTGGTGCACGTCGACGGGGTTCACTACACCGCGCACGCCCTCGTCGACATCGGCGAACTCGGCGCGGACTTCTTCGTGTGCTCGCCGTACAAGTTCCTCGGCCCGCACCACGGCGTCCTCGCGGCCCGGCCCGAGCTGCTCGAAACCCTGCGACCGGACAAGCTCCTGCCGTCCTCCGACGCGGTTCCGGAACGCTTCGAACTCGGCACCCTGCCCTACGAGTTGCTCGTCGGGACGAGCGCCGCGGTCGACGTCCTGGCCGGGCTCGACACGGACGCCGGCGGCAGTCGCCGCGAGCGTCTGGCAGCGAGCCTCGCCGCGCTCCACGAGCACGAGGAAACCCTGCGTACGCGCATCGACCAGGGGCTCGCAGCCCTGGACGGGATCACCGTCCACTCGAAGGCGGCCGACCGGACGCCCACTGTGCTCCTGACCCTGGACGAAGCCTTGGGCGCACAGGGCACGCAGGACGCCTCCCGCTTCCTGGCGGAACGGGACGTGTACGCGCCCTCCGGCTCCTTCTACGCCATCGAGGCCTCCCGTCGGCTCGGCCTGGGCGACTCCGGCGGCCTGCGGATCGGCCTCGCGCCCTACACCAGCGTCGAGGACGTCGACCGGCTCCTCGCCGGTCTGGAACTGTTCCTGAAGCGGGCGCCTCACTGAGACTCGGGTCCATGACGGAGACGGGAGATGGGTGTCTGAACTGCCCTGGTGCGCGGGCCAGTTGGCCCTCAGCAGGCTCCGGGCACCACCGCGTCCCGCGGCGGGAAGTCCGCGCCGACGGTGACCTCCCGCCAGCTGTCGAAGGCGGGCCTGAGGGAGTCGAGCTTGGCGGGGGCGGTGGCGATGTCGTACGCGACCCGGCCCAACAGGAGCCGCGACGGGGGCACTTCGGCCGTGACCGCGTCGATGACGGCGGCCAGCGCCGCGCGGGCCGGGTCGCCGGGCCGGTTGCCGTAGGTGGCCAGGGTGCTGGTGTGCCGGGTGCCCGCGGTGGGGCCGTAGTCATCGATGGTCGTGGCGGACTGGCGTATGGAGGGCCCCGACCAGTTGGGTGCGGAAGGCGGCGGGCTCGACGGTCGTCACGTTGACGCTCAGCGGTGCGAGTTCGGCGGCGAGCGACTCGGAGAGGCCCTCCATCGCGCACTTGGAGACGTGGTAGGAGCCGGTGGCGCCGAACCTGACCAGACCGCCGAGCGAGGAGAGGTTCACGATGTGACGGCCCGCCGGGCGCGCATGTCCGGCAGTACGGCCTTCGTGGTGTCGACCAGGCTGAACACGTTGGTGTCGAACAGGGCGCGCCTCAGCAACAGGGCGGCCGCCAGGGCCCGCAGCACCTGGGAGGAGGGAGAAGGTGGCCCTGGTGCAACCCACCCTCCGCGGCGCGGGCCTCAGGGGCGGCGTGCGGCGACCACCGCTGACGTGGACGGTGTGGTGAGTACTTCGGTCGCGTCGAGGGCCGGGTGCGTGAGGTAGAACAGGCGCAGCTCGTCGACCTCGTCGCCGTGACGTGGTGGCCAGTGTGGTGACGGGGTGAAGTCGTCCAGGACGAGGAGGCCACCGGGGGCGAGGAGGCCGACGACCCGCTCGGGGTCCTCGCGTTTTCCACCGCCGTCGCAGAAGAAGACGTCGAAGGGGGCGTGCCGCTCCAGCAGTCGCCAGTCCCCGGTGAGGACAGTGACGCGGTCGTCGTCCGCGAAGACACCGGCCGCCCGACGGGCCAGCTCCTCGTCACGCTCCACGGTGACCAGACGGGCCCCGGCGCCGAGCCCGCTGTGCAGCCAGGCGGTACCCACGCCCGTGCCGGTGCCGCTCTCCGCGACGACCCCGTGCGGTTTCGAGGCGGCGGTCAGCTTGAGCAGCCTGCCGACCTCGGGGATACAGCTCCACGTGAAGCCCAGCTCGGTGGCGACACGCTCCGCGGCCACCACACGGGACGGAACGGCCCGCTCTGCCATGAGCACGGACTCCCTTCAGTACGGACTCGCCTCATCGGGGTGCACGTGAAGCTATCCGTCGACAGCTGCCGTCCGTCAAGTACGGATGAGGGAAAAAGACGTGCCCAATGAAGGATTAATGATGGTTTTCACCTCTTCAACAATGCCCTGCGCCGCACCTACCGTTACGCCCATGTGAACGGCCCGGCGACCGACTGATCAGCGCGCTTGTGGTCGGCCATGACGGTTTCTGGAGGGAGAGGGCGATGGAGCCTGCGGTGGACCCGGCGGTGGTCGGCCTCGCCATGACCCCGCACCTCGCCACCGCCTCCGGGACGGTGACGCGCGCCTACGACCCGTTCAGCCTGCCTCCAGCCGCCGCCCGCTCATCCCGACGTGGTTCCCACCCCTCGTCCCACCCCGACCGGAATCTCTGAAAGGCCACAGCATGACCACCTCCCCCCAAAACAGGATCGCCGGTGCCCCCATCTCCTGGGGTGTGTGCGAAGTCCCCGGCTGGGGCTACCAGTTGACGCCCGAGCGGGTACTGAACGAGATGCGCGAGGTCGGCCTGGCCGCCACCGAGTTCGGCCCCGAGGGGTTCCTGCCCGCCGAGCCGGGCGCCATGGCCCGCACCCTCGCCGACCACGACCTGCACGCGGTCGGCGGCTTCACCCCGCTGCTGCTGCACGTGCCCGGACACGACCCGCTGCCCGAGGCCGAACAACTCCTGGCGGGCTACGACGCCTCGAAGGCGGAGGTGCTGGTCCTGTCCGCCGTCACCGGCCAGGACGGCTACGACTCGCGCCCCGAACTCGACGCCGACGGCTGGAAGTTGCTGCTGTCGAACCTCGACCGGCTCGCCGCGCTGGCCGCCGAACGCGGTGTCCGCGCCGTCCTGCACCCGCACGTAGGCACGATGATCGAGAACGGCGACGAGGTCCGGCGCGTCCTGGAGCACTCGGCGATCTCCCTCTGCCTCGACACCGGCCACCTCCTCATCGGCGGCACCGACCCCGCAGAGCTCACCCGGCAGGCCCCCGAGCGCATCGCCCACACCCACATGAAGGACGTGGACGCCTCCCTCGCCGCCAAGGTTCAGGACGGACAGCTCAGCTACACCGACGCCGTGCGCAAGGGTATGTACCGCCCGCTCGGCGCGGGGGACGTGGACGTCCAGGCCATCGTCACCCACCTCAGCGCCCGCGGCTACGACGGCTGGTACGTCCTCGAACAGGACACCATCCTCACCGAGGAGCCCAAGGCGAAGGGCCCGGTCGAGGACGTATGGGCCAGCGCCGAGCACCTGCGTTCGGTGCTGCGCGGTGTCGCATAGCCGCATTCGGGCCTGATGTGCTTTTGATGTGTTCTGAGGGATTGACCTATGAGCGAGGGCCGTCTCAGAATGCCGAAGCGATCGGGTGCCGTGTCTTTGTGAACTTGAGGAATCCGAAACACGAGGAATCCAGGAAACGGAAATGACCGCTGACCAATTTCTGGCCACGTGCTGGACCACGGCGGGCGACGCGGCTCCCGACGAGGCGGATCAACGCAGTCCGCTGAATCTGCGGGACCGGGTGGAGGCGGCGCGCGACGCCGGATTCACCGCCTTCGGACTGCTGTACGCGGACCTGGTGGAGGCCGAGCGCGAGTACGGGATCGCCGGGATCCGGTCCCTCTTCGAGGACAACGGGATCAGCCATGTCGAATTGGAACTGCTGACCGACTGGTGGGCCGACGGACCACGGCGGGCCGCGTCGGACACCGCCCGGGTCGGCATGCTGCGAGCCATCGAGGCGCTCGGTGCCCGCACCTTCAAGATCGGCCCCGACGTGGCGGACGAACCCTGGGAACTCGACGTCTGGGCCAAGGAGTTCGCCGTACTGGCCGCGCAGGCCGACGGGGTGGGCGCCCGCCTCGGGGTAGAACCGCTGCCCTGGTCCAACCTCAGGACCGTGCACGACGGCCTACGGCTCGTGGAGGCCGCCGGCCACCCGGCGGGGGGCCTCATCATCGACGTCTGGCACACCGAGCGCGCCCACACCCCACCAGCCGAGCTGGCGGACGTGCCGGGTGCGCGGATCGTGGGCGTGGAGCTCAACGACGCCGACAGCCAGGTCGTCGGCACGCTCTTCGAGGACACCGTCCACCGCCGTCTCCTGTGCGGAGAGGGCTCGTTCGACCTGCCGGGCATCGTCGACGCACTCCGTACGGCCGGTTTCCGAGGCCCTTGGGGCGTGGAGATCCTGTCCGACGCGCACCGCGCGCTGCCGGTGCGGGAGGCCGCGGCGGCGGCATATCGGAGTGCCGCGGCACTCGTGAACTGAAAAGGGCCACAGGGGTGGCGGGAGCGAAACCACGGTCGTTCCCGCCGCCCCTGTTTTCATTTCCATTTCGGTGTACGGGACACGTTTTGGCGGCCGTCGGGAAATTGTTCAGACATCTTGTCGTGATGGACAAATGATGTAACTGCAAGCGTTGACCCCGGGATGACGTGACGGTTCTATCTCGTCATAAGCAACAGCCGTGTTAACGACGTGTGATCCGCCGCAGTCACAGTGAGGTGCCGGAAAGATGGACCGTACATCCCACCCCTGCTCCCGCAGAATCGTCCCCGTTGTCGCGGCGGCCGCAGCCGCCGCACTGCTTGTGGCCGGCTGCTCCAGCAGCTCCGGAGGCAAGCAGTCCGCGGAGGACACCTCCGGTGTCTCGGCCGGCAAGGCCACCACTCCCCGTATGACGGTCGCGATGATCACGCACGCGGCGCCCGGTGACACCTTCTGGGACACGATCCGCAAGGGCGCCCAGGCCGCCGCCGCCAAGGACAACGTCAAGCTGATCTACTCGTCCGACCCCAACGGCCCCAACCAGTCGAACCTGGTGCAGAACGCGATCGACCAGAAGGTCGACGGCATCGCGGTCACTCTCGCCAAGCCGGACGCCATGAAGGCCGTCGTCGCCAAGGCCGAGCAGGCCGGCATCCCCGTCGTCGGCTTCAACACCGGTGTGCAGGACTGGAAGAAGCAGGGTCTGCTCGAATACTTCGGCCAGGACGAGAGCATCGCCGGCGAGGCATTCGGTCGCAAGCTCAACGAAGCCGGTGCCAAGCACACCGTCTGCGTGATCATGGAACAGGGGCAGGTGGCCCTGGAGGCCCGCTGCGCCGGCGTGAAGAAGACGTTCAGCGGCAAGACCGACATCCTCTACGTCAACGGCACGGACATGCCGTCGGTGAAGTCGACGATCACCGCCAAGCTCACGCAGGACAAGACCATCGACTACGTGACGACGCTCGGCGCCCCGTTCGCGATGACCGCCATCCAGTCCATCGCCGACGCCGGCAGCAAGGCCAAGCTCGCTACGTTCGACCTCAACAAGGACGCGGTCGGCGCCATCAAGGCCGGCAAGATCCAGTGGGCCATCGACCAACAGCCTTACCTCCAGGGCTACTTGGCCGTCGACTCGCTGTGGCTCTACAAGACGAACGGCAACTACAGCGGCGGCGGCCAGGCCCCCGTGCTGACCGGCCCGGCCTTCGTCGACAAGACCAACGTCGCCAAGGTCGCCGAGTTCGCCGCCAAGGGAACGCGGTGACGCTCACGACCCCGCTTACGGCACCGGCGACGGACTCCCCGTCGCCGGCTCCGCCGGTCTCACAGACGGGCGGCCGGATCTCTGAACGGCCCCTGCCGCTACGGTTGTTGGCGCGTCCTGAGGCGCACCTCTTCGAGTCGTACGGGACGGTGTTCGTGCAGCGACAGGGTGCACACCTCGGCGATCCGGCTCGCCTCGACGGCGTCGGCGACCGTGCGCGGGGAGGTACGGGTGCCGGCCACCACCTCGGTGAACGCGGTGAGTTCGGCGCGGTAGGCGGCGGCGAACCGGTCCATGAAGAAGGTGTGCGGAGTGCCGGCCGGGAACGTCGCGCCCGGGTCCACGGACCGTAGCGGCAGCTTGTCCTCCAGGCCGACCGCGATGCTGTCCTTCATACCGAGCAGTTCGAGGCGTACGTCGTGACCGCGGGCTTTGTGGCGGGAGTTGGAGACGACGGCGATGGTGCCGTCGTCGAGGGTGAGCAGACTGGACGCGGTGTCGACGTCACCCGCGTCACGGATGTGATGTGTCCTTTTCGGTTTCGGCTCAGCTCTGGCGGCGCTTGGCGGCGGCCTGCAGTTCGTGGCGCAGCCTCTCCGGGTCCCACTCCTTCGCGACGGCCTGCCGGAGGGTGTCCGCCTGTGAGGGCGGGGCGAGACCCTCGACCGGCGGGTCGAGGTCGAGGTTGGTGGGGAAGGGGTAGCCCTCGGCGGTGGCGGCGATCACGCGGCGCAGCCAGTCCTCGGAGACGCCCTCGGCCTTGCGGCTCAGCAGCACCGGGAACAGGGCGTTCGCCATCGCCTCGCGGTCCACCGTCTCCATGGCACGCCCGAAGGCGGAGGAGACCTGGAGCAGATTGGCCATGCGCTTGATGCCGGCCGAGCGGTTGTGCCCGGCGGCGTGGAAGAGCGCCGGGTTGAAGAAGACCGCGTCGCCCTTCTCCAGGGGGAGTTGGACGTGGTGCGCGCCGAAGTACTCGACGAACTGCGGGAGCCGCCAGGCGAGATAGCCGGGCTCGAACTTCTGCGAGTGCGGCAGATAGAGCGTCGGGCCGGACTCGACGGGCATGTCGCAGTGGGCCACCGCGCCCTGGAGGGTCAGCACCGGGGAGAGCCGGTGGACGTGCGCGGGATAGGCCGCCGCCTGCTCCTGGGAGAGGAAACCGAGGTGGTAGTCGCGGTGCACGTTCTGCGCCGCGCCCCCCGGGTTGACCACGTTGACCTGCGAGGTGACCTGGTAGGCGGGGCCGAGCCAGGCCTCGGAGATCAGCTCCAGGATGTCGTTGGCGTAGTAGTCGGCGAACGCCTCGGGTGCCCGTACGGCCACCTTGTCCAGGGCGTTCCAGACGCGGTCGTTCGCGCCGGGCTTGGCGAAGTGGTCACCGCGTCCCGCACCGCTCGCGCGCTCCTCCTCGATCAGCGCGCGGAAGGCGTCCGACGCCCGGTCCACGACGGCCTCGTCCGGGAAGGCGCCCTTGAGGACCACGATGCCGGGCCCGTCGAGCAGCGCCCCCACCAGCTCGCTCTGCACGTCCCGGCGGCCCTCGGCGGTGGCCGCGAGAGCACGGAGCCGGGCGCTGTCGTAGAGCGGGACGTTCTGCTCGACGCGCTCGGCCGAGGGATGGTCGGCGATGTCGGTGCGCTGCTCCACGAGTGAGCGGAACGCGTCGAGATCGCAGTCCGCCTCGGTCAGCCAGGTCCGCGTCCTTGCGGTGATGGGAGACATCCGGGTCCCTTTCGCTGTCAGTGCGTTTCTGCCAGTCTTGATAAAATAAACCCATCATTCAATGCCTCTCACTCCATCAAAAGTGCATCATCGGTCTGGGGGATCACTCATGCGACATCAGTACCCGATCAGGGAAATCGCCCGCCAGGCCGGGCTGAGCACGGCCACTGTCGACCGTGTCCTCAACCAGCGGGGCAATGTCACGGAGAGCACCATCAGGGAGGTGCAGGAAGCCATCAAGGACCTGGACCGTCAGCAGAGCCAGGTCCGGCTCGGCGGCCGCACCTTCATGATCGACATCGTGATGCAGACACCGGAGCGGTTCTCCACCGCCGTACGGGACGCGCTCGAAGCCGAACTGCCCTCCCTGCACCCCGCGTTGGTGCGTTCGCGCTTCCACTTCCGCGAGACCTGCCCGCCCGCCGAACTGACCGCGACGCTGGACGGGATCGCGAAGCGCGGCTCGCAGGGCGTGATCCTCAAGGCCCCCGACGAGCCGGAGATCGCCGCCGCCGTCGGGCGGCTGGTCGCGGCCGGTATCCCCGTCGTCACCCTGGTGACCGATCTGCCCCACAGCGCACGCCTGGCCTACGTCGGCATCGACAACCGCGCGGCCGGCGCCACCGCCGCCTACCTCCTCGGACAGTGGCTGGGCAGGCGGCCCGGCAATGTGCTCACCACCATCAGCCGGGGCTCCTTCCGGGGCGAGGAGGAACGCGAGATGGGCTTCCGCAGCGCGATGCGCCTCGCCGACCCCAGGCGGTCCCTGGTCGAGGTCACCGACAGCGACGGCCTGGACGCCACCCAGCACGAGCTGGTCCTGGAGGCACTGAAACGGGACGAGGAGATCATCGCCGTGTACTCGGCGGGCGGCGGCAACCTCGCCACCCTCGACGCCTTCGAGGCGCTGGGCCGGGAGTGCGCGGTGTTCATCGCCCACGACCTGGACCACGACAACACCCGGCTGCTGCGCGAGCGCCGCCTGTCCGCAGTCCTCCACCACGACCTGCGCCAGGACATGCGCCGCGCCTGCCAGATCGTCATGCGCGCCCACAAGGCCCTCCCCGACGACGGCCCGACACTGCCCTCGGCGATCCAGGTGGTCACCCCGTTCAACCTGCCGCCGGGGGCACCGTCCGTACCGGTCGTCGACTGAACTGGGCGCACGGTGTGGGGCGTTGGGGTCAGCGCTCGTAGACGCCGGTCAGGCGGCCTCGGCCGAGGACGGATGCCGTGATCGTTGGCAGGAGGGCGCGGGGGCGTGCCCGGTCCACCGGCGTTGTGCCGGAGGCGCTGTCCACGGCGACCGAGAGGGCGAACAGTTGGAACACGTAGCGGTGCGGGCCGTGGCCTTTGATGGGCGCGGGACCGTGATAACCCCGTCCGATGGTGGACCGGAGGATCCGTACCCCGGGGCCGGGATGCTGCGCGGCCAGGGCACCGGGTTCCAGATGTTCGGCTGCCGACGGGTTGATCAGCGCGAGGCAGTGCACGGCCGGCTTGGCCATGGGGACGTCGATGTCCTCTACGACCAGGAGGAGTTGGGCGGTGCCGGGCGGGAGTGGGGCCCAGGTCAGGTGAGGGGACAGGTCGTCGCCGCCGATCTGCTTCGCGCAGTGCTTCAGTGACATGCCGTCGCCGTCGCCGAAGTCCTGGCTGGTGAGCGTCAGTTGCTCGGGGCCTTGGAGGTTGGGCAGGTTCCACGCCATGTGGGCGTCGCCTGCTCTGCGGTTCTTCAGGAGTCGGCCGAGCAGGGTCATCGGGTCGCCTCCAGCATGTCGACGACGTCGGCGGTGGTCGCGGTCTCGCCGAGCTTGGGGAAGATGCGCTCGACGCTGTGGCGATGGGCCTCGGGATCGGGATCGCCCATGGCGTCGGTGGCCAGGACGACGTGATAGCCGTGGTCGGAGGCCGAGCGTGCCGTCGACTCGACGCCCGAGCTGGTCGCGATGCCGGTGAGCACGACCTGCGTGACGCCCAAGTCCCGCAGGAGCGTGTCGAGTCCGGTGTCGTGGAACGCGCTGCGCCGCCGCTTGGTGACCAGGTGGTCGGTCGGCTGTACGTCGAGTTCGTCGATGAGGTCGGCCCAACCGGCGCGCGGCGTAGGGGCGTTGGCGGACCGTCCGCTGTCGGTACGTCCCGGCGCGCGGCCGGTGACGTTGACCAGGATCACGGGGAGGCCGTGGCGCCGGAACTCGGTGGCCAGGTGGGTCGCCTGCTTGACGGCGGTGGTGGTCGGATCGTCGGTGAGGGCCGAGACGATGCCCTTCTGCAGGTCGATCACGACGAGCGCGGACGCGGGGTCGATCGTTGTCAGTGGCATGGGGGTTGCTCGCTTCTCCTGTGCGTGTCGGCCGGTCTGCTGAGGGTGGGGAAGGGGGGCAGTAGGCCTACCTGTCCGGTCGGGCGAGCGTGTCGCCGGTGGCGGCCTTGCGCGGCCCCGGTGCCTTGGCCGTGGGGCCTGCGCCGGCGCCGCGCAGCAGGGAGGCGATCGCGGCGAGGAAGGCGAGGGTGGCGCCGAAGGCGAACACGATGACCAGGCCGGAGTGGAAGGGCCCGGATATCAGGCTCGGGAAGAACTCGCTGCCGGTCAGGGTGTGTTGCTGCGCCGCCGTCAGATGGGTCAGGACTCCGCTGGGCTGGAGCAGATGCTGGATCGGGTTGACGCCCAGCTGCGCTGCGAACAGGGACGAGACCGGGGGCAGCCCGCCGACCTGCGCGGCCAAGTGGGCCGGTACGCCCTGCTGTTGCAGTCCCGCGGTGAGGGTGTGCGGGAGGCTCCTGGCCAGCCCGGCGATCATCAGGGAGAAGAACACGCCGATGGAGACTGCGGTGCCGGAGTTCTGGAAGGTGGCGCGCATGCCGGAGGCGACACCGCGCAACCGGGCGGGCACACTGCCCATGATCGAGGAGGAGTTGGGGGAGGCGAACATCCCGCTGGCGATCCCGTTGAGCGCGATCAGCACCGCGAAGATCCAGTAACTGAAGTCGATCGGCAGGCACATCAGGCCCAGGAAGGTGGCGCCGAACAGCGCCGCACCGCCGGTGGCCAGCCCCCGGGAACCGAGCTGGTCCGACAGATACCCGGAGACCGGGCCCGCGGCGAGGAAGCCCGCGGTCAGCGGCAGCATGAAGATGCCGGCCCACAGCGGGGTGTCGCCGTAGTCGTAGCCGTGCAGCGGGAGCCAGATGCCCTGGAGCCAGATGATCAACACGAACTGCATTCCGCCCCGGCCGATCGAGATGGCCAGGCCCGCCAAGTTGCCGAAGGTGAAGGCCCGTTGGCGGAAGAGGCTCAGCTGGATCATCGGTGCGGAGACGCGGTTCTCGATGACGACGAAGGCCGCCAGGAGGAGCAGTCCGCCGGCTATCAGGACGTCGACCAGCGGGTTGGTCCAGCCCATGGTGTGGCCGCCGTAGGGCTGGAGGCCGAAGGTGATGGCGATGAGGGTGGCGCTGAGGCCCACCGCGAAGGTGATGTTGCCCCACCAGTCGATGCGGCCGCCGTCGTGCTTGGCGGTCTCGCGGAGGGTGCGGTACGCCCACACCGTGAAGAACACGCCGACGGGGACGTTCACCCAGAACACCGCCCGCCAGTCCCAGGCCGACAGCAGACCGCCGGCGACCAGACCGATGAACATCCCGCCCAGGGCGGCGACTTGGTTGATGCCGAGGGCGAAGCCGCGCTGTTCCTCGGGGAACGCGTCGGTGAGGATCGCGGCCGAGTTCGCGGTCAGCATCGAGCCGCCGACGGCCTGCAGCACCCGCCAGCCGATCAGCCACATCGCTCCGTGACCGCCGCCGAAGGGGTCGAAGGACAGCAGGACCGAGGCGAACGTGAAGACCGCGAACCCGGAGTTGTAGATCCGGACCCGGCCGTACATGTCGCCGAGCCGTCCCACCGTGACCACCAACACGGCCTGGACCAGCCGGTATCCCATGATCATCCACAGGAGATAGGCGATGTTGCCCGGCGCGAGCGGGTCGAGGTGGATGCCCCGGAAGATCGTCGGCAGGGCGATCAGCACGATGGAGCCGTCCAGCGCGGACATGAAGACCGCGGCGGTCGTGTTCGTCAGCGCCGTCCACTTGTACCGGTCGTCGGCGGCCGGGCTGCGCGGGGCGCGCGTCTTGGAAGAGTTTGTCATCGGTCTGCTTCCTCGTGGCTCCGTCGGCGTCAGATGTTCTGGGCCAGTCGCTCCAACAGCGGTGCGGCCGCGGCGAGTTGCTCCAGCTCCGTCGGGGTGAACGCACCGCCGGTCAAGGCTTGGGCCAGGAGTTCGGCCCGCGCGTTGCGCTTGTTCCGCAGCGCCTGCCGGCCCGCGTCGGTCACCGTCAGCACCGCGCGCCGGCCGTCGTCCGGATCCGGGCGGCGCTCGACGAGGCCACGGGTCCGGAGCGCGTTGAGCGTCGCCCCCATGGCCTGCGCGGTGATCTGTGCCTCCCGGGCGAGCGCGGACGAGGTCGTGGGGCCGGCGCGGTCCAGCCGCGACAGGGCGCTCCGCTCGGGCATGGTGAGGCCGCCCTCGACCGGCACTTGCCGGGCCCGCCGCACCAGCACGCCGATGCTCGCGAGCAGGGCGGAGGCGACAGCGTTCGGGTCCAGGTCGTCGTCGCTCATATACTAAGGCTACGTTATAAAGCAGCCTTAGTAAATTCCCCTGGTGCGCCCACTCTGAGCCTGTGCGCACTCTGAGCTAGGGCAACGACGGTGGCAGCGCGCGCAGGGCGTTCCATGCCACCGCCGTGCACAGGGCGGCGAGCGGCAGTTCGAGGCAGGCGGCCATCAGTACCGCCGCGAGGACCGCTCCGGGGCCGGCGGTCAGTACGTCGAACCAGGCGTCGACCGTCAGGAGGACGGCGGTGGCCGGGGCCACGGCGACCCGCCGCCGGTCGCAGCGGGCCAGTAACAGGCCCGTACCGACAAGGCCTATCGCCTCCATCGTGTCCAGGCCGACCCACGCCACGGGGTGGGCGCCGGCCACTCGCGCCAGCACGAAGATCCAGGGAATCAGGGCCAGTCCGGCGGCGGTGAGCACGCGAGCGGACCAGTTCCAGCAGGGTGTCGTTGTCATGGCGACAAGGCTTCTCGGGATGAACTCCCAGGTCAGTAACGTGGATTTCCGACCTGAGGGTGGTGCTGGGTACAGCCCGAAGCGGAAGCCAGCTGTATGTTCCGCGGGTCCGCGCGCGTTCTACGGTGTGCGCATGCCCCTTCTCACCGCACTGCGCGGCGTGCTCGCACGCGTGGGCCGTGCGATGGTCTTCAACGTCGCCGGTGTGCTGCTGCAGTTGCTTCCGCTCCTGCTGCTCGTGGAACCGTGGCTGGTCTTCGCCACCGGTGCACTGACCGCCGTCCAGCGCCGCAGGTTCGCGTCGCTCGCGGGCGTCGACATACCGCTGCTCCCGGTCGCGCAGCGCAGGCCCACACTCCGTGGAGCGATGAACTGGCTCCGCTCCGGGGGAACTTGGCGACAGCTCGCCTATCACCTGCTGATGGGGCCGTTGGTGTCGTGCGGGACGGTCGTCACCGTCGTGCTGTGGGCCTGGGGTGCGTTCGCGGGGACCGCTCTGGTGTGGATGTGGGGTGTGCCCCCTGAGCAGCGGCTGAAGTTCCTGGAGACTTCCACCGAGGCCGTTTACATCAACGCGTCTGGATTCGCTGCCCTGTTGGCCGCCACGTGGCTCACACTCGTCCTCGTTCGGATCGACACCCGTGCAGCCCTGGCCCTGCTGGGCCCCAGCCTGACCGAACAGCTCACGCGACGGGTCGAGGACCTCACCGAGAGCCGGGCCGGAGCGGTGGACGCCGCCGACACCGAACGCAGGCGCATAGAGCGGGACTTGCACGACGGGGCACAACAACGTCTGGTCTCCCTCGCCGTGAACCTCGGTATCGCCAGGGCGACACTCACCGACCTCCCCGACGAGGCCAGACAGGTCATCGACCAGGCCCACCGGGAGGCGAAGGAGGCGATCGACGAGCTGAACAACCTGGTGCGAGGCCTGCATCCGGCCGTCCTGGACGACCGGGGACTGGACGCGGCCCTGTCCGGCATCGCCGCGCGCGGCCCGCTGCCGGTGCGGCTGCGCGTCGACGTACCCCGGCGGCTCGCCCCGACCGTCGAGGCGGTCGCCTACTTCACCGTCTCGGAGGCGCTGGCCAACATCACCAAGCACGCTCCCGAGGCCTCCCGGGCGGACGTCACCGTCGAGATCCGCGACGGTAGGCTCCGGGTCACCGTCGCAGACGACGGTCCCGGCGGTGCCGACCCCGCTCACGGCTCCGGCCTGGCCGGACTCGCCCGCCGGGCGGCCTCCGTGGACGGCGCGTTCTCGATCAGCAGCCCCGCCGGAGGCCCGACCGTCATCACCGTGGAGTTGCCGTGCGCCGTCTCGCCGTGATCGCCGAGGACTCGGTCCTGCTCAGGATCGGCCTGGTCAAGGTGGTGGAGATGGCGGGCTACGAGGTCGCCGCCGAAGCCGGTGACGCCGACTCCCTGCTCGCCGCCGTCGCCGAACACCGCCCCGCCATCGCCGTCGTGGACGTCCGCATGCCGCCCGCCCAGTCCGACGAGGGGGTGCGCGCGGCCCTGGTCATCCGCCGCGAGTGGCCGACGACAGCAGTCCTGCTGCTCTCCCAGTACGTCGAAGAGCGGTACGCCGCCGACCTGTTGACGACGAACACCGGCGGCGTCGGCTATCTGCTCAAGCAACGCGTCGCCGACGTCGAGGACTTCGTCGACGCCCTCCGTCGCGTCGAGGCGGGCGGCACCGTCCTGGACCCCGAGGTCGTGGCCCAACTCCTCCTGCGCCGAGCCAGTGACCCACTGGACCGGCTGACCTCACGCGAACACGAGGTGCTGGCCCTGATGGCCGAGGGGCGCTCCAACTCCGGCATCGCCCGACAACTGGTCGTCAGCGACAGCGCGGTGGCCAAGCACATCAACAGCATCTTCACGAAACTCGATCTGCCGTCGGTCGACAGCGACCATCGCCGGGTGCTGGCGGTACTGCGGTTCCTGAGCGCGGGGTGAGCGATGTGCTCTGCGGAGGGCAGTAATCGGCTTTCCTACGAGGCCCCCGAGAGCTACTGTCCCAACCGCCAGTGACCGCCGAGATGTTGGAGCCCAGAGATGCCCGGTCGTCCGGGCGCGCGTTGACGGCATAGGCCGAGATCGGCCCGTCATCGCGTGCCGCCCTTGATGTCGCTGCGGCACAGCGAGCCTTCCCCTCCCCGCTCGAACCGTGGGCGCGTCCTTCGCGCGCAGGGTCGCGGGTCTCGTTGCCGGCAACTCAAAGGGTTCCTGTGCCGTCCACTTCGAACAATGACTTCCGCCGGCTCTGGCTGGGGCAGACAGTCTCCCAACTCGGCGAACAGACAAGCCTGGTGGTCCTACCGCTCTTCGCCGTCCTCACGCTCGACATCGGTGCCGGACAGTTGGGTGTCCTGCGCGCGGTGGAGCAGGCGCCGATCCTGCTGCTCTCGCTCCTCGTCGGCGCCTGGGTCGACGGATGGCGGACGCGCACGGTGATGGTGGTGGCCGACGTCGGCCGAACCCTGGTGCTGGGCGCGGCCGCCGTAGCCGGACTGCTCAACTCGCTCAGTCTGCCCGCCCTGTTCGCGCTGGTCTTCGTCGCCGGGGTCCTCTCCGTGTTCTTCGACGTGGCCTACCAAGCCTCTCTCGTAAGGCTGGTGACGTCCGATCAGTTGGTGCGGGGCAACAGTGTGTTGGAGGGCAGCCGGTCCGCCGCTCAGATCGGGGGGCCCGCCCTCGGCGGCGCGCTGGTGACCCTGCTGTCGGCGCCGGTCGCTGTCGCCTCCAGCGCGCTGTTCTTCGCGCTGTCGTTCCTGTCGGTCCGACGGATCCGCCGTACCGAGTCCGTCCCGGAGCGCTCGGAACGTTCCCCGCGCGTATGGCGGCGGGTCCACGAGGGACTCCGTTTCGTCGTCGGTGAGTCCTTGCTGTGGACCGTCTGCCTCGCCGCAGCCGCCTTTCAGTTCTTCTTCGCGGCGATGATGACCGTCTATCTGCTCTTCCTCCCCCGGGAACTGCACCTGTCGGGCACCGCCGTAGGCCTGGCGCTCGCGGCGACCGGTCCGGGCGCGCTCGTCGGCGCGCTGCTGGCCGCCCGGCTGCCGGGCCGGTTCGGATACGGCCGGGTGATCGTGGTCGCGGCGGCACTCGGCGACGGCGCGTTCGTGTGTGTGCCCACGCTGCACGGTTCGTCCGCGACGACGATGGCCGTCCTCCTCGCGGTCAACTTCGTGTTCGGGATTGCCGGGCAGTTGGTGAACGTCACGGTCATGGCCGTCCGGCAGGCCGTGACTCCCCACGGGTTGCAGGGGCGTGTGGCCGCGACGATCACGTTCGCCGGCATGGGGCTGACGCCGCTGGGCTCACTGTTCGGCGGGTTCCTCGCGCAGGAGTGGGGGCTGCGGACCGGCCTCCTCGTGACGGCCGTAGGCATGGTGCTGTCCCCGGTGGTGCTGGCGCTGTCCCCGCTCGCACGCCTGGGCGGGGATCTTGACGCTCTCGTACGTGATCGGCCCGGTGCCGAGTAGGGGAGTGGTGGCGGGACCTTGGTTAATCTGCACGGGTGACTGTTGACCTGACCCTGCTGCCGCGTGTCGCCTATCGAAGACAGGAGGTCACCGCGCCCCGTCTCCGCGGTCTCCTCGCGTTGCTCGCGGGCGACCTGCGCACCGGCTGCAGCACCGAGCGGCTGGTGGAAGGGCTGTGGCCGGACGAGTTGCCGGAGCGGCCGGGGAAGGCGCTCCAGGTCCTCGTGTCCAGGGCGCGGGCGCAGCTCGGCGCGGACCTCATCGTCAGCACGCCGACCGGATACAGGCTCGCCCTCGGCGAGGACCAGGTCGACAGTTCCGCCCTGCTGCTGCATGCCGCTGCCTGCGCGGACCGGGCCAGGGCCGGGGACCACGCGGGATCACTGGCCGAGGCCGAGGCCGGGCTCACGCTGTGGGAGGGGACCCCCGACCAGGGCGGCGACAGCGACGACCCCGTCGCCGCGCTGCGTGCCGAGCGCGCGCCCGTCCGCGACACGCTCGTCCGCGCGCAGGCGCTCGCGCTCGCCCGCCTCGGACGGCACGCGGAGGCCGCAGGACCGCTGGCCGCGGCCGCCGTAGCGCATCCGCGTGACGAGGAGGTGCTCGGTGAGCTGCTGCGGGGCGAGGCGGCGACGGCCGGCCCGTCCGCCGCGCTGACCCGGTACGAGGCGTACCGCCGTGAGCTGCGCGACGAACTCGGCACGGACCCGGGGGCCGGACTCAAGGCCGTACAGCAGGAGTTGCTGCGTGGCGAGGCGCCGGTGGCCCGGCATGGTGTGCCGCACGAGCCGAACCCGTTGCTCGGCCGGGGCGAGGACATCGCGGCGGTCGAAGGGTTGCTCCGCTCCTCGCGCGCCGTCACCGTCGTAGGCCCTGGCGGGCTGGGCAAGACGCGGCTCGCGCACGCCGTCAGCCGTCGGGCCGAGCAGCGCGTGGTGTACTTCGTGCCGCTCGCCGGTGTCACGGAGGACGCGGACGTGGCCGCCGAGGTCGCCTCCGCGCTCGGTGCCGGTGCCATGAACGGGCCTGCCTCGGCAGACCCGGTGTCCGGCATCCTCGGCGTGCTCGGTTCCGGGCCCGCGCTGCTGGTCCTCGACAACTGCGAGCAGATCATCCGGGGCGCGGCCGACCTCGTCCAGGCACTCGTCTCGTCGTCCAAGGACCTACGGGTGCTCGCCACCAGCCGCTCCCCGCTCGGCCTCACGTCCGAGGCGGTGTACGCGCTGCCTGAACTCGGTCTCGGTGTCTCGGTCGAGTTGTTCACCCAGCGGGCCCGGGCCGCCCGGAGCGGGGTGGAGCTGCCGCCGGACGCGGTGGCCGAGCTGTGCCGGCACCTCGACGGGCTGCCGCTCGCCGTGGAGTTGGCGGCAGCGCGGGTGCGCGTCCTGTCGGTCCCGGACATCGCCCGCCGCCTCGGCGACCGGTTCGCGCTGCTGCGCGGTGGGGCGCGGGACGTGCCGGAACGTCACCGCACCCTGCACGCGGTCGTCGAGTGGAGCTGGAACCTGCTCGCCGAGGACGCCAGGGCCGCGCTGCGCACGCTGTCCGTCTTCCCCGGCGGCTTCTCCGGCGAGGCGGCCGAACAGGTGCTGGGCGACGACGCGTTGGTCCTGCTGGAGCAGTTGGCCGACCAGTCGCTGCTCACCGTCGCCGACACCCCGGCCGGTGTGCGGTTCAGGATGCTGGAGACCGTACGGGAGTTCAGCGCGGCCCGGCGTACCGAGGCGGGCGAGGACGAGGCGGCCGTAGACCAATTCCTTGTCTGGGCGCGGGAGTTCGGGGTCGCGCATCACGATGTGCTCTTCGGGTCGGACTCGCAGGCCGCTTGGGAGCGGATCAAGGCCGAGCAGGACAACCTCGTGGCGGCGCTGCGGCATGCGCTGGCGCAGGCGGACGACCCCGCGACCGCTGCCGTGACCGCCGTCCTCGCCAGTCTGTGGTCGACCGGCACCAACTACCCCCGCCTCGTCGCCCTCACCGAGGACACCGGACCGGCGCTGTCGCACTACCACCCCGCGCCCGCATACGTCGAAGTCGCCCGCACCGCAGCGGTGTTGGGCACGGTGACCGTGTTCATGGGCACGGGCCCGCGCGCCGTACGCCAGCTCGTCACCCTCCGGCGGCTGCCGCCGGCCCCGCCGACCTCGTTGATGCGCGCCACCGCGATCGTGCTGAGCGCGATCCCCGAGATACGGCGGCCCGACTACGACGTGCTGCGCAGGCTGTGCGATGGCGAAGGTGGGGGCGGTGAGGGGCCGTTGCTCTCCGGTATCGCCGAGTGCGTGGCGTGTTACGTCTGGGAGTTCGAGCACGACATCGAGCGCGCGCTGGTCTCCGCCCGCCGAACTGTCGTAGGACTGGCCCGAGTTGACAATCCGTCCGTGCAGCTCATGGTGCACTCGCGGCTGAGCGAGCTGTGCCTGCGGACCGGGCGGGGCGAGGAGGCGTACGAGCATCTCAAGGCGTCCCTCGCGGTGTTGCCGCGGCTCGGTGACGGGCACGACTACGTCGGCATCCGTTCGCTCCTCGTCCTCGCCTGTCTGCAGCGGGGTGACGCCGACGAGGCGGAGCACTGGCTGCGGCAGGCGGAGAGCGACAGCACCCCGCCGGAGGACGACTTCTACCGGCCCGACCTCGGCGGGCGCGCAGAGATCGCGCTCGCCCGCGGACTGACGGAGGTCGGGCTCGGCCTGTGGCGCGGCGCCGTGGAGCGCATGCTCGCGGCCGGCGCGCTGCGCGACGACGATGCCTGGCTCGACCCGTGGGCGTTCATGGTCCAGGCGGTGGCCGTGACCGCGCACGCACGTGCCGGTCGGCTGGCGCTGGTGGAGGAGTTGGTCGACCGGTTGCGGCGGCGGCTGCGGACGCTGCTCGCCGAACCCGTCGGCTCGCCCTCCGAACTTCCGTTGCTCGGGACGATGTTGCACGCCCTCGGGATGGTGGGGCTCGCATCCGGCGAAGGAGACGAAGGCGCCGTACGGATGATCGCGTTGGCCGAACGGCTGGGCGTGCTGCGGGAGTTCCAGCCCACGATGTCCGCGGATCTCGCCCGGCAGGCGGCCGAGGACGCCGACAGGGCGGCGTACACCGACGCGGTGTCGGAGTACGCCGCCCTGGGGCGGGACGAGTTGCGGGAGGCGGCCCGCGCTGTCATGGCGACTACTTCGGGTCGCGGTTGAACGCGGCCGTGGACCAGCGGTAGCCGAGCACGGTCAGACCGACGCACCAGGCCAGCGCGATCCACCAGTTGTTGCCGATCCCGGTGCCGAGCAGCAGGCCGCGCAGGGTCTCGATGGCCGGGGTGAACGGCTGGTACTCGGCGATGGGCTGGAACCAGCCCGGCATCGTGTCGGCCGGGATGAACGCGCTGGAGATGAGCGGGAGGAGGATCAGCGGCTGAGCGCTGTTGGCGGCGGCCTCGGCGCTCGGGCTGACCATGCCCATCCCGACCGCGATCCAGGTGAGCGCCAGGGAGAACAGCGCGAGCAGCCCGAACGCCGCCAGCCACTCCAGTGCGGTGGCGTCCGTGGACCGGAAACCGATGGCCACGGCGACGGCACCGACGAGGACCACGCTGGCGACGCACTGGATCACACTGCCGACGACGTGCCCGACGAGCACGGACCCGCGGTGGATCGCCATGGTCCGGAAGCGGGCGATGATGCCCTCGTTCATGTCGGTGGCGACCGACACCGCGGTCCCGATCACGGTGCCGCCGATGGTCATCATCAGGATGCCCGGGACGAGGTACGCGACGTAGTCGGAGCGGTCCGCGCCGCCGATGCCCGTGCTCAGCACATCGCCGAAGATGTAGACGAAGAGCAGCAACAGCATGATCGGCGTGAGCAGCAGGTTCAGGGTGAGGGACGGGTAGCGGCGCGCGTGCAGCAGGTTGCGGCGCAGCATCGTGGACGAGTCGCGGACGGCGAGGGAGAGGGTGCTCATCGGACGTTCTCCTTGGGCTGGTTGGGCACGCTGGGCTGGTGGGCGACCTTGGCGCCGCCGGTCAGGGCGAAGAACACGTCGTCGAGGTCGGGGGTGTGCACGGTCAACTCGTCCGCCTCGATGTCGGCGGCGTCCAACCAGTCGAGGATGGCGCGCAGTTCGCGCTGGCTGCCGCCACTGGGGATCTGCAGCGAGAGTGTCTCGTCGAACCGGGTGACCTCGCGCAGGGCCGTCGCGGCGGACTGGTAGGCGTCCGGGTCGGTGAACCGGAGCCGTACGTGTCCGCCCGGGACGAGCCGCTTCAACTCCTCGGCGCTGCCCTCGGCGACGAGCTTGCCGTCGTTCAACACCGCGATGTGGTCGGCGAGTTCGTCGGCCTCGTCCAGGTACTGGGTGGTGAGGAAGACGGTCGTACCGCCCGAGACCAACTCCCGGATGATTCCCCACATGTTGTGGCGGCTGCGGGGGTCGAGGCCGGTGGTCGGTTCGTCGAGGAAGATGATCCGCGGGTCGCCGACCAGGGTCATGGCGAGGTCGAGGCGGCGCTTCATACCGCCGGAGTAGGTGGAGGCGGGCTTCTTGGCTGCCTCGGTGAGGTCGAAGCGCTCCAGCAGTTCGGCGGCGACCCGCCGTCCCTCCTGCTTGGACAGGTGGTGCAGGTCCGCCATGAGGAGCATGTTCTCCTCGCCGGTGATCAGACCGTCGACGGCGGAGAACTGCCCGGTGACACCGATCGCTGCCCGCACGGCCTGCGCGTCGGTGGCCAGGTCGTGACCGCCGACCCGCAGGTCGCCGGCGTCGGCGGTCACGAGGGTGGAGAGGATCTTGACGGCGGTGGTCTTGCCGGCGCCGTTCGGACCGAGCAGGGAGAAGACGGTGCCGGCCGGGACGGCCAGGTCGATGCCGTCGAGCACTGTCCTGTCCCCGTAGGCCTTGCGCAGCCCGGTGGCTGAGATCGCGAGTTCGTGGGTCGTTGTCGTCATGCCGCAGAGCTTGCGGGAGGGCGCATTCAGCTCGGTTTCACGGCGGTTTCAGTGCCCTGGAACCGGCGGGTTCGCCGACAGGGAGCACGGGCGGAGCCGCGCCGATAAGCTGAGGGTGCTCGGCACACCAGCGCGCACCCAGCCAAAACTCCCACCGCAGCACAGGAGGAATCGTGGCCGGACAGTTTGAGGCGACAGCCGAGGTCAACCGCCCCGTCGAGGAAGTCTTCGCCTTCCTCGCCGAGGGTACGAACGACCCCAAGTTCAGCCCGAGGGTCCAGGAGATCACCAAGACTCCGAAGGGCCCGACCGCCGTGGGCACCATCTTTACGAGCACGGTCAAGGACGCCGGTATGAAGACGGGCCGGAAATTCCGGATCACCGAATACGACGCCCCGCACCGCATCCGCTGGGCCGAGGACTCCAAGAACGTCGTGACGGCGGCCGAAGGCGGCTACGACCTGGAATCCACCGGCCCGGGCACGACCCGGGTGCGGATCTTCAACGTCCTCGAAGGCCACGGCGTCGGCAAGCTCCTGGTGGGCTTCGCCCTGGGCGCGGCCCGCAAGGACGCGCCCGCGTTCGGGCAACGCATCAAGACGGCGGTGGAGGCGTCCTGACGGACCAGCTTTTAGGAACTCGCTGTTGCGGGGCGGCTGTTATAGGCCTCCACCTCCAGAAGCGGATGGCCTGAGGTCAGAGCCCCGGTCGGCCACGACAGGGTGACGGTCTGGGACTCGTCGGGCAGCAGCCACAGGTAGTTGTGGCTGTACAGCGTCGGCAGGACGCGATGGCCGGTCGCGGCGTCCTTCAGCGAGAGGCGGACCATCGCGGCGACGGCCGGCCCGTGATTGCGGACGGTGGCGGTCAGTTCGGTACGGGTCCCGGAACGGGACACGCGCCCGAGCGTCGCGGAGACCTTCGTCCGCGGCGCCTTGCTCAGTGCCTGCATCGCGGCCGGTGTGCGATAGCGCCAGTAGGTGTTGCGCGACAGGACCCGGCCGTCGGTGCCGGTCAGCGTCAGGCGGAGGAGATGCAGGTCCGGCAGGTCGTCGGTCCAGGCCGCCGTGAACGCCTTCGTGGTCGCGGCCGGTGCCACGTCCAGCCGGGCACTCTTGCTCCCACCGAGCCGACGGCCCGTCAGATCGATCAACTGCGCCGAGACCACGGCGTTCTTCAGGCCGTCACGCGTGTGGTTGACCGCGATGACCCGCCCCTCGGGATCGGCCTGGACATGCAGGGGCTCGCAGGCCGAACGGGCGCCGTAGTACGTCCCGTTGACGTCGAAGTCGTAGTCGTAGGTCTGCCAGACCGTGCTGTGCCAGGCCGGATGGGACATCCACAGCATCAGGCCGCTGGCGTTGTCCCAGAGGTTCGCGTTCCACGCCTCGAACATGGCGCGCGTGTTCTCGTAGTTGACGAACTGGGCCTTGCGCGCGAAGTCGTCCAGGTCGGTGGTTGCGCCGAGGCGCGCTTCTACGGCCGCCTTGTACGTCTGCGGTGCCTGGTTCCCGCGCTCGCTCCAGTCGTGGTAATACCAGGCGCCGCGGATCGGCCACTCGGGTTCGTCGCCCGTCAGGTTGCGCATGCTGGCGGCGGTGGAGACGACGGGCATGCCGATCTCCGTGTGGAACCCAAAGTCCTTGCTGCCGTAGGTGGTTGGGTCGAAGTACTTCTCCGGTTCGACCCAGCCGTACGGGCCGCCGCCGGTGATGATGCCGCCGGCCGAGTTGTTCTGGTAGAGGATGCCGGGGGCCTGTCCCTCCACGGCCTCGCGCATGCCCTGGTCGATGGCGGCGGGCGGGTTGCCCTCGTTGGCGCCGCACCAGATGACCACGCTGGGGTGGATGCGGTAGCGAAGGACGGTGTCCCGGGCGATCGAGTTGAAGGCGTCGTGGTCCGGCGGGTCCATGCCCCACGCGTTGGGGAAGTCGTTCCACACCAGGATCCCGTGCTCGTCGCAGGCGGCGAAGAACTCCTCCCGGTCGGACGTGCCCACCCAGTTGCGGATCATGGTGAAGTTCATGTCGCGGTGCATGCGTACGGCCGCGTCCATCCGCTCCGGCGGCATCCGGCGCAGCAGCTCGTCCCAGCCCCAGTTGCCGCCTCGGGCGAGCACCCGGACCCCGTTAACGCTGATCTTCAGCGGGTCGGGGGTGTTGGACACCGACTTCACGTCGGTCCAGGTGTCCGCGTCGTCCGACACCTGGATCACATAGGTCTTCGGGTAGGCCGACTCCCAGAGGATGGCGACCCGGTCGAAACGTTTTGCGGCGCCGAGGTCGACCTGGATCCACTGGTGGTCCACGTACTCCGAGGACCAACGGGTGCTCGTGTCACCGTCGGTGGCGTGTGCGGCCGGGTTGTCGGGGTCCTCGGTGGACGCGGTCGTCTTCTGGTGCAGGGCCAGGTCGGTTCCGAGCGCGGCACTGTCGACGACGCCAAGAGACCACAGGGAGTTGCCCCAACTGGTGTTACGCAAGCCGCAGTTGATACGGACGTAGCGCGCGGTCCGGGCGGCGAAGTCCTCCACTTGCAGGCTTGCGTTGCCGTTGTTGAAGGGCAGCGGAACCGCGCTGTTGTCCACCGACGCGGCATCGGTCCAGGTGGCGTTGTCGGCGGAGACCTGAACCAAGTAGGTCTTCGCGTAAGCCTGTTCCCAGGTCAGGTCGATCCCGTCGAAGGACTGCACGGAACCCAGGTCGACCCGGATCCACTGGTCGTCCGCGTAGGCCGAGGACCAGCGCGTGCCGGGGTCGCCGTCGGTCACGTTGCCGGCGGCGTGGTCGTCCCCGTCCGTGCTCGAAGCGTCGGCCTGTGTGTGCAGGGCCAGGTCGGTGGCGGGCCGAGTGCTGTCGCGTACGGCCAGGGTCCACAGGGAGTAGCCCCAACCGGAGGCCCTGGTAAGGCATTTGACGCGCACGTACCGGGCCTGTTGCCGGTCGAACGTCACGGACTGGGTGTACGCGTCACCGGAGTTGGCGAACGGCAGCGGCACCTCGTACTCGTAGCCGAACTGACGGATGCCGAACCGGGTGATGCGGCGGTCGCTCTCGGAGCCGTCGAGCGTCGCGGTGATGGTGAGCTTGTGGAGGGCCGGGTCGCCCAAGCCGTTGGGCCACCACAAGTCGGGGTTGCGGAGACGCAGTTGACCGAAGGCGTCAGGAGTGAACGTGACGTCGACACTCTCGCCCGCCGGTACGGTGACGACCTTGCTGACCCTTACGTTGCCGAAGGCCGCGGAGACCGTCGTCCTGTGGTCGGTGGTGTCGGCGTTGCGGACCGGTACGACGATCGTCAGCTCGGCGACCGACACCTGGGGCAGGTTCGGCAGCACGGTGTCGACACGCGGGTCGCTGATCACGACATGGCCGGTCGTTCTCAGCCGGACGTGGTTCCAGATGCCGGCGGCCCGGTCGCGTACCGCCGGCATCCAGTCCCAGCCAGAAGAGGCCAGGTAGGTGGGGGAGTTGAGGTTCATCTGGTTGGCGCCCGCGTCCACCCAGGACTCACCGGCGGGGCCCTTGTCGCCGGGGCTGCCGGGTACCGGCATGGGTGTGATCTTCACGGCGAGCGCGTTCGCCCCGCCCGCCGCGAGCAGCTCGGTCACGTCGTGGGCCGAGCGGGCGAACGGGTAGGTCAGACCGCCCACTTGGTGACCGTTGAGCCAGATGTCGGCCGTGTGGTTGATGCCGTCGAACTCCAGCCAGGTCCGCCGCCCGGCGCCGGTGCGCAGACCGCGCGGCAGCTCGAACTCCCGCCTATACCACCACGAATGACGTGACAGGGCCTCGGGGATGTGGAGGTTGTTCAGTCCGACCACGGGGTCGGGCAGCTTGCCCTGGTCCACGAGTGAGCCGAGTACCGTGCCGGGGACGGTGGCCGGTAGCCAACTACTGGTGTCCGTGGACGTCTTCGACAACTTCGCGCCGTCGCCGTCGGCCCAGTCGTCCAGTGTCAGCCGCCAGCCGGACTCCACCGGGACCGTGCCGTCCTCGGCCACCGTCAGCTTGGGTGCCGGTCCGGAGTGGATGCCCCAGTCCGTCCAGCCCGTGGCCGACGGCCGGTGGCCCGCGACACTGCCGTAGACCTCGAAGCCGTTCAGGCCAAGGGGGTTGGGGTTGGAGCGCCGGGTCGAGGTCAGCCGTACCCAGCGGGCGGTGACCGGGTGCGGGGGCTGGATGTCCACCACTCCGCCGGTGCCCGCCGTGGTGCGGTACGCGCTGGTCCAGGTCGTGTGATCGGTGGACGTCTCGACGACGTACTCGACCGAGTAACTGGACTGGATCTCCTTGCCCGTTGTGCCGTCGGCCGGGTTGCCCGTGGTGGGAGGTGTGAACACCGGGTCGCTCGCGTCGGCCTCGAAGGTGAGGCGGATCGACGTGACGGCGCACGCGGCCTGCAGATCGATCGCGATCCACTGCGGGTCGCCTGCCGCCGCCCGCCATCCGCTTCCGCGCACACCCGGCGAGCCGAGCCGGTCCACCACGAACGAACCCGGGGTGGGCGCGTAGGCCGTCGAGGAGACGGACACGGGGCGGTGGAGCGCGAGTTCGCCGGGTGTGCCGGGGGAGGAGGGCGCGGTCGCCGGGCCGGCACCGGCGGCTGTGGCGGTCGACATGGGCAGCACTGAACCCAGGCCGAAGCCCGCGAGCAGGGTGGAACCCGTGGTGACGACGGATCGGCGCGACAGGCGTGGCGAACTCGATTGATCTGTCATGAACGTGATGTCCCATCAAACGTCGGCGGCACTGACAACGTTGCCAAAGGCTGTGACGCGCGGGAAGCTGTGTCAACCCCTGATGCAGCCTTCTAATAAATTAGGAATTAATATTGACAGGGTTTCGGTCGCGCGCCACAGTCGTCGCCGTGACGCCGGAAGCCCCTGTCGCAGTGCGGCCCGGGTCACGTCCTCCTGCTTCCCAACCCTCGGGAGAGGCAAGTGACTTCACATCCGCAGGTCCGCACGCCCGCGGTTTCGAGACGGACGCGCCGCGCCACCGTCGTCGCCATCGCGACCGTACTGGCGGCGACCGCCGCTCCGGTGGCCACGGCGCAGACCGGCGCCGATCAGGGCGCACCCGACTATTACGACAGCGGCCTTGCGTCGACGCCGTACATGGGCTGGAACACCTACTACGGTCTGGGCGCACCCACCGAACAACAAGTGCGCTCCGTCGCGGACAAGCTGGTCAACAGCGGTCTGCGGGACGCCGGTTACGACATCGTGTGGCTCGACGGCGGCTGGCAGGCCGACAACCCGCGTGACGCGCAAGGCCGGTTGGTCGCCAACCCGACCCGCTTCCCCTCCGGCATCCCCGCCCTCGTCTCCTACCTGCACAAGCGCGGCTTGAAGGCGGGCATCTACACCGACGCCGGCACCTACGACGGCGGCAAGAGCTGCGGGCTCGGCAGCAGGGGCCACTACGACGCGGACGCACGGCAGTTCGCCGGCTGGAAGATCGACGCGGTCAAGGTCGACTTCCTGTGCGGGATCGGCGCCAAGCTCGATCCTGGCCCGGCGTTCAAGGAGTTCAGCGACGCGGTCGCCAAGTCCGGCCGCAAGATGCTGCTGAACCTGTGCAACCCGCTCACCGACGACTGGGGCCTGCCGCACACACCCGAGCAGGACGCGCACAACACGTACGTCTACGCTCCGACGATCGCCGACTCCTGGCGCACCGGCACGGACATCGCCTGGGGCACCCCGAGCCCCGGACAGTGGCCCAACATCCTGCGCAACATGGACGCCAACGCCTGGCACCCCGAGGCGCAGGGACCCGGGCACTACAACGACCCGGACTACCTCATCCCGATGCGCCAAATGACCGACGGCACGCTGGAGTTGACCCAGGAGGAGTCCACCACGCAGTACGTGATGTGGGCCGAGATGGGTTCGCCGCTCGTCCTGGGTTCCGACCCGCGCACTCTGACGGACTTGATGCTCGCCACTCTGCGCAACCCGGAGATCATCGCCGTCGACCAGGATCCGCTGGCGATCCAGGGCGTGCGCGTGGCCAGTGACTCGGTCGGCGACGTGTACAGCAAGGTGCTGGAAGGACGCGGGCAGCGCGCGGTCGTCCTGCTCAACCGGTCCGACCAACCCGCCCTGCGCACCGTGCAGTTCGCGGATTCCGGGCTCGGCGGGTCGGTCCGGGTGCGTGACCTGCGGGCTCGCGCCGACCGGGGCACGCACACGGGGTCGTACACCGTCGAGGTCCCGGCGCACGGCACCGCGCTCCTGAAACTGACCGGAGCGGACGCCCTGCCCGGTGCGAACTTGGGCCAGAAGACCACGGCGAGTCCGGCTGTCGTGCGTGACGGCGACACGCTCACCACCTTCCTGCGCGGACCGCACGGCTCGCTAGTCCAGCAGGCCGATGGCAGGACGCGCGACCTTGGTGGTCCTACGAAGGGCGAGATCCTCGGCCAGCCCGCCGCCTACGCCTCGGCCGGCGGGCGGATCGACGTCTTCGTGCGAGGCGCCGACTCCCAGGTGTACCGGCGGGTCTACGTCGGCGGACGCTGGGGAGCGTGGCAGAGCCTGGGCGGCCGGGTGGCCGACGCGCCGTCGGTGGCGTTCACCGATCCCGCGCACTGGACGCTGTTCGCCACCGGCACGGACGGGCAGGTCGTGCAGCGCGGCCCGTCGACCGGCTGGACCTCGCTCGGCGCACCCGGTGGCCGGGCGGTGTACGGGCGGCCGTCCGCTGCCGTGGACGCGCAGGGGCGGGTGCATCTCGCCGTGCGCAGCGCGGCCGACGACGTGTGGACGCGGTCCCGGGATGTGTCGGGGGAGTGGTCGCCGTGGGCGTCGGTCGGCGGGACCGTCAGCGGGAGCCCGACGCTGGTCGCCGTAGGGGATGCCGTGGTGCTGTACGCGCGGGCCGCCGACTACACGCTCTGGCAGCAGCGGTACGAGAACGGTGCGTGGCAGGGGTGGACCAAGCAACTGGCGTTCCCCAGCGCGGCGTTCGACGGTGCGCTCGGGGCGGTGGCCGGGCCGGGCGGGACGGTCGACGCGGTGTTCCGCGGAGTCGACGGCTACGTTCACCTGACTCAGTTCAACTAAATTAGTAATTATTCTTGACGTGGTGGGGACACCACGTGAACCTGGATCCCGCGTGCATCAGGATCCGCGCGGGATCCACAAGGAGCCATCCATGACGAACCACCAGCCAGACCGACGCCGGTTCCTTGCCGGACTCGGTGCCGCGGGCACGGCGGCGCTGCTCAGCGGCTGTGTCACCTCGACCTCCTCCGGCAAGAGTTCCTCGAAGGGCGCGGTGACCCTCCAGTCCAACCTCTCCGCCCCGCAGGCCAAGGCCGCGATGGAGGACCTCGTCGCCGCCTACGCAAAGAAGGGCTCCGACCGCGCGAGCCTCAACACCGTCGCGGCGGAGACCTTCCGCACCCAGCTGCCGACGTACCTCACCTCAGCCAACCCGCCGGACGTCTACACCTGGTACCCCGGCTCGGTCGCGGAGGCCTACGCCAAGAAGAACCTGCTGCTGGACCTCGATGACGCGTGGTCCTCGTCGCCGGACCTCAAGCGGTACTCCAAGGCGCTCAACTCGTTGTGCACGTCGACGAGTTCGGGCAAGAAGGTCTTCGTCCCCACCACCTACTACTGGTGGGGCATGTTCTACCGGAAGTCCAACTTCGCCAAGTGGGGCGTGAGCGAGCCGAAGAGCTGGGACGACTTCCTCGACCTGTGCGACAAGCTCAAGAGCAAGGGCGTCACCCCGATCGGGCTGGGTGCCGGCGGCGGCACGGCCTGGGTGGCCTCGGCGTGGTTCGACTACCTCGACATCCGGATCAACGGCGCCGAGTACCACCGCCAACTCCTCGCCGGAAAGCACCGGTTCGACGACCCCGAGGTGCGCAAGGTCTTCGACCGCTGGCAGGAGGTGCTGCCGTACTTCGACCCGAACGGCGCCGCCGTCGCCTTCCAGGACGCCACGACCTCGCTGCTCAACGGCCGTAGCGGCATGATGCTCATCGGCACCTTCTTCGCCGACGCGGCGCCGAAGAACGCCCTCGACGACATCGACTTCTTCCGCTTCCCGGTCATCGACGCGAAGGTCCCGCTCGCCGAAGAGGCGCCCACCGACGGCTACTTCGCCAGCGCCCGCACCGGTCGGCACGATCAGGTGATCGACCTGATGAAGTACCTCGCCACCGCCGAGGCCCAGGAGATCTACATCAAGGGCTCCTCCGGTACCGTCCTGCCCTGCAACCCCGCCGCGAAGGACGCCGGCACCGCGCTGGTCAAGAAGGGCCGCAAGCACGTCGATTCGGCCGTGGAGATCACCCAGTTCTTCAACCGGGACTCCAGCGACGCCCTCCAGCCCACCGCGGACAACGCGTTGACGAAGTTCCTGGCCAAGCCCAAGTCGATCGGGAGCATCCTCACCGACTGGCAGCGCGACGCCGAGAAGATCTGGAACGCCTGACATGGCCGTCCTGACCGCGCCCGACCGGAAGTCCCCGGCCCGAACGCCCGCCAAGGGCAAGCGGGTTCGGGGCCCCCGGCGCACACCCCCGCTGGTGCTCGCCTTCGTCCTCGTCCCGCTCCTCGTCGAGGCGGTGTGGGTGTTCTGGCCCGCCGCCCAGGGCTTCTACCTCGCCCTGACCAAATGGGACGGCGTCTCCCCACCGCAGTTCGTCGGTCTGAGCAACTTCCGGGAGATGGCCCACGACGACGTCTTCCGCAGCGCGGCCGGCCACACCATCCTCTGGCTCGTCCTCTTCGGCGGCCTGTCCGCCCTGCTCGGCCTCGCCGCGGCCCTGCTGCTCCAGCAGGAGCGGCGGGGGGTCGGCTTCTACCGAGCGGCCCTGTTCCTGCCGGTCGTGTTCTCCCTGGTAGCCACGGCTCTCGTCTGGCAGGCGATCTACCAACCCGACGGCGTCCTCAACCAACTCCTGCAATCCGTAGGCCTGGGCAGCCTGCGCCACGCCTGGCTCGCCGACCAGGACACCGCCCTCTACGCCGTGATCGTGCCCGCGCTCTGGCGCCAGATCGGCTACGTCATGGTCCTCTACCTGGCCGGACTCAAGGGCATCGACCCGGCCCTGTACGAGGCCGCCAAGGTCGACGGCGCCAGCGCCTGGCAACGCCTCCGGCACGTCACCCTGCCCCAACTGCGCAGTGTCAACGCGGTGGTTCTGTCCGTCATCGTCATCGACTCGCTGCGCTCCTTCGACGTCGTGTGGTCCCTGACCCGCGGCGGGCCCTACCACTCCTCCGAGCTGCTGAGCACCTACATGTACTCAACCGCCTTCCAGTCCCTGCGACTTGGCTACGGCTCCGCACTCGCCGTCGTCATCTTCGTACTGGCCTTCGGTGTCATCTGCTCCTACCTCGTGCGCGCGTTCCGGGAGGCCGACTGATGTCCGCCAACTCCACGGCCCTGCGCCGCAAGAGGGCCGCGACCGCCGGATTCCACCTGGGTGCGGGCGCGTTGGCGATCCTGTGGCTGCTGCCCATCGCCCTGGTCCTGGTGACCAGCCTCCGCTCCTTCGACGACATCGCCGCCAACGGCCTGGGCAGTTGGCCGCACTCCTTCACCCTCGGCAACTTCCACCAGGCCTGGGTCGATGGCGGCCAGCAGCGCGCCCTCATCAACAGCCTGATCGTCACGATTCCCTGTGTCCTGATCACGCTGGCCCTCGCCGCGATGGCCGCCTTCGCCCTCAGCCGCTACGAACTCCCTTTCCGCCGCTCCCTGTTGCTCATCATGCTCGGCGGCAACCTCCTCCCGCCGCAGATCCTCCTCATCCCCGTCTCCAAGCTCAGCGAAGTGATGGGCATCTTCGACACCCTGCCCGCACTCATCGGCGTACAGATCGGCTTCGGCGTCGGCTTCTACGTCTTCGTCCTGCACGGGTTCATGCGGTCGATCCCGACGGAGATCCAGCAGGCGGCGGTCGTCGACGGCGCCGGCCCCTGGCAGATCTTCTGGCGGATCATCCTCCCGCTGACCCGCCCCGCCCTGGCCGCGCTCAGCGCCCTCTCCTTCACCTGGATCTTCAACGACCTGCTCTGGGCGATCACCGTCCTGCGCAGCGACACCAAGATGCCGATCACCGCAGCCCTCATCGGACTTCAGGGCCAGTACGTGTCGATGTGGAACGTCATCGCGGCCGGTTCCGTCATCGCCGCCGCACCCACGGTCGCCGTGTTCCTGCGCTTCCAGCGGCACTTCGTGGCCGGGCTCAACCTCGGGGCGGTCAAGTGACCTACCAGCGCTGGACCTTGCGCACGGAGAACACCAGCTACACCGTGCGCCTGTCCCCGGACGGCCCGTGGGCCGAGCTCGACGCGTGGGGACCGCTCGGCGTCGAGGACGGTCCGTCCGCCCTGGACTGGTCGAGGCGCACACACTTCATCACGCCCGCCGACGCGGCGCCCGCCGAGTATCTGCCGTACGGACTACGGCCGTTCACCGGGTCGGAACTGGTTGCGTCGCGTCCGGATGGCGAGGACCGGGGCGTGTGGTGGGAGTTCGCAGGCGCTGAGGCGGACGAGGGCGCGCTTCGAGTCGCCTTCCACGACGAGCAGTTGGGCCTCCGTACCGTCCTCCACTACGAGACCGTCCCGGGCACGGACGTGATCCTCCGCTGGACAGAGTTCACCGCCACGGACCAACTCCGCCTGGAGCGCCTCGACTCGGCGGCCGTGAACATCCCCGTCACCGGAGTCGCCCGCCTGACCTACCTCACGGGCCAGTGGTCGCAGGAGTTCCAGCGCACCCAACTCAACCTGCCCAGAGGTACGTTCAGCATCGGCAGCCTGCAAGGTGTGCCGGGACACGCGTACGCGCCCTGGCTCGCGGTGCAGGACGGCGAGTCGCCGGCCGCGTACGGCATCGCCCTCGCCTGGCCCGGCAACTGGCACATCACCGCCGAAGCCGAACCCGGCGGTGCTGTGCGGGTACGGGCGGGCCGCGTCCCGCACGAGGGAGCGGTGATCCTCGCGCCCGGCGAGACCCTCACCACCCCCCAACTCGCCTGCGCCTTCAGCCCGGAGGGCCTCGACGGACTCTCCCGCGTCTGGCACCGCTACGAACGACACCTCTCCAGCGAGCGCCTGCACCGCCCCCGCAAGGTCCTCTACAACTCCTGGGAAGCCACCGGCTTCGACGTCGACGCGGCCGCGCAACTGGAGCTGGCGAAGACGGCCGCCGACATCGGGGCCGAGCTGTTCGTCGTGGACGACGGCTGGTTCACCGGGCGCGCCGACGACACCGGGGGACTGGGTGACTGGTGGCCGGATCCGGCGGCCTTCCCGCAGGGCTTCGATGAATTCATCGCGGACGTACGGGCGTTGGGCCTGGACTTCGGTCTGTGGATCGAGCCAGAGGCAGTCAGCCCCGGGAGCCGTCTGTACGCCGAACACCCCGAGTGGGTCTACCGGATCGAGGGCCGCCCCGGCCGCCTCGTCCGCAACGAGCTGCTCCTCGACCTGGGACGGGCCGACGTCCAGGACTTCGTGATCGGGACGCTCGACCGGCTGCTCGGCACCTACGCCATCAGCTACGTCAAGTGGGACATGAACCGCCCGCCCACCGAGCGCGGTCGCCCCGGTGCAGGCCGCGTGGACCTGGACGGCGAGCATGTCGCCGGATACCTGCGCGTTCTCGACCACCTCCGTTCCGCCCACCCCGACGTCACCGTCGAAGGCTGCGCGGGCGGTGGCGGGCGGATCGAGCACGCGACGATCGCGCGCACCGACGTGGTGTGGCCCAGCGACAACACCGCACCGCTGGACCGGCTTTCGGTCCAGTACGGGTTCCTGCACGCGCATGCCCCGCACGTCATGAGCTCGTGGGTCACCGACGCGCCCGGTGTCTTCGATCCACGCCCGCGCAGCCTCGCCTTCCGTTTCGTCAACGCCATGTGCGGGGTGCTGGGCGTCGGCGCCGACCTGCGCGCGTGGACGCCGGAGCAGCGGGCCGAGGCGGCTTGGTGGATCGGCCGGTACAAGGAGGTGCGGGACGTGATCCACCATGGTGAGGCGCGGCTCCTCGGTACGCCGGAGGAGCCGAGCTGCGGGGTGCAGTACGACGCCGGGAACCAGACCGTCGTCGCTGCGCTGAGCACCGGGCGGCTCGACGGGGCGCCGCTCGTGCCGGGGCGGATGGACCGGCTTCGGCTCCGGGGACTGGACGCGACGGCGCGCTATCGGGACACGGCGACGAGAACGACGTACAGCGGAGCCCATCTGCTGCACTACGGGCTGCCGTTCGCGTGGAGCGCCGATCATGATGCCGACCTGATCGTGCTGCTGCGTGAGTGAGCCCCGTATGTTTCCGGCAAGCCCTTTCTCGCGAGAAACGCGCAGGACGCGAAGGAGTCGAACCCCGATGGACCAGTCCGTACGACGGCACGGCGCCCGTTTCACCGGACGCACGGCCGTGGTCACCGGCGCGGCCTCCGGCATCGGAGCCGCCACGGCCGTACGCCTCGCCGAGGAGGGAGCCGCCGTCGTGCTCGCCGACATAGCCGAGGAGCGGGGCGAGGCGGTGGCGGAGCGGATCGGCAAGGACGGTGGGCGGGCGCGGTTCGTGGCCGCCGATGTCGCGGTCGAGGAGGAGTGGGCGCGGATCGTCGGCGCCGCGCACGCCTTCGGGCCCGTCGACGTCCTCGTCAGCAACGCCTTCACTGTCGACGTCACCCCGGCCCACGAGATGACCCTGTCGTCCTGGCAGCGGCAGCTCGACGTGAATCTGACCGGCAGTTTCCTCGGGTTCCGGGCGGTGCTGCCCGATCTGAAGGAGCGGCGGGGCGCGGTGGTGCTGACCTCGTCCGTGCACGCCCACAAGGGCATCCCCGGGCATCCCGCCTACGCCGCCGCCAAGGGCGCGCTGCTCTCCCTGTGCAGCCAACTGGCCGTCGAATACGGGCCTGTTGTACGCGTCAACGCCGTTCTGCCGGGACCGATACTGACTGCCGCCTGGGACAGAGTGCCGCCCGAGGAACGGGAACGCAGCATCGCCGAGACGGCCGTACGCCGCTTCGGCACGCCCGAGGAAGTGGCCGCGGCCATCGCGTTCCTCAGCGCCGACGAAGCCTCCTTCATCACCGGGACGAGTCTCGTGGTGGACGGCGGCTGGAGCGTCGTCAAGGCCTCCGCATGACCACGCTCCCCAACCAGCAGAAAGGCTGTACGACATGACGCCCTATGCCCGTCGAGGCGTCCACGGCCAGACCGTGGAACTCCTCGCCCGCCGCATCCTGGGCGGTGAGATCGCAGAAGGGGCCACACTCGATCTCGTGGCGCTGCAGAGCGAGTTGGACGTGAGCCTGACCGCGCTGCGCGAGTCGCTCAAGGTGCTCGCGGCCAAGGGGATGGTCGACGCCCGGCAGCGGCGCGGCACCTTCGTGCGCCCCCGCGCCGAGTGGAACCTGCTCGATGCCGACGTACTGCGCTGGCAGTTCGAGGGCGCCTCCACCAGCGAGTCCGACCGGGCGCTGCTGCACAACCTCGCCGAAGTGCGCGCCATCATCGAACCCGCTGCCGTACGCCTGGCCGCCCAGCGCCGCACCGACGCTGACCTGGCCGCACTTGACGGCGCCCTCGACGCGATGGGGGAGCAGGGCAGCGACGCCGCCCATGCCGTCGAGGCAGACCTCGCCTTCCACCGCGCGCTGCTCGCCGCCACCCACAATGAACTCCTGGAACGCATGGAGATGGTGATCGAGTCCGGCCTCGCACACCGCGACCGGATCGTGCACAGCGCCCCGCACAGCGAGGACCCCGTCCCGGCCCACCGCGCCGTCCTGGACGCCGTACGCGACCAGGACCCGCAGGCCGCCGAGGCCGCGATGCGCGCCCTGCTCGACCAGGCCGGCCGCGACCTGGACCGCCTGGACGACTCCGAAGAAGAGGGTTCCCACGTGGACTCCGCACAGGACTCCGAAGAAACGGAAGGCTCCCGGTCTCAGTGAAGATCACCCGTGTCGAGACCTTCCTCGTCCCGCCCCGCTGGCTGTTCTGCCGCGTCGAGACCGACGAGGGCGTGGTCGGCTGGGGCGAACCGGTCGTCGAAGGGCGCGCCGAAGTCGTCCGCGCCGCCGTCGACGTCCTTGCCGAACACCTCGTCGGCCAGGACCCGTTGCGCATCCAGGACCACTGGCAGGTCATGTCCAAGGGCGGCTTCTACCGGGGCGGCCCGATCCTCTCCAGCGCCGTCGCCGGCCTCGACCAGGCGTTGTGGGACATCGCCGGGAAGACGTACGGCGCCCCCGTGCACGCCCTGTTGGGCGGTCCCGTGCGCGACCGCGTCCGGGTCTACGCCTGGGTCGGCGGCGACGAACCCGCAGAGCTGAGCGAGCAGATAGCCGCCCAGGTCGAGGCCGGTTTCACCGCCGTGAAGATGAACGCCGCCGGAGCCACCTCACCGATCCCCACCCCCGCCGAGACCGCCGCGATCGTCGCCCGCGTGGCCGCCGCCCGCGAGGCACTCGGCCCCGACCGTGATGTCGCCGTCGACTTCCACGGCCGCTTCACCGCCGCCGGCGCGCGCCGCGTTCTCGCCGAACTCGCCCCGCTGCACCCGCTGTTCGTCGAGGAACCAGTCCTGCCCGAGCATGGCCATCAGCTGGCCGACCTCGTCGCGTCGAGCCCGGTACCGCTCGCCACCGGCGAACGCCTTTACGGCCGCGCCGAGTTCCTGCCCGTACTCGCCGCGGGCATCGCCGTCGCCCAGCCCGACCTGTCCCACGCCGGCGGCATCTCGGAGGTCCACCGCATCGCCTCCCTCGCGGAGGCCTACGGAGCCCAGCTCGCCCCGCACTGCCCGCTCGGCCCGATCGCACTGGCGGCCAGTCTGCAGGTCGCGTTCGCCACCCCCAACTTCCTTATCCAGGAGCAGAGTCGAGGCATCCACTACAACAAGGACGCCGACCTGCTGTCCTACCTCGTCGACCCGGCGCCCTTCCGGTTCGTCGACGGTCATGCGGTACGCGGTGACGCCCCCGGCCTCGGCATCACGATCGACGAGGCCGCCGTACGAGCCGCCGACCGCACCGGCCACGCCTGGCGCAACCCCGTGTGGCGGCACCCCGACGGCTCCTTCGCGGAGTGGTGACCGTGCCGCTGGACATCGTTACCGACCTTGCGCACGGCGGGCGTTGGACCTCGCTGCGGGTGGCGGGGCGTGAGTGGCTGTGGCGGCGCGAGGCCCCAGAGCGCGACAACGTTTCCCCCGGCGACACCTTCGTGGACGCGGGCGGACTGGAGGAGTGCATCCCAACGGTCCGAGGTGCTCCCGACCACGGTGACGCCTGGTCACGACCCTGGACACGAGAGGGAGTTGCGGATGTCCTTCGCTGCGACCGCTTCACCCTGGCGCGCACGGTGCGGGGTACGACGGGCGGTGCCGAGGCCGACTACGTCCTGACGGCCGACCCGGGCTTCCGCTTCGTATGGGCCGCCCATGCTCTGCTCGACCTCTCCGACCGTGCCGGGCTGCACATCCGTAGCGGAGCGCGTACCCGGCTCTTCCCTGAAGCGGCACCGCTGTTGGACCGTGCGTGGCCGGACGGTGCCTCATGGGTGGAGGGCGACTGGCCCGCGCCGTGCGGACTGCGTCTGGACGGGTTCGGTCCGGATGACGGCACTGCCGTAGGAGCCGTCGTGGACGCTTCTTACTGCTGCCTCCACGACCAGGCCGACCGCCTCTCACTCGCCCTCGAAGCCGACGGACAGCCCGTGTCCATCGCGCTGTGGCGCAACCTGGGCGGCTTTCCCGCCCAACACCCCTACCGCAGCACGGGCGTTGAACCGATGCTCGGCCGCGTCTTCGACCTCGCCGAGGCGGGCCCCGAGGACGCCGCCCGGGTACCCGCCTCGGGCGAACTGCGGTGGCGGCTTACGCTCGCCACGAACTGCCGTTGCGCCTGAACCGACCTGTACAGGATGGGAATTCGTCACATGGATCTTCGAGCGGCCCTGGCCGCCCACCGCCTGGTCGCGATCATCCGCGGCAGCGATCCCGAAGCCGCCGTACGCACCGTACTGACCCTCGCTGAGGAAGGCGTCGAACTGATCGAGGTCTCCCTCACGGGCGCGGACGCCTTGTCCGTCATCGCGCGGGCCCGCAAGGAACTCGGCCCCGACCGCCCCCTCGGCGCCGGTACGGTCCTGACCGCCGACGACGCCCGTGCCGCCCATCGGGCCGGCGCGAACTTCGCCGTCACCCCCGCACTGGGGGACGGTATCCGCGAGGCGCACCGGCTCGAACTGCCGGTAATCGCTGGGGTGTTGACGCCCACCGAGATCCTCGCCGCACGCCCCCTCGGTGTCGCCGCCCTGAAGATCTTCCCGGCCGCGGAGGCCGGTGGCCCCGCCTATCTCAGGGCGTTGCGCGGCCCGTTCCCGCACGAGGTGTTCGTACCGGTGGGCGGCGTCGACGAGTTGGCCGCGCGGGAGTATCTGAAAGCCGGAGCGACAGCCGTCGGCGTCGGCTCACCCCTGGTCGGCGACGCGGCCGACGGCGGCAGCCTGACCGCGCTGCGCGCCCGAACTCGTGCCTTTCTCGCCGTCGTTGAGGAAGCCTCGTTCGTGCCGGAGGTGTCATGACGAACGGATGGCAGTCGGCCGGAGGCGAGGTCGTCTGTATCGGGGAGACCATGGCGGCCCTTGCCCCCGACCCGTCCTCCTCGCTGGAGTGTGCCGACGATCTGCGGGTTTCGGTGGCCGGGGCCGAGTCGAATGTGGCCATGTACCTGGCCGACCTGGGGATTCCCGTCTCGTGGCTCTCGGCTGTCGGGGACGACGCGTTGGGGCGGCGGGTGCGGGCCGAGGTGGGTGCGGCGGGCGTCGATGTGAGCGGCGTGCGGTGTGATCCGGAGCGGCCTACTGGGCTGCTCGTGAAGGAGCCGACCGGTTCGCGGACCCGGGTCCACTACTACCGCGGCAACTCGGCGGCCTCGGCGATGGGACCCGACGTACTCGACGACGACAAGCTGAGATCGGCCTCCGTCGTCCATCTCACGGGCGTGACACCGGCGTTGTCCCCGTCCTGCCGGAGCCTGGTGGCCACCGCGCTCACCGTCCCGGCCGCTGAACGGCCGTATGCCATCAGCTTCGACGTCAATCACCGCCCCGCGCTGTGGCCGCCCGGTACGGCCGCCACCGTGCTGCGCGACCTCGCCGACCGGGCCGACATCACCTTCGTCGGCCTCGACGAGGCGCGGGAGTTGTGGGGCGCGGACCTCCAACCGGCCGACGTACGGGCGCTGTTGCCCCATCCGCGCCTCCTCGTCGTCAAAGACGGCGGCCATTCCGCCATCGCCTTCAGCGATGAAGGCGTGCGGACCGTGCCCGCGCTGGACACGGATGTGGTGGAACCCGTCGGCGCGGGCGACGCGTTCGCCGCCGGAGTTCTGACCGGGCTGCTGCGCGGGGATGGGATAGAGCGTGCGCTGCGGTTGGGACACATCACGGCGGCATCCGCCCTCAAGGTGACCGCCGATCACGGTCCCCTGCCGGACAGCGCCCGGATCGAGCGGCTTCTTGAGCTTCCGACGAGCGAGTGGGCGGCCGGGGCCGGGAGCAGTTTCCGCGGGTGACCAGGTGCATCGCGCTCGGTCAGGGATTGAGTGATGCGGTGAACCCGCCCGACTCGGGAGGATCAGGTACTGCGTCGGTGGCGTTGGGGGTGGGTGACACCGACGGGCGGTTCGCGGGCCTGACCGGTGGCTCCCGGACCTCGTGCATCGCAACGAACAGGACGCCGATCACCGCGGCGGCCACGACGAGCAACGCGACGGCGGTGCGGCGGACGGGGTGGAGGGCCGGGATCCGGAACAACCGGGGCCGACCGGTCGGCGGGGCCGCGGGACGCAGCGTGTGCAGGTCGACGGAGTCGGCCCGGGCGCGCAGGGCGTTGCGCAGCCGTTCTTCGAGGGGGTCCGGAGGAAGCCCCGAACCGAGGTCCTGCTCGATCATCGGGACGCCTCCGGGGTCACGCGTGTCGTCATCGGGACGCCTCCAACTCTCGGCGCAGGGCTGCCAGTGCGCGGCTCGCGGTGGATTTGACCGCGCCGCGGGACAGGCTCAGGGTGTCGGCGATCTGGGCCTCGCTGAGGTGGGACCAGTACCGCAGGACCAGCACTTCGCGTTGCCGCCGGGTCAGTCGGTGCAGGGCGGCGATCACTTCTCCGTGCTCCTCGCGCAGCAGCACGGGTTCCTCGGCGGACGGGGCGTGCCCTTCGCGTTCGGGGACGTGGGCCCGTACCGTACGGCGGCGGCGCAGGACCGAGCGCGAGGTGTTGACCACGCTGGTGCGCAGATACGCGTCGGGGTTGTCGAGGCCGGTCAGGCGCTCGCCGTGGCGGCGGTAGAGCGCGGCGAAGACATCCTGCACGACGTCCTCCGCCGTGGGGAGGTCGTCCACCAGGAGCAGGGCCAGGCGGACGAGGGGCAGGCGGCGGTGGGCGTACAGCTCGTCGATACCGGGTGCGCGGAGGTCGGCGTGGACAGCCGGTGCGTCCGGCGCAACCGGGATGTCCTCGCGCCGCTGCGACACCCCGCGCACCAGGTGCCGTAGCGCCCGTCGCAGCGCGTCCGACCAGGTGCGAGCCGGGAGATGTAGGGGTCTGTACCTGCCCGTCGGTACACCGTAGGCCGGGGTCGTCGCCGCGTTCATGGATCTCCAGGACAGCAAGGTCGTCGTACAACCGCCCGGAATCACCGGACGGGCGGTGGAACCGCCCGGCAGGTACCCGGCGGCTCCACCTCGGCGCGGGCCGCGGAACGGCCCGTGCCGATCAGCGGCGCTCAGCCGCTTCTGCCTGCTCCGTCACCGCTTGGCCGGAGCGGGCTCGGCGTCCCTGGCGGAGTGGTCCGGGGCGGTGTCGCTCCCGTCGGGTACTGCCTCGACCGGGGCGCCGACGTTCGGGCCCGGGTCGACGCACTCGCCGCCCGGCACCGCGTCGACCGGGTCCTCGCTGAGGGTCGTGTACGACACCTGGTTGTCCTTGACGGTGTGGTCGACCCCGTTCGGAACCGCCTCGACCGGTTCCGGGCACAGCTCGCTGGACGTCACCTGGCTGGGCACCGGCGTGGGCTCGGACGCGGAGTTGTCGGCGTGGGCGGTGAACGAGCCGCCGATGGCGAGCGCGGCGGCGGCGATGACGCCCAGGGCGATCCGTACCCGTCCCGCGCGGAGGCTGCGGCGGACGGTCTGACCTGCGGACATGTGATTCCTCGAATCGTCGATGCTGACGGGACTGGCGAGCCGCCGCCACGGCTGGCTTCCCGTGACGAAGGCCCTGGCTCGGAGGCGCCTCCACCCGGACAGACGTTCCGAGGGCATCGAGGTTGCAGGTCGGAAGAGTCTTTTCTACGGCGAGTGCGCGACGGCCCTTGGGGGAGTGAGTGACGGCCCCTACATGTCCAGGACGATGTCCGTGCCGGGGCGGGCGCAGCAGATCAGGATCTCGCCGTCGGCCGGTGGCTCCAGGGGATCGGGGGAGTAGGTGATCGTGCCGGACAGCAGGGGCGTGACGCAGGTGTGGCAGACGCCGGTGCGGCAGCTCCAGCGGGTGGGTACGTCGCAGGCGTCGGCGAGTTCGAGCACACTGCCGTTGTTGTCGGCGTCGAACGGGACGGCGATGCCGCTGCGGGCGAACGTCACCAACGGGCCAGTTCCGGGCGGGCCTTGGGGCTGGTGAGGTGCGCGAGCGGGGTGGTCGGTGAGACCGGGGTTGATGGCGCCCAGGGTTCCGAACAGCTCGGCGTGGATGCGTGCGGGGTCGATGCCGGCCTCGGTGAGGGCCCGCCGCATGTCGGTCATGAAGGGGGCGGGGCCGCAGATGTACGCGGTCGCGTCGGCCGGGATCGACAGCGCGATGAGCTTGTCCTTCGTGAGGCGTCCCGGGGTGGCATGGGTGCGCTGCAGTTCCTCGGGGGTGGCCGCGCTGTAGAAGACGTGCTCGTGCGCGTCCGGCAGTGAGGTGATCAGGTCGTGTGCCTCGGCGGCGAGCGGGTGTTCCCGGGGGCCGCGGGCGCCGTGGATCCACCAGACCTCACGCTTGCTGCCTTGCGCGGCCAGCTGGTGCAGCATCGACAGCACCGGCGTGAGCCCGATGCCGGCGGAGACGAGGAGCACCGGTCCGTTGTCCTCGGCGTACACGAACTCCCCACGGGGCGCGGCGACTTCGAGGACGGCGCCCGGTCGTAGCCGCATGGTGAGGTAGCCGCTCGCCGTGCCGTGGGGCTCGTGTTTGACGCTGATCCGGTAACTGCCGGCGTCGGGGGCGGCGGAGAGCGAGTAGCTGCGTACCGGGGTCGGGCCCGTCGTGGCGGGGATGCGCAGGGTCAGGTACTGGCCCGCGCGGGCGGCCGGGAGCGGGGAGTCGTCCGGGGCGGTCAGCCGGATCGAGGTGACCGTCGTGCTCTCGGGGATCACGTCCGTCACCCGCAGCGCGCGGAAGCCGTCCCAGGCCGGGCGGGTGGTGGTCGCCGTACCGTCGGCTGCGGCGAGCAGTTCACGGAACGACCCCTGCCAGCCGGGGCTCAGCGCGGGCACGTCCAGGGCGAGGCGCAGCTTGGCGGGGTCGCGGCCGGGGAGGTAGAGCAGCGCGTCGGTGTCGGCCACGCTCAGCTCGCCGGGACCGGTCCTGGTCCGTACGATCCCGTCGCCGGCCTGCACCAGCCCCTCCCGCACGACCCGCATGTAGAACCCGGGACGGTGATGGCTCACCAGGAGCGCGGCCAGCTCGGGTTCGCCGAAGCGCATGCCGACGCGGTAGCAGGTGACGCGCGGCTGGGTGACCTCGAACTCGGCCTCGCCGATGCTGTACCGGTCGCCGATGCAGACCTCGTCGTCGAGCAGGCCGTCCACGGTGAGGTTCTCGCCGAACTGGCCGTAGCCGAGGTCGTCGCGGCCGAAGTGCCGCTGCCAGTGCCGGTACGACTGGATCTGGTAGACGAGCACGGCCCGCTGTTCGCCGCCGTGGCCCGCGGTGTCGCCCTGGCCGTCGCCGTCGATGTTGAGCCGGCGGACCATCGCGGGGCCGACCACCGGGTACTTCCACACGCCCGTATAGACGGTCTTGCCCTGCCAGGGAACGTCCTTCGGCATACCGACATTCACCGACAGCAGGGTGGGCACGGGGAACTCCTTCCCACGGGGAACTTCCCAAGAGACGACCGGTACGGCAGCCGTCTCCTCCCATACTGAGGGTGCGGTCCCCGGCGTGCGAGACCGCACCCTCTCCGTATCGGCCTAGTTCGGCGCTGTGATCCGGAGCCTGATCGTCCGGGCCTCCGGGCGCAGCGCGAACTCCGGCCACACATCCGGACCGCAGGCCCGTGAGCCGAGCCCGTGCTGGGCCGCGTCGACAAACAGCCGGCTCGTCGTCGATTCCGGCAGCTCGTAGGGGTGCCCGGCCTTGGCGATCTCCTGCGGGGTGTGCCGGGTGAGCGTGAAGCCCGGACGGCGACCGTGCGTGTCGGGGAGGGCCTCGACGCGCAACACTTCCGCGTCGCCGCTGGTCAGGGCCAGTCGACGCAGTTCGGAACGGTGACCGGTCTCCTGGGGGCGCGCGTAGTCCACCGAGAGGTCGCCGATGGTCGCGGAGAAACGGCCGGTGCGGGCCGCGCGCACGCTGTCGGGATACGACTCCAGCGGGCCGAGGCCGAACCAGTCGGCCCCGTCGACCGGAGCCGCGCCGTCGGGCAGGTCGAAACGCACCCCGATCCGCGGCCACACCGTCTCCCAGCCGTGCGAGGGCTGGATCTCCACCCGCAGCTCCACCTCGCCGTCGCTCTCGCGCAACCACACGGACTCCACCAGCACCGACAGGGCCGAGTCGGCGGCCGACACCTTGTCGACCGTGCGCAGCGCGTCCGCGCTCTGCTCCACGGACACTCGACGAGTGGTCAACCGGTCGAGACCGTCGCGACGCCACAGCTCGGCGTTGGAGACCCCGGAGACGCTCGCGTCACTCTCGTCGACATCGCCCCACGCGCCCTTGTCGTTGTCCGTCGGCGCGCGGAACAGCTCCAACCGCGGCCCCGCTACGGCGCGTTCGCCCAGCTTCACGAGAGACCCGCCGACGAACTCGGCGATGCCGAGCGTGAGTGTCCCGTCGCCGGGCTGCCAGTCGAACCGGCCGCGGCCACCGCGTACAGGACGGCGAACCGATCGGTCCAGCTGGGCAGTTGCGACGACATGCCCCTCAGGTGCCCAAGGGGTTGCCGTCGCCAGCACCGCGTCGATCGTCAGCCATGTCTCGGCATCCGGCGACACCGGAATCGACGGCAGCGACACCCGGCCCGAGTCGCCCGCCGCGACGAACGGGACCTCCAACTCCCCTGATTCCACGGCCAGTCCGTCGTGCTCGACCCGCCAGCGGAAGCGCAGGTCGGACGTGTCGGTCGTGTGCCGGAGGTTGGTGACCGCGACCTTGTCGCCGTCGAAGGCGAAGTGCACCGGCGATACGACGGCCTTGAACTCGTGGAGGCTCGGAGTCGGCACGTCATTGCTCAACACCATGCCGTCCATCACGAAGTTGCCGTCATGGACGACCTCTCCGAAGTCGCCGCCGTACGCGTAGTACGGCGTCCCGTCCGGGGCCGTGGCCAGGATCCCGTGGTCGCGCCACTCCCAGACGAACCCGCCGTGCAGGCGCGGGTGTTGGCGCACCAGCGCCTCGTACTGGTCGAACGCGCCCGGTCCGTTGCCCATCGCGTGCGCGTACTCGCACAGCAGGAACGGCCTGGTGCGCTGCCGGGCGCCCTGCGCGGGCGTGCAGTTGAGCAGCGGGGCGCGTGAACCATCGGTGCCGATCTGCTCGGTCTCCAGCACGGACGCGTACATGCGCGAGTAGACGTCGGTGTACTCGCCGGTGTAGTCGCCCTCGTAGTGCACGGGGCGTTCGGCGTCGCGGGCGTGGACCCACGCCGACATGGCGGCGAGGTTGCTGCCGGTGCCCGCCTCGTTGCCGAGCGACCAGATCACGATGCTGGGATGGTTCTTGTCCCGCTCGACCGTGCGCTGGACACGGTCGAGGTACGCCTCGCGCCAGGCCGGGTCGTCACTGGGATTGCCGACCCAGTCCACCTTGCCGAAGCCGTGCGTCTCCAGATCGCATTCCAGGATCACCCAGAACCCGAGCTCGTCGGCGAGGTCGAGCAGCCGGGGGTGCGGCGGGTAGTGGCTGGTGCGGATCGCGTTCACGTTGAACCGCTTCATCAACGCCAGGTCCTCGCGCGCGTGCGCCTCGTTGAACACACGGCCGCGCTCCGGGTGGGTCTCGTGCCGGTTCACGCCATGGAACACGATCCGGCGCCCGTTCACCAGGAACTGGTCCCCGCGGATCTCGACCGTACGGAAACCCACCCGCAGGGAGACGGTCTCCGCGGCCGTCGAGACGGTGGCGTCGTACAGACGGGGCAACTCGGCCGACCAGGGCTCCACTTCGGCGATGTCCACGGGCGCCACGTCGTCCGGCGTCGCCCAGACCTGCTCGACACCGAGTTCGGGAATGCGCAGGGTGACCGGGAACGCCGTAGCGGAGGCGACGACCTCAGCGTCGACCCGCCCGCGTCCGTCGTCGAAGCCGGTGCGCAGCCAGACGTCCTCGATGCCGCCCGCCGGACGGGCGGTCAGGGTGACATCGCGGAAGATGCCCGGCAGCCACCACTGGTCCTGGTCCTCGACATAACTGGCCGCCGACCACTGGTGCACCCGCACCGCGACAACGTTCTCACCAGGGCGTACGGCGTCCGTCACATCGAATTCGTGGGCGAGGCGGCTGCCGCTCGCGCCGCCGATCCCGACGCCGTTGACCCACACACGGAAGAGCGACTCGACGCCGTCGAAGCGTAGGACGACACGCTCGGCGTCCGACCAGTCGGCGGGGACGTCGAAGGTGCGGCGGTAGTCGCCGGTGGGGTTCTCGTCCGGGACGTACGGCGGGTCGATCGGGAACGGGAACTGGACGTTCGTGTAGATCGGGCGGCCGTACGCTCCGTCGCCCTCAAGTACCCAGTGGGCGGGCACGGGGATGCTGTCCCAGGCGTTGTCGTCGAAGCCGTCGGCCGCGAAGTCCTCCGCCGCCGACGCCGTGGGGGACAGGCGGAAGCGCCAAGCCCCGTTCAGGGAAAGGGAGGGCGCGTCGGAGTGCAGCCACGAGCGCGCCGGGCGCAGGGCGCCATGTCCGGGTGCGAGGTCGTAAACACGGGGGGAGGGCTCGGGAAGCAAGAGGTCACAACGCTTTCGTGGGTGCGGAACGGGTGCATTGCATTCGATCATGGCGGCCTATCGGAGCACGACGGTGCGGATCTCCCAGGGACCGAGGGCGAGTGACAGCTCGTCCTGGACCCGGGTGCGGGAGATCGTCCGGCCCAGCAGATCGACGGTGACGGCCTCGGCGAACGCCCCCGTCACGCGGACCGTCGACGCGGTGTCGCGCATCGCGGTCAGCCGCACCTCGGTGCCGGACCCGTGCTCGTCGTCGATGACACGGCGGACGGCCGAGACGAGGACGTCCTCGCCGTCGACCCTCAACCCCGCCATGTCGGGCGGCAGTTGACGCCCTGCCGGTGCGGTTCCGCGGGTGACCAATACGTCGTTGCGGAACTCCTCGGCGAGAGTCACCGCCTTCGCTCCGCGCCAGCCGGTCGCCGAGGGGACGACCGCGAACCTGTTCTCGATCCGCATGCCGAGGTCCTGCGCGCCGGGTACGGGGATCTCGCTCGCCGCCGGTTCGTCGCGCAGGGGGTGGATGTTGACACTGATCGAGCCGATCGCGCGCAGCAGCGTGATCGCGAGTTCGGAGCCGTCGCCGACGAGTTCGTACTCGCCGGAGTGGTCGAGCAGGACGGTGGCGGCCCCGGCCGACACGAACGAACCGGCCGGGAAGGTCGGCAGCGGATACTCGCCCCAGCCGCCCTCGGCGGTCAACCCGCGCTCGGTGACGGCGAATTGACCGGCCGACGCGGAGGTGGCCACCGACTCGGGCAGCGGTACGTGGAAGCGCAGCCGGTGGTCGGCGGACTGGTTGAGGAAGGACGTGGAGACCCGCACGAAGGGCTCGCCCGCGCGCACCTCCACGAGCGTCTCCACCAGCGTCGGCACGGTCTGCTCGCTGCGGAGATCACGGTCGGCGGAGAGCGCGGCCGGCCACGCGTAGACGCGGGTGACCCGCAGCCGTGCGCGCAACGGGCCGTTCTCGACGACCTCGACAGCGATCTCCGTCGGCTCGGAGACGAGGACGTCGTGCGCCGGGGGAGCGTAGTTGTAGCTGTCGCCCCGGTCACCGCCGTCGACGAGGCGGCCGACTCCGTACAGCACGGTGCCGTCGGGCCCGGTCAGATCCAGGGTGCCGTCGGCGGCGACCGCGACCTCGACCAGGCCGTTGGAGAGGGCGCGGTCCGTCGCCGTAGCGGGCGCGTGCGACGCTACGGCGACGGAGGCGCGGTCGCTCGGCTCGACCCGGAAGGACGCCAGCCCGGAGGCGGGAACGTTCACAGGGACAAGTGCGGTGGCCCGGGCTTCCTCCAGCGTCAACACCCGCCACTCACCGGGGTGTTCAGCTGCTGCTGCGGCCACCTCGCGGCGCAGGATCAGCAGGTCGAAGGGGCCGGCGGTCGGTACCTCGGCGAGGTGGAACACGAGGGCGCCGGGGGTGAGTTCGTAGTGGTCGATCTGGCGGCCGAACAGTTCGCGGCGGTGGATACGGCGCAGGACGCGTTCGACCTGGGAGGCGTCCATGCGCTCGTCGCTGAGGACGGTCGGGGCCTCGGAGATCAGTTGTACGGGGGCCGTCGAACCGTCGGCCGCGGTCGAGATCAGCGTGGTTCCCTCGGGCGGGGCCACGACGTCCACCTCGACCAGCGCCGAGCGGTCGAACGGCAGCGGGTTGGCGACCAAGTAGCCGTCGCTCGGGACCAGTTCGGCGGGCTCGGTGAGCGCCGCGTCCCGTACGGCACGCGCTGTCTGTGCGGCTTCGGCGAGGCGGGCGGCGACCTGGTCGCAGGTCTCGTCGGTGCCGGAGCCGACGACCGAGTCGTGTGCGGTCGACTCGATGATCTTGTGCCAGGCGAGGTCCAGGAACGGCGAGTCGTCGCGCCGGGACCACAGGGCGTTCATGCGCTCGGCGTGGTCGATCGTGCGCTCCGCGACGGCCATCCGCTGCTTGAGCCCGAGCCGCACGGAGAGCACGCCCGGGAGGATGTTGCCGCGCACATGGCTGCGCAGCTCACCGGTGACGACGGCGGACACCTCGTCGCGGACGTGTTTGCGGAGGTACTCGTCGAGGGTGGCGATGGTGATCGCGCGGCCCTTGTCGGCGGCTTGCCGTAGCCAGGAGGCGAGTTGGGGGTCGGGCGCGTTGTGGTCGGTGCCGGCCATCGCCAACACCGGGTCGTCGCCCCAGCGTTCGGCCGTCATCTCGGCGTAGTCGCCGAGCGCGCGGCCGATCCGGTCGGGGACCAGCAGGACGTCGAGGCCGTTGTCGTAGCCGTCGAAGAGGAACTCGGTACGGACCTGGGAGCCGTCCGGCGCACGCCAGTTGAAGGCGTGGCCCTCGACCGAGCCGGGCACTCCGCGCCACAGCGCCGCGTGCTCGATACCGGCACGCGCCAGGATCTGCGGCATCTGCGCGACGTGGCCGAACATGTCCGGCAGATAGCCGATCGGCATCGCGCCACCCAGCTCGGCCGCGACCGCCCAACCCATCCGCAGATTACGGACGATGGTCTCGCCGGAGCAGAGGAACTCGTCGAGCAGGATCAGCCACGGTCCGACCGCGAGCCGGCCCTCGGCGACCAGGGCCGCGACCCGCTCGCGGTTCTCCGGCCGCATCTCCAAGTAGTCCTCGACCGCGGCCATTTGGCCGTCGACGGTGAACCGGAAGTCCGGGTCCGTCTCCGCCGTCTCCAGTACGGTGTCGAGAGCGGCGACGAGCCGGTGCCGGAACACCTGGAAGGGCTCGTACCACTCCCGGTCCCAGTGGAAATGGGGCACGAACACAGCGGGGTTGGGCATCGCGAGAGGCACCTTCTGTGCGGGTACGGTCACTTGAGGGAACCGGCGGCGAGTCCGGTGCGCCAGAACCGCTGGAGCAGGATGAACACGATGATCACGGGCACGATGGACACCAGCGAGCCGGTGATCACGGACTCCTGGAGGAGCGGGGCGCGGGCGGTCTGGCCGTTCCACTCGTACAGGCCGAGCGTGATCGGGAAGAGGGACTCCTTCTGCAGCATCACCATCGGAAGGAAGAAGTTGTTCCAGATCGCGACGAACTGGAACAGGAAGATGGTCACCAGCGAGGGCGTCATCAGCTTGAACGCCACCGAGAAGAACGTGCGGAACTCACCCGCGCCGTCGAGCCGCGCCGACTCCAACAGCTCTTGCGGCACAGCGGCGTTGGCGAAGATCCGCGCGAGGTAGACGCCGAACGGGCTGACGATGCTGGGCAGGAACACCGCGAAGTACGTGTTGACGATGCCCGTCGCCGAGAACAGCAGGAACAGCGGGAGCGCCAGCGCGGTGGTCGGGACGAGGACGCCGCCGAGGATGACCGAGAACAGGAACTCCCGGCCACGGAAACGGAACTTGGCGAGCGCGTAGCCGCAGAGCGCGGAGATCAGCGTTCCCACGAGGGCGCCGAACACCGCGTAGATCACGGTGTTGACGATCCACTTGCCGAAGATGCCGTCGCTGCGGCTGAACAGGACCCGCAGGTTCTCGAACAGGTTGAAGTGCGAGAACGTCAGGCCGTTGGTGGCGGCGAGGTCGCCCTGTGGCTTGGTGGCGGCGACGATCAGGAAGTAGATCGGCAGCAGGAAGTAGATCGCCAGGAGCAGCATCAGGGCCATGGCGGCCGTACGGCTGACCTGGCTCTCGCGGTTCACGGATGGCTTGTTCATGGATCGGCCGCTCATGGATCGGTTGTTCACAGGCCGGCCCTCTTCGACGTCAGTCGCATGAACCCGAAGCTCAGCACGAAGGTGATGACGGCGATGACCACGGAGATCGCCGCGGCCTGCTGGTAGTTGTTCCCGGAGGCCACCGCATAGGCGAGCATGTTCGGCGTGAACGTGCTGGAGATGTTCGAGGAGATCTGCCGCAGCACGGCCGGCTCGGCGTAGAGCTGAAGCGTGCCGATGATCGAGAACACCGTGGTGAGGACGATCGACGGGGCGATGATCGGGACCTTGATCTGCCAGGCGATGGTCCAGTTGTTGGCGCCGTCGAGCTTGGCGGCCTCGTACAGCTCCTGCGGGATCGACTGCAGCGCCGAGAACATGATCAGCATGTTGTAGCCGGTCCACAGCCACGTCGAGATGTTCGCCGCCGACCACAGCACGGCACCCGGGCCCAGGAAGTCGGGCTTGAGCCCGATGTTGTTCAACAGGTCGACGACGGGGCTGAGTTGGGGCGAGTAGAGGTACGACCACATGATCGCGGCGATCACGCCGGGCACGGCGTACGGCATGAACGCGGTGATGCGGAAGACCGACTTGAGCTTCAGCAGGGGAGTGTCGAGGAGCAGCGCGATGACCAGGGCGACGAACAGCATCACCGGCACCTGCACGATGCCGAACAGGCCGATGCGCCCGACGCTGGACCAGAACTCGCTGTTCTGGAAGACCTTCTCGTACTGGTCGAAGCCGCCGAACGTCGTGTACGAGGTGCCGTACTGGCCGCCGGTGCGGCGGACGACGCGGACGCTCTGCCACAGGGCGTAGCCGACCGGTACCAGGTAGAAGAGCACGAACGGGAGGAAGAACGGGATCACGAACGCGAAGATGGTGCCCGCCCGGGGGCCGCCGCCGTTGAGACGGCGACGGCCCCCGGGTGATGCCACCACACGCGGCGCGCGGGGTGCGATGTCGGTCATTGCCCGGTCACTTGCCCGCCGCGGCCGGGATCGCCTGGTCCTTCATGGACTTCAGCGCGGCTGCCTGCGCCGTCGTCAGCGCGTCGTAGAGCGTGCCGTCACCGGCCGCCGCCTTGGCCATCGCGTCCTGCAGCGCGAGGTTCACCGTCTTCTGCGTGGGACCCCACGCGAAGCTGGTGTTGATCTTCTTGGACGAGTCGGCGAAGACATCGAAGATCTTCTCGTTGTTGTAGTACGGAACTCCCTTGGACAGCGCGGGGAGTTGGAGCCCCGCGTTCGCCGCCGGGTAGAGACCGCCCAGCTGGTTCTCCAGCGCGAGGGCCTCCGGGTCGGTGTTCAGCCAGGTGTTGAACTTGACCGACTCGTAGAGGTGCTTGCTGCCCTTCATGAACGCGACGGTCGAGCCGCCCCAGTCACCGGAGGCGCCGCTCGAACCCCACGTCGGCATCGGGACGATCGTCCACTTCCCGGACTGCTTGGGGAGGTTGTCGCGGAACATGCTGTAGCCCCAGGCCGCGCCGACGTAACTGGCGATCTGGTCCTTCTGGTACGCGGCGTACATCTGCGTCGAACCGTTGGCGAGGTCGGTGCGCACGAGCTTGCCGGAGATCAGCTTCTGCCAGTAGTCGGCGACCTGCTTGCTCTGGTCCGAGGCGACGGTGACCTGCCACTTGTTGTCCGAGTAGCTGTACATCTGCGAGTTGTTCTGCCAGAGCAGCCCGTTGAACCACTCGGCGTTGTTCGGGTCGAAGAACGTGATGTCGAGGCTGGAGTCCGCCTTGTGCAGCTTGGCCGCGGCGGCCGCGTACTCGTCCCAGGTGGTGGGGATCGCGATCTTGTACTTCTTGAAGATGTCACTGCGGACGTAGAGGGCCATCGGGCCGGTGTCCTGCGGCAGGGCGAAGACGCCGGTGCCGCCGAAGCTGGTCTGCGACCAGGTCCAGGGCACGAACTTCGACTTGGCCGCGGTGGCCGCCGAGCAGGACGAGGCGTCCACGAACGCGCTCTGGGTGCGCAGGTTGGGCAACTCGTCGTAGCCGACCTGGGCGAGGTCCGGCGCCTTGCCCGCCTTGAGGGCGTTGCTGAGGATGCCGTACTGGTCGTTGGAGATGTTCTTCGTCGAGACCTGGATGTTCGGGTTCTTCTTGTTCCACAGGGCGACGACCTTGTCCATGCCAGGAACGGTGTTCCAGTACTGGAGGGTGACCTTGCCCTTCGCCGGTGCGCAGGAGGCTGCGGATGTCTTCGTCGACGGCGAGGACGACGAGCATCCGGCGAGTACGGCGACGCTGGCGGCCACGGCTACGGCGCCGAGGCGGATGCGCGTGATTGTGCTGCTCATGGTTTCCGTTCCAGACAACGACTAGCGGCGGTGCTAGGCGGCTCGATGCTGATCCCGAGGGCGGGATGCCTTCTGGGTGGAAGGGACGTGGGCACACCATTTTCCTGAGGTCTAAGAGCGTCCCGTGAGCGCTCCCGTGAGCGCTCACGGGACTGCTTGCAGATAGACCTCGACATGCATTTTGGAATGTTCGGAAGTCTGCGCTTCGGCCCGGGCGAGTGTCAAGACATTCGGACCGGATGCGCACGAGTGGCGGTCAGGCGGAGCCGCTCAGCCGCAGTTCGCCCCGTACGACCAGGTCGTCGGCCGCAAGCGCTTCCCCTCCCGAGAGCAGCCGCGCGACCTGCTCGATGGCGAGGGCGCCGAGCCTGCGGGTGTCGAGGGCGACGCTGGTGAGCGGGGGCTCGACGAGCGCCCCGAGCTGCAGACCGTCGAAGCCGATGACCGCCAGCTCCTGCGGGATGCTCCTGCCGAGCCTGCGGGCCTCACGCAGGGCGCCGATCGCGATGATGTCGTTGAACGTGAGGACCGCGGTGACGTCGGGGTGGTCGGCGAGCAGTTCCCTGAGCGCCGACCCGCCGCCGTCGGCCGTCTGGTCCGCGGGGACCATCAGGCCGGCCTCGATCCCGTGGGCCGTAGCGGCCGTCGTGAACCACTCGTGCCGGATGCTCGGCTCGGCCCGGGTGTGGTGGTCGAGCATGCCGATCCGGGTGTGTCCCCGCGCGACCAGGTGGGCGACCGCGGCATGGACCCCTGCCGCGCCGTCGATCTGGATCGCGCTGAACCGCGTGCGCTGTTCCCGGCCGATGAGGACCACCGGCATGCCACGCGTGAACTTCTCCAGTTCGCTCTCGGGACAGCTGAAGTAGCCGATGACCGCGTCCACTTGGGAACTGATCACCTGGAGCGTGCCGAGCTCCTCCTCCGCCCGGTCCCCGGTGTCGTACACGACGACCTGCCAGCCACGGGTCCTGGCCGCCTCCAGCGCGGCGGCCGCGACCTCGGTGAAGAACGGGTTGAGCAGATCGGGGATCACCAGCCCGATGGTCATCGTGTCCTGGCGGACCAGACCCCGGGCGAACCGGCTCGGGCGGTAGCCGAGCGCGCGGGCGGCGTCGAGAACCCGCTGTTTGGTGACGCTGTCGATCTCGTCCTTGTCGTTCAGTGCCCGTGACACCGTCTGCCGGGACACCCCGGCGGACTTGGCGACGTCATTGATCGTGATTTTCCGGGGTTCCGTCCCCGTTGCCGACGGCACCACCATCGCCCACCTCCCGCTTCTCGCGAACGCCGGTGCGCGCGCAGAGCCCGAGTATGCATGTACGAGGGCGACCGGACGAAGCCACGACTGGAAGGTGGGGGACGATTTGTGTGGGCGTCGCGCTACGGGGACGGCACGGGAATCGGGGTCCGGGCGAGCGCCGGAACACTGGTGGGATCGTCGAGCAGGGCGTCCCGACAGGTCTGGAACGCGCCCCGCAGTGTGGCCTCGCCGCCGAGGACGCCGAAGGTGATCACCGGCTGCATGTCGGGCGCCAGGGCACGGCGTCCGGCGAGTCGTGCCTCCAGGCCGGGCATGAGCCAGGAGGCCCAGGTGGCGAGGTATCCGCCGAGGATGATCTCGCCCGCGTCGGTGACACCGGACACACCGAGGACGGCGGCTCCGAGCGCGTGCCCGGCCGTGCCGAGCCCGGCGACCGCGTCCGGATCGCCCGCGCGCAGCCGCCGGTCCAGCTCGTCCAGCGCCGCCTCGCCACCCTCCGACTCGGCTACGGCGTCCAACCTGGCCGCGTGGATGAGGGGTTCGGGGCCGATATAGGTAGCCAGGCAACCCCGTGTCCCGCAACGGCAGTCGGGGCCGTCGAGGGCGATCGGCAGATGTCCGATCTCACCCGCCATACCGTGACTCCCGCTGTGCACACGGCCGTTGACGAGCAGGCCGCCGCCCACGCCGGTGTCGGCCTTGATGTAGGCGACGGTGTCGGGGTGCTCGACGCCGTCGGTCGCGAGGGCGTGGTACTCGGCCAGCGCCGCCATGTTGGCGTCGTTCACCACATCAACTGGGCAGTCCAGCAAGGGGAGTTCGGCGACGACCAGGGCGCGCAGGTCGGTGCTGTGCCAGCCGAAGTCGATGGCGGCGGCGACCAGTTGGGAGGCTCCGACCACGGGTCCGGCCATGGCCACGGCGAGTTGGGCGAGATGGGCGTGCGGCGTCGCCTCTCGCACCGCAGCCTCGGCCGACCGCACCACGCAGCCGATGACCGCGGCCAGGGCGCGCGGATCGCCGTACGGCGCGTGATGGGGGGCCGACTCGCGGTGCAGGACGCGGCCCCGGAAGTCCGCCGCCATCACGTGTACGGACTCCAGAGTCACCTGCGCGGCGAGGATGACCACGCGCTCGGGGACCAGCCGCAGCAGCCGCCGGGGGCGGCCTCGCCCGGCGGACGGCACGGACCCCGCTTCACGCACCAGGCCGCGGTCGATCAGCTCCGTGACCAGCGCGGTGACGGTGGCGTGCACCAGTCCGGTGCCGGCGGCGACCTCGGTACGGGCGCACGGGCCGTGGGCGTCGAGGTACCGCAGCACGAGGGCCAGATTGCGGCGTCGTACGTCGGCGGAGTCGGCGGGGGCGTTCACGTCACCGATTGTGCCCCCGTATGACGGGATCTGGTCAGGGTGGCGAAGATATTTTTTTTCGAGTCTTGAAATAAATAAATCGGCGTGGCCATACTCCCGGCACCGGCAACGGTGCCGGTCCGTCCCCGTGGAGGCGTCCTTGTCCGCTTCGACCTCTTCCGCCCCCGCCACTTCCCGTACGGACGACACTCTGGGCAGCTCCCAGGTGAACGTCCTGATGTGGTCGATGGGTGCGGGATTCGCCGCTCTCTACACCGCCTACGCCGGTCTCGTCGTGGTTCTGCTCCCCGCTCAGATCCAGAACCTCGACGCCGCCGCGAAGGAATCGAACCTCGCGCTGGTGACGATGACCTCCTCCATCGTCACGCTCTTCGCCCAGCCGATCATCGGCGCCATCTCCGACCGGACCCGCGGCCGCCTGGGCCGCCGCACCCCCTGGATGCTGTTCGGCGCGGTCGGCTCGACCCTCGCCCTGCTGGCCATCTCGCACGCCACCACCCTGCTCTGGCTCACGCTGATGTGGGTCGCCGTCCAGGTGCTGCTGAACGTCATCCAGGCCCCGCTCACCGCCGTCATGGCCGATCGCGTCGCCCCGCGCCGGTTCGGCATCGTCTCCGCCTTCGTCGGCCTCGGCTCCAACCTCGGCGCCACGCTCGGCGTGATCGTCGCCGCCCGCTACGCCGGTCAACTCGGCCTGGGCTACGGCGTGATCGCCGCGATCGTCCTGGTGGTCGTGCTCGCGTTCGTCCTGCTCAACCGGGACCGGACCCACCCCGAGCCGCCGGAGCCCTTCTCCTGGCGGGAGTTCTTCAGCGGCTTCTGGGTCTCACCGCGTCAACACCCCGACTTCGCCTGGGCGTTCGTGGCCCGCATGACGTTCATCCTCGGCTACTGGGGCGTCGCCACCTACCAGCGCTACGCCCTCCAGGACTACGTCGGTCTGGACGCCGACGCCGTGGACAGCGCCCAGCAGCTGATGTCCGTGCTCGCCCTTGTCGGCACCCTCGCCGGCGCCATCCCGGCGGCGAAGATCTCCGACCGCACCGGCCGCCGCAAGATCTTCGTGGTCGGCGCGTCCGTCCTGCTCGCCCTGTCCATGGCCATCCCGCTGGTCAGCCCGACCCTGCCCGCGATGTACGCGTACGCGCTGGTCAGCGGCATGGGATTCGGTACGTACATGTCGCTGGACATGGCCCTGATGACCGAGGTCCTGCCCAAGGGCGCGGCGGCCGGCAAGGATCTCGGCATCCTCAACATCGCCACCAACGTCCCGCAGGCACTGGGCCCGATCATCGCCTCCGTCCTCATCACCTCGTTCGCCGCGGGCTCCGACAAACTCCCGGGCTACCGTGTCCTGTTCGCCTTCGCCATGGCCGTCGTACTGATCAGCGCGCTCGCCATCCGGCCGATCAAGAGCGTCAAATAGCGCACCGAGTATCGCCCCCAACCCGAACCCTCCACCTCCACAAGGAAGTTGCTCCGTGCCCCAGTCCGTACTCGCTGCCACGTCCCTGGGCCCCGTCCTCGGGACGTGGCAGCACACCACCGCCCGCTTCCTCGGCATCCCCTACGCCGAGGCCCCCGTCGGCGATCTCCGCTTCGCCGCCCCCGTCCCGACCAAGCCGTGGACCGAACCCCTCGACGCCACCCGGTACGGGCCCACCGCGCAACGCCGCCCTTTCATCCTCGACGGCCCCACCACCATCCCCGAGCCGTCGATACCGGGCGACGGGGTACTGAACCTCAACGTCTTCACCCCGGACCCGACCCCGGGCGCCGACCTGCCGGTCCTCGTCTGGATCCACGGCGGCGGCTACGTCGCCGGATCCGCCGCCAGTCCCTGGTACGACGGCTCCGCCTTCGCCCGCGACGGCGTCGTCCTCGTGTCCATCGGCTACCGGCTCGGCATCGAGGGCTTCCTCCACCTCGACGACGCCCCCGACAACCGTGCCGTACTCGACTGGATCGCCGCGCTGACCTGGGTGCGCGACAACATCGACGCGTTCGGCGGCGACCCCGGAAAGGTCACCATCGCCGGCCAGTCGGCGGGCGGCGGCGCCGCACAGACCCTGATGGCCAGCCCCTCCGCACACGGCCTCTTCCGCGCCGCGATCTCCCAGTCCGGCGCCGTCAAAGCCCCCCAGCACCGCCGAGATGCCCTCGCCGACTCGGCCCGCCTGACCCAACGCACCGGCGTCCCCGCCCTCGCCTCCGCCCTCCGCGACCTCACCGGCGACGAACTGCTCGCCCTCCAGGACGCGTTGGCCACACCCGCGGCAGGCCTCACGCTGGCGCCTTTCGCGGACGGGGAGTTGATCCCGGTCCCGGTCCCCGACGCCTTCGCGAACGGCAGCGCGGCCCCGGTCCCGCTCCTGCTCGGCTTCACCCAGCGCGAGTTCTACCCCCCGCCCGGAACCGCCCCAACACCCGTACCGACCGAGGCCGTTGACGCCATGCTGGCCGGCCACGGCCTGGGTCCCGACGCCGTGACGATGTACACAGCCCTCCAGGACAGGGCGGACCCGTCACTCCGCATGGGCCAGGCCCTGACCGACGCCATCTTCCGCGGCCCGTCCCTCGCCCTCGCCGAGTCCCACGCCCACCACCAACTCCCCACCTGGCTCTACCACTTCACCTGGGGCAGCGCCGCCCACTGCACAGAGATCCCCTTCGCCTTCGACCTCCTGAACGCGGAACGCGTCACGGCGGCGACGGGCCCGAATCCGCCCCAATCCCTGGCGGACGCGATGCACGCCGCGTGGGTCGCCTTCATCCGCGACCTGGACCCGTGTCCCAACTGGCCCCGCTACACCAACAAGCGCCGCACGACGATGACTTGGGACACCGTCCCGGAGGCTCTGGACGACCCGCTGAGCGCCGAGCGCCGTATCTGGACCACACCGCCGACCGCACCTTGAAAACCCGGTGGCGAAACGGCCACCTGGTCGTGGCACGATCGGCCTCCCATCAGCTGGACGGAGGCCGAAGCCATGACCGGGGAAGAGGCCAAGGCGCGGCTCGGGCGACTCGCCAGGGCTCGTGCCTTCGGCTGCCACGTGGGATCCGACCAGCTCATCCAGGCGGGCCTGGACGCACTCCTCGCGGATGTCGACAGCCCGTCCCTCGCCCTCCTGGCCGGCCTCGCACGAAGAGAGGAGCCCGAAGCACCCGAGCTCTTTGACCAAGTACTCAACGAACTGGGGCTGTCCTTCGAACCACCGGCAGACCCTACGGCCGCGCAATGGGCCCACGCCTACTGGCTGGCCGAGGAGATCACCGACGGCAGCCTCGATCCGGCCACCGGCGCCGATCTGATCTGGACCGAGGTCGCCGAGGCGCTCGACTACCCGGACGCACTCGCCCCGATCGTCCACTGCGCGATCGCGCTCGCCGGCCAGGACGACGACCGGACCGCGTCCTTCGAGGCTCTCCGACTCGACGCACTCCAGGCCGCGAGGGACCTGCTGGGCCACCGCCCCCCATCGTGAACAGCCAGATCATGCTTATGCTGCGCTGAGGCAGGGCGACGGGAGGCGTGTATGCACAAGCCCGGCATTCAGGTGCTGGTCAGGGCGACGGCGGCCGTGGTGGTGACGATGACCGCAGCGGCATGTGGGCACCAGGACTCGGCGACGACAGCAGCCCCGTCCGCGACCGCCTCCCCGGATTCCTCCGTGTACACCGCCGAGTTGGAGAAGAGCGACCTCTCCTGGAGCGGCAGCCCCAGCCCGTACAACGCGGAGGTGAAACTCGACGACGGCCGCCGCGTGGCCCTGCACTACCTGGACGGCAAGGGCCTCGTCGAGCAGCACTACAGCCCTCGGGCGAAGGCGTGGACCGAACCGAAAGTCATCTACCGCACCAAGACCGACGCGTGCCAGGGCATCCAACTGCGTACCAAGAACGGAACCGTCGCCGTGATCGCCGACTTCGGCTCCTACTGCTACGACGGTGAACCGCCGACAGAGTCCATCGCCGCCGTCGGCACCAGCAGCCTGACCGAGTGGAGCGTCAACGTCACGAAGGACTTTGATGGTTGGGAGCGGGCCACCGTCTCCGGCGACGGGCAGCAGGTCGTCTTCGGGCAGGACACAACTCTCCGTTGGAGCCGGGCCGACGGGTTCGAACGGCAGTAACTGGGCTTCAGGCCGGTGAGTTCGGTGGCGCGACCGCCGGCGGGGGTTGGTGCGCGTCATGAACCCCATAAGCACGACGACACGACACCTGTCCCCAACTACGCCCCCAGAGAAAGGGCTTGCCGCCGTCGCCGCGAGGCTGGCACGATCGCTGCCTTCCTCACCCCGAACAATGGGTGGCGGTCATCTAGGAGGTCCGGTGTCCAAGCGGTGGCTGTTCCTGTCGGCGGCCGCGGTGCTCATCGTGGTCTCCCTGGCCCTGGTGCTCCTGCCCGGCCACAAGAGCGGCGAGGAGGTCAAGGCCGAAGCCGGAAGCGCTGCGACCGAACCTCCCGCGACCAGCTCCAGCCCGGCCGACTCGCCGTCGCCGACCCGCACTTCCACCGCCTCCGCACGGGCGACCACCGCATCGAAGAAGCCGTCGGCGACCCCGTCCGCCCGCGCGACAACCAAAAAGCCGACCGCCACGTCGGCCACGAAGACCCGCCAACAGGCCTCCGGTACCGCTCCGTTGGCCGGACGTATCCGCCCCGGAGTCACCTACCGGGGAGTCGCCACCTTCTACGACGCGGACGGCGGCGGCGCCTGCCTGTACGACCCGAGCGGCGACGTCATGACCGGCGCGATGAACACCGCGGACTACGAGTCGTCCAAGGCGTGCGGGGCGTACGTACTCGTGCACGCGGCCAACGGCGCGACCATCACGGTCCGCATCACCAACGAGTGCCCGGGAGACTGCGCCCCCGGCCAGATCGACCTCAGCGCACAGGCCTTCGCCAAGCTCGCCGCCCCTTCGGCCGGCCGGATCCCGATCACCTGGAACCTGGCGAGCCCCAGCACCTCCGACACGATCTCGATCCGCTACAAGACCGGTTCCACCCCCTACTGGTGCGGCATCCAGGCGATCGGCCACCGAAATCCCCTGGCCCGCCTGGAAGTCGGCGTGGGCAGCGGCTGGCGTCAGTTGGAGCGCACCGACTACAACTACTTCATCTCCGAGGACGGCAGCGGCTGCGGCGGCGCGATCAGGCTCACCGACATCTACGGCGAACAACTCACCATCCCCGCACTCGCGGTGCGAGCGAACGTCACGCAGCACACGCAGGTCCAGTTCGCCAAGCACTGACCCGCTCGGAATCAGAAGGTGGGCGCGCGCACGCTGTCACCGGCCATCGCCCGCCGCAACCCGGCCTCGTCCGAACTCCCGGGCGCGGCAGTCAAGATGACGATCTTCAGGTCGGAATCGCCGTCCGTCAGGACATCACAGTCCACGTCCACCGGCCCGACCCCGGGATGCTCGACTGTCTTGCGGTCCTCCCGATGTGCGCCCACCGTGCCGCTCGCCCACAACCGTGCGAACGTCTCGTTGCCGGCGGTGAGTTGACCGATCAGCTCCGCCAGGCGGACGTCGTGCGGGAAGCGACCGGTGGCACGGCGCAGGTCGGAAACGATCGCGAGGTCCGAGGCGGCACCGTTCCGCACCAGCACCGGCCACGAGGCGACGCGTACGTCGGCGCCGGACCCGATCGGGAACCGCTCACGCGCGAAGTTCCGCTGCTCGGGCGGCTTGTCCGACGGGTCGCCGAGCAGCGCCGCCCACCCGGGGTTCCACCAGATCAGCTGCCAGTCGGCGGCGAACACGGCGACGGCGACGTTCCCGAGCCGGTTGAGCACCCGGTGCACCCCCGACGGCAGGTGATCGGGAATCGGCTCGCCGTTCGGCGGGACCAGCCCGGCCATGCGGTAGAGGTGCTCCCGTTCCACGGCGGTCAGTTGGAGGGCACGCGCGAGCGACGCGACGACCTGGGCCGAGGGCGCCGTGGACCGTCCCTGCTCCAGTCGCACCACATAGTCCACCGACATCCCGGCCCGCTCGGCGAGTTCCTCACGCCGCAGACCGGCCGCCCGCCGGGCCCGACCGGACGGCAGCCCCACGGCCGACGGGGACAACCGCTCCCGCCAGGCACGGATCGTCGCACCCAGCCCCAGACCCAGCCCGACCCCGACTCCTGACACCGGTTCCAGCCCCTCGTTCTTCGCCATGTCCTCCATCCTCCTCCACCTCCCGATCCTGGTAGTGCCGTTCCTGCGGTCGAGGCGTCCCTGGCAGCGCACCCGCGCGGTGGGCACGATCGACGCATGACCACCACGTTCATCACCGGAGCCAACAAGGGCCTCGGCCACGAGACCGCCCGCCGCCTCCTCGCCCTCGGCCACACCGTGATCGTCGGAGCCCGCGACGAGGAACGGGGTGCGGAGACCGCCGCCGCACTCGGTGCGCGGTTCGTCCGTATCGACGTCACCGACGACGCCTCCGTCACCGCCGCGGCAGCCGACGTCGCCGCACACGAAGGCGTCCTCGACGTCCTGATCAACAACGCCGGTGTGCACGGCCCGCACGGTGATCCCACCGACCTGACCGGCGCGGACGCGCTCGGCGTCTTCGACGTCAACGTCTTCGGTGTGGTCCGGACGATCACCGCGTTCCTCCCGCTGCTGCGCCGCTCACCCGACCCGGTGATCATCAACGTCAGCAGCGGCATGGGCTCGCTCGCCATCACCCACGACCCGTCGCGGATCGAGTCCTCCGTCGTCGCCCCGCTCTACACCGCGTCCAAGGCTGCCCTCACCATGCTGACCACCCAATACGCCAAGGCGCTCAAGGACGTTCGCGTCAACGCCGCCGATCCCGGCTACACGGCGACCGACCTCAACGGCCACAGCGGCCCCCAGACCGTCACCGAGGGAACCGACGCGATCGTGCGCCTCGCGACGGAAGAACCCGGCGCCGGCTCGGGCCGCTTCATCGACCGCGACGGCCCGCTCGCCCTGTCCTGAACCCCGCTCACCGCGTTCTGAACCCTGCTCACCCTGTTCTGAACCCCACTCGCGCAACACGGCCGACACAGCTTGGTTTCCCTGGGTGCTACCGGCGGTAACAACTGTGGTGTCGCGGCACGTTCCACGTGTCGGACACATCTCCCGCACCTCCCGTACCTGACCCGGAAGGCACCCCATGGAGAACTCGGCCCCCACAACGATCAGCAGACGAAGAGCCCTGACGGTGGCCGGCGGTGTCGCCGCCGGCGCCGCCCTCGCGGCGCACGCGGTACCGGCGTTCGCGGCCGACACCTCGTCCGCCGACGCCATCGTCGTCGGCCACGGCCTCGCCGGTCTCGTCGCGACCGCCGAACTGGTCGCCGCAGGAAAGAAAGTGCTGCTCCTGGACCAGGAACCCGAGTCCAACCTCGGCGGCCAGGCCTTCTGGTCCTTCGGCGGACTGTTCCTGATCGACTCCGACGAGCAGCGGCTCATGGGCATCAAGGACTCCCAAGAGCTGGCCTGGCAGGACTGGTTGGGCACGGCCGGCTTCGACCGCGGCATCGACGACCCGACCGGCCAGGACTACTGGGCCCACAAGTGGGCCGAGGCGTATGTGGACTTCGCGGCCAACGAGAAGCGGTCCTGGCTCTACGGCCTCGGCATCCGCTGGTTCCCGATAGTCGGCTGGGCCGAGCGCGGCGGCGGCCTCGCCGACGGACACGGCAACTCGGTGCCCCGCTTCCACGTCACCTGGGGCACAGGACCGGCCGTGGTCGAGCCGTTCGAGAAGCAGGTGCGGGCCGGGGTCGCCAGCGGCAAGGTGACCTTCAAGTTCCGGCACCGCGTCGACGAGATCGTCCGCACCAACGGCGCCGTGACCGGCGTCCGCGGCGCGATCCTCGAACCCAGCACCGCCCAGCGCGGCAAGGCCACCTCCCGCACCGTGGTGGGCGACTTCGAACTCAACGCCCCTGTGGTGATCGTTACTTCGGGCGGCATAGGCGCCAACCACGATCTCGTACGCCAGAACTGGCCGGCCCGGCTGGGCAACCCGCCCAAGACCATGATCACCGGTGTGCCCGCGTACGTGGACGGCCGGATGCTCGGGATCACCGCGTCGGCGGGCGGCCGTATCGTCAATCCGGACCGGATGTGGCACTACACCGAGGGCCTCAGGAACTACGACCCGATCTGGCCCGACCACGGCATCCGCATCCTCCCGGGACCGTCGTCGATGTGGTTCGACGCCACCGGCAAGCGGTTCTCCGCCCCCGACATGCCGGGCTACGACACCCTCCACACGCTGGGCTCGATCACCGCCAGCGGCTACGACTACTCGTGGTTCGTGACCACGAGCAAGATCATCGCGAAGGAGTTCGCGCTCTCCGGTTCGGAGCAGAACCCGGACCTCACCAACAAGGACATCCTGATGCTCCTCTCGCGCATCTGGCAGACGCCGGAGCCGATCGAGAAGTTCAGGAAGAACGGCGTCGACTTCATCACCGCCACCACGCTCTCCGAACTGGTCCTCGGAATGAACAAGTTGACTGGCGACGGCCTGATCAAACTGGCCGACCTCCAGCGGCAGATCGAGGCCCGGGACCGGGAGATCGACAACCCGTACTCGAAGGACGCCCAGGTGATGGGCATCCGCAACGCCCTTTCCTACCCCGGGGATTCACTCAGCCGCACGGCCGCGATCCACAAGATCCTCGACCCGAGCGCCGGACCCCTGATCGCCGTCCGCCTCAACATCCTCACCCGCAAGACCCTCGGCGGCCTCCAGACCGACCTCTCGGGCCGCGTCCTGGACGCCGCCGGTACGCCAATTCCCGGTCTGTATGCGGCCGGTGAGGTCTCCGGCTTCGGTGGCGGGGGAGTCCACGGCTACCGCTCGATGGAGGGCACCTTCCTCGGCGGCTGTCTGTTCTCCGGCCGCCAGGCGGGCCGTGCGGCGGCCGCCGCGATCTGAGTGTTACGGCCGCTCGCCGTCCCCTCGGCAACTCGGTCGGCCTCAGGCCGAGTTGCCGAGGGGACGGGACTATCCCAGGACGAGCGGCAACTTGGCGTCCAGTGAACCCAGTTGGGCTTTCTCCTCGTCGGTCGGAGCGCGCCGGCCGGTGCCGACGAGCAGAGCGGCCGTATCGGAGAACGACGACGGGAACGCGGCACCGGCGATCCTCTCCAGCAACTCCCGTGCCCCGGCGAGCACTTCCGCCGACGGATCCGCCGCATCCGGGAGATGTGCGACCAGGTCGAGGTGATGCAGGGTCCACTCAAGGACGTACGCGGAGAGGTAGTCGCCCGCGGTGAGAACCTCGTCCTGCGTGCTCACCCGCAGGCCGGGATCGACGAGCCGGGCGGCGCGGCCCGCGGCCGAACCGACGTCGTCCAGATGGAACTTGAGCAGCCAGGGCTCCTCGTACGCGGCGGCCAGCCGCACGATCAGTGCGTCGAGCGGGTCGTCGCCGGTGGGCCGTGTCCGCGTGACGGTCCAGTAGGTCACCGCGTCGCGGGTCGGTTCCGTGTCGGCGGGCGTCACGAGGGTGATCAGGACGTCCTGGGCGTCGATGACCAGATGACAGACCAGGTCCCGCACCAGCCACCCGGCACAGCCCGACGGCCGCGCGAAATCCTCGTCCGAGAGGTCCGCCACCGCCGCGAGCAGCGCGGTCCACGAACGTGAGAAGAGATCCACGTCGGCAAGCTAGTGCGACGTCGGCGCGGGCTGCAACCAGCGATGTTCAGGCGGACCGTGTCACGGGATCCTGCGGTGGATGTCCGCGAGCAGGTTCCGCATGGCCATGCGGAAGAGCTCGGCCTGGTGGTCGCCGAGGAAGGACGTGTGCCCGAACACCTCCAGGGCGACGAGGCCGTGCAGGTGCCCCCACGCGTTCATCAGCAGAGCGGTCGCGGGGGCGGGCAGATGTCCGTGGCCGTAGTGCGGCAGTTGCTCCAAGTAGGCCTGGAGCGAGGGCGAGAGCACGGGTACGTCTGCCGCGGCGAGTTGCTCCGTGCTGAACCCCTCGAAGAGCTCGCGCTCGAAGATCTCGCTCATCCGGCGCGAGGCCTGCGTGGTGGGGCCGTCGGCGGGGGCCGCGTAGTCCCGCAGCGGTGTGCCGTAGAGGAGTTGGAAGCGCTCGGGATGGGCGATGGCCCAGCGGCGGTAGCCCTCGGTCGCGATCACCATGCGCGGTACGTCCGGTTCGTCGGACGGGGTGTCGACGGCGGCCTGGACCGCATCGGCCAGGTCGTCGTACGCCTTGGTGACGAGCGCGGTGACGAGGGCGTCCCGGCTCGGAAAGTAGTGGTAGAGCGCCTGCACGGTCATGCCGAGGCTGCGGGCCACCGCTCTCAACGACAGGGCGGCAGGCCCGTGTTCGGTGAGGTGACGCTCGGCCGCGTCCACGATCTCCTGGGTGGCGGCGGCCCGGCGCCGTTCGCGCAACGAGGGCGGTGCGGTGGTGCGTTCGTCGACGGCCATGCGACGACCGTACGACGCCAACTCCTCTCGTGAGCCCTGGCGTTGCAAAGTGTGAGGAAAATCGAACACTGCCAAATCTTCTTGCTCCTCACTAACGTCGTGCACGGCGACGAAGAGTGCCCCGTTGATCAACTCCGGCTGTTTCGCGCCTCTTTCACCGTATGGACATCAAACGTATGGATATCTAAGGAGAACGGCGTGTTTGAACGCATAGCCGAACTGGCCATCCGCCGATCCCGGTTGGTGCTCGTCGTCGCCGTCGTGGCTGTGACCCTCATGGGCGTCCTGGGCGCCGGCGCGTTCGCCAAGCTGCAGGGCGGCGGCTACGACGACCCGGCCTCCCAGTCCTCCCGGGCCGCGAAGGTCATCGACCGGAAGTTCGGCGGAGAGACGAATCTGGTCCTGCTGGTCGCTGCCTCCGAAGGGCGCGTCGACGCCCCGGCTGCGCAGCGGAGCGGCCGGGACCTGGTGGCCGAGCTCAAGAAGGACCAGCACCTTGAGAACGTCATCTCCTACTGGGACACGGGCAGTTCGGACCTCCGCTCCAAGGACGGTCGCGACGCCATGGTGCTCGCCCATGTGAAGGGCGACGACACCCAGCGGGACGAGAACGCGAAGAGCGTCATCGACGCCTACACCGGGACGTACGAGAAGACACTCACCGTCCGGGCGGGTGGCGGCGCCGCCGTGACCAGCGGGATGGGCACCCAGTCGGGCGAGGATCTCGTCCTCGCCGAGTCCATCGCCGTGCCGCTCACCCTCGTACTCCTCCTGCTCGTCTTCGGCAGCATGGTCGCGGCCCTGCTGCCGCTGGCCATCGGGACCATCGCCATCGCGGGCACGTTCGCGGAGCTGTACGTCCTCGGCAGCGTCACCGACGTCTCCGTCTTCGCGATCAACCTGACCACCGCGCTGGGCCTCGGCCTCGGCATCGACTACGCCCTGCTGATGGTCAGCCGGTTCCGGGAGCAACTCGCGTCAGGGGCGAGCGTGGACGACGCCGTCCGGCGCACGGTGAGCACGGCGGGCCGTACGGTCGCGTTCTCCGCCGCGACCGTGGCGGCCGCGCTCGCCGCACTCCTGGTGTTCCCGCAATACTTCCTGCGCTCGTTCGGTTACGCCGGTGTCGGCGTCGTCGTCATCGCGGCCGTCAGCACCCTGTTCGTCATGCCGGCCCTGTTCGTCGTCCTGGGCCACCGGGTCAACGGCGGGCGGCTGCCCTGGGCGAACCGCACGCGTACCGCTACCCGCGCACCCCTGTGGGGACGGCTGGCCGCCACCGTGATGAAGCGGCCCGCGCTCACCGCGCTGCCCGTCCTCGCGGTCCTGCTGGTCGCGGCGAGCCCGCTCCTCGGCATCACCTTCGGCACACCGGACGAACGCGTCCTGCCCGAGAACGCCACGAGCCGCCAGGTCTCCTCCGTGCTGCGCGAGAAGTTCAACGGCAACGACGACTCCGCCCTCCACATCGTCATCGACAAGCCCCTGAGCAAGGCCCCGCTGGAGTCGTACGCGACCGAACTGTCCGGGCTCAAGGGCGTCGTCCGCGTCGAGACCAGCGCGGGAAACTACGCCGACGGACAGCCCGCGGCGACCGCCCCCGGCAACACCGCCCTGGCCCGCCCCGACGCACAGCAGCTCAACGTCGTGAGCACCCTGACACCGAAGTCCGAGGAGGCCCAGAGCCTGGTCCGGGACGTGCGGGCGGTCGCCCCGCCCGCCGGAACACACCCTCTGGTAGGCGGAGTGGACGCCGTACTGGTCGACTCCAAGCACTCCGTCGGCAGCCGGCTCCCGCTCGCTGTGGCCCTGGTCGCCCTCACCACCTTCCTCCTGCTCTTCCTGTTCACCGGCAGCGTCGTCCAGCCGCTGCGCGCGCTGCTTCTCAACATGGTCAGCCTGGGCGCGACCCTCGGCGTCATGACCTGGATCTTCCAGGACGGCCACCTCTCCTCCGTGCTCGGCTTCACGGCACAGCCCATGGACGTCTCCATGACCGTGCTGATGTTCTGCATCGCCTTCGGCCTCTCGATGGACTACGAGGTCTTCGTCACCAGCCGGATCAAGGAACTCCACGACCTCGGCGAGGACAACGAGTCCGCCGTGACCAATGGCCTCGGCCACACGGGACGCATCGTCACCGCGGCCGCCTGCCTGCTCGCGGTGAGCTTCTTCGCCTTCGGGACGGCCAAGCTCAGCTTCATGCAACTCTTCGGCCTGGGCAGCGGGTTGGCCATCCTCATCGACGCCGTCGCCGTACGCGGCATCCTCGTCCCCGCCGCGATGCGCCTGCTCGGCCACGCGGCCTGGTACGCGCCCGGCTTCCTGCGGAAGTTCCACGCGCGGTTCGGTCTGAGCGAGGGCGGGCCCGTGCCCGCGCCGGAGCTCGTCACCGAGCCGTCGTACGGGAAGGACTCGACGCAGGTCTGATCACGCGGGACCACAGGTAGCCAGCGAGATGCATTAGCTCTAATATGATTAGAGCTAATGCATCTCGCTGGAAGGACCCCGTCCGTGGACCTGCGGCAAGTCTTCGACGATCTCGTGCGCTTCGAGACCGACCTGTGGAACGGGATCGACGCCCGGCTCCGACAGGAGTGCGACGTGACCCTGGGCGGCCTGAACGTGATGCTCGTCGTCGAGCGCGAAGGTTCCTGCCGGGTGAACGACATAGCCGCCGCCCTCTCGATCACGGTCGGCGGCGCGAGTCAGGCCGTCGACCGGCTGGAGAAACTCGGCCAGTGCACCCGGCGCCCCCACCCCGCCGACCGCCGCTCCTCGATCGTCGAACTGACGTCGGGCGGGCGGGAGTTGGTGGCGGAGGCGGGTCCAGTGTTCGACCGCGAACTCGTGACACGGCTGTCCGCCCCACTCCCGGACACCGCACTCGGCCACCTGGCCAATGCGCTCGCCGTGCTGCGCGCCACCGCCCCACCCAGCTCAACACCCCTGACGAAGGAGACCTGATGAGCACCACCCAAGCGCGAGCAGTGCGCTTCGACGAGTACGGCGACCGTGACGTGCTCCGCGTCACCGAGGTGTCGATGCCTCAACCCGCCGCAGGGGAAGTCCTCGTGGAGGTACGGGCGGCCGGCATCAACCCCGGTGAGGCGGCCATCCGTTCGGGTGCGATGCACGAGCGGTTCCCCGCGACCTTCCCGTCCGGTCAGGGCAGTGACCTCGCCGGCGTCGTCACCGAACTCGGTGCGGGCGTCACCGACTTCGGCGTCGGTGACGAGGTTCTGGGCTTCTCCTGGCAGCGCTCCAGCCAGGCCACCCACGTCGTCGTACCGGTGTCGCAGCTCATCCTCAAGCCGGATGCCCTGAGTTGGGAGGTCGCCGGATCCCTCTACGTCGTCGGCTGCACCGCGTGGGCCGCCGTCGAAGCGGTGGCCCCCAAGCCCGGCGAGACCGTCGCCGTCTCGGCCGCCGCCGGGGGCGTGGGTACCGTCGTCGTCCAACTCCTCGCCGTACGGGGTGCGCACGTCCTCGGCATCGCCTCGCCCGCCAACGCCGACTGGCTCACCGCGCACGGCGCGACCCCGGTGCCGTACGGCGACCGGCTCGCCGGTGCGCTCACCGCGGCGGCGCCCGACGGGATCGACGCGTTCATCGACCTCTTCGGCCCCGAGTACGTCGAACTCGCCGTAGAACTGGGCATTTCCAGGGACCGGATCGAGACGATCATCTCGTTCCAGAAGGCACAGGAACTCGGCACCAAGAGCGCGGGCAGTGCCGACGCCTCCACCCGGGAGTTCCTCACGGAGATGGCCGACCTCGTCGCCTCCGGCCGTATCGAGATCCCCATCGCCGCGACCTACTCGCTCGACGACGTCCGTGACGCGTTCGCCGAACTGGAGAAGCGCCACACGCGCGGAAAGATCGTGCTCATCCCCTGAAGCGACCTGACATCACTTGCTGCCACGCAGCGCCGACGTCGTCTTCCCGGTGCGTTCGCGGAGGAGCACCCGCAGCGTGTTGGGGTGCTCGTAGCCGACCTTCCTGGAGATGGTCTCCAGGGAGAGGCCGGTGGTGCGCAGGAGGTGTGACGCGCGTTCGATCCGCAGGTCCTGGACGAAACGGATGGGGGACGTCCCGACCGTGCGCTGCACGGCACGCTGCAGGGTCCGTTCGCTGACGCCGATGGCCCTGGCCGCCTCGGGGATGCTGATGGGCTCGGCCAGATGCTCGCGGGTCCAGACCTCGAAGGCCGCGACGGTGGGATCGCTCTGGGCCAGCGCGCTGGGAATCGTGTACGCCGCCTGCGATGGCCGTTCGTCGACCACGAGGTAACGGGCGACCAGGTCGGCGAGCGCGGGGCTGCCCGCCCGGACGATCGCCAGCGCGAGATCGACATGGCCGAAGGCCGCGCCGGCGGTGGTGATGCCCTCGCAGCCGATGACCATCCGGCTGTGGTCGAGCTGGACCTTGGGGTATCGGCTACGGAAGGCCGGCGACAGCCACCAGGTCGTCGTGGCGCGCAACCCGTCCAGCACGCCCGCCTCGGCCAGCAGGAAGGTACCCGCGCACGCCGAGGCAATGGGCGTACCGCGGTTGCGAGTTCGGGCGATCAGCTCGCGGACGGGCAGGGACATGTCGCCGCCGACATGGTCGAGCAGCGCCGAAGGATCGCTCTCCCCGAGTGCCGGTACGACCAGGAGGTCGGCGGCATCGGCGACGTCGAGTGGCTCGGGCGCCACGAGGAGGCCGGCGCCTGTCCGTACCTGCGGAGTCGGGCCGACGAGGGTCACGTTCCAGGTGGGCGAGGACTCGTGGATCTGCCCGCCCAGCGCGTTGGCGTTGCTCAGCACATCGAGGATGGCCGAGAGACCGGAGTCGAACACTCCGTCGTAGACGACGACCGCTACCCGCATGGCGGAAACACTATCAACCGTGTCGTTTCTGCCGCTGATGTGATCACCAGGTGCCGCCATAGGTTCGTTGTGCGCCGGAAGCCCGGCGGTTCGTACGCGAGGAGTGGTCACAGTGAAGGTCGGTCTGTTGGTACGCATCGAGGCCAAGCCGGAGTACGCCGACGAGGTGGAGGCCATGCTGCGCGGCGCACAGGAGTTGGCCGAACAGGAAGAGGGCACGGTGGCGTGGTTCGCGTTCCGCGAGAGCGCCACCACCTTCGGGGTGTTCGACACCTTCGAGGACGAGGAGGGACGCCAGGCCCACCTGGCGGGGCGGATCGCCGCCGCGCTGGGGGAGGCCGCGCAGACGAAGCTCAGCGCGCTCCCGGTGATCGCCCCGGTCGACCTGCTGGGGGCCAAGGTCTCCTGACCGGAGCGGACGCCCGTGCGTCCGTCCGGCTTCGGGAACTCTTGGCCTGCCGCTGCCGAGGTGGTGACCCCGCGCGATGCGCGAGGGTCCTCTCCGGTGTCAGCGGCGCAGCCCCAGCGCGTCGCGCCCCGCGTACTGCGCCTGGTCGCCCAAGTCCTCCTCGATACGGACGAGTTGGTTGTACTTGGCGGTGCGGTCGGACCGGGACAGCGAACCGGTCTTGATCTGGCCGCAGCCGGTGGCGACGGCGAGGTCGGCGATGGTGGTGTCCTCGGTCTCGCCGGAGCGGTGGGACATGACGACGGTGTAGCCGGCCCGGTGGGCGGTCGCGACGGTGGCCAGGGTCTCGGTGAGGGTGCCGATCTGATTGACCTTCACCAGGATCGAGTTGGCGATCCCGTCCCGGATCCCGGCGCTCAACAGCGCCTCGTTGGTGCAGAAGACGTCGTCGCCGGTCAGCTGGCAGCGCTCGCCGAGCCGGGCGGTGAGCGCCTGCCAGCCGTCGTGGTCGTCCTCGGCCATCGGGTCCTCGATCGACGCGATCGGGTAGCGGTCGACCAACTCGGCCAGGTAGTCGGCGTGTTGGGCGGGCGTGCGACGGACGCCCTCGCCCTTGTAGTCGTAGACGCCGTCGTCGAAGAACTCGGACGTGGCCGGGTCCATGACGAGGGTGATGTCGGTGCCGGGCTTGTAGCCGGTCTTCTCGATGGCGTGGACGACGAAGTCGAGGGCCTCGTCGGCGGTGCGCAGATCGGGGGCGAAGCCGCCCTCGTCGCCGACGTTCACGCTGTGGCCGGCGGCGATCAGGTCGCGGCGCAGGGTGTGGAAGACCTCGGAGCCCATCCGGACTGCCTCGGCGAAGGTGGCCGCGCCGATGGGCGCGATCATGAACTCCTGGAAGTCGAGCGGATTGTCGGCGTGCGCGCCGCCGTTGACGATGTTCATCATCGGTACTGGCAGCAGGCGGGCGTCGACACCGCCGATGTAGCGGTACAGCGGCAGTCGGTGGGCGGACGCGGCCGCCTTGGCGGTGGCCAGGGAGACGCCGAGCAGGGCGTTGGCGCCGAGCCGCGACTTGCTGTCCGTACCGTCCAGTTCGATCATGGTGCGGTCCACGGCGGCCTGGTTCTCGGCGTCGAGTCCGATCACGGCGTCCGCGATGCTCTCGTTGACGGCGTCGACGGCACGCCGAACTCCCTTGCCGTGGAAGCGGGTCGGGTCCCCGTCGCGGAGTTCGACCGCCTCCCGGGCGCCGGTGGAGGCGCCCGACGGTACGCCGGCGCGGCCGAGCGAGCCGTCCTTGAGTTCGACGTCCACTTCGACGGTGGGATTGCCCCGACTGTCGATGATCTCCCGTGCGACGACCCGGCTGATGGCGGTCACGGTGCAACTCCTCACGCAGGGCCCGCGTCTCGGACATCGGCGGGCGGTAAGTTCCGTCTGGAAACAAAGTGAGTCCTGAAAAGGAACTTACTATGGGTGCATGAGGAAGCACAACGCCGACGAGACCTGCGGCATCGCCCAGGCCGCCGTGGTCCTGGGGGACTGGTGGAACGTTCTGATCCTGCGGGAGATCGCCCGCGGCCACGTCCGCTTCGACGCGCTGGCGGCCGAGATCGGCCTGTCCCGCAACGTCCTCACCGAGCGCCTGGGCCGGCTCGTCGCCCAAGGCGTCCTGCGCCGCAGCCTCTACCAACGGCGCCCGGTGCGATACGAGTACGTGCTCACCGATGCCGGACTCGCCCTGCTCCCGCTCCTCGTCGCCATGCAGGACTGGGGCGACCGATGGGTGCTCGGCGACGGAAGCCTCACCGCCACGGCTGCCGCTGACAGCGCCGAGCACGCCCGCGTGCACGCCCTGGCCGGCGCCCGCGTACCCGAAGACCTCCAACTCCCGGGCGTGCAGGGCACCGACCTGCCCGTGATCTCGCCGGATGCCGCCGCGACCGTGCTGTTCACCTACCCCGGCACGGGCGTCGACTGGGACGAGCGGATCCCCGGAGTGGCGGGCTGCACCCTGGAGAACCGCCTCTTCCGGGACGCCTGGCCCGACTTCCGCCGGGCGGGCGTGGACGTACGCGGCATCAGCACCCAACTCCCGCACGAGCAAGCGGAGTTCGCCCGCGTCGAGGAGATCCCGTACCCGCTCCTCTCCGACGCCCACCACCAACTGGGCGCGGCCCTACGGCTACCGACCTTCCGGGGCGCCGGCCGCCTCTGCCACAAACGCCTGATCCTGATCGTCGACGCCGAACGGACCGTACGGCACGCGATGTTCCCGGTCGAGGACATCCCGCACGGCGTGACGCGGAGCCTGCGGCTGGCTGAGGATTGCGCACGTGCGACGTGAGGGGGGCGTGGGCATGAGGGGGTGTCTGTCGGGGGCCGTCGCGGAGGTCGGCCGTCCGGGTGCTACGCGAATCCGCCGTTGCTCATGAGGAGTTGGCCATTGATCCACTGGCCTTCCGGTGAGCAGAGGAAGTCGACGAGGTGGGCGGTGTCCTGCGGGGTGCCAAGGCGGTTGAGCGGCGTCTGCCGGATCACGTGCACACGGCCCTCGTTGGTCATCCAACCGGTGTCCACCGGCCCCGGGTTGATGACGTTGGCGGTGATGCCAAGGTGGGCGAGTTCATGCGCGGCGGCCAGGGTGATGCGGTCCAGGGCGCCCTTGCTTGCGCCGTAGGGGAGGTTGTCCACGGTGTGATCGCTGGTGAGGGCGATGATTCGGCCGCTGCCCGGCGCGGCGGCGAACCGTCGGCCGTACTCGCGGATCAGCAGCCAGGTCGCGCGGGCGTTGACCGCGAAGTGCCGGTCGAAGCTCTCGACGGTGGTGTCGAGCAGGCCGGAGTCGACGGACTCGCAGTGGCACATCACCAGGGCCGTGACACCGCCCAGTTCGCGCTCGACCTCGTCGAAGACACGGGCCGGGGTGTCCGGGTCGGCGAGGTCCGCTTCAACTGCCGTGGTGGCGGCGCCGTGTTGAGTGAGGGTGTCGGTGATGGCAGAGGTCGCGCCGGCCTCGGGGCCCCATGTCATGCGTTCGTCGTAGGGGGTCCAGTAGGTGAAGGCGATGTCCCAGCCGGAGGCCGCGAGTTGACGTGCGATACCCGCTCCGATGCCCACGGTCCGGCCTACTCCGGTGATCAGGGCGAGCGGGCGGGTAGGTGGGTGGGCGGGGTTCGTCATCATGGTCGGAGATCGTTCATGACCGGGATTGGATCGGCAACTGCCTTTTGGGCAGGGCTGTTTCGGTGCGGTGTTGGCTGTACCGATGCCTCCACAGAGCAGGTCTGGACACTCACGCCGTTGGGCGCGGTGTGGTCAGGCCTCGATGCGAAGCCAGGTGTCGCCGGCGCGTAGCCAGAGAGAGCCGTCGCGCCCTTGACCGCAGCGCAGGACAACCCGCCCTGGCACTCGGATCTTGTGCCGCTCGGTCACGCTCCAGGTGTCGCCGCGCAGCTCGGCCCGGACGACTTCGGTTGTCGGCTCGTTGTGATCGCGTTTGGTCAGGACCGCCCGATCGCCGCGTACGGCGAATCCGTCCGGTTGGGGCACAGGGCTGGGCCAGCTGGACACCTCGCCCGTGGAGGGGGTGATGCGCGTGAGGAACGTGCCGCCGCGACGGGTGCCGGAGTACCAGATCAGCCACACCCGGTCGCCCTCGGTGGCGGCGGTGCAACCATGCAAAGGCCTGTCGGGGAGGCGGCCTTCAGGGGCCCAGATCGCTTCCCCTACGCCACTCCAGCCGGCAATCCCGCCCGACGACTCCGGATGCCCTCCGTAGATGCCTTCGTCACCGTGGGCCGTCCAGATCGATCCGTTGTGGTCGGCCACCAAAGCCTGGATGTCGTCGCCGATGCAGAAGGAGTCCTGCTGCTTGCCCTGCTCGCCGCTCGTCAGGGAGAACACAGCGGCGTTCGGCTTCCACGAACCCGTGTCCTCCTTGCGCGTGCGACCGCCCGCAACGAGGAGCCGGGAGTCCGGGAGAAGGGCGATGTGACTTGGCCAGACCCGCACACCCCTGATCGGTCGGCGTTGAACTGATCCGTCAGCCTGCCGGATCACCAACACCCCGTCGAACGGCAGCTTCGGGGCCCATCCCACCCAGCCCCTGATGTAGTGGATGTGGTGCAGGTACTTCCGGTGAACGAGCAGAACGGCGAGCTCTCCTGCCGGGCCGACGGTCCACCACAGAGGGCGTCGCCCTGCCCAGAGATCGAAGACAGACGGTGCCCACACCCTCTCGATCTCGGCGACCGCCGACATCGCATCCCCCCTTTTTCGACCGCGGCACGGTAACAGGCCGTCCACGTAAGCTACTTGATCGAGAATCCGCCTTCGCCGGTACGCAAGGAGATCGACATGTCCGCCGACTCCCGCCCGTACTCCGGCGAAGGGGATGCGGAGGCGGAGGAGCAGGAGTTGACCGGCGGCGGCACCGCCCGTGTCTTCCGCGTCGGTGAGACCGTACGGAAGCCGGTCATGCCCTGGAGCCCTGCCGTGCACCGCCTGCTGGACCACCTAGAACGTCAGGGCTTCGAAGGCGCTCCTGCCGCGCACGGCACCGACGAACAGGGCCGGATGATCCTGACGTACCTGACGGGCGACGTCGCCAACTACCCGCTGACCGACGCGATCCGCACCAGCCGGGCGCTCACCACCTCGGCCCACCTCCTGCGCCGCTACCACGACGCGACCACCGACCTGGCCCAACACCCCGGCGGCGACTGGCAGTTCGACGCGCTCGCCCCGGTCGAGGTGATCTGTCACGGCGACTTCGCCCCGTACAACTGCGTCTTCACCGGCGAAAGGGCCGTAGGACTCATCGACTTCGACGCCGCCCGGCCCGGCCCCCGCGCCTGGGACCTCGCCTACGCCCTCTACCGCTACTCCCCGCTCACCCACCCCGACAACCACGACGGCTGGGGTACGACCGAGCAACAGGCGTACCGAGCAAGGGACTTCCTCGACGCCTACGGCTGCAAGCGCCAGGAGCGGCAGTCGGTGATGGACATGGCCGCAACCCGGCTGCGGTCCCTCGCGGACTTCATGCGAGCAGCGGCCATGGCCGGTGACGAGAGCTTCCAGCGGCACGTCGAGGAGGGCCATCTCGCCCTGTACGTACGGGACATCGACTACATCCGCGACCGCGCCGACGTCTGGTCACGGCTCGTCGTCGGACCGTAGGCGGCTGGTTCGGTGATGCCGAAGCGGGCGGCCCTGTGGGTGCGCTTCGCAGTGCCGTGAGTCAGGCGTCGAGCGGACGAGGCCGCTTCACAGCGCGTACGGCCGGACGGATTCCGGCGCCGCACAGGTCCTAGTGGTGGTTGTGCTCGTGGTGCTCAGGCGCGTGTTCCTGCTCGCCCTGGTCCGGTGAGCCGCCCATCATCCGCAGCATGGCCGGGCCGCCGCTGCGCAGGAACCGTACGACCAGACTCGCGGCCAGCAGCAGGAAGACGATGTTGAGCCAGGTCGTGTAGTTCCAGGTGATCCCGTCGTCGGGGATCTTGGCGTCGGCCTGGTCCGGGATGAGCCCCAGGCCGCCGAAGGCGAACTCGACGATGTACCCGGCGACGGCCATCGCCGTGAAGAAGGTGACCAGCAGGAAGCCGGCCATCCGGGCGCCGTAGTACTTCCGGTAGATGTTCAGGATCGGCAGGATCAGCAGGTCGGCGTAGATGAAGGCGATCACCCCGCCGAAGCTGATGCCGCCCTTCCACAGGACCACCGCGAGGGGCACGTTGCCGATCGAGCAGACGAAGGTCGCGATGGCCACCAATGGTCCGACGAGCGGTCCGACCAGCTTCGCGGCGAGGGGATGGTCCGCGAGGAAGAACGTGTGCCAGAAGCTGTCCGGCACCCATGCGGCGATCGCGCCCGCGATCAGCAGTCCGGCCACCAGGTCGCGCAGGATCGCGGCCCACTCCATCACGAAGATGTGCGCCACGGACGTGAACCCGTCCCGCGAGAACAGCCGACGGACGAAGCTCCCCTCGCCCCCGATCGACATGTCCATCGCCGCATGCCCCTCCATGGAACCGGCCAGCCCGCGCTCCGCCTGCTCCTGCGCCCGGTCAAGCAGGCGCTGACGCAGGAAGAGGCGGAACAGCACCGCGAGGACGACGATCATGATCGGTCCGCCGACGAACTCCGCGGCGGTGAACTGCCAGCCCATCAACAGGGCCAGGATCACGCCGAGTTCGACGACCAGGTTGGTGGAGGCGATCTCGAAGGCCATGGCCGCGGTGAAGTTCGCGCCCTTGCGGAACAGGGAACGGGCGAGTGCGACGGCCGCGTACGAACAGGACGACGAGGCCGCGCCGAGCCCGGCGGACAGGGCCAGCGTGCGCGGCCGGTCGTCACCGAGCAGTCGTACGACTGTCGACCTACGCACCACCGCCTGCACGACGGCGGAGAGCGTGAACCCGAGGATCAGCGCCCAGGTGACCTCCCAGGTCATCGAACCGGCAATGGACAACGCGTGCCCGATCGCTCCCATGAACCCGCCCCTCTCCGGTGTGCGTCTGGCAGGACTATACCCCTAGGGGGTATGAAGTGCGCGTGACGGGGCCTGTCCGGTGGGTGTCGGTCGGGTACGGGTCGACCTATCCGATACGGCTTCCGTGGCGCCGTAGAGCGAGACCGCCCACGAGAGCCGCCTTCACCACGACGACCGTCACCAGAAACCCCACGACCCAGCCGGTCCATGGCGTGTTGGCCAGGACGGTTCCGCCGAGCGCGAGATGCAGGGCTACGGCGACGGCCGCCACGCCGATGACGATGAACCTGGTCCGGCCGCCGGGCCGTTGGTGTGGCAGAACTGCTCCCTCGGCGGGCGCGTCGACGGCCGCCCCGGACGCCCGCCACTCCACCCGCAACGGATCGCGCCTGCTGAACCTGCCGATGTGCGTGCTGACGAGATCCTGAAGCCGCTCCAGGTTCTCCTGGCCGTCGGCCTCGACGTGCACCCGCAGTGTGCCGGGGAGGGCCTGCAGGGTGCACTGCCCCCACGGCAGGCGGAGCGTCCCGTCGCTGTCGGTCCACTCGACCTGGATCTGGTCGGGCCGAAGCTCCGGGAGTGTGTGGGTGCGCGGGCGATGGGTCAGGTGGCGGCCCTTGTTGGCGAAGTGCTTGCAGAGTTGTACGAGGTAGCGGCTGGGGCGGTCGGTGAGGATGCGTGCTTCGGCGGTGAGCATGGGTTCGGTCCTCGGTTCGGGTGGGGCCAGGGGTGGGCGATTCAGGCGCGGGTGAAGGTGACCGGTCGGTCAGTCAGTCAGTCGGGCGGTCGGGTAGGCAGGCTTGCCGTCCGTCTCCTCGCCGACTGCCACTCCGACAGCTTTATCGAGACACTCTGTCGCTGTCAATGCATGGTGTCTCGATGGCGTCGAGACGTATGCTGGGGCCGTGCCGAAGCTCTGGAACGAGACCATCGAGGAACATCGCCGCGCCGTACGCGACACGGTGTTGGAGACCACGGCGGTGCTGGTGACCGAGCGTGGGCTGCGCTCGGTGACGATGTCGAAGATCGCCGAGGAGAGCGGGATCGGCCGGGCCACGTTGTACAAGTACTTCCCGGACGTCGAGTCGATCATGACGGCGTGGCACGAGCAGCAGATCGCCGGGCATCTCAAGGAACTCGCCGAACTCCGGGACGGCCCCGGCGGCGCGGGCGAGCGGTTGCGAGCGGTACTGGAGGCGTACGCCTTCATCCAGCAGCGGCGCCACGGCCACGGCCCCGAACTCGGCGCGCTGCTGCACCAGGGCGACCACGTCGTCGGCGCCGAGCAGCACCTCCACCGCTTCCTCCGCGAACTCCTGGCCGAGGGCGCCCAGGCCGGCGACATCCGCGCCGACGTCTCCCCGGACGAACTCGCGACCTACTGCCTCCACGCCCTCGCCGCGGCCGGCGTCCTGCCTTCCAAGGCGGCGGTACGACGACTCGTGTCGGTCACGGTCACGGGGCTGCGTCCGGCGCCGGAATGACCTAACTCCTGTATTTCGGGGGGCTGTTGGCGCGGTTGGCGAGACATAGGCGGTTGCGCCTGCACGCCGCGGACTTGTGCGTGATCGCCGGGGTGGCGGTACCGGACGAGTTGGCTCCCTTGGACGCGAGGGCGGGTGTCATGTCGCGTCAACGCGTCCGGTCGCTGCCCCAGGAGGACCGCACACAGCCGGTACTGGCATCGCGGGTGTACGAACGGTTCGAGCGAGGTCCTGGTGGTGTGCTCCTGCGCATGATCGGCAACCGGAACCTGAGCTGGACCGGGGTGGCCCGGACGTTTCTGTGTCTGACCGGCCGGTACTGGGCCGCGTCCACGGATACAGGGGTGGGCAACGGCCGCAAGGAACTCACCCCCGACCTGCTCGTCGACTTTGCGACGGTACTGAGTGTCCCCGCCGAAACCTTGTCCGTCGTCATCGGTGTCGACCTCCCCGACGACACCCCGCCCCGGAACCCGGCGGCGGCCGACACGGCGGAACTCCTCTTGGACATCCGCCGGCCGGAGGCCGTTCAACCGATCGGTTGAACGCGACTTCAACCCTTCGCACACCCCTCGCTCCGTACGGACGACGCGAACGGCCCCCGGGCGGCTGAAGAATCACGAATGACCATGGCGCCGGGCTTCCGCCGACGCAGCTCATGGCCTTCAAGCCCCCCTCAGAGAGGCCCCCAGAGTGTCCAGTTTTCTCAGTAGGCGACGTGTCCTTGCCGGTGGAGCCGGTGCTGCCCTCGGGATGAGTGTGCTCGGCGCCGCGGCCACGCCCGCCGTAGCCGCCTCGGGCGGGCGGTCCTCGCGGAGTGGTTCCGGAGCCGAGGAGACCCGAACGCTCGACGAGCTGTACCGGGCCGCTCTTGCGGACGGCGGCAAGTTGGTGGTCTATGCCGGGGGTGACACGCCGACCCAGCAGGACGCCACCAAGGCGGCCTTCAAGAAGCGTTTCCCCGCCATGGACCTGACGCTGATCGTCGACTACAGCAAGTACCACGACGTGCGCGTGGACAACCAGTTCGCGACCGACACCCTGGTGCCCGATGTCGTACAGCTCCAGACGCTGCAGGACTTCACGCGCTGGAAGGAGCAGGGCCGGCTGCTGCACTACAGGCCGGCCGGATTCTCGAAGGTCTACGACAAGTTCAAGGACCCGCAGGGCGCCTGGGTCGCCATCGGCGCGGTTGGTTTCAGCTTCCTGTACGACGTCGCCGCGGTCGGTGCGGATGCCCCTAAGACCCCGCTCGACCTGATCGACCCCAAGTGGAAGGGCAAGATCGCCTCGTCCTACCCGCACGACGACGACGCGTCCCTCTACCTCTACACGCTGTACGCGCAGCGCTACGGCTGGGACTGGGTCGCCGCGCTCGCCGGACAGGACGTGCGGTTCGCCCGGGGCAGCAACTCCCCGGGGGACGCGGTCTACGCGGGCCAGAAGGCGATCGGCGTCTCCACGGCCGGCACGCTGGTCTCCTCGAACCCCGTGAAGTGGGTCGTACCCGACGGCCACCCCTTCATGGCCTGGGGCCAGCGCGCCGCCATCCTGAAGCAGGCCAAGAACACGACGGCCGCCAAGCTCTATCTCAACTGGCAGCTGTCCGACGCCCAGCAGCGGGCGTCCTTCAACGGCTGGTCGGTACGGACCGACACCACGCTCCCGGCGGGACTGAAGCCGATCTGGGAGTACCCGAACGCGAACATCGACGGCTTCCCCCGCTTCATGGCCGACCGCGCGGAGGTCGAGCGCTGGAAGCAGACCTTCGCCCTCTACTTCGGCGAGGTCAAGGGTGATCCCTCGCCGGGCTGGCTGGGGCTGCACCCGGGGGCGTGACGGGTCCCTCTGTTCACACCGGTCATACAGGTGGTCGATAGACTCGGGGGTCCTGTCCGGATGATGTGGCCCAAGGGGATCCGCCGTGTCCGCTCGCACTCCGCTGACCGCTCGCGGCAGTCGGCACACCCTGGAGCACGTCTCCCATCTCTCGCTGTTCCTCGTCGTCGGGGCGGGCTTCGTCCGGCTCGCCCTGATCGACGTCCCGTTGTGCTGGTACATCGTGAGCCTCAGCGGAGCGCTGGCCCTGGTGTACGCGGGCGGGCTGACGTGGTGGGACCGGCTCGGGGTGCTCGGCAGGCGCGCCTGGATTCCCGTACTGCTCCTGCTGTGGACCGTGCTGACCCTCCTCACCCAGGCGCCGCTCACCACTGCCTACGTGTGGTGCGCCGTTCCGCTCGCCTGCGCCGCACTGCGCGTGCTCGGCCGGCGGGCCGCCGTAGTGACGGTGGCCGTGATCACCGTCGTACTCGTCGGGTCACTCGTCCGGTCCACGGGCCGGTTCGACGCCGAGGTCGCGCTCGTCCCCGTCGCGGCGGTGTGGGCGACCGTCGCCCTCTACCGGACCCAGCAGCGGGACGCGGCCGTCCGCCAGCGGCTCGTGGAGGAACTGCGGGAGACCCGGGACACGTTGGCCAAGCAGCAGCGCCAGGCAGGTGTACTCGCGGAGCGCACCCGTATCGCCCGCGACCTGCACGACACCCTGGCCCAGGAACTCGCCGGCAGCGTCATGCTGTTGCAGGTGGCCGAGCGCGACTGGGACGAGCGGCCGGACGTGGCACGCACCCGCGTCCGTGCCGTGGCCGACGGACTCGGCGCGAACCTGACGGAGACCCGGAGGATGATCCGCGATCTCACTCCCGCCGCCGTCGCCGAGGCGGGCCTGGAAGACGCGCTGCGGCTGCTCTGCGCCCGGTCGCGGACGGAAGGCGCCGGTGCTCGGGTCCAGTTCCGCGCGGTGGGCGCGTATCAACCGGTCCTCGACGAGCACACGGCCACCACCCTCTTCCGCGTCGCCCAGAGCACGCTGGCGAACGTACGCGAACACGCCCGCGCGGCAAGCGTGTTGGTCACCTATCGGCGACACCGGGACCGGGTGGAACTCGAAGTGAGCGACGACGGGCTGGGCTTCGACCCCGCCGCGGCTTTCACGTCCGGCGTCCGCGCGGACCGCGGCTTCGGGCTGCCCGCGGCGAGGGCGCGACTGCGCGAATGCGGCGGAGACCTCGACGTGAGCAGCATGCCGGGGCGGGGGACCAGGGTCCGCGCCACGGTGTCCGCCCCACCCCGGATCCAGCCCGCCGCGCCTCTCACCGCGGCGAGCACAGCATGACCGCCGCCCCGCTCCGCCTCCTGATCGCGGACGACCACGCCGTCGTACGGGCCGGGCTGCACGCCCTGCTCGACGGCGAACCCGATCTCGACGTGGTCGCCGAGGCCGGCAGTGGTGAGGAAGCCGTGCGCCTGGCAGCCCAGTTGACGCCCGATGTCGCGCTGATGGATCTGCGGTTCGCCGGGCCGGGGAGCGGGATCGACGGTGTCGAGGCCGTACGGAGGCTCGCCCAGCGGGCGCCGGGCGTGGCCGTCGTCATGCTGACCAGCTATGCCGGACGAGCCGATGTCGTACGGGCGTTGGAGGCGGGCGCCCGTGGCTATGTGCTCAAGGCGGGGCCGCCGGAGGAACTCTTCCAGGCCGTCCGTACGGCCGCCGGTGGCTCGGTCGGGCTGGCCTCGGAGGTCGTGGGCGAACTCGTGGGCCAAGTGGTCAGCCCCGCCCAGGAGTTGACCCAGCGCGAGGTCGAGGTCGTCCGGCTGATGGCGGAGGGCCGCAGCAACCGGGCCATCGCCGAGGCGTTGTTCCTCAGCGAGGCCACGGTCAAGACCCATCTCGTGCGGATCTACCGCAAGTTCAAGGTCGACAACCGGGCGGCGGCCGTGTCGGAGGCCGTCCGCCGCGGGCTGCTCGAACTCACCTGACGGGCCGGCTCACTACGGCGACCTCCCTGGGGGAGAGCACGGGGAAACCGTCCTCGCCCGCGCTGCCGACGAGCAGTTCGCCGGACAGTCCGGTCAACGGCACTGTCTCGTCAGTGCGGTTGACCAGGAACAGGTAGCGGCTGTCGGCGTTCCGGCGCACGGTCAGCTCGACAACTCCCCTTGCGGAGTCGGGGAGTTCACTGCCGACACCGGCGGGCGCGAGCAACTCGGGGAGCAGACCGGCGAGGCCCTCGCGGCCCAAGCGCGTGGAGACGTACGCGGCCGAACCCCCGCCCACCGTACGGCGGGTGACGGCGGGGCGGCCAGCGTACGTACCGCTGCTGTAGTGGGCCAGCACCTCCACCTCGGGGTCCGTCACCGTGATCCGGTCGGTCCACAGGGAGCCGGTGACCGTGCCGTCGAGGTCCACCTCGACCGTGTCGCCGTCGAGCAGCGGGCCGAACTCCTCGATGCGGATGCCCAACAGGTCGCGCAGGGCGCCCGGGTAGCCGCCGAGCCAGATGTGGTCGTTCTCGTCGACGACGCCGGAGAAGTAGGTGGAGACCAGGTGGCCGCCCTGTTCGACGTACCGGGTGAGTTCCTTGGAGAGGGCCGCCGGGATCATGTGCAGCACCGGCGTGATCACCACGTCGTAGCGGTCCAGGGCTGTCTGTGCCGTGACGATGTCGGCCCGGACGCCGAGGTCGAGGAGGGCCGAGTACCAGTCGAGCGCCTCTTGGCGGTAGTTGAGGCGGTCGGTGGGGTGCGAGTCCTGCTCGCTCGCCCACCAGGACTCCCAGTCGAAGACGATGCCGACCCGGGCCGTCTCGCGGTCCGACCCGGCGATGGGGGCCAACGTCCGCAGTGTGCAGCCGAGTTCGGCCACCGCGCGGAAGACCTCACTGTCGGCACCGGCGTGCGGAACCATCGCGGAGTGGTACTTCTCGGCGCCGGCCGCCGACTGGCGCCACTGGAAGTAGCAGACGGCGTCGGCGCCGTGCGCGACGTGCAGCAGCGAGTCACGGGCCAGGTCGCCGGGGCGCTTCGCGACGTTGACGGGCTGCCAGTTGACGGCGCTGGTGGAGTGCTCCATGAGGAACCACGGACGGCCGGCGGAGATGCCGCTGACGAGGTTCGCGGAGAAGGACAGCTCGTCGCGGTCCTGCGGACCGGGAACGACGTAGTGGTCGTTGGAGACGAAGTCGATCTCGGCGGCCCAGTCGGCGTAGTTCATGCCCTTGGTGTCGCCCATCACCATGAAGTTCGTGGTGACCGGAACGTCCGGGGTGATCTCGCGCAACAGGTCGCGCTCGGCGCGCAGATGGTCCTTGAGCGCGTCGGAGGAGAAGCGCTTGAAGTCGAGCTGCTGGGTCGGGTTCGGGAAGGAGGCGGCCAGCCGGGGCGGCAGTATCTGCTCCCAGTCGCTGTACCGCTGGGACCAGAACGCCGTGCCCCAGGCCTGGTTGAGCGTGTCGATCGTGGTGTAGCGGGCGCGCAGCCAGTCGCGGAAGGCACGGGCCGCGTCGTCGGAGTAGTCGTAGACGTTGTGGCAGCCGAGTTCGTTGGAGACGTGCCACGCCACCAGCGCGGGGTGGTCGGCGTAGCGTTCGGCCAACTTCCGTACCAGGCGCAGCGCGTGCTCGCGGAAGACGGGCGAGGTGGGACGCCAGTGCTGGCGGCCCCCGGGCCACAGGGTCTCGCCGGCGGCGGTCACCGGGAGGATCTCCGGGTGCTCCGTGCTCAGCCACGGCGGCGGGGACGCGGTGGCGGTGGCCAGGTCGACGCCGATGCCGCCCGCGTGCAGCAGGTCCATGACCTCGTCGAGCCAGCCGAAGTCCCACTCGTCCCGGGCCGGTTGGATGCGGGCCCAGGAGAAGATCCCCAAGGACACGATGTTGACGCCCGCCTCGCGCATCAGCCGGATGTCCTCGTCCCACACCTCCCGCGGCCACTGCTCCGGGTTGTAGTCGGCGCCGTAGGCGAGACGGGGGGTGGCGTCACCGTCCGGCCCGTGCCGCAACTGGGACAGGAGGGTGGAGATCATGATGGTCCTTCCGGTTACTGCACAGGCGGTACGAGATGCGTGGTGGGTTCCGGGCGGGCCGCCGCTGAGCGATCGCTGCTCAGCGGCGGCTCCCGGGGTGGTGCCGGTTACTTCTTCGAGCCGGTCACTTCGAGCGGGTCACTTGTTGACCGTGAAGCCCTGCTCGTTGCCGTACTTGACGGAGGCGTCCTGCCAGCTCTTCAGACCCTGGGCCAGCGTCGTACCGGAGATGTACGCCTTGCCGACGGTGTCGTTGAAGATCGAGTTGGCGTACTGCTGGAAGGGCAGGTACGACCAGTCGGAAGCGACCTCGGACGCGGACTGGGCGAAGATCTGGTTGGCCTTCTGCCCGCCGAAGTACGGGAACGTCTTGTTCTGGAACGCCGCGGACTGCTGCTCCGCCTTGGTCGCCGGGAAGGCGCCCTCGTTCACGCGGGTCTGGATGCCGGCGCCGGCGTTGGCGTACTGGACGAACGCGTAGGCGAGTTCCTTGTTCTTGCCCAGGGTGGGCAGGGTGAGGGAGCTGCCGCCGTTCTCCGCGCTGGCCTTGCCGCCCGCGGTCCACTGCGGCATCGGGGCCGCGCGCCAGTCACCGGAGGCACCGGCGACACCGCTGACGAAGTTGGCGGGCATCCAGGCGCCGGTGGTCAGGGTGGCGATGGTGCCGTCACCGAGGCCCTTGTACCAGTCGTCGGTCCAGCCGTTGATCGGCGCGAGGAGCTTCTCGTCGATCAGCTTCTGCCAGGTCTCCGTGTACTTCTTGGCGCCCGCGTCCTCGAAGTTGACCGTCACCTTGGTGCCGTCGACCTTGTAGGGGCGCGAACCGGCCTGCCACAGCATGCTGGTGGTGAAGCCCGCGTCACCGGCGTCGTTGGCGATGTACGCCTTCGGGTCGGCCTTGTGCAGCTTGCGGGCCGCGACGACGTACTCGTCCCACGTGGTCGGGACGGCGATCTTGTACTTGTCGAAGACCTTCTTGTTGTAGAACATCGCCATCGGGCCCGAGTCCATCGGCAGGCCGTAGACCTTGGAGCCGTCGCTCACCGCGTTCCACGGGCCGGCCGTGTACTTGGAGGCCAGCTTGTCGGCGCCATAGGGCGCCAGGTCGGTCAGGCCCTTGGTGAGGGAGTACTGGCTCAGCGCGAAGTACTCGACCTGGGCGACGTCGGGGACGCCCTTGCCGGCCGCGATCGCGTTCGACAGCGCGGTGTAGTGCTTGTCACCGGACCGGTCGCTGACCAGGTTGATCTTGACCTTGGGGTACTTCTTCTCGAAGTCGGCGGCGACCGTCTTCAGCGTGGGCTCCCAGGCCCAGACGGTGACCGAGCCGCCCTTCTTGAGGGCCGCCTGGATGTCCGAGGCGGAGACGGCCTTGGAACTGGAGCCGCTGTCGTCCGAGCTGCCGCACGCGGTCGCCCCCAGGGAGAGGACGGAGAGGAGGGCGAAGCCGCGCAGCAGGCGGCTGGTGGTTCTGCGCATGGAGGTGCTTCCACTTCTTCGTGGGTGGGACTACTTGAGGGTTGGGTTATTCCTTGACGCTTCCGGCGGCGAGTCCGGACTGCCAGTACTTCTGCAGCAGCAGGAACGCGGCGATCAGCGGCACGATGGTGAGCAGCGAACCCGTGATCACCAGGTTGAAGATGACGTCACCACCGATCGTCTGGGCCTGGGAGTTCCAGGCGTCCAGGCCCAGGGTCAGGGGGTACCAGTCCGGGTTCTTGATCATGATGAGCGGCAGGAAGTAGTTGTTCCACGTCGCGACCGTGGTGAACAGCAGGACCGTCACGACACCGGGCGCGAGCAGCGGCAGCGAGACCTGGAAGAAGGTGCGGATCTCGCCCGCTCCGTCGATCCGCGCGGCTTCGAGCAGTTCGACCGGGATGGCCTCGGTGGCGAACACCCACATCAGGTACAGGCCGAACGGCGAGACCAGCGAGGGGATGATCACCGCCCACGGGGTGTCCGTCAGCCCCATCTTGCTGAACATCAGGAACGTCGGCACCGCGAGGGCCGTACCCGGGACGGCGACCGCACCGATGACCACGGCGAAGATGGCGCGCTTCCCCGGGAAGTTGAACTTCGCCAGCGCGTAGCCGCCGAGGATCGACAGGAAGGTGGCACCGCCGGCGCCGAGCACGACGTAGAGCAGGGTGTTCAGCAGCCAGCGGACGAAGATGCCGTCGTGGTAGGTGAACGTGTCGTGGATGTTGGACCAGAGGGCGAAGTGGTGGGCGAACCACAGGCCGTTGGAGTCGGCGAGGCCCTGCTGTGTCTTGGTCGCGTTGATGACCAGCCACAGCAGCGGCACCACGGTGTAGACCAGGATCAGACCGGTGAGCACGGTCAGCAGCACGCTGCGCTTGGGGCGCCCGGGGGAGTGCTTCTTGCGCGGGGTGCGCAGTCGGGGCGCGCCCTTGTGGCCGCCGCCGGACGGCGCGGATGCGGAGGGAGAGGCGGTGGTGACGGGGGTGCTCATGGCTCAGGCTCCCTTGCGCATGCCGCGGAGCTGCACGACGTAGGCGATGATCATGGTGATCAGCCCCATGATGATGGCGACCGCCGCGGAGTAGTTGTGCTGCTGTCCGTTGAAGGACAGCGAGTAGGTGTAGAAGTTCGGCGTGTAGTCCGTCGTGATCGCGTTGCGCGCCAGCGGTCGCAGGATGCTCGGCTCGTTGAAGAGCTGGAAGCTGCCGATGATCGAGAAGATCGTCGCGATGACCAGGGCGCCGCGGATCGCGGGGAGCTTGATGGCCGTGATGACGCGGAACTGCCCGGCGCCGTCGATCTCCGCCGCCTCGTACAGCGAGGTCGGGATGACCCGCAGCGCGGAGTAGAAGATCAGCATGTTGTAGCCGACGAACTCCCAGGTGACGATGTTGCCGATCGACGCCAGCACCAGGTGCGCGGAGAGCGGGTCGGGAAGCGTGACGTCGAAGGCGCTGTTGATGTCACCCACGAGACCGAACTGCGTGCCGTACATGAAGCCCCACATCAGGGTGGCGACCACGGCGGGCACGGCGTACGGCAGGAAGATCGAGATCCGGAAGAAGTCCCGGCCGAACAGCCGGCCGCTGTCCAGGGCGAGCGCCACGAACAGGGCGATGCCGAGCATGATCGGCACCTGGATCACCAGGAACAGCGAGACCCGCTCCAGGGAGGACCAGAACTGGTCGTCCTGGAAGGCCTGCTTGTAGTTGTCCAGGCCGACGAAGTGGTTGCCGCCGATGAGCTGGTCGCGGAAGAGGCTGAGATAGATCGAGTACGCGATCGGAGCCAGGAAGACGAAGGCGAAGACCACCGCGAAGGGTCCGATGAAACCCCACCCTGTCCAGGAACGGCGGTCTCGTTTCGCCGACGGCCTGGCAGGAGGCCGAGTCGCGGCCGCAGGGGGTTGAAGCGTCGTCATGTAGTTCCTCGCTCGTCCATCTCGGAACCGGCGTCACACGCCGTCGCGATGTCGCGTAACCAGCACGGTCCAGAACGGCCCCGGGCTGTTATGTTTACGTAAACATCTGATGGCGGCATGTCTACACTGCCCCAATGTCGGTGGTCAAGGGTCGTTTGGTGAAACACGGCCCAGGCGATCGGATCGATATGTGAGGGATACAGGTGGACACAGTGGACGGTGCCTCGGGCGGTACGGAGAAGCCACGCAGACGCAGCGGGAAACGGTCGTCGAGACGCGCCCCGAGTGCGTCCATGGCGGATGTCGCACGCGTCGCCGGCGTGTCGTCACAGACGGTCTCCCGCGTGTCCAACGGCTTCGCGGGCGTCAACGAGGAGACCCGGCAACAGGTCCTCGCCGCCATGAAGGAGCTGGGCTACCGGCCCAACAGCGCGGCCCGCGCGCTGAAACGCGGTGAGTTCCGCACCATCGGCGTGATCACCTTCAACCTCTCCACCACCGGCAACATGCGCACCCTGGAGGCGATCGCCACCTCCGCCGCGCACGAGGGCTACGCCGTCACGCTCCTGCCGGTCGCCGTGCCCACCCAGGACGAGGTGCGCGGCGCCTTCTCCCGGCTGGGCGAACTCGCCGTCGACGCCGTCATCGCCATCATGGAGGTCCACCTCCTGGACGCGGCGACCATCTCCCTGCCGCCCCACGTCCAGGTCGTCGTCGCCGACTCCGACGCGGGCGACCGCTACAGCGTGGTCGACACCGACCAGAACGGCGGCGCGCGAGCCGCCGTACGCCACCTCCTCGACCTCGGCCACCGCACGGTCTGGCACCTGGCGGGCCCCGAGGAGTCCTTCGCGGCCCAGCGCCGAGCCGACGCCTGGAGCGCCGAACTCACCGACGCGGGACGGCCCGTGCCTCCCGTCGTACGCGGCGACTGGTCGGCGGAGTCCGGCTACCGGATGGGACTTGAACTGGCCCAACAGGCTGACTGCACGGCCGTGTTCGCGGCCAACGACCAGATGGCACTGGGCCTGCTGCGGGCCCTGCACGAGCGTGGCCGGCGCATCCCCGAGGACGTCAGTGTCATCGGCTTCGACGACATCCCCGAGGCCGGCTCCTTCCTGCCTCCCCTGACCACCGTCCACCAGGACTTCGCCGAGGTCGGCCGCCTGTGCGTCGAGGGTGTCCTACGGCGGATGCGGGAGCGCGGCGACCAGCACGGCACCACGCTGGTGCCCACGCAGCTCGTCATACGCGACAGCACGGCAGCGCCCGTCACCGCCGAGGAGTAGCGGGCGCGAAGAACTCCGGCCCCCCTGCCTGAGCAGGAGGGCCGGAACGTCATGCGTGGACGGCTCAGGCCGTCGTCTCCGGGCGGCCGGGCCGGGACCAGTGCGTGTGGAAGGCACCGGTGCGGTCCGTACGGCCGTAGGTGTGGGCGCCGAAGAAGTCGCGCTGGCCCTGGAGCAGGGCCGCCGGCAGCCGGTCGGCGCGCAGCGTGTCGTAGTGCGACAGCGCGGCGGAGAACGCCGGGACGGGGATGCCGCGGCGGGCCGCTGAGGCGACCACCTCGCGCCAGGGGACCTGCGCGTCGCCGATCTCCTGCGCGAAGCGCTCCTCGCCCAGCAGGCTGACCAGCCCCGGGTCGGCCGTGTACGCGGCACGGATGCGGTCGAGGAAGGAGGCGCGGATGATGCAGCCGCCGCGCCAGATCCCGGCGACCGCGGCGAGGTCGATCGACCAGTCGAACTCGGTCGCCGCGTCCTGGATCATCTTCCAGCCCTGGTCGTAGGCGATGACCTTCGAGGCGTACAGCGCCTGCTCGACCTGGGCGGTGAACCGGTCGGCCTCGGTGCGGCTCAGCGGGGGAGTGGTGCCGCCGGGCAGGCCACGGTAGGCGGCGCGCAGATCGCCCTGGCTGGACGAGGCGCGGGCGAAGGTCGCCTGCGCGATCGCGGTGACCGGCGAACCCAGCTCCAGCGCGGTCTGCACGGTCCAGCGACCGGTGCCCTTCTGACCGGCCGCGTCGGTGACGATGTCGACGAACGCCTTGCCGGTCTCCGCGTCGGTGTGACCGAGGACCTCGGCGGTGATCTCGATCAGGTAGGAACCGAGCCGCCCCTCGTTCCAGCGGCGGAAGACGTCCGCGATCTCGGCCGGGGTGTAGCCGCCGACCTGGCGCAGCAGGTCGTACGCCTCGGCGATGAGCTGCATGTCGGCGTACTCGATGCCGTTGTGCACCATCTTGACGAAGTGCCCGGCGCCGTCGGTCCCGATGTGCGTGGAACAGGGCTCACCGTCGACCTTCGCGCTGACGGACTCGAACATCGGACCCAGCACGGCGTACGACTCCGCCGAACCGCCGGGCATGATCGACGGCCCGTTCAGCGCGCCCTCCTCGCCGCCGGAGACACCGGCGCCGACGAAGTGGAGGCCCTGGTCGCGCAGGGCGGCCTCGCGGCGGCGGGTGTCGGCGAAGTGGGCGTTGCCGCCGTCGATGATCATGTCGCCGGGCTCCATGAGCGCGGCGAACTCGTCGATCACGGCGTCGGTGGCCGGACCGGCCTGCACCATGATCATCAGGCGGCGGGGCTTTTCGAGCGCGGCCACGAACTCCTGTGCCGTCTCGGCCGGGACGAAGGCGCCCTCGTCGCCGTACTCCTTCATCAGCTCATGGGTGCGGTGCGGCGACCGGTTGTGGACGGCGACCGTGTAGCCGTTGCGGGCGAAGTTGCGCGCGAGGTTGCGGCCCATCACGCCGAGGCCGGTGACGCCGATCTGGGCGGTTCCGTCGGCGGCGGGGTTGTGCGGTGCGGATACGTTCATGGGGTGCCTGTTCTCCGAGTCGGTGACGTGGCGGGTCGGCGCTGGGCGCCCATGACCGCAGGTACGTCTGTGATCGCGAAATGACTCGAAGTACGGGACCCCGATTCGTAATTCCTTCAGGCACCGCTTCCTCGGACCGGGCTCTCAGCAGCCCGAACCGGTCGGAGTGAACTCCACGCGCGCGTGCTCGTCCGCCGTGCGTGCCTTGTCGTAGGCGGCGCGCGTGACCTGGTACCAGACGTCGTCCTTGGCGGTGTTGCCGCCGACGTCGTCGAGGCTCACGCACCACCGCTCCGCGCGGACGATACGGGTGTACGTCTCGGTGCCGCTGCGTACCTTCTTGCACTTCCGGTACTGCTCCGTGGTGTACCAGGTACGGGTCTTCTTCTTGGCGCCCGATCCCGAACTGGACTTGTGCTGGACCTTCTTGGTGGCGGGCGTGCACTTGGTGACGGTGTGCGGCCGCGTGCCCTTCGCCGTCTGCCTGGCGAAGTGCCGGAGCGAGTCGCGGAGTCCGGTCACGGTGTCGGGGGTGGGCCGGGCCTTCTGCGGGGCGCTCGAACTGCCTTGCCCGACGCCGGACGCGGATCGCGTGCTGTCGTCGCTTCCGCTCCCACCGCCGCATGCGCTGAGCGCCCCGATCAGAAGTGCTGCCAGTCCGCCCACTACCAGTTGTTTGGTGAACATGCCCCCGCCGCCTGTGAATTGGAAACGGTCAGCCTAACTGATCATGGGGTGGCGTCAGGGGGAGGCGAGCGCGAACTGTCGCTGCGGCGAGGCTCCTACGGCGGCCGGAGCCTCCAACATGCCCTGAAGGCGCCGGAGTTGCCACGACCCGTTCGCCGTCGTCCGGGTCCGACCGCCGGCGAAGACATACAGCCGCAGCAGCAGGAACCGGGCGAGGCCCGCGAGTCCCGAAGCGCTGAGGTACACGACCTGCTCGGTCAGCATCCCCGGCGACGACTGCACCAGGTGCAGGACGAACATCGCGGCGCAGGTCACCCCGTAGGCCGCCGCGGCCGAGCCCGCTGACTGCCAGTGCCGGCGCCATCCGGCGTGCCGGCCCGAGCCGAAGGTGAAACGGGCGTGGAGTTCCGTGCACAGGAGGGTGGAGACGACGGTGATCAGCGCGTTCGCCAGCGCCCAGGGCAGCTGCTCGGCCAGCAGGGTCACGGCGCCGCTGGAGAGGAGCCCGACACCGCCGCCCAGCGCCACGAACCGGGCGAAGGAGGCGAGCGGGCCGGGAGCGGCCGGGGTCCGGGGCGCGTCGTCCATGGCGGTCTCCATCCGCTCCGTACGCTGCGCCTCTGTGATGCGGCCGCGTAAGTTTGCTTGACTTACTCAACTATAGCGGATTGGTTGAGTTACGCAAGTACATTTTCGCGACGGGGGAGCCCATCCCACAGGCGACCTACGTACAATGCGGCCTGATCATGGGTGAGTTACTGGTGAGATGCGCGACGTTCAACGTGCTGCACGGCCGGCGGATCCAGCCGGACGGCCGCCCGAACCCCGATGCCCCCGGCGATCCCTCGGCACCCCTCGCCGAAGCCGTCGCGTCGCTGGACGCCGATGTGGTGGCGCTCCAGGAGATCGACTGCCTCCAGGAGCGGTCGGGCGACGTCGATCAGGCGGCCGTCGCCGCCGACGCGATGGGCGCACGCGACTGGCGATACGCGACCGCGCTGCACTGCCGTTCCGTGCCGGGCCGGGGCTGGGTCTCCGACCCGGCCGAGCCCGGGATGCGCGTCTACGGCCCCGAAGGGCAGCGGCAGCCCGAAGTCCCTTCGCACGGACTGGCGTTGCTGTCCCGGCTCCCGGTTCACGAGTGGCGGGCCCTACGGCTCCCGGCGGCGCCCTTCGGCATGCCGCTGCGGGTGGCCGGGCGGGCCGCTCCGGTGCTGGCCCGGGATCAGCCCCGGGCAGCCCTGGCCGCCGTACTGGAAGGACCGCACGGCCCGTTCACCGTCGTGGCCGTCCATCTCTCGTTCGTGCCGGGGTGGAACATCGGGCAACTGCGCACCGTGCGCCGCTGGATCGCCGATCTGCCCCAACCCCAGATGCTGATGGGCGACTTCAACCTCTTCGGCGCGCTGCCCCGGATCACCCTCAACGGGATGGGGAGACGGCGCTGGCAGGACTCTGCCCGGCAAGCGACCTTCCCTTCGCACCGGCCGCTCGTGCAGCTCGACCACATCCTGGCGACGGGGCTCGGCGCGGACGCCGTAGGGGCAGCGCACGCACCGAGGACGGCGATCTCGGATCACCGGCCGCTGGTGGTGGAGCTGGCGCTCTGAGTCAGTTCCAGAGGGGGTAGGTCACGGTGTGCTGGAACTTGTCGGGCCTCGCGCCGGGGTACGTCAGGGTGATCTCGGTGTACTGCCGCGCCTGCGGGTGCCGCTTCCAGGTCTGCGGGGTGTCGAGCCGGACGGTGACCGGGAACGAGTGGAACTTGCCCACCGCGCAATAGGGATTGCAGTCGTTCACCACGTTGACGCCCGTGGCCGTCGCGGAGTTGTCGTTCCAGGACGTCCAACGCAGCGACGTGAGGCGGCTGTTGCCGTCGCCGCAGGCGAGCATGAAGTCGGTGGGGCGTACCTCGGGATGCCACAGGCAGTCGACCAGCACGGGATCCTGGAGCTGTCGGTGGGCGGTCACCGGGACAGTGGTCGGGGCTGCCGACGAGGAGGTGGCGACGGCCGGCCCGAGCAGGGCTGCGGCACAGAGCGTGACGATTCCGACCATGGTGTGTTTGTGCATGTCCGCTCCCGGCCGCCTCTTCGTCCTCGTCGCCCCGCACCAGCGGTGGGCCCGCCTGCCGGGGCACGGTCGTCGTGTCTCTGCCGACGCTACGACCGTGTCCCAGGATGCACCACTCGTACGGGTCTATGACGCGGTTGGCCGGGAGTGTCGCGGGGTGTGCGGTCAGGGCCGGGAAATGCCCGGCCCCGATCGGATCAGGCGGGCCGTACGGCGCCCCGGATGGCGGCGGCACCGGCGTAGAAGATCGACTCCTCGCGTATCGGCGTACCCGGGCTCGGCGCGTGGATCATCAGGCCGTTGCCGGTGTAGAGGCCGACGTGGTCGATGCTGTCGTAGAAGAAGATCAGGTCGCCGGGGCGGATGTCGGTGAGCGGGACGAGGGCGCCGGCGCCCGACTGTTCCTGGGCGGTGCGCGGGAGGAGGACGCCCGCGGCCTTCCAGGCGGCCTGGGTGAGGCTGGAGCAGTCGTACGCGTCCGGTCCCGCCGCGCCCCACAGGCAGGGCCTGCCGATCTGTGCGCGGGCGAAGGCGAGCGCGGTGCTGGTCTTGCTGAGCGTGGTGGGGTCCTGCAGCGCGGCGGGTGCCGGGCTGATGGTCGGGGCCGCGGGGAGAATGATCTCCGGGGCCATCGTCGGAGCCGTGGGCAGCGTGAACTCGGGAGCGACGGCCGGGGCCGCGGCGAAGGAGACCTCGGCGGCGGGCGGGGTCGGCTGCCACTCCTGCTGCGGCGGGCGCCAGTCCGGCTCCGGCGCGGTGTACGCGGGGGGCTGCTGGGGCACCATCGGAATCTGTCCGGTGGACCAGGCGGGTTGCTCGGTTGCCACAGGGAACTGCCCGGTGGACCAGGTCGGCTGCTCGGTCACCATGGGGACCTGCCCGGTCGACCAAGGCTGTTGTTGCTGGGGCACGAAGGGCATCTGCCCCGTGGACCAGGTCTGTTGCTCGGCCACGACGGGCATCTGCCCGGTCGACCACATCTGCTGTTCGGGGACCATGGGCATCGACCCGGTCGACCAAGTCGTCTCCGGGGCGGACAAGTTCGTCTGCGAGGGCGGCCAGGTAGCACTCGCCGGGGCCGGTTCGGTGCGCGGCGCCGCGATGTACGGGAGCAGCTCCAGGTCCGCGGTGAGCGGATCGAAGGCCGGCGCCGGGGCGGCCGCGACGGCGAATTGCTGTGCCTGCATGGAGGGCGTGGGCGGCACCTCGATGGCGGGCACGGGCGGCAGGTCGAGGACGGTCGCCTGCGGCATCTGAGCCATCTGGGGTGCCTGCGGTGCGGCGGGTGGCAGCGCGGCGATGGGTGCGGCCATCAACTCCGCGACGGGCGCGGCGAGTTGCGGGGCGGCTGGCTCCGGTACACCGGTCCCCGCGGTCAGTTCGGCCACGGCGCGGCCGGGCTGTGCTTCGAGCGCCCAGGCGCCGCCCTCGGACTGGGGGCGTCGTTCGGGGCGCTCGGGCCGGGCTGCCGCCGGACGGGCGGGAGTCCTGCTCGGCGGCAGGGCCGCCGGTACGGTCGGGCCGAGTTGGGCACGGGCCCGGTCGAACCACTGCTTGGTGACGGCGTCGAGGGCGGGGTCGGAAGGACGCGACGCGCTGGGACGGGGCTCGACGCGCTTGCGCGGACCCCCGGACATCTTGCGCGTGGCGTTGTAGTTTCCGGTGGCCGTCTCGGCCCTGTCGTAAAGGGAGTTGATCCGCCGCTGCACTTCGTCACGGCTGGGTCGGTCGTCCACGGTGGGGCCACTGCCTCCGGTGCGCGTACTTCGTTCTGCCGGCATGGCAGACGTGCTCCTTCCGTATCGCGCCTACCGAGTTAGCTGTCGGGTTCGGGCGGCCGATCACGGAAGGATTGCCCTACGACCCTTGCCCGGACGGGCAGTTGGGTCGATTCACCCCAAGTCGGTTGGGTCCCCGGCTCCGGCTGTCGCGAGCGACACACCGGATTCGGCGCAAACCGTGCGGCCCGGCGCTGATCGCCGGAGTAGGTCGTACGGTCTGAGCGTCAACTTAGCCAACGTGTGTGCCTCGTGTGAAGGTTGAAGCGCGATATGTCCGATACGTTTTTGTGACCTTTACCTCTCCCAAACGTGTCCTGGGCTGATGAGCCCGCCGGGCCGGGTGATCCATGTGAGGTCGCTATGAATTTCTGGGACGGTTGAACACACCGGCATCCGGCTCCGTATTGGAACGGGGGATTTCCATGCCGGGACGATCCGGGCCGACCGACACGTGTAGGAGCAACTTCCTTGGCACGCAACACGCGCAGACGCCCCACGGGCGCACGACGCGCGACGATGGCAGCAGTCGCCCTGATGCTGGGCGGCGGAGGACTGGTGGCGGCGAACGTCTACGCGTCGGCGTCCGAGGGCGGTTGGGGCGGTGACTCGTCCCAGCAAGGGTCTCCCGATGCGGCATCGAGCGGCGCGACGATCGACTGCCCGGACATCGGCACCCAGTTGACGACCGTCCCCGACGAGGCGAAGACCGAGGTCGACGCCCAACTCGCGCTTCTGGACCAGCAGATAACCGAGGCCTACCAGAAACTGAAGGACTCGACGGAGTCCATACGCCAGGACGCCTCCTTCGCCGACAACGCGATCATGAATCCGTTGAAGGAGAAGCGGGCCGCGACCATCGGGCGGATCGACGACGCCATCGCGCGGGTCGGGGACCGCCCCGAGGGACTCGATGCGCTCGCCGGCTGCACGCTGATCGCCCCCACGAACGGCGACGAGAACGGCAGCGGGGGTGACCAGAGCGGTAGCGCCGACCCGACCGGCCAGGACCAGCAGCAGGGCGACGGCCAAGGCCAGCAGGGCAACCAGCAGTCCACCAACGGGCCCGTCGCCTCGGACTACGCGGACATCACCTCCGTACAGCCCAACGTGAACACCCCGCAGGAGCAGGCCGACGCCTCCAGCGGCACGTTCGTCACCGCGTGCGGCGTGAACGAGAACGGCCTGTTCAACTCCGACAACGTGATCGTCGCGCCCGGAGTCACCAACGGCGCCCACCACTTCCACGACTACATCGGCAACCAGTCGAACAACGCCTTCGCGAGCGACGACGATCTGGCGAAGGCCGACACGAGTTGCGAGAACCCGGGCGACAAGTCCACTTACTACTGGCCCGTGTTGCGCCTGCAGAACGGCAAGCAGGAGCGGGACGCCGACAAGCCCGGCGGTGGCACCGAGGGCAACTCCGGTCAGATCGTCACCGCGAAGGCGGCCACGCTGACGTTCGTGGGCAACCCGAAGAGCAAGGTCGTCGCGATGCCGCGCCTCCTGCGCATCATCACCGGCGACGCCAAGGCCTTCGTGAACGGCCCGGCCAACGCCAACGCCTCCTGGAGCTGCACCGGTTTCGAGGACCGGCAGCTCAAGGACAGGTACCCGCTGTGCCCCGCGGGCAGTGACGTGGTGCGCACCTTCAAGTTCCAGAGCTGCTGGGACGGCCGCAACATCGACAGCGCCAACCACCGCACCCACGTGGCCTTCGAGGCCGCCGACGGCTCCTGCCCGGCGGGCTTCGAGGCCATTCCGCAGCTGGTGCAGCGGATCGTCTACGACGTGGACGCGCCGAGCCTCCAGGACGGCGGCAAGACGACCCCGCTGTTCGCGGTGGACTCCTTCCCCGAGCAGCAGCACAAGCCCGTCACCGACCACGGCGACTTCATCAACGTCTTCGACGAGGGCCTGATGAAGGACATGGTCAACTGCATCAACGACGGCGAGAAGTGCGGAGCCGGTACGGACAACGACCCCGGGGGCTCGGGCGACGGCTCCGGCTCCGGTGACGGCTCCGGTTCGGGTGGCGGCTCCGGGAACGGTGGGGGTTCCGGTGAGCCGCAGGAGTCCCCGTCGGCCACCGACACCGCTACGGCGGCGCCCACGGCCACCGCGTCCGACGAGCCCGCCGGGAACGGCGGCAACGAGGGGAACGGCGGGAACGGCGGGAACGCCGGGAATGGTGACAACGGCGGGAACGCCGGCAACGGTGACCAGCCCACCGCGGATCCCGCGACGAGCGCCCCGGACACCGAGACCAGTGCCCCCGAGCCCACCGACATCCAGACCACCGACCCCGGTGATCTGACGACCGCCGTCTCGGTCCCCAAGGCCGACACGAAGACCGAGGGGTCCAAGTCGTCCGAGACGCAGGGGAGTTCGGACAACGGCTCCGGCGGCGAGGTCGGCAGCGCCGTGACGACACCGCCCGCCTCGTCCTCGGGCGGGGAGAGCTACGCCGCCGTAGGCCCCAACCAGCCGCAGGCGCAGGGCGGGCTGGCGGAGACCGGCGCGAATCTGTGGCCCGCGGTGGCCGGTGCGCTGCTGCTCGTCGCCGGATTCGTCGTGCTGTACCGAGGTAAGCGCAGTACCCGCTGACACAGCGCACGTCTGTGCATGTCTGTGACAACGACGGCCCGGCCGCCCCCAAGTGGGGGTGGCCGGGCCGTCACACGTTCAGCGCTGGGTCGGACGGCCTCAGACGGCCGGTGCGGGGTACGTCGGGTACTCGACCCCGGAGACGTGCTGGACGACTCGGACGACCTGGCAGGAGTAGCCGAACTCGTTGTCGTACCAGAGGTAGAGGATCGCGTTGTCGCCGTCGACCTTGGTGGCGCCCGCGTCGATGATCGAGGCGTGGCGCGAGCCCATGAAGTCGCTCGACACCGCGTCGGGGGCGGTGGTGAAGTCGATCTGCCGTTTGAGCGGCGACGTCAGCGACACGTCACGGAGATAGTCGAGGACCTCGGCGCGGGTGGTCTCGCGGCCGAGCCGCAGGCTGAGGATCGCGATCGAGACGTCCGGCACCGGGACCCGGATCGAGCTGCCGGTGATCGGCGCCTTCAGGTCGGGCAGCGCCTTGGCCACGGCGGAGGCGGCACCGGTCTCGGTGATCACCATGTTCAGCGGAGCCGAACGGCCACGGCGGTCGGCCTTGTGGTAATTGTCCAGCAGGTTCTGGTCGTTGGTGAACGAGTGGACGGTCTCCACATGGCCGCGCAGCACGCCGTACTCGTCGGCCATCGCCTTCAGCGGTGGCACGATCGCGTTGGTCGTGCAGGACGCGCAGGACAGAATCTGCTCGTCCGGCTTGATCGTGTCGTGGTTGACGCCGTGCACGATGTTGGGGACGTCGCCCTTGCCGGGCGCGGTCAGCACGACCTTGTCGATGCCGGGCCGCAGATGCTGCGAGAGTCCTTCCCGGTCACGCCACTTGCCCGTGTTGTCGATGAGGATGGCGTCCTTGATGCCGTACGCCGTGTAGTCGACCTCGGACGGGTCGCCCGCGTAGATCACCTTGATCTCGTTGCCGTTGGCGATGATCGTGTTGCTCGCCTCGTCGACGGTGATCGTGCCCTGGAACTGGCCGTGGATCGAGTCGCGGCGCAGCAGCGAGGCCCGCTTCACGATGTCCTGCTCCCCGCCCTGGCGTACGACGACGGCGCGCAGCCGCAGACCGTTGCCCGAGCCGGCTTTCTCGATGAGCAGGCGGGCGACCAGGCGGCCGATGCGGCCGAAGCCGTAGAGGACGACGTCGCGGCCCTCGCGGCTCTCGATCTTGTTGGCGCCGGTGGCACCGGCGACGGCCTCGGCGGTGAACTCCTCGACGGAGAGGCCGCGTTCGTCGCTCCGGTGGGTCGCGGCGAGCATGCCGATGTCGATCTGTGAGGGGCCCAGGTCGAGCGTGGTGAGCGTCCGCAGGTAGGGGAGGGTCTCGACGACGGAGAGTTCCTCGCCGGCGATCTGGCGGGCGAACCGGTGGGTCTTGAGGATGCTGACCACCGACTTGTTGACCAGGGAGCGGCTGTGCAGCAGGACCGTGACGTCCCGCTCGCGGTGCAGCTTCCCGATCATCGGGATCATCGACTCCGCGATCTCCTCGCGGGTCTTCCAGTTGGTGAACGAGTCCTCGTTGACAGGCACAGGTTTCTCTTTCGAGCTAGGCGGCGCTCATATGCTAACCCGCTGTTCATCTGCCCGTTCAGCAGGGGTGCCGCCCGGCCTGTAGAAGGCCCGGAACGCCGAGAGGGCCCTGCCGACGCGCGTCGGCAGGGCCCTCTCGGCTGTACTGGTGTCGCTTCTACACGGTCTCCGACACGTCCTGGGTCGCGCCGCTGCCCAGCAGAGCCGACGCGTTCTCCAGCGGAGTGAGGACGTGCACGGGCGCCACCTCGGGCAGGCCGTGGCAGGTGAAGCCGAGCCGGGTCATGGCCCGGACGACCTCGCCGCTGTTGAAGTCACGGGGGTCCTGCCGGGTGATGACCTGCCCCACCTGCTTGACGGGGTAGCGGCGCCGCCCGATGGTCACGGACTCACCCGTGACCAGCTCGGGCTTGATGCCCTTCATCGTCTCCAGGACACCCATCTTGGTGAGGTCGAAGGGATACCGGGCGATGACACAGCGCATGTTGCCTCACAGAGAGAAGGAGGATCGGGGGCCGAACGGGCGCCCGAAGGCGCCGAGTTGGTCCTCAGGCCGCAGGACCGAAGGACGACCGTCGCTGCCCCCGGCTGCCGCTGCCGCCACCGCTGCCGCCGCGTCGCGCCGCACCACCGGCGGACGACCGGCCGCCTTCGCCGGCCGGACGGCCACGACGGCCCCGCGACGACGAGGAGGACGGGCTACGACGGGTGCGCTCACGCTCCACGACCGGGGCCTGGATGACGACCGGGACGCCGGACGGAGCCTGGGCGCCCGTGATCCGGGTCAGCTCCTCCTCGCCCGACCGCACCGAGGTGACCTCGGCGGTGACGCCCGCCATGGTCATCAGGCGGGTGAAGTCACGGCGCTGGTCGGGGGTGACCAGGGTCACGACACTGCCGGACTCGCCCGCACGGGCCGTACGGCCGCCGCGGTGCAGGTAGTCCTTGGGGTCGGTGGGCGGGTCGACGTTGACGACCAGGTCGAGGTTGTCGACGTGGATGCCGCGCGCCGCGACGTTGGTCGCCACCAGCGCCGTCACATGCCCGTCCTTGAACTGGGCGAGCGTGCGGGTGCGCTGCGGCTGGGACTTGCCGCCGTGCAGACCGGCCGCGCGGACGCCGTTGTTCAGCAGGTGCTTCACCAGCCGGTCCACCGCGTGCTTGGTGTCCAGGAACATGATGACCCGGCCCTCGCGCGCCGCGATCTCGGTGGTCGCGCGCTGCTTGTCCGTGCCGTGCACGTGCAGGACGTGGTGCTCCATCGTCGTGACCGCGCCCGCGGAGGGGTCGACGGAGTGGACGACGGGGTCGGTCAGGTAGCGGCGGACCAGGAGGTCCACGTTGCGGTCCAGGGTGGCCGAGAACAGCATCCGCTGGCCGCCCGTCTGCACCTGGTCGAGCAGCGCGGTGACCTGCGGCATGAAGCCCATGTCGGCCATCTGGTCGGCCTCGTCGAGGACGGTGATGGTCACGCTGTCCAGGCGGCAGTCGCCGCGCTCGATGAGGTCCTTGAGGCGTCCCGGCGTCGCGACCACGACCTCCGCGCCACCGCGTAGCGCCCCGGCCTGGCGGCCGATCGACATACCGCCGACGACGGTGGTCATCCGCACGCTGACGGCGCGGGCGTACGGGGTGAGCGCGTCGGTGACCTGCTGGGCCAGCTCGCGGGTCGGTACGAGGACCAGCGCGAGCGGCTGACGCGGCTCGGCGCGGCGGCCCGCCGTACGGGCCAGCATCGCGAGGCCGAAGGCGAGGGTCTTGCCGGAGCCGGTGCGGCCCCGGCCGAGCACGTCACGGCCGGCGAGGGAGTTGGGGAGCGTCGTCGCCTGGATCGGGAACGGGACGGTGACGCCCTCGTGGCCGAGCGCGGCCAACAGCTTGGCGGGCATGTCGAGTTCGGCGAACGACTCCACGGCGGGAAGGCCGGGGGTCACTGTCTTCGGCAGCGCGAACTCGCCCTGCAGGGCGACCGGTCGGCCACCGCCGCCCTTGGAGCGGCGCGGGGCGCTGGATCGGTTGCCGGACGGGGCCGCCGAGCGGTAGCCGCCGCTCTTTGCGGATTCCGGATTTCCATTACGCTTTCGCGAGAAGCGGTCATTCGTACGTGCGCGGTTCAAAATGTGGAACCTTCCTTGATATGGCACGTATCAAGGAATTCCCGCGGTGAATGAACGGCGCAGAGAATCGCAAGAACGAGCCGGTGGCTTCGGCGGAATATCGCCGAAAGCATGGAAAATGCAGCGAGCTGGGGCCCGCACCCCAAGGTGCGGGCCCCAGCTGCGAAGTAAACGTCGTCGTTACGCAGGAACGATGTTCTCGGCCGTCGGGCCCTTCTGGCCCTGCGCGATGTCGAAGGTCACCTTCTGACCCTCCTGCAGCTCGCGGAAGCCCTGGGCGGCGATGTTCGAGTAGTGGGCGAAGACGTCAGCGCCGCCACCGTCCTGCTCGATGAAGCCGAAACCCTTTTCCGCGTTGAACCACTTCACGGTGCCACTGGCCATTTTGTTCTCCTTCGGGGCGGTCAGCGGAGCCCACAGTGTGCGGACTCCGTGTCGCCGTGATGATCACCCCGCCGGAAAGAAACCGGACACACAAAAAAATGCTCCACCGTCCCGGAGGGCGGTGTGGGCATCTGAAGGGTTTGGCAACCACAACTGCAACTGAGATCAATAGTAGCACGGCGCGATCGGTCGTGTGCGGACGTTAATTTCATTTCTCATGTCGCCGACGTAGATATTGGGTTTCGTGCCGGACTACGCCAGCGCGTCGATCCAGTCACGGATGACCTTGGCCGTCGTCGCGGCGTCCTCCTCCAGCACGCTGAGATGCGTGCCGGCGGTGTCCGCGGTGTCCCGCACGCCCGGCCAGGACGAACGCCATTCCCGCGGCATGTCCGCCAGCGGCTCGGAGGCGCGCACGAGCAGGGTGGGCACCTCGGTGGGCTCGGGCTGCCAGCCCCGGAACATCCGGGTGTACGCGCCCAGCGACAGCAGCGTCAGATCGTCCACCATGGTGTCGAAGCTCTCGCCGACCATCAGCGGAATCCGCGCGGGCAGGGACAGCAGCCACGGCTCGGCCTCCCGGTCCGGGGTGACGTGGTACGAGTCGATCAGCACGAGCCCGGCCGGGGGAGCGCCGAGGTCCGTCAGCCGGGTGGCGAGCGCGTGGGCGGCCGTACCGCCCATGGAGTGGCCGACCAACACGTAACGCCGGTCGCCGAGTTGATGCCGTACGGCCGTGGCGTGCGCCTTCGTCAGCGACTCCAGGTCCCGGGCCACCGCGTCTCCGTCGTCGATGCCGGAGTGCCGTACTTCGAAGACGTCCCGCTCGCCCTCGAAACAGGGGGCGAGCCCCGCGTACCAGGGGCGGCCCAGGTTACTGGCGAAGCCGGGAACGCAGACGAGGGCCGGCCCCCGCGTACCGGCGGCCAGCCGCAACGGCGGCAGCGCGTGCCGGGCGGCCTCCTCGGACCCGAAGGCAGGCGCACCGATGGACGCGGTCACCAGAAGATGCATGGCCGATACGACGTCGCCGGTCTTGCAGACCTTCCTGTACAGGGTGGGCAGTGACTGCCCGGCGCCGCGCCCTCGCCCCCGCCCTTCGGCCCGGACCGGCGACGGGACGGTCGCGGCCGAGACCTCGTCCGACAGGCCGCCGCGCAGCTCGCCGTACAGGTGCTGGGCCAGCTGCTCGGTGTCCGGCCAGGCGTAGGCCACGGTGACCGCGAGGGGCGTCCCGGTCAGCAGGCTCAACCGGTTGCAGAGCATGACCCGCATCAAGGAGTCGAGGCCCAGTTCCGAGAAGTCCCGGTCGACCGCGTCGGCGTCCGTGTGCCCGAGCACACCGGCAACCTCGGTCCGGATCAGCGCCCGCAGCGCGGGCAGCCGCTCGGCCACGGGCAGTGCCGCGAGCCGGCCCCGCCAGGACCCGGCGGCACCGTCCGCCGGGACGGCGGAAGAGGCCGACTGCCGCTCCGCGCGCAACAGCCCGCGCAGCGGCGGCGGAACGACCGTCCCGGCCGGAATTGCCTTCGGCGAGCGGTCCAACGGCAGTGGCGCGAGGACCGGTTCACCACTGCCGAGCGCGGCGTCGAAGAGCGCGAACGCCTGCTCAGGGGAGACCGCGCGCACCGAACCGCCGTGAACCCGCCCGCTACGCGCCGCCATGCCCTCCTCGTCCGCCCACGCACCCCAGACCAACGACAGTGCGGGCAGGCCGAGTTCAGCGCGATGGCGGGCGAGTGCGTCCAGGAAGGAGTTCGCCGCCGCGTAGTTGGCCTGACCGGGATTGCCCAGCAGCCCGGCCGCCGACGAGAACAGCACGAACCGCGTCAGCGGCAGATCCTTCGTCAACTCATGCAAGTGCCAAGCCGCGTAGGCCTTCGGCCGCATCACCACCGCCAGCCGTTCAGGAGTCATCGAGGCCAGCACACCGTCGTCCAGGACGCCGGCCGCGTGCACTACGGCGGTCAGGTCGGGCCCGAACGTCTCGACTACGGCGGCGAGTTGGTCCCGCTCGGCGATGTCGCAGGCCACGAGGTCCACCTGCGCGCCCGCCTGCTGGAGAGCGTTCCGCAACTCCCGCGCACCCGGCGCCTGTTCACCACGCCGACTGAGGAGGACGAGCCGCCGAACTCCATGCCGGTCGACCAGGTGCTGGGCCAGCATCGCCCCCAGGGACCCGGTGCCACCGGTGATGAGGACAGTGCCCCCACCGAGAGAGCCGTCGGTCGCCGAACCGGGTGCGGTCGCCAGTCGGGGAACGCTCAACATGCCGTCCCGGACGGCGATTTGGGGTTCTCCGGTGGCGAGGGCGGCGGACATCTGTCGTAGTGACTCGGGGTCGTCGTCGACGTCCACGAGGGTGAGGCGCCCGGGGTACTCGGACTGCGCGGTCCGCAGCAGGCCCCAGACCGTGGCGGCGGGCAGGTCGGGGGAGGCCTCGGCGGCACCGCGTGTGACCACGGCCAGCCGTTTGGAGCCGGCGAGATGTGTTTGCAGCAACTCCATTGCCCGCACGGTCAGTTCGTTTGCTGCGGCGGCCGGGTCCGTGCTCGTGTCGCCGGGAGCGGACAAGGACGCCACGACCAACTCCGGTGTTTCCTCGGCCCAGGACGACTCGTCGTCGGCGGAGGCGAGGAACGCGGCCAGGTTCAGGTCGTCCGTCTCGGACATCGCTACGGCGGGTGCTTCGCCGGCGGTCGGAACGCCTGTCCAGCGCAGCCGGTACAGCTCTCCGCCCGGAGTGGGACCCATCTCCGGTGCCGGTCGAGTAGTCATCGACTCCAGCCGGGCCACCGGCGCACCCGTCGGGGTGGCGAGGTCGAGGGTGATCGAGTCCGGGCCGGTCGTCGTCATTCGGACGCGCAGGGCCGTCGCACCCGTGGCGTGCAGCGTCAACCCCCGCCAGGCGAACGGCAGTCGGGGCGCACCGGTCGGGGGTTCGGCGAGCAGCCCCGGGTGCAGGGCGGCGTCCAGCAGGGCCGGGTGCAGCATGTGGTGCCGGGCGTCCGCGACCGGCAACGGGCCCACCTCGGCGAACAGTTCCTCGTCCCGCCGCCACAACGCCGTGACCCCTTGGAACGCCGGACCGTACGCCAGCCCGGCCTCGGCCACCCGCTCGTAGGCACCGGAGAGATCCACCCGCGTGGCTCCCGCCGGCGGCCACGCCGTGAGGGAGAGCGCGCCGTCCAGGACGCCGGGAACGGCCGGGCCGAGCCGACCGGTCGCGTGCTGCGTCCAGGCACCGAGCGCGCCGGATTCCTCGGGCCGTGCGTACACGTCCGCGCTTCGGCGCCCGGAGTCGTCCGGCTCGCCCAGGACCACCTGGAGTTGGATGCCCTCTTCGTCGTCCTCGGGGAGGAACAGCGGGTTGAGCAGGGCGAGTTCCTCCAGTACGGCGAGACCGCACAGGTCGCCCGCGTGCAGCACGAGGTCGGCGAACGCGGCGCCGGGCACGAGGGCGTGCCCGCCCACGACGTGGTCGCGCAGCCACGGCTGGCCCGCGCCGGACAACCGGCCCGTGCACAGCAGGCGTTCGGTACCCGGCATCGTGACCGTCTGCGTGAGCAGCGGGTGCCCGGAACCGGCGCTCGCGTCGGCACCGGTGTCGGGCAGCCAGTAGCGCTGACGCTGGAAGGGATAGGTCGGCAGGCCGTCGACGCGTCGGGCGCCACTGTCGGCGTATACCCGGCGCCAGTCCAACCGCACACCATGAACGTGGAGTTGGCCGAGCGCGTCGAACACCGTCCGCGGCTCGGCGCCGTCCCGGCGGGCCGCAGGGGCGAAGAGAACTTCCTTGCCGGTCCCGGCCAGGCTCGCCGCGGCCTGGGCCGTGAGCTGGGCGTCCGGCCCGATCTCGGTGAACGCGATGACCCGTCCGTCGTGCGCCAGCCAGTGCACGGCGTCCCCGAACCGCACGGCCTCACGGGCATGCCGTACCCAGTAGTCGGCTGACCGCAGCTCGTCCCCGGTGGCCGGAAGCCCGGTCAGGCCCGACATCACCGGGATGGTGGGGGCGTGGTACGTCAACTTGCCTGCCACCCGCCGGAATTCGGCGAGCATCGGCTCCATGAGAGGGGAGTGGAAGGCGTGGCTGACCCGTAGCCGGACGGTACGACGGCCGCGTACGGCGAACCGCTCCGCGAGCGCGAGGACCGGCTCCTCAGCGCCGGAGACGACGACCGCGCGGGGGCCGTTCACCGCCGCGATCGTGACCCCGTCGGTCAGCTCGGGCGTCACCTCCGCCTCGGTGGCGTCGAGCGCCACCATGGCACCGCCCTCCGGCAGCTCCCGCATCAACCTCCCGCGTGCCGCGACCAGTTCGACGGCGTCCGCCTCGGACAGCACGCCCGCGCAGTGGGCCGCCGCCAGCTCGCCGACCGAGTGTCCGGCCAGGAACTCCGGCCGCACGCCCCAGGATTCGAGCAGCCGGAAGACGGACACCTCGAAGGTGAACAGGGCCGCCTGGGCGAAGTCCGTACGGTTCAGCAGCGCGCCCGCGTCGGTGTCCCGGAGGATTGAGCGGAGCGGACGTTCCAGGTGGGCGTCGAAGCGGGCGCACAAGGCGTCGAAGGTGGTCGCGAACTGCGGAAAGGTGTCGTACAACTCCTGCCCCATGCCCGTTCGTTGAGCTCCCTGGCCGGTGAAGAGCAGGGCCAGGCGGGCGGAGGGGTTGGTGGTGTGTGGCGGGGCGGATGTTGTCAGGGCGTCGAGGGCGGTCAGTGTCGCCGTTCGGTCGTCGGTGGGAACGGTGGCTCGGTGGGGGAGCGCGGCTCGCGTGGTGGCGAGCGTGAACGCCACGTCCGGCAAAGGGAGTTCGGGGTGCTCGCGCAGGAAGTCCGCGGTGCGTGCGGCCTGTTCGCGCAGGGCTGCCGGGCTCGCCGCCGAGAGCAGCAGCGGGGGTGTCACTGGGCGGCGAAGCGGCGGTTCGTCGACTACGGCCGCCTCCGGTTCCTCCAGGATCACGTGCGCGTTGGTCCCACCGATGCCGAACGCCGACACCGCCGCTCGTCGCGGGCGGCCGGGCTCGGGGAGCCACTCCTCGTCCTGGGACAGGAGTCGTACGGTGCCGGACGACCAGTCCACGTGGGGCGACGGCTTGTCGGCGTGGAGGGTGCGGGGGAGTCGGTCGTGGTGCATGGCCAGTACGGTCTTGATGACGCCGCCGACACCGGCCGCGGCCTGGGTGTGACCGAGATTGGACTTCAACGAGCCCAGCCACAGCGGGCGTTGGGCGGTGCGGTCCTGGCCGTAGGTGGCGAGGAGCGCGTGTGCCTCGATCGGGTCGCCGAGTGCGGTGCCCGTGCCGTGGGCCTCCACGGTGTCGATGTCGGCCGGGGACAGTCCCGCGTCGGCCAGCGCCGAGCGGATCACCCGCTGCTGGGCAGGGCCGTTGGGCGCGGTGAGGCCGTTGGACGCGCCGTCGGAGTTGACGGCCGAGCCGCGCAGTACGGCGAGTACGGGATGTCCGTTGCGCCGTGCGTCGGAGAGCCGTTCCAGCAGGACCAGGCCGACGCCCTCGCCCCAGGCGGTGCCGTCGGCCGCCGCCGAGAAGGGCTTGCAGCGGCCGTCCGGGGCCAGCCCGCGCAGTCTGCTGAACGCGATGAACGGGCCGGGCGAGGCCATCATCGTGACCCCGCCGGCGACGGCGAGCGAGCACTCCCCGTCGCGCAGGGACCGTACAGCCGAATGCATCGCGACCAGCGACGACGAGCACGCGGTGTCCAACGTCACGGCGGGCCCGCGCAGCCCCAGGGTGTAGGCGATACGGCCGGAGGCCACGCTGCCCGCCGAACCGAGGGCGAGATGCGCCTCCAACTCGTGTCCGCCGCGGTGCAGTAGACGGCTCGCATAGGTGGCGTGCATGACGCCGACGAAGACGCCGGTGTCGCTGTCGCGCAGACCAGCGGGGTCCATGCCCGCCCGTTCTAGCAGTTCCCAGCCGGTCTCCAGGAGCAGCCGCTGCTGGGGGTCGGTGGCGAGGGCCTCGCGGGGCGACATGTTGAAGAAGGCCGCGTCGAAGTCGGCCGCGCGGTCCAGGAATCCGCCCCGGCGGGTGACCGACTTGCCGAGGTGGTCGGGGTCCGGGTCGTACAGGTCGGCTACGTTCCAGCCGCGGTCGGCGGGGAAGTCGGAGGTCGCGTCGGTGCCGTCGGCGACCAACTGCCATAGATCCTCCGGGGATTCGACTCCGCCTGGGTAGCGGCAGGTCATGGCCACGATGGCGATCGGTTCACCGGGTTCGGCGTCATAACCGTCTCCGGTGGTAAGCGCGGGGCTGTCGCCGTGCAGCGCGTCACGCACCAGGGTCGCCACGGCGGAGGGCGTGGGGTGGTCGAACACCAGCGTCGCGGGCAGCGCGAGGCCGGTCGCCGTGCCCAGCCGGTCGCGCAGCAGGACAGCGCCGAGCGAGGTCAATCCCTGTTCGTTGAACGGCACTTCGGAGTCCAGCTCCCGCACGGGTACGTCGAGAGTCCGTGCCGTCACTTCGAGAACGAGGTCGAGTATCGCGTCGGACGCGGCCGCGAGCCGCTCGCGCAGCGCGGCCGAGGCGGTCGTACGTTCCGCGGCGAGGCGCTCCGGCAACTGCTCGGCGAGGACGGCCCGGGCGATTTTGCCGGACGCGGTACGGGGGAGGGCCGCGGTCGGATAGATCTCGTCCGGCACCTTGAACCCGGACAGCCGTTCTCGGCAGGCGGCGAGGGCCAGCGCCGTGTCGACCCCGTCCGGGCCGGGCACGACGAACGCCACCGGCACCTCGCCCAGCACGTCGTGCCGTCGGCCGACCACAGCGGCGTCGGCGATGTCGGGGCGGGCCAGCAAGACCCGCTCCACTTCGGAGGGGTTGATGTTCACACCGCCCCGGATGATCAACTCCTTGACGCGGCCGGTGACATGGAGCTGACCGTTCGCGTCGAGCCGACCGAGGTCCCCGGTGCGGTACCAGCCGTCGGTGAACGCCTCGGCCGTCGCGTCCGGGCGGTTGTGGTAGCCGGTCATCAGCCCGGGACCGCGCACCCAGATTTCACCCTCGTCCCCTTCGCCGGCCTCGGCACCGGTGGACGGATCGGTGATCCGGACGTCCAGCACCAGCAGCGGGAAACCACGCGAAGGGTCGTCACGGGGGTCGTCGAGCCGCTCGATCGCGATCTTTCCGCAGGTCTCTGTGGAGCCGTAGCCGTCCAACAGGGGCGCGGCCAGGGTCAGTTCGGCCTCGGTCCGCAACTCAGGGGAGCAGGGCGCGCCTCCGCTGACACACACCCGCAGCGAGGGAGGCACCGGACGCGCGGTCTCCCGTAGCGACTCCAGCAGGAGGCGGTAGGTGGCGGGCACCCCGCCCAGGATCGTGAACGGCTCGGCGGTCAGCGCCTCGGCGAGGTTCGCGCCGGGCGCGAGGACGCGCGCGGTCGCACCGACCGAGAGGACGCCCAACAGGCACACGGAGTGGCCGAGGGCGTGGAACATCGGCAACGGCCAGAGCAGCCGATCCTGTTGCTCCAGGCCGAACGCCGGTACGTAGGCCGCCGTCACCGACCACAGTCCCGAACGCTGCGTGGAGACAACGCCCTTGCTCTGCCCGGTGGTGCCCGAGGTGTAGTGGATCCAGGCGGGCTCGTCGATCCCGAGGTCGTCACGGGGTGCCGTACCCGAATCCGTACCGGCAAGACTCTCGAAGGCGATCGTGCCCTCGGGCTGGTCGTCCTGTCCGACGACGATCACCCGCTGTACGGAGGCGAGTTGGGCGGGTGGTTCCTCGCTCACCATCGCTACGGCGCCGCAGTCGTCGAGGAAGTACGCCAACTCCTCTTCCGAGGCGGCGGGGTTGAGGAGTACGCCGATCGCCCCGGCGCGCAGCACCCCGAGCCAGGTCTCCACCAGCTCCACCCGGTTGCCCAGATGGATCGCGACCCGGTCCCCACGCCGTACCCCGAGCCGAGCCAGATGCCCCGCCACCCGGCCGGTGCGCTGCTCCAACTCCCCGTAGGTGACGGCACGTTGGTCGTCCCGGTACGCGGTCTTCCCACCGATCCGAGTCGCGTGCTCCCGCAGGATGTCCGGCAGTGTTCGCACCGACTCGCCCCCGTGAATTGCCATTCCCACCCTTTCGTTCCCCCACCGCGAGCGGTCACCGTACGACAGTCGCCGTCGGACGGCTGCATAGGGCACGCTCTACGGCATGGTGATGTGCGAGTACTTCTCGGCCGCGAGTGACGAGGCCGCCGTGGGTGTCCTCGACGGACCGGGCGGGCCCGACGCGTCGGTGTTCGACGTGTTGTCCCTCAAGGGCATCGACCCGGTGGTCGTGATGGCGCGGCTCGAAGGCATCCTCACCGACTGCACCTACGACGAGGCACGCGCCCGCCCCCGCTCCGGGCAGCTGCTCTCGGACCCCGAGGCAGAAGGAGCCTTTGTCATCAGCGTCTCCGACACGCTCCGGGACGCGCTGGCCACGGCGTCCGGAGAGCGACTGGACCTGGCGGCAGGGCCGTTCGCGGCTGTCGAGGAACTGAGATTCACGCCCACCAAGACGTCGGAAGTGCTCCATCGGTTGTCCGGCCTGGCCAGGAGAGCCGCAGCGGAGAACCGGCGGCTGTACTGCTGGTGGGCCCTGTAAGAACCTCAACTCGGCAGTCAGGAGCGGCCCGTGACCACACCCGGCGACCCGTCGACACCCGAGCCGCTCGGGCCGTCGTCTCTGGCCTGGCGGTACTTCAGCGACTGGCGGGGCATGCTGATCGGCCTCTGGGCCGGGTCGATGCAGAACATGCATCCCGCCCTCGGTGCCGGAGTCGAGGAACACTCAGAGTTCTTCGAGGAGCGCTGGGAACGGCTGCTCCGTTCGCTCTACCCGATCGCCGGAGTGATCTACGACGGCCCGGACGCGGCCCGTACCGCCCGCGAGGTGCGCGACTATCACGTCGGTATCAAGGGAGTTGACGGCCAGGGGCGGCGCTATCACGCCCTCGACCCGGACACCTTCTTCTGGGCGCACGCGACCTTCGTCATGGTCCCGGTGCTGGTGTGCCAGTACTTCGGCCGGCCGCTGACGGAGGAACAGAAGGAGCAGTTCTACGCCGAGAGTCTTCAGTGGTATCGGCTCTACGGGGTCAGCGACCGGCCCGCTCCCGCCAACTGGGCAGGGTTCACCGTGTACTTCGAGCGGATGTGCGCCGACACCCTGGAGGACAACTGGGCGGCACGCGCCGTGCTCGACATCCGCCGCATCGGCAGGCCACCCTTTCTGAAGTGGCTGCCGGACGTGGTGTGGCGGGTGATCCGGGGTCCGCTGACCCGGCCCTTCGTCTGGCTCACCGTCGGGATGTATCCGCCCACGGTGCGCGCCAAGTTGGGCTACCGCTGGTCCCGTCGGAGCGCGGTCGGGCTGTGGCTGGTGGGCCGCACCGTCGCGCTCGGCTGGCACCTCGTGCCGTTCGAGCGGCGCTACCACCCGCGGGCCCGGGCCGGTTGGCGGCGGGCGCGCGGTCTCGCCGTAGGACCGGTCGAGACGCCGCGGCGGAATCTGCCTCCGGTGGAGCGCAGGGGTGATGGCAAGCACTACGCGCCCGATGTGTAGACGTACGTCGACGTGCGGTTGTGGTCGCGGTGTCTCAGCCCAGGACGTCGGGTTCTTCCTCCACCACGAGGTCGGCCAGGAGGTTGAAGTTGTGCCGGGCCATGTTGGCGTTGCTGAACTGCCGGTGGGCCAGGGTGACTTCCTCCTCGGTCATGACGCGGGGCTTACCGGCGGCGTCGGCCAGGAGCTGCATCTGGCAGGCGCGATCCATCGTGATGAACCACCACGCGGCCTCTTCGACGGACCGCCCGACCGTCAGCAGACCGTGGTGGCGGAGGATGGCGGCCCGCCGGTCGCCGAGCCGGACGGCGATCCGCTCGCCCTCGGTCCGCTCCAGCACCAGGCCCTTGTACTCGTCGAACAGCACGTGGTCGTCGTAGAAGGCGCAGGACTCCTGCACGATCGGGTCCAGGAGCTTGTCGAGTGACGCGAAGGCCCTGCCGTGGATGGTGTGGGCGTGTGCCACGGCCACGACGTCCGGGCGGGCCTGGTGGATGGAGGAGTGGATCCAGAAGGCCGCCTTGTTGGTCCGGCGTTCGCCCTCGACGACCCGGCCCTCCTCGTCGATGAGGAGCAGGTCGCTGACGCGGATCTTGGAGAAGTGCACCGCGTACGGGTTGACCCAGAACCTGTCGGGGAACTCGGGGTCCCGCGCGGTGATGTGTCCGGCGATGCCCTCGTCGAAGCCGTAGCGGGCGAAGATCCGGAACGCCGCCGCCAACTGCCGCTTGCGGTGGGCGCGTTCGGCCTCGACGGACTCGCGGCTCTCCGCCAGGCGAGGAATGTCCAGTTCCTCGGTGTTCTCGAAGTCGATGTCGTTGCTGCCGGTGGTGAGGGACATCGGTACGTCCTTTCCGGGTCGCGGCTCATGGTGCGCGGGTCACGAGGAATTTCTTTCAGGCTGCAACCATCTTCCGGTCCGTGTCAACCTCACAGGCAAGAAATGTTGCCTCCATGGTACTGGTGACCCGGCCCTTCAGTCGCCTCTGCGCCACGCGCCCAGCACCATCAGCGTCTTCGTGCCGATCACCGCGCCCGTGCGCCGGAGCCGGTCGATGACGTCTCTCAGGTGCTGCACGTTGGTCACCCGGACGCGGACCAGGGCGTCGGGGTCGCCCGCGACGGTGAAGACCTCCAGGGCCTCCGGGACGCTGGTGGCGGCCATCGTGATCGCCTCGACCTTGACGTCGCCGGCGAACCGCAGCTCGACGAACGCCTCGAAACCGGAGCCCAGCTTGCCGTGGTCGAGGGTAACCGTGTAGCCCGCGATGACTCCGACCCGCTCCAGCCGGTCGACCCGGCGTTTGACCGCCGACGGGGAGAGGCTGACCCGTTCCGCGATCTCCGTCATCGTCCGGCGGCCGTCCTCGACCAGCAGCTCCAGAATCGCGCGGTCGACGCTGTCGATGAGTGCCGTGTCGGTCATGTGGTCCTCCTCCGCGTGCGTGTTTTTTGCGGGTGAGCCTGTTCTGGCTCGGCTTTTTTGCATTACGTGCAAGATACCCGCAACTTAATTGCCAGCGCCTGTGTCCCGCCGGTCCACTGACAACGCCTGCAACTGGTCGGCGACCGCCGTTCGAGGGCGTGAGGAAGGGACCCAGCGGTGAAGGTTGAGCGCGAACTGCTCTCCGGCGAGGCCAGGGAGCTACTGGAGCTGACGGTCGACATCGCGGACAAGGAACTCGCCCCGCGCGCAGCGGAGTTCGAGGAAGAGGGCCGCTTTCCTCGTGAGGTGTTCGGGGTCCTGGGCCAGGCGGGGCTGCTGACCCTTCCGTTCGGCGAGGACGTCGGGGGCGGGGGCCAGCCCTACGCCGTCTACCTGCAAGTACTCGAAGAACTGGCCGCTCGGTGGGCCGCCGTCGCCGTTGGTGTCAGCGTCCACACCCTGTCCTGCCACCCCGTCTCGGCCTTCGGCTCCGCAGCACAGCGACAGACGCTGCTGCCGTGGCAACTCAGCGGCGCCGCACTCGGCGCCTACTGCCTGTCGGAGGAGCACGCGGGTTCCGACCCCAGTGCCATCCGGGCGGGTGCGACACGTGACGGCGAGGCGTGGGTGGCCCGGGGCACCAAGGCCTGGGTCACGCATGGCGGCGAAGCCGACTTCTACACCGTGTTTCTGCGTACGTCCGCGGACCCGCGCAACGGCATCTCCTGCTTCCACGTGGACGCCCGGTCGCCCGGCCTGAGCGCGGGTGCTCCGGAGCGCAAGATGGGACTGCGCAGTTCGACCACCGCGGTGATGCACTTCGACGATGTGCACATCCCCGGCGACCGGCTGATCGGGGAGCCCGGTCAAGGGCTGAAGATCGCGCTCTCCGCACTCGACGCCGGCCGGCTCGGCATCGCCGCGGTCGCGGTCGGCATCGCGCAGGCGGCGCTCAACCACGCGGTCGACTACGCCCGCGAGCGCCGGACGTTCGGCCGTCGCATCATCGAGCACCAGGGCGTCGGATTCCTGCTCGCCGACATGGCCGCGCGCACCGAAGCGGCCCGCGCCACCTACCTGGTCGCCGCCCGACGCAAGGACTCCGGCCAGGAGTTCAGCCGCCAGGCCAGCATCGCCAAACTCATCGCGACGGACACCGCCATGGCCGTGACCACCGACGCCGTACAGGTCCTCGGCGGTGCGGGATACGTCCGCGAGCACCCCGTGGAGCGCTATATGCGCGAGGCGAAGATCACGCAGATCTTCGAAGGCACCAACCAGATCCAGCGCATGGTCATCAGCCGCCATCTCGCCGACTCCTGAACTCGCCCCCGTGTCCTACGACTTGCGCATTCCCTACGACTTGCACGTTCCGACGACTTGAAGGAAGGCGGGCACCGTGACATCTCGCGATGCTGTTGCCGTCATAGCGGGAGGCGGCTCGGGGCTGGGGCGGGCGACCGCACACCGGCTGCACCGGCAGGGCCGTACCGTCGTGCTGTTGGACCTCCCGAACAGCCAAGGAGAGGCCGCGGCCGCCGCGTTGGGGGAGCGCGCACATTTCGTCGCCGCGGATGTGACCGATCCGGGTCAGGTCCGGCAGGCCTTCGCGTACGCGGCAGAGCGCGGGCCGGTACGTGCGGCGGTCAACTGCGCCGGAGTCGCGACGCCCGGCCGCATCCTGAGCAAGCGGGGAGTGCTGCCCGCCGAGGACTTCCGGCGCGTGGTCGAGATCAATCTGCTCGGCACCTTCCACGTGCTCGCCGCCGCTGCCGCTGTCATGGCCAACAACGCCCCGGACAACGGGGATCGAGGCGTCATCGTCTGCACCGCGTCGATCGCCGCCTACGACGGCCAGATCGGCCAGGCCGCGTACGCCGCGAGCAAGGGCGGGGTCGTCTCGCTGACCCTGGCCGCGGCCCGGGACCTCGCCGACTCGGCCATCCGTGTCGTCACGGTCGCGCCCGGGCTGTTCGACACCCCGTTGCTGTCGAGCCTGCCGGAGAAGGCACGGACCCAACTGGGCGCCGCCGTACCGCATCCGTCCCGTCTCGGTTCCCCCGACGAATACGCCGGCCTGGTCACCCACATCCTCGACAACCCGATGCTCAACGGCGAGGTCATCCGCCTCGACGGCGCCCTGCGCATGGCCCCGCGCTGAACCCCCGCACCGACAAAGCCCGTTGACCCGCCCTCCTCGTCGAGAGCGTCGCCCGGAGAGAGAACCCGCATGGCACACGCCGTACAAGACCCGCTGTCGGAAACGTCATTGGCCGATCCACCCATTCAACTGCTCGATCCAGCAGGGAGCTTGGGGACGGATCCTCGGCTGCCGCTCGACCCGGCGACCGTCGACCTCCCCGCCCTCTACCGCGACATGTCGCTCGTCCGCCGACTGGACACGGAGGCCATCGCCCTGCAACGGCAAGGGGAGTTGGGCCTGTGGCCGTCACTTCGTGGCCAGGAGGCGGCGCAGGTCGGAGCCGCGTACGCGCTGAACGACCGGGACATGGTCTTCCCCACCTACCGCGAGCACGGCGTGGCCTGGTGCCGAGGCCTCGACCCGGTGTCGCTACTCGGACTCTTCCGGGGTACCACACTGGGCGGTTGGGATCCCTACGAACATCACTTCAACCTGTACACGCTGGTCATCGGCGCGCAGACCCTGCACGCGGTGGGCTACGCGATGGGCCTGTACCGGGACGGCAGCACCGGCTCGGGCGACCCCGAGCGCGAGACGGCCGTGCTGGCGTTCCTCGGCGACGGCGCGCTGAGCGAGGGCGAGACGAACGAGGCGTTCATCTGGGCGGCCGCACAGAACCTGCCGGTGGTCTTCTTCTGCCAGAACAACCAGTGGGCCATCTCCGCCCCCTACAGCGTGCAGAGCCGGATCCCCGCGGCCCAACGAGCCACCGGATACGGCTTTCCGGGCATCCGCGTCGACGGCAACGACGTACTGGCCTGCCTCGCCGCGACGCGCCAGGCGCTGGACCGGGCGCGAAGCGGCGGTGGCCCGACGCTGATCGAGGCGGTCACCTACCGCGTCAACGCCCATACGACGGCCGACGACGCGACGCGATACCGGGCCGCCGAAGAGACCGAGGACTGGACCGCCCGGGACCCGCTGGAGCGGCTGCGCGCCCATCTTCAGTCGACGGGCGCCGCGACCGACGAGTACTTCACCGACCTCGAAGCGCGCGAACGAGACCTGGCCGAACAACTGCGCGCCGGCTGCCGCGCGTTGGCCGACCCCGACCCGTCCTCGCCCTTCGAGCACACCTATGCGCGGATGCCCGACGATCTGCGCCAACAGCTGCGCCAGCACGTGGAGTTCGTCTCCACCGGCCCACAGGACGGAGACCGGAAATGACCGTCTCCATGGTCAAGGCCCTCAACGACGGCCTGCGCCAAGCCCTTTCCGACGATCCCCAAGTCCTGCTCATGGGCGAGGACATCGGCCGGCTCGGCGGTGTGTTCCGCGTGACGGACGGACTGCGCAAGGAGTTCGGCGACCTGAGAGTGGTCGACACCCCGCTGGGCGAGGCAGGCATCGTCGGAGCGGCGATCGGCCTCGCGATGCGCGGCTACCGGCCCGTCTGCGAGATTCAGTTCGACGGCTTCGTCTACCCGGCCGCGAACCAGATCATCACCCAACTCGCCAAGCTCCGACACCGCTCGGCGGGCCGCATCTCCCTGCCTGTCGTGATCCGTATCCCCTACGGCGGTGGCATCGGCTCGATCGAGCACCACTCGGAGTCGCCGGAGACGTACTTCGCCCACACGGCCGGGCTGAAGGTGGTCACCTGCTCCACCCCGAACGATGCGTTCCACATGATCCAACAAGCCGTCGCCGAGGACGACCCCGTGGTGTTCCTCGAACCCAAGCGGCACTACTGGACCAAGGGAGAGGTCACCCCGGCCTCGGCGCTCCCGCTGGAGCAGGCGGTCATCCGCCGTGCGGGAACGGACGTGACGCTGATCGCCTACGGCCCGAGCGTGCCGGTCGCCCTGGAGGCGGCCGACGTCGCGGCGGAGGAGGGCCGCAGCGTGGAGGTCGTAGATCTGCGCAGTCTGTCTCCGTGGGACGTCACGACCGTCCGCGCGTCCGTGCACCGCACCGGGCGTGCCGTCGTCGTCCATGAGGCCGCCTTCTCCCACGGGTTCGGGGCGGAGGTCGCCGCGCGACTGCAGGACGAGGAGTTCCACTTCCTCGAAGCGCCCGTCGTACGGGTCGCGGGATACGACACCCCGTACCCGCCCAGCCGTCTGGAGTCGGACTGGCTGCCCGGTGTCGACCGGATCCTCAACGCCGTTGACCGCAGCCTGAGTTACTAGGAGGGGCGCCGTCGTGACGAGCCCGCAGCAGTTCTTGCTTCCCGACGTCGGCGAGGGTCTGACGGAGGCGGAGATCCTCGCCTGGTCGGTCCGGCCCGGTGACGTCGTCGAGGTCAACCAGATCATCGTCGAGGTGGAGACGGCCAAGGCCGCCGTCGAACTTCCCTCGCCCTATGCCGGGGTGGTCAGCGCCCTCCATGCGGAGGTGGGGGAGCTCCTTCCGGTCGGGAGGCCGCTCATCACGATCGACACCGAGGCACCGGGAGAGGCGACGAGCGGAGAACCGGACGGCGGGGCGGTGCAGCAGCAGCCGGATGCGGAACAGGCCGCACTGCTGGTCGGCTACGGCCCGCAGGACACCGGTAACGGCCGTCGCAGAAGGCGTCCCGCGCACTCCGTGCAGCCGCAACGTGCGGACAGCGTCGAGGTCAGCGCCCCGGAGTCTGCCGCAGCTCGGCCGGCGGCCAAACCGCCGGTCCGTAAACTCGCCAAGGACCTCGGGGTCGACCTGACGACCGTCGCCCCCACCGGGCCCGGGAACACCATCACCCGCGAAGACATTCACCAGGTCGCCCGAGGCGCGACCCCGCAGACCGCTTCCGCCCTGGCCCCTGACACCTCTCGTACCTCCGAAACTCGCGTACCGATAAGGGGAGTTCGCAAGCACACGGCCGCCGCCATGGTCGCCTCCGCCTTCACCGCACCGCACGTCACCGAGTTCATCACCGTCGACGTCACCGCCACCATGCGGCTTCGTGAACTCGTCGCCGGGCGCCGGGAGTTCCGCCATCTGCGGGTCACTCCGCTGCTGTTCTTCGCCCGGGCGTTTCTGATCGCCCTGGCCAAGACCTCTGAGGCGAACAGCAGTTGGGACGAGGCGGCGCAGGAGATCGTCCTGAAGCACTACGTCAATCTGGGTGTGGCGGCGGCGACCGAGCGTGGCCTGGTCGTGCCGAACATCAAGGGTGCGGACCGGATGTCCTTGCACGAACTGGCCCAGGCGCTGGCGGACCTCACGGCGACCGCCCGCGCCGGCCGCACTTCCCCTCAGGACATGACCGGCGGCACCGTCACGCTGACCAACGTGGGGGTGTTCGGTGTGGACACCGGTACGCCGATCCTCAACCCGGGGGAGGCCGCCATCCTCGCGGTCGGTGTCGTCCGCCGTATGCCCTGGGTCGTCCAGGACGGCGACGGGAACGAACGCATCGAGCCGCGCTGGGGCACCCAACTGGCGCTCTCCTTCGACCACCGGCTCATGGACGGCAGGCAGGGCTCCGAGCTGCTGGCCCATACCGCGCAGATCCTGCACGAACCAGGGCTCGCGATGCTGTGACGACTGCCGTGCCGGTCGGCCTGTTGGCCTGAGAGGCAACTTATTTTGCCCATGAGGTTGACGTGGGTGGGGCCGGACCGTGACTCTGTGGGGAGACCGAGGGGCTCTGGAATCTCAGGAGGAGCGGGCTATGGCTACGTTCGTACTCGTACACGGTTCGTGGGGTGGCGGCTGGTGTTGGGACCGGTTGCGCCCCCTGTTGGAGAGCGCCGGCCACACGGTTCTCACGCCCACGTTGACCGGCCTCGCCGAGCGGAGCGAGCTCTCCGCGCCGGACGTCGGCCTGGGTGTCCACGCGCGGGAAATCGCCGAACTCCTGGAATCCGAAGGGGTGGTGGACGCGATCCTGGTCGGACACAGCTACGGCGGGATGGTGATCACGGGAGTGGCCGCGCTCGCCCCCGATCGGGTCGGGCAGGTTGTGTACGCGGACGCGTTCGCCCCGGTGACCGGTGAGTCGGCGTTCACGATGCTGCCGTGGCTGGAGAAGGCGTTCTCCGAGTCGCCGGGGCCGGCCGAGTGGGAGGTGGCGGCTCTCGACCCCGGGTTGCTCGGGGCGGACGACGAGGCGACGGCGTGGCTTTCGAGCAGGATGACGCCGATGCCGCGCCTCACCCACGAGGAGCCGCTCGGTCCCGGGAGCGAAGACGCTCTGGCGAGCAGGGCGGTCACCTATATCTACTGTGCCGATCAGGCCCTCTTCACCGATATCGCCGCCTCGGCGGAGAAACGGGGATTCCGGGTCGTGGCACTGCACGACATCACCCACGTCGGCCTGCTGACGAGCCCGCACATCCTTGAGCGGGAACTGCTGAACCTCGTGTAGACGGGAGCCGTCCGATGTACCTGGCAGGCCCGCTCTATTGCCTCAGAGGCATGTTATTGTGCCGGAATGCCGATCGAGGACGACACTGATCTCTGGGTTGCCCAACGCCTCAAGGACATGCGGGGCGAGCGTGGCATCACCCTGACGACACTGGCTGAACAGACCGGCATTTCCTCGGCGCATCTCTCGCGCCTGGAGAAGGGCGTACGCAAGCCGTCCATCGGTGCCCTGCTGCAGATCGCCCGCGTTTACGGCGTATCCATCAGCGAGTTGGTGCAGGAGCCCGATCAGGACGACTTCCATCTGGTGCGTGCCGACGCGGCGATGACGCGTGACGGGCAGGACGGCCGCTACACCGTACTGAGCGGGCCGCGGGAAACCATGTCCGTCATCCGGGTCGAATTGGCAGCCGGTAAGAACACCAAGACCGCCCGGCACGTCGGCGAAGAATGGCTGCACGTGCTGTCAGGGGCGATCACTCTCGATATTTCGGGTGTATCGCTTCAGCTCGACACCGGGGATTCGGTGCACTTCGACTCGTCGAAGGAGCATCGTCTCACCAACAAGGACGATGCCGTCGCGACCGTCCTGATCGCATCAACAGCGGCAACCGTTCCGATGCGGCACCCCATTCCGGCGTCGTCACGTCGCAACTCGGCGGACTCGCGCTGAGCATTGCGTGAACGCGCAGGGTGCACGTCGGTGATTCCAGGAAAATGAGGAAGGCTCCCGATGCCGTCACCCGTCGCACTGAATCCTGCCGAACTCCCGCCTCTCACCGGCGTGATCTCCCACGGCCTGGCCATTCCTGACCTCGGACTCCTTTACACGTCCGGGCAGGTCGCGTGGGACGCCAAAGGGGAACTCGTCGGTCGGGACGACCTGGCGGCGCAGTTCAGCAAGGCCTACGAGAACATCGATGCGGTGCTCGCCGCCGGCGGTTCGAGCCGTAGCAAAATCATCAAGGAGACGATCCATCTCGTCGGGTACGACACCGACGACGCGGAGCAGTTGATCGGGCTCATCGCCGGCTCTCGGGTAGCGGGGCAGACGCCGCCCGCGAGTACGTGCGTGGGTGTGGAGACGCTCTTCGCCGAGGGCTATCTGGTGGAGATCGAGGTGGTTGCGACCTTGTGAGCCCCGGCTTCTGCCGGTGAGTGGTGGCCCCGGTAGCATTGATCGGTGACCAAGACGCCAGGCGCTGCCCCGACCAAGGTCGGCATCACACTCGACCGTGTTGTCGAGGCCGCGTTCGTCGTCCTGCAACGGGACGGCATCGCCAAACTGTCAGCGCGGGCGATCGCAGCCGAACTCGACGTCCGGATGAACACGGTCATGTGGCACATCCGGACCAAGGACCGGCTGCTCGGCCTGATGGCGGAATCCATTCTGGGCGAGGTCGACCTGGACAACCTGCGCGGCGACTGGCGCGAGCAAGTGGCCGAACTGCTCCGGCGGTTGAGGCAGGCGATGCTCGGACACCGGGACGGCGCCCTGCTCGTCGCCGGCACCTTTCCCGTCGAGCCGAGCACATTGGCCTTTTCCGAGCGGGTGGTGACGGTCCTCTTCGAAGGCTGCCCCACCCGCAAGTCGGCCGCGTGGACGTCGTGGAGCCTCTTCTATTTCACGCTCGGGCTCGTCCAGGAAGAACAGGCGACACCGGCCGCGTTCCACGACCGTCTGCGGGAAACGGTGGACGAGCAGCATTTCCCGGGCCTCCACTCGGTGCTGGAGGACTACGTCTCGATCGACTACAGCGAGCGCTTCGACTTCGGAATCGAGCAGATCCTTCAGTCGGCCCCGACGACCAAACCGCGGCCTCGCACCGCGAGTTGACGGTGCGTCGGGGGGCGTAGCGCTCGCTGCACTCTGATCGATGATGTGGCGTCGCGCTCAGGGTCAGAACGCGTTTTTGGAGACCTCGTCCCAGTTCCGCCACTCGTCGAGCCGCGCCTCGTACTCCTTGGTGATCCTTTCCAGCGGGCCCTGACCGAAGAAGATCCGCAGGGGCGGCTGTTCCGCGTCGACCACGGTGAGAATCGCCGCTCGCGTCGCGGTCGGGTCGCCTCGCCGGGAGGAAATGCCGCTCATGGCCGCGCGGAAATCGTCGTAGGCCGGAAGGTGTTCGGTCTGCACCGCGGAGGGCCCCGCCCATTCGGTGGCGTACCCGGCCGGTTCGACCAGGGTGACCTTGATGCCGAAGGCCTTCACCTCGGCGGCGAGGCTCGCGGTGAAGCCTTCGAGGGCGAACTTGGACGCGTGGTAGAGGCCGAGTCCGGGCAGCGAGGTGACGCCGCCGATGGACGACACCTGGATGATGCGGCCTGAGCCGCGGGCGCGGAGGTGGGGGAGTACCGCCTGGGTGACCCAGAGCGCGCCGAACACGTTGATCTCGATCTGGTCGCGGGCCTGCTGCTCGGACACTTCCTCGACCATGCCGAACAGGCCGTAGCCCGCGTTGTTGATGACGACGTCGAGCTCGCCGAACGTGTCGACCGCCTGCTGCACGGCCTCGAACGCGGCCGTCCGGTCGGCGACGTCGACGCGCAGCGGCAGCACCGCGTCGCCGTACTTCTCGACCAGGTCGTCGAAGGCGGCCTCGGAACGACTGGTCGCGGCGACCCGGTCGCCCCGTTCGAGCGCGGCTTCCGCCCACTCCCGGCCGAATCCCTTCGAGGCTCCGGTGATGAACCACGTCTTCGCCATGATTTTCCTCCTGGAGTGCATGCTCTTGTTCAGTGACCAACACGACAAGTGAACTTGGTCAGTGACCAAGATGTCAACTCCAAGTGGATCCCTTGTGCGGTGACCAAGTGGTGCGGTACGGTCTTGGTCGGCGACCAAGGTGATTTTGTGTGCGAAAGGATCATTCCGAGCAATGAACGCGACTGTGCGCTATCGGGATTTCTTCCACGGCATGTTCACGTGGATATCCGGTCTGAGTGAGGCCGAGAATGCCGGCACCCTCGACGACATTCACCGATTCTGGGCGGCTGACGCGCGCATCATCACTGGCGGTCACGTCAGGGCGGCCGGTATCGAGGAGCTGCGGAAGCACTTCGGGGTCTATCCCCAGCAATACGAAGAGGTGGAGATCCGGGAGCCGTACTACACGTACCTGGAGTCGGCGGACGAAGTCGTCATCGAGTACGACATCCTGATCCGCGGGCGACATGATGCAGGTGCCGCGGACGGTGGAGATACCGGCCGACAGGAATTCCGTGTGATGGCGATCTTCTCCATCACGGACGGCAGGATCTCGGAAATGCGTCAGGTCCCCGGCGTAAAGGCGGGAGACGCCTGACCGTCGCCGCGGCCCATGCCCAAAGTGCCCTGATCCGTGCCCCCGTCGCACGGGAGACACGGATCAGGGCATCGGATCGGAGCGGTGACTCAGGACTTCACGGGCTTGCCGCGGCCCCATGCCCACGCCAGGCGGTCGGCGCCGGACTGGTTCGTGGTGACCAGCCAGGGGCGGGCCGCGTCGCCGATGAGCTTCTGGATCGAGTACGTGTCGTCCGTGCGCAGGCCGGGCCAGTACACCGAACCCATGTCGAGCTTGCGGAACGTGTCGGTGTCGGCCTGGATGAAGTTGACCGAGTTGTCGGCGGGCGTCGGCACGTTGTAGTTCAGGCCCGTGGTCATCGGGGCGCCGAACTCGTCGGCCACGGTGCGGTTCGCGCAGTCGCCGAGGCGTTCCTTGAGGTCGCTCACCCACTGGTCGTAGGTCGCGTAGTCCTTCCAGAACCCGTAGTGGTGCAGCGAGAGATACGTGCCCTTCAGGCGCGGGTCGGCGCAGACCGTGGTGACGTGGTCGTTGTAGCCGGCGCCACTGACGAAGACGCGGTTGCGCGGCACCTTGGAGTAGGTGTCCAGCCACTTGGCGGCGAGGTCGGCCCACTCGGCGTCGGTGTAGCCGTGCGGCTCGTTCATCGGCTCGAAGTAGACCCGCTGGTTGTGCTGGTACGCCTTGACCACGGTGTTCCACATGGGCCAGTACGTGGCGGGGTCGTCGATGAAGCCGTCCTTGTTGGCCCCCGTCCCCTCCCAGTACGAGACGATGACCTTGAAGCCCTGTGCCGTCGCCGCGTCGATCACCCCGCGGTAGGACTTCCAGTAACTCCCGTTCACCGTGTACGGGTTGATGGGCAGCCGCACCGTGTTGGCACCGAGATTGGCACGGAACGCCGCGATCACCCGGGTCGCCTTGGCGTACGTCTGGGCGTAGCTGTCGGTGAGTGACAGGCCGGACAGGACGACCGGGTCGTCGGCGTAGTTGTCGCGCGGGTCGGCCCAGTTGACGCCCTTGAACTGGGACGTGTTCGTGCTCGGCGCGGCGGAGGCGGGGCTGCCGGCCAGCGTGGTGCCGGTGACCGCGGCGATCGCGACGGCCACGAAGGTGGCCCGCAGGCGGGTTCTGGCGGGGATGGTGCGCATCGACTTGCCCTTTCAGGAATGGCGACTCCGCGCATGGCGAGGCCTGCGCGCGGCTGAGCGGCCGTCGGAACAGATACCGGGCGGGACGGATGACGTCGGCTCGTCGTCCCAAGTCCCGGTGGGCTTGGTGGTGTTGGGGGAGTGCGGGCACGGTGGGCCCTGCTCGCCGGGAGCCTCCTGTCCTCCCTCCTCCACCGGCCGCCACGCGGTGTTTACGTAAACATCCTGCGGTCGGAACGCCGACCGGATCTGTCGGTCGGGCTGGACCTGGAGATGTTTACGCAAACATGGCGGCGCCGGAATCGTGGCATCCGGCACCGCCGTCGTCAAGGTTTCCCGCACGTAACATCGTTGGCGTCCTGCGGCAGGCCTACGGCTTGATGCCCACCCCGGTCCACAGGCTGACCTTCGCGTCCGTGGGCTCGTCCGCCTCGTCACGGTCCCCGCTCACGGGGGCGGGGCGCCAGCGGTGGCCGACGGCGAGGCCCGGGTCGAGCAGGTCGAGCCCGGTGAAGAAACGCGCGACCTCGTCCCGGGTGCGGACCTTCACCGGTGTCCCGCCCTCGGCGTAGATCGCGGTGACCTTCGCCCAGGGCTCGGGGTCGAAGTCCGCGGTGACGTGGCTGATGGCCAGTGCGCTGCCCGACGGCAGGACCGACAGCAGCCGGTCCACGAGCCCGTACGGGTCCTGCTCGTCGGTGACGAAGTGCAGCAGCGCGTTCAGGGACAGCGCGATCGGCTGGTCGAAGTCGAGTATCTCGGCCACTTCGGGGGAGTTGAGAAGCGTCTCGGGGTCGTTGACGTCCGCCTGGACGTATGCCGTGCGGCCCTGGCGGGTGCTGCGCATCAGGCGCTCGGCGTACTTGAGGACCAGGGGGTCGTTGTCGGCGTAGACCACCCGGGCCTCGGGCACCACGGACTGGGCGACCTGGTGCAGGTTCGGCTCGGTGGGGATGCCCGTGCCGATGTCGAGCCACTGGCGGATGCCGTGCTCCCGGGCGAGCGCACGGGTGGCCCGGTGCATGAACCCGCGGTTCTCCCGGGCGGCGACGAAGACGCCGGTGAAGACGCCTGAGACCGCCTCGGCCGCCTGCTTGTCGACCTCGAAGTGGTCCTTGCCGCCCAGGTAGTAGTCGTACATGCGGGCGGAGTGCGGCTTGCTGGTGTCGATGTCCCGCGCGGCGTGGGCGTTGGTCATGCTCTCCCTCTCAAGTGGTGTGCATCGGCGTCTCGGGCGGATCGCAGCCGGGCCGGCTCTCCATCGCCCATGCTCTGGTTCAGCCGGCCATCAGATGATCGGCCAGTCCCCGCTTGACCCCGTCGACGAACGCGGCCATCTCCTGGGGCGTGTAGATCAGTGCGGGTCCGGCGGGATCGGTCGACTGGCGCAACGCGACGCGCCCGTCGGCCAGTTGCTTGGTCTCCACGCACTGGCCTCCGTTGGGACCGCTCCAGGGGCATTCCCAGCCCTGGTCGCCGAGGTTCGACGCGGGCATCCCGTTGTAGACCTTGTCGTCCGTGGTGGTCATGAGTACTCCTTGCGCATGCGGTTCAAGAGCGCCTTGCTGTCCGCGGACGAGGTCAGCAGCGACATCCTGTTGTGCGCCTCCAAATGGGCCACGACATCGGACCGTTGGTCCAGATACATGGAGGCGGAGAGGATCTCGCTGTAGACGATGTCGGGCAGCTCGGGTTCCTGGAACCGGAAATAGGTGAAGGGTGCGCACGCCCCGACGTGGGCACCCGCCGAGAACGGGACGATGTCAACACTGACGTGGTCCAGTTCCGCAACCTCAAGAAGCCGGTCTATCTGGTCCCGCATGACAGCGGGACCGCCCACCACCCGGTGGAGCACGGCTTCTTCCAGCACCGCCCACAGCGTGGGCGAGTCCGGCCTCTCCAGCAGACTCTGGCGGCGCAGACGTAACTGCACCCGCCGTTCAAGGTCTTCGTCGTTGTCGTTCGGGAAGCCGCCGCTCAGCACGCCTCGCGCGTAGTCGTACGTCTGCAGGAGTCCCGTGACGTAGTGCGGCTCATAGGTACGCAGGGTCCTGGCGCCGGTCTCCAGGCTCACATAGGCGGTGAACCAGCCCGGCAGCACATCGCGGTAGGCGTGCCACCAGCCGGGCTCGTTGGCGCGGTCGGCCAGGGCGACGAACTCCTCGATCTCCTGGCGGTCGGCGCCGTAGGTCTCCAGCAGCTTCTCGACGTAGAGCGGCTTGAGGCCGACCTCGGCCTTCTCCAGACGGCGGATGGTCAGGGAGGTCACCCGCAGGGCCCTGGCGGCGTTCTCCAGGGACACGCCCGCACCCTGTCGCCGCTCCTGCAGCCGCCGGCCGAGGATCATGCGGAGAACAGTGGGTGCACCGGCGCCGGTGCCCGAACGAGCTTCGCTCACGCCCAACCTCCTGAGGGACTGTCACCGGCATTAGTCTGACAGCGACTTGCTGATGCCGCCAGACAGAAACCGACGTTCTGAAATTATCAGGGAGTCGGTTGCAGCTTGAACTGAGCTATGGGCATAGTTACTTGTGTGAGCGACCTGGGCCTCTCGTCGGAACACCCCACCTGCGGCAGGCCTGTTGCTGATGCCGCGCGTCTCCCGCCTGCGCCCGCCCCCGATGGAAGGCGAACCACCGTGTCCCCCCACACGACTCCCTCCCCGCAGCTCTTAGACGTCGTCAGGCCGGATCTGGCGCACTGGCTGGAACTTCCCGCGCACCGCTCCGGTGTCCGGACGGCCCGGCACGCCATGGGCGCGCAACTGGCCAAGTGGCGCCTGCCCGAAGGTGTGCGCGACGACGCGGTCCTGCTCATCTCCGAGCTGGCCACCAACGGGGTGTGCCACACACCCAGCGCGAGACTCCTGTGCGGTGTCGGGCTCGTCACCGACCGTAGTCTGCGCGTCGAGGTCCACGACCACGACTACACGGGCAGTGATCTCGCCCGCTGCGAGCCGTGTGTCGACGACGAGAGTGGGCGCGGACTGTTCATCGTGCAGGCCATCGCGGACACTTGGGGGGTCGACAGATCCGCGCTCACCGGCGGAAAAGCCGTGTGGGCCACACTGTCCACCGGCTACTGACGCCGGACACGTGGAGGGGGCGAGGACGCCCGCGGCCTGTTCAGGTGGTCGCGGGCGTCAACTCGGCCAGCAGCAGCGTCCGGTCGTCCGCACCGGGCATCGCCGACGGGGCGCGCAGCAGCCGCTCGCACAGCGAGGGGAACGCCTCCGGTCCGTCGGCCGGCGTGGGCTCGGCGGCGGCCGTGTCGAGCGCCCGGGCCAGACCGGCGATCTCCTGGTCGATGTCGGCGTGCCGCGACTCGACCAGCCCGTCGCTGTACAGCAGGAGCAGTGCCGGTTCGTCGATGGTCAGCACGGTGGCCTCGTAGTTGCCCGTGCCGAGTCCCAACGGGAGCCCCGCGCTGGCGAGCGTCACCGGTACGGCCGGTCCGTGCGGGCCGCGCAGCAGCGGCGGCGGGTGGCCGGCGCCGACCAGGGTGCAGGAGTGCGCCTGGGCATCCCACTCGGCGTATATACAGGTCGCGAAGGACGCGCCCGGGGTGTCGTAGGCCAACTCGTCGAGCCGGCGCATGAGTTCGGCCGGTTCCATGTCGAGCCGGGCCAACGTGCGCACGGCCGTGCGCAACTGGATCATGGCCACGGCGGACTCGGGGCCGTGGCCCATCGCGTCGCCGACGACCAGACCGACCCGGCCGCCGGGGCGGGGCAGGACGTCGAACCAGTCGCCGCCGATGATGTTGCCCTGGCCGGCCGGGAGATAGCCGTGCGCGATGCGGCAGCCGTGGAACGCCTGGGCCGGGTCCGGGAGCAGGCTGTTGCGGATGGCCAGCGCGGTACGGCGCTCGCGTTCGTAGCGGCGCGCGTTGTCCAGGGCGACGCTCGCCCGGGCCGCCAGCGACTCCACCGCCACGGCCTCGCCGGGCAGGAACGGGTCCCGGTCCGGGCCGCGCGTGCAGGCGACGAACCCGACGGTGGCGCCCCGCAGTTGGAGCGGGACGACGAGGAACGAAGCTGTTCCCAGCAGGTCGTCTATGCGCTGCGCGTCGCCGCCCGCGGAGGCCAGCAGCCGCTCGGAGGTGTGCTTGTCCACTCCGTCGAGGACCTGCGAGTGACCGCTGGCGAGGGCGCGGGCGTACGGGGTCTCGCGCGGGAAGACGACGACCTCGCCGACCGGCAGCACACCGTCCCAGCTCTCGGGCGCCTCCGTGCCCACCCGCACCGCCAGCCGACGCGCCTCGATCTGCGGCGGATCCACGGCGGGATACGCGTTCTCCTCCAGCACCCACCGCTCCAGCAGATACACCGACGCCGCGTCGCAGAACCCCGGCGTCAGCGCGTGCACGACATGGCTGCCGGTCAGCCGCAGGTCGAGCTCCGAGCCGATCACGTCCGCGGCGGGGGCGAAGGCCTGCCTGCGGCGTGGGGGCCCGGCAGGGGTTGCGTCACCGTGGTGACTGCGCGGTTGGTTCCGCAGGGTCGTGCCTTTCCGGGTGGGACCGGCCGCGTGGCGTGGGGCAAGCGGTCTGCCGTGCTTTCCTCGGCAACTATATGATGGCGCGTCAAGGAACCTGGGGCGAAAGGGAGTTGTGGTGACAGAGAGCGCAGGTCTGCCGCAGGGGATCGATCCTCGCAAGGCGAGTGTCGCCCGAATGTACGACGCGATGCTGGGCGGTGAACACAATTTCGCCATAGACCGCGAGGCGCTGGCGGCCTTCACCGCGATCGACCCCCAAGTGCGCACCCTGGCCCGCGCCAACCGCGACTTCCTCGGCCGGGCCGTGCGGTTCCTGGTCGACTCCGGCGTACGGCAGTTCATCGACCTCGGCTCGGGCATCCCCACCCAGGGCAACGTCCACGAGGTCGCGCAGGCCGCTAGCCCCGGAGCCCGCGTGGTCTACGTGGACAACGACCCGGTGGCCGTCGCCCACAGCACCTCCCTCCTCGCCGACAACCCGGACGCGGACATCGTCGACGGCGACATCCGCAGACCGGCCGACGTCCTGTCCTCCCCGCAGGTACGGAAGTTGATCGACTTCGAGCAGCCCGTCGCCGTACTGATGATCACGATCCTGCACTTCGTCACACCCGCCGAGGACCCGGCCGGCCTCGTCGCCGCCTTCCGCGACGAACTGCCCGACGGCAGCTGGCTGGCCATGAGCCACGCCACCAACGAGGACCGCCCGGACACGGCCGCGGCCGTGGGCAAGTTGTACAGCTCCAAGGCCACTTCGCCCGTCACGGCCCGTTCCTACGACGAGATCCTCGGCCTGTTCGACGGCTTCGACCTCGTCGAGCCCGGCCTGACCTACGTCCCCCTGTGGCGCCCGGACCCGGAGGACGAGATCCCCGAAAACCCCTCGGAGTACTGGGTCTACGCGGGCGTCGGCTCCAAGAACGCGTAGACCGCGGGTACTTCGGCTGGTACTTCGGTGAGGAAAACGAGGTGCGCGCCCCGGATTTGGCCGGATGAGGGGGAATGAGTCGCGGGAACCGGGGCAGGGGGCTCTTGTCGGCAGTTCCTTCGGACGAATGGGGTGGGCGTTATGGCAGCCGTGACGGCAGCGGAGGCACCGGCCACGGCAGGACGGCGGACCACGGTCGGGGAGGCGCTCCCGATGATCGCCGAGCCGTCGAAGGTGAGCCCGAAGGACGCGCGTGAGCTGTCGCGCCAGTTCTTCGACCGGCTGACCTCGCTGGAGGAGGGCACCCACGAGTTCCAGTACGTGCGCAACACCCTGATCGAGATGAACCTCTCCCTCGTGCGCTACGCGGCCGCGCGCTTCCGCAGCCGCAGCAACAACGAGATGGAGGACATCGTCCAGGTCGGCACGATCGGACTCATCAAGGCGATCGACCGGTTCGAGCTCTCACGGCAGGTGGAGTTCACGTCGTTCGCCGTCCCCTACATCGTCGGCGAGATCAAGCGCTTCTTCCGCGACACCAGTTGGGCCGTCCACGTGCCGCGCCGACTGCAGGAGGCCCGCGTCGAGCTGGCCAAGGCGACCGAGGAACTGCGGTCCCGCCTCGGCCGTACGCCGACCACGCGTGAGCTGTCCGAGCTGATGTGCCTCACCGAGGAAGAGGTCATCGAGGCCCGCAAGGCGTCCAACGGCTACACCTCCTCCTCGCTCGACGCGGCGCTCAGCTCCGACGCGGGCGCCGAGGGCGAGACCGTCCTGGCCGACGTCATCGGCGAGGACGACCCGGGGCTCGAACTGGTCGACGACCTCAGCTCCTTGGCCCCCCTCATCGCCCAACTCGACGAGCGCGAGCGGAAGATCATCCACATGCGCTACGTCGAGGAGCGCACCCAGGCCGAGATCGGCGAGGAACTCGGCATCTCCCAGATGCACGTGTCCCGGCTCATCAGCCGTATGCTCCGCCGCCTCCGTGCGGGGCTGCTCGACCCCGCGGTCGCCTGACGGGCGATCCGGCCCAACAATCCGGGCTGTTGGGTGATTTCACCCTCCCCGGATGTCCGTTCTGCGGCACTCTCGTACTGTGGCCGGGCCGGCACCTCAGGTGCGGGCCCGGCCGTCGCGGGGTTGCCGGAAGGGGGAGTTGTGGCGTGGCGGAGTGAGGAGTTCGGGGAGTCCCACGAGGGCATCGTGGGGGCGGTCCTCGCCGACGGCAGTGAGCCGAAGTCCGTGTATCTGGATGTGGGCAGCGGCAGTTCCATGTTCGAGACGCGTGAGTGGTGGGCCTACAACGGCTGGATGGGCCGGCCCAAGGCAGCCGGCTGGCGGGCCTCCTGCGCGTGCGGTTGGCGTGGGGACAGCCATCCCATCGACTGGGACAAGGTCGAGGGCCACGACCTCGACGACGTGGACACCTCCGACGCGTACGACGAGTGGTGGGAACACATCCACGCGGTCGAACGCCGGACGGTCCCGTTGCCGGAGGAACTCTCCGAGCTGATCGAGCAGTTGGAGGGACGGCTCGACGCGCTCTCGGACGCGGCGCCGGTCGCCGCGCTGAAGGCGGTGGCCATCCTGGAGCGCATGGCCGCCCGGGTCGGCAAGGAGGCGGCGTACGGGGCGCAGGCCGACGACGTGCCGGGCGAGGCACTCGGCAAGGCGCTCGGGCTGAGCGTGGACAACGCCCGGTCCCGGCTCGACCGGTACCTCCGCGCCTACTACTGACGGATGGACGGACGGCCGGCGGACACCGTGTCCTCGGCCGGGGACCGTGGGGGAGACCGGTTGCCGCCAGGGGTGCCGCGCCGCCATGGGGCCGAGTGTGCGTGCCAGACTGGACGTACCGCCCGCCCCCGTTCCGTAGCTCCCGCACTTCACCGAGGTTGTCCGTGACCAAGCCCCCGGCCCGAGTCCCCCAGCGAAGCAACGCGCGCTCCAACCGGGAACGCATCCTGGCCACGGCCCGCCGGGAACTCGGCCGGAACCCCGACATCACCCTGGAAGAACTCGCCCGCGCGTCCGGTGTCGTACGGCGCACGCTGTTCGGGCACTTCCCCGGCCGGGAGGCACTGCTGGAGGCGCTGGCCGAGGAGGCGTCGGAGGCCCTGCGGGACGCGCTGCCCGCCTACCCGGCGCCGTCCGACGCGGTGGCGGAGTCGGCCGAGCGGTCGTTCGCGCGCTTCGTCCTGTCGATGTGGACCGTGGGGGACCGCTACCGGCTCCTCCTGGCACTGGCCCGCCGTGACCTGGGCCAGGAGCGCGTCACCGAGATCCTGGCACCGGCCCGCCACGCGGCCACCACCATCCTGGACCGCGGACAGCGCGACGGCGTCTTCCACACCCAACTGCCGCCCGCCGTGCTGAGCGCCGGGCTGGAAGCCATGACGATCGCGCTGCTCGAAGAGGTCAACTCCGGGGAGCTGGAGGACGACGGGACCCATGCGGCGGTCGCCTCGCTCATCGCGGCCGGTGTGCCGGAGAAGCAGGCGCGGGCCGTGGTGGACGAGGTCGCGCCGGCAGAGGACGTGGCTCCGGCGGACGAGGCCGTCGCGGACGACTGAGACTCAGGCGTTGCCGTACGACGAGTCGCCTTCTACCGAATCGCCCCGCGAGCCGTCGTCGGACCGGAAGGTGACGGACTCGCCCGACAGACGGGCGATCAGCCCGCTCTCCGTCGTGGTGACCGAGCGCAGGAGCAGGCCCTGAGGGATGTTGCGGAGCTGGATCGGCCGCTCGAAGACCTTGCCGAGCGCGAGTCGCCCCACCCCGGGGAGGAGGCCGCCCGTGACCTGGAAGTCCTTGAAGGCGATGCGGTTGCCGGACAGCACGGAGACGGTCGCCGCCACGGTGATGTCGTCACCGGTGGGCAGCGGGACGCTCGCGCGGACCTGGTCGGGACGGGAGCCCCGGGAGATCTCCAGCCCCAGGGCATCGGACACGTCCGGGTAGGACAACAGGGCGGTCGCCTCAGCCGAGCGGGCCAGTGCCTCCGTGTCGTCGTCGGACTTCCTCAACTCCGTCAGCCGGAGGGAGAGTTCACTCACCGGTAGTGGGCCGGCGTTGTCGCTCGCCGGTATGTCGTGCGCGGTGATGTCCACGTGCCGCAGGGTGCCGGCGGCCAACTGCGTCAGCACGGGGAAGCCCCGCACATGGACCTCCGGCGCCGAGGGCGTGTGCATGCCCTCCTGGAACGCCTTGGCCGTACGGGACTCCACCCGCGCGGTCGCGAAGCGGTCGACGGCGAGGGGCACGAGGATCAGCGCGAGCAGTGCGCCCACGGCGATGACGATCGGGCGCCGGTTACTCCGCGGCGGGCGGTGCGCATCCCAGCACTCATAGGGCTCGTACATGGGTCTCCTTCAACGGGAATCAACGGGATTCAACGGGACGGTCGCAGGCGGTGAACCGTGGTGGCCGCGAGGTCGGGTCCGACGCCCATGGCGATCAGGGCCGCGGTGGCGGCGGCTGTGCCGTCGTCGGTCCAGAGGCCGGAGTTGACGCTGTCCAGCAGCGCCAGCACATGTGCCTCCAGGGCTCTGCCGAGCGGGCCCGGCGGGACGGCGGTGTGGAAGACGCCCTGCCGCTGACCGTGGGCGAGGATCCCGGTGACCGTGTCACGGGCCGGGCCGAGCAGCGCGCCGACCCGGTCGGGGCCGAGGTCGCGGTGGGCGAGGGCGATGAGCGTGCGATAGCGGTCGCCGACCGGCCAGAGCGTGAGGAGGAAGTGGGCGAGGGCGGTCACGGCGTCCGCCGCCGGGGCAGGGATGGTGGCGCTCGCCCGCCGAACCGCCTCCCCGGCCTCCGCCGCGAGGCCCTCGACGAGCGCGGCCCGCCCGGCGAAGTGCTCGTAGATGGTGCGCCGCGCGACGCCGGCCGCCTCCGCGATGTCACCGAGGCGGCAGTCGGGGTCGCGGCCCAGTTCCCGCCGGGCCGCTTCCAGGATGCGGGCGCGGGTGGCGCGCGCCTTGGCGCTGCTGCGGCCGGTCACGTCGACACCTCCTGGCGGGGCTGATCCGTCTCGGCATAGTTGCACATCTATGGGCAATAAAATAATCTGCACATCAGTGAGCAATTAATGTCGTCCAGGAGACTCCGATGCCGCTCTTCGCCACCACACCCGTCGACAAGATGACCGGGCCGTACGCACGGCGCTGGTCCGCCCTGATCGTGCTCTGCCTGAGCCTGCTGATCGTGGTCATGGCGAACACCTCTCTGATCGTGGCCGCCCCCGACATGACCGCCGACCTGCGCCTGAGCAGCAGCGATCTGCAGTGGGTCATCGACGGCTACACCGTCCCGTATGCCGCGCTGATGCTCGTGCTGGGCTCGATCGGCGACAAGTACAGCCGTCGCGGCGCGCTCCTCACCGGCCTGGTGATCTTCGCCGGAGGGTCGGTGATGGGCAGCCTGGTCCACGAGACCGGGCTCGTCATCACGGCCCGCGCGGTCATGGGCGTGGGCGCCGCGGTGGTCATGCCGGCCACGCTGTCCCTGCTGGTCGCGATCTTCCCGAAGCGCGAGCGGGCGCGGGCCATCACCGCCTGGACCGCGACCTCGGGCCTCGCCATCGCCGTCGGTCCGCTGGTCGCGGGCTGGCTGCTGGAGGACCACGCCTGGGGCTCCACGTTCCTGATCAACGTGCCCATCGCGCTCGTCGCGGTCGTCGGCGCACTCGTCCTCGTACCGCCGTCCAAGGCGGACGCGATGGGCCGCATCGACTACGTGGGCGGTCTGCTCTCGATCGTCTCGGTCGGCAGCCTGGTCTACGCGATCATCGAGGGCCCGCACTTCGGCTGGGGCACGGGTCCGGTCACCGCGGCCGTCGTCGCTGCTGTCGGCCTGCCCGCCTTCGTTGCCTGGGAGCTGCGTCACCCGCACCCCATGCTCGACGTCCGCAAGTTCGCGCAGCGCTCCTTCAGCGGCTCGATGGCGGCGGTGCTGTTCTTCTTCTTCGGCACGTTCGGCGCGATCTACTACGCCACGCAGTTCCTCCAATTCGTCCTGGGCTACGACGCGTTGGAGACGGGCATACGACTGCTGCCGCTGGCCGGCGCCGTGTTCCTCGGCGCCGCGGTCACCGGGCGGCTGACCCCGAAGCTGGGCATGAAGCCGATGGTCGTGACCGGCATGGTGCTCGGCACCGTCGGCGTCCTCCTCCTCACCCAGATCGACAAGGCCTCCACCTACGGCGACTTCCTGCCCACGCTGATGCTGCTGGGCTTCGCGATCGGGCTGAGCGTCTCCCCGGCCACCGACACGATCATGGGCTCCTTCCCGGAGAACGAGCTCGGCGTCGGCGGCGGCGCCAACGACACCGCACTGGAACTGGGCGGCTCCCTGGGTATCGCCATCCTGGGCTCGCTGCTGGGCACCACCTACAAGGACAAGCTGACCGACCTGGTCGGCGGCCACCTTCCCGCCGCCGCGCTGGACACCGCGAGGGACTCGGTCGGCGGCGGCCTGGCGGTCGCCCAGCAGATCGCGAAGACACCCTCCGCCGGACCGCAGCAGGCGCAGGCACTGGTCGACGCCGTGCACGAGGCCTTCGCCCACGGTGTCGCCCAGACCAGCCTGGTCGGCGGGATCATCATGGCCGCCGGCACGCTGATCGTCCTCGCGGTGCTGCCGGGCCGCCGTGCCACCAACGAGCCCGAGTCGAAGGAGACGGCGACGGAGACCGGTCGGGAGCAGGAACACGCCGAGTCCGTCTGAACACCTCGACACGCACCGCCCGTTGACAGGCCCGCCCGGAGATCAGGAAGCGAGAGACCATGCCCGCCCCGCACCGCATCGACGTCCACCAGCACCTTCTCCCGCCCGCCTACCGGAAGTTGATGGACCGTCACGAGATGACGGCCGGCGGCTGGCCCACACCGTCCTGGGACGCGCAGAGCGCGCTGGCGATGATGGACCGCCGGTCCATAGCCACCGGCATCCTCTCGGTCAGCTCACCGGGCACCCACTTCGGCGACGGCACGGAGTCCCGCGCGATCACCCGAACCGTCAACGAATTCAGCGCGGAACTGGCCAAGGACCACCCCGACCGCTTCGGCTTCTTCGCCAGCGTCCCGCTCCCCGACGTGGACGGCGCGCTCGCCGAGACGGCGTACGCACTGGACGAACTGCACGCGGACGGCGTGGTGTTGATGTCCACCGTCGACGGCCGCTACCTCGGCGACAAGGAATTCGAGCCGCTCTGGGCCGAGTTGGACGCCCGCGCCGCCGTGGTCTTCGTCCACCCCACCGCACCGCCGCTGCCCATGCTGGAGGGCATGCCCAGCCCGCTGCTGGACTTCCCCTTCGACACCACCCGCACCGCGGTGCACATGACGCTCAACGGCGTGATGAGCCGGCACACCCGGATGAAGGTGATCCTCTCCCACGCGGGCGGCTTCCTGCCGTACGCCGCCTGGCGGTTCACCGCCGGCGCCCAGTTCAACCCCGGCACCACACCCCTCGGCATCCTCACCGACCTCCAGCGCTTCTACTTCGACACCGCGCTGTCCTCCACCCCGGCCGCCCTGCCCTCCCTGCTGGCCTTCGCCGCGCCCGGACACATCCTCTACGGCAGCGACTTCCCCTTCGCCCCAGAGGAGAGCGGCGGTCTCCTCGACTCCCTCCTCGACGGCTACGACGGCTTCGGGCCCGGCCAACTCGACGCGATCAACTGCGGGAGTGCGAAGGAACTCTTCAAGAACCGATACGGCAGGGGCGACGAAGTGGCCGCCTGGTGAGCGGAGTTCGAGCCCGAGCCGAGGAGGGAGTCCACGACGTGGCGGTGATCGGCTACGGGCCCACGGGAGTCACCGCCGCGAACCTCCTGGGCGCACTGGGCCTGCGGGTCGTCGTGCTGGAGCGCGACGCCGAGATCTTCACCCGGGCCCGGGCCATCTCCACCGACGAGGAGGTCGTCCGCATCTGGCAGCGCGTCGGCCTGGCGGAACGGCTCAAGCTCGACATGCTCCCCGAACGCCCCGTCGACTTCGTCGACGCCCGAGGCCGCGCCTTCCTCGCCGCGCACCCGACCCCGCGCGGCCATGGCCACCCGCCGCAGATGTTCATCTACCAGCCCGCCCTGGAGCGCGTCCTGCGTGGCGGCGTCGACCGCTACCCGAACGTCGAGATCCTGCTCGGCCACGAGTGCCTGCGGCTCCAACAGGGCCCGGAAAGCGTCGAGTTGACGGTGCTCGACGCCGCCGACGATTCCGTACGACGCCTGCGCGCCTCCTACGTCATCGCCGCCGACGGCGGCTCCAGCCTCACCCGCGCGCAGCTCAACGTGGGCTACGAGGGACGGACGTACGAGGACCGGTGGGTCGTCATCGACACCGAGATGCTCAAGCCGTGGCCGGACCACGACCGGCTGCGCTTCCGCTGCGATCCGGCGCGGCCCGCCGTGGACTGCCCGACACCGCTGGGGCATCACCGCTGGGAGTTCCCGATCCTCCCGGGCGACGACGAACGACGACTGACCACCGACGACGCGGTGTACGAGCTGGTGTCCCACTACGGGATCGGCCGGGACAACGTCAAGGTCCTGCGGGCCACCGTCTACAGCCACCACGTGCGCTTCGCCGCCCGCTTCCGCGTGGGCCGCGTCTTCCTCGCCGGTGACGCCGCCCACGCGATGCCGCCCTGGATCGGCCAGGGCATGGCCGCCGGAGTCCGCGACGCGGCCAACCTGTGCTGGAAACTGGCCTCCGTACTGCGCGGCGAACTGCCCGACACAGCCCTCGACTCCTACGAGGCCGAACGCAAGCCGCACGTCAAGGAGGTGACCCGGCGGGCGGTGTTCGTCGGCCGGATCATCACCGAAAGGCGGCCCGTGGTCGCCCAGTTGCGTGACGCGGTACTGCGCCCGCTGAACCGGATACCGGGCTTCAGTAGTTGGCTGCAGGACGCGAGTTGGATCCCCGTCGCCCACTACGCCGACGGCCTTCAGGCCCACCCGCGCACCAAGGCCTCCGGACATCAGCTCCCGCAGCCCTGGGTGACCGAACCGGATGGGGAGCGCGTACGCCTGGACGACGTGCTCGGCGGCCGCTGGCTGCTCCTGCACGCCGGACCGCCCGTGCCCCAACCCGCCTGGGACCGCCTGGGTGTTCCCTCGCTGACCTTCACGCCCTCCGGATCCCGTCCCGCCGAGGCCACCCTCGTCGACAGCGACGGAGTGCTCCTGCCCTGGCTGACCAAGCACAGGGCGGCCACGCTCGCCCTGCGCCCGGACGCATACGTCTACGCCGCCGCACGCGCCGGGGCCCAACTCCCGCCGCCCCCGGCGGGATTCACCTCGGTGCCGTGCACGACCGCCTCGACCACACAGTGAGGAATCCAGCATGACCATGCGCATAGCTCCGCCTCCTCCGATGCAGGAGTCACTGCTCGACATCGCCGGCAAGAAGATCTTCGTGGCCGAGATGGGGGAGGGGTCGTCCGTACTGCTGCTCCACGGTGGCGGACCCGGTGCCTCCGGGGTCTCCAACTACTCCCGCAACATTGAGGAGTTGGCCAAGGAGTACCGGGTCATCGTGCCCGACCTGCCCGGCTACGGTCGCAGTACCAAGGGTGTCGACGGCGCCGACCCCTTCGGGTACCTGGCCGACGGTATCCGTGGGCTGATGGACCGACTCGGGCTGGACAAAGCCCACTTGGTCGGCAACTCCTACGGCGGTGCCTGCGCGCTCCGGCTGGCCCTCGACACACCCGAGCGGGTCGACCGCATGGTGCTGATGGGGCCCGGCGGTATCGGCACCACCCGAGCCCTGCCCACCCCCGGGCTCAACAGCCTGCTCAACTACTACTCCGGGGACGGGCCTTCGCGGCTGAAGCTGGAGAAGTTCGTCCGCACCTACCTCGTCTTCAACGCGGCCGAGGTGCCGGACGCCCTCATCGACGCGCGCTACGCGGCCAGCATCGACCCCGAAGTGGTCGCCGCCCCGCCGTTGCGGCGGCCGTCTGGGCGTGCTGTCCTGCGCACGCTCTGGAAGATGGACTTCACCCGGGATCGGAGGCTGTCCCGGCTGCCTGTGCCGACGCTGGTGGTGTGGGGTGCGGCGGACAAGGTCAACAGGCCGTCCGGTGGCGCCTTGTTGGCCGACAGGATGCCCAACTGCGACCTCTATCAGGTGGCCAACACCGGGCACTGGGTGCAGTGGGAGCGCGCCGAGTTGTTCAACCGGGTGTGCGCCGACTTCCTGGCGGGTCGGCGATGAGCACATCGGGCGCACCCGACACCGCCTCCGTCTTCGGCTCGGTACACCTCGGCTACATCGTCATCGAGACCGAGCGCTTCGCCGACTGGCGCCGCTTCGGGACCGACGCCATCGGGATGCACCATGACGCGCTCGACACCGGGCTGATGCGGTTCCGTCTCGACGAGCAGGAGTGCCGGTTCCTGGTGCGGCGCGGGCCGGCCGAGGACGTCGTAGCGACGGGGTGGCATGTCGACGACCATGCCGCCTTCGAGCGGATCGAGGCCCGGGTGCGCGCCCATGGCGTCCCGGTCGTCGCGGGTACCGCCGAGGAGGCGGCGTTGCGCGGAGTCGAGCGGCTCGTGCGGTTTCTCGGGCCCAAGGGCATCGCGCAGGAGATCTACACCGCTCCCGTGCGGTCGGTCGAGCCGTTGCGCATGCTGGCCTCCGGGTTCGTCACCGGCGACGCCGGGATGGGCCATGTCGCGATCACGTCCGTCAAGCCGACCCGGGTGCGGGGCTACTTCGACACCGTCTTCGACGCCCGGCTGACGGACTACATCGACGAGACCATCAGCGGCGTCAAGCTCAAGATCCGTTTCCTGCGGGTCAACGAGCGGCACCATTCCGTCGCGATCGCCGGTGTGCGGGGGCTGCCCGTCGATCCGGTCCGCACCCGTGTCCAGCACCTCAACATCCAGGCGGCCGGGCTCGACGACCTCGCGCGGAGCTATCAGCGCGTGTGCGAACTCGGCTTCGACATGGCGCTGTCCGTCGGGCAGCACACCAACGACAAGGAGCTGTCGTACTACGCCCGCACCCCCTCGGGCTTCGAGTGGGAGGTCGGCTGGAATCCCGTCGTCGTCGACGAGGCGACCTGGGAGCCCGCCACCCACCAGGGCATCAGCATCTGGGGGCACACGCCGGTCGGTCGGACCATCATGGATAAACTGGCACAGTTCCGCCTCGGCGCCCGCTCCCTCGTCCGTTCGGAGAACGCCGTCCCCGCATTGAGCGGTGCCGACATCGCCGACGGCTGAAGCTCACTTCACGAGATCGACGGTCCTGCCTGTGCACGCTCCGGACACCACCGCCACCGAACCGGCCGACGTGGCCCCGCATCGCACCAGACGCTGGCTGCGCCCGGCGGTGATCACGGTCCTGCTCGCGCTGTTCACCACCGAACTGGTGCTGGGATGGCCGTCGTTGGCCGCCGCACTGTCACAGCTGCGCGCGCCCCGGTTGAACTGGTTCGCCGTCGCGCTCGTCGCCGAAGTTGCCGCCATGGGCTGCTACGCGCGCATGCAGCGCAGGCTCCTGCGCTCGGCCGGGGTGATCGTGCCGATCCAACGGCACGTCGCCCTCGCCTACGCGGCCCACTCGCTGAGCGTCACCCTGCCCGGCGGGCCGGCCTTCTCCACCCACTTCAACTACCAGCAGATGCGCCGCTTCGGAGCCACGCCCGCCGTCGCCTCCTGGTGCATCGCGCTGTCCGGCCTGCTCTCCGCGGCGGCCCTGGCCGTCGTCACCGCGATCTCCGCGATCGCCTCCGACGGAAGCCTGCAGTGGCACAGCCTCGTCACCCTCGGCCTGGCCGTGCTCCTGCTCACCGTCGGCATCCGGCGCATCACCCGCCACCCCGAGAAGGTCGAACCGGCCACCCGCGCCGCGCTGGCCAAGGTCAACCGGCTGCGGCACCTTCCCGAGACCCAGGGCCTCGACCGCGTCCGCGGCTTCGTCGAGCAGCTCCGCACCGCCCGGCTCGAACCCCGGCACGCCGTCGCCGCCGCCGTCTTCGCCGTACTCAACTGGCTGCTCGACGCGGGCTGTCTGTGGCTGTGCTTCCACGCCATCAGCGACACGCAGATCAGCAGTGCCCAACTGCTGCTCGCCTTCTGCGCGGGCATGGCCGCCGGGACCCTCACGATCATCCCGGGCGGCCTCGGCCTCATCGACAGCGCGCTGATCCTCGGGCTCGTCACGGGCGGCGTCGCGACCAGCACCGCGATCGCCACGGTCGTGCTCTACCGGATCATCAGCTTCGGGTTCATCATCGGCGTCGGCTGGATAACGTGGCTGATCATCCGCCGCCACAACCGCCGGGAACCTACGGGTGAACCCGCAGCTGAACCGGCTGCCTGAACGGGCTGCCTGAATCGGCGGTCCAGCGGATCGCCCAGCCGCTCGCCCCGACCGTCAGGCCCGCGCGCCTCCGTCGACCCGCAGGACCGTGCCGGTCACGAAGGACGCGCGGTCGCTGAGCAGCCAGGCCGCCGCCTGCGCGATCTCGTCGGGGTCGGCGGCGCGGCGCAGCGGGGTGTGCGCCGTGAGCCGCTCCTGGAGGCCGGGGGACTCCACTTCCCAGGCCCGGATCATCTCGGTGAGGGTGTTGCCTGGGGCGATGGCGTTGACGCGGATGCCCTCCGGGCCGTAGGTGACGGCGGCCGACTCCGTGAGGCTGTTGACCGCGCGCTTCATCGCGCCGTAGGCGGGGAGTTCGGGGTTGCCCATCAGGCTGCCGACGGAGGAGTTGTTGACGATGGCGCCGGTTTCGGCGGTGGCCCGGATCGCGGCGACCTGGGCCACCATGGCCAGCCAGACGCCCTTGAGGTTCACGTCGTAGACGTGGTCGAAGTCGCTCTCCGGCAACTCGTCCATCGGGCCGGGGCGTTGGATCGTGGCGCCGTTGTTGAAGGCCACGTCGAGTCGGCCGTACAGGTCGACGGTACGGTCGACGGCCGCGCGCACGCTGGTCGAGTCGGCCAGGTCGCACACCACGTAGTCCGCGGTGCCGCCTGCCGCCCGGATCTCGTCGGTGACCGTCTTCAGTTGGGCCTCCGTCCGGGCCGCGAGCAGTACCTGGGCGCCTTCTCGGGAGAACAGCCGTGCCGCCGCCGCGCCGATGCCGCGTCCGGCGCCGGTGACGAAGGCGACCTTGCCGGTGAGCAGACCGAGGGAGGGATGAGTGGGTGTGTTGGTCATGGCAGCGAGCCTGCGCCGGAGCGTGGGGCTGATCCAGGCACCGGCAGTACCTGGCTGCCCCGCCGACGCGTGTACACACTGGGGGAGTGGACCGACGAGAACTTGGTGACTTCCTGCGCAGCAGGCGTGAGCGGATCACCCCCACCGAGGTGGGGCTGCCCGCGGGACCGCGCCGCCGTACCCCGGGGCTGCGCCGCGAGGAGGCTGCGCAGCTGGCGTACATCTCGACCGAGTACTACACCCGGCTGGAGCAGGCGCGCGGCCCGCATCCGTCGCGCGAGGTACTGGCCGGGCTGGCCCGTGCCCTGCGCCTGACGGACGCCGAGCGCGACCACCTCCACCACCTGGCGGGCGTACCGCCGGGCCCGCCGCCCGGTCCCTCGCGCGAGGTGCGGCAGAGCATCCTCGACCTGGTGCACCGGCTGCCGCAGGCCGCCGCGTTCGTGGTGTCCGCGACATTCGAGGTGATCGCCTGGAACGACCTGGCCGCCGCCCTCATGGAGGACTTCTCGGCCCTCCCGAGGCGCGACCGCAACCTCGTGCGCCGCGTCTTCCTCGGACCGCGTCCGAAGGGACGGCGGTTGTACGGCGTGTCCGACGCCGACGGGTTCGCCCGCCTCGCGGCCCAGGACCTGCGCGCCACCGCCGCCCGCTACCCCGACGACCGGGAACTGACCGAGCTGGTGGCCGAACTCCTTGCCGGGAGCGAGGAGTTCAGCGAGCTGTGGAACTCCCACGACGTGGCCACCGCGCCCACCTTCCGCAAGACCTTCCAGCACCCGATGGTCGGCCCGGTCACCGTGAACTGCGATGTCCTCGACATCACCGACCGGGACCAGCGGGTCGTGATCTACACGACCGTCCCCGGCTCACCGTCCGAGAGCGCACTTCGGCTGCTGTCGGTCATCGGCACCCAGCGCATGGACGTCACCCCCTGAAGCGGATCAACTCTCCGTACGCGCGACCAGGTCCAGCGCGATGTCGGTGATCATGTCCTCCTGGCCGCCGACCATCGCCCGCCGCCCGGCCTCGACCAGGATGCTGCGCGTGTCGAGGCCGTAGCGCGCGGCCGCGGTCTCGGCGTGGCGCAGGAAGCTGGAGTACACGCCCGCGTAGCCGAGACTGAGGGTCTCGCGGTCCACCCGTACCTCGCGGTCCTGCAGCGGTCGTACGAGATCGTCGGCCGCGTCCATGAGGGGGAACAGGTCGCAGCCGTGTTTCCAGCCCATCAGGTCGGCGACCGCGACGAAGGCCTCCAGCGGACAGTTGCCCGCACCCGCGCCCTGGCCCGCGAGGGAGGCGTCGACGCGGATCGCGCCGCCCTCGACCGCGACGACCGTGTTGGCCACGCCCAGCGCGAGGTTGTGGTGCGCGTGGATGCCCAACTCGGTCTCCGGGGCGAGGACGTCGCGGTACGCGCGGAAGCGGTCCCGGACCCCGTCCATCGTCAACCGGCCCCCGGAGTCGGTGACATAGACGCAGTGCGCGCCGTAGGACTCCATCAGCTTTGCTTGACGGGCGAGTTCGGCGGGCTCGGCCATGTGGGACATCATCAGGAACCCGGCGACATCCATGCCCAACTCCCGTGCGGCGGCGATGTGTTGGGCGGAGATGTCGGCCTCGGTGCAGTGCGTGGCGACCCGTACCGATCGGACGCCCAGCGCGTGGGCCTGCTTGAGGTCGTGGACGGTACCGATGCCGGGCAGCAACAGCGTTGTGGGGATCGCCTGTTGTACGACGTCGGTGACGGCCTCGATCCACTCCCAGTCGGTGTGGGCGCCGACGCCGTAGTTGATGCTGGAGCCCGACAGTCCGTCGCCGTGCGCGATCTCGATCGCCGCCACTCCGGCCGCGTCCAGGGCGGCGGCGATCGCGCGGGCCTGGCCGACGGTGTAGCGGTGCCGTACGGCGTGCATGCCGTCCCGCAGTGTGACGTCCTGGACGTAGAGGGACGGGGTCACTTGGCTGCCTCCTTGCGGGTGCGGTCGGCCATGCGTTCCGCGGTGCGCAGCGCGGCCGACGTCATGATGTCGAGGTTCCCGGCGTAGGCGGGGAGGTAGTGGGCGGCGCCCTCGACCTCCAGGAACACCGACACCTTCAGCAGCTCGCCCGCGCCCGGCGCGAGGGTGTACAGCGGGTCGTCGGCTGCCACCTTGTCGTACTGCACCTTCTGCTTGAGGCGGTAGCCGGGCACGTACGCCTGGACGCGGCCGACCATCTCCTCGACGGAGGCCGTGACCGCCTCGGTCGCGCAGTCGGAGACCAGGCAGTGCACGGTGTCCCGCATGATCAGCGGGGGTTCGGCCGGGTTGAGGACGATGATCGCCTTGCCGCGCGCCGCGCCGCCGACCCGCTCGACGGCGGAGGACGTGGTCTCGGTGAACTCGTCGATGTTCGCGCGGGTGCCCGGGCCCGCCGAGCGCGAGGCGATGGACGCGACGATCTCGCCGTAGTGGACCGGCGAGACCGCGCCCACCGCGGCGACGATCGGGATCGTGGCCTGGCCGCCGCAGGTGACCATGTTGACGTTCGGGGCGCCGAGGTGGGCGTCGCCGTTGACCGGCGGGACGACGTACGGACCGAGGGCGGCCGGGGTGAGGTCGACGAGGGTGCGGCCCAGGGGCCGTAGGACCTCTTCGTGGTGGCGGTGGGCGCCGGCCGAGGTCGCGTCGAAGACGATGTCGACGTCGGCGAACTCGTCCAGTTCCACTAGTCCTTCGACACCCTCGTGAGTCGTTGCGACCTTGAGGCGGCGGGCGCGGGCCAGGCCGTCGGAGTCCGGGTCGATGCCGGCCAGCGCGGCGATCTCCAGGGTCTCCGAGAGGCGCAGGACCTTGATCAGGAGGTCGGTGCCTATGTTGCCGGAGCCGATGATGGCGACCTTCGTGGTCACTTTCCGTCCCCTTCTGTGGCTTCCGCTGCGAAGCGGACCCGTACCGAGCCCAGGTCCGAGATGTGGGCCTCGAAGGCGTCGCCCGGCGCGGCCGGGGTCATCGGCCCCAGGGCGCCGGTCAGCACGAGGTCGCCCGCGCGCAGCGGGTCGCCTCGCTCGGCGAGGGCCGAGGCCAGCCAGACGGCGGCGGTGAGGGGGCTGCCGAGACAGTCGGCGCCGGTGCCCTCGGAGACGGTCTCGCCGCCCCGGGTCATGGTCATCGTGACCGTGCGCAGGTCCACGGCGGTCAGCGGTACGGGCGTGGCGCCCAGGACGTACAGCCCGCAGGAGGCGTTGTCGGCGACGGTGTCGACGAGGGAGATGTCCCAGTTCCGCACCCGGCTGTCGACGATCTCCAGCGCGGGCAGCGCGAAGTCCACCGCGCGCAGCACGTCGACGATCGTGCACTCGCGTTCCGGCAGGTCCCGGCCGAGGACCAGCGCGACCTCGGCCTCCACCTTCGGCTGGAGCAGCCGCCCCAGGGGCACCTCGCCGCCGTCGGGCACCGCCATGTCCGCGAACAGCGCGCCGAAGTCCGGCTGGTCCACGCCTAGTTGGTGCTGTACGGCGGGGGAGGTCAGGCCGATCTTGCGGCCGACGACGCGGCGGCCGGCGTCCACACCGCGCCGGACGTTCAGCTGCTGCACGGCGTAGGCGGTCTCCAGATCGCCGCCGTCGAGCAGCTCACGCACGGGCGGGCAGGCGACCCCGGTGCGGGTGGCCTCCGCCAGCAGGTCGGCGGCCTTGGCCACGGCCGGGGACACGGCCTCCGGGCGGGCGCCGTCGGGCTCGGTGGGCACGGGTTACCTCCGGGGGGGCGGTGCGGGTCTGGGGGAGATGTGCGGGTCCAGGGGGTGGTGCGGGTGCACCACCGGTATAGACAGCATCCCCGCGAAGGGACAATGTTTGTTCCGTGACACGGAACAACGCGAGCGGCAGCATGCTGGAGAAAGCCGCGCTCATCCTCGACTGTTTCAGCCCGAGCGGCGGTCCGTACCGTCTGTCGGAACTTTCCGAGCACACCGGACTGCCCAAGCCCACGGTCCACCGGCTGGCCGCCGACCTCGTCCGGCTGGGCTGGCTGGAGCGCTCGGGTCCCCGTTATCTGCTCGGCGCGAAGCTGTTCGAGCTGGGCTCGCTGGTGCCGCACCGGCGCGATCTGCGCGAGACGGCCCTGCCCTTCCTCCAGGACCTGTTCGAGGCCACCCGCGAGACCATCCACCTCGGCGTCCGCGAGGGCATGGAGGTGGTCTACCTCGAGCGCATCCACGGCCACGAGGCACTGCGGCTGCCCTCCCGCATCGGTGGCAGCCTGCCCCTCACCTGCACGGCCGTCGGCAAGGCCCTACTCGCCTTCTCCGGCGCCGAGTTGACCGAGGAGGTGCTGTCCCGCCCGCTGCCGAGCCTCACCCCGCACTCGATCACCGACCCGGCCCGGCTGCGCATGACCCTGGAGAAGATCCAGGTCTCCGGCCTCGCCTACGAGGAACAGGAGGCCGCGTTGGAGGTGAGCTGCATCGCGGCCCCGGTGTTCGCCGGCGACACCGCGGTCGCCGCCCTCTCGGTCGCCGTACCGCGCACCCGCTTCCGGCCCGCCCAACTCGCCCCGGCCGTACGGACGGCGGCGCTCGGGCTGTCCCGCGTCCTGCGCGGCGGAGAGACCACGAGGACCCCACTGTCCTGGCGGTGAACCCGACCGTACACTGACAAGTCACGGTAACGGGGGCGTTGTTGAGCGGGGGGAGAATCATGTCCGGGGATCAGTACGGGTCTGTCCAGGGGTTCGTCGTGCCACCGATGCCGTCGTCTCCACCCCCCGGCCCGCCTGACCGACTCAGATCCGTCGCGGTCGGCCTCCTCAACCTCAGTGGTCTCGGGCTCGGTTACGCGCTGATGCGCCGCTGGCTGCTCATGGCCGTGTGCTGGGTCGCGACCATCGTGCTGCTGCTGGTGGCCCTGCCCGCCGACCCGGACGGCGTCCCGGGCGTCGCCGTCACCCTGTATGTCGTGTTCCTCGTCCTCGCCGCCGTCCACGGCGCGTCGGTGGGCCTGCGTACCCGCCTCGCCTGGCCCTCGCCCACCCCGGTCGCGGTCGTGCTCGGCCTGGTCCTGCTCGCCGTACCCGCCGGGGGAGTCGTCCTCTACGACAACGCCCGCGACGAGGCGACCCAGCAGATGCTCCTCGACCGGCTGGATACGGCCGACCAACTCGTGGCGGACTCAGGGAGGTTGCCGTTCTCGGCGGCCGAACCGCACTATCGCCAGGCGCTGGTCGCCTACGACGACCTCACCACCGCCCACTCCGGTTCGCGGGCGGCCAAGCGTGTGCCCGACCGGCTGAAGACGTTCTACACGACGGTCGCCGGTGCCTACGCGCAGAAGAACTACTGTGACGCGATACCCCAGTTGAAGTACCTGCGGACCGTCCCCGGCACCATCTCCAAGAAGGAACTGGGCACGCTGACCACCTGGCCCGACGACCGGCTGGCCACCTCCCTGTACGAGTGCGGCTCCACCGGTCTTGCCGCCCAACGCGCGGACTGGTCGACGAACTTCGGCGACCTGCTGGCCACGTTCCCGCAGTCGTCGCAGGCGGGTCAGGTCGAGCCGGCCGTCAAGTCGGCTGTCAGCACGGCGGTGAAGGGTGTGACGGGTAGTCAACCGTGCACGGCCGTCAGTGGGTTGGAGAGTCTCTCCACCCAGATCGGGAGTCTTCAGGGCGGTGGGGCGGGTGTGTCCGACGCGCTGAGCGCGGATGCCCAACAGGCGAGCAGTCACGCCGACTCCGGTGCCTATCAGTGCGGCGTCTTCCAGTACAAGGACGGCGACTTCGACTCGGCGCTCTCCACGATGAACGACTTCGTGAAGAACAACACGCACGACAAGAACCGGGCCCGGGCCAAGAAGATCGCGATCGCCGCCGAGGTGGCGAAGACGGTCCCGGCCGCGGGCAAGAAGCTCCCGACCACCGCGTCCGGCGGCAGCATCTCCGTCACGGTCAAGAACGACAGCCCGGACGACATCACGGTCCTGTACACCGGGCCGGTGACCGGCAGCTTCACGCTGAAGGGCTGCGGGAGCTGCACGTCGTACTCCCTCACCACCACCCTGCTGAAGGGGTTCAAGCCGTGCAGCTCCGGCAAGAGCTACCCGCAGAAGACGATCAGCCTGCCCACTGGCACGACGTACTTCGTGCACCGTCCTGACAGTTCGACCGCGACGCCGGCCTCGGACACGGCCAAGCTCAGGTCGGGTTACATCTACACGGAGTGCGCGTACAGCACGGGAGCCTTCGGCACCGGCTGACCGTACGGGGACTGCGAGTTGAGGGCGGCGGGCGCCCCGGCACTTCGGTGCCGGGGCGCCCGCCTCTTGCTCACAGCAGTGTGGGTGCGTGGAACGTGCCGAGGCCGGTGGTGAGGTCGCGGTCCAGCCAGTAGCGGCGCGGTTCGGCGAGCATCACGGCGACGCTGACACCGAGGAGGCCGGGGATCCTGGCCAGTTCGTCGTCGACGAAGAGCGCCAGGGCCGAGCGGTCGGTGACCAGGCCGGTGGCGAGGACCGACATGTCACTGGCGACGTGCGCGGCGAGCCGGGTCTGGGGCAACTGGTCGATGCGGCGCATCACTTCGGGGGTCGCACCCGGCGCCACGCGCAGCCGGAGGATGAACGCGGTCTGGAAGCCGAGCCACTCCGACACGATCTCCAGCCGCGGTTTGGCCCAGCCCTCGTCCAGGACCCGGCGAACCACGCGGTGCGCGGTGGAGGTGGCCAGGTCGGCGGTGCGGGCGATGCTCGCGGCGGACGCGCGGCCGTCCTGGAGCAACTGGGCCACGACACCGCGTTCGGCCTCGCTGAGCGGCTTCGCCGGGGGTGTCGCGGTCGCCGTGCCCTCGGGGCGGGAGCCGGTGAGCTTCAGCAGGTCGGCGCGCTCGGTGTCGGTGAGGAACTGCGGGTCCCAGGTGATGCCCCGGCGCAGCGTGCTCAGCGCGGGCAGGGCGTTGACGCGCCGGACGCCGGGCACCGAGAACATCCGGTCGATCGCCTCGCTGGTCGCCGCCTCGGACGGGGCGTGCACGACGGCGTAGAGCGGGTAGTCGCCCGAGATCTGCGCCAGCAGCTGGAGGTGGGGCAGGTCACGGAGCCGGTGCAGGACCGCGAGGGGACTCTCGCCGGTGATGTCCAGGAAGACGTGGACGGGCATCGCCGTGGAGTGGACGCCCCAGTCGGCCTGCCCGATCACGCGCACCATGCGTGCCTCGTGCAGGCGGTCGTAACGGCGTTTGAGCGTGCTGGCGTCGGCGGCCAGGATCTCGCCGATGTCGTCCCAGGTGGCCCGGGGCGCCAGGTGCAGCGCGCCGATGAGGCGCCGGTCGAGCTCGTCGAGGAGAGGACGGGTCATAGGGCCTCACTCTAAGGTGCTGTTTAATCCCACCGTTACTTCCAAGATATAGAGAATCTCTCACCTGGATGCCATTGTTCGCAGGAACATCCCCCCATCGCGCCAAGAGGTACCGATGAGTGTCACCTCCGCTCAACCTCAGCCCCCGTCCACCGAGCCCCAGTCGAGAGTCCTGCGCACCGCGTTTCGCGGGCTGACGGCGATCGAGAAGGTCGGCAACAGACTCCCCAACCCCTTCTGGCTGTTCTGGATCCTCGCGGGGATCGTCGCCGTCCTCAGTGCCGTCCTGGCGGCGACCGGCCTCAGCGCCGTGCACCCCGGCACGCACGAGACCATCAAGGTGCAGAACCTGCTCAGCAAGGACGGCCTCACGATGGCCGTCGAGGGCGCCGTCGACAACTACGCGGCCTTCCCGCCGCTGGCCACCATCCTCACCGTGATGTTCGGCATCGCCGTCGCCGAGAAGAGCGGACTGTTCTCCGCCCTGCTGCGCCGCATGGTCGCGCGCGTCCCGGGCAGGTACCTCACCTTCGCCCTCTCGATGACGGCCATCGTCAGCCATGTCGCCGGAGACGCCGCCTACGTCACCCTCATCCCGCTCGGCGCCCTGGTCTTCCGCGCGGCCGGCCGCAGCCCCGTCCTCGGCTGTGTCGTCGCCTACGTCTCGATCGCCGCCGGATACGACGCCTCCCCGTCGCTCACCACCACCGACGTCCTGCTCTCCGGGATCTCCACGGCCGCCGCCCACACCATCGACGCGCACTACGTCGTCACCCCGGTCGCCAACTACTTCTTCGGGCTCGGCTCGTCCGTCCTGGTCGCGCTGGTGATCACCCTCGTAGTCGACAAGGTCCTCGCCCGCCGCTCCGACCTGGAACCCGACGAGCCGGTCGCCGCGCTGGGTGCCGAGGAACTGGCCGAGATCGAGGTCACCGACCGGCAGCGGCGCGCCCTGCGCACGACCGGCCTGGTCGCCGTCGGCTTCCTCGTGTTCCTCGCGGCGGCGACGATCCCCTCGTCCTCACCCCTGCGCGGCGAGGGCGGCGGCATCGTCAACTCCCCGCTGGTCGGCGGCATGGCACTCGTCCTGGGCGTGTTCTTCGCGGTGCTCGGCACGGTCTACGGCCGGATGACCGGCACCTTCACCGCCGCCCGCGACAGCATCGGCGCGATGGTGGACGGCACTCGCTCGATGGCGCCGATCCTCGTCCTGTTCTTCGCGATCGCCCAGTTCCTCGCGTACTTCAAGTGGACGAACATCGGCAACATCCTTGCCGTCAAAGGTGCGGAGACCCTGCGTGACCTGCACCTCCACGGATGGACCGTGCTCGTCGGCATCGCCGTGCTGATCACCTTCATGAACCTCGTCATCACCAGTGGCTCCGCCCTGTGGGCGCTGGCCGCACCGGTGCTCGTCCCCATGCTGATGCTCATCGGCATCGAGCCCGAGACCACCCAGGCCGTCTACCGCGTCGCCGACTCGGTCACCAACTGCGTCACCCCGATGAGCCCCTACTTCGTCATGGCCCTGGGCTTCATCCAGCAGTACCGCAAGTCCGCCGGCATCGGCACCCTGGCCTCCTTCACGATCCCGATCGCCGCCGTCGTCTGGGTCGTCTGGGTCGCGTTCTTCGTGGCCTGGTACCTGCTGGGCATCCCGCTCGGCATCAGCTGAACCCACCGTCCCGCAAAGGGACTTGACCCCCCACCGCCGTACAGGAAAGCAGATCATGACCGCATCACCCGCAGCCGTCACCCTCACCGCCCGCGCCCAGGACGTCTCTTCGCGGATCGTCGAGGACATCCTGACCCTCGTCCGCCACGAGACCGGCAGTTACGACCTTCCCGGCCTCGCGAGCGGTCTGGACCTGCTGCGCGAGCTGACCGTCCAGCGGCTCGGCCTGCCCGACCACGAGGAGCGTCACCCCGGGGGCGAGTGCGGTGACACCCTCACCCTGACCTACGGCGGCACCGGCGCCGGGCATGTCGCGCTCGTCGGGCACTACGACACCGTGTGGCCGACCGGGACCCTCGCCGGATGGGAGCAGCCGGAGGCGGCGGGCGACGGGCGGGAGAAGCTCAGCGGGCCCGGCATCTTCGACATGAAGACCGGTCTGGCGCAAGGGATCTGGGCGCTGAAGCTCGCCCGGGAGAGCGGTGCGCCGCTGCCCACCGTCACCTTTCTCTTCAACGGTGACGAGGAGATCGGTTCGTTGTCCTCGCGGCCGGTGATCGAGGAGGTCGCGCAGAAGGTCGACGTCACGCTGGTGCTGGAGCCGAGTGCCCACGGCGCGGTGAAGACCGCCCGCAAGGGCACCGGGATCTTCCACGTCACCGCCACCGGTGTCGCATCGCACGCCGGGCTGGCGCCGCAGGACGGGGCGAGTGCGATCACCGCGCTGTCCGAGTTCGTGGTCGCCGCCGCGAAGGTCGCCGCGCCCGACAAGGGCACCACGATCAACACCGGGCTGATCAAGGGCGGTTCGGCCATCAACGTCGTCGCCGGGCAGGCCACCGCCGGGGTCGACATCCGCGTCAGCAGCGCGGCTGAACAGGCCCGCGTGGACGAGGAGTTGGACGCCATCGAGGTCAGCGACCCGCGCGTCCGCATCGAGATCGACCACGCCTGGAACCGGCCGCCGATGACCCTCAACGCCGCTTCCGCTCCGCTGCTCGACCTGGCCCGCGAGGTCGCCCGCGAGCAGGGGCGTGACGCCCTGCGCGACACGGCCGTCGGCGGAGCCAGCGACGCCAACTTCGTCGCCGCGCTCGGTCTGCCGGTGCTGTGCGGCATGGGGGCGGTCGGCGACGGGGCGCATGCCCAGGGAGAGTTCATCTACCCGGACACCGTGCCCGCGCAGACGGCGCTGGTCGCCGGGCTGCTGGAACGGCTGGCGGAACCGCTCCAGGGCTGAGCCGGGACCGCACACCCGTCATCGGTCGGAACATCCGTGGACGTCCAGGGTGGGGCGCGTCATCCGATCCATCCCTCACCGGGGACAATCGGTGCCATGACGGACGGTACGGACGGTAGGGACGACTCCGAGAGCCGCTTGGCCAGGATCGAGCGGCTGGTGGAGGACGGCGGGCGCGATGTGGTGCCCGCGTGGCGTCGGGTGACGCGCGGCGAGACACGGTGGGCGGTGTCCGCCGTGATCCTGGTGGCGTTCGCCCTGCAGATGGCGGTGCCGCACCGGCTCGCCTTCCAGCCGTACTGGCTGCTGCCGGCCCTCGAAATCGCGCTGATGGTCGGCCTGTTCGTCGCCAATCCCCGGCGGATCGAGCCCGGCACACGGTGGCTGCGCTGGCCGAGCCTGGTCCTGACGGGCGTGATCAGCCTGGCCAACAGCTGGTCGGCGGCCCGGCTGGTGGTGGGCCTGGTCAGGGGCACCGAAGGGCTGGGCGCCGGGCCGCTGCTGCTGACCGGCGGTGCCATCTGGCTGACGAACGTCATCGTGTTCGCCCTCTGGTACTGGGAGTGGGACCGCGGCGGACCGATGGCGCGGGTCATGGGGCACCACCAGTACGCCGACTTCCTCTTCGTCCAGATGCAGAGCCCGGAGACCGCGCCGCCGGACTGGGAACCGGTGTTCCTCGACTACCTGTACCTGTCCTTCACCAACTCCACGGCCTTCAGCCCGACCGACGTGATGCCGCTCTCCCGCTGGGCCAAGATGCTGATGATGGGCCAGTCCACGGTCTCCGTGTCGATCGTCGTCCTGGTCGTCGCGCGGGCGGTCAACATCCTCTGACAGCAGGGGAGTTGAACCGTCGAACGGCTGTCGAGCAGCTGTCGAAACTGTCGAGTCTGTGAGTACGGACGTTCCGCTTGCCGCGCTCCGGCGGTCGCCCGAGCATGGTGCGACTCGCCCGTCCCCCCACTCGACAGGGAGCTCCTGTGCGCTCGCGAGACCTCAACCGCCGTGGCTTTCTCACCGGTACTGCCGCCGCTGTGCTGGCCACCGGCCTCGACTCCGGTGTCGCGTCGGCCGCCGACCGGCGCGCCAGCCGGAGCGCCGACGACCCCGTGACCACGGAGTCCGGCCAAGTCACGGGCGTCCAGGGCGGGTTGAAGGGCATCGTCGCCTACAAGGGCATCCCGTACGGGGACACCACCACCGGCGCCAATCGCTGGCGCCCGCCTCAGCCAGCCCCGTCCTGGGGCGGGATCCGCAAGGCGGACGCGTGGGGCCCGGCCTGCCCCCAGCCCGTCACGGGCATCCCGAGCGACCAGGTGCCGTCACTGAGCGAGGACTGCCTCAACCTCAACATCTGGACCGGCGCGACCACTTCGGGCGACAGCAGACCGGTCCTCGTCTGGCTTCCCGGCGGCCGTTACACCGCGATCTGGACCGGACAGGAGATCTACAACGGCTCCCTGCTGGCCAACAAGGGCGTCGTCTTCGTCAGCGTCAACCACCGCGTCGGCCCCTTCGCCGACCTCGCCCACCCCGACCTGAGCGCCGAGTCCGGGCACGCCGCCTCCGGCAACTGGGGTGCCCTGGACGCCGTAGCGGCGCTGGAGTGGGTGGCCCGGAACATCGCCGCGTTCGGCGGCGACCCGGACCGGGTGACGCTCGGCGGCTGGCAGAACGGCGCGAACCTCGTCAACGTCCTGATGGCCTCGCAGGCAGCCCGAGGTCTGTTCCACCGGGCCCTGTTGCCGTCCGGCGTGCACTACACGAAGGATCCCGCGCTCGGTCAACCGCCTTATGGCTACCGTACGTTGGCAGCCGCCGAGTCCAACGGCACTGCCTTCGCGGCCTACTTGGGCTGCTCGACCCTCTCCGACCTGCGCGCGCTGTCCGCCGACGAGATCGTGGCGCGGACCTACGCCGCCGACGCACCGCCCGACGCCACCAGCTTCGGTGACGTGCTCGACGGCTACGTCCTGCCGAGCACGTACACCGCCGCCATGGAAGCGGGCAGGGAGATCGACGTACCCGTCCTCACCGGCAACTGTCGTGACGGGAACAGCGGTTCACCCACGCTGGCTGAGTACCAGGCCTACGCCGAGAGCCAGTTCGGGCCGATCGGCCTCGCGGACACGTTCCTCGGCCTGTACCCGGCGACCACCGACGCCGAGGCGGCCACCCAGTACAACGCCTACGCGCGGGACGAGGAACGTGTCTCGACCTTCCTGTGGGGCGGGCAGTTCGAGGACACGGCGGGTAATCGCGGCCCGGTCCACACCTACTTCTGGACCCGGGTCCCGCCGGGCCACGACGCCACCAACCCCGTTGTCGGCACCGGCAGTTCGGGAGCCTTCGACGGGGCCGACGTCTACTACCTGCTCGGGTTCCTCTACAACACCGACCGGCCGTGGGCGGGGCGCGACTACGACATCGCCGACACCGCCGCCTCGTACGTGGCGAACTTCGCGGCCACCGGGGACCCGAACGGCGGCAGTCTCACCACCTGGCCGGCCCTGGACACCGGCACCCCGCAGACGATGGAGCTCGGTGACCATTTCGCCACGCTCCCGGCAGCGGACAGCGACGCCAAGTACGCCTTTCTCAAGGCCTACTTGACGTCGCAGCCCATGTCCTACTGATCCCGCCGGAGATCAGCAGGAGCCCTCGTCCTGCCACGGGCCCCACTGGGAGGCACCGGGCACCTCGTTCTGGGTCCACCACTTGGCCACCCAGTTGTGGTTGCCGTACGACACCTCGTTGCCCTGCGTGTAGACGGCCGTGGAACTCCACGCCGTCTTGCAGGTGCCGGGGGTGGGCGTCGGGGTCGGCGTGGGTGTCGTGGTGGGCGGGGTGACGCCCGCGAACTGCACTGAGTACTTGGCGAAGTCCCAGGCGTTCTGCGCCACGCTGGAGCAAGTCCCGGACGTCGTACCGCCGTTGTCGACCGGACTGCACTGGCGGTCGCGGTTGAGGGACCAGAACGTGAAGCGGTCCATGTTGTGGCTGGTGGCGTAGTTCAGGACGGTCTGGAAGTCCGCCTGGGTGAAGTACTCGCCGGTGTCGCTGCGCCCGTTCATCCCCGAGAAGCCCTCGTGGGCGTACGCGGTCGCCTGGTCCCAGCCGAACGTGGACTGGAGGATGGAGTTGAAGTTGGTGAGCGCGCTGGTCTGCGAGGCCGCGCCGCTGAAGCCGCCGTCGAACGGCATGATGGAGAAGTTGTTCGGCGTGAACCCCTGTGACTTCGCCTCCAGCAGCATCTGCTTGCCGAACCAGCCTGTGCCGTCCGCCGTACCGGCCGTGGTGACGGAGACGTACAGGCCCGCGTTGTTCTGCTGGAGGATCTTGGCCGCGCCGATCTCGTTGTGGATGGCCGCGGTGTTCTCGTACTCCGGCTCCTCCAGGTCGAAGTCGATCGCGTGGAGGCCGTACTTGGTGATCACCTGCTGGTACGCCGCCGCCGTCGAGGCCGGGTCGGAGCAGGCCTGGCCGAGCTTGGTGCCGCCGTAGCCGCCGATGGAGACGGAGACGTCGCCGCCCTTGGCGCGGATCGTGTTGATCACCGACTGGACGGCGGTGTCCGAGGAGACCGGTGAGGTGCCGCCCCAGGTGGGGGAGCAGCCGCCGCCGTTGGGGGCGAGGACGAAGGCGAGCTGGAAGGCCTTGAGGCCGGTGGCGTCCATGATGGCGCCCGCGTCCGGCGGGTTGTTGTCCGTCGGCATCAGATAGGGGGCCGCGGCGTACCAGCGGTTGCTGAGCGCGGTGGCCGCGTTGGTGGCGCCCTGGGCGTTGGTCGCGACCAGCGCGGTCGTGCCCGCGGCGGCGGTCGTCACGGCGGCCGCCGCGACCAGACATGCACGAAGACGTGTCACGTTGTGCCTCCGGTGGGAGTGGGGGAGGCGCCCAGCTTCTGGCGCTGTCGCGGCCACGTCAATGGATTGGACTGGACCAAAGCTCACTTTGGACTAGACCATACGATTTCTTTACCGTCGGCCCGGCGGAGCGCATCGCGCGACACGTTTGCGACTAGTGTCCCGGCTCACATGGCGTTATAGGGGCGGCGCCGACACCATGGTGCACGTCATCGGCAGGCTGAAGGGATCGGGAATGTTCCGCAAGGTGCTGGTCGCCAACCGTGGAGAGATCGCGATCAGGGCGTTCCGCGCCGGCTATGAGCTGGGCGCGCGAACGGTCGCGGTCTTCCCCCACGAGGACCGCAATTCGCTGCACCGGCTCAAGGCCGACGAGGCCTACGAGATCGGTGAGCCAGGGCATCCGGTCCGCGCCTATCTCTCCGTCGAGGAGATCGTCCGCGCGGCCCAGCGCGCGGGAGCGGACGCGGTCTATCCGGGCTACGGGTTCCTCTCCGAGAACCCCGAACTCGCCCGCGCCTGCGAGGAGGCGGGCATCACCTTCGTCGGTCCCAGTGCCCACATCCTGGAGATGACCGGCAACAAGGCCACGGCGATCGCCGCCGCCCGCGCGGCCGGCGTACCGGTGCTCGGCTCCTCGGCGCCCTCCACCGACGTCGACGAACTGGTGCGCGCCGCCGAGGACATCGGCTTCCCCGTCTTCGTGAAGGCCGTGGCCGGCGGTGGCGGGCGCGGTATGCGCCGCGTCGAGGACCCGGCCACCCTGCGCGAGTCCATCGAGGCGGCGGCCCGCGAGGCCATGTCCGCGTTCGGCGACGCCACGGTGTTCCTGGAGAAGGCCGTCGTCGACCCCCGTCACATCGAGGTGCAGATCCTCGCCGACGGCGAGGGCAACGTCATCCACCTCTTCGAGCGCGACTGCTCGCTGCAACGCCGCCACCAGAAGGTCGTCGAGCTGGCCCCCGCGCCCAACCTCGACCCCGAGCTGCGCGACCGCATCTGCGCCGACGCCGTCCGCTTCGCCCGCGAGATCGGCTACCGCAACGCGGGCACCGTCGAGTTCCTCCTCGACCCGCACGGCAAGCACGTCTTCATCGAGATGAACCCGCGCATCCAGGTCGAGCACACGGTGACCGAGGAGGTGACCGATGTCGACCTCGTCCAGGCTCAGTTGCGGATCGCCTCGGGGGAGACCCTCGCCGACCTCGGCCTCTCGCAGGAGACGGTCACCCTGCACGGCGCGGCCCTCCAGTGCCGTATCACCACCGAAGACCCCGCCAACGGCTTCCGCCCGGACACCGGCCGGATCAGCGCCTACCGCTCGCCCGGCGGCTCCGGCATCCGTCTCGACGGCGGAACCACCCACGCGGGTACGGAGATCAGCGCGCACTTCGACTCCATGTTGGTCAAACTCACCTGCCGGGGACGGGACTTCACCACCGCCGTCAACCGCGCACGACGTGCCGTCGCCGAGTTCCGCATCCGCGGTGTGTCCACCAACATCCCGTTCCTCCAAGCGGTGCTGGACGACCCGGACTTCCAGGCCGGACGCATCACCACCTCGTTCATCGAGCAGCGCCCGCAGCTGCTGACGGCCCGTCAATCGGCCGACCGCGGAACCAAGTTGCTCACCTATCTGGCCGACGTCACGGTCAACAAGCCGCACGGCGAGCGCCCCGACCTGATCGACCCGACCACCAAGCTGCCGCCGGTTCCGAGCACCGAACCCCCGGCCGGTTCACGGCAGTTGCTCGCCGAACTCGGCCCCGAGGGCTTCGCCCGCCACCTGCGCGAATCACCTACCATCGGCGTCACCGACACCACCTTCCGCGACGCCCACCAGTCGCTCCTCGCGACCCGCGTCCGCACCAAGGACCTCCTCGCGGTCGCCCCGGTCGTCGCCCACACCGTGCCCCAGCTCCTCTCCCTGGAGTGCTGGGGCGGCGCCACCTACGACGTCGCACTCCGCTTCCTCGCCGAGGACCCCTGGGACCGCCTCGCCGCCCTGCGCGAGGCCGTCCCCAACATCTGCCTCCAGATGCTGCTGCGCGGCCGCAACACCGTGGGCTACACGCCGTATCCGACCCAGGTGACGGACGCCTTCGTGCAGGAGGCCGCCGCCACCGGCATCGACATCTTCCGCATCTTCGACGCGCTGAACGACGTCGGCCAGATGCGCCCGGCCATCGACGCCGTACGCGCCACGGGAACGTCGATCGCCGAGGTCGCCCTCTGCTACACCTCGGACCTGTCCGACCCCAACGAGCGCCTCTACACGCTCGATTACTACCTCCGCCTGGCCGAACAGATCGTAGAAGCGGGCGCACACGTCCTGGCCGTCAAGGACATGGCGGGCCTGCTCCGCGCCCCGGCCGCCGCGACGCTCGTGTCGGCTCTGCGCCGGGAGTTCGGGCTGCCGGTCCACCTGCACACACATGACACGGCAGGGGGTCAGCTCGCCACCTACCTCGCGGCGATCCAGGCCGGCGCGGACGCCGTGGACGGCGCGGTCGCCTCCATGGCGGGCACCACTTCGCAGCCGAGCCTCTCGGCGATCGTCGCCGCGACCGACTACTCCGACCGCCCCACCGGCCTCGACCTCCAGGCCATCGGCGACCTTGAACCGTACTGGGAGAGCGTCCGCAAGATCTACGCCCCCTTCGAGGCGGGCCTCGCCTCACCGACCGGCCGCGTCTACCACCACGAGATCCCCGGCGGTCAGCTCTCCAACCTGCGCACCCAGGCCATCGCGCTCGGCCTCGGCGACCGCTTCGAGGACATCGAGGCGATGTACGCCGCCGCCGACCGCATCCTCGGCCACCTGGTGAAGGTCACCCCGTCCTCGAAGGTCGTCGGCGACCTCGCCCTGCACCTCGTCGGCGCCGGAGTGAGCCCCGCCGACTTCGAGGCGTCCCCCGACCGGTACGACATCCCGGACTCCGTGATCGGCTTCCTGCGCGGCGAGTTGGGCACCCCGCCCGGCGGCTGGCCCGAGCCGTTCCGCACCAAGGCACTCCAGGGCCGCGCCGCCCCCAAGCCCGTACAGGAACTCAGCCCGGAGGACCGCACGGCCCTCGGCAAGGACCGCCGCGCCACCCTCAACCGCCTGCTGTTCCCCGGCCCGACCCGCGAGTTCGAGACCCACCGCCAGACCTACGGCGACACCAGCGTCCTGGACAGCAAGGACTTCTTCTACGGCATCCGGCCCGGCAAGGAATACGCGGTCGACCTGGAACCGGGCGTCCGGCTCCTCATCGAGCTGGAGGCCGTCGGCGAGGCCGACGAACGCGGGCTGCGCACGGTGATGTCCGCGCTGAACGGGCAACTCCGGCCGATCCAGGTCCGCGACACCGCCGCAGCCTCCGACATCCCCGTCACAGAGAAGGCCGACCGCGCCAACCAGGGGCATGTCGCGGCGCCGTTCGCGGGCGTGGTCACCCTCGCGGTCGAGGAGGGCGACGAGGTGGAGACCGGTGTCACCGTCGCCACGATCGAGGCCATGAAGATGGAAGCGGCGATCACCGCTCCGAAGTCCGGCCGGGTCGCCCGCCTCGCCATCAACCGCATCCAGCAGGTGGAGGGCGGCGACCTGCTCGTCGAACTGAGGTAGGTGGTGCGGCGGCGGGCGGCTCACCCCGGTGACCGGAGCTGAGGCAGTCAGTACGGCGGCAGGCCGCTCAACCCGGTGACCGGATCGGTCCGCTCCCGGACCCGATGTGGCCTGTCGCCGGCCCGCCCGCACGGCGCAGTCTTGGGGCATGACCCGAGCACTGATCGTCATCGACGTCCAGGAATCCTTCCGCGCCCGCCCGCTGTGGGAGACCATCTCCGACCCGAAGATCGCCGAACAGGCGAACCGTCTGGTCCAGCTCGCCCGCCGGGCCGGTGACCTCGTGGTGTGGGTGCTGCACTCCGAGCCCGGCAGCGGCGACGTCTTCGACCCGGCCCTCGGCCACGTGCGGCTCATCGACGGACTGGAGCGCGCGGATGGCGAACCGCTCCTCCATAAGACCTCGCACAACGCCTTCACCACCACCAACCTGCAGCAGCTCCTCACCGAGCACGGAGTCCGCGAGATCACCGTCTGCGGCATCCGCACCGAGCAGTGCGTCGAGACCACCACCCGGGTCGCGAGCGACTTCGGCTACCAGGTCACCTTCGTCACCGACGCGACCGCCACGAACCCCATCCCGCACCGCGACGCCCCGGCCGACCAGACCGTTGCCGAACTCCTGGCCGACCCGCGCACACTCCCCGCCGACGAGGTCATCCGGCGCACCGAATACGCCCTCGCCGGCCGCTTCGCCACCATCGCGACGGTCGACGAACTGGAGGCCGCCGCCGCACATCAGGCATGATGACCGGATCGTGAGCCACGTCGTCTTCTTCCTGGTACCCGGAGTCCACCTGCTGGACCTGGCCGGCCCCGCGCAGGTCTTCTCCACGGCGGCCGACTTCGGGCACCCGTACACGCTCTCCTACGTCGCCGAGCAGCCCCAGGTCACCAGCGCTCAGGGGCTGCCGCTGGCGGCCGGGCTCGACTGGCCCGAGCTGGGCCCCGAGGACCTGATCGTGGTGCCGGGGTGGCGTGCCGTCACTCTGGCCGACGCACCCGCTATCGGTGCTACGGCTCTGCGTGTCCTCCGGGATCACAACGCCCGGGGCGGGACGGTCGCCAGTGTCTGTGCCGGAGCCGACGCGCTCGGCCGGGCCGGACTCCTCGACGGCCGCCACTGCACCACCCATCACGACGTCCAGGACGAACTCGCCCTGCGCCACCCGAAGGCGACGGTCGTCCGAGACGTCCTGTTCACCACCGACGACCGAGTCATCACCTCGGCGGGTATCGCCAGCGGCATCGACCTCGCCCTGCACATCGTCGCCACCCGGCACGGCCCCGCCGTAGCCGCGCAGATCGCCCGGGACATGGTCGTCTACGCCCGCCGCAACGGCCACGAGCCGCAGACCAGCGCCATGCTCCGGCACCGGTCCCACCTCGACGACACGGTGCACCGCGCCCAGGACCTCATCGACACCCGCTTCGACGAGGCGCTTCCACTGCCCGCCCTCGCTTCGGCGGTCGGCGTCAGCGAGCGCACCCTGACCCGCCTCTTCAGCCGGGCCACCGGGCTCACCCCGCTGCGCTACCAGCAGACCCTGCGCCTCGAACGCGCCGAGCACCTCATCAGTCACGGCGCCACGATCGACGCCGCCGCCCGCTCGGTCGGCTTCGAGGACCCACGGATGCTGCGCCGACTGCGGGCCCGCACCCCGTAATGGGGAGGCGGCGGGACGGGCGCGCTGTTAGGTTGCCGGGTCGGCAGACCGCCGTATCGAAGCCCGACCGGCTTGCCTCAGGAGTGACCCGTGATCCCACCCCGTCTGGCTCCGCTGCTCGACCAGTTCGACTTCGCGTGCGAACGCCTCTCCAGCCGTATGACTGGGCCCGTCATGGACAGCGGCGACGGCACGGACACCCGGGTCGGGCCCATGACCGACGCGGAGTACTTCTGGGAGCCGGTGCCGGACTGCTGGTCGGTGCGACGGTGGACGGACGGCCCGGGAACGCGGGCAACTGCCTTGACGGGACAGGGTGATTGGGGGCGCGATGCCGCCGCCTATCCGCACCCCTGGCCCCCGCCCTTCACCACCATCGCGTGGCGGCTGAGCCACCTCACCGAGCTGCTGACCCTGCGCGCCGACCACACGGCCGGCAGTCGCTCGTTGACCCGTGACGACTTCTCCGTCAGCGGTGATGCCGTCGGTGCGGTCGATGCCTTTGACACCGGTGCGGGTGCCTGGCGGGAGGCGCTGGTGAGTGCCGACGAGGCCGCGCTCGACACCGTGGGGTACTGCACCTATCCGCACGGCAGCGACGCGGAGGAGCCGTTCATCGACATCGTGTGGTGGGTCAACCAGGAAGTGCTGCACCACGGTGCCGAGATCGCCATGCTGCGTGATTTGTACCGAGAGCGTGGTTGATCGTCACAGGACCGCTCCCATGCGCCAGGGGACGATCTCCTCCGTCCCGAACCCGAGGGCCTCGGACTTGCTCTTGGTGCCGGATGTCATGTCCACGAGGGCCTCGAACAGGGCCGTGCCGTACGTGAGTTGATCGGTGTGGCTCATCGCGGGCCCGGCGTCGAAGTCGATGTCGCCGCGCATCCGCTCGTAGAGCCCGCTGGTGGTGCTGATCTTCAGGCAGGGGACGGGCCGGGAGCCGAACAGCGAACCGCGTCCGGTGGTGAAGGCGAGCAGGTTGGCACCGCCGGCGACCATGCCGGTGGCCGACACCGGGTCGTAGCCGGGGGTGTCCATGAAGGTGAGGCCTGGCGCGGTGACCGGCTCCGCGTAGTCGATGACGTCGTTCAGCGGACTCGTCCCGGACTTGAGTACGGCGCCGAGGGACTTCTCCCAGATGGTCGTGATGCCGCCGGCCCGGTTTCCGCGGGACGGATTGTTGTCGAGAGTCGCGCCGTTGGTTGCCGTGTACTCCTGCCACCAGGCGATGAGTTGGTCGATGCGGGCCGCTGCCTCCGGGGTCGATGCCCTGTCCCGTAGGAGGTGGTGGGCGCCGTAGATCTCCGGGGTCTCGCCGAGTACGACCTTGCCGCCGGCCGCGACGAGCAGGTCGGCCGCCACGCCTAGCGTGGGGTTGGCGGTCAGGCCGGAGTAGGCGTCGCTGCCGCCGCATTGGAGGCCGAGGGTGAGTTCGGCGAGCGGGATCGGTACGCGGTGGGCTTGCGTGATGCGCGCGACCAGGTCCTCGATGCGGTCGAGCGCTGTGTTCAACGTGGCTGCTGTGCCGCCGAGTTGCTGGATGGTGAGCATCTCCGTGCCCGTGGTGTTGCTGTCGCCGACGATGTTCTCCGGCTGGTTCACCTCGCAGCCGAGGCTGATCAGGAGGGCGCCCGCGACGTTGGCGTGGCCGAGGTAACCGCGAAGTGTTCGTCGCAGGATGGCGTCCCCGGCAGTGCCCTCCGCCATTCCGCAGCCGAGGTCGTGCGGGAGCGCGATGACGCCGTCGAGGCCCGGTGTTCCCTTGTGGCGCTCGTCGGCGCGCAGGGCGATCATCCGGGCAACCGTGGCGGAGCAGTTCACGGTCGGGACCACGACGATGTAGTTCCGGGTGGCCGCGCGTCCGTCGGGCCTGCGGTATCCGAGGAAGTGGTCGCGGGTGGGGGAGACGGCGGTCGGTCGCGTGCGGGTCGGCGACGGGCTCGCGGTCGGCTCCTCCCAGGGGCCGACTCCCAGGTTGTGCACGTGGACGTGTCCGCCTGCCGGGATGTCGGCCAGGGCCACGCCGATGACCTCGCCGTACTTGCGGACCGGTGCGCCCTTGGGGATGTCGCGCAACGCGACCTTGTGTCCGGCTGCGATGTCCTCGGCGGCCGGGGTCGTGCCGTCGGCGAGTTCGAGGAGGGTTCCGCGCGGCACATCGCCGAGGAGCAGTCCTATGTCGTCCACGCCGGGACGAGGCACCAGCGGCCTGATGGTTGCCGCCGGTCCTGGACCCGGTCCCGGTCCCTCTGAGTCACGACGTTCACGGTTCACGTGATCGACCGTAGGACGCCAACACCCCACAGGGGAAAGACGGTTATCGATGGTCCGTCATCCGGAATACGAATGCGCGGTGCCCCAAGGGGAGTTGGGTCGGAAAGTCAGTCGGGTCAGGCGCGGAACGGCCGGACAGGGACCCCCTCCGTCCCGGTCTCGACGACGAACACGGAGCCGGACAGCGGGGAGTTGGTCAACTCCTCGGCGGAGAGGCCGTTTCGGGCGGAGGTGATGAACAGGCGGCCGTCCGCACCGAAGGCGCAACTGGTGGGCTGGAGCACGGGCACCGGTACGAGCCCGACGACGCGGCCCGTCGGGTCGTAGCGGCGGACTTCGCGTCCGCCGTGCATGGCCACCCAGAAGCAGCCCTCGACGTCGACGGCGAGGCCGTCTGGGACGCCGACTCCCTCGGTCTTGGTCAGCACCTCCAGGCGGCCGAGCTCTCCCGGCTCGGGGTGGAAGTCCGCGCGGTACAGGAGGTTGGCGTAGCTGTCGGCGAGGTACATGACGGTGTCCTCGGCGTTCCAGCCGAGCCCGTTCGGCAGGACGAGCCCGTCCGCGACGACGACGCTCGGGCCGTCGCCGTCCCAGCGGTGCAGTCGGCCCTGGCCCGGTGCGAACTCCATGTCGTTGCTGCCGGCCCAGAACCTGCCGAGGGAGTCCACCTTGCCGTCGTTCATGCGCAGGTTCGGCTCGGGGAGGACCGGGTCGACCAGGGTCAGCCTTTCGCCGGTGACGTAGCCGAAGCCGTCCGCCACCGCGACGGCGAAACCGTCGTCTGTCGCGCGCGGTGCTACCGCGCCGATCATCGTGCCGACGTCCGTGACGGTCTGTCGCCCTGTGGACAGGCTGTCTTGAAAAATCTTGCGGCCGTAGATGTCGACCCAGAGGAGATGCCCGGTGCGAGGATCGAACACCGGCCCCTCACCCACGTCCGACGTGTCATTGCGTACCGCCACATCGAGATTCGTGTACGTGCGGACATCAGCCATCGCGACTCCCTTCGTTCTGCCCCTTGTTTTCTCTCAACCTCGCCCGGGTCACTCGTGATCGTCAACGTCGATTAACGGATGTGGGGGATTCGTTCCGCGAATGGGCCCGGGCCGAGTCACACCGGTGGAACGGCGGTCGTGCCTTCGGGCCTCGGCGCCTTTATCACCGCTCGGATGAATGCTTGTGCGGCCGCGCCCAGCGGTCGTTCGGAGTGCCACCAGATTCCCACGTCCCGATAGCGGTTGAGATGCTGAATGGGGCGCATTTCCATTCCCTCGCGCAGGATCATCACCGCGCCCAGATAGTTGATGATGCCGATTCCGTGTCCGGCGCGGACCATGGCACCGAGAGTGGTCGGCTGATGGGAGACGGTTCCGGAGGGTGCGACCAGGTCCTTGATGCTCAATTCGACCTCGGCCTCGTATCCGACGACCGTATTGGCGAGAGGGTCGCCGATCGTGATGACGCGTTGGTCCGCGAAGTCCGCGAGTTCGATCTCGCTCTTCTTGAGCAGCGGATGGCCGGTCGGGGCGAGCATGACGAAGGGTTCCCGCCACAACGGGCGCATGGTGAAGCCGTGGTCGTGGGGTTCGGGCCGGACCGGGCGCAGGGCCACCGAGACCCGGCGCTCTGACAGCGCCGCCTCGATGAAGCCCGCGTCGCCGTCCAGGACCGCCACCCGGATCCGCGGATGCTCCTTCTGCAGTGCCGTGATGACCGCCGGGAGGAATTCCGAACTCCCGCTGGCGAAACTCGCGACCGTGACGGTTCCGGAGATGTCGCCCCGGTCGGTCTGGCGCGCGGTGACCAATTCGTCGGCGGCGGCGAGAACCGACCGCGCCCGCGCCAGGAGAGCACGTCCGTCGTCGGTGAGGGTGAGCGGTCGGATACGGCGTTCGATGAGCAGACAGCCGAGTTCGCGTTCCAGATTCGCGATGTGCGCCGAGACGCGAGGTTGCGACAAATGCAGCTTTTCGGCCGCTCTGGTGAAACCGCCGGTATCCACGACCTCGACCCAGGTACGCAACCAGGCCAGTTCGAGCGTCATTGACCGAACCTCCTCTCCTCGCGGCCGGACCGCTGTCGGCCGGGAATTCCCGCTGTCGGCATGTCATCTGCGCGGCAGATCATGTGTATTCGTATTTCGCTGTTGACGAGTTCCGGCGACCATGGCCGACTTGGACAATGACCGATCAGACTTCTTTCGGCACCGCCCGCGGGCTGCTGTCCGCGCATGGAGCGGACCTTCTGCGCGGCGACGACGGTGCCGTGATCACCTCCGTGGAGACCTACGCCCTCGCCGTGCCCCTGAAGCGGCCCATCGCCGACTCCACGGCCGCCATGGCGCACTGGACGGTGCCCGTGGTCGAGATCCGCACCGCCGACGGCCTGGTCGGGACGGGGATCTCCGGTGTGCACTGCGCTCCCGAACTCCTCTCCGACGTGATCCTCTCCTACTACGCCGACGCCCTCCTGGACACCTCGTCGGAGGACATCCTCGGCACCTGGAAGCGCCTGTACTGGCTGCCCACGCACTGGATCGGCCGGGCCGGTGTCGTCCACATGGCGCTCGCGATGGTCGACATCGCCCTGTGGGACCTCGCCGCACAGCGGGCCGGGATGCCCCTGTGGCGGTTGCTCGGCGGCACGCAGGAGAGCGTCGAGGCGTACAACACCGACGGCGGCTGGCTCAACCTCACCGACTCCGAACTGGTCCGGGATCTCACCTCGTTGGTCGACCACGGCTGGTCCCGGGTGAAGATCAAGGTGGGGCGCTCCGACTGGCGCGAGGACGCCCGACGCGTACGCGCGGTCCGCCGGGCCCTCGGCGACGACGTGACCCTGATGTGCGACGCCAACCAGCGCTGGGACCTGTCGACGGCGAACCAGATCATGCCGGTCCTGGAGGAAGCGGCCATGGACTGGGTCGAGGAGCCGGTCCACGCCGACGACCTCCAGGCCCACGCCCGCCTCCAGTCGTCGACACGGCTGGACGTGGCGGCCGGCGAAAGCATCTACTCCTACCACCAGTTCGCCTCCTTCATGGCCGCCGACGCCATCCGCGTCGTCCAGGCCGACGTCACCCGGGTCGGCGGCGTCACCGAGTTCCTGCAGATCGCGGCGCACGCGGCGGCACGGGGCCTGCGGTTCGCGCCGCACGCCGGCGACATGATGCAGGTGCACCAGCACCTGGTGGGCACCGTCCTGTCGGAGGTGCCGCCCCTCGTCGAGTTCATCCCCTGGACGCAGGAAGCCTTCGTCGAGCGCAGCGTCGTACGCGAGGGGCTCATGGAGCGTCCGCACGGTCCCGGCGCCTCGACGGCGATCGATCCGGCCGCGCGGGTGCGGTGGCAGATCCCCGGAGCGGGCTCGACCAGGACCCTCTGAGACCACCGCCCATCCATCGACGGAAGGACCGAGATGACCGAGTCGCCTCTGAAGGACACCGAGGAGCGTGTGGCCGTCGTCACCGGCGCGGGCCAGGGCATCGGGCGCGCCATCGCCGTGGCCCTCGCCGCCCGTGGCGTACGGGTCGTCGTCACCGACCGCAACACCGAGACCGGCACCGCCGTCGCCAAGGAGGTGGGCGGTGAGTTCCTGCCCCTCGACGTGTCCGACGCCCGGGCCGTGGCGGGGGTGGCGGGAGAGGTCGTACGACGCTTCGACCGCGTCGACGTCCTGGTCAACAACGCCGGAATCGCCCACGAGGACGACGCCCTCGACGTGACGGACGAGGTCTGGTACCGCGTCCTCGACGTCGACCTGACCGGCACCTTCGTGGCCTGCCGCGAGTTCGGCCGGCACTTCGTGCGCCGACGGTCCGGCTCGATCGTGAACATCTCCTCCATCGCCGCCTTCATCGGCTCCAACCCCGAGTACCACGTCGCCTACGACGTCGCGAAAGCCGGGGTCTCCCAGCTGGCGAGATCCCTCGGCGTCGAGTGGGCGCAGTACGGAGTGCGGGTCAACGCCGTCGCGCCGGGCCGGACCCGCACCCCCATCCTCGACACGGTCGGGATGGACGACCCCCAGCGGATGACGCAGTGGATCGGCCAGATCCCGATGGGCCGCCTGCTGGAGGCCGAGGAGATCGCGTCCGCCGTCGCGTTCGTGGCGCTCGACGCGACCGCCATGACCGGGCAGACCCTCCTCGTCGACGGCGGCCAGATCGCTCAGTGACGCGGTCACCGGCGCCTGCCCTCAGCCGACGCCGAGGGCAAGCGTCTCTCCCTCGGCGAGGTGCACGTCGAGGACGTCGGCGCCGTAGCGCAGTTGTACGTCCGCAGCCCGTGACGCCCGGATCGAAGCGGCGGTCAACTCCCCGTCGCGCCAACGGATATCCACGGTGAGACCGCCCCGGGCCCGCAGTCCGCACACACTTCCATCCGGCCAGTCGGCGGGCAGCGCGGGAAGCAGTTCCACGTTCCGGCCGTCGGACTGGAGCAGCATCTCGGCGATCCCCGCCGTGCCGCCGGAGTTGCCGTCGAAGGAGTAGATGTTCTGCGCCGCGCCCGCCACCCCGCCGGCGGAGAACGTCATCAGGTTCGCCTCACTGGCGTCCGCGATGAGGCTGGTGAGGTGCTGCAGGGCCGCGTCGCCGTTGAGGAGACGGGCGTAGTAGACGGTGAAGTTGGCCTCGACCCACTCGGTCTGCTCCCAGCCCGGGGCCTGTTGCCTGCGTTCGATCGTGACCTCGGCGGCGCGCGCGAGGTCCGGTGTCTCTTGTGGACTGATCTGGCGCTCCGGGAACAGCGCGCTGAGATGCGAGGTGTGCCGATGGCTCGGCTCGGCCTCGTCGTAGTCGTGCAGCCACTCCTGCACCTGCCCGTGCCGCCCGATCCGGAGCGGCGGCAGTCGGCGGCGCGCGGCGGCGATCCTGGTCCTCAAGTCGGCGTCGACACCGAGCAGTTCGGCACTCTCCGCGCAGATCCTCAGCACGGCCTCCATGAACACCCGGTCCGCGGTGGCGCCCATGGACACCGAACACCGGCTGCCGTCGGGCGCGAGATACCAGTTCTCCGGCGACTCCGACGGTCCCGTGACGAGCAGACCGTGCTCCGGCTCCTCTACCGCGTAGCCGAGGAGAAACTCGGCGGCCCCGCGCAGGACCGGATACGCGCGCTCCCGGAGGAACGTCTCGTCCCGCCCGTACTCGAAGTGCTCCCACAACTGGAGCGCGAGCCAGGCCCCGCCGGTCACGTTCATGCCCCAGCCGATGCCGGAACCGGGTGCCGTGTACCCCCACGCGTTGGTCACCGTGTGCGCGACCCAGCCTGGCGCGCCGTACAACTCCCCGGCGGTCGCCCGGCCTTGGTCCGCCAGGTTCTCCAACAGTCCGAACAGCGGCTCGTGGCACTCGGCCAGATTGGTCGACTCGGCGGCCCAGTAGTTCTGTTGGGTGTTGATGTCCAGGTGGAAGTCGTTCGTCCAGGGCGCGCTGCTCGCCAGACCGTCGTTCCACAGACCCTGCAAGGCAAGCGGCAGAGGGGAGTTGGCCCGGGAACCGGCCATCGTCAGGTAACGGCCGAACTGGAAGTAGAGCGCTATCAGTTCGTCATCGGCCTTCCCGGAGGCGAGCCGCTCGCGACGGGCGTCGGTGGGCAGAGCGGTGAGTTCGGATGGCGCCGAACCGAGATCCAGGGAGACCCGTCGCATCAGCGCCCGATGGTCCGCGATGTGCGCCGCCCGGACCGCCTCGTAACCGGCCTCCAGGCCTGCGGACAACAGCGATTCCGCGCGCACTTGGGGGTCCGCTCCTGCCCAGTTCGTTCCTACGACGACGTAGACGACCGCGCTGTCGGCGCTTTCCAGACGAAGCGCATCGCCCGTGCGGTGGACGGTGCCGCCCTCGGCTTCGAGGTGGGCGCGGATCTCCAGCGCGACACCCTGCTGTCCGTCGCTGTGCAGGCTCTCGTACGCGTGGCCGTTGAAGGTGACGGCCGAGTCGGCTGTTGTGGTGGTCCCGGGGAGTACGCCGTCCCGAATCGCGAGGGTGAAGGCCAGCGATCCGGGCCGGTCCGCGGTGAGCCGGATCGCGATCAGGCCGTGCGGGTTGGTGGCGAACACCTCGCGGGTGAACCGGACTTCGCCCTGTGCGTAGGTGACCGTGACCAGGCCCGTGTCCAGGTTCAGCGTCCGCCGGTAGTCGTTGGCCGGAACCCCGTCAGGGAAGGCGAGTTGTACTTCGGGCAGGGGCAGGTTGGTGCCGAACGACGGTGCTCTGCCCGGGAGATGCTCGGCGGCGAGCCGTTGCGCCTCGGCGTAGTCGCCCGCGAAGAGGAGTTCGCGGATGCGCGGGACCTGCTGACGAGCGGTCGGGCTCAAGTCCGTTGCGGAGGGGCCGCCCGACCACGCGGTCGACTCGGAGAGCTGGATCCGTTCCCGGTCGGTGCCGCCGTAGACCATGCCGCCCAGGCGGCCGTTGCCGATGGGGAGGGCTTCGAACCAGCGGGTGGCGGGGCGGTCGTAGCGGAGCGTTCCGGGTGGGACGCGGACATCACGGAGGTTCTGGTCGGAGAAAGCCTTCAGCATGGCATGCGCTTTCGTGACGGTGTGAAGGGGCGGCTCAAGTCGAACTCGGCTGTGCAGCTGGCTACTTGGCGGGGGCGAAGACGTGCTGCGCGGCTACGGCGGCGCCTCCGCGGGCCCATTCCTCGAAGGGGAGGGGTCTGACGACGAGGTCGCAGTCGGCCGCGGCGCCGAAGGCCCGGGCTGCGAAGGTGGTGCGGATCTGGTCCTCGTAGAGGTCGTAAGTGGCCACGCCCTCACCGGAGATGATGATGCGTTCCGGGCCGATGAGGTTGGCCACGGACGCAAGGGCCAGGCCCAGGGCGTGGCCCGCCCGGGCGAAGACCGCGCGGACGTCGGCGTTGCCGGCATGGGCGAGGCGGACCGCGCCGTCCATCGTCAGGGCCGGGTCGCCCGTCGCCCGGCGGGCCTGTTCCGTGATGGCCTGGGTGGAGGCGACCGCTTCGACGCAACCGGTGTTGCCGCAGGTGCACACCCGGTCGGTGCCGCCCACGGGAAGGTGGCCGACCTCTCCCGACACGCCGTGCGCACCGGAGACGACCCGGCCGCCGATGGAGATGCCGCAGCCGATGCCCGCGCCGACGGTGACCAGCGCGAAGGACGACAGCCCGACCCCGACGCCGAACCACTGTTCCGCGACGGTCAGGGCACGGACGTCGTTCTCGATGACGGTCGGCAAGTCCGTTGCGGACTGCACGAGTTGGGCCAGCGGGACGCGGCGCCAGTTCAGGAAGGGGGAGTACTGGACGGTTCCCGTGTGGCCGTCGACGTCTCCCGAGATCGTGACGCCGATGCCGTGGAGCGCACCCGGTGCGTGTGGCGCCGCCTTCGCGTTCAACTGGTCGACCAGCCGGGCGACGGCCAGGACGACCGTACCGACGTCACGCGAACCGAGAACGGCCCGCGCGGTGGCCAGGGGTCGTGCGGTCAAGTCGGTGAGCGTGCCGATGAGTTCGTCACCGGTGATCTTCACGCCCACGAAGCGGGCGCGCTCGCCACGCACCGCGATGAGGGTGGCCGGCCGGCCCTGGGTGCGCTCGGTCGAGCGGCCCAGCTCGTTGATCCAGCCGTCGGTCAGCAGGGGAGTGGCGACCTTGGTGACCGCGCCGGGCGACAGACCGGTACGGCGCCCGATCTCGGCGCGTGTGAGCGGGCCGTGGGCGAGGAGGGTCTGAAAGAGCAGAGCGGCCGCGGGTGGCTGATCGGCGAGCGTCATGCGGCGACCATACATTTCCATTGGAAAAGAAGATAGAAGAAGGGTCTCGGCGTCCTGTGCCCGTCTTCTGCACTCATCGCCCGAATCCCGGTCCATTCCTTCCACGAATGTCGATGATTCGCGCTGCGCAATATGTTGACGCTGGAAGAAAAGCCTGACTACATTCGCGGCACCTCACGACAGGTGGATGGGACGTCCACCGACGCAGGTGGCGGCCGGTTTCCTCCTCGACCGGCCGCCCAAGTCATCGCGGGCCGCGCTCTCCAACGGGCGTTGCCTTACGGCCACTTGGGCGGATCCGAACGCCCACTCACCAATTCCCCATGCGGCTGACCGTGCAAGGGGCACCTTCCGGTCCTTCCCAGGGCCCCGCCGTGCCTTTTCGCGCCGAGATGGAGTAAACACATGGCTCGTCCAGCAGGACCCGTATCCGCCGTACGCCACAGACTCCGTGCGGGCGGTGCGCGCCTCCGGCACCTGCCCGTCCTGGCCGCCACCGCACTCGTGGTGTCCCTCGCGGCACCCACCGCCGCGTCGGCGGCGGACTCCACCCCGGCGCCGACGAGCGCGGGCCACCAGCAAGACGTCCTCGCCGCAAAGCCGTACATGGGCTGGAGCAGTTGGAGCCTGGAGGCCACCAGCTATCCCGGCTACGGCGGGGTCAGCTGGCTCACCGAGGCGCACGTCAAGCAGCAGGCCGACGTGGTCGCCTCGAAGCTCAAGTCCCATGGCTACGAGTACATCAACGTGGACGCGGGGTGGGTGAACGGCTTCGACGAGTACGCCCGCCCGAAGCCGAACGCCACCACCTTCCCGCACGGCATGAAGTCCCTGGGCGACTACCTCCACCACAAGGGCCTCAAGTTCGGGCTGTACCTGGCAGTCGGCCTCGACCCAGCCGCGTACGGCGACGGGACGACCGCGATCCACAACGCCCCCGGATGCACCACCTCCGACATCGTCTATCCCGACCTGCGCAAGACCAACGGGTGGAACTCCGCCTACAAGATGGACTTCGCCAACCCCTGCTCGCAGAAGTACATCGACTCCCTCGCCGACCAACTGGCGGGCTACGGCGTGGACTTCCTCAAGGTCGACGGCGTGGGCCCGGGCTCCTTTCAAGGCGGTGCGGACCACGACAACACCTCGGACGTAAAGGCCTGGCACACCGCACTCCAACAGACCGGCCGGCCCGTCCAGTTGACGCTGTCCTGGTCACTGAGCCACACCCAGGCGGCGACCTGGAAGGCCAACTCCAACGGCTGGCGGATCGACACCGACGTCGAGTGCTACTGCGACACGCTCGTGACGTGGAACAACTCCCTGAAGGTCCGCTGGAACGACGTCGTGCAGTGGATCGACGACGCCGGACCCGGACACTGGAACAACCTCGACTCCCTGAACGTCGGAGTCGGCGCCATGGACGGCCTCACCGAGGCCGAGCGGCAGAGCTACACGACGCTGTGGGCCATCGAGTCGGCGCCGCTGTACTCGGGTGACGACCTCACCAAACTCGACGCGTACGGGCTGAAGTTGCTCACCAACGACGAGGTCATCGCCGTGGACCAGGCAGGTCATCCGGCACGTCCCGTCAGCCAGACCACGAACCAGCAGACCTGGTACGCCCGTAATCCCGACGGCAGTTACACCGTCGCGCTGTTCAACCTGGGCTCCCAAGCCGCAGATGTCACCGCTGACTTCGCCGACCTCGGCATCAGCGGAACGGCCGCGGTCCGTGACCTGTGGCAGCACAAGAACCTCGGCGGCGTCTCCGGGCACCTGACGGAGAACCTGCCGGCGCACGGCTCGCGGCTCTTCACCTTCACGCCGAACCGGCAGGGCGCCGACCCCGGTACTCCGCTGGGCGTGCACGGCACCGCCGCCACCGCGACGAGCGTCTCGCTGGCCTGGGACAAGGCCAACACCGGCACCTCGCCCGTCACCCGCTACACCGTCTACGCCGACGGCCGGCCGGTGACCACCAGTACCGGCACCGCAGCCACCGTCACGGGGCTGAGCGCGGCCGACGCCCACACCTTCACCGTCGTCGCCCGCGACGCCAAGGGCCGAACGTCGGCGCCCAGCAAGGCAGTTGAAGTCACCACGCCCGCGTCCGGCGGACCCACCGCCTACGAGGCCGAGGCCCCCGGCAACACCCTCACCGGCAACGCCACCGTTGCGGGCTGTGACGGCTGCTCCGGCGGACAGAAGGTCGGCAACCTCGGCGGCGGGGAAGTGGCCGTCAACCACGTCAGCGCGCCGAAGGACGGCACGTATCTGCTGAAGCTGGACTACGTGGACGGCGACTCAAGTCGCGTCATCGACCTCACCGTTGGCGACACCACGCTCCAGATCCCGGTGCCTGGCACCAACGACAACGACTGGGGTGCCCCGCAGTCGCTCACCGTCCCCGTGCCGCTGAAGGCCGGGGACAACACCCTCCGCTTCGGCAACGCCACCGACTACGCACCCGACATCGACAAGATCACCGTCTGAACCACGCCCGATGCTCCACCAGTTGGACACGCAACGCACGAAGGAGGGTGCTGTGGTGGTCACATCACAGGGCAACCACGCAACGCCGGTGAAACCGCGGTCCGGTGAACCGGGCGCGGTGGCCACCACGGCCACCTCACCGGGCAAGGGCCCGACCAGGAAGACACGGCGCGCCACCGCCACGAGGTCGGCCGCCGCGCGACGCCGGGACCTGCCGGTCGCCCTGCTGCTCATCCTGCCCGCCGTCGTCGGCTTCGCGACCTTCTACGCCTATCCGACCCTGCGCGGCATCTACCTCAGCTTCACCGACTTCCACGTCCTGAGCCCACCGCAGTGGGTCGGACTGGCCAACTTCCGGGAGCTGTTCGGGGACGACGTCTTCTGGCACTCGCTCCTCGTCACCGTCTACTTCGTCCTCCTGTCCGTCGTCTTCGGCACGGCGATCTCCCTCGTGACCGCGGTCGTGCTGCACCGGGTGACCCGGTCGTCGGTCCTGCGCGGCGTGATCCTGCTGCCGTTCCTGATCTCCAACGTCATCGCCGCCCTGGTGTGGCAGTGGATGCTCGACCCGACCCTGGGCATCGTCAACATCGCCCTCAAACACCTGACCGGCCACTCCATCCTGTTCTTCGGCAGCGGCGGTTGGGCGATCCCCTCCCTCGCGGCGATCAGCGTCTGGAAGTGGATGGGCTACTACGCCCTGCTGATCTTCGCCGGCCTGCAGACCATCCCGTCGACCATCTACGAGGCCGGCCGGGTCGACGGCGCGAGCGAGACGCAGATGTTCCGCCGGCTCACGGTGCCCCTGCTGCGGCCGATCCTCGTCATGGTGGTCGTCCTGACGGTGATCAACTCCTTCCAGGTGTTCGACATCGTGCAGGTCACCACCAAGGGCGGCCCGGCCAACGCCTCGAACGTGCTGCAGATGTACATCTACGACAAGGCCTTCCGGCAGTTCGACTTCGGCTACGCCGCCACCATGTCGCTCGCCCTGTTCGCCCTGCTCATCGCGGTCACCTTCACCCAGCTGCGGCTCGCCCGCGCCAACGAATCCGACCTGAACTGAAGGAGGCCGCCCTCATGGCTGTCACCATCGCACCCGGCCCGGCGGCCGCCCCGCGCCGCCCGGCGCGGAACACCGCCCGCAGGTTCGCACCCGGCAGGGTCGTCGCCTGGACCTACCTCGGTGTCATCGTCCTCGTCACGCTCTTCCCGTTCTACTGGATCCTGCGCACCGCGCTGTCCAACAACTACAAGCTGGCGACCCACCCGTCCTCGCTGCTGCCGGTCGGCTTCACCTGGGGCGCCTTCGAGCGGGCCCTGGGCATCGCCTCCACCGCGTCGGCCCAGGCCCAGGGCGGCTCCGGCGCCTCCCTCGACTTCGCGCTCTACCTGCGCAACTCGGTGATCTACGCGTCCGTACAGACGGCGATGATCGTGCTGATCTCGGCGGCCGCCGCCTACGCGTTCTCCCGGCTGCACTGGCGGGGCCGCGACCTGGTGTTCAACATCCTGATCAGCGCCCTCATGGTGCCCAGCGTGTTCACCCTGCTGCCCAACTTCGTCCTCGTGAAGGACCTCGGACTCACCGACACCTTTGCCGGACTCATCCTCCCCGGCGGCCTCTTCCAGGCCTTCACCCTGTTCTTCCTACGGCAGTTCATGCTCGGCCTCAGCAGTGAGGTCGAGGAGGCCGCCATCATCGACGGCGCGGGACCGCTGCGGATCTTCTTCCGGATCATCCTGCCGATGACGTCCGCGCCGATCGCCACCGTGTCGCTGCTGATGTTCGTCAACGCCTGGAACGACTACTTCTGGCCGCTGCTGATCGCCAACGACCAGAGCGTCCAGCCCCTCACCCTCGCCCTCGGCGTCTTCAAGCAGTCCTCGCCCCAAGCCGCCCCCGACTGGGCGGGGTTGATGGCCGCCGCCCTCATCGCGGCGCTGCCGATGCTGCTGCTCTTCCTCGCCTTCGGTAAACGCATCGTCAACTCCATCGGCTTCTCCGGCCTCAAGTGACCGGCGAAAAGCCTCCAGCGACCGGCGAAAGCCTCAAGTGACCAGCGAAAGAAGGAACCATGAGAGTTCGCAAGGCCGTGGCACTCGGAGCCGCGCTCACTCTGACGGCCCTCGTGTCCGCCTGCTCCTCCAACTCCAGCAGCAGCTCCGGTTCTTCGACCCTCAACTGGTGGACCTGGGACGACAAGCAGGCGGCCGCGTACAAGGTCTGCGCCACGGACTTCGAGAAGGCCAACCCCGGCGTCACGGTGAAGATCTCCCAGTACGGCGTCACCGACTACTTCACCAAACTCACCGCCGGCTTCGTCGCCGGCAAGGCTCCCGACGCGTTCCAGAACAGCGTCCAGTTCTTCCCGCAGTACGCCGACCAGCACCAACTCCTGTCGCTGGACGACTACATCAAGAAGGACAAGTTCGACCTGTCGAGGTTCTCCGTCGGCGTCGACTCGTGGAAGTACACCGACGGCCACCAGTACGGCCTGCCCCTGGACTGGGCGGCCACCGGCCTCTACTACAACACCGACATGCTCACCAAGGCCGGCTACACCACCAAGGACGTCCAGAACCTCAACTGGAACCCCGACAACGGCGGCACGATCGGCAAGATGATCGCCCATCTGACCGTCGACTCGAAGGGCCGACGAGGTGACCAGCCGGGATTCGACAAGGCGAACATCAAGACGTACGGCTTCGGTCAGCTGGCCGCCAAGGACTTCCTGGGCCAGACGACCTGGAGTTCCTTCGTCTCCACGACGGGCTGGCGGCTCGGCAACAAGGCCAACTGGCCCACCCAGTTGAACTACGACGACCCGCGCCTGGTGAAGACCATGGACTGGATCCGCACCCTGGTCACGAAGGGATACGCCCCCAAGATCGGCACGTTCACCAACACGGTGTCCGACGTAGACCTGTTGTCCTCGGGCAAGGTCGCGATGGAGACGGGCGGTTCGTGGACGGCGTCCACCTTCGCCAAGATCCCCGACATCAAGGTCGGTATCGCCCCCACGGTCCTGGGCCCCGACAACAAGACCCGTGCCGTCTTCAGCAACTCCAACGGCAACACCATCTGGGCGGGCACCAAGAACCCCGACCTGGCGTGGAAGTGGGTCTCCTACATGGGCTCCGAGGCCTGTCAGACCAAGGCGTCGGCGACCGGCACCTTCTTCCCGTCCATCCCCGCCTCGATGGACGCCTCCGCCAAGGCCCTCAAGGCGCAGGGCGTCGACCTCTCGGTCTTCACCGACATGCTCAAGAACAAGGAGCTCTACCCGTCACCGGACTTCCGCAACGGCGCGGCCCTGCAGGACGCGATCGAGCCGCTGATCGAGGGCTACTTCGGCGGCCAGAAGAACGACAGTGTCTTCGCCGACATGCAGTCCAAGACCAAGAGCATCCTCACCCAGAAGTAACAGCCGCCCCCTGGCGCCCCGCGGCCGGACGCGTCCCCTACGGCGCGTCCCGCCGCCCTCCCCGAAAAGAGACTGCATGCCCGCGACCCCCTCGCGCATCGTCAGCCTGCGCGCGGCCGGCACCTGCCTCGCCGTGGAACTCACCGAACCGGTGCCCCGAGTCCTGCACTGGGGAGCCGACCTGGGCGACCTCACCCCCGACGACCTGACCGCCCTGAGCCTGACCGCCGAACCCGCGATCCTCAACAACGCCCCCGACATCCCACGCCGCTTCACCGTCTGGCCCACCGAGGCCGACGGCTGGTCCGGCACCCCGGCCCACCACGGCCACCAGGCAGGCACCGCCACGGCGCCCCGCCCGACCCTCACCGGGTCCACCCACCACACGAACCCCGACGGCGGCGGCGTACTCGAACTGCACCTCACCGACGCGGCATCCGCACTGGACATCAGTCTCACCTACACCCTGGACGCCCACGGCATCCTCACCGCCGACGCCGTCATCTCCCGCGCGGACAGCGCCGATTCGACGCCCTACGACCTCGCCGGCGCGCTGACTTTGCTGCCCCTGCCGCGCCGGGCCACCGAGATCCTGGACTTCACCGGGAAGTGGAGCCGGGAACGCTCCCCGCAACGCCACCCGCTGCACCACGGCGCCCACGTGCGTGACGTACGCCGCGGAAAACCAGGCGTCGACTCGCCGCACCTCCTGACGGTGGGCGTACCCGGCTTCGGATTCGGCACCGGCGAGGTGTGGGCCGTTCACGTCGCGTGGAGCGGCGACCAGCGCTACCTCGTCGAGCAACTCCCGGAAGGAGCAGGCGTCCACGCCTCCGCGCTCGGCGGTGGCGAACTCCTCCGCGCGGGCGAGATCCGCCTGGCACCCGGCGACACCTACCGCACCCCGCGCTGCCACTTCGCCTGGTCGCCGAACGGCCTGGACGGCATCGCCAACCGCTTCCACCACCATCTGCGCGCACGACCCCAACACCCGCGCGGTCCCCGTCCCTTGGTGCTCAACAGCTGGGAAGGCGTCTACTTCGACCACGACCTCGACCGGCTGCGCGCCTTGGCCGAGCGGGCCGCCGCGGTGGGGGTCGAGCGGTTCGTGCTCGACGACGGCTGGTTCAGCGGGCGCCGCGCCGACACCGCGGGCCTCGGCGACTGGCTCGCCGACCCGACCGTCTGGCCCGACGGGCTCAGCCCGCTCGCCGACCATGTCCGGTCGCTGGGCATGGACTTCGGCCTCTGGGTGGAGCCCGAGATGGTCAACCTCGACTCCCACCTGGCGCGCACCCACCCCGACTGGATCCTCGGTCCCGCCGCCGGCCTCGGCCCGACCGCCCGCCATCAGCACGTCCTGGACCTCTCCCGCCCCGAGGTCTTCGACTATCTGCTGAAGTCACTGGACGCGCTCGTCGGGAGCTACGACATCGCCTTCCTCAAGTGGGACCACAACCGCGAACTCCTCGAAGCCGTACGCGCTTTGGGCGATCGTCCCGGAGGCCATGCTCAGGTCGAGGCCCTGTACCGGCTGCTGGACGCGGTCAGGCAACGTCACCCCGGACTGGAGATCGAGAGCTGCGCGAGCGGCGGCGGCCGGGTCGACCTGGGCGTCCTCGACCGCACCGACCGCGTGTGGCCCTCGGACTGCAACGACCCCGTGGAACGGCAGTCGATCCAGAGCTGGACCGTCCAACTCCTCCCACCCGAACTCGTCGGCACCCATGTCGGCGCCGCCCGCAGCCACACCACCGGACGCGTCACCTCCGACACGTTCCGCCTGATCACGGCCCTCTTCGGCCACGCGGGCATCGAGCAGGACCTCGCCGAGTGTTCGGAGCAGGAGTTGACCAGGCTGACCGCCTGGAGCGCCCTCTACCGCGAACTGCGCCCGCTCCTGCACAGCGGTCGTACGGTGCGTGCCGACCTGGAGGACGAGGCTCGGGTACTGCACGGAGTTGTTGCCTACGACGGCTCAAGGGCGCTGTACTCCTGGGCGAGGCTGGCCACTTCGCCCGAAGGACAGTCGGGTCGGACGCGTTTCCCTGGTCTGAGTCCCGACGCTCGCTACCAACTCCGGGTGCGCACCGAACTCGGCCTGCCGTCCTTCCACCAGATCGCGTCGCCCGCGTGGTTGACGGCCGCGCAGGAGGACTGGCTGACCCTGTCCGGCTCGGTGCTGGCCACCGCAGGCCTGCCCATGCCCACCCTCAACCCCGAGCAGGCACTCCTCATCGAGGTCCGTCGCCAGGACTGAAGTCGCTCAGCACAGAGGCGAGTTGGAGTTCCCGGCGGCCACGACCGACACGGGAAGCCGCCGCACTCCGTGCATCAGCAGGCCCGCCGTCCACTCCAAGTCGGCGGCGTCCACGGCCAGTTGCAGACTCTCGACGCGTTCCAGCATCGCGGTGATCGCGACCGTGGCCTCCATCCTGGCCAACGGCGCCCCCAGACAGTGGTGGACGCCGTGCCCGAAGGCGACATGGCCGGCCGAGCGTCCGAGGCGGAAGGAGTCCGGCTCCTCGAAACGGGCCGGGTCCCGGTCGGCCGCGGCGAGGGACACCAGCAGCATGTCGCCCCGGCGCACGGGTACTTCACCCACCCGCATGTCCTCGGTGGCGAAGCGCTCGGTCGCCGTGAGCACCGGCCCGTCCAGACGGAGGAACTCCTCCACCGTCGCGGGCACGAGCGAGGGGTCGGCCCGCAACGCCTTGAACAGGTCCGGCTGTTGGGCGAGTCCGAGGAGTACGGCCCCGATGAGGTTGGCGGTCGTCTCGTACCCGGCGATCAGGAGGAGGAAGGCCATACCGACCAACTCCGGGTCGGAGAGCCGGTCCTCGACGGTGTCGTTTGCCAGCGCGCTCAGCAGGTCCTGTCCGGGGTCGGCCCGCTTGGCCGCGATCAGCTCCGCCAGATACCCGCTCATCCAGACGTACGCCTCCTCACGGTCACTGCCGGCGACCGGGGACACGATCTGCTCCGATGCCCAGCGGAACCTGTCCCAGTCGTCCAGCGGCACGCCGAGCAGTTCGCAGATCACGGCGATGGGGACGCGGGCAGCGAAGCCGTCGACCAACTCCGGTGCCTCCAGGGCGAGTACATCGTCGGCGAAGCGGCCCGCGAGCTCCTGCGTGCGGGGCCGTAGGAACTCGATCTGCTGTGGAGTGAAGGCGCGTGTCACCAGTTTGCGAAGGCGGGTGTGGTCGGGTGGGTCCACGGTCAGCATGTAGTCGATCCCGACCTCGTCGCGGACACCGCTCATCAGCCAGCCCGGCTCCAGCCCCGCGCGTTCGCTCCGCTTGGACACGCGGGGATCGGTGAGCACTTGGCGTGCCGCGTCGTATCCCGTGACCAGCAACTGCGGGGGCGCACCGTCCGGTTCGCAACGATGGGCGGCTCCGGAGTCCGTCAACTGCCGCAGCACCGCGTGCGGATCCGCCTGGAACGCGACGCCTTCCAGTACCGCCCGCAGCGGGCCGCCCTTGTCGTCCGGGGTGCTTGTGGTCATCGCGGTCTCCCACCCGAAGTTATTGCTTTCGTCGGCAAGCATTACGTCGGAGGGAGGGTGTGTCAAGGCGTGCCGGGGTCGGTCGGGGGAGGGGCAACTGCCGTGGAGATCCGGCCGGTTGGTGGTTGCGGTCACGGCCCCCGTCGGATGACGGAAGTCGTGACCGCATGGCAGGAGAGACCGTGACGCCGGCGAAACCCGCCCGTTGGACGCGCCCCGGTCCGCGAGGAGCCGACATGCCCGTCTGCACCTGCACCGCGGCGCAGGGAACCCTGACACAGGAGTCGAAGGCCAGACCGGCCCCGTCCGCTGTGGAAGGTGGTCAGGTGTTGCCCGAACCGGGCTACGAGAAGGAGTGGCCGGCGCGCCGGGGCGAAGCATGAGCGGCGTGGATCCGGGCCACGAAGACCCTGAGCCTGGCGCTCAACTACCTTTCCCCTACGCGTCCTTGAACCGCGCGGTGACCGCGGCCACGCGCTTGCCCTGGTACACGGCGGCGGCTCGGGCCGTGTCGTCGACCGGGATCGCTCCCTGGCCGTTGACATGACTGGTGCCGTACGGGTTGCCGTCGGCGAACTTCACCGGGTCGGTGTAGCCCGGGGTGACGATGATGCCGCCGAAGTGGTGGACGGAGTTGTAGAGGGCCAGCAGCGTGGACTCCTGGCCGCCGTGTGCCGTGGCGGTGGCCGTGAAGCCGCTGTAGATCTTGTCGGCCAGCTTGCCCTGTGCCCACAGCCCGCCGAGGGTGTCGATGAACTGCTTCAGCTGGCTGGCGATGTTGCCGAACCGGGTCGGGCTGCCGAAGATCACGGCGTCGGCCCACTCGATGTCGGCGCCGGTCGCCACCGGGATGTCCTTGGTGGCCGCGGCATGCGCCGACCACGCGTCGTTGGCGGCGATGGCCTCCTCGGGGGCGAGCTCGGACACGCGCAGGAGTCGTACCTCCGCGCCCTCCTTGCGGGCGCCGTCCGCCACGGACTCCGCCAGCTCGTGCACGGTGCCGGTCGACGAGTAGTAGATGACTGCGATCTTGGGGGACATGGGGAGTTCCTCTCGTTTGCCGTCGCGCGGAACGGCCCGGCTGGTGCGCTAGTGCTTGCTCTGGCAAGTATCTTCACTCGCTCGAAAATGCTTTGTCAAGCAAGTAATGGTTGTGCTTGAGTATTCCTACAGCTTCGGGAGGGAGGGGAAGAGAATGGCTCCCGTACCAGAACCGCTGACCAGCGCGGAGGACCGCCTTTGGCGCTCCCTGCAGAGACTGCTCGTGGCGCTGCCCCGGGCGCTCGACGAGGATCTGCTGTGCTCCACGGGCCTGTCGCTCAGCCAGTACATCGTGCTGATGCGACTCTCCGAGGCGGACGGTGACCGTATGCGCATGACCGATCTGGCCGCCGCCACGGCCCTGTCCGCGAGCCGTGTCACCCGGGTCGTGGAGACGCTTCGGGGGCACGGGCTGGTGGTCAAACGACCGCACGCGACGGACGCCCGGGGGAGCGTGGCCGTCCTTACGGAAGCCGGTCGGCAACGGCTGCTGGGCGCCTGTCCGGCCCATCTGTCCAGTGCGCGCCGACGTGTCCTGGACCAGCTCGACCCCGCCCTGATGCAGCGGCTGGCCGGGGAGCTGGAGGCGGTGGCCGAGGGCCGCAGGGCGACGTCCGTGTTCGGAGAAGCAGTCACGTGACCCAAGCCGGGACGGGTCGCCGTGGCGAAACATGGTGCCGTTCGGGATCGACCTTCCGCTGAGGAGGCACCCTCATGCTCCAGGGCTACACCTACCCCCTGTCACCACGCGGAGAGGCGAACCTCGCCTCGGCCCCGCCGTGGCACTACGCCGGCGACATCGTCGGCGTGGAGTTCTGGACGGACCCGGCCGCCGCCGAGGTGACACTCCCCGAGGGGCTGACCCCGGACCCGGACTCCGACGGGCGCGCGGTCGCGCTGTTCGCCGACTGGCAGTTCTCCGCCGGGCACGACGAGTACCTCGACCCGGTGCGCAGCCAGTACCGCGAGTTCATGGTGCTGGTGGACGCCCACTGGCAGGACGAGCCTGTGTCGTGGTGCCCGTACATCTACGTCGACAACGACCTGGCCCTGGCCCGCGGCTGGGTGCAGGGCTTCCCGAAGAAGCTGGGCTCGGTCCGCCAGACCCGCGTCTTCGCGGCGCCCGGCAGCGCGTCACCGGCCCTCGCTGCGGGCGGCCGGTTCGGTGCCTCCCTGTCGGCGGCCGGGCACACCCTCGCGGAGGCCACAGTCACGCTCCAGCAGCCGGCTTCCGACCCGGCCGCGTTGTTCGCACGCCCGACCGTCAACCTCCGGCACTTCCCCAGCCTGGTCGCCGACGAGTACGACAAGCCCGCCGTGCACGAACTGGTGATGGCCGAGTCCGACGACCGCCGACTCGCCGACGTGTGGACCGGTACCGGAGACATCACACTGTTCGCGGCCCGCGGCGAGGAACTGGCGGACCTGGCTCCCGTGCGCACCGGCGCCGGTTTCCGCGCCTCGATGTCGTACAGCGTGACCGACGTACGCCGGCTGGGCGTGTAGCGGGACGGGCGACGCCCGTGGGATGTCATGGCTCAGGGTTCCTTGCTTGAGGTTCTTTGCTTGAGCACGCTAATCTGCACGGATGACCGCCGCCGAGGATCCCCTGACCGCACAGGAAGAGCGTTTCTGGCGTGCCCTGATGCGGGTCATCGTCGCGCTGCCGCGTTCGCTGGACGACGATCTGCTGCGGGCGACGGGACTGACACTCACCGAGTACGTCGTCCTGATGAGCCTGTCCGAGGCCGAGAACCAGGAACTCCGCATGGCGGATCTCGCGGCGGCGACCGCCCTGTCGGCGAGCCGAATCACCCGTGTCGTGGACGCGCTGCAGAGTCGCGGCCAGGTCGTGAAACGGCGCTACGAGGGGGACGCGCGCGGGAATGTCGCGACCCTCACTCCGGAAGGGCTCAAGCGGCTTCAGGCGGCCTACCCGATACACCTCGCGAGTGCCCGCAAGCGCGTGATGGACCATCTCGACGGCCGGTCGCTGTCGGCCATGGTGCGGCAGTTCGAGACAGTGGTCGAGAAGTTCGACTGAGATCCGGAACGGTCACTGTGCACGCGGAAGGTCCCGGACACACTCCTCGTGTCCGGGACCTTCCGCGTGACGTGACGCCGAGCGGCGTCAACTCCCGTACACGCGCCGGGCAATGTGCTCCGCGATCATGATCGTCGTCGCGTTGGTCACGGTCGACGGGACCTCGGGCATGATCGAGGCGTCGACCACGCGCAACCCGGTCAGCCCGTGCACCGCCCCCGACTCGTCGACGACGGCCCACTCGTCCCCGGGCCCGCCCATCGGCGCGGTCGAGGTCGGGTGGCCGTAGGTCGAGATGCCAGCCGCGATCGCCGCCTCCAACTCCTCGCCGTCGCCCACTGATTCACCCGGTACGAGCTCGAACGCCACCGCACCCGCGAACGGCGCGGTGCTCGCGAGCCGGCGTACGAGCCGCACGCCCTCCAGCATGCGACTGCGGTCCTTGGGCGTCGCGAGGTAGTTGTTGTCGATCACCGGGGCGTCGTGGGGATCCCGACTGGCCAGCCGCACCGAACCGCGCGACTCGGGGCGGGTCACGGCCGTGGCGAGGAGGATCGCCCCGCCGGTCGGGCTGAAGGAACCGTCCGGGAGGTGGGTCGCGACGATGCTGAGGTCCAGCTCGCCGGCCCGCGCCTCGGGCGAGGCCAGCCACAGATGCGCCGCGAAGGCCGACGTCAGGGTCTGGTGCTCGGGCGCGAGGGCGAACAACGCGTGGAAGAAGGGGTGATCCTGCAACTGGCGGCCGACCGGGAGATCGGCGACCACGTCGATACCGAGCTCCCGCAGATCCGCGGACGGGCCGACACCGGAGCGCAGCAGGATGGCCGGGCTGCCGTAACTCCCCGCGGAGAGCACCACTTCACCGGCCCGGAAGACCGACCCCGACGCGCTCACCACACCCCGCGCCACACCGTCCTCGACGATCACCTTGTCGACCGTGACGTCACTCAGCACGGTCAGATTGGGGCGGCTGCGCACCTGCGGTGTCAGATACACCAGCGCGGAGTTCTGGCGCACCCCGTCGACGATGTTGACCGGGTAGCCGCCGGTACCGTCCTGCCGGGCGCCGTTGAAGTCGTCGTTCCGCCGGAACCCCAGACCCGCCGCGCCGTCCACGAACGCCCGCAGCGAGGACGTGAGTTGGTCGTACGTCCACTGCCGGACGGGGAAGGGTCCGGTACGGCCGTGGTAGGTGTCGTCCCCGGTGGGCGTGTTCTCCATCTCCCGGAACGTCGGGAGGACTTCGTCGTACGACCAGCCCTTGATCCCGTACCGCTCGCCCCAGGCCGCGAAGTCCGCAGCGCGCGCCCGGATCGCCACCCCCGCGTTCACCGCCGAACTGCCGCCCATGGTCCGGCCGCGCGGCGCCGGAATGCTCGGGGCCAGGTCGGTGGCACGTGCGGTGTAGCCCCAGTCGTGGTCCGGGTCGGCCAGGACGTGCGGGGTCAACAGGCCCTCGGGGAGGCGGTCTTGGGGGTAGTCCGGGCCCGCCTCGATCAACAGGACCGTTCGCCGCGGATCCGCACTGAGCCTCGCGGCGAGTACGGCACCGGCGGAGCCTCCACCGACGATCACGACATCCACGGCATCGTCGGTTCCGGGCCCGGGGTGTTCGCTCGTGGTGCTCATTGGACTTCTCCTCGTATCTATGTGCTTTCGCAAGCAACTAAAATGCGCGTCATACGCAGTGACTCTGGCGCGCGGTGGCCAGATGCTCAGGTGGTCAGGCGTTCAGGACTTCCGGTACGACGCGCTCGCCCAGCAGCCGCAGTGCGGCCAGCTGGTCGGCTCCCCGGATCGGTCCGATGACGTGGTCGAAGCCGAGGTGTTCCAGTCGGCGCAACTCCGTGAGGAGGGCGTGAATGTTCTCGCCGCGCGTGCCGGGGTCGAGCGGGAGCAGGACCGTCTTCTCGATCTCGTCGTAGTCGCGCCCGACCTCGTCGCAGTGCCTGCGGAGGACGTCGAGCTTGTGTCGGAGGTCGGGTCCGTGGAAGAGGTTGCAGGCGTCCGCGTACTCCGCGACGAGCCGGAGTGTCTTCCGCTCGCCGGAGCCGCCGATGAGGATCGGTGGGCGCGGACTCCGCACGGAGGCGGGGGAGTTGAGGGTGCGTTCCAGTCGGTAGTACCGGCCTTCGAAGGGCTTCTCGTCCTCGCTCCACATCTGCAGACAGATCCGCAGCGTCTCCTCCAGCCGCTCGAACCGCTCCGTGACCGGCGGGAAGGGCAGGCCGAGTCCGCGCGCCTCGGCGAGGTTGAAGCCGGCGCCGACGCCGATGCCGAGGGCGGCGCGGCCCTCGGAGAGGACGTCGAGGGTGGTGACCATCTTGGCCAGCAGGCCGGGTTCTCGGTAGCCGACCGAGGTCACGAGGGCGAGGAGTTCGGCGCGTTCGGTGGACGCGGCCAGGTAGCCCAGCGTGGTGTACGCCTCCAGCATCTCCTGCTCGGAGGCGCCCACGATGCCGATCTGGAAGAGGTGATCCATGACGGCGATGCGGGTGAAGCCGAACTCCTCCGCCGCGCGGGCGAGTTGGCCCACGAGGCGGGCGATGCCTGCCGGGCCGCCGGGCCGGGTGAAATCCGCGATGGCGATGCCGAGGTTCATGCGGGCCTTCCGTCGTGCGAACCGCTGGATCGATCACCATCGAGTATGCCGGGCGCGATATATGCTTTGTCAAGCAAGGAAATGGACAGAAAGAAAGGGGTAGAAGGGAAGGGACCGCAGGACGATCGATCCCCTCCCGCCCGGTACCGCGTGGCGCCGTTTCCACCGGGCCGGTCGGCGCCACGCGGCGGTCCGTTGCCGGAGGCTCAGGCGCGGACCGGTTCGCGCTGGCTCGCCGCGTGCCGGCGGCGCCGCTCCTCGAAGGAGGCGAAGACCGCCGAGACGCCGTAGACGAGGCTGAAGAGGCCGAAGACGGTGGCGAGGGAGACCGCGCCGATGTCGGGGCGGACGAACAGGGAGAACGCGAAGACGAGCGACACCGCGCCGGTCAGGAGGTACAGGGTGCGTTCACCCGCCGTCTCGTCGCGCTGGAAGGCGAGGGCTATCTCCATGGCGCCGGTGGTCAGTGCCCACGCGGCGATCCAGATCGTCAGCGCGAGCGCCGTGATGCCGGGCCACGCCAGTGCGACGATGCCGCCCGCCAACGAGAGCCCCGCGAGCAGCAGCCAGCCGAGGACGGGCCCCACCCTGTCGCCGGCGAAGGCGCGGGCGCTGTCCGTCGCCGCGGTCATGAACGCGTACACGGCGAAGAGGATGACGAAGGCGTTGATGGTGATGCCGGGCCAGGCGACGGAGACCGCGCCGAGGGCGACAGCCAGCAGACCGCGCCAGAGGAGCACGTTGGGTGAAGTGAACATGGTCACCTTCCACATACGAGGGTGTCGCCTCGTTCTTCGCCCGAGGCCGGGATTCGCCAGGAAGGCTAGAGTCGCGCCTCCCCGCCGCGATCTGTCATACGACTGCATCCGCTACTTCCTTACTCCCTTACCGTCGTCACAGAAACCCGTGCGGTCATCTGACCGATGCGCGGGGCGGGCCGGGGCGCCAGCATCAGTACCTCCTGGCCTACGGCCTGTCGACAAGGAGCCGACGTGATCAGTGGGACCGACGGCCGTGACAGCCCGCCGACCTCGGTCCCGGTGATCGAGGATCCGCCGCGCCGGACCGTGCGGCGGGCGGTCGATCTGTGGCGCCTGCTGGTGTCACTGGCCGTACTCGTCGCGACGGTTCTCCTGGCCCTCGCCACGCGCGACTTCGTCCGCGCGGCCCAGCAGGGCCTCCTCACCACGGCGACCGCACTGCCCCCGGCCCTGCGGGACGCCCTCGTGGGAACGGTCCAAGCCGTCGCCCTGCTGGCGCCGGTTGCCTCCTTGGTGGTGTGGTGCGTACGGCGACGGATCGAGCCTGTTCTACGGGTTCTGCCCGCGGCGGCGCTCGGTGCGCTCGGCGCGTGGACGCTCACGCGTCTGGCGTTGGAGCGGGGGAGACCGGACGCGTGGCCGGAGGTGTTGGACGGCCGGGACGGCTTGGTACAGGCGGGCTGGCCGTCGGCCGTGTATCTGGCGGCCTGCGCGGCGGCGGTCGTCGCGGCGGGGCCGTGGCTGGGGGCGCGCCAGCGGCGGGCGCTGTGGTTCCTGGCCGTCGGCTGCGGCGCGCTGAGTGTCGCGGCCGCGGCGATCGTTCCGCTGGACGCCTTCGCCGCACTCGCCGTGGGCGGCGCGGCCGGGTCGGCCGTCCTGCTGCTGGCCGGGGCTCCCGCCGACCGCCCGCCGATCCAGGCGGTCGCCGACGCCCTCGCCGACTCCGGGATCTCGGTCGCGAAGCTGGGTGAACTGCCCCTGGCTGCACAGCATGTGGGGGAGGGGACCGTCTACCGTGCCGTGACCACCGCCGGTTCGCGGCTGTCGGTGCGGGTGCTCGCCGCCGAGGACCACAACCGTGACCTCTTCCGCCGGCTCGCCCGGCGGACGCTGCTGCGCCATCCCGCCGACGCCACCGCCCAGTTGCCGCTCGGAGCCGCCGAGCACGAGCTGCTGATGCTCGTCTTCGCGGCCCGCACCGGCGCCCGGGTGGACGAGCCGGTGATGGCGTACCCGGTGGCCGGCGGCGGCGCGCTGGTGGCGACGGTCGATCGGGACTCCCGCGCTCTGTCCGCCCTGCCGGAGGGGGAGTTGACCGATCAGCTCCTCGTCGGAGTGTGGACCTCCGTGGCCCGGCTCCAGGAACACCGGCTGGGGCATGGGGAGTTGCGCCCCGAGCACATCCGCGTCGAACCGGGCGGCGAGAGCCGGCTCTCCGCGTTCGCGCGCGGCCGGCTCAACGCGCCGCCCGACATGCTCGGCGCCGACATCGCCGAACTGCTGGCCACGACCGCCGTACGGGTCGGCCCCCAGCGTGCCACCGCGTGCGCGCTGGCCGGGCTGGGGCCGGAACTGCTCGCCACCGCGCTGCCATACCTCCAGCCGCTCGCGCTGATGGGACCCGCGCGGCACGCGGTCGCCCGGTACGACCAGGCCCGCGCGCGGGCGGCCAGGGAGAAGGCCGGACGGCGCACGCTGCGTGCCGGAGGACGGCCCAGCCTGCTGCGTGATCTCGCCGCCGAGGTCTCAACTGCGAGTGACACTAAGGCAGTTCCCATCGCGCATCTGGCACGGTTCACGTGGAAGAGCGCCCTGGGACTGGCGGGCGCGTTCCTCGTACTCCACCTGGTGCTACCGCAGTTGGCCAATGCACCGGCGGCCGTCGACGCGCTGCGGGACGCGAACTGGTGGTGGGTGCTCGCGGTGTTGCCCATCACCTTCCTCTCACAGGCGTTCTCGACCTGTCTGCAACTGGGCACCATCCCGGACCGGTTGCCGTTCGGCCCCACCTACCAGGTGCAGTTCGCCAGTTCGTTCCTCAACCGGATCACCCCGAGCAACGTGGGCGGCATGGCGCTCAACCTGCGCTATCTGCAGAAGACAGGGATCGAGACCGGGGCAGCCACGGCCTCGGTCGGGCTGCAGAGCCTGGCCGGCGCGCTCTCCAACACCGTTGTCGCCGCCGTGTTCTTCGCCTGGGCGGGCCGTGGTCACACGGGAGTTCATCTGGATCTGTCCGCCGGGCGGTATGTGCTGTGGGCCATCGCCCTGGTGCTCGCCGCCGGGGGCCTGCTCGGCTTCACCCCGCCCGGACGGCGCTTCCTGCACGACAAGGTGTGGCCGTTCCTGCGCGCGGCCGGATCGACCATCGCCGGGCTCGCCACCGAACCGGCCAAGGTCGTCGTGGGTGTCGTCGGCGCGCTGGGCCTGCCCCTCATCCAGGTCGTCGGCCTCGCGATGAGCCTTCACGCGCTGGGCGGCGGCCTGCCCTTCATCCAGGTCGGTGCCGCGTACATGGCGGCCCGGCTGATCGCCAACGCGGCTCCGGTACCGGGCGGGCTCGGAGCGCTGGAGGCCGGGCTCATCGCCGGGCTGACGACGCTCGGCGTGGCGGCGGGGGCGGCCACTTCGGCGGTGCTCGTCTACCGGCTGCTGACGTTCTGGCTGAACGTGCCGCTGGGTGCGTTGGCGCTGAGCTTCGTGCAGCGGCGGGGCTACGTGTGACGGGTCGGCGTACCGGGGAGTCGTACGCTGGACGGGCCGGGCGGCGCCGCCTTGCAGTTCAGGGCGCGGTCACATGACCGAAGCCCTGCCGTGGGGGTTCTCCTACGATTCCGCTGGTGAAGACATGGAGTGTCCTGGAAGTCTGGGGAGACGCGTGCACGAAGCCGGGCTCCTCGGCCGCGACCGGCAGGTGAGGGTCCTGCACGACCTGCTGGACAGGCTGCCCGCCGCAGGTGGCGCCCTGGCACTGGAAGGCGGTCCGGGCGTCGGCAAGTCCGCGTTGCTGCGGGCCGTGGCGGAACGCGCCCGGTCGGCGGGATGGCGGCTGCTGGAGGTGGCCGGGGGCCCCGACGACACGCCCTTCAGCGGTCTACGTGAGTTGCTGCGGCCGGTGCTCGGCGCGGCGGAATCCCTGCCGGTGGGGCAGGGCGGCATCCTGCGGTCGGCGTTCGACGGCCGTTCCGGACCGCCGCCGGAGACCCTGCGGGTGGCCCTGGCCGCGTTCAACCTGCTCACGGCGGCAGCGGCCGAGCGGCCTGTAGTGCTGATCGCCGACGACGTCCAACGGCTCGACGGGCCCACCCGGGATGTGCTGGCGTTCCTGGCCCGCAGGGTCGACGACAACCCGATCGTCGTCCTCGCGGCCCTTCGCGCGGGACGCCCCCTGCCGGGCGTTCCCGCGCTGGACGTGCCGGCCCTGGACGAGCCCTCGGCGCGACGGCTGCTGGCCCGTCACGCGGCCACGCTGCCTCCCGCCGTCCGCGAGCGCATCCTCGGCGAGGCGCTCGGCAACCCGCTCGCACTGGTCGAACTCCCCAAGGCGTGGCGCCCGTTGGGGCAACCGGGATCGTGGACCCACCTTCCGGTGAACTCCGCACTGGAGACGGCGTTCGCGGCCGACCTCGGCGAACTGCCGGACCGGGCAAGGGATGCCCTGTTGGTCGCGGCCGTCGACCAGGTCGGAGACCTCTCGGAACTCCTGGCGGCCGCCTCCGTCCTCGCCGGGCGCGCGGTCGCGGTGGACGTGCTCGACGGCGCGATCGCGGCATCGCTCGTACGGCTCGACAGGACGACCCTGCGTTTCTGCCATCCCGTGGTGCGTTTCGCGGTGTTGGGGGCGGAGACCCAGGTCCGCCGACAGGCCGCCGACGCGGCTCTGGCGCAGGTGCTGACCGACGACCCGGACCGGCGCACCTGGCATCGCGCCCAGTCCGTCAACGGCCCCGACGACGAGCTCGCGGACGAACTGGCGGACGCCCACGCCTCGTTGCTCCGACGGCACGGAGTCGTCGCGGCCATCTGGGCCCTTGAGCGCTCGGCGCAGCTCACCACGGACTCGGTCACCCGGGGGCACCGGTTGCTGGCCGCGGCCGAGCACGCGTACGGCCTCGGGCGTATCCGCCTGACCCACTCGCTGATCGAGGCGGCGGAACACCAGCGACTCGGCGCCTCGGACCGGGCGAAGGCCTGGTGGCTGCGGGACCTCTCGGACGCCGAGCCGCAGCCGGGCCCGGCACGGGCACAAGTGCCGCCGGACATCGGTGAGTTGTCGGCGTGCGAACCCGACCTCGCGCTCGACCTGCTGCTGAGTGCGGCACTCCACGTTCACCGCACTGCCGCCGATCCTGCCGCGCGCGCCGGGGTCGTCGAGGCCGCCGAGCGGCTCACCTCCACGAACGACCCCCGCCGCCTCGCGGCCCTGGCACTCACCGAACCCGTGCGCCACGGCCGGGCGTTGGCCGACCGGCTGCCGTCGCACGAGACGGTCTGGTACCGCCCCGACGCCGACGGACTACGGCTGCTCGGCATGGCCGCGCACGAGATCGGCGATCCGGTCCGCGCGGTCGACCTGCTCGGCCGGGCGGCACCGATCCTCCGCGCACAGGGCAGACTCGGCCTGCTCGCGGAGACCCTCCTCACCGAAGCCGCCGACCTGCTGCTCCTCGGGGACTGGCCGCGTGCCACTCAACTCACCGAAGAAGCACGCCGGATCGTCGCCGGGACCCGACAGCCGGCCATGGTCGCCGCGCTCGCCGCCACGGACGCGATCACCGCCGCACTGCGCGGACAGGCCGTACGGGCACAGGAGTTGGCCGACACGGTGGCCGCATGGCAGCGCGCCGATCTCGTCCCGACGCTACGGCTGGCCCGTGGGCTGGCGAGGTTGGGGGAGGGGCGGTACGCCGAGGCGTACGACGAGTTGCGGCCGTTTCTCGACCGGCCGCCCGAGGGCCTGCGACAGCCGGGCTTCGCCGCGCTGACGCCGTTCGTCGTGGCGGCGGACCGGGGCGGCGACCGTCAGGAAGCCGCGCGGATCCTCATGGCCGTGGAGGAAGCCGCACGGGTGACTCCGGCCCCGCTGCTGCACGTCCAACTGCCGTACGCCCGTGCCGTGTTGGCCCCCGATGGGTCGGCCGAGGAGCTGTACCTGGCCGCCTTGGACCAGGACCTGTCCCGCTGGCCACTGGTCAGGGCGCGGACGGAGCACGCGTACGGACAGTGGCTGCGACGCCACCGCCAGGCGGCCCGGTCCCGCGCGCTGCTGCACTCGGCGCGGACCGCCTTCGACCTCGTCGGCGCCTCCGACTGGGCGGGCCACAACGCGGCGCAGGGAGCCGACAACGCGCTTCCGTCCGTCGCCGAACTCCTGTCGCCGCAGGAGGTGTTGATCGCGCGGCTGGCCGCGGAGGGGCTCTCCAACCGGGAGATCGCGGAACGGCTGTACCTGTCCCACCGCACGGTCGCCGCCCATCTGTACCGGGCCTTTCCCAAGCTCGGGATCACCTCGCGCAGCGAGCTGGCCCCGCTGTTGAAGGCGCCCGGTGAGGACGGTCCGGCGGTCGGATGACGCGGGCCCGGAGCCGTACCTGAGGTGCTCCAGGGTTATTTACGCCTCCGCCTGGGCGCACGGGGGGTCCGCAGCAGCGCGCTGCGTTCGCCTTCCGACAGGCCGCCCCACACGCCGTAGGACTCGGGGCCGTTCATGGCGATCCGGGCGCAGACCTCGATCACGGGGCAACTCCCGCACACGGCCCGGGCCTTCTTCTCCCGCGCCCGTTTCGCGGTGCCGCGCTCGCCGGGCGGGGAGAAGAAGACGGAACTGTCCATGCCCCGGCAGAGGGCGTGCTGTTGCCAGTCCCAGTAGGCGGCGAAGGGGCGGTGGCGAGGGATCATGACGCTTCCTCCCGGTGACGGGTCGATCCGGTGCGGATCATCGTCGTCGCCGGGCCTGCGTCATGGCTTCAGTCGATTGACCGATGGGCGGTCGGTATCGGCTCGGAGTCGTTCATTTTCGCCCGGTTCTCCGCCAGGAGTGTCTTGACGTCCTGCTCGACCTGCTCGGCGCTGATCCCCAGGACATGGCCCATGTGGGCCGACCACACCTCGGAGCGGATATTGGTCTCGAAGTCCAGGTCGGCGCGGACCTTCTCACGGATCGCCTGGCGGTTCTGGCTCACCATCACGAAGGTCGACAGGAAGATCGCCTCCAGGCTGACGATCATCGTGAGCAGTCCGAAGGGGTAGGGGTCCCAGATCGCGGAAGGGCCGAACAGCCCCTCGTTGAAGGTGATCCAGACCGCGAACCACAGCGCGTGCAGATACACGAACTGCATGGTCCCGGCGAAGGTGGTGATCGCGTCGGCGATCCGGTCCTGGGTTCCCCGCATGCGCGCGAGCACGGCCTGCTCGTTCGGCAGTCGTATGTCCAACCCATTGGTTCCAGGGGGCACGGGCACTCCTTGATCCGCTGCTCACGAGAGACGCCCGTCAGCGTAGGGACGGACCGGGCGCCTTCCTTGGGTCAAACGACTGCGGGCATGGCCGCACCGCAGGCCTGTACGCCGCCCATTGAGTCGATTGACCCAAGCGGGGCGGGGCGGCGCGACGGAAGAGTGACGGGCAGTTGAGGCGTGTACCTCGGTACCTCGCGTCAGCGATCAGCACGTATCCGTCAAGGAAGGGATCACCATGTCGGACCCGACGCCGCAGAAGAACGCCACCTCGGACGGCCCCGCCGGCCGCCTCGCCGAGCTGTCCCAGAAGGCCCAGGATGCCCAGCGCACCGTGGCCGCGAGTGTCGCGGAGGACCGGCAGAAGCTGTCCGCCGCGGTGGCCGACGCCAAGGACAAGGCCGAACAGGGCGCGCAGCGGCTGCAGTCGAGCGGTCAGCGCGCCAAGGCCGACGTCACCGGAAGCTGGAACCAGGTACAGACCTCCTGGCAGGACCACGTGGGCTCGGTCCGCACGAAACTGGAGGACCGCAAGGCCGAGCGCGACACGAAGCGGCTGGGCCACGCCGCCGACGACGCCGAGGACTACGCCGCCGACGCCGTCGAGTTCGCGATCGCGGCCGTGGAGGAGGCGGAGTACGCCACGCTAGACGCGGTGCTGGCGAGGGCCGAGGCGGACGAAGCGGCCGAGGCCGCGCAGTAGCCGTCGACCTCTGACGCACCCCGCGGGTGCGGCGGCCGGCCGGGCCACCGGGGCAGCGGGTCGTGGGACACCACCCACGGCCTGCTGCTTCTGGCGAGCAGGTACGGCGCGATGCCGCCTCCCGCTCCGTCGTCGCGCGACGGTTCCGACGCGACGGCGAGGCGGCCGTGTGGGCGGTCACTGTCGTCGGCTCCCAATGCTGTGACCGGGAACATCGACCCCTGTCACTGGATCAGCGACGATCTTGTTGTAGAGGGAGAGCACGCGCATTCCCTCGCGCCGACTGGATATATTTCTTTAGGCAAGCAACTTGATGGAGGGAAGTCGGTGACCTCACGGCCTGGAGCGGACCTGGTCGGTCGCACGGCCGAGTCGCGGCTGCTGGACGCGCTGTCGGCCGGGCGTGACGGGGGTTGCCCCGGCCTGCTGCTGCGCGGCGGCCCGGGGGTGGGGAAGACCGCGCTGCTCGACGCCGCCGCGGCACGGGCCGTGGACGCCGGAACGCGGGTACTGCGGTCCTCCGCCGTGGAGTTCGAGGCCGGGATGACCTACTCGGCGTTGCACCAACTCCTCTATCCGCTGCGGCGGTACGCCGAGCGGCTCGCCGGGCACCATCGTGATGTCGTCGACCGGATCTTCGGACTCGCGCCCGGACCGTCACCGGATCCGTTGGCCGCCGGGACCGCGGTACTCGCCCTGCTCGGCGAAGTCGCCGTGGAGCGGCCGGTGTTGATGGTCGCCGACGACGTGCCGTGGATCGACCGGGCCAGTGCGACCGCGCTGGGTTTCGTCGTCCGCAGGATCAGCGACCAACCGATCGTCTTCCTGGCCGCCGCACGGACCGGGGCGGACAGCTTCTGCGACCAACTCGACCTGCCCGTACGGGAGATCGAACCCTTGGCCGAGCCGGAGGCGGTCGAGTTACTGGACGCCCGGTGGCCCGAGTTGGGGCCGTCGGTACGGCTGCGGATGCTGGCCGAGGCCGCGGGAAACCCGCTCGCACTGCGGGAGTTGCCGAAAGAGCTGAGCGTCCGGCAGCGCTCCGGCCACCTCCCGCTCCCCGCGCTCCTGCCCCTGTCCGGCCGACTGGAGACGGCCTTCGCCTCCGCCGTCGGGAGACTGCCCGCGCCGACCCGAACAGCCCTCCTCATGGCCGCACTTGATCCCGGGATCGGCCGGGCCGTGATCCGGCGGGCCGCGGGGGAGGCCGACGGCTCCGACGTCCTCGCCCCGGCACGGGAGGCCGACCTGCTCCAGGTCGATGCGCGCGTCGGCCGCATCACCTTTCGCCACCGGCTGACCCGCGCCGCGATCGTGCACCTGGCGTGCCCCGGCGAACGCCGTCGCGCCCACCTCGCCCTGGCCGCGGCCCTGACCGACGTACCCGAGCGCCGGGCCTGGCACCTGGCCGAGGCCACGACCGGACCGGACGAGACGCTGGCCAGGGCGCTGGACGAAGCGGCCCTGCCCGCCTGGCGGCACGGCGAGCCCGCCGCCCCCGACCGGCGGCGCGGTGCCGCGTCCGCCGCCGTGGCCGCGCTCGTGCGGGCCGGTGAACTCAGCCCACACCCCGGCGACCGGTCCCGCCGACTGGTCGAGGCCGCCTACTTCGCGACGTTCACCGGCCAACTCGACGACGTACCAAGGCTGTTGGCCGAAGCCGGACGGGCCGCCGACCCGCCGACCGGGCTCGCCTTCGCCGCCACCGCCCAGCTCCTCACCCACGACGAGGGTGACATCGACGCCGCCCACCGCCTCCTCGCCCGGGCGCTCGACGACAACGCCGCCACCACCACGGACGACGAATGGGACCACAGCGGCATCCTGTACGCGCTGCTCCTCGTCAGCGTCCACACCCACCGACCCGAGCCGTGGCGACTCCTCAAGACCGCGCTGGACCGGTTCGAACCGACCGAGATGACCGCGATCCGACTCTGCTACGAGGCGTACGTTCACCCCACCACCGCCTCCGACGCGCTGCGCAAGGGCCTCGCCGACGCCTTCGCGGCGCTGCCCGCCGACGCGGCGCCCTGGGAACTGATCCCACTGGCCTGCGCCGCGGTCGCGATGGACGCCCTGTCGGACCACCGGTACCTGGTCTCCCGCATGATCGAACGCGAACGCGACGGCGGCGCGATCGCCATGGCCGTCCCCGCGCTGATGCTGCTCTGCAGCGACTCCTACGCGCACGGCCGGTGGGACGAGGCCGAGGGACTGGCACAGGAGGGGCTGGAGCTGGCGGCGGCCCACGGCTACCGCTTCTGGGAGCGGCAGATCCGGGCCCTGCTCGCGACGGGCGCGGCGGCGCGCGGAGACGGGGACCTCGCCCGGACCCGCAGCGAGGAGACCACGACCTGGGCCGCACCCCGCGGCATCGAGGTGACGGAGGCCTACGCCCACTCGGCCCGCCACCTCGCGGCCATGGGCCAGGGCGACTACGAGGAGGCCCACGTCCAGGTCGGCAGGATCGATCCCTCCGGCGCACCGAGCGCGGGCATCCCGGGCCGGTGGCTGGTCCTGGACCTGGTCGAGGCGGCCGTCCGCACCGGGCGTACGGACGAGGCCCGCGCGCAGGTCGCCGCCGCACGGACGGCGGGCATCCACCGGATCTCCTCGCGCACCGCGCTGATCTGCGCCGGAGCCGAGGCCGTGGCCGCCGACGAGGACGACGCCGGGCCCCTGTTCGAGGCGGCCCTCGCCCTGCCCCACGCGGCCCGGTGGCCGTGGGAACACGCGCGCATCCAGCTCGCCTACGGACAGTGGCTGCGCCGCACCCGCGACCACCACGCCCGCCGCCATCTGAGCGCCGCCCTCGAAACCTTCGACCGGCTCGGCGCGAAGGCCATGGCCCAGCGGGCCCGCAACGAACTGCGCGCCACCGGCGTCGTCACCCCCAGCGGGCCCGCCGCAGAGGCCGCCGCGCTGACCGTGCAGGAACGGCAGATCGCCGAACTGGCGGCCGTGGGCCTCACCAACCGGCAGATCGGCGAGAGGCTGTTCCTCTCCCACCGCACGGTCGGCTCCCATCTGCACCGGCTGTACCCCAAGCTCGGCATCACCTCACGCGCCGCGCTCCGCGCCGCCCTGGAGGCGAAGCCATCCGGAGCCACGGCACGGGCCGCGGGTCCGGCGGTACCGTAGAAGAAGTCCCTCTGATCGGTAGAACAAGCCCCCGTGATCGGTGAGCCGGAGAAGACAGTGGTCGACAAGGAGATCAGAGCCCTGGCGACCGTGCTGCTCGAACGCGTCGGGGAACTGGCGAAGGAGATGGCGGCACGGATCCGCGCCGGCTCACGCGAGTACCACTACGACGCGGTGCCCCAGGAGGACCTGGAGGAGGCCTGCCGGACCCACGTGAGCAACGCGCTCCAGGCACTGACCGGACAGGTACCGCTGGACACCGGGGCCGCCGCCGACATCGGCCGTCGGCGCGCCCGGCAGAACGTGCCGCTGCCGACCGTGATGACGGCCTACCGCGTCGGCGTGAAGTACTTCTGGGAGTCGGTCGTCGCCGAGGCCACCACAACTGCCCTGGTGGGCAACGACGTTCTGGTCGCGGCCGCCACCGCCATGTGGGAGATCCAGGACGGCATCACCGAGGCCATGGTCACCGGATACCACGACGCCGTGGCCCAACGGCTCCTCGCCGGCGACCAGGAACGCTCGGCGCTGGTGGAAGCCCTCCTGGAGGGCAGGAGCATGGACGCCGACGCCGTGTGGTCCGCGGCGGAGGTCCTGCGCGTGCCGCGCGGCGGTCCGTTCACCGTGGTAGCCGCCGAGGTGCCGCAGATCGGCCGACAGGCCCTGCCGGACATCATGGCCCTCCTGACCCGGCGCGGCATCCGCTCCGCCTGGCGGCTGCGCCCCGACCTCCAGCTCGGCATCGTGCACCTGCGCACCCCGCGCGATCTGCCCGACCTGGTCGAGGTGTTGAAGGAGCACGCGGAGCGACGCGTGGGCGTGAGCCCCTCCTACGACGACCTGTGCCGCACCGGCGACGCCCTGCGCTTCGCCAAGGTCGCGATGCGCGGCGGCGACGCGGAGACCGGCGCCGTGACCGTCTTCGACGACTCACCGCTCGCGGTCGCCACAGCCGGCGCACCCGACGTCATGGCCCGCGTCGCTGCCAAGGTCCTCGGCCCCATCGAGGCCCTGCCCGCCGACGAACGCGCCCTGCTGCTGGACACGTTGGACGTCTGGTTCGACTGCGGCGGCTCCGCCGAGGAGGCCGCCAAACAGCTCTACGTCCACCCCAACACCGTACGCACCCGCCTGCGCCGCATCGCCGAACGCACCGGCCGCTCCCTGACCGACCCCCGCGGCATCACCGAACTCGCCCTCGCCCTGCGCGCCGTACGCCAGACTCCGAGGCCCCCGACCCCGGAGTCGACCGACGACACACGCAAGCCCTAGGCGGCGGTACCGCCCGCGTAGTCGCTCTTGAACGTGGTCTCGATGGTCGTGGCGACGGACTGGGCCACGCCCGTGCCGGTGAGGATGATGCCCAACTCCCGGTTGTTCGACAGGGAGTTGCTGCTGATGTTCATCGAACCAGCCTCCACCTCCTGGGTGGACAGGCCGTAGTCGGCGACCATGGCCTTGGCGTGGATGTAGAAGCCGTCGGGATCGGAGTAGCCGACGACCGTGCCGCCGGCCGCCTTGATCGCGGACACCTCGCTGGAGTAGTCGCCCGGGGTCTCCAGCACCACCCGCACGGTCACGCCCGCCTTCGCTCTGGCCACGATCGCGTTGACCACCGTGCTGTCGCTGAACTCCAGCTCCTCGACGTCCAGCGTCGTGGTGGCCGCGTTGATCACGGTCAGCAGACGGCTGCGCGAGTCGGTGGGGGACCAGAGCAGGTGGTCGCCGTCGGTCGGGGTGACCGAGGTGCCGGCGTAGTCCGCGTTGAACACCTTCTCGATCGCTGCGACATCACGGGTGTCGTCGGTGAAGACACCGTAGTCGCGGCCGGTCGAGTAGTACTGCGAGGTCAGATTGCCGGTCAGGACAAGAGACTTGGTGGCGTCGACCGTGATCGTCTTCTGGTGGGTGTAGACGAAGCTGGACGGCGACCACACCACGCCCACACCCGCGTTCGTCAGCGCCGTGTACGCCGAGCTGTTGGCGGACTGGTGTGCGCGGTCCAGCACCACCCGCACGGTGACGCCCTTGTTCTCCAGTGCGATCAGGTCGTTGACGGCCGTGGTGTCCTCCAGCTCGTACATCGTCATGTCGAGCGAGGAGGTGGCCGAGTTGATGAAGTCGTAGATGGTCGGCTGGGTGGTGCCGGCCTGCGAGAAGGCGAAGGCGGTGTACGTCGCGGCGTTGGCGGGGACTGCCGTGACGAAGAGGGTGGCGCCGGCTGCCAGCGCGACACCCGCGCGGCCGAGGAACGTCCTCAACATGCGTGACTCCTAGTCGAGTTGATGCCCACGTGGGGGGTGGCGGGCAGGTGCATGACACCACGCGCGTAGAACGCGGTGGAAGAGCACCTCGGTGAACTCGGCGTTGCCGGCCGCGAGTACGGCCGGACAAAGGGGACTTCGCCCAGGTGGGGGCCGGTTCATGAGGTCCCCGCGAGTTAGCAAAAACTTCGTAGCCGGCGAATTCCGGGTCAACTGGAGCGCCCCCAAAGGGGCGTGGCTGTGTTGATGTGCGGCTGCGCCACGTGGGCGCGCCCTGCCACGACGGCGAGCCACTGGAACGACGGCATATCGGGGCACTTCCAGCGGAGCGCCTAGGCTGCGCCCCGACGCCCGCATCGACCACAGGAGCACACCCGTGTCCGACCTCCCGTACCCCGACGCCCACCACCCGGACCAGAAACCCGTCCCCCACCCCCTGCTCACCCCCGTACTCGCCCTCCTGGGCCACTGGCACGGCCGAGGCGAGGGTGAATACCCCACGCTGGACGGGGACTTCGCCTACGCCCAGGAGGTCACCTTCACCCACGACGGCCGTCCCTTCCTGCACTACGAGGCCCGCGCCTGGATCCTCGACGCCGAAGGCGCACCGCTGCGCCCGGCCGCCCGCGAGAGCGGCTGGTGGCGCCTGCAACCCGAAGGCCGGATCGAGGCACTGATCACCCAGCCGACCGGCATCGCGGAGATCCTCGTAGGAAGCGCCACCGACGGCACGGTCGACCTCGCCACCCACGAGGTAGCCCTCACCCCCACCGCCAAGAAGGTCACCGCCACCCGCCGCCGCTACACCCTGACCGACGCCGCCACACTCACCTTCGCCCACGACCTGGAAGCCGTAGGACAGCCGCTGCAACACCACCTCGCGGCGCAGCTCCACCGCACGGGCTGAAATGGACTGATCAGAAAGCCTGTTCACGGCGTTGCTTTCCGAATATCCGATCGTTGATCTCCTCATGCAGTGAGCGGTGCCCGAGCGGCATGGAGGCGTGGATCGACAGTGGTGCCCGGCGGCCTCCCGTGGGCAGGCGAACGGAGAGCCCTGTGCGCATGAGTGACCTTCAACGGTGCGAGATCCGGCCCGGACGACTCGTCGAGTGGACGCTGCACCCGACGGCCGTAGGGGCGGCGCGGGCCCTCCCGGACGACGCGCGGCCACCGGCGTACGTGCAGGAGTCCCACATCCGTACGGCGCGTTCGGTGCGCGAGGACGGGCTGTTCGTGCCGACCTGGCTCGGTACCGCCTTCGACATGCCGGGGCGGATCGAACTCGACGTCCTCCAGGGCGCGTTGCGGTCCTGGATGCTCCGGCACGAGACGCTGCGCAGCGGCTTCAGGTGGGCCGGTGACGAGATGCGCCGCTTCACCCTGGACGCCGACGCGGTGGCCCTGCACCGCGAGGACGTGGGGGAGTTCGCGGACGCGGTGACGCTGACCCGGTACCTGCAGGACCGTTTCGATGTGACGGCCGACGCGCTCACCTGGCCCAACTTCCTCTTCGCGGCGGTCGTCCGCGACGACGGCACGAGCGTCTACCTGGCGTTCGACCACAGCAACGTCGACGCCTACTCGCTGCATCGCATCGCGGGCGAGGTCCACGAGCTGTACGCGGCCGGCCTCGCCGGGAAGGCCGTCGAGTCGGCGCCCGTCGCCAGCTACATCGACTTCTGCGCGGGCGAACGCACCGACGCCGACCAGATCGACGACACCCACACCGTCGTCTCCCGCTGGCGCGAGTTCATCGCCCGCTGCGACGGCAAACTGCCGAACTTCCCCGTCGACCTCGGCCTCGACCCCGAAGGCCCGCTGCCCACCCAGAAGTTCCTCCAGGAGATGCTCGTCGACGACACGGACGCGGCGGCCTTCGAGGCGTACTGCCGCCCCCACGGCGGAAGCCTCGTCGGCATCCTGGCGGCCGTCGCCCTCGCCGCCCGCGAGATCAGCGGCCTCGACGTGTACCGCACCGTCGTCCCCTTCCACACCCGCGCCAAGTCCCGCTGGGCCGACTCGGTCGGCTGGTACGTGGGCGGCGCCCCGATCGAGATCCCCGTCCAGCACGCCACGGACTTCGACCACGCCCTGCGCATGGTCCGCGCCACCCTCCGCGAGAACCGCCCGCTGGCCCGCATGCCCATCGCCCGCGTCCTGCGCCTGCTGGGCGCCGACTTCCGGCCCACGTCCCCCGACCTGTACTCGATCGTCTCCTACGTCGACTCGCGCGCCCTGCCCGGTTCGGAGCGCTGGCAGGAGCTGAAGGCGTACGGACTGATCCGGGTGTCGTACGGCGACCAGGTGTGCGCGTGGGTGACCCGGGTCCACGAGGGACTGCAGTTCGCGTGCCGCATCCCGGACAACGTCATCGCGGACAAGAACATGCGGCTGTGCATGGAGCTGGTGCGGGAGCGCGTCGTCGCGGTGGCCCGGCAGGCGTCGGCCGTGCGTCTCTGACCCCTCCCCGCACGTCTCTGGCCCTCACCCCTTTCCCGCACGGCTGGCGAGGCCTGATCCGACCTGGGGCGCGTGTGCCGACCGGCACACGCGCACCCCATGTCCGAACAAACATGTGCTGCAGCACCGTTGACCGACCGGACGGACGGGATCTACGTTCTTTGCAAGGCGAAAGCGCTTGCCATACCCCCCGCCGTTCATCCAGCACGGCCCGACGGGTCGTGCTCTCGTGCCATGCCGTCCGTCCGTTCCCCCCACTCTCCGCCGGACCGGGCAACAACTCCTGACCTCAGAAACTCCTGACCTAAGACAACGATGTCCACGCCCCACTCAGGAGGCATCGCCATGACGCCACCCAGTTTCCGGAGACGAGCTGTCCTCGGCGCCGCCGCGGGCGCCCTGTTCGCCCCCCTTCTCGCAGGCTGTTCCGACGGCGGCGGAGCGAGCACGGCGGCAGGCGGGAAAGTGACACTCACCTTCGCCTGGTGGGGCAACGACGACCGTGCGCAGCGCACCAACTCCGCCGTGGCCCTCTTCGAGAAGCGTCACCCGAACATCACGGTGCGCACGTCCTTCGCCGGCTACCCGGCGTACGTGCAGAAGCTCGCCACCCAGGCGGCGGGCGGCGACCTGCCCGACGTGGCGCAGCTCGACTACCGGCAGATATCCCAGTACGCGGGCAGCGGCACCCTCCTGGACCTCGGCCCCCACCTCAAGAACGGCACGCTCCGGACGGCCGACTTCGACAGGACCCTGACCCGCACCGGCGTCTACGACGGCAAGCAGTACGCCCTCTCCATGGGCAAGGGCACGACCGGAATCGTCTACGACGCCACCGTCTTCAAGAAGGCCGGAGTCGCGACCCCCCGCCCCGGCTGGACCTGGGACGACTGGGCCGAGGCGGGCAGGAAGATCAGCGCGCTCGGCATGAAGGGCCCCAACGGGCATGCCTACACAGGCCTTTCCGACCTCGGCGTGAACGAGGACGCCTTCGAGACCTGGCTGCGCAGCCGCGGCAAGGAGTTGTACGCCTCCGAGCACCGACTCGGCTTCACCGCCGACGACTTGACCGCCTTCTGGACCTTCACCGACAAGCTGCGCCGCGCGGGCATCGTCTCGCAGGCCAGGGACACCGCCCAGGTCGGCGGCGCCGTCGAGGACACCCCGATGGGACGCGGCATCGCGGCGACCGACTTCAACTGGGACGCCCCCTTCCTCGGCTACCCGCCCCTGCTCGGCGACCAGGTCCACTTCGCGCCCGTCCCCACGACCGACGGCAAGGTGGGCCAGTACTTCAAGCCGACCATGCTCATCGGCGCGGGCGCGGGGACCCAACACCCCAAGGAGGCGGCCGAGTTGATCGACTTCCTGCTCAACGACCCCGCCGCGGGCAAGATCCTCGGCGTCACCCGCTCCACACCCCCGAACAAGAAGATCGCGGAGGAGATAGGCAAGGACCTCACCGGCCCGGAGAAAGAGGTCTACGACTACGGTCGCACCATCGCCGCCCACGGCACCTCGGCCCCACCCATGGCACCACCCCGCGGCGATGTCGTCCTCCAGGTCTCCTTCACCCGCGACTACCAGCGCGTCTCCTACGGCATGGAGAGCCCGCGAGGCGCCGCCGAGGAGTACGTCGCCGAGGCGAAGCGGGAGCTGCGATGACCACCACAGCCACCTCACCGCCCCGCACCGCACGTGCCACCGCGACACCACAGGTGAGCCGGAAGCGGGGTCAACGCAGCGGCCCCGCCTACATCTTCCTCTCCCCATGGATCCTCGGAGTCGTCCTCCTGACGCTCGCCCCCATGGCCGTGTCCCTGTATCTGTCGTTCACCGACTACAACCTCTTCGACCCGCCCAAGTGGGTCGGACTGCGCAACTACAGCGACATGTTCACCGCGGACCCGAGGTACTGGCGCTCGGTGGGCACCACCCTCCTGTACGTCGTGGTCGCCGTCCCCCTCAAACTCGCCCTCGCACTGGGCGTCGCGCTGCTGCTCAGCAACACGCGCAAGGCCAAGGGTTTCTACCGCTCGGCCTTCTACGCCCCGTCGCTGCTCGGCGCGAGCATGGCGGTCGCGCTGGTCTGGCGGGCGCTCTACAACGACGGCGGCACCGTCGACGAACTGCTGTCCTCCATCGGCATCCACACCGGCGGCTGGGTCTCCGACCCGCACCTCGCGGTGTTCGTCGTAGCGCTGCTCTCCGCCTGGCAGTTCGGCGCCCCGATGGTCATCTTCCTCGCCGGGCTGCAGCAGATCCCGGCCGACCTGTACGAGGCCGCAGCACTTGACGGCGCCGGACGCTGGCGGCGGTTCGTGTCCGTGACGCTGCCCATGCTGTCCCCGGTGGTCTTCTTCAACCTCGTCCTGGAGACCATCCAGTCCTTCCAGGTCTTCACCCCCGCCTTCGCGATCAGCGGCGGCAACGGCGGACCGGCCGACTCGACCGAGTTCTACACGCTCTACCTCTACGAACGAGGCTTTACCGCCTCGCACATGGGCTACGCCTCCGCCATGGCCTGGGTCCTGCTCCTGGCCATCGGCGCGGTCACGCTCGTCCTCTTCAGGACCTCGCGCTCCTGGGTCTTCTACGCCAACGAGGGGGCCTGATGGCCACGACCGTGCCCGACCTCAAGAGTGCCGCCGGCCCCAAGACCAACGCCGGCCGCACGCGCACCGCGGCGATCGCGAAACACCTCGGCCTGGTGGCCGTACTCCTCGTCCTGCTCTACCCGTTGGTCTGGCTGCTCGCCACCTCACTGAAGCCGGCGAACGAGGTCCTCACCAGCCTCAAACTCCTGCCGAGCCACATCGAGTGGTCGAACTACACCACCGCCCTCGACGGAATCAGCGGCGTCTCGATCACCCGCCTTCTCCTCAACTCCCTGCTCATCAGCGTCGGTTCGGTCATCGGGAACGTCGTTTCCTGCTCGCTGGCCGCCTACGCCTTCGCACGGCTGCGGTTCCGGATGCGGGGCCCGATGTTCGGCTTCATGATCGCCACGATGATGCTGCCGCACCACGCCGTGCTGATCCCGCAATACATCATCTTCAACAAACTCGGCATGGTGGACACCTATTGGCCGCTGATCCTGCCCAAGTTCCTTGCCACAGAGGCCTTTTTCGTCTTCCTCATCGTCCAGTTCATGCGCGGCCTGCCCCGCGAACTGGACGAGGCCGCCCGCATCGACGGCTGCGGACCGTTCCGCATCTTCTGGTCGGTCGTCCTCCCGCTGACCCGCCCGGCCCTGATCACCACCGCGATCTTCACCTTCATCTGGAGCTGGAACGACTTCTTCACCCAGCTGATCTACCTCTTCGACCCGGAGAAGTTCACGATCACCCTGGCCCTGCGCAACTTCGTCGACCAGTCCAGCACCTCCGCCTACGGCCCGATGTTCGCGATGTCGGTGATCTCGATCGTGCCCATCGTGCTGTTCTTCTTCGCCTTCCAGCGCTACCTGGTGGAGGGCATGGCGACCTCCGGACTGAAGGGCTGACCCGATGAGCGCCTCCTTGTCCCAACGCCGGGAACCCGGCGAGCTGTTCGGCCCCCGCTTCACCCTCTTCGCCGACATGCTCGCCGTCGGCCTGGCGGCGACGGTCGCCTCCCTCCCCCTGATCACGGCTCCTACGGCGTTCGCCGCGGCCTGCGCCGTCCTACGCCGGTCGATCCGTGAGGACCGGCCGGTGAGCATGGGGGAGTACGTCGCCGAGTTCCGCGCCCATGGACTCCGCCGTGTGCTGCTCGCGGGCGTGACGGTGCTCGCGGCGGTGACCCTGGTCGTGCTCGACCTCGCGCTCGCGGGGGCGGGACTCCCGGGGGCCCGTCCGATGTCGTGGGCGCTGACCGCTGTCGCGGTGGCGGTGGCGGGACTCGTCGTAGCCTTGCGCGCCGCCGCCGATCCGGAGGTGGCACGCGGCTGGCGCCCGGCCCTGAACCGGGCCGTGACCCGCTCCGCCACGGACCCGATGGGGTGCGCGCTGATCGTGACGGCGTTGGGACTGTGCGTCGCGTTCGTGTGGATGCTGCCGCTGCTCACCCTGCTGCTGCCGGGGCCACTGGCTTTTGCGATCACGGCAGTTGAGCTACGCGTCGAGCCTGCTTACGACGATGACGCCGACGTCGGTTCGGGAGGCTGACGGGCACCTCTCGGTGCGTGGCGGGATCCCGTCGGACCCTGTCACTGCGCCCTCTGGTTGCCTTCCGTACCCCCTTCTACGGTCGAGGGAGAGGCCGGCGAACGCCGGCAACTCCTCCCACGGAAGATGCCACATGCACGTCCAGATCGTTCTGTTCGACGGCTTCGACCCGCTCGATGTCGTCGCTCCCTATGAGGTCCTGTACGCCGGTGGTGCCGCGTCCGGTGGCGCGGTCACCGTGGAACTGGTCTCGGCCGAAGGACCCCGGGAGGTTGTGAGCGGTACCGGTGGCCTGATGTTGCGGGCCACCGGAACTCTCGACCCGACCAGCTCCGGCCTCGTTCTCGTACCGGGGGCCTCCGGCCGGGTGGGGGAACCGGGCGAGGTGCCCGACACCGACGCCGGCGGTGAACTGGTGTGGCGGCAGGACGAGTTCATCCCCGTCCTGCTCGGACGCACCCTGACCACTCAACTGCCCGGTCTGCTGAAGGCCGCCATGGACAATCCGCGGATCACCATGGCCGCCGTGTGCGGTGGCTCGCTGGTGCTGGCCATGGCCGGACTCATCGAGGGCCGCAACGCCACCACCCATCACCTGGGCCTGGACATGCTCGAAGCCACCGGCGTCCAGGCCGTTCGCGCCCGTGTCGTCGACGACGGCGACCTGGTCACCGGCGCCGGCGTCACCTCCGGCCTCGACCTGGGCCTGTACCTGCTGGAGCGAGAGGTCGGTCCGCGGATCGCTCACGCCGTAGAGGAACTGTTCGCGCACGAACGCCGGGGCACCACCTGGCGGGCCCAGGGTCCGGCCCCCGCCGCCCTGTAACGCCTGATCGGCATCTCCCAACCGACTCCGCCACAGAGGAAGAATCACTCATGTCCGTTGAAGGCGTCTGGGACCTGACCATCGCCACACCCGTCGGCCGCATCAAACCCGTCGTCGAACTGAGCCGGGAAGGCGACGAGTTCACCGGAGTCGCGCACGGCGTGGGCGAGGAGGTCCCCCTCCGTGACGTCGTCGTCGACGGCGACCGGATCACCTGGAAGCAGGCGGTCACCAAGCCGTTGCGCCTCAACCTGACCTTCGCGGTCACCGTCGAGGGTGACGCCCTCACGGGCACCTCGAAAGCCGGCCGTCTCCCTGCCTCCAAGGTCACCGGCCGACGCCGGGTCACCGGGACGGATTGACCTGCTTGGCCCAGCCGCTCCAGTCGGGGATCGCCTCGCACGCCTCCCGCCACGCGGACGGGATGCCACCCGTGCCGGTGCGGGCCGCGACGACACCGCCCGCGATCGCGCAGGTCGTGTCCCGGTCGCCCCACCCGGCGACGGTCTGCCACAACGCCTCGGGCAGATCGTCCAGTTGACCCGCCGCGGACCACAGGGCGAACGGCACGGTGTCCGGAGCGGAGATGAGCGTCCCCGACCCCAGCACGGACGCCGCGTGCCGCACGGACGTCCGCCCGGAGAAGTTCGCGGCGACCAGCAGACCGGAGCGGACATCGCTCTCCGGCACATGCGAAGCGACCTCCCGCAGGAACTCGGCGCGTGGTGCGGCCTGTTGACCCACGCTGGCAGCTGCCAGCGCGCCGGCGACCGCCACGGCCACCGCCCCCGCTATGGCCTCCGGGTGAGCGTGAGTGGTCAGCGCGGACAGCCGGGCCTGCTCGGCGGCGGCCTTCAGGTCGTTCCGGAACCAGGCCCCGAGTGGCGCGACCCGCATCGCGGCACCGTTGCCGTAGGACCCCTGTCCGCCGAACTGCCCGGTGGTGACCGCCTGCCAGTCCTCGCCGTCGCCGATGCGGCGCAGGATGCTGTGCATGGACGGGCCGTACCCCCGACTGTGGTCCCGCCTGTACTCTGCGGCGAACTCCCGCGCCAGGGCGTCCGGTTGGACCTCACCATGGGCCACCAGGTGGGCGAACAGGACGAACGCCATGGCCGAGTCGTCCGTCCACAACCACGGCGCGGGGCGCAGTTCCCGTGCGGCCCACAACTCCTCGGCGTCCTCGTCGGACCGGGTGAACCAGCCGTCGCCGAAGGCATCACCCATCACCAGCCCGTCGAGGGAGGCGTGGGCGTGGTGCGGACTGCTCATGGCGGGGCTCCTGTTAATGATCGGTGGGCTCGGCACATCGTAGTTAAGGTGCGTGGATGGAGCGGATCTTGGTGGTCGGGGTCACAGGCGCGGGCAAGTCGACGCTCGCGCGGGCCGTGGGCGACCGGCTCGGCGTGCCGTACCACGAGATGGACGCCCTCTACTTCAGCGGCCCCGACTGGACCGTCAACGAAGGCCTGACCGACGACGTCCTGCGCCTCACCTCAGAACCCCGCTGGATCATCGACTCGATCGGCTCGCCCGAAGTCCGCGATCTGCTCTGGGAGAAGGCCGACACGGTGATCTGGCTGGACTACCCGAGACGCGTGATCATGCCCCGCGTCCTGCGCCGTTCCCTTCGGCGTACGGTCACCCGCGAGAGCATCTTCGGCGGCAACAGGGAGACTTGGGCGGGCTGGCTGAGCAGGGAACACCCGGCCTGGTGGGCCTGGTCCCAGCACGCGGGGCGGAGGAGCGAGATCGAACGCCGTATCCGCGAACCCCGCTACGCCCCGCTCGCCGCACACCGGTTCGCCCGGCCCCACGACACCGCCGCCTGGCTGGCAACTCTGCGTTGAAGGGCCCGGTCAGAGGAACGGCGTGCCCGCGTCGAGTCCGGCCAGCACCCGGCCGTACAGCTCCAGGTTGGTGGCCGGGTTGACGAAGGAGTGCAGGCTCAGCGCGTGCAAGTCGCGTACGGCTCGCTGGACGGGGACGTCCCGGTGGAGGGAGGACGCTCCGGAGGCGGAGGCGATGAGGTCCACGGCCTCCTTGCACAGGCGTGTTGTATAGCCGCTCTGCGCGCGGATCCTGGCCCGGTCCGCCTGGGTGTACGACGGGTCGCCGTTCTCCGTCGCGGCCTCGATCCGGGCGACGAACTCGCCGGTCAGCAACTCGGCGCAGGAGATCTTCATCGCCGCCTCGGCGACCTGGAGATGCGTGACGCCCGCCTCGTACTGCCGCTCGTGGAAGGTGTACGTGATGCCCCGATGGTGGATCCGCTCGGTGAACTCCGCGAGGGCCGCCCGGGCCAGGCCCAGCGCGTTCGGCGCCGTCCAGGCACAGAACAGCAGCAGCACCGGCATCCTGTAGAAGGGGTCGTCAGCGTTGGCCTTGGAGGCCAACTCGCCGCGCAGCAAAGATCCTACGGGCAGCACGCGATGGGCGGGCACGAACACGTCCCGCGCGACGACGCTGTTGCTGCCGCTCCCCGCCAACCCCGAAACGTACCAGTCGTCGAGGATCTCCAGATCGGACATCGGTACGGCGGTCCACAGCACCTCGGGCGGGCCGCCGTCGGACTCGACCCGGGCCGTCAGGAGGTGCCAGTCGGCGTTCTGGCAGCCGGTGGCGAAGGCCGAGGTGCCGTTGACGACGTAGCCGCCGTCCGTCTCGACCGCGACGGCGTCCGGGATGAGCGTGCCGCCGACCCGGACGTCCGGACTGGTGAAGATCTCGTCCTGGGCCTGGTCCGGGAAGAGCGCGGCGATGTAGGAACAACCCGCCTGGATCAGCGCCATGAAGCCGGTCGAACCGCACCCGGCGGCGATCTCGCCCAACACCTCGACCTGCGTGCTCAACCGGCTCTGGTAACCCCCGTACCGCCGGGGGACGTTCATCCGGTAGACCCCGGCGTCCGTCAACGCCGCCACCACTTCCCCCGTCACCCTTCTCTCCTGCTCGGTGCGCAACGCGTGCTCGCAGAGGAGGGGTTGTATCGCCTGCACACGTTCGACGAGGCAGGCGTCTGACGGGGGCGTGGATAACGGAGCCATGGACGACCTCCGGGCACGACGGGCCCTCACCGTGACGCGGATCGGGTGAGGTGTCAACGCCCGTGTTGACAGGGGCTGTTCACGAGCGACGGTGCAGGGATCGGTAGAAGTCGAGGTGGCTGCGGGCCGCCGCGTCCCACGTGTGGCGGGCGGCGAGGGAACGTCCGGCGACGGCGCGGGCCGGGTCCTCGGTCGTGAGGGCGTGGCCGAGTTTGCTGGCCAAGTCCTTTGGTGTGGCGGCGAATTGAGCGGCCCCGCCGAACACCTCCCGCAGCACGGGCAGATCCCGCACGACCAACGGGACACCCGCCGCCAGCGCCTCCATGGCCGCGAGACCGAAGCCCTCCTTGAGCGACGGGAACGCGAACGCGTCCGCCGCCGCGACCAGGGCCGGCAGCTCGTCCTCGTCCACCTGCCCCAAAACCACCGGGTCTACGGCCAGTTCGGCGGCCCGCGCCTCCCACCTCGCCCGGTAGTCGCGGTAGTCGAAGAGCGTCTCGCCGCCGGCGATCACCAGCCGGACGTCGGGACGGGCGGTACGCAGGAGGGCGTAGGCCTCCAGGAGGTCCAGTGAGCCCTTGCGGGGTTCGATGCCGCCGACGGTGAGGATGTACGGGCCGAGGCGGGAGCGCCAACTCGCACGGGCGACAGGGTCGGTGGTGGCGAAACGGTCGTAGGCCACGCCGTTGGGGATGACCTGCGCCTCGATGCCCCAGCCGGCCGCCAGTTCACCGGCGACGGCCCCCGACACACAGACATGTGCGTACGGCTCGACGATCGCGCGCTCGTGGCAGACGGCCAGTTCGGGGGTGGTGAAGTGGTCGAGGTGGTGGACCGTGCGGACGCAGCGGCCGGCCGCGTTGGCGCTGATGCAGTCCTGCGCGTGGACGACGTCGTAGGGCGTGGGGTCGAAGGCGGTGCGGAGGGTGGCGATGGAGCGCAGGATGCGTTCGCCGACCGTCTCCTCGGGCGGGCCGTCGGGGAACGGGACGATCTGGACGCGGACCGCCGGGTCCACCGGACGGAAGAAGCCCGCGTCGCCGCCCCGGCCCAGGGCCCATACCGTGACGTCCTCGCCCAGGGCCGCGAGGGCCTCCGCGAGGGCGAGCGTGTGGACGACGCCGCCGCGCGGCTTGGTGGAGTAGCTGAGCAGGGCGATCTTCACGTACGGGACTCCCGGTAGGCGTCGGGACGGCGTTCGTCGAGATGGCGCAGGACGCGGCGGGCGCGGTCGGTCTCGGCGGCGACGTCGATCTCGGCGACGGCGAGGCCGGCCTTGGACCAGGTGCGGGCGAGGATGTCACCGCCCGGGCCGACCACCTTGGCCTGGCCGAGGAAACGCATGCCGCCCATCGCGCCGGTCTGGTTGGAGGAGGCCAGGACGACCTGGTTCTCGGCGGCGCGCGACTGGTCGTACAGGTCGAAGAGGCGGGCCTGGCGGTCCTGGGCCATACGCGGGGCGCGGTTGGTGATGCTGGTGGGCCAGGCGGAGAGGCAGGCGAGGATCTCGGCGCCGTCCAGGGCCAGCGAACGGGCCGACTCCGGGAAGGTCTTGTCGTAGTCGATCAGCATGCCGAGGCGGCCGACCGGGGTGTCGAAGGCGTCGAAGCGGTCCCCCGCCGTGTACGCGGCGACCTCGCCGGCCGGCAGGTGGACCTTGCGGTGCCGGCCCAGGACGCCGTCGCCGCTGACGCACACGGCGGCGTTGTAACGCTCGGTCCCGCCGTCCTCGCAGTAGCCGACGCACACCACCATCTCGGCGGCCAGGCGCGCGACTTGGAGGATCAGCGGGTCGTCCGGCTTGAGCGCCGGGGGCAGTGTCTGGGGGTCGGGGTGGCACAGGTCGGCGAGGTAGCCGCCGAGCGTGGCGTCCGGCAGCACCAGCAGTCCGGCGCCGTTGCCGCGGGCGTCGTCGATGAGTTTGGCGACGCGGGCCAGGTCGAACTCCAGGTCGCGGCCGAAGTGGGCGGCCGCGGCCGCGATCCGGATGGTGCTCATCGGGGCTCTCCTTCGTGGATACCCCCGGCCTCGGCCGGGGGAGGAAGCGAAGCTCCTGCGGAGCTGGGCAGGAGAAGCTGGTTCGCCGTCAGGGCGGACCGGTGTGCACCGTCCACCGGCCGACACCCGCCGCTCACACGGGGGTTGATACGGTGTGAGGTATGGCGCGGCAGGTCAAGCGGGCGTTCAAGTACCGCTTTTACCCCACGAACGAGCAGGCAGCTGAGTTGTCGCGTACGTTCGGCTGCGTCCGCCTCGTCTACAACAAGGCGCTGGAAGAGCGCACCCGGGCCTGGTGCGGGGAGCAGCGCCGCGTTTCCTACGTCCAGTCGTCGGCCGCGCTGACTCAGTGGAAGAAGACCCAGGAACTGGCCTTCCTGACGGAGGTGTCCTCGGTCCCGCTCCAGCAGGCGCTGCGGCATCTTCAGACGGCGTTCGGGAACTTCTTCGCCCAGCGTGCGAAGTATCCGCGCTTCAAGTCCCGGAAGAAGTCGCGGGCGTCGGCCGAGTACACGCGTAGCGCCTTCACGTGGCGCGACGGACAGCTGATTCTGGCGAAGATGGCCGGTGCGCTGGACATCCGCTGGTCGCGTCCGCTGCCCGAGGGGACGGAGCCGACCACGGTGACGGTGTCCCGCGACGCGGCGGGTCGCTGGTTCGTGTCGCTGCTGTGCGAGGACAGCATTGCTCCGCCTCCGGCCACGAAGAACGCGGTCGGTATCGACGCCGGCATCACGTCCCTCGTGACCCTGTCCACCGGCGAGAAGGTCACCAACCCGCGTCACGAGCGCCGTGACCGCGCTCGTCTCGCCCGGGCGCAGCGGGAACTGTCCCGGAAGGCCAAGGGCTCCGCGAACCGCGAGAAGGCCTGCCGCAGGGTCGCCCGCGTGCATGCGCGGATCGCCGACCGGCGCCGCGACTTCCTGCACAAGCTGTCGACTCGTCTCGTCCGTGAGAACCAAACGGTCGTGATCGAGGACCTCACCGTCCGCAACCTGTTGAAGAACCACACGCTCGCACGCGCCATCTCCGACGCGTCGTGGACTCACCTGCGCTCGATGCTGGAGTACAAGTGCGCCTGGTACGGGCGCGAACTCGTCGTGATCGACCGCTGGTTCCCCAGCAGCAAGCTGTGCGGGGCCTGCGGCACGATCGCGGCGAAGATGCCGCTGAACGTCCGGGAGTGGACGTGCTACTGCGGCGCCGTACATGACCGCGACATCAACGCGGCCCGCAACATCAAGGCGGCCGGGCTGGCCGTCTCGGCCTGTGGAGACGGTGTAAGACCTCAAGGGAGTACTCCTGGCGGGCAGTCGTCGGTGAAGCAGGAACCCCCGCGGGCGACCGCTGGAATTCCCCGCCTTTAGGCGGGGGAGGAAGTCAAGCGGTGACTGCTCCCGGGGCTGGTCCGTAGGTCTCGGGCCGCCGGTCGCGCAGGTGTCCCATCGACCGGCGGGCGGTCTCCAGGGCCTGTGCGACGTCGAGTTCGGCGACGGCGATGCCGGCCGTCACGCCCGTGTCGGCGAGGATCTCGCCGCCCGGGTCGACGACCTTGGCACTGCCCACGAAGCGTAGCGACCCGAACGTGCCCGCCTGGTTCGCGGACAGCCACACGATCTGGTTCTCCAGCGCGCGGGCCCGGTCGAACAGGTCGAAACGCCGCTTCCAGCGGTCCTGTTCGAGATCGGCGCTCGCGTTCGTGCGAGCGCCCGGCCAGGCCGACACGCACACCCCGATCTCGGCGCCGTCCAGTGCCAGGGCCCGCGCCGACTCCGGGAACGCCTTGTCGTAGCAGATCATCATCCCGAGCCGACCGACCGGTGTGTCGAAGGCGTGGAAACGGTCGCCCGAGGCGTAACTCGCATCTTCGCTGAGCGGCTGGTGGACCTTGCGGTGGTTGCCGAGGACGCCGTCGCCGGTGACGCAGACGACGCTGTTGTAGTGGGCGTCCCCGGCTGCCTCACAATATCCCGCCACGACCGTCAACTCCCCTGCCAGGGAGGCCAGTCGGCGGATTTCCGGGCCGTCGATGGCGAGCGCGGGCGGGCCCTCGTCCAGCTCGCTGTCGTCGTCCAGGCTCAGCAGATAGCCGCCCAGGCACGCCTCCGGGAGCGCGAGGAGTCGTACACCCTGCTCGTCGGCCTCCTTGATGAGCCGTTCGGCGATCGCGAAGTCCTCTTCCAGGTCGCGGCCGAACTCGGCGGCCACGGCCGCCATCCGCAGCGTGCTCATGCCGTCCCCATTCCGGTCACCGCGGAGGCGACCGCCTCGGTGATCTCTCCGTCGGGCCAGCGCAGCCCGACCCCTTGCCCAGTGGTCAACTCCCCGCATACGGCGCCCGTTGCGGGTCCGGCGGGCAGCGGGGGCGCGTCGGGTTCGTCGGCGGTGAGCATCGCGAAGCCCGGGAAGCAGGTCAGCCAGTCGCCCATCGAGGCGTTCGTCGGACGTGGCACTTCGGCCACGTCGAGCACCGCCCCGCAGCCGCTCGCCTCGGCGAGCATTCCCAGCGTGCCGGCGATCCCGGCCATCGACACGTCCTTCGCGGCGGCCGGTCGCGCGGCGGCCACCGCCCTTGTCATCGTGCGCAGTTCGTCCGTACGGCGGTGGGTGGTCGAGTCCCACTGGCGGCCCCGGTAGCCCGCGCGCCAGCCGCCGCCGAGGTCGGCCGTGAGTCGTACGGCGTGCCCTGGGCGTCCACCGCCACCGGGCACAGGTCGGTCGGTGCGGCCGAGCGCGGTCACCGACAGGGCGGCGGGGACGCCGAGTTGGGTGTGGCCGCCGAGTACCGGGACGCCGTAGGCCTGTGCCGCACGGGTCAGTCCGGCGAGGACCAGCGTGGCGTGCGCCGCATCGCGTGCGCCCAGCGCGTCCAGCAGCCCGACCGGTGAAGCACCCATCGCCGCAAGGTCGTTGACGTTCACCAGGACCGCGCACCAGCCCGCCCACTCCGGGTCCCGCTCGACCATCGACGGCACGATCGCGTCGCACGCGGCGATCACGTCGGTACCGGGGACGGGCGCGCCGTCGTCACCGACGAAGCCGGGCGGTGCGGGGAGTTCGGTGAGCAGTGGGCCCAACGCGGCTTTCGTGGCCGCGACTTGGGCCGCGATCCGTGTGATGGGCCGGCGCATCAGGACGTGTGGCGTACCGGCGACTTCCGTGGCCCGTACCGACTGCCAGCCGAGGCGGCGGAAGAGCACCTCGTTGCGGGCCTGTACGGTCGCGTCGAACCGCAGGACACCTTCCGCCTCGGCGCGTGCGCAGGCCGCCCGGACCAGTGCCGCGCCGATTCCGTGCGGGCCGCGTGCCTGCGGGGCGACGACGAGTCGACCGCCCTGCCACCAGCCGAGGTCCGGGCCGTCGTCGACCGGGCCCAGCCGCACCCCGCCGATGACCGTGCCGTCCGGGGCCCGGGTGACCAGGACGACGGTACGGGCGTCGGCGTCACGGTCGTCGAGGTCGTCGCCGGTGAAGAGCCCCTGTTCGTGGACGAAGGTCTCCGTGCGCAGCCGTCGGTAGGCGGCCAACTCGGCGTTGTCGGCGGCCTGTTCGATGTGGAACGCGGGGCGGCGGTCGAGTGTGCTCCGGTCGCCGAGCAGCGCCAGGATGTCGACCGGCCCGTCCGTCACGAGGGGTGCCGTGGAGCCGTCGAGGTACACGGCCATCACCCGCCCGCCGACTGCAGAACGCTGCACGCACCGCACGCCGCGCAGCCCGCCTTCTGGTCGGCGCCGCTCATCCCGGCGGCGCGAAGTTTCGCCGCGACACCCTCGGTGACGTACGTCAGGAGTTCGGCACTCGGTGCCGGGATGCCGTCGCGGGCGGCGAGCGTGCCGGCCATCGGGCGGAAGGGCACGACGAACGGGTATACCCCCCGGTCGATCAACTCGCCCGCACCCGCGATGAGTTCGTCCGGGTCCTCGCCGAGCCCGACGAGGAGATAGGTGGAGACGCGGTTCGGTCCGAAGACCCGTACCGCCTCGTCCCAGGCGGCCTCGTAGTCGGCCATGGGGACGGTCGACTTGCCCGGCATCCAGCGCCGCCGCACCTCCTCGTCGAGGGACTCGACATGGATGCCGATCGCGGTGGCGCCGGCGTCGTGCAGGGCGCGGATCCAGGCGAGGTCGCCGGGCGGTTCGCACTGCACCTGGATGGGGAGGCCCGGGACCGCTTCGAGGACGGCGCGCACGGAGCGGACGAGGTTGCGTGCGCCCCGGTCGGGGCCGGTCGTCGTGCCCGTGGTCATGACCATCTGCTTGACGCCGTCCAACCGCACCGCCGCTTCGGCGACTTCGGCGAGTTGCGCCGGGGTCTTGGCGGCGACCGCGGCGCCCGAGCGCAGGGACTCCTCGATGGTGCAGAAGCGGCAACGGTCGGACTCGGCGTAGCGGATGCAGGTCTGGACGACGGTGGTGGCGAGGACGTCGGCGCCGTGGAGGCGGGCGATGTGCTCGTAGGGGGTGCCGTCGGCGGTGGTGAGGTCGTAGAACTCGGGGCGGCGTACGGCGGTCAGGGCCAGGCCGGTGTCCTGGTCGCCGAGCCACACACTGCCGTCGCGTACGCGGTAGGGGCTGGCCGGGTTGGTGGGCAGTGCGGCGTTGGCACCGTCGACGAGGACGTGACCGTCGCCGCTCGGACCCGCGCCGTCGGGCCGCCGTACGGGGGCGTCCAACGCGACGCCGTGCAGGGCGAGTTCGGCGCGGGTCAGGATGCGCACATCCACCGCCGTACTCGTCGATTCGGTGCCAACGCTCACAGCGGCCCCCTTAGAGCTGGTAGGTGGAGTTGATGATGGCGCCCTTGCGCGCGTAGTGGATCAGCGCGTCCTGGACGTCGAGCGGGTGGGTCGGGATGACGCCCTCGATGAGGTCCTCCTCGCGGGCGCCGTGCAGGGAGAGGCCGAAGCGGCAGCAGAAGACCTTGCCGCCCTCGGCGATGAACGTCTTGAGCTGGTTGTTGATGTTGTGCTCGCCGGGGAACGCCGAGTTGCCGGTGGTCGGGAAGCCGCGCGTGGCAAGGCAGTTGAGGGAGCCGGGGCCGTAGAAGTAGATGGCCGTCTCGAAGCCCTTGCGCAGGGCGCGGGTCGCCTGGAGGACGGCGACGAAGGAGACCGACGACTCGTGGGCGATGCCGTGGACGAGCGTGAAGTACGTCTCGCCGTCCTCGGCCTTGTAGTCGGGGAACACCTTGGTGGCGCCGTAGATGCTGGTGCCGTCGGGGAGGGACGGGTGGGGGATCTCGTTGAGGGACTGCTGCTCGATCTCGCTGAGTTCGACGGTTTCGGACATGGCTGTCTCCTTGTGCGTGCCGGACTTGAGACTTGAGAGGGGAGTCGGTCAGTCGTAGAGCGTGGCGAACGTGTCCCGGAAGACCAGGTCGCCGAGTTCGCCGCCGCCGGTCGCTTCGGCGAGGCGGGCGTACTCGCCCGTGAAGTCGCCCCACGGCTGGTCGCTGGCGAAGAGCACCCGGTCGTGGCCGATACCGCGGCGCTCGATCTCCTGGGCCAGCCAGCGGGGAGTGAAACCGATGGCCCAGGAGAGGTCGGTGTAGACGTGCTTGCCGGCGGTGATCCAGTCGAAGAACCGGGAACCGGCGAGCTTGATGTGGCCGCTCATCCCGCCGCCGAAGTGCACGAGATGGACGGGGACCTGGTCGGCGTACCAGTCGACCAGGTGGCCGACCTCGTCGATGTCGGAGGCGGCGCCGGGGGAGGTGTGGACGTGCACCACCAGCCCGTGCCGGGCCGCCTCGGCGAAGATACGGTCCAGGTGGGGGCGGCAGGCCGGGTCGGTGGGGCGGCCGCCGAGCAGGAAGCTCAGCTTGAGCGCCTTCACGCCCCGCTCGCCCGCCAACTCCAGTGCCTGGGCTGTGCGTTGCTCGTCCTCGGGGCGTGGTGAGACCCACAGCCCTGCTCGGATACGGTCGTCGGTCTGGGCGGCCTCGATCGCCAACTCGTTGAAGGAGAAGGCGATCGCGGGGTCCGGGACGCCGTAGTTCGGGATGACCAGGGCGCGTTCGGTGCCCTCCGCGTCCAGGTCGGCGATCAGCTGCTTCACGGTGGCGCGGGCGGTGGTGTCGGGGTTGACCGGCGGGCCGCCGTAGAAGGGGTAGGCGGGGAGGACGCCGATGTGGCGGTGTGCGTCGTAGACCATGAGTGTCGTCCCGTTCCTCGTCCTTGTCCTCTTCTTCTCCTCTTCCTCTTCCTCCGCCTCAGCCGATCGGGAGGGCGGAGGCGAGGTCGGTGGGGGCGCCGGTGAGGGTGCCGCAGACGTCGGCCAGGCGGCGTGACGCCTCGATGTGGTTCGCCAGGAACTCCGCGTCCCTGCCCACCGCTTCGAAGCGTCCCGAGCCCCACGAGTGCTGCCAGGGCAGGCCGAGGAAGTACAGACCGGGGACGCTGGTGGCGCCGCGCCAGTGCATCGGGTAGCCACGGCCGTCGAAGACCGGTGCCTCTATCCAGCGGTGGTCGCGGCGGAACCCCGTGGACCAGACGACGGACGTGATGTCGGCCTGGTTCAGGTCGAGTTCGCGCGGCTGGTCGTCCGGCTCCCACACGGGTACGTAGCGGGGTTCGTCCGGTGCCGCGATGCCCTGGGCGGTGATGTGGGCGTCGATGGCGTCCTTGATGCCCTCCGCCACGGCGTCCGCGTGGTCGAGGTTCACCTTGAGGTCGTCGGCGAACTCCAGTGCCGTACCGCTGACTTCGGTGAGTCGGCCGTACAGCCGCATGCCGTCGCGGGCGAAGGCGCGCAGGTCGATGTCGCGGCCTCCGTCGCGTCCGGTGACGTAGTGGTTGACGCGCATCCGGACCGCGCCGGCGTCGCCGAAGTCGTCGATGCTCTTCGCGTAGTGGCCCATCTCGTCGAGCCAGGCCACACAGTCCCGGCCGCGGTAGAAGCGGGCGACGCGCGGGGCGCTGCCGACGGCGAGGTGGACCTGGCGTCCGGCGAGGTGCAGGTCCTCGGCTATCTGGCAGCCGGACTGGCCGGTGCCGACCACCAGGACGGTGCCCGGGGGGAGTTGGGCCGCGTTGCGGTAGCGGGAGGAGTGGACCTGGGTGAGGGAGGCGGGCAGGCGCTGGGCCATCGGCGGGAGGGAGGGGGTGTGGTAAGGGCCGGTCGCTATGACGACTTGGTCGGCGCTGAAGTCCCCTTCCGTCGTGGCGAGTTCGAAGACTCCGCTCGGGGAGCGGCGCAGCCTGGTGACCGTCACGCCCTCGACGAGCGGTGGGCGGAAGTGGGCGACGTAGCCCTCCAGGTACCGCACGATGTCGTCGCGGACCATGAAACCGTCGGGATCGTCGCCTTGGTAGGGGTAACCGGGCAGCCTGCACTGCCAGTTGGGGGTCACCAGACAGAAGGAGTCCCAGCGCCGCTCGCGCCACTCGTGTCCCACCCGGTGGGCCTCGACGACCACGTGGTCGATACCGCGTTCGCGGAGCTCGTGGCTGACGGACAGTCCCGCCTGGCCGCCGCCCACCACGGCCACCGAGTAGTGCGCGCCGGCCAGCCGCACGGCCGGGCTCATCGGGGGCTCCCGTCGGCGCCGGTGAGGGCCTCGACCGTGACCTTGGCGCCGCTGGCATCGCCGTACGAGGCGGCTTGCCGTTCTATCCGGGCGAGTTGGTCGGAGGCGCCGGTGCAGAAGAAGCCGAACTTCTCCCGTACCCGCTCCCCGGCGATACCGAGTGCCGTACGGCTGCGCTCGACGAATTCGGTGAGCTCGTATTCGGCTCCCGGGGTGAAGTAGTCCTCGACTATCGTGGAGGGTGAATAGCAGCGCTGGGTCAGTCCGTCGGGCCAGCGCACATCGAAATACATCTCGGGCATGACATCCTCCATGCCGCGCGCCGAGGTCTTGCCACCTCGCCGCTCTCCATGGCGACCAACTTCAGCCCTGCGGATTTCCGAACGAAGTCATCGGGAACAAAGGGGAGTTGCGAAAACCTCACCGCGACTCGGGGGCGGTGTCAGCTATTCGTCACCGCCCGTTGAGGTCTCGGCAGACGGCCAATGGGCGAGCGAGATCATCCCCATCACCCGGCGTATCAGGTAGAAGGCCAGCGGCAGTTCGACGAACAGTGCCAATGCCGCCGACCACCAGACCTCCGGCGTGCCGAAGGCGAGGGACACGTCGAACCACGCGTCGCAGATCAGCAGTACCGACGTGGTGAGCGCCGCCAGGATGACGGCGCGGTTCCGTCGCCAGCCGAGCAGCGCGGTGGACGCCATCGCGACCACGAGCAGGACGTCGAAGCCGACCCAGGTCAGGCGCCACTGGTGGACCTCGTATCCGGACGGCAGTGTCACCGCCAGCAGGACCGTCCACGGGATCAGTCCCACGGCGCAGACGGTCAGCAGCTCCAGGGTGTGGCGCCGGTGCCGGCGTACCCGCTCCAGCACGTCGGGCGTCGGAGAGGGGGCCTCGACCCGGTTGCGGGTGTCGGCGTTTATCGCGTCGCTCACCTCGACTGCTCCGTTCTCAGACGTCCGATGGTGATCCAGCAGGGCAACGCCTCCTTCGGCGTCGTTTCTTCCCGAGGGCGGCGGGTGCGGATTCCACGCCTCCGGATCGCCGCAAATCGGGTGTTTCTCTCCAATGGCGGAGGAAGGGAGCGGCGGACTAGACTCGCGCAACCAACGATCCGGGGAAGGTCCGGCATGCGACGGTGGGCGGAATTCGTTCTTCGGCATCGCAAGGCGGTGGTGGCGTTCTGGGGTCTGGTGCTGGTCGCCGGCATCCTGCTGGCCGGTCGCACCACGGACCGGCTGACGATCGACTTCTCCCTGCCCGGCCAGCCCGGCACCGTGACCGCGCACAAGATCGAGGACGCCTTCGGCAGTGGCGGCGACACCAATCCCTATCTGGTGGCGGTCACCCTGCCGGCCGGGCAGACGATCACCGGTCACGAGACGGACGTCGGGAAGGTGTTCACGGCCGTCGGCACGGCGGTACCGGGTGTGCGGGTGATCGACGAGGCGAACACCGGGGACAAGGCCTTCCGGACGAAGGACGACCGCACCGCCTACGCGCTGGTGTTCTACCGGTTCAACCCGTCGCCCAGCCAGAAGCCGCTGACCGATCCGATCCGCGCGGCGGCCGAGCAGGCCAGGCCGGCGGGCGCGGCGATCGGCGTGACCGGCGAGGACCCCCTGGCCTCCGGCGGCGACGACGGGGGCGGACCCGGAGTGCTCGGCGAGACACTCCTCGGTGCCGTCGGCGCACTCGCCGTCCTCGCCTTCGTGTTCGCCTCCTTCCTCGCCCTGCTGCCGCTGCTCGTGGCCGCGGTGTCGATCCTCGCGACCTTCGTGATGCTCCTGCCGCTCACGTATGCCACCGACGTGTCGTTCATCGTGCAGTTCCTGGTCGCCCTGATCGGCCTGGGCGTGGCGATCGACTACTCGCTGCTGTTCGTCACCCGCTGGCGCGAGGAGCGCGACCGCGGCCGGGACAACCACGAGGCGGTCGTGGTCGCGATGCAGCACGCCGGACACGCGATCGTGTTCAGCGGCGTCACGGTCGCCATCGGCCTGCTCTCCCTGGTCGTCCTGCCCGTCCCGTTCCTGCGCAGCATGGGCTACGGCGGCGCGCTCATCCCGCTCGCGAGCGTGCTGACGACGCTCACCCTGACCCCCGCGATCCTGGGCGGCATCGGGCCGAAGGTCGACTGGCCCAAGATCCGGCACGAGAACCGGGCGAGCCGGTTCTGGAGCCGCTGGACCGCCGCCGTCGTACGGCGCCGCTGGATCGCGGCCGCCGCCGCGCTGGCCGCCCTCGCGGCCCTGGTCGGCGTCTTCCTCGGCATCAAGATCGGCCTCGCCTCCTCGGAGTCGCTGGCCAAGAACGGCCCGGCCTACGACACCCTGCAGACCCTGGAGCGGGGCGGCGTCCCGACCGGCGCCCTGACCCCGATGGAGGTCCTGGTCAGTACCGACCGGGCGAAACCTGTCGCCGCCGAGCTGGCCAAGGTCGACGGTGTGACCAGCGTGCTCGTGCCGACCGGGCCCGCGGGCAACCGGGGCGGACAGAGCATCGTCGTCGTGATCCCGGACACCGAGACGGTGAACTCGAAGAGCGTCGACGTGGTCCGACGGGTCAAGACCGCCACCGAGCACCTGCCCGGGGTCGTCGGTGTCGCCGGCGTCGGCGCGGCACAGATCGACTTCCTGCACGCCGTCTACGGCAACTTCCCGCTGATGCTCACGATCATCGCGCTGCTGACGTACGTCCTGCTCGTGCGCGCCTTCCGCTCGCTGCTGCTGCCGTTGAAGGCGGTGCTGCTCAACCTGATCTCGCTGGCGGCGACACTGGGCCTGATGGTGCTCTTCTGGCAGGACGGCCACGGCTCGAACACGCTTTTCGGCATCGCCGCGACCGGGGCCGTCACGTTCTGGATCCCGATCATGATCTTCGCGTTCCTGTTCGGACTGTCCATGGACTACGAGGTGTTCATCCTCTCCCGCATCCGGGAGGAGTACGACGCCGGCCTCTCCACCGACGACGCGGTCGTCGAGGGCATCGGCCGCACCGGCCGACTCGTCACCAGCGCCGCACTCATCCTCTTCCTCGCCTTCGCCGCACTGGCCTCGGGACCGGGCACCGATCTCAAGACGCTGGCGACCGGCCTGGGCATCGGCATCCTGCTCGACGCGACCATCGTGCGGATGCTGCTCGTTCCCTCCCTCGTCTCCCTGTTCGGCGGCTGGAACTGGCACCTGCCCGCCTGGGCGGCCCGCCCACTGCGGGTACAGCCGTCCTCACCGCACCCGGAACCCTCCGCGCCTGAGCCGACGCCACCCGCCGACTAGGCCTTCGCCCAGGGCCCCCTGCCGAAGCGGAACGGCGTGAGTGCCTCGGGGCGGCGACCGGTGCGCACGTACTCGGCGAGCCGGTGCCCGGTGACGGGCCCCAGGGTGACGCCGAGCATGCCGTGCCCGGTCGCCGCGAACGCGTTGTCGTGCCCGGGGACGCGGTCGATGACCGGAAGCCCGTCGGGGAGGAAGGGCCGGCCGCCCACCCAGGGGTCGCGGATGAGGCTCACCAGGTCGTCGGGGTCGTCGAACCAACGGCCGAGATAGTGCCGGCTGGCGAGCGCGACGGCGACGATGCGGCGCCAGTCGAGGCGGTTGTTGTTGCCGCTCAGCTCCATCGTGCCGCCGATGCGCGTAGTGGGGCCGATCGGCGAGGCGACGGCCCTGCGCTCGCCGAAGTACAGCGTGTGCCGGGGCGCCGGATCCAGGTCGACCGAGAAGCTGTAGCCCTTCCCCGCCTGGAGCGGCAGGGGATGGCCGAGCGAGCCGAGCAGGTCCGAGGAGCGCATGCCCGCCGCGATGACGAGGGACGAACACGGGATCTCACCGGTCGCGGTGCGCAGCGCGGTGACCCGGCCGCCCTCGGTGCGGAACCCGGTGGCCTCCGTGTTCTCGTGGATCTTCACCCCGGACGCGGTGAGGGCCTCGCCCAGGGCGCGGGCGAACGCCTCCGGATCGACCACGCCCTCGCCCTCGACCAGATAGGCGGCGCGGACGCGGTCGGACAGCGCCGGGTCGAGCAGGCGGGCCGCGTCGCCCGTGACCACGTCGTCCGGCATCGGATAGCGGCCGTGCGCCATCTGCCGCTGGACGGCGAGGTGATGGCGGGCCTCGGCGGGGGAGAGGAACGCGTGCACCATGCCCGGCCGGGTCAGACCGGTCTCGACCCCGGCCGCGCGCAACCCGTCGAAGAGGTCGAACGTGGTGCGGTTCAGCTCGACGATCGCCGTGTAGCCGCGCCGGAACGCGGCCGGTGTGCTGCTGCGCCAGAACCGCCACAGCCACCGTACGAACGCCGGATCGGGCAGCGGCCGTAGATACAGGGGCGAGTCCGGGCGCCCCAGGGAGCGGAGCGCGTAGCGCACCACGCCGGGGGCCGGGATCGGTGTCGAATGGCTGAGGCAGACCCAGCCCGCGTTGCCCCGGGACGCCCCGGAACCCAGGGCGCGCCGCTCCACGACCTCCACCTCCAGGCCGGCCTCGGCCAGGTAGTAGGCCGTGCACAGGCCCACGACACCGCCGCCGACCACGACGACCGGACCGCCGTGCCCGGTCATGACGTCGATCCGTAGGAGGCGAGGAACTCGCGGGTGCGGGCCTGTTCCGGGTGGTCGATGACCTGGTGGGGACGGCCCTCCTCCACGATCCGGCCGCCGTCGACGAAGACGACGTGGTCGGACACCTCTCGGGCGAAGGGGAGTTCATGGGTGACCAGCAGCATCGTCATGCCGTCCGCGGCCAGTTCGCGCATCACGCCGAGCACCTCGCGGGTGGCCTCCGGGTCGAGGGAGGAGGTGGGTTCGTCGAAGAGCAGCACCTCGGGCCGGAGCGCCAACGCGCGGGCGATGGCGACGCGTTGCTGCTCACCGCCGGAGAGCCGGTCGGGCAGGGCGAGGCCGCGGTGGGCCACCCCGACCCGGCGCAGCAGACTGACGGCCCGCTCCAGGGCCTCCGACTCCGGTACGCCGGCCTTGCGTTGGGCGACCACGATGTTCTCCACGGCCGTCAGATGCGGGAAGAGGTTGAAACGCTGGAAGACCATGCCGACCGTGCGGCGCAGTCCGGGCAGGTCCCGGCAGACGATGCGGCCGTCGCGGTGCACGACCTCCCCGGCGACCTCGACCGTGCCCCGGTCGGGGCGCTCCAGCAGGTTCACGCAGCGCATCAGCGTCGTCTTGCCGCCGCCGCTCTGCCCGATGACGCTGACGATCCGGCCGCGGTCGACCTCAAGACTCACGTCGTCGAGCACGAGCCGGCCGTCGAAGGACTTGCTCAGCCCCTCGATCCGAACGATCGCTTCCGCAGGGGCAGTTGGGGCGGTCTTCGCCGTGGTGACGGGCTCGGTCATACGGCAGACTCCTTCAGGTTGGCCCCCGTGCCGAGCTCGGCGGCGAGCAGCGCCCGCGCCGTACGCACCCGGCGCCGTCGCCAGGGGGACAGCGGGACGCCCGCGCGCACCTTGCGCTCCAGCAGCAGAAGGAGTTGGGAGAGCGGATAGCACAGGGCGAAGTAGATGGCCGAGATGACCAGGTACACCTCCAGCGCCCGGAAGGTGGCGGACGTGATGAGCCGTCCCTCCGACATCAACTCGGCGGCGGACACGGTGACCAGGAGCGAGGTGGACTTCAACAGGTCGACCAGCATGGTGTTGGTACCGGCCAGCGCCTGCCGGACCGCCTGCGGCAGCACGATGTGGACGAAGATGCCCACCCGGCCCAGCCCCAGCGCCTCACCGGCCTCGGTCTGCCCGTCGTGCACCCCGCTGATCGCGGACCGGAAGATCTCGGACAGATAGGCGGCGTAGAAAACGACGAGACTCAGACACCCGGCAGTGAACACGTCCAGCCGGACACCGGCCGAGGCCAGACCGAAGTAGGTCAGGAAGATGATGGCGAGGAGCGGGACGTTCTTGAAGATCTCCGTGTAGACGGCGGCGACGGCCCGCGCGGGCCACGCCTTGCTGAGCCGGAGCAGCGCCACGACCAGGCCCAGCACGACCGCGCCGGTGAAGCTGACCACCGTGTACGAGACCGTGCGCCAGAGCGCGTCGATCAGGTCCGACCGGTAGTCGGACCAGGGGACTTGGAAGAGACCCGACATGTCAGTTCCTCACTTCCCGATGGACGGCGGTGTCCAGTCGCCCGACCGGTCCACACCGCGTCGGGCGGCGGCGACATCGGCGGCGGGCTTCAGGAACTGCTCGGGATCGCCGCCGTACTTCTTGACGAGCTTCGCCAACTCGCCGTTCTTGTACATGGCGTCGATCTGCGCGGAGATCGCCCGCTCCAACTTGCCTGCCTTCTTGGGGAGATAGAAACCCGTCTGGTACGGCTCGAAGTACTGGAGGGCCGGCTTCGCCTTCACCTCGGCGGCGGTCGGCGGGGTCAGGTACTCGGTGGCGATCTTCAGGTCCGGACGCTGCTTCTGCGCCGCGATGATGATCAGCGGGTCCAGGAAGCCGACGTCGATCCGGCCGGCGCCGAGGTCGTCGAACACCCCGTTGGCGTCCGGGTAGGCGTGCAGTTTCGCCCCGGGTACGGCCTGGATCGACTTGACCCAGACATAGCCGTCGACCGTGCCGAGGCTGCGGCCCTTGAGGTCGGCGACCGTCTTGTACGTCTTGCCGCTGCGGACGGCCATCGCCGGGGGCGAGTAGTACGGCGGGTCGGTGAACAGCCCCTGTTTCTGCCGGTCCGCGGACCAGGCGACACCGCCGACTGTGATGTCGACGCGGCGGGACTGGACCCCGGCGAGCATGCCGGCGAAGTCCGTGACCTGGGGCTTGATCTCCAGGCCCAGCTTCTTGGCCACGTAGGTGAGGATGTCGCCGTCCAGCCCGACGATCTTCCCGCCCTGCTCGGTGGTGTAGGGCGCGTACGGCTGGACGGCCACCTTGAGGACGCCGGGCGTGAGCGTGCCCAGGGCGGCGGTCTTCGCGGAGACGTTCTTCGGGGCGTCGTCGCTCCCGGAACCACAGGCGGCGACGGTGGACAACATCAGCGTCGCGGACAACGCGACGGCGAGCGAGCGCACACGGATCATCGGCACGGGCCTTCCGTATCGGCACTGAGGGATCGGCACTGAAGGGACCCGCCGTTCACCGCGCTGTGCCCTCGGCGGGAAGTGATTGGGCCCATACGCTAGGCATCAGCCGACCGTGCGTCATCGTCCACTTCGTACGAAGTTGTGGCCGGATTCGCGCGGTCCGCTGTACGGTGCGTCCAATCCGGCTCGCCCGCGACGGGAGGAATCCCCGTGCTCAGCCCGTCACTCGCCCAGGAGATCGCCGGGGACACCTCCGCCGTCATCGGCTTCAACGTGCTGATCACGGACGCGGAGGGCATCGTCATCGGCAGCGGAGACAGCAGCCGCGTCGGCAGCTTCCACGAGGCGTCCGTCGATGTCGTCCGTACGAAGGAACCAGCCACGCACAGCGCCTCCCAGGCGCAGCAACTGCGCGGCGTACGCCCCGGGATGACCCTCCCGCTGATCACCAACGGGCAGGCCGTGGGCACGGTCGGCATCACCGGCACACCCGCCCAGGTCCGCCGTTTCGGACTCCTCGTCAAACGCCAGACGGAGATCCTGCTCCGGGAGTCCGTGATGCTGCGCTCCCGGCTGCTCGCCGAACGGGCCGCCGAGAAACTCCTCGCCGACATCGCGTCCTACGACCCCCAGGTCGTCGAGGGCGACTTCCTCGTGTTCCGTGCCGCCGAACTCGGCTTCGACCTGCGTCTACGACGGGTCGCCGTCGCCTTCGAGGTGAGCGTGCCCCACCCCGCGCCCCGCCGCCAGGGCGGCACCCAGAGCCGGGACATGGCCCTGGTCCGCTCCGAACTGCTGCGCACCGTGGGGGAGATCTTCGCCGACCCCCAGGACATCGTCGCCTCCACCGCGCCCGGGTGGATCGGAGTCCTGCACCGGCTCCCCACCGGATGCTCCACGACCTCCCTCGTCGCCGACTGCCGACGGGTCACCGATCTCATCGCGGCCCAGGACGGGCTCGTCGCCCGCGCCGGTATCGGTGAGCCCGCCACCTCCGTCGGCGGCCTGCACGACTCCTACCAGGACGCGTGCGACGCGCTGCGACTCGGTGCCCGGTTCGCCGAGGCCGCACCCGTCCACCTGATCACCGACCTACGGGTCCACCAGGTGGTGACGGCGGTGAGCCAGGCGGCCCGCAACCGCCTGCTGGACCTCACCGCCACCGAACTGCGCGCTCAGCCGGACTGGCCGGCCCTCCGCGACACGGTGACCGCCTGGTGCGAGAGCGGGTTCAACCTCGTCCGTACCGCCGAGGCCCTGCACATCCACCGGAACACCGTCGTCTACCGGATGAACAAGATCGAGCAGATCACCGGCCGCTCCCTGCGGGAGTACCGGACGGCCATGGCCCTCTATCTGGCGTGCCTGGCCGACCGGTTGGGTGGTGGAACGGGCCGCTGAGCGCGTCAGGCCGACGTGCCCCGGGCGCGGAGCATCCGGCTCACCTCGTCCGAGCGCTCCAGGAGCGTGAGGCGGACCACCGGGACCGCCTCACGGGAAGCGTCACGGGCCCGCTCGATGTACGTCGGGTCGATGGCGTGCAGCGGGAAGAGGCGGTGCGTGTAGCTCATCGCCAGGATCATCCCGCCCTGGTGCAGCTTCGGGACCGCCTCCAGGTAGCGCTCGGCGTAGGGCGCGAGCAGCTCGTCCTGGCCGGGGCGCCAGAAGGCCGCCGCGACCAGGCCGACCGAGTTGATGGGGACCGTACGGTCCACGACCAACTGCTGCCAGACCTCCGCCTTCGTGGCCGCGTCGGGCAGGGCGGCCCGTACGGTGAGGGCGCGGAGCCAGGCGTCGGGGTCCGGGTCTCGCGCGAGCAGACGGTCGGATTCCGCCGTGACGTCGCCGCCCAGTTCCGCCTCGCGGATCAGCGCGCGCCAGTGCAGGTCCACGTCGTCACCGGCCTGTTCGCGCAGCCAGGCGAGATCGTCCGGCGTCGTCGCGGTACGGGCCAGCCCGCGCAGCGCGACCTGACGGCGGCCCGGGTCTCCGGCGAGGTCGCGACAGGCCGCCGCCACCGCCGCCGACAACTCGGCGCGCTCGGCGGGCGGCGCCCACAGTTCCGAGACGTTCGCGGCGAGGGTCAGATAGGGCTCGATCACCGCGTCGGACGTCTCGGCCGTCAGCACCGAGGTGAGGCACCGCCCGGCCTCCGCCGCCGTGGCCTCGCCGGTCGTCAGCATGTCCCACACGGTGGCCGCGGCCACGCCCCGGGAGACGGCCGTGGGCAACTGCGCCGCCGTACGGAAGAGGGCGTCCCTGGTCGTGGGGTCCGGGCGGGTCGTCGCGAACGTCAGATCGTCGTCGTTGATCAACAGGACGTCGGCGTCGGACGGGAGGCCGGTGACCGTGGTGCGGGGCTCCGTCACCTCGACCCGGACCAGCGCCCGGCGCTCCAGCGCGTCGCCGTTCCGGGCGTACGCGCCCACCGCCAGGACCTGCGGACGCGGGTCGGCGGCGGCCACCAGCGTGATCGTGTCGCCGTCGCGCTCCAGGGTGAAGCGGTCGGTGCCCGCCGTCTCCAACCAGGCGGTGCGCCAGGTGTCGAGGTCGCGGCCGCTGGCCTCGGACAGGGAGTTGATCAGGTCCTGGAGTGTGGTGTTGCCCCAGGCGTGGCGGGCGAAGTAGGCGGCCATGCCGGTCCTGAAGTGGTCCTCGCCGACGTATGTCTTGAGCTGCTGGAGGACGGACGCGCCCTTGGGGTACGTGATGTTGTCGAAGATCGACGCGGCCTGGGCGACGTCGTGGATGGGCTGGTGGATCGGGTGCGAGGCCGGACCCTGGTCGGACAGGTACGCGCTGATCTTGCCGATCATCAGATGGCTCGCCCACGCGTCCGTGTGCCGGGTGGCGCGCTCGGCCGCCCAGTGGCAGGCGAACTCCGCGAACGCCTCGTTCAGCCAGAGGTCGTCCCACCAGCGCATGGTGACGATGTTGCCGAACCACATGTGCGCCATCTCGTGCAGCAACACCCGTGCCAGCAGCCCGTGTTCGGCCGGGGTCGGCGCGGCCCGGCGAAGGAACGCGTCCGACCAGGTCACACAGCCGTAGTTCTCCATCGCCCCGCCGAACTCGGGCATGAACACCTGGTCGTAGCGGCGCTGCGGGAACGGCATCGCGAAGGCCTCGGCGTAGAAGGCGAGACCTTGGTGGGTGAGGGTGAAGATCTCGTCGGCGTCGCGTTCGAGGACCTCGGCGAGTGAACTGCGGGAGTACAGGCCCAGGTTGTGGCCGTCGACCTCGCGGCGGACCTCGTGGAAGGGGCCCGCGTTGATCACCGTGTTGTACACGGACAGGGGTGGGGTGTCCGGGAAGGTCCAGCGGCGGGCCTCGTCCAGTTCCTCGACGCGTGCGTCGCCGGAGTTGCTGGTGACGGTCCAGGCGGACGGGGCCGTGACGGTGAAGGCGTGCGGGGCCTTGAGGTCCGGTTGGTCGAAGCAGGCCCAGACGAAGCGGGCCTCGTCCGGTTCGAAGCTCATCCACACGTACACCTCGCCGTCGGCGGGGTCCGTCGCCTTGTGCACGCCCTCGCCGGCCGTGGTGTCGGCCTGCACGCTCTCCACCCGCAGCACGTTGTGCTCGGCGAGGCCGGGGAGCCGGATCCGTCCGTCCTCGGCGGGGGCGAGTCCGACCCCGTTCAATGTCGCGCTCAGCACCCGTGCCGCGCAGTCCACGAAGGTCTCCGCGCCCGGCTCGCGACACGTGAACGCCACGGTGGAGACGCAGCGGACCTCCGGCCCGTCGGGCAGTGCGGTCAGATCGACGTCCACGTCGTACCGCTCGACCGCGACCAGCGCGGCCCGGCGCTCGGCTTCGGTGCGGGTCAGGCTTCGGATCCCCATGTGTGTCCTCCCTCGGCAGACAGCGGCCGTCAGCGTACGACGTGGATCGGCGGGGAACGCAGGGGTTTTCGGGGGTGTCGGCTTCGGCCACGGTCGATCGACCGCCGTCTCGTGCGGGACGGCGGTCGATCACCTGGAACGCCACGCCGGGCGCCCGGCCCCTGACCGGGTGCCCGGCGTGTTCGAGGACGTGTCACCGCCCCCGCAACCCCGCGCTGATCACCCGCCCCGTCCGGCGCGCGGTCTCCGCGAGCCGTTCCAAGTGGTGGGCTGGGTCGGTGAGGACGCACAGGGCCGCCACGGGAGTGCCGCGCACCCCGAGCAGCGGAACTGCCGCGCAGCACACGCCTGTTACCACTTCCTCCCGGTCGAACGCGGCACCGCGCTCCCGTATCGCGTCGGCGTCCCGCGCCCAGGACGCGGGCAGCGGCCCCAGCAGGGGTGCCGGCGCGGCCGTGGCCACCAGGACCTTGCCCGCCGCGGTGAACCACGGCCAGGTCATCCGGGTCTCCAGCGGATCGGGCCGCCGGGCGTCCTCGGGACACCACTCGACCATCAGCGTCTCGCCCTTCCACAGGACGGCGATCCCCACCGTCGTACCCGTGAGCTGAGCCAGCCGCCGCATCGGTTCCCGTGCGGCGGCGCGCAGTTGGGGATGCGGCTGCCAGGCGCTCCCCAGGCGGAACATCCGCGGGCCCACCCGGTAACTCCCCCCGCACCGTTCGACCGCGCCCAGGTCCGCGAGTTGTTCCAGCAGCCGGTACGCGGTCGTCTTGGGCAGCCCGCAGTCGGCCGCCAGCCTCGTCGGCCCCGCCTCCACGGCCCGCTCCACCGCCTCCAGCAGCGCGAAGGCGCCCTCCAGAACACTCCTTCCGCCGGCGTTCCCCGTGGCGGCCGGTAAGGTCTCCGGCCGCGGTACCGGCACCCGTGTATCAGGTGCCATCACTCCCTGTGTGATCACACGTCTCGCCCCCGTTTGCCTGTTGCGCAGCCGCCAGGCGACGGCCCTGCCGTCGTGCATGGACGGGACGCGGTCGGCGCCCCGTCCCTTCCCCAGCAGATTCGCACCGGTGTGTGGCGGGAAACCTTGTCGAAGCCTTGTCGCGCCGCACACGCGTTCGTGAAGAAAAGGAGGAGGCTCTGTGTAGGTGGAGGTGGACACCATGGTGGACGTGCAGTTGCTCGGGCCGGTGGAACTGTCGGCGTTGGGGCGCGCGGTGGAGGTGGGCCCGCCCCAACGCCGCACCGTGATGGCCGCGTTGGCCGTGGACGTCGGCCGGCCCGTCGCCGTCGACGTGGTCATCGAGCGGGTCTGGGGCCCGCGCGCGCCGGACGGCGCGCGCGGCGCGGTGCACGCCCATGTCGCCCGGATACGTCGGATGTGCGAGCAGGCCCCCGAGACCGCGCGGGAACCCTTATTAGTGGTGCGCCGTTCCGGCGGATACCTGCTGGAGGCCCGCCCGGACCAGGTGGACGTGTACCGGTTCCGGCAGTTGGTCGACCAGGCGAGGGCGGCGGCGCCCGCCGAACCGGCGCGGGCGCTCCTGCTGCGCGAGGCGCTCGACCTGTGGCGCGGGGAGCCGTTGTCCGGGCTGAACGGGGAGTGGGCGGCCCGGATGCGCGAGGCCTGGCGGCGTCAGCACCAGGACGCGGCTGTCGGCTGGGCCCGCGCGGAACTGCGCCACGGTGAACCCGCGTCCCTCATCGGCCCGTTGACCGGCCTGCTCGGCGAGTACCCGCTCGCGGAACCCCTGGCCGAAGCCCTGATGCGGGCCCTGCACGAGACCGGCCGCAGCGCGGAGGCCCTGGACTGCTACGCCGCCGTCCGCAAACGGCTGGCCGAGGAACTCGGCACGGACACCGGACCGGCGCTGCGCCAGCTCCACCAGTCGATCCTGCGCGGCCACCGTTCCGCGTCGCCCCCGCGCCCCGAGCCGTCGGCGGTCATACGACAGACCGGGCCGTCGGCGGTGCTGCGACACACCGAGCTTCCCGCCCAACTCCCCATGGCTGTACGAGGGTTCACGGGCCGCGACGGGGAACTGGCCCGGCTCGCCGCGATCCTCGCCTCGGCCGAGGGAGAGTCCGCCGCCGTGGTCATCTCCGCGGTGTCGGGCATGGCGGGCGTGGGGAAGACCGCCCTCGCCGTGCACTGGGCGCGGAGGGTCGGAAGTGCGTTCCCCGACGGGCAGTTGTACGTGAACCTGCGAGGGTTCGACCCGCAGGGATCGGTGGTGCAGCCGACCGAGGCCGTACGCGGGTTCCTGGACGCGCTCGGCGTACGGCCGGAGCGGGTGCCGCCGGGATTGGAGGCCCAAGTCGGCCTGTACCGAAGCCTGTTGACGGGGCGTCGGGTGATGGTCGTACTCGACAACGCCCGCGACGAGGAGCAGGTACGCCCGCTGCTGCCGGGTGCCGTCGGCTGCATGGCGCTGGTGACCAGCCGGAACCGGCTGACCGGGCTGGCCGCGACGGAGGGCGCCCATCTGCTCGCGGTCGACCCGCTGACACCGGCCGCCGCACGGGACGTACTGGCGGAACGGCTCGGCGCGGGCCGGGTCGCGGCCGAACCGGCGGCGGTGGCGGACGTCGTCACCTGGTGCGCGGGACTGCCCCTCGCCCTGGCCGTGGTCTCGGCACGCGCCGCCGCGCAACCGCATCAGCCCCTGGGAACACTCGCGGAGGAACTCCGGGAAGCGGGCGGCCGGTTGGACGCGCTCGACGGCGGCGAGGAGTCCAGCCAGGTACGGGCGGTGTTCTCCTGGTCCTACAGCGCGCTCAGCCCCGCCGCGGCCCGGCTGTTCCGCCTGCTGGCACTGCACCCGGGACCCGACCTGGACCAGCGCGCGGCGGCCGCGCTGGCGGGAGCACCGCCCGAGCGCGTCCGTGCGCTGCTGGCCGAACTGACCGGCGGGCACCTGCTGGTTGAGCACGCGCCGGGGCGATACGCCTTCCACGACCTGCTGCGCGTGTACGCCGGGGAACTCGTGACCGCGTACGACGACGAGTGGGAACGCCGGTCGGCGGTGCACCGGATGATGGACCACTACCTGCACTCCGCGCGCGCGGCCGACGTCCTGGTGACCCCGCAGCCCAATCCGGTGGAGGTACCTCCTCCCAGGCCGGGCGCGAACGTGTCGCAGCCCGAGGACTACGGCCAGGCGCTGGCCTGGTTCGTCGCCGAGCACCCGGTGCTGCTGGAGATCGTGCGGCACCCGCAGCCCGGCTTCGACGGTCACGTGTGGCGGCTGGTCACGGTGCTGGCCACCTTCCTGGACCGGTACGGATACTGGCAGGCGTTGCTCACTGCCGCGCGCAGCGCTCTGATGGCTGCCGAACGGGAGGGCGCCCTGGCCGGCCGGGCGGGCGCGCACCGCGCTCTGGGGCTGGCCCTGGACCGGTTGAAGTGTCCGGAGCCGGCCCGGGAGCACTATCTGAGGGCACTCGAACTCTTCGCCGCGCTGGGCAGCGACGCGGGCCAGGCCCGGACCCATCAGCATCTCTCGCGGATGTCGGCAGAACAGGGCAGTTCCGAGCTCGTGCTGGAACACGCGTACCGGAGTCTGGAGCACTACCGGGCCGCGGGCGACCGGGCGGGACAGGCCGCGGCGCTGAACCACATCGGCTGGCGACAGGCGAACCTCGGCGACCATCTCCGCGCGCTGGCACACTGTGAGCAGGCCCTCGAACTCGCGCGGGCGGCCGGAGACGTGGCCGGGCAGGCCCACACCTCCGACAGCCTGGGCTACATCCACCATCAACTGGGCCGTTACCAACAGGCAGTCGACCGCTACCGGCAGGCGGCCCGGTTGTTCCGCGCCACCGGGGACCGCCACAGCGAGGCCGCCTGTCTCATCTGCCTCGGTGACAGCCACCGCGGCGCCGGCCAGTCCGACGCGGCCCACGAGGTGTGGACCCGTGCGCTCGCCCTGACCACCGAACTCGGCCTGCCTGACGACGATCCCATCCGCGCGGGGCTGCGGGAGCGTGTCGGGGACGGTCCGCCGTCGTAGCGGCTGGTGCTGCCGGCTTCTCAACTCAGGTGCACTTTGCGGCCGTTGCGTCCGGCACTGGGGCCTTGGTCCGCGGCCTCAGGCGACGGCTGAGGGCGATGCCCGCGGCCGTGCAGGCACAGGTCAGCCACCAGGTGGAGTGCCAGTCGCCGGTACGGGTGGCCAGCCACGCGGCGGCGGTGGGACCGACGAAACTGCCGGCGTTGAACAGCTGTTGGATCAGACCCATGGTGGCGGGAGCGGAACCGCCGGCCGGCGTCAGCTCACCGATCATGCGCAGCAAGGTCGCCGGTATCGCACCGCCGGTCAGCGAGAAGACCGTGACACACACGAACTGCCAAGCGGTACCTGCCGGGAGGCCGTGCCAGTCGACGGCGAACGCCAGCACGGAAGTGACGGCCATGAGGACGAACGCGGGGACGATGAGGGAGCGGGTGGGCAGGCCGCGCTTCATGAGCGCCGCGGTGGCGATCGAGCCGACGGCGTTCGCCGCACCGACCACCGCACTGAGGATGCCCGGCCAACTGCCCGTCATCCCGCCGTCACGGTAGATGGTGGGCAGGAATCCGACCACCGCCATCCACGGCAGGGTGTAGCAGGCGAAGACGAGTCCTGCCGTCCAGGGGCCCGGTGCCCGGACGGTACGGCCGATGCGCGCGAGGGCTGCCGCCGCGCCACGCACACCACCCGCGTCGTCCCGGGGAACCCTGGCCAGGACCCACGGCAACGGCAGCAGCGCGATCACGGCCATGCCCCACCACCACACCCGCCAGGGCATCTCCTGGAGGGCCAGCGCGCCGACGATGAGACCGGTGAAGGTGGAGATGCCCTGGTAGGCGCCCCAGAACCCCATCGCCGTGGTGAAGCGGGCGGGCGGAGCGGTGCGCCGGATCAGCCCCGGGCCGGTCACCGCCACCAGGATGAAACCGGCTCCCTCGACCGCCCGCGAGGCCAACAGCGGCGCGGCCGACCAGGCGAATCCACCGCCCGCCGAACCGAGGAACAGCAGGACCAGCCCCGCGCTCAGACAGCGTCGCTCACCGATCAACTCGGCCAGCAGCGAGACGGCAAGTCCCCCGAGCATCCCGGCCAGTTGGACGATCCCCAGCAGGGTCCCGGCCTGGACCAGACTCAGCGACAGGTCGTGCCGCAGGAACGGGAGCGCGGGCGGCACCTTCCACACCTGCAGCCCGGCAGCCACCCCGGCGGCGACGATGACGACCCAGGAGCGACCGGTACCGGCGGGGTGCGAACTCAAGGCCATGGCGGGCGGTCCTTCATCAGGGCGGAGGCGTGGAACGGCTCACCACCTTGACCACACGACAGGGCATTCGCGCAATACAGACTCTTCTCGCTACGACAGATGCTCAATGGTTAAGGGACCCGGTGGCAGAATGCGCACCATGACACTGATGGACCCGCTGGACGCCCGGATCGTCCTGGCCCTGGACGACGACCCGGACGCGACGATCCTCGCCCTGGCTCAGACCCTGGGCGTGGCCCGTAACACCGTTCACGCGCGGCTGCGGAGGATGGCCGCCGAGGGTGTGTTCAAACCCGTGAGTCGACGCGTCGACCCCGCCGCCCTCGGGTACGGCCTGGTGGCGTTCATGTCGCTCGCCGTGAGCCAGGCCGAGCCCGAGAGCGTGCACGAGGGACTGCTCGACCTCCCCGAAGTCATCGAGGTGCACTACACCACCGGCGACGCCGACCTCCTCGCCCATGTCGTCGCCAAGGACACCGCGGACCTGCACCGCATCACCAAGGCGATCCTCGCCATCGACGGAGTCGACCGGACCAGCACCGCCATCTCCTTGGCCGAGGTCATCCCGTACCGGCCCCGGGCCCTCCTGTACCGCCTGGCGAAAGGGCGAACCACCTAGAGGTCCAGCTCCAGCACCGAGGAGTCGCAGCGGCTCACGCAGATCATCATCGTGGTGGCGGTGGGGCGTTCGGACGGCTCGATCACCGTGTCGCGGTGGTCCGGGACCCCGGCCGTGACCGGAGTCTCGCAGGTACCGCAGTAACCCTCCTCGCAGGAGTACGGCACGTCCGGGAGCTTCTCCCGGACGACGTCCAGCACGGAACGGTCGGCGGGCACGGTCAGCCGCAGGCCCGAACGGCTGAGTACCACCTCGAACTCCCCGCTCGCGGCGTCGAGTTGGTCCGGGATCGCGTCGGCGGGCGCGGCCGCGGTGAAGCGCTCCAGGTGCAGTGACCGCGCCGGGGCAGCCGTACGGCACAAGGTCGTCACCGCGTCGAGCATCGGTTGGGGGCCGCAGGCGTAGACGGCGTGCGTGGGCGGGGTGGCGGCGAGTTCGGCCGCCAGGTCCGGTAGGCCCGCCTCGTCCTGTGGCAAGAGCAGCACGCGGTCGCCGCCCAGCGCCGCCAACTCCTCGGCGTACACGAGCCGGGACCGGTCGCGGGCGCCGAGGATCAGTCGCCAGGGCAGGCCGCGGGCGGTGAGTTCGCGGGCCATCGGCAGCAGCGGGGTGACACCGATGCCGCCGGCCAGCAGCAGATAGCCCGGCGCGGGCACCAACGGGAAACGGTTGACCGGTCCGCGTACTTCCAACTCCCGGCCCACCAAGGCGGTTTCGTGGATCTCCCGGGAGCCGCCACGCCCCTCGGGCACGCGGTGCACGGCGACCGTCCAGGCCTCGGTGTCGGCCATGTCCCCGCACAGCGAGTAGGCCCGCCGCAACCCCGAGGGCAGGGTCAACTCCACATGCGCGCCCGGCTCCCAGGCCGGCAGGGTGCCGCCGGTGGGCCGGGTCAGACGGAGTTCCAGCACCTCGTGGGCGATCCAGCGTGCCTGTCGGACCAGGAGCCGTTCGGTCGTCGCGCAGGGGGTGCCAGGGTCAGAAGACACGGAAGTACTCCCGCTGTTCCCAGTCGGTCACCTCTTGGCTGAAGCGATTGATCTCGGCTCGCTTGATGCTCGTGTAGTAGGCGACGAAGTCCTTGCCGAGCCGGTCGGCGAGCATGCGGTCGGACTCCAGTGCGTCGAGGGCCTCGCCCAGTGAGCGGGGGAGTGGTTCGGCGCGTGCCGCGTAGGGCTCGTCGGCGGCCGGTCCGGGTTCCAGGCCGCCCGCCACGCCCTCCAGTCCGGCGGCGAGCTGGGAGGCGAGATAGAGGTAGGGATTGGCGGCCGGCTCGCCGATCCGGTTCTCCAGACGGGTGGATGACGGTCCGTCACCCAGAACCCGAACCATCGCCCCGCGGTTGTCGCGCCCCCACACCGCACGGTCCGGTGCCAACGACAGCGAGCGAAAACGCTTGAAACCATTGAGAGTCGGCGTCGAGAACGCACTCGTGGCCCGCGCGTGCCGCAGCAGCCCACCGAGAAACGCCGTCCCGTACGGCGACAACGGCGGCCCGGACGCGGTGAGTTCGCCGCCCTCCGGCGCGAAGACACCCACGCCGTCCCGCACCATGCTCTGGTGCAGATGCCAGCCGCTGGAGAACACGCCGGGCAGATGGGGGCGGCACATGAAGGTGGCGTGGTGGCCGTGGCGGGCGGCGACCTGCTTCACCGCACTGCGCAGCAGCACCATCGCGTCGGCCGTGCCCAGGCCGTCGGCGGGCTGGAGCGTCAACTCGACCTGGCTCGGGCCGAATTCCACCTCCAGGCTGCGCAACGGGAGGCCCAGGCCCTCGATGTTGGAGCGCAGGACGTCCAGGATGGGGTCGAGTTCGTCGTAGCGCAGCTCGCTGAGGTACTGGTAGCCGTGGTTGAGCATGCCGACCTCGGGCGCGGCGCCGGGCTGGCCCTGGTCGCCCGGCCCCAGACGGGGATCGTCGAGCCGGAAGAGGTGGAACTCCACCTCAAGACCGGTGCGGTAGGTCAGTCCGTCGGCCTGGTCGAGGACCGAGCGCAGCAGCCCGCGTGTGCACAGCGGGACCGGTGCGCCGGTGGTGAAGCGCAGGTCGCACAGCAGCCAGCCCGTGCCAGGCGACCACGGCAGCATCCGGAAGGTCAGCGGGTCCGGCACCATCACCATGTCGGCGGCGCCGCGCAGTTCGGGCAGCCCGAGTGGCGTCTCCTTGGTGAACAGCGGGAACACGGTCCGCCCCGAGGTGTCCTTGGCGAGCAGGGACGAGGCGATGCCGGTGCCGTCGCGCAGCACGTTGGGGAGTTCGCCCATCGTGACGGTCTTGCCGCGCAGCAGACCGTGCTGGTCGGCGAAGACCAGCCGTACCACCGTCATCCCGCCGCTCTCGGCGCGCTCGCCTATCTCCCGTGCGGCGGCGGCCTGTTCGGCGTTCCACAGGCCGTGCCGTTCGATGAATCCCACGCGGCTCAGCCGTCCGTTCCCAGCGGCTGCGCCCAACTGCTGTCGGCGCGCTGCTTGTCGGTGACGGCCGTCCAGTGCTCCAGCCAGCCGTCGGTGGGGCCGATCCCGTCCAGGGCCACCGGTCCGTGCAGTTGTCCGGCCTCCTCGGCGGGCAGCACCAGCGGCGGGTCCTCGCCGCGCTCGACGGCGGTGATGGCCTCGCCGAGCATTCGCCGGTACATCACGATGGCCTTGTCGGAGCGGCCCAGATGCTCACGGGTACGGTCCTGAACGGATCCCTGGCCCTCAACCGCCCACTGGTCGTGCACGTTGATGTCGAAGCCGAGCCCGGTGTACGTCGTCGTCCGCTGTTCCTGCGGGTCGTAGCCGTAGCCGTTCGCGCGGCCGAAGCGCGGCCGGTAGTCGGGCAGGGTGACCGCGCCGACCCGCTGCCGGCGCATCTCGTCCTGGTCCACCGGGCCGCCGACGCTGGTGAACAGGGCATACCAGTAACTGGAGTTGTCGTCGATCGGCACATGCCACTGGGTGATCGCCGTCTCCGTGTCGAGCGGGATGTGGAAGGCGTGCGGGAACACCTGGTGGGTGATGCGGACATGGGTACGGCTGCCGTCCATCGGCAGGCCCTGGGTGTCCGTGCCGTCGAGCGTGCGCCGGGCGGTGAGGCGGATGCCGTACGGGGTGCGGGCCGCGTCGATGTCGGGGCGGCCGTACTCGCGCAGGATCTTCGTCATCGGGAGGTCGGTGCCCTGGGAGGCGGCTCGGAACTGTTTTCCGTAGCTGTCGGCGGGGTCCTCGTCCTGGAAGAAGCGGTGGAGGTAGGAGGCGTGGGCGGGGTCGATGCCGACCTCCAGGGCCTGGAGCCAGTTGCACTCCAGCAGGCCCTTCCAGGCGAAGGCGTGGTCGGCGGGCGCCTGGAAGCAGTCCAGGGCGGGGAGTTGGGGAGGTTCGCCGGGGCCGAGGTAGCCCCAGACGATCCCGTTGATCTCGCGAACCGGGTAACTGCCCAGCCGCACCCGCGACTTGAGCGGACTGTCGACCGGCTCGGCAGGCGTGTCGAGACAGGAGCCGTCACGGGCGAACAGCCAGCCGTGGAAGCAGCAGCGCAGTCCGCTGCCCTCCAGCCGGCCGAGCGCCAGGTCGGCGCCCCTGTGTGGGCAGCCCCGGTCGACGAGGCCGAGTTCGCCGTGCTCGTCGCGGAACAGGACCAGGTCCTGGCCCATCACCTTGGGCGCCACCAGCGGCCGTGCACCGTCGAGTTCCTCGCTGAGGGCGATCGGCTGCCAGTAGCGGCGCATCCACTCACCGGCCGGGGTACCGGGCCCGGTCCGGGTGAGCCGTGTGTTCTCTTCCTCGCGCATGGGACGCCTTTCGGGGGAGGGGAGGCGCGGTCAGCCGCAGCAGTGGTCCGGTGCCGTGGGGCTCGGCGTGTGGCAGGAGTTGGGGGCGGGCACGTCCAGGGCCGGGTTGCGGTCGAAGAAGCCGTCGGGCTCCAGCCGCAGCCGCGCCTTGGCCACCGGCATCACCGGCCACTCCTCGGGGCGCGGGAAATGGTGCGAGCCGACCGTGGCCCAGAGCACGAGGTTGGTGCCGTCCAACGACCGGTTCTCCTCCTGCCACTTGTGGACACCGTCCGCGCCGGGCTCGGCCTGGTTGGGGTATTCGCCGCCGACGAACCGCCGGTCCGCGTCGTAGGCCGTGGCCCACAACTGCCGTCCCACGAACGGGGCTCGGCGGGCGCAGACACTGTCCTCGCGCACCGGCAGCACCGCCGTGTTCTCCAAGTGCACGCGGTACGCGGTCGGTTCGCCCATCCGGTTGCGGGATTCGGTGCTCTCCACCCGCCAGTGCAGCCCGCGGGACGGATCGGTGCGCCGGGCGCCCTCCGCCTCGCTCAGGATCGGCCGCAGCACGGTCCGGGCCGCGTTGCCGTACGGATCGAGAACCGGGTCGGGCTCGTGCTCGGCGGTGACCTCCACCAGCCGGTTGGGATCGCCGTCCACCGCCATGTCAAGGCGGACGCTGAAGAAGTGCTGGTGGTTGGTGACCGCGACGTTCGGCGCGACCCGGCGCGCGTACGGCGTCGCCTCGTCCTCCTCGACGCCGGTGGCGGAGAGGATGCCGGTCATCTTGATCTCCAGCATCACCGAACCGTCCTGGTACAGCGACCAGTAGAAGCCGTAGTCGTAGTTCGCGACGGTGGCGAAAGCCGAGATGATCAGCCGCCGCGAACGGCGCACCTCCGTACGGCCCGTGCGCCCGTCATGGTGCTTCCACAGAATCCCGTCGTCCTCCTCGTGCACGCACACGGCGTTGGGGATGAGCCGGGGGACACCGTCGCCGCCGAGCACCGCCGCGTCGAAGTACTGGATGACGCCGAGGCAATCGCAGCCCAGGGCAAGGGAGTTGGTGAGCGGGCCCGCGCCGTACTCGCCCCAGTCGAAGAAGTTCTTGCGGTACTGGGTGGAGGCGGTGTCGAAGTACGGGACGTACATCTCGTTGACGGCCGCACGCCGGATCACCTGCCGAGGAGCCTTCCCGGCCGCGGCGAAGGCGAGGTCGTGCAGCACGAGCCCCTCGCGATGACTGAAGCCGACCCGGACCGACCACCCTTGCCAGTCGATCCGCTGGCCGGTGACGGTGAAACTCGGCCCCTCGGGCTGGACGACCTCCAGCGGCTTCAGCCCCGGTCGTTCGTCCACCGTCCCGGCCGCGAACACGCCCGACTCCTCCGACAGCGGCACCACCCCGTGATCCTCGATGTGCAGGATCTCCATGGTCTCCATGTCGATGATCGGCACGACTCCCTGCACCGGGCGGGCATAGCCGTTGTCGTCCTCGGAGGTCCTGTGCCAGACACTGCCCCAGGTCAGCCGGCGGCCCGCGTACTCGGGCGGCTCGAATCCGCCGATCGACTCCGGGTCCACCATCACCAACGACACGTCGTGGATCCCGCGCAGCGCCAGCGCCTCCCGGAAACGCGGGTCCGCTCGGCAGGCCGCCGCTGCCTGCCGCGCCTCCTCGGAGGAGCAGCCCGGACTGCGTACGTCCAACTCCCGCCAGGCGGTGGTCTGCGGCTTGTCACCGAGTTCGAGATCGACCTCGAAGGCGTGGCGCGCGGAGGTGGAGAACACGACCGCGCGGGCCCGCCGGGTGTCCCCGGGTGCGGCATGCCGGGCGTGGTCCTCGTCCAGCGCCACACCCCAGAAGCGCGCGTCGTCGGGGACCCGGGTGTCCGCTCTCAACACGCTTACGGCGGTGGCCAGTTCGGTGACGGTAAGGGGGTCCAGCGGATGGGGTGCGTCGGCCGGTACTGGTTCGGGGGCGAGAGTGCTCACGGAGTGCTTCCTTCCAAGACGATGCCGCCGTCGGCGCGGGGATCGGAGGCGCCGTCCAACTGGCCGGTGGCGGACAGTCGTACGGCCTGGGTGTGACCGGCCAGATCGGTACGGCCCGGCGCCACGACGACCGGAACCGCCGCTGGGAACGCGCCCGCCGGGACGGAGCCGGGCTCGGCCAGCAGGGTCGGCGCCTCGTAGCCGATGTCGCGGGCGCCGACCACCCACCGGGGCCGGTCGAGGACGGCGACCGGATCGGCGGATGGGTCCATCAGGTCGGGCACTGTCTGGGCGAGGATCTGCGGCTGCGCCCGGCCGCCCTGGCAACCGGCCGAGAGCAGCAGCTCGGCGGACCGGCCGAGCACCGGGCAGAGGGTGTGCGGGGGCCGCAGCCCCGGTCCGATCAGAGCCGGATGGCCGGGCAGCAGGCTGAACGCCGAGCCGCGATTGTGCAGCACGATGCCCGTCTCCGGTTCGCAGATGCCGGAGCCGAAGGTCTGGTAGACGCTCTGGATCAGGGAGACGGCCAGCCCGGAGGCGTCCACGGCGGTGATCGCGACGGTGTCCCCGGCGGGCCGGAAGGACGGCTCGGGCGGGCGCGCACCGGCGAGTGGAGCCGGGCGGAGCAGTCCGTCCAGGTCGATGGGCGAGGGGCCGAGCGGGTCACCCAGCAGCAAGTCCCGTGCTGCCGAGGCATCTTGGCAGCGGGCGGCCAGCACGCCGGTACGCTCCGGCTCGGACAGCTTCGCCGCCGACGCGGCGGTCTCCAGTACGGCCAGGAGACTCGCCCCCTGGCTCGGCGGCGGCGCGGTCCACCAGCGAGTTCCGGCCACGTCCAGCGTCAACGGCTCGACGCTCTCCGCCTGATGGGCCGCGAGATCGCTCGCGGTGAGTGAACTCCCGGCCCGGTGCAGGCCGTTCGCCAGTGTCTCGGCGACCGTGCCCCGGTAAAAGGACGACGGATCGTCGGCGAGGGTCCGTAGTACGGCGGCCAGTTGGGGTTGGGGGAGCGGGTCGGCCTCGTCGAGCGGTGTGCCGTCGGAGCCGGTCAGCAGTGCGGTGAGCCCGGGGTCCGCGCCGATCTGCGGGGCCCGCTCACGGATGGCGCGCGCCAGACCGGCCGACACGGTGGCCCCGCCCTCGGCCAGCTCGGCGGCGTCCCGCAGCGCCTCGGCCAGGGCACCTGGCGTGCCGTGGGCGTCGGCGAGCGCGGCCCAGCCCGCCACCACACCAGGCACGGTCACCGTCTGCGGCCCCTGCGCGGGCATCCGCCGGTCGGCGGCGCGCAGCGCTTCCACGTCTACGGCCTCTGCTGCCGCCCCCGCCGAGATCACCGCGCGCACCGAGCCACCCGGGGCGTGCACGAGCGCGATCAAGTCGCCGCCCAGGGAGCACTGATGGGGGTAGACGACGGTGAGGGCGGCGGCCGCCGCCAGCGCCCCGTCCACGGCGTTGCCGCCTCGCTCGGCCGCGCGGCGGGCCGCCGTCAGCGCCGCCGGGTGCGGTGCGGCCAGGATCAGCGGGGAGGCGGCTGTCACGCCGCGTCCCTCGGGAGGAGCACAGTACGGGAGGGGGCGGCTTCGGCGCCCTGGAGGGGCAGGGGGAGGGAGAGCATGTCGTAGACCCCGGCGGGTGCGTACAGAAGATCTACGACCTCCAGGATCAACACCTCGGCGGCGCACAGGAGTTGGTGGGTCTCCCAGTGGGTGGTGTAGGCGACGGCCTCGATGCTCAGGTAGTCGATGCCCGCGGTGCGCACCCCGGCCTCGATGAGCCGTTCCGCCCCGTCGGGGGCCAGTCCGACCCACTCCCGGGCCTTCCACGGGCTGCGCAGCACGCCCTCGGAGTTGCTGGTGCGCAGCAGCACCCGTTCCTCGGTGCCGAGGCCGGCCGCGTCGAGGTCGGCGGCGGTGATCTGCTCTTTCACGTGGGTGAGGTCCAGCACCCGCGCGGTTCCGTTCAGGGCGGTCAGGTCGAGCCGGTCGACCGTCTTGCCGCCGTCGATGAAGTGGGCCGGAGCGTCGATGTGGGTGCCGGTGTGGGCGCCGATGCGCCAACGGCTGACGTTGGAGGGATCGCCGGCGGTACGCGACTCGACGATCTCCACCTCGGGGCGGCGGCCCCAGTGGAGCATGCCGGGATGGATGGGAACGGACACGTCGATCGCCTTGGCGAAGTCCAGATTCATGCGGCCCTCCTATTGGATGCGGATATCATGGAAGTGGATCCAAAAATGAGCGGCTGTGGACGCCCCCGGCCGCGTGGGAAACTGCTCCACCACCGCGCAGCCCCCAACCGCCCCCGAGAAGGGTTTGACCGACTCCGATGACGCCTGAGACTGACGAGAGTCCCCTCGTCGACGACATCGCGGCCCGCATCCGCGCGCGGATCATGAACGGCGAGCTGGCGATCGGCAAACCGCTGCGCCAGGCGGCGCTGGCCACCGAGTTCGGGGTCAGCCGCACACCGGTGCGCGAGGCGCTGCGCCAACTGCAGAACGGCGGGCTGATCGAGATGCAGCCGAACCGTGGTGCGGTGGTGCGGGTGCCCGCCCCCTGGGAGGTGCGCCAGGCCTACGAGGTGCGTGCCGAGCTGGAGGGAATGGCCGCCCGGCGCGCCGCTTCCCGCATCACGGAACGTGGGCTCGCCGCGCTGCGCGAGCACAACGCGGTTCTCTGCGAGGCGGTGGTGCGGGCCGCCGGTGAGGGGACGCGGGGCGGGAGTACGGAGGGTGCGCATGCGGAGCGCGGGAGTACGGCGGGTGGGAGCACCGCGACGACCGCCGCCAACGACTGTTTCCACACGGTCATCTGCGAAGCGGCCGACAATCCCTGGCTGACCCGGATGATCGACCGGATCAACGAGAGCTTCCCGCGCAACGTCTCCTCGCTCGCCCTCGCCGGCGACGAACGCCACCGGCAGCTGAACATCCGTCAGCACGAGGCGGTGATCGACGCGTTGGCCGCGCACGACGCCGACCGTGCCGACGCGTTGATGCGCGAGCACGTCATCAGTTCCGGCGAGCATCTGACGGCCTGGTACGAGCGCCGATCCCAGACGGTCTTCCACGGCTGAGCGGCGGGTCCGGGGTGTCTTCCCGGTGCGGCCCTTCACGGGGTGCCACCGGGAAACAGCCGGGCCGGGGAGAGGAAGTCCAGGTCCGGGCGGGCGATTCCGCACACGAGGTCGGCCAGTGCCTCGCCGATCGCCGGTCCGAACTTGAACCCGTGCCCCGAGCACGCCGACGCGACCAACACTTGCGGTACGCCCGGCACTTCACCGACGATGAAACGCCGGTCGGCGGTCATCGTGTAGAGGCAGGTCAGGCTCTCGGTGACTGGTCCGGCGCCGGGCAGCACTTGGGCCACCGCCTCGGCGAGCAGGGCGAGTTCATCGTCGGTGGCTCGGGGGCGAGGAGCGTTCGGGTCCCAGGACGGGCCGCTGTCCAACCCGGCCTTGAGGCCGCGGCCGTCGGTCGCGGGGAACCCGTACAGGAGGCCTTGCGGCAGGTCGACGGAGAAGCTGCCGAGGCCGGAGGCGCCGAGCGGCCCCGCCGGGTCGGCGGCGAAGTAGGCGTTGACGATACGAGTGACCGTCAGATGCGGTGCCAGGGAAGGGACTTGGGCCGCCGTCCAGGGGCCGGTGCACAGCACGAGGCGCCGCGTGCGCAGGACTGCCTTGCCGGTGCGGACCACGACCTCGTCGCCGTCCGGTTCCCAGCCGAGGACGGGGGCGTGGTCATGGATGTGCGCGCCCGAGCGTTCGGCGAGGGTCAGTTGGGCGCGCAGCGTCTCCTGCGCGTCGATGATGCCGGCGCGCGGGTCGTGCACCGCGGTGAATCCGGTGGGCAGCCGCAGTCCCGGGAAGATCCGTGCCGCTTCCCGGGAATCGACTTCACGGCAACCGGGGCCGCGAAGGGGATCGGGTCGGTCCTCCGGCGCGGCGTACAACCCGCCGGTGATGTCGAGTAGTTGGGCCTTCGAGGCGCCCTCCAGCTCCGACCAGGCCCGGTAGGCGGTGTCGACCAGGGCGTCCCATTCGGGGTGCGGATAGGCGCGGCGGATCATCCGGGTCGCCCCGTGCGAGGAGCCCAAGTCGTGGTGCAGGCCGAACTGTTCGAGCCCGAGGACGTCGAGTCCGCGCGCGGCCAGGTGACGTAGAGCGGCGCTGCCGTGCACGCCCAGGCCGACCACGATCGCGTCGTGGCAGCGGGAGTTGGGGTGTGGGGTGTGCGGGGTGGAGGCGGGGACCGGTCCGGACACCGGGGCTGGGGGCGCGGGCGCAGGTTCCGAGGGCGATGCTGCGGAGCCGAAGCTCGGCGCCAGGCCCGGTGCGCCCGTGGGCGTGAGTGTGGGCGTGGCCCGAGGAACCGGGAGCGGCGGCACGGGCGTTGGGGGATCGATCCCCGGCTCCGAGGCCTCCGAGCCTGAATCCCCTGACCGCGAGCCCTCCGCCCCTGAGACCTCCGCCCCCGTCTCCCTCGGCCCCGCGTCCTCCGCCCCGGAGTCCCGCCGCCCCATGGCCGGCGCCGTACCGCGCCCGTGCAGGCAGACGATCTCCCGCACCGCCTCCACCAGCGCGTGCAGATCGTCCTCGTCGTTGTAGACGTGGACGGACGCCCGGACGACCTTGGTCAGGCCCCGGTGGTCCATGTCCCAGCGGCCGTGGCCCGCCGGTACCGCGATCAAGTGGACGCGGCGGTAGGCGAGTTGGCGTTGAACTTCGGAGGCGTCCAGGCCGTCGATCACGAAGGTGACGATGGCACCGCCCGCGGCGGGCGGGTCGGTGACGTGGACGCCAGGGAGGGCGGAGAGGTGTTGCCGCAGTGTGGCGGCGAGGCTGGCCAGGTGGCGGGCGACGGTGTCGACGCCGAGCGTGCCGAGGTCGGTCAGGGCGGCGCCGAGGCCGAGGCGCAACGCGTGGGCGGCTTCCCAGAGTTCGAAGCGTTTGGCGTCCGGGACCAGTTCCCAGCTTCGCTCGGCGGTCCAGCGGGCGCCCCGGACGTCGGGCGCCTCGGGGGCGAGCCGGTCCAGGAGCGGGCGGCGGACCGCGAGGAGGCCGGTGCCGCGTGGGCCGCGCAGGAACTTGCGGCCCGTTCCGATGAGCAGGTCGCAGCCGATGACGCCCATGTCCACCGGCAGTTGGCCGAGCGACTGGGTCGCGTCCAGCAGGAAGGGCACCCCGTGGGCACCGGCCAACGCGCCGATCCCGGCGGCGGGTTCGACCAGCCCAGAGGACGTCGGCACATGCGCGGCCGTCACCATCGCGGCCGGTCCCGCGCGCAACGCTGCCTCCAGGGCCTCCAAATCCACTGCTCCGTCAGGGCCGTTGGGAAGCAGCTCGACCAGGACGCCGTGGTCGCGTTCGACCGACAGCAGGTGCAGCGCGCTGCTGACGTAACTGGAACGGGCCGCCAACACCCGGTCCCCGGGCCGCAGTCGCAGCGCCGACACGGCCCGTTGCCAGCCGGCCGTCGCGCTCTCGACGAGGGCGACCTCCTCCAGCCGGGCGCCGAGGAGTTCGGCGGTACGCGCGTAGACGGCCTCCAGGGCGGGGGCGGCGTGTTTCGCGGCCTCGTAGCCGCCGGACAGGCTCTCCGCGCGAAGGTGGTCGATGACCGCCTCGACGGTGCCGTTGGCGAGCAGGGCGGCGCCCGCCGAGTTGAAGTGGTGGCCGGTGAACGAGCCGGGCGTACGGGCGCGTTCGGCCGCGACGTTCAGGGTGCGCGGGGGCGGTGGGTTCGGGGGCGAGGCGGCCGTCCCGGCCGTCACGGGCGCGCTCACAGGGCGATCGTCACGCTCTTGAGCTCGGTGAACCCGTCGACGGCGGCGTCGCCGAGGTCCCTGCCGAGGCCTGACTGCTTCATCCCGCCGAAGGCCACGGCGGGGTCGAACTCGTTGTACGTGTTGACCCACACGGTCCCGGCCTCCAGCGCGGCGGCCGTGCGATGGGCACGGGCCAGACTGCCGGTCCAGACGCCTGCGGCGAGGCCGTACTCGCTGTCGTTGGCCAGCGCGATCGCCTCCTCCTCGCTGTCGAAGGGCATGACCGTGGCGACCGGACCGAAGATCTCCTCCCGCGCGATCCGCATGTCGGGAGTGACCTCGGTGAACACGGTCGGCGGCACGAACCAGCCCGGGCTGTCCGGGAGTTCACCGCTCACGGCCACCTCGGCGCCCTCTGCGCGCCCGAGTTCGACGTAACCCGTGACGCGGTCGAACTGCTCCTGCGACACCAGCGGACCGATGTTGATACCGCCCGTGAGGCCGGGACCGATCCGCAGCGCCTCCACCGCCGGCACCAGCCGGTCCAGGAACTCCTTGACGACCGTGCGCTCCACCAGCAGCCTGCTGCCCGCCGTGCACATCTGCCCGGAGTGCCCGAACACCGCACGCACGGCGTTCGGTATGGCCGCGTCGAGATCGGCGTCGGCGAAGACGATGTTGGGGGACTTGCCGCCCAGTTCGAGCGTGAGCCGCTTCAACGACGGTGCCGCCGCGGCCATGATGTGCCGCCCGACCTCGGTGGACCCGGTGAAGGACACCTTGGCGACACCGGGATGGGCGACCAGTTCGGCGCCCGTACGACCGTCGCCGGTAAGGACGTTGACCACGCCCTCCGGCACGCCCGCCTCCAGGCACAGCGCGGCCAGCCGCAGCGCGGTGAGCGGAGTCTGCTCGGCCGGCTTGACGACGACAGTGCAACCCGCCGCCAGGGCCGGGGCGAGCTTCCAGGCCGCGATCATGAAGGGGAAGTTCCATGGCAGTACGGCGGCCACCACGCCAACCGGTTCGCGGACGCTGTAGACATGCCGGTCGGGACCGGCCGCGTGCACCGTGCCCTCCAGCCGCGTCGGGGTGCCCGCGAAGTGGCGGATGGCTTGGAGTCCCAACTCCACATCGCCCCGGGCGCGTTCGATGGCCTTGCCGTTGTCCAGGGTGTCCAGCACAGCCAGTTGCTCGGCGTCGCGCTCCACCAGGTCGGCGAGGCGCAGCAGGATGTCACGGCGCTGCCGGGGCGCCAGTCCGCGCCAACGGCGGTCCCGGTGTGCGGTGTTGGCGGCCTCGACCGCCGCCGATACCTCGGCGGAGCCAGCCTGGACGACGGTGGTCAGCTGCTCCTGGGTGGCGGGGTCGAGCACCGGGATGCGTTCCGTCGCGGTGCCGGTGGTCCACTCGCCGCCGATGAGCATGGGCTCGCAGTCCGGCAGTTGGGGGATGTCGATACTGGGGTCCACCTTGCTCTCCTTCACGCCTGGCGTCCGGGACGGTGAGTGGGGTCGGGCCACGGCTCGCGCACCGCCGTGGACACCGCGCGAGCTGTGGTCAGGACGCAGCGGTCGAACTCCGCCTCGCCGTGCTTGGAGTTGGCGTCGGTCACGTCCCTGCCCCAGACCCCGGTCTCGCTGACCTGGTCCATGCGGTAGTCCCAGAACGAGTCGACGTCGACATGGGAGGTGGCCCGCTCCATCCGGACCAGCTCCGGCGCCAGGTGCAGCATCACGGACGTCTCGAAGAAGTTGGCGTGCATCAACGCCCGGCCGTAGGTGACGTGTCCGTCGACCTCGGGACCCGGGTACATCGTCACGTACCCCAACGCGCGTACCCGGGCGTCCCGGTGACGGACCCTCAGTTTCTCGGCCGACACGTCGAGCGCGCCGTTGTTCCAGATGTGCCCGTTCAGCAGCACGAACTGCCGTACCCCAGAGGCGTAGAGCGAGTCGATGACGTCCTCGACGACGGCGATCATGGTCTCCGGCCGCAGGGCCACCGTCCCGGCGAAGTCGCCGTGCGACGCGGACACCCCGAAGCTCAGGGGCGGGACGACAGGCACGCCGGTCAGGGCGGAGACGCCGAGGGCGACCGCCTCGCAGATCCTGGTGTCCACGGCGAGGGGGAGATGGGGGCCGTGCTGCTCGGTGGCGCCCACGGGGATGATGATGGCGTCCTGGGCCGCGGCCGTGGACTCCGCCTCCGCCCAGGTCAACTCCTCCCACAGCACCGGCGATCCGGAACCGCCCAACCGCGCTGCGAGTTCGGGGACATCGAGCCCGGTGGGGACGGTTCGTCCGGACGGACCGGTGACGAAGACGGACGACATGGCTCTCCTCTCCTCGGGACCGATGGCGTTCGTCATCGGCGTGGACTCTTCTCGGGATCGACGGCGTTCACCATCGGCGTCGGCTCTTCTCGGGCAGCAGGTCCAGGGCGCGCAGCGGGACGGGCTTGTCCCCGTCGACCGTGGTGACCCACACGGTGGCGTCCGGGCAGTAGTCGCTGATGAGTTCGCGGCACACCCCGCACGGCGCGATGATCCGGAACCAACCCGCTGGCTTGATCTGCACCGAGACCACCGACGTGATGTTCAGCTCCGCCCCGGCGGGCAGGGCGCCCCGGGCGGTACCCATGGCCACCCCCTCGGCACAGATCGAGCTGCGCCGGCAGGAACCCTCCACATGGACCCCGGTGTGCACCCGGCCGTCGGCCGTACGCAGCGCGGTCGCGACCTCGTGGCGGCCCGACTGCCACACCTTGGCCAGCAAGTGCTGTGCGGTGGCGAGGAGTTCGACGTCGTCCTCGTCCATCGACGCCGGTACGGACACGGGCCGCACGCCCAGTGCGCTCATACCGTCAGCCCCAGCAGCCGGGCCATGTTGCCGCCCTCGACCAGCGCCCGGTCCTTTTCGTCCTCGACCGCCTTCGCGATCTTCATGCGCTCCAGGTCGAAGTCGGAGCCGGGCCACTCGCTGCCCATCAGGATCTTCTCGGGGCCCAGCCGCGCATAGGCCCGCTTGACGTCGCTCATCAGCGTCGCCGACGTCTCCAGGTACACGTGCGGCTGTCGTTCGGCCACGATGATCGCTTCCGGCACGTTCCAGACCGCCCCCATGTGCGCGATGATCGTGGGGACTTGGGGGTGGTCCCGGGCGATCTCCTCGATGGCCAGCGGCGCGCAGAACGCGTCGTCGAGAGCGTTGATCAGCACCAGCAGCCCGCGCCGCGCGCACGCCTCGAAGACCGGGTCGAGCAGGCCGTGGTCGGCGACGTGGTAGCCGTGCAGGCTCGGGTGCAGCTTCAGCCCGACCAGGCCCGCGTCGGCCATCCGGTCGATCTCGTCGAGCGCGTCGTCGGCCTGCGGCATCACCTGCCCGAACCCGAAGAAGCGGTCCGGGTACGAGGCCACCAGCGAGGCTATGAAGTCGTTCTCGATGCGCTGCGCGAGCGAGCACACCATGGCCATGTCCACCCCGGCCGCGTCCATCCGGTCGAGGATGCGGCGCGGTTCGAAGGGTTTGTACGGCGGCGGGGCCTGGCCTTTGCGGGCGCCGGTGAGGTAGTCGGAACGGCCGCGGACGTCCTGGGTGGTGTTGTACGCGTCGATGATCAAGGTGGTTCGTCCTTACTCGCTACTCGCGACGTGCTGCTCGCTGGAGACCAGGGGCAGATGGCAGCGCACACTGCGGCCCGGCGCGATCTCACGCAGCTCGGGCGCGCTGGTACGGCACCGATCCGTGGCGATCGGGCACCGGGTGCGGAACAGGCAGCCCTCGGGCGGATTCGCCGGATCGGGCAACTCGCCCTCCAGCACCTGCTGTTCGCGCGTGTCTCCGGGCCGCAGCACCGGAACGGAGGACAGGAGCGCCCGGCTGTAGGGGTGCGCGGGGGCGGCGAAGAAGGCGTCGCGGGAGGCGACTTCGATGATCTGGCCGAGGTACATGACCGCGATCCGGTCGGCGATGTGCCGTACGACGCCCAGGTCGTGCGAGATGAACAGCATCGTCAGGCCGCGGTCGCGGACCAGGTCGGAGAGCAGGTTCAGTACCTGGGCCTGGATCGACACGTCCAGTGCGGAGACCGCCTCGTCGGCCACCACGAACTGCGGTGACGAGGCCAACGCCCGTGCGATGCCGATGCGTTGACGCTGGCCGCCGGAGAACTCGTGCGGCCTGCGCCCGCCGGCCTCGGCGCCGAGACCGACCAGGTCGAGGAGTTCGGCCACCGCCTTCGCGGCCTCGGCGCGGGTGGCTCCGCGTGACCGCAGCAGCGGTTCGGCGACGATGTCGGCGATCCTGCGGCGCGGGTTCAGGGAACCGAACGGGTCCTGGAAGACCATCTGCAACTCGGCCCGTGTACGGCGCAGTTGGCTGCCACGGAGCCGGGTGAGGTCGGTGCCGTCGAACTCGATCCGGCCCGAGGCGGGTTCGATCACCCGCAACAGGGCCCGGCCGAGCGTGGACTTGCCGCACCCTGACTCGCCGACCAGACCGAGGGTCTCGCCCTGGAGGATGTCGAGGTCGACGTCCCGCAGTGCCCTTACCCGGCCGCCCGCCCGGCCCGGGTACTCGACGCGCAACTCGCGGGCCTGGATGAGCGCGGCGGTCATGCGATGCCTCCCTGGGAGCGGGCCGTGGCGCGGGCGGGCGAGGGCAGTACGCAGGCGTCGAGGTGCCCGTCGTCGCCGTGCCGCTGCCGCAGCACGGGCCGCTCGGAACACGCGTCGTGGACGAAGGGACACCGGGGCGCGAACGCGCAGCCGGCCGGCCGGTCCACCCCGGTCAGCGGGCTGCCCGCGATGGTCGGCAGCCGTCGTACGACAGGACCGTCGATCGGCGGGACGGAGCCCAACAACCCCATGGTGTACGGGTGTTGGGGGTGGAACAGCACCTCCTCGCGCAGTCCCTGCTCCACGATCCGGCCCGCGTACATCACCGCCACCCGGTCGGCGACCTCCGCCACGACACCCAGGTCGTGCGTGATCAGCAGGACGGAGGTGCCGTGGTCGCGCTGGACGCGTTTGAGTACGGCGAGCACCTGGGCCTGGATCGTGACGTCGAGGGCGGTGGTCGGCTCGTCGGCGATCAGTACCGCCGGATCATTGGCCAGGCCCATTGCGATCATCACGCGTTGGCGCATGCCCCCGGAGAGTTGGTGGGGGTAGGCACGTGCCGTGCGGTCCGGGCCGGCGATTCCAACCTCGCCGAGCAACTCGACCGCCCGGTCCATCGCCTGACCCCGCGTCACATCGCGGTGGGCGCGGATCATCTCGGAGACCTGGGCGCCCGCCCGGTGCAGCGGGTTGAGAGCGGCCAGCGCGTCCTGGAAGACCACCGCGATGTCCTTGCCGCGCACACCGCGCAACTCCCGCTCCGACGCGGCCACCAGGTCACGGCCCTTGAAGGTCGCCTCACCGCTGATGTGGGTGCGCGGGCCGCGGTTCAGGCCGACCAGGCTCATCGACAGGGCGGACTTCCCGGACCCCGACTCGCCCACCAGCGCGAGGACTTCACCCTGGTGGAGGGTCAGGTCCACGCCGTCGACGGCGGGCAGTCGGCCGCCCGGTACGTCGAACTGGACGCGCAGGTCCCGGACTTCGAGCACCGGCGCGGACGTCATGAGCCCTCGCCCACGGCCACGGCCGCCGTGTGGATCAGGTCGGCCACGCGCTCCGGCCAGACCAGGGTCGTGTAGTGGCTGCCCGGCACGTGCTCGACGGTGGCCTTCATCCGGGCCGCCATGTCGTTCTGGATCTCCGGGCGGAGCGTGCGGTCGTCGTCCGCGACCAGGTACCAACTGGGCAGCGTGCGCCAGGCCGGTTCGCCGGTCGGCTGCGTGAAGATGAGGTTGTCCGCCTTGCGTCCCTCCGCCTCCACCACGGCCCGCTGCTCCGGCGAGAGATCGGGACCTATCTCCGCCCAGAACTCCTCGCTCGTCTCGGACTTCCACTCACCGTTCGGGCCGCGCCGCATGTACTTGGAGATCTCGGCCTCCTCGTACCGCTCGACGATCTCGTTGACCGTCTCGCCCTCGTCCGGCCCGAACGCGGCTATGTAGACAAGCCCCTTGACCCGCGGATCACGGCCCACGTTGCTGATGACCGCGCCGCCGTAGGAATGTCCCGCCAGCAGCACCGGGCCCGTCGTCTCCGCCAGCACGGCCGCCGTGTTGGCGACATCGTCCTCCAGCGAGGTCATCGGGTTGGTGACGGTGAACAGCCGGTGACCGCGGGCGGCCAGCAGGGGCTGCACCGCCGACCAGGTCGTCGGCCGTCCGCCGGCGCCGTGGACCAGCACGATGTCCATGCGGGTCATCCTTTCCGTAGCCGCGGATCGAGGACCGTGTACAACAGGTCCACCGCGTGGTTGACCAGGGTGAAGAGGAGGGCGATGGCGAGGGCGGCGCCCTGCACGACGGGGTAGTCGCGTTGCAGGACGCCCTGGACGAGCAGGCGGCCGACCCCGGCGTACGAGAAGACCGTCTCGGTGATCACCGATCCGCCCAGCAGCGAGCCGAATTGGAGCCCGAGGACGGTCACGATGGGCAGCCAGGAGTTGCGCAGCACGTGGTGACGGATCACCACGCTCTCGCTCAGGCCCTTCATCCGGGCGGTCCGCACGAAGTCGTCGTCGAGGACCTCCAGCACGGAGGCGCGCACGATGCGGGTGATGAACCCGGCCATCGACAGCGCCAACGTGACGGCGGGGAGGATCAGATGCTGGATCCAGGGCCACACCAGCTCGGGGCGGTTCTGCAGGATCGCGTCCAGGAGAACGAAGTTGGTGGTCGGGTTGTAGTCGAGCGAGCTGGGCAGTCGGCCGAGTACCGGGAGCCAGCGCAGCCATACGCCGAACACGACGATGCCGAGCACGCCGAGCGCGAACCAGGGCAGCGAGAAGCTGACCGTGGCGACGGCCCGCGTCGACTGGTCGATCCAACTCCCCTTGCGCAGCGCCGCGATGACACCGGTGACGACGCCGAGCAGGACCGCGATCGTCATCGCCGCGAGCGTCAGCTCGATCGTGGCGGGGAGCGCGTCGCCGAGCAGACCCAGGACGCTGTTCGAGCCGTAGAACGAGGTGCCGAGCCGGAGATGCACCAGGTCGTTGAGGAAGCTGCCGTACTGGACGAGGAGGGGTCGGTCGAGGCCGAGTGCCTTGTTGACGCGTGCCTCGTTCGCCGCCAGTTCGGACGCCGAGAGGTTGTTGCCGCCTGCCGCGAGCGAGGTCGCCGGTGAGCCGGGGAGCAGGCGCATCGCGAGGAACACCAGGCTGGCCAGCGCGAACAGGACGACGGGGATGACCGCGAGCCGTCGGAGGACCAACAGGGCTGTTCCCGCTGCCCACTTGGGCCGGGGGAGAGGGAGCAGGGCGGTGGTCATGCCGGCCCCCGTACGTCGAGGGCGTCGCGCAGGTCGTCGCCGACGAAGTTGCAGGCGACGACGAAGAGAAGAGTGAACGTCGCGGGGAGGACGACCAGTCGGGGTGCCGTGTAGAGGAACTCCTGGCCCGCCTGGACCATGTATCCCCAGTCGGGCTGCGGGGGTTGGATGCCGAGGCCGAGGTAGGAGAGACCGGCGGCGAAGCCGGCCGCGATCGAGAGGGTCATGACGACCTGGGCGAGCATCGGTCCTGCGATGTTCGGGAGGAGTTCGCGGGCGAGGATGCGCGGGGTGCGGGTGCCGCCCAGCTTGGCGGCGACGACGTAGTCCCGGGCCGCCTCGCGGGCGGTCAGGGCGCGGGCCAGCCTGGCCAGACCCGGCGCGAGGGACACCCCGATCCCGAAGACCAGACTGACCGTGCCCGGCCCCGCGGCCGCCACCAGCAGGATGACGAGAAGGATGGACGGGAACGCGAGCGCGAGGTCCACGATCCGCATCAGCACCTGCTCCACGACACCGCCCGCATACCCGGCGACGAGTCCGATCCCGGTGCCCACGACGGCCGCCAGCGCGGTCGCCGCGAACGCCACCAGCAGCAACGGGCGGGCGCCGTGCACGAGTCGGGCCAGCTCGTCACGGCCCAGGTCGTCCGTGCCGAAGAAATGCCCCGCTGACCCCATCGGCAACAGTGCCGACGAGGTCTGACGCAGCGGATCCGCCTGGACGAACAGCGGCCCTACGGCGGCCACCAGCACCAGCGCGATCAGGACGGCCCAGGACAGCACGGCCGGCCAGGACCGTGCCAGCCGGCGCCGACGCCAGGCGGCGAGGACGGACCGCCCGGCGAGGGCGGACGGAGAGGCCTGCACGGTCGCCACGGGTGGTGGAGCGGTCGTGGTGTCAGACACTGGCCTTCTCCATGTAACAGCGGTGGTTGGCCAGCGCCGCCGTGTTCATGTGCTTCACGTGAGAGCCGCTCACCACGAGGTTGGCGAAGCAGGCCAGCATCGACAGCACCATGTAGTCCTCGGCCCAACGGCGCTGGATCTTCGTGTAGGCAGCCGTGCGCTGCGCGCCGAGGGGCAGGTTCTTGGCCGTGTCCAGCTCCGCCTGGAGCGACGCGACGTCCTTGAGCGTGTCCATGCCGGTGATGGTCGCGCCGTAGAGACCGGTGGGGCTGGCCATGGCCCCGACCATGTCGTTGGCGTCCGGGACGTAGGTGTTGCGCTCCCAGATCATCAGGTCGTGGTAGTCGTCCTTGCCGTCGAGGAGCCGGGTGAAGTAGGTGGCCGGGTCGACGGAGGTGGTGACCACCTTGAAACCGACGTCGGTCAGGTTCTGGGCGACGATCTGCGCGGCCTTCGGGTGCCAGGAGTCGCTCGCCGCCATGAGCCGGATACGACGGCCGCCCGCGCCCGCCTCGGCGACGAGCTTCTTCGCCTTGGCGACGTCCTGCGTGCTGAGGTCGGCGAGGCTGGTGTCGTAGCCGCTCTGCGCGGGCGGGATGGCGTAGCCACCGGGCAGGGCGCCGACGCCGTAGAAGGCCTGGTCGAGGATGGACTTGCGGTCGATCGCGAGGTTGATGGCCTGGCGGACCTTGAGTTCGGGGACGCGGCGGGCGTCGATCATCAGGATCGCGTTGGCGTTGTACGGCGTCTTGTAGACCGTCACCGAGTCGTCCTTGCGCAGCTGCGCGGCGGCGGAGTACGGGGTGAACTGGGTGGCCGAGATGTCGCCGCTGAGCAGCGAACTGACGATGGTCGACGGGTCCTGGACCTGGCGCAGCACCAGCCGGTCGACGGGCGGTCTGCCGAGGCGGAAGTCGTCGAAGGCCGTGAGGGTGATCGACTGGCCGGAGGTGGCGGCGGAGAAGGCGAAGGGGCCGGTGCCGACGAGGTGCTTGCCGATGTCGGCGCCGTACTTCTTCAGCGCGGCCTGGGAGATGATGCGGCCGCCGATGTCGGAGAGCTGGCCCAGGGTGGTGCGGTCCGGCTTCTTGAGGACCATCTTGACGGTGAGGTCGTCCGGGGCGGTCAGCGAGGCGACGTTCGCACCGAGGTCGGACAGCGGGCGGGTGGCGCCCTTGGGCAGTGTCTTGTCCTTCTCGTCGAACTGCCGGCCGAGGCTGGCCAGGACGTCCGCCGAGGTGAGCGTGGTGCCGTCGTGGAACTTGACGCCCTCGCGCATGGTGAAGGTGTAGGTGAGCTGGTCGTCGGAGATCGTCCAGCTCTTGGCCAGGTCGGGGGTGGGCTCGTTGGTCTCGAAGGAGATGAAGGTCAGGCCCCGGCAGATGCAGTCGACGGCCATCCAGTCGCCCAACGAGGTGTAGAACGACGGGTCGTTGACCGCGCTGGTGGCGTCGATGGCCAGGGTCAGCGTGCCGCCCTTGCTGCTTCCCTTGGCGTCGTCGGCCGCGGCACCGCAGGCACTGAGCAGGGCGGGGAGCCCGAAGCCGACTCCCACGCCGAGGAGCCCTGCGCCCCGGAGCATGGTGCGGCGCGACGCCGTCGACGGGGCGGAGCCGGGCGAGGACGATCCAGCTGACTGGTCCGGCATGTGGGCCTCCTTGGGCACCGATCCTCGAATAATGGATCTCAAAGTGTCGAGATTGGATCCAAAAACATGTTCACGGGCCACAGAGTCTCTCTCGTGTCCCGGGTGTTAAAGGCGTGTGAACCGAGCTGTGGTCGAGATCCGGTCACTACCGGCTACGCGCCGGACAGTCCTCGACGGCTCATCAACTCCGGCCAGACCACGGGGTCATGGCCGGGGATGAGTTCGTAGCCGCGTTCGGCGGCGATGCGCTTGAGGCGGCGGATGGGCTCGACGGTGCTCTCCGGATCGACACCGATCGAGGAGCCGATCGGGCGCTCGTGCTCGATGTTCTCGGTGAGATCGGCGGCGTCGAAGGCGAACACGAAGCCGCCGCCGTCCGCGAGGTCGACGACGAAACTCTGGTGTCCGGGGGTGTGCCCGGCGGTCAGCACGCAGGTCACGCCGGGCGCGATCTCCGCGTCGCCGTCGGCCTGTTGCCACTCGATCCGCGGGTCGTCGAAGTCGACGCGGAAGATCGAGTGGCGCTCTACGTCGGGCCGCCCGGACAGGCCGTAGGAGAGTTCCTCGCGTTGTACGTGCACCGGCACCCGCCCCGCGAAGTGCTTGAGCCCGCCCGCGTGGTCGGCGTGCAGATGACTGACGGCCACCGCGTGGATCGCGTCCATCGGGATGCCGGCCGCGTCGAGGGCCTCCTCCAGGGGCTCGCCGGGGCCCGGCAGGATCGGCCGGTAGTTGGGGGAGCCGTAGAAGCGGCGGCGCAGGGCCGGGTCCCGGATCAGTGCCGTGTTGAAGCCGGTGTCGAGCAGCAGCCAGCCGCCGTCGCACTCCAGGAGCACGGCCGGTACGGGTTCACGCAGCCGTTCCTCGTACGGGGCGCCGTGCACGGAGACGGACTTGGGGAGTTCCTCCCAGCCCAGCAGCAGGGGCACGATCCTGCGTACGCCGTGGCGGGTCATGAGGGGTGCGGGTGGGGCGGCTGGCGCATCGGCGTGATCCGTTCCGGGAGTGCATCATGGACGCCTGCGGGAGTGGGGGCTCGCCTGCGCGGGGATGGGCCATGGGGATCCACACTTTAAGTATGTGGATCCCAAAGGCGGTTGCGGAGAGGTGAACAAGTTCTCTCCCCATTCCCTCCTCAGCCCGTCCTGACGCGCAGCGTCTCCTTCTTGGCCCGGTTTCCGCAGGTGCCCATGGAGCACCAACGGCGGTTTCCGGGGCGGGAGATGTCCAGGAACAGGGCTCCGCAGGTCGGGCCCGCGCAGTTGCGGAGCCGGGTGAGCGACGGGGAGGTGACCAGGTCCAGGGCATCGCGGGCGACGAGGGCGAGGGTGGCCCGGACGGGGTCGTCGGCGTGCTGGGCGAGGTGCCCCGCCGAGGTGAGGTGCGGTACGGGGACGGCGTGCGCGGCGGCCGAGTTGACCCGGTCGCGGGAGGGGGTGTCGGGTGTCCGGCCGGCCCGCGCGGCGGTGATCAGGGCGTGGACGGCCTCCCGTAGCTCCCGCGCGTTCGCGGCATCGGGACGCCCTGTGGCGTCGGCGCAGGGGCCGCACTGCCGCACCCACGCCAACAGGGCCTCGGCGTCGGGGAGTTCCTCCACCACGTCGAGCGAACCGCGGTGCCGCAGGGTGCGGACGAAGTCCAGGCAGAGGCGCCCGGCGCCCTGGCGGAAGCGGGGAGTTGCTGGCACGGGCCCACCCTACCTCCGTAGAACCGGTTTAAGCGGTGCCGCGGGACAGGCTCGCCTGCTACCGTCACCCGAACCAGTCAAACCGGTTCTCACGTGAGGTGTGTCCGTGCCCCGCTGGGTGATCCTCGTCCTGTCCCTCGCCTGTGGTGTGGGCGTCTCGACCATCTACTTCCCGCAGGCCATCAGCTCGCTCGTCGCCGCCGACCTGCGCGTCTCCACGGGCTCGGCGGCCCTCGTGGTGACCGCGGCCCAGTTCGGCTACGCGGCCGGCATCTTCCTCCTCGTCCCCCTCGGCGACCGGCTCCCGCACCGCCCCCTGATCGTCACCCTGCTCACGCTCACCGCCGCCGGACTGCTCGCCGCGAGCGCCGCGCCCTCGCTCCCCCTGCTCGTCGCCGCGAGCGCGGTCACCGGCGTGACGACCGTCGTGCCGCAGATCATCATCCCGATGGCCGCCGGACTCGTCCCCGCCGAACGCCGCGGAGCCGTCACCGGCACACTCCTCAGCGGCCTGATCGGCGGCATCCTCCTGGCCCGTACCTTCAGCGGCACCCTCGGCGAGAGGTTCGGCTGGCGGGCGCCGTACGTCGTGGCCGCGGTGATCGTCCTGGCCCTGGCCGCGATCCTCTCCCGGGTCGTCCCGGACACCGAGCCGTCCACGCGACTCAGTTACCCGTCCCTGATAGCCGCGCCCCTGAGCCTCCTGCGCACCGAACCCGACCTGCGCCGTTCCTGCCTCTACCAGGCCACCGTCTTCGCCGGCTTCAGCGCCGCCTGGACCACGCTCACCCTCCTTGTCACCGGACCGACGTACGCCATGGGCGCCCAGACGGTGGGCGTCCTGGGACTGGTCGGCGCGGCCAGCATGTTCAGCACCCCGCTCGCCGGACGCCTCGCCGACCGCAGGGGTCCCGACACGGTCAGTCTCCTCGCCATGCTCGGCACGATCGCCTCGGCGGCCGTGCTCGTACCGGCCTACGGCGGCGGCACCACCGGCCTGCTGGCCCTGGCCGCGGGCATGCTGCTGCTCGACGTGGCCGTCCAGTCCGGCCAGGTCGCCAACCAGGCCCGCATCTTCGCCCTGCGGCCCGAGGCCCGGGCGCGTATCAACACCGCGTACATGACCTGCGCGTTCCTCGGCGGCAGCGCGGGTTCCTGGCTCGGCGTGCGGATCTACGACCGGTTCGGCTGGCGGGGTGTGACGGGTCTGGTCGCCGCCCTGGCCGTGGTCGCGCTGGCCCGGCACCTGCACCACGTACGCCGTGCGCAGCGCGGCAAGCGGCGACCGGACCGGGCAGGATTCGAGAAGCGCGAATCCACGCGCCGCCCGTAGCGTGACCGCCATGGACGTCACCGCGCATCGATGCCGGAAGCGGACGTACCGCTCGAAGCCTGGTTGGATCGAGCGGGGCGATGACCGCCGAGGGGCTCTCGGCGGCCCGGCGCAAACGGAGGGAAGAGCACGATGAGCAAGGCCACGAGGACGGATACGCGGTCGTCCGTGCCGCACGCTGCCGACAGCCATGACCTGATCCGCGTGCACGGGGCGCGCGAGAACAATCTCAAGGACGTCAGCATCGAGATCCCGAAGCGTCGGCTGACGGTGTTCACCGGTGTCTCCGGCTCGGGCAAGAGCTCGCTCGTGTTCGACACGATCGCCGCGGAGTCGCAGCGGCTGATCAACGAGACGTACAGCGCCTTCGTGCAGGGCTTCATGCCGACGCTGGCGCGGCCCGAGGTCGACGTCCTCGACGGGCTGACCACCGCGATCATCGTCGACCAGCAGCGGCTTGGCGCCGACCCCCGCTCCACGGTCGGCACCGCCACCGACGCCAACGCGATGCTCCGCATCCTCTTCAGCCGGCTCGGCAAGCCGTACCTCGGCTCGCCCAAGGCCTTCTCCTTCAACGTCGCCTCGATCAGCGGCGCGGGCGCGGTCACCATGGAACGCGGCGGACAGCAGGTGAAGGAGCGCCGCAGCTTCAGCATCACCGGCGGCATGTGCTCGCGCTGCGAGGGCCGCGGCTCGGTCACCGACCTCGACCTCACCCAGCTCTACGACGACTCCAAGTCCCTTGCGGAAGGCGCGATCACCGTCCCCGGCTACACGGGCGGCGGCTGGAACTCCCGGCTCTACAGCGAGTCCGGCTTCTTCGACCCGGACAAGCCGATCCGCAGGTTCACGAAGAAGGAGTTGCAGGACTTCCTCCACCGCGAGCCGACCCGGATGAAGATCGCGGGCATCAACATGACCTACGAAGGTCTGATCCCGCGCATCCAGAAGTCGATGCTCGCCAAGGACCGGGAGGGCATGCAGCCGCACATCCGGGAGTTCGTGGACCGCGCGGTCACCTTCACCGTCTGCCCCGACTGCGACGGCACCCGCCTCAACGAGGGCGCCCGCTCCTCCAAGATCAAGGGCGTCAGCATCGCCGACGCCTGCGCGATGCAGATCAGCGATCTGGCGGACTGGGTGCGCGGCCTCGACGAGCCGTCCGTGGCACCGCTGCTCACCGCACTGCGGCAGGCCCTCGACTCGTTCGTCGAGATCGGTCTCGGCTACCTCTCGCTGAACCGGCCGGCGGGCACGCTGTCGGGCGGTGAGGCGCAGCGCGTCAAGATGATCCGCCACCTCGGTTCCTCGCTCACCGACGTCACGTACGTCTTCGACGAGCCCACCATCGGACTGCACCCGCACGACATCCAGCGTATGAACGACCTGCTGCTGCGCCTGCGCGACAAGGGCAACACCGTGCTCGTCGTGGAGCACAAGCCGGAGACCATCGCGATCGCCGACCACATCGTCGACCTCGGCCCCGGCGCCGGTACGGCGGGCGGCACCGTCTGCTTCGAGGGCACCGTCGAGGGACTGCGCACCGGCGGCACCATCACCGGCAGGCACTTCGACGACCGGGCCTCCCTCAAGGAGTCGACGCGGAAGCCCACCGGCGTGCTGGAGATCCGGGGTGCCGCGACGAACAACCTCCAGGAAGTCGACGTCGACATCCCGCTCGGGGTGCTCGCCGTCATCACCGGGGTCGCGGGTTCCGGCAAGAGCTCGCTGGTCCACGGGTCGATCCCGGCCGGCGAGAACGTGGTGTCCGTCGACCAGGGCGCCATCCGCGGCTCACGCCGGAGCAACCCGGCGACGTACACCGGACTCCTCGAACCGATCCGCAAGGCCTTCGCCAAGGCCAACGGCGTGAAGCCGGCCCTGTTCAGCGCCAACTCCGAGGGCGCCTGCCCGACTTGCAACGGCGCCGGGGTCATCTACACCGACCTGGCGATGATGGCCGGCGTGGCCACCACCTGTGAGGACTGCGACGGGAAGCGGTTCGACGCGTCGGTGCTCGAGTACCTCTTCGGCGGCCGTGACATCAGCGAGGTGCTCGCGATGTCGGTGACCGAGGCCGAGGAGTTCTTCGGCGCGGGCGAGGCGGCGACACCGGCCGCGCACCGGATCCTGACCCGGCTCGCCGACGTCGGCCTCGGCTACCTCAGCCTCGGCCAGCCGCTCACCACCCTCTCCGGTGGCGAACGCCAGCGCCTCAAGCTGGCCACGCACATGTCGGAGAAGGGCGGCGTCTACGTCCTCGACGAGCCCACCGCCGGCCTTCACCTCGCCGACGTGGAGCAACTGCTCGGCCTGCTGGACCGGTTGGTCGACTCCGGCAAGTCCGTCATCGTCGTGGAACACCACCAGGCGGTCATGGCCCACGCGGACTGGATCATCGACCTCGGCCCCGGTGCCGGACACGACGGCGGCAAGATCGTCTTCGAGGGGACACCGGCCGACCTGGTGGACGCGCGCTCGACGCTCACGGGGGAGCATCTGGCGGCGTACGTGGGCGCGTGACCGTCATGCAACTTCCTTGAACTCAAAGGGAGTTGTACGACGCCTCACGTTTTCTTGCCGATGTCGGCGGAGCGCGCCATGAAGCGGGCGGCTCCGCCGGTCACCCGGAACAGGAACCCTCCACCGTCGCCGCGGGCCTGGAAGAACTGTGTGGAGGCGTCGAAGCTCATGAGGCGGGTGATGCCCTGCCAGGGGCGGCGCAGGAGTTCCGAGCGCAGGGCGGTGCGGCCGTCGTCGCCGACGGAGGCCAGGCCGTGGGCGGCGAACCGGACGGCGTCGTACGCCTCGGCCGCCCAGGGGCCCGGCGCGTGTCCATGGCGGGCGCGGAACGCGGTGGCGAACGCCTTGGTACGGGTGTCGGTGTTCGCGTCGGTGTAGCCCGTGGCGATCCTCCAGTCCTCGCCGGCGGCGAGGAAGGGGGCGCCGAGGACGTGCTCGCCCGCGACCCGGGCGCCCCGGTGGCCGGCGTCCCGCAGCGCGCGGGCGCAGGCCGCGGCGCGGTCCGGACTCACCCCGCCGAAGAAGACGGCGTCGCGAGGGCGGGCGGCGATACGGTGGGCGGCCCCGGTGAAGTCCTCGTCCGCGGCTACCTCCTCCACCGTCGTCCCGCCGTCGAGCACGCCGTTGACGGTGATGTTGCGGACCGTGGTCAGACTCTCCACCTCGGTGGCCAGGTCGTGCACGACCACCGTGCGGGCGGGTTTGACGACCCGGTTCAGATAGATCACCGCCGCGAACGGGCCGACGATCTGGGTGACGCGCAGCACGAGGGCGCTGGTGGTGTTGACGACGTCGAGCGCGCCGGTGTCGGCCCGGGTGATGAGCACGGTCAGCCGGGCCCTCGTACACGGCGGCAGCACCGCGGGCACGGTCGCGTTCCTGCCCGCGGCGATCACCACGGACACGTCCGGGTCGGCGGCCAGCCGCGCGGCCGCCGCGGCGGAGCCCGCCGCGGTGCCGCCGTCGTCGGCGGTGCGCAGCACGAGGTCGACGGTGCGTCGGGCGTCCTGGTCGTGCTGCTCGACGGCGAGGAGGGCGCCGCGCTTGTGGTTGGTGAAATAGGGGTCGTTCGGGCTGCCGAGCAGCGTGACCACGTGGCGGTCGCGCCGTACGGAGCCGGTGTTCGCCGACGTGCCGGCCCGGCCCCACTCCCACCACGCGCCCGCCCCGGCCACCGCGGTGACACCGAGTGCGGCTCCCGCGACGAGCAGGCGCCGCCGGGTGGGCGAGGGCGGCGCGTCCGCGGGGGAGGGGTCGGCGAGCATGGTGGGGTCGGGCACGGGCAGGTCGAGGACGCGTGCGGCACGGGCGGCGACCAGAGCCGGCAGCCCTTCGGGCAACCACTCGTCCACGGCGAACTCGCCAAAGGTGTCGAGGAGTTCACGGGTGCTCGGGCGGCGCTCCGGTTCCTTCGCCAGACACCGTCGTACGGTCCGGTCGAGGCTCTCCGGTAGTCCGTCCAGGTCCGGTTCCTTGCCCACGGTCCGGTACAGCACGGCCACGGCGCCGCCGGTGCCGAACGGCGGCCGGCCGGTGGCCGTGTGGGCGAGGACGCAGCCGAGCGAGAAGACGTCGCTGGGCGGACCGACGGTGTGCCCGCGGGCCTGCTCGGGGGAGAGGTAGCCGGGGGAGCCCACGACGGAGCCGTCCGTGGTGAGCGCGGTCGCGCCGACGGCCCGCGCGATCCCGAAGTCGATCAGCCGCGGCCCGTCCGCGGCCAGCAGCACGTTCGCGGGCTTCACGTCCCGGTGGACCAGCCCGGCCGCGTGCACTCCGTCCAGCGCCTCGGCCAGCACGGCACCGAGACCGCGCAACTGCGCCTCGGGCCAGGGTCCGCGCAGCGCGACGGCCTCGGCGAGGGACGGGCCGGGAACATAGGCGGTGGCCAGCCACGGGGAGCGGGCGTCGGCGTCGGCCGCGACGACCGGCACGGTCCACCGGCTCGTGAGGCGCGCGGCCAACTCGGCCTCGCGGCGGAAGCGGGCGCGGAAACCGGGGTCGTCGGCGTACTCCTCGCGGATCACCTTCAGCGCGCACCAGGCGCCGTGCGGCGAGCGCGCGAGGTAGACGACGCCCATGCCGCCCGCGCCGAGCCGTCCGGCGAGCCGGTGACCGCCGATCACGGACGGATCGGCGGGCAGGAGCCGTTCCACGTCGGCCGCCTCCGTTTCCCTGTCGTTCCCGCCTGCCGGTTCCGGGCCTCACTCCAGCACTTCAGCCCTGGCCCTGCGCCGCGCGATTCAGATCGCCGAGCGATCCCAGTTGCCTGAACCGCCCGCCGCGGACCACGTGGACGAAGGTCTCGTCCGCCCAGCCCGTCGAGCTGTTGTCGTACTGGTGGAAGTCGCCGAAGGCGTACGTCCGGGCGATGCCCCGATACTTCACCTTCGCCAGCCGCACGGCGAGATCGGCCCGCACCGGCCGCCGACGTGCCCCGGCCGGGACCGTGCGGGCGAACTCGGCGAGCAGCATCCCCACGCTGTCGTAGGCCTCGGTCGCGCACGGCTCCGGAGTACTGCCGTAGCGCTTCCGCCAGGCCGCGGTGAAGTCCTTGGCCCGCCTGGTCGTCAGTACGGAGGGGTCCACGGCGTCCGTCACCACGAACCAGCCGTCGCCCGCCGTACCCGCGAGGCGTGGGAAGTCCGAGCCGTACAGCTGGTGCTGCATCCAGCGCGGTCCGGTGAAGCCGGCCGTGGCCAGGGTCTGGGCCGTGCGGACGGTGGCGTCCAGGGCGCCCAGGTACACGAAGGCCTCGACACCGGCGGCGAGCAGTTCGCGCACCGCCTTCGGGCCGTCGTCCGTGTCCTCCGCTACGACGCGGGGCACGACCTCGCTCTTGAGGATGTTGCGCCAGTTGCCGACCACCTGGGTGCCCTCGTCCTGCATGGCCGAGCCCCCGGCCCGGTCGATCACGACGCCGGCCGGTACCACCTGCTGGGTGATGTAGGCGTGCAGTCCGATCCAGCCGCCGAGCGCGGCGTGGGCGGGTCCGGTCTGGAAGGAGGTCTTCGGCGACGTCAGGAAGTAGTCCTGCTGGCCCGTGCTGCTGGAGACATGGGTAAGCCCCGCCGCACCGTAGACGGCCGCGGCCCTCTGCATGGGGAGCTCGGCGACCGGTCCCAGCACGGCGACGACGTCCCGGTCGGCGGTGAACGTGCGGGCCACTTCCTGGGCGGTGTCCGCGTCCCCCCGGTCGGCGAGGACCTTCACCTTCAGGTCATAGGTGCGCTTGGGCGTGGCGTTGTGCTCGGCGACGGCGAGGCGGGCGGCGCGTTCGGAGGCCCGGCTGACGGCGGCCTCGGCAGTGCCGGTGGTCGTGTGCACGCCGAGGACGTACACGGGACGCGTGACGCTCGCGGACGGTTTCTCGTCGTCCCCCGACGCCCACACCGCCGCTCCGGTCCCGCCGCCCGCGAGCAGCAGCGCGCCGCCGGCCAGCAGCAGGCGGCGCCGTCCCGGGTGCCGGGCGGGGACGGCCGGGTCGTCCACGACGGTGGGTTCGATGTCCGGGAAGGCGAGGCTCTCGGTGGCCCGCGCGGCGACCATCCGGGCGACGGGGTCGGGAAGCCAGCCGCCGGAGGCGTCCGGAGTGTCGTCGGCGAGCAGGTCCCGTATGTCCTCGGCCGTGGGCCGTGTGGCCGGGTCCTTGGCCAGGCAGCGCTCCACCAGGGTCCGCAACTCGCCGTCCAGACGGCCGAGTTCCGGCTCGTCGTGGACCGTGCGGTACACCAGGGCGTCCGGCGTCCCGGTGCCGAAGGGAGGAGCGCCGGTCGCGGCGTACGCCAGCACGCAGCCCAGCGCGAAGACGTCGCTCGCGGAGACGGCGGGCTGACCCTGGGCCTGCTCCGGGGCGAGGAAACCGGGGGTGCCGACCACGAGCCCGGACGCGGTCAGTGCCGTGTCGTCGGCGGCGCGCGCGATGCCGAAGTCGATCAGGCGCGGCCCGTCCAGGGCGAGCAGGACGTTGCCAGGCTTGACGTCCCGGTGGACGAGCCCTGCGGTGTGCACGGCAGCCAGCGCCTCGGCCAGCAGCCGGCCCAGGACACGTACGGCGGGCGCCGGCAGCGGGCCGTGGTCGGCGACCGCCTCGGCGACGGACGGACCGGGGACGAACGCGGTGGCCAGCCACGGCTCGCGTGTCTCGGCGTCCGCGTCCAGGACGGGGACCACCCAGGGGCTGTCCACTCTCCGCGCCAGCTCCACCTCCCGCGCGAAGCGGGCCCGGAAGTCGTCGTCACCGGCGCTCTCCCCCCGGATCACCTTGACCGCGGCGAGTGCCCCGGAGTCGGTGCGCCCGAGGTAGACGACGCCCATGCCGCCCGCGCCGAGTCGCCGCAGCAGCCGGAACTCCGCGAGGCGGGACGGGTCGGACGACCGCAGCGGTTCGCTCACTGCCCCGCCTCCTTCTTCTCGGTCGGTTCCGCGGTGGCACCCGCATCGCCCGCCTTGCCCCGGCTGTCGATGCTCGCCGCGACGAAGGTCATTCCCTTGCCCATGTCGGTGGTGACGGTGGAGTCCTCGGCCTTGGTCCGGCCCGAGCCGTGCCGCGCGGTCGCGGCCAGGGTGACCGGCCCCAGCCGGAACTTGTACCAGTCGAAGGGATGCGCCTTGCCGTCGGCGGTGACCCAGTTCCCGCTCTCCGTCAGGTCGTCGTCGGAGATCACGGACCGCCCGTCGGCGAACGCGTCGACCCGGGAGTACAGGCCACGCACCCGGTCCGTGGCGTTCAGTTGCTGCTCGGGGCAGCGCAGCGCCTCCTCCAGCGACCCGGCCATGTCGCGCCGCGCCGCCACGACGTCCGTGTGCACGGTGACGGTCAACGACACGTACACCGGCCCCTTGCCGTCCTTCGCCGGCAGCTCGTACGCCCGGGTGAGACTGGCCAGTACGGTGTCGGGCAGCCCCTCGCGCCGCCACAGGCAGTCCTCGCCGAGTACGGCCCACTCGGCCGGATCGCTCTCGAAGGGATCGCGCTTGCGGTACCCGGTGCCGAAGTAGTCGGGGCGCACGATGAGGTCACGCACGAACGTGACAGCGTCGGCCCGGGTCCTCGGCGCCCGGTCCTCGGCGAGCGAGTACGGCTCGTTCACGGGCGACGCCGAGGCCGAGGACGACGCCCCGGCACTCTTCTCCGGCGTCTTCTGCGCCTTGGGCTCGTCGTCCGACCCGCTGCTGCACCCCGCCAGCAGCAGCACCCCCGCCGCCGCGGCTAAGACTGGTCTCCACTCGGCCATCCGTCGCTCCCGCCCCTGTGCCCGCACCCTTGTCATGAGTGTGGCGCACGCCCGCGTTCTTGGTCGCCAACTACCCCTATAAACATGAGTAGTTAGGGGTTCTGACGACGACGCACGGGGCTCCGGTTGCACATCGGCGAAGGGGAGGGGCGCAGCTGCCGGTCGGCAGCGTGCAGCGCGTCCCGGTACCCGGCCGTCACACAGGACCCTTCGTCCGCGGTGCGAACCGGGCCGTAGGGGCGAAGCTGGTGGAGTCGGAAGTTCGTCCGAGAACGGAGGCGCACCCCATGGACATGAAGCTCGAAGTCGTCGTGGTGCCGGTCGGGGACGTGGACCGGGCCAAGGGTTTCTATACGGCGCTGGGCTGGCGGCTCGACGCCGACGTCGCCACCGGCGAGAACTTCCGGGTGGTGCAGATGACCCCGCCGGGCTCGCCGGCCTCGGTCATCTTCGGCACCTCGGTCACCTCCCAGACACCGGGCTCGGCCCAGGGCCTGCACCTGATCGTGGACGACATCGACGCCGCCCACGACGAACTCAAGCGGCTCGGCGCCGACCCGAGCGACGTGTTCCACGACGAGGGCGGCGTCTTCCACCACGCCGGGACCGACGCCAGGGTGCCCGGTCCGGACCCGCAGCGCAGCAGCTACGGCTCGTTCCTGTCGTTCGGCGACCCGGACGGCAACGGCTGGGTTCTCCAGGAGATCACCGCCCGGCTCCCGGGCCGTCTGGACCCCGCGACCACGGCATTCGCCTCCGCCGAGGATCTGGCGGGCGCGCTGCGCCGTGCCGCCGCGGCGCACGGTGAGCACGAGGCGCGTATCGGCGCGGAGGATCCGGACTGGCCCGACTGGTATGCGCAGTTCATGGTGCGGGAGCGGGCGGGTACCGAATTGCCGACGTGAGCGCGTCGGCCTCCCGCCCGCGCCGTCCGGGCGTCCCGCTGCCGTGAACACCCCTGGGCACACTGGGGGGTTGTTTGTCGGAGATTTCCGGATGATGACCAAAGCGGGCCGGGGCCGGGAAGACTGGCGGTGTGTCAGAGATACGAACAGCCGTGGATCGTCTGCTGGTGCGTGGTGAGGCGGCGTGGACACCGCACGTCGAGCGGCATGTGGCCGGCGCCGGTGAGAATCCGGACAGCTGGCTGCCCGCCGCGGCCGGGCTCCTGCGTGCCTCCTGGGCCGAGGGCGGCCGGGACTGCGCGGTGGCCGCGGTGGCTGTGCTGGAGTACGCGCTCGACGTGGGGGAGCGGCGGGATCCGCGGCGGCCCCGCTGGGTGCTGCACCTGTGGCTGGCCGAGCGCACGCTGTCGCAGCGGTTCGAGGACCACCGGTTGTCGAACGAGGTCCATCATCATCTCGCCGCCCAGACGCAGGGGCGGCCGACGGACGATCCGGTGGCCGTCGCGGCCACCTACCCGGAGGAGCCCCCGCCCAGCCACTTCGAGCCGCCCCGGCCGTCGCATCCGCACGCCGTACGGCTGGCCGAGGGCCTTCCGGCGGCCGATCTGGTCCGGCCCTGTCTGCTGGCCCGGCTCGCGCAGTCCGCGTTCTTCCGCATCGAGTCGGGGGACATGGCTGTCCTTGAGGACGCCGGACGGTGGGCCGAGACGGCGTTCGCCGGCATCACCGCCGACCATCTGGAGGCCGGCCTCGTCAGCGCCACCGTCGTCCACGCGTCCCTGGTACGCCTGCGCGACAGGCCGAGCGACACACGGCCCGTCGACCTGGCGCTGCGGGGCGGCCGGTCGGCGCTGCGGGCGGTCGAGTACGCCCGGCGCCACGGCACCGCCCCGGTCGACGCCGAGGCCGCCTCAGCGCATCTCATGTTCTCCCTCGCCCTCACCATGTCCGTGCCGTTCCATCCCGAGGAGGAGGTGATCGACGAGGCCATCGCCCAGTTGGAGGCGTTCCGGGCCTGCGGGCCACCCGACGACAACGGGATCTACGCCGGGAACATGCCGGCGCTGCTGAGCGCGAGGGCCCTCCTCACCAAGTCGCCCGCCGACCTCCGGCGTGCCGACGAACTGTGGGCCGAGCTCCAGCGGGACCTGCCGCCGGACCACCCCCTGCTACCGCACATCGCCGACAAGCGCACCGCGTCCGCCGAGTTGGCGAAGATGCTCAAGTGGATGCCGATCGACGGCGCCCAACTGCTCCGGCTCGTGGCCCCGATGCTGGGACGGCTGCTGAGTGGGGTGCAACTGCCGCCCGTCCGGATGTCCGCCCCCATGGGCCGCCCCGGGGTACGTTCGCCCGGCCCCGGCCCGGCGGACTTCGCCCGGTTCACCGGCGGCCCCCGGCCCGCCTCGGCCGACGCCGGACCCGGTCGCACGCGAACCGCCGACCTCGGCTGGCCCCCCGGGCCACCCGCTGACGCCGGGCCCGCGGAGCCGGCCAACGCGGCGGACCTCGACGGGCTGCCACCGGACGCCGCGGCCGTGCGGGCCGCCCTGCTGGGCGCCGGTGCCAGCGATCCGCGTCGACTGGCCCTGGCCGTCGACCAGTTGAAGGCCGCGCTGGCCGGGCCGCTGCCCGACGGGCGGCGCGGCTTCTTCGCCTCCACCCTCGTGCAGTTCCTGGCCGCGCAGTTCACTTTCAGCGAGCGCCACGAGGACCTGGAACGGGTGGTGCGGTGCGGCGACGAGCAGCTGGCCCTGCTGTCGCCCACCAGCCCGCGGTACATCGAGCTGCTGTGCTCGGTGGAGATGCACCGGCACGCCTACGGGATGGTGCGTCAGGACGAGGCGACGGTCGCCCGGGCCTCCGACGCGCTGGCCTGGGCGGTCGGCCGGCTGCCGGAGATGTCGGCGACCTGGCTCGGCTGCGTCATCCTCTACGCGGACGCGCTGTCCGGCGTCTCCTGGATGCGCCGGGACGTGTCCGGCGCCCAGGAGGCGGTACGGCTCGTCGAACTGGCCGCGCGGGCCCTCGAAGAACTGCCGGGCCGGCCGGAGTACTCACCCGAGCTGGCCGCCCTGCGCGAGCAGCTCCGCCCCGCCCTGGCGACCGTCACCGAACTGGTCCGCACCGCCTTCGACGATCTCACCGGGTACCGCTACGGCGATCCCGAGCCCAGCTCCTGGGACCCGGCCACCGAACGGGCGCTGCCGCCCCGGGCCCGCTTCGAGAACGCGCGGACCGCGCTCGGGGCGGCGGTGAACAGTCGGAACTGGGCCCGGGCGACCGACGCCGCCGAAGCCGCGCTGGAGGCCCTGCCGCTGGTGGTGTCCCAGGCGCTGCAACGCGACGACCGCCAGGCCGTCCTGCGTGCCGCGCTGCTCGGCCGCCGCTATCAGGGCCCGGGCGGTTCCGGCCGCTCCGCCGACCTGCCGGACCGGCTCGCCGGGACGAGCCTGGCCCGTACCGCGTGCGCGGTGGCGCTCGCCGCGGGCCGCACCGAACAGGCGGCGGCCCTGCTGGAACAAGGGCGGGCGGTCCTGATGGGACAGGACCTCCAGGCCCGCAGCGACGACGCCGACCTCGCCGCGGCCCATCCACAGGTGGCACGGGAGTTCGCCGCCCTCGCCCGCCGGCTGCGGGAGACGGAGAGCGGGAGCGCGCCGGGCCGGGCGGGCACGGCGGGCGCGTCCGGCGACGCCGCGCGGATCCGGGAGCAGCACGCGGTGACCGAGGAATGGCAGCGGCTGCTCGCCCGGATCCGGGGGCTCGCCGGGTTCGAGTACTTCCTGCTGCCGCCCAGCGCCGAGCAGATGCGGCGCGAGGCGAAGGAGGGGCCGATCGTCCTGATCAACATCGACCGGCTGCGCTCCGACGCCCTCGTCGTGACCACCGGGGGCATCGAGCTGGTGCCCCTCGACGTCACCGAGGGGCGCCTCGCATACACCGCGCGGCAGTTCCTCGCGGCGGTCTCCGTGGGCGTCGGCGAGACGCGCGCCCAGCGCAAGGAAGCCGCCGAGACCGTGTTCGACACCCTCGCATGGCTCTGGGACACCATCGCCGAACCCGTGCTGGACGCGGCCGGCCTGACCCGGCCGATCCCCGAGGGCGCCCAGCGCGGCGCCGTACCGAGGCTGTGGTGGTCGGCGTCCGGACCGCTGGCGCATCTGCCGCTGCACGCGGCCGGTCATCATCGGGCGGCCGAACTCGGCGACGGGCGCTCGGTGTTGGACCGGGCAGCCTCTTCGTACACGCCGAACATCAGGGCGCTGCGGCACGCCCGGCAGGCCCCGGCGACGCGCGGGGGCGGCGGCCCCTTCCTGGCCGTACGGCAGCCCACCGGCGCCGACGGCATGGACGGCGCGTCCGTGGCGGAGGTGCAGGCGATGGCCCACACCCTGGGCGGACTGCGGATCGTGCAGGGTGCCGACGCAACGGTCGAACGGGTCCTCACCGAGCTGTCCTCCGCGGCCACCGTGCACTTCGCGTGCCACGGCCTCAGTGACGCCGAGGACCCGTCCAAGAGCCGTCTGGAACTCGCCGACGGACGGCTCACGGTCCGGGACGTGGCGCGCGGACATCTTCCGCACGCCCAGCTCGCCGTGCTGCTGGCCTGCCACACGACCCGCACCGACCGCCTCCCCGACGAGGCCGTGCACCTGACGTCCGCGTTCCAGACGGCCGGGTATCCGCAGGTGGTGGGAGCGCTGTGGGAGGCCACCGACCTGGTGTCGGTACGGCTGACGGACCGCCTGTACCGCGACCTGCGGACCTACGGCGGCGGCCTCGACGTCACCGACACCGCGCGGGTCGTGCACGGGATCGTACGGGGCCTGCGGGAACGGCATCCCGGCTCGCCGCGCGTATGGGCGCCGTACGTCCACACCGGGCGTTGACGAGTGACGACGGACCAGGGGAAGGAACAGGCGTGAGCACATCGGAGGGGGCGGCCGTGATCGACCGGGAGACGGCCGACGGGGCGCGGCTGGCGCTGGAGCTGATGCTGGAGGAGTGGCGGCTGCCGCCCGAGGGATGGGTGGAGATCGCCGAACTGCTGGACGAACTGTCGACGGCCGTCGCGGCGGGAGACGCGGCCAAGGTGAACGCGCTGACCGGCGAGCTGGACGAGTGGTCGGGCAGCAGGGTCACCCGGATCCAGGGCACCGGGGACGGGAGGGTGCCGCTGCCCGAGCCGGACCGGGAGCGCGTGGTCGCCCTCGTGCACGCGCTCAAGCCGGACTCCCCGCCCGGCGGCCCGCACACCGCGCCCGCCCGGCGGACCTGACGGCCGGCCGATGCTGTCGGTACTCGCCAACGTCGCGATCGGTCTGCTGACCAGCCTCGTCGGCCTTGGCCTGGGCACGCTGTGGGAGCGGGGACGGCGGCGACGGAAGCTGTACCGCAGGGCCGCCTTCTTCGGCACGCGGCCGGGCGAGCACTGCGTGATCGTCGTCGGCACCAAGCACGGGCAGCCCGGCACGACCCAGCAGCGGGATCTGCGGGCGGTCGTCGAACTGGCCGTGCTGCTCAGCGAGTTGGGCTGCCGGGTGAGCGTGGAGACCGGCGATCTGCGCGGCACCAACGGCGACCGCACCGAGTTCTGTGTCGGCGGGCCGATCGGCGGGTCCAATCCGCGCACCGGCGGACATCTGACGGCCCATCTGCCCGGGGTGACGATCACTCCGTTCAGCGACCGCCCCGACTCGGTGGCCATCGCGGTCGGCGGGGAGCGCTACTACTTCGACCGCGGCCACCAGGAGTACGCGGTGGTCGCCAAGTTCACGCCGCCCGAGTCGAGCCGCCCGGTGGTGCTGGTGTGCGGGCAGAGCTCGGTCGCGAACCAGGCGGCCGTCCACTTCCTGCGGCGGGAGTACGCGCAGGTGGTCCGGTCGGTGGCGTCGGTCGACCGCTACTGCCTGCTGGTGAAGGTCTCCGACATCGGCGTCTACGCCTTCCACCGGTCGGTACTCGAACGGGACGTGTCCGCCGAGGCGTTCGCGGCCGTTGGCTGAACACCCGGACGGGACAGGCGCGTCCGCATAGACGAGCACCCGGTCCCCTGCGCCGGGTGCTCGTCGGACCGTGCGGATCGCGGATCTTCCGGTTCGCCTTGATGCGCTGTCGGCAGACCTGACAACTGAGGCCTCGGCCCTGTGCTTCGCTCCTCAGCAGCCGGTCGGCTCAGAGGCGGGACGGGGGCAGCGGGATGAACGGACGCAGTTCGTCGGCGACCCAGTGCACGGGTGTCTGGAACACCTCGCCGATCTGCGTGTAGAGGTCGTGCAGGGTGTCCGCCGACGTCGATTCGAAGCGCGCCCGGGTGGGGTCGGTGTCGCTGGTCGGCGCGTCCACGACGGTCACGAAACGGTCGTCGCGCGCGGCGGTGACGTAGACGACGTTGGAGTCCGGAGCCTCGGTGATCCGCGCGATCCGACGTAGTTCTCCCGGTGCGAGCGGCGGGATCCGTGCCTCCTCGGGCGTCGGCCCGGGCCGGCCCACGAGCCAGGGCTCGGAGCGGTTCTCCTGCCAGAACCGCCAGTCGGCGGCGGACAGCCGGTTGCTCGGCACGCCGTGCGCCCGGAAGAACTCCAACGCGGCCATCCGTACGGTGTCGTAGGCCGGGCTGGTGAAGTCGGAGCCGACCAGGTTCCACACCGTGCGCGCGGCGCCGAACAGGGCGAAGCCACCGGCCGGCAGCACGGCGTCGGCCAGCGCGCGGGCGAAGTCCTGCGGGTCGGACTGCGCGAACGGCAGGTACGGCGCCTGGAGTTCGCCCCACACGTCCGAGGCGTCGATGTCGGTGCCGACGGGGTCGAACTCGAAGCGGCCGAACCGCTCCATCCGTGACACCACGTCACCCGGCAGCCGGGCGGCGCGGGGCGTCCTGGGGAACAGAGACATGGGACTCTCCTGGCACAAGAGCGGGAACCGGCCGGTGCGAGCCCACCGGAGCCGGGCGCAACCTGTGTAACAAGGGCAGGAGTTCGCACTCAACAGTTCTCCGGCGAACCGGACGATCCCCGGAAAACCCGGACGGCCGGCGGGCGGGTCCGCAGGACCGGGACGACGCGTTCGGCCCTGTGCGAGACTCGGCCGCGACACAGGCGGCAACGCCGTTGCGTGGCAAGGGGGTTGCGTACGATGGGGCGTCCGCAGAAGGAGATCGTCCTGGACGGATCACCGGCCCGGCTCTTCGCGTACTGGCTCCGGGACCTGCGCGGATCGGCCGGACTCACCCTGGACCAACTGGCCCGCCGCACCGGGTACGGCAGGACGACCGTCAGCGACGCCATGCGGGGCGAGAACCACCCCACCCGTCCGGTCACCCTGGCGATCGTCGGCGCCTGCGGGGGCGATGTCCGGCGGTGGGGCGAGTACTGGGCGCAGGTGCGCCGTGCCCTGGACCCCGACAGCCCGGACGGTCCGGACGGAGTCGTCCCGCCGCCCTGGGACGGCCGGGCGGACCGCGCGAACGGAGCGCATGCCGAGCGGTGTCCGCCGGGCTGCGGGCGCGCCGAGCCGCACGGCTGGTACACCGAGTCCGTGTCCACCCGGCTCAGGCTGGACACCCCGGCCCCCGAGGCGCTGGAACGCCGGATCGTGGTCGCGACCTGCGACGGCCTGGCCCGGATACCGGTCGGCGTCAGCGTGCCCCGGCGCGCCGGCGACACCACGCCCGGGCACGAGCTGGAGATCTCCGTCGTCCAGGGAGGACACCTGGAGGACGGCGGGCCGCAGTACGAGAGCTACTTCGAACGGTTCCTGGTGCTGCCCGCACCGCTCAAGGCCGGGACACGACACGCGTACGAACTACGGCTGCGCATCCCGCCGGACCAGCCGATGGCACCGCACTTCGTGCATGTGCCGCTCACCCGCAGCGAGCACTTCCGGCTGCGGGTCTGCTTCGACCCGGCGCGACCGCCGCACACGGTGTGGCGGCTGGCCGGGGTGCCCACCGCCGTGATCTACCAGCAGAACCCCGGCACGCCGACGCTCCGCCCCGACGAACACGGGCTCGTGGACGTCGAGTTCGGCGCGATGAAGGTGGGCTACGGCTACGGGCTGAGCTGGCTGGAGGCGGGCACCGGAGGATAGTCCGCCGCCGTGCGCAGCTTGGCGCGGACCGGTTCGGCGTCGGGGTGGTGCAGATCCTCGAAGAGCGCGAGGGCCTCCTCCCACAGGGCCCGCGCCTCCTTGCCCCGGCCGAGTGCCGCATGGGCGTCCCCGAGGTGCTCCAGGGCGTGGGCCTCGCGGAAACGGTCGCCCAGGGCGCGGTCGAGGTCCAGGGAGACCTCGTAGTGGCCGATCGCGGCGGCGGGCCGGCCGAGCCCCTGTTCGGCGCGCCCCATGCCGATGAGGATGCCCGCCCGCCCGTCAAGGTGGCCGAGCCGGGTGTAGAGGTCCAGGGCGCGGCGCGCGTGATCGAGGGCGACGGTGTGTTCTCCCAGCCGTTCCCACTGCTGGGCCACGGAGGTGAGTCCGTCGGCGAGGGCGACCGGGTCCCCGGTGCGCTCCGCCATGGCGAGGGCGAGCCGGGCGTGCGGCATCGCCCTGCGGGGGTCGCCGCAGGAGCTGTACACCCGGACCAGCGAGAGCCGTACCTCCCGTACGCCCTCCGCATCGCCGAGGTCACGGCAGGTGCGCAGGGTCTCGTGCAGCAGGTCGAGCGCTTCCCTGGTGCGGCCCAGGCGGGAGAGGGCGTCGGCGAGCCGGCGGCCGGCGGTGGCATGGGCGGCGCGGTTTCCGGCCCGGCCCGCGGCGTCGCGGGCCAGCGCGTGCACGGCGGCCCGCTGGGCGCGGCGGCCGGAGCGGCGCAGATGGAGGGCGCAGGCGTCGGCGAGCCGCCAGGCGTACGGCTCCAGGCCCGGGGTGGCGGCGGCCTGGGCGATGACGGCCTGCAGGGAGGGCAGTTCCGACTCGAACCAGCCGGTCGCCGAGGCATGGTCGCCGATCGGAGGCAGCGCGCCGGTGAGCACCGGCGCTCCGCCGGGTGCCGGACGCCAGGGTTCGAGGTGGTGGTCGGCCAGGCGCGCGGTGTCCAGGTAGTGCCGCAGCAGCCGTTCGGTGCCGTCCCGGCGTTCCTGGGGTGAGCCGCCGTCGAGGAGTTCCACGGCGTAGAGCCGGAGCAGATCGTGCAGGGTGTAGCGGCCCGGGGTGTGCTGGCGGACGAGGTGGGCGGCGGTGAGGGTGTCGAGGAGAGCGGTGGGCGGCTCCGTGTCGCCGATGAGGCCCGCGCAGGCCGTGGCGTCGATCTCGGGTCCGGGGTGGCAGCCGAGGAGCCGGAAGAGCCGGGCGGCCGGCGCCGGCAGCAGTGCGTACGAACCGTGGAACACGGACCGCAGGTCGACATCCGCGTCCAGCACCCCGAACAGGTCCAACGGCGCCCGGGCACGCCGCAGTTCGCGGACCAGAGCGCCGATGGAGCCGGCCGGGGCGGCGGCCGTGCGGGCGGCGGCGACGCTCAGCGCGAGCGGCAACCGGGCGCACAGATCGACCAGTTCATCGGTCTCGCGCGGTTCCAGGGCGATCCGCGCGGCGCCCATCTGCCGCTCCAGGAGGGTGCGGGCGGCGTAGCGGGGCAGCACGTCGAGGGCTATGCGCAGGGCGCCTTCGCGTATCACCAGGCCGTCGAGGCGATTGCGGGTGGTGACGACGGCCATGGAACCGGAGTCGGTGGGCAGCAGCGGCCTCACCTGGTCGGTGGAGCGGGCGTTGTCCAGGACCAGCAGCACCCGGCGGCCGGCCAGCAGCGTGCGCAGCAGTCCGGAGGCCACGGCGGTGTCGGTCGGGACGGCGGCGGGGGTGACGCCGAGCGCCTGGAGGAAACCGTGCAGGGCCTCGCCGGGGTCCATGACCGCCTCGTCGCCGAAGCCCCGCAGATTGACGTAGAGCTGGCCGTCCGGGAAGTGGCCCTGCGTCCGGTGCGCCCAGTGCAGGGCGAGCGCGGTCTTGCCGACGCCCGCGGTGCCCTCGACGACGGCGACCCCGGCCCGGCCCGGGGCGGGGTCGCCGGACGGGCTCCGCACCGCGTCCAGCCGGCCGAGTTCGGCGTCCCGGGCGACGAACACGGGGTGGCTCAGCGGGAGTTGGCGGGGTACGGCGAGAGCGCCGGGGGACCGGCGGGCGGCGGCCGGGCGCAGCCGCCGGGCGGCGTCGACCTCGTCCCGCAGGGTGGCGAGCCGGCCGGCCTCGGGTCCGGAGACGCCCAGTGCGGCGAGGAGCGCGTCGAAGACCGCGGTGCCGGGCAGGGTGGTGCCGTTGAGGTAGGCGTACAGGCTGCTGGTGGAGACGTTGAGGCGGCGGGCGAGTTCACGGCGGTCCAGCGTTCCGCCGAGCCCCTTCTCGGCCCGGACGACGGCCCGGGTCAGTGCGACCGCCAAGCGTTGTGCCAGGGTGTCCGCGCTCTCGCCGGACGGCCGGGACATCTCGTTCACCACCGTTCCTCCGAGGGGCCGTTCACGGATCCGCACCGCGCGGGTCCAGACGTTTCCAGTGTGTTCCAGGACCGCGGACGGCCGGACGGATCCGCGTGTTTGCCTGCGGATTCCACACCGAGGGGATATCGGCCCTCGGCCGGCCGCAGGAGGACGACAGCCGTGCAGACCCACTGAAACCCGCGCCGCATCCGACTCCGGCCCTCCACGTACACAGGGGAGACGTGGGGGGCCGGTCGCGGGTCAGGCGGGTTCGTCGGGGCGGACGCAGCCGAGCACGGTGGCGGCGGCCGCGGCCCAGGTGCAGCGGGCGGCCATCTCCTCGCGGAGTTCGGCGGCGTCGCGGAAGGCGGCGGGCAGGTTCCGCATGACGGCGTGCACGGACTTCTCCCACATCCGGACGTCCGTCTCAAGGTCCCGTACCGTGGCGGCCACGTCGACCACGGCCTGTTGCGCGACCGGCAGTTGCCTTTGATCGAGCAGCAGCACGCCGAGCCCACTGCGCCCGCTCACCAGCACGGGCACCCCCGCGGCGATCGCCTCCAGACCGACGAGGCCGAACGCCTCCGCGCGGGACGGCATGAGGACCAGACTCGCCCGCGCCACGTCCTCCATGATGTGTCGGGGATCCGCGGAGAACGGACGAAGGGTCACATCCACCGCGGGGGTGCCGATCCAGTTCTCCACCTGCTCGTACAGTTCCCGCGACTTCTGGTCGGGCACACCGCGGATCAGCAGTTCCCAGGAGCCGTGCTCCGCTCTCTGCGGTGCTGCCGCCCCCAGCGCCCGGCAGGCGATGTCGAGCCCCTTGAGCGAGGCGTCGTCCAGTCGGCCCATCATCAGGATCTGCGGGATCTCGTCGCGGCCGGGAGCCGTGGCGGCGGGCCTGCCGTCGAAGCCGGGGTCGACGCGCACCACGGGCGCCAGATCCCGGGTACGCAGATGACGCCGCAGGTTCCTCGCCAGCCGAGGGCCGACCGCCACCGAATGCAGGGCGCCCTCGCAGAGTTCGAGTTCCCGCTCCGTGCGCTCCTGGGCGCGGACCGCCAAGTCGGCTTCCGCATACGGCTTCTGGGCTTCCGCGCGGTCCGGCTCCACGTGCAGGAAGTGCAGTCGCCCCGCGTTCGGGAAGTACTCCTTCACCTGTGCCCGGGCGGCCAGCCCCATGTCCCTGCCGTGCCCGATCACGAGGTCGGGCTCGAAGTCATCGGTGAACGGCGGCCGCAGGAACAGGGACTCCTTCCCCTGGACGCCCGGCCGCGCCGCGTCGACGAGCAGCACGTGGTGGTCGGTCGCGTCCGCGCGTTCCGCCGGAGTGGAGGACACCACCAGGACACGGACCTCCGCGGCGGCCTCGGCGAGTGCGATGCACAGCGCACGGTTGAAGGCGCTCAGGCCACCGTGGGCGGGGAACCACTCGTCGACGACTGCCAGCACCCGGTCCCGCCCCGTCGCCTGGGGACTCCGCTCCCGTGCCGGCCCCCGCAACGGCTGTGCCGGGCCCGCCAGTTCACGGAGGGCGAGGAGGTCGTCCAGCCGCCGGAGGAACGACGAGCCGAACCGCCGGTCCGCCCCCAGCACGGCCTCGCCGTCGAGACCCGCGTCCTCCAAGGCGTTCTGGGCGTTCTCCTGGAGCGTCTCCACCACGCGCCGCATGAACCGGAGTTCGGCCTCGGCACCCGTCAACTCGTAGTGTCCCGCGCCCCAGTACGGCAGCCGCACCTCGGCGAGCGTCCCGTCCTGCCCCGCGGCCCTCGCATCGCCGAGCGAGTGATGCGTCGTCCACTGGTGACGCAGGGCGGTCATGTGCATCAAGTAGCGGACGAAGTGCGGCATTTCGGGACGGTGGCCGTCCGACCACGCCCAGGCTCCGAGCCGCGGATCCGCACCGACCCGCCCCAGCATCCGCAACAGCCGCCACCGCTGCGACGCCTCGCCGCCCTCCGGCTCCGACAGATCGACGTCCCCGAATGTTCCCTCCGGACGTTTCCCCAACTCCAGTGTCACCGCGCCCAGATGACACGCCCCGAGCGGACCCGCGATTGCCTCCACCCGCTCGCGCAACCCGGACCACTCCCGGCCCGGACCGGCGCCGAGCAGGACCGACAGATTGAGGATCTCCCCGTGCTGTCGCAGGATCGCCTGGTCGAGCCGGTCCGCGGACTGCACGCCCGCCACCACGACCGTGCTGTGCGGCGCGGGCAGGGGATCCGGCACCCGGACCGGCAGCGTGGCGTACAACTCCCGGTCGGCATGCTGCAGTTCACGAAAGCGCCCCCACATCGCCCGGACGGAGGCCATCCCTTCCTCGGCGCGTCCGCCGTACAGCGGGACGAAGACGTGGACCGTGACCTCCTGCTCCGTGACCTCCCGCTCCGTCGACTCTCCCTCGGTCACGTGCCGGTACACCCCCGCCTCGCGTCGCCACTCCCGGCGTTCTCGCTACAGTTGAGCCCATGCAGTCTAGGGCGGATTCACCCGGAACGAGCATGGATGCCGTGTTGCTCACGCGGGCCGGCGAGTTGCTCAAGGACATCCCCAAGTGGCGCCTTCCGCAGGCCGCTTGGTCCCGGCCCGCCGCCGCGGTCGAGGCGCTCGCCGCAGCGTACGACGCGCAGGACGGGCCCGCCGTCAAAGTCGCCGTCGCCCGGCTCGAAGTCCTCAGCCCGAACCGGGTGGACCGCATCGCCGACCCGGCCGACGTTCCTCCGCCACAGCCCCTGCAGGAGCGGGTCACCGTCCTGGTGCACCTCATCGCCGACCCGGACGAGAGCACGGCGGGGGAAGCCGACGGCACCGACCGGCGCTGAGGCGGGGCGGGCGACCCCGGTGAAGCCGTCGCCGTACCGCCGCCTGCGGCTGGCCCTGGCGCTGCGGTGTGCCCGCCGGGCGACCGTGGACGGCCGCTTCCCGCGCCGTACGGACCGGGCCGTCGGCCTTCTGGAGGCCGTCCTCGGGGGTGCCGGGCGGGAGGACCGGGTGTCGCTGCTGGAGGGGATCGCCGCGTTGCACGCCGAGTCGGCCCGGCGCGGTGGTGGTGCCGCCGCGGGGGTCCGGTCGGTGGAGGCGCTGCGCCGGGCCCTGGCCGACGCGGGGCCGGACGAGGCGGTGGTCCTCGGTCAACTCGCCGAGGCCCAGGCCGCGTTGCACGCGATGACGGGCGACACCGGGCTGCTGCGGGAGGCCGTCGCCACCGCGCGCCGGGCGGCGGACCGGGCCCCGGACGACCCGCTGTCCCGGATCATGGTCCTCTCGTCGGTGGCCGAACTGCTGCTGCAGGCGGGATCGGACCTCGACGATCCCGAACTGTTCGAGGAGGTCGTCGTGGTGATCGGGGACTCGCTCGCTGCGGGCGGCGGTTCGCTGCTGCACCTGGCCCAGGCCCACCGGATGCGGTACGAGCACGACGGCAGGGCCGAGACGCTCGCGCGTGCCGAGGCGGCGGCCCGGGACGCCGTGGGACAGTGCGAGAAGCACGGCCTCGACGCGGCCGACGAATACGCCGAACTCGCCCAGGTCCTGCGCTACCGCTCCGGCCGCAGCGACGATCCGCGCCTCGCCCGGGAGGCCGCGACCGCGGCACGCGACGCGCTGGACCGCACGGCCGACGGCGACGAGGAACACGCCAAGCGGGCCTGCCTGTTGGCGGGCGCCCTGACCGAATGCCACTACGCCGGGGACCCGGAGGCACTGGCGGAGGCGGTCGCGGTCGTCCGCGCGGCGACGGCCTCCGAAACGGTGCGATCGGGTGCGGTGGCCGACCTCCCCGGGACAGCGGGCCGCTCGGCCGGCGACACCCGGCCCGCGGGCCGTTCCGACGTGTGGCAGATCGCCGCCACGGTGCTGTGCGAATGGGCCGACCAGCACGAGGACTTCGGCGTGGCGGAGGAGGCCGAGGGGGCGGCGCGGACCGCGCTGGCCCTGGCCGGGGACGACGAGCAGCGTCGGGCCGACGCACTCGACACCCTCGCCGACGTCCTGCGCTGCGCGTATCTGCTGAGCGAGGACCCCGGATCGCTGGACGAGGGGATCGCGTACCGCGAGTCGGCCGTCCGGATCGAGGCCGGCCCGCCCGGCGACCGTGCCGGGCGCATCGGCAACCTCGGAGTCCTGCTGCTCCTGAGGTACGCGGAGGAGACCGGCGAGCCCGCCGAACTGGACGCGGCGATCGGCCGGTTCGGCGAGGCCCTCGCCCTGCTCGGCGACGACCACCCCGACGCCGGGATCCACTTCAACAACCTGAGCGCCGCCCTCGCCGCCCGCACCCGGCTGCACGGCGCCGACGACGAACTGGACGCCGCGATCACCGCCGGCCGGGCGGCCGTACGCGGCGACGGTCCCGCCCACCAACGGGTGCTACGGCTGAGCAACCTCGGCGGGGCGCTGTACGCGCGCTACACCCGCGACGGCGACCTCGCCGACCTCGACGAGGACATCGACCTCCAGCGCGAGGCGCTGCACCTGGTCCCGGCGGGCCACCCCGAACGTCCCAGTCTGCTCAGCAATCTGGCCACCGCCCTCACCGAACGCCACGAGGCGCTCGGCGTCCGGGACGACCTGTCCGAGGCGCTCACGCTCCTGGAGGAGGCGATGGCGGCGGGGCCGGCGCCCCGGCGGCTGGCGACGGTCGCGGGCGCCCACGGCCTGGCACTGCACGCGCTCCACAGCATCACCGGCGACCAGGACACGTTGGAGCGGGCCCTCGCCGGTCTGCGCACGGCCGTGGCGGCCACCGTGCCCACCGATCCACATCTCCCGCTCCAACTCGCCAACCTGGCCGCGACGTTGAGGGTGGCGTCGACGCATCGCGCGGCGGCGGCAGCGGAGGCCGTCGACGCGGCGCGCGGTGCCCTGACCACCCTCGACGAGGGCCGGTCGGCCACCGCGGTCCGCGGCAGCCTGCTCCTCGCCCTGGCCGCCCGGTCCGGCGACGGGGACCTCGACCAGGCGGTGACACTGGCCCACCGGGTGGTCGTGGACACTCCGCGGGACGATCCCGGCCTGAGCCGCTCACTGGCCAACCTCGCCTACGTACTGAACCTGCGGCACGAGTCCACCCACGAGGCGGACGACCTGGCAGGCGTACGCGACGCACTGCGCGCCGCCGCCCGGACCGGGACCGGCCCGGCGGACGTACGGCTGTACGCCGCCCGTGCAGAGGGCCGGCTCGCGGCGCTGACGGGCGATGCGCGGGCCGCGGCCGATGCGTTCGCGCTCGGTGTGGAACTGCTGCCGGCCGCCACGCCCCGCCGGCTGGAGCGGCCCGACGCCCAGCGAAGGCTCGCCGAGGCCGCCGGGCTCGCGAGCGACGCGGCCGCGATGTGCCTGGCCTGCGGGGAACCCGAGCGGGCGCTGAGCCTGCTGGAACTCGGGCGCGGAGTGCTCCTCAACCGCCGGTCGGGGATCCGCGCCGACCTCGCGGACCTCCACGACGCCGACGCCGGCCTCGCCCGCCGCTTCGAGGAACTGCGCGACGCCCTCGACCGCCTGGACCATCCACCGCTGACGCTGCCGGACCTTCCGCCGGCGACGGAGGCAACGGGCCTGGAGCGGGAACGCCGCCGGGATCTGGAGGCCGAACTCGCGCTCGTCGTACGCAGGATCAGGGCGTTGCCCGGGCAGGCCGGATTCCAACTGCCGCCGTCCGTCGAGTCGTTGCTCGCCGAGGCCGCGCACGGTCCGGTGGTCGTGGTGAACGTCAGCGAGTACCGCTGCGACGCGCTGGCGCTCACCGACGAGGGGCTGCGGCACGTGCCGCTGGACGGCCTGGACGCGGACGAGGTGGAGGAGGCGGGGGACGCGTTCCACACGGACGTCGTCACCGCGCTGGATCCCCGGGCCACCCAGGACGAGGTCGACGTCGCCAACGAGCGCGTCACCGCGACGCTCGACCTGCTGTGGCGGGAGGTGGCCGCCCCGGTCCTCGCCGCGCTGCGGGTGACCGATCCGGACGCCCGCGTCTGGTGGGTGCCGACCCAGGCGCTGTGCCGGCTGCCGTTGCACGCCGCGACGGCGACGGACGCCCAGGACGCCTCGGGGATCCCGAAGTCGCTGGTGGACCGCACGGTGTCCTCGTACACGCCCACGGTCACCGCGCTGCACTACGCGCGGGCCCGTGGGTCGGCACCGGACCGTACGGTGGCGGCCGTCGTGCACGCCGACGTGCGCCGACCGGGACTGCCGGAACTGCCCGCCGCGCGACGCGAGGCCCGAGCGGCGGCGGACAGCCTCGGCGTCGAACCGCTCGACCTCGCCGAGTGCGGGCGGGACGTCCTCGTCTCCGCGCTGATCACCTGCACCCATCTGCACATGGCGCTGCACGCGGTGGCGGACCAGGACGACCCCGGCACCAGCCGCTTCCTGCTGCCGGACCTCGATCTGACGTTCGCCGAGATCGCCGCGCGCCGGGGTGGCTGGGGCCGTCTCGCGTACCTCTCGGCGTGCGAGACGACGTACACGCCCCGCGACCTCGCGGACGAGGCGATCCACCTCACGGCCGCGTTCCTGCTCGTCGGGTTCTCCGGGGTGATCGGCACGCTGTGGCGCGTACCGGACGCCGTCGCCGAGACGACGGCCCGCGCGTTCTACGACGCCCTGGACACCGCCCACGACCAACCGGCCGTCGCCCTGGCCCGCACGGCGCGACTGGTCCGCGTCCACTACGCCGACGCCCCCGCGGCGTGGGCGGCCCATCACCACGTCGGCATCTGAGAACCCTGGGGCCTGCGGCGGACCTGGCGGCAACGGCCGGATACGCACCCGCAGTTCGTCCTCGACCCCAACGGCGGTCAGCGCGGCGGAAGTTGAACCCACAGCAGCCGAACTCGCCATAGTGGTGGGCTTTGTGTGCAGTGGTGGCGATGTATCGATTCGGCTAACACCTATCCGGTTTGTGCAGGAAATGTGTGCACCTTGTGATTGAATCATGCACAACTCGGCCAGGTGGCCAGATCTCGACCGTTCGGTTCCCCGTGTCCTGTGGCCCAACAGCAGGACGTCCGCGCGCTCCTGCAGGTCAGTCCGCCCGGCCGAGCCGGTACGAACGTGCGGCAGGGGCGGGAGTGGTCGATCCGCGCGCGCCCCTGCCGTAGCGCACCCTGTGTCCCCGCGCCCTCCCGACCGGAGGACCGCGCCCGGCAGGAACCGCAAGCGTCCGCGGTCCGCCGGACGGGAGCGTGCGCCACGTCACCGTGCCGGCACACCGCGACTACGGTGCCGCCTGCCGTCACGTACGTGAAGGGAACCCTCCATGACCACAGCCGCCGCCGCGACTGTCTCCGACTTCTACTACGGCGCGGTGACCCCGGTCGCCGCCTATCTGATGGCGTGCCTGGGAGCGGCCCTCGGGCTGCGCTGCACGACCCGTTCGCTGCGCCGCCCGCAGCACAGAGCCCGCTGGCTGGCGCTCGGCGCCGTCTCGATCGGCTGCGGCATATGGACCATGCACTTCATCGCCATGATCGGCTTCAGCGTCGAGGGCGCGCTCGTCAACTACGACGCCACGAAGACCCTCTTGAGCCTCGCCGTGGCGATCGCTGTGGTCGCCGTGGGAGTGTTCCTCGTCGGTTACCGGGGCGGCTCCCCGCTGAACCTGGGTGTGGCCGGCGCGGTCACCGGGCTCGGAGTCGCGGCCATGCACTACCTCGGCATGGCCGCCATCCACACGAACGGCACCCTCCACTACGACCCCGTGACCGTGGCGCTCTCCATCGCCATCGCCATCGCGGCCGCCACCGCGGCGCTGTGGGCGGCGGTCTCCATCCACGCGCTGTGGGCGAGCCTCGGCGCGAGCCTGGTGATGGGCGTCGCCGTGACCGGCATGCACTACACCGGCATGGCCGCGGTCTCCGTCCACCTCACCAACGTGGCCGGTTCCTCGCAGTCCTCGGCCGACCTGGTCGCCTTCCTCCTCGTCATGCTCGCCGGCCCGCTCCTCGTCCTCCTGGTCGCCGCCGTGATCGTCATGTTCGACCCGGACATGATGCTCGGCGACACCGAGGCGCAGGCGTCGGAGCCCGAGCCGGCACCGCTGTTCGGCGGCGACTCCGTGTTCCCGGCGAGGGAGCCGTCGCAGACCCACACCTCCTGGTGACCTGACTCCCACACCGCGAGCGGACACACGGCCGTCCTCCGAGACCCGAACCGCTTCACCGCACCATGCCGGTCCATCGGCTCAGTCCGACAGCTCCCACAACAGCCGGTAGTACCTGATCCGTTCCGGGTCCGGCTCGACTCCGTAGGCTTCGAGCAACGGCTCTTCCCAGCCGGGACCGTAGTTCCACCGCGTACTCCACGTCGCGACGGCGAGGTCGGCCCAGCGGTCGGCGACACCGAGCTCGCCGAGGTCGACGTGACCGCTGCACCTGCCGTCGTCGCCGATCAGGGTGTTCGGAGCGCAGGCGTCGCCATGGCAGACGACGAGCTCATCGACCGGCGGGATGTCGGCGAGCACCCCGAGCGCACGTTCGACGGTCCCGAGGTGCTGAAAGTCCTCGGGCCGGTCCGCCGGATCGATCCGGCCCGCCGCCGCTCGGGACCGCACCGCCTCCAGCCGTTGCCCGGCCGACCAGCCGAACGGGCAGTCGGTGACGGGCAGTTCCTCATGCAGGGCGCGCAGCCCGGTACCGATGGCGCGTACCGCGGTGCCGGGGTCGCGCTTCCAGTGGTCGTCCACGGCCATGCGCCCGGGCAGGCCAGCTGTGACGATCCAGGACCCCGTCTCGTCCGCGCCCTCGTCGACGACGCGCGGCACCACGGCGAACGCCACCGCCCAGCGCAGGCGCACCACCTCGGCCGAGAGGTCGATGCCGCTGCCCGCCGGCGTCCACTTCACGAACTGCCGCGCATCCCCCAGGCCGACCTGGAACGTCAGACCGCCGACGTCGTTCTTCCATACGGCCCGCACCGGCCGCCCCGCCGCGAGCTCGGTGACGATCCGGGGAAGCTCGACCGGCCCTTGGGGCGACGTCGCCATCACCACGCCGTCACCCGTTCCCGTGCCGCGGGCGGTGGGTGAGGAGGTCGCCGGGCTGGCAGTCGAGGACTTCGCAGATGCGGGTCAGGGTGCTGAAGCGGATGGCCTTCGCCCGGCCGTTCTTGAGGATGGACAGGTTGACGTTCGTGACGCCCACCTGGGCGGCCAGTTCGGCCAGGGTCATGCCCCGTTCGTCCAGGATCCGGTCGAGGTGGACCTCGATGGCGTGCGGGTCCGCCTCGGCGGGGGACATCAGACGACGCCTTCGAGGTCTTCGCGCATCACGGCGCCGACCCGCATGATCCGGGCCAGGGAGAGCAGCCCGATGCCGGTGAGCAGCGCGAAGTACGGCATGCCGTGGTCGACGTCGTAGAGCAACGGCCTGTGGTCCGCTGTCCGCAGGGAGTTGAGCAGGGCGGCTCCCGCGACGCTCTCGGTGACGTGGCAGACGAGGCTGCCGACGGCCAGGTACCAGCCCAGGAGGCGTAGCCGGCCCGCGGTGCGGAAGGTGTACGGGCCGTCCTGGCGCGCGGCGCGGATCAGCCAGTACAGCAGGAACAGGGCGCCGATGTAGAGGGCAGAGGACGGCAGCTCGGTCAGCGTGCTGAGCAGACGCGCGCCGCCGCTCGGGGAGTAGTCGCAGTACCGCGGCGTGAACGAGACCTCGATGCCGGGCCTGGGCTCCATGACCCGGCTGAACCAGTCCTCACCGCCGCCCTGTGTGGACGGGTCGGTGGCGCAGACCGAACCGTCGCCCCAGCCGAAGACGCCACCGATCCCGACCGCGGCGTACGCCTTCAGCACCAGGAACACCGCGACCAGCGCGCAGAGCACGGTGACCACGCCGGCCATGGGTTCCAGCGGGTTTCTGCTGCCGTTCCTGGCCTCGGTCGATTCGTCGGTCATGGCGGACCGCCCCCCTGTGTATCGTTTATCGATGTTATCGAAAAACGATACAGCGGTGGGTGTGCGGGAGGCAAGCAGCCCGCGCACCCACCACCTTGGGCCCTGCATCGTCCAACTCGCCCCGCCGGAAGGGGTGTTATCGCACCTCTGCCCACGCGGCCACGAGTTCCGGGACGTACACCGTCGCCTGCACCTCCATGCACGCGCGCGCCATGCGAGCCCGCAGTGTGTCGATGTCGACCTCCTCGGCAGTGGCGATTCCGCCGCGCTCCATCACCGGCAGGAGGCTGCGCGCCGACTCGGCGATGAGAGTCACCGCCGCCGAGTCCGGACCGCCCGTGGGCACGGCGACCGCCACGCTCGGATCGGACAGCCCCGAGAGCCGCAGGACGTCGGCCAGTTGCTCACCCATGTCGGGGTCGCGGCGGCCTTCGCGCAGTGCCGCACTGATCCATCCCACGGACTCCGTCACCAGCGGTACCGCGGGTATGGCGCGGGTCCGGGAAATGCTGAAGTCCTGGAACGTGACCACACCACCGGGACGCACCAGCCGTGTCAGCCCCTTCACCGTCGCCACCGGATCGTCGAGATGAATCAGGATCAGCCGTCCCACAAGGGCTTCAAAAGGCTCGGATATTTCGAGATCGGGGAGCATGCCCTGCTCGAAGGTGACATTCCCGAAGCTCGACGCGGCCGCATTCTCTCGGGCACGCTCCAGGACTCCCGGGTCCATGTCCACGCCGAGAACGCGGCCGCTTGAACCGGCCACGCGCTCGGCGGCCAGCGATACTTCGCCGGTACCGCAGCCGACGTCGAGAACGCGCATTCCCTCGCGCAGCCCCGCCGTCCGCAGCAGATATTCGGTGTGCCTGTCGTACAGCGAGGCCTGTATGCCGAGCCTGTCCGCCTCCTCTAAGGTATTTCCCATCACGTAGGAACCCGGGTCTTTCTCAGTCATTCCTGGTCCGTTCATCGGGCTCTCTTTCGTGGATACTCCCGGCTTCAGTCGGGGGAGGAATCGAAGCTCCTGCGGAGCGGGGCAGGGAAAGCTGGTTCGCCGTCAGGGCGGACCAGCGTCCACCGTCTACCGGCCGACACCTGCCACTCACATGGGGTCTGATAGAACGTGAGGCATGACGCAGCAGGTCAAGCGGGCGTTCAAGTACCGCTTCTACCCCACGGACGAGCAGGCGGCCGCGCTGTCGCGCACGTTCGGCTGCGTCCGTCTCGTCTACAACAAGGCGCTGGAGGAGCGCACCCAGGCCTGGTACGGAGAGCAGCGCCGCATCTCCTACGTCCAGTCGTCGGCCGCGCTGACCCAGTGGAAGAAGACCGGGGAACTCGCCTTCCTGGCGGAGGTGTCCTCCGTCCCGCTCCAGCAGGCGCTGCGCCATCTTCAGACGGCGTTCGGGAACTTCTTCGCCAAGCGCACGAAGCACCCGCGTTTCAAGTCCCGGAAGAAGTCCCGTGCGTCGGCCGAGTACACCCGCTCCGCCTTCACGTGGCGCGACGGCCGTCTGACGCTGGCGAAAATGGCCGGTCCGCTGGACGTCCGCTGGTCGCGTCCGCTCCCGGAGGGTTCGGTTCCGACGACGGTGACCGTGTCCCGTGACAGTGCGGGCCGCTGGTTCGTGTCGATGTTGTGCGATGACCGCATGGCTCCGGCTCCGGCCACGACGAATGCGGTCGGTATCGATGCCGGCATCACGTCGCTCGTGACCCTGTCCACCGGGGAGAAGGTCACCAACCCGCGTCATGAGCGGCGTGACCGCGCTCGTCTCGCGAAGGCGCAGCGGGAGTTGTCCCGCAAGACGAAGGGCTCGGTGAACCGGGAGAAGGCCCGCCGCAAGGTCGCTCGCGTGCATGTGCGGATCGCCGACCGGCGCCGCGACTTCCTGCACAAGCTGTCGACTCGTCTCGTCCGTGAGAACCAAACGGTCGTGATCGAGGACCTCGCCGTCCGCAACCTGCTGAAGAACGGCAGGCTCGCCCGCGCCATCTCGGACGCGTCGTGGACGCAACTGCGCTCCATGCTGGAGTACAAGTGCGCCTGGTACGGGCGCGAACTCGTCGTGATCGACCGCTGGTTCCCCAGCTCGAAGCTGTGCGGGGCCTGCGGCACGGTCGCGGCGACGATGCCGTTGAACGTCCGCGAGTGGACGTGCGATTGTGGCGCAGTGCATGACCGCGACATCAATGCGGCACGCAACATCAAGGCGGCCGGGCTGGCCGTCTCGGCCTGTGGAGCTGGTGTAAGACCTCAAGGGAGTTCTCCTGGCGGGCAGTCGGCATTGAAGCAGGAACCCCTACTGCGCGAGCCGTAGGAATCCCTCTCTTCCAGGAGGGGGAGGAAGTCAATGCTCTGGAATTTCTGCGGTGCGCAGTCAGCAGTAACGGAGTGTAGGAAGCGCCCGGTTGGCGGTCTTCGGCGAACAGGGGGTGCAGCCGCTCCCGGCTGTCGACGAGGCTCGCCTGGAGCCAGACGTCCTCGAACGACGTGGCGCGGCCGCCCTGTGACGCGACGGCGAGGGCGCGCTCCGCGTCGGCGATGCTCATCTCGGCACCGGCGAGCCCGGACCGGTCGAGACCGACGCCCACGCGCGCGTCGTCGCCGGACAGGCTGATCACACGGGTGGCCAGGTCGGCTGGGTCGACCCGCTGGGTGATCGCGACCATCAACTGCCCGCTCAGGCCGCAGGAGACCCGTCCGGCAAGCTGCCGTGCCGCACGTTGCAGCAGGCCGAGGTGTCCTTCCGCGGCCCACGGGGCGGCCGGTGTGCACAGGGCGCGGAAGTCACCGTCCGGGTCGAATCCCAGTTCACGGGCGATCTCGGCGGTGTGCTCGCGGGGTGTCCCGCCGGTGCGGAGCAGTTCGAGGAAGCGCTGCCGGAGACCGGCCTCGCGCCCGTACCGTGACCCGGCCTCGTCCGCGAAGGCGTCCGCGACGACGCCGCTTGCCGCCTGGACCCACATCCACAGTGGTGCTACCAGCTCGATGGCGGTGTCCTCGGCCGCCGTACCGCGTGCCGCGGCCCGCAGTTCGTCCCACAGCCGACGGGCGCCGATGTGAAAGGTCGCGAGCGCGTCCTGGACGGGCAGACCGTAGTACGCCCTCCTGCGTGACTCGGTCTGGAACTCCAGCAGTTGCCCGGCCGTCGGTTCCACATCGAGGGCGAGACCCCGCAAGAGGGCGTGCAGCCGGCTGTGCACGGTCGCGCGCTGCTCGGCCAGTGGCAGCGCGGCGTACGAGGGGAGCTCGCGCCTGATGTCGTCGGTGACGGTGTCGCTGAGCTCGTCGAGCCGCGACAGCAGGGACTCGCACAGCGCACGCAGCGGATGCCCGTCGGGCCGAACAGGAGAGGACGTCACGCCCGACACTGTCGAATCGACGAAGCGTCCATGTCAATCCGCCTCACGCGGAGTGACGGGTGCTGAACGCGTGATCATGAGCGGCCTCCGGCTGGGTCCGGCCCGAGGCCGCCGGGCTTGGAGGGATCGACGACTTCCCCCTCACCTGCCGCGTGGCACCAACTCGGGTCCTACGACGGCCCGTTCGGCCCCGCTTGTGAAGTCTCGGGTGTCTCCGCCGGGGCGGGTGGCCGATCCGCCGGTGACGGTCCGGGCTCCGGGTCCGGCTTGTGGCCGCCGCGCAGGGCCGAGGCGACGGCGGAGACCAGGGCCATGCCCGCGGCGACGCTGAAGACGATGGTCAGGCCGTGGTGGAACGGGCCTGAGACCAGCTGGGGGAAGAAGGTGTGGCCGGTCAGGACGGCGCGCTGGGCGGCGGTGACGTGGTCGAGGGTTCCGTTGGACGCGAGCAGGTGCTGGATGGGGTTGTTGCCGAGGAACGTGGCGAACAGCGTGCTCACCGGAGGCAGCGACGCCGCCTGCTGGGCCGCGCCGGCCGGTACCCCGTGCATCTGGAGTCCGTGGCTCAGCGTCCTGGGCAGCGAGGTCGCGAGCCCGGACACCATCAGGGAGAAGAACACGCCGATGGACAGCGCGGTGCCCGAGTTCTGGAAGGTGGACCGCATGCCCGAGGCGACACCCCGGTACTCGCTCGGCACGCTGCCCATGATGGACGACGTGTTCGGCGCGGAGAACATGCCCTGGCCAAGACCGTTGAGCAGCAGCAGCGCCGCGAACATGCCGTAGTCGAAGTCGATGGGCAGCGCGAGCAGGCCGAGGAAGGAGAGCGCGACGACGATCAGCCCGACCGTCGAGAACATCCGGGCGCCGAACCGGTCCGACAGATATCCGGACACGGGCCCGGCGATGAGGAAGCCGACGGTGAGCGGGAGCATGAAGATGCCCGCCCACAGCGGGGTGTCCTCGTAGTCGTAGCCGTGCAACGGCAGCCAGATTCCCTGCAGCCAGATGATCAGCATGAACTGCAGCCCGCCCCGCGCGATCGCGGTGAGCAGGGCGGCCAGGTTGCCCGCGGCGAAGGCGCGCACCTTGAACAGCGCCAGGTTGAACATCGGTTCGGCGATGTGCGTCTCGACGTAGCAGAAGACCAGCAGGAGTACGACGCCGCCGATGAGGCCGCTGAGCACCCACGGGTTTCCCCAGCCGGTGGCGCTGCCGCCGTAGGGCTGGATGCCGTAGGTGATGCCCGCGAGGAGGATGCCGGCGCCGGCCGCGAAGGTGAGGTTGCCGAGCCAGTCGATGCGGCCGGGGCGGCCGGCCGAGGTCTCGCGCAGACTCAGGTACGACCAGATCGTGCCGGTGATGCTGATCGGCACGCTCACCCAGAACACCGCGCGCCAGTCGACGACGGCCAGCAGACCGCCGGCGAGAAGGCCGAGGAACTGGCCTGCCAGGGCGGTGATCTGGTTGACGCCGAGCGCCATTCCGCGCTGCCGGGCGGGGAAGGCGTCGGTGAGGATCGCGGCCGAGTTGGCGGTGAGCATGGAACCGCCGAAGGCCTGCACGACGCGCCAGAGGATCAGCCACATCGCGCCCGCTCCCGCGCGGAACGGGTCGAGGGACAGCGCGACGGACGCGCACGCGAAGATCAGGAAGCCGATGTTGTAGATCTTCACCCGGCCGAACATGTCGCCGAGCCGGCCGAGCACGACGACCAGCACCGCCGAGACCAGCAGATAGCCCAGGATCATCCAGAGCAGATAGCCGATGTTGCCCGGCGCGAGCGGATCGAGGCCGATGCCGCGGAAGATCGCGGGCAGCGAGATGATCACGATCGAGGCGTCCATCGTGGCGATGAGCACGCCGAGCGTGGTGTTCGACAGTGCGACCCACTTGTAGTTCGGCCCCGGGGGAAGGTCCTTACGGCGCCCCGAGCGCACGGCGCTCAGCAGCGACGGCCGGTCGCCCCCGTTCTCCTGTCCGTCGCCGGGTATGTGCGCGCGCTCGGTCACAGTCGCTCCGCCAGTCGGTCGAGGAGGGGTAGGGCCGACGCGAGGGTCGCGCGCTCCTCCGCGGTGAACTCGTCGAGGACGGCCCCGAGCCGGTGGACCGACGCGGAGCGCCGCTCGGCCAGCACGGCGCGTCCCTCGTCCGTGATCGCCACGATGCTCCGCCGCCCGTCCGCGGCATCGGGGCTACGGCCGACCAGCCCGCGCTGTTCGAGCACCGCGAGGGTGCTGGCCATCGCCTGCGGGCGTACTCGCTCGGCCTCGGCGAGCGATGTGGGCGACTCGGAGCCGTCACGGGCGAGCCGGGCCAGGACCGAGACTCCGGAAAGTGACACGTCCCCCACGGCGTGCGCCTGACGCAGGCGCCGGGTCACCCGGCCCACCGCGAGCCGCAGCTCGGACGCGAGCCGGGCGGTGTCGTTCGGGCTGTTCACCTTCATGGTTACTAACAGTAGATTTATCAGCCTGGACTGCTCAACCAATTGTTAGTAAATCGCGCGAGGAGGTCGTCGGTGGAGAGAGGACGCCCCACAGGACTGTTCGTCGGTCTGTGCACCCTGGACGTCATCCAGCTCGTGGACCACGCACCCGGCTCGAACGAGAAACTCACCGCTCGGGACCAGGTCGTCGCCGCGGGCGGCCCGGCGGCGAACGCGGCCGTGGCCTTCGGCCACTTGGGCGGCGCGGCCACACTCCTGACCGCAATTGGCGCCCACCCGTTGGGAGTTGTGGTGGCGGCCGACCTGGACGCGCTGGGCGTGACCGTCTCCGACCTGGCCGCCGACTCGGCGCAGCCACCCGCGGTCTCCTCCGTCCTGGTGACCGCGTCCACCGGAGAACGCGCCGTCGCCTCGACCAACGCCACGGCACACCGGCTCGCCCCGCCCGACGACCTCGACGCGCTGGTGGCCGCCTGTGACATCGTCGAGTTCGACGGCCACCACATGGAACTGGCCGTCGCCGCGGCCCGCTCCGCGCGTGCCCTCGGCCGTAAGACCCTTTTCGACGGCGGCAGTTGGAAGCCCGGCACCCAGAGGCTGCTGCCGTTCATCGACGTGGCCGTCTGCTCGGCCGACTTCCACCCACCCGGCACGAGCACACCCGCGGACACGCTGCGCTTCCTGCGGGAACACGGGGTCGTCCGGTCGGCGGTGAGCGGGGGAGCGGACCCCGTCGTCTGGGCGGGCCCGGACGGCGAAGGCACGGTGGACGTGCCGTCGGTGAAGGTGGCGGACACGGTGGGCGCGGGTGACGTCCTGCACGGTGCGCTCGCGTACCACCTCGTGGGGGACCGCCCGACCTCGGAGGGCTTCGCCGAGGTGCTGCGCGCGGCGGCCGTCGTGGCCTCACGGGCCTGCGCTTCGTTCGGCACGCGCGCGTGGATGCGAGAGGGGAGTTTCGGCTCGCCCAGGACCTGAGAAGATCACCAGGAACGTACGTGTCACCGGACCGTACGCGACAGGGGTGGGAAACATGATCGGTGCAGTGCTGCTAGTCCTCGTGGTGCTCCTCATCGGCGGGTGCGCATGTGTGTTCTGGGCCGAGCGCGGCGGCCCCCGCTGGGCCCGTGTCATCGCGACCGTGACCCTCTCCGCGAGCGAACTCCTGCGCAGCTCCGACAAGAAGCGGCGGTGGGGCCAGAACTCGAACAGTCAGGGCGACGACTAGCAAGGTCAGGTCGCCGCGACAGGTGTCGAACCGGTCGGGGAACTCGCCGGGACGGAACCCTTCTCCGTGCCCCAACATGCCTAGACTGAGCCGTCGTTGATCGTTTCACGGACGGTCTCAGGAGGACCACATGCCCCGCACCCCGTCTCGACGCACCGCTCTGCGCGGCCTGGTCGCAGGCTCAGCCGTGGTGATCGGCTTCGATCCCTTCACGCGCAGCTGGGCGGTGACCGACACCGGCCGGCCGCTCACCGGCCTCCCTCATCTGGACGGGACGCTTCTCACCGACGAGGCCTCGCTCAGCGCGGACGCCGACGACTTCGGGCACATCGTGCACCGGCGCCCGGCCGCGGTGCTGCGGCCGGGCTCAGTGCGGGACGTCGTCGCAATGGTGCGGTTCTGCAATCTGCACGGACTCAAGGTGGCCCCGCGCGGACAGGGCCACGGGACGAACGGGCAGGCGCAGGTCGAGGGCGGCCTGATCATCGAGACCGAGCCGCTCGCCTCCATCGGCCCGGTACGGACGGGGAGTTCACGCGTCACGGTCGGCGCGGGCGCCAAGTGGAGCGACGTCGCCAAGGCGGCCATCGCCCACGGTCTGACCCCGCCCGTCTTCACCGACTACCTCGAACTCTCCGTCGGCGGCACCCTCTCCGTCGGCGGCCTGGGCGGCCAGAGCCACCAGCAGGGCGCGCAGGTCGACAACGTCCTCGAACTCGAAGTCGTCACCGGAGCAGGGGAGTTGCTCCGCTGCTCCCCGACCCGCCACCCCGACCTCTTCCACGCCGTGCTCGCCGGCCTGGGCCAGTGCGCGGTGATCGTCGCCGCCACCCTGCGCCTGGTCCCGGCCCCGGAGACCGTACGGCACTACCTCCTCCCGTACGACGACCTCCAGACCTTCCTCGACGACCAGCAACTCCTCGCCACCGAGGGCCGTTTCGCCTACCTGGAGGGCCAGGTCGGCGCGGATACCGCCGGAGCCTTCAACCAGTTCGCCATCGAGGCCGTCGCCTACGGGCCGCCGGTGGGGGACACCCCCGACGACACGGTTCTCCTGCGAGGTCTGCGCTACGTCACGTCCGGCGCCCAGATCACCGACCTCGGCTACTACGACTTCCTCGACCGGCTCGCCGCCTCCGTCGCCGCCCTGAAGGAAGCGGGCCTCTGGGCCTACGCCCACCCCTGGCTCAACCTGGTCATGCCGGGCCGTAGGACCGCCGACGTGGCCGGCACCCTGCTGGAGGCGCTCACCCCGGCCGACCTGGGACCTGGCGTCGTCCTCCTGTACCCCCTGCTGCGCGAGCACCTCCACACCCCGCTGCTGCGGATGCCTGACGATCCGATGCCCTACCTGTTCGCGGTCCTCCGCGCCGCGCCGCCCGAGGACACGGCGACCGTACAGAGACTGCTGGCCGCCAACCGGTCCGCGTACGAGACGGTCCAGGCGGCCGGCGGCACCCAGTACCCGGTCGGCTCGATCCCGTTCCAACACGCCGACTGGAAGCGGCACTTCGGGCCGGCCTGGAAGCGGTTCGCCGAGGCCAGGAAGACGTACGACCCGAAGGGGATCCTGGTTCCGGGGCAGGGCATCTTCTGAACGCCGATGCCGTTCTAGTCGGGAGGCAGGTCCGCCAATGCGTCGCGCAACGCGGCGCGGGAGGCCACGCCCAGCTTCGGGAAGAGCTGGCGCAGGTGGGCGGCGACGGTGCGGGGCGAGAGGAAGAGGCGCTCGGCGATCTGTTTGTTGGTGAGACCGGCCGCCGCGAGGAGCGCGATCTCCCGTTGCTGGGGCGTCAGTGACGCCGCTCCGCTGAACCCGGCGGTTCCGACGGACAGGCCGGTCGCCCGCAGCTCGTTGCCCGCCCGGGCCGTCCAGGGGCGGGCACCGAGCCGCTCGAACGTGTCGATGGCGTCGGCGAGTTGGGTGCGCGCCTCCGTCGTGGCTTTCACCCGGCGGAGGCGTTCGCCGTAGGCGAGCCGGACCCGGGCCAGCTCGAAGGGCCAGCGGTCGGTGCCGGGTACGGTGAGCGCCTCCTCGAACAGGCCGAGCGCTTCATGGTCCACGGCTGCGATCGCCGCCGACGCCTTCACGAGCAGGGCGAGCCGTGGCGAGATCGCGGCGATGCCGGCCTCATCTGCCGCCGCTGCGTGGGCTGTTGCCTCGGAGGTCCGGCCCGTTCTGACCGCGGCCTCGACGAGATCCATGACGACGAACAGGGCCGGCGGGACGTGCGAGGCGAGTTCTCCCGCGCGGCTGATGGCGCACGCGTGGCGGTAGGCGTCCTCGAACCGGCCCTGGCCGAGCGCGGCGAGCGCCCTCGCGTGCGAGGCGCACGACAGGTAGGAGCCCACACCGCGCGGTGTCGCCCACAGGGTCATCTCGTCCGTGAGGGCTTTGACGGCGGTCTCGTCACCCCGGGCAGCGGCGACCAACGCACGTTGGTACAGGAACTCCGTCGACAGCAGCTGGTAGCTGTGCTCTTCACCCAGGTCCCGGCCCTGCGCGGCCTGCGCCTCCAACTCGTCCCACTCACCAGCCGCGAAATGGTCCCGGCCCAGATACACCAGCCCCTGGATCTCCACGGTGAGCGAGCTGTTGTCCCGCCCGTCGCGCAGCACGCGCCGCAGCGCCGTCCTGCACGCCGGCAGCCGGTCGACGTAGAGAGAGGTCATGGCGAGCCGGATGACGCGGACCGGGTCGGCCTCCTGGTCGAGGGAGGCGATGGCCTCGTCGAGCCTTCCGAGCGCGGGCGGTGCCGTGCGCGCCGGGTCGGCCATCGTGCTGAGGGTCAGGGCGAGTTGGTCCGGGACCTCCGGTTTCAGCAGACCGAGCGCCCGGTGCAGCGGCTGCCACATCTCCGTGCGCTGACTGCTCTGGCACAGCCAGGCGAGCGTGTACAGCGCGTCGATCATGGTGGGATCGGCGGCGTCGTACGGCTGGTGCTGCATGTCGATCGCGCCGACGAGCAGCCGGTGGGCGGTGTCGAGGTCGCCCTCACCGCTGAGGAGGATGTGGTGCGCGGCGGCGACCGCGGCGACCAACGGACCCGCCCGTCCGCCGTCGGCCAGGCGGGCCTCTTCGAGCAGCCGGGGCACGTCGCGCAGATCGCCGGTCAGATCCGCGCCGAGATAGGCCGCCTCCGCGATCCGGCGACTGCGCTCGTAGCCGCGCGGGCTCAACTCCGCGGCGCGCAGCAGCGCGGCGATGGCACCGCCCGCGTCACCACGCCGCACGGTGTCGCGCGCCACTTCCTCCAACAGGCTCGCGACTTCCTCGGTGGGCTCGACCGTGGCATGGGCGAGGTGCCAGGCGCGTCGCTCGGGGCGGTCGGACCAGTACTCCGCCAGGGCGCGATGCACCTCGCGACGCTGCTCGCTGGTGGCGAGTTCCACGACGGCCGAGCGCGTGAGGGGATGGCGGAACACCAGTCGCCCGGTCGTCGCGTCCACGAGTCCGGCCCGTTCCGCGTCCGCCAGGTCCTCCATGCCGGTCCGCTCGGAGGTGGCCGAGGTGAGGACGCGCAGATCGCCGGTGCCGTCCAGGACCGCGTACAGGAGGAGCAGCCGGGTCGACGCGGGCAGCGTCTCGACGCGGGACGCGAACACGGCCTGGAGACGACGGCTCAGCGGCAGCAGCTCGGGGACCGCGGCTCCGGAGCGCTGCGGTGCGGTGAGCGCGACGGGCAGTTCCAGCAGGGCAAGGGGGTTGCCCTGCGCCTCCGCCAGCAGCCGCTCCCGGACGCGCGGGGCCAGGGACGGGGTGCGCGCCTGGATCAGCGCCGCCGCAGCCGTCGTATCGAGAGGTCGTACGTCGTGATGGGGCACCCCGCCGCGCTCGAAGAAGCTTCCTTCCCCCGACCGGTAGGCGCCGAGAAAGCCGACGCGGCTGCCTCCCAGGCGGCGGGCGACGAAGCCGAGCACCACGGCGCTGGCACGGTCCAGCCACGGGAGATCGTCGACGATCACCAGCAACGGGCGCTCCGCGGCGGCCTGGACGAGCAGGGTCAGCGCCGCGTTCGACACCAGCAGCTGATCGGAAGGTGCGCCCTGGTCCAGCCCCAGCGCGACGCTGAGGGCGGTGCGGTACGGGTCGGTCAGGCGGTCGAGCCCGGGCAACAGCGGCTGAAGGACCTGGTGGAGACCCGCGAAACTGATCGTGCTCTCGAACTCCACACCGGCGGCACGCACGACCCGCGCGCCCATGACACGAGCCTGTCCGGCCGCGGCATCCAGCAACACCGTCTTGCCGACACCGGCGTCCCCGGACAGCAGCAGCGCCCCGCCGGAGACCATGGCCTCGTCGACGAAACCCCGGACCAGCCCGAGGTCGTGATCACGGCCGACGAGCAGCTCGGCTGCATTCGACGCGGGAAGCCCGTCCCCATCCATGCGCGTCTCCCTTCCGACCTCGGACTTTACGCCCGCCCCTCATCGGGGCTCTCCTTCGTGGATACCCCCGGCTTCGGCCGGGGGAGGAAACGAAGCTCCTGCGAAGCAGGGCAGGGAAAGCCGGTTCGCCGTCAGGGCGGACCGGCGTCCACCGTCTACCGGCCGACACCCGCCACTCACACAGGGGTTGATACGGTGTGAGGTTTGGCGCGGCAGGTCAAGCGGGCGTTCAAGTACCGCTTTTACCCCACAGGCGAGCAGGCGGCCGAGTTGTCGCGCACGTTCGGGTGCGTCCGCCTCGTCTACAACAAGCATCGACTCCCGGCTGCGGGCCCAACTCCATCCCGGCGAAGGGCCCCCGCGCCGGAACGGCGTGCAGATGTGGCGGGGCATGAGCCGGTACCCGCACATCCTCGGTGGCCGGGCGATCGTGGTGGCCGGCGGGCGCCCCGGGGACAAGTTCGTCGCCTACCCCGTCGCCGACCCGGCGGTCGAGGGCGGACCCACGCTGATGAACTGGGTGCTGGAGATCCGTCGGCCGGAGTCCGGTGAGGGACTCGACCGCTCCAACCGCCCGATCCCGACGGCCGAGGCACTGGCCGAGCTGGCCGGATGGGACCTGCCCTGGGTCGACCTGCCCGAACTGGTCCGCAGCTCCACCGGCATCTACGAGTACCCGATGGTGGACCGGGCCCCGCTGCCGCGCTGGAGTTCCGGCCGGGTGACGCTGGTCGGCGACGCCGCCCACCCGATGTACCCCATGGGCATGAACGGCGGCTCCCAGTCGATCGTCGACGCGCGTGTCCTGGCCTGGGCGCTCTCCCGGCACGGCGATCCCGTACGGGCCCTGGAGCAGTACGAGAACCTGCGCCGCGAACCCCTGAACCAACTGGTGCTGGCCAACCGTGAGTTGGGCCCGGAGAAGATCATCGCCATGGCCGAGGAGATCGGCGGTCCAGTGCCCGCGGAGCATGTGACGGCGGTGTCGCAGGGGTACAAGAGGCTCGCCGGGTGCACGACCGCCGTGCTCAACTCCAGGGATTCCTGGTCGATTTCGCCGGTGACGCCCTGAGAGCTGGTCGCCCCCTGAGTGTCGGTGCCCCCTGAGCGTCGTGGTGGAGCGGGCCTCAGTGCGCCTCCTCGTGTCGGCGTCGGGGCCGGGCCGGGGCGTTCCCGCCGCTCGACGCGGTGGTGCCGCGTGCGGCGGCGCGGGCCGGGCCGTCGGGGATCGTGAAGGCGAAGACGGTGGTCACCGCGGCGAGGGCGGCCAGGGTCAAGTAGGCATGCTGGTAAGCGGAGATGGGTGGATTCGCCGCGGCCGCCGTGGGCGTGCTCAGGACCAGGGCCGTGGTCACCGCCGCCGGCGCGAAGGCGCCACCGGTCTGCCGTACGACCGTGTTGAGCGTGGACGCCTGGGACAGGTCCTTGCGGGACAGGGTCGCCAGCGAGGCCACCGTGGTCGGCATGAAGACGCCGCCCATGCCGATGCCCAGCAGGAACATGTAGCCCCGGAAGGTCCAGAGGCCGGTGTCCTGGTCGCAGGTGGCGAGGAGCAGCAGGACCGCGCTCACCATGGCCAGGCCCGAGCCGATGATGATGCGCGGGCCGACCCTGGAGTAGAGGATCCCGGCGACCTGGACGGTCAGCAGGACGCCGAAGGCCTCGGGGAAGGTGCTCGTGCCGGACTCCAGCGCGGAACGGCCCTGCCCCTGCTGGAGGAAGAGCGGGCCGAGGTACATCGCGCCGAGGATCGGCACCAGGCCCACCAGATTGATCAGGTTGGTGTCCCGGAAGAGCCGGTCCGCGAAGAGCCGGAGCTTCAACAGCGGCTCGGTGACCCGCAGTTCGAAGACGATGGCGGCGGTGAGCAGAACTGCGCCTACGACGAGGGCGGTGACGACGGACGGGGAGGTCCAGCCGCGGTTGGGTCCCTCGCAGACGCCGAACATCACGCCGCCCAGAGCCGCCGCGCTCAACAGCAGCCCGGTGAGGTCGAATCGGCCGGGACGATGCCCCCGGTGCTCGGCGAGGAACAGCGCCCCGAACGCCACGGCGGGCAGGCCCAGGGGCAGGTTGACGTAGAACACCCAGCGCCAGGACAGATGGTCCACCAGCAAGCCGCCGAGCATTGGCGCGACGGCCGGGGCTATCTGCTGCGGGATGATCATGTACCGCGAGATCCGCACCTGCTCCCAGGAGTTGAAGGTGCTGTAGAGCAGCGAGGACGCGGCCGGGAAGAGCACTCCGGCGGACATGCCCTGCACCGCGCGGGAGGCGATGAGCTGACCGAGGTTCGCCGCCGCGCCGCACAGCAGTGACGAGACGAGGAAGGCGCCGAGGGCGGTGAGCAACACCCGCTTGGCGCCGAACCGTTCGACCAGCCAGGCGGAGGCGGGGATGGCCATGGCCAGGCAGACCGGATAGACCACGACCACCCCGTCCAGGGCAGCGGTCGTCAAGTGGAACTGGCGCGCGATCGACGGGAGCGCGACGGTCGTGATCGCTCCGTCGACGATCGCTATGAACGTCACGCAGACGCACATGACGGGAACGACGAGACGCTGGCCGGGTCGGCGGAGGCGGAGCCGGCGGAGGTCTGGAGCGCGAAGGCGAGGGGCGAGGGGGACGGGAGGGCGTCGGAACGGCAGCACATGCTGAGCATACTCACTATGTGAGTGCTCATTGTCGCCGCCCGGGGCTCGTACAATCGGCCCTCACCACGGAACGGGGAACGGGGAACGCCATGGCAGTGCACGGCAGCAGCGACATCCTGGTCGACGAGCTCTACGAGACGACGCACCAGCTGCGCCAGTTCGTCGAGACCCGGCTGCGCGCCAACGGGGCCTCGGTCGCCCGACTGCGTGCCCTGCGGATGCTCGCGCACGCCGAACAGCCCCTCCGTATGCGGGACTTGAGCGAGATGACCGGCGTCGCGGCTCGGACCACGACCAGCATCGTCGACAGCCTGGAACGCGACGGTCTGGTGGAGCGCGTACGCCATCCGCACGACCGTCGCGCGTTCCTGCTGCGCCTCACCGACAAGGGCCGGGAGTGCCACCGCGAGGCGGAGGAGATCGACGGCCTCGCGCTCGCGGAGGCGACGGCCGAGCTGGACACGGAGGACCGGGCGCAGCTACGGACCCTGCTCGCCCGTATCCGGAAGGCGACGGCCTGAGAGTCGAAGGCCCGTGTGCTCAGGCGGTGGTCCAGTCGCGGAGCTGGCGGGCGATCCGGGGGAGGCCCAGTTCCCCGGAGGCGGCGTCGCGGACGAGTGCCACGGCGGCCTTGGGCGGGTAGTCGAGGCGGCGTTCGTTGAGGATCAGATAGGCCTCGGTGGCGTGCCAGGCGAAGGCCTCGTTGGAGTGCTCCAGGCACGGCAACTTCGCCAGGGTCTGCAACAGCGCGGCCGCCTTGAGGTGCAGGGAACCGTAGATGTCGCGCTCCATCGCGCGCGCGTCGACCCGGGCGGCCGCGGCGTAGAGCGGCCCGTAGTCGTCGACCTGGGGATCGCGGTCGAGGAGCTCGGCGGCATGCAGCAGGAAGGTGACGTCGAGCGCGTGCGGCGGTTCGGGCTGGGTCACGCGGCGTGCCCCTGCTCCTGGCGCTCAAGTTCACGAAGGGCGTCCGCCTCGGCCGCCCGCTGCTCCGCGCTGGGATCAGCGCTGCCGGGCTCGGCCGCGAAAGCAGCGCCACTGCGCGCCATCGACTCCTTGAAGCCCTCAAGGAACCGCTCTTCGACGGCCGTCGCCCGCGCATAGGCGGCCGAGAGGATGTACTCCTGCAGGCTGACCCCGGCCTGCTTGGCGGCGGCCTCGATGGCCGCGCGCTGCCGGGGGTCTCGGAAGCGGAGGTTCATGGCTTTCGGCGTGTTCGGCATGACGTCCACGGTACCAGTGGTACCACGCGCGGGAACCGGCATTTCCTACACCGGTGTATGGCCCTCCAGATAGGTACGCACGGCTGTCGGCAGCCCGGTGGCGATGGCATCGGCGAACGACGCCCAGCGCAGCTGCCCCGCGGTGAGCTGAGCCTCCCCCGACGGGTCGTCGCTCAACAGCTGGCACACAACGGCCGACCCACCCCCGGACTCGGACTCCAGAAGGCTCGTTCCGTCCACGAGATAACCGGTGAGTTCGTACACCGCCCGCGCGGCAGCGGCCTGCGCCGTCTCGGCCTCCTCGGGAACACCGGACGGCAGACTCCAACCACCCTGCACATCCACCAGCAGTACACGCCCGTCATTCACGACGAGCGCGTCCACCGCGTCCTCGGCGGCCTGTTCCAACGCCATGTCCCAACCGTCCCTTCGCGCACGGCGCGACCGTTCGTCCGGCCACGTCCGAGCCGGTTTCCTACCCGGGACGGATCGGTTCACGCGGTACGGACGCACCCCGTGACCTCATGGGCATCGTCCCGGCAACGGCGGCTCGTGCATCGGACGCGTCCCATGCGGTTCCGGCCACACTCCAGGGGGCATTCTCAGCCTGGGCATCACGTGGAACACGGCACCCTCGCACGAGCGGGGGAGACGCGCGGCCCGGCCGCGCTCGACGGCCGACACGAAGCTCGGGCATCAGCACCATCGGAATCCGCAAGGGCGGCATGAACGATGAGCGTGACCGGAATCAGCAACAAGATTTCCAACGGGGTGTTCTTCTCCACCGTCGTCCAAGGCCGCCACATCACCATCGAGTTACCACCGCAGGTATCGCCGGCGCTGCACGGACTCCCGCCCGCGTCCCCCGTGTTCGTCGGCCGCGACCCCCATCTCGACGTCCTGCTGGGCCGTTTGGACCCCGCCGCCGGAGCGTCGGCCGGCAGCGCGGGCGGACCGGTCGTGATCGTCACCGCGGTCGGCGGCCTGGCCGGCGTCGGCAAGACCGAACTCGCGCTCCAGTCGGCCCGCACCGCCCTGGACCAGGGCTGGTTCCCGGGCGGCGTCCTGTTCGTCGACCTGTTCGGCTACGACGACGTCCGCCGCGTCGAGCCCGCACAGGCGCTGGAGGGATTCCTGAGGGCACTCGGTGTGCCCGGCGAGCACATCCCGCACGGCGTGCAGGACCGGCAGCGGCTGTACACCTCGATCCTCGCCTCGTACGCGAAAGAGGGCCGCCGCATCCTCGTGGTGATCGACAACGCCGCGACCGACGAGCAGGCCAGGGCTCTGCTGCCCGCGGACAGTTGGACGGGCGCCGTCGTGACGTCCCGGCACACCCTCGGTATGCTGAACGCCCGTCTGCTGGACCTGGATATTCTCCTCATGAATGACGCGGTCAGGCTTCTCGACAGCACCCTGAGGATGGCGCGTCCGCACGACACCCGTGTCACGGACTCGCCCGAAGACGCCCTCAGAATCGCCGATTTGTGCGCAGGACTGCCGCTGGCGCTGCGCATCATCGGTGCCGTGCTGATCTTCAGACCCGACCGGCCGCTCGCACGGATGGCGGACGAACTCGCCGACGAGAAGGCGCGGTTGGAGGCGCTGCGGTACGACGACATCGCCGTGGGTGCCGCATTCGAGCTGTCGTACCGTCAACTGCCCATGCGGCACGCGCGGTTGTTCCGCCTGTTGTCATTGAACCCGGGGCCGGACGTCTCCACGGACGCCGTCGCCGTGCTCGCCGGCACGGACGGCGACGCGGCCCGCAGGGACCTCCAGGACCTGGCCCGCGCCCACTTGGTGGAGGCCGGTACGCCGTACGGGCGTTGGCGCATGCACGACCTCGTCCGTTCCTTCAGCGACCGGCTCGCCGCAGAGGACGAGGAGCGGTGGCCGGTGTTGGAGAACCTGTTCACCTGGTACACGCACTCCGTGAACATCGCCGACCAGGTCATGCGGCCCGGGCGGATCCGCCCGGACCTCGGCGAGCCGCCCGGACCCGCACCCGCCGCGTTCCCCGACCGGAACGGGGCCCTCGCCTGGTGCGAAGCCGAGCAGCCCAACCTCGTGGCGGTCGTGCACAACGGCGTCTCCGAGGGGATGGGCCACCTCGTGTGGACCATCCCGCTGAGCATGTGGGGCTTCCTCACCCAGACGCTGTCCTGGGACCAGTGGATCGAGGCGCATCAGGTCGCCGCCGACGCGGCGGCCCGGTGCGGCGCCCACTCGGGCCAGGGCTGGCTCCTGAACAACCTCGGCACCGGCTACCGCGCCATCGGCCGACCGGAGCGCTCCCGCGCCGCGTTCGCCGCTGGGCTGGACGTCCGGCGCGGACTGGGCGACCTGCACGGACAGGCCGACTCCCTCAAGGACATGGCCATGACCGCACGGGTCTGGGAGGACTGGGAGGAGGCGCTGCGGCTCTCGTACGAGGCGCTCGACGTGATGGCCCGGCTCACAGTGCCCGACCGCTCCGGCAACGCGGCGGCCCTCGACACCATCGCGGTCTCCCTGGCCCACCTCGACCGCCTGGACGAGGCCGCCGAAGCGGCCGCCGGTGCCCTGGCCATCTGGGAGGACCTCGACGGACGGCGCGACGACCGGGCCTGGGCCCGTTGCAAGCTGCTGCACGCGGGCATCGCGCGGCGACGGGCGGAGTACGGGCAGTCGATCGGACACTGCCTGGAGGCACGCGAGGTCTTCGAGCGCATCAACGACATCCGGGACGAGGCCGAAGTCCTGCGTACTCTCGGCGAGTTGTACGTCGCGACGGACGATCCGGCGTCGGCACGGGTCCACTGGCAGCGGGCGGTCGAGCTGTTCGAGCGACTGGGCGACACCGCCGCCGTGGAGGCACTGATCGGCGACCTCGCGAACCTGCCCGGACCCGGCACCGACGAGGAACCCGACGGCGCGTCGGACGGCGAGGCCTGACGGCGACCGCCGCCGGCCCGTGTGACGAGCGTTTGGACGAGCCCATGAAGATCCTTGTCACCGGCGCGGCCGGATACGTCGGCCGGGCCGTGGTGAACGACCTCCTCGCCCATGGCGAAGAGGTCGTCGCCGTGGTGCACGAGCACGAGCCCGACCTCCCCGACGGCGTCGAGACACGGCACGCGGACCTGACGGACCACGCCGCAGTGTCGGCAGCCGTCCGCGGCACGGACGGCGTCTGCCACCTCGCGGGACTCGCCCGGGCCCGCCTCGGCTCCCGACCACCCACGCGCTACCACGCCGTGAACGTGACGGGCACGGCCCATCTCCTCGACGCGATGGCAGCCGAGACCGAGCGCACAGGACGCCCCGCCGGCCTTGTCTTCGCCTCGACCGGCTCGGTCTACGGCCGTCCCGCCCGCGTACCCGTCGACGAGGCGACACCACGCGACCCCCTCCACGCCTACGCCGCGTCGAAAGCCGCGGCCGAGGACCTCATCGCCCGGCAGGCGGCCACCGGAGTCCTCGGCGCCACCACGCTGCGGATCTTCAACGCGGCCGGCGCCTCGGCGGGCCGCGCCGACCAGGACCTGACACGGATCATCCCGCGCGCCGTCGCCGTGGCCGCCGCGACCCGGCCCACGTCCCCGCTGGAGATCAACGGCGACGGCACGGCCGTACGCGACTTCGTCCACGTCAGGGATGTGGCGGCGGCCTTCACGCGGGCGTTGCGCGCCAACTCGCCCGGGCGGCACGCCGTTTACAACCTCGGCGCGCATCCGGCGAGCGTCCGGGACCTGGTCGCGTCGGTCGAACGGCTGACCGGGAATCCGGTGCCGCTGCGCCACCTGCCCGCCATCGCCCAGGAGGCCAGGGTGCTGATCGCGGACACCACGGCGATCAGAACGGCGCTGGGCTGGGCACCGACGACGCTAGGCCTGGACGATCTGGTCCGCGACCAGTGGCGGACCGCGCGTCGAGCCGAAGCCACCCCGTGACGGACGAACCGCTCGGCGACGACGAGCCCTTCGACGACTGGCCCGTGGACAACGCCATTTCGGGTGGCCTGTTCCTGTCGTGGGTGATGCAGGGCCGCGACGTCACCTTCCGCATGCCGTACGAACTCCCGCCCGCTCTCACCGCGTTGCCCGCACCGACCCCGGCATTCGCGGGGTACGACGACGAACTGGCCGCCCTGAGTACCCTCTTCGCGCGCGACACGCGGCAGGGCGGTCCCGTGGTGGTCGTCGGCGGCCCGACCGGCAGCGGAAAGACGGAACTCGTCCTGACGGCCGCTCACCAGGCCCTCGCCCAGGGCCGGTTCGCGGGCGGCGTGCTGTTCGCCGACGTGTCGCGGCTGCACGGCTCCGCCCTGCTCGGCGGATTCCTGCGGGCGATGGGACTGCCCGCCGACCGCGTGCCGCCCACGCGCGCGGCGCGGTCCGCTCTCCACGCCCTGATCCTCACCGAACTCGCCCGCAACGGCAGCCCGTTGCTCATCGTCCTCGACGACGTGACGCATGCCGACCAGCTCGCCGGACTACTGCCCGCCACGGCCCCGGCGACCACGATCGTTACGACACCGGTGCACCTCGACGGTCTGGGGACGGACCACATCGTCCTGAGCCCATTGGCCACGGCCGACGCGACCCGGCTTCTCCACCACGCCGTGACGATGGCCCACCCCGACGACACCAGGATCCTCGACCACCCCGAGGACGCCGCACGCGTCGCCGACCTCTGCGACGGCCTGCCGCTCGCCCTGCGCACTGCCGCGGTCCTGCTCGCCGAAAACCAGTTTCGCCCGCTCGCGGCACTGGCCGCAGACCTTGCCGACCCGCGCACTCGCCTCGCCGAACTCACCCATCCCGACCGTGACTTGCGCACCCGCCTCGATGCCGGCCACGCCCGCCTGGATCCGACACAGACGCGGCTGCTGCGCCTGCTCGCCCTCAGCGACGCACCGGAGACGACCACATCGACCCTCGCCGCACTCTGCGCCGAACCCGAGGACACCGTCCGCGGCCGGCTCACGTCACTGCTGCACCTGATCGAGTCCGGTACGGCGCCGGACAGGTGGCGCATGCGTGGACTCGTACGCCTCTACGTACGAGCCAGACCTGGCACTCCGTGACCGGCGGGAACCGGAACACCCCGCCGAGCGTTCCCCACGACAGGAGTGGTGACGCCCCGTCAAGGATGGTGCCAGATGGACCCGGTGTCGGTAGGACTGCTCGCGTCGCTGGCCGGCGGCGCGGGCGGCGAAGTGGGACGACAGATGTGGACGGCCCTCGCGACTCTCGTACGCCGCCCGTTCCACCGCGGCGACGACACTACGGGCGGGCCCGGCCCGGGCGAGGACGAACTGATGCGCCTCCAACAGGCCCCTGGTGACGAGACCCGGGCCCACGCGCTGAGCACGGCCCTGGCCGTACGCGCGGCACTTGACCCCGACTTCGCCACCGCCCTCATCGCCTGGAACGAACAGGCCAAGCTGGTCCGCACCGGCGACGGCTCGGTCAACAACGCGATCAGCGGCGGCAGTTATTACGCCCCGGTCCTCCAGGGCCGCGACTTCCCGAACACCACCTTCAACGTCCGACCGCCACAACGGCCCGATGAGCCGGACGCTGGGGGAGTGATGCCCCGCACCTGACGGCGCAGTCGCACCGCACGCCCTGACACACGCCCCTCGCTGTCTGCCACGACGCCCAGACATCAGGACACGACCGACAGCGCTGCCCCCACCCCGACCTACGTTGGGGCCATGATCCGCTCCACATCCCCGCGTTCCCCGTCGCCCACGGCCCCCAGCGCAACCCGCCCACCCCTCAGCCCCAGCTGGTTCGCGGCCGTGATGGGCACCGGCATCGTCGCCAACGCGGCGGTCACCCTCCCGCGGAGCCTCCCCGGGCTGCGGACCGCCGCCACGGTCGTCTGGGTGGGTGCCGTACTGCTGCTGGTGCTGCTGGCCGTCGGGTACCTCCGGGGTCGGGCGCTGCGGTCGCACGTGGGGGATCCGGTCGTGGCGCAGTTCTTCGGCGCACCGCCGATGGCCCTGCTCACGGTCGGCGCCGGGGCACTGCTGCTCGGCCGGCGGGTGATCGGGCTCGACGCCGCGCTGGACGTGGACCGGGTGCTGTGGTCGCTCGGCACCGCACTCGGCCTCGCCACGGCCTGCACGGTGCCGTACCTGATGGTCACCCGGCACCGCTTCGCGCCGGACGCGGCGTTCGGCGGCTGGCTGATGCCGATCGTGCCCCCGATGGTCTCCGCCGCGACCGGCGCCCTGCTCGTCCCCCACACCCCGGCCGGTCAACTCCGACTCGCCCTGCTCCTCGCCTGCTACGCGATGCTCGGCCTCGGCCTCGTCGCCGCCCTGCTCGTCCTGACCATCCTCTACGGCCGTCTCGTGCACCACGACGCACCCACCGGCGCCATGGTGCCCACGGTGTGGATCGGCCTCGGGGCCCTGGGCCAGGCGGTGACGGCGCTCGGCGCGCTCGCCGCGGCGGCACCGGGCACACTGCCCGCGCTCTACGCCCGGGGCGCCGAGGCCCTCGCGCTGCTGGGCGGAATCCTGGTGTGGGGCTTCGCCCTGCTGTGGCTGGCGCTCGCCACCGCCCTGACCGCACGGACGATCCGCGCCGGGCTGCCGTTCGCGCCGACCTGGTGGTCGTTCATCTTCCCGTTCGGCGCGCTCGTGACCGCCACCAACGCCCTTGCGGCGCGCACCGGTTCGGTGTTGTTCGTCTGGCCGGCCGTGGTGTTCTACGCGCTGCTCGTCCTGGCGTGGATCGTGGTGACCGGCGGCTCCCTGCGCCACGTCGCCGTCACCAGGACTGCGCGGTCGGCGACGCGGGAACTGAGCAACTCCCTTACGCAGCCAGGCTAGTTGACAGCGCCGTTGCGCAGTGCCGCGAGGCGGGCCATCTGCTCACCCATGCCTCGGGTTCCGGCCAGCGGGGTGAGGGCGTGCGGCCAGACGGAGTGGACGAGGCCGACGTGCCGGGCGCCGCCGAGGGCTACGACCGGGTCGAGGAGGACGATGCCACGAAACGTCGCCTGGTCCAGGATGAGTTGGGACGTCACGGCATCCGTCGTGCCGTGCGGGGTGTCGTACGGCTCGACCACGTCGTCGAGGTCGAGCAGGCCGTACCGCGCGGAGAGGATCAGCAGCCTGTCGGGTCGTAGCGCGTCGGCCGCCTTGCGGCACGCGCGGTGGTACGAGCCGGTGTACAGGTCGGCGGCGCGCGCGGGCCGGTCGAGTTTGCGGCTGCCGCACGGGATGACGACGAGTTCCGGCTTGAAGTAGTCGAGTTGGAGTTTGTCGTTCGGGGTCATGCCTGCCTGTCCTGTTCTGTGTTCGCGAAAGCCGTGTTCGGGGCTGTGCCCGTGCCCGTACCGGTCGTCCGGAAGGTCGTGCGGAAGGCGCCCGGCGTCACCCCCAACTGCCGTACGAACGCCCTCCGGAGCGACTCGGCCGAGCCGAACCCGGTGTGCCGCGCCACCACCGGCAGGGAGTCGTCACCGGTCTCCAGCAGCACCTGGGCGGCCTCCAGCCGGACCCGCTCCACATACCGGGCCGGGGTCGTCCCCACCTCCTCGTCGAAGAGCCGGCTCAGATGGCGGACGCTGATGCCCGCCCGGCGGGACATGGCGGCCAGGGTGTGGTTGGCGCCGGGGGCCGCGACGACCGTGTCCAGCACCCGCCGGAGCACCTCCAGTCGGGAGTACGGGAGTCGGGATCGGACGCTGAACTGCGACTGCCCTCCCGGCCGTTGCATGAAGACGACCATGTCCTTGGCGACAGCCCGCGCGACCTCCGCACCGAAATGCTCCTCGACGAGCGCCAAGGAGAGATCGATACCGGCCGAGACCCCCGCCGAGGTCATCATCGGCCCGTCCCGCACGAAAATCGCGTCCGGTTGGACCCGCACGGACGGGAAACGCACGGCCAGTTGCCGGGACTGCCGCCAGTGCGTCACGGCCCGACGCCCTCGCAGGAGTCCGGCCGCGGCCAGCAGAAACGCGCCGGTGCACACCGACGCCGTACAACGCGCCATGCCGTGCAGCCGCCGCACGGCATCCAGGAGCGCGTCGTCCTTGATCGCAGTCTCCCATTCGGGGCCCCCCGGCACCACGAGGACGTCGTACGGCTCGCGTACGTCGTCCACGGCGAGGTCGGCGCCGATGCGGGTCCCGGCTGAGGTGATCACCCCGGCGCCGTCCTCGGACGCGACCTGCATCCGGTAGCGCCCGCCGAACTCGTTGGCCGACGCGAACACCTCGATCGGGCCGGTCACGTCGAGCAGCCGGACGCCGGGGAAGACGAGGACGGTGACGGTGAGGGGGCCCGTTCCGGGACGGTTGTGGTTCATCGAACAGCCAGCATGCGTCGGTGAGCAGTGCTGGTGCCACGACCGGTTTCCTCTCTGCTGGGAGGCGGCGCCTCCCAGCAGGCCGCCCCGGAACACCGGCCCCCGCGGTTGAGGCCTCTCACCCGAGAACTACGGGGTGGGCAGGCTCAGTTGACCGACGACCGGCAGCCGTAGGGACGTGCGCGCCAGATCGACGTTGATCGTCGGGCGGTCGGCCGCGCGGGCGGCGATGCCCCAGTCGGTGCTCGCGACGATCAGGGCCAGCCGGTGCCCGGCCGGGACGACGTGGTCGACGCTCGCGAGCGTGAGGGTGAGGGTGTACGGCTTGCCGGGCGTGAGCGGCTGGACCTTGTGCGCGTCGGCGGCGGTGCCCAACGCGGCCCAGCCCCGGCTGAAGACGGTGCTCGTGACGTGCTTGGTCTTGGCCGCCGTCTTCTTGTAACAGCCACTGTCCTGGGCTGAGTTCGCGCCCCAGCAGGATGATCCGGAGACCGTGGAGATGCCCAGACCGGCCTTGTCGTAGTCCCGGATCGTGTCCGGGCCCAGATCGACGAGGACCGCCGACAGGTTCGCGGTCGCCGTCGTCGAGGTGGCGGTCACGGTCACCTGCGAGGCCCCGGAGACGCGCAGTGATTTCGTGAGGGGCTTGGTGACGAAGCCCGCCTTCTCGCCGGTCGACTGGTCGATGTGCGCGGCCCAGTCGAGCTCGGACTTGTCCTGGGCGTCGGTGAAGGTCTCGGTCCCGCTGCTTCCGGGTGTCGTGCTGAGTGTGCCCACGCCCGCCTGTGTGCCCTGAACGGGGTTGAGGGTCACGGGAGTTGTGGACTTCGGCGGCCAGACGGTGTCCGTCGTCCAGTGGTCCGGGGTCCGCTCGATGTCGGCCATCGGCGCGCGGTCAATTCCATTGTCGTAGCCGAGGAGTTCATGGTCGAACCAGCGGTGCAGGGTGTCCACCCACTGCGTACGGCGATAGTCGAAGGGGTCTACGTGGCCGGTCTGGGAGAGCCAGATCTTGCGCTCGACGCCGTTCGCGGCGAGGGCGTCCCACCACTGGCCGACGTTCTTGGTGCGGACGGTGAGGTCCTGTTGACCGTGCACGACGAAAACGCTCGCCCGCACCTTCTTCGCGTCCGCCACATAGTCGCGTTCGGCCCAGATCGGGGACCAGTCAGCGGACTTGACGGCCGCGTCGCCGAGCGGCTTGTTCACGGCGGCGCAGCGCTTGCCGGTCGCGTCGCTCTCGACCGTGCGGATCAGCGCGCCAGGGGTGGGCGCGTTGCCGACCAGCCCGGCTCCCTGGGAGAAGTAGGCGTCGTACCAGGAGGAGATGGAGCTGATCGGGACGATCGTCTTCAGGCCCTTCACACCGGTCGCGGCGACCCCGTTGGCGATGCTGCCGTCCCAACTCTTGCCGATCATCCCGGTGTTGCCGTTGGTCCAGCCGGCCTTGGCCGGGGTGGTGCCGGTGTGCGTGGTGTAGGCGTGGGCGCGGCCGTTGAGCCAGTCGACGACCGTCTTCGTGGACTGGATGTCGATGGGGCCGCCGGCGTCCGTGCAGCCGTCGGAGCGGCCGGTGCCGGGGAGGTCGACGGCGACGAAGGCGTAACCGCGCGGGACGAAGTAGTTGTCGTAGAAGAGCGGGAAGCCGACCGGCCGGCCCTTGGCGTCATAGGTCTTCTTCTGGCTCTCGTTGCCGCGGCCGCAGCAGGAGTAGTACGGGCTGGCCTCCATGATGACCGGTATCTTCCGGCCCTTGGCGGCGGGTTCGGCAGGGCGCACGATGTCGACGGCCACCCGGTCGCTCTTCCCGTCACGGTCGTCGTCGCGCCCGGTGTCGACCCAGACGGTCTCCCGTACGGCCTTCTTGTACGAGTAGACCGGTTTGGTCTCACCGGAAGGGCCCGCCGAACTCGGCGCCCCCGCTCCGGTCTTCGTTTCCGTCGAGGCCGCGCCGACCTCCTTCGCGACCGTGGGGTTCGCCGAGGAGGAGCAGCCGACCAACAGGGCGGCGACCGCGGTCGCGACGAGGGCCGACAGGGCGAACTGCCTCCGGGGAGGGCGTTCGTGGGATGAGGTCGTGGAGAGGTTGGGGTGCACGTATGGGTAACGGGCCGGTGCTCGCCGGAGGTTGTCGTGACGGCGGCGAAAGTTTCCAAGTCGCTCTGGGCTGACCAGTACTGACGTAGCGTCAGCGTGATGGGCGATTGTCGGACATGTGCCCCGTTCTGCTGGCAGCGGGTGGTATGCCGGTGGAAAATGCGGCTACGAGGCAGCCCGCGCACCATTCCATCAGGATGTGATCCGCATGCTTCTCACCCAGGACGACTGGTACGAGACCTCGCGCGACCTCGACTGGACCTTTTCGTACGTGGACCGTGCCGCCGCCTTCCCCGCGGAGTGGACCGGCGCCGAAGGCATCCCGGAGGACGCGTGGGACGCCTGGGAGGAGCCGTTCCGCGTCTCGTACCGGGACTACGTGCGCGTCCAGCGGGAGAAGGAGTCCGGGGTCAAGGCGGTGAGCAACGCCCTTCAACGGGCGGGGAGTTACGACCAGTTACCCCCCTCCCATGTCGCCGCCTCGCAGATGCACATGGGGCTGATCACGATGGTCGAGTACATGGCCGTCACCATGCAGAGCCGGTTCTGCCGCTTCGCCCCCTCCCCGAAGTGGCGCAACCTCGGGGTGTTCGGGCTGCTCGACGAGACCCGGCACGCCCAGCTCAGCCTGCGCTTCTCGCACGCCCTGCTGAAGCACGACACCCGCTTCGACTGGGCGCAGAAGGCGTACCACACCAACCAGTGGGCGGTCGTCGCGGCGAAGAGCCTCTTCGACGACATCATGCTGGGCGCCGACTGCGTGGAGGCGTGCCTCGCCTCGAACCTGACCCTCGAACACGGCTTCAGCAACATCCAGTTCGTGGCTCTCGCCTCCGACGCGATGGCCGCCGGTGACGTCAACTGGTCGAACCTGCTTTCCTCCATCCAGACCGACGAGGCCCGCCACGCCCAACAGGGCTTCCCCACCCTGGAAGTGGTGATGGCCCACGATCCACAACGCGCGCAGCGCATCGTCGACGTGGCGTTCTGGCGCGCCTCCCGGATCTTCCAGACGCTCACCGGACCGGCGATGGACTACTACACGCCGCTCGACAAACGGAAGATGTCCTACAAGGAGTTCATGCTGGAATGGATCGTCGACCAGCACGAACGGGTGCTGGAGGACTACGGGTTGAAGCGCCCGTGGTACTGGGACGACTTCCTGTACTCCCTGGACAACGGCCAGCACGCGATGCAACTCGGCCTGTGGTTCTACCGGCCCACCCTCTTCTGGAACACCAGCGCCGGTGTCTCGAAGGACGAACGGGCCTGGCTGAACGACAAGTACCCCCAGTGGGAGGAGAATTGGGGCGTCCTGTGGGACGAGATCATCCGCAACATCAACGCCGGACACATCGACCGCACCCTCCCCGAGACACTCCCCGCCTTGTGCAGCGTCACCCAACTGCCCCTCGGCACCGCGATGTCGCGCGATCGGCTCCACCCCGTCTCCCTCGTCCGCGACGGCCGCATCCACCACTTCGACAGCGAGATCTCCAAGTGGTGCTTCGAGCAGGAACCCGAGCGGTACGCGGGCCACCGCACGGTCGTCGACCGGTTCATCGGCGGCGACATCCAGCCCATGGACCTGCCGGGCGCGCTGGCGTGGATGGGCCTCACCCCGGACGTCATGGGCGACGACACGGACGGCTACAGCTGGGCGCGCGAGTACGCCAACGACCCCAAGGCATAAGGGGATTCACCCACATGGCACTGTTCCCCATCGTCGGCAGACTGGTCGGCGACTTCATCCCGCACCTGGTGGCCGTCGACACCGACGACACCATGGACACCGTCGCGGCGAAGGTGGCCGTGCACAGCGTCGGGCGACGGGTGGCGGCTCCACCCGGCGTCCCGTCGTACGACGTGTATCTCGACGACCGGAAGATCGACCCGTCGGTGACACTCGGCGAACTGTCCCTGCTGCCCCTGCAATGGCTGGACGTGCGGTTCCGTGACTGAGGAGGCGCCCGACTATGTGCCGGTGGCTCCTCAGGACGCCCTGTGGGACGGCGAGATGGAGCCCTTCGAGGTCAACGGCACGGAGATCCTGCTCATCCGCGTCGAGGGCCACTACCTCGCCTACCAGGGCACCTGCCCGCACCAACGGCAGTCCCTCGCCGAGGGCGATCTCGACGGCACCGTCCTGACCTGCGCCTTCCACCTGTGGGAGTTCGACGTGCGCACCGGCCGGGGCATCAACCCGCGCGGCTCCTGCCTCGTACGCCACGCCACCCGCATCGCCGACGGCCAGGTGTACGTCAGCCGCCGCCCGTCCGACGAAAGGCCGGCACCCACCCCATGACCGTCTACGAACTCGACAGCGACGCCCCGCTCGACCCCGTCCTCGTCGGCCCGGTGCTGCGCTCCGGACCGCTGGCGGACGCCGTCATCGAAGCGGTGGCCGACGACAACCCCGACCGGGACGTGTACGTCGTGGACCGCGACGACTACGTACGCGTCCACACCCCGCACGAGTGCCGGCTGACCCGGCGCAGCCTGGAGGAACACCTCGGCGGGACCTTCCAACTCTCCGCCCTGGAGATCGAGATGCCCTCCTTCAAGGGACGGATGCGCTCCCGGTCGCAGGAATACATGTGGTTCCACAGCGAGTGACAAGGCAGCAGTCAGTCACAAGGCAGTCAGTCACAGGGCAGTCAGGGACAAGGCAGTCAGGGACAAGGTCAGGAGAAGCCATGGCACAGCAGCGCGACCGGAAGCGCGCGACCCGCCTGCGCACCTGGAGCGCCTTCGGCGACCTGGGCCGCCGGCCCGGTGAGTACGAGGTCCTCACCCACGGCATGAACCACACCATGGGCGCCACCCCGCTGGAACTCCCGCCCGAGGCGCACGGCAACCGCTGGCTGCGCGACCACCGCGACGGCATGGCCCTGACCGTGCCCGACTGGGACGCCTTCCGCGATCCCGACCGGGTGACGTACGGCAGCTACGTCGCCATGCAGGACGACCGCGAGACGTACGTGGAGGGACTGCTCGAACGCTTCGACGAGGAACAGCACGACGAACGCCTGACGGCCCGTCAACTCGACCTGCTGGCACTGGCCGTGACCCCGGCCCGCTACCTCGTCCACGGCCAGCAGATGCTCTCCGCCTACCTCCAACAGCTCGCCCCCGGCAGCTACATCGCCACCTGCGCCGCCTTCCAGACCGCCGACCAGCTCCGCCGCGTCCAGCTCCTCGCCTACCGCACCACCCAGCTCGCCCGCACCCACCCCGACCGCGCCTTCGGCCTCGCCGAACGCACGACCTGGGAACACCAACCGGACTGGCAGCCGTTCCGCCGGGCCGTCGAGGAAGCACTGGTCGCCTACGACTGGGACGTGGCCCTGGTCGCCTTCCAGCTCGTGGTCAAACCGGTCGCCGACGCCGTACTCCTGCACGGCCTGGCCCGCCGCCTCGACACCGTCGGCGTCCCCCTCGACTCCCTCATCACCGACGACCTGGGGCGCGACGCCCACCGCTCGGCCCGCTGGACCCGGGCCCTGCTGACATTCCTGACCGACGCGGACCCGGGAAACCGGGCGGTCCTTCAGGGCCACCTCGACATCTGGGCCGCGCACGGCACGGCCATGGCTGCCGCGGGTGCCCGACTCCTGGGCGCTCCGGACATCGAGGCCACGGCGCTGGAGGCGTGGGAGGAACTGCTGGCGACCGGTGGGCTTACCCGCCCTCGGACGCCGTAGGCGCTCAGGACGGACGCCCGCCGAACTGCCAGTCGTGCACCTCGATGTCGGCGTACCGGTCCCGGGTCAGCACGGCGCGTGCCGTCTCCGGGTCCGGTGCCCGGAGCAACGCCGCTGTGCCCAGCCAGGTGTCGCCGTCGTCGGACAACAGGGGCCCGTACGCGATGAGTTCGTCCCGGCCGGGCGGCACCGCCAGGTCCGCGGTCTGCCCGGTGCCGAAGCCGAACACCAGGTACCGGTTGCCGCCGGTCCGGCCGCCGGGGAAGTCCCACATGGTGCGTCCCAGGGTGTTGCGCCATCGGCGCAGCAGTACGTCCCGGTAGACGCCGGCCTGGTAGTTGGGCTCGTCGAAGGCGAACGCGCGGGCGGCGGCCGGATCGGGCAGGTCGAGGATGTGCACGCTGCCGGTGGGGGTGTCACCGTCGTCGGCGAGCGTCGGACCCCGGGCGATCATCTCCTTGGCGTACTGGTCCATGTAGGACCAGTGCCGTTCCACCAGTTCGTCGCGCAGGGTGAGGGATCCGGGCCGGTCGCGGTGGTAGCAGAGGAACTCCATGCCCGAAGGATCTCCTCGTGGAGGTGACCGGGTCGAGCGGGTTTCCCCGCCCGACCTCGCGACCAGGTCATGCGGATCAGACGGTCACGACGCGTCTGCTTCCGTTCCCGGGCCATCGTTGGCGGCGTTCTCGCAGGTCGTGAGGAAGTCGATGAGCGCCGCGTTCACCTCGGCGGGGCGTTCCTGCTGGGTCCAGTGTCCGCAGCCGGGCAGCTCGATGGGGGCGCGTACCAGGCTGGGCATGAAGTTCGGCAGCTGGTCGATGACGTCGCGCGCACCGGGGAAGGCGGGCACGAGGTCCCGGTCGCCGAAGATGTACAGGGCGGGCCGGGTGACGACGGCGTTGTTCCAGGGCGCGGTCAGGTCCCAGTTGCGGTCGAGGTTGCGGTACCAGTTCAGGGCGCCGGTGAAGCCCTTGGAGAAACTCTCGGTGAGCGTGTCGAGATCCTCCTCGGTGAGCCACTCCGGCAGCACCTCGGGATCCTCCATGGCCACGAGCCAGCCCTTCTCGGGATCGACCAGCGGCTGCATGATCTCGCCGGAGGGCGAGGCCGAACCGGAGGCGGAATAGAGGAACTTGCGCAGCGTGGTGCGGGTGTCCCTCGCGAACTCGGCGTCGGCGACGCCCGGTTGGTTGAAGTAGTTCCAGTAGAAACGGCCCTGGAAGATCTCCTGCATCATGGCCAGCGGACGCTGCGTCCCCCGGTACGGCGGCGGCACGCTCAGCCCGGCCACCCCGAGCACCAGGTCCGGCCGCAGCAGCGCGGTGTGCCACGCGACCGGCGCACCCCAGTCGTGCCCGACGACGTACGCCTTCTCCTCGCCCAACTCCTGGATCAGACCGACGACATCGCCGACCAGGTGGAAGATGGTGTACGCGTCGACCTCGTCCGGATGATCGCTGCTGCCGTATCCCCGCTGGTCGGGGGCGACCACATGGAACCCCGCGTCGGCCAGTGCGCCGATCTGGTGGTGCCAGGAGTGCCATGACTCCGGGAAGCCGTGCAGGAGTATCACCAGGGGGCCTTCGCCCTGCTCGGCGATGTGTAGCCGGATGCCGTTCACGTCGACAAAACGATGCGTAACCATGCGGACGAGGCTACGTGTCGTGCCCGTCGAGCCGCGTGGCGGGTTTCGGCCTAACGGCCGGGAGGCTGTGCCTCGTCGTCGCCCTGCTCCTGGTAGGAGTAGCGCTGCTCTTTCCATGGGTCGGCGATGTTGTGGTAGCCGCGCTCCTCCCAGAACCCGCGCCGGTCCTCGGTGAGGTATTCGATGGCGCGCAGCCACTTGGGGCTCTTGTAGCCGTACAGATGCGGCACCACCAGCCGCAGCGGGAAGCCGTGTTCGGCGGTGAGGGGCTCGCCGTTGTGGTGGGTGGCCAGCAGGGTCTGCGCGGCCGTGAAGTCGGCGAGACGGAGGTTCGTGGAATAGCCGTACTCCGCCCAGGCCATGACGTGCGTGACCTCCGGCGCGGGCGGGACCAGGTCCAGGACAGTGCCTGCGGGGATGCCGTACCACTCGTGGTCGGTGGAGGTCGGGCCGGACGCGCAGTGCAGATCGGCGACGACCGTGACATGCGGCAGCGGTGCCAGCTCGTCGAACGTCCAGAGGCGCTCGGCACCGTCGGCCGTGGCGCCGTGGACGCGCAGGTTCCAGCGCTCGGGACGGAAACGGGGGACGGGCCCGTAGTGCGAGACCGGCCAGCCGTGCACATGACGCTGGCCGGGCGGAACGGGGCGGGACGCGTCGGCGGCCTCGGCCGTAGCTTGTCGGTCGCTTGCCACGGGTGACGCCCCTTCTCCGCTGGTCTCCTGGTTACGGCTGCCTTCCCCGAGCAGCGTAGGCGCTCACGCGCGACGGGGCCGACGCCGGGTCCCGGTGCGCGCCCACGCGTCGCCCGTCCCTGGAATGCCGGCCACGGCGGCCCCGCGTCAGACGGTCGCCAGGGACACCTCGGTCGACTTGATCAGCGCGACGACCGGCGAACCGGTCCGCAGACCCAGGTCGCCGACCGCGTCCTTCGTGATCGCCGCGGTCAGCTCGCCCCCGTCGACCGTGACCTTGACGACGGCCATCGCCCCGCCGGTGGCGACATCGCTGACCGTGCCGGGCAGCTGGTTGCGGATGGACACCCCCTCCACCCGGCTCGTGGCGAGCGCGACCTCGGTGGACTTCATCATGGCGCGCACGGCCGTGCCCTCGGCGAGCCCCAGCTCCTTCACGGCCTCCAACGTGATCGCCGCGGTGAGGTCCTGGCCGCCGTCGAGGCGCACCTTCACGGTCGCCATCACCGCGCCGGGCGTGACAGCCGTGACGGTGCCGGGAATCTGGTTGCGGATGCTCAAGCTCATGACGGAACGCCTCACAGAGAAGAGGAAAGGTCTGGATTGCCGGATTTATTACCGACTGTGCGTCCACAAGCTAGCCGCTCCCGCCGCGCCCGTCACAGACCCCGTCGCATCCGCCACCTGGGAGTTTGCTCTGCCCTGGCAAATCCGAGGAACCCGCGAAGAGCGACGGCGAGCATGGGGATTCCGCCGCTCTGTCGGTGGCGTTCGTGCCTGCCGGGGTGATGAGGAAAATCGGCTGGCAGATACGAGGTGACCTGGGCCAGTGCCCTGGCATCCGCGTTTCGATCCGGGCGTCGTCCGGGTACGGTCGAGCGGGAGGTGGTGGCCTGTGATCCAGATCGTGGAGCACGCACCGCAGGAAGGCTCCTACGCCATCGGCGCCGCGATCGAGGCGGCCGGGCTGCCGACGCGGGTCTGCCGGACCTGGGCGGGCGACCCGGTGCCGGACACGGCCGGCGACCTGGTGGGCCTGGTGGTGATGGGCGGGGCGATGGCCGCCTACGAGGACTTCCCCAGCCGTGGCGCCGAACTGGCCCTGCTGCGGGCCGCGTTGGAGGCCGAGGTCCCCGTGCTCGGGGTGTGTCTCGGCGCGCAGTTGCTGGCCGTCGCGGCGGGCGGAGTCGCCCGGCCAGGTAATGGCACGCAGGTCGGGTGGGCCGACGTACGGATGACGGATGCGGCGCGCGCCGACGCCCTGTTCACCGCCGTTCCCGAGCGGCTGCGGGTGCTGCACTGGCACGGCGACACGATGGACCTGCCGGCCGGGGCGACACTGCTGGCCTCCTGCGACCGGTACCCGGTGCAGGCGTTCCGGATCGGCGGATCGGCGTGGGGCATGCAGTTCCACCTGGAGGTGGACGAGGCGGCGGTCGGCGCCTTCGCCGACGCGTTCCCGGAGGAAGCGGCCACCGCTCCCGGAGTCGTGGAGGACGCGCCCGCCGAACTCGCCGTGCTGGCCCGTCACCGCGACGGCGTGTTCCAGCGCTTCGCCGCGTTCGTCGCGGCGCGTGCCGAGCGGACGGCGACGCGCGCGTTCTTCACCCGGCGGGCGGCCACCTGGGAGGAACGGTTCGCGGACGACGGTCCCCGGTACGCGGCGGCTGTCGAGCGGATGGGATTGCGGGTCGGCCAGCGTGTCCTGGACCTGGGCTGCGGCACCGGCCGTGCGCTGCCCGCCCTGCGCGCACAGGTCGGCGACGCGGGCTTTGTCGTAGGCATCGACCTCACACCCGCCATGCTCACCGCCGCGCTCCGGGAAGGCCGCGACAAGGACGGGTGCCTGCTCCTGGCCGACGCCTGCCGGTTGCCCTTTCCGACCGCGGCGGTGGACGCGGTCTTCAGCGCGGGCCTGGTCAACCACGTTCCCGACCCGGCGACGGCCCTGCGTGAATGGGCCCGAGTCACCGCTCCGGGCGGCACCCTGCTCCTGTTCCATCCCTCCGGCCGCGCCGAACGTGCCGCCCGTCACGGCCGACCCCTCGACCCGGACGACCCTCTCGCCGAGGAGAACCTCCGCCCCGCCCTGCGAACGGCCGGATGGGACCTGTCCCGCTACGAGGACGCCCCGCACCATTTCCTGGCGCGCGCGTCACGCGGCGTCGGGTGCGGCGAGCCCGCCGTAGGGAATCACGTTGCCGAGAACGATCTAGCTGGCTAGGTTCGCCCCATGGCTGATGACGAACCCACGCGGGCCGCGGGCCTGCTCGATGCCCAGGCCAAGGCCGCGCTGCTCTTCTCGGAGGTCGAGGAGCGCGGGCTCGTGGCGCCCGGCGAGGGGGAGCGGGCCGTCAGCGACCGGGTTCGTGACCTCGCGAACGAGTTGTTCGGCACGACCCGGCACTGGCACAAGCGGATCGTGCGCTCGGGGCCGAACACGCTCGCGCCGTACAAGGAGAACCCGCCGGACCGGGTGATCGGTGCGGACGACATCGTGTTCGCCGACTTCGGGCCGATCTTCGAGGAGTACGAGGCCGACTTCGGGCGGACCTTCGTGCTGGGCGACGACCCGGTCAAGCACCGGCTGCGCGACGACCTCCCCAAGGTGTTCGCGGCCGGCCGGCGCTTCTTCGAGAACACCCCGGACATCACCGGCGCGGACCTGCACACCGAGGTCGCCCGCCTTGCGGACAAGGCGGGCTGGGAGCTGGGCGGTTGGCATGCCGGGCACCTGGTCGGCGAGTTCCCGCACGAGACGATCGAGGGCGCGCACGTCGAGTCGTACGTCACCCCCGAGAACGACACCCCCATGCGGCGCACCGACAAGGCCGGCCGTGCCTGCCACTGGATCCTGGAGATCCATCTCATCGACCGCGAGCGGGGATTCGGCGGTTTCTACGAGGAACTCCTCACCCTCTGACGGTAGTTGGGTCGGCAATAGTTGATCCATGGGGACTGTGGCGGCGCTGTACCGGTATCCGGTGAAGTCGATGTTGGGTGAGGCCGTGATCGCTGTCGCGGTGACGGAGAACGGGCTGTCCGGGGACCGGGTCTATGCCGTCCTCGACGGGACGGGCGCGGTGGGCAGTGCCAAACACCCGCGGAAGTGGGGCGAGTTGCTGCGCTGCCGGAGCCGACTCGACGACTCCGGTGTGGTCCGCGTCGTCCTGCCCGATGGCACCGCACTACCGGTCCAAGACCCCGGCCTGGACGCGGAGTTGTCCAAGCTGCTGGGCCGGCAGGTGTCCGTCTCCGGCGTCGTTCCGGAGCACGGCCGGCTGGAGCGCGCCGTGCCCGAGTACGAGGGCGGAGTCCCGGATGTCGTACGGGAGTCGGCGACCGTCGACGCGACGGGGGAGCGCATCACGACGGGCGGTGTCGCGCCGGGGACGTTCTTCGACTTCGGCCGGGTCCACCTCGTCACCACGGCCGCCCTGGACCGGATGCGGAGCGTGTATCCCGCCGGGGACTTCGACGCGCGCCGCTTCCGGCCGAACCTGGTCGTCAACTCCCTTGGCGGGCCCGGCTTTCCGGAGGACGACTGGGTCGGGTCGCGACTGCGGGTGGGGGAGGCGCTGTTCCGCGTACTGGTCCCGACACCTCGCTGCGTGATCCCCACCCTCGGCCACGACGAACTCCCGCCGGACCCGGGCCTCATGCGCGCGGTCGCCCGGGAGCACCGCATCCCGGTGTTCGACCTCGGCCGGCTGTCGTGCCTCGGTGTGTACCTGGACGTACTGGAGGCGGGGACGGTGCGGGTGGGTGACCCGATCGCGTTGGAGGAGACGGTTGGGTGACACCCTCCCCACGACGGGTCAGTCTCCGGCCCTGTCGAAGCGGTACTTCAAGTGCGTGGCGAGGGGAGTCTCGACCACCCTGACCGGCTCGACGCGCTGCGGTCCCGCGCCCGGGCTCTCGAAGAGCCGCAGGCCCGCGCCGAGGAGGGCGGGCACGACATGGAGCTGGAGTTCGTCGATGAGGCCCTCCCCGAGGTACTGCCGGACCGTGTTCGCACCGCCCGCGACGTCGACGTTCCGGTCACCGGCGACGGCCTTCGCCCGGTCGAGCGCGCTGTGGATGCCGTCGGTGACGAACGTGAAGGTGGTGCCGCCCTCCTTGACGAGGGTCGGTCGGGGGCGGTGGGTGAGGACGAAGACCGGGGTCCGGAAAGGCGGGTTGTCGCCCCAGAACTCCTCCCCGGTGTCGTACATCATCCGGCCCATCACCACCGCTCCGGTCGCGTCGAACCACTCCCGCATCAACTCGGAGTCACGGTTCTCCTCCCCACCGGTCATGCCCTGGCGCTCCCGCCAGCTCGCCAGATCGTGGATCCACTCGAAGAGCGGCTCGGCGCCGTCGCCGCCCGGGTTGTCGATGGTCACGCCGGTACCGGCGATGTAGCCGTCGAGGGAGATGGCGAGATCCGCGGTCACGGTCACGATGGTGCTCCTGAGTCGTGGAGGTGCTGGTGCTTCCACCCTCACGTCGATCGGGAACCGGCGCATTCGACGTGGCCGGCTACACGTCCTCGTCCAGATGCCGGCGCAGTTTCGCAGTGACGGCCGGGATCTCGCGGCGGAACGCCGCCTGGTCCAGACCGTCGTCCGCGACCACGGCGAGCAGCGCCCGTTCTCCTACGGCCGTCACGATCACGTGGCCCGTGCTGCAACGCGCGCTGATCTCGCGGAGGTGGCCGGTGCCGCCCTGGTCGGCGAGGCGGTGGCCCAGGGCCAGGGTCGCCGCCGCCACCGCTGCCATGGACTCGGGGTGGGTCTTGGTCGTGTCGCTCGCCACGACGAGCCCGTCGCTGGTGGCCAGCGTGGTCTCGGTGACTCCCATCACGTTGTCCCGCAGGGCGATGAGGAGGTCGGTCACGGGGTCGCTCATGGCGTCTTCTTCCTGTTTGCGTGCAGGCGGTGGGAGAACGAGGCAGGAGGGGAGCCCGGTGGGGACATGGCTGCGGGAGGGGCGGTTCAGTCGTGGGGCCGGCTGGCCGGCGCGGAGTTCCGGCTGGGAAGGCGACGCGGGAGCGATGCGGAGTCGAGCGCGGAGGGTGGCGCCAGGGGGGAGGGGGGCACCGTGGAGGGTGCGACGCGCGCCGCCGTGCTCGGCCGGCCGTTCGGCGAGGATATGTGCGGGCGGACGAGACCGCGGTCCAGCAGGTGTCGTAGGTCGATCATGACGGCGAAGAGACCCCGGCCGAGGGCGAAGGCGATGTCCCTCGCCGTCCTGCGTCCGTCCGCGGCGGCCAGGACGGCCCGGTGCCGGGCCGGGAGCCTGTCGGCGGGTTCGGGGAGGTGTGCGGTGGACGCCGGCTGCATACGGGTGCGGGCGAGAGCGGCGACCGAACCGGGCTCCCCGGCAAGCAGGTTGACGCGCCGGGACACCTCGCCGAGGAGTCGCTCGGGGGTGACACCGGCATTGCGGTACAACGTCGGTACGGGCTCGGTCACTTCCCAGCTGTCGGGTACGGCGAGGGAGAGTGCGAAGGCGGCGTCGAAGAGCGCGCCGAGGCTGATGACCTCCAACTCGGCGGCGCCGACCAGCCCCCGGTCCACGAGTTCGGCGGCGAGGTGTTCGTGGGTGGTGTCGGAGGCGCGGACCGCCGACCACGCCTGCTCACCGATCCGGCCCGACCTGAGCAGCAGCCCCTCGATGCCCGGTGCGCCGGGGGTCTCCATGGCCACCACAAGGCCGTCGCGCACATGGATCGAGCCGCCCGGGGTGCCGGTCACGACCACCGTGCAGGAACGCCGTGACTCTGTTGGCGATCTTGCCGGGGGTGCTGACAGGTCGTCTGTTCGGCAGTTTCCTGGAGTGAGGCGGGGTGGTTCCGGGGAGAGGGCCGGGGATGTCCTTGCGGGCCAGGAGTTACCAACGGATCCCGACGCGAACGGTGTTGACAGCGTGGGCGGCGTGCCCGAAAGGCACGCCGGCGATGCTGATGCGGGACCGGCTGGATGTGGTGTTCAAGGACGAGGAGTTCGCGGACCTGTTCCCCAAGGACGGGCGGCCGGGCTTGTCGCCGGGGCAGTTGGCGCTGGTGTCGGTGCTGCAGTTCGCGGAGAACCTGTCCGACCGTGCGGCCGCGAACGCGGTCCGCACCAGGATCGACTGGAAGTACGCGTTGGGCCTGGAGCTGGATGATCCCGGCTTCGATCATTCGGTACTGTGCGAGTTCCGGGCCCGGCTGGCCGAGGCCGACGCCGCGGACCGGCTGCTGCAGGTGATGCTGCACCGGCTGACCGAGGCCGGACTGCTCAAATCCCGCGGACGGCAGCGCACCGACGCGACCCACGTGCTCGCGGCGGTGCGCACTCTCAGCCGGCTGGAGCTGGTCGGCGAGAGCCTGCGGGCTGCGCTGGAACAGCTCGCCCAGGCGGACCCGGACTGGCTGCTGCCGCTGGTCGAGCCGGAGTGGGACAAGCGCTACGGGCGCAAGGTGGAGATCGGCAAAGTGCCCGGCGGGAAGGCCGGGGTCACCGCCCTGGCAGAGGCCACCGGCCGGGACGGGCAGAAGATCCTGGCCGCCGCCTGGGCGGCCGACGCCCCGCCCAAGCTCCGGACACTGACGCAGGTGGAGATCCTGCGCCGGGTCTGGGTGCACCACTATTACTGGGACGCCCGCGGGCTGCTGCGCTGGCGCGACGGCCACGCGCTGCCACCCGCGTCGCTGCGGTTCGACTCCCCGTACGACACCGATGCGCACTACTGCGTCAAACGGGACACCGTCTGGTCCGGCTACCGCACCCATTTCACCGAAACGTGCACGTCAGACCTGCCGGAGGTGGTCGTGCACGTGGCCACCACGATCGCCCCGGTCCAGGACGGCAAGCTCACCGCCCAGATCCACGACGACCTCGCGGCGATCGACCTCACTCCCGCCGAGCACGCGGTCGACACCGCCTACGTCAGCCCCGCGCAGATCGAACGCGCCCGGCGGGTACACGGCATCACCCTGCTCGGCCCGGTCACACCCGACCACAGCCACCAGGCCAGAAGCGGAGCCGGGTTCGACAAAGCCGCCTTCACGATCGACTGGGAGTACCGCCGGGCCACCTGCCCCCAAGGCAACCTCAGCCGCGAGTGGCGACCCCTGCACATCAGCGGACACGACTACATCCAGGCCAAGTTCGACAAGGCCACCTGCCTGGCCTGCCCCGTGCGCCCCCAGTGCACCGACGCGGTCAGTGGTCCGCGCTCACTCGCGCTGCTGCCCACCCGCGAACTGCACGAGATCCAGCAGCACAACCGTCTCGACCAGCACACCGAGGACTGGCAGCGCCGGTACGCGATCCGCGCCGGCATCGAAGCCACCCTCTCCCAGAACGTCCGCGCCCACGGCCTGCGCAGAACCCGCTACCGAGGCCTGCCGAAAACGCACATCGGGCACGTCCTGACCGCACTGGCCTGCAACGTCACCCGCATCGCCGACTGGATCGCCGAACCGACCCGTCCCCGGCGGGCACCCAGCCACTTCCACGCCCTCTGCACCGCCCCCAGCTGACCCCGGCAAGATCGCCAACAGAGTCACGCCGTTGGGTCCGGAGTGCCGCCAACAGGGCGGGAACGTTGCGGGAGTCGGCGAGCGGTTCCTCGGTGCCTTCCGTCATGCCAGCAACTCGTCGGCGTGCAGCCTCAGTTCGCGCAGCGCCGAGCTGAGGTTCGTGCGGTCGCGGTCGACGGTCGCGCACAGCAGCAAGGGGTCGCCCTGCCGCGGGAGTTGGATCGTCACGAGATGCCGGGTGGAGGTCGTCACGACGACGCTCTCCAACTCCCCTGTCGCGCCTGCCCGAACGAGGTGCGTGCGGGCCAATTCCGCTATTTCGCACGAGTCCTGACTGGCACTCATATCCCCCGACTCCGCATAGGAGAGGCCGGTGACGGCATCGAGTACCGCGGCTCCGCTGATGCCGGGCGTGCTCAGGGCGCGGCCCAGCGCGGCGTCGAGCGATGACAAAGGTCCCCCCTTCAGTCACTTCGGCGAGCAGACTACTTTATTTGCCAACTATCGCAACTCTGACCAAAGATGGTGTTGTCTGTTACCCGAACGGTTCGCATTGAGACCGTTTTCGTGGCGAGATGCCGAATCTCGCCGGGGTGAGGGGAACGAGGCACCACGTGAACATTGAGGCGACACTCAAGGAAGCGATGACTATCGACGGGGCCCTGGGGGTGTCCCTGGTCGACTACGAGAGCGGCATGACGCTGGGGTCGCTGGGCGGCGGGCCGCATCTGGACCTGGAGATCGCGGGGGCGGGCAACACCGAGGTCGTACGGGCCAAGCAGCGCACGCTGAAGGCCATCAACGTGGACGACCGCATCGAGGACATCCTGATCACCCTCAGTCAGCAGTACCACCTGATCAGGCCGCTGGCGAGCACCCGCGGCTCGCTCTTCCTGTATCTGGCGCTGGACCGGGAGCGCAGCAATCTGGCGCTGGCGAGGCATAACCTCAAGCGCCTTGAGTCCAGCCTGGAGGTATAAACACCCCTGGGCATATGACGATTGAGTATTCTTCATGTCGGCCCGGTCTCGGTGGGGCAATATGCGCCGAGAGCGGGCCGGGTCCTGGAGACGCCGTATTCCGGGGCATCACCCGGGGGTTGAAGCGGCTTAATTGTCTAGTCCACTAATGTCTAGTCCTTTATCGAGCTTTCGCTCGGCCGAGCCGTTTTTCCGTATCGCCGGGCGGACCGGCAGGAGTACCGCCGACGGGTGTTCCGGGTCATGGAACACCTCCTGGTTCCCGGCGCGGAGCGTCGTGGCCGTCGCCCTGGGTTCACCGGTGCCCGGATTGCGGTTGTAGCGGGGGAAAGCGCCCGCAGATCATGGTCGACGACCAGATCGCGGGTGAGGGGCGGGGGAAGGCGCAGCAGACGCTGGGTGAGGTGGCTGCCCAGGTTCATCGGTGTCTCCTCCGTCAACTCCGGTGCAGGAGGCCGATGTTACGGGGGCTCAGATCAGTCCGGCCCGTATGGCGTACGAGACGGCATGGGCGCGGTTGCGTGCCCGCAGGCGCTTCATCGCGCCGTAGAGGATGTATCTCACCGTACGCTCGGAATAGGCGAGTTCCGTCGCGATCTCCTCGCATTGCCTGCCCTCGGCGATCAGGCGCAGTACGGCCACCTCGCGCGAACTCAGTGGCGCTCGGCCGACGGTCTGTTGTCGAGGTGCGGAGGGCTTGGTCCCGTCCTCGCCCGCCACGGCGCGCACCGTGCGGACGAAGACGTCCGGGCTGCAGAAGTCCCACCACACCACGGCTCGGACACCCCGGCGCCGGGCCGCCGACACGTCGGCCTGCCAGCGCTCGCTCACGACCACCAGGAAGCGGGCACGCGGGTTGTCGCTCAGGCTGGGGAGCAGGTCCAGGACGGAGGCGTCCGCCACGTCCACGGCGACCACGATCGCGTCGGCCTCCCGGATCCTGTCCCGCGGCACCTCGCGCAGCCGCGGCTCCATGGCGACGAAGCCGGCCAGTCCGGCACGGATCAGGGGAGCGGGGGCGTGGATCGCCACCCGCAGGCTCTCGCCGAGTACTCGCTGAGGCATGTGCCCCCCAACTCGCGACTGAGGTGGTCCATTTGGTTCGGGAGGACGATGGTGTCACCGGCGGAGATCACGCATGCGCGCCACCGGCCCGTCGCGCGCGAGCGGAGGGAAACCTGGCGCGAGTCGCCGAGGTGTCCTGATCCCGGTCCGCATGTCACCACGGTCCGGGGCGGAAGATCCCGTCAACTCCCTGTACGGAACGGCAAGGTTGGCGGTTTCGCCTTTCGCCGGAAACGGCGGGCGCGCGACGATGCCGTAGGAAGCGCGTTCTGACGCCCTTCGTCCACCGGTTCGCTTCGCCGTCGCCGTTCCAGGCCGTCGGCCCGCGTCCCCACGGCCGGTGACTGTCTCTGACAACTTCTAGCGACAAAGGTGGCCGCATGATCGCGTCCATTGCCCTGTGCGTGGGGCTCGGCCTGTTACTGCTGCTCGGGGTCGCGCTGATCCGGCGGAGGCGCAACTCCACCTCCGCGCAAGGTCGTTCGGCACTGTCGGGCGCCAGCCGCAGGGCACTCGAAACAGTCGCGCTGGGCCTGCGGGCCGTGGCCGCGGGGCGTCCGCAGAGCGGGCGCCCGCTGCCGGACATCCACGTCGTCGTCCACTCGGGGCAGCGGCTGACGTTGCGGCTCGCCGAGGCGGACGACGACGCACCCGCGCCCTGGACCGCGGACGTCTCCGGGAAGGAGTGGTCCGTGGACACGGCGAGGCTGCGCCGAGGGGGCAGCGCAGGTGACGGGCCCACGCATCCGTACTCCCTGACGGTCACTCTCGGCCTCCACAGAGGCGAGAGGATGCTGGTCGACCTCGCACGGCTGAGCGGGCCGATCGCCCTGACCGGAGACGACAACGATGTCCTGCTCCTGGCGCAGGCCCTCATCTCCGAAGTGGTCTCGGGGCCGGTCGGGACCCTCGCCACGGTCGTCCTGGTGGGCTCGGCGGCCACTCCCTCGGTGACCGACGGGCTGGGAGCGCGATCGGCTCGCCTGCACACCGCGGCCAGCCGGGGCGAGGCACTGGCCGTCGGGGAGAACAAGCTGCCCGGACAGCGCGGGGGACCGTCATCCCTGCAGACCCTGCACATGGGCAGGGACCGGGGCGCGGCGAACTCCCGGACCCACGCCCGCCGGCTCTTCGTGGTCACCGCGGCCCAGTACCGCAACGAACGCTGGGGCGACACCCCGTTGCGCGGGACCGACGCGCTGCTGGTGCTCGGCTACATTCCCGCCCTGGAGTGGAACCTTCAGGTGAAGCCCGACGGCGCCCTGCTCACCGGTCGGCTCGGCGTCCCCGTCGACACGCACACCGCCCGCCTCAACTGACCTGACGGGCAAGGTTCTTGGGCCGGTGGTCCGCAGCTACGGCCGTCTCGCTCCGCCCGGGCCCGGCACGGGACCGCCGGCTCTGGGCGGCGCGCCGTCCGGCACCAGAACGCGGCGGGCGAGGCTGCCGTCCAGCCAGGCCGCGGCCAGTTCCACCCGGGAGCGGCACCCGGTGCGCCGGAAGAGGCGGCTGAGCCGCCGCTCCACGGTCTTCTCGCTCCACGCGAGCCGCGCCGCGATCTGCCGGTTGGTCGCCCCCTCGCTGACCATCGTGGTCAGCCGGACGTCCTCCTCGCCGAACTCGTCCCCGGCCGGGCGCGTCCTGGGCAGCCCGAAGGTCCGCCGCCGCGTCATGTGACCGAGCGTCGTACGGGTGGCCCGCCCGATCCCCAGTGACTGCGCCGTCTTCGAAGCCTCGGCCTGCCACGGTGCGGACTCGTCGCCGATCTCCATCAGGGACAGGCAGCAGAGCAGGCCCAGATAGGCGTCGCCCCGCAGGCGTACCGACCGGAGCGCGGCCAGGGCGCTGTCCGTGTCGCCGTGCACCAGGCCGCGGCCGAAGAGCACCGCCTCGCGCGTCATGGGAGAGCCCACCACCTCGTGCAGCGCCTCCAGTTCGGCCAGCGCCTCCGGCATGACCTGTGGCAGGCCTGCCACCAGGGCGAAGGAGACGTACCGCAACAGCACCTTCTCCGTGCCCGAGTGCAGACCCCGTTCGCGAGCCCGTCGTACGTCTCCCAGGGCGCCCGCCAGCGCCTCCTCCCGCTGGCCCGACCAGTACCGCACGCCCAGCCTGGCCCAGACGACCAACGGGTGCGACACGGCCGCCGGAATCAGCGCGAGCCAGTTCTGGGCGAGCCTCAACTCCCCACGTGTGCAATGGATCTCGGCCGCGAGCGCCCGGGCGGGCTGTGCGGCGCCCGCCGTCGTACCCCGGGTCCGGCTGCGTGCCTCGATCCGACGGGCGGACACCAGGGCCTGGTCCCAGTCGCCTTCGAGGTAGTCGCGGACCATGGCGTGATACCAGGCGGCGGTGCTGTTTCCCGACCCCGTGTACCGGTCACCCAGCACGGCGGACAGGGCGCCGGTCAGGTCGGCGTGGACGGCGGCGGTCCGCAGCCGGTCCAGGTCCGGTGTGCTGTCCGCATCGGCCCGCAGGGTGCGCAGAGCGGCCGACAGCTCGGAGTGGCTCCCCGCCGCGGCGGCCAGCAGCTGTAGTTCCGGTACGGACGGCAGTGGCCCGGATCCCGTCCGCTGTCCGGTGGTCGACGGCCGGGGGGTCTCGGTTCCCGACCGGGGCGGCACCGGTCCGAGCCCGAACGGACCGACCAGCTCCACGAGTTGGGCCACGGCGGGCATCGGACCCTGGGCATCGACGTCAGGGATGTCCTCCGGCAACCGGTGTTCGTGCAGCGCCGCCAGAGCCCACACCTCGGCCACGAAGTCCAGCGAGCCCCGGTTCCGCTCCTCGGCCTGTGTCGTGGTGAGGTGGGCGAGCAGCGGTTCGCCCAGCGCCAGCGCACCGGTGTGGTCGGCGTGGCGCAGGCTCAGTTCGGCGGACTCGCGCAGGACGCCGGCCGTCCGGTGGTCGTGCGGCTTCAGGCGCCGCAGCGCCGACGCGTAGGCGCGGACGGATCGGGGCCAGTCCGACCTGGCGTCAGCACGGGCCGCCGCGAGCAGCACATCCACCGCGAGGGCATCGTCCAGCTCGCCCCCGGCGGCGGCCACGTGTTCGGCCAGCCGCGGATAGCAACTGCCCGCCGTCTCCGCGCCGAGCCGGTCGGTCAACGACCTGGTGATCAGGGCGTGCAGCGACGACACGTCGTGGTGGGTGGGCAGTACGCGCAGCGTCGCCGCGAGCGCCGGGACGGCGAACGCCATCCGGCCGTCCCTGTCCACGGTCAGAATCCCGTCCCTGACCAGCGGGGTGACCGCCCGGTCGACCAGACCGGCCCGGCGCGGACCCCCCGGCTTCAGCCGGAGCAGATCGTCCAGTCGCACTTCGGCATGTCCGACGCTGCGTGCCACGGCCGCCGCGTCGTCCAGACTGTCGGCGTCCGGCGGGGATTCGGGCCAGCAGAGTCGGCTCAATTCCGTTGTGTCGGTGGTGAAACGCAGTGCGCGCTCCGGCTCGGTCAGGCACACCTGCCCGTCGAGCTCCAGGAGGTCGCCGTGCTCGTCCATCGCGTCCAGGATCGACAGTACGGCCGCGGGGGTGCCCGCCATCGGGCCCAGCGCGGCCAGCACCGCCGTCACGAGTGCCGGCTCGACCGGGCGACCGAGCCTCCGTACGACGAGTGCCTCCAGGTCGGCGGGCCGCAGCGGTGGTAGTTCGAGCAGCCGGTCGGCCGCCGCTGCCAGCGGCGAGGCACCGTCGGCTCCGGGGCGGACCGGCCGGCCGGCCATCACCATCGGTACCCCGGCCGGGCGGAAGACGCGCAGCAGCAGGCCGAGGGCGGACGCCGTCGGGCGCGGCATTCGTTCGACGTCGTCGACCACCACCGCGAAGGGGATGTGGGCCGCGGCGTCCGCGAGGATCTCGCCCAGTACGGACAACAGCGCCAACTCGCCGTCCTGGCCGGTGGATTGCAGCCGGATCCGACGGACGGCGCCGACGCGGACCGGGCTGCGACGGTCGTGGAACTTGGCGAGCACCGAGTGCACGCCGTCGGCCAGGGCGGCCGCACCGGGTGGGCTCCCGGCGTCGTGACAGCGCAGCCGTAGGACATGGGCGCCTTCCCCGGCCGCCGCTCGTCGGGCTTGTTCCAGCAGGGCGGTCTTGCCTGTGCCCGGGCCCCCGACGAGCAGGAGAGTACGGGCGGAAGCGCCGGTGGACAGCAGGGTTCGCGTCACATCCCGGAGTTCGGCGTCCCTGCCGATGACAGGGTCTCCTTCCCGCACGTCCACCCCTTCCGGGTTCGGTGCTCCGCGCGTGAACGGCCAGCGGTGGCAGGCGAGTTGGCGGCGGTGTGCGGAGCCGGCCGTCCGACGGAGACGGCCGTGTGAATGTGATCATAATGTGGATGCGGGGCAGGTTTCCGAACGTATGGCCGACCGGAGACGTCCGGGCCTGTCCGTGCCCGCCCGGGCCATGTCGTCGAAGAGAGAGCGGTGGACCATGACCGTTCCGTCCGAGAGCCCGTGGCCCGTACGTGGCGGTACGGCCGCGGGTGGGAGCCCCGCGACCGACGGTCTGATGGGCCGCGAGCGGGAGTTGGACATGGTCCATGGACTGTTGACGGACCCGGGCGGGCCGCGCCTGGTGCTGGTCAGGGGTGAACGAGGTGTCGGGCGCACCGTGTTCGTGCACGCGGTCGCCGAACGGCTTTGCGCGCAGGGGGTGTTGGTGCGCGCCGTGAGCTGCGTTCCCGGTGATGGCGCACGGCCGTTCCTGCTGGCGCTGCGGCTCGTCATGGCGGTGGAGGAGCGCAGGCCCGCGGAGGCGCTGCGGGCGGCCGGGCGGCGTGACGGGACGGCGATGGCAGCACTGCTGCGCGCCGCTCTGGCGCGGCCCGCTTCGGTGGTCGTGGTGCTGGACGACCTCCAGCACGCCGACGCCGACTCGCTGGCCCTGCTCGGCGGGACCGACTTCGCGGGGGTGTCGTCCGGTGTCCGGCTGCTGGCCTCTGCGGTGGGGCGCGGGGACGGGACCGTGGTGCAACTGGCGGGTGTTCGGGGAGCTCGCGCGGTCATGCTGTCCCGGCTCACCCCGGACGAGACCACCGCCGTGGTGACGAGCCGGGTGGGAGCGGTTCCCGACACCGGTCTGGCCCGGTGGGTACGGAACCTCACGCGCGGGCTGCCCGGGGCGGTCGACACTCTGCTCACCGAGTGGGCCCGGCAGGGGGCGATCAGGGTGGCGGACGGCCACGCCTTCGTCGGGGTGCGCACGCCGATGCCCGTACTGCCGCACAGTGACCGGTTCCTGCGGGCGCTGGACGTGCTGGGCGAGCCGTGCCACACGGTGGCCGGAGCGCTCAGCGTCCTGTGGCCGCTCGGCGTACGGGCCGTGGCGCTGATCGCGGGGTCGGCCGGGCTGTCCACCGACCAAGTCCGGGACGCCGTAGGTGAGTTGGTCGACGCGGAGATGGTCGAGGACCTGCCCGGTCCGGAGGGCGGCGCCGCACAAGGGTGGACGTTCGTGGTTCCGCTGGTGGCGCATGCGCTGCGGGAGCGGCTCGGGCCGCTGGAGCGCAGTCGGCTGTCCGCCACGGCGGTGGAGACACTGTGGGCGGACGCGGACGCGGACGCGGCGGGCATCACGTCCGGGGCGACACCGCCGACGACGGTCGGGCTCGACGCGGCGGACGCGGTGGCCTACCTGGCGGACCGGATCGCGGAAGCGGGGACCCTCGTCGAACGGGGCCGCGCGGTCCGCGAGTTGACGGCCGCCGCGGAACGCCTGCATCCCGACTCCGAGGGCCGGGGAATGCTCCGGTGGTGCCAGGCGGCCGGCCACCTGGTCGAGCGTCCCGCAGACCGGGTCCCGGCCCTCCAGCGGTACGCCGTCGCCGCCTACTTCGCGGGCGACTTCTGGACCGCGCGGACTATCGCCGAGTCGATCCTGCGCAACCGCCCGGACATCGTCGGCCGACTCGAACTGCAGGAGACCGCCACCCTGTTGACGGCGGCGACGGCCGACGACCTGGACTGGCGGGCACTCTCCCGACTGGCCACCGAGCAGTGGTGGGACGAGCTGGCGCTCCCCGTCCTGGCCGCCACGACCGGCCGCGCGCTGGCCCTGTGCCTCCTGGCGCGATGGCGTGAAGCGCTGGACCTCCTGACCCGGACGGAACCCGTCTGGACCACCGAGGTCCGCGCCCGCGCCAATCCCGCGTGCTTCCGCGACGCGGCGGAACTCGCCCTGGGCCGACCGGAACGCTTCAGACGGTCACTGACCGTCCCGGAAGCGCCGCACATCGGTCCCGACCACGCGTACACCCTCACCGTCGCCAAGTTCGACGAACTCCTCAACGGCGGTGACCTGCACGCCGGGGAAGCGCTTCTGGCCGCGCAGGGCCTGACCCCCGAGGTGCTGCCCCGGTCCAGTCTGTTCCTCCGGCGCCATCTCGGGGGCGAGTGGGACGCGGCGCTGGAGCCGAGCCGCTGGATGCTGGCGAACAACCAGTTCCACACGTCCGCGATCGACAAGTACCTGATTCCCGCGCGGACCGCCGCGATCCTCCTCGCCCGGGGCCGCGTCACGAGCGCCCGCCGCGTGATCGACAGCGTGCGCGCGCCGGGGGAGGGCCCGCCGGAGCACTCCCTGGACGCGGGCCAGGCAGCGGTGCTGCGGACCCTCGGCGACGCGGCCGGCGCCGAGGAGTCGCTGCGGCGCGGCTTGGCCGCGGCGCGGGTGCACGGGCTGATCGCCGGCACCGACGAACTCTGGGCCCCGCTCGCGGAGTTGCTGGCACAAGCGGGTCGCACGGCGGAGGCGACGACGTGCCTGGACCGCCTGGAACACGTCTCCGACCGGATGGGCACCGGAAGAGCCCGGCTGAGACACCTGCTCGCATCGGCCCATGTCCTACGGCAGAACGGTTCCGCGACCGTCGAGGGGCAGCTCCGGGAGGCCGTGGAACTGGCACGCACCCGCGGCCAGCCGTACGAGACGGCGATCACCCTCGTCGCTGCCGCCGACGCGGGCGCGGGCTCACCCGCACTGCTGCGCGAGGCGTACGAGCTGTTCGGCCGGTGCGGTGCCGCACTGGACCGCTTCCACACCCTGACCGCCATGCGTGCGGCCGGGATCACCGTCCCCGGCCGCAAGCAGGCCACCGTCGAGAGCGAGCAGCTGCTGGCAACCCTGATCGCCGAGGGTCTGACGAACCGTCAGATCGCCACGGTGCTACGGGTCAGCGAGGACGCGGTCGCCAACCGGCTGTCCCGGCTGTTCACCCGCACCGGGCTGCGGTCCCGCACCGAAGTGGTCACCGCTGTACTCACCGGCTACCTCGCCGTCACTCCGGCTGGGTGATCGACACGGTGTTGTGGCGCGGGCATTCGTCGATGCCGGCCCGGCCGCCCTCCTCCATGGTGTCCTGCTGGGTCCGGGGAGATCCTCGTCGACCCTCAGGTCCAGGCTTCGGCCACGAGCCGACGGCTGGCTTCGAGGATCCGATGAGCGCGCTCGTGCGGTGGGATTCCGGCTCGTTCGAGGCGCTGGAGCGGTACTTCGGCGCTGATGGTCACCTCTCGGGGGATGAGCGCCAGAATCTCCACGAGGGGAAACTCTCCGTGTCCGGGAACGAGACGGTCGTTGACGGCTTCGTCCAGGTAGGCCGAGAGGCTCTCGGACACGAGGAGGCCGTCACTCAACTGGCAGTATCCGATGAGCTGTTGGTCGATCTCCCGGACGTCGGCCGGGCCCTCCCCGGCTCGTACGAGGTGGAGTGTGTCGAGGAGGATCCTCAGGTTCGGCTGGTCGAGCTGTTCCAGCAGTCCGACGGCCGCCGCGAGGGACGGCACGTGGGAGAGCGGGGTGAATTCGAGAAGCACGTCCACCTGGGCGGTTCGTGCGACTCCGCAGAACTCACCCAGGAGATCCGCCACCAGGGCCGGGTCGCGCGCCACCTGTACGTCGGGCTCGAAAGCGCAGGCGTTGGCCAATGGGGCGCGGGTTTCCGCGAGAACGTCGAGCTGACGCCTGAGGCCGTCCAGGTCGCCCCCGGCCCTGAGGATGAATCCGTCGCCCATGGCCACCGGGATGTTCAGCGCGTCGAGCCGCGCCAAGGCCTCACGCAGCACTTTCCGGTCGACGACATCGGGGTGGTTGACGCTCAGGCAGACACTGTCGGCTCCGCCCGCGGCGGCAGCGGCGACGAAGACGGGCAGCGGTTCCTGTCGAAGACTCAAGTGCTCAAGGCCGACCGGTGGACGGTGGTGCTCGCTCTCGCCGACGGGGCTCATGGTCACGTCCAATGCGGAGGTCGACGGGTGGCTGATCATCTGCCTGAATAAAAGAGTGTGCTTATTGGGCTCGCTGCTGATATCAGGCGCCGAGCATCAACAAGCCGCCGTTCACGGCGATCAGCTGCCCCGTCATGAACCGCGCCCCGCTGCCGGCCAGGAACACCATGACCGGCCCGAGGTCGGTCTGCGGATCGCCGAGTTCGCCCCTCAGTGGCATGGCCGTCCGCAGGTTCTGCTGGAATGCCGCGGCGCGTTCCTCGCCGAGGTGATCCCACAGCCGGTCGGCACCCGGTGTCCGTACCGCCGGTGCCAGGGCGTTCACGGTGATCCCGAATGTTCCCCACGCCGAGGCCACGGAGCGGGTCCAGGCGTGGACGCCGGCCTTCGCCGCCGCGTAGTGCGGCGCCAGCGGGTTGCCGCGCACGCCCTCGCTGGATCCGAGGTTGATGATCTGTCCGCCGCTGTGCCGCATGTGCTCGAACGCGGCCTGGTTGGTGAGGACCGTGGTCCGCAGGTTGGCGTCGATGATCAGGTCGAACGCGTCGTCGGACAGTGACTCCGGCGAGCCGGGACGCCAGGTGCCCGCGGCGTTGAGCAGTACATCGAGCCCGCCCAGGATCGACGCGGCCCGGTCGAAAGCGGTCGTGACCGAGTCGCGGGACCGTGCGTCGCAGGCCAGCCAGTCGCACTGTTCACGGAGCTCGTCAGGGGGCGGCGTCGAGTGGAACAGGCCGACGAGACGTGCCCCGGCCGCGAGGAACGCGGACACGGCCGCCGCGCCGATTCCACCGGCCGCCCCGGTCACGACCACACGCCGCCCGGCGAGCGGCAAGCCCGGAAGGGCCGCCGGCCCGCGGCTATCCACGGGGGTGTTCCGGAGCGAGGTGAGCCGCCGCGCCGCTGCCCGCCGGCGTCCGGCGACTGAGGGGTTCCCGTGCTTCCGCCACGCCCGCACACCTCCGTTGTGGTGGCGCGGACCGGAGTTGCCGATGCCCGCGCACCTTCGTGAACTCGGGCTCACTCTAACCGCAGTGAAGTGAATTAAGTATACTCAGTGCGCTTCTGGTGGGGCTGCGTAGGGACGGACAAGGGTTCGACGGGGACACCTGCTCCGTCGAACCCGGGCTCATGCACGTCATCACGCACGGGCGGTTCAGGGACGCGGCCGCACCTGACCGTGCTGCCAGGCCCAGGCCGCGATCTCGACACGGTTCCGCGCGGCCAGTTTCAGCTGGACGCTGGAGAGGTGCGTCTTCACCGTGGACAGGGAGACGTACAGCTCGGCGGCGATCTCGGCGTTGGTACGGCCGAGGGCGACCAGGCGGACGACCTCGGCCTCGCGGTCGGTGAGGGGCTCGCGCAGTACCGGGGCGCGCGGGGCCATCTCGGGCGGTGTCCCGGCCGCCGTGGTGGTGAGGTGCTTGAGCAGGCGGACGGTGACCGAGGGGGACACCAGCGAGTCGCCGGCCGCCGCCGCGCGCACCGCCTCCGCGAGCAGGACCGGCCCCGAGTCCTTGAGCAGAAACCCGCACGCGCCGCCGCGCAGCGCCCCGTAGACGTACTCGTCGAGGTCGAAGGTCGTCACCACGACCACCCGCAGCGGATCGGCCACATCGGGACCGGCCAGCAACCGGGTCGCCGCCAGTCCGTCCAGTTTCGGCATCCGGATGTCCAGCAGACACACGTCCGGCCGCTCACGCCGGGCCAGTTCCACGGCCTCCTCGCCGTCGACGGCCTCGGCGACCACGGTGATGTCGGGCTGGGCGTCCAGGAAGAACCGGAATCCGGTGCGGACCATCTCCTGGTCGTCGGCGATCAGCACACGGATGGGCGGAGCGGGGGTGGTCATGGATCGATCATGCCTCAGGAGGAGGAGTGGTTCGGGAGCGGCCGTCAGTCCGTCGACTGGGCCGGGTTCGCCGTGACCGCACGCAGCAGCGGGCGGCTCGCGCCGATCGCGGTGAGCATGGCGAGGGCGCCGAGCGTTGCGCAGACGGTCAGTTGTACGGCTCCGGAGGTGTTGATCTCGCTGCCGGCCGCCTTGTCGACCTGGACGGCGGCATACAGGCCGGTCGCGGTGGTGGTGCCGGCCAGGACGAGCAGCGGGAGGACCGTCTCGCGGACCCTGGCCCGGTCCAGCACCTTCAGCGGGGTGCCGGACAGCCGCAGCAGGCCGTACGTACGACGTCGGTCGAGGACGTTCGCGGCGGCGGTCAGGCCCGCCGAGGCCGTGGCCACGAGGAAGCTCACGGCGAGCGTGGCGGTGCCGAGTTCGGCGAGGCGGTCGGTGACGGCGGTGTCCTGCGCCTGCGCGTAGGCGCCGGTGTACGGGAGTCGGCCCGCGCCGAGCGGCTGGAGAGCCGTGACGGTCGTGTCGAGCGCGGCAGGCCCGCCGGGGACATGCGCGACCAGACCGTCGCCACCGCCGAGCAGGAAGTCGTCGTCGGCCGTGCCGACGGGCGCCTCGACGCCCGCAGCCCGCAGCAGCGTGCGGGCCTCGCCGACCGCATGCCGGGTGGCGGACGCGCTCGCCAGGGGTACGGCGACCTGGCCGCGCTGGTCGAAGCCGACGATGCCCAGATGGCCGACGGTGAAGAACCCGGCGACGAACCCGGCCAGCACCAGGCCGCTGACCGTCCGCCAGGCACCGCGCGGGTCGTCGCTGAGCCGACGCGCGGCCAGCAGCGTCGCAGGGCGCCGGGCGAAGCGGCCCGCGATCCGGCCCAGCCGGTCCACGACCCAGGGCCCGAACATCCAGAAACCGCCGTAGAACAGCACCATCAGCGCGACCAGCGTCCCGGGCTTGAGGGTGTTGCCGCCCGTGCTCATCCGGATGTAGACCAGCACCGCCACGAACAGCACGAGCCGGATCAGCCGGGTACGGCGCGGATCGGACTGCTGGGCGACCCCGAGCGGCGAGGACGCCACCCGGCGCAGCATCGACATCGCGCTCACCGCGATCAGCGCGGCCACGCCGAGCACGATGGTCGCCACCCATGGCAGTCCCACCCACAACTGCCCGGTGTACCAAGTCCCGATGCCGTACGGGATCTCGGCGAGCGCGGGCAGTAGCGCGCCGTAGGCCACCGCACCCGCCAGGGCACCGGCCGCACCCACCGCGGCCGCCTCCACGCCGGTCATCGCGAGGATCTGCCGGGGAGTCGCCCCGGCGAGACGCAGCGCGGCCAGCCGCTGTTTCCGGCGGGCCGCACCGAGCCGCCCGGCCGCCGAGGCCAGCACGATCACGGGCACGACCAGGAGACCCACGCCGAGCAGGACAGCACTCTGGTCGTCGGCCGTGAACACGCTCCGCCGGGTACCGGAGAACCCGGAGACCACCGCGCGTTCGGTCAGCCCCTGGTCGTAAATGCCGTACCTTCCGGCCGACTTGGAGACCGCGGGGTCCGTGGGCGCGCGGCCGACGACGGCCACGAGGTCGTCGGGCGAGGCGAGTCCGGCGGCGCCGATCGTGCCGTGGGACGTCGACTTCGGGAAACGGGCGCCCAGTTGGGAGCAGGGGAGGCCGTGGAGGAGCTTGGCGAGGGCGGGGGAGACGTACAACTCGCCTTGTTCCGGGAAGGTGGTCAGGCCGGGTGGGGCGGGTGTCCGTCTGTGGTCGGGAAGTTGGGCCAGGGAGACGACCGTGATCGGCTGGTCGCGGGCGTACGTCGTGGTGAGGGCCTGAATCGCGGTGCCGTGGCGGTCCGCGTCCGGGGTGCGCCAGGCCGTGCGGTCGGCGCGGGCGCCCGCGCCGAAGTAGGCGGCGAGCAGGGTGAGCAGGACGAGTGAGCCCACGGCGGCGGCCGCGGCCGCGAGGAGTTGGCTCTGCAGGCCGCGGCGGCCGGACGCCTTCGCGAGGTGCCAGGTCAGGGGCAGGACGGGGGAACGCATTGAGGGCTCCGGAGGATCAACTGGCGGTGAACTGGCTGTAGGTGGTGATCCGGCCGTCGCGGACCTGGAGGATCCGGTCGCAGTGGGCGGCCACATCGGCGTCGTGCGTGACCACCACCAGGGCGGCACCCTGTTCACGGGTCACCGACGTCAGCAGCCGGACGACCTCCGTGCTGGTCGCCTGGTCCAGGGCGCCGGTCGGTTCGTCGGCGAAGACCACGTCCGGCGCCACCGCCAACGCGCGGGCGATGGCGACCCGTTGGGCCTGCCCGCCGGACAACTGGCCCGGGCGGCGCCGTTCCAGACCGTCCAGGCCGAGCGGCGCGAACCAGCGCCGGGCGCGCTCGACCGCCCGCGTGCGGGGCAGGCCCTCCAGCATCAGCGGAAGGGCGACGTTCTCCTCGGCGGGCAGCTCCGGCAGCAACTGGCCGGACTGGAACACGAACCCGAAGCGCTTGCGGCGCAGGGCGCTGAGCCGGTTCTCGCCCAGGTCGTCTATGCGCTCGCCGCGCAGCAGCACCTGGCCGCCGTCGAGGCGGATGATTCCGGCGAGCGTGTGCAGCAGTGTCGACTTGCCGGAGCCCGACGGGCCCATGATCGCGAGGGAGTCGCGGGTGCCGACCTCCACGTCCACGCCCGCCAGAGCCGTCGTGGAGCCGTACGTCTTGGTGAGGCCGACACCGGCCAGGACCGTGCTCATGAGCGGTCGAACTTCCACGTGACGGACTCGGCCGAGGCTTTGACCACGGTGACGGGGATGTCGACGGTAGAACCGTCGCTCTTGCGGCCCGTGCAGGTGACGGTCGCGCCGGCGACGGCCTTCAGGCCGGTGGGGCACGTGACATCGGAGACCTTGTCGCCGACCCAGGGCAGCGGGTGGTACCTGCTCTGCGCCCGGCCCGCGACGATGTCCGCCGACAGCGCCTTGTGACCGTCCACCGACACCGTGCTGTGCGCGTCGAGTTCGGTGGTGGACTGGGTGCCGGAGAGCAGATGGGTGCCGAGCGCACCGAGAGCGACCGCGGCCGCCGCGCCGCCGATCACTCCGAGGACGAACCTGCTGGACTGCATCACGTACTCCTGAAGGGTCGGAGAGGAGGAAGTGGTCCCACTCTCGCCAGCCCGGACCCGCGTCCGCCTCGGCCGAACGGCCAGGGTTCACGGCACGCTCGCTCGACCGATCGGCCGATCCCGTCCCACCGGGCCTCGCATACCGTGACCAGCATGAAATCCGTAACCGGCCGGGGCTGCGCACGGGGGCTCGCCGTGGGCGTCCTGCTCGGGTTCGTGGCCTACGACCTGAGCTTCACGGCTTCCACCGGACACGCGACCTGGCCGGCGGTCGTGGTCCTCCTCACCGGTCTGGCCGCCATTCTGTGGCCTGTCGCCCGGCGTCCGCCGTGGTTCACCCCACAGCTGCGCACCGCCGTGCCCGCCGTCCTCTCGCTGGCGTACAGCGCGGGCGCGATCCTCGCCGGACGGTCGCAGCTGTTCGGCCCCGGCGAAGTGGTGATCCTGCTCGTCCTGACCTTCATCGCCGTACGGCACTGTGCGCAGCGCTGGGCCGTGGTGTGCGGTGTCCTGGACGGACTCGCCCTGCTCGCCCTGCCGGCGCGCTACCTCCACTCGGTCACGGACGAGAACCTGCTGCTGCTCACGGCAGTGGGCCTGGTGCTGCTCGGCAGCAGCGCCGGGCTGGGCGGCTATCTGCGCTCGCTCGACTACCGCCGTACCGTCACGGTCACCGAGACCCGGCGCGCCGAACGTCTCGCCATCGCCGCGGATCTGCACGACTTCGTCGCTCACCACGTCACCGGAATCCTCGTGCAGACCCAGGTGGCCCGCATGATGGCCACCACCCGGCCGGACGACCTCGACCCCGTCCTGGCGGGCATCGAACGCGCCGCGACCGAGGCTCTGGCCTCCATGCGACGCACGGTCGGTGTGCTGCGCGACGCGGGACCCGACGCCGCGGACCGACGCCCGGTCGGCGACCTGGCGGCCGTCGCCGACCTCGTCGACGGTTTCGCGAGCCCCGTCCAGAAGGTCACCCTGTGCCGCGACCCCACACTGCCCGACGACCTCCCGCACGAGGTACAGGCCGCCGCCTTCCGAGTCGTCCAGGAAGCCCTGACGAACGTACGACGGCACGCGGCCGACGCCACCGAAGTCACCGTCGGGCTGCGCCGCACCGGCGGACGACTGGAGGTCACGGTGACGGACGACGGTCACGGCGGCACCCAGCTCCCGGACGCGGCGCACGGCGGAGGCTTCGGCCTCGTCGGCCTGACGGAACGGGTCACGGCGCTGCGCGGCGAACTCCACGCGGGTCCGCGCGAGGGGAGAGGGTGGGAGGTTCGGGCGCTGTTTCCGACGGGCAGGGTGACGGGCCCCGGGTGAGCAGCGGCATCGACGCAGGTCCCTGGGCGGGATCATGGCCCAGGGGCAGGACGACGGCGGTGCTGGTGCTCATCGCGTCGTTCCTTTCATGGAGGCATGCCGGATCGCGCGGACAGGGCGGTCGAGTTGATGCGGACCGGCGGATCGCAGAGCTCTGTCCGTCCTGTGCTCAGTCCAGCGTGATCTCGGCATCGCCGCACTTCTTCTCCCCGGCGACAGCCGTGTCACCGCTTGCGGCAGGGCTCGGGCCGACGGGCTTGACCGCGTGCTGGGCGTTCGGGTTGAACGTGAGGCTGAAGACGTCCGGGCGGGAGTAGTGGCCCGCCGGGTCGTAGGCGTTCTTGGCGATGGCGAGGAGCGCGAAGTCGAGGTCGGCATAGAGGATGCCCTCCTCGGTCTCGGGGAGGGGCTTGGCCAGTTCGCTGCCCTCGGGGCCGTAGATGCGGGTGAATCCGCCGCCCTGCAACAGGAGTTCCTTCTTGGCGTCGGTGTCGCAGAAGAGATCCTGGGCTGCCTGGCCGACCGTGGCGCAGGGCGCCAGGACGAAGGTCTGGCCCTCGACGGCGTACACCAGGCTGACGGCCGTGTTCACCTCGGGGCCGAGCGCCGTCGCCTTGCCGCGGTAGACGGAGAAGCTGGGCCAGGAGGCGACGTGGATCTGCTCGCCCTTGCTGAACATCGTGTACTTGGTGAGCGGCTGCATGTGCTCCGCGCAGTTCAGTGCGCCCAGCCGGCCGAGTCTGGTCTCGTGGACCTGGATGTCGCTGCCGTCGCCCTCGCCGTAGACGGTGCGCTCCGCGTGCGTCGGCTTGAGCTTGCGGCGTACGGAGAGAACGCGGCCCGTGTCGTCGATGAGGGCCTGGGCCATGTAGAGGCTGCCGGTGATGGTGCGTTCGGCGAAGCCGAGGACGACGAAGACGTGGTGCTCGGCGGCGGCCGCGGCGATGCGGGCCAGGTGCTCTCCGTCGCGGGTCATGGAGTTCTCCGCGTACCGGGGGACGTACGGCATCCCGGAGAGGGGGGAGTCGAGCCAGATCCACCACGGGTAGCCGGGCAGGAACACCTCGGGGAACGCGACCAGTTCGGCCCCGCCCGCGGCGGCTTCGGCGATGAGGTCCACGACCTGGGCCACTCCGGCGTCGAGGTCCAGCCACTTGGGTTCAGCCTGCACGGCCGCCACGCGCACTACGGAAGACACGTCTCGTACTCCATTCGATCAGGTGTGCGGTGTGTGAGCGGTGTCCTGCCCGGTCAGCCCAGCGGGACCGTGACCATGTTCTTGCGCTCGTGCTCGGGGTCGGGCACGCGCGGCCCGGGGTGTGTCCGGGCCAGCAGCCGCAGGACGCCGTAGGACGTCTCGCCCTCGGGGTCGGCGGTCTTGGTGGTGAACGCGCTCGGGTCGACGGTCGCGTACAGCAGGTCCTCCTTGCCGGTGACCGACGTGACCAGGAGCTGTCCCCGCGGGTTGAGCACCGCCCCGTACCCGGCTGACGGGAGAAGGACGTAGCAGCCGCCGTTGATGGCGTGCATGCGGGCGGCGGACAGGGCGACGTCGACGTCCTCCCACCACTGGACCGCGCTGCCGGGCGGTGAGTTGTAGGGCCACGCGGCGATGTGCACCGCCTCCAACTGGGCGAGCATGTTGTACGTCATCTCCGGGTGGAGGTGCTCCCAGCAGGACAGGGCGCCGATACGGCCGAGTTCGGTCGTGCGGACCTCGATGTTGCGGCCGAGGTCGTCGTCGGAGAAGACGGTGCGCTCCGATCCGGAGGGACGGATCTTGCGCCGTACGATCAGCGGCTCGCCGTCGGGGCCGAAGAGGGCCTGCCCCATGAACAGGTGCTTTCCGGCACGTTCGCTGTAACAGATCTCCACGGTGATCCGGTGCTTGCGGGCGGCCTCGCGCAGGCGCTGCCATTCCTTGCCGCCGACCGTCAACGACTGCCTGGCGTAGGCTGGCAGGCCTGTGGCCAGCCAGTTCGGGTCGTAGTTCACGTCCTTTGGATAGCCGGGCAGCCACAGTTCACCGAACGCGATCAGCCGGGCCCCGTTGTGCGCCGCCTCCTGGATGAGGGTCACCGCCTTGTTGACACCGGCCCGCAGGTTGAACTCCACCGGGGCCGCGGTGACCACGGCCACCTTGTACGGTTCCTTGCCGATCGTGACCGCGTCGTGCGCGGACGCCGTGTCCCGGGCGGTGGCCGCCGCGGCGGGGGAAGAGAGGGCCCCGAGTCCGGTTCCGACGGCGGCGGTGGCACTCGCGGCGGCCGCGGTGCGCATCAGGCTCCGCCGGTCGAGGGGATGGGGCATGGTGCCCTCTTTCGTCGTGTGGATTCGCGGCGGCGTGCGCCCCCGGGGCAGGGAGAAGCTAACCGGGGCCGTACGGGCCGTTTCGGCGTTGCGTGCACGGGTGACCGGCGAAGACCGCACGAGCCTCACTTCGGCGAGCGGCTGCCGGAGGTGGTGGCCATGGAGGCGGTGCCGGCGGTGGGCGGAGTCGCGGCGCGGTGTTCCGAGGGGGTGCGGTCGTAGGCGCGGCGGAAGGCCCGGGTGAAGGTGGTGAGGTCGGTGAAACCGCTGCGTCGGGCGATGGCCGCGATCGTCAGGTGCCGGTTCGAGGGACGGCTCAGCTGACGGTGCGCCAGCCGGAGCCGCTCCTGGCGGATGTGGGCCGCCGGGGTGGTGCCCGTCCCGGCGAACAGCGCGTGGAGATGGCGCAGCGAGACGGAGTGCCGGGCGGCGAGGGTGGCCGGGGTCAGCTCCGGGTCGGCGAGATGTTCCGTGATGTGGGCCTGGATCACTCGGAGAGTCGCCGTGCGTCCCAGCGCCTGCGGGCCGTGTGCCGGCGGCCGGAACGCCGTGTCGAGCACCGACGAGAGCAGTTCCCCCATCGCCCAGCCGACGCTCGGGTCGGGCGCGGGCTTCCACGCGGGCCCGGACGCGTGCTCCGAGGCGGCTTCCTCCGGGACGCGCAGGATCTCGGTCATCATCGCGCCGAGCACGCGCAACGCCGGGATGTCAGCGCTGATGGCGTGGCCGCAGCGTTCCCGTGACTCTCTGTCCCCGTGCCCGAGCAGTGAGCGCGGCACCTGGAGGACGAGCTCCCGGATGTCCGTCTCAGGGAAGGAGAGGGTATAGGGCCTGCTGCTGTCGTACAGGATGCCGCCCCGGATGGGCAGCAGGGCCCGGCGGGAGTCCTGCTCGACGAAGCCCACGCCGCCCAGGTGCACGACGAACAGATAGTCCTCGCTCGGGGTGCTCCGGGTCAGCCGGGCCGTCCGCAGCACCTGGGAGGCTCCGGACCGGACCTCGCTGACCGTGACACCCGGTGTCACCGGGACGCGGGTGACACTGCCCCGGAAGCCCTCGCTGATCCGGCCGACCCGCAGCGGAACGAAGCTCTCCGAGCAGATCTGCTCCCAGGCGTCGGCGGACGCCGCATGCGCATCTTCCATGCCGGGAGCCTGCCAAAGTTCCTTTTCCCGGCCATTTCGGGTCGACTCTTGGGAGGTTAAGCGGCGACTCGGTGCGTCGTCCGCCGCTCGACCAGCGACTGCCTGCCTACTCGACCGTGACGACGACGTCGGCCGGGGCGCACTCCGATGCCGAGGCGGTCAGGTGGATCCTGCCCGGGCCGGTCGGGCGCAGGACGGCGAGGACGCGGCCTTCGTAGCTACGGCGTTCGGTGGCGTCGAAGCGTTCCTCGGAGGCCGGATCGGCGCTGCCGAACCCCAACAGGACGCCCGCGCCGGTCACTTCGAGGCGCACCGGGCGGTCGGCCGCGGTGTTCAGGGTGCCGTCCGGGTCCGTCAGGGTGAGGGTGACGTACGCGAGGTCGCCGCCGTTCGCGCTGACGACCGGGCGGTCGGACTCGGCCCGCAGGCGCAGCGGTCCGCTCGCGGAAAGCAGGCTGGTACGGCCGGTCTCGACGCCGTCGCGGTAGGCGATCGCGAGGAGTTCACCGGTCTCGTACGACGTCTCGAACTCGGTGCGGAAGCGGTGCTCCGGGCCCACCGGCTGTCGTCCCAACGAGCGTCCGTTGACGAGGAGTTCGGCCTCGTCGGCGTCGCCGTAGACCTCGACGGTGACCGGTTCGCTCTCGAAGCCGGGCCAGGTCCAGGTGGCGACGGTGTCGCTCCACGCCCAGGGCGATCCGGCGTAGGCCCTGCCGTGGTGTTCGGGGCGGCGGACCGCGATGTACGGCTCGGTCCGCAGGCCGAAGACGATCTCGCGGTAGTAGGAGGCGGGGCGGCGGTGGCCGGTGATGTCGAGGTCGCCGCAGCCCGCCAGCAGGTAGGGGTAGGGCGCGGTGTGGACGGGGCGGGGCGTCTCGGGGGTGAGGTACTGGGGTCGGCCGATGCCGACCTCGCCGAGGTAGTCCCAGCCGGTCCAGGTGAAGTCGCCGATGACGTGGCCGTGTTGCATGACCAGGCGCCAGTTGCCGTCGATGCGGGTGGGGAACGTCTCGGTGCCGAGGATGATCCGGTTGGGGAACAGCTCGCGGTCCATGGCGTAGCGGGCCTCGGCGTAGTTCATGCCGGCCACGTCGAGTACGGCGAACGACTCGGCTGTCTTCTCCGTCACGAGGCTGGAGGCGCTGATCGCGTTCATCATGTCTCCCGCGTCGGCCATGAGGGAGTTGATGCCCTTGCCCTCGGTCCCGGCCCCGTCCGCACCCGCTTCCACGGCCTTCTTCTCCTGTGCCTGCTGGGCCGGTCCGCCCAGTTCGGACATGACGGAGAGCATGCCGTTGACGGCGTTGGTGACGTAACGGGTGGAGTCCAACGACCGGACTTTTTCGGCGAGTTTGCGCCCCCATGCCGCGCCGGAGGGCGAGCCGGTCTCGGGAATCTCGTTGCCGATCGAGTACATGATGACGCTGGGGTGGTTGAAGTCCTTGGCGACCATCGCCTCGACGTCCCGCTCCCACCACTCGGGGAAGTCCAGGCTGTAGTCGAACTCGCTCTTGCCCGACGTCCACACGTCGAAGGTCTCGTCCATGACGAGCATGCCGAGCCGGTCGCACGCGTCCAGCATCGCCTTGCTCATGGGGTTGTGGGACATGCGGAGCGCGTTGAAACCGGCGTCCTTGAGGAGTCGGACCCGGCGTTCCTCGGCACGGGCGAAGGTCGCCGCGCCCAGCACCCCGTTGTCGTGGTGGACGCAGGCACCGCGGAGCTTGACGGTCTCCCCGTTGATCCGCAGCCCGTGCACCGGGTCCAGGCGCAGCGAACGGATCCCGAAGGTGACGGTCTCGGTGTCCAGGTCCTTCAGTGTCACGGTGGCGGTGTAGAGGGTGGGCGCGTCCGGGCTCCACGGCAACGGGTCGTGGACGTACAGGCGTTGGCGTACGGTCGCGGGCTCGCCCGGCAGTACCGTGACCTTCGAGAAGTCGCTCGCGACGACATTCCCGCCGCCGTCGCGGATCTCGGTGACGACGTCGACCGTACGGATCGCGATCGAGTCGTTCTCGACCCTCGTCGCGACCTCGACCACCGCCCGTTCCGCGTCGATGTCCGGGGTGGTCACACGGACCCCGTCGGGTGCGATCCGCACCACCTCGCCGACGAGCATCCACGTGTCGCGGTAGATGCCCGCGCCGGTGTACCAGCGGGAGTCGCGGTGGGCGCGGGCCTCGACACGGATCTCGTTGTCCCCGTCCGTGCCGTAGCGCAGGAAACGGTCGGCGTCGATGTGGAAGTGCGAGTAGCCGAAGGGGCGCTGACCGGCGTAGTCCCCGTTGACGTGGACGACGGCGTCGCGGTAGACGCCCTCGAACTCGAAGAGGATCCGTCGGCCCCGGTGCTCCTCGGGAACGGAGAAGGTCTTGCGGTACTCGTACGTTCCGCCCGGGAAATAGGCGCCCGCGCCGCCCTCCATCGTGACCTCGCCGGCGGGCGCCGTACGGTCCTGCTCGATCATCGCGTCGTGCGGCAGCGTCACCGGCCGGTAGGGGACTTTCGCGCCGGACAGTTCGGCGAAGGGGTTGACCTTGGGGCGGCTGTGCCAGCCGTCGTTGAAGGACGTGCGGATCATGGGGTCTCCGTGAGGTGCGGGGGTGTGTCGGACCGGCATGACCCGGTGCGGCTCGGGGCCCTGTGGCCTCGTGCCGCTCGGGCCTACGCCTTGCCGGGGGCGGCCGGGGCCGGTCCGGTCAGCCGCGCGCCCAGCCAGGCACGGCCGCGTGCCAGCAGTCCGCGGGCGATGCGGGTGCCGGGGGCCCAGCCCTCGAAGCCGTGCGGAGCGCCGGGGACGAGGTCGAAGGCGCAGTCCACGCCCGCTTCGCGCAGCCGGTCGGCGTAGGCGCGGCACTCGTCGGTGAACAGGTCGATGTCGCCCACGCTGATCCAGGCCGGGGGCAGACCGCCGAGGTCGGCGCGCCGGGCGGCGACCGCGTAGGGGGGAGTGTCCGGGCCGCCGGGCGCGGCCCGGAGGTAGGCGCCCCAGCCGGTCCGGTTCGCGGCGTTGTTCCACACCAGGTGCCGCGCGGGGTCGAGTTCGCGGCGCGCGGCGGTGCGGTCGTCGAGCATCGGGGCGAGCAGCCACTGCGCGACGGGCTGGGCCCCTCCGGCGTCGTGCAGCCGCTGTGCCAGGCAAGCGGCCAGGCCCGCGCCGGCGCTTGAACCCCCGAGGGCGACGCGCTCCGGGTCGATGCCGAGCTTCCCGGCCGACGCCTGCAACCACTGCCAGGCGGTGAAGGTGTCGTCGAGTGCGGCGGGGAAGGGGTGCTCCGGGGCGAGGCGGTAGTTCGTCGAGACGACGACGATGTCGAGTTCGTGGGCCGTCGCGGAGCAGAGGGCGTCGTCCTGGGCGATGTCGCCGATGAGGTATCCGCCGCCGTGCACCCACAGCAGCGCCGCCCCTGAACCGCCACCGGCAGGGGCGTACAGGCGGATGCCCTGTCCCTCCTCGACATCCGTGATGGCGACGCCCGCGGCGGGCTTGCCGATCCCGCCCCGGCGGACCAGGGCGCGCGCGATGCGCCGGCCCACCTTGCCGCGGACCGGCAGCCGTGGCATCCGCCGGACGGCGCGGCGCAGCTCCGGGTCGACCAGGTCGAGCTTCATGGGCGCCTCTCCTCGCATCAGGTCCACAGCACGCATCCCGCAACAGGTAAAACGTATTACCAACTGCCTGCGGTACGGTATCCAGCGCATCCCGCACCGCACAAGCCCCAGATCAGACCGCACGCAGGAGACCCGGCCGCCGGGCCCCGTTCCGAGGAGCGAGAGTGAGCAGGTCCACGCGCGCGACAGCCAAGGACGTCGCCCGGGCCAGTGGTGTCTCACAGACCACGGTGAGCTTCGTCCTCAACGGGGCGGCCGGGCATGTCTCCGAGGAGACACGGGAACGGGTACGGCAGGCCGCGCGCGACCTCGGTTACGTACCGAACGGCTCGGCGCAGGCGTTGCGCAAAGGGGCGTCCCGCATCGTCCTGCTCAACGTCGAGGGTGTGCCCACCGGCAGCGGCCTCGGCAGCTACATCAAGGGCCTCGACGCCGAACTCGCCGTACACCAGCACGTGTTGCTGGTGCTGCACGGCCATCTCTCCTCGCAGGCACTGTCCGATGTGGCGCAGGCCGTCTCCGCGCGGGCGGTGATCGATCTGGGTGACGCGGGCCGCGCGGACGACATCGTCGCCGACGCCGAGACGTCCCTCGACGCGTTCTCCGCGCAGGCCGACGTACCGGTCCGGTACCTGGTCGACCGGGGCCACCGGCACCTCGCCGCCGTCATGCCGGACACCCCGGAACTCCAGGCGCTGGCCGGCCTGCGAGGGCGGCTGATCCGGCAGGCCACGCACGCCGCGGGCCTGCCTGACTGCCCGACACTCGTCCTTCCCGGCGGCCTCGGCGCCGCCGAGGAGAGGCTGCGGGCATTCCGTACCGACCACCCGGACGTCACGGCTGTCCTCGCCTACAACGACGACCTCGCGCTCGTCATGCTCGCCGCGATGCGGAACATGGGATTGCGGGCTCCGGGTGACCTCGCCGTCGTCGGGTTCGACGACACCCCGCACGGAGCGCTGTTCTCACCCGCTCTGACCACCGTGCACCTCGACGCGGAGGCCATCGGCCGCAGCGCCGCACGTACCGCCCTGGGCCTGCCGGCGGTGGACACCGCGTCGCGACCGGCTCGGGTGATCGTCCGCGAGTCCGCGTAGCCGACCACCTCCACACCTGCGGAAGCGACGGGCGGACCGGCCGGCTGCCGGATCGTCGGAACACTCCGGGAGCTGTGCGACCAGGGGCCGGCCGTGAGTCGGGCCTGTCGTCCGGCGCTCTGCCGGGCCTGGTGGTCGCGGAGTTGGCGCGGAACGGCCCACCGGCGTTCTTGGCCGGCGGCCATGACGCCCCTGCTTGCGCTCGCGTGGCATGGGCTCGAAGGCACCGCCGGGGCGTACCTACCCCGTTCCAGGGCTGGTCCGGCGGATCGTGCCGCGGTCGCTATGCCCGGTGCCGGCCTACGGCTGCGGTGGGCTTGCGGTGGTTGGCGAGGAGGCCGCCGGCCGCGCCGAGGGAGACCAGGCCCATGCCGGCGGCGGTGGCGATGCCCTTGACGCCGTCCATGGTCAGGTAGCAGAGGGCGGCCACGGCGCCGTTGAAGAGGAACAGGAACCACAGCGTCGACGACTTCGACAGGAACGCCTTGATCCTCGGCTTCTTCGCGATGCGCGAGCCGGCCAGCATGGAGACGGCGATGCCGGTGTAGGTGGCCAGGTTCTTCGCCGTCCCGTCCAGGACGGCGCCGGAGGCGGTGCTCGCGGCGAGGCCGCCGACGAAGGACGACCACAGGAGCAGGTCGGCGACGAACGACTTCACGGGGGCGGGTTGCGACTTCACGGGAGTTTTCCTTCGGGGAGGGGACGCGTGGACCGCTTTCGATCTCTGCTGACCACGATCCCCTCGCCCGCTCGCCGCCACGAGGGACCGACCTCCCGAACCCGGGGTGTAGCCCACTGCACCCCGGTGTGCGGGGCCGGCCCGAATCGCCCGATGCGGTGGCCTTGTCCGGGACCATTGCTCCGCGGACCTCCGGCCCTCACTCGGGCTGGATGATCGACACGGTCTTGTAGCGCAGGAACTCGTCGATGCCGGCCCGTCCGCCCTCCTTGCCGTAACCGCTGAGGCCGAGCCCGCCGAAGGGTGTGTGCGGGAGGTTCTGCCGGGCGCCGTTGACGTAGACACCGCCGGCTTTCAGGCGTTCGGCGACGCGGTGGACACGGGTGAGGTTCGTGGACTGGATGTTGGCGCCGAGCCCGTACGGCGTGCTGTTGGCGAGGGCGACCGCCTCGTCCTCGGTCGCGAACTTGAACACCAGCAGCACGGGTCCGAAGACCTCCGTCTGCGCGATCTCGGACTCGGGGTCCACGTCGACGATGATCGTGGGCTCGACGAAGTTCTTGTCGGCCAGGTCACCACCGGCCCGGTTGCCGCCGAGGGTGATGCGCCCGGCCTTGTCCCGTCTGGCGCGGTCGAGCATCCCGCAGACCCGCTCGACGGCCGCGGCGTTGATGAGCGGCCCCACCTTGACCCCGGGATCGAACGGATCCCCCATCCGGTAGGTCGCGGCGACCTCGGTGACCCGCTCGACCACCTCGTCGTAGATGTCTTCGTGCACGATCAGCCGGGTCGGCACCACGCACCCCTGGCCGGCCAGCACGCCGATGCTGTCCCGTACGGCGCGGTTCGCCACCGCTTCCAGGTCACCGGCGTCCGGGAAGACGATGCTGCCCGTCTTGCCGCCCAACTCCAGTACGGCGGGCTTGAGTTGCTCGGCGCAGGCGTGCATGATCCGGCGGGCCGCGACGGGGCCGCCGGTGAAACTCACCTTCTCCACCTTCGGGTGACGCACCAGGGCCTCGCCCGCCTCCGCGCCACCGCTGAGGATGCTGCACACCCCGTCCGGTACGCCTGCCTCGCGCAGGAGCCGGGCGTACAGGTGCGGCGCGAAGGGGGTGAACTCCGAGGGTTTCACGACCACGCAGTTCCCCGCGGCCAGCGCCGGGACGACCTTCATGCCCAGGGAGACGACCGGGCCGTTCCAGGTGACGATGATGCCGACGACGCCGTACGGCTCGGGTGTCGTGTAGGAGAGGTAGCCGCGGGTGTCGAGCGTCGAGATCAGCTCGCCGGAGAGCTTGTCGCACCAACCGGCGTAGTAGCGCGTCCAGTTGATCGAGTTGTCGACGATCCGTTCACCGAAGTGGGTCGGAGTGCCGCCGTCGAGCGCCTGGAGGCCGACGAACTCCTGGCGGTGTTCGCCCAGCAGCTCGGCGAACCGCATCAGGACCTCGCGCCGCGCCTCCGGCGTCCAGCGGCGCCAGGACTCCGCCTGCGCGGCGGCCAGTTCGACGGCCTCGTCGATCTCTGCGGCTCCGGCCAGCGGGATCGCCGCCTGCACCTCGCCCGTGTACGGGTTGCGATGCTCGAAGACACCGCCCGACCCGGAGTCGAGAACCTTGTCGCCGTAGCGGAGTCGGACGTGCGGAGCGGTCACGGTCATGGGTCGTGTCTCCCGGTGAACTCTTGGCCGGCGCGGTCGGTGGCGCGCGGCTCAGCGGACGGCGAAGCCCGCGTCGAGGGGCAGTTGGATACCGGTGATGTAGGCGGCTTCGTCGGACACCAGCCACGCGACGGCGTTGGCGATGTCCTCGGCCCGCAGGATGTCGATCGGCAGGGCGTTCCGCATCTGGCTGATCGGGTTCTGCTCGCCCTTGGCGGCCTGCGCGTGGAGTTCCTCCATCACCGGGTTCAGCGTCATGCCCGACAACACCCCTGTGGGATGAATGGTGTTGACCCGGATCCGCTCGCCCGCGTACTCGTTCGCGAGCACCTGCATCAGGCCGACCAGGCCCCGCTTCGCCGCCGTGTAGGCCTGGCCGCCCGCCTTGTCGTTCGCGCCGCCCTTGAGCCCGGCCACCGAACTCGTGATGACGATCGACCCGCCGCGCTCGCCGGCCCGGATCGCGGGCAGCACCACCTCGATGGTGCGCCAGACGCCCGTCAGGTTCACGTCGATGACGTCGGTCCAGGTGCGGTCGCGGTCGCCGCCGGGGGAGAGGCGGATGATGCCGGCGTTCGCGAGCAGCACGTCGACCCGGCCGAAGCGTTCGACGCCGTGGTCCAGGACCCGGCGCAGATCGTCGTAGCTGCGCACGTCCCCCTTCTCGGCGACGATCGCCCCACCCGCTGCCTCGACGGCCTTGACCGTCGCCCGGAGGTCGTCCTCGGTGGCGTTCGGGTAGTCCATCGACTCGATGTCCTCGCAGATGTCGAGACCGATGATGTCCATGCCCCGGGACGCGAGTTTCACCGCGTGCGCGCGGCCCTGACCGCGGGCGACACCGGTGATGAAGGCGACCTTCCTTCCTGACTCCATGTCAGCCCCTATCTGTAGGTGATGAGTTGAGGGGGCAGATGGGAGTGCTCGTTGAAGGTGACGAGCGTGCTGCCCCGGCTGCCCACGACGACCTTCGTGACGCCGCTGTTGACCGCCACGCGGTTCAGCGCCGACCACTGCGGCTCACCGCCGCCCAGCAGCGACGCGGCGACCCACCCGATCACTCCGGCACTGGTGAAGACGACAGCGGTGTCGCCCGGGCCCAACTCGGCGGCCAGTGTGCGCAATGCGCTGTCCACGCGCTTCGCGAACGCGGGGAAGGGCTCCGTGTAGTCGTGGTCGTGCAGTCCCGACGACCATCGCGGAATGGCCCGGTCGAGCGGCTCGGCGTCAGGTGTGTCCACCGTGCGATGCGCCGCGACGACGTCCTGGTGGTCGAACTCGTTCCACGCTTCGTCGACCTCCGCGGACGTCGGCCACTTGGCGGCGCCACGTGTGCAACGGGCTGTCTGCTGCTGGCGGTTGAGACGTCCGGTCAGCATGCGTGTCACGGAGACACCGCGCCGGGAGAACGCCGCCCCGAGGGCCTCGGACTGCAGTCTGCCGGTGCCGGAGAGCACGTCGTGGTCCGCCGCGCCCACCGATGCCTGACCGTGCCGGACGAAGAGGATCACACCCATGGCCGTGCCCTCGCCGAGGACGTGTGGAGCCGGGCAAGTCGCAGTCCCTCGGCCTGGGTCGGCGCCTCGATGTTCCACTCGCCACAGGAACACCAGCACCGGTAGCGGTCACCGTCGGGAACGATGGCCTGGCCGTCGCAGGAACCGCCGCTGTTCGCCACGCTCGTCAGGAATTCGAGCGGCTTCTCCGCCAGCGCGCTCTCGTGGTCGTCGCCCATGCCTCACTCCTTCTCGGCGTCGGTGGCCACGCGGAACACGGGCAGCAGCCAGCCGTCGGTGATGGGATGGAAGTCGACGGTCAGCGCCAACCCGATCCGTACGTCCGCCGGTTCGACCCCGACCACATTGGTGACCAGCCTCGCGCCGGGCGCGTCCGGCATCTCCACGACGGCGGGGACCAGGGTCAGATCCGGCAGCCCGGGATAGCCGTGGACCACGGCGAAGCTGTACACGGTGGCGCGGCCGGACAGTTGGGGCCAGTCGACCGCCGTGGACTGACACTCGGGGCAGAAGGGGGTGGGCGGCAGCCGGAAGGTTCCGCAGTCGCCGCACCGCGGCGCCACCAGCCGCCGTTCCTTCGCGGCCTGCCAGAACGGCTCGGTCACGGCGTCCGTCGCGATCCGTACGGCGTCCGACGGCAGGGCCGTCGCGAAGCGCGCCCCGGTCACCGGTCCCGTCCCAGGATCAGGCCGCTGACCGGCAGGCTCGCCGGACCGCCGGTGCACAGGGCGAACTCGGCGTCGGCGACCTGGTTGATCGCGGTCCCGCGCATCTGCTCGACGCCCTCGACGATGTGGGTCATCCCGATGATGTACGCCTCGGAGAGCTGCCCGCCGTGCGGGTTCACCGCGATCGTTCCGGGTTTCCGGCGGGGGGAGTAGCGGATCGCGCCGCTCTCGACGAACGGGCCGCCATCGCCCTTGTCGCAGAAGCCGTAGTCCTCCAGCTGCATGAGCACCATGGGGGTGAAGTGGTCGTAGATCAGGGCCACATCGATGTCCTGGGGCGTGATGCCCGCCTGTTTGTAGAGGCGTCCGGCGATCGGCTTGTGACCGGACGAGGCGAAGGTCTCGTCCGGCATGCCGTACCAGGAGAAGCCGCGGCCCCAGTCCCGGGTGCCGCCGTGGGCGACGGCGACCACGGGGACGGGGCGTTGGCGCAGGTCGCGGGCGCGGTCGGCCGAGGTGGTGAGGACGGCGACCGCTCCCTCCGTCTCCAGGCAGAAGTCGTAGACGCAGAGCGGTTCGGCGATCATCCGCCCGCTGAAGTACTCCTCGCGGGTGAGGGGTGTCCGCTGGATCGCCTTGGGCCGGTTGAGGGCGTTCTGCCGGGTGGAGACGGCGATCTCGGCGAACGCGTCCCGGGTGGTGCCGTACTGGTGCATGTGACGTCGTGCCAGGACCGACATGAGATGGCCGGGACCCGCCAGTCCGGACGGCTGGAGGAAGGAGCTGACCGGGGTCACGGGCTTGGCGGCTATCACCGTGCCGAGGCGTTGCTTCTGCTGTTGCAGGGCCATGACCGTGACGACGACGGTCGCGTCGCCCGCGACAATGGCGGCGCGGGCAAGGCCGATTGCCCCTGCGGAGCCGCCGCCGCCGTTCGTGAGGGACGCCGAGAAGCGGACCTCGGGGATGCCGAGGGTCTCCATGAAGTCGACGGACTCCATCTTGTCGCCGTAGCCGGCACCGGCGCCCGAGTAGAAGGCGAAGCCGTCGATCTCCCTGACGGAGAGACCGGCGTCGGCGCAGGCGGCGAGGATGGCCTCGCCGGCGAGGTGCGTGATGCTCTTGCCCGCCGACTCGCCCCGCCGGTAGTAGGGCGTGGCGCCGACGCCGACGATCGCGACGTCGCGCAGGCCCGAATCCCGTGGCATCCGGCTCAGACCCCGCTCGTGGGGACCGGGGGCACCTGCGGGAAGAGTTCGAAGAACGCACCCTGGGTGATCCGCAGCCGGGTCTCGTCCGAGACGCCGTCGAACAACGACTTCAGGGTGTCCTGCGTGTGCCCGAACGTGCCTTCCATGTGCGGGTAGTCGGAGCCGAACATGACGTTCTTGTAGCCCATCGCCTCGAACGCGGCGACCGCCGTCTCGTCGTGCTGGAAGGAGGCGTAGACCTGGGTCATCAGGGTTTCCTTCGGGTCCCGTTCGAGTTTGGGACGCACCGCCATGCGGTGCTGGCGGTAGCCCTCCAGCATGCGGTCGCCCAGGAACGGGATCCAGGTGGCGCCGCCCTCCGAGATCAGCACCTTCAGATCGGGGTGCCGGTCGAGGGCGCCGGAGGCCACAAGTTTCATCGCGGCCCTCTGGCCGGAGAACGTCGTCTCGGCGTAGTTCATGACCGCTCCGCCGGGGCCGCGGTAGACCAGGCCAGCGCCGCCGGTCGTCATGTCCACCGGGTCGGTGCCGATGTGGAAGGCGAGGACCATCCGCGCACGTTCGGCGGCGTCCCAGAACGGCTCCCAGTCGGTTCGGTTCCAGTCCGGCGCGCTGGGGTGCGGAGTGGTGGGCAGGAACACGGCCCGGAAGCCCTGCTCGGAGGCCCACTCCAGTTCGGCGATCGCGTCCTCGACCACCAGAGTCGACACCTGTGCGGTGACGACGTAGCGGTCGGACACCGCCGCGATCTCCTCCAGTGCCCACTCGTTGCTCGCCCGCATGCAGGCCTTGAGCAGCTCGGGCGTCCGGAACGTCGAGGACCACATCCCCAGCGACGGGAAGATCACCTCGCCCCAGACGCCTTCCTGGTCCAGGTCGTTCAGCCGCGCCCGCGCATCGCGGATGCCCTGCGCCTTCCGGCTCTCCTCCAGGAACTCCCTGGCCACCGAGGTCGGCAGCTTCCGACGGAACGACTGACCGTCGACGTGCACCGTCTCGTACTCCCCGTCCGGGTCCTTCTCGGACTTCGGCGTCAGGTCGGCGAGCCGCTCGGGCAACCGCGACTCCCAGAGATCGCTCGGCTCCAGGAAATGGGAGTCGCCCGAGTTGGTCCAGATCTTCGGCATGGTGTGAAGTCCTCCGGAAGTAGGGAGGGATGAGGCCTGCGATGCCAGGTCTTCGCATCGAACTGTTCCATCGACAGGGCCCACTGTCCAGGCTTTCTAATACATCTCCATTAGTTTTGACGTTGCGTGAGCCGCTCCGCATCTACCACCATGAGGACCATGGCAGTGGAGGAGAAGGCCGAAGGCCGCAGACGCCGGCACACCACGGGGGAGGCGACCCGTGAGCTGCTGATGACGACCGCCGAGCGGCTCTTCGCCGTTCGCGGGGTCGAGGGCGTGACCCTGCGGGAGATCCAGATGGAGGCCGGGCAGTCCAACTCGTCTGTCATCACGTACCACTTCGGCTCCAAGGCGGGCCTGGTCCGGGACCTGATCGCCTTCCGCTACCGGACCATCGACGCGCGCCGCGCCGTCCTGCTGGAGGAGGCCCGTGCCGACGGCGTGGCCGAGGACCCCCTGGCGGCGGTGTGGCTGGTGGTGCGCCCGCTGATCGAGAGCATCGAGGCCGGCGAGATGTTCGTACCGTTCCTGGCGCGGCTGGCGCCCGCGAGCGCGGACGCGGAGTACTGGCCGCGGAAGATCGAGGAGGCCACCGACGTACTCCAGGAGCTGGTGCCCGAACTGCTCGGCGCACTGCCCGACCGGGTACGGCGTGGCCGCGAGGTGCAGCTCTACAACAGCGTGCTCAACCTCCTGGGCGACCACGCCCGGAACCGGCACCCGATCAGCGACGCGCAGCTCAACAACTACATCGACGGGTGGGTGGGCATGCTCGTCGCGCCCGTCTCGGCGGTGACGTACGACCTCATGGAGGACGAGGCCCGGGTGAAACAGCGACGGGGCTGACCCCGGTGATTTGATCTCGTTGGGGCGTGGGGACCGCGTCCGGGAGATCGCCCTGTCCGCCTGACCAAGCGGTACGTTGGAGTGCGCGGAGCGGGCGGTACGAGGCCTGCCCCAGCAGGCACAACAGGCGGCCCGCCCTGGCGTCGCTGATCGCGGGAGTATCGTCCCACGGCGGGTTTCCCCAGTGAGGAGTTGCGCATGACCACGGTAGGGGTCGCCACCGGTGTCGGTCAGGGGACGGGTGAGGCATGCGCGCGACACCTCGCCGACATGGTCGACGTGTTGTTGCTCGCCGACCGGAACGAGGCGGCGGCGGCCGTGGTCGCGAAGGACCTGGCCGGGTCCGGGAAGCGAGCCGTCGTCGAAGCGATCGGGGTGGATGTCACCGACCGCGACAGTCTCTCCCGGTTGGCCGGACGGGTCCGGGAGTTCGGCACGCTGCGGGCGGTCGCGCATGCCGAGAACGTGGCGCCGGAGGACGCCGACTGGCGCCGGATCATCGAGGTGGACTTCGTCGGGAGCGCGCTGCTCGCCGAGGCGCTTCGCCCGCTGGCCACCGCCGGCACGGCCTTCGTGTACTGCGCCTCGGTGTCTCCGCTGATCGCTCACGTCGAACCCGATCCGGTGGCCGCTGCCGCCCTGGAGAACCCGGTGCGGGAGGGATTCCTCGATCGGATCCGTGAAGCGATCGGCCCGGCCGTCGAGGATCCCGCGTGGGCATACCCATGGGCCATGTACGGAGTGCAGCGTCTGGCCCGCGCCGAGGCGGTGCGGCTCGGGCCGCTGGGCGCACGCGTCTGCTCCGTCTCGCCCGGCGCGATCGACTCCCCGCAGACCCGGTCGGAGGCGGCGCGGCATGAGTCGGTACGACAGTTCATCCAGGACACGCCCCTGGGCCGTGCCGGTCGCTACGAGGAGGTTGCCGCCGTCGCCGCGTTCCTGCTGTCGGACGGGGCGAGCTTCGTGACGGGTGTCGACATCATCGTCGACGGTGGCTTGTGGGCCTCCGCGCAGGCCGATTAGGACGGTCGCAGCCGACGCGTCTTCCCGGCCCGGCGACGTGAAGGGCCGCACCTCGCACTCGGGGGAGTGCCCTCTTGCCGCGCCAGTCGGTTTGCCGCATCGATGACCGGCAGCGAGATGTCCGATGCGGCGGCAGCCGTTTCCTCGACCTGGGGATCTCCGGCTGTCTGAGAGACGCCTCGGGCTTAATGGAATGAGCCTAGGGGCAGGGAATAGACCACTCGGTCGTATGTCAGCTGCACGTCAGTCCAGGGGCAGCATTCGGTGGTCGTTACGCGTGTCAAGTTATTGACTGGACCGATCGGTACAGTTAACTTGGGTCTCATCTGGGGGTTGGCCTTCTGGCTGCGGACGACGGAGTTCGAAGAGAGGTACCGCCTGTGTTCAAGGAATTTGTGGTGTCCGGCGATTCGCACATCATCGAGCCGGTCGATCTGTTCAAGACCCGCCTGCCCAAGCAGTTGCGTGAACGTGCGCTGTGGGAGGAGGAGTTCACGCTGGACGAGCCGATCGTGCCGGGTGGGCACACGGAGTTCAAGAAGTTGCACACCATCGGGTTCGACGGGTGGACGATCTCGAAGTACCGCCAGACCGGCGGGGAGACGCCGGACGGCGATCCGGAGCACATCGTCCGGGACATGAACTTCGACGGCGTCGACGCGTCGGTGATGTTCCCGAATCTGTCGCTGTTCGTGCTGTTCACGGACGATCACGAGCTGTCGATGGCGCACGCGCGGGTGTGGAACGACTACCTGGTCGAGCGCTACCTGCCCTACAGGGAGCGGTTGCGGCCCACGGCGGCGATCCCGATCACGGATGTTCCCGCGGCGGTGGCGGAGATCGAGCGGATCGCGCGGCTGGGGCTGGGGGCGATCCTGTTGCCGGAGATCCCGCCGTTGCCGTACTACGCGCGGGAGTACGACCCGGTCTGGGCCGCGGCGCAGGCGCACGGCCTGCCGGTGTTCATCCATGTCGCGACGGGTGGGGTGAAGGTCAAGGAGCAGGTCTCCGGGACGGCGCAGACCGTGCGGGGGCTGATGACGTCCATGAACATGGGCAAGGGGAACCTGACCGACGACATGGTGGCGGGGCGGACGATGGGGTTCGCGGCCGGTGCCGGGGTGGCGGGTCCGCAGGGCATCATCGCCAGCCTGGTCGGCGGCGGGGTGTGTGAGCGTTTCCCGGACCTGCATTTCAACCTGATCGAGTACACGGCCGGCTGGCTGGTCTCCTTCATGGGGTACATGGACAAGGCGTGGAAGACGGGCACGGGTCAGGATCCGGACTGGTGGCTGGGTTTCTGGGACGACAACCACCCGGCGAGTGAACAGCCTTCCATGGGGAGGCTGTTCGCGATCAACGACAAGTGGCCCTATCCGCTGAAGCCGACCGAGTATGTGCGGCGGCAGATCCATGTGCAGTTCGCGGACGACCCGACGGCGGTCAAGGCACGCCACATCACGGGTCTGTCGACGGTGATGTGGGGCAATGACTATCCGCATGCGGAGGGCACCTTCCGCAGCAGTGCGGAGTGCGTCGCGGAGAACTTCGAGGGTGTCAACGACGAGGACCGTGCGGCCATCCTGGGCGGCACCCTCGCCGACGTCGTGCACTTCGACAAGAGCCGGAAACTCGCCCCCGCCACCGAAAACGCCTGATCGAGGCCGAGCCGCAGATCGCTCGTCGCCCGGCCCTCCTGAAAGGGGGCCGGGGGCGACGTAGCCAGCTCTCGCCTCCTCCGGACAGGCCTCGCCGTCTCCACGCCGATGCCGGCGTGTCTGTCGAGGCCTCGTCAGGCGCGAGATCGGGCGAGGAGACAGGGCGTGCTCGGCGGCGGGACCGTGGGGCGTGCGGGGATTCGAAGAGTCCGCGCCCCGAGCGGATTGAGACAGGGAGCTGGGGATCGTCATGGCCCATGACCTAGGCATGCTGGTGATCCGCTTGGCTCTCGGGCTGATGCTGGTCGCCCACGGGGCGAACAAGGCCTTCGGGTCCGGCGGACTGACCGGTACGACCGCCTGGTTCGCTTCGCTCGGACTGCGTCCGGCGTGGCTGCACGCACGGCTCGCCGCCGGCACCGAGATCGTCGCGGGAGTACTGCTCGGCCTCGGTCTCCTGACGGGTGCGGCCTGTACGGCCTACGTGGGCCTGATGCTCGTAGCCGCCCTCACCGACCACCGGGGCAAGGGCTACTTCGTCTTCAAGGGCGGCTGTGAGTACGTGCTGCTCGTCGGGCTCGTGGCCGTAGGCGTCGCCTCGGCCGGCCCGGGCGCGTGGTCGCTGGACAACGCGCTGGGACTCGACAGCGCCGGTGTCTGGTGGTCCGCGGGTGCGGTAGTGGCGGGCACGGGTGCCGCGTTGGGTCTCCTCGCCACGTTCTACCGGCCGTCCGACGGCGCGGAAGGGCAGACCGACTGAGCCCTGCCCCGCTGCCGGTCAGACCCGGCTCGGAGCCAACGCGAGAGATCCTCAACTTGCTTGTTCTGAAGGAGAATTGGATGCCCAAGGGATACGTGGTCCTGACCGAAGCCATCAAGGACAGCGCGGGGATGGCCGCGTACAGCCAGGCCGCGGCGCCCTCCATGGCCCACAGCGGTGCCACCCCGCTGGTCGTCGACGGACAACCCCGGGTGTTGGAAGGCGAATGGCACGGAAACCGCACCGTCATTCTCGAATTCGAGTCGGTCGAAGCGGCCCAGGCCTGGTACGACTCCGATTCCTACGCCACGGCCAGGCCCCTGCGGCAGGCCGCGGCAGAGTCGAACGCGGTACTGCTGAGCGGTTTCGAGATGCCTCGTGACTGAAGTCGAGCTGTCGTGCGGGCTGCCGCCGGGGCCCGACTTCGCCGATCTCGTGGTGCTGGCCGAACAGCTCGGATACACGCGGGTGTGGATCTACGACTCGGCGCCCCTGTGGGAGGACCCGTTCGTCCACCTGGCGCTCGCCGCTCGACGTACCAGCCGTATCGGGCTCGCTACGGCCGTTCTCATCCCGACACAGCGCGACGTGATGGCGATGGCCTCGGCGATCGCCACCGTCGCCCGCCTGTCCGGCGGACGGTTCCGGCCCTGTTTCGGCACCGGCTTCACCGCCCGCCTGACGGTCGGACAACCGCCCATGAAACTCGGCGAGTTGGGTGACTACGTGCGTGCGTTGCGCCAACTCCTGGCGGGCGGGACGACGCTCGTGAACGGCAAGGCCGTGCGGATGCTCCACGCGGACGGGCTCACGCAGTCGCGCCCGATGGACGTCCCCCTGTGGCTCAGCGCGTTCGGACCGAGAGGCGCCGAGCTGGCGGCCGAAATCGCCGACGGGATCATCGGACCCGTCCACCCCGACCTCCCCACGGCGACCATGGTGTCCGGCACCGTCCTGGACCCGGGCGAGGCCCCGGACAGTGAGCGGGTGCGCCGGGCGATCGGGCCGTGGCGGGTCCTGGACTGGCACAACGCCTACGCGTACGGCGGAGCCGAAGCCGTGGACGCCCTGCCCGGTGGCCGAGCGTGGCGAGACACGGTCGAGGCGCTCGAACCGCCGGAGTCACGCCATCTGCTGACCTTCGAAGGCCACGTCACCCACCTGCCGGATCGTGACCGTATGTTGCTGGAGCACATCGATCACACCGCCATGGTCGGCGACCCGCACAGCATCCGACGGAGCGTCGAGCACCTCGTCGGTGAGGGCTTCAGCGAGGTCATCTACACGCCCAGCGGGCCGGACACAGCCCGTGAACTGACGGCCTTCGCCGCCGCCGGAAACGCGTCCTGACAGCGAAACTCCTGATGCGCATTCGCCGGTGGCTGCGGTCGAGGGCGCGTGACAACGCGGGTCCGTCAGCTCGCGACGTAGAACGGCATCCATTCCGCCTCGGGGTCCAGTGGTAGGTCTGGGCAATTCCGTTTGAATGCCGCCGCCTTCTCCTCCATATCCGTCAGGTCTGCGTCCGGTGCGCCGAAGCCGCGCAGCAGGGTGTCGCAGTACTCGCGGGACAACTGCGCTGGGTTCCACTCGCCGTCCGGCTTCACCCACTGGTAGGTGTGGTTGTGCAGGTTGAGGAACTGCAGGGTGGCGAGCCGGGGCGGCATCGTATGGAAGGCGCCTTGTCGAGCGGCCTCCGTGAACAGTCTCCTGACCAGCCCTTCGAATTCGGCGCGCTGGGCAAGCAGGGTGTGGAGGTGGTCACCGGTGAGGTTGCGGTAGTCGTGTTCGTAGACCCAGATGTGGTCGAGCCTGCGGAAGATGGTCGTCAGCAGTGACTCGGACAGCAGGCGCAGTCGCAGCAGCGGGGCCTCGTCGAGGGCCGCGATCTCCTTGGCGCGGGCCAGCAGCGGGCCGAGCACCCGCGACTGGATCTCGATGAGGACGGTCTCCTTGGAGCCGATGTAGTAGTACAGGGCGCCCCTGGCGAGCCCGACCGCGCGTCCGAGGTCGTTGATGGAGGTCGCCGCGTAGCCGTGCCGCGCGAACAGGGACGCCGCGGTGTCGATGATCTTCCGACGTCTGGCCTCGAAGCCTGGCCCGTGACCCGGAGGACGTGACATTACTTCTCTCCCCACCTGATCTGTCGAGGTTTCGTACACGCCTGTGTCCGAATTCAGGCTGGCTCTGGCGCACCAGGGGGAATCAGGTCCCGGGACATCATTTATCTTATGCCTGGATTGTTTACTAGACCAGTCGGTACATTACAAGTGTGATTCGTGTGGTGTGGTCCCGTGCCGACCCGGGAATGGGGATCTACGGTGACGGAACCACAGCGGTCTTCTTCAAGGCGCGGACGACGTCCGCGTGCCAGTCGGGATCCGAACCGGGTGGGAGCGTGAGTCCGACCCGGTCGGCGTAGCCGCCGATGTGCCGGTGGATCGCCTCGGCGAGCCCGTCCGGCTCCGCGACGATCGCGAAGGCGTCGACCACGTCGTCGTCGATGAGGGTACTCATCTCGCTCCATCGGCCTTGCCGCGTCAGTTCCCGCAAGTCGGTCTGCAGTTCGCCCCAGCCGTGCAGGTCGAGCACGGGGCGGTACGACGGGGTGGAGGCGTAGAAGGCGATCTGTTCGCGGACCGCGGTGATCGCCCGCTCCCGATCAGGTCCGTCCGGTGCGGTGACGACGAACGGGCTGGCCCGCACTTCGAAGCCGTTCCTGTCCCGGCCCCCGACGGCGAGTCCGTGGTCGATGGCGGGCTGGGTCACCTCCCGCATGTACCGCGCGGTGGTGAAGCTGTGCAGGATGAGCCCGTCGGCGACCTCGGCGGTGGCCTCGGTCATGCGTGGCCCGACCGCCGCGACGAAGACGGCGGGCGGCGGGACGTCGAGCGGACCCGGGTCGAACCTCGGTGGCATCAGCGTGTGTTGGGTGAAGTCGCCGCGGAAGTCCAGCGCGGTTCCCTCCTGCCACGCCTGCCAGATGGCGCGCAGCGCGCCGACGTACTCACGCATGCGCTCCGCCGGCCGGGACCAGGGCATGGCGAACCTGCGCTCGATGTGGGGGCGCACCTGGGAGCCCAGGCCGAGTTGCAGCCGCCCACCGGAGAACCGCTGCAGATCCCACGCGGCGACCGCGGTGCTCATCGGGCTGCGGGCGAACGCCACGAGGATGGACGTTCCGAGGGTGATCCGGCTGGTGGCGTCAACCGCCAACGCGACCGGGAGGAGCCCGTCGTGGGCCACCTCCGGGACGAGCGCGGAGTCGTAACCGAGTTCCTCCAGCGTGGACGCGCCGGCGCGCGCTTCGGCCAGTCCGCCGTCGAGTCTTCCGTCGACCTGCACGTGGTGTCTCCTCAGCCCCGTAGTTGGTCCCGGTTGCGGGCCATCACCGTGGCGCGCCGATCGTCGAGCAGGCCGAGGTCGGGCCGGTTGGACTGCGAGACCGACTGCTCCACGGCGAGCGCCGCCCCGATCGTCGGCGCGCCGCCCTCCTGGTAGATGTGCTTGAGCGCGCGCATCGTCTCGTGCGGTGTCTCGCTCACGGCGGTGGCGAGTTCGAGCGCGCGGCCGAGAAGTGCGTCGTGCGCGACGACCTCGGTGACCAGCCCGATGCGCAGGGCCTGGGCCGCGCCGACGACCTCGCCGGTGAACGACATGCGGCGCGCCCACGCCTGCCCGACGACACCCGGCAGCCGTGCGGTCATCCCACCGGCGGGCAGCACTCCGACTCGGGCATGCGTGTCCGCGAAGACCGCGCGCTCGGAGGCCACGAGGAAGTCGCATCCGAGCGCGATCTCCAACCCGCCCGTGAACGTGGCGCCGTTGACAGCACCGATGACCGGAGTGGCCATCCGCGCCACCTGCTGGACGCAGGGTTCCTCGCGATGCCGACGGAAGTAGGCCTCCCCTTCACGGGCGGCCTGTTTGAGATCCACACCGGCGCAGAACGCGGGATCGGCGCCGGTCAGTACGACGGCGTGCACGTCGGGATCGGCGTCCGCGTCGAGCAGTCCCCGGTACAGGGCGCTGATCAACTCGCCGCCGAGCGCGTTGCGTACCTCGGGCCGGTTCATCGTGAGGACGCGCACCGAGCCGATGTCGTTGACGAGCAGCGTGTCACTCACGTGGGTGCCTCCGGCCTGCTGAGGGTGGGGACCGCTGCCCCGCACGAGGTCGGAGTGCGGTTCATCGCGCCTACGCTCCGGCGACGAGTTCCGCCGCGACCCGTCCGGCGTCGAGGATCGAGTCGTTGTAGTGCGCGACCTTAGGATTGTCGACCTCGCCGTTCAGATAGCGGGCGTAGCCGCCTTCGAGGACGATGGCGAGCTTGAAGTTCGCGAGCACCTGGTAGTAGCGGTAGTGGTCGAGCGGGTTCCCGGTCAACTCGCGGTAGATGTCGACCATTTCGTCCCGGAGCGGCATCCCCGTGTAGTCGACGTACCTGCTGTGGACGTCCTCGGCGCGCGCCGGCCACTGTCTCATCAGCCAGGCCAGATCGAGGACGGGATCGCCGACCGTCGCCATCTCCCAGTCGACGACGGCGGCGAGCGCCGGTTCGGGGCCGTGCCGGAACATGACGTTCAGGAACGAGTAGTCGCCGTGCATGATGCCGGGGGTCCACCGCGAAGGGACGTTCTCGCGCAGCCAGGCGCCCGCTTCGGTGAGACCGGGGATGTCGCGGAAGCGGAATCGGTCCCAGTGCGCGGTCCACCGGTCGACCTGCCGCTCGTGGAAGCCGTCCGGCCTGCCGAAACCCGTGAGGCCGCGTGCCTGCCAGTCGACCGCCGAGAGGGTCGCGAGGCCACGGACGAGTTCGAGGGCGAGCCGGCGGCGAGGTGCGACACCGTGTTCGGGCGCGAACGGCTCCGGCCAGAACATCGAAGCCGCCGGGGACCAGCCGTCGACCTCCGACATCACATAGAACGTCGCGCCGAGAACGTCGTGATCGGTGCAGAGCGCCAACGGCGTCGCGTGCGGGACATCGGTCCCCTCCAGCGCGGTCAGCAGCCGGAACTCGCGTTCCATCGCGGCATCGCGGCCGTCGGGGACGATGCGCGGCGGGCGCCGCAGGACCATCCGGCGCGTGCCGTCGCCCAGCCTTGCCACGATGTTCTGGTTGCCGCCGCTGATCGGGTCGACGACCAGTGCCTCGGGCCGGTCCACGAGGGACTGGCCGGCCAGCCAGGCGGCGAGGCGTTCACGGTCGAGCTCATCGACGGTCATGACCCCAGGAACCTCCGGCGTGACGGAATCTATCAACGCGGCGTTGACGAGAAGAGTATCCTCATTAAAAGTGAGTTGGCAACGACGGAGGACAGGCATGGTCGACTTCTCGATCGACGCGGAGTTCCAGAAGAAGCTGGACTGGATGTCGGACTTCGTGGCGAACCGCATCCGCCCCTTGGAGTACGTCTACGACTACGACATCGACGCCGCCTACGACATCGGCAACCACGCCCTCCGCAAGGTCGTCAGGCAACTGCAGGGCGAGGTCAAGGCGCAGGGCATGTGGGCGGCCCACCTGCCGCCCCATCTCGGCGGTCAGGGGTTCGGGGCCGTCAAGCTCACCTACATCAACGAGCACTTCGGCGGCTCGTCGTTCGGACCGGTCGTCTTCGGCTGCCAGGGGCCCGACAGCGGGAACTCCGAGATCCTCGCGATGTTCGGCACGGACGAACAGAAGAAGACGTACCTTGAGCCCCTTTTGGCCAACGACGTCTTCTCCTGCTACGCGATGACCGAACCGCAGGGCGGCTCCGATCCGACCAACTTCCGTACGTGGGCCGTGCGGGACGGCGACGACTGGGTCATCACGGGCGAGAAGTGGTTCGCCTCCAACGCCAACCACGCCGCCTTCATGATCGTGATGTGCGTGACGGACCCGGATGCGCCTCCGCACGGTCGCGCGACGATGTTCATCGTTCCCACCGACGCGCCCGGCTTCGAGGTGGTGCGCAACGTCGGACTGTGGGGTGACAGTCCCGGCAGCGGTGGACATCCATGGCTCCGCTTCAACGGTGTGCGCGTACCGGACAGCGCGCGCCTCGGCCCGGTGGGGGAGGGCTTCAAGGTCGCGCAGTCACGGCTCGGCGGCGGACGGCTGCACCACGCCCAGCGCACCGTGGGCCACGTCAAGCACATGCTCGACCTCATGGGAGAGCGGGCCCTGAGCCGGGAGTCGTACGGCGAGGTCATCGCGCAGAAGCAGGCCGTTCAGCATGACCTCGCGCGGAGCTTCATCGAGTACCAGCAATTTCGGCTGCTGGTTCTCTACACGGCGTGGATGTTCGACCAGCGTGCCGAACACGGTCGCGAGGGCCGCAAGATGATCTCCGCCGTGAAGGCGGCGATGGCCAGGATCGCGCAGGACGTCACCGTCCGCGCCGTCCATCTGCACGGCTCCATCGGTGTGTCCAACGTGATGCGGTTCGGCCAGTACATGGCCCTCGCCCTGCACGAGGGGATGGCCGACGGCGTCACCGAACTCCATCTCTCCTCGGTGGCACGGGCGTTGCTGCGCGACTACGAGCCGGCGAAGGGTAACTTCCCGACCGAGGTGCTCTTCGAACGGAAGGCCTGGGCGGCGCGACAGCTGCAGCCCGTCCTCGACCAGGTGGGCGTCACGTTCGAGGAGAGCAGAGGGACCGTCGACGTGCTTCCCGTGGCCCAGCCCTGGCAGCCGCCGTCGGTCACGGCGCCGGCCGGGTGACGAGTCCGGAGAGCGCGATGTCCGCCAGGCCGTCGGCCAGATCCTGGGCCGAGAGCGTCCGGCCGGGCTCGTACCAGCGGAAGGTCCACGCCACGAGACCGATGATCGACTGCGCTACGACCCCCACAGGAAGCGTGGTCGTGAACTCGCCCGACGCGACCGCCTCCTGCACGAAACCCTCGATGAACTCGAACTGACGCTGGGACAGATCGATGATCGGTTCCAGATCGCTCTGCTTCACCCCCTCGAACCGGGACAGGTCCTCATGCACCCAGATGTAGAGGTAGGGGAAGTGGCGGTCGTAGTGCTTCATCAGCACCCTGATTCCGGCCCGTAGCTTGTCGGCCGCCGACTGCTCGGACGCCGACACCTTCGTCAGGTCCTCGTCGCTCTCGACGAGGGCGCGGTGCACCAGGTCCGCGAGCAGTTCCTCCTTGCCCGCCACGTAGTAGTAGATGCTGGCGCGGTCCGTGCCGAGCTCCTCGGCCACGTCGCGGAGCGTCATGTCGTGAAATCCCTTGCGGCGCATGACAGTTGTCGCCGCGAACTCAAGCTCCGCGCGTCTGCGCAGATACGTCTCGCTGGGACGTTTCCGGGCCTTGCTGCGCCGGCGGTCGATGTGACTGCCCGCCTCGGCACCGCTGTTGTCGTCGGCCGTCCCCATACCGTGGATCCTACGGTGTGCGCGTTGCCCCACCACCGGTCACCGGCCGGTGTGGGCGCCGAGCGCGCCATGTCGTTCAGGTGGGCACGGCCGGGTGACGCCGGTGGTGCGTCGTGGGAGGTTCCTGCGTCTCGCCCCGAACGTCACGTCACCGTACGACCCCCGCGTCACGAAGACCGGCGATCCGCGCCTGGTCGTAGCCGAGCGCGCGCAGCAGGGCGTCGGTGTGCTGGCCCAGGGTGCAGCCCGCCTCCGGATTGGTCGTAGATCGGGAGAAGCGGTTCAGCGGTGCGAGCCGACGGTGCTCGTCGAAGACGGGGCTGACCGCGTCGACGGCGTAGCCCGCGGCGTAGAACTCGTCGCCCTGCATGTGCCGTTCGGCCGGTTCCTGGGTCACGGCGACGCAGCCGACGTCCTTCGCCGTGAGGTCGGCCTCCCACTCGGCCTTCGTCCGGGTGGCGAAGATCTTGGTGAGCACCTCCGCGAGCGCGTCGTCGTGGGCGGCACGCGACCGGCTCGTGGTGAAGCGCTCGTCGGCCAGATCGCCCGGGTCGCCGAGCCCGGCGACCAGAGGAGCCCACTCCCGCTCCGCCGGCGCGGCGAGGAAGAGCCAGCCGTCGGAGGCGGGGTACATCCGGTACAGGGCACTGGTCCCTCGGAACTCGGCGTCGACGCGAGGCTGTGCGGGACGCCCCGCGTAGCTGGTGTTGTGCGCGATCAGCGCCTGCGTGCTCGTGCCCAGCATCGTGGCGGCGATGTCGGTCAGTTCGATCCCGCGCTGCTTCGCGTAGATCCCGAGGAGCAGGGCGGAAGCGACGCCGAGGGCGGCCATTCCGTCCGACTGGACCGCCGGGACCGTCCCACCGGCGTACAACTTGCGTGCTTGGCCCAGCAGTTGGTCGCGATCCTCCGTGGGTTGGCCGACCACCTGCGCGTCGGTCACGGAAACCCCTGACGCCGCACCGATGGACGGCGCGTAGGCGGGCTTGGAACCGTACGGTCCGTCGATACCGTAGCCAGGAGCGTTCACGTACACCAGATCCGGATTGACCGCCTTCAGCGAGACCTCGTCGACACCGATCCGGGCCGCGACGCCCGCCCGGAAGCACTGGAGCACCACATCGACCTGACCCACCAACTCCCGCAGGATCTCCAGCCCTTCGGGGGACCGGAGGTCGACGGCGATGCTCTCCTTCCCCTGGAGGGCCTTCGCGCCACCCGCTTCGGGGAACGCCATGATGGTGCGGATCAGGTCGCCTTCGATCGGCTCGACCTTGATGACCCGCGCACCGAGATCGGCGAGCAGGGTGGCACCGTACGGCCCGGCGTACATCACGCCGAGTTCGAGGACGGTCACGCCGGCGAGAGGGTGTCCTGAACGGCCTTGCTGTGTCCCGGTGTTGGAGAGTCCGTCACCACGAGTCGCAGCCAGACGGCGCAGCTCCTGGGTGTGCTCGCCGAGGCGGGGTGCCCGGCGAATCCTCGTGAGCGGCCGACCCGCCGCGTGGACCAGGGTCGACGGCTGGCGTACCGGGCCGAGGTCCGGATCCTCTACGACGACCACGCGGCCCTCGTGCACCAACTGCGGGTGGTCCAGCGCCTCGTCCGGGGTGCGGAACTGCTCGCCGAAGACGTCGGGATTGCGGGCGAACACCGCTTCCCACTCCTTGAGTGTCCGCTGCCCGACCTTCGAGACCATCTTGTTCCACCACTCGAACCGCAGCTCGGGCGTCGGAAGCATCGGAAAGCCGTCCCACTTTGGATCGGCGAGTTCGGCGCTCAGCCCGAGTTCGTCCAGCCAGGCGCGCATCAGCCGTGGCGCGGTCTGCGCGAACTGCAGCCAAGTGCCGTCCGCCGTCGCGGCGATGAGCATCGCGTACAGCAACTTGGTCTGGGGGCGGCCCTGTTGGTCGAAGGCGGCACCCATCGGCTGGAACGCGTCGGGGAAGCGGCCGAGCACCAGCTCGTAGAACCAGTTGTACGGGTCGTACGCACCGACCGCGGTCACCAGATCGGACTCCACCACCTGGCCCAGGCCGCTCTCCTCCCGTTCGAGCAGGGCCGCGAGGATGCCGTGGACCGCTGCCTGCGCGGCTGCGAAGGAGGCGTAGGGAGTGGTGACGTAGGCGGGGTCCGGGCCGGTGGTGAGCTGGTGCTTGGAGTGGAGGACGCCGCTCTTGGCGAGGATCAGTGCTTCGTAGCCCTTGCGGTCGGACCATGGTCCGTGGGTTCCCCAGCCGGTGATGAGCGCCGTGACGAGGCGCGGGTGCCGGGCCGCCAACTGGCCGGCGGTGAAGCCGAGTCGCGCCGCGGCGGCCGGGCGCATCGTGGTGACGGCGACGTCGGCGCGCGCGAGAAGGCCGTCCAGCGTCGCGCGATCGGTGTCCTCGTGCAGGTCGAGTGTGATGCTGCGTTTTCCGCGCAGGAGGCCCGGCCAGCCGGGGTTCGCGCGCAGCCGGCTTCCCTCGGGCGGCTCGACGAGAATGACGTCTGCTCCCGCGTCCGCGAGGAACTGCGTGGCCTGAGCGCCGGGCAGTGTCGTCGAGAGATCGATGACGACGATGCCGTGGAGCGGGCCTTCGCCGAGGTCGTCGTTCCGGTCGGGCATTCCCAACTCCCTTGGACGGTGCGGGTTCACAGCACTTTCAGCTGAACCGGGTCGTCGCGAGGATGCCTCCGTCGACCAGCAGGTCGGTCCCGGTGATGTACGACGCCCGGTCGGACGCGAGGAACTCGATGGCGTCGGCGGTCTCGGTCATCGTGCCCTCGCGGCCGAGCGGCGACTGGCGCAGCATGGTCAACTTCACCTCGCGGTGGGGTCCTTCGAACTCCAACGCACCCATCGGGGTGGCGATCGGGCCCGGCGACATCGAGACGATGCGGGCACCTTTCTGCCCCCACGCCGCCGCACGCTTTCGGCACATGCGGAGCAGCGCGTACTTGGTGAGCCGGTAGGCCTGGAGCGGGGTGCGCTCCGGCACCAGCTTCTCCAGGCGCTCGACGAAGTCGGGGGCCAGCGGGTCGTCGAGCACCGCGGTGATCTCCGGATCCGGCGGTTCGGCGAGGTGTCCGGCGGAGGAGGACACGAAGACCGCGGCCGTGCCCCGCACGGCCTGTCCGAGGCTCATCCGCTCGATCAGCCGCGCCCCGACGAGGTTCACCCGGAGCAGGGTGCGCCAGCCACCCATCGACGGGGACAGCGCCGCGACATGTGCGACCGTGCGCAACCGCCCGTGCGAAGCGACCAGTTGACCGAGTTCCGCGACCGAGTCGGGTTCCGTGATGTCGCACCGCGTCACCACCGCGTCGATCCCGTCCTCGCGCAACGCGGACTCCCGCGCCGGGATCCTGTCCGCCGACAGACTCGCCAGCACGAGCCGGTGGGACTGGCCCAGACGGCGCGCCGCCGACATGCCGATACCGCCCCCACCGATCACCAACGCGACGGGCAGATCCGGGCGTTGGCTCTTCCCGGTCTGCAACTCGGCGTCAATTCCCATGAATTACCCCTTCTCCGGTCCGAGGGTTCATCACGTCAGCGCGAACTCGGCGGAGCCGTCGACCACGAGCGCGCCGTCGTCCTTGCGCAGCTGGATCGCGAGCTCCAGCCGCCGCTCGTCGCCCTGCTGGAAGAGCCGTACGACCTCGGCCGACGCGACCAGCCGATCCCCGCGGTACACCACCTGCGTGAAGCGGGTGCGGAAGCGCCGTACGCTCTCCTCGCCGAAGTGGTCGGTGCAGTACGCGGCGAGCCAGCCGGCGCCGAGCATCCCCGCGCTGAAGGCGGCGGGATATCCGACGGAGCGGGCGAGTTCGTCGTCGTGGTGCATCGGGTTCATGTCGCCGCTCGCGCCCTGGTAGCGCACGATGTCGGTCATCGTGACCGGCCCGAACGTACGCTCCGGAAGCCGGGCACCCTGCGCGAGGTCGATCACGACGCCTCCTTGCGCACATAGGCGGACGTGTACCGGCACTCGGCGCGCAGGAGTCCCTCGTCGTCGTGGAAGGAGACCAGGAAACGGACCAGCACCATCGGTCCCTGCCGGCCCTGTTTGATCCGCACGTCGTACAGGCGCTCGGAGTTGTGCAGCGTCTCGCCTGCCCGCGGCACCGGGCCGTGGAAGAAGTACTCCTGCTCCAGCGAGAGCAGATTCCGTACGTCGGGTTCGATCCCGACCGTCGCGCACGCTTGCGCGACCTCGGGCGCGCGCACCGTCTCGCCGATGGTGCTCCAGTAGATCACCGTGGCCAGGAAGGTCGGCGGAATCGGAGCGTTCGGGTCGTCGAGGTAGGCGGGGCGGGCCGCCGCTGTCGCGGTGGCGTACTCCCGTACTTTGCCCCACTCGATGGGCATGATCGCCATGTCTGCTCCTCGCCGGAGTAGGTCCGCATCGAACTATTTCGTCGACGGAACCGACCGTCAATGCTTTCTAAGAAATCTTCATTAACTTTTGCGGTTCGGGTCAGGGCTGACCGGGATTGAGGACGATGAACAGCCCCTCCGCCTCGGCGCAGAGGACTCCGTCGTGGCGGATCTCGGCCCGGAGGACGCGCTTGCGGCCCTCCTCGCTCACGAACCAGCCGTGCACGTCGAGTTCCGCCCCGATCGGCGTGATCGACCGGTAGTCGGTGTGCAGGTAGGCGGTGCGGGCCCGGGTGCGGCCGGCCGAGCCGGACAGCCGGCCCAGGACCTCGTCGAAGAGGAGCGGGACGGCGCCACCGTGGACCGCCCCGTTCCCGCCCAGGAAGTACCGGCCGAAGCGGACCGTGCCGCGGACACTGAGCCGGTCGGCCTCGTGGACCCGGAACGACGGCGCCATCGTCTGGCCGCGGCCCGGCATGTCGTCCCGGTGCCCGAAGACCTGCTCGCGCTCGGGAACGGCCGCGTCGGCGAGCCGCTCGGTCCAGGCGCCGAGGTCGTCCGAGAGCGCGGCCACCGTGGCGGGGTCCAGGCGTGCTGCCGCGACATGATCCAGGAAGCCGCGCAGGCGCGCGATCATCCGGCCGTACCCGTCTCCGCCCGCGCCGTCCGGTCCCGCCGCCCGGGTCCACGACTCGACCTGGGGGGTCCGCTCCGGCTCGGGGATGCCCAGCCCGAGCGCCGGGTCGTCGTACGGCTTGGTGCCGGGAAGCCCGGGCGTCTTCACGCCGACACGCTTCGCGCGTGGACCCCGGCCGGGTGCGCACCCGGTCCCTGCTGCTCCTCGGTCGCGACCTCACTGTTCGTCATGTTCCGTCCTTCGTTCGTTCCGTCCCCGTGTCGCGTGACCCGCGACGATCCCTCCGTACCCGATCGCCTTAATGAGTATCCCCATTAAGGCGAATCGGACGGATAGCGGTTACGAGACGGTTTCCGGTGCCTGCTCGCCGAGATAGGCGCGCTCCAGCAGACCGGGGTCCGCCGCGAGTCTCGCGGCGGACCCGCTCAACACCGTTTCCCCGTGCACCAGGACCACCGCCCGGTCCGCCACGTCGAGGGCCAGCCGGACGTGCTGCTCGACCAGCACGACCGCCGTGCCGGTGTCCTCGGCGATCCGCCGGACGACCGGCAGCAACTCCTCGACGATCACCGGCGCCAGCCCCATACTCAACTCGTCGACGAGCAGCACCCGAGGGTCCTGGATCATCGCCCGCCCCAGCGCCAGCATCTGCTGCTCCCCACCGGAGAGCATCCCGGCCGCGACCTTCAGCCGTTTCCCCAGCGCCGGAAAGAAGTCGAGCACCTGGTCCACGCTGCTGCCCCGACGCCGCCGCGCGAGCGTCAGGTTGTCCCGTACGGTCAACTGCGTGAACAGCGACCGGTCGTCGGGCACCAGGACCAGTCCCCGCCGGGCGACCTCACGCGCCCGCCCGCCACGGATCTCCCGCCCGTCCAGGGCGACCGACCCGCCCAGGCGCGGCAGCAGCCCGGCAAGGGTCATCAACAGCGTTGTCTTTCCCGCTCCGTTGGGCCCCAGCAGGGCGATGACCTCTCCGGCGAGCAGCTTCAGGTCGAAGCCGCGTACCACCGGCCGGCCCTTGGTGTAGCCCGCGTCCACGCCCTCGCACGTCAGCAGTTCCTGCCCGGTCACTGGACGACCTCCCCGCGCACCTGGTCCGAATCGACGTTCGTCGCACCGAGGTAGGCGGTCGCGACCCGTGGATCTGCCTTGATCTCGGCGGGAGTTCCGTCCGCGATGACCTTTCCGATGTCCAGTACGACGATGCGGTCGCACACGTCGAGCACCAGCCCCATGTCGTGGTCGATGAGCAGGACCGTCACGCCGTCGGCCCGTACGGCCCGCAGCCGGTCGCCCAGCCAGCGGCTCTCGGAACTGTCCAGGCCGGCCGCGGGTTCGTCGAGCAGCAGCATCCGGGGGCGACCGGCCAGGGCTCGTGCGATGGACACCAACTGCCGTCTGCCCTGGGAGAGTTCGCGTGCCGGCTGGGCCCGGAACCGGCTCAGGTGCAGCGTCTCGAACAGCCGGTTCCGCAGCTCCAGCCCCTGAGTGGAGCCGACATGGTCGCCGCCGTGCAGGGCGGCGGCCTCCCCGACCAGCACGTTCTCCTCCACGCTGAGGTCCTCGTAGAGCTCGATGCCCTGGAAGGTGCGTCCGAGGCCCGCCCGGCCCCGCTGGTGCGGCTTCAGCGAGGAGATCACCCGGCCGTCGAACTCGACTGTTCCCGTACTGCGGTTGTAGCCGCTGACCGCGTCGAGGAGGGTGGTCTTCCCGGCGCCGTTCGGGCCGATCACGCCGACGATCTCGCCCGAGCGCACGTCGAAGGTGACGGAGTCGACGGCCACCACACCGCCGTAGCGGACCCCGACATCGCGGACCGCGAGGAGCACCTCGCCCGGTTCGGGAACGGGTGGGCGGGAGGACGGCGCCGACTCGGCCAGGACGTCGGCGTCCTGGCCGAGGGCGGCGGGACGGCGCTTGCGCCGTAGCCGGGCCGACAGTTCGTGCGCCGGGCCGACAAGGCCTTCCGGGTTCGTGATCACGGTGAGGACGAGACCGATGCCCATGATCACGTCGTACCACTCGCCCAGGGAAAGGGCCCGGTCCAGGAGGACGGGCAGCAGACCGCCGGCTCCCATCACCCCGGCGACGAGGCCGCCGGACAGCGAGGTGATGCCGGCCAGGTAGGCGGTGGCGAACAGGCCCAGACCGCCGATCGCGGTGAACATCTCGGCGTCGGCGACGGTCTGTTGGTAGCCCAGCAGGGCGCCCCCGAGCCCGGCGATGAACGCCCCGATCGCGAAGGCGACGATCTTCGTACGGGCGACGTCGATGCCCGCCGCCGCGGCCGACCGTTCGTTGGCGCGTACGGCGAGCATCGCGGCGCCGAGGCGGCTGCGGCGCAGCCACGCCACGCCCAGGCCGACGAGCAGCAGTACCACCAGGCACAGCAACGCGAACGGGATGCGTGGATAGTCGTCGCCCGCTCCGATGCCCAGGTCGATCCCGAACAGGCGGGGCGAGGGCACCTTCGAGCCGCCCAGGCCGCCGTTGAGTTGGGTGTTGCGGAACCAGAAGGCCTCCAGAGCCACGGCCAGCGCGACCGTGACCACCGCCGCCGGCAGGCCACGGATCCGCAGCGCGGGCAGCCCGATCACCACCCCGATCACCGTCGCCGCCAGGGCCGCCAGCAACGGAGCGAACGGAAAGGGGACACCCCAGTCGACGCTCAGCCTGCTCAGGCTGAACGCGCCTACCCCCGCCAGCGTCAGCTGCGCGAGCGAGATCTGCCCGGCGAACCCGGTGACGACCACCAGCGACAGCGAGATCACCGCCAGGGTCAGCGAGGTGATCACGGCCGCGCGGATGCTTCCGGTGGTGGCGAAGAGGACGACGACAGCCAGGGCTGTACTCACGACCGCCGGGGCCAGGATGCGGTCGGGCCGCGGTGCCCGGCCCAAGGCCTGCTGGATCAGCGAGCCGCGCGTGGGCAGCGGCCGTCCACGGACCACGAGGTAGGCCAAAATGACGGCCAGCGGCACCAGTTGGGCCAGGCCGGCCTGGGGCAGCCACGACCACTTCCCCTGGAGGAACTGCACCTCCGACTGGAGCATCCCGATGACCAGCCCCGCTCCCACGGCCGGGATCAGCGCGGTGAAGTTGCCGACCAGCGCCGCCGCCAGGGCCGGCACGATGAACAGGGTGTAGGAGACCGGGACCAGCGGCACGATCGGGGCGATCAGGATGCCGGACAGCCCGGCGACGGCCGAGCTGAGCGCCCAGTTCGCCACCGCGATCCGCTCCGGCGACAACCCGCTGACCAGCGCGCCCTTCTCCGACTCCGCCACCGCCCGGGCAGTGAGCCCGAACCGGGTCAGCCGGAACACCAGCGCCAGGACGACGGTCAGTACGACGATCACCGCCGCGAACCACAGCCGGTCGCCGGGGAGGAGCGAACCGCCCCATGGCACCGGGTCGTTGGGCAGGATCGCCTTGACCGACACCGCCCCCGTACCCACCGCCGCGGCGAGCACGGCCTGGATCACCAGCATCACCCCGATCGAGGCGACAGCCTTCGCCACCGGCGGCGCGGTGCGCAGCGGCCGGAAGACCAGCCCGTACAGGACCACCCCCAACAGGGCAGCGAGGACAAGGGAGATGACCATCGCCGGGAAGAGGCCGAGGGCACCGCCGAGTCCGACCTTCTTCGGCACCCCCGGCAGCGGCACCAGCAACTCGCCCTGGCGCAGGAACGCGTAGGTGTACGCGCTGTACAACGCGATCGCACCGGTGGCGAAGTTGACCACTCCGGAACTGCGGAAGGTGAGCACGAGTGCCAGCGCGAGCGCGCCGAACACCGCCCCGCTTCCCAGTCCCAGCAACAGAAACACGACGTACTGACTCATCGGTGAGACCGTCCCTTCCGGCTGCTGCGACTACCGCGCGAACAACGAACTGGGATCGACGACCCGCATCTGTCCCAACTTGCCGTCGGACACCGTGCCGGTGACCTCCGGTGCCGAGCAGGCCGACGGCAGCACCGGTACCGCCTTGGAGTCACAGCTGAACGTGATGCCGTGGCCTGCGGGCAGTACGACGTCCTTCGCGGAGCGCAGCGCCGCCGTGATCGTCTTCGACGAGACCGTGCCCGTCAGGCCGTGCAGGGCGCGCACCAGACCGAGCACGCCCTGGTACCCGATCGCCGCGTACCCCTGGGTCGGTGTGCTGGGGCTGTACTCCTTCATCACCTGGCGGTAGAGCTGGGCCTCGATGTCGTCGCTGGCCACGTCGAAGCTGCTGAACACCTGCAGGCCGTCCATGCCCGCGCCCACCGCGTCGACGACCTCGGGGGCCACGCACGACTGGACGGACATCCGCGCGATGCCGGCCCCGAGCGTGCTCATCGCCTGGAGCACGGAGGTGCACACGGTCGACTCCCCGACGACGGCGACGGCGTCGGGCTTGTTGCGCAGCGCGGCACTCACTTGAGGAGACGCGTCCGGTGTGCCCGCCGCTATGGTCACGATCTGCAGGCCGACACCGGCCTTGGCGAAGACGGGCTTGCCGATGGCCTCGACGCCGCTGACCGCGGCGGGCGCGTCGATCACGAACGCGGCGACCTTCTTGTAGCCCTTCTCCTTCGCGTACGCGGCCATCGACGTCATGGTCGTCGGGAAACCGCCCGTCCAGGAGAACGCGTTGGCGGTGGTGCCCTCGGAGTTGCTCGCGGCGATGGACGTCGTCCAGGGAATCCCGGCCCCGGTCACGATCGGCACCATGGAGTCACCCAGACCACTGCTGGTCAGGACGACCGCGTCGACCTTCTTCTCGACCATCTGGTTCGCGCAGTCCCGAGCCGTCGCCGGCTCCTCCTTCGTCTTGCAGATCACGAACTGGATCGGCCTGCCAGCGATGCCGCCGAGGTTGGCGTTGGCGTACTTCCGGGCCGCTTCCGCGGCCTCCCTGTTCTCGGGCTGGCTGGTGGTCGCGCCGCCCTCATTGGTGATGAGGCCGATCCTGACCGGGGCGCCGGTGGCCTTCTTCCCGGGGAAGGCGCTCGCCAGCGCGGTCGGTATTTTCGTGCTGCCCGCGGCGGCGGTCGCGCCCCCACCGCTGCCGCCGCATCCCGCGAGCAGGACCGTGGTCGACACCAGCGCGACCGACGCTCGCGACCGGGGTGAGGAAAGGGCTCGTCCGACCGACTCGATCATGTCTGCGTCCCAACGTGTCGGCGAGTGCCCGGCACTCGCTGCGATCAGCGACCGGCGGCGCCGTGCGGCGACGCTGCCGTCCGAGAAAGTGAAGAGAGAGCCGCGAGTGGAGGTCGAACGGCACAAGGGCCGGGCGCCGCGGCAGACCATGCCGGCCGGCGTGCCGAGGGCTTGCCGAGGTTCCACGACCGGCGACGAGACGGACCCTGCTCCGATGCGGGGAGAGGGGCGGCCGATCCCCGCAAAGAGTGGCCGCAAGCAAGAAGAGTATACGTAATTGAGCCACCCTGGAATGGGTCGTACGGGACTTGTCCATGCAGTCGGCCCCTCTTCCGGCTTGACGCCTGGAATGAGGGGCCGAAATATGCGGGTGGGCTGGTCAATGGCCGCGGTGCACCCAACCCGCGTCGTGCCAGTACGTCTCAAGGTTCTCCATCGGCTCGGGCCAGGTCTCGACGTAGGTGACGCCCTCCGGCCCGGCCGTCATGAGATAGGGGGTTCCGGCCTCGCTGATCCAGAACTCGCCCGGACCGATGGTCCGGCTGCCCTCTTCCCCGTCCTTGCCCCAGGCGACGTGGAACTCGCCGCCGAAGACGATGATCAACTCGTCGAGGTTGTGATGGTGGCGGGGGACCGCGAAGTCCGGTGCGCACCGCAGGCCGTTCAGGTTGAACGACGGGTCCACCTTCGTCGACCACCACATGTTCCCTTTGAAGGTCTGCTCCATGTCGACCGGCGCATCGGCCAGGAGACCGCCCTCGCTCCACAGATACGTGGGAGCGGACTGGTCGACCGGCAGCTCGATCCAGCCCTCGTCCGACAGCAGATTGAAGAACTCGATTCCCATGCCCCGATACTGGGGACCGGGGTGGGACGTGTCATGCGTGAATCCCGTTGGCCGGGACCGGAGTCCGGACCGGAGCCCCCGTCGGGTGGGTCCCGATGAGCGGAACCTCTCCACGACACGATGTCCGGCCGCGCCTACGGTCGCCGCGTGACTCTTACATTCGGTGATCTGGTGGAAGACGCGGACTGGGTTCCCATGCCCCTGGAGCAGCAGGGCCATCCCCAGTACTTCTGGAACGACGGCGGCCTGCTGCGGGACGCACCCGTGGACTTCGCGGCGACGTTCGACGGGGCGATGTGGGTGACCACCAAGCCCATCGACGTACCGCACTTCAACCGCAACCCGCTGCGCGTACGCCCGGACTTCACGGTGCCCCGGCACCATCACAACGTCGACGAGATGCTCTTCGTCTTCGCCGGCGAGTACCACATCGAGCACTACGAGGCGGGCGAGCCGCAGACCGAGCGGGTGGGCCCGGGGGACGTCTTCCTGAGCCGGGCCGGCACGCCGTACACGATGACGGCGGGACCCGAGGGGGTCACCTACATCGAGACCTGGCCCAAGCCGGTGCGGGAGTTGGAGACGTACTGGCACGACGTCGGCTGGGTCCGGCGGTAGGTCGCCGACACGATCGCGTCCCGGCCCCTGGGGGCCGGGACCACGGATCGGGCGTCGGACGGGTCAGTCCGTCCAGAGGAACCGGTCGGCCACCCGGTGATGGTTGTAGATGGTCATCTCCTGCTCCTCGCTCAGCCGGTGCCCGTCGAAGCTGGGGGAGTGCATGCCCACGGTCACCTCCTTGGCGTTCATCAGGTCCTGCGTGAAGATCTCACCGAGGTCGGCCTCACGGAAGTCCTCGAAGAACTGGGGCTGGAAGTCCCGCTTCTTGTCATAGTCGGCGACGGGGACCTGGTCCAGGCTGAAGATCTCGAACAGGCAGCTGTCGGGGTCGAGTCCGTTGGGGCGCGCCCGGTAGCCGAACACCGAACCCTGGTTGGGCAGCAGGATCGTGTTCGGGAACACGTTCCACGCCGTACCGGCCTCCGCCCACTGCTGGGGCGTGATCTCAGGCCAGTCGTAGCCCTCGGCGAGCGACAACTCCTTGTACAGCTGGAGGTAGTACTGGCCGGCGGTCATCCCCTCTGGCACGTCCGCCGTCTTCAGCGCCTCGGCGGCCCGCCGGCTCCGCTCGTTCTCCAGGCCGCGCATGTCGTCGGCGATGTACTGCACGCTCAGCGCGACGGCGAGCCGCTCGTCGGTGATGCCTCCCGTGCCGCCGCGGTCCGTCGGATCCTTGGCCGCGTTCTCGGGAGCCGTCTTCTCCTTCGGGCCGACACTCGAATAGTGCGCGTGCCGCTCGTACACGGTCGTCGGCGCCCACATCCGGTTCTCAAGTTCCTTCATCGAGGCGATGTTGGTGTTCGACTTGTCGAAGCGGTAGAGCTGCGGATGCGTCCCCGCCACGTGATAGGCCTCAAGGAATCCGTCCAGCGCGGTCTTCCAATTGCACGGCAGCAGCACGCTCTTGTGCCACCGGTACCGCATGTTCTCGAACTGGAACGGCGCGAAGATCCGCGGGATCGGGTCGAGGTATTCGAGGAGCGGTTTCGCCTCCGGGTCCATGTTGATGAACACGAACCCGCCCCACTGCTCCGCCCGTACCCGCACCAGACCGAGGTCGTCGTCCGAGCGCGGCACGAACTCCTCACGGTCCAGCACCAGCCGGATCGAACCGTCCAGGTTCCAACGCCAGCCGTGGAAGGGGCAGATGAGCGAACCGACCCGCCCCCGGCCCCGCGCCAGCCGCGTACCGCGATGCCGGCAGGCGTTGAAATAGGCGCGGATCGAGTCCTTCGCCTCCCGCACGATCAGGATCGAATGACCACCGATCTCGTACTCGACAAAGTTCCCGACACCCGGCAGTTCCTCCAGACGGCAGGCGAGCAGCCACGCCCGCGTGAACACCTTGTCCAGTTCCAGCTTGAGGAACTCCGCGTCCAGATAACGCCCCTTGGGCACGAAAGCACGCGAAAGCCGGTACTTCTCCGGGACCTTCTCGGCGGGCACATCGCCCTCGAACCACGGGACTCGACGGTCCACTCGGGGCTCAACCACTGCAGACACCTCTGACCACTCCTCAACTCGACATGCGTGTACGGCTCCAGGCCCGGCCGCAAGGTGATCTCAGCCGGCGTCGGGCCCGGCGACCTCGGTCCCGTCGGCGCGCCGCACCACGTGGATGCAGTTGCCCGGGCACTCGTCCGCGGCGTCGATCACATCGAGACGCAGCCGATCCGCCACATCGGCCTGCGAGCCCTCGGGCGTCAGCAGTTCCCCGTCGGCGGCGTTCTTGACGTAGGCCAGTCCGTCGCCGCCGAACTCGAAGACATCGGGGGCGTATTGGGTGCACAGTCCGTCACCCGTGCACAGTTTCTGGTCGATCCACACCCGTACCTCATCGCTCACGAGCCTCGCCCTCCTCGTCCTCGGACAGCCGCGCGTCATCGCCGTTCGTCCGTCGGTCCGTCGTCGCGGCGACGGTGAGAACGACTCTCCACGCGGTGTCCGAGACCGTCCACCGGCCGTCCCATCAGCCGGGACCTGCGCGGACAGCCCTGCTCGGAGCCGCCCTACACTCAGCCGGCCGACCGCCCCCGCCGAGCCGGGTTCCCGTCCGCCGTGCCCGTCGTCGTACCGCCATCCGTGCGCCACGGCGCCGGAGCGCGCCCCGTCCACTCTCCCCAGGAGGCCGGCCCGTGGCCGAGACCGTGACCACAGACATCCTCATCGTCGGCGCCGGCCCGATCGGGCTCTACGGCGCCTACTGCGCGGGCTTCCGCGGACTGCGGACCGTCCTGGTCGACGCGTTGCCGCAGTGCGGGGGCCAGATCACCGCGCTCTACCCGGAGAAGGAGATCCGCGACATCGCCGCCGTCCCCGGCACCCGGGGCCGCGACGTCGTCACCGCCCTCAAGGACCAAGCAGACGCGTTCGACCCGGCCTACCTCCTCGGCCGCCAGGCCATCGACCTCACCCACACGCCCGACGGACGCCCCCAGGTCACCCTCTCCGACGGCACCACCGTCGACGCCGGAGCGGTCGTACTGACCGCCGGGATCGGCACGTTCACGCCGCGCACCCTCCCGGCCGGGGAGGAGTTCCTCGGGCGCGGGCTGAGCTACTTCGTTCCGGACCCGGCCGAGCACGCCGACCGTGACGTCCTCGTCGTCGGCGGCGGGGACAGCGCCGTCGACTGGGCCCTCGCCCTGCACCCGATCGCCCGCTCGGTGACCCTCGTGCACCGGCGCGGCACGTTCCGGGCCCACGCGGCGAGCGTGCGCGAACTGCACGAATGCGGGGTCGACATCGTCACCAACGCCCAGGTGGAGACCCTCGCCGGCGACGACCTGCTGCGCCAGGCGCACCTGAAGGTCGACGGGGAGGAGGAGGCCCGGGTGCTGAAGGTGGACGCGGTCGTGGCCGCGCTCGGCTTCATCAGCAACCTCGGACCACTCGCCGACTGGGGCGTCGAACTGGAGCGGCGCACGATCGTCGTCGACACCAGGATGCGCACCACGGTCGACCGGGTCTACGCCGCCGGCGACGTCACCGCGTACCCCGGCAAGGTGCGCCTGATGTCCGTCGGCTTCGGGGAGGTGGCGACCGCCGTCAACAACGCGGCCGTCGCCCTGGACCCCGCGCTGTCCCTGTTCCCCGGCCACTCGACCGAGTCCGCCTGAACGCCCGACTCCCTCTCGAAGAGCCTTTCTCCGAGAGGGAGTTGAGGAGGGCCGGGTCTAGCGGCTCTCGTCGGCCATGTCGACGGCCGCGATGTAGGAGAACGCCATCGACGAACCCACGGGACCGCCCGCGCCCGGGTAGATCCGGCCGGACATCGGCGCCATCGTGTTCCCCGACGCGTAGAGACCGGAGATCACCGAACCGTCGGGCCGCAGCACGCGCGCCTGCTCGTCCGTCTTCAGGCCCCCCTTGGTCCCCAGGTCGGACAGCACGATCGTGGCCGCGTAGAACGGCGGTTCGTCGATCACGCCCAGGCAGGGGTTGGGCCCGTCGGTGTGCGCCCCCGCCATGTGCGTGATCATCAGGTCCCAGGGATCCTCACCGCGGCCGAACTGCTCGTCCTTGCCGTTGCGGGCGTACCCGTTGAACTGTTCGACGCTCTCGGTGAGCGCACCCGCGGGCAGGCCGATCAGCTCCGCCAGTTCCTCCAGCGTGTCGGCCCGCTTGAGCACACCCGCGGCGAGGAACTTCTCGACGTCGAACCAGCCGGGCACCTGCGGTGCGACCGGCAGCCCGGCGAACGCCCGCTTGTTGTCGAGCTGGCGCTGGTCGAACACCCAGTGCGTGGGCAGGTGCGACACGTGCGAGGACCGGTGCGCCTTGAGCATCTCGTGGCCGGCACGGTCGTAGGGGAGACGTTCGTTCAGGTAGCGCTGTCCGGCGGCGTTGACCCAGATGCCGCTCCAGACCGACGTGTAGAACACCGGGCGGGTGTCCGGTACGACGAGGCCCGGTGCGAACCACGACTCGTCGAGCAGGTCGGTCGCGGCGCCGATGTCGATGCCCGCGGTGAGGGCGTCGCCGGTGTTGCCCTCGCAGCCCTGGGTCCACTCGTCGGTGACCCCGGGCTGGAAGCGTTCACGCAGCGCGCCGTTCCGCTCGTAACCGCCGGCGGCGAGCAGGACGCCCCGCCCGGCACGGAAGGTCACCGACTCGCCCTCGCTCAGGGCCTCGACCCCGACGACCGCACCGTCCTCGACGATCAGGCGCTCCAGCGCGGTGTTCGTGCGCACGGTTCCGTTGCCGGTCTCCATGAACGCGAGCAGCGCGCGGCCGATGAGGGCCTGCCCGCCGATCATCTCCGACGGGACCTCCACTCCCCAGCGTTCCGTCCACAGCGGCCTGCGCACCAGCGGTTCCAGGTCGCCGAGTTCGGAGCGGTCGAGGTTCTCGGGGAAGATCGTGCGGCCCTGGGGCAGGCTCCCGGGGCGGCCGACGAAGTAGTCGGGCACGCCCTGCCAGAAGAACCGGCCGAACCGCGGGTTCTTCTCCAACTCGTCGATCAGGGTGGGACCGGCCTGGAGGAAGGCCTCCCGCAGTGCGGCCGGCGAGTCGTCTCCGACGATCGCGTCGAGGTAGGGGCGTGCGACGTCCGGGCCGTCCTCGACGCCGGCCCGCTGCTCGGCCGCGTTGCCGGGCAGCCAGATCCCGGCGCCCGAATAGGCCGTGGTCCCGCCGACGTACTCCGTCTTCTCGATCACCAGCGTGCGCAGCCCACGGGAGGCCGCGGCATACGCGCCGACCAGCCCCGCGCCCGAGCCGACGACGATGACATCGTAGGAATCAGCTGCGCCTTCGCCGCTCATGACGGTTCCTCTCGTGAAGTGTCGAGCATCGGACGGACACGGCCGGCTCATGCGGAAGCGGACCGTGCCGAAAGAGAACAGCGCACTCAGTCACGGATCGCGTTCGACGCCGCCTCAAGGTGCGCGAAACCCTGGGCGGCCTCCTCGTCGAGCTCCATGACCTCGACGAAGTGCCCCAGCTCGGCTGTCATGTCGAGGTACCCGAACCGGATGGCGCCACTGTCCCCGTACTGCTTCCACGACCTGCCGCTCGCGGCGACGATCGCGGACGCCTCGTCGAAGTCGTCGACGCGGAAGCCCAGATGATGCAGCGTCGCCGGCTCGCCGGGCCTGACGGCCCCGCGATAGAGGTCGACCATGCCGCCGACCGGGCGGATGATCTCCAGGTTGGTCGGACCGGCGTTGACGAGGGCGACATCGATGACCCACTCGTCGGCGGGCACCCCGTCCACCACGACGAAGGTGCCGCGCGGGTCGTCGGCACCGGCGGGCGGCAGACCGCCGCCGAGCGACGACTTGAAGTGCTTGACGCACTCGACCGTCCCCAGCCTCGACTCCAGGAACGCGGCCGCGGCGTCGATGTCGTCGGTCACGTATCCGAGCTGCATGAAGTTGCGGAAGAGGTCACTCAACGATCGCACTCGGCACCCCCTTGTTCTGATCGGCCCGATTGACTACGGGGAACGACTGTCCCCCCGCCCTCCGTGGTCGTCCATCGCATGTCCCACCAGACGGAATCGGCCGCGTGGGCGCGGCTCCGGAGTGGCACGATGCGGCGATGACCACATCGAGTGCGGGGACGGCGCAGGTGACCGTGAACCAGGCAGCGATCGAGCACCGGCTGATCACGATGCGCAAGTCGGTCGTGCAGCTCGACTCGCTCGGACGGCTGGACAGCGCGCGCCTGGCGAACGACCCGGGCACCGGGCTGGCGGTCGAGCGTGTCCTGGCCCTTCTGAACGACCTCGCCTCCACCATCAACCGGCATGTCTCCGAAGGGGTGTTGGGCGAGGCGCCGCCGCAGACACCCGCCGCCTCGTTCGGTACGGCCGCGCGGGCCGGGCTGATCGACGCCGAACTGGCCGCCGCCCTCGCGCCGGCGGACGGACCGCACCACGTCCTGGTGCAGCTCTATCTGGACGCGGAACCCGAGGAGGTCGCCGCGGTCGTGACCGCCGCGCGGTCCGGCTACCGGGAGTACGTGCGACAGGTCACCGACTGGATCAGCGCGAGCACGCCCGGCCGCGCGGTGTGAAGGTTCAAACGGCGGCGGCTACAGTGCGACCATGACCACGACGCCACGCTGGCTGGATTCCGAGGAGATGCGGGCCTGGCTCGCCTACGTCGAGTTCTCCACCCTCCTCTCCGACCACCTGAACCGTCAGCTGCGGCGCGACGCGGGGATGACGCACTCCGACTACATCCTGCTCGCCCACCTCTCCTCGATTCCGCAGGGCAGGCTGACCATGTCGGAGCTGGCCGAGCGCCTCAAGATCACCCGCAGCCGGCTGACCCACGCCGTGACCCGCCTCCAGGACGCCGGGTACCTCGACCGCCACGAGGACCCCGAGAACCGGCGCAGCCAACTCGCCGTACTCACCGCACAGGGACGCGAGTTCCTGGAGCGCGCGGCCCCCGGCCACGTCGAGGCGGTCCGCCGAGCGGTCTTCGACGCGCTCACGCCCGAACAGGTACGCCAGTTCGCGGAGATCGGCGAGGCCATCAACGCCGCACTCCATCGCGAAGAGGACTCCGGGGACGATCAGGAAGCGCTGCCCTGGCGTCGGCGGTAGGGGCGGGGCAGTCGTGAACTCGCCCTGCTAGCCGAGGAGTTCGCGAACGAGCCCGGCCACCTGCTCGGTCTCGATCAGGAACCCGTCGTGGCCGTACGGCGACTCGATCAGCCGGAGACTGTCCGCGGACGGGATTCCGGCCGCCAACTCGGCCTGCTGGTACGGCGGATAGAGCCGGTCGCAGTCGACGCCGGCGACCAGGGTCCTGGCCGTCACCCGGCGCAGCGCGGCCCGCGTGTCACCCCGGTCGCGGCCGATGTCGTGGCTGTTCATGGCCTCGGAGAGGGTGACGTAGCTGCCCGCGTCGAAACGGCGTACCAACTTGGCGGCGTGATGGTCGAGATACGACTCGACCTGGTACCGGCCGCCGTTCCACGGGTCCTCCGCCCCCTGTGCCGTACGGCCGAAGCGGACCGCCAACTCCGGCTCGCTGCGATAGGTGACGTGGGCCAGGCGGCGGGCCAGACCGAGTCCCGCGTGGGGGCCCCGGCCGGAATCGTGGTAGTCGCCGCCTTGCCAGTGCGGGTCCGAACGGATCGCCTGGAGCTGGATGTCGGCCCAGGAGATCTGCTCGGCACTCGCGGCAGCGGTGGTGGCGAGCAGCAGCAGCGCGTCCGTCCGCTCCGGATATGTCACGGCCCACTCCAGCGCCCGCATCCCGCCCATGGAACCGCCGACCACCAACGCCCAACGCTCGACGCCCAGTTCATCCGCCAGACCTGCTTCTACGGCGACCTGGTCGCGCTGGGTCACGAACGGGAAGCCTCCGCCCCACGCCCGCCCGTCGGACCGGAGCGAGGACGGCCCGGTGCTGCCCTGACAGCCGCCGAGCACGTTCGGCGCGACGACGAACCACCGTTCCGTGTCGAGGACTTGACCGGGTCCGACGAGCGCGTCCCACCAGCCGGCCGTGGGGTGACCCGGCCCGGCGGGTCCGGCGACATGACTGTCACCGGTGAGCGCGTGCAGCACCAGCACGGCGTTCGAGCGGTCCGGCGCGAGACGCCCCCAGGTCTCGAACGCCAGCCGCACACCGGGCAGTTCACCGCCCGCCTCCAGTGCGAGGGGCTTCTCCCGGGTGTGCCACTGGCGGCGCCCGGGCGGGTCCCCCTCCCGCCAGGCCCCGGAGGCCGGCGGAAGGGGAACCGCTGACGGTGTCGGTACGGTGCTCAGGACGCGCCCTTGGCCGCGCGGAACCCGGCCTCCAGGTCGGCCTTCAGATCGGCGAGGTTCTCGATGCCGACCGAAAGCCGCACCAGCCCCGGCGAGGTGCCGGTCGCCGCCAACTGGGCCTCGTCCAGCTGACTGTGGGTCGTGGAAGCGGGGTGGATGATGAGACTGCGTACGTCGCCGATGTTGGCGAGATGACTGAACAGCTCGACGGCGTCCACGAACCGCTTGCCGGCCTCGACCCCGTCCCGCAGCTCGAAGGCCAGCACCGCTCCGGCACCGCGCGGAAGGTAGCGCTGCCCGGCCTCGTACCACCTGTTGGACTCAAGTCCCGGGTAGTGGACGGCGGCCACCTCGTCGCGCTGCTCCAGCCACTCGGCCAGAGCCTGCGCGTTGGACGAGTGCCGCTCGATGCGCAGGCTCAGCGTCTCCACGCCCTGGAGGAGCAGGAACGCCGAGTGCGGCGAGATCGCCGGGCCGAGGTCGCGCAGCAACTGCACGCGCAGCTTGATGGCGAAGGCGCCCGGGCCGAGCGCCGGCCAGTAGCGCAGGCCGTGGTAACTGGGGTCGGGCTCGCTGAAGTCGGGGAAACGGTCGGCGTGCGCGCCGAAGTCGAAGGTGCCGCCGTCGACCACGACACCGCCGATCGTGGTGCCGTGCCCGCCGAGGAACTTCGTCGCCGAGTGGACGACGATGTCGGCGCCGTGCTCGATCGGCCGCAGGAGGTACGGGGTCGGCACCGTGTTGTCGACGATCAGCGGCACGCCCGCCTCGTGCGCGACGTCCGCCACCGCACGCACGTCGAGCACGTTGCCGCGCGGATTGCCGAGCGTCTCCGCGAACAGGGCCTTCGTGTTCGGCCGGATCGCCGCCCGCCAGGCCTCGGCGTCGTCCGGGTCGTCGACGAACGACACCTCGATGCCGAACTTCGGCAGCGTGTGCCGGAAGAGGTTGTACGTCCCGCCGTAGAGCGACGTACTGGAGACGAGATGGTCGCCCGCCGACGCCAGCGTCAGGATCGCGAGGGTCTCCGCGGCCTGCCCGGAGGCGAGGGCGACCGCGGCGACTCCGCCTTCGAGGGCGGCGACGCGCTGCTCGAAGACGTCCTGGGTGGGGTTGTGGATCCGGGTGTAGATGTTGCCGGGCTCGGCCAGCGCGAACAGGTTGGCGGCGTGCTGGGTGTCGCGGAACACGAACGAGCTGGTCTGGTAGATCGGCGTCGCCCGCGCCCCGGTCGTCGGGTCCGGTACGGCACCGGCGTGGACCTGCTTGGTCTCGAACGACCAGGCCGAGGTGTCGGGACCTGCGGGCTCGTCCTCGGGGGTGTGACCCGCGGCGACGGAGTCGATGGGCTGGCTCATGGTTCTCCCTTGTACGGAGCGTGCGGGGGTGCGGGTGTGCGTGAAGCGACCGCGGGACCGATGTCCGGACCGGAGAAGGGCAGGACGGAGGACGGCGCGGCGCGCTGGTGAAGAGGGGGATCGAATGCCGGAGCGGAGCGTCAGCTCACGGCGGAACACCCCGTGCTGGTGACACGCACGTAGTCGACGTGGCGGCGGGTCACGAGCACGGTCATGCACTGAGAGAACCACAGCCCTTGCCGGAGAACCAGCGTGACGTGGGGAGTTGACACACGACTGCCACAACCACGCCGGCCCCCGGTCCCGTTCACCCCGTGGACGCGAGCAGCGCCGTACGACCGCCCAACGCACTGGAGAAGTGATCCGTGACCTGCTCCAGCGCCGTGGCCGCGGCGGCTGCCACGGTCAGGGTGCCGTCCTCGCCGACCGTGATGTCCTTGTCGAGCGTGAACCAGCCCGGCACGATGTGCGAGGGCCCCATGGAACTCAGCACCGGCCGCAACGCGTAGTCGATCGCCAGGACATGGGCCGTACTGCCGCCCGTGGCCAGGGGCAGCACCGTCTTGCCGGTCAGCGCGTACTGCGGGAGCAGATCGAGGAGCGACTTCAACAGGCCCGAGTACGCGGCCTTGTAGACCGGCGTACCGATCACCACCCCGTCCGCCTGCTCGAACAGCGCCGTGGCGGCGGCGATCGCCGGATGCCCGAAGTCGGCGCCCAGCAACGCCTGCGCTGGCAGGGTGCGCACCTCCAGCGGGGTCACGTCATGGCCCTGGAGGCGGAGCCGGTCGTCCAGGTGACGCAGGAGCCGGGTGGTGCGGGAGGTGGGGGAGGGGCTGCCGGAGACGGACAGGATCGAGGCCATGACGGGACCTTCCGGGATCGGGGTTCAGACGACGTACCGAGCGGACGGACGGACGCTCACCAGGCGCTCGACCGCACCGTGATCAGCGGCCGCAACTCGTTGCGCAGGTTCTCCAGGAAGGTGACGACCTCGGCGGCCACCGACCGGTGCTGAAGGTCGTTGAGGACATCGTGGTGAGCGCCGTGCACGACCGAAAGCCGGGCGCTGGCAAGGGACTTGGCTGTCCGGGCGAGCGCCTCGTGGTCGGCGAGGGGATCGGCGTCGCCGACGAGAAGCAGGGTCGGTACGGCGGTCTCACTGTCGTATGCGGCGGTGAGCACGGCCTCCGGTACCGCGGCGTCGAGCGAACCGCGCCGCACCTCGGGGTCCTGGGTGAGGGCACCCCGGTGGGCGGGGCAGGAGGTGCGGACGTCGAGTTCCTCGTCCCAGGTGCCGGTGGTCCTGGAGGTACTCGGGGCCAGGCCGGGCAGACCCGCGAGTACTACAGCGTCGGGCCCACCGCCGGCTGCTTGCCCGAGCAGTGCGGCGATCGCGGCGGCACCCGAGTCGGCGCCGACGAGCACGAGGGGCCGTACGACACCGTCGTCCACGGCCGTGCCCTCGGCGGCGTCGGCCAGCCGGGCGGCGAGGCCGGTCAGGTCCTCGGTGGCGAGGTCGGGGACGTCGATCACGCGGACCCGGTAGGCGTCGGCGGCGAGCCGTTTGCCGAAGCGGGCGTAGGCCGCCCGGGTCTCGCCACGGCCGGGGACGACGAGGACCGTGCCCCGGACGCGCAGGCCCTCGGGGCCGAAGTAGTCGCTGTACTGGGTCACTTCACACTCCTGCGGATACGGTCGCGGCCGCCTGTGCGGGCTTCCAGCCCAGCGCGGGTGCCACCTCGGTCGCGATGAGTTCGAGGGCGCGGACGGCGGCGTCGTGGTCGGGGATGGCCGGGTTGAACTGGGTGATCAGGTCCGTCGCGACGGGCAGCACCTTCTCCTGCCCGAGTGCCGCGACGATCTCGTCGGGGTGGCCGTAGAAGGAGTGGAAGCGGCGCAACGCCTCGTCCTGGTCGAGGCCCTTGGGGAACGCGCCGTGCTCCGCCATGCGCAGCGCCGCCCGGTGGACGTCGTCGCCGATCGCCGCGAGCGCCGTACGCCGGTCCTTGGCCGGGAACACGAACCGGGAGAGGCCGATGCGCGGGCGCCGCGGCTGGCCCCAGGCGGCCGAGTAGGCGTCGGCCCAGGGGCGCTGGACTTCGTCGGTGGGAGCGTCGAAGCCGTAGGCCGCCCGGTTGAGCAGGAGATTCGCACCGCCCTGTGCGGCGTACTCGGCTCCCTGTTCGCTGAACACCCCTTGCCAGACACGGTCGTTGAAGTCGCCCGGCCGGGGCTGGATGCGGAAGCCGGGTGTGCCCACCTCGCGCCTGTCGAGGGCCTGGCGCACGATGTCGAGGTTCTCGCTGGTGAGTTGGCGCTTGCGGGCCACGTCCTTGCCGAAGGCCGCGTACTCCACTTCACTCGATCCGCTGCCCACCCCGAGCTCCACGCGGCCCCCGCTGAGGGTGTCGACCGTGGCGATGTCCTCGGCGAGCCGCACCGGATCCTCCAACGGGAGGATGGTGATGGCGGTGCCGAGCCGGATACGGTTCGTGCGCGCCGCCGCGTGGGCCAGGAACGTCCACGGCGAGGACAGCCCGCCGCCCCCGAGGGGGACGTGGTGCTGGGCGACCCAGCCGACGTCGAAGCCCAACTCGTCGGCCACGACGAAGAGTTCCTGGGCGTTGCGGTAGGTGCGGGCGATGTCGTCGTCGCGGCCCTGGACGTGGGTGAGGAAACCGAGCCGGAAGCGTGGTCTCTCGGTCGTCATGGGGTGCCGGGCCTCTCAGTCGTTCACGAGCTGGCGCTCGCGGGAGTGGCGGTTGGCCGGGATCGGCAGGCCGAGGTTGCCGCGCAGGGTGTCGGACGTGTACTCGGTGCGGAACAGGCCGCGCTTCTGCAGGAGCGGGACGACGCTGTCGACGAAGTAGTTCAGCTCCTCCTCGGTGCGGAAGGCGAGGTTGAAACCGTCGAAGGCGCGCGCGTCGAACCACTGCTGGATGGTGTCGGCCACGGTCGTCGGGTCCCCGACGAACGGTGACTGACGGAACTGGTTGATGGACTCGGCCACTTGACGCAGCGTCAGGTTTTCGGCCTTGGCCCGCTCGATGAGTTGCGTGGCACCCGTGCGCCCGCCCTTCTCGGCGAGGTGGGCGACATCCGGGAAGGGTGCGTCGAGGTCGTGCACGCTGAAGTCGTACGCCCCGAAGGAACGGCCCAGCAGTGCCAGGTTGCGGCCGAAGTCGTCGTCCTCCTCGAAGATCTCGCGCTCGCGACGGCGGGCCGCCTCGTCGGTGGCGGCGACGACCGGGCCGCCGTGGATGAGGATCTTGACGTGGTCGGGGTCGCGGCCGTAGGCGGCCGCGCGCTTCTTGACGTCGGCGTAGTAGTCCCGCGCCGACTCCAGGGTGCCGCCGGGCGCGAAGATGCCCTCGGCGACCTGCGCGGCGAGATCACGGCCCTCCTCGGACACGCCGGCCTGGAAGATCACCGGCTGGCCCTGCGGGGAGCGGGAGAGGTTCAGCGGGCCCGCGATCTTGAAGTGCTCGCCCGCGTGGTCGAGTTCGTGCAGCTTGGCCGGGTCGAGGAACACGCCCCGCTCGACGTCGGCCGGGAACGCGTCGTCCTCGTAGGAGTCCCACAGCCCCCGGGCCACCTGCACGAACTCCAGGGCACGGCCGTAGCGGGTGGCGTAGTCGAGGTGCTCGTCGAGACCGAAGTTCCGCGCGGTGCCGGTGTCGAAGCTGGTCACCACGTTCCAGCCGGCCCGGCCGCCGCTGATGTGGTCGAGCGAGGCGAAACGGCGGGCGAGGTTGAAGGGCGAGTTGTACGTCGAGCTCGCCGTGCCCACCAGGCCGAGGTGCTTGGTGTGGGTGGCGACGGCCGACAACAGGGTCAGCGGTTCGAGGCGGTTGAGATAGTGCGCCGGGTAGGTGGAGTTGATGAACTGGCTGTCGACGATGAACAGGGCGTCGAACAGGGCGTGTTCGGCCGCCTGCGCCAGCCGGATGTAGTAGTTGATGTCGATGCTGGCGTTCTTCGCGACGCGCGGGTCCTTCCACAGTCCGTGCTGGCCGGGACCGCCCACGCCGTAGGGGTGCAGGGCGAGGTGGAGCGTGCGGGACATGGCTGTTCCTTTTCTGTCAGGGGGAGCGTCTGTCAGGGGGAGTTGATGGAGTGTCAGGCGTGCAGAAGGGCGCGTAGAGCTTCGCGTTCGGCCCGGTCGGCCGCCGCGCTGTGCAGGGTGGGCGCGGAGCGGACGAGCAGGCGTGTGTAGGGGTGCTGGGGCTGGTTGATGACGTCGGCGGTGGCGCCGACCTCGACCAACTCGCCCTGGTACAGCACGGCGATGCGGTCGGCGACCCCGGCGACGGACCCGAGGTCGTGGGAGATGAAGACGAGGGCCACCCCGTCGGCGCGGAGTTCCTTGAGGATCTGGAGGATCTGCACGCGGTTGGCGGAGTCGAGGGCGCTGACCGGTTCGTCGAGGATGACGAGACGCGGTTCGGTCACCAACGCCCGTGCCACCGCGACCCGTTGACGCTGACCGCCGGACAACTCGCCGGGCAGCCGGTCGAGCAGGTCGGCGGAGAGCCGTACCCGGTCGAGGAACGCGTGCACTCGGGTCGCCGCCTCCTGCCGGGACACGCCCTGGATGAGCAGGGGTTCGGCGAGGGACGCCTCGACCGTCACGTCCGGGTCGAGACTGCGCAGCGGGTCCTGGAAGACGTACTGGACGACACCGCGCCGACGCAGCGCGCGCCACTGGCGATGGCCGTACGAACCGACTTCCTCGCCGTCGATCACGATCGACCCGGCTGAGGCGCGCACCAGCCCGAGCACGGCACGCGCGAGTGTCGACTTGCCGGAGCCGGTCTCGCCGATGATGCCGACGGTCTCACCCGGGGCGATGCTCAGGGAGACCCGGTTCAGGGCCTGGCGGCGGCGCCGGCGGAGGCCGTAGTGCACCTCCAAGTCGGTCACGTTCAGGACGGGTTGGTCGGGCTGTGGGGCCGGGCGGTCGGTGCTCACGCGTCCTCCTCGACGGAGTCCAGGGCGTCGGTTTTCGCGGGCTCCGCGGACTCGGTGCCGAGGAACTTGTCCAAGCCGTACTGCTCGTGCTCGGCGATCAGCAGCCGGGTGTATTCGTGCTGGGGGTTGTGCAACACCTGGTGTGTCGGGCCCTGTTCGACCACTTCGCCCTGCCGCATGACGAGGACCTCGTCGCAGAGTTGGGCGACGACGGCCAGGTCGTGGGAGACCAGGACGAGGGCGAGCCCGGTGCGCTCGCGCAGGTCGGCCAGCAGGTCGAGGATCTCGGCCTGGACGGTGACGTCGAGCGCGGTCGTGGCCTCGTCGGCGATGAGGATGCGCGGGTCGGCGGCGATCGCGGCGGCGATGAGGACGCGTTGGAGCATGCCGCCGGAGAGCTCGAAGGTGTACTGGCTGTAGACCAGTTCCGGGTCGCGCAGATGCACCGCGTGGAGCAGGTCGATCGCCTGCCGGCGCGCCTCGCGTCGCTTGAGTCCCTTCTTGACCTTGAGGACCTCGGCGATCTGGGCGCCCACGCGGATCGAGGGGTTGAGATACGACGCCGGGTCCTGGAAGACCGCGCTGATCGTGGCGCCGCGCAGTGCCGTCCACTGCGCCGACGAGAGCCCGGAGATGTCCTGGCCGTCGATCTCGATCGAGCCGCCGGTGACCTCGAAGTGCCCGGGCAGGATGCCCAGCGTGGCCCGGCAGGTGAGGGTCTTGCCGCTGCCGGACTCGCCGACGATGCCGACCGCCTTGCCGGGTGTGAGCGTGAAGGTGACGCCGTGGACGATCTCGTCGGCGGCGGCCTGGTCGCTGATGCGGACGTCCCGTACGGACAGGACGGGCGTCGAGGGGGAGGCCTGGTGGACGGGCTCGGTCGTGCCGGTCGTGCCGGTCTCCTCGACCTCGGCCCTGCTGTTCTGCTCGGCCTTGGTGAGGACCTTCTCGGAGAGAGTTGCCATCACGCACCTCCGGCGTGAACGTGAGCGGCGTCGGTATGGATGGTGTTGGCGAGCCGATTGGCGCGCGCCTTGCGGTTGTTGACCAGGGCGCGGCCCGCCTCGCCGGAGACGTCGCGGATCGCGTCGGCGAGCAGGTTGCAGGCCCAGACGGTGACCATGATCAGGAGGGCGGGGACCAGTGGCGCCCACGGTTTCTGGGTGAGATAGCCGAGGTCCGAGGCGAGCAGTCCGCCCCAGGTCGGCGCGGGCGGCTGGACGCCGATGCCCAGGAACGTCAGCGTCGAGACGATGACGAAACCGACGCCGATGGTCTGGGCGAGCGCGACCGCGATCGGCGGCAGCACCTTGACCCAGACATGTCGACGGACGACCCACCCGATCGACGCCCCGGAGATCAACGCGGCCTCCACGTACGGCGATCGGGCCACCGCCAGCGTGGCGGCGCGGGCCACCCGGTAGAACAGCGGGGACACCAGCACCCCCGTGACCAGCATCGCCTGGGTGATGCCGTTGCCGAGCAGTGCGACCACGGCGACGGCGAACAGCAGGAAGGGCAGGGCGACCAGCGTGTCGGTCAGCCGGAGGGTGACCCACTCGAAGACCCGGCCGAAGTAGACCGACAGGATGCCGGGGATCGCTCCGACTCCCAGTGCCGTGAGGGCGACTTCGAGCGAGCCGAGCACGCTGACCCGGGAGCCGTCGAGCAGGCGGCTCAGCACATCGCGGCCGAGGTAGTCGGTGCCGAGCCAGTGCGCGCCCGACGCCTCGGCGAGGGTGTCGGAGCTGGTGGCCAGCGGGTCGTGGGGCGCGATGAACGGCCCGAGGACGGCGAGCAGGGCGATCAGGGTCAGGATCACCAGGGCGATCCGGCCGGACGTCAGGGAGAGCACGCGGCGCACCATGGTCACACCCCCCGCTGCGACGCCGGCGTCACACGCGCCAGCACCAGGTTGACGATCAGGTTGAAGGCGACGACCAGGACGATCGACACCACGAGGACTCCCTGGACGGCCGGTACGTCACCGGCCTGGGCGGAGTCGTTGGCGAACCGGCCGAACCCCTGGAGCCCGAAGATCCACTCGGTGACGACGGAGGCGCCGACGAGGGTGGGGAACTTCAGGCCGAGCGTGGCGAGCGTCGGGCCGAGGCCGTTGCGCAGCACATGGCCGAAGAAGATGCGGCGTGGACTGAGGCCCCGCACGACCGCGCCGGTCACGTAGTTCTCGCGGTAGGCGGCGATGAGGCTGGTGCGCAGTTGGCGGGCGACGTCGGCGATGACGTCGAAGCTCAACGCGACGGCGGGCAGGGTGATATGGGCGAGCCAGGGCCCGACCCCCTGCGCCGCCGGGACGTATCCGGCGGACGGGAACACATGCAGTCCGACCGCGAACACCGCGACCAGCACGATGCCGACGACGAACGCGGGCATCACCGAGATCACCGTGACGAAGCCCGTGATGGCGCGGTCGATCCAGGTCGTATGGCGCAGTGCGGCGAGCGTGCCGAGGGCGAAGCCCGCGACCACGCCGATGAGCAGCGCGAAGAACGCCACCGACAGGCTCACGCCCAGGCCGAGTCCGATGAGGGTGGAGATGTCGGCGCCGTTGGTCCAGCTGGTGCCGAGCTGCCCGTGCAGGACCCCGCCCAGCCAGTCCACGTACTGGACGAGGAAGGGCCGGTTGAGCCCCCAGTGTGCTTCAACTCTCGCTACCGCCTCGGGAGTTGCTTCCTCGCCCAGCTGGATCCGCGCCGGGCTGAGCCCGCTCAGTGATCGCAGCGCGAACGTCACGAACGTCGCGACCAGGAACACGGGCACGAAGATCGCGATCGACCGGGCGAGGGTGACCAGGACGCGGCCCACGGTGTGCCGCGTCCCGGTCGTGGCGATCCGGTGACGGACGTCGGGTGGTGTGGCCGGTGCCTCCGTCGTCGTCATGGCTTGCCCCCTCTCTGTAGTGGCTGTACGGGTAGTGCCTGCAAGGGATGTGACGGAACGTCAGTTGGAGCCGATGGTCACGCCGGTCCAGTCGATGTGGGCCGGGTTCTTGGGCAGGGCGGAGATGGACTTGCTCTTCGCGATGAGGTTGGGCGAGGAGTACGTGAAGACCAGCGCCTTGCTCTGCAGACCGGCCCGGGTCGCCGCCTGGAGGACCTTCGCGTAGTCGGGGGAGTCCAGCGGTGTCTGCCGCACCTTGGCGATGGCCGCCTCGAAGCCCGAAGGCTCGTACGGCGTACTGAGGTTGAGCGGGCCGTTCGGACCGAAGTGCGCGGTGAGGGTCTGTGCGGCGGAGTCACGCCCCGTCGTCCCGTAGATGGAGAGCGTCAGGTTCTTCGCGAAGAACGGGGTGGCCCAGTTCTTGTCCACCTTGATGTCGACGGTGATGCCGACCTTCGCCAACTGCGCCTGGACGATCTCCGCCGAGGGGTCTTCCGCCGGGATGACCAGGCTGAGCTTGATCTGGCCCGCCTTGTAACCGGCCTCGGAGAGCAACTGCTTCGACTTGGCCGGGTCGTAGGCGTAGTCGTTCGCGGACTGCGGGTCGTAGGCCACATAGCCCTTGGGGAACGGCTGGTTGGTGACCGAGCCGTAGCCGAAGGTCAGCTTGTCAACGAACTCCTGGCGGTTGATCGCGTAGCGGACCGCGTCGACGACCTTGGTGTTGTTGAACGGTGCCTTGTTGACGTTGAGGCTGATGTTGGAGGCGTTGAAGCCGGGCTGTACGAAGACGTCGAGTCCGGCCTTCTTGGCGGCCTCGGCCTGACTGGGTGCGATGTCGGCGAAGTTGTAGACGCCGGTCTGGAGTCCGGAGACGACGGTCGCCGCGTCGGGGGCCGAGGTCAGTTCGACGTTGTCGATGTGGATGTCCTTGGCGTCCCAGTAGTCGGGGTTCTTCTTCAGCAGCACCTTGGTGCCCGGGACGAGCTGGGTGACGGTGAACGGGCCCGCGCCGACCGGGTTCTGGTCCAGCTTGGTGGGCGACGCGGCCGCCTTCGGGCTGGCGATCTGGAGCACGCGCTCGCCCAGGAGCTGGGGGATCTGGTAGTCGACCTGGCTGAGGTGGAGCACCGCGTCCAGCCCGTTGGCGTCCACCGACTTGATGGAGGTGAGGTCGCCGAAGAGCGCCGAGTTCTTCTGCTTCTGGGCGCGCACGATGGCGGCCTTCACGGCGGTCGCGTCGACCGGCGTACCGTCGCTGAACTTGAGGCCCGGGCGCAGATGGAACGTGATCTGATCGCCCTTGGCGTTGTACTCCCAGCTCTTGGCCAGGTCGGGCACGGCCTTGCCGGTCGCGTCCGTACGGGTCAACGAGGCGTAGACCAGGGCGAGTTCACGGAACTGGGCGCCACTGCCGCTGACGACCGGGTCCCAGTGGGCGGGGAAGTAGGAGGAGGCCCACTTCAACGTTGCGCCGCCGCCGGCCGTCGAGGCGTCGCCGCCGCAGGCGCTGAGGGCGGGGACGAGCACGGTGGCGAGGGCGGTACCCAGGGCGGCGGCGCGCAGCTTGCCGGGGCGGAAGGCCGCCCGACGGCTGCGGGGCGTGAGTCGTCCGGACATCTTCGTTTCTTTCTTCGAGGGCTCCCGGCCGCGCCGGGGCAGCGGAAAGGAAGCGAGGGCGGCACACCTGGGGTCCGGACACCACGGAGACCGGGACGACGGACATGCCGGTGCGGCTTCGATATGCACGGAGGCATGCCGCGCCCAGAGCAGGGGGCGTCGGCGGATCGCGGGGGAGGGCCCGGGACACGGAGGGAGGCAGAGGAGGCGACGAAACGCGAGAGGGGGCGCGAGGAGACGGCGCTGGGCGGCGAGCCGGCGGAGTGCCGGTGTCTACGGGAGCGGGGTCAGGCGCCTGTGGGCCGGGGTCGGCGGGTCAGCGACAGAGAGCGCTGCAGGTGCGCCGCAGGTCCACGTAGCGGCACACCACACCGGGGTGCGTCGTGAGCATGCTGCACATCCTGGGGCCAGCCGTCCGAGGCTGTCAATGGACACCAATTGGTGTCTCATTGGGCGGGACGGTCTCTGACCCCTGATCAGAGCCCTGTCAGGGTCAGGAGGAAGGGGCGGGGGCTACCGCGGGATGTGCCGCGGCCTCCTCCGGGTGCAGCCACAGCGGCCCGTTGCCGGTGTCGACCCGGACGGCCCCGGCCGGAGGCCATGGGCTGCCGTCGGTCAACGACGTGCGCTCGGGTTCGGTCAGGGTCCGGTACCGCGCGAGCGCGTCCGCCGGCTCCAGCGCCGTGGGCGCGGGCAGCAGCCTGGGGCCGAGTTCGGCGACGGCCGAGACGTACTCCTCGTACGGCCGCCAGCCGGGTACGACGCGATACCCGGCGGCGGTGCGCAGGAGCAACGTCGGCAGTGCGTACCGGTGTTGGCCGTCCGGAGTCTCCTTGGCGGCACCGGGATGGGGCGAGCCCTCGGCGCGCACCGACAGCACGTCGTCGACCGGCCCGCGGGCTTCGGCACGGTCGGCTCGCACTCTCTCCAGTACGTCGGCCGATGCCGCGTCGGTCGCGAGCCGCCCGGCATCGAGACCGGGCACGCCGGACACCACCGACAGCGCCGACGCGGGGGTGTCCGCGGGCTGCCCGAGCACGAACACGCTCTCCCGCAGCCGCCGTAGCACCCGGTCCGCCACGTCGGCACCCTGTGCTTCGGCCGCCTTGGCGACCAGGGAGGCCGGCCAGGAACTCGCGGCCACGCGGCTCAGGTGACGTGCCCGCGGGGCGTGGGTGTGGGCGCTGATGTCCTCGACATAGCGCGCGTACCAGGCGGTTTCCGCGGCCGGGTCGGGCGCGGGGTCGTCGTCGTGGTCGAAGAGGATGCAGTACGCGCGGCGCCAGTGAACCTGTCCGGCGAAGGCCGCGCGCAGCCGGCGGAAGACGGGTTCGGATCCCCAGGCCCAGGGACACAGGGGGTCGGTGTACTCGACGACTTCGAGGACCTCGGAGGCCTTGGCGGCGTGCTGGTCCGGGGCCGTCATGCGGCTCCCTGGCGGGTCAACTGCTCCTCCACCGCGTGCTGTTCGCCAGCGGAGGCGGGCAGCAGGGTGGCCAGCGTCGTGCCACTCAGGACGGCGGCGGCCTCGGCCTCGATCCGGCGCCACACCCCCGGCAGACCGGAGGCGGGGCCGGGGTAGTCGAGTCCGGCGAGGGGTTCACCGCGGAGGGTGATCAACTCGCCGTCCACGGCACGGGCGACGTCGAGGAGCGTGATCTCGTCGGCGGGCCGGCCGAGCCAGTAGCCGCCTTCGCAGCCACGCTGGCTGCGGACCAGGCCGGCTCTGCGCAACTCGCCCACCACGGACTTCAGGAACCGGAACGGGATCTGCTGCGAGGAGGCGATCGCCTCGCACGTGAGCGGACGGGCAGGTTCGCAGGCGAGCTCCAACAGGGCCCGCGTGGCGTAGTCCGCCTTCGCGGAGATATGCATGCGCACATAATGCCCGACGCGGGCCCCGCGACGAGAGGTTCCGCCGCTTCCCCTCCCACCTCTCCTCATACATTGCGGGAACATTGCCGCAGGTGAAGGACAATGGACACCTCTTGACATCCTTTTCCGGGCGGCTCTAGCGTCCCTCAGCATGAGCGAGCCGCTGACAACGCCCGGCGAAGGTTTCCACCCCCATCTCCACGACGCCGCAGGGCAGTCCACCGCCCCCCTGCGCAGCCGCCTGCACCACGTCCGCGCCGACGCCCTCGACGGCGACACGGCACAGAGCGGCGGCATGCGCAGGTTCGCCGCGGTGAGCGGGAAGACGGTCGGTTCCGAAAAACTGTGGATGGGTCAGACCCACGTCGCCCCCTCCACCGCCTCCTCCGACCACCACCACGGCGAATCCGAGACCGCCATCTACGTGGTGAGCGGCCACCCCGAGTTCGTCTTCCTCGACGACACGGGCCCACAGCTGGAGGAGATCCGCCTGCGCACGTCCCCGGGTGACTACATCTTCGTACCGCCGTTCGTCCCGCACCGGGAGGAGAACCCGGACCCTGCGGACGAGGCCGTGGTGGTGATCGCACGCAGCACACAGGAGGCGATCGTCGTGAACCTTCCGGGGCTGTACGTGCTGGGGGCGGGGGAGGGCTGAGATCGACTGCTGCGGGGGCGCGCGGCTCACCCAACGGCTGTGATGTGTACAGCAGTTGGGCGGTTGATCACTGCCCTCCGATCGACGTCCCGCCATTAATTCCCTCGCGATGCGGTCGGTACGGGCCGAGACTCGTGTCATGACTGACATGGAGGCGTTCCGGGACGCGGTCACCGCGTGGGCGACGGGTGGCCCCGGCGACACCGCGCGCTCACTGGCCGCACGGTTGCCCGTCCGGACGGCCGTCCTGCTCGAAGGGCCCAGCGACGTCGCGGCGGTCGAGGCGCTGGCGGAGAGCCGCGGCCGGAACCTGGCGGCCGAAGGAGTCTGCGTCCTGTCGATCGGTGGCGCGATGAGCGTCGCGCACTACGCCCGACTCCTCGGTCCACCCGGACTGGGCCTCCGCCTCACGGGACTGTGCGACGAGGCCGAACGCCCCTACTACGCCCGCGGCTTCTCCCGCGCCGGCGCGGCGGAGCAGACCTTCTTCGTCTGCGCGGCGGACCTGGAGGACGAACTGATCCGCGTCCTCGGCGTGACACGGGTCGAGGAACTCGTCCGGGCAGAAGGCGACCACCGCGCCCTGACCACCTTCCTGCGCCAGCCCGCCCAGCGAGGCCGTGACCCGCAGCAGCAGTTCAGACGCTTCCTGGGCACGAAGAAGGGCCGCAAAATCCACTACGGCCGCGTCCTCACCGAGGCCCTCGACCCCGAACACGTCCCGGCACCGCTGGCCGCCCTGCTCACCGCCGCCTTGGCGCCCGCCTAGGAAGGCATACGTCGTGTCCGACCCGGACAGTCAGATTCCCTACTGGGACGCGGCTGCGGCAACGAAGACCTTCACTCATCCACTCCATCAGCTATCTAGCGAGGGGATCCGCGCGTTTAGGCGTGGGGGGAATCGCTTCTCAGGGCTGCTCTGACATCAACTGTGCACACGAGTCTGCACTGTTGGCCCTCACCGACTAGATGCCCGTCACGTGTATAGTGATCGTTGTGACTGTGGCGCGGAAGGTTCGCCGGTATTCCGGTGGTGTGTACGACTTGGGGCTGCATGTGGTGTGGTGCCCCAAATACCGCCGCAGGGTTCTCGGCGGCCGGGTCGCGGTCCGGCTGCGCGAGCTGATCGAGGCCAAGGCCGCAGAAAAGGGCTGGGAGATCATCGCCCTTGAGGTGATGCCCGACCACGTACACCTGTTCGTCAAGCACGAGCCGAAGGCGTCGGCGTCCTACGTCGCGAACCAGTTCAAGGGCTTCACTTCGCGCGTGCTCCGTCAGGAGTTCCCGCACCTGAAGTCTCAGATGCCCACCCTGTGGTCGTCGTCGTTCTTCGTCGCCTCGGTCGGCGCGGTCAGCGTGGACACGGTGGAGAAGTACATCAACACCCAGTGGGAACGCCCCTGGACGAAGAAACAGAAGGAGGAAGCCGAGCGTGCACCGCGCGTATAAGTTCCTCCTGCGCCCCACCGTCCGCCAGGCGCAAGCCCTGTCCGAGATGCTTCGGGATCACTGCTCGCTGTACAACGGGGCGTTGCAGGAACGTCGTGACGCCTACCGGCACGCTTCGAAGACGAGCACCAAGTACGGGCAGCAGTCCGCGCAGCTCAAGGAGATCCGGGCGTTCGACCCGGAGCGTCAGGGCCGCTGGTCGTTCAGCTCGCAGCAGGCGACCTTGCGCCGTCTTGACAAGGCCTTCGCTGCGTTCTTTCTCCGGGTCAAGTCCGGCGAGAAGCCCGGATATCCGCGTTTTCGTGGGGTGAACTGGTTCGACACGGTGGACTTCCCCAAGGACGGGGACGGCTGCCGCTGGGACTCCACCCCGCACGACCCGGTCACCCGTGTGCGGCTGCAAGGCGTCGGGCACGTCCGCGTCCACCAGCACCGTCCGGTGCGCGGCCGGGTCAAGACCGTCAGCATCAAGCGCGAGGGGCGGCAGTGGTACGTCATCCTCGCCTGCGACGAAGTCCCCGCCGAACCGCTCCCCGCGACCGGCACCGTGACTGGCATCGACATGGGCGTAGCCCACTTTCTCACCACCTCCGAGGGTGAGCACCAGCCCAACCCGAGGCATGGACGGCGCAATGCCGAAGCCCTCGCCGACGCTCAGCGCGCGCTCAAGGAGTTCCCGCGCCGTAAGCGGGAGAACCGCACCGCCCGGCACCGCCGGGCGGTCGAGAAGGTCGCCGCTCTGCACCGCAAGGTGCGCCGCCAGCGCACCGACCACGCACACAAGACCGCTCTCGCGATGGTCCGCACCTATGACGTCATTGCGCACGAGCGCCTGAGCATCGCGAACATGGTCCGCGCCCCCAAGCCCAAACCTGACACCGGGAATCCTGGCGCGTTCCTCCCGAACGGAGCCGCCGCGAAGACCGGCCTGAACAAGAGCATCCACGACGCGGGTTGGGGGGTGTTCCTGGGCATCCTCGCGCACAAGGCTGAAAGCGCCGGTCGCAAGCTGATCCCGGTGGACCCCCGCAACACCTCCCGCACCTGCCCCGCCTGCGGGCACGTGTCCGGCGAGAACCGCCCCACGCAAGAGAAGTTCGAGTGCACCCAGTGCGGTCACACCGACAACGCCGATCAGGTAGGCGCACTCAACGTCGCTATCAGGGCCGGGCTGGTCCTTCCGGACGTGGCCTAGCCATCGACAGGAGAAGCCCCCCCGGATTTATGCGGGGGGAGGAGTCACCCACCCTGGCTGGACGGGCTCAGCAGACGCGCCGCGATTCTCGACTACGGATGCGGCTACGGCCGCACCATGGAGGAACTCGAACAGCACGGCTTCGACAACCTTACGGGCGCCGACACCTCACCGGCCATGATCGAACGAGCCCGGCACCTGCACCCCACCCTCCACTTCGCCACCCTCGACGCACCCCCGGCGTGGCCCTCGCCGCGCGCCGCCTTCGACGCCGTGCTGCTCTTCGCCGTACTGACCTGCGTCCCCGCCGACGAAGCACAACTCCGCCTGATCGCCGAGCTGCACCGCATCCTCAAGCCCGGCGGAATCCTCTACCTCAGTGACCTTCTCCTCCAGGACGACGAACGCAACCGCTGCCGCTACGACCGCTACGCCACCCGCTGTGCGGACTACGGCGTGTTCGAGACCGACGACGGTGCCGTCTGTCGCCACCACTCCCGTGCATGGCTCACCACCCTGCTGAGCGGCTTCGAAACTCTCACGACCCGGACCATCGCGGTGCCCACGATGAACGGACATGAGTCGACGGGGATCCAGATCCTCGCCCGCAAACCCTGTGTTCAATCAACTGCCGTCTCTGGCCGGTGAGTTCGGTCATCCGCGTCGAGGCGCAGCGAGTCGGATGCGCTGCCGACAAGGGGTGTCCTCACCTTTCGTCCCTCAACCCCTGCCCGCCCGGGCGAGCGCGTCCTCGGCCTGCGTGGCAAGGGTGTTGACGAGGTCGGCGGCGGACGGCAGGTCGTCGATGAGGTCGACTGCCTCGCCGGCCCAGATGGGCAGCGCGGGTATGTCGCCCCGGGACAGGGCGAGTTGGTAGTCCTGTCTGGCGTGGGGGTCGTCGGCGAGTTCGGTCTCCCGGCCGCGCCATGCGTCGAGGAAGGGATGGCCGAGCGTGCGGGCGGTGTATGCCGACGGCCAACTGGAATCCCGGGCGATGTCGAGGACGCGGTTCCGCTCGGTGTCCTCACCGTGCCCCTGGACGATGGCTGTGGCGGTCGCGGGAGGGATCAGGGCTTCGGTCGTGGCCTGGAAGCGGGTGCCGATGAGCGCTCCGGCGGCCCCGAGGGCGAGCGCGGCGGCCACCCCGCGCCCGTCGGCGATCCCGCCGGCCGCGAGCACGGGCACGGGAGCCGCAAGATCCACGACGACCGGCACGAACGGCAGCGTGGATCGACCGTGCCGGGCTCCGTGCCCGCCGCTCTCGGATCCCTGCGCCACGATGACGTCGGCGCCCAGGTCGACCGCGCGCCTCGCTTCTTCCAGATCGGTGACCTGGATGATCAATGCGGTACCGGCCCGGCGGACGCGCTCGGCGAACGGGGTCGGGTCCCCGAACGACAGCATCACCGCGGCAGGGCTGTGTTCCAGCGCGTGCTCGACCGCGTCGACATCGATCTGCCAGGTGAGGAAGCCGATGCCCCACGGCTTCGTCGTCTGCTCGGCGACGATGGCCAACTCGCGGGCCAGCCAGTCGCGTTCACCGTTGGCGCTGCCCAGCAGCCCCAGCCCGCCACCGCGGGAGACGGCCGCGGTCAGCGCACCACCGGCCGATCCACCCATCGGCGCCAACGCGATCGGGTGGTGCACACCGAACAACTTCGTGAACGCCGTCGACAGTGTCATGGCCGCCATCATCACCCTTGCCGCCGGACGAGGTGAAGCGCCGCGGACAGGAGTGGCTCGGCCGCGCGGCCCGAACTTGGATGATCAATATCTGCATGACACGGGCAACGACAGCGCCGGGTGTGCGTCCTCGGTGCTGTTCGAGATCGAGCATGGTCTCGCGTTCGTCGGCCTTGGCGCCGGTCAGGGCGAAGGCGACGGGTAGGTCCTGGGGGTGCGCACCAGGTGCAGCCGCAGGCTCCAGAAGAAGCGGCTGTGGCTGGCGCGGTAGCCGTACTCGGCCCATCCGGCCAGGTCGGAGCGTTTGACGGTCTGGCGGGAGCGGCCGCAGTCCACCGGGCGTGGAGTCCACGATCCACACGGCGTCGCTCCACACCGAGGTATCGCTGGCCGGCAGCCGGGTGGCTTTCGGCAGGCACGGGAAGAGGTGCCGCAGGTGGGAACGGGCGTGGCGGAGTCATCTGGCCTCGGCGGTGAAGCCGGGCATGGCCTGCGTGATCGCCAGGGTGACCAGCTCGGCGTCGGTGAGCCGCGGGGTGATCCCCACGGCAGGCCGCCATGGTGCGAGCTGCGGGGATGCCTTCCGCAGGTCGTCGGTCTTCGCGGCGAGTGCGGTCGCGAGGATGTCCAACTCTGTCTTCACGCACTGACGTTGGACGCCTTCGTCCCATGCGCGCAGCCGATCCCTCGGAATCGATCATCTGGTGGTGCTGCGTCGGGAAACCGGCGGACAGACGTCGGCCGAGCGGGCCGCGGCGCACCGGCCGGGGATCGGGCTCGACCGGAGTCGGCGGCCCGGTGCGTTGGCCTAAGCCGCTCTACCGATGCCGCGTCGGTATCCCTGGCGCACCGCGTGGTTCACCCTCTCGGTCCCGCCCCGCGTGCCGAGCGCCGCTCATGCCTCGGCGGATGCGCCGGTCGCCGCCGCGATCAGGGCGGTCGCCGCCGCGCGGGAGGCCGCGGCCACTGTGGAGGCGGAGTCGTGGTCCATCAGGGCGGAGATGCCGGCGCCGTCGTAGAGGAGTTGGAGCTGGTGGCCCAGGGCGTCGGGGTGGGCGGCGCCGGCCTCGGCGGCGAGGTGGGTGAAGAGTTCGCGCATCCAGCCGCGGAAGGCGTCCGCCGCTTCCTGGACCAGCCCGCCGGGGCCGGCCTCGGCGCCGGCGCGGATGAAGGCGCAGCCGCGGAAGTCGGGCCGGTCGAACTGCCGCCCCTGGGACTCGAAGACCGCCAGCATCTGCTCGCGGGGCGTGTCGTGCTCCGCGACGGCCCGGGTGATCCGGTCGGCGGTGCCCGCGTGCCGGGTGTCGAGGTACGCCCGGACGAGCTGCTCCTTGCCGCCGAAGGTGTTGTACAGCGACGCCTTGGCCACGCCCGCGTGCTCGATGACCCGGTCGATCCCGACGCTCTGCACGCCCTCGGCGTAGAACAGCTCGTTCGCGGACGCGAGCAGGCGCTCACGCGCCGACGGCTTCGAGGTGCTCTGGACACTCGCCATGACGGTCACTCCTTCAGACAGATCTGTCTACATTGTGCCCCGGCCGCGGCCCATCGGCCGAGTCCCGGCCGGAGGTCAGCCCTCAGGCGTTGCCGCCGACCCGCTCGCCGGGCAGGACCGCCGCCCCGTCTCGGCCGCCGCGTTCCAGCCTGAGCAGTGCGAACGCCGCGAGGACGATCACGGCGACGCCGTACTCCTGCGCGGTGGCGGTCAGTCCGCCCCCGTGGACGACGAGGAACCCGGCGATCACGGCAGGCACCCCCATGCCCAGGTAGGAGACGATGAAGAGCAGCGACAGCACCCCGGAACTCTCGTGCGGCCGGGCCAGCGGCATCACCGTACGGATGCCGCCCTGGAACCCGCTGCCGAAGCCGACGCCCGCGACGGCGGTGCCGACGAAGAAGCCGGTGGCGGAGGAGTCGCGGATCGAGACCAGGGTGAGGGCCACCCCGGCGATCAGCGCGAGGATGCCGGTGAGCATCACCGTCCGGGTCGCCGCTTTCCGCAGGACCAGCACCGAGACGGCGGCCACCCCGGCGAGCACGAACAGGCTCAGCCCGCCCAGGACTTCGGACCTGGAACCGGTCAACTGCCGTGCGAGGGACGGGCCGAGCGATCCGTACAGCCCGGCCAGCGCCCAGACGGCGAACAGCACCGGCGCGGCCACCAGCATCGGGCGGCGTACGGCGCGCGGCAGCTTGATCTCCGGCGCCAGGCTGGCCAGCGCCCCCGGCTTGCGGGTCACCGTCTCCGCCATCAGCGCGACGGCGACGGCCTGGAGGACGAAGACCGCCAGCAGCCCGAGGTAGACCAGATGCGTGGGGGCGGGCAGGAACTGGACGACAAGGCCGGAGACCAACGCGCCGGTCGCCGTGCCGATGCCCGGGACGACCGCGTTCGTGATCGTGCCGCGCGGCCGGTCGATGTCCATCATCCCCGCCCCGATCGCGCCGAGCGCGGCGCCGGTCGACAGTCCCTGGACGATCCGGGCGATCATCAGCCCCGACACGCCGTCGGCGGTGGCGAACACGACCATCGAGGTGGCCTGCGCCGCCAGCGCGGCCAGCAGCACCGGCCGCCTGCCGACGTGGTCGGAGAGCTTGCCCATGGTGAGCAGCCCGAGCAGCACGGCCACCGCGTAGACGCCGAAGACCACGGTGGTGGTGATCGGGTCGAAGCCCCATTCGGCCTGATAGACCGCGTAGAGCGGGGTCGGCGCGCTGGAGGCCGCCAGGAACGAGATGGTGATCGAGGCGAGTACGTACAGCGCCACGTTCGGCGGCAGCCGCCGACCCCGCGCGGATACGGCAACGGAAGCGGATCCGGCGTCGGCAGGCGCCGCATCCGAGGTGCGCGCCGGTTTGGACGCCGGGACGACCGAGAGATTCGTCATGACCATTCCCGTCCGAAGTGTGAGTAGACCTGTCTGTCTAGTCGTGCATCAGATTAGACAGACAGGTCTACTCAGGTCAAGCGGGAGAGGTGAGCGGCGCTCGGGGCGCGCTCACGGGCTCGCGGCTCACGGCGGACTTCGGAGCGGTAGGGGACACCGCCGTTGTGACCGCGGCACTGCGCACCGGAGCCGACCCGGAGCGGGCCGACAGCGAAGGCACCACGCCTCTCCGGCGACAGTCGCCCTCCTCACGGCAGCGGGCGCAAGTGGGAGCCGATAGGGGCTAGTTGGGGTTGCGGACGACGATCGAGACGTACTGGGTGAGCTGGCGGGACGAAGTCGAGGTCCCGCAACTGGCCCACAGGGTGGGCCTGTTGATCACGGGGCTGGTCGGGATCCTGACCTTGGCCTCGAAGGAGCCGGTGGGGAGTGCGTCGACCGAGGAGAGCTGGTGTGTCCCGGCGGCCGCGGCGGTCGCCTGGGGGTGACCCGGTGATTTCTTCTGTTCCTCCGTCGAGGGACTCAGCTTCGCACCGCGATCCCAGCGGATCCCGAGGGTCACCGCCTTCCCGGGCGCGCAGCCCGTGCCCGTGAGCGTGACGGTGCCGCCCGGCACGGTCTCGGCCGGTGAGGCGAGCAGGGGCTCGGCGGGGCCGGTGGGTGTGGGCGGGCGGGTGTGGGACGCCGTCGGGCCGGGGGCACTGGTTCCGGATTGTTCCCGGGCGACCAGGGGGAAGACCGCCAGCACCGCGGCGGCTACGGCCGTGACGGTCGCGACCTCGCGCACGGTGCGGCGGCGCCGGGCGCGATGCCGTAGGTCCGCGAGGGGTGGCCGCCGTGCGGACCGGGTGCCTTCCTCGACGAGTTGCCGTAGACCGTGTTCAGGGTCGGCCATGGTGGGACAGAGCTCCTTCCGGGTCGGCGGCGAGGTGGCGGGCGAGGTTCGCGCGGGCGCGGGCGAGCCTGCCGCGCACGGTGCTCACCGGCAGGCCCAGTTGCTCGGCGACCTGCTCGACCGGCAGATCCAGTACGTCGTGCAGCAACAGGACAGGGCGCTGGTTCACCGGTACCCGCCGCAGGATCTCGGCGATCTCGACCGTCTGCGGGGTGAGTTGGGGCAGCGGGCGCTGCGCACCCAGGCGCAGCAGCGCCGCGGCGCGTCGGCGCAACCGCCGGATCTCGCTGACCGCGAGGTTGATCGCCACCCGGCGCACCCACAGTTCCGGCACGTCGTAGGCCTGGATCCGGGGCCAGCGGTCCAGGGCCCGGATGAACGCCTCCTGCACGACGTCCTCGGCCTGTTCGAGACTGCCGGTGACCGAGAACAGCTGACCGACCAGCCGCGCGTACGCCGACTCGTAGAACTCCTCGAAGTCCGTCACGCCGGTCCGCCGTCCTCGGGCACCGCCACTGTCACGCTCCACTCAGTCCGTGCCCACCGGTGCCGGCGCCACGCGCTTCTCGGCGGGAGTCAGCGCCAGCCAGGCCAGCTGCGCGGCGGTGGCCCTGCCCTGCGCCTTCAACTCCCCGACCAGCTTGTCGGCTTCGGCGACCTGGGCCCCGGTCGGGCCGGCGGGCGTCCTCTTGATCTCCATCTGGATCTTCAGGAGCTGTCGGTTCTCCTCGGAGGACTGGTTCTTGGTCTGGGTCTTGGTCCTGTCGTCGGAGGTCGCCTTCTGTCGCGCGGCATCCTTGGCCACCGTCTGCGTGTGCTCGACGGTCCGCGCTGCGGTTCCGTGGCCGGACGAGGCCGGTGCCGTCGTGGCCAACACGGCGCACAGGCCCGCGGCGGCGGCGCCGACAGCGGCGAATCCCAACGTGCGGTGCTGCATTGTCCATCCTCACGTTCGTCGTGGAGGGAAGGTCCGAGAGGCTGACCCGTCGGGGCGGGCCCGACCGCCGTCCCACCACCCCCACGCCCCGGACCATCACGCGAGGCACATCGCGCGGGCCTTCGTCATCGAACCGTGACCCAGCCGCCCTGAATGCCGGATACTCGTGATCGGCGGGGCACGTGGGTGTTGTGCCGACAGGAGGTGCGCGGGCGCATGGAGAAACCTCGGCGCGTCCTGGGCGGGCGGATCCCCACCTGGTTGCGCGACCACGATCCGGGACTCGTGGCGACCCGGCGGGCCGCGCGCACCGCGCTGGTGATGCCCGCCCTGTTCGCCCTGTGCAGTCAGGTGCTGGATTCCGCGACGATGGCGACCTACGCGGCGTTCGGTTCGTTCTCGATGCTCCTGCTGGTGGAGTTCACCGGCCCCATGGTGCAGCGCCTGCGCGCCCACGTGGGGCTGGCCGTGGCCTGGGCGGTACTCATCTGCCTCGGCACACTGGTGGCCCGCACGACCTGGCTCGCGATCACCGCCATGGTCGTGGTGGGCTTCCTGATCCTCTTCTCCGGCGTGGTCAGCTCCGTCCTCGCGGGCGCGACGACCGCACTGCTGCTGGCCTTCATCCTCCCGGTGACCTCGCCCGCCCCGCTGTCACAGCTCCCCGACCGGCTCGCCGGAGCGGGCTTCGCGGCGGCGGCCGCCATGCTCGCGATCTCCTTGCTGTGGCCCCGGCCCGCCGCGGACCCGCTCAGCGCACCCGCCGCCCGGGTCTGCCGCGCGGCCGCGGCGCAACTGCGTACCGACGCCTCCTGGCTGGCCGGCGGCCCGGACGCGCCCACCGTCCGGCAGTGCGAGGTCACGGCCGGCCAGGCCGCCGCAGCGGCGGCGGACCTGCGCACCGCCTTCGACGCCACGCTCTACCGGCCCACAGGCCTGTCCGCCGGCTCCCGCGCCCTGGTCCGGCTCGTCGACGAACTGACCTGGCTGAGCGCCATCGTGGCCGACAGCGGACCCCCGGGCGAGGATCCCCGGGCCTGCGACGCCGACGCCCACGCCGTACGGCGTGCGGCGGCCACGGCCCTGGACGAGGCCGCCGACATCCTCGACGCCCCGCGCGACGCTCCCGACGCACTCCGCGCCGCCCTGGCGAACCTGCGTACCGCCATGGACGGCATGGAAGCGCGTGCCACCCACCGACTGCCCGTGCACCGGCCGAAACCCGGCACGGAGTCGGAGGTCCGCGCCTTCATCGCCACCCTCGACCTGTCCTTCCGCGCCCAGGAACTGGGGTTCGCCACCCTCCAGATCGCCGGAAACGTGGACCTGGCCGCGGCCGCCGAGCGCCGCAGCTGGCCCGAGCGGCTGCTGGGCACGGAACCCGGCGCACTGACCCAGCCGCTGGCCTCCGCCGTCGAGCGCGCCGCCGCACACCTGGAGCCGCGCTCGGTCTGGCTGCACAACAGTCTCCGGGGCGCGCTCGGCCTCGGCATCGCCGTGGCCCTGGCGAACGTGACGGGTGTCCAGCACTCGTTCTGGATCCTGCTGGGGACCCTGTCGGTGCTGCGTTCCAACGCGCTCAACACCGGCCAGAACGCGCTCCGCGCCCTGGGCGGCACGCTGGTCGGTTCGCTCATCGGGACCGGACTGCTCCAGCTCATCGGGCACCACAGCACCGTGCTCTGGTTCCTCCTCCCCGTCGCCGTACTCATCGCCGGCATCGCACCCGCCGCCATCTCGTTCGCGGCCGGCCAGGCGGCCTTCACCGTCACCCTCGTCATCCTGTTCAACATCGGCCAGGACCCCGACTGGCACATCGTGCTGCTGCGGATCGAGGACATCGCCCTCGGATGCGGGGTGAGCGTCCTGGTGGGCCTGTTCTTCTGGCCGCGTGGCGCCGCGGCCGCCGTCGACCGCGCACTGTCGGCGGCGTACACCGAAAGCGCCCGCTACCTGGCCGACACGGTCGAGTACGCGGCGAGTCGCTGCAGCATCGGCTGCATCCCGACCGATGCCCCGGTGGAGGCCGGACGGCAGGCGGCCGCCGCGGCCCGCCGGCTCGACGACGCCTTCCGCAGCTACCTCGCCGAACGCGGCGCCAAGCCGGTGCGCCTGTCCGACATGACCACCCTGGTCACCGGGGTCGTAGGACTGCGCCTCGCCTCGGACGCGGTACTGGAGCTGTGGCAGCGCAACGGCGGTGAGGAACGGATCGAACCCGATCGCTCCGAGGCCCGGCTCACGCTGCTCGACACGGTCGGCCGGCTGGCCGACTGGTACCGGGACCTGGCCGCGGGACTCGGCCGGCACACCGCCGTACCCGCTCCGCTGCCCCGCGACCCCGACGAGGAGGCACGCCTGGTCCACTCCCTGCGCCGCGATCTCCGCGGCGACGACGGGCACGCCACGGCGACGGCGGTCCGCATCATCTGGACCGCCGACCACCTCAACGCGGCCCGCCGCCTCCAGCCCAGCCTGGCGGCCGCGGCGAAGCCGAGCGAACCGGCACGTGAGACGAGGGCCGATCCACCTCACCCCGGGTAGGGAACGGCCTCGCGCGCCGATCGCAGCGCGATCGCCCACCAGGCCAGCTGGTCGAGCACTGTCCGGGCGTAGGCGGCGGACCCGGGATCGAGCGGACGACCGTCCTGCCACGACGTGAAGTAGTTCGGAAAGGCGAGACCGTCGCGAACCGTCACCGCGTGCAGTTCGGTCAGCACGTTCTCCAGGTGCAGCACCGCGTGCCGGCCACCCGCGGCACCGCCGTAGCTGACGAAGGCGACCGGCTTGGCCGCCCACTGCGTGAAGTGCCAGTCGATGGCCGCCTTCAGCGACGCGGGATAGCTGTGGTTGTACTCCGGCGTGACCACGACGAACGCGTCGGCGTTCGTCAGAGCCGAGGTCAGCGCAGCCATCCCGGCCGGGCGGGGGTAGTCGTCACGGGCGTGCTTCGGTGATGCCGCGGGCAGCGCCAACGGGACGTCGATCTCGGCCAGATCGACGACTTCCACCTTGAATACACCGTGCAGACCGGCCTGTTGGGCCACCCACGAGGCAACGACCGGGCCGAACCGTCCTTCACGCACACTTCCGACGATGATCACCAGCTGAGGTCTGTTCTCCATGCCCGCCACGATCGGACGCCGCCGCGCTCCCAGCCAGACCGTGTTCAGGCTGGCCCCCGCAGGGCCATTCCGAGCACTCCGCGACGAGCGGGCAGCGCCGTAAACTCGCGCTATGGGTTCGCCGTTGGGGGATTTCATCCGGACCAAGCGAGACAGCATTCAGCCCCAGTCGCTGGGATTGCCCGATCGCGGCCGCCGCCGGTCACCGGGTCTACGGCGCTCGGATCTCGCCGCGCGGGCCGGCATCAGCGTCGAGTACCTGACCCGCATCGAACAGGGCCGCGACCGCAATCCCTCGGTGGCGGTGGTGCACGCCCTTGCCGACGCGCTCGGCCTCAACTCGTCGGAGCGCGACCATCTCCGCCACCTCACGAAGATCACCGGCGGCGAATGCTCCGCCCACCTTCACCCCGGGCCGCCGCCCCGCGAGGTCCGTCCGTCCATCCTGCGGACGCTCCGTCTCCTCGAACCCGGAACCGCCCTGGTCACCAACCGACTTGGGGATGTCCTCGCCCACACCAGCGGCTACGAGTCGCTGGTACGCGGGACCGGACTGCTCGACACCGACACACCGAACCTCACGCGCTACGTCTTCACCGACCCCCGCGCACGGACGTTCTTCACGGACTGGGACGACGTCGCGGACGAGCAGGCCTTCGACCTGTGGCTCGGACCGACCGTGGGGAACTCCGAGTGGTTCACCACGGAACTCGCGTCCGTCGCCGGCCCCGACTTCACGCGCCGCCTGAACCGGCATGTGGTTCCGCGACGCGGGACCCTCCGCGTCGCCCACCCGTCCGGGTGCGCACTCCACCTGCTCCGTGAGACGCTCGAACTCCCCACGGACGCACAGCAGTTGGTCGTGCTGCTGCCCGCGGACGACAGCACGGCGCAGGCCCTCGACGAACTCCGTCGCCGGTCGCACGGTCGGCTCCGGGCCATCTCCTGACACACTCGGACCCCGGTGGACGGGCTTGTGGTGCCGCTTCGCCGCAGGGCGGTCGCGCGCCCTGTACCAGGTGACATGGCTGATCCGACCCGGCCGGGGTAGCCGGGACAGTGAACAGTTCGATGCTCGTCGGACCAGAGGAGAGGAGCGTCATGTCGGGCGTAATGGAGCGCATCAAGCAGTTCGCCAAGAGCCCCCAGGGGCGACGCACGGCGGACCAAGTACGCCGAGCCGCCGCCGATCCGCGCCGCCGGGCCCAGGCCCAGCGCCTGCTGGCCAAGCTTCGTGGTCGCCGCTGAGAACACCCGCCCCACACCGGTGGGTTCCACGGGGGACCGGGCTGAGCGGCGGCACGCTACCGAGGGAGGACTGATCGCTGTGGAAGGTTCGTCGCTCCGGGCAGTGGGCTGGGCCCGCACACTGCCGTTGGACAGCGAGGTGAAATCGGCCCGGGACTGGGCGCGCAAGCATCTGGAGGCGCTCGACTGGACCACCACCGCTCCGGAAACGGTGGACGCCGTACTGCTCACCGTCTCCGAACTGGTCACCAACGCGCACCGGCACGCCCACAGCAGCGCCCAGTTGGTGATGACGTGCGACGACCACTGCCTGCACGTCTCCGTCCACGACAAGTCCAGCGACCTGCCCACTCCGCGCGAGGCGAGCACGGAGCGCCTCGGCGGACGCGGAATGCTCCTCGTGGACGCGGTGGCCGACACCTGGGAGTCGCACTCCTGCCCCCACGGCAAGTCCGTCAGCGCGTGTTTCCATGTCCCCGACGCGTCCGCGCCATCGCGGGACCGTTGACCCGACGCACGTCCACAGCAACGGCCCGAAAGGCTCCAGGGGTTCACGATGAAGCGGTACGTCCTCACCGGTGCGCCCGGCGCCGGGAAGACAACGATCCTCCGTCGACTGCGAGAACGCGGCTTCGACATCGTCGAAGAGGCGGCGACCGCGGTCATCGCGGACGGGCAAGCCGCAGGGGAGGCCGAGCCCTGGACCCGGGCCGACTTCGTCGAGCAGGTCGCCGCCCTCCAGCGCCGACGGCAGATGACGTCCGCGACGGGAGACACGACCACGCAGGTCTACGACAGGTCTCCGATCTGCACACACGCCCTCAGCGTCTACCTCGGACGACCCGTCCCCGAGACGCTCTCCGCCGAGATCGACAGGATCACCCGCGAGCGGGTCTACGAACGGCACGTCTTCTTCGTCCGCACCATCGGATTCTGTGAACCGACCGCCGCACGCCGGATCAGCTACCAGGAGTCCCTGGAGTTCGAGCGGATCCACGAACAGAGCTATCGGCGGTTCGGCTACGACCTCGTGGAGGTGCCGGCCGGTGACATCGCCGATCGGGTGGCGTCGATCGCGGAGACCATGGCGCGGCTCTCGGTGTGATGACCCCGCCGACCCGGGGCGCATTGACATTGGGGTCGATGCCTCGGAAACTCGATCACATGACCGAGGTCCTGCTGCTCACCAAGGAGCGCTGCGTCGACCTCGTCCGCGTGTCCAGCGCCCTGTGTTGATCCTCTGATCCACGGCTCGCAGATCCACAGATCCACGCCGCGTTCCCCTCCTCCCGGCCGACCTCGGCCGCGGTTCGACGGACGCCCCCTGCACTCACCGACCCGGGCACCCCTCGGTCCGCCGTCGGTCACGCTGCGATCGGAAGCACGATGAGCCCGGAATTCCTGTGGTACATCCCCAACACCGTCGAGCCGGGCCACCGCGGCGACGACACGACGGACGGCTGGGGCTCCATCGAGTACTCCACCGACCTCGCGCGCACCGCCGAGCGGCACGGCTGGGGCGGCGCGCTCCTGGGCACCGGGTGGGGACGTCCCGACACCTTCACCGTCGCCACCGCGCTCGCCGCCCGGACCACCACCTTCAAGCCCCTGATCGCGATTCGTCCCGGCTACTGGCAGCCGGCCCACTTCGCCGCCGCGGCGGCGACCCTGGACCAGCTCAGCCGCGGCCGGGTCCTCGTCAACATCGTCAGCGGCCTCGACAACCTGGCCGCCTACGGCGACACCCGCAGCGATCCGGCCCAACGGTACGCGCGCACCCAGGAGTTCCTGCATCTCGTACGACGACTGTGGACCGAGGAGGACGTGACGTTCGCCGGTGACCACTTCCAGGTGAGCGGCTCCACGGTCGCGCCCCGCCCCTGGACGACGGCCGGCAGAGCACATCCGACGCTCTACTTCGGCGGCGCGTCCGAGGCCGCCGAGCGGGTGTCGGCGGCCGAGGCGGACGTGCAGCTCTTCTGGGGCGAACCCCTCGCCGGACTCGCCGAACGCGTCGACCGGCTCAGGGCGTTGAGCGACCAGGTCGGCCGTCGGCACCGGCCACTCGAATTCGGCCTGCGGATCACCACCGTGGTGCGCGACACCACGGAGGAGGCGTGGCGGGCGGCGCAGGAGAGGGTCGCGCGCATGGCGGCCGGCCCAGGTGACGAGCTGACCTGGACGGGGAACCGGAAGGCGGCCGTCGGACAGCAGCGGCTCTACGACCTCGCCGCCCGGGGCGAGGTGCTCGACACCTGCCTCTACACCACACCGGGCAGGTTCGGCGGCGGGGGAGCGGCGACGACCTGGCTGGTCGGCTCCGCCGCCGCCGTGGCCACGGCGCTGGACAACTACCGCAAGCTCGGCATCACCCACTTCGTCCTCTCCGACACGCCCTACAAACAGGAGATCATCCGCGTCGGAGACCAACTCCTGCCCCGGCTGCGCTGATCCGCGTGCTGTCGAACGCCGTCCTCGTCGTCATCGGCGGACTCCCCGGCACCGGGAAGACCACGCTGTCCCGACTCCTGGCCGCACGCATCGGGGCGGTACACCTGCGCGTCGACACCATCGAGCAGGCCCTCGTCCGCTCTGGCCTGGCGCGGCATCCCGTCGGGCCGGCCGGCTACGTCGTCGGGTACGCCCTGGCCGAGGAACACCTCCGGCAGGGTCTCACCGTGATCGCGGAGTCGGTCAATCCGCTGGCCGTCACCCGCGACAGCTGGCGCGACGTGGGGGCCCGGGCGGGCGTTCCGGTCGTGGAGGTCGAAGTGATCTGCTCGGATCCGGCCGAGCATCGGCAGCGGGTGACATCCCGGTCGGTCGACATTCCCGATCTGCCGCTTCCGGACTGGCAGCAGGTCCGCCGGCGGGACTAAGAACCCTGGAACCGTGACCACATCACCCTCGACACCGCCGGGGACCGACCGCGGGAATCGCTCAACTCCCTTCTCCACCACCTCGATCGACTCCAGCTCCTGCCGCGGCGGTGAGTGCTTTCCCCTCGCACCGGTGCGAGGCCCGGGGGCGTCTTGACGCCGGAAGAACAGTCGATCTACGGTGAGCGCGAGCTACGAGTTCCGGTGATCAAGCCCTGGCTGGCCGGACGGCAACCCTCGACGCAGTGGGGTGCCCCAGGTGACGGCTCGGCGGATGTTCCTGTTCTGCAAGTGCGTTCCCACCGGCCTCAGTTGCCGGCGACACCCCTAGGAGGACGACGTGGCAACCGGCCTCGTGCTGTGCTCCCGGCGTCATGTGGATCTGCTGCTGGTCTCCAGCTGTCTCTGTCACAGCTGACCCGTTCCTCGCGCGGCACCTCCACCCTCACCCTTCACGCGACAGCGCGCGCCCGGCATGTCCTGCCGCCGCACCCCTTTCGCGCACCCACCCATGCGGAGACAGAGACCAGCCATGGCACACTCCAGCACCCACAGACCTCTTCGGCCCCTCGGCGCCCTGTCCCTCGGCACGGCCTTCCTGGTCGCCCTCACCGGCTGCACCAGCAGCAGGACCACCGCTGCTTCCGGCGGTCCGACGATCACCGTCGGCACCACCGACCAGGTGACCAGCCTCGACCCGGCGGGCGCCTGGGACGCGGGCTCCGGCACCATCGAGAGCGAGGTCTACGCGACCCTCCTCAGCGTGAGGAACGGCGCCACCGAGGTCTCCCCGGACCTCGCCACCGGCATCGAACTGACGGGTCCCAAGCAATACACGGTGACGCTCAGGAAGGGCCTGAAGTTCGCGAACGGTCACCAACTCACCTCCTCCGACGTCAAGTTCAGCTTCGACCGGACCCTGAAGATCGCCGACGAGAACGGCCCCTCGTCGCTCCTGTACAACCTCGCCTCGGTCGCCGCCCCGTCACCGACCACGGTCGTCTTCACCCTCAAGTCCGCCAACGACACTCTGTTCCCCCAGGTGTTGTCCACCGCGGCCGGCTACGTCGTCGACGAACAGACCTTCCCCGCGGACAAGATCCTCGACGACAAGGCCATCGTCACGGCCAAGCCCTGGAACGGCCCGTACGGCGTCACTGACTACGACAAGAACTCGCTCGTCTCCTTCACCGAAAACAGCGCCTACGGCGGCCAGTTGGGCACCCCGAAGACCAAGAACATCCAGCTCAAGTACTACACCGACGCCAGCAACCTGAAGCTCGACGTCCAGCAGGGCACCGTCGACGCCGTCTACCGCACCCTCACCACCGCCGACCTCGACGACCTGGCCAAGAAGAAGGACATCAAGGTCCACACCGGCTCCGGCAACGGCATCCGTTACATCGTCTTCGACCTCCAGACCCAGCCCTACGGCACCAAGACCAAGGACGCCGACAAGACCAAGGCGCTGGCCGTCCGCCAGGCCGTCGCCGACTCCGTCGACCGGGCCCAACTCGCCCAGCAGGTCTACAAGAACAGCTACCAGCCGCTGTACAGCTCGGTGCCCGACGGACTCACCGGCGCCACCGACTCCTTCAAGTCGCTCTACGGCGACAAGAAGGGCGGCCCCGACAAGACAGTGGCCGCCGCACGGCTGAAGGCGGCGAAGGTGACCACTCCCGTCACCCTCAACCTCCAGTACAACAGCGACCATTACGGCTCGTCCTCGGCCGACGAGTACGCGCTCGTCAAGACCCAGCTCGAAGCGACGGGGCTGTTCAAGGTGAACCTCCAGTCCACCGAGTGGACCCAGTACGGCAAGGACCGCGTCAAGCACCTCTACCCGCTCTACCAACTCGGCTGGTACGCCGACTACTTGGACGCCGACAACTACCTCTCGCCCTTCTACTCGGCCAACAGCTGGGTCGCCAACGGCTACGACGACCCCGCCGTACGGTCGCTGATCCAGAAGGAGGAGACCGAGACCGACGCGGCCAAGCGCGCCGAACTCCTCAAGCAGGCCCAGGACAAGGCCGCCGCGCAGGTGCCGCTGCTGCCGCTGCTCCAGGGGTCCACCGCGATCGTCACCCGCACCGATGTCGGCGGTGTGCCGGACGCGCTGACCAGCGCGTACACCTTCCGCTGGGCAGGACTGTCGACGAAGTGAGCGCCCTGACCCAGGAGACGACCCCCGGCGTCGTCGGCAGCCCCGCCGACGGCGCTGGCGGGTACGGACTCGCCCGCTACCTGCTGGTCCGCTTCCTCCTCATCCTCCCCACCGTGTTCATCCTGGTCAGCCTGGTCTTCTTCCTGATGCGCGCCACCGGCGACCCGATCAGCGCCGCCTTCGGCGACCGGCTCACCCCGGACCAGCTCCACGCGAAGCTCCACCAGGCGGGCTACGACCGGCCGTTGCTCACCCAGTACCTGGACTACCTGAAGTCCCTGGCGACCGGCGACTTCGGCCGCACCGTCACCGACAACGAACCGGTCACCCACGTCCTGGGCACCTACGGCGCCGCCACCGTCGAACTCGCCTGCTACGCCCTCCTCGTGGCCCTCGCCGTCGGCGTACCCCTGGGCATGGTCGCGGCCTCGTACCGGGACCGCGCGCCCGACGCGGCACTGCGCCTGTTCGCCGTCCTCACCTACGCCACCCCCGTGTTCTTCGTGGGCCTGCTGCTGAAGCTGGTCTTCGCCATCCAGCTCGGCTGGCTGCCCGCGTCCGGCCGGGCGAGCACCGATGTCCAGCTCTTCCTGCAGAACCAGACCAGCACGACCGGCTTCTACCTCCTCGACGCCGTCCGCAGCGGCGACGGCGCGGCCGTCACCGACGTGCTCAAGCACGCCGTACTGCCCGGCCTGGCGCTGGGTCTGCTCGTCGCCGGCATCCTGCTGCGGCTGGTCCGCACGAACCTGATCGGCACCCTCGGCGCCGACTACGTCGAGGCCGCCCGCTCCCGAGGCGTCGCACCCTTCCGCCTGGTCACCCGGCACGCCACCCGGCCCGCGCTGATCCCCGTCGTCACCGTCCTGGGACTCCAGGTCGCCGGGCTGCTCGGCGGAGCGGTGCTGACGGAGACCACCTTCGAGTGGAAGGGCCTCGGCTACGAACTCGCCCACTATCTGACGGTCCGTGACTTCCCGGCGGTACAGGGCATCGTGGCCCTGTTCGCCGTCGTCGTGGCGGTGACGAACTTCCTCGTCGACGTGGTCGCGGCCCTCATCGATCCCCGAGTGAGGAACTGAGCCGTGGCCCAACTCCTCGTGCGACGGCCCACCTTGCTGCCGGACCGCCTGCGTGCACGGCTGCGCACCGGCGGCTCGGTACAGCGCGCCATGCTCCTCACCGGCGCCGTACTCACCGTGCTGTTCGTCCTCACCGCCCTCCTCGGGCCACTCCTCGCCCCGTACGGATACGCCCAACTCCAGGAAGGGGGACGGCTGTTCGGCTCGCAGCAACATCCCAGCAGTGCGCATCCGCTGGGCACCACCATCGCCGGGTACGACGTGCTCTCGCGCACGGTGTGGGGTGCCAGGACCGCGTTGGAGATCATCCTCGCCGCGCTGCTGCTCTCCGTGATTCCCGGCACCGTGCTCGGGCTGGCCTCCGGCTATCTCGGAGGGCGCCTTGACCGGCTGCTGGTGGGGCTGGCCGACGCGCTCTACGCGTTCCCGCCGCTGCTGCTCGCCATCGTCATGTCGATCGTGATCAGCGGCGGACAGTCCAGCCTCGTCGGCGGCCTCGGCGCGGCGGCCTGCTCGGTCGCCGTGGCGTTCGTACCGCAGTACTTCCGTGTTGTACGGGCCGAAGTGACCCGGGTGAAGGCCGAGCCCTTCGTCGACGCGGCCCGGGTGATCGGCACCGGCACCTGGCGGATCATGTTCCGGCACGTGCTGCGCAACTCCGTCCGCACCCTCCCGCTGATCTTCACCATCAACGCCTCCGAGGCGATCCTCACCCTCGCCGGGCTCGGCTTCCTCGGCTTCGGCATCGAACCCAACTCCGCGGCCGAATGGGGCTACGATCTCAACCGCTCGGTCGCGGACGTCACTTCGGGGCTGTGGTGGACCGCGATCCCACCGGGCCTGGCCATCGTGCTCACCGTGCTCGGCACGACCCTGCTCGGCGAGAGCCTCACCGACCTCGCCGACCCGCGGCTGCGCCGACGCGGCGGCACGACCGCGAAGACGACCGCCACCGGAACGGACGGAGGCGCGGACGATGACTGACCTCCTGCGCATCGAGGACCTGCACGTCACCTTCGCCACCGACGCCGGCACCGCCCCCGCGGTGAAAGGGGTCAGCCTGTCCGTCGCCCCGGGCGAAGTACTGGCCCTCGTCGGTGAGAGCGGCAGCGGCAAGACCGTCACCGCCAAGTCGGTCCTGGGACTGCTCCCCGCCACCGCGACCGCCCGCGGCCGGGTCCTGCTCGGCGACGGCACCGCCGACCCGGCTGAGGACGTCCTCACCGCGTCCCCGGCCCGACTGCGCGCCCTGCGCGGCACCCACGCCGCGATGGTCTTCCAGGAACCCTCCACCGCGCTGAACCCCGTCTTCACCATCGGATGGCAGCTCACCGAAGGCCTCCGAGCCCACGGACACGGCGGCAGCAAGGCCGAACGGCGGGCCCTGGCCGTCGACTGGCTCGACAAGGTCGGCATCCCCGACCCCGCCACCCGCGTGAACCACTACCCCCACCAGTTGTCCGGCGGCCAGAAGCAACGTGCCGTCATCGCCATGGCCCTCGCCCTCGGCACCCGGCTCATCGTGGCCGACGAACCCACCACGGCCCTCGACGTCACCGTCCAGGCGGAGATCCTCGAACTCCTGCACCGCTGCCGCACCGACTTCGGCACCGCCGTCCTCCTCATCACTCACAACATGGGCGTCGTCGCCGACCTCGCGGACCGGGTGGCCGTGATGAGCGAGGGCGTGGTCGTCGAACAGGCCCCGGTCCGCGACCTGTTCGCGGCGCCCGCCCACCCGTACACCCGCGAACTGCTCGCCGCCGTACCGGTCTTCGGAGAGCAGAGCCGGACGCCGACCTCCGCGACGGGTGACGGGCAGCCCGTCGTGCGGGCCGCCGGGCTGGTCGTGGACTACCCCGGGCGACTGGGGAGGACGGGCTTCCGGGCGGTCGACGGTGTGAGCTTCGAGATCCGGCCGGGCGAGGTGCTCGGGCTGGTGGGGGAGAGCGGCAGCGGCAAGACCACCATCGGCCGAGCGGTCGCCGGTCTGACGGCCGCCACCGGCGGTGAACTCACCGTGTTCGGCGAGCCGTTGACGACCCGCCGCCGCACCCGCGGCCGGGCCGGCCACATCGGCTACGTCTTCCAGGACCCCGCCGCCAGCTTCAACCCGCTCCTCACCGTCGCCGACAGCATCGCGGAACCACTCACCGTCCACCGGCGCGAACTCGGGGCCGAGGCCATCCGAGCCGAGGTCGAGGCGCTGCTGAACTCCGTCCATCTGCCCAGCAGTTACGGCGACCGCTATCCGCACGAACTCAGCGGCGGCCAACGGCAACGCGCGGCGCTGGCCCGGGCGCTCGCCCTGCGGCCCCCGCTGATCGTCGCGGACGAGCCGACCTCCGCCCTCGATGTGTCCGTCCAGGCCAAGGTGCTCGACCTCTTCACCGAACTGCAACGGGAGTTGGGCTTCGCGGCCCTGTTCATCAGCCATGACCTCGCGGTGGTCGAGCAGGTCGCCGACCGTGTCGTCGTGCTGCACCGCGGCCGGATCGCCGCGTCCGGTTCCACGGCCGCGGTGTTGGGCAGTCCACAGGACGACTACACGCGGCGGCTGGTGGCCTCCCTGCCCGTCGCCGACCCGGTACGGCAGAGCCGCCGCAGGGACCGGACCGTCGATGCCTCCGAGGCGCTGGACGAAGGAGTGGCACGCGCATGAGCGACACCGTGGTGGACCTCGTCGAAGAGGTACTGAGCAGCACCCCCGTCATCGACGGTCACAACGACCTCCCCCTGGCGCTGCGGGCCCGCTCCGGCTACAGCGTCGAGGGGCTGGACGACGGCCGCCCCGACCTCCACACCGACCTGCCCAGACTGCGCGCCGGAGGGGTCGGCGCGCAGTTCTGGTCGGTGTACGTCTCGTCCCGACTCCCCGAACCCGAGGCCGTGGTGGCCACGCTGGAGCAGATCGACGCCGTGTACCGGCTCGTCGCCCGCTACCCGGACGCCCTGCGGATCGCCTACACCGCGGCCGACGTAGAGGACGCGCTCGCCGACGGACGGATCGCCTCCCTGCTCGGCATCGAGGGCGGCCACAGCCTCGCCGAGTCACCGGGCGTCCTGCGGTCCTACGCCCGGCTCGGCGTCCGGTACGTGACCCTCACCCACAACGACAACACCACCTGGGCGGACTCGGCCACCGACGAGCCCGGCGTCGGCGGTCTGAACGACACGGGCCGCGCGATCGTCGCCGAACTCAACCGCACCGGCGTGCTCGTGGATCTCTCCCACGTCGCCGACTCCACCCAGCGCGCGGCGCTCGCCGCCTCGACCTCCCCGGTGCTGTTCAGCCACTCCTCCGTACGCGCCCTCAACGACCATCCGCGCAACGTCGCCGACCCGGTCCTGGAGCTGCTGCGGGACAACGGCGGTGTCATCCAGCTCACCTTCGTTCCGTACTTCATCTCGGCCGAAGTCGCAGAATGGGCGCAGGAGTTGCAGGCCGAACGGGAACGTCTCGGGCTGCCGGCGCACCCCTGGACCTGGCCACGCGCACCACGGCCGGGCGAGGACCCGGCCCAGGTCGCCAAGGAGCTCGCGGCCGGTTTCGCGGCGTCCGCCGACGACCGGCTGGTGCGCTGGACCGAGGAACATCCCCGGCCCGAGGTGACGGTGTCCCAGGTCGCCGACCATGTCGAGCACGCCCGCGAGGTGGCAGGCCGCGACCACATCGGCCTCGGCGGTGACTACGACGGCGTCGACCATCAGCCCACCGGACTCGCCGACGTCTCCGGTTACCCGGTGCTGCTGCGCGAACTCGCCGACCGCGGCTGGTCCCGGCCCGACCTGGAGGCACTGAGCGGCCGCAACGTGCTGCGCGTTCTGCGCGAGGCCGAGCACCGCGCGACCGAACCGCTGTGGCCGACGGCACCGTTGCGGTGAGCCGCGCACGCCGATGGGCCGACGCGTTCGCCCGGTGGACGCCGGGTCTGCTCGCGGTCGGCTGCTGCCTGGGGGGACTTCCGGTGCCCGAGCTCTCGGCCCACGCGAAGAGACCGGAGCCGTACGGCGGACTGCCGTCCGGCCACCCGGAGTGTCTCGCCGGACACATCCCGCTGACGGATGTGGAGCGGGAGTTGTGGTCCGCTCTCGATCAAAAGGTCTGAGAAGGGTCCGGCGGTCCGCTCATGCCCGGGCACTGGGCGCGGGCGGACCGCCGACCGCGTTCAGTCCTGCGCCAGCACCGGCCCTGAGACGTCGGCGGTCTCACCGCGGCCCTCGCCGACGGACGCGGGCTGAGGAGTCGGCGACGAGGCCGGTTCGGGTGTGGGGCGCGGCTGACGGCGTGAGAGGCCCACGCCGAGCAGGCACAGCGCACCCCCGGCGAAGGCCAGGCCGGAGGGGAACTCGCCCAGCGTGGGCCAGGCCAGCAGGACGGTGAGGGCGGGCACGATGTACGTCACCGCTCCCAGCCGCCCCGCCGGCATGTGCGCCAGCGCGTACGACCAGGTCCAGAAGGCCAGCGCCGTCGGAAGCAGCCCCAGGTACACCACGCCCGCCCAGGCCCCGGCCGACGCGTCGCCCAGATCCGTGACGAGCTGACCCGCGAAGGGCAGGCAGGCGACCGCGCCGATCGTGCTGGCGTAGGCCGTGACCTGCAACGGCGATGCGTGCGAGAGCGCGGGCTTCTGGAAGATGACGCCGACGGCGTGACCAGCCGCCGCTGCCAGGCAGAGCAGCACACCGATGAGAGCCGAATCGCCGCCCCCGCTGGACGCCCCCGCCAGCGCCGCGCCCGCGAAGGCCACCGCGAGGCCGATGAGCAGGGGACGCGGGAAGCCCTCGTGCAGCAGGAACCCGGCGAGCAGCGCCACCAGCAGCGGACCGGCGCCGATGAGCAGCGCCGCCGTCCCCGCGTCCGTGTGCTGCTCGCCCCAGTTCAGCGCCACCATGTACAGCCCGAACCAGAACACGCCCATGCCGGCGATCCCGGGCCACGCGGCACGCGGCGGCAGCCCCTCGCGCCGGAACGCCACGACGGCGAGGAGCGCGACGGCGCCGACGAGGAGACGGCCGAGCGCGAGAGGGCCGGGGCGCACGCTCTCGCCGATGTGCCGGATCGCCACGAACGCCGAGGCCCACAACACCATGGTGAGTACTGCGGCGGCCAACGCGCTGGGCGGTGTCTTCGCGGTGGCCGGGGACGTCTCATGCTGTGCCATCGGGCAACTCCCTGTTCGCTCCGCGCAGGACGCGGCGGAGAATCTTTCCTGTGCTGTTGCGGGGCAACGCGTCGATGAACTCGACGTCCTGGGGGACCTTGTACCAAGTGAGCTTCGACGCGGTGGTCGAGCGGATGGTGGCCGCCAGCGTGGCGGGCCGGTCCACTCCGGGCTCGGCGACGACGTAGGCACGCAGGCTGGTCGTGCCGTCGGCCCGGCGTACCGAGCAGACGGCGGCCTCGCGTACCCCGGCGATGCCGGTGATCAGGTCCTCCACCTCGATGGGGTGGACGTTGGCTCCGGCGACGATCTCGATGTCGTCGACCCGTCCGAGCAGCCACACCAGACCCTTGGCGTCGACGCGTGCGGAGTCCCCGGTGGCGAACCACTCGTCCGGGCCGAGCCGGTGCGGCGGCAGGCCGCCGCGCCGCACGCCGGGGCCGATGCCGGGGCCGGAGATCTGCAACTGCCCGACCTCGCCGTCCGGGACGGGCTCGCCCGCGTCGTCGACGACGCGTACCCGGTACGGCGGCAGGATGCGGCCCAGGCTGTACGGGTGGATCTCGTCCGGGCCGTTGGCCAGGACGGCGTGCCCGATCTCGCTGGTGCCGCAGATGTTCAGCAGCCGTGCTCCGAGGACGCGGCGCAGTCGGTCCTCCAGCGGCCGGGGCAGCGTCTCGCCGGCGACCAGGGCCAGCCGCAACCGGCCCAGCAGGTCAGCCGTTCGCGGGCGGGCGAGCAGCCGGGCGTAGAAACTGGGCTGGGCGTAGAAGACGCTCACACCGTGGCGTTCCAGGAGCCGGGGGACGTTCGTCTCGTCCGCGCGCTGCGGGGACAGGACGACCACGGCGCCGCGCTGGAGGGGCAGGAGCACCGAGTTGCCCAGCCCGTAGGCGAAGTACATCCGCGACACGGAGTAGCAGACCTCGCCCTGGCGGAGCGCGAGGACGCCGCCGATCGCCCGGTCGAAGTGGAGGGCGTCGCCGTGGTCGTGGAAGCACAGGCGGGGTGCGCCCGTGGTGCCGGACGTGAACACGGCGAAGGCGGGGGCGTCCGACGCGAGCGGCTCCGGAGCGCCGGCGCCCGCGGGGTCGTGGGCCTCCGTCAGTTCTCTCGGGGTCACGCTGCGGCCGCGGAACTCCTCGCGGAGCGATGCGTCGGCGACGACCAGTGAGGCCTCGGCGATCTCCTCGCTGGAGCGCAACTCGTCGGCGTGGAAGAAGGTGTTGACCGGTACGGCCACGGCGCCGATCCGCAGGACGGCCAGGAACGTCACCACGAAGGCGACGCTGTCGGGAAGCGCCAGCAGCACCCGGTCCCCGCGCCCGACACCGAGGCGGCGCAGGGCCCCCGAGGTGCGGCGCACCTGCTCGTACACCTCGCCGTAGGTGTAGCGGTGCGTGCCCTGGAGATACGCGGTCCTGCCGAGCCAGCCGTTGCGGCGCGCGAGGTCCTCCAGCCGTACGGAGAGGTTGCCGTCCGCCGGGACGGTCTCGGCCGGCGCGGCGGGTATGTCCGTGAGGATGTCCGTCATCTGCACACTCCCTCGATCTCGACCAGCAGGTCGGGCCGGCAGACCGCGACATTGAAATACGAGATGTCCGTGTCGGCGGGGAGCGACGACTCGCAGATGCTCCGTACGACGGGAAGGTGCTCGGCGTCGCGCACATAGACCTTGACCTGGTCGAGGTCCTTGACGTCGTACCCGGCACCGTCCAGGCCGTGGGCGCGGAGGTTGTCGCCGCCGACGAGTGCCTCGATGTTGCGCAGCGTCTCCTCGGTCTGCAGGGCAGCGTTGTCGGCGTGTACCGTGTCGTCGCCCAGGATGCTGGCCGTGCCCGAGACGAAGAGGGTCCCTGTTACGGCCTCCGGGCTGCCGACGTCCTTGAGGAACGTGGCCCGGGCGAAGCTCGGCGACTTCGGCCCGTACTGGGAGGGGTACTTGTAGGCGGGTGTCTGCCGCGGGTTCTCCAGGTGGACGGCCCGCCCCGGCTTCGCCGCGAGGAAGCAGACGTCGACGCCCGGCGAGAGGGTGCCGATACCGGTGGCGGCCGACAGCTGGGGGAAGCGGTCGGCGTAGGCGGCGAACGCCTCCGCCCGGCCCACGCAGAAGTCGCGGTAGATCTCCAGGCCGTCCGCGTTCGGGCTGGTGATGCCGCCGATGAGGTTCCACATGCGGACCAGGTCGGTGTAGCCGCGCTCCCAGGCGAACTCCAGGGCGTTCTCGTACAGTTCGCGCACCGGTCGGCGGTACACCGGCTGGGGGCCGAGGCGTACCGCGTAGAAGAGGTGCTCGCCGTCCTCGGCGAACACGGCGTCGCCGGCGCTGCCGCTCCGGACGGGCAGAGCGGTCCGCCAGATCTCCTCGACGGGACGGACGTGCTCGTTGGTCATGTGGGTGGTCAGGAGCGGAGTGGCGTCGTCCAGGGCGGCTTCGGCCGGGGTGTGGGTGAAGCGGATCCGCCCCAGGACGGTGCCGCGCGAGGTCGGTGGCCGCTCCGGCGCGGCGACGGGAACCAGGTCGGACCAGAGGCCCTGCAAGCGTGCCTCGGGCTGACGGTTGCTCATGAATCTCCTTGTCTCTGCCGCTGCCGTCCGGGGTGTGGTGGCTGCGGTCAACCGGCGTGCGCTGCCCAGGTGTTGCGGGACGGTGAACAAAGCGCCCGAGGGTCCGGCGCAAGATCTGTTCCTGTTGAAGAATCCATGCGGGGGCCCTTGCCGGGCAGCCGCAGACTTGCGTCAGGCACGATTACGAGGGGGAGACGAACCGTGAGCATCGACGCCATAACGGACCTGCCGGACGTCCCGCAGGCGGGCACCGCGACCAGCGACGTGTATACGCTCGCCTTACGGAGCGACTACGTCGACATCCAACGGTGCGTACGGGATCTCGGGATCTCCGCGGCGGAGGCAGCCGCGGCCATCGAGGATCTGGTACGGCTGCGGCTCCTGCATCTGGTGCACGGCTGCACGTATGCCTACGTCGCCGTCAACCCGATGTCCGCCTCCCTGCAACTGCTGGCGGTACAGGACGAGGCGCTGCGCCAGCGGCAGCACGAACTGGAGCGGCTGCGGCAGCAGATGCACAGCCTGCTGCCGGTGTACCGGGAGAACTTCTCGGGCGAGCCCCAGCATCCGCACGTGCAACGGGTCGAGGACCCCAGAGCCGCGCGGGGGATCCTCACCACGATCACGGTCGAGGCGAGGCGGGAGATCCTCTTCTCACTCCCCACCCAGGATCCCTGGGAAGAACCCGCGGACCTGGACCGCGGGGGGTGGCTGCGGTGCGCGGGGACGCGTTCCGAGCTCCTCAGGGTGCTGTTGCCGGAGGCGGCCCGGTTCGACGTCCGGGTGCGCGAGCGGGTGGAGACGCTGATCGGTGACGGAGGGCAGGTGCGTACGGCCGTCCCCGCTCCGGCGTGGCTGCTGGTCGTCGACGCCGAGGTCGCCGTGGTCCCCGTGGGGGAGGGGCCGGGGCTCAGCGTGGTGCGCGAGCAGTCCGTGGTGGCGGCGCTGCGGCGCACCCTGACCGGCGCGTGGGACGAGGCACGGCCCTTCGACGGCAGCTACGACCACGACAGCGCACGCTCCACCTCGGCCCTGATCGACGAGGCCATTCTGCGCATGCTGCTCAACGGTCTCGAAGACAAGGTGATCGCCCGCCGTCTGGACATCTCCCTGCGCACCTGCCAGCGGCGCATCGCCGACCTCATGGACGCGTTGGGTGCCAGGACGCGCCTCCAGGCCGGCTATGTGCTCGGGCAGCGCGGACGCGGCGGCGAGCGGAAGGCGGCGTAGCCGGGACGTCGAGGGAGACGTTCGACTTCTCAACTCGTGCGCTCAGAAGCCTTGTTCGTGACTTTCGACAGCTGTCTCGGTATCAGCCGGACCACACCCGCCCCTGCCGTCAGGACGGCCACTCCGGTTCGGAGACGGTCGCGGCGAGTGCGTCGAGGAGCACCTGGGCGGGTTGGGACGCGGGCGGCTTGCCGTACACCGCGGCCACGACCTGTCTGCGCATGCCGGCGATGCGGTGCAGTCGGACACCGGGGTGCCGGTTGGCGAGGAGGGTGAGGCCGGGCAGCAGGCTCACGCCGAGGCCGGCCGCGACGAGGGCCTGTACGGCGACGTAGTCGTCGGTCTCGAACTCGACGACCGGCTCGAACCCGGCCCGCCCGCAGGCCGCGACGAGGTGCTCACGGCAGCGCTCGCACCCGGCGATCCACCGTGTGTCGGCGTAGGTGGCCAGCTCGGCCGGGGGGCCGTCCCACGCGCGGTCGGCCGGTGTGACCACGTACAACGGTTCGTCGAGCAGCGGCGTCATGGTGGTGTCGCGGCGATCGCGCTGGGGCGGGTCGCCGTGCTCGAAGACCAGCGCCACGTCGACGTCGTTGTTGCGCAGGGCGTTGAGCGCGTCCGGTGGTTCGGCCTCGCGCAGGGTCAGCTCGATACCGGGATGCCGGTCGGAGACGCGGGCGGCGGCGAGCGGCACCAGGGTGGCCAACGCCGAGGGAAACGCGGCCAGTCGGACCCGGCCGGTGCGCAGTCCGGCCAGCTCGTCCAGTTCCGCGTGCACCGATTCGACCTGCGCGAGGATCGACTCGGCGCGGTCCACCAGCAGCCGGCCGGCCTCGGTGAGCCGGATACCGCGCCCCATCCGCTGCAACAGCGGCATGCCGACCTCGGCCTCGAGCTTGGCGAGTTGATGGCTCACCGACGGCTGCGCGTAGTGCAGTGCCTCGGCGGCCGCCGTGATCGAACCCTCGCGGGCGACGGCGACCAATACACGCAACCGACTCAAGTCGATCATTTGCGAATCATAGACCGCGTCGATGACGGCCTCGAAAACACGCATTGGACCATTACCGGACCTACTGCGACGGTGAATCGATAGTGGGTGCGAGAGATCGCGGCCGCACACCTTCCCGTCGGTGACCGCCGGTGATCTCACCCCGTCACGCGTGCCCGGCCTCCGGGCGCGGAAAGGAGATGCCGCATGACCACGGCTGTGAATCCACCGTCGCGATCGATGTCGGTGAGCGACAGCGCGGCGCGAACCCTCGCGAACGCCACCAAGACCGTTCCCCAGATGAGCTCCATCACGCCTCGCTGGCTGGTGCATCTGATGTCCTGGGTCCCGGTCGAGGCCGGCATCTACCGGGTGAACAAGGTCGTTCACCCCGAGTCGGTGCGCATCGAGTGCGACAACTACGACGAGTCGCCGCTGCCGGACACCTTCGTCGACTACGAACGCGAACCCCGCGAGTACCGGCTCAAGGCCGTCCAGACGGTCCTGGACCTCCACACCCGGATCTCCGACCTCTACTCCAGCCCGCACAACCAGACCGCACAGCAACTGCGGCTGACCATCGAGGCGGTGAAGGAGCATCAGGAGGGCGAGCTGATCAACAGCCCGGAGTACGGGATGCTGGCCAGCGCGGCGGAGACGCAGCGGATCTCCACGTTGGCGGGGCCGCCGACGCCGGACGACCTGGACGCCCTCATCACGAAGGTGTGGAAGCAGCCGGCCTTCTTCCTCACCCATCCCGAGGGGATCGCCGCGTTCGGCAGGGAGTGCACCCGGCGCGGTGTACCGCCGGCCACGGTCAGCATGTTCGGCTCGCAGTTCCTGACCTGGCGCGGACTGCCGATCATCCCGTCGGACAAGGTCCCGCTGGAGAACGGGAAGACGAAGTTCATCCTGCTGCGCACCGGCGAGTCGCGCCAGGGCGTGGTCGGACTGTTCCAGCCCGGGCTCTCGGGCGAGCAGGGGATGGGCCTGTCGGTGCGCTTCATGCAGATCGACCGCAGCGCCATCGCCTCCTACCTGATCTCCCTGTACTGCTCGCTCGCGGTACTCACCGAGGACGCGCTCGCCGTGCTCGACGACGTCGAGGTGGACAAGTTCCATGACTACGCGCCGAGTTACCGGTAGCCATGACCACGCCCTCACCCACCGGTAACGAAGCCGCCCCGGCATGGCTGCCGGACGAGGAGACGCTGAGCCGCATGGCCGGGGAGTTCTTCCGAGCACTCCCCGGCCATGCGGGGGACGCGGAGGCGCCGACTCCGGCCTTCGACGGCCGGCCGGAGTGGCCGACGCCCACCGGCCTGCCGCTCGCGGACTCTTCTCCTACGGCGCCTGCGGGGCCGTCGGCTGCGCAGTCCGTTCCTGCGGTGCCCACCGGTCCGCCGGCCCCGGGCCCGTTCCCTGCCCAGCCGGCCGGAGCGCCGACGGCGGATTTCGCGCCTGCGGTGCCAACCGGCCTGCCTGCTGCCGAATCCGCTTCCGTGCTGTCCACCGGCACGCCGACTGCGGACCCGCTTCCTCCCGTGCCGACCGGCCTCCCCTCCATGGACCCGCCGCCCCCGGCGCCGACCGCCGGAATGAGCCCGCCGTCCGGGCCGCCACCGACCAGCGCCCCGGCCACGTTCATGGCGAGCCCCTATGCGGTGGGTGCGCCCGGCGCCGCCGGACCCACCCCGGAGCCACCGGCCCCGCCGGTACCTCCAGCCTCACCACCCGCCCCATCGCCGGCCGCACCGGCCCGACTCCCGGACCCCGGGCCGTACTACTTCCTCACGGAGGCAGCCGGGTACCCCGCCCAGGCGCCGGAGCTCCCCGGCTTCGGGCACCTCGGGCTGCCGCCGCTTCCCGACCTCATGTCACCGACCGCGACGACCGCGCCGTACTACTTCGTCCAGGAACCCGACGTGTCCGGCGCGCCGTTGGGACTGCCGGTCGACCAACACCCGGCCTTCGACGTGCAGGCGGTCCGCCGGGACTTCCCGATCCTGTCCGAGCTGGTCAACGGCCGTCCGCTGATCTGGCTGGACAACGCGGCGACCACGCAGAAGCCGCAGGCCGTGATCGACCGGCTGGTGGAGTTCTACTCGCGGGAGAACTCCAACATCCACCGCGCGGCGCATGAACTGGCCGCCCGGGCGACCGACGCCTACGAGGGCGCCCGGAAGACCGTCGCCCGGTTCGTCGGGGCCGGTTCCGCCGAGGAGATCGTGTTCGTCCGGGGCACCACCGAGGCGATCAACCTGGTCGCCAAGGCATGGGGTCCCGCGCACATCCGCGCGGGCGACGAGATCGTGCTCTCCCACCTGGAGCACCACGCCAACATCGTGCCCTGGCAGATGCTCGCGGAGCAGACCGGTGCCGTGATCAAGGTGATCCCGGTCGACGACAGCGGTCAGTTGCTGCTCGACGAGTACACCGCGCTCCTGTCGGAGCGGACCAAGCTGGTGGCGGTCACCCAGATGTCCAACGCGCTCGGCACCGTCGTACCGGTCGAGCAGATCATCGGGATCGGACACCGGGCCGGGGCGCGCGTGCTGGTCGACGCGGCACAGTCGGTCCCGCACCTGCCGATCGACGTCAGGGCACTGGACGCCGACTTCCTCGTCTTCTCGGGGCACAAGCTGTTCGGACCGACCGGGATCGGGGTGCTCTACGCCAAACGCGAGGTACTTGAGGACATGCCGCCGTGGGAGGGCGGCGGCAACATGATCACCGACGTGACCTTCGAGCGGTCCACCTTCCAGCCGCCGCCGGGCCGGTTCGAGGCCGGTACCGGCAACATCGCCGACGCGGTGGGGCTGGCCGCGGCCATCGACTACGTCGAGCGCGTCGGCCTGCCGAACATCGCCGCCTACGAGCACACCCTCGTTGAGCACGCCACCGAAGGCCTGCGCGGTGTGCCCGGACTCCGGCTGGTAGGCACGGCCCCGAACAAGGCGAGCATCGTGTCGTTCGTCCTGGACGGCTACGAGCCCGCCGAGGTCGGCACCGCGCTCAACGAGGAAGGCATCGCGGTCCGTTCGGGCCACCACTGCGCGCAGCCGATCCTGCGCCGGTACGGACTGGAGGCCACCGTCCGGCCGTCGTTCGCCTTCTACAACACGCACGATGAGGTGGACACGCTGATCGCGGCGGTCCACCGGCTCGCGGACCGCCGCGGCGGGCGCCGCTAGTTCGCACGCACCTCCTGAACCGGTACGGCGGAGACCTGTCCGAGGTCTCCGCCGTACCGGCACGACGCAGGCCGGTCCATCGTCCGGCGGGTCACTTCTTGAGCCAGCCGACCTTCGTGTAGTCCACGTCGGCGAGGCCGTTTGCGCCGTAGTTGGCGAGGTTCGAGCGGACGGCGAGGACCTGGGGGCGCTGGTAGACCGGGATGGAGTGGCCCAGTGCCCAGATCTTGGCGTCGGCCTCGTTGTAGAGCTTGTTCGCCTCGGTGGTGTCCGTGGTCTCGGTGGCCTTCTTCAGCAGGGCGTCGATCGCGGGGGAGCCGACGGAACCGTAGTTCTGGTAGAGGTTCCTGCCGGACGGCTCGCGGTAGATCGGGTACGCCTGGGAGCGGAAGATCTGGTCGACCCAACGGAAGCTCGTCAGTTCGAAGTTGCCGATCGTGACGTACTTGGAGAAGTAGTCGTTCGACGGCACCTTCACGATGTTCAGCTTGATCCCGACCTGCGCCAACTGCGCCTGCACCAGCTCCGACTGGTCCACCTGCGCGGAGGTGGAGCCGGCGCTGAGCGTGTAGCCGAGGGTGAGCTGCTTGCCGCCCTTGACCCGCTTGCCGGCCTGGAGCTTCCAGCCCGCCGCGTCCAGCAGCTCGCCCGCCTTCTTTACGTCGTACGTGCCGTAGGTACCGGAGTTGTCCTGGTAGCCGGCCTGGTTGGGCATGAAGAAGTGGCTTCCGTACGGCTTCAGTTGGACGGGGAGGTCCTTGCCGAAGGCGGCGGCGATGGACGTGCGGTCGATGGCGTGCTGGAGGGCCTGGCGGACACGGACGTCCTTGAGCGGGCCGCGTGCGCCGTTGAACTCGATGTGCACCTCGTCCCAGCGGGCGCCGACGCGGATGTCGGTGCCGGGCGCCTTGTACAGCCGTTTGTAGTCCTCGGGCAGGAGCGCGCTCGCGGAGTCGATCTCCTTGTTGAGGTAGGCGTCCGTCCAGGCGGAGTAGTCCAGGGCGCGGAAGACGATCGAGTCCAACTTGGGCTTCGTTCCCCACCAGTTGGGGTCAGGGACCGCCGTGACGGTCTGGGCCGTCCTGTCGTACGAGGAGATCTTGAAGGCGTTCGAGGTGATCGGGATCCGCTGCGTCCAGCCCTTGTTGAACTTGTCCGGGGTGTCGATCCCGGCGGCCGGCAGCAGTGGGTTGAACAGGTGCTTCCAGTCGGCGTAGGGGGTGGAGAAGGTGACCTTGACCTGGTGGGCGTCGGCGCCCTGTTCGACCTTGCCGATCTGTTCGTAGCCGGAGGTGTCGGCGGCCTCGTACGCCTTGTCCGTGCCGTTGTTCGCTGTCCACAGGGCCTCGAAGTCCCGCCAGCCGATGGCCTTTCCGTCGGACCACTTGGCCTTGGGGTTGAGCTTGTAGACGACCGTCTGCGGGCTGGTCGAGGTCACCGAGGCGGAGAGCAGGAAGTCCGTGTCGGGGTGGGACTCGCCCTGGGCGTCCGCCCAGAACAGCCGGGGCTCCACGAGTTCGTTGATGTCCGTCGCGTCGCCCTGGTTGCCGTTGGCGGTGTAGCGGTTGTAGTCCGCGATCCACTGCGAGATCGCCAGCTTGAGGGTGCCGCCCTGCTGGACGTCGCTCGGCGGACGGGCGTTGATCTCCTGGCTGCCGGCCGGGGCCGCGCTCCGCTGCGCGACGGGTTTGCCGTCGCCGGAGGAGCCGCAGCCGGTCACCAGCAACGCGGTGGCCGCGGAGGCGGCGATCCAGGCTGCGGCGGAGGTCTGTCGCATGTCGGTGTCCTTCGTGAGGCCGGTGGTCATCGGTGGGCGCGCCGGGACGTCAGGTGGATGCACCGAACGTAGAGCGGCCTACGACCCCCGGGGGAGACCTCCTGGACACCTGACATGTTCTCTTCATGATGTGGCAACAAGACGCCTGGACCATTTCTTCTGTGCCCGCCTACCTGGCCAAACGACTCGGCTACTACGCCCTGTTGCTCCTGGCCGCCGTCTGCCTCTCCTACCTGCTGGCCTCGCTCGCGCTCCACCCGCGCGAGTACTACGCCGGCCGGCAGCCGCCCATCCCCGTGGCCTCGGTGAACCACCATCTCGACGAGATCGGCGTCAACGACCGCACCCCGCTGCTGAACCGCTTCCTGCGCTGGCTCGGACACGCGGTGCGCGGCGACCTCGGCGAGACCATCGACGGCACCTCCGTCGACGCCGAGTTCGGCCGCAGACTCGGCGTCAGCCTGCGGCTGCTGCTCGCCGGGACCGTGTTCGGCACGGTCGCGGGCGTACTCGTCGGGGCCTGGACGGCCGTACGGCAGTACCGGTTCAGCGACCGGGCCGTCACCCTCGCCTCCTTCGCACTGCTCTCAACTCCCGTGTTCCTGCTGGCGATTCTCCTCAAGACCGGCGCAATCTGGTTCAACCAGACCACCGGCACGGACCTGATCCAGTTCACGGGAGAGAAGAGCCCCGGCGTGACCGGCGGCCTCTGGACCGTCATCGAGGACCGGAGCGTGCACCTGCTCCTGCCCACCCTCTCCGTCGCCCTCTTCGCCGTCGCGAGCTACAGCCGCTACCAGCGCAACACGATGCTCGACGTCCTCGGCTCGGACTATCTGCGCACCACGCGGGCCAAGGGCCTCGCCCGCCGCACGGTCTTCCTCAGACACGGACTGCGGACGGCCCTCATCCCCATGTCGACCTACTTCTCCTACGGATTCCTCGCGCTGTTCACCGGCGCCATCTTCACGGAGACGATCTTCGGCTGGCACGGCATGGGGGAGTGGTTCGTCGCGTCGATCGGCAAGAACGACGTGAACTCCGTGGTCGCCGTGAACCTCTTCGCCGCCGTCACCGTGCTGCTCTCCGGATTCCTCGCCGACGTCCTGCACGCCGCGCTCGACCCGCGCATCCGGCAGGCGTCATGACCACGCCCCTCATCGCCGAAGAGGCACCCGTCGCCGCCCCGCCCGCCGGCCGCGCCACCGTCGTCCTGCGCCGCTTCCTGCGCAACCGCACCGCCCTCGCCGGAGCCGCCGTCCTGGTACTGCTGTTCCTGCTGGCCTTCGTCGGTCCCTACGTCACCCCCTGGTCCTACAGCCACATCGACTACACCGCGCTGCGGGCCGCCCCCGACGCCGACCACTGGTGGGGCACCAACCGCATCGGCCAGGACGTGTTCGCGCAGACCGTGCGCGGCCTGCAGAAGTCCCTCGTCATCGGACTGCTCGTCGCCGTACTGGCCACCGGGCTCGCCTCGCTCGTCGGCGCCTGCGCCGGATACTTCGGCGGCTGGACCGACCGGCTCCTCATGTTCCTCGTCGACCTGCTGCTGGTCTTCCCCTCCTTCCTGATCATCGCGATCGTCTCGCCCCGGCTGAACTCCAGCGGCTGGTTCGCCCTGGTCGGACTGCTCGGACTCTTCGCCTGGATGATCACCGCCCGGGTCGTGCGGTCCATGACGCTCTCCCTCAAAGAGCGCGAATTCGTGCGCGCCGCGCGGTACATGGGCGTCGGCCCGTTCCGGATCATCTGGCGGCACGTGCTGCCCAACGTGGCCTCCTTCCTCATCATCGACGCGACCATCCAGGTCGGCGGCGCCGTGATGAGCGAGACCGCGCTGTCGTACTTCGGCTTCGGCGTCCAGCCGCCCGATGTCTCACTCGGCACGCTGATCGCCGACGGGACGAGCGCCGCGGTCACCTACCCCTGGATGTTCTTCTTCGCGGCCGGACTGCTGGTCGTGTTCGTCCTGGCGGTGAACCTCGTGGGCGACGGGCTGCGGGACGCGCTGGACCCCACCTCGAAAGGCGCCTCCCGATGAGCCCGCTGCTCCAAGTCACCGAACTGGACGTCGACTTCGACGGACGACCCGCCGTACGCGGGGTCGGTCTCACCCTCGAACGCGGTGAAGTCCTCGGCCTCGTCGGCGAGTCGGGCTCCGGCAAGTCCGCGACCGCGCTCGCCGTACTCGGCCTGCTCCCGGGCAACGCGACGGTACGCGGATCCGTACGGCTCGACGGTCAGGAACTCGTCGGCGCCCCGGAGCGGCAGCTCACGACGGTTCGCGGCAGCCGAGTCGCCATGGTGTTCCAGGACCCGTTGTCCGCGTTCACCCCCGTCTACCGGATCGGCGACCAGATCGCCGAGGCGGTACGCGCCCACCAGGACGTCTCCCGAGAACAGGCCCTGAAGCGATCGGTCGAACTGCTCGACCTCGTAGGGATCCCCGAACCCGCCCTGCGCGCACGGGCGTTCCCGCACGAGTTCTCCGGCGGCATGCGCCAGCGCGCGATGATCGCCATGGCGATGGCCAACGACCCCGACATCATCCTCGCCGACGAACCGACCACCGCCCTCGACGTCACCATCCAGGCGCAGGTGCTCGACGTCCTGCGCACCGCGCGGCGCGAGACCGGGGCCGCGGTACTCCTGGTCAGCCACGACCTCGGTGTCATCGCCGGGACGGCCGACCGGGTGGCCGTGATGCACGAGGGACGGGTCGTCGAATCGGGCACAGCCGTCGACGTCTTCGAACAGCCCCAGGAGCCGTACACGAAACGGCTGTTGGCCGCCGTACCCCGGATGGACACCCCACGCGCACCCCAACCACCCACCGGCGAAACGGTGTTGAAGGTCCGCGGACTCACCAGAACCTTCCCCCTCCTCAAAGGGACCGCCTTCAAACGCCGGATCGGCTCCGTGTACGCCGTCGACGGCGTCGACCTCGACATCCGACGCGGCGAGACGCTCGCCCTCGTCGGCGAATCGGGGTCAGGGAAGTCGACGACCCTCTTCGAACTGCTCGAACTGGCCCGCCCCGAAGGCGGATCGATCGAGCTGTTCGGCAGGGACCTCGCCGGGCTCGGCAAGGCGGAGGCGAAAGCCCTGCGCCGCCGCGTCCAGATCGTCTTCCAGGACCCGATGGCCTCCCTCGACCCACGGATGCCCGTGGGGGACATCGTCGCCGAGCCGCTGCGCACCCAGGGCGCCGACCGGGCGACGACCGGCCGCCGCGTGCCCGAACTCCTCACCCAGGTCGGCCTCGACCCGGCACACGCGGAGCGCTACCCGCACGAGTTCTCCGGCGGCCAGCGGCAGCGCATCGGCATCGCCCGCGCGCTGTCCGTCGAACCCGAACTGCTCGTCCTCGACGAACCGGTGTCGGCCCTCGACGTCTCCGTCCAGGCCGGCGTGCTCGAACTGCTGCAACGCCTGAAGGAGGAGCTGGGCCTCGCCTATCTCTTCGTCTCCCACGACCTGTCCGTCGTACGGAACATCGCCGACCGCGTGAGTGTGGTCTACCTCGGGCGCACGGTCGAGGCCGGCCCGGTCGACGAGGTCTTCGAGCGACCCCGGCATCCCTACACCCAGGCACTCCTCTCCGCCGTACCCCTGCCGGACCCGGCACGTGAGCGGGCACGGCAGCGGTCGCGCATCCTGCTCGCCGGGGACCCGCCCAGCCCGACGCGACGCTACGACGGCTGCCGGTTCCGGGCGCGCTGCCCGCTCCACCCGCAGCTGGGGGAGGGGGAGCGGAAACGGTGCGACCAGGAGGTTCCGCTGCTCGACGGGGACGGGGCGGCCTGCCACTTCCCGCGTGTACGGGAGGTTGTCCTGCCTTCCTAGGGCGGGTCCGAGACGGTCGTCGTGGTGCGGGCCGTCGTGGGCCCGGGCACTCCTGTCGTCCCGGAGGATCACCTTCCCTGCGTGCCCGGGGCGTGGGCTCGTGGACTCCCACGTGAGGGGGTGCCTGAGCCTCGGCTTCGGGGGCAGACGGCGATGGATCGAGTGCGAACGCCACCCGGTCGTGGACGTGGCCGGCGGCGACCTGGCCGCCGCGGTGGCGACGGTGCACCACAACGGCGATGGCACGTGTTTGACGATCCGTCAATAACTGACGCTGCCTCAGAACTGTATGGAACGGCAGAAGTTGGCCCGCCCGGGCGCGGTCAGTACGGCGATCGTGGCATGCTGCGATGTCGAGGCCCGCACGGGCAGCCGGCGCCCGGGTCGCGCAGACCCCGGGCGGGGCGGGGAAGGCGGTCGGATGGAGCGCTCCGCGGAGGACAGCCTCCCGCGCGTGCCGCCCGGCGTCAGCGCTCCGCGATTCGTCGGCCGAGCGGCCGAACTGCACCGGCTGACAGACGCCTTGGCCCGGCCACCGGCCGCGGTGCTCGTCGAGGGCGAGGCCGGAATCGGCAAGAGCAGACTCGTCCAGGAGGCACTGGACGAGCCCGGTATCGCCGCCCGACGGCCGCTGGCCGCCCTGTGCCCTCCGTTCCGGGAGGCCCTCACCCTGGGCCCGGTCGTCGATGCCGCCCGTGATGCCCGGCCCGACGTGGCGGAGCTGGCCCTCACCCCCCTCGCCGGGGTGCTGCGGCCGCTGTTCCCCGAGTGGGCGCAGGACCTGCCGCCGGCCCCCGAGACACTGTCGGACGCAGGCGCCGCCCGGCACCGGCTCTTCCGCGCACTGGCCGAGCTGCTGGACGCCATGGACGTCGGCGTGCTGGTCCTGGAGGACGTCCACTGGGCCGACGAGGCCACCCTGGACTTCCTGCTGTTCCTCGCCTCCCGGCGCTCCCGCCGGATGAGCCTGGTGCTGACCTACCGTCCCGAGGACGTGCCGCCGGAGTCCGCGCTGATGCGGCTGACCTCCCGGCCCCCGGCCGGCACCGGGTACGTACGGATCCGTCTTGGCGCACTGGACGTGCCACAGACCGCCGAGTTGATGTCGTCGATGCTGGACGGGGAACACGTCTCCGAGGCATTCGCGTCCTTCCTCCAGGAGCGGACCGACGGTGTGCCGCTGGCGATCGAGGAGTCCGTCCGGCTGCTGCGCGACCGGGCCGATCTGGTCCGGCGCGACGGCGAGTGGGTGCGCAGGACGCTGGCCGACATCGCTGTGCCGCCCACCATCCGGGACGCGGTCGCCGAGCGCGCCGCGCGCCTCACCCCGGTCGCACAACGCGTGCTGCAGGCCGCCTCCGTGCTCGCCGAACCGGTCGGCCCGGCCGTCCTCGCGACAGTGAGCGGGCTCCCGAACAACGTTGTCGGCCAGGCCGTGGACGCCGCCGTACGCAGCGGACTGCTCGGCGAGGACCGTGTCGGCCGGGTCAGTTTCCGGCACGCGCTGGCCGCCCGTGCGGTCTACGACATGACGCCCGCGCCCGACCGCCGAGCCCTGCACCGAGAGGCGGGCCGCTCACTGCGGGCCGTGACACCGCAGCCGGTGGCCCGGCTCGCCCACCACTACCGAGAGGCGGGCGACACCGGGCGGTGGCGTCAGTACGCCGAACGGACCGCGGACCTCGCTCTGGCCTCCGGGGACCACCGCACCGCCGTCGGACTGCTGCACGAGCTGCTCACCGAGAGCGATCCGCCCGCCGCCTCGGTGGCCCGGTGGGCACAGAAGATGCCGGTCCTGGCCTTCAACGGGCTCGTGGGCCGCGGCGATCTGACCCGCGCGCTGCGCAGGGTGCTGGACACAGAGGCGCTCGCCCCGCACGACCGCGCGGCCGTCCGCACCCAGCTGGGGCGGATGCTGCTGCACGCGGGCGAGTACGCGGCCGGCGCGGCGGAACTGGAGAGGGCACTGCCGGATCTGGCCGGCGAACCGTTCCAGGCCGCCTGGGCGATGAACACCCTCGGCAGCCCGCCGAGCACCCTGATGTCCGCCGGGGAGCACCGCCGTTGGCTGGACCGAGCGGCCGACGCGGCCCGGCTTCCGATGACGACGGACCAGCGGCTGGCACTGGTGGTGGACCGGGCAACCTCCTTGCTCGACATGGGCGACGACGCCGGCTGGGCCGTGGCCGCGGAACTCCCCGACACCGCGGCGACCTCGGAAGGAATGATGCAGCTGGCCCGCAGCGGACTCAACATCGGCAACGGGGCCATGCGTTGGGGCCGCTACGACGAGGCCAGACAGCTGCTGACGACTGCGCTGGCCAGGGCCGAACAGCACGGGTACCAGCGGCTCCACGACATGATCCTGGTGACGCTGGTGCACCTGGACTGGTTCACCGGCGCCTGGGACGGACTGGCCGAGCGAGCCGCCGCCCTGGCAGCGGTGGACGAGGAACCCCTGCTTCAGCTGGACGCCCTGCTGATCACGGCTCTGCTGGACGGGGCGGTCGGCGGCCACGGAGCGGATCCCGGCCCCGCGGCGGTGACCGAAGGCGGGATCGGGACCGCCGAAGAGCGGCTGCGCCAAGTGCTCGACGCGGGGCTGCGACGCGGCATCGTGGATCTGCCGCTGGAGCCCGCGGCCGCCCTGGCACGGATCCGGCTCGCCGAGGGGGCGGCCGCCGAGGCGCTGGAGCTGACGGAGGGACCGGCCGCCGTCGTGGCCCGCAAGAACATCTGGCTGTGGGCCACCGAGTTCGCACCGGTACGCACCGGCGCGCTACTCGCGGTCGAACGGCCGGACCAGGCACGGCGGTTCGTCGCGGACCTGGCCGAAGGGCTCCACGGCAGGAACCTGCCGGCAGCGGACGCGGCCCTGGAGACGTGTCGCGGAACGCTGGCACAAGGAGAAGGCCGCAGCGCCGAGGCAGCTGCCGCCTTCGGCCGGGCCGTCACCGCCTGGCAGCGCCTGCCCCGGCCGTATGAGGCACTGCTGGCGGCCGAACGCCGGGCCGGCTGCCTGCTGACAGCGGGGGACCGGGACACCGGACTGACCGAACTCGCCCACGCGCAGGCCGGATTCACGGCTCTGGGAGCCCGGACGGACGCCGACCGGATACACCTCGCGCTTCGCGCGGCCGGGGCGCCCGTACGACAGGTATGGCGCGGCGGACGGCGCGGCTACGGCGACCAACTGTCCCCACGCGAGCTGGAAGTGGCCCGGCTGATGCTCACCGGTCTGACCAACCCGGCCATCGCACGAGAACTCTCCCGATCCCCGAAGACCGTTGCCGCGCAACTGAACTCCGCGATGCGCAAATACGGAGTGACCTCGCGCACCGCACTCGCGGTCACCCTCACACAGGCCGGAATCACCCCGCCGGAAGGCCACGTCACCGGCGCGCGCTCCGATCTTTAGGTCATCCGCCCCATCGCGAGGACACGCGGCGACCATCGATACTTAGTGCGCGCACGATCCCCGAGCCGGCCTGCACCTGGGCATGACCGGAAGGGCGTCCATCCATCGGATGAGCAGCACACCCCCCGAACCGAAGTCCGGCGCACCGAGCGCCCGTTGGGACGGCGCCGACAGTCCCGCCGGTGTCGGCATGGGAGCACATCGACGTGCTGCCCGCCGGAGAACGACACCCCGAACCGACGCCTGCTGTACGGGGCGTTGCCGACGGCAGGCCCCGCCTGCGCGGACGACTCGTACAGCGGTTACGAACCATTCCTATTCAGTGAGCAGGAGTGAGTCTTGGACCCACATCCCGGCACTGCGCGCGTCCCGAACGGTTTTGGATGCGCTGGTTGCCCGCATTCCCTGTGGTGTCTCCGCTCGGGGTCGTGCATCGTGTGCACGCTCCGTGACGGGTGGGCGGGTTCCCTCACGCCTTCGTGTACCCGGTCTGGCCTGGACGGTCCGATGCCCTGCACCATCACTCTGGTGGTGCAGGGGCGGTGTCGTCCGTCGCCGGATCGGGTGTCCGAGGGCGCGTCGTCCGATCGCGATACCGGCGGCATCGTGACGGGAGATTTTGCGTCGTGGGGTGGTCAGAGGCTTGCGCCAGTGCTGGGCACCCCACAGGGAGGTGTATGCCGAGTCGACGGCCACGATGGACAGGTCCATCTCGGCGGCCATGGAGACGAGACGGGCTTTGAGCTTGCCGGTGGGGATGCCGGAGATGAGCTGCCGGAACTTCTTCTTGAGGCCGTGCTTCTCGCGGGTCTGCTCGGTGGTGAAGTCCAGGTCTTCGATTGCGATGGCGGCGACGCCGCACTGCTTGGCCCAGTGCAGAGTCTGAGTGATGGCGTGCCGGATCTGCGCGTCACGGTGTTGCACCGAGCCGGACAGGTCGTAGTGGAAGCGGCGGGGGGCTGCGACCGGGTTGCCGTGAGTGTCGAGCCAGTACGCGGCGAAGTGGTCGGCGTTCGTATCGACACCGATGATGCCCTTGGCACAAGCCGCATCGAGCGGGATGGTGTTGACGGCCGGGCGTTGCCAAGACGCGGTGAGGTACCAGCGTCCGCGGGCCACGTCCAGGTGGATGCGGTAGGCAACGGCGCGGTTGGCCTCGATCCGGTCAGCCCACTCCTGACCCCGGTGTGCGAAGGCCACCTTCGAGGCCAGGACGTACCGGCCGTGTCGGGCGTTCGCCAGGTGCGTCAGCGGTGCGGGCAGCTTGATGGATACGTCGCCGTCCGAGGTGACGCGGATCGTTTCGTTCCCGAATCGCTTCCCCGACTCCCCGTCTGCGGCCAGGAACCAGCGCACCGCCTCCCAACGCTTGCGCCATTGCGTCTCGGTGAGCTGCGCTGCGGCCAAGTTATGTCGGGTGTTGAGCATCTGCCGCCCGCCTCGTACGACGTGCACGACACCGGCCTCACGCTCCGCGCGGGCCACGCCGAGCCTGTTTTCCAGCATGCGCAGCCGACGGGACTTTTGGAACCACTCGGACTTCGAGCGGTAGCCGCCCGCAGCCCTCTTGGTGCCCTTTTGCCCAATTGGCTGGGACAGCCGGTGCATCACCGTCCGTACACCGGCCTCAAGGGACTGGATATGGGCCAACTGACAGCGGCGCGAGAGTGCCCACTGATCGTGCGTGGCCTTCGTGATGCTGCCTGCCCAGCGGGACGACGATGAGGCGGTCAGGCCATGCTTGCGCGCCGCCCACTTCGGCGAACTGTGGTTGTTGCCGTCCGCGCACCGTGCTGCGAGATCCAGGGACGCGAGGTGGCCCAGGTGCTCACCGACGAGTCGCAACACCTTGTCATCCTCGGGCGTGAGGTTCTTGAGGCGGTCACGGATCGCCGTTCCACACGGCCTCAGAGCGACGAATGGCGCTTCGATGGTGCGAAGTTTCTTCTTCGGCTCAGCCATCGGCAGCCGCCGCTTCCAACGCCTTCCTCGCCCGGTTGTTCGCGGAACGCCAGCCGTACAGGCGGGCGCAGAACGACGTCAGCACCTCAGCCATGTCCCGCACAAGGTCGCTATCAACCTCACCGGCGTCAAGGACAACCAGGCGACGTCCAGCAGCCTCGAGAGCTGTTTCTGCGAGTTCGGTGTTCATCCAGCCCAGCCGGTCCCGGTGTTCTACCACCACAGTCGTCACCTTGGGATCGGCCAACAGGCGACGGGCCTTCGTGCGGCCGCCGTTCATACCGGACGCGATCTCCGACTCGACCCGCACCACATGGTGACTGGCCTTCGCCCACTGCGAGAGCCAGCCGACCTGACGTTCCAGATCCGCCCTCTGGCCATGGGAAGGAACGCGAGCATACCGGACCACACCGCCCGTCGCGGACGGCGTGGAGTTCGCCTCAATGTTCCCCAAGATCGTGCACGGTCCCACGTGCTCCGCAGGGACCGGAAACGTCCTCTCACGGAAGCACCGATAGGCGGTATGCGGGTGCACACCGTTTGCTACCGCCGATTCCTTGAGGCTCATACCAGCGACCGTAACACCCACTCAAAGGCGCCATACGTACCAGAGTTCACTCACGCCCAAGCAGTTCGCAACCCCTCTGATGCCGGCCCGACCGGGTCCTGAACGCGACGAAAAGGGTGCCCCCTTGCTGTCCTCAAGACGTGCGCGCATGCGTGCTCCCCTCTCCCTTCTCATAGCCGGCTGTCTCGGCGCCGGAGTCCTCGCCGCGATACCACCGGCCGCCGCCGCCGCGGCCGCCACCACTTCCTCGGTCTCCTCGTCCGACGCCGGCTCCGCCAAGTCCTCCGACCTGCTCAACGCCGTGCCGCAGGACAACGTCCCGCAGAACTACGTCCCGGCCGGCTGCAACAACCCGAGCCTCAAGGACGGCGTGGCCCAGTGCTTCGCCGACGTGCGCACCGGTTCCGACCACATCGTCCGGCCGCAGGCGAGCGCGCCCCCGTCCGCGGCGTTGGGTCCGGCCGACATCCAGGCGGCCTACAGCCTTCCCGCCGGAGGCGAGGGCAGGACGGTCGCGATCGTCGACGCGTACGGCGACTCCCACGCCGAGGCCGACCTCGCCGCGTACCGCGCGTACTACGGGCTGCCCGAGTGCACCACCGCCAACTCCTGCTTCCGCAAGGTCGATCAGAGCGGTGGCACGGACTACCCCGCCGACAACGAGGGCTGGGCACTGGAGACCGCGCTCGACCTCGACGCCGTCTCCTCCGCCTGCCCGGCGTGCAACATCCTTCTCGTGCAGGGTGATTCGGCAAGCCTCGACGACCTCGGCACCGCGGTCGACACCGCCGTACGCCTGGGCGCCAAGTACGTCTCCAATTCCTACGGTCTGCCCGGCGAGAGCGCCTCCGAGACCGCGTACGACCACCACTACGACCACCCCGGGGTGGCGGTGGTCGCATCCACCGGCGACACCGGCCATGTCCAGAACTGGCCCGCCACCAATCCCGACGTGGTGGCCGCCGGCGGCACCCGGCTGACCCGCGCCGCGGACACCGAACGCGGCTGGACGGAGTCCGCCTGGACCTCCGGCGGGTCGGGCTGCTCGCTGTACGAGGCCCAGCCCACCTATCAGCGGGGGCTCGCCACCGGCTGCGACACCCGGGCGACGGCCGACGTTTCCGCGGTCGCCGACCCCGCGACCGGCCTCGCCGTGTACGACACGGTGGGCAGGGACGGCTGGCTGCAGGTCGGCGGCACCAGCCTCTCCGCGCCGCTGATCACGGCGATGTACGCGCTGGCGGGCACGCCCGTCGAGGGCACCTACCCGGTGACCTACCCGTACATCAACGCCGCCGGGCTGACCGATGTCACCGAAGGGGCCAACGACGACTGCGGCACGGTGGTGTGCACCGCCGGCACCGGCTGGGACGGACCGACCGGTCTCGGTACTCCGGTCGGCGTGTCCGCGCTGGCCTTCGGCGTCCACGGAACGCTGTCCGGACGAATAACCGACAGCGAGTCAGGCGCCCCGCTCGCCGGTGCGGCGCTGGCCGTCTCCGAAGAGGCGACGGGCGGCCGGGAGTACCGCGTGACCACCGACGCCGAAGGCGCGTACAGCCTTCCCGTCGCGGTGGGCGACTACCGGATCACCGTCACCGACTTCGGCTACCGGGAGAACACCCGCTCCGGAGTGGGTGTCGCCGAGGACCAGAGCACCACCGCGGACCTGACTCTGGTGAAACTGCCCACCCGTACGGTGTCCGGCACGGTGAAGGACGGCAGCGGGCACGGCTGGCCCCTGTACTCGAAGATCACCATCGACGGCTATCCGAACGGAGCGCTCTACACCGACCCGTACACCGGCAGGTACAGCGTGGACCTTCCTGAGGAGGCCACCTACGCCGTCCATGTGGCCCCGGTCTACCCCGGCTATCGGAGCACGGACCTGAGTGTCCCGGTGGGCACCGCCGACGTACGTGCCGACGTGGCGCCGGACGTGGACCTGACGGCCTGCGTCGCACCCGGCCACGCGTACCCGGGCGCGGCCGACTTCGGCGGCTGGACCGGCACGACGCCGGAGCACGGCTGGACGGTCGTCGATCACGGGACGGACGGCGCCACCTGGGACTTCGCCGACAGCTTCCTGGCCAACTACACGGGCGGAACCGGCAATTGGGCGGCCGCCGACCCCTGGGGCCGGGGCGGTGTCCATGAGGACACCGAACTCGTCTCGCCCGCCTTCAGCCTGGCAGGCCAGAACGCACCCGTCCTCGGTTTCGACGCCCTCTACGCCCCCAGTAAGGACTCGGTGGCCGACGTCGACCTCAGCCTCGACTCGGGTGCGACGTGGACCACGGTGTGGCATCGGGACACGGCCGAGTACCTGGGCCATGTCGAGGTTCCCCTGACCCAGGCGGCAAACGCGAAGCATGTGAAGGTGCGCTTCCACTACTCCGGCAGCGGGCTGTCGATCTGGCAGCTGGACACCGTCACCGTCGGCTCCTGCGCAGCGGTGAGCGGAGGCATCGTCGCCGGACGGGTCGTCGACGGCAACACGGGCGACGCCATCACGCCCGCCACCATCACCGACACCGCCGACGGCTACGCGACGGCGACCACCGTGGCGACCCCCGACGACCCGGCTTTGGCCGACGGCTACTACTGGCTGTTCAGCGCCCCCGTCGGACGGCACACGTACCGGACTGCCGCCGACCGCTACACCACCTCGACCGGCACCCTCACCACGCGGCCGGACAAGGTCAACCGGTTCGACCGCACACTCAAGGCGGGCCGCCTCGCGGTGAGTTCGGCCGGTCTCTCCGTCAGCGAGACGCTGGGCGGGTCAGGGAGCAAGAAGGTCACCTTCACCAACAAGGGGCAGGCGCCGCTGCACGTCAACCTCGGTGAGCAGAGCACCGGTTACACCTCACCGGACGGCACCTCCACGTACACGTCGGACTCCTCGCCAGGCGCCCCGACGCTGCGCGTGAAGGGCAACTACTCACCCGGACCCATGAGTTCCACCTCCTCGGCCCCGAAGAGCACGTCGAGCGACCCATCAGTTACGGCATCGACATCGACCGGCCCCTGGACCGGTATCGCCGACTACCCCGAGTCCGTCATGGACAACGCCGTGGGCACCTACCAGGGCAAGGTCTACTCCGTCGCCGGAGTCTCCAGTCTCTTCGGCGGGGAGTACCTCGACCGCGGCTATGTGCACGACCCGTCCACCGACGCCTGGACCCCCATCGCCGACCTCCCCGAGGCCCTGGAATCACCCGGCGGGGCGTTCGTCGACGGGACCATGTACGTCGTCGGCGGCTGGACCGCGGACGGCGCCCGCGCCACGCTCTACGCCTACCACCCCATCACCGACACCTGGACCCGCCTCGCCGATCTGCCCCAGGCGATCGGCATGCCCAATGTGACCGTCCTCGACGGCAGTCTCTACGTCATCGGAGGCTGCACCGGATCCGGCTGTGGAGACAGTGTCAGCACCGTCTACCGCTACACCCCGGCCACCGACACCTGGACCCGCCGCGCCGACTACCCGTTCACCATGGAACGCGGGGCCTGCACCGGTATCACCGGTGAACTGGTGTGCGCCGGCGGCATCACGGTCGTTGGTGGAGGGGTCGCTCCCCGCAAGGGACAGACCTACCGCTACAGCCCCTCCGCCGACACCTGGAGCCGTGCGGCCGACATGCCCTACGCGAGCTGGGGCGCTACCGCCAGCGGGAACGACGGCAGACTCCAGGTCGTCGGCGGCATCGTCGGAACGGTCGCGGTCAACACCGTCGTCGAATACGATCCGGTGTCCAACTCCTGGTCCAGCCTGCCCAACGCGGGCTCCGCGGTCTTCCGGGCCGGCGGCGGCTGCGGGATCTACCGCATCGGGGGCATGACCGCGGACCTGGGCACCGCCTCCTCGGCCGAGGTGCTGCCCGGGCACGACCAGTGCGACGGTGACGACGTCACCTGGCTGTCGGCGGACAAGACCTCGTTCGATCTCGCCCCCGGCCGGTCCACCACCGTCACCGTCCGCGCGGACGCCTCGGCCGTGGCCACGGCCGGCACCTACACCGCGCGGCTCACCTACAACACCGACGCCCCCTACGCCGGAGCGTCGGTGGAGGTCAGTCTCAAGGTCACGATCCCGCGGACCTGGGGGCACCTCTCCGGAACGATCACCGACAAGCGCACGGGAGCACCGCTCGCCGCAGCCACGGTCCTGATCTGCCCGGTGGCGCACGCCGGAACGAACGGCTGCGGCCACCTCGTACACACCGTACGCACGGACTCCGACGGCCACTACGGCCTCTGGCTCGACGCCCGCCCGAGCCCGCTGCGGATCACGGCCTCCGCTGCCGGCCACCGCTCGGCAACCAAGGAGGTGACCCTGCTGCCGGGCCGCGCCACGACGGCCGACCTGTCGCTGACCGCGACCTGACCCCACCGCCACCCGTTCACGCCGTGCCCACCCAGACGCTCTGTCCGGGTGGGCACGGCTTCGCCTTCTCCCTGCGCACCCCGAGACGGATGACCCTCGGCTCGGTGGGTGTGGCTGGTCTGCGCCGCCAGGAACTGACCATGCTCGCCCGGGTGGGCCAGTCGTACTACGCGCGACTGGAGCAGGGGCAGTCCATCGCCGGGCCGGAGTTCCCGGAGGTGATCGCCCAGGCCGCTGAGCTGACACCACTTCCCGACCGGCCCCTCAACGGCGGTTCCGGCAACAGGCGTTGGCCCACCTGACGATGCCGGGTCGGGTCCCGGACATGAGCCCGGGACCCGACCTCTCGTTTGTGTCCTTCCGACCCATTGTGGTTGGGCCCGCGCCCCCTTACTGTTCGACTTTGCCTGAGTCTGTTTGATGCTGTTCGCCCAGTCGGTCTGGAGGCCGCCGTGCGGGATGGTCGGAACGGTTCAGAGGGTGCGAGACCCGGTCGCCGTCGCTGGTGGAGGGCGATCCTCGCGACAGCCGCGACCATCGCCCTGGCGGCCGGCCTGACCGCGCCGGCCACGGCGGCGGCGCAGGACGTCGGCGAGCAGCCGCCCGCCGCCAGTCCGCAGGCGCACACCGTGACGCTCGACGGCTACTCCTTCCTCGTCGACGGCAAACGCACCTACCTGTGGTCCGGCGAGTTCCACTACTTCCGGCTCCCGAGCCAGGACCTGTGGCGCGACATCTTCCAGAAGATGAAGGCCGCCGGCTTCAACTCCACCTCCCTGTACTTCGATTGGGGCTACCACTCACCCAAGCCGGGCGTGTACGACTTCACCGGAGTACGGGACGTCGACAAGCTGCTCGACATGGCCCAGGAGGCCGGCCTCTACGTCATCGCCCGCCCGGCGCCGTACATCAACGCGGAGGTCGACAGCGGCGGCCTGCCCGGCTGGCTGACCACCAAGGCGGAGGACAACCGCAGCGACGACCCGCGGTTCCTGAAGTACGCGGACGAGTGGCTGACGCAGATCGACCGGATCATCGCCCGCCACCAACTGACCAACGGTACCGGGTCAGTTATCGCCTACCAGGTCGAGAACGAGTACTACAACGGCTCGGCCGCAGGCCGCTCCTACATGCAGCACCTGGAGGACAAGGCCCGCGCCGACGGCATCACGGTCCCGCTGACCGGCAACAACAACGGCACCTTCAACTCCGGGACCGGCGCCCTGGATGTCGACGGCCCGGACTCCTACCCCCAGGGCTTCGACTGCTCCAACCCCTCGAAGTGGAACGGCGTCCCCGACATCAGCTACGACCACCCGGCCGGAAAACCGCTGTACTCACCGGAGTTCCAGGGCGGCGCCTTCGACCCCTGGGGCGGACCGGGTTACGACAAGTGCGCCCAGCTGATCAACGACCAGTTCGCGAACGTCTTCTACAAGCAGAACATCGCCGTCGGCGCGACCGCGCAGAGCTTCTACATGACCTACGGCGGCACCAACTGGGGCTGGCTCGGCATGCCCGAGAACTACACGTCGTACGACTACGGGGCCGCCATCCGCGAGACCCGCCAGCTCGATCCGAAGTACGACGAGGACAAGCTCATCGGCTACTTCACGCAGTCGGTCGCCCCGCTGACCAAGACCGAGGCGATCAGGGCCACACCGCCGGACGACTCCGCAATCGTCGACACCGCCCGGATGAACCCCGACACCAAGACACAGTTCCACGTCCTGCGGCACGGCAACTCCACCTCCACGGCCGTGGACAAGACCCACATCTCCCTGGACTTCAACGCCCAGCCGACCAATGACACCACCTACACCTGGGACGACCCCGACTCCGCGCTCCAGTACGCCGGTTCGTGGTCGCACGTGGCCGACACGAGCTACACCGGCGGCGACTACAAACACACCGAGTCGTTCTCGAACAAGGCCGGTGACTCGCTCACCGTCCCCTTCGACGGCACCGCGATCCGCTGGATCGGCTCGAAGACCAACAACCACGGCAACGCCGACGTCTACCTCGACGGCACCAAGGTGGCGACGGTCGACGACTCCGGCAGTGAGAGCCAGGCGGTGCTCTTCCAGAGGACCGGCCTGACACCCGGCGCGCACACACTAAAGATCGTCGTCGCCGGGAACCACAGCTCGGGATCCACGGACAACTACGTGGCCGTCGACGCCATCGACGTACCGACGGCCGCCACCGCCGAGCCGACCTACCCGGTCGTGCCGCAGCAGCCCGGCACCGCGATCACCCTCGACGGCCGCGACTCCCACGTGATCGTGGCCAACTACCGCCTCGGTGAAGCACAGTTGCAGTACTCGACCTCCGAGATCATGACCAGCGCGACCATCGGGGACCGCGACATCGCCGTGCTCTACGGCGACCAGGGCAGCGACGGCGAAACCGTCCTGCGCTACGGCGCCGAGCCCACCGTGACCGCCACCGGCGGTACGGTCACGACCAGTTGGGACCCGGCCACCGGAGACCTGCGGCTCAACTACACGCACAAGGGCCTGATCCGCGTCAGCATCACCGGCGACGGAAAGCGCCCGCTGCTCCTGCTTCTCGGCGACAAGGCCACGGCGAAGACCTTCTGGCGGCAGGACACGGCGAGCGGCCCGGTGCTCGTGCGCGGCACCCACCTGCTGCGGACGGCGACCAGCCTGCACGGCGGCCACGCCGTGGCGCTCACCGGCGACAACGCCGACGACAAGAACATCGAGGTGTTCACCTCCGCCGCCCAAGTCACCTGGAACGGCAGGGCGTTGGGCACTCCGGCAGTCAACACGGGAAGCCTCACCGGGAAGATCGCGGTGGCCGCCCCGATTCACCTGCCGACACTGACCAGTTGGAAGCACGCCGAGGAATCGCCTGAAGCGGCTCCCGGTTTCGACGACACCAGCTGGCAGGTGGCCGACAAAGCGACCACCAACAGCGTCTCCGGCGCCAACTCGCTGCCGGTGCTCTACGCGGACGACTACGGCTTCCACACCGGCAACACGTGGTACCGCGGCCGATTCCGCGCCACCGGCAAGGAGACCGGCATCCACCTGGTCTCGGACTCCGGGGGAGGAGCGCAGGCGTTCTCCGCCTGGCTGAACGGCACCTTCCTGGGCAGCTCCACCACGGGCAGCGGCGACTTCACCTTCCCGGCCGGCTCCGTGAAGTCCACCGGCGACAACGTCCTCTCCGTGCTCACCGTCAACATGGGGCACGAGGAGGACTACAACTCCTCCAACGGCAACAAGACCGCACGCGGTCTGACTAGTGCCTCCCTCGTCGGTGCGCCGCTGACGTCGGTTACCTGGCGACTCCAGGGCGTACGGGGCGGAGAGGACCTCCAGGACACCGTCCGCGGCCCGCTGTCGACGGGCGGCCTCTACGGCGAGCGGGCCGGCTGGTCCCTGCCGGGCTACCCGGACGGCGACTGGAACCGCGTGTCCCTCCCGACAACCGACACGACACCCGGTGTCTCCTGGTACCGCACCGACGCCAAGCTTGACCTGCCGCACGGCCAGGACACCTCGCTCGGCCTGACGTTCACCGACGACCCGTCACGCAAGTACCGCGCCACGATCTTCGTGAACGGCTGGCAGGTCGGCAACTACGTCAACTACCTCGGCCCGCAGCACACCTTCCCGGTCCCCAACGGCATCCTGAACCCGAACGGCCACAACAGCATTGCCATCGCCGTGTGGAACCTCGACGGCAGCACCGGCGGCCTCGGCAAGGTCGCACTGACCAACTACGGCAGCTACGCCTCGTCCCTGCGCGTCGCGCAGAACGACAGTCCTCGCTACGACGCCCGGACCTACGCGATGCCGAAGCGTCCGGGAGCGGACGTCACCCTGGACGTGCCGGACACCGCCCAGCCGGGACAGGCCTTCACCGCCCGGACGACCGTGCGGGTGCCGAAGGACCGTCAGTCCGCCTCCGGACTGACGGCGTCGCTCACCGCCCCCGACGGCTGGAGCGTGAGTGACCCGAACCCCACGTCGATCAAGCGCGTGCAGCCCGGCACATCGGCCACCTTCACCTGGAAGGTCCAGCCACCGACCGGCACGCTGCCCTCCGCCTCGGCACTCACCACCACGGTGCACTACCGGCAGAACGGACGGCAGGCCGTCAGCGCCGACGAGCGCATCGTCGGCGGAATACCGCCCGCTCCGCCTGCCGGGAAGAGCGACGTGAGTGCCCTGCCGTTCTTGTCCTCCACGAACGGATGGGGCCCGGTGGAGCGGGATACCAGCGTCGGCGAGCAGGCAGCCGGGGACGGCCGCCCGATCACCATCTCCGGCGTCGGCTACGCCAAGGGCCTGGGCACCAACTCCGTCAGCGACGTCGAGCTCTACCTCGCCGGACAGTGCTCGCGGTTGACGGCGGACGTCGGCGTCGACGACGAGACGGGCGGCGCGGGCACGGTGACGTTCTCCGTGATCGCCGACGGCAAGACCCTGGTCACCACGCCGACGATCCGCGGTGGGCAGGCCGCGGTGCCGATCGACGTCGATGTCAGCGGTGCCCAGGTGATCGACCTGAAGGTCGGCGACGCGGGCGACGGCAACGGCAACGACCACGCGGACTGGGGGGTGCCGACGCTGACGTGTGAGTGATCGGGCGTCGGTCCGTTCGCGAGATGCGGTCGACGACCGCGTTCCGGGTGACGTCACGGTGCTGGCTTGGGCCTTGTCTGTGGAAGGGCGGCCCTCGGCCAACGGACGGACCGCCTGAGCCGGCCAGTACGTCAACGCCGTCACGGCGGCCGGCGGGACCGACCCGGGAAGCCCGTTCCTACGCGGGGCTCGAATCGTCGAGGAAGTGAAGCAGCACGGCGGCCTCGGCACGGAGCCGTGCGGTCCGGTGCGCGTGCGCGGGAGCGGTCAACTGTGCCGCGGCCTCCAGACGTTCGGCGGCTTCGGCTTTCACGATCTCGACCACACTGTGCTCGCTCAGCTCACGCCGAGCCGTCTCCGTGACGCCGACACCGAGCGGCGATTGCTCAAGCGCCAAGCCACGATGCTCGGTTTCCCGCACGGGCACGGCCTCGGCGTTGTCCAGCGCGCCAAGGGTTGCCTGGCTCGTGCGAAGGAGAGACCGGGAGCGTCGGAACTGATCGGCTGCGTCAGCGTTCGGTACGGCGAGGAGATCGATGGCATCGACCTGTTGCGAAGGTTGGGCCTGTTTGTCGGTCCGCGTCGCAGCGCGGATCTGTGAGGAACTCGGTCCGTCTTCGTTCGCGAGCCCTGGTCGTCTCCCTGCCCGGCGGATGCGGGCTTTGGTTCGAAGAACAGGGCAACCGGGACCGTCCTTCACGGGTCTACCCACCGATGACACACCATCAGGTTTCGTCGTGCGGGGAGGCGGCGAACCCAGTGTCCCGAGGGGGGACTTCATGCGTATGCGCCCGGCCGTGGCCGTCACTTTCCTGACGGCCGCCCTTTCAGCGTCGGTGCTTCCGACAACCGCCCAAGCGGCGGGCACGGCCGCTGCCGACGACACCACGTTCTCGAACGTCGTGGTCAACGGAGGCAAGGACATCGTGCTCGGCCTGACCACCAGAAAGACCGTCACGATCACGTGGACGGCCCGTGACCCGGAGGGTGTTGCCGCGTCCTGGGCCTACCTGTGGCACGGTCCCAACACCGACGACGCCGACGGCATCCTGCCGCTGTACCCGCCGGCGGGAACATGCGTGGTGTCGCGAGCCGACCCGACCACCTCCACCTGCAAGGTGAGCATCGCGGTGAGCGCCGCGCGGGACTTCGACCACAACGGCCTCGCCGGCGCGTGGAAGGTGCTCGCCGGGGCGCAGGACACCACCGACAACTGGACGGAGATCGACGTTGCCGGCACGGCGAACTTCAAGCGGTACGCCAGGGTGACGGTCAACGCCTCGCCCGAGCCGGTGAAGAAGGGCAGGACGATCACGGTCACCGGGAAGCTGACCCGCGCGAACTGGGACAGCGGCACCTACACCGGCTATCAGGGGCGGACGGCCCAACTGCAGTTCCGTAAGAAGGGCAGCTCCGTCTACACCGCGCTGAAAACCGTCACCACCGGCGTCGGAGGCACGCTGAAGACCACTACCAAAGCCAAGTCCGACGGCTACTACCGCTACGTCTTCTCCGGTACCCCCACCACCGGACCGGCCACGGCGACGGGCGACTTCGTCGACGTCAGGTGACGAACCGCACCCGTTCCGGCTTGTCGGCGCGGTGTTGCGGTCGCTCGGGGGAGACCGGCGTCCATCCGGGGTGGACGCCGGCCTTCCTTCGGTCGGAGGAAGCGTCGGGTGAACGTGTCGGCCACCGCTTTCGCGCAGGTCCCGGCGGAGCGGAAGGGACGGGTCGTCGGCTCGTCCGACCGGCCGGTGATCGTGGCGCGGTCGCCCGGGTGCTCGATCCGGTTGCCCCCCGGCGGGTGCACGAGCAGACACGGTGAGGCGGCCCGGTCGCTGCCCGGCGGCGGCGTCGCGGTCGGCCTCGGTGCCGAGTTCCATCGCGGGGACTTCGCCCGGCAGCGGACGTGTGACGTACTGGCGGCCGTTTCCAACCTGCTTGGACCAGGCGAGCCCAAGGGCGCCGAAGAGGTGGCATCTCCCCCTCGCCACCGTGCCGAGGAGCGGCGGATACCGACATCTCACGGCGAGGCCGGGCCGGCCGACGGATGCGGAAGCCGCAGATGGAGGCGACCATGAGCCTCATCGAGGCGAGTGGAGATGCCCGTATGACGTGTTCCGCCGAACCTCTTCGCTATGCCCTGTGCCGCCTCGCGCCGACCCCAGTGCGCGCCGAGGTGCCCGGCGCCGCAGGGGGACCGTCGGCCCTGCTCGCCGGCACCGTCGCGATGCCTCTGTCCGGCAGGCGTCGGCAGTCTGCGCGGACACCGTCGCCGAAGTTTTGGACAAGGCTTCCGGACGCTGCGGGTGGTCCGACGGCCTTCGCGAGCGCTGAGGCCGGCCAGATCATGCCTGGAATCAGGGCCGACCCGTCGGCCCGTCCCGGACACCGCCACGGCGGCCCCTGATCGGGCCTGCCCGCGACGAGCTCCTCCCACGGTCGGCCCAGCCGACGGGTTCGGACCACGGGACTGCTCACCCGTAAGCGCACACGGCTCGGAAAGGACACCGATGTCCGGAACAGGAACCTCCTCCTCGCCCCGACGGCTGACACTGGCCGCGATGATCTTCGCGGTGGCGATGACGTTCATCGACCAGACGATCGTGTCCATCGCCGCACCGAACATCCAGGCGGAACTGGGGCTGACCAACACCGGCGTGCAGTGGGCCATCAACTCCTACCTGCTGGCGATGGCCGCCCTGTTCGCCTTCGGGGGACGGCTGGCCGACACTGTCGGGCACCGGCGCATGGTCATCCTCGGGGTGATCGTCTTCGCCGTCGCGTCCGCACTCTGTGGGCTGACGCCCAAGGGCGGCGCCGCCGAGGGATGGCTGATCGCGTTCCGGGCGCTTCAGGGGGCGGGCGGAGCGCTCATGTACCCGGCCGCCCTGGCCATCGTGGTCAACTCCTACGCGCTTCAGGAACGCGGCAAAGCCCTCGCCCTCTTCTTCGGCATCGCGGGCGGTCTCACCGCGGTCGGACCGATCCTCGGCGGCTGGCTGACGCAGTGGACCTGGCGGGCCATCTTCTGGGTCAACATCCCCGTCGCCGTCGTGGCACTGGTGCTCATCGCGATGGCGCGTCCCGACGCCCCGCACCGCCCGGCGCCGATGGACTACCGCGGACTGGCCCTCATCGTGGCCGGCGTGGGCCTGAGCATCTTCGGCTTCCAGCAGTCCTACCTGTGGGGCTGGCACTCCGCGGCGACCTGGCTGTGCATCGTCGTGGGCCTGCTGCTGCTCGTGGTGTTCGTCCTCGTCGAAAGGCGAACGACCCATCCCCTGCTGGACGTTGAACTCTTCCGCGACCGGGCCTTCCTCGTGCAGAACATCGTCCTGGGCGTGGCCATGGCAGCCTTCGTGCCCGTGTTCTTCTTCACGAGCGTGTACGCCGAGGTCGCCCTCGGGAAGAAGGCCTCCGAGGCCAGTCTCGACCTGCTCTACTTCTTTCTCGGTTTCGTGGTGGCCGCGCAGGTCGGCGGACGGATGCTCGACCGCATCGGCGCCAAGCGGCCCGTGGTGCTGGGCTGCGCACTGTCCTGCGTCGGCTTCTTCCTGTGGGCGGGCCGGGTGACCGGGCTGAGCGAGAGCCGCATCGTGTGGTGCATCGTGCTCACGGGAGCAGGAATGGGCCTGATGCTGGGACAGGCCAACACCGACGCGGTCAACCGGGTACCCCAGCTCTCTTACGGCGAAGCGACCGGAGTCACGCAGACCGTGCGCAACTACGGCTCCAGCCTGGGCCTGGCCGTCCTCGGCACGATCTTCGCCTCGGCGCTGCAGTCACGGATCACCCGGACCCTGACCGCGCAGGGCATGGGCCACGACGCGGCGAGCCGGGAGGCCAAGTCGATCTCCCAGCTGAGCTCAGGACAAGGCAGTGGTGGTACCGCGTCCATTCCGCACTTCGTCCGGCTGGGCGTGGCCGAGGCCACCCGCTCGGTGCTGCTCGGCATGGGCGTGATCATGGCCATCGCCTTCGTCGTCGCCCTGTTCGGCCTGCGGCGCGGAGTCCAACAGGAACTGCCCGCCGACAAGAGGGAATCGAGGATGGCCCGGGCACCGGAAACGGGAGACTGACGGGACACCACGACAGGCAGCACGAGCGGGCATCGGAGCTGTCATCCGCGCGGGGCCGCCGGGACGCCGTGCCGGGCCACAAGTTCAGGCCAGTCGCGCAGTCCGCCGGCCGTGTACGGAGGTGCCGGGCTGCCTTCAGAGGAGGCGTTCGATTCCGACATGTCTCAGGTACGGCCTCGCCCGCGTTCCCCTTTCCCCGCTGAGACCCGGCGTCTACGCCCACACCCTGAGCCCGCGGCAGGCCGACGGTTCGCTGTCGGGCGCAGCCACCGTCACAGCCGCAGGACGACCAGGGCCGTGTCGTCGGTGTTGCCCTCTGCGGGGAGCAGGTCGGCGAGCAGGGCGTCGGCCAGGGGCTCGGGTTCGGCTTGTCGGTGGTGGGCGAGGGAGTCGGCGAGGCGGGCCAGACCGCGGTCGATGTCCTCCGTACGGCGCTCGATCAGCCCGTCGGTGTACAGCACGAGGCTGGAGCCTGCGGCGAAGGGGACACTCGACTCGGGCCGGCCGAGATGTTCGGGTCTGGCGCCCAGGGGCGGGTCGGTGGCCTGGTCGAGGAAGGTCACCGTGCCGTCGGGGTCGAGCAGCGCCGGGGGAGGGTGGCCCGCGCAGCTGTAGGTGATGGTGTGGTCGCCCCAGTCGATGAACGTCGTCACCGCGGTGGCGGACTCGGCGCCCTCGACGAAACGGGCGTAGAGACCGAGGGCCTCCAGGGCGGAGCCCGGTCCGTCGGCGACCCGGCAGGCCGCGCTCAGGGCGCTGCGCAGCTGGCCCATGGCGCAGGCGGCCGCCAGACCGTGCCCGACGACGTCACCGACGGCGACCGCCATTCCGCCGTCCGGCAGGTCGACGAGGTCGTACCAGTCGCCGCAGACGTTCAGGGCGTCGACGGCGGGCCGGTAGCGGACGGCCGCCCGGTGGTGGCCGACCGGTCGCGGCGGGGGCAGCATCGCCGCCTGCAGGGTCAGGGCCACCTCGCGCTCATGGGCGTGTGCCCTGCGCAGCCGCTCGTTGACCTCCTGCAGCTCACGTGCCCGGGTGTACAGCTCGGCTTCCAGTACCCGGGCCCGGCTGTCGACGGCCCGGCCGCCGATGGCCCGGACGAACTCGGTGACCTCCTCCACCCGGTGGACGATCAGCGTCACTTCGCCGTTCTGGCCCCGGATGGGCGCGTTGACGGGGCTCCAGAAGTGCTCCACCCATCGGCCGGGCCGCAGGGGGTCCTCGATGTCGTAGCGGAGCAGGGCCATGGTGTCGCGTTCGCCGGTGGTCGCCGCGCGCAGCATCGACTCCCGGGTCTCGCGCATGCCGGCCGCCGCCGGGTCCTTGGGGTTCTCGGGGAAGACGTCGAAGATATAGCGGCCGACCAGCTCCTCGCGCTTGCGTCCCGACAGGCGCTCGAAGTCCTGGTTGGCGTCGACGTAGACCAGCTCGGGAGTGAGCAGCGCCACCATGCCGGGCAGGTCGCGGAAGACCGCCTCGTAGTCGATCTCCGGATCCTGCATGGCCTGCCCGCTTCGACGCCGAGGGTCACTGTGTCGTTCCACGATAGGAGGGATCTGGCCATGAAGCCCGGAAACGGGTCTTTTCGGTTTGGTGAGCAGTGACGATGGTGTCGGCCGTCACCCGACCGAGTGGCCTGCTCGGGGAGGCCGCCCTGGGCGGCCGCACGATGGTATGGCTCGGAGCACGCCGTTCATGATCCGGTCTGTGTCGAGTCGCCGATGTCCGTGGTGAGACGGCGGTAGGCGGCTCGGGCGTGGAGGAGTCGGGCCAGGGCCGTGCCCGCCAGGGCGGCGGTGAACAGGCAGGCGAGCCAGAACGCGTCGCGGTGTCCGGCCCAGGTGAGGGTGCCGGCGGGCGGGACGGCGAAGCCGTTGAGGAAGAGCCAGCACAGCACCGCGGTGCCGGGGGCCGCCGTGAAGCGGGCGCACAGGCCGAGCAGGACCGAGAGCAGGGACAGCGCGGCCAGCGCCGGAGAGGGCCGATCGGTACCTATCAGCGCATTGAGCAGTGCCACCAGCACCAACGCACCGCCGGACGCCGCGGCCCAGACCAGTGGCGTCGCCAAGGGCGAGGGGACAGGCCGTGCTCCGGTACGGAGAGGCACCCAGTCGATCATGCTCGTGACTCCTTCTGGTCGTCGCGCTCCTCCTACGACGGGGAAGACAGCCTGCCCGAGTCCACGCCACCGGTACAACCTCGCCCCACGGCTCAAGTCCCGGTCCGCACCGCCCTCTTGGACGGCGTCGTCGCCCGCCGCTCGTAGAGGACCGGCCACAGGGTGATCAGGACGAGCAGCCAGACCACGGTCACCGTGCGGACATGTGCGCCGAACACCGCCAGCAGCAGGGGCAGTACGCAGCAGGGGAGGGCCACGGACAGCAGCCACCGCTGTTCCCGACCGGCTCGGCCGAGCCAGGCAAGTCCGCTGAGCGCGAAGTACCCGGCCAGCGACGAGCACAGCAGCCACCGGGTGGCGTCCGGCAGCGTCTCCAGGTGTCCGGCCACGGCTCCCAGTGCGGCGGCCAGGGCGGCGAGGCAACCGGACACGAAACAGTGCAGGGGCAGCGCGGCACGGGCGGGCAACACCCCTGCCGCCAGGTGCGGCACCCCCGCATAGCCGTGCCCGAAGGACAGCGTCCACAGCGTGGCCAGCAGGAAGAACGCCGCGACGGCGAGCATGTACAGCTTCGTGTCCCACTCCGCGTCCGAAGTGGCTTCGACCACCTGGGCGACGCCCTCGCCCAGCACGATGATGACGAAGAGGCCGAGCCGCTCGCTCAGGTGCTCCGTCTGCGACCGCGCGAGCGACGTGCCCCGTGCGGAATCGCGCCGGGCGGTTCGTTTGTCGCGGCGCTCCCGGGCCTCCTGGTGCTCGGCGATGTCGCGTGCGGAGACCGCGAACGTGACGTACAGATCAAGGGCGATACCGAGGGCCCAGAGCCAGTAGCGCGTCGGATCGTGCGCCCAGAGGGAGACGGTCCACGGGATCACGCCGAGCGACATCTGAGCGGCCGGCCAGTCGACAAGGACCTGGCGACGGTGCTGCCAGGCCCGGCTCGCCAGGACCCGGACCAGGACGTAGGCGAGGGCGAACACCCGCGCGTGCCGGTCGTCCCCCTCGTGCACCCCCGACACCGCCGCGGCCATGACGGCCATGCCGAACATCGCGGCCAGCACCGTCCGGGTGTGGGTGTTCTCGTAGGCCACGTTCGCGTACAGGGTGAAGCAGATCCAAGCCGTCCAGAAGGCGAGGAACAGCAGCGCGTACAGACCGAGGTCGGACGCGTCCGGGACGCCGTGCAGCAGATGCGCGATCTGCGCCACACCTGCCACGGCGACCAGATCGAAGAACAGTTCCAACCAACTGGCGTGCCGGTTCTCCTCCGAGGTCGGTTGCGGGGCCGGCGGGGTCGTGTCGTCGTCGCTCACCGCATCACCATGCCCTGTCGCCGACGACCTACGAGCCGGAAATCGCCTGCGACCGGTCGCCGGGACGGACCCTCGCCCCGCCGCCTGGAGCCGCTCGCCGCCGGGTCGGCAGTCCTGCCGTGCCATTTCGAGGCGCGGCCATCACACAACCGCGGTCAGAACCAGGACCGTTGTCGGCTCGGTCGGTGCTGAGCACCGCTGTGGGCTTCGGGGCTGCCGGAGTATGGGCAGGTCCGGCCATGAGGGCTCCGGAGGCGGTTGGTCGACTGCTGTCGGTGTGGCCGCCGTGGCTTCGGCTGCGGACTCCGTTGTTGCGGCTGCCGTGGTTTTCGAGGCCCGGTTGATCCTGCTCGACACCGTCGGCCGGTTGTCCGACTGATCCTGAGACCTGGCCGCAGACCCTGCTGACAGCAGCCCGCTTCCCGGTCAGGCGCGGACGCCCAGCAGACGCCCGTTCTGGAGGCCGAAGTACAGCACGCCGTCGGCCACCGCAGGCGTGGAGAAGACCGGGCTGCCGGTGTCCGCCCGCCATCGTTCCTCGCCCGAGACCGCGTCCAACGCCCACATACGGCCGTCGTTCGTGCCGACGTACAGCGTTCCCTCCGTCACCACCGGAGCCCACCGCACCCAGACACCGACCTTGCGACTCCACCGTCTCTCGCCGGACACCGCGTCGACAGCCCACAGATATCCGTCGCCGGTGCCGAAGTAGACGAGGCCGTTCGCCACCGCCGGCGTGGACTTCACCCAGGTGCCGGCCGGGAGCTTCCACCGGACCTGCCCCGATGCCGCGTCCACCGCCCAGAGGTGCCGATCGGCGCTGCCGACGTAGAGGATGCCGTCGGCCACCACCGGCGAGGACCACAGTCCGCTCAGCGTCTTCAGTTGCCACCGCACCTGGCCGGAGGCGGTGTGCAGAGCCCACAGAACGCCGTCGTCGCTGCCGACGTAGACCGAGTCGCCCACCACGGTCGGTGTGGAGCGCACGCCCGTGCCGACACGGACCTGCCACCGGCTCTCCCCTGAGACGGCGTCGACCGCCCGGAAGAAGCCGTCGTTGCTGCCGAAGAGGATCATGCCGTCGGCGATGACCGGCGTGGACCGCACCAGGCCGTCCGTCCTGACCCGCCACCGCTCCCGGCCCGAAACGGCGTCCACCGCCCACAGGCATTTGTCCCAACTGCCGATGTAGACAGTGCCGTTGGCGAAGGCGGGCGAGGCGGCCACCACACCGCCGACCCTGCACTGCCAGCGTTCTTCGCCGGACAGGGCGTCGACGGCCCACAGGAGGTGGTTCCAACTGCCCACATAGACAGTGCCGTTGACCACGACCGGTGACGATTCCTTCACCGCTCCGCCGGTGTCCAGCTGCCAGCGCACGGCGCCGCGCCGCTGTCCTTCTTCCTGCTCGCCATCTCCGTCGGCGCTGCCGGCGGAGACGAGGACATAGGGCTTGATGACGACCGGCAGGTAGGCGAAGTAGCCGATCACCTCGATCGCGTTGAAAATCCCCAAGGGCACGAGGACCAGTGCCCACCACGGCGTGAGGTGGCCCACGAGGATGGTTATCAGCGCGGCGGCGCAGCCGAGCCCTGAGCAACTGGCCACGAGAAGCTCAAGGGCTCCTTTGGCGCGAAGGCCTCGAAGTAGCATGGCCGACAACATATGATCACTCGGCCGCCGAATCGGTCAAGATTGCGGAAAACGTCAACACCCGCCGATCGGACGGAACTTCCGTACGGTTCCGGTGCGGTCGAGGGTCACGGCGGCCGGTTCAGGAGCGTCGAGCACTGAACGCGCGGTCGAGCCTGGTTCCCGTCGCTCGGAGGCCACCTCTTCCTCCAGCCGCGGCCATCACACAACTGCTGTCAGAATCACGACCGTTGTCGGTTCGGGCGCCGCCGGTGAGTACCGCCACGAATCTCGGGGCTGCTCGCATACAAGCGGGCCGGGCGGATCAAGAGGGCCCCGTGAGCGGTTAGTTGTCCGCTGCCTCCGTCGTCGCCTCGTCCGGTGCTGCGGCTGCCGTGGTTTCGGCGTGAATGGCGTGGCCGCGTTGGGGGGTGAGGTCGAGGGAGGTGAGGACCGAGGAGTGGACGATCGAGGGGAGGGTGTGGCGGAGGAGAGCGGAAACGCTGGTGGGGAGGTTCTGGTAGTTGGTGGTGGCCTGTGACATGGCTTGGACGCCGGCGAAGGCGCCGACAAGCACCTGAGCGGTCTCGGTGGGGTTGACGTGGGGGAGGAGTTCGCCTTGTTTCTGGGCCTTGTCGAGGAGTTCGTCGGTGACGGCGGTCCAGCGCTGGAAGGGACCGGTGCGGTCGAGGCCGTCGGCGCGTTGGTCGAGGGTGAGACGGACGCCGGCCCGGACGAGAGGGTCGGTCTGGAGGCGGTAGGCGTGGAGCATGGTGGTGTCGATGAGTTCCTGGATTTTGCAGGGGCGGTCGGGGACGACGAGTGACTGATCCTGTCCGGCGAGGACGCCCAGGGCGAGTTGTTCTTTTGAGCGGAAATGGAAGTAGAGGGCGCCTTTGGTCACGTTGGCGGTGGTGAGGATCTCGCTGATGGTGGCGGCTTGGTAGCCGCGTTCCTCGAAGACCGTGGCTGCGGCCATGAGGATGGTGTGGCGGGTGCGAATGGCCCGGTCCTGCTTGGGTTCTGGCACGTTCGGGCCCCTTTCGTCACGGGTCGGGTGGCCGTCCGTTAAAAATACCGTCCAGTTCGTATAGTCTACGGCGCTGCAGTTGCCGTTGAGTCGTGCCGCCGTATGGGTCGCCGGGCCGCGGGGGAGTGGGGCGGGGAGGGCGGCCCGGTGCGTCGGGTGCGGGGTGCTGCGTTCGTCGGGTGGGCAGGGCGCGGCCAATTGCAGTGATGTGCCCTCCAGTTCGCGAACAGTCCGCGTGAGGCGGAGAGCTCGCCGTCAAGGGCGGCATCGACCAGTTGGTCGGACGCTCAGCGGGCCCGACCGGACCCGGCCCGGCCGACGGTGAACGTGAATCTCTCGGAGGAGACCGTGAGGCGGTCGGTGCCCACGCCGAGGGTCTCGCAGGCACCTGGGCGTTGGCGGGTTCTGCGTTCGGGGGACTCGGCACCAGGGACCGTGTGGCTCCTTCGAGTTGGCGGATGGGCACAGGGTTCGGCTCGGGGACGAGCACGCCGAACCACGCTTGACGAACTCGGAGCAGCCACGCCGGGCGACCTCACAGCTGACGGCGGGTCACTCGCAGTCGGCGACCGGATTCACGGCCCGAGCTCCAATTGCCGGGCAGGTATTCCATGTTGATCAACCTGTCCAGTACACCAGCGAGATCACGTGGCCCGAGGTCTTCGGCCCGTGGCAGTCGCGATCTTCGCCGACTGTCACCACGGAAAGTCGGTGATGTTCTCGGCGGCTGGCTTGTCGTTCGGCAGTGTGTCGTTCGGCTGGAAGGCGGTGGCGCGGACGAGGGAAGAGTCCTGAATCGTGTCGTCGTGGCCACGTACAAACCGGGGCGGGACAACCCTCTGATGTCGAACCTGTGGCCGCCTCACATCGAGCGCGGGCCCGGTCTCGTCATGCAGATGGTGTCCCTCGTCGTGGTGTACGGGATCAGCGGCCGGAAGTGCGCGGGCGTTTGCCCGGGGCGCACTTCCACGGGTGAGTACCGCTCCCTGAACAGGAGGCGGGCCATCGCGTAACTCTCCCTGGTGAACGCCCAGTTCAACCACGAGGAGTGCACGATGGCCCTGTCCCAGTCTGAACTGATACGGCTCCTTGAGTCACTACGCTCGACCGACGGAATCGAGCTCATCCGCGCCATCGCCGAACGGATGGTGCAGGAGCTGATCGAGGCCGAAGCAACGGCCCACATCGGCGCGGAGTGGAACGAGCGCACGCCGACGCGGACCAACGTCCGCAACGGGCACCGCGAGAAGGTGCTGACCACGCTGGCCGGCGATCTGGACCTGGAGATCCCCAAGGTCCGCACCGGCAGCTTCTTTCCCTCACTGCTGGAGCGACGGCGCCGGATCGACCAGGCCCTCTACGCGGTCATCATGGAGGCATACGTGCACGGCGTGTCCACTCGCAGCGTGGATGACCTGGTCAAAGCCCTCGGCGGGGACAGCGGCATCTCCAAGTCGGAGGTCTCACGGATCTGCGCGGCGCTGGACGAGCCGCTGACCGCGTTCCGCACCCGCCCGCTGGATCATGTCCGCTTCCCCTACGTCTACCTGGACGCGACCTACTGCAAGGCGCGGGTGAACCATCAGATCGTCTCGCGGGCCGTGGTGGTCGCCACCGGCATCACCGAGGACGGAGGCCGTGAGGTCCTGGGCCTGATGGTCGGCGACAGCGAGAGCGAGGTGTTCTGGAAGGAGTTCCTGCGCTCCCTGCGTGAACGCGGCCTGTCCGGTGTCCGTCTGGTCGTCACCGACCAGCACGCCGGGCTGGTCGCCGCGGTCCGCAAGGTGATGCTGGGCGCCGCCTGGCAGCGGTGCAGGGTTCATTTCCTGCGCAATGTCTTCAGCGTGATCGACCGGGATTCCGGTGAAATGGTCGCCGCGACGATCCGCACGATCTTCACCCAGCCCACCGCCGGCCTCGTGCGCACTCAGCTGGACACCGTCGCCGACATGCTCGGCGCCCAGTTCCCCAAGGTCAAAGCAATGCTGTTGGAGGCGAAGGAGGATCTGACCGCGTTCGCGGACTTCCCGCCCAGGCACTGGAAGAAGATCCAGTCCACGAACCCGCTGGAACGGGTGAACCGCGAGATCAAGCGCAGGATCGACGTCGTCCAGGTCTTCCCCAACGACGACGCGCTCATCCGGCTGGTCACCGCCGTGCTCTTCGAGATGCACGACGAATGGATCGCCTTCCCCCGCCGCTACCTCCCCGAAGGCAGCATGAGCGAGATCTACCGCGAACTCCCCGGAAGCGCTCCCGCGCTACCCAACACCCCGAACACGCCCACCAGTTGATCCCCAACACCACGCCGAGGGACACGACCGTCATGCAACTTGCGCCACTGTGCCGGGTGTTGCGTCTCGCCGACTTCGATGCAGGTTCAGCAAGGGTAATCGAGCGCGCTAGGAGCCACTCGTGGACCGCCGCGACGCCACTTGGCGGACTGCCTCCAGGGGGCGCCGGCTGTCCTTGGCCCGGGGCGGATGGTGTCCGGGCGAGTGGTGTAGCAGCTATCGCCTCTTAGTTCGCGCCTACACCAGCCCCTTGGTCCGCGCGACGCAAAGGCTCGGCAAGATCGCGCCACTGTGCGGGACGTGACCTTCTCCGCCGCTTGGGGCGTTCCGGGGGGCACCTGCCGGCCGTGGTCTGGGCTCGTCGACGGGGGAAAGTCGAGGCCAGCACGTGTTTATCGACTCCCGCGGGGATCCTCCGGTGTGGTTGGGGTGGCCGCATCTGTGTGCCCTCTGGCGCCGGAATGCCCTCTAACATCGGCAAACCGTCCGTGCTGTTTTATCGAGTGGTTCCGGTGCTGTGACGGTCCGGGCGCCCGGTGCCTGGCGGCTTGAACGCGAGCCGCGCATCTGCTTTCTTGGCGGCCTCGTGGGGGAGTCGAGTGTGGACGTCGAGGTGCTGGGCCTACTGGCTCTCCATGTCGACAAGGTGGTGCCGGTGGTCATGTTGGTGGAGAAGGTGTGTGTGGTGGGCACCCTGCGGACCTACGTCCTGCGGCTGCCTGAGTTGATCGGTACGGCGCCGGCCGCGCGGGAGCGGGAGGGCGGGAGGGCGGGAATGAGGCTGAGGGAGCGGGGGGGCAAGGATATTCGGGCCGTCGTGCGCTGCGGCTGTCGGCTGCAGAAGCGTGGCGGCATGATCGACCATCGGGAGTTCGAGCGGCCTGTGGGCACGGGATACCGGGCTATGGACGCCGGGGGCTGCGGAGTGGACCAGCGCTCACCGGTCTGCGGGCCGGGGCCGGCAGCCGGACCGACATGGAGGTCCGGAGGTTGGGGAGTCCCGCCTGCGCCCGCTGGCTCGGCGCATCGATACCGATCTGCATCTGGGCCGCCACCGTGGGCTGCTGCCGGACCTGACGGTGCCGGTCAACCAGCAGCGGATGCACGAGAGTCCGCACGGCCGGTTCATGGTGGCGCTGCATGGTGCGGGTCGGCACGGCGAGGCTCTGGGCGTCCACCGGCGGCTGCGCACCAACCTCGTGGCGGAGCCGGGCCTGGGGTCCTCGGCGGCGCTTGCAGTGCTCCATCCTGGCGGCCTTCCCCGACGGCATCTCCGTGACCGTCCCGGAGGCGACCGTCCGGGTCACCGCCCAACCCGCCATTCTCACGGGCGAGTTGCCGAAAATGACCCGGTCCACGCTTCGTACGGCGGAGGGCGGTGCACGGCGTACCCCGGACCGATCCCGCATTGTCCTTGCCCCCTCAATGCCTCTGTCGAGGTTCCGTGGACATCCCCGACCCGGCTCGTCCTGCTGCTTGGCTGCGAGTTCGGCCGAGGTGCGGGTCTTCCTGACGGCCGGCCAGATGAGCCGGATGCGGGAGCGTCGAGGTGTGCGAGGGGTGGCCTCAGAGACGATCGAGGAGCGCCCTCGACCTGGCGGGGATTCAGTGGACGTGCGCTTCCCGGCCGGCAGCCGGGGACTGAGCGCCGCCCCACTGGACGCGCCAACCTCGGCTGGAGGCTGGCCCGGACAGTCCAAGGTGCCGCGGACCGCTGGGCACCTAGTACTCCAGCTGTAGATCTTGATCTTGCTGCAGGGCGGAGGAGCCACTTGGCCTGGTCGGCTGCATGCCGGCGTCCTCCTACAGGTGCGCTGGGACCTGTCGAGCAGGCACTATGCCCTGGTGAGCACCATCATCAAGTTCTTCGTGGCGCCGGACCACGATGCTGCTGCCGTCGTAGAGGTCGGACCCGACGGCGTCTTTGAGTCGCTGGCGTTCGGGAACTTCGACGCTGAGAGGCATTGATCGAGTGGGAGAGCATCTTCACTGGTCAGGCCTTCGGGGGCCTCGTCGCCGTTGATGTTCCCGAAGTCGTCGCCGATCCTGGCGATGATGAAGGCCCGGTGGTCCTCGCGGCCTCCCGGGCTCTCCAGGACGCCCTAGCCGGTACAGAAGAGCAACGGCTTGTCGATGTCAGCCGACTGTGGGTCGCGGAGCAGTCGGCGGACGGCGAGGTCTTCGACGAGGGGATTGCCGTGTGGATCCCAAGCGGTCTGGCTGGCCTGGCCCGTGCCATCGGCCAGAAGCCAGAGGGCCTGTACTGCCGGATGGCGTAGATCGATGACCCTCTAGACCCGGATTTCGCACGTGCCTCGTTCGGTTGGAACGGGGCGTGTGCGGTGTCGGGTGGGTGGTGTGGTCGTTGATGTGATGTGTCGATGATTTCGCGTGCCAAGCGGCCACGGGTGCAGCGTCCACGGATGAACGTGGAGATCGCGCCTGTGGTGGAGAGGCGTCTGGGTGCTCTGCCCGCCTCTGCCGAGTTTCTGCGCCGGCTGGACGTGGCCGGGATCATCGACGGGCTGTGTCCGGTCCGGGAGGTCGCGCATCTCACTCATGGGCAGGTCATCGAGGTACTGGTCGCCAACCGGCTTTCCGCGCCCGCGCCGCTGGTGCGGGTCGGTGACTGGGCCCGCGAGTGGGCTGTTGAGGAAGTCTTCGGGATCGAGGCGGACCTGCTCAACGACGACCGTATCGGCCGTGCCCTGGACGCCATCGCGCCCGAGCTGGAGGCCATCGTCGGCAGTGTCGGGGCGAGCGCGATCGCCGGGTTCGGGATCGATGTCTCGCGCCTGCACTGGGACATGACCAGCATGTCCCTGCATGGCGCCCACGAGAGGCCGGAAGAGGGGTTCCCGCAGGTCAAGTACGGTCATCCCAAGGACCGCCGGGCGGATTTGAAGCAGATCCAGGCCGGGATCGCGATCTCCGCGGACGGCGGCATCCCCGTTTTCCATCGTGCTTACGACGGCGGGGCCGGCGAGGTCTCCCAGGTCGTCGGGGCGATGACGGCCCTGCGTGAACTGGCCGCGCCCCGCGACTTCCTGATGGTCGGCGACTCGAAGCTGATCTCCTACGGCAACCTGCTGGCCCTTCAGGAAGCCCAGGTGAAGTTCATCGCCCCGGCGCCCGCGGCCAAGATTCCCGATGGCCTGTTCGCCGGCCTCGACGCGGGCCGGGCCCGCCTGGTCGACTACACCGCCGGGCGGGACGCGGGCAAGCCACCCGCGCAGCGTGGCCGCTACCGCGTGCTGGAAGACACCCAGACGCTGGCCGGTCCACGCAAGCGGGACCCGCAGGTCACCGTGCGCCGGATCCTGGTCCACTCCAGCGCCAACGCCGCTGCCCAGCAGGCAGCCCGCACCCGGCGCCTGGACAAGGCCCGTGAGGAACTGGACAAACTCCAGTCCGCCTGCGGCGGCCGGCACTACGCCACCGCCCAGAAGGTCACCGCACGGATCGGTGTGATCACCAGCAAACGCCGTATCGGCTCCTGCCTGGTCACTTCCATCAGCACCGACGAGACCGGCCGACCCGCCCTGACCTGGCACTACGACCAGGAAGTCCTGGCCGCCCAAGCCGCCACGGACGGCTGGTACGCGCTGCTGACCACCCTCGATCCCGCAGTGGCCGACGCCGCCGAGGTCCTCATCCGCTACAAGGGCCAGCCGATGGTCGAGCGCCGCTACAGCGACTTCAAGGGCCCGCTCGCCGTGGCCCCGGTCTTCTTGCACCACAACCGGCGCATCGCCGCCCTGATCACCGTGATCTGCCTGGCCCTGCTCGTGTTCTGCCTCATCGAACGCCAGGTCCGCCAGGCCCTGGGCGACGACCAGAGCATGCGCGGCCTCTACCCCGACAACCGTGCCCTCCGGCCGACCGGACGCATGATCCTCTACCACCTCGCCGACCTCCGGATCCGTGTCGGAACAGCCACCGACCCACCAACCATTCTGATCACCCGCGCCGTTCAAGCCCACCTCCTCGAACTCCTCGGCATCGACGAAACCCGCCCCCGCTGGCTGGAGACCTCAAACCCCACGTGCGAAATCCGGGTCTAGGGCCTGTGTGATGTCGTGATCAATCGTGCCGATCTGGATCCGTCTGGAACGCGGATCCGGTAGGAAGGCGTTCGTGACGCGCAGGCAACTCAGCGACGAGCAGTGGCAGTTGATCGAACCGTTCCTGCCGATAGGCGATTACGGTCCGTACCCTGAGCGGCTGCGTAAGCAGTTCGAGGGGGTGATCTGGCGGTTCCGCACCAGCAGCCAGTGGCGGGAGATGCCGGGCGAGTTCGGCCCATGGCCGACGGTCTACGGCCGCTTCCGCGTCTGGAGGGACGCCGGCGTCTTCACCGCATTACTGGAAGGCATGATCGCTGAGGCCGCCCGCCAGGAGCAGGCCGACTTGTCCCTGGTCAGCGTGGACTCCACCACCGTCCGTGCCCACCACGACGCCGCCGGGATGCGCATCGGCAAGGAAGTCATGGACGCCCTCGAGGAAGCCGCCGCCGACCAGGAACGGGCCCGGCAAAGGGGGCGGCCCGCCGGAACAGAACGGACAGGACGGACGCGACGCCCCCGGCCGGGAAGAACTGCGGCACCTCAGGCGACGGCGCAAGCTCCGTCTGAAGGAAGCCCTGCTCGGCAGGTCCCGAGGCGGGCTGACGAGCAAGATTCATCTCGCTGCGGACCGCAAGTGCCGTCCCTTGTCGTTCGTCCTGACCGCGGGACAGGCTGCTGACAGCCCGCAATTCGCCCCCGTGCTGCAGAAGGTGCGGGTCCGTCTGCCGGTCGGCCGTCCCCGAACCCGGCCCGGGGCTGTCGCCGCGGACAGGGCCTACTCATCCCGCGCCAACCGCTCCTACCTGCGCAAACGCAGCATCAAGGCCGTCATCCCGGAGAAGAAGGACCAGGCCGCCAACCGGAAGAGGAAAGGCAGCCGGGGCGGCCGGCCCACAGGTCACGACGCCGATCTCTACAAGGAACGGAACACCGTCGAGCGCCTGATCAACAAGCTGAAGGCCTGGCGGGGCATCGCGACTCGATACGACAAGACGCCCGAGAGCTATCTCGCCGGCCTCCACCTCCGCGCCTCGATGATCTGGATCAACGACCTGCTGCAAGCAACCGCTTGATCACGACATCACACAGGCCCTAGAGCTTGCGCACACGCCGCTAGCCCCGCGTTCTGCCGCCTACGACGCGTCAGTCACGGTCCTGCCATGTGCACACGCAGACTTCATTGCCCTCGGAGTCTGCCAAGACCCAGAATGCTCGCGCACGGTCGTCGCTGACGAGCCGACCGCCGGCCGCGAGGGCGGCTTCGACTCGGGCAACGGCATCGTCGTGCGGAACAGTCAGATCAAGGTGCATTGTGTTGCGCTGCGTGCGCGGTTCGTCCATCTGCTGGAACCAGAGAGACGGACCGCCATAGGACGGGTCCACTAGGTCGGCGGGCGCAGTGACGTCGTCATACCCGAGTACCGCCTTCCAGAACGGGCGCACTGCGGGGATGTCCATCGCATCGATCGCGATTGCAAGCGACTGAACCGAATGGTGAGCAGGGTGCGCGACCGTCTGGTAACCGGCCGTGCGAACTGCCTTCGTGATAGAGCGGGCCAGATCAACGTCCTGCGTAGTCACTCGAAATTTGCCACGTGTCTCCAGCGTGAGTTCCACTCGGTCGGCGGTCGCGCGCAGGCGCAGATGGTCGTTCGCGTGTGGGCCGGCGATGTCGACCGCAGCGCGGATGACTTCGCACGCGTCGAAGAGAGAGTCGACCGTGACAGCGGTGGTGAGGCAGTCGAGGAGGTACCGCCAGCCGAGGTCTTCAACTGCCAGCGACGCTTCGCTTTCCGTCAGAATCGTGTCAGCCATATGGTCATGCTCTCCAGTGTCGTCGTGGCTTCTCTGTACCCTGCTCGGTCGTTTCGTGGAGGCGTGGTAGCAGGCAGAAGGACACGGCCACCGTTGATCATCGTTGGTTGTGTGGACAAACGAAGATCAGCCGGTGGCCGTGGGCCAAAGCGTAGACCCTGCCCGGTGGCAGCCGGCGTTAAAGGACCTGATGGCGCGGATCGTGGGGCGGTTCGCCCGGGTGGAGCCGCGGCGCCGAGCACGGGCGTTCGTGCTGGGCCTGCTTGCGGAGTTGCCGCGGAAGAACTGCTGGCCGATCGCCGAGCATGCCGGTGACGCCACTCCAGCCGGCATGCAGCACCTGCTCAACCGTGCGTCCTGGGACGCCGGCGAAGTCCGTGATGACATACGCGACTTCGTGGTCGAGTACCTCGGCAACGAGAACGCCGTCCTGGTGGTCGATGAGACCGGCGACCTGAAGAAGGCGACAGCGAGCGTTGGGGTGCAGCGCCAGTACACCGGCACCGCCTGGCGGATCGAGAACGCCCAGGTTGCTGTCTACCTCGCCTACTCCTCCCCGGCCGGACACGCTGCCATCGACCGGCGCCTGTACGTCCCGCGTTCCCTGGACACAGGACCTCGACCGGTGCCGGGCAGCGGGGATCCCCGAGGACTTGGGGTTCGCCACCACGCCCGCATTGGCCACCGAGATGATCACCCAGGCCTTGGACGCCGGCGTGTCAGCCGCATGGGTCACTGGCGACGAGGTCTGCGGCGGCGATCCCCACCTGAGTGCCGAACTGGAGAGACGTGAGGTGGGCTACGTCCTGGCCGTCTCGTGCAAACGGCCGATCCCCACGCGCGCGGGTGTCTTCGATGCGGGCGTGCTGGCTCGCTGCCGGCCGAAGAAGGCCTGGCAGCGGCTCTCGGCCGGAGACGGTGCCAAAGGCCGCCGCTATTAAGACTGGGCCCAGGTCGAGATCGACGACCCGAAGGAGGGCGCTGGCAACAGGTCGCTGTTGGTGCGGCGCAATCGGCGCGCGGGCGAACTTGCCTTCCACCGTTGTTACTCGACCGCTCCGGTGCCATTGACCACGCTGGTCAGGGTGGCTGGTCGCCGCTGGACCATGGAGGAGACCTTCCAGGCAGCCAAAGGGTTGGCCGGGCTGGACGAACACCAGGTTCGCCGCTGGACCTCCTGGCACCGCTGGATCACCCTGGCGATACTCGCGCACGCCTTCCTCGTGGTCACGGCCGCCATCGAACGAACCGCCGCGACCTCACCTTCGGGCTCGCCCCGCTGGCCTGTGGCGAGATCCAACGCCTGTTCGCCGCATTCGTCTCCCAACATGCCCAAGGGCTGGCGCATCGACTCAGCTGGTCACACTGGCGACGACGACACCAAGCCCGTGCTCGCACAAGCCACTACCAGCGTCAGATCACTGAAGAGTCTTGATCAAGATCTACAGCTGGAGTACTAGGACGGGGGACACCTACGACCGTGGACGCAGGTCGGCCATGCACCAGGTCGTCGACAACACCCAGTCCGGTCGCCCTCCAGCGGCCGGACTCCGGGCTCGCCCCGATCCTGCGTCGCCGCCTCCGGTCTTCTGCGTCCGATCAGCCCGAAGACCCGATAGGAACCGTCCGGCCCGGATCTTGCCGCGTCCGGGTCGACATCGTCCCAGCAGGCTTGTCGGGCAGAAAGCGGGATAAAGATAAGAATCTTCAGCAAATGGGCAGAAGCGAAGAGCGTATGGAGAGATGGAGGCGTGGAGGGTTGGTTGACGACGGAAGACGGGGTCGTGGCGGGCCGGGCGCGTGGAGGGCCCGGTGATCCTGGTGACGGGCGCGACGGGGACGGTGGGGCGGGAAGTGGTCCGCGGCCTGCCTGCCGGCCTGCACGTGCGGGTCATGACCAGGGACCCGGCGAAGGCCGTAGGAATGTTCCCGGGAACGGAGGTGGTCGTCGGAGACTACGCGGACCCGTCGTCGCTGGCCCGGGCGCTGCAGGGGGTGCGCACGGCGTTTCTCGTCACCACGCGAGTCGACGGCGACGACGATGCCCGCTTTGTCTCGGCCGCCCGCGCCGCCGGGGTGCGGCGGGTGGTGAAACTCTCCGCGGCGGCTGTCCTGGATCCCGGGGCCGACGACCTGATCACCCGCAGACAGCGCGCCAACGAGGACCTGTTGCGCGGCTGTGGCCTGCAGTGGACCCTGCTGCGCCCGCGCGCGTTCATGTCCAACTCCCTGTCCTGGGCCGCCCCTGTCCGCCACGAGCGCACCGTCCGAGCGCTGTACGGGACGTCGCCCAACGCCTGCGTGGACCCCCGCGACATCGCCGAGGTCGCGGTACGGGCCCTGACCGAGGAGAGCCACGCCGGACATGCCTACACGTTGACCGGACCGCGGGCCCTGACCGCCGTCGACCAGACGCGTGAGCTGGGTCGGCTGCTCGGCATCTCCCTGCGTTTCGAGGAACTGGCCTCGGACGAGGCCCGTGCCGCGCTGAGCGGGCGCTGGCCGCCCTCGGTCGTGGAGGCGCTTCTGGCGAGCGCGGAGCGGCAGAGGGCCGGCGCCAAGGCCCGGGTGGAGGACACCGTTGAGATGGTAACGGGGAGTCCGGCCCGTTCCTTCAGGTGGTGGGCTCAGGACCATATCGAGGAGTTCACCGCGACCCCGGACGAGTCCGGGACGCGACAGGGGACGGTTTAACGCCCGTCCCGGGACAGGGGGTTGGGCTGCTGTTGGTCCACCGCGTGCCGCTCCGGCAGGTCATGCCGTTGACCCAGTAGGTCGACTTCCGCACGGCGTTGGCGGTGCGGCACGGTGGAGGCGGCCGCGACGTCCCCGCAGGCCCTGAGGCGGGAAGGGGCGCGCCGTGTGTGTCCGGTGGCGAAGGGGCTCGTGGCCGAGGCAGGCCGCCCCTGGACGGCACCGTATCGGCCGGTGGCCATGCCCGCCTGGGAGTTCACTCCTCGCCGGTGCTGCGACCGGAAACGATCACGGGTTGCTGTAACTGACCTCGTGTCGATGGAATGTGACGACTCGTCCGACCCGGAGTTCGGCGCCCGGCTGGACCGGATCGAGTACGTGATCAACGAGCGCCCGGACAGCACCTTTGTCGTCGACGGATACGGCCCCCTGGGGATCCGTCCGACGGCAGGTTCGCGCTGGGCCGAGCAAGGAAAGCCAGACCGGGTTTCCTTGCTCACGGAGCTGTGCTTCTCCGAGGGGTTGATGCCTGACATCACTCGCGCCGAGTTGGAGACCGCTCTGTGCGACCTGCGCGCCCGCGACCGCCGTTACGGCGCCTACCCCGCCCGACCCCCGCGCCCCCGAACTCCCCCTGTCTCTAAGGAGAAGCCCGGTGACCACACACAGTGGGCATCGGGTTTTCCGTCTGTCCCGCCCTGTCCCGCCGGCCGTCCGCCGCTGGCGTGCCGAGGCGTCACCCTTGCTCTGCTCCCGGGACGGACTCACCCTACGGAGACGGAGACCCATTGCCATGACCACCCATCAGACCTCCTCCCTCCTCCTGGGCCTGGCCGCCATCGTGCTGCTGGCCCGCCTGCTGGGCGCGCTGGCCCGGCGCCTGAACCAGCCCGCGGTGATCGGCGAGGTCCTCGCCGGCATCGCGCTGGGCCCGACCCTCTTCCACGGGGCGCTCTGCGACGCGCTGTTCCCGGCCGGCATCCGGCCGTTGCTGGGCGCCCTGGCGGCAGTCGGTGTGGCGTCCTTTATGTTTTTGGTCGGCCTGCAGTGGGACGCCGCGACGATCCGCGGCAGCGGGAGCCTCGCCGCGACCGTGTCGTTCAGCTCCATCCTGCTGCCGTTCGGCCTGGGCATGCTGCTCGCGCTGTATCTGATGGATGACTACGGCACCGGTGACCGGACGGCGTTCATGCTGTTCATGGGCATCGCCATGTCGATCACGGCGTTCCCGGTACTGGCCCGCATCCTCACCGACCGGGGCATGACCCGCTCCCCGCTCGGCGTGGTGGCGCTGGCCTGCGCGTCCATCGACGACGTCCTGGCCTGGTCGCTGCTGGCCGGTGCGGTCGCCGTCAGCGGTTCGGCCGGCCCCGACCAGTGGCGCATCTTTCTCGCCGTTCCCTACCTGCTGGGCGTGCTCTTCGTCGTACGGCCCCTGCTGCGCCGCTTCGTGGCCCGCTGCCCCGCCCTGACGCTGACCCCGACAGTGTTCGCGGCCGTCCTGGTAGGCCTGCTGCTGTCGGCCGCCGCCACCGAGTGGGTGGGCCTGCACTACATCTTCGGTGCGTTCCTCTTCGGCGTGATCCTGCCGCGCACCGGCGGCGAACGACTGCGCGCCGATGTCCACGAGCGGCTGGGCGAGTTGAGCGACACCCTGCTCCTGCCGGTGTTCTTCCTGATTGCCGGTCTCCAGGTCGACCTGTCCCGCCTGGACGCGGCTGGGCTGGGCACGCTGGGGCTCATCCTGCTGGTGGCGGTGGGCGGCAAGTTCACCGGCGCGTTCGCTGCGGCCCGTCTGAATCGGCTGCCGGCGCGGCAGTCCGCCGCGCTTGCGACGCTGATGAACACCCGCGGCCTGACCGAGCTCATCGTCCTCAACGTCGGCCTGCAACTGGGCTTCCTGGGCCGGGACCTGTACTCGCTGATGGTGGTCATGGCCGTCGTCACGACCGTGATGGCGGGCCCGCTGCTGAGCTGGATCATCGGCCGCCCCGCGGACACCGGCCCCTCGACTGGGATGCTCTGTGCTGCGCTGGTGACCCCGAGCAGCAGCTCGTCGTCTGGACCGCCGAACCCGGCACCCCCTCCCACGACGCCCTGCGCCTCCTCGCCTCCTGGACGGCGAGCGCCGACCGCTCCGCAGCCGACCGGTAGGACGTGACCGGCCTACCCCAGCATCCTCGTCCTGAGGGGTCTGGAGGGCCTCACCAGGTGACCGGCCACCGGCTCGGCACCCTCTGCGAGCTCGGGCCCAGCACGAACGACGCGGTCGAGACGGCCCCGGCGGTGAGGCGCCCGCCCTCCGGTCGTCCCTCGTCCGCAGCGTCCGGCTCACGCAGGGCCGAAGGACTCCGCTCTCTCGGCTTCGTCTGCGCCACCAGGCTCTGGCTGTTGCGGGTCAGGACGTTGGTGACGGCGCGTAGTGGTGGGCAAGATGGGTGGCGAGGTGGCGGAGGTGAGCCCTGGCTTCGGTGGGGCCGTGCACAGTGATGGCGCTCCCGAACGGCAGCAGTGCTCGCACGTCCTCCAGATGCAGGAAGCGGATCGTTACCCTGTGGCCGGTGGCGGATTCTTCATGGTCGTCCGGGACGAGTCGTAGGCCGAAGATCCGTTGCGCTCGCTCGATCTGGGTCTGGTCGATGGTGGCGCTGACCTCTATCGCGTGGTTGTGCTCCCACTGGCCAATGAGCGCTGCGGCGACGGTGGCCAGGGTCTGGCTCTCGCGGATCCGTCGCGGCTGGTCGACTTCTTTCCACGTCGTGATCCGTTCGAGTCGGTACATCCGTGGCACTCGGGCGCAGTCGGCGACGAGGTACCAGATGCCGGCCTTGGCGAACAGCCCGTAGGGATCCACGACCAGGTCGCGTGGGCATGACTCGCGTGGGCTGTCGTACTCGATCCGTAGCCGGCGACCTCGCCGCACTGTGCCGATCAGCGAAGCCGGAGTCGTGCCGGAAGCTCGTGCCTGACGCCAGGGACGGCTGTCCACGTGCACTACGTCGGTGAGCGGCAGGAGCTTATGAACTCGGCGTGGCTGTGCAGCGGCGATCTTGGAGAGCGCGCGCCGGCTTTCGCCCGATGCGTCGAGCTCCGCACGTTGCTTCTCATCCAGCCCGGTGAGCGACAGATGATCACGCTCGCCCGGTGTGAGTCGCGTGAGGTCGAGCCCGGACCCGGGCAGCATGGTCACGCCTCCGAGGCGGCCCCGGTGTGCGGTCACCGGCAGACCGGCGTCGCGGAGCCAGTTCAGGTCTCGGGTGATGGTTCGAAGGGACACCCCGAGCGCTGAGGCGAGTTCCTGTGTGGTCACTGCATCCCTCGATTCGAGGAGCAGCATCAGGGTGAAGAAGCGGTCTGGGGTCACGCACCAATTTTTTCAGGAATTGCGACATGATGCGGCGCATATCCCGGTCAGGCTGGCGGATGCGTACCTACCACCTGCGAGCCTGTGAGAAGGAACAATCATGACCACATCCGTCGTATCCATCGTCTACGTGAACGACGCTCCCGCCGCGGCTCGTTTCTACGGCGACCTCCTCGGCATGAGCCCCTCGTTCGAGACTTCGGGATACATCACCTTCGACCTCGGGCCAGGCGCTGACCTCGGTCTGTGGTCCGGCCAGTTCGAGGATCTGTCACCGGACGTCCCGCGCACCAGTGAGGTGTGCCTGGCCGTCGACGGTGGACCCGACGAGCTCAACGCGACCTTTGAGCAGTGGAATTCCAAGGGGGTCACGATCCTGCGCGAGCCTTATGATGCGGGGTTCGGGCTGACCTTCCTCGCAGCCGATCCTGACGGGAACCGTATCCGCGTCGCACCGCGGGGCTGAAAGGCCGCAATGCGACAGGCGCGCACGACAGGTGTCGCGCCTGCCGTCGTCCGACTTCGAGAGGACGACGAGTGCCCCACGCGAATGCGCCCCTGAGCGGCGAGGGCCGTAGGCGGCTTGCGAAGCGGTGCCGGACGCGTCCCATCGCTCACGGCGCCGCCGAGATGGGCATCTCTCGCGCATGCGCCGGCACGTGGGTAAATCGCCGGCGGCTACACGGTGATGCGGGATTGCGCAGCCGCGCAATCAGCTGATCCAGCTCACGCACCCTCCGCTCGTAAGCAGCCTGCGCCGAGGTGAGGTTGGCCGGCGCAGCGGACTCGGACTGCGCCGCCTGACGGGACAGCTGTATCGCGCCCATGCCCGCCCTCTCCCTTGGGCTGCCGACCCCCTGTCGTAGCGCTGCCGAGCCAACTGCGGCACCGGATTAGGGACAGACGTCACCAACGCCACATCCCACTGCACACCTTCACTCCACACGCCTCAGACGGCTCAGGTGCCCCGGCGCGATTAAGGGCTCAGCAGACAGTCAACGCGGGAGAGTTGGAAGATCCTGCGCGACTGCCGTGTCGTGCGGCTGTGGTGGTTGTGGTTATGGGGTGTGGGTGGCGCGGTGTACGAAGGCGGGTGGGAGGTTCGCCCAGACCACGGTCGAGCGTTCCAACCGGCTGTAGCGACGGGAGAGTTCGGCGGTGAAGTGGCGGGCGGGTGGGGTCCAGGCCGCGTGGAGGTAGGCGAAGGTGGTGAAGCGACCGCCTGGCGTGAGGACTTCGGTCACGGCGTCCAGGATGTGCTTGCGCTGTTCGCGCGGCATGACGGTCCAGGGCAGCCCGGAGACCACCGCGTCGGCAGGTTCGCCCACCGTGGTGGCCAGTTCGGCGGCCGAACCCTGTTTCACGGTCAGGCGTGTGTCGCGCCGGGTGGCCGACAGGCGTGCCGCGAGTGCCGGGTTGAGCTCGATCGCGACAAGTCGCGCGTCGGATGCGAGCCGGGCGAGGATCGCGTCGGTGAACACCCCTGTTCCCGGGCCGAGTTCGACCACGAGCCGGGCCTTTTCGAGGCCGATGCCCTCGGTCATCGCGTACGCGAGCCGTCGTGAACTGGCTGCTACGGCACCGGTCATGAGGGGGCGTCGGAGGAATTCGGCGGTGATCGACATGGCGGCCATGGTCGAAGCACTTCGGGTGGCCGTGCGTCGTGTCCTCGGCCGGTCCGTGTACGACCATGGGAGGACCCCGTGACGCCCGCCGGGAGGATGTGGGGGAGTGGCCCCGGCCGTAGCGTGAGGTGGTGTATCGGCTGATCGAGACCCTGTCCCGCCTGCGGCGGGGCCGCCCGTGGCTGACGGATGTCCTGCTGGTGGCGCTCGTGGCGGTGCCGCCGGTGATCCGACCGCAGCCGGGCTGGCGGCCGGTGTGGGCGCAGGCGGGTGTGTATGTAGCCCTGGTGTTGCCGCTGTTGTGGCGCCGCCGTCGGCCTGTGCTCGTCGCGACCCTGGTGACGGCGGCGTTCTGGGCGCAGTTCCTCGGGCAGGTGTGGGGACAGGAACCAGGACGCGGCGCTGTCGCCCTGGCCGCGGTCGTGGCCACCCTCACGGTGCGTGGCCTGCGCCGCGCCGCCGCGGCGACGGTGGTCTGTGCCGCCGGCTGCGTTGTGCTGTGGATTCCCGCCTGGCAGCGGGACTACGGCGGCCCGGGCGCCCGGGGGGCCTGGCTCACTCCGCTCGCGGTGGGGCTCCTGCTGGCCGGGGCCTGGGTGTTCGGGGAGTACGTCCGTGCCCGGCGCGCCTACATCGCCGAGTTCGAGCGGCGGGCCGTGCTCGCCGAGTCGGAGCGCCTCGCCCTGGCCAGGGTCGCCGTCGCCGAGGAGCGGGCGCGCATTGCCCGGGAGATCCACGATGTCCTCGCGCACAGTGTCAGCGTGATGGTGCTGAACGCTGAGGGCGGCCGGCTGATGCGGCACGTCGACCCCGCCGTCGTCGATCGCACGCTCGGCGTCATCAGCGCGACCGGCCGTGAGGCACTGGGCGAACTGCGCCGGCTGCTGGAGGTGCTGCGTACCCCCGACGCGGACGCCTCGATCGGCGACTCGGGCTCCGGTGCGGCTACCGAACACCTCCCGGCCGATCTGCGGCGGCTGGTCGAACGCCTCAACACGAGCGGCAGGCGCGCCCTGCTGGACCTTCGCGGAGAATACGGCGGCCTTCCGGCGGATCTCACTGTGCAGACGTACCGCATCGTGCAGGAGGCGCTCACCAACGTCGTCAAGCACGCGCCGCCGGACGCCACGGTTCATGTGCGGGTCGACACCGGCAGGCAGGGGCCCGGGCGGCTGGTCCGCGTCAAGGTGGAGAACTCAGCCGGAGCAGCCGGGCGTCCCGCCCCGCTGCTGCCGTCCGGTCGCGGACTCACCGGCATGCGTGAGCGCACCGCCCTGTACGGCGGGCGTGTCGACGCCGGGCCCACACCCGAGGGCGGCTACCGGGTCGCCGCAACCCTGCGCCCTGGCGTCCCGGAGCCCACCAGGGTGACCCCATGACCGACCCGACCCCGACCTTGAAACGCACCGTGTCATCGTCCCGGGTGCTGATCTGCGACGATCAGGAACTGATCCGGATGGGGCTGCGCATGGTCGTCGACAGCCAGCCCGATCTCACCGTGGTGGGCGAGGCCGCCGACGGCGACGCGGCGATCGCGGGGGTGGCCGCCCTGAAGCCGGACCTCGTCCTGATGGACGTACGCATGCCCGGTCTGGACGGGCTCGCAGCCACCGAACACCTCTGCGCACAGCCCGACGGGCCCCGCATCCTCGTCGTCACCACCTTCGACCTCGATGAATATGCCTACGCGGCCCTGCGTGCCGGCGCGAACGGCTTCCTCGTCAAGGACGCCCCCGCCGAGGAGATCCTGGTGACCGTCCGTGCGGTGCTGCGGGGCGAGGTCATGGTGGCGCCGTCGTTGACCCGGCGCCTGGTCGAACGTTTCGTCCTGCATGCCCCCGCGTCCGTGTCCGCCCAGCGTGGCCGTCTGGCGGCTCTCACCGAGCGGGAACGGGACGTCCTTGCCCTGGTGGCCCGGGGACTGGCCAACGGCGAGATCGCGGGCCGCCTTTTCGTCGGGGAGACGACCGTGAAGACCCACCTCGGCAGGATCCTGACCAAACTCGGCCTCCGGGACCGTATCCAGGCGGTGATCTTCGCCTACGAGAGCGGGCTGGTACGGGTCGGGGACTGAGCCGATGACAGGCATTCCGCCGGTGGCCCGCATCGTCGCGGTGAGCGTATGAGAGGTCGTATCGCACACTGCGTGCAGAGCGGGTGGGGAAGATCGCGGGCTGGATTCCTGGACTGCACACAGTGTGTCCGGAACCCTTACTTCGTGCCGAGGCCCTAGCAGCCGGCGGAGGCGCTCGTGTTCGGCGGCCATCTCCGCTGTGGCGAGGATGTCGTCGGGGTACAAGCGCAGGGGAGTGCCGGTCGGGCCGGTGCGTGGCCGGCGGCAGTCGGCCGTGTGGCTGCGCGGGGACGAACAGGTGTGACGGGGCTGCGGTCGCCCGGATCTCGCCGGTGTGGGTTCCCGTGACGATGAGAGCCACGTGTGACATGGGGGGCGAGGCCGTTGCTCCAGGCCGCCGCCTGAACAGGGATTTTCTCGGTGCCGAGAACGCCGAAGGTGTGTTCGGGGGGTGTACGCGTGGTGCGCGGCGCTCGTGGGAATCTCGCGACTGGTACGGCGTCGCTCCGGGTGGAAGCCTTGCGGGGTCTTATCCCGGTGCGGCCAGGGCGTCGTCCGCCCGGAGCGACGGTTCGGTTCTCCGCAGGCGCGGGTGCGGCGGCTCCTGGAAGTCGGTGGAGATGCCGCAAGAACATGACAGATCGTCAGGCCCATCAGTCCTTGCGGCATCGGGAACGAATCACTCACTCACGGCAGGCTCAGCTGAAGACGAAGGGCCCAGGCGTCTGGGCGGCGTTCGACGTACAGGTGACGGAGATGCCGAAGATGACCATCTTCAGTGAGCCCTTGTAGAAGTCCAGGCTGTCGCCGACGGCCACGGTGCCGGGAAGCGGACCGACGGTGACCGCGCCGCCGGCGGGTATGGCCGGGTTCACGGTGCCGCTGAACACCCGGTTGGCGCCGGTGGAGTTGGTCATGGTGAGCGTGGAGCTGATGGAGTTCGCCGACAGGGCGAGCGGCGTGGTGATGGCGGTGGAGCTGAGGGTGATGGTGGCTGAAGTACTGCTGACCTGGGTCGCGGTCAGTGTGGCCGTGCCGCCGCCGAAGATGCCGCAGGCGGCGGTGATGGTGGCGGAGCCTGGGGTGACGGCGGCGGACGCGGAGGGCGCGAAGGCCAGAGTCGTGGCGGCAATGAGCCCAGCCGTGAGTGCCGCACCTGTGGTTAATCGCTTCATGGGAGTCGTGTTCCCTTCCCGGTGGTGGGAGTGCCATGTGTGGGATGGCGACCCCGGGCCGAGTGGGTGCGGGCACACTGCGGGGGATCGAATCTGACGGTCCGTCGGAACTTGCGCTCCCCATTGATACGCGAGCAACACGGAACGGCATAGTTGAAATCTGGCCGACTGCGTACGCGAGGAAGCAGATCGGATCAGCGACGTGGATTGTCCGGTGGGCCAAAGGTTCGCGCCACTGGTGTGCACGGTGGGACGGTGGCGTGGCTTGTACGGGATCGTGCGTCCCTGCCCTGAACTAGCCTTCCTGTCACTGCAGTTGGAGTTCCTGGACGTTGTCGGTGCGCGACGAGCACGAAGCCCGGCAACTGGCCCGCGTGATGCCGCCGCATGCCTGCATCCGGTGCCTGGACCTGTCACGCGACGCGGATCGCCTCAAGTCCTGACGACACCTGCTCGGAGTGGGACAGCCCGTACTTTCCCGGGTTCGAGTTGGAGTCAGAGCGGAAGATCATCGGCGCAGCCGCCCGTCCAGCGTTCCGCTCTCTGCCGGGTCCGGTGTTCCCGGACCGCGACGCCGTCCGCGTTGTCCAGGCCGCTGACATCGTGACCCCACTCCGTCAAGGCTTCCAGCACGCGGTCGCGTCGGCGGCGGTGGGTGCTGGTGGTCAGCGGGAAGCGGGCGTGGTCGGCCAGTTCATCCCGGTGCCCGGTGAGAAGCAAGTGCCGGGCCAGAGGGATGGTGGCGACGAGGGTGGCCTGCCTCCTCGTGATCGTCCCCAAGGAGTGAGCGCACAGCGCGGTAGAACACGGGTCGCAACGCGCGGAACGCGCTGTCCGGGGTTCGTTCATCGGAGGCGACGCACGCGTTGTCGGCGTCGTAGGCGGTGTTGCCCAGCCAGTCCAGCAGGGCCGCGCGGGTGGGGTAGCCCGGGACCGGCCGGCCGGTCGCCCCGGCCATCGCCGACGGCGTGAAGGCTTCGCACCGTCCCACCGCCCTGACGGTAGCTGTGGCGCCCGCGATGGTCGCCGCACCAGTACCACCGGTGACCGCCGCGCCGCCGGCCACTCCTGCCGAGGCCCCGGTCTCCGTGAAGCCTCAGGCCTCAGATGTGCCCCGCGCCCTCACCCGTGAGTGGTCCGTCCTTCCGGTTTCCGGTGGGGGTCGGCCGCCTGCCGAGCGCGGAATGCGCGGTGAGTAACGCGAACGCAGGCAACTGCAATACATCGGAGGAGTCAAGAACTTCGACCAAAGATCTTGGGGTGGGCATGCAAATGTCCGACACGCATTCTCGCTGCTTTAGTGACTGATTTGCTCGCCACCTGAGTCGTTGACAGGTGTACGGAGCGTGCCTAGGTTCCTCGATACACCCGATGTATTAGGGACCGTCAGTTCTGGAGGACGATGATGACCTCGCAGCCGGGGAAGCACTTGCCGGTGCCCCGCAGAGTCGTACTCGGCACCGCGTTGGGAGGAGTTGCTGCGGCCCTGCCCGGGACCGCCCACGCCGAAGAGCCCGTGCCGGTGTCCCGGTCCGGGAAAAGCGCTTGGAGACTTCGCGACACCATGAGCACCGACGGCGCTTGGGAAGGATTCCTGCGGGGCCAGGATCTGCTGTGGAGCAGACTGCCCACTGTCTGGTACGAGGGGCCGTTCCTGGGCGACGGGCTGCTCGGCAGCATGGTGTACCAGGAGCCGGGCGCCAATCAGGTCCGCTTCACCGTCCAGCACGGCCGTGTCCAGGACCACCGGCCCGAGTTCGGCAGCGGCTGGGGCACCTGTCGCCTGCCGGTCGGCCACCTCACACTTGAACCGCTCGGCACCATCACGTCCGTCGACTGGCGGCTGAGTCTGTGGAACGCCGAGCTCACCGGTACCGTCACCACCACCGCGGGCACGCTCACCCTCTCCGCCCTGATCCACGACGAGGTCTTCGCCGCCCGTGTGACGGCCGGCGGCGGCGAACGGGTCACCTGGACGTTTCACCCCGAAGAGGCCCTCAGCCCTCGGCACATCAGTGAGGCCCCGCCCTCCGGCTACACCGCCAACCCGCCCTGGATCACCCGGAGTTCCGCCGATGGCACCGAGCAGGTGCTCCAGCCCCTCACCGGCGGCCAGACCGCCACCGCTTACCGCCGCACCGGCCACGACCTGCTGCTCAGCGTCGGGCACAGCTCGCCCTCGGGCACGGCCGCCGAAGCCGACTCGCTGCGCAACCTCCGGCGTGCAGCGTCCTACAGCGCCCTCAGGCGACGCCACACTCAGTGGTGGCACACGTTCTACCGCAAGAGCTTCGTCTCGTTCCCCGACCAGCGTCTGCAGAGCTTCCACTGGATCCAGCTCTACAAGGTCGCCTCCGCCAGCCGCGCCGACGGCCCCGTCATGGCCACCTCCGGGCCGTGGCTGGAGCCCACACCCTGGCCCGCGGTCTGGTGGAACCTCAACGTCCAGTTGGAGTACTGGCTCATCCACGGCTTCAACCACCCTGAGCTGGACGCGCTCGCCACCACGCTGCGCCAGAACCAGGAACAGCTCGCCGCCAACGTGCCCCCCGCCTACCGCGCAGACAGCTCCGGCATCGGCCGCAGCTCCGACATGTTCGCCAACCGAGGCGTGGGCGAGCCCGGAACCGGCGCCGAGACCGGCGACCTCACCTGGGCGCTGCACAACGTGTGGCTGTCCTACCGGCACAGCATGGACAAGGCGCTGCTGCGCGACACGATCTATCCCGTGCTGCGCCGGGCGATCAACTACTACCTGCACTTCCTCACCCCGGGCAGCGACGGCAGACTCCACTTGCCCAGCACGCTCTCGCCCGAATACCCCGTCGTGCCGCCACAGGACACCAACTACGACCTGGCCCTGATCCGCTGGGGCTGCCAGACGCTCATCGAGTCCGCCGAACTGCTCGCAGTCGACGAGGAGTTGATCCCCCGATGGCAGGAGGTGCTGGCCAGGCTCACGCCGTACCCGGTCGACGACAACGGCTTCATGATCGGCGCCGACACCCCGTACGCGCAGTCCCACCGGCACTACTCGCACCTGCTGATGGTGTATCCGCTCTATCTCGTCAACTGGGACCAGCCCGGCAGCCGCGACCTGATCGCGAAGTCGGTGACCCACTGGCACGCGCTGACCGGCGCCCACCGGGGCTACAGCTACACCGGGGCCGCCTCGATGTACGCGATGACCGGCGACGGTGACACCGCGATCACGTACCTGCGGAAGTTCTTCGACCCCGCCACACGCTACCCCTGCCGTGCCAACACGCACTACACCGAGGCCGGTCCGGTCATCGAGACGCCGCTGTCCGCCTCGCAGTCCCTGCACGACATGTTCTGCCAGAGCTGGGGCGGCGTGATCCGCGTCTTCCCGGCCGTCCCGTCCTCCTGGTCGGATGTCACCCTGCACGACTTCCGGACCCAGGGCGCTTTCCTGGTCAGCGCCGTCCGAAGAGCGGGGGCCACCCGGTTCATCCGGATCAGGAGTCTGGCGGGCGAGCCGCTCAAGCTCCGGCACGGTCTCACCGGGACCCTCACCGTGCTGCTGGACGACGGTACTGCCGCCCACACCCGTGATCTGGGCGAGGGCATTCTCGCCGTCGACCTGCCCCGGGGCCGCGAGGTCCTCGTCCACTCCGGCTCCCGCCCCGACCTCGTCATCGCGCCCGTCGCCGTCAGCGAGCCGGGCCCCGCCTGGGGCCTGCCGTAGCGGACCCGGAGTAACGCCGACGTGTTGTGGAGTCCGAGATGGCCTACCAGGTGGCCGCACAGCTCTCAACGGGCTCCGGTCCACTTCGTGTGAGTGTGCACGCAGGGCGACTGTCGATCTTCGGGCGATGGCAGTTGAGGTCGCCCGAAAACCGCCCGGCTGGACGGTGGTGTGGTCGACAGTCCTTCGCCGTGAAGCAACTTCGGCGGGGGAGCCGCCTTGGGCTGGTGTGCCTCTCAACTGGCTGATAGTCCGCAGGCGTCCGTGCTCGTCCGCCGTTGTCCGTCGGCGTTGTCACGCAGTTGGACACTCACCCGCGCCCATCTCGGAACCGTGAATGGTGCGTTCGATGTCGTGTCATGTCGTGCACACAGCCGAGCTGAGATCCACCTCCTGTCTCCCCTGGGCGGGCTCCGCGCTGTTCGGAGCTGCTACGGGTTGCGTCGCCTGGTCCCTGACCGTCTGGGCGCGCGCATACTGCGACGCGGGTTACGACGCCGGCGGACGCTTCGAACTCAACTTCCTGTTCCCTCTTGTCGTGGGAGGCGAAGCACTCGTTGGGCTCGTGGCTCGGGCCATCGGCCGCCGCCTGGTGCTTCCCGCGCCGACGGCGGTCCGCGTCGCACTGCCGACGCTGCTGGTGGTTGTCGCGACGGTGTGGTTGGCATGGTGGTTCTTCGCGACCCGGGGGACGCTGGACGGCTATCCCGGCGACTCCGGCCTCTGCCCCGTGAGTAACGTTCCGCCATCGTGGCCTGACTGGATCCCCGTCTGATCAGCCACACCTGATCACCGGTAGCCGGGACTTGCGGCCGCCCAAGCGATCAACTACCGGACGGGGGTGGCTGCTGCGGTTGGGGTGCTGCGCCGTTGTACTGCAGGTTCGCGATGGGGGTGACCATGGACCCGCTGGCCGACGCTCTGAGAGCGGGCTCGGTCGACGCGTTGCTCGTGGCGGGCGGCGTACTGCTGCCGGCTCTGTCCGAACTCGATAACCGGTTCGGTCTGCGTTTCCTGCCGCTGGCCGGTCTGCTGCCCCGGCTGGGCGGACAGGGCGGCCAGGCGGGCTCGGGCCTGGAAGAGGTGTCCCTGCCGCAGGGCGCGTACCGGGCGGCGGGCGGGGTCGCCACCATCGGAGTGTTCAACCTGCTGGTGTGCCCCGAGCTGCCCCGCAGCGTGGCCGAGGCGCTCACCCGTCTGTTGGTCCAGCGCGCAACCGAACTCGTTCCCCCCAACGCCGTCGGCACCCAGTTCCTCGACGTCCGCAGCCTCATCGGCACCGGCGCCGTCCCTCTGCACCCAGGGGCGATCGCGGCCTACCGTGCGCTGCACGGCTGAGCCCTGGACGACGTTCCGGGCATCCGGCCGGATCGTCGATGACGACCTTGCCGGTGTATCGCGGTACCAGTGACCAGCGCTCATTGTGACCTGCGGGTCCACGGGTCGCGCCGTGGCCGCTGGATAGGGTGGGGGAGTGGACCGCAGCAGCAGACAGCCGGGCGATGTGTTCGCCGGGGAGGCGCGGAGCGAGCTGTCGCCGCGGGCGGTGCGGGCGCTGTGGTGGGGGTCGGCCGGTCTGGTGCTCGCCGTACCCGGTACCGCGGTGCTCGTCGCCGGCGCGGAGCGCGGTTGGCGACTGTTCGTGGCCGTGGCCCTGGTTCTTGTGCAGGTCTGCGCCCTGAGACGGCAGGTGCGGGCCCCGGTCGCCGTACTCGCAGTGAACGCGGCGACGGGGATCGCGGTGTGGTCGCTGCTGCCCTCGGTGTCCTTGACGGGGGCGCTGCTCGCGGCGCAGGTCACGTTGTGCGTGCTGTCGGCCACCAGGCCGCGGCGGGCGTCGGTGCGGGCGCTCGCGGCAATGTGCTTGCCGGTGCCGCTGGCGTTCGGGGCAGGGGGTGGCCCCACGGGGGTGGCGGTCTGTCTGCTGGCGGTGGTCCTCGCGTGGACCGTGGGCCAATGGCGCCGGGCGCAGCATGCACGGACGGCAGCGGAGATGCGCCGGGCCGTGGTCGAGGAACGGGCGCGGATCGCGCGCGAGGTGCACGACGTGGTGGCGCACACACTTTCCGTGATGCTCATCCAGGCGGGTGCCGCGGACGATGTGTTCGCGGAACGCCCCGACCAGGCCCGTCAGGCGCTGCGGGCCATCGAGGCGGGCGCCCGCTCGGCGCTCGGGGAACTGCGCCTGCTATTACAGGCGTTCGGACCCGAGCCCGGGGAGGCCGAACAGGCCGGGGGCGGCGGGGCGGCCCGTGAGCAGCTGGAGCCGGGGCCCTCGCTCGCCCGCCTGGACGGGCTGGCCGACCCCGTGCGGGCGACCGGGATGACCGTGAGCGTGCACCGCGAGGGCGCCTTCGACGGGCTGCCGGCCGTGGTGGACCTGGCGGCGTACCGGATCGTCCAGGAGGCTCTCACCAACACGCTGCGTCACGCGGTCGGCGCCGACGAGGTGGGCGTGTGCGTGACGGTCGAAAGGGAGTGCGTGAAGATCTCGGTGGTCGACAACGGGCGTACGCCACAAGGCCGTTCGGACGCGGCGGGAGCGGGACGCGGTCTGGTGGGGATGAAGGAGCGGGCACGGCTCGTGGGTGGCAGCCTGCGCGCCGGTCCGTTGCCCCAGGGCGGGTTCGAGGTGGCGGCGCGGCTGCCGGTGGAGCGCGTGTCATGACGCTGCGTGTGGTGGTGGCCGACGATCAGGCCCTGGTCCGTACCGGATTCCGCATGATCATCGACGCCCGGGACGACCTGGAGGTGGTCGGTGAGGCGTCTGACGGCCGGGAGGCGGTGCGGCTGACGCGGGAACTGGCACCTGACGTGGTGCTGATGGACGTACGCATGCCTGTCATGGACGGCATCGAGGCGACCCGGCGGATCGCGGAGTCGGGCAGTGCGGCCCGGGTGCTCGTGCTGACCACCTGGGACCTGGACGCGCACGTGCTCGCCGCGCTGCGGGCGGGGGCGAGCGGTTTCCTGCTCAAGGACATGCGCCCCACCGAACTCGTCGACGCGATCCGCCTCACCGCGCGCGGCGACGCGCTGCTGGCACCGGCCGTGCTGGGCCGCGTCCTCGACCGGTTCCTGCGCACCACGCCCGACGCGGCGGCGCCGCCCTCCCTGCGGGATCTCTCCGGCCGCGAGCGGGAGGTGTTCACCCTGATCGGGCAGGCGCTGTCGAACGCGGAGATTGCCGAGCGGCTGCGCCTGTCGGAGGCCACCGTCAAGAACCATGTCACCGCGGTACTGCGCAAACTGGGCCTACGCGATCGTGTCCAGGCCGTCGTCGCCGCCTACGACCATGGCCTCGTGCAGCCGCACCGCCCCTGACAACACCTCCTCCTCAAGGAGGAGGCCGGGCCGCGGTCCTCCTACGTTCCCAGTGCCCTTCCGTTCCCGTGGCCGATCCGGGGCCGGGGTTCCCGGCCGTAGCGTCGAGGTGTGAACGACGATCTGGCCTGCCTCATGTATCTGCTCGCCCACGACGACGCGGCCGAGGGCCCCTACGACCGTTCCCGCACCCGATTGCTGGTGCGTGCCGCCGCCCTGGTCGACCTCGCGTCGCGCGGCCGGCTGCAGGAGGACGGCGGCGGCAAGGTCACCGTGTCCGGAACCCGGCCGACCGGTGACCCGGTCCTGGACGGCGTGCTGCGCGACGCCGCCGCCGGGCACGGCTGGAAGAACCTCGTCCGCCGCCACCGCAAGCAGACCCTGACCCAGGTGGAGGACCGGCTCGTCGCGACGGGAGTACTCACCGTGCAGGCGCCCCGCATCCCCTTCGGTACCCGGCGCCTGACCGTGACGGACCGCGCCGTGCCCGCCGTACTCCGCGCCCGGGTGTCCGAGGCGCTGCACGGAGACCGGCCCGTCCGGGAGCTCCCCGCCGCCGATGCCGCGCTGCTGGCGCTGGCCGCGGCGGGCGGCATCCGCTCGGTGGTCCCACGGCAGGACCACAAGACCTTCCAGGCCCGTATCGACGCCTGCACGGGGTCGCTGGCCGCCCTCGCGCCGGGCCTGGAGAAAGCCGTACGCACTCTGCCGATGACCATGATCGCCGCGAAGGGCGGCATGGGCGGCAGCTGACCGAACGGGGAGACGACGACCATGCACCGCGTCCTGACCACCCTGGGCTGCGCCCTGACCGCCGTTCTCGCGACGGCCTGGTCCGCAGCGCCGCCGACCCGGCCCGCCGTCACCACGGTTCGTATCCACGACGGCCTGGTGCGGGGTACCGCCCACAACGGTTACCGCACTTTCGAGGGCATCCCCTACGCGGCGCCCCCAGTCGGCAGCCTCCGCTGGGCGCCGCCCCACCCCGCGGCCCCCTGGCCCGGGGTGCGGGACGCGACCCGGCCCGCGAGCGCCTGCCCGCAGCCGGCCGGCGAGGTGCCGGGCGGCAGCACCGACGAGGACTGTCTCCACCTGAACATCACCACGCCCGACGACGCGGGACCCGCGCACCCCCGCCCGGTGATCGTGTGGCTGCACGGCGGCGGCTTCACCACTGGGGCGGGCAGTTCCTACGACGCCCACCGCATGGCCACCCGCGGCGACGTCGTGGTCGTCACCGTCGACTACCGCCTCGGCGCCCTCGGTTTCCTCGCCCACAGTGGGCTGCCCGGCTCCGGCACCTTCGGCCTGGCCGACCAGCAGGCGGCACTGCGCTGGGTCCGCGCCGAGATCGGCGCCTTCGGCGGGGACGCGCACAACGTGACGCTGGCCGGTGAGTCCGCCGGCGGCTACAGCGTCTGCGCCCAGCTCGCCGCACCCGCCGCCGCGGGCCTCTTCGACCGGGCGATCATCGAGAGCGGCCCGTGCACAGGCCGCCCCGACCGTCCCTTCGCCCCGTCCTCCGTCCCCCTGTCCACGGCGCGCGCCACGGGCACGGCCTTCGCGGCAAAGGTCGGCTGCGGCTCCACCCACGACGTCCTGTCCTGCCTGCGGCGCGCGTCCGCCCCGCGCCTGCTCGCGGCCCAGGCCACCGACCAACAGCCCGCCTACGCCACCCCGTTGCTGCCCACCGACCCCGCGGCGGCGATCACCGCCGGCCACTTCCACCACGTCCCCGTCCTCATCGGCAACAACCACGACGAGGGCAACGGCTGGGCCGCCGGGATCATCCAGGCCGGCAACCCCGTCACCGCCGACACCTGGCCCGACGTCGTGTCCGCCTTCTTCCCCTCCGCGGGGCAGGCCAGGGCGATCGTTCGCGAGTACCCGGTGCACCGCACGGACGGAGGCCCGGTGTTCGGCGCGGTCATCGGCGACGCGAACTTCGCCTGCCCGACGGCGCGCACCGACGCCCTGCTGGCCGCTCAAGTTCCCACCTGGCGTTACGAGTTCGCTGACGAGCACGCCCCACCGCTCACCTCCGGCACACCGCCGTTCCCACTCGGCGCACCGCACGCGAGCGAACTGCCCTACCTGTTCGACCTGGGAGGCCGCCCCCGCGACCTCACCGCGGCACAGCACCGACTGGCCGACACCATGATCGACTACTGGACCCGCTTCGCCCGCACCACCGACCCCAACGGCCCGTCATCACCGCACTGGCCCCGGCGCACCGTGCTCTCCCTCGCACCGGACCACATCGCCCCCACCCACACGGCGGAGTCCCGCCACCACTGCGCGTTCTGGAACACCCACAACTGACCCCCCATGAGGGCCTGCCGCCCCGCCCAACAAACAAGCCCCAGGCCACTGACCTGGGGTTTCAAAAAGAGCGGGTGACGAGAATCGAACTCGCACTCTCAGCTTGGGAAGCGACGGCGCTTGTCGGGACGGATGGCTTCTGACCTGGGCATACGCGCTCAGGCGTGGTGTCAGGGAGCGCAGGATCGCACCGTTGTTGACCGTGGTTTGCCGGTCTTATGGGCACGCTTTGGGCACGCAGTCGGGTTGGAAGTGTGGAGGCCCCGTCTTGGCGGCTGACGAGCGGCCGAGCCCTGGAAGCGATCGTTTGTCGGGAGGCCGCCGTTGCAGGAGTAGATGGAGGAGTTTGAGCTCCGCGGGGACACCGAGGAACTCGCGGACGGTGTCGGCGTAGACGCCGAGTACGGTCTGCGGGATGCCGGCCAGCCCCCGGGCCGCCAGCGAGAGCAGTAAGTTCTGCGCGTACATGCCCATGTCGCCGGCCGTCCGTACCCCGTCGCCGAGTGGCGGCATGAACAGGAAGGCGGCATGGGAAGCGCCGTAGATCTCCAGGTTCTCGCGGACCGCCGCCCTCCTGCCGTCCCGGTCCGAGCGCTCGATGCCCCGGGCCTGGTAGACACTCGCGTCCAGGGCCTGCGACCGCTCAAGGTAGATGCTCTCCTCGCTGTAGCCATCGGTGAAATCCTGCGAGGTCCGCCCCTCCTCCTCGGCCCGGAGCAGCTCTTTGCCCAGGGCGTTCCGCGCCGCACCCGAGACGACGTGCACCGTCCATGACTGGGTGTTGCTGTTGGAAGGGGGCCGTCTGTGCGGATTCCATTACGCCGCGGATGTCCAAAAGGGACAGGGCGGTGGGCAGGAACCGCCGGGGGAGCGTCGGGAGCGTGCGATGTCGGTGAAGGGTGATGCGGTGCCGGGCAGGGGGGTTCCTCTCCCTGCCGCAGCAGTCACCGCCACGACGGCCGCGGCAGAGCGCGGTACGGCAGGCCATGCGACGAGGCAGCTGACGTAAGGGCTGGGCGCGGGACGCACCCTCTGCGGGCACCGGCAGGCAGCGGCGTGCCGGGACTGCGGGTCGCAGCGCGGGGGATTGTGCGCTCTTCGTGTTCGTCGTGTGTTCGTGGGCTGCCGACGCTGACGCTCTCGTGCCGTTGCGTGCACGAGAGCGGCGTCGGGTGTCTCAGCGGTGGGCGGCGCGGTTCATCTCGACGACGTCGTCGACGGTGGGGTTGGCCGGGAGGGCGGCGAAGCGTTCGGGGAGGCTGTCGCGGATGGCCGCGTCCTTGACGCGGTCGGCCGCGGCCAGGGCCGCCGGCAGTTCGTCGAGGGTCAGTTCGGTGCAGTAGGCGGGGCCGTTGGGCTGCTGGCGCCAGGAGTCGGCCAGTGTGCCGGTGTCGTAGGGGTCGAAGCCGGTGTCGTCCACCAGCTGCATGGCCACCTTCCGTGCCTCCTCGGAGTCGCCGGCGACGGGGATGGCGAGGCGGCCGGGTGTTCCGGCCGGGACGCCCTTGGTCCGCTGGGTTTCGGCCAGTGCGGCGTTCCACGCCTTGACCACGGGGCGGCCGAGCAACTCGGCGGTGTACACGCTGTCGATCTGGCCGTTGTCCACGGCTTCGATGTGCCCGTAGAGGTGCGGGTAGTAGTTCGCGGTGTCGATGACCACCGTCTCGGCGGGGACCGACGCGAACAGGTCCGCCAGCTGGCCCGCCACCCCGAAGGGGATGGCCAGGACGATGACGTCCCGGCCCTGGACGGCGTCGGTGAGGTCTCCCGCGCGGGCCCCGGACTCCAGCACCTCGGCCCGGACGGCCTCGGGGCCGCGGGCGTCGGCCACCTGGACGTCGTGACCGGCCGTGCTGAGCTTGGCGGCGAGGTTCCCGCCGATGGTTCCGGCGCCTATGACAGTAATTTTCATGATTCGTTCCTTAGGGGGTCATGCCGCCGCTGAGGGCAGCGCGATGTGATGGATGGGTGGTGGTGCGCCCCGGCGTTGCGGGGGCGGAGCGGGGTGCCTGGCGATTTACGCCTGGGTGTCCTGCTGGAGGTAGCCACTCGCGATGAGCGTGCGGAGCCGGTCGAGCGGCTCCCTCTCGGTGCCGGTGCCCTTGATCCAGGCAACGGAACAGGCCGCGAGGAACAGGTCGTGCCCCCGCACCGACGCGCGCACGCGCCCCGCAAGCTGGGCGGCTCGCACGTATTGATCGGTGGCGGTGATGAGGATGTCGCAGGGGATGGTGAGGGGGTTGTCCGGCTCCTGTGCCCTGGCCGCGGCCATGAGCGGGTCCGGCAGTCCGCTGAAGGCGCTGAAGTACTCCTCCATCGCCCGCAGCCACTGCTCCAGCGCCTCGGCGGGGTCGCCGAGTTGCTCGATGTCCGCCTGGCGGGCCACCAGTTCTTCGGAGCGCGTCTGCAGCACGGCCGCCAGCAGCGCCTCCCGGGTGGGGAAGTGTCGGTACAGAGTGGCGGGCCCGACGCCTGCCTCCTTGGCCACCGCCTCAAGGGAGGTGCCGACCCCGTGCCGCAGGAAGTGACGCTGCGCGGTCTCCAGGAGGGCCGCGCGGTTGCGCTGGACGTCCGCGCGGGGCTTGCGTTCCCGCAGTTCACCGGCGCTCATGCGCCCTCCTGCCTGCCGTGATCGTGCGGCCGCATCAAAACGGATGCTGCCTCCGTATATATTGGAGAGTAAAGCGGAGGCAGCATCCGGTCAAATGGGCGGCCTGAGCGCGGAGCCCGGACAGCGCAGGGGGCCGACATACTTGGCCGTAGAGCGCGGGGCAAAAGCCGTGCGGGCTGCACCATTCCAGGGTGCCCTTGTCCGGCCCCTCCCGCGTCGAGCCCAACCCGGTCCCCGTTAGGACGTCAGGGGGTGAGCTGCTGGTGCCCTATGACGGAGAGCAGTTCGAGTTTGCTGTGGCTCTCCGTGCCGGGGCGAGTGGTCAGCACCACCAGAGTTTGGGCGCGGTTCTCGGTGTACAGGAGCTGGGCGTCGACGTCGATGCGGCCGAGTTCGGGATGGAGGACGGTCTTGCAGTCGTCATAGCGTCGGGCGACCTCCTGAAGTTCCCACATGCGGACGAACTCGGGGCTGTGTTCCTGGAGTTCGGCAAGGATCCGGGCGGCTCGGGGGGTGTCGCTGCCGGCCGTCAACGCGGCCCGCAGGCGCGCTGCCTGGGCGCGGCCGTGGCGCTCGCGGTTCTCCTCGGGAACCATCAGACGTTCGGCCGGGTCCATGAACCAGCGGTAGTAGGCGCTGCGGGCCAGGCCGGTGTGGCGGGTCTGGTCGCCGAGCAGCGCGACGGCCAAGCAGTTCATCGCGAGGGTGTCGACCAGATCGGTCTGCACCATGGCCGGGGAGTCGTCCAGACGGTCCAGGACCCGCATCAGGGTCGGGCTGACATGTTCGGAGCGGTGGAAGCGAGCCGGGGCGTTGTGGCCGATGAGCACGAAGAGATGGTCGCGTTCGTCCAAGGACAGCCGCAGCGCCCGGGCGAGAGCCGCGGTGATCTGGACGGAGGGCTGTGGGGCACGCTGCTGTTCGAGGCGGGCGTAGTAGTCGGTGGACATGCCGGCGAGCTGCGCGACCTCCTCGCGGCGTAGCCCTTGCGTACGCCTGCGCGGTCCTTCGACCAGCCCGACGTCTCGGGGGCGCAGCGTCTCACGCCGGTGGCGCAGGAATTCCGCCAGTTCCTTCTTGTCCATGCCCCCATCCTCGCCGCATCCCGCCCGGCTATCCAGAGACCGCCGATCCATGGCTGAGCACACCCCTCCCATCCGCGCAAAGCCGCTCGTACGGGCGACTCCGCTAGCGCTCGCAGCGAGACGTCCCGATGGTCACCTGATCTGCATGAACCGCTGGGAAATGCGTCGACCGTCGGCGGCGCGCCGCAGGCCGACGGCAGGGAAGACGGCCCGCCACGACGGTCCCCGTCGAGGACGCCCGACGCCTTGGACGGGCCCCGGGCCTCGCCGCTCGGCCTGGCGGACACGACGATGTTCGCCGTGTCAGACGGGCGCTCGCGTGTCTCTCGGCGCTCAGGACGAAGCCGGTCGCCTCCCGTGGGACGAGCGGGGCGAAGCCGAAGACGCTTCCCTACCGTTCCGCGTCTTCGGTGAGGACCGCCCGAGGCGGGTCCAGCTCGCGGTCGTCCCTGATGTGGCCCCCACAGGACCTGCCTGCGTGCTGTTGTTCCGCGTCGGTCCTACAGGTCGGTCAGCTGCCGCTGATCATGGCGAGAACATCGTCGTAGGAGTCGTTGGCCACCGCGTCGCGGATGAACCTGGCGCGCTCGACGACAAGCTCCTTCGCGTCGGGCTTCTTGCGCAGCAGGTCGAGGGTCTCGGTGAGGAAGTCGTCCAGCGGCATGGACTGGTCGCTGTCCTGCTGGCCCAGCAGGGTCGTTCGCACGCCCGGCGGGACCACCTCGATCACCTGGACGCCGGCGTCAGCACCTGAGAGCTGGATGCGCAGGCTCTCGGAGAAGGAGTGCAGCGCGGCCTTCGTCGCGCTGTAGGTCGGGGTGCTCGGGAACGGGACGAACGCCAGCGCGGAGGTGACGTTCATGACGACCGCGTCGTCCTTGCCCATCAGCAGGGGCAGGAAGGCGTACGTCATCCGGATCGTGCCGAGCAGATTGGTCGCGATGTGATCCTCGGCGACCGGGAGTTCGGCCGGGTCGAGGAGGTTCTCCAGCAGCATGATGCCGGCGTTGTTGACCAGGACGTTCAGTCCCGGGTGGCTCGCCGCCACGGTCTTACAGGCCTGGGCGATCGAGTCGGGGTCCGCGACGTCGAGGACGAGCCCGTCGATGCCCGGGTGCTCGGCCGTGATCTCGTCGAGGAGTTCCTTGCGCCGGCCGGCGACGACCACCTTGTTGCCGGCCTCGTGCAGACGCAGGGCCAGACCGAGGCCGATGCCCGAGGTTCCGCCGGTGATCAGGATCGTGTTGCCGGTCAACTTCATGGGGACTTGCTCCTTCGGTACAGCGGGCCGGTGAGCGCCCGCAGCCTCGACCGTAGGAGCGCCCGCGCAGGGGCGGGAGAGGAAGGTTTATCCATGGATCGGCGGTCTCTGCCTCAGGAAGTGCCCCCGTGCAGCGGATCTGGTGCCGTGGACGATGGAGGTGGCGGCGATGGTGACGTCGATGCCGAGACGGTCGGCTCGGATGAGATGACGTCCAGCGCGGTGACCGAGCCGCCCAGCCCCTCCATGGTGGCTCTCAGTGGGATACCGCGTTGCCTGCCGTGCGACTTCGAGCCGGCTGGTCATCGAGTAGAAGACGCTAGGCGTGCTCACGGAAGGGTCCTCATCTGTCCTGGTGCGCGGCGGCCTGGGGGATGCCGCTGGTGGGTGACGTATATGCCGTCGAGGGGTGACTGCACTCGACGGGCACGGCTACGTGTCCGTGCCGACCTCAGGGCGTCCACGATGACGCAGGCAACGGTTCGTGCCACGTACTCCTCCAGGTCGGATCGTGAAGTGGGTGCGGGTCAGATGGTGAAGTGCTCGGGGTCGGCGGCTTTCCAGTCCCTGTGACCACCCAGCATCTCCAGCATCCGCCGGGCGCCGGACGGCCAGGAGAAGACCCGGCGCACGCCGAGACCGTCGATGCGGCGCACGCCGACTTCGGCGCCCCTCAGTAGCACGACACCGTGCCCGCCTTTCCCATAGGAATCGGTACACATGCACCGGTCACACCGTGATGAATAATCCGGGCAGCAGCCGTCTGAAAGGATCCACCGCCTGAGGAGATTCATGGATCACCTCGTTGTTCATGTCCGGGCCGTCGAGGCTGTGATGCTCGCAACCGCGCTTTTCGCCCTGCTTGCTTTTCCGCTGTACCTGCGCCAGGCATACCTGTGACCGCGGCTGCCGCCGCCAATGCGGATCCGCTGTCGGGAGTGAGCGCGCCGATATCGACCTCGGACTGTCTGGCGAAGGCGAAGTCGTGCGGCTACTCGCCCCCGCAGTACCGGACCGCGTACAACCTGGACCCGCTCTACCGGGTCGGAATCACCGGCAAGGGCCGCACGATCGTGATCGTGGACTCCTACGGCTCCCGGTCGACGACACCTACCGCCGTCAGATGAACTGGCAGCTCACCGTCCAGGAATCCCGCCACCGCCTGGCCCGCGCGATCTGCCGCGGCGGACGCGGCCAGATCCGCCAGGCGTACCGAGAGTGCCAGGAGGAGCAACTCGCCACCCTCGGCCTGGTTCTCAACGCCGTGGTGCTGTGGAACACGCGCCACCTGGACGCCGCCGTCGCCCAGCTCCGCACTGAGGGCCACGGCATCAAGGACGAAGACGTAGCCCGGCTCTCCTCACTCAAGGACCGGCACATCGACTTCCTGGGCCGCTACCTGTTCAACATCAGGGCCAGCGGCCCTGGCCAAGGCCTGTGCCCCTTCCGGGACACGGGCGCCGTGGAGGATGCCGAGGACGAGGACTGATACCGCACACCTGGCCCGTTGGGCTGTTTGTTGCACCCCGTGCGGGCCGGGCGCCGCTGCCCGGGGCCGAGCCCGTCAGCCTGTGGGCGTGCCGACCTGGTTGCGTTCGAGTACGGAGCGCAGCTTCGAGAGAGCCTGTGCAGCGGCCGAGGCCGAGGAACTCTCGAGAGTGCCTCCGATCAGCTCGGCCACCGCATCGGTGAAGGTTTTCTCCGCCGCGTCAACAAGCTGCGAACCGTCGTTGGTCAGGGCCAGGAGTGAGGACCGGCGATCGGATGGATTCGGCTGCCGGACTGCCCATCCCTGCCTTTCTAGACGGTCGACGGTCTTGCTGGTCGCGCCGATGCCGATAGCGAACTCGGTGGCAAGGTCCGCCACGCGGGACTCCGGGTGGTCGCGCAGGTAGCGCAGTGCCTCGAACTGCGAGGTGACGATGCCGTGCCGCTCACGGAGACGGTCGTTGAGGGCGTTGTACAGGCGCGTCTCGCATCGGACCAGGTCGGCGAAGAAGCCCGGGAGGTCGACCGTCTTACCGCTCGCTTTAGATGCCACGGCATATAGTCTACACTAGATGCCGTGGAATATAGTTCTGAGGAATGCATTTACGAGGGGGCAAGCATATGAGTAAGGAACAACGTGCGCAGATCGACGCGATGCTGCGGCAGCCGCGGCCCGAGGGCCCCCGGTCGGTCGAGGCGATCCGAGCCGGATTCAAGGCGCTGATGGCCCAGATGATCGTGCCCGACGGCATCCGCACCGCGCAGACAACTCTCGGCAACCGACCCGCCCTGCATGTCGAGCCGGACAACGAACCGCACGCCGGGACGATCCTGTACTTCCATGGCGGCGGATGGGTGTACGGCTCCCCCGAAAGCGTGCTGTCGCTGACGGGACACCTCGTCGCCAAGACCGGCTTCGGGGCGTACTCGCTGGACTACCGGCTTGCCCCCGAGCACCCGTTCCCGGCCGCGATCGACGACGCACTGAGCGCCTACCGCGCTCTCCTCGACAGCGGTCAGGACCCTTCGGCCATCGCGTTCGCCGGGGACTCCGCCGGCGGCGGCCTCACCGTCACGACCTGCCTGGCCGCCCGCGACGCCGGCCTCCCGCTGCCCGCCGCCATCGTGACGTTCTCCCCGGGCCTCGACGCCACCCGCACGGGCAAGAGCATGGACACCAAGGAGGGCATCGACCCGATCCTCACCCGCAAGTCCGTGGAACACACCGGAGCCATGTACCTCGCCGGACAGGACCCGCACCAGCCCATGCTCAGCCCGGCAGTCCTCGCCGACCTGACCGGCTTCCCCCCGATGCTCATCCAGGTGGGCACGAACGAGATCATGCTGGACGACTCGACGCGCCTGGCCGCGCGCGCGAGGGCAGCCGGAGTGGACGTCGTCCTGGACATCACCGCCGACGTGCCGCACGTGTTCCAGTCGTTCGCCGGTGTCCTGGACGAGGCCGACGAGGCACTGGACCGCGCGGCTTTCTTCCTCGGCCAGCGCATCCGCGCCGGGGGTACAGCACACACGTCAGCAGGGTAGGGCCACCCCCGGCCTCACTCGGGCTATGACCTCCGCCCCGGGCTTTGCCGCCGTTACCTTCCAGACGGTCGGCCCGAGGCCCATCCTTCCCCGGGGCCTCCATCCTGAGTCGCAGAGAAGAGCGATTCCCCTAGGAACGGTCCCAGTCAATCTTGAGAGGGCGTCAAGTCCCGTTCTGATGATGTGGTGTCGCCCTTGTGTGGGTCATGAGACGGTTCCGTCCTCGTGTCATGTCGTGGTTCTTGTCCCGGCTCATGCGCAGGGCCGCGGTGCGCCGGAAATCGTGCATCGTGCAGTTGGTGTCGAGGGCAGCGTTGATCCGGCGGAACACTGCCCGCAGGGCCTCGTAATTCATGAGCTGGAGCCGTAGTCCATCTGCGGCGTCGAAGCGTCCACCAGATCGGGCAGTTCGGCTCCAGTGGTGCGAGTGCCGCCAGATAGAGGCGGAGCCAGGCGAAGGAGTCTGGACTGGCCGGCAGCCATTGCGCATCGCCGCTGCCCTTGCGGCTGACTCGCACCAGCTGGTCGCCCCAGTCCAGGTCGACGCCCCGGATCCCGAGTACCTCGCCAGCTCGGGCCGCGTTGCTGATGTCCAAGGAGAGGATCGCGCGAGCGCGGCGCGGGGGACGGCGTTGCCAGTGGCGAGTCAGCGTGCGGCTGAGGTGCGCAGGCCGTTGATGGTGTCCCGCAGTGCGTCGTCGGTTGGGGTGGGTTCGATTCCGAAGGCGGCGGTGGCAGCGGACGAGTCGAGGATGAACGGTTGCTGGAGCTGGTACTGGATTTCAAGCATTTCCCGGGCGGCTGGGTTGATGAGCCCGGCAAAACGAAGCAAGAAGGTGGGCATCTTGGTCACCCGGGCAGATGGCGCTTCCGCGAGTTCGGCGGCACGGGTGGCCAGCGCGCGGATGGACAGCGCCGGGGCGGTGGGTACGTGCCAGGGCCGTCCCCAGGCGTTCTTGTCGGTCGCGACGGCGGCCAGGGTGCGGGCTACGTCGCCGACGTAGGTCCAGCTGTGAGGGGCGTCGAGGTCGGCGGGCATGGAAACGCGTCTGCCGACGAGCACCTTGGGTAGAACCATGGCGCTGAATGCGCTCATCGAGCCCGCGCCGAGGTAGTCCGATCCGCGGACCTCGGCCGTGCGGATTCGCCCGGCTTGGTGCGCGGCCAGCGCGTCGGCCCACAGGGCGGCCCGCACTTGGCCCTTCACCGAGTTGGGGCGCTGCGGCAGTTGTTCGGTCATCGGGGCGTCGACCCGGCCGTAGCCGTAGAGGTTTCCGGTCGTGACGAGTACGGCGCCGCTGAGTTCGGCGGCGTGCACGAGTGCCGCGCCGAGCGGTGGCCAGTCGGTGGTCCAGCGGTGGTAGGCCGGGCCTGCGCAGCAGTACAGCGCGAGGGCGCCTTCGGCATGCCGGGCGAGCGTGTCGGCGTCACTTGCGTCCGCGGCACGGCGCTCGATCCCTGGGTGCTCCGGGCCGCCGCCGCTTCGGGTGAGCAGACGGACCTGCTCGCCCTTGTCGGCGAGTAACCGGGCGGTGGCCGTGCCGACCGGGCCGGCTCCGACGATGACATGAAGGGACATGATGGACACCCTCTCGACTCAGGCGAGAACACTGTTCTCGGGTAGGTGCACCGTACCCAGGCGTGGCAGCCGGGTCAAGAACAGTGTTCTCGCCTCGATCTGGTGTTCTCGATCTGTGCGACACTGGGGGCATGTCAGCACCGTCGTTGCGCGCCCGGGTCCGCTCGGAGATGCGCCACGAGATCCTGCACGTCGCGCGCCGCCACCTCGCCACGGACGGCGCGAATCTGTCCCTGCGCGGCGTGGCACGAGACCTCGACATCGTCGCTTCGGCCCTGTATCGGTACTTCCCCAGCCGCGACGCCCTGCTCACCGCGTTGATCATCGAGGCCTACGAGGAGCTGGGCACGGCGGCGACGGAAGCCGACGCAGCCTTGCCCCGCGACGACCGGCGCCGCCGGTGGCTGGCCGTCTGCCACGCGGTGCGCACATGGGCGCTCGCGCATCCAGCGGAGTACGGCTTGCTCTACGGCAGCCCGGTGCCCGGTTATGCCGCGCCGCCGGAGACCGTTCCCCTGGCCGCGAAAGTCGTCCTGCTACTCGTGGACATCGCCGGTGACGCCGCGGAACAAGTGGAGTCCGCGCCGGTTCCCGAACCTGTCCGCGCCGACCTGCGCCGCCTGATCGACGAGTACCCGGGTGACCTGCCGGAGGAGCGACTCGCCGGCGTGTTCGCCGGCTGGACCCACCTGTTCGGCCTGATCAACTTCGAGGTGTTCGGTCGCCTGGACGGCTTGATCGAGGCACGTGCCGAATATTTCGACCACCACATGGCTGTGATGGCAGACCTGGCCGGAATCCCGCGCTGAACCTGCAGCCGGACAGCCGAGCACCGCCGTGCTGTCCCGCGCTGTCCTGGACGAGGCCGCAGCGGAGCTCTCCAGTTTGTACGACGACCTCATGCGGATGCACGCAGACGGTGCCGCGGCGACAGTCGAGGTCCGCAACGCCCTAATCGCTCTGCGGCGACGCCTGCGCGGCCGACGCCCTGGCTGAGCCGCAATGAATCATCGTGCGAAGGCACGGGGGGGCAACCGCCGCTGACGCTTCCTGATCAGGCGGCTTGCCCTGCCCAGGGGAGGGGGCCTGCCCAGGGTTGCCCATCTGTTCACCGCGGCTTGCCCATGGAACCCGATCGCCTCAGTACCGAGGCGAGAGCTCCCATCGCAGCGGCCGGCAACGTGAGCACGGCCAGGAACGCGGTGGCTGCCCGGGTAATGGCGGCGGGGTAGGTGGCGCCGTCCATGCGGGCGAGGGTGCCCGCTGCGGCGGCAGCCAGCAGGGCCAGAGCAAGCAGCAGCCCGACACCGAGCACGGACACACCAAACTCCCTGAGGATGGTGCGGTGTTGACGTGCCCCAAGATCCTGGAAACGCTGTTCGGGGAGGTTCGGCCGGATGAAGATGAACACTGACGACCACGCCGAGCCGGGGACGGATAGGCGCATGACGAGCAGGGCCAACGCGACGAGGCACTCATCCAGCTGCGCGGGAGGCTGGCCGATGGGCTGTCACACGCTCGGCTCAGTAAGACGCAGCTCCTCCGCCGTCTCGGCGGCACCACGAGGCCGGTGGTGTCGGCGGAGTGTTTCTCAACCCGAGGCGTCATGCCTGTTCTGCCTCCGAGCGGAAGCCGGGCCAGCCGACCTGCGGGGGTGGGGTTGTCATCTCGGCGGACACGTGCGGCAGCCGGCCTCGGCGCCCCGGGCGGGCACGTCAGCCCAGTCGCCTCGATGCGCGCTGGAGCAGTGTCCGCAGCAGGGCCGTCTCCTCGGTCCCAAGGGCGGTCACTATGTGGTCCTTTTCGCGTTCGACCGCAGCGGTCCAGCGGGGGAGTGCCTCGTTTCCCCGCTCCGAGGCGAAGACCAGGACGCGCCGCCGGTCGGTGTCGTCCACCCGGCGCAGGACGAGGCCGAGGGACACCATGCGGTCGACGACCTTGGTCAGGGTCGGTGCCGTCAGCAGGGCGAACTCGGCGACTTCGGCCATGGCGTGGCCGGTGTCGTCGGCGAGGAACGACAGCACACGCCACTCCTCCAGCGTCGCGCCCTCCGCCTTCAGTGCCTCACCGAGCCGTTGGACGACGCTCCGCTCCACGAGTGTGAGCGCTCGCGCCAAGTCGAGTTCGGATACGGCCGCCGGGGTCGTGGTCATCGCCCTGCCCAGTGTCGTCGTGGTGTGGGGTGAACTGCGGCCGTAGCGGTCGTGCACGCTGTGCGCCGCAGAGAAGGTTCCCGTGGAATGGTTCCACGATACAGTCATTTCCTTATCGCCGTGAAATATTCTCGTAGCAACCAATCGCTAGTGTGAGCTCTATGATCGAGAAGGCGTCTGTCCGGCTCGGCTCTCCGGCAGGCCGGACCCGGGACGCGTTGGACGTCGCCCTGGTGATACCGCTCCAGGGGCCCGCCGGGATCTTCGGGCCGTCCTGCGAGTGTTGCGCCCAGCTCGCGGCCGAGGAGGTCAACGCCGGCTCGGGCGTGCTGGGCAGGGAGTTGCGGCTGGTGCTCGTCGACGGCGGGGCGCCGCCCGAGCAGGTGGCGACCGAGATCGACGCGCTGGTCTCCGGCGGCGTCGTCGACGCGGTGGCCGGCTGGCACATCTCCGCCGTCCGTGAGGTGGTCGCCCCGCGCATCGACGGCCGTGTGCCGTACGTCTACACCGCCCTCTACGAGGGAGGGGAGCGGTCGCCCGGGGTGTTCCTGACCGGCGAGACTCCGGGCCGTCAACTGCGGCCCTCGCTGCAGTGGTTCGCCGGTGAACTCGGTATCCGTCGCTGGACGATCGTCGGCGACGACTACGTCTGGCCCCGCTCCTCCGCCCGCGCCGCGCACCGCTATCTGCGGGAGCTGGGCGGCGAGGTCTGTGACGAGATGTATGTGCCGCTGGGCACCAAGGACTTCGGTCCGGTCCTGGCCCGGGTCGCGGCCAGTGGCTGCGAGGCCGTCCTCATGCTGCTGATCGGCGACGACGCGGTGCACTTCAACCGTGCGTTCACCGCCGCCGGACTCGACCGCGATCACATCCGGTTCAGTTCGCTGATCGAGGAGAACGTCCTGCTGGCGACCGGGCCGGAGAACACCCGGGGACTGATGACCTCGGCCGGCTACTTCGAGGACCTGCCCACCGCGTCGGGCCTCGACTTCGCCGCCGCGTACGGACGCCGGTTCGGCCCCGCGGCGCCGGTGCTCAACAGCCTCGGCGAGTCCTGCTACGAGGGCGTGCGCATGCTCACCGAGCTGCTGCGCAGGGCGGGCGGCGCGGACATGGAGAGGATCCAGGCGACTGCCGAGGGCCTTGAGTACGAGACTCCGCGCGGCACCGTCCAGATCCGCGACCGCCACCTGCACCAGCGGGTGTTCCTCGCCGCGGCCGACGGGCTGCAGTGGGACGTGCTCCAGCAGCTGCCCTAGGCGGCACAGCGGCGCAACCATCCTTTTACGTGCACGTAACGCGGTGAGCTCTTGCCGAATTGCTTCGGGTAGAAATATTTTCGTCTCGAAGCATTCGGAAGCGAGTTGTCCATGGCGACATACCAGTACCGCTGCCCGGGCTGCGGAACCTTCGACGTGAACCGTCCGATGGGCCGCGCTCTCCCCGAGGAACCATGCGAAACCTGCGGTGAGCAGTCCCGCCGCGTCTTCACTGCCCCGATGCTCGCCCGCACCGGCGCCCCCTTGGCCCGAGCCCTCCAGTTTCAGGAGGCCAGCGCCCACGAACCGCGAGTCGTCACCGAGGTACCGCCGGCTCGCCGCCACCCCACCTCGGCAGCCGATCCCCGACACGCCCAACTGCCCAAGCCCTGACGCCTGTTGCCCGAAACGCGACCCACCTCTTCTTGGAGGCAGTCCTATGCCCGAAGTCGTCTTCAGCGTCGACCAGGCCATGTCCATGCGGGACCAGAAGGTCCCCGGCCACAACCGCTGGCACCCCGAGATCCCGCCCGCCGTCACCGTGAAGCCGGGCTCGGACTTCCGCATCGAGTGCCGGGACTGGACCGACAACCAGATCGGCAACAACGACTCGGCCAACGACGTACGCGACGTCGACCTCAGCCACGCTCACATGCTCAGCGGGCCCATCGCGGTGGAGGGTGCCGAGCCCGGTGACCTGCTCGTCGTCGACATCCTTGACCTGGGCCCCGTACCGCAGTCGCAGGGCGACGGTTCCGGGCAGGGCTGGGGCTACACCGGCGTCTTCGCCAAGGACAACGGCGGCGGCTTCCTCACCGACCGCTTCCCTGACTCGTACAAAGCCGTCTGGGACTTCCACGGCCAGCAGGCCACCTCACGCCACATCCCCGGCGTCCGCTACACCGGAATCACCCACCCCGGGCTCTTCGGCACCGCGCCCTCCGCCGAACTGCTGGCCCGCTGGAACGCCCGCGAGCAGGCCCTCATCGACACCGACCCGCACCGGGTGCCGGCACTCGCCCTGCCGCCGCTGGCCGAGAACGCGCTGGCCGGGACGGCGAGCGGCGAGGCCGCTTTCCGTATCGCCGCCGAAGGCGCCCGCACGGTCCCGGCCCGCGAGAACGGCGGCAACCACGACATCAAGAACTTCACCCGCGGCTCCCGGGTCTTCTACCCCGTCCTCGTCCCCGGCGCCCTGCTCTCCGGCGGCGACCTGCACTTCAGCCAGGGCGACGGCGAGATCACCTTCTGCGGCGCGATCGAGATGGGCGGCTACATCGACCTGCACGTCGACCTCATCAAGGGCGGCATGGAGAAATACGGGGTCACCACCAACCCGATCTTCATGCCCGGCAACGTCGCACCGCAGTACACCGAGTTCATCTCGTTCGTCGGCATCTCCGTCGACCACGACACGGACACCAACCACTACCTCGACGCGACGATGGCGTACCGCAACGCCTGCCTCAACGCCGTCGACTACCTCACCACCTTCGGCTACAGCGGCGAGCAGGCCTACCTCCTCCTCGGCTCGGCCCCGATCGAGGGCCGGATCAGCGGCGTCGTGGACATCCCGAACGCGTGCAGCACCCTCTACCTGCCCACGGCGATCTTCGACTTCGACATCCGGCCGACGGCCGAAGGACCGCGGAAGGCCGACCGCGGCCAGTGCGCGGTCACGTCGTGAAAGGCCAGTTCCCTGCCGTTCTCCCCGAAAGGACTTCCCATGAGTGAACATCTCACCTTCCAGCTGGGTGACTTCACCACCCAGCACGGCGCCACCCTGCGCGGTGCCACCCTCGCCTACACCACGTACGGCGAGCTGAACGCCGACAAATCCAACGTGATCGTGTACCCCACCTGGTACTCCGGGCGGCACTGGGACAACGAGTGGCTCATCGGTTCCGGCATGGCCCTGGACCCGGACACGTACTTCATCATCGTCCCGAACATGCTCGGCAACGGCCTGTCGACCTCACCGAGCAACACCCCGCCGCCCTACGACCGCGCTCGCTTCCCGCACATCACGGTGTACGACCAGATAGAGGCCCAGCACAAGCTGGTCACCGAGGAGTTCGGCATCGAGCGGATCGCGCTGGTGACCGGCTGGTCGATGGGCGCCGGGCAGACCTACCAGTGGGCCGTCAGCCACCCGGAGATGGTCGAGCGGATCGCACCCTTCTGCGGCTCCCCGCGCACCAGCCTCCACAACAAGGTCTTCCTGGAGGGCGTCAAGGCTGCGCTGACCGCTGACGCGGTCTACAACGGCGGCTGGTACGAGGGGAAGTGGCCGACCACCGGACTACGGGCGCTCGCCCGGGTGTACGCGGGTTGGGGCTTCTCCCAGGCGTTCTACTGGGAGAAGGAGTACGAGAAACTCGGCTACACCTCCCTGGAGGACTTCCTCGTCGGCTTCTGGGAGGGCTTCTTCCTCGACGACCGCGACCCGAACAACCTCCTCACCATGCTCTGGACCTGGCAGAACGGTGACGTCGGGCTCACCCCGGGCTTCGACGGGGACACCGAGGCGGCGCTCGGCTCGATCCGGGCGACCACGCTCGACATGCCCGCCGAGAAGGACCTCTACTTCCCGCCGGAGGACGAGGCCTGGGCCGTCAGCCACATCCCCGGCGCCGAACTCCGCGTGATCCCCGGTATCTGGGGCCACTTCGCCGGCCACGGCAGCAACCCCAAGGACACCGAGTTCATCGACACAGGTCTGAAGGAACTGCTGGCCAAGCCGGGTGGATTGGCATAATCATGCACATCGGACGCATCAGGCTCCCGCACGAGGTCAGCGCCTCGATCGTTGCCTTCGCCACCGTCTTCCTGCTGATGAGCCCGCTCAAGATGCCGACCTGGGCCATCTTCATCACCTGGGCAGGAACCTTCCTCCAGGGCGGTCCGAGCCGCTCCAACGCCCTCGCCATGGTCACCGCCACCACCACAGGGGCGGGATTCGGGGTGGTGGCCGTGCTCCTGAACCGTGAGACGGGCACCATGTTCGGCACGGGCGCGTTCGCCCAGACCCTCGCCCTGGCTGTGGTGATCTTCATCGTCAACGGCACTCTGCTGGCGACCGGTAGGCTGAAACCCTTCGCTCTCATCCCGGGCATGTTCTTCGGCTTCGCCTCCCTCTTCGCCACGTACTTCGGCGGCTTCGGCTACGACGCCGGCCACCTGGACGCCGCCTTCGTCAGCTCCGCCGCGATGTGCGCCTTGGGCCCCCTCTGCGCCACCCTGGGGCTACGGCTGATGCTCGTACCCCCACCCGCCGCACCCGAGCCCGTGGCGCAGTTCGGGGCGGAGGAGGTGACAGCCTCGGTCAACGAGGCGCCCGCCTGACACAACTGCTTGCGCATACCGCCTCGCAGGGCGGGCCGACCACCGGCCCGCCCTGCGACGGCTTCGGGCAAGCTCGACGCACTCGCGGCGGTTACCGCGCATCTCCACGCTGAGGACCAAGCCCTGCGGAAGAGAGCGGAGGAGAGTCGACAGCTGTCTGACCAGGCGCTGGGGGTGCGGTTCCTGGCGGTGCAGTAGGTGCTCGTCCCACCTGCGCCTGTCTCGCACACCGGGTGAGGTGCTATCTCTTCACCTCACTCAGGACCAGGTCGGTTATCGGCCCACCGATGTGGCCGGTGCCCCAAGACCGGCCGTCCGTCCCGGAGCGGGGAGTCCCCGCGCCGCTTTCTCACCGTCTTCACCACCACGCCAACGGGCCGCGCGACGCCCCCGCTCGAGCTGCCGTCGGCGGACGCCAGGATGATCCGGGCCCGTTCAGCCGGCCGCCGATCCGGTCATCCCGCCCGCCGAATCAGCTTCGCACGCTCACTCTTGAACTGCGGATTTCTGCGGGGACGGGCCGGATGCGACATGCCAACAGGTCCACTTACCGATCCCCGGACTCCCTTCCACGTCACGTTGGATCGTCCGACCGGCCGCACATGCGCTCTCGCCTCTTGACGCTGTACCACGCATCGTTTGACACTCTCGAAACACAACATCACATCGTCGAAATGCCGCACCGTCGGCCTTTCTCTGCCCCCGATCAACCGTGGAGGAAAACCCGCCGATGTTGCATCGATTTGTCATGTCTAGATCAAGCTGGAACGCGCCCCGGAGCCGGTCCCGGAGCCGTAGGCTCGCCGCGGTTGCCCTAGCCGCGATGTGCATGACGCTGCTGCCGACCACCGCACACGCCACGAACCCGGCAGCCACCGCGGGCTCCTCGGAGATCACCGACGGCCTCGCCCTCTGGTACAAACTCGACGCGGCCTCCGGTCAACTGGCCGCCGACTCCTCGGGCCACGGCCGCGACGGCACCGTGAACGGCACCGCCGGCTGGAACGCCGGCGACGGCCTCACCCTCAACGGGTCCGACACCTACGTCAAGGTGCCGGACAACATCTTGAGCGGCATGAGCGCGATCACCGTGTCGCTGGACGTGCAGATCGACTCCGCGCAGGCCAGTCCGTACTTCATCTACGGATTCGGTAACTCCAGCGGCTCCAGCGGCAACGGCTATCTCTTCACCACCGGTAACACCTTCCGTACCTCCATCGCCTCCGGCAACTGGTCGACCGAGCAGACCACCGCGCCCGCCGCCTCGTACAACCTGCCGCGCTCCGTGTGGAAGCACCTCTCCTACACGCAGACGGCAGGCGGCACCGGCGTGCTCTACGAGGACGGTGTGGAGGTCGCCCGCAACACCGCCGTCAGCATCACGCCCGGTTCGATCGGCGGCGGCACCACCACCGCCAACTCCATCGGCCGCTCGCTGTACTCCGGCGACAAGTATTTCAAGGGAAAGATCAAGGACTTCCGGGTCTACGACCGGGCGCTGGACGCCTCCGAGGTCGAGCAGCTGGCGCTGCCGATCGCCACTGACGGGGTCGCGCGGGACAAGGCCGCGCTGAGCCTCGGCGACGGCACCGACGCCGTCGTGTCGGACCTGACGCTGCCCACCGCCGGTACGGCGGGCGGCAGTTCGATCAGCTGGTCCAGCGACGCGCCGTCCGTGGTGTCGGCGACCGGCGCCGTCACCCGCCCTGCGAGCGGTGAGTCCGATGGTCACGCGACGCTCACCGCGACGCTGAAGAAGGGCGCGGTGGCCGACACCAAGTCCTTCGACATCACCGTGCTGGCGGACTTCGACGACCAGCACGCTGTGGACCAGGCCGCAGCCTCGCTGACCGTCCCGAACATCGACGACGTACGCGGGAATCTGACGCTGCCGGCGAACGGCGACTACTCGACCGCAGTCGAGTGGTCGTCCGCCGACCCGTCCGTGGTCTCCGCCGACGGGGTGGTCAACCGCCCGGCCGCGGGCGACGGTTCGACCGCCGTCGAGCTGACCGCGACCGTCACCCGCGACGACGCATCCGCGACCCGCACGTTCACCGCCAAGGTGCCCGAACTCCCGGTGCTGGAAGCCAAGTCCGGCTACCTCTTCAGCTACTTCACCGGCGAGGGCACCGCCGACGGCGAGCAGGTCCACTTCGGCCTGAGCAAGGGCAACGACCCGCTGAACTGGCGGGAGATCAACAACGGCAACCCGGTGCTGACCTCGACGCTGGGCGAGAAGGGGCTGCGCGACCCGTTCATCATCCGCTCTCCCGAAGGCGACAAGTTCTACCAGATCGCCACCGACCTGCGGATCTACGGCAACGGCGACTGGGACGCCGCGCAGCGCACCGGCAGCCGGGCGATCATGGTGTGGGAGTCGACCGACCTGGTGCACTGGACCGACCAGCGGCTGGTGACGGTCTCGCCGAAGGAGGCCGGCAACACCTGGGCCCCGGAAGCGTATTACGACAAGTCCCTCGGCTCGTACGTCGTCTTCTGGGCGTCGAAGATCTACGACAACGACGCGCACACCGGCGACACCTACAACCGCATGATGTATGCCACCACCCGTGACTTCCGCACCTTCAGCAAGCCCAAGGTGTGGATCGACCGCGGCTACTCGGTGATCGACTCCACGATGATCGAGCACGACGGCCAGTACTACCGCTTCTCCAAGGACGAGCGGAACAACACCTCCTCCTCCCCGAACAGCAAGTTCATCTTCGAGGAGAAGGCCGGCTCGATCCTCGACGCCGACTACGACCCCGTCGCCGAGGGCATCGGCAAGGGCACGATGAGCGCCGCCGAGGGACCGCTGGTCTTCAAGTCCAACACCGAGGAGAAGTGGTACCTCTTCCTCGACGAGTTCGGGGGCCGCGGCTACCTACCGTTCGAGACGACCGACCTCGACTCAGGCGTCTGGACCCCGTCCACCGACTACTCGCTGCCATCCACGCCACGCCACGGCACCGTACTTCCGGTCACCGAGGCCGAGTACAACCGGCTGCTGCGCGCCTACCAGCCCGACCAGTTGGTGGAGAGCGCCGAGGACGTCACCGTCTCCACCGCCGTCCGCAGCGCGCCGGTGCTGCCCGCGACCGTCATCGCCAAGTACGCCGACGGCATCACCCGCCCGGCCCCGGTGACCTGGGACGACGTCCCGGCATCGGCGTACGCCTCGGCCGGGACGTTCACCGTGAACGGCACCCTGCCGGACGGCGCCACGCTCCGCGTCCAGGCCCATGTCACGGTGTCCAAGGACGGCGGCACCGACATCCCGTCGGGACTGGTCCTGCGCTACGACTTCGACGAGACGTCCGGCCATGTCGTCCGGGACTCCAGCGGCCACGGCAACCACGGCACCTATGTCAACACCCCGGCCTTCGGGACCGGTGTGCACGGCGGTTCGTTCGTGATGAGCGGCGGATCCAGCTCCTCCACCACCTCGCCGTACGTCAAGATCCCGAACGGCGTGCTGAAGGACACCGACAGCGTCACCGTCTCCACCTACGCCAAGTGGGATCCGACGTCGACGGCGGTCAACCAGTGGCTCTTCGGCCTCGGCCCGAACAGCGACAAGTACCTCTTCGCGACACCGCAGAACGGCGGCGGGAGCCTCTACTCGGCTGTCACCACCGGGAGTTGGGGCGCCGAGTCGAAGCTGTCGGCGGGCTCGAAGCTCACCGCTGGCCAGTGGAAGCACATCACCGTCACCCTCAACGGCGCCACCGGGATCGCGGTCCTCTACCTCGACGGGGTGCAGGTGGCCCGGACCACCGGGGTGACGATCAAGCCGTCGGATCTCTACGACGCCTCGAAGGGCTACAGCGGCTACATCGGCAAGTCCCTGTACACCGCCGACCCCTACTTCGCCGGCCAGGTGGACGACTTCCGGATCTACAACCGCGCGCTGTCCGCGGCCGAGGTACTGGAGCTCAGCGGTAACACCACCGGTATCGCCAGTGCCACGCTGCCCGAGCTGAAGACCGACGCGATCGTCACCGACACCCAGAGCCGGATCGTGCTGCCGGTCCAGGAAGGCACCGAACTCACCGCTCTGGCACCAGAGTTCACCCTGGCCAACGGCGCGACCATCAGCCCCGCCTCCGGCACGGTCCGGAACTTCACCAAGCCGGTCAAGTACACCGTCACCGGCTCGGACGGCGCGACCCGCGTCTGGACCGTACAGGCGATGCAGATGAGAAGTCCCGTACTGCCCGGCCTGAACGCCGACCCGAACATCGTGGTCTTCGGCGACACCTTCTACATCTATCCGACCACCGACGGCTTCCCCGGGTGGAGCGGCACCCAGTTCAAGGCGTACTCCTCCACCGACCTGGTGCGCTGGACGGACCACGGCGTCATCCTCGACCTGGGCCCGGACGTCTCCTGGGCCGACAGCCGGGCCTGGGCGCCGACGATCACCGAGAAGAACGGGACGTACTACTTCTACTTCTGCGCGGACGCCAACATCGGCGTCGCCGTCTCGGACTCCCCGACCGGCCCCTTCAAGGACGCGCTCGGCAAACCCCTCCTCGCGGCAGGCAGGTTCAGCGGCCAGATGATCGACCCGGCGGTCTTCACCGACGACGACGGGACGTCGTACCTCTACTTCGGCAACGGCGGCGCGTACGTCGTCCCGCTGAACGACGACATGATCTCCCTGGACACCTCCAAGGTCACCACGATCACTCCCGACGGTTTCCGGGAGGGCGCGTTCACGATCAAGCGGCACGGCGTCTACTACTTCATGTGGTCGGAGAACGACACCGGCGACGAGAACTACCAGGTCGCGTACGCCACCGGCAGCTCGCCGCTGGGCCCCTGGACCAAGCGCGGCGTGATCCTGTCGAAAGACGTGGCACTCGGCATCAAGGGCACCGGCCACCACTCGGTGGTCCGGGTCCCCGGCACCGACGACTGGTACATCGCCTACCATCGGTTCGCCATCCCGGGCGGTGACGGCACCCACCGCGAAACCACCATCGACAAACTGGAGTTCGACGCCGACGGCCTGATCAAGCCGGTGGTCCCGACCCTCACCGGCATCGACCCGGTGACCGTCGCGCACGCCGGTCCCGACGCCTCCGGACCGGAGGGCAGCGCCATCGCCCTCACCGGCACTCTCTCCGGCGCGGACGTCACCCCGAAGTGGCGTGCCGAATCCGGCGCCCCGTGCGCCATCGCCCACGCCACGACCCTCACCCCTGCCATCACCTGCACCGACAACGGCACTTACGAGGTCACCCTCACCGGCGGCCGCAGCAGCGACACCCTCTCCATCACCGTCACCAACGCGCCCCCGGTGATCCGCGACGCCACCAGGCCCGCCAAGCCGGTGTCGGTGGGCGCGAAGATCACCCTCACCGTCCAGTACACCGACCCGGGCCGCAGTGACACCCTCAGCTGCTCCGTCGACTGGGCCGACGGCACAGCCCTCACCTCATGCCGCGCGGGCCACACATACCGCAAGGCCGGCATCTACCACCCGACCGTCACCGTCACCGACGACGACGGCGCCGCCACCTCCAGGACCCTCACCGACCTGGTCGTCTACGACCGCGCGGCCGGCCCGGCCGCGGGTACCGGCACCTTCGTCTCGCCGGCCGGCGCCTACCCCGCCTCCCTGCGGCTGACCGGAAAGGCAGCCTTCTCCTTCGACCTCTCCTACGGCAGGAACGCCACCACCCCCACCGGCAGGGTCGCCTTCGACGTCAAGGCAGCGGGCCTCAAGTTCCGCTCCACGGCGTCCGACTGGCTGGTGGTCACCGGCTCCCGCGCCCGCTACCAGGGCTCAGGCACCCTCAACGGCGTCAAGGGCTACGGCGTCAGCATCACCGCCACCGACTCTCCGGACACCTTCCTCATCAACGTGTGGAGGAAGTCCACCGGCACCACCGTCTACGCCGGCCCCACCGTGGCACTCGCCTGCGGTATCACCATCGGCCACCACCCCGCGGCGCACTGACCGCACCGGCCTCAGCCGCCGGACGGCCCTGCAGTGCAGGGCCGTCCGGCGCGCGTGCGCTGTCAACCACTGAACTTGAACTCGTGCTGCCGGGGCTGTCGTGCGTCGGATGCGGGCCCCTGAGTTGCTGCACCGGATGTGCGAGTGTGTCCCCGGCGGTGGTCAGTTCCTCGTCGCCGGACAAGGCATGCTCGGGGTTCCAGATGGCGATTTCGAATCGGGCGAAGCCGCACAGGTCAGTCGTAGTGCAGAGCCTCCAGAGAGGTTGAGGCTCCGCAGCAGGGGACCACCACGGCGAGGGTGGCGCAGCCGTCGTCGCTGTGGGCTTCGCGCAGGTCGGCCCACCACTCGGTGTCGATCGACGCCCCGCAGCGCGGACAGCCGCTCTTCAGGGACTGTCCGGTGCTTTGCCGGCCAGGTAGACGGTGTTGGTCGAGGTACCGCCCTGTAGTGGGTTGTCGAAGGCGACGACATGGGCCGCTGTTTGTGCGAAGACCTCGGTGAGCGCGGAGGTGAACTGCGCGTCGGGCGGGTCGTTCGACCACAAGGCGAACACCCCGCCGGGGTGGAGGTGACCGGCGAGTGCGCGGAGCCCGGCGGGCTGGTAGAGCGCCGCGTGGCGTGGATGGAGCACATGGCGCGGCGAGTGGTCGACGTCCAGCAGGATGGCGTGGAAGCGGCGGCCCGGCTCCCTGGGGTCGAGACCGCACGGACCGGCGGCCAGTGCGAAGAAGTCTCCGTGCAGCAGGCGGCAGCGGGCGTCAGAGGACAGCGCTGCACCGAGGGGCACCAAGCCCCGCTGATGCCAGTCGATGACTTCGGCGAGCGCATCGATCACCATCAGTGTCCGCACCCGTGGATCGTCCAGGACGGCCTGGGCGGTGTAGCCGAGTCCGAGTCCGCCGACGGCTACGTCCAGCTCGGTGTCCGGCAGTTCGGCCAGCGCGAGTTCCGTGAGCGCGATCTCGCCGGTGGTGAAGAGGCTGGACATCAGGAACTCGTCGCCGAGCTTCACCTCGTACACGTCGTCCCCCGAGACCGGGTGGCGGCGCCGACGCAGACTGATCTCGCCGATGGGTGTCTGTTGCCAGTCGATCTCCTCGAAGCGCAGGCCCATCCGTTCACCTTTCTGACGTGCGGGGAGGCACGGTGCTGTTGCGGATCGAAACATACTCCGCCCCGGGGTGGGAGCCGGGCGCTGCTGAGGTGACGGCCCGGTCGGGCGTCGGTGATGACGGGGATGATCAGGGACTTGCGCCGTTGGGCGCGGAAGGCGCAGTTGGCGAGGCGCGTGCGACGAGGTGTTCGAGCTGGTGGGCGTCGCCGACGCTGTTCTGGCCAGCGTTGGCCAGCGTTTTTTCGATGACGGGGATGCCCGCCTGGTCTCGGCGTTGTACTGCTCTCCCGCCTGCCGCAAACGGGCCTGGCACGCGTGGCGGCTGTTCCGCTCAGGGCACTTCTCGTTGCCGCAGACGGCGTCGTTCCGACGCTCGTGGAGGACCTTGATCGGTCGGCAGTACCGTTGCCTCACGTCATCTTGACGACGACCTTGCCGGCCTTCGCACGCCCTGCTTCGACGTACTCCAGCGCTTCTCGGGCCGACTCGAACGGGAACACCGTGTCGACGACGGGTCGGATCCTGCCGGCCTCGATGAGATGGGTGAGCTCGCGCAGCTGGTCCCCGCTGGCCTTCATGAACAGGAACGAGTACGTCACGTTGCGGCGGCGGGCACTTCGCCGGATCCGGAGACTCAGCGCGGACATCACCAGCCGGACGATCGGATTCGCTCCCAGCTCCCTGGCGAAAGCGGCGTCGGGCGGGCCCGCGACACTGATGACCTTCCCGCCGGGCTTGAGTACGTCCAGGGACTTCTTCAGCGTCTCGCCGCCGAGCGAGTCCAGGACGACGTCGTAGTCGTGCAGCACCGTCTCGAACGCCTGCGTCTTGTAGTCGACGACGACGTCCGCGCCCAGACGCTCCACCAGCTCGACGTTGGCCGTGCTCGTGGTGGTCGCCACGTGCGCACCCAGTTCCTTCGCCAGCTGGATGGCGATGGTGCCCAGGCCGCCGGAACCCGCGTGGATGAGGACCTTCTGGCCCGGCTGGATGTGCGCCCGCTCGACCAGCACCTGCCACGAGGTCAGGGCGACCAGAGGAAGGGACGCCGCCTCCTCCATGGTCAGCGTGGCCGGCTTGATCGCCACGTCGTCCTGGTGCACCGCAATGAGTTCGGCGAACGTGCCGATCCGGCCCTTGTCGGGCCGCGCGAAGACCTCGTCGCCCACCGCGAACCGCGTAACGGCCGCACCCACTTCGACCACAACCCCGGCCAGGTCGTTGCCCAGGACGAACGGGACCTTGTACGGCAGGATCGCCTTCATCTCCCCGTCCCGGATCATGCGGTCGAGCGGGTTGATGCTCGCGGCGTGGATCCGGACCAGCACGTCGTCCGCGCCCACCTCCGGGTCCGGCACGTTGCCGACACGCACGCCGGCCTTGTCGCCGTAGCGCTCTACCGTGAAGGCCCTCATCGTCGGCTCCTCATCTCGCCCGCAAGCGGACGGTGGTGCTGTTCATCCCGAACTTCGTTTATTGGTGAAGGGTCGAGCGCCCTGGGTGACGATTACGCATGGGGCGCGCCGGGCGTGGCGTCCGACGTTTACCTCCGTTGGCAGGACCCTCCGGCGACACCCTGCCAATTAAATTATGCTCGTAATTCTAAATGGTCGACCGGCGGCCCGCAAGTGGACCCGCTCCTGATGGGGATGCCGCACTCGCGGTGGACGCGGGACTGATCGGCGAGGTTCGGCCGTCGGCGAGTTGTCGCCCTCGAAGCCTCGCGGAGGCGCTCGTCTTGTGGCGAGGAGTTGATGCGGCATGGAGTCAGTTGGTGCGCCGCCCGGGCGTAAGCGGGTGCCTCGCAGTGCGGGCCAGCGCGTCCCGCGGGTACGTCGATTCGGGGTCCTGGCATGCTCACGCTAGGCGCCTGGCGGTGCGACGGCGTTGCGGATGCCCTGCTCAAGGAGGTCGTCAGAGAGATGCCCGCCGACAGGGGTGCGGGAGGGTTGTAGCGCCCCGGCCGTCATGACGTAAGCGCTGGGCGTCCTGATGCGGATCGAGATCCGAACATGACGTCATCTCGCTGAGTGCGCCGACTTGCAGGCAAATAGAAGTACGGTCATACTTTAATTATCGACGCGATGCTGCGGGGCTGGACCACTCAGGGTCCGACATCCACCGTCTTTGACCGTCGACTCCGCAGACTGCAGCCGCAGTCGGGAGACGCGGGTGACTGCTCTACGCGCCCTTCCGTGAGAGAGGGGTCTGCACGCGCTCGCAGGAACCCCCACGCCGAAGGGCACGACCGTGAATGACTCACAAGAAGTACGAGGCGACGTGGTGACGTCGTACCAGAACGCACCGAACCGCACCCTCACCGCCGGGGGAGTGACCTTCGCCTACCGCGAGCTCGGTCCCCAGTCCGGCGTCCCGGTGGTCTTTCTCACCCACCTCGCCGCGGTCCTCGACAACTGGGACCCCCGGGTCGTCGACGGCATCGCCGCCCGGCGCAGGGTCATCGCGTTCGACAACAGGGGAGTCGGCGCTTCCACCGGTTCGACGCCGCGCACCATCGAGGCGATGGCGAAGGATGCCGTCACGTTCATCCGGGCGCTCGGGCTCGAGTACGTCGATCTCCACGGTTTCTCGATGGGCGGCATGATCGCTCAGGTGATCGTGCAGACCGACCCGGACCTCGTCCGCAAGCTGATCCTCACGGGTACCGGTCCCGCAGGCGGCGAGGGCATCAAGAACGTGACCCGGTTGTCCCATCTCGACACCGTCCGAGGACTGCTCACCCTTCAGGACCCGAAGCAGTTCCTCTTCTTCACCCGCACTGCCAACGGGCGCCGGGCCGGGAAGGAGTTCCTGGCCCGCCTGAAGGAGCGCACCCACGACCGGGACAAGGCGATCTCCCTCACGTCGTACGGCGCCCAGCTCAAAGCCATTCACCGCTGGGGGCTGGAGCGGCCCCAGGATCTCTCCGTCATCCACCAGCCGGTGCTCGTCGTAAACGGTGAGAGCGACAGGATGGTTCCGTCGAAGAACTCGGCCGATCTGGCGCGGCGACTGCCGAACGGCGAGTTGGTGATCTACCCCGACGCCGGCCATGGCGGCATCTTCCAGTTCCACCGGGAGTTCGTGGAGACGGCTCTCGCGTTCCTCGAACGGTAGTAGGCGCGAAGCATGGTCGTCAGTTGAGCCGAGGACGCCGCCTCAGAGCCGTGGCGCACTTTGGGCGAGCGGCTCGAATCACCTGATCGGAATTGCGGGCTGAGTCCTTGCCGGTCGCCCGGCGATGTCGTGCTTGGCGTGATGGACGCCCCGTCATTGAGGTGGGCGGCAGTTTGGTGATCTTCCAGACGTCCAGCCAGGCGAAGGCGTGCTGGGCGCGGGAACGGGCTTTGCGGTGTGAGCGGTTGCGTTCCTCCCGCCGAGCCGAGAGTTCGGCCTGGGCGCGCTCGCGACGGTGCGCGATGACCAGGCCGGTGTCCTGGTGGCCGCCACCCGTGACGATCGCGGTTCTGCTGACGGTGTCCTTCGCATCGGACGACCCCCATGCCCTGGAGTCGCTGCCGTCGGCCATATCTGCCTCCCCGCTGGTCGGCGCGAGGCAAGCCGGGAGAAGACTTCCGGCGACTCTTGGGCGGCCGTGGGCCGTCCCCCTCAGCGCATGAAGGCGAGGGCGTTCTCGATTCCCCGCTCAAGGACCTCATCGGCGAACTCGCGGTCGGAGAGGGCGCGGGACAGTTGCAACGACCCCACCAACATGGTGAAGAGCCCGATGGCCTTGCCGCGAGCGGACTGCGGATCCTCGGGTGTCAGGCGGGCGGCGATCTCCTCCACGATGTTCCGCGCGCCGTCGGTGTAGGCCTGCTTGGTCCCGTCTCCGCAACGGCCGATCTCGTCGAGCAGGGCGGCGGAGGGGCATCCGAGGCCGGGGTGGTCCCGGTGCTCGGGCGACAGGTATTCGCGAACGAAGTCCTCAAGTCCCGGGCGACCGGGCCGCAGAGTGCTGTACCTCGCGGCCTGTGCGCGCAGTTCCTCGGCCACGACTTGGGCGACGAGGTCGTCCTTGGACGCGAAGTGGGCGTAGAAGGCCCCGTTGGTGAGCCCGGCGTCCGACATCAGCGTGGAGATGCCCGAACCGTCGATGCCGTCCTGCTTGAACCGATGGCCGGCCGTCTCGATGATCCGTTGCCGCGTCACCTGCTTGTGCTCCTTGGCGTAGCGCGCCACAGGGTTCCTCCATTCGCTTCGCGGGGCCATTGCGACGCACTCCATCCTAATCGATGGCCTGACGAGCATAATATTACGGTCGGCAGATCATTGACGGTCGCCCTGCCGCCGAGGCGCGAAGCTCCGGACCACCGAAAGGGCGCCGAAGAGGTGGGGGTTCATCTCCAGGCGGATGTCGTCCAGTTCGGCTGCGCACCGGTCGGCCATGGGGCGACCCCGTGTTGTTGATCACGAAGGTGAAGGCCGTAGTAGCTCCGGCGTGTTCCCCACTGGCGCATACTGCGCACCGGTCGTGCCGCAAGCAAAACGCGAAGGGCCTGCCGTGCGTACGGCAGGCCCCTCGCGCGGTCAGTCGAGGCGGACTCAGATGTTGACGATCATCTTTCCGACGTATCCGACGTTCTCGCCCCGCATCAACGCGAGGAAGGCGTCCAGGGTGTTGTCGAGGCCGTTTCTCACGGTTTCGCCGTAGCGGAGCTTGCGCCAGCCGAGTCGGTACCGCTCAGTCAGATCTTCGTCTTCTCCCGGACCCACGCACCGATCTGCGCGATGGCTGCGTCGGTCTCCGGAATCCGGCCGGCACCGTAGACGTAGGAGTGCTGGCCTCCGGGGACCACCACGGTCGCCGTGTCGATTCCGGCGTCCTTGACGCGGGCGGCGAACTCCTCGTCCTCGCCGGCCAGGACCTCGTACGTTCCCCAGGAGACGAGGGTCGGGGGGAGACCGCTCAAGTCCGCCCGGTTCAGATTGATCCGGGTGTCCGTGAACTCGATGCCCGTGCCGCCGATCCAGGCGTCACGGAAGAACTCCAGCAGACCCTTGCTGAGGATCTTGTCCGTCTCGGCGTTGGCCGTGATGGTCTCGTTGGCGATCTCGAGGTCGCACCATGGCGAGATCGACACGACGGCGCCGGGCAGCGGCTGCTTCTTGTCGCGGAGGCGAAGCGCCAGGGCGACCGCGATGAACCCGCCGATCGAGTGGCCGATCGTGATGATGTTTCCCGGCTCGTACCCTTCGGAGAGCAGCCAGTTGAAGGCCGCCTCCGCGTCGTCCACCTGAGCCGGGTACTTGTGTTCCGGTGCCCGCCGGAAGTCCAGGACCAGTATGGGGGCCCCGGCAGCCTTGGCGATATGGCCGGCGAGCTTTCGGTCGACGTGTGCTGACGCCAGCACGGAGCCCCCGGCGTGAGAGTGCAGGAGGACGTAGTCGGCGTTGGCGTCGACGGGTTCGCACCAGATTCCCGGCACGCCACCCGCGTCCACCTCCCGATAGGTGACCCCTTCCGGCTCACGGGCCGCGAGATGGACCTGCTCCGCCTGGATGCGCGCCGCGTCCAGCTCGGACGGGGGATTCGCCCCTGTGGCCAACCATTCCGCGAACTGGAATGCTTCGGGGCTCAGTTCAACGTCAGTCTGCTCAGACATGTGGTACCTCCATGGGGCAATTTGGGCATACAGGCCCGCGAGGACCGGTATCACCGGGGTTTGTCAGGCGGTGTGGGCGGGGTGGTCGGTGGCGGCCTCGCCGCAGTCGTAGAAGGTGGCGGGGCCGGGGGTGCTCAGGGGCGCGCCGGTGCGTACGCGCTCGACCAGGTCGGGGTTGGCGAGGGCCATCACGCCGACGTTGACGATGTCGGCCAGGCCGTCTTCGATGTCCTTCGCGCGGGTGGCGATGTCGGTGTCGGCCCCGTTGAGAACCAAGGTGTTCGGCCACAACTTGCTGAGGGTGTGCAGGAGTTGGTCGCGGCCGTGGCCGATGTGGAGGTAGGCGGGGTGGGGGCTCGCCCGAGTGCCGGATGCAGCTCGTGGGTGTTTGGTCTCCGCGATGTCGTTGGACGGGTTTCCGGGAGGGACCCGGAATCCGGTGCGGTCGACGCCGATCTCGTCTGTCGGAGCGGTGGCGACCGCGACGGCGAAGCGGATGCGGTTATGGAGGGACCACCGAACCCTGTTCGACCGGGCCGGCCCCGTGATCGATACGCGGATGGCGTCTCAGTCGTGCTGCTCGGCATCCAGTAGTGCGAGGGCGTTGTGGATGCCCTGTTCGAGGAGTTGGTCGGCGAGTTGCCGGTCGGTCAGGGCGCGGGAGAGCTGAAGCGTCCCGGCCATCATGCCGAGGAGGCTGAGTGACTTCAGACGTGCCGACGGCGGATCATGGGGTGCCAGGCGGGCGGCGAAGCCGTCGATGAGGACCAGCGCGCCGTCGGTGTACGCCTGCCTGGTGGGATCCGTGGAGCGTCCGATCTCGTCGAGCAGGGCGGCGTTGGGGCAACCGTACTCGACGTTGTCGCGCTGCTCGGGGGAGAAGTACCAGCGAATCAACTGTTCGAGTCCGGCACGGCCGGGCGCCGCCTGCGCGACGATGCTCTCGTGCTGTGCGCGCATCTGGTCGGCGACCGCGGTGGCGACGAGTTCGTCCTTGGACGCGAAGTAGGCGTAAAAGGTGCCGTTGGTCAGCCCCGCGTCCTTCATGAGCGTGGCGACTCCGGAGCCGTCGATGCCGTCCCGCTTGAGCCGGCGACCGGCCGTCTCGACGATCCGCTGCCTTGTCTCCTGCTTGTGTTCCTTCGTGTACCGCACGAGGCGTTCCTCCATCGCAGCCGGGGCTTGCGCTCCGGATACATCCCTGGTCGAGTCAGTGTGCCGCGTGGGCAAGGAGAGCAGCGAAGTTGATCCTCGCTGTCTGGAGTTTCGGGTCGTGGGGCTCGGGGACCCCGCCGTCGGTGATGTACAGCCGGTCGCCGCGGACCGCGGTCGCGGAGGGCGAGGCGAGACCGTCCGCGCTGGTCAGGACGGGCTTGTAGGTGCCGTCCGGGTAGATCACCACGACCCTGTCCGGACCGTTCTGCGAGGAGGAGCCGTTCTGCGCCGCGAACACCACGTCAGAGCGGGGGGTGAGGAAGCCGAGGTCGTCGATGTTGGGCAGGCCGCCCGTGACGAGGTGGATGGGACCGGCCGTGCCGGCGGGGGTGACCGGTACCCGCAGCAGTGTTCCCATGTTGAAGTTGCTGATCCACAGGGCACCGTTGTGGAACCTGAGTCCGTTGGCACCGATCGGCAGGGCTTCAGTCGGTACCGGCGCGAGAGCGGCGTCGGTCAGCCAGGGGGTCGCCGGTCCGCCCGCGGCCGGGACGGACCAGATGATGCCCTTGAGGCTGTCGGCGATGTAGAGGGTGCGTCCGGCCGGGTCGACGGCCAGCCCGTTGGGGCCCGCGTCGGCGGGCAGGGCGGCGATGCGCTGCGGGGCACCGTCCGCAAGCAGCTTGTACACGCCGTTCCTGGCCGCGTTGCCCGGGGCCCACACGCTGTAGTAGACGGTGCCGTCCCTGCCACGGGTGTTGCCGCTGATCGCCTCACCCACCTGCCCGGTGGCGAGCACCGTGCGCTGTCCGGACGCGGAGATACGCATCAACTCCGGCCCATGAGTGCGCTCGCACACCGCGCAACTGCCGAGCAGGGACAGGGCCACCGAGCCGTCGGGGTCGACGGTGATGTTCTCGGGGATCTCGCCGACGGCGAAGTCGAACTTCGCCACGGTCCGTACGTCGGTGACAAGGGGTCCGCGGTGCGAGTGTCCCGTCCACGCTGACGCTGACGCTGACGCGGACGGCGCCGACGCCAGGGCGGCCGCCGTCGCGGTCACCGCCAGCGCGATGCCGACGTTCCTCTTCAGGAAACGTCCTGCGCCCGATGCACTGCGCCGGGCCGTTTGTTGCTGCATGACTCTCCTCGGCAAATCAACGCGTGACTGATCAATGGACCTTCGGAGACACCAGTGATGTCGGGTACGCGGGTACGCCAGAGACATCCAGGCGGAATGGGCGCCCCTGAAGCCGGACCGGGATGTCAGGCGGGCATCCGGTTGAATTTGCGGATGCCTTTGTCGAAGGTGCCGGCGGGGGCGAAGCGGCGCAGCGCCCTCATGCGCGCGGCGAGGGGGCCCGCGGTGTAGCGCAGCTTCGGCTTCTTGTCGGTGGCCGCGGTGACGATCACTTTGGCTACGACGGCGGGGTCGTCGCCGGCCTTCATCGCATCCGCGATCACCTCGTCGAAGACGCGCCGTCGCTCCGCGTACAGAGGCAGCGGGGTGTCGGGCTGTGCGGCGTTGGTGTCGAAGCTGGTCTTGGTATAGGCGGGTTCGACGAGGAGGACGCGGATGCCGTGTTCGCGGACTTCGTGGTCCAGGGACTCGGAGTAGCCCTCGACGGCGTGTTTCGCGGCGGCGTAGAGCGCCATGTAGGGCTGGGGGATCAGGCCCAGGACGGACGAGATGTTGATGACGCGGCCGCCACCACGGGCGCGCATGTGCGGCAGGACGGCCTTCGTCATACGGATGACACCGAGGACGTCGACGTTCAGGACGTTCTGGGCCTGGGCGACGGAATTCTCCTCGACCGCGCCCGCCGAGCCGATGCCCGCGTTGTTGACCAGGACGTCGATGCGTCCGAACCGGTCGATCACCTTTCCGACCACGGCGGTGGCCGAGTCGTCGTCGGCCACGTCGAGATCGAGGTATGTCACCCCGGCGGGCGGGGTGAGTCCGGAGGTCTTGCGGCCGGTTCCGATCACCTCGAAACCTGCCGCGACGAAGGCGCGGGCCGTCTCCTTGCCGATCCCCGATGAGGCACCTGTCACGAGCGCCACCGGCCGAGTTGTCGCCATCACGGACTCCCTTGGATTGCCTTACGTTCGTATGCCTTACGTTCGTACGACCATACGATGGTCGTGGGTCGATGGCAAGTAGTCACGTCCGGTGCTCCAGCCGGCTCCACCGAGCCGGCGGCGCTCGGCGACGAGCGGTCGCTGTTTCACGACGCGGTCGCCGCCGATACAGATCTCTGGTCGCCTGGCGCCGATACGGCGAAGAGCGACCGGAGACCGCTGGGGCACAGCACCGCTGCGTCGCGATTGGCGAGGGGCGGGCTGTCGTTGTGAGAGTGCGGTCAGGCGGCGAAGGAGGCGAGCAGTTCGTTGTACTGCTTGGCGGCGGTGGCCAGGTCCTCGTCGGAGAGGCCGAAGGCGGTGCCGTAGAGCTTGACCATCGGCTGGATGTCGAACTGGCACAGCCGCAGGGTGGCGTGCCAGTTGCTGAGGAGGGTCTCGATGGTGGCCTGGTTGGCGCCTTCGGGGGTGTAGTGGTCGGCGGGGACGCCGGTGGTGACGGCGACGACGGCCTTCTTGCCGGCCAGCCGCGAGGCGGAGCCGTCCATGGTGAAGGCCCAGCCGAGGGTGAAGACCTTGTCCTGCCACTGCTTGAAGAGCGGGGTGGTGTTGTACCAGAACACCGGGTGCTGGAAGACGATCACGTCGTGTTCGGCGAGCAGTGCCTGTTCGGCGGCGACGTCGATCTGGAAGTCGGGGTAGGCGGCGTAGAGGTCGTGCACGGTGACATGGGCCAGGTCGCTGACGGCATCCACGAGCGCCGCGTTGGCCTTCGACTGGGACAGGTCGGGGTGACCTACGACAAGGAGAACTTTGGACATGATGAGGAACCTTTTCAGTGATCAGTGAAATGGGTGAACGGATGCGGGTCGGTCAGGTGCGAAGGGTCAGCAAGTCGTCAGGGCGTCAGATCACCGGTCGATGCTGGCCATGTTGACCTCGTCGTGGCGTTCGCCCGCGGCCGGTGTGAGGTTGTTGAGGCGGTCGAGCTGTACGGCGCTGAGTTCGACGGCGTCGGCGGCGGTGTTCTCCTCGACGCGCGTAACCCGGCGGGTTCCGGGGATGGGGGCGATGTCGTCGCCGCGGGTCAGCAGCCATGCCAGCGCGGTCTGGGCCGGGGTGGCGCCGATCTCGGCGCCGATGGCCTGCACTTCGTCGACGATGCGCAGGTTGCGCTGGAAGTTCTCGCCGGTGAAACGCGGGTTGGTCTTGCGCCAGTCGTCGTCGGTGAAGTCGTCGACGGTGCGGATCTGCCCGGTCAGCAGGCCGTGGCCGAGCGGCGAGTAGGGAACGAACCCGATGCCCAACTCGCGCAGCAGCGGGAGGATTTCGGCCTCGACGTCGCGGGTCCACAACGAATATTCGGTCTGCAGCGCGGCCACCGGATGCACGGCGTGTGCCCGGCGGATCGTCTCGGGACCGGCCTCGGAGAGGCCGATGTGGCGCACCTTGCCCTCGGCGACCAGCTCGGCCAGCGCGCCGATGGTCTCCTCGACGGGGGTGTTCGGGTCGACGCGGTGCTGGTAGTAGAGGTCGATGTGGTCGGTGCCGAGCCGCAGGAGCGAGCCTTCGACCGCGGCCTTCACGTTGCCGGCGCTGCTGTCGATGACGCCGGGGCCGCTGCCGGCGTGGGAGATGAGGCCGAACTTCGTCGCCACGACGACGTCGTCGCGGCGGCCCTTGATGGCCTTGCCGACGATTTCCTCGCTGTGGAAGGGGCCGTAGATCTCGGCGGTGTCGATGTGGGTGACCCCGAGGTCCAGCGCCCGGTGGATGGTGCGGATCGACTGGGCGTCGTCGAGTCCTCCGCCCGTGGTGTAGGTGCCGGCCATGGTCATGGCTCCCAGGCCAATGCGGGAGACATCGAGCCCGCCCAGTGACACGTGCTTCATCAGGTACTCCTTGTCGTGACGGCCGTCAGGACGGTCGGTGGTCATGAGGGGGTGCGCCACCAGTTGGTGGGCCGTGCTTGGGTGGTTCGCGCGGCGCTGACGCGGGCGTCGTTGCCCGGTGGCGGCTCAGCGCCCTAGGTGCACCCGGCGGCTTCCGGCCTCGGCCGGGGCACGGTGCTCAGGAGCGGGTGTAGTCGCAGGTCAAGCTGCCGAGGACAGCGATGCCGCGGTCGTCCGTGATGTGCTTCGTCCAGGCAGCCGGGCGCGCCTGGCCGACCATGGGGGGCGAGCCGGCCGCTGTCAGGTGAGGACCGGCGCTGGTGTTGCCAGGGCCAGGCGGCGGGGGAGATCCGCGGGGTTGAACCGGCTGCGCCGAGTCAGTGCTCGTGGGCCGCCGGCTCCAGAACGAGGACGGGGATCTCGCGGTCCGTGTTCTTCTGGTACTCCGCGTAGTCGGGGAACGCCTCGACGGCTCGGGCCCACCACACGGCCTTCTCCTCCTCGGTCACCTCGCGGGCCAGCATGTCCTGGCGCGCCGGGCCGTCCTGTAGCTCGACCCGGGGGGTCGGCCACCGCGTTGTGGTACCAGACCGGGTGCTTGGGGGCTCCTGCCATGGAGGCGATGACGGCGTAGGAGCCGTCGTGCTCCACCCGCATGACCGGGGTCTTGCGGATCTTGCCGCTCTTCGCGCCCAGGGTGGTCAGGATGACGACCGGCAGGTCCCGGAGCCTCTCGTCCTCTTCTCGTGCGACCAGGGCAGTCAGCGTCGTTCCCTGCGGACCGCCGGAACTCTCGTACGGCTCCACTTGGTCACGTACAAACTGCGCCTTGCTCGGCTCGTACTCGCCTTTGAGGGGCATGGTGGCTCTCTCCGTGCTGTCGAAAACGCGCCCGGCAGCGGTCCTCCGTCCCGGCCGGGTGCGGGACATGGTGTTCAGGCGTGGGCGTCGTCGTAGGCCAGGCTGTCGCCCAATTCGCGGGATGCCTCAGCCTGGGCGAGGAGTTCCTTCGCCTTGGCCTCGGCGGCCTCGATGGCGTCCGCGCCGGCGACGAAACGTGGCAGCGGCTTGTCCTGGCCGGCGATGGTGAGCAGGGCGCGGGCGAGCTTGGCGGGGTCGCCGGGCTGCCGACCGTTCATGGTCTTCATGCCCTCGATCCTCGTGGCGGTGCGCGGGGCGTAGTCGTCGATGGACAGCTCGGGCCAGTTGGTGGAGCCGTCCACGAGGAGTTCGGTGCGGAAGTAGCCGGGCTCCACGATCGTGGTGTGGATGTTGTACGGCTCGACGTCGTAGCGCAGGGACTCCATCCAGCCCTCTTCCGCGAACTTGGAGGCGGCGTAGGCGGAGGTGAACTCCATGCCGACCAGCCCGGCGGTCGAGGTGATGGTGATGACGTGGCCGGCACGCTGCTTGCGCAGGATCGGCAGGACGGCGCGGGTGACGTTCATCGGGCCGAAGAGGTTGGTCTCGAACTGCCGGCGCATCTGCGCGGGCGAGATCTCCTCGAAGTAGCCGGTGAAGAGGTTCCCGGCGTTGTTGATCAGGACGTCGATGCGGCCGAAGCGGTCGACGGCTGCCTGCGCGGCGGCCTCGGCGTCCTCCGGGCTGGTGACGTCGAGCTTGGTGACCAGCAGGTTGTCCTGCGGCCCGCCGAGGGTCTTCTCGACCTCTTCGGGGCGGCGGCCGGTGGCGACGACCTGGTGGCCTGCGGCGAGGGACTCGCGGGCGATGTCCGTGCCCAGACCGCGTCCGGCACCGGTGACGAGAATGACCTTGCTCATGGGGGGTCCTTTCAGGCGCCGTGATCCGGCACCCGCTGTGTGCTGGGGAGGTTCGTGATGCGTGCAGCGTCGACAGCGCTGCAGAGGGGGCTGGGACTGGCGGCACAAGCGCCGTCCGTCCGGACGGTTCACACCGCCGTGGGCGGTGCACCACCAAGAGAACCGCTTGTCACGCGCGTGTGGGAGTCCCTCTTGAGGGGGTCACTGATAGGGACCCCCAGCCCGGCGGAAGCACTCGTAGAGTGAAACGCATGGCAGGCAGAAACGACCCACAAGGCACCAACCGCGACATCCGGGATGATTTCCGCGCGGAGATCCGGGAATTCCTCGGCACGCGACGGGCCAGGGTCACCCCCGAACAGGCCGGACTGCCCCTGTACGGCGGAGAGCGCCGACGGGTCACCGGGCTGCGCCGCGAGGAGGTCGCCCTCCTCGCGGGCATCTCCAGCGAGTACTACATCCGGCTGGAGCGCGGCAACGCCACCGGCGTCTCCGAGAGCGTCATCGACGGCATCGCGCAAGCACTCCAACTCGACGAGGCCGAACGCATCCACCTGCTCGACCTCCTGCGCGGCGCCGGCACGACCCGTCCGCCGCGCCGCCGCCCGGCCCAGCAGCGGGTGCGGCCCGCGGTGCAGCGCGTCCTCGACTCGATGGCCGGCACACCCGCGTTCATCCTCAGCGGACGCGGGGACATCCTGGGCGCCAACCACCTCGGGCGCGCCCTGTTCTCCCCCGTCTACGCCGACCCGGCACGGCCGCCGAACAACGCCCGGTTCGTCTTCCTCAGCCCGCACGCGACCGAGTTCTTCCGCCACTGGGACGAAGTCGCCAACGACACGGTCGCCATGCTGCGCGCCGAGGCCGGCCGCGACCTCTACGACCGGCGGCTGACGGACCTGATCGGGGAACTGTCCACCCGCAGCGAGGAATTCCGCCGCCGCTGGGCCGCCCACAACGTCCGGATGCACACCACCGGTGTGAAACTCCTCCACCACCCGGTCGTCGGCGACCTCGACCTGCCCTTCGAAACCTTCCCGCTCCCCGACGGCCCCAGCCAGTTCCTCCTCACCTACACCCCCGAGCCCCACTCACCCACCCAGGACGCCCTGAACCTGCTGGCCAGCTGGGCCGCGACCAACGACGACATCGAGCGGTCCGCGCCGGCCGACGGCTCCCAGCCCGCCGACTCGGCCGAGACACCGGACTGACCGACGAGCCACGCGAGACGATCTGCGGCAACTTTTGCGGAGCAGCGGCAGCATCCGCTACCGACATCGAGGCCAGGACAGCGCAGCCGTCTACGCGTGGCTCTGTCGGTGAGTCCACCAAGAGATACGCGGCCAGCTACGCGAGACCGCTGGGGTGACGTTGCACTCCGGCTCGCGGCACTGTGGGCAAACGGACAACTGCCAACCCCCGCCATAACTTGGGCTCCGCCACATGATCCAGCGGGATCGGCGGTGGGCGTGGCGAGCATCGGATCCGGGGCAGGGCCTTGTCCGGGTGCGCGGCGTGTACGTGCTTCACGGCGATGGTGGTGGCTATGCCTGCTGGTTCGCGATGCCTAGGTAGGCGCCCAGGTTCCGCTCGATCTCCTCGATGTCGATCTCGGCGATGAGCTTGCCGAGCTGCGGCACGCGCGCCTGGAATCCCGGCCAGTTGACGGACTCCGCGAACTCCGCCCAGGAGGCGCGCAGGTCGGCCACCGGCGGCACGGTCGACCGGTTGATCTGCGCTTTCGCGCCCAGGACGGATTCCGGGGCGGCGCGGGAGGAGTTCGCTCAGGAATTCCCAGCGGCCAAGCGGTGGACGCGGTCGGCGGTGGTGTCACGCGTGGGGTAGGCCATCAGGCGAGCGCCGCCTCAACTGCCGGGCGGATGACGGAGAGAGTGCCCAACTCGCGTATGACGTCCTGGAGTTCGCCGATGTCGCTGTGTCTGCTCCGGCGCAGGTAGCGTGACTTCTCTCGGCGTCCTTTCAGCTACCGACGGCGCTACGTGACAGACTCGGAACGAAGCACCCGCGGGCGGCCCTTGGCGCCCAGGCGGCTACCTCAGCGGGAGCCGTGTTCACCCCGCTTCATCGAAGACGACGGTCTGATCTCCGTCCCTCTGAGGCTTGGAGCTACCCGACAGTGGACGTCGCTCTCACCGGTGCCACCGGGTTCCTTGGGTTACGCCTTGTTCGTGAACTGCTCGGTCGGCACCGCTCGTTGACCGTCTTCGCGCATGCCGGATCCGACAGCGCCCTCGGGCGCATCACCCGATTCCTGGAACTGACCGACACTCCGCCCGAGTTGATCGCCGAGCTGCCCAAGAGACTCCGTGTGGTGGAGACCGATCTGGGACAGCCGCGGATGGGCCTCTCCGCCGCTGATTTCGAGCGGCTGGCCGACGAGCTGGACGTGGTCTGGCACAGTGCGGGCAACATCAACCTGGACGACGACCTCGCGCAGCTGCGCCGGGTCAACGTCGAGGGCACCCGGAACGTTCTGGAGCTGGCTGCCGCCGGCTGCCGTAGACCGATCGTCAACCACATCGGAACTGCCTTCGTGGGCGGAGCGCGACGCGAAGGGGTGGTCTACGAGGACGAGTTGGACGACTCGCACGGTTTTGAGAATGGTTACGAGCGGTCCAAGTACGAGGCCGAGGTCCTGGTGCACGAATGGTCAGCGGCGCATGGCCGTCCGGTCCTTGTACTGCGCCCGAGCATCCTGGTCACCGACCTGCCGGCGCACCCGGAGCTGCCGGAGCATCCGCTGCGGTTCATCGATCAGATCCTGCGGGCCTCACTGAGCACGGTCGGTCTCGCGGAGGCGCTCGTCCCGGAGAGGGAGCGGCCGGTGATGCGGCTGCCCGGTCGGCCTCACGGGCACCTGAACCTGATGCCGGTGGAACACGCCGCCAGGGTCATGGTGCAGTTGGCGGACGTGAAGGCCTCCGGACGGGTCGACACCTACCACGTCGTCCATGACCATGACGTGCAGACCACGACCATCACCGCGTTGATGGAGCTGCTCGTGCCCGTCAGGGTGGAACTGGTCGAGAAGAGGCTGCTCGACCCGTCCCCGCTGGAGGCCATGGCGGACCTCTACCCAGGATTCACGCCGTATCTGAGCCACCGCCGTCGTTTTGACGACACCCGTGTGCGTACGGTGCTCGGGCCGGAGTTGTCCGGGATCCGGGTGGACCTGGACTACCTGCTGGCCGGCGTGCGCTCGAAGCAGACGACGGAGTCCAGTCCCCGGTGGCCGTGACAGATCCCCGTTGCCGGCCGCCTTTCCGCAGCACATTCCGGTTCACGCAAGACACACACTTCCTGAGGGAGTTTGCCCGTGTCCGTCGTAGCCCGTCCTGGCGCGGTCGTCACATCTGCGCCCGCCTTCGCCGCTGAGGACATCGCGACCTGCGTTCGGCGGATTCGGGAACAGCTGCACATCGTCGCCGATTCCACCGGCCGCGAGCTGGGCCTGGCGGTGGGGCACCGGCCCGCGGGCGAGGTCGTGGGAACGCTGCCGCCGCTCTATCCCGAATGGCTGGGAGAACGATCCTTCTGCGAGGCCCACGGCGTCCGATTCCCTTATGTGGCGGGGGAGATGGCGAACGGCATAGCGACGACGCGGATGGTGACGGCGATGGCTCGCGCCGAGATGCTCGGGTTCTTCGGAGCGGGGGGTCTTGGCCTTCCCGAGGCCGAGCGCGCTGTCGAGGAGCTGGCCACCGAGCTGGCCGGTCGGTCGAACTGGGGGGTGAACCTGATTCACTCGCCGAGCGAGCCCGACCTGGAGTACCGCGTCGCCAGGCTGTTGCTGCGGCACCGCGTCCCCTGTATATCGGCGTCGGCTTTCATGGGACTGACCCCGGCTGTGGTGTTGTGCTCGGCTGCGGGGCTGAGCCGGGATCCGGACGGCCGGATCGTCCGGCGCACGCGGCTGTTCGCCAAAGTGTCACGGCCCGAGGTCGCCGCGAAGTTCCTCTCGCCGGCCCCTCCGGACCTGTTGCGCGCGCTGGTGGAACGAGGGGAGCTCAGTGCCGAGGAGGCCGAGCTGGCCGCGCGGGTGCCGGTGGCCGAGGACATCACCGTCGAGTCCGACAGCGGTGGGCATACCGACAACCGGCCGCTGGGGTCGTTGCTGCCGAGAATCGTTCTCCTCCGTGACGAACTGACCCGGCGTTTCGGTTACACGCGGGCGGTCAGGATCGGCGCTGCCGGTGGGCTGGGGACCCCGGCCGGGATCGCCGCTGCCTTCGCGCTCGGGGCGGCGTACGTCGTGACGGGGTCGGTGAACCAGGTCGCCGTGGAAGCCGGCATCTCCGAGGAGGCCAAGGAGATGCTGGCCGACGCGGACGTCGCCGATGTGATCATGGCGCCTGCCGCCGACATGTTCGAGCTGGGCGTCAAGCTCCAAGTACTGCGCCGCGGCACCATGTTCGCGCCGAGAGCGGCTCAACTCTACGAGGCGTACCGGGAGTATCCGTCGCTGGAGGAGCTCCCGGTACGGCTGCGCGCCAAGATCGAACGGGATGTACTACGGGCCCCGATCGACGAGGTCTGGTCACTGACCCGGCAGTTCTGGCAGCAGCGCGACCCCGCGGAGATCGCCCGCGCGGAGGCCGACCCCAAGCACCGTATGGCACTGGTGTTCCGCTGGTACCTGGGCAACTCCAGCCGCTGGGCCATCACCGGGGACACCGCCCGGCGCACCGACTACCAGATCTGGTGCGGCCCGGCGATGGGCGCGTTCAACCGGTGGACCGCGAGCAGTTTCCTGGCCGAACCCGCGAACCGCTCGGTGGTGCAGATCGCTCTCAACCTGCTCGAAGGCGCCGCTGTGACCACTCGCGCACACCAGCTCCGCACCTATGGCGTGTCCGTACCGCCGTCGGCGTTCGTGTTCACGCCGTACCGCCTCGCCTGACCGCCTCGGCCGCCAAGGAAGAGCAGGAAGAGAGACCATGTCCCACACTCGCCCCAGGCAGGTTCCCGTCGCCGTGGTCGGTATCGGCGCGCTGCTGCCCGGTTCGCCGGACGCCGGAGAGTTCTGGCGCACCGTGGTGGCGGGCAGGGACCTGATCACCGACGTCCCCGCCGGCCGCTGGCTGACAGAGGACTACTACGACCCCGATCCCACCGTGCAGGACAAGACCTACGCCCGACGCGGAGCGTTCCTGCCGGAGGTCGGGTTCGATCCGCTGGCCTTCGGCATCCCGCCGAACACGCTGCAGGCGACGGACACCGCGCAGTTGCTCGCGCTCATGGTGGCCGAGCAGGTCCTCGCCGACACCGGCGGACTGTCGGGGACGGACCGTGAACGGGTCGGGGTCATCCTGGGCGCGGCCTCGCTGGAACTGCTGCAGCACATGGGCGCGAGAACCCAGCGTCCGGTGTGGCTCAAGGCCCTGCGGGAGAACGGCATACCCGAAGCGGAGGCGCAGGCCGTCTGCGACAGCATCACCGACCACTACGCCCCCTGGACCGAGTCGACCTTCCCCGGGCTGCTCGGCAATGTCGTCGCGGGGCGGATCGCGAACAAGTTCGACCTCCACGGCACCAACCACACCACCGACGCCGCGTGCGCCAGCTCCTTCGCGGCCCTGTCCACCGCGGTCAGCGAGCTTTCACTCGGCCGATCCGACCTGGTCATCAGCGGTGGCGTCGACACGGCGAACGACATCGCCATGTTCATGTGCTTCTCCAAGACGCCCGCGCTGTCTCCCAGCGGTGACTGCCGGCCCTTCTCCGACGCCGCCGACGGCACGATGCTCGGCGAGGGCATCGCCATGTACGCGCTGAAGCGGCTCGCCGACGCGGAACGCGACGGCGACCGTATCTACGCGGTGATCCGGGGAATCGGCACCTCCTCGGACGGCAAGAGCACGGCGATCTACGCGCCGCTGCCCGAAGGACAGGCCAGGGCCCTGCGGCGCACCTACGAGGAAGCGGGCTACGACCCGGGGACCGTCGAGCTGGTGGAGGCGCACGGCACCGGAACCCACGCCGGGGACGCCGCGGAGTTCGCCGCACTGCGCGAGGTGTACGGCGAGTCCGGGCGTGAGGACCGGCAGTGGTGCGCGATCGGTTCGGTCAAATCGCAGATCGGTCACACCAAGTGCGCGGCGGGTGCGACGGGACTGCTCAAGGCCGTACTCGCCCTGCACCACAAGACACTGCCCCCGATGATCAAGGTGGACCGGCCCAATCCCGCGCTGGAGATCGGCGACAGCCCCTTCTACGTGAACACCCGGACTCGTCCCTGGGTACGCTCCGCCGGGCATCCGCGCCGGGCCTCGGTGTCCAGTTTCGGCTTCGGCGGCAGCAACTTCCACGTCACGCTGGAGGAGTACACGCCGTCGGTGTCGGGGGAGTCCGGCGGTCGTACGGCATGGCGCACGCGTACCGCCCCCACCGAGTTGGTGCTGTTCAGCGGTCCGTCGCCCGTCGCCCTGCTGGAACTGCTGGAACCGAAGGTCAGCGGCGGCCGTTCGCCGGCTGAGATCGCACGGGAGAGCCAGGAGGGATTCGGAGCGGGCGATCCCGTGCGGCTCGCCGTCGTCGCCTCCGACACCGACGACCTGTCGGCGAAGCTCGCACAGGCGGCCACGCTGATCCGGCAGCGGCCCGACAGGGCGTTCACCACTCCGACAGGCGTCCACTACGCTGCCGGTCCGGCCTCCGCCGGGAAGATCGCCTTCCTCTTCCCGGGGCAGGGAGCCCAGTACGTCGGTATGGGGGCCGATGTCACCATGCTGTCGCCGGCTGCCCAGGCGGTCTGGGACCAGTTGGGCAGCTCCGAGTTCGGTGATCGGCCGCTGCACCGCGTGGTCTTTCCGTCGCCGGCCTTCAGCGACGAGGAACGGGCCGCCCAGCAGGCGTTGCTGACCAGCGCCGAACTCGCGCAGCCCGCGCTGGCGGTGCACAGCCTCGCGCTGCTGGAGGTGGTGCGCCGCCTCGGCCTGGAGCCGGACTGCGTGGCAGGCCACAGCTTCGGGGAGCTGGTGGCCCTGCACGCCGCGGGCGTCCTGGACGCGGAGTCCTTGGTGGGCCTCGGGCACAGGCGTGGTGAGCTGATGCGCGAAGCGGCCACCACACCAGGGGCGATGCTTGCCGTCACGGCAAGCCGTGCCGAGGTCCAGGCTGTCATCGCCGGCAGCGGTCCGGATGTCTGGCTGGCCAACCACAACTCGCCGAGCCAGGTGGTGGTCTCCGGCGCGACCGCGGCGATCGAGGCCGTCGAGCGGAGGCTCACCGCCGACGGCATCAACACCCGGAGGCTGAACACCGCGACCGCTTTCCACACCCCTGTCGTCGCCTCCGCGAGCGAACCGCTGTTCGAGTTCTTGCGTGAGCTGGCGGTCGAGGAGCCCCGGATCGACGTGTACGGCAATGCCGACGCCTCGACCTACCCCTCGGCGCCCGCGGAGATCCGGCGCAGGATCGCCGATCACCTGGCCTCGCCGGTGCTGTTCAGCGACGAGATCGAGGCGATGTACGCCGCAGGGGTGCGGACGTTCGTCGAGGTGGGCGCCGGCGCCACACTGACGGGCCTCGTCGGGCAGATCCTCGGCGACCAGGAGCATCTGGCCGTGAGCCTGGACCATGCCGGACGCAACGGAATCACCACCTTGCAGGACGCCCTCGGCCGACTCGCCGTGCGCGGTGTCCAACTGGACTACGACGACCTGTGGGCGCCCTACGCGCCGTCCGGGACAGCGGCGAAGGAGAGCAAGCCCAAGATGACCGTCCAGCTCAACGGAACCAACTACGGCCAGTCGTACCCGCCCGCGGGCGGGGCTGCCGCGCTGCCCGCACCGAATCCGCCCCGGCAGCCGGCGGTGCCCAACCCGCCCACCCCCGTCGCGGAAGCTCCGGCGCCGATGACCGCCGCCGCGCCTGTGTCCGTTGCGCCTGGACCCGTCGCGTCCGTGTCGGCTGTGGCTTCGGGGCCAGTGGCCGCCGCCTTCGTGCCGTCCACTGTGGATGCCAACTGGTTCGCCATGATCGAGAGTGCGCAGCGGCACACGGCGGAAGCCCACGCCGCCGTCCACCGCATGCTGACCGACAGCCACATGGCGTTCCTGAAAATGACGGAGACGACCTTCGCCGCGATGCTGGGCGCGCAGAGCGGCGGTGGTGCGACCGCTCCCGCAGATCTCATATCGCCCGCGGATCTCATATCACCCGTGCCGGCGGTGCTGCCCACACTGCCCGAAGTGGCATTGCCTCCAGAGGCTCCGATGCCTGCCGCGGTGCCTGTTGTGCTTCCGATCCCCGCGGCCCCCGCGCCCCCTGTGCCGTCCTTCACCCCCTCGGTGGGGTTCGAGGAGTTGTTGCTGTCGGTGGTGGCGGAGCGGACGGGTTATCCGGTCGAGATGCTGAACGCGGATATGGAGCTGGAGTCGCATCTGGGGGTGGACTCGATCAAGCGGGTGGAAATCCTGTCCACTGTGCGTGAGCGGGTGGGTGATCGGCCGAGGGGTGACATGGCCGAGTTGGGGAAGCTCCGCTCGCTGCGGGAGATCATCGACGCGTTCACCGCCGGTGCCGGTGCCGGTCCTGTGCCGGCAGCCGTGGCGGCCCCGGAGATCCCTGCCGCACCCCAGGAACCCGCCGAACAGGCCGTGTTGAGCAGGCTCACCGTTCGTACGCTGAACGCTCCCGCGCCCGGCTTCGCGATGGCCGGTCTCGGTGAGGGGCCGATCGCGGTCATCCAGGACGGGTCAGGAATCGCCGAACTGGTCGTCGGCAGACTGACCGACCACGGTATCCACGCCACCGTCGTGACCGGCCCCGCCACTGACGCCCACGGGGTCGTACACCTCGGTGGCCTGGCGGAGATCGACTCGCCGGACGACGCGTTGGAGCGCCAGCGGGACGCCTTCCGGGTGGCGCGTTCGGCCGCGTCGCGGTTCGCCGCCGAGGGAGGGGTGTTCGTGACGGTGCAGGACACCGGCGGTGACTTCGGTCTCGACGGCCGGCAGGCCGACCGTGCGTGGCTCGGCGGTATCGCCGCGCTGGCCAGGACCGCGGCCGAGGAGTGGCCCGCCGCCTCCGTCAAGGCGATCGACTGCGAGCGCGGCGGACGCGGCGCCGACGCCGTCGCCGAGGCGATTGTCGGGGAGTTGCTGGGCGGCGGACCGGCGACGGAGGTCGGACTCCGTGCTGACGGAACCCGTACCACCCTGAGTTGGGTGCCGGAGCCGGTGAAGCCCGGCCGGACGGCGGACATCGGACCGAACTCGGTGATCGTGGCCACCGGTGGGGCACGCGGGGTGACGGCCGTCGCGCTGTTGGATCTTGCCAGGACCCACCGGCCCAGGATCGTGCTGCTCGGCCGCACCGAGCTGGCCGCAGAACCCGCAGGGCTGGCGACGGCCACCGACGAGGCAGCGCTCACCCGTGTTCTCGCCGAACGGTCCAGCGGCACCTCTCTCGCCGAGGTCGCGGCGGAAGCCCGCAGGATTCTGGCGACGCGTGAGGTCCGGTCGACGCTGGCCGCGCTGGAGGGCGCGGGGTCCCCGGTCCGGTACCTGCCGGTGGACGTCCGGGACAGCGGGGCGCTGTCCCTGGCGCTGGAGGAGACGCGCGGGGAGTGGGGGCCGATCACCGGGATCGTGCACGGTGCGGGGGTGCTGGCCGACAAGTTGATCGCCGAGAAGACCGACGAGCAGTTCGACCAGGTCCTGGCCACCAAGGTCGGCGGCTTGCGCGCGCTGCTCGCGGCGACCGCGGGTGATCCGCTCGAAACGGTCATCCTGTTCTCCTCGGTGGCCGCGGTCTTCGGCAACGCCGGACAGAGCGACTACGCGATGGCCAACGAGGTGCTCAACCAGGTGGCTTCGGTCGAACGTGTCCGGCGGCCCAGGTGCCTGGTGCGTTCCATCGCGTGGGGCCCGTGGCACGGAGGAATGGTCACCCCCGCGCTGGCCGAGCACTTCGGCCGGTCCGGTGTCGCTCTGATCCCCACCCGGCAAGGCGCCGCCGCCTTCACCGCAGAGCTGGGCGGTCCGGCCGAGGGCGCCAGGGTGGTCGTCGCAGCCGGTGACGGCCTAGGTTCGACGGCCGCCGTCACCGAGCCGGGAAAGGCCGAGGTGCGGATCCACTCACGCACTCACCCCTACCTCACTGATCACGCCATCGACGGAGTGCCGGTACTGCCGATCGCGATGGTCCTGGACTGGTTCGTCGGCGCCGCCACGGCATGGCGGCCGCATGCCGGCGGCGTAGTGCTGCGCGACCTCCGCGTGTTCAGCAAGGTCGTCCTGCCGCGACTGGGCTCCGAAGGCCACCGGCTTACGCTCCAGGGTCGTCGCGCGATGGTCGGCGCGCCGTCGGACCTGGAGGCCGAACTGCTCGGTGAGGACGGCAGGCCGCACTTCCGGGCGGCCCTGGGGTTCGAGGCGGACACCCCGAGCGGGGCGGACTGGGACACCCCGGAGGGGCTGGTCTCCTTGCGGCGCGGCGAGATCTACGACGGCCGGGTGCTCTTTCACGGACCGCGTTTCCAGGCCCTCCGTTCGGTTCACGGAGTCTGCGACGACGGAGCGGAGGCGACCCTGACCGGCCTGCACGGGCTCGGCTGGAGCGCCGACAACCGGCACCTGGATCCGGCCGCTGTCGACGGTGGTCTGCAACTCGCGCTGCTGTGGGCCGAAAGCGTCCTCGGTGACGCCTCACTGCCGATGGCGGTCGCGGAGTGCCGGGTGCACCGGCGCGGCCCGGTCCGGGACACCGTGCGGTGCGTGGTGCGGGCCCGGAAGGTGCACGACACCGGGGCGCGGTGCGATCTGGCGCTCATCGACCACGACGGGGCTCTCAGGGTGGAGCTGATCGGCGTGGAACTGGTGCGACGCCCCTTCTGAGCCCGATCCGCCGGCATCCATCCGTGTTCGTGAAGTGAGACTGGTACGGGAACTGGTATGGGATTCGAACCGATCGCCATAGTCGGCCGGGGGTGCGTGTTCCCCGACGCGCTCGACCCGGACACGTTCTGGGACAACATCGCCGCGGGCCGGTGCAGTCTCTCGCCGGTTCCGGACGGCCGGTGGCGGTTGCCGCACCGGTGGGCCATGGGAACCGTCGACGACCACCTCGACCGTTCCTGGACCGACGTCGGCGGCTACGTGCGGGGCTTCGACGCCGCGTTCGACCCGAACGGGTTTCTCGTGGACCCCGAACAGATCATGGGTCTGGACCCGCTGTTCCACTGGGTGCTGGACGGTGCCCGGCAGGCGTTGCGGGAGGCCGGACACGACGGGCCGTTGCCACGCGCCGGACTGGTGCTGGGAAACCTGTCCTACCCGACGAGCGCGGGCACCGCCTTCGCCGAGCACGTGTGGCTGTCCGGCGGGGAGCCGTCCCTGCTGTCCGGGGGGCGGCAGGCCAGGCCAGACGCGCGCAACCGGTTCTCCTCGGGGCTTCCAGCGCACTTCGCGGCCAAGGCACTGGGGCTCGGGGCGGGGGCGTTCGCGCTCGACGCGGCCTGCGCGTCGTCGTTGTACGCGATCAAGCTGGCATGCGACCGCCTGCACGACGGTACGGCGGACGTGATGGTGGCCGGAGCGGTCAACCGGGTCGACAACCTGTTTCTGCACGTGGGGTTCTGCGGGCTGTCCGCGTTGAGCCGGACCAGCCGCAGCCGTCCCTTCCACCGGGACGCCGACGGATTGCTGCACGGCGAGGGTGCCGGATTCGTCGCCCTGATGCGGCTGGGGGACGCGCTCGCCGCTGGAGCGCCCGTTCTCGGAGTGATCCGGGGGATCGGGCTGTCCAACGACGGACGCGGCCGTGGGCTGCTCAGTCCGGCGGAGGAGGGTCAGGAGAGGGCGATGCGCCTGGCGTACGCCAGGGCGGGTCTCGCACCGGAAACCGTCTCGCTCGTCGAGTGCCATGCGACGGGGACACCGGTCGGGGACGCGGTGGAAGCCCGCAGCATGTCACGCGTCTTCGCGGACAGCGCCGACGTTCCCATCGGTTCGGTGAAGTCCAACCTCGGGCACTTGCTGGCGCCCGCCGGCGCCAGTGGGCTGCTGAAGGTGCTCGGCGCGATGCGGGCGGGCATCCGTCCGGCGACGCTCGCCGCCGAGGAGCCCCTAGCCGAGCTGCACGGCACGCCGCTGCGCGTACTGGGTGCGTCCGAGCCGTGGCACGGGCTTCGCCGTGCCGCGGTCAGCGCGTTCGGTTTCGGCGGCGCCAACGCCCATCTGATCGTCGATGCGTGGGACGGCGCTGCCCGCGCCCGGGCGACGGCGCCGCCCCCGCGGGTTCCCGGTGGGCCGGTGGCGATCGTGTCCATCGGAGCCCGCGTCGGGAGCGGGCCCGACGCCGCGGACTTCCGCCGCGCGGTGCTCGACGGCGAGCGGCGCGGTCCGGCGACGGACGTCGAGGTGGCGCTGCCGGGTCTGTGCTTCCCTCCGCTGGCGGTGAAAGACGCCGGTCCGCAGCAGCTTCTGGTGCTTGAGGCCGCGCGGGAAGCGGCGTCGGACGTCGCCCTGCCACGCGAGCGCACCATGGTGCTCGTCGGGATGGGTGTGGACGTGCAGGTCGCCACCGCGACCGCGCGCTGGCGGGTGCCGTCGTGGCTGGAAGAGGCCGGGATCCGCGCCGACCCGGGACTGGTCGCCCGGCTGCGTGACGCCTTCGCTCCGCCGATGGCGTCGGAGTGGATCGTCGGAAGCCTGCCCAACCTCGTGGCGAACCGGATCAACACCCAGTTGGACTTGGCCGGCCCCGGGTTCACTGTGTCGGCCGAGGAGGCGTCCGGCCTGGTGGCACTGGACATCGCGGCACGCGCCCTCAGGACCGGCGAGACCGACGCCGCGCTCGTCGGCGCTGTGGACCTGTCCTGTGAACCGGTCCACCAGGCGGCACTGCGTGAGCTCGGACGTGAAGCCACTCCGGGGGACGCCGCCGTGGTGGTCGTTCTCAAGCGCCTCGCAGACGCCCGCCGGGACGGCGATGCCGTGCTCGCCGTGCTCGATGACGAACCCGCCGCCGAGCCGGACCTGGTCGTCGGTGACGGCGCGGACGCCGGGTTCGATCCGGCCGGGCTCTTCGGTCGTGCTCATGCCGCTCAGGGACTGCTCGGGGTCGCGGTCGCGGCGATCGCCCTTCGGCATCGCGCGATGCCGAAGGCGGGAGGGTCCGCCGAGCCCGATCCGGGTCTGCGTACCGCGGCCGTCACGGTGTCGCCGTTGGGAGCCCCACCGGCGAGCGTCCGCCTGCGGGCCGGTGACGCCGAGCCCTGGATGACCGGACCGGCACCACGGCTGCACGTCTTCTCCGGCCGTGACCGAGAGGAGGTCCTGGCCGCGCTGGAGACCGGAGTCGAGTCCTCCGACGGTCCCGCACGGCTGGCCCTGGTGGCCGACAGCCCGCACTCGTCGCAGCGAGACGCCGCCCGCCGCTGGCTCGCAGACGGCGGCGTCAGACCACCCGGCGTGCTCTACCGGGACACACCGGTGCCGGGGCAGATCGGATTCGTGTTCACCAACGGCTCGGCCGCCTACCCGGGCATGGGCCGCGAGGTGATGCTGGCCCTGCCCTCACTCGGCGAGGCCGTCACGGCCGCGTTCGGGGCAACGGCCATGCGATTGAAGTCCGGACCGGAGCCGGCGGTGGTCGACCAGATCTGGGGGGCCGCCCAACTGGCCACTCTCCATGCCCAACTCACCCGAGGGCTACTCGGACTGAAACCGGATGCCGCCATCGGCTACTCGTCCGGTGAATCGGCCGCCCTCGTCGCTCTGGGGGCGTGGCAGGACGTCGCGGACCTGGAGCGGGAAACCCGGGAGAGCGGCCTTTTCACCAGAGACCTCACCGGTGAACTTCGGGCGGTACGCCGTGCGTGGGAACGCCTCGGCGTGCAGGGTGATCACTGGTCGAGCTACCTGGTCACCGCACCTCTCGACCGAGTCCGCGCCGAACTCGGGGACGAACGTGCGGTTCACCTGATGGCGATCAACGCCCCCGGCGTATGCGTGGTCGGCGGCGAGTCGCGGGCCTGTGGCGTCGTCATGGCGCGGCTCGGCGCCGCCAACGTCATTCCGATCGACTACGACCTGGCCGCTCACGCCCCTGAACTGGCCGAGGTCCGCGACCGGTGGTGGAACCTCCACCACCGTCCCACCACCGACGTGCCGGGGGTGCGGTTCTACAGCGAGGCCACCACTCACTGGTATACCCCCACGGCCGAGCGGGCCGCTGACGCGGTCACCGCGCAGGGCGTCGGCACGATCGACTTCGCAGGCACGATCGAGCGGGCGTGGGCCGACGGAGTCCGGATCTTCGTCGAGCACGGACCCCGTGGCCTGTGCAGGGGGTGGATCAAGCGCATCCTCGGCGACCGCGAGCACGTGGCCGTCGCGCTCGACGCCCCGCAGGGCAGGGGACTGCGGCAGCTGTGCCTCGCCGTGGCCGAACTCGTCGTCGCCGGCGTGCCCATCCGCGCCGACGCCCTCTTCGAACAGCTCCGGGCGGTCGCACCCGTACAGGAAAAGGGCGTACCCACCATCAAGTCGCCCGCACACCGGGAGATCAGCTTGCCGTCCGTCGAACAACCGGTGGTGCTCATGCCGAGGGCTCCCCAACTGGCCCCGGCCCTGGCAGCCGAGATCGCCCCCACCGTTCCCACCCCCACCCCTGCCCCCGAAGCCACCGCCGTGTCGCAGCCGGCGGACATGCGTGCGCTGGTTGCCCAGCACAGCCACCGCGTGATCGCGCTGCACCAGGACGTCGTCGCCCAGCACATGCAGTCGCACCAAAGGTTCCTGCAGACCAGAGCCCAGATCCTCACGGCACTGGTGAACGCCGCGGCGGGAACCACGCCGCCGGTGCTCCCGGTCGCTGCGCCGCCGGTCACCCCCATCGGTTCCCCGGCGCCGAAGTCCTTGCCAGGGCCGAAGTTCGATCGGATCGCACTGGAACACCTCGCCGCAGGGCGGATCTCCACCCTGTTCGGTCCGAAGTTCACCGCGCAGGACGAGTACCCGGTGCAGACCAGGATGCCCGAGCCGCCGATGCTCCTCGCCGACCGGGTCACCGGAATCGACGCCGTACCCGCGGTGTTGGCCGAGATCGGCCCTACGTGCGCCACCGGCACGATCTGGACCGAGACGGACGTCCGCCTCGACAGCTGGTATCTCGACGCCACCGGACGGATTCCGGCGGGCCTGATGATCGAGGCGGGCCAGGCGGACCTCTTGCTGATCAGCTGGCTCGGCATCGACCTGGTCAACCGCGGCGAGCGGGCCTACCGGCTGCTCGGCTGCGAGCTGACCTACCACGGCAGCCAGCCCCAGGCGGGGGAGACGCTGCGCTACGAGATCCACATCGACCGCCACGCCCAGCACGACGGTGTCCGCCTGTTCTTCTTCCACTACGACTGCTACGTCGGCGACGAGCTCCGGCTGAGCGTCCGAAACGGACAGGCGGGCTTCTTCACGAGGGCCGAGCTCGACAACACCGACGGAGTGCGCTGGGATCCCGCCGACCGCTCACCGGCCGACGACGTCCCCCTCGACGCCCCGGCGGTGCGCGGCGCGGCGTCGAGCTTCACCGCCGAGCAGGTGCTGGCCTTCGCCGGCGGACGGCCGGCGGACTGCTTCGGCCCCGGCTGGGAGGCGACCAGGGCGCATGTGCGTTCACCTCGTATCGACGACGGCCGGCTGCTGTTCCTGCACGAGGTCACCGAGTTCGACCCGGACGGCGGGCCGTGGGGACATGGCTACCTGCGCGCCGAGACCCCCGTCTCGCCGGACGACTGGTTCTTCGACGGGCACTTCAAGAACGACCCCTGCATGCCGGGAACGCTGATGTTCCAGGGCGGCCTCCAGGCGATGGCCTTCTACCTGACGGCCATGGGTTTCACCGTCGCCAGGGACGGATGGCGTTTTGAGCTGGCCGGCGGGCGGCCTTACACCGCCCGTTGCCGAGGGCAGGCCACCCCGGCCAGTAAGCGGGTCGTGTACGAGGTGTTCGTGCACGGTGTCCTGGCCGGCCCGGTGCCGACCCTGTACGCCGACGTGCTGGGCACCGTCGACGGAATCAAGGCGTTCCACGGCCAGAACATCGCGCTCCAACTGGTGCCGGACCGGCCGCTGTCGCACTGGCGGCAGCTCGGCGGGCACGCGGAGCAGACCAGCGGCACCCCGGTACCGCTCGCCTCCCTCGGCGGACTGGTCAGCCACCGCGAGCCCAAGCCGGTGGCCGTGTCCGACGGGTTCGCTTTCGACTACCCCTCGTTGCTGGCGTGTGCGTGGGGAAAGCCGAGCGAGGCGTTCGGCGCCGCGGCCGAGGCCTTCGACGGCACGCGCAGGATCGCGCGGTTGCCCGGGCCGCCCTACCACTTCATGAGCCGCATCGTCTCGGTGGACGGGGCGCAGGGCGCCATGCGGCAGGGCAGCAGCGTGGTCGCCGAGTACGACGTGCCCGACCAGGCGTGGTACTTCGAGCAGAACGGCGGCGCGGTCATGCCGTTCGCCGTGCTCATGGAGATCGCGCTGCAACCGTGCGGGTGGCTGGCCTGCTACGTCGGCAGCCCGATGACCACCGAGATCGACCTGCTCTTCCGTAACCTCGACGGGACGGGAACGGTCACCGGTGAGGTCACGCCGACGACCGGGACCGTGCGCACCCGGGCCGAGTTGACCACTCTCTCGCGGAGCGGCGAGATGATCATCGCGTCGTTCGCGGTGCGGTGTTTCGCCGACGACGAAGAGGTCTTCGCCCTGTCGACGGTGTTCGGGTACTTCCCGTCGTCGGCCTTCGACGACCAGACCGGACTCCCCGTCTCTTCGGGCGACCGGGCCCGTCTGGAGGCTCCCTGCGACCACACGGTCGATCTGAGGACGAGTCCCGCCCGGTACTTCGACGGCCCTGCCCGGCTGCCCGGCCCCATGCTGCTGATGCTCGACCGGATCACCGGCTACTGGCCGGAAGGAGGCAGCGCGGGGCTGGGGCGGCTGCGGTCGGAGAAGGACGTGGACGCGGGCGAGTGGTTCTTCAAGGCGCACTTCTTCCAGGACCCGGTTCAACCGGGTTCACTCGGAATCGAGGCCATGTGCCAGCTGCTCCAGTTCTATCTGATCGAGCGAGGGCTCACCGCGGGTGTACCTCATCCCCGGTTCGAGCCCGTCATGCTCGACCACGAGGTGATCTGGAAGTACCGAGGTCAGATCACCCCGGCCAACCGGTTGATCAGGGTGGAACTGGAGATCCTGGAGGTCGGCGAGGACACCCGGGGGTGCTACGCGCTCGCCGAGGCTCGCCTCTGGGGCGATGACACCTGCATCTACCACGCCCGAGGAATCGGTATGCGCGTCGTGTCGGTCGTGCCGGGAGACGACACCGTGCCGGTGGTGACGCGACCGTGAGGGACATTTTCATGGCGGAGCGCGAGGAAACCCGGTCGGACCTGATGGCCGGGCAGCTGGGGATCTGGCATGCCCAGCAGCTGGCCCCCGACGACCCTCGCTACAACATCGGCGAGTACTTCGAGTTCCGGGGCCCGTTGGATCTCACCGCGTTCGAGGAAGCACTGCGGAGGACACTGCGCGAGGTCGACGCGTTCCATCTGCGGTTCGGTGGTGACGGCGCGGACGTGTGGCAGGTCGTGGGGGACCGCGACGACTGGAATATGCGCCGGGTGGACGTCAGCGCCGAGGCCGACCCACGTGCGGCGGCGGAGGAGTGGATGCGGGCCGACATGGGCTGCCCCACGGATCTCCGGGAGGGCCCGCTCTTCACCACGGCGCTCCTCACCGCCGGCGACGACCACTACTTCTGCTACCAGCGGTGCCACCACATCGCCATCGACGGGTTCAGCGCCTCGATCATCCTGGCGCGCGTCGCGCAGATCTACGACGCGTTGACGGCCGGCGGCGACCCGGACGAGGGGCGGCTGGCGCCGGTTTCCGTCCTGTTCGAGGACGAAGGCGCCTACCGCGCGTCGGCGGACCGCGCCGAGGACGAGGCGTACTGGAGGGATACACTCGCGCAGCCGCCGGCGCCGCTCGATTTCGGGGGACGCCGCACCGCGGGTGCCGGGTCGCGGGCAACGCTGCGTGCGAGACGCCCGATCGGTCCGGCCGAGTCGGAGGCACTGCGCGGGGCGGCCAGGGGGCTGCGGACGAGCCTGTCCGGCCTGGTCATCGCCGCCTCGGCGGTGTACGCGCACCGAGTCACGGGGGCGGAGGACTTTCTCGTGGGCGTCCCCGTGCTTGGCCGCTCGGGGGCCCGGCGGCTCCACATACCCGGCATGACCTCGAACGTCCTTCCCGTTCGCTGCCGCGTGCAGGCAGGCATGTCGCTGGGCGAGGTGGCGGCGGAGGTCACGGCGTCGGCGCGGCGCGGACTGCGGCACCAGCGGTACCGCTACGAGGACATGCTCCGCGACCTGAGGCTCGTCGAACGGGGCGGTCTCGCCGGCTTCCGCGTGAACGTGATGTCGTTCGACCACCCGGCGACGTCCTTCGGCGGGTGCCTGGTCAGCGGCCGGAACCTGTCGAACGGGCCGGTGGAGGACGTGTCGCTCGCCGTGTACGACAGGCGAGGCGGTGACGGCATGGAGATCGTCGTCGACGCCGCCGCCGACAGGTACGACGCGCACGACGTCGGTGAGCACGCCGACAGGTTCCGGCGCGTGCTCGACTGGGCGGTCCGGTCCGGGGCCGACGCGCCGGTGGGCGACGCCGAACTGCTCGACGACACCGAACGCGACCGCGTCCTGGCCCTGGGCCGCCGTCCGGCGCCGAAGGTGTCCGGAGCGGCGCTGTCGGAGTTGTTCGAGGCGCAGGTGGCACGCGCTCCGGGAGCGACGGCGCTGACGCACGGCGCCCAGGCGCTGTCGTACGGAGACCTGAACGCGCGGGCCAACCGGCTCGCGCGCCTGCTGCGGTCCCGGGGCGCCGGCCCGGACACGCGCGTGGCCGTGGTGCTGGAGCGTTCCGCCGGGCTGGTGGTGGCGATCCTGGCGACGCTGAAGGCCGGCGCGGCCTACGTGCCGGTCGATCCCGGCTATCCGCCGGAGCGCATCGCCTCCTTGCTGGAGGACGCCACGCCCCTGCTGGTGGTGACCGACGCCGCGTCCGCCGGTGCGGTATCGGGTGGGGTGCCCGTCGTGGTGTCGGACGATCCGGGGACGGCCGAGCGGCTGGCGGGGCTGAGCGGGGCGAACCTCACGCCGGGCGTGGACGTGCGACAGTCCGCCTACGTGATCTTCACGTCCGGTTCGACGGGGCGTCCGAAGGGGGTCGCCGTGACGCACGGCAGCGTCGTGAGTCTGTTCGCGGCGACTCGTGAGCGCTTCGCGTTCGGCCCGCAGGACGTGTGGACGCTGTTCCACTCGTTCGCCTTCGACTTCTCCGTATGGGAGCTGTGGGGGGCACTGCTGCACGGCGGCCGGCTCGTCGTCGTGCCGTTCCCGGTCTCGCGTTCGCCGGCGCGGTTCCTCGCGCTGCTGGTGCGTGAGCGGATCACGGTGCTGAATCAGACCCCCTCGGCCTTCTATCAGTTGCTGCGCGCCGACGAACAGGCGCCGCGGTTGCCCGCGCGACTGGCGCTGCGCACGGTGGTCCTCGGCGGCGAGGCACTGGACCATGCGCGTCTCGACGGGTGGTTCGCCCGGCACGGCGCACAGTCGCCGCGCCTGGTGAACATGTACGGGATCACCGAGACGACGGTCCACGCGACCTGCCAGGAGCTGCCTGTGGAGTCCGGCTCGGCGCGGGCGTCGAGCGTGATCGGTCCGCCGTTGCCGGGCCTGGAGGCGTACGTGCTGGACGCGCGGCTGCGGCCGGTGCCGGTGGGGGTGGCGGGCGACCTCCATCTGGCGGGTGCCCAGCTCGCGAGCGGTTACCTGGGGCGCCCGGGCCTGACGGCGGAGCGGTTCGTCGCCTGTCCGTTCGGGGAACCGGGCAGGCGCATGTACCGCACCGGGGACGTCGTCCGGTGGAACCGTGAGGGGCGTCTTGAGTACCTCGGGCGCTCCGACTCGCAGGTCAAGGTGCGCGGTTTCCGGATCGAGCCGGGCGAGGTGGAGGCGCGGCTCGCCGCCCACCCCACGGTCGGCGAGGCCGCCGTCGTGGTACGCGAGGACTCCCCAGGCGACCGGCGTCTCGTCGGCTACATGACCTCGACCGGCGGTCTCGGCGCCGGTGTGCTGCGGGCGTGGGTGGCCGCGGCGTTGCCCGCGCACATGGTGCCCGCTGCCTTCGTAGAGCTGCCCGCCCTCCCCCTCACGGTCAACGGAAAACTCGACCGGGCGGCGCTGCCGGCTCCCGATTACGCGGCAGCCCGCGACGACGCGCGCCGGGAGCCGTCCACGCCGGACGAGGAACTGCTGTGCACGACGTTCGCGCGGGTTCTCGGCGTCGACCGGGTGGGTGTCGACGACAACTTCTTCGAGCTGGGCGGCCATTCCCTGCTGGTGGTACAGCTGGTGGAGGCGTTGCGCGTCCAGGGGATGCGGCTGGACGTCCGCGCCGTGTTCTCGGCGCCGACCGCGGCCGGCCTCGCCCCGGCGCTCCGCGCGCCAAGCGCCGGGACAGAGGTACCGCCGAACCTGGTGACGCCCGGGACCGGGGCGATCACCCCGGACATGCTGCCGCTCGTCGAGCTGACCCAGGGGGAGATCGACCTGGTGCTGGCCACCGTCCCGGAGGGGGCGGCGGGCGTGCAGGACATCTATCCGCTGACCTCCCTCCAGGAGGGCATGCTCTTCCACCATGTCCTGGCGCGGGAGGGTGACCCGTACGTGATCTCCGGGCTGCTGGCCGTCGACTCGCGGGAGCGGCTCGACGCGTTCCTCGACGGACTGCGCAAGGCCGTCGAGCGTCACGACGTCCTACGGACCTCGGTGGTGTGGCGGGGACTTCCGCTGCCGGTCCAGGTGGTGCGGCGCCGCGCGGGGCTGCCGGTCAGGTGGCTCGGGCCGGGCTCGGTCACGGACCTGGCGAGCGCTGTCGACGCGCGCCGGTACCGGATGGATCTCGAAGCGGCACCGCTGCTGCGGGTCTCCACCATGTTCGACGCGGAACACGGGCGCTGGCTCGTCTCGCTGCTGCTGCACCATCTGGTGGACGACAACACGTCGTTGCAGTTTCTGCTCGCCGAGATCGGCGCGCACATGGCGGGCACCGGCGGGCGGCTGCCGGACCCCGTGCCGTACCGCACGGTGGTTGCCCGGTCGGTCCTCGACGCGGAGGAGGCGGAGCACGACGGGTTCTTCCGGCGGATGCTGGCCGGGGTGAGCGGGCCAACGGCGCCGTTCGGCGTTCTGGACGTGCAGGGGAACGGCCTCGGTGTCGACGAGGAACGGACCTGGCTCGACACGGAGCTGGCCGCGCGCGTACGGGGGGCGGCACGAGCAGCGGGGGTTTCGCCGGCGACGCTGTTCCACGTGGCCTGGGGACGGGCGCTGGCACGCACCACCGGCCAGGACGACGCGGTGTTCGGCACGGTGCTGTCCGGGCGAGGCGGCGCGGACGCCCAACGAGGGATCGGTGCCTTCATCAACACGCTGCCGGTCCGTGTGGCGGCGGGCGCGCGAGACGTCGCCGTGTGCGTGCGAAGCACGCATCGGCTCCTGGCCGAGCTCATGCGCCACGAACACGCCTCGCTGGCACGGGCGCAGCGGTGTGGTTCGGCGGACGCCGGACTGCCGCTGTTCACTACCGTCCTCAACTACCGGCACGCCACGTCCGTCGTGCTGGAACCGGGCGTGACGGAGATCGTGCCGGGCGTCAAGCTACTGGCGGGCGAGGAGCGGACGAACTACCCGGTCTTCCTGTCGGTCGACGACTCCGCGGACGGTTTCCTGCTCGTCGCCCAGGCGCTGCCGTCGATCGGCACCGACTGGGTGTGCACCGCACTGGTCGAGGCCCTGCACCACGTGGTCTCGGACCTGGAGTCCACACCGAATGCGCCGACGACCCGGGATCACGCCCCGCCGGAGACCACGGCGCCCCCTCTCCCGCCCTTGCTCGCCCCACGTACCGGCCGGGTGACTTCGGCAGGCCCGGAGGCGGTCCTGTCCAAGCTGTTCGCCGAGATGCTCGACGTCCCCTCCGTCGGCGCCGACGACGACTTCTTCGCGCTGGGCGGGCATTCGCTGCTCGCCCTGCGGCTGACCGGCAGGGTACGGGCCGAGCTGGACGTCGAGCTTCCGGTCCGCGCCCTGTTCGAGAACCCGACCGTCGCCGGGCTCGCCCGCCGACTCGACCTCGCTTCGGAGCAGCCACCCAAAGGCAGTCCACTGCCGCACACAGCTTGTCCGTAACGTGAGCCGGCCTCCTTCACCGCGGAGGTGCATGCGACTGGTCATGGCGACGCGAGTGATGAAGTGGGTTCCGCTGGGCGGCGTCTCGTCGATAGCGGTGAGGACTTCACTGAGCCGATGGACCAAGAAGAGACGGACGAGAACGGCGACCCGCTCAGCGAACTCAACCATCCCGACGAGCCTGGACAACCCCACCTGAGCCGTGGGACCCGGAGCCCCCCGTCGCGACAGTCGGGCCGCCTGCCTGCCCGGATCCCGAAAACCACCACCAGTCACACCACACAGGGCCCGTCAGCAAACTGACAGATCCTCATGAGCGATCGAGGCTGACCCACTTGGGCGCTCCTACTTTCCCGGGATAGTCCACGCCCGTGGGTCTGGGAAAGCGCAGGCAATATCAGGTGCTGATCTGGTTCAGGGGGCGGCGCTTCAAGGTGGACGCGCCCGCGCAGACGAAGCCGATCAAACAGGGATAGACACCGCAGCGTTCGACGAGACCGATGAGGACGGTGGCTCCGGAGCCACCGACGACGAGGAAGGCGGCCGTCGAGACGAGGCCGAAGATTCCGAGCGCGATCATGGCCCTTCCCGAGGTCCGGGACGCTCCGAGAAGCCGGTGTCGGCGGCCGAGAAGGATGGCGAGCACGTTGCCGCTCACGATGCTTCCGAAGGCACCCAGGCCATGAAAGGCGATGGTGCCGTTGTCCATTGCCGCGCTGGATCCGTGGAAGAACGTCACCGACCCGCAGGACGTCGCCTCCACGGTTCTGGGCAGCATCGGAAACCAGGACCTACAGATCATGGACCGCCCGGCGTCCACCCGTGACGTCCGGAGCCGGCTCGTCGAGACCCTGGCTGATCACGACGTCGTCCTGATCCTGGACAACTGCGAGCACGTCCTCGACGCTGCCGCGAAGCTGGCGGAGTTCCTGCTCGGCCGATGTCCCTGGCTGAAGATCCTGGCTACCAGTCGCGAACCGCTGGGCATCGTCGGAGAATCGCTGTGTCCGGTGCTGCCCCTGGCGACCCCGGAGCCCGGGGCCGCCGACCGGGCGGTGCTGAACACCCCGGCCGTGCGGTTGTTCATCGACCGGGCCGCGATGGTCCGGCCCGGATTCGCCGTCACGGCCGCGAACACGGCCGCAGTGACCGAGATCTGTCGTCGGCTCGACGGTTTGCCCCTGGCGATCGAGCTGGCCGCGGCCCGACTGCGCAACCTCACGGTAGAGGCGGTAACGGCGCGGTTGAACAACCGGTTCCGGCTGCTCTCCGGCGGCAACCGGACGGCGATGGCGCGACACCGGACGCTCCGCGCCGTGGTGGCCTGGAGCTGGGAGTTGCTGACCGACAGCGAGCAGACCCTGATCGAGCGCCTCTCGGTGTTTCCGGGCGGGGCCACCGCAGAGACGGCCGAGGCGGTCTGCGCCGGTGGTGCCGTGCTGCCCGAGGACGCAGTAGGTGACCTGCTGATGTCGCTGGCCGACAAGTCATTACTGGTCGTCGTCGAACCCCCTCCACGCCCCCGGCACTCACCGACGTCCCGGCTTCGCAGCCTGTCCCGGACACGAACAGCCCGCTTCGGCCCGGTTCGCGGTACACGGTCGTCGTCCGGATCCCGCACCCGGCACCCCACATCCCGCAGGCGATGAAGCAAGGCGGGCCGGAGGTGCCGGTGAACTCGGCGTTACGTATTCGTTGCGACCGACCGTTGACCGTGCCCTACTTTATCGTTAACTTTAGCCGCGATGTGAGCCAGTTCACCGCGAACACCCAGCCCATGAGGGAGGCGTTGTGCCCGACCGCGTGACGATCGCGCAGGTGGCCGAAGAGGCAGGCGTCTCCGCGATGACCGTGTCGAACGTGCTCAACGGGAAGCCCGGAGCGTCCGACGACACCCGCCGGCGCGTCATGGAGGTCGTCGAGCGCCTCGGCTACGTGCCGAACGTGTCCGCCCGGGGTCTCAAGGGCGGCCGGACCGGGCTGGTCGGGGTGCTGACCCTGGACCTCACGATCCAGTACGGGCTGGAGATCGTGCGGGGGATCGCCGACGAACTGGCCAGCGTCGAGTTCGAGGCACTGATCAACGCCAGCTACCACGACAGCTCACGCGAACGGGAGCGGATCGAGTTCCTGAGCCGTGGACTCGTCGACGGTCTGCTGATGATCGCGCCGGTGCTGGAGGACCAGACGATCTCGCTGCTGCGCAAGCGCAAGATCCCGACCGTCATCATCGACCCGCGCCGTATCGACGTCGACCTGCCGAGGGTCACCGTCGACAACTACCAGGGCACGCGCGGCGCGGCCCAGCACCTCATCGACCTGGGGCACCGGCGGATCGCCTACATCGGCGGCAACCTCGACCTGGAGAGCTCCACCGTCCGGTACGAGGGCTTCCGTGACGGGATGCGGCTCGCGGGCCTCCCCGTGGACGAGGACATGGTCGCGTACTGCGACTTCAGCTACGTCTCCGGCTTCCGTACCGCGTCCCGCATCATCGAGGAACACCGGCCGACCGCGATCATGACGGGCGCCGACCTCATCGCCTTCGGAGCGGTCGACGCCGCCCGCAAGCAGGGTCTGAGAGTCCCCGAGCAGCTGTCGGTCGTCGGCTTCGACGACCTTCCCCAGGCTGCGCAGTCGTATCCCGGAGTCACCACCGTCCGCCAGCCGCTGCACGACATGGGGCAGACCGCGGTCCGCGCGCTCATGTCGATCATCGAAGGCAACGCCCCCGTGATGGAGCACATGCACATGCCCACCTCACTCATCGTCCGTGGCACCACCGCACCACCCGAGCGTGGCTGATGTACGTGGTCTCGTACTTCACGGACGCCGACGAGGCGCTGCACCTGGCGGTCAGCCAGGACGGCCAGGAGTTCAGCCCCGTCAACGAAGGCCGCCCCCTCCTGCGGGGAACGGTCGGCACGGGCAGGCTCCGTGACCCCTTCATAGGCATCGGACCCGACGGGCTGTTCCATCTGCTGGCCACCGACGGCTGGACCAGTCCCAGCATCGTCCACGCGACCTCCGCCGACCTGCTGACCTGGTCGGAGCAGGAGCTGCTGCCGGTCATGGCCGGGGTCGACGGGGCGCACAACGCCTGGGCCCCGGAGTTCTTCCTGGATCCGGCGACCGGGCTCTACCACCTGATCTGGTCGTCGGTGGTCGAGGGAGCCGGCAGTACGGCCGAGGGGCGCGACTTCGCCAACGTCGGTCAGGACCACCGGATCTGGCACTGCACGACCAGCGACTTCGTCGGCTACTCGCCGGCCGAGCTGTTCTTCGACCCGGGCTACTCGGTGATCGACGCGACCGTCACCCACCACGACGGCCGGTTCGTGATGGCCTTCAAGGACGAGCGCGGCACCAACGACCCGTCCACGGACCACAAGTACATCCTGGTCACCACGTTCTCGCAGCCGGGTACGGACTTCACCCGGCCGACCGGACCGGTCAGCCCGGCACCCGTGGAAGGGCCCGCCTTCTTCCGCCGGGGCGAGGAGTGGGTGCTGCTCTTCGACCACTACCTGGAGGGCCGGTACGGCGCCGCGTCCAGCCCGGACGGGGTGCGGTGGACGCGTTCGGAGATCTCCCTGCCGAACGGCATACGGCACGCCTCCGTGCTGACCGTGCCGGGGGAACACGCGGCGGCGCTCGACGGAGCGGGCGTATGAACCGCCCCCGCACAGCCGCTCCGCACGGTCCCGGCAACCGATTAGCCACGACGAGCCACCGCAGTTCCACCAGCGTCGCCTGACCGTGTAAGCAGCCGGTCCGGCACCGCGCGCGCCGCGTCACCCCGCCGCCGCCCGAGGACATCGGAGCCGGCCGGCCCCGCCGCCGGCCCGCCTCATCAGGCGGCTCCCGGCATCCGAGTCATCTCTGCCTGAGCGCCCCCACAGCCTGTGCGCCCATCGACATCCCCACACAGGGCGATCGGCCATGCCGTCATGCGTGACGCCGACCCCGGTCTCTGCCCGTGGTTCCACCAACAGGTCCTATCAAAGGAGTTAGGCACCATGCAGCACTCACAGGCTTTCAGCAGGCGCTCGGTCCTCAAGAGCGTGGGTCTCGTGGCCGGAGCGGCCGCCCTCAGCGCCTGTTCGGGCACCGCGTCCTCGACCTCCGCGGCCTCCGTCAAGTCGCCCAAGAAGGGCACCCTGACGATCATGAGCGCCCAGGGCGAGATCACCTCCGCCGAGATCGCCGCCTTCGAGAAGGCGTACCCGGGGCTGAAGATCAAGCTGGTCCTCACCGACCCGACCCGCCTGAACGCCATGCTGGCCGCCGGCGACCCGCCGGACCTGGTGCGCGACGCCGGAACGGACGTCACGCCGTACATTGCGAGCCGCGGCATCGCCCTGGACCTGGACGAGTACTTCGCCAAGAGCAGCGTCCTGAAGACCGCCGACATCCTGCCCATCAACAACTGCTGGCGGTGGGACGGCAAGACCCAGGGCAAGGGCGCCCGCTACGGCATCGCCAAGGACTGGTCGCAGGACGCGATGTGGTGGTACAACTCGGACCTTTGGTCGGCCGCCGGGCTGACCGCTCCGGACCCGACGAAGCCGATCACCTACGACGAGCTGTTCGAGGCCTCCAAGAAGCTCACCAAGTCGGCGCACGGCAAGACCAGCGTGTACGGGCTGTACACCACGACACCCGGCATGGACCAGATCGCCGCGATGGTGGCGACGGCCGGCGGCCGGATCATGTCCGAGGACCTGGGCACCGCGGACTTCACCTCCCCCGAGGCGATCAGAGCCCTGACCTGGCTGGTCGACGTGGCGAAGGCGAAGGTCGGCTACTCGGCGGTCAACCCCAGCCCGGACTGGGACGGTCCCGAGTACCTCGCCGGCAAGCAGGCGACCGCGGGCCAGGGCTACTGGTTCAACGGCTTCGTCGCGAGCACCGCCCCCGCCTACCAGTCCAAGACCGTGTTCGCGGCGGCCCCGATGCTGGGCGGCAAGCGGGTCAGCCCCTCATTCGGTGCCGTGGGCTACTGGATCCCGGCCAAGTCGAAGAACCCGGGTGCCGCCTTCGAGTTCATGGAGTGGTACTGCGGCGGCGCCGGCGCCGCCAAGCGGATCGCCGCCGGAAACGGCCTGCCCTCGATGAAGCCGATGCTGTCCCTGGTGCCGCAGAAGACCGAGTTCCAGAAGGCCTCCTTCAAGGTCCAGACCGCCGAACTGCCCTATGTGTCCGTCATCCCGGTCGCCACCCCCTACGCCCTGACCACCGCGCTGAACACCACCCTGGCCAAGGACTTCACGGCCGCCGTGGGCGGCGGCAAGTCGGTGTCGGCCCTGGCCGACCTGCTGACCAAGGACGTCAACGCCGTGCTGGCGAACGGCAAGAAGCTCGCAGGAAAGTAGGCACGGTCATGCGACTGCAACGCGTCCGGACCGCCGGGCCGGCCAAGAGGCGCCGGTACGGCAGCAGCAAGGGTGAGGCGCTGGCGTTCTACGGCTTCCTCTCACCGTGGATCATCGGCACCGCCGCGCTGACCCTGTTCCCGGTGGGCTACGCCCTGTACCTCAGCTTCACCGCATGGGACGGCGTCTCCGTCTTCAAACCATGGGTGGGCCTGGCCAACTACCGCGAGGTGCTCACCTCGTCGGACACCTTGTCGTCGCTGTCCAAGACCCTGCTCCTGGTCGCGATCATCGTCCCGACGACGATCGTCGGGAGCCTGGTCCTGGCCGTACTGCTCAACGAACGCGTCCGCGGGCGCACCTTCTTCCGGACGCTGATCTACATTCCGGCGATCGTGCCCCCGGTCGCGAGCGCGCTCATCTGGAAGGTGGTCTTCGACCAGAACTCCGGAGCCGCGAACCGGGTGGGGGCGATGTTCGGCGCCGACGCGGTGAACTGGCTCACCGGCAACCGGGCCTTCGTCGTCCTGGTCGTCGTCCTGCTGTGGGGTGTCGGCGCCGGCATCATCATCAACCTGGCGGCCCTGCAGACCGTACCGATGGAGCAGCTGGAGGCCGTGAAGCTGGACGGCGGCAACGCGCTCACCGCCTTCCGGCACGTCACGCTCCCGGTGATCTCCCCGGTCCTGCTGTTCCAGACCGTCCTGGTCACCATCACCACCTTGCAGACCTTCGTCCCGGCCCTGCTGCTCTCACCGATCAGCACCGGCGGCGGCGACGTCTACACCAACATCCCGAACGCCAACCGCGTCTACATGGTCGACGTCTACTCGCAGTTCTTCGCGTACTCCAGGTACGGCTACGGCTCGGCGATGCTGACCGTGTTCTTCCTGGTCATCGTCGTCCTGACGGTAGTGATCTTCAAACTCGTCGGACGCAGCGTGTTCTACGCCGTCGATCCCACCGCGTCCGGGAAGGGCTGATCCGCCATGGCACTCGACGAGAAGACCCAGCTCCCCGTGGCCCCGCGGACACCCACGAACACCGCGGCGCGCACGGCCTGGCACCAGCGGCGGCCCAAGCACCCGGTGATCTTCACCGTCCTGCTGATCGTCTCCGTCCTGATGGTCCTGCCCTTCGCGGAACTGGTCATCAGCTCGCTGCGGTCCACCAACGCGGTCAACGAGGACACCTGGCTCCCCTCAGTCTTCGAGTGGAGCAACTACAAGAAGGTCGTCACCCTCATCCCGTTCTGGCGGTTCGCCCGCAACTCGGTGGTCCTGTCGGCGCTGTTCGCGCTGCTCACCACCCTCAGCTCCGCGGTCGTCGGCTACGGCTTCGCCCGGCTGCGCGCCCCCGGCAAGAACCTGCTGTTCGGCCTGCTCATCTCGACGATGATGGTGCCGCAGATCGTCACCCTGATCCCCACCTACCTGCTGTTCGCCAACTTCGGCCTGGTGGGCACCTATTGGCCCTGGGTGCTGTGGGGCACGGCCGGAGCGCCGTACGCGATCTTCCTGTACCGGCAGTTCTTCTCCAGCTTCCCCAAGGAACTGGAGGAGGCGGCCGTCATCGACGGCGCCGGCCGGATCCGGATCTTCGTGCAGATCTTCCTGCCGCTGTCGCGCCCGCTGCTGGTGACGGCGTTCGTGCTGGCCTTCAACACGGTCTGGGGCGACTTCATCGCACCGAACCTGCTGCTCGACCAGGACAACACCACGCTGGCCGTCGGAGTCGGCAACGGCTACGTCATCAACCAGGGCTTCCCGCTGCCGAACCTGATCGCGGGCGGCGCGCTGCTCTACGTGGTGCCCGTCGTCATCCTCTTCCTGGCCGCCCAGCGCAGCTACGTCCGCGGCTTCGCCAACTCCGGACTGAAGGGCTGAGCGCGTGTACCGCGACCCGATCCTCGACGGGGCCGCCGACCCCACCGTCATCTGGAACCGGCAGGCCGGCGAATGGTGGCTGATCTACACCAACCGCCGCGCCACCGCGCCCGGTCCGGGCGTGGCCTGGGTGCACGGCACCGACCTCGGCGTGGCCGCCTCGACGGACGGCGGCCGGACCTGGACGTACCGGGGCACGCTCACCGGGCTGGACTTCGAGTGGGGCCGCAACACCTTCTGGGCGCCCGAGGTCATCTGGCACGACGGGCTCTACCACATGTACGTCAGCTACATCCGGGGCGTTCCCGACGCCTGGACGGGGAGCGCCCGGATCCTGCACTACACGAGCACGGACCTGCTCGACTGGACCCTCGTGGGGCCCCTCGACCTGGGTTCCGACCGGGTGATCGACGCGTGCGTGTACCCGCTGCCGGACGGCCGTGGCTTCCGTATGTGGTTCAAGGACGAGCGCCACGGTTCGTACACGTACACGGCCGACAGCCCCGACCTCTACGACTGGAAACCGGCCGGCCCCGCCGTCACCCACCGTCCGCACGAGGGCCCCAACGTCTTCGAACTGGGCGGCCACTACTGGATGATCGTTGACGAGTGGCGCGGCCAGGGCGTCCTGCGCTCGGCCGACCTGCGGCACTGGGAGCGCCAGGGGCTGATCCTCGACACCCCCGGCACCCGCCCCGACGACGGCACGATCGGCCTGCACGCCGATGTGGTCGTCCAGGGGGACACCGGCTACGTCTTCTACTTCACCCACCCCGACCGCGGACCCGCCGGAGACGACGGCACGTACCCGAGCCGCCGGTCGTCGATCCAGGTCGCCGCGGTGCGGGTCGTCGACGGTGAGCTGCGGTGCGACCGCGACGAGCCGGTCGAGCCGGACCTCACCGCCCTCTGAGCGACCGCCCGCAGAGTTCCCGTTTCCCGAGTGCCCCATCCGTTCACGTTCACGTTCAAAGAGGAACGCAATGCGAAGATGGCCACGCCGCTTTGCCGCGGCCGCAGGAACCGTGACAGCCGTTCTGGGCGCGATGATCCTTCCCGCCGCGCAGGCCCACGCGGCGACGACCTGCACCACGTACTACGTCTCGTCCAGCGGTGGCAGCGACAGCAACGACGGCTGCACCAGCGCCACTCCGTGGAAGACGCTCACCAACATCAACGCGACGACCTTCACCGCGGGCAACCAGATCCTCTTCCAGGACGGCGGTTCCTGGACCGGCGAACTCCAGCCCCAGGGATCCGGCACGAGCGGCACCCCGATCGTGATCTCCAGCTACGGGTCGGGCGCCGCGCCCATCCTCAACGGCGCGGGCGCCGCCGCGACGGTCTATCTGCACAACCAGCACGACTGGACCGTCCAGAACCTGGAGATCACCGACACCGCGGCGACCGCGGACCTCCGCAGCGGCATCCAGCTCCAGAACGACACCACCGGCATCCTGCACGGGATCCACCTCCTCAACAACAACATCCACAACGTCAAGGGCTACTGGGCCGACGGCACCCAGCCCAGCACGTCGTCCGGTATCGCGTTCAACCTGACCGACGACAACACCACGAGCGGCTGGGACGACGTCCTGATCCAGGGCAACACGCTCACCTCCGACGACGCCGGAGGCATCTACCTCGGCTCACTCGTCGGTCTCAACCACGACGTCTCGTCGACCAACGTCGTCATCCAGAACAACACGCTCACCGACATGGGCGGCAACGACATCGTCTGTGTGTTCTGCGCCTCGCCGGTCGTCCAGTACAACGTCGCGACGAACAACGGCTACCGCTACTCCGGCGCCGGCCTGTGGACCGCGTGGTCGACGAACGGCCAGTGGCAGTACAACGAGGTGGCCCGCCAGTGGCGTTCCCTCGTCGACGGCCAGGCGTTCGACATCGACAACCACTCCAGCGGCACCGTCGTCCAGTACAACTACAGCCACGACAACCCGTTCGGCTTCCAGGAGTACTGCTGCGCCAGCGGCTTCGCGGCCAAGACCTCGGTCGTGCGCTACAACATCAGCCAGAACGACGGCGCTTCGAACGCGGTGTTCCCCCTGCTCAGCGGCGTCGACACCGGAAGCACGGCCCAGGTCTACAACAACACGGTGTACCTCGGCCCCGGCGACAACGGAGAGATCACCGACGGCACCCCCAACGGGACCCTGACCTTCTCGAACAACATCATCTACAACCTGGGCACCGGCGGTTACTCGACCACCGGCACCACCTGGACCCACAACCTCTTCTACGGCAACCATCCCGGCACCGAGCCGTCGGACTCGGCCAAGGTGACGACCGACCCGCTGTTCGTGACTCCCGGCGGCGCGGCCTCCGGCCTCAGCTCGGCGGCCGCCTACAAACTGCGGACCGGCTCCCCGGCCCTCGGCGCGGGCGTACTGGTCTCCGGCAACGGCGGCCAGGACTACTTCGGCAACACCGTCTCGTCCACGGCCGCACCCAACATCGGCGCGTACAACGGCAGCGGTGTGGCCGCACCCACCGCCACCTCCGGCGCGTACTGGCCCCTCGACGAGGGCAGCGGGACCAGCTCCCGGGACGCCACCGGCGACGCCAACACCGCCACCCTGAAGGCCGGTGCCTCCTGGACCACCGGCAAGGTCGGCTCGTCCGCCGTCAGCCTCACCGGCGGCAGCACCAGCTACGTCGACATCCCGACCACCGCGGTGGACACCAGCGCCAGTTACTCGGTCTCGGCCTGGGTCAGGCTCAACAGCCTCACCGCCAACCAGACCTTCGCCAGCATCGACGGCACGAACATCAGCCCCTTCTACCTCCAGCTCAACGGCAGCGGGCAGTTCGCCTTCACCGTCCGCAGCGCCGACTCCACGGGCGCGTCCTACCAGCAGGCGGCCGGCACCACCGCCGCGACCGGCACCTGGTACCACCTGACCGGTGTCTACGACAACAGCGCCCACACCATCGCGCTGTACGTCAACGGAACCCTCCAGGCCACCACCGCGTTCTCCTCCGCCTGGAAGGCCACCGGCAACACGGAGATCGGCCGCGCCAAGTGGAACGGCTCGAACGTCGACTTCGCCAACGCGGCGATCGACGACGTACGCATGGTCGGCAGGGCGCTGACCGCTCGTGAGGCCTACGCCCTGGGGACCGGGGCGGCCGGCTACTTCCAGCTGGACGAGGGGACCGGCAGGACCGTCACCAACCTCCTCGGCAACACGGCCGACGGCTGGCTCGCGGGCGACGCCGCATGGGCCGGCAGCGGCAGGATCGGCAGCAACTCCCTGAGCCTGGACGGCACGACCGGAACGTCGGCATACGTTCCCGCCTCGGTGATCAACACCGGGCAGAGCTACTCGGTCGGAGCCTGGGTGAAGCTCAACAGCGTGAGCGGCACCCAGACCTTCGCGAGCCTCTACGCCAACAAGGTCAGTCCGTTCTACCTGTCGCTGACCGGCGGCAAGTTCAGCTTCGCCGTCCGCAGCGCCGACTCCGGCAGCTCCACCGCCACCTCGGTGTCGGCGACCGCGTCCGCCAGTACGGGCACCTGGTACCACGTGCTCGGGGTCTACGACAGCAGCGCGTCCACCATCGCGCTGTACGTCAACGGGACGCTCCAGGGCAGCGCCGCGTTCAGCTCCCCCTGGACGGCGGCAGGCGCGACATTGATCGGCAGCGCCGAATGGAACGGCGGCCCGGTCGACTTCACCAACGGCCAGATCGACGACGTGCACTTCTACAACCGGGTCCTGACGTCGACCGAGATCACGACGCTCGCCACCGGCTGACAGTCCCTCCTGTGCGGCCGGTGCGGGTCGGCCCGCTCTCCAACAGCTCCCGCACCGGCTTTTCCCATCCCTGCACGATCGGAAAAGGAGCACCATGCGAAGTTGGTCCCGAAGAATCGTCGCGGCAGCCGCCGTCGCGACAGGCGTCCTGGGTGTCCTGGTGGCACCGGCCACGACCGCGTCCGCGGCGACGACCTGCACCACCTACTACGTCTCGTCCGCCAGCGGCAGCGACAGCAACGACGGCTGCACCAGCAGCACTCCGTGGAAGACGCTCACCAACGTCAACGCGACGACCTTCACCGCCGGCAACCAGATCCTCTTCCAGGACGGCGGCTCCTGGACCGGCGAACTCCACCCTCTGGGATCCGGCGCCAGCGGCAACCAGATCGTGGTGTCGAACTACGGCTCCGGTGCCGCGCCGATCATCGGCGGCGGGGGCGCCGACGCGGCGGTCTACCTCGACAGCCAGCAGTACTGGACGATCCAGAACCTGGAGATCACCAACACGACCACGACCGCGGCGGTCCGCAGCGGCATCCAGCTCCAGAACGACACCAGCGGGATCCTGCACGGGATCCACATCCTCAACAACAACATCCATGACGTGAAGGGCACTTGGGGGGCCGGGCCGCAGCCCAGCACGTCGTCGGGTATCGCGTTCAACCTGAACGACAACAACAGCACCAACGGCTGGGACGACGTGCTGCTCCAGGGCAACACCCTCACCAAGGTCGACGCCGGCGGCATCTACCTCGGCTCCCTCAACGGCACCGGGCACGGCATCCTGACGTCGAACGTCGTGATCCAGAACAACACGATGACCGACTTGGGCGGCAACGACGTCGTCTGCGTGTACTGCGACAACCCGCTGGTCCAGAACAACGTGGCGACCAACAGCGGCTATCGCTTCTCCGGCGCCGGGTTCTGGATGGCGCTGAACAACAACGGCATCTGGCAGAACAACGAGATCTCCCGCCAGTGGCGCGCCCTCTGGGACGGCGAAGCGTTCGACATCGACCATGACAACACCGGCACGATCATCCAGTACAACTACACCCACGACAATCCGTTCGGGTTCCAGGAGTACTGCTGCAGCTCCACCTTCGGCGCCAAGAACTCGATCGTCCGCTACAACATCAGCCAGAACGACGGATCGATCAGCTCGGTGCTGCCGACGCTGGAGGGCGTCGTCTCGACCGGCACCGCACAGGTCTACAACAACACCATCTACCTCGGCCCCGGAGACAACGGCGGAGTCGACGCCGGCACACCGGCGGCGAACAACATCACCTTCTCCAACAACCTCATCTACAACGCGGGATCCGGGGGCAGCTACTCCTCCTCGGGAACCTGGAGCCACAACCTCTTCTACGGCACCCACGCGAGCGGTGAACCCACCGACGCCAACAAGGTGACGACCGACCCGAAGCTCGTCGCCCCCGGTGGAGCGAGCTCGGGCCTCAGCTCGGCGGCGGCCTACAAACTCCAGCCCGGCTCACCCGCCATCGGCGCGGGCGTACTGGTGTCGGGCAACGGCGGCCTGGACTACTTCGGCAACACCGTCTCCGCTACGGCCGCACCCAACATCGGCGCGTACAACGGCAGCGGTGTGACACCGACAGCGAGCTACGGCGCCCGCTGGAACCTCGACGAGGGCACCGGGACCACCGCCGCCGACACCACCAACGACCACAACACCGGCACGCTGCAGTCCGGGGCGTCCTGGACCACCGGCAAGGTCGGCGCGAACGCGGTCAGCCTCACCGGCGCGAGCAACAGCTACGTCGACGTACCCACCACCGCGATCGACACCAGCGCGAGCTACTCGGTCTCGGCCTGGGTGAAGCTCAACAGCCTCACCGGCAACCAGACGATCGCCAGCATCGACGGCAGCTCCATCAGCCCCTTCTACCTCCAACTCACCGGCGGCACCTTCGCGTTCACCACGCGAAGCAGCGACTCCACCAGCTCGACCGCGACCCAGGTCACCGGCGGCACCCCGGTCACCGGCACCTGGTACCACCTGACCGGCGTCTACGACAACACCGCCCACACCATCGCGCTGTACGTCAACGGAACCCTCCAGGGCACCACCGCCTTCTCCTCACCCTGGAAGGCCACCGGCCACACGGTGATCGGCCGCGCCAAGTGGAACGGCAACGCCGTCGACTTCACCAACGGCGCCATCGACGACGTACGCATGTTCAGCAAGGCGCTCAACCGCCAGGAGGCCGTGGCCCTGGCGACCAACGCCACCGCCGACTACGAACTCGACGAGGGCACCGGCTCCAACACCTCGGACTTCATGGGGAACAGCGCGTGGGGCGGCCTCAACAGAGCCGCCGCGTGGGCCGGCAGCGGCAAGGTCGGCGGCAACGCCGTGAGCCTGGACGGCACGGCGGGCACCGAGGTGAACATCCCGGTGACACCGGTGGACACCAGCGCGAGCTACTCCGTCGCGGCCTGGGTGAAGCTGAACAGCGTCAGCGGCAACCAGACCTTCGTCAGCGTCGACGGCGGCCTCATCAGCCCCTTCTACCTGCAACTGACGGGCGGCAAGTTCGCCTTCGCCGAGCGCGGATCGGACTCGACGACCTCGACCCTCACCTCGGTCACCGGCCTCACGCCCTCCACCGGCACCTGGTACCACGTGGTCGGCGTGTACGACAGCAGCGCGTCGACGATCTCCCTCTACGTCAACGGCACCCTCCAGGCGAGCACGGCGTTCTCCTCCGCGTGGAAGGCGGTCGGCCCGACGCAGATCGGCAGCGCCTGGTGGAACGACTACCAGGTCGACTGGACGAACGGCCAGATCGACGACGTCCACTTCTACAACCGGGCCCTGAACACCACCGAGATCAACCAGCTCGCCGCCGGCTGACGGATACGAGCAGGTGACGGAGTCCGGCCCGCTCTCCCGGGCCGGACTCCGCCACCACCACCCACGGCGCCCGGGAGGAGCCAGGAATGACCACGTCGACCCGCCAGGCCCGCAGGACCGCAACCGCCACCCGACCGAAGACCACGGCCCGCCCCAGAACCACGCCCCGTCGTGTACTGCCGTGGTGGCTGCTCGCGGCCGTCGCCCTGGCCGTCGCAGCCGCGATCACCGGCCTCTCCCTCCTCACCGACGGCGGAGCCCGACGCCAGGCAACCGCCCCTACCCCATCCCCCTCACCCACAGCGGTGATCGCCACGATCGACGGCCAGACCATCCCCGTACGCGAGTTCGCGCTCTACCTCGCGCAGGAACGCTCCGCCACCTTCACCCACTTCCAGAACACGTTCGGCGCCCAGGACGGCCCGCATTTCTGGACGACGTCCTACGGCGGCAGCACCCCCACCGACTACATCAAGAAGCAGGCACTCGCCGACGTCACCCGCACCACCGTCCAGCAGCAGTTGGCCCACCACTACGGTCTTCTCGCGGACCCGAGCTACGCGACCTTCCTCCTCAACTGGACCAAGGAGAACCAGCGTCGACAGCAGGCCGTCGCCGCGCACCAGGTGATCTACGGGCCCGTGCAGTACACCGAGGCGAACTACTTCGACTACGTACTCAGCAACCTGACGTTCGACCTGGAGAAGAAGCTGGCGGACGCGCACGTCATCACCACGGACGACAAGGCGCTGCGCGCCTACTACACGGCACACAAGAGCGACTTCCGACGGGCGAAGAAGTCCGGGGCGGTAAGCCTGACCTCCCCCAACGGCAGCACGCCGATCACCACCCCGCCCTTCGCCCAGGTACGCAAGCAGGTGAAACAGGCCTACCTCGACGACCGCTACAAGGCGAAGGTGACACAGCTCGTCCGCTCGGCGCGGGTCGCCGTGGCACACGGCACTTTCCAGGCGGTCACGGTGAACTAGGTCGTTTCGGGGGACGCACTCGTCATGTGCAGGTCTCGGGTTCGAAGTCGGCTCCCAGGGTGCGCGCTGACGGCCTACTCCGTGCGAAGCGCCGTCGCCGTGCGGGCCTTGGCCGCCCAGCCGGCCGGGAGCAGCGCGCCCAGCATGGCTATCGAGATGCCGGCCAGCCCCAGCAGCACCAGCTGCGGAGCGTCGTACACATCGAGGACCGACGGCGGCAGATCGGTGCCCGCCGCGTGCCCCATCACCGGCAGCACGAAGCCGTGCAGCGCGAACCCGAGAGGTACCCCGATCAGTCCGCCGAGCACGCCGATCCCGGCCACCGAGGAGAGTACGAGGCTCACGGTCTGCCGCGGTGACATACCGAGTGCCTTGCAGACGCCCAGGTCGTGGACTCGTTCGCGGGTGTCGAGGACGACGGAGTTGAGCACACCGAGGCCTGCCACGGAGACCAGCATGAGGGTGAGCAGCACCGCGATCGCATCCAGGACGAGAATCATGTTCTCCTGCTGCGAGGGGGAGTTGGCGATGACGTCGCCGCCCAATGGCTCCACCACCGCGTGGAGCTTCTCGGCGTACGCGGCGGGGGAGACGCCCGGCTTCACCTCGATCTGGAACACCTGGGGCTTGGTCCCGGCGAAACTGGCGAGGTCCGCGTGGATCGACAGGCCGTCGTTCGAGGTGTCGAAGGCCTCGCCGACGATCTTCAGGGTCTCGGTGTCCTTCCCGAGGGTCACCCGGACCGTGTCGCCGATCTTGGTGTCGGTCCGGTCCAGGAAACCCGTGGGCACGACGACCTGCCCCGCGCCGGTGATCCAGTGCCCGGAGATCATCTCGTAGCTGCCGGGACGTGAATCGCCCTGGTACAGGGTGGCCTGGACCGAGCCGGAGATCCCCACCACGGTGACATCGTCCTTGGACATGCCGTAGTACGAAGCGGTGCCGGCCTGCGCTTCGATGGCGGCGCGGACCTTCGCCGGGTCGGCGGACGGAGGACTGGCACTTCCTTGCCCGGGGCTCATGTGGCGCACTCCGCCTCCGGCACCCGGGACGGTCGGCCCGCCGACGACGGCGGTGACCGCCGCGCGGTCCTCGGGATCCGACGCGCTGCCGACCGCGTTCAGGGACGAGGTCAGTCCCACCGCGAAGGTCGCCGCGACCGTGCCGAAGGCCACCGCGAGCAGCATCGCGGCCGTACGGACCGGATGTGCGAAGGGGCTGGCGAGGCCGTAGGTCACCGCCCGCGGCAGCGGCAGCCGCCCGGCCGCCCGGTGCGCCCACTGGCCGCGCCCGGTGCGGGGTGCCCTGCCGATCGCGATGGCCTCGACCGTGCGCAGCCTCCCGGCCCGCAGCGCGGGGACCAGCGCCGCGATCCCGACGACCAGCAGCGTGACGGCCGGCACGACGACGTCCACCCACCAGGCCACCGTCAGCGAGGCGGTGCCGTACACCTGCTCGGTGTCCTCCAGCAGGGGAACGGCCAGCACATTGCCCAGTACGACCCCGAGTGCGATACCGGCGCCGGCCGGGATCAGCGCCTGGGCCACATAGGCCCGCACGACCTCGCGCGGGGTGAAACCGATGGCCTTGAGGATGCCGATCCTGCGCAGGCCGGCGCCGACCGCGCCGCTGATCACGCTGCTGATGATGATCACGGACATCACGATGCCGAGCACGCCGAAGGCCACCATGAACGGGATGGTCGCCGCCGCGCCCGTGTCGGCGGCACGCTTGGTGTCCAGGTAGGACTGGGTGCCCACCAGGGCCCCGGACGGTACGGCGGCGGTGAGCCTCTCGCGGTCGGCGGAGATCTGCGCCTTGGTCCCCGCGGAGTCGAAGCGGTAGAGCATCTGACTCGTGACCGGTGTGTCCTTCGAGGCCAGCGCGCTGACCTGCCCCGGGGTCGCCCAGGCATCAGCGGTCCTGCCGGCCGACACGGCGAAGCCGACGACCTTCAGGGTCGGGCCGTCGGCGGCATCCGGAACCTTCAGGATGGAACCGACCTTGAGGACGGGGCTTTTGAACGACGCGGAGAGAACGATCTCGCCCGGCTTCGCGGCCCACCGGCCGGACTGCAGGTCCAGGTCGTCCACGTCGCCATGCGGACCGGACCGCCCGACCAGACTCAGGTCCGGCAGGTGCCCGCCGTCCGGATCGACCGGGCTGATGGTCGTCGACGGATACGGCCCCGCGCTCGCGGTGACGCCGTCCAGCCGCTTCGTCGCCTTCAACTGCGCCGCACTCACCTTGGCCGGATCGAACTGCGCGGTGATGTGCGGTCCGTGCTGCTCCGCGAAGGCGTGGTCGAAGGGAGCGTTCGAGACGACGATGAGCGACCCGGCGATCACGGCCGCGGCGACCGCCATCATGGTGGCCACGGCGATCACCACCGTCTGCACCCGGCGCCGTCCCACACCGGAGCGTACGACCCGGCCGAGCGCGCCGGAGCCGAAGAGGCTCATCGGACGGCCTCCGCATGCGTGTCGAAGGAGACATGGCCGTCGACCAGCTGAAGGGTGCGGCTCGCGCACGCCTCCGCCAGCGCCATGTCATGCGTGACCAGCACGAGGGTCTGCCCGCCGCGGTGCAGCTCCATCAGCACCTCCCGTACGTCGTGGCCCGAGGCGGTGTCGAGCGCGCCGGTCGGTTCGTCGGCGAGCAGCAGCGCCGGCCGGTTGACCAGCGCCCGGGCGACCGCGACCCGCTGGCGCTCGCCGCCGGACAGCCGGCCCGGGTAGGCGCGGGCGTGCCTGGTCATGCCCAGCAGTTCCATGAGCTCGTCGGCGCGGGCCGCCGCCTTGCGCCGCGTGGTCCCGGCCAGCTGGGCGGGAAGCTGGATGTTGTCGGCGACGGTGAGGTCGTCGAGCAGATTGAAGAACTGGAAGACCATGCCGATCCGGTCGCGGCGGAACCGGGCCAGCGCGTGCTCGCTCAGCTGGTCGATCCGCTGCCCGTCCACGGTCACGGCGCCTTCGGTCGGCTTGTCGAGGCCGGCGACCAGGTTCAGCAGCGTGGACTTTCCGCTGCCGGAGGGACCGGTCACGGCAAGCGCCTCGCCCTGGGCGACGCCGACGTCCAGCGGTCCGAGTGCGGGCGCACCGGCGCTGTCGTAGCGCTTCGTCACGCCCGCCAGTTCGATCACGTGAGTCATGGGTGTGGTCCGTCCTTGCGGTCGAGAGGGAGATGTCTGTGCCGGCCCAGCGAAGGTAGGGCCGCGGTCCTGTGGGGCGCGTCGGCCGCGGCACCGACATCCGGGCCTCCCTGCGAAGGAGGTGCCTGCGGCCTCATCCCTGCGAAGTACGCCTGAGGGACGGCGATTTGGCCGCGCAGGGGGACGCGGAAGGGGGTGCGGAAACCGCACAATGAGCCGGTGGAGACGGAGGGGCGGCAAGGCTGGCGTCGGCAACTGCGCGACGCGCTGCGGTCGGAGGCGGAGGATGCCCCGCGCTCGCGGCGGGCTGTGCGCGCCGATGTGGTGCTGGCGGTCGTGCTGACCGTTCTCGCGCTGATCGCGGCATCGCGCTATCCCGGCGACGGGCCGGTCCAGGTCAGCTCGAAGGTCGAGTCCGGGTATGCCCGGGACGGGTCGCCGGTCCCGCGCCCGCCCACGCCCCCCGTACCGGGTGCGCGGGTCGCGGAGGGCAAACCGTCCTCCCCGGCCTGGCCGCTGGTCGTCCTTTCCGCGCTGCCGCTGGCGGCCCGGCGCAGGTATCCGCTGGCCACGTTCGGGGTGGTGCTGGGCGCGGCGCTGGTCATCGGCGAGGCCACCTCCTGGATCAACGTGCTGACCTGCGTCATCGGCGCCTACAGCGCCATCATGTACAGCCGTCACCGGGCGCGGGCGACGGCCGGGCTGGTCGTCGCCGCCGTGCTGGCCGGCCTCGCGTTCCAGGACACGGATCCGGTGTTCCCGGGATGGTCGAGCCCGGCGGTCGTGCTGCTGGTCGCCGGGGTGCTGGCCAGCACCGTCCGCTTCTGGCAGCGGCGGCTGGCGGCCAGCCGGGACCGGTACACACGACTGCAGCAGGTCCAGGAGGAGAGCATGCGCCAGGCTGTCGAGGAGGAGCGGGCCCGGATCGCCGCCGAACTGCACGACGTCGTGACCCACAACGTGAGCGTGATGGTCATCCAGGCGGGCGCGGCACGCAAGGTGATGGACGCGGCACCGGAGCGGTCGAAGCAGGCCCTGCTGGCGGTCGAGGCCGGAGGCCGGGCCGCGATGGCCGAACTTCGGCATGTGATGGGCCTGTTGGCCGCCCCGGACACCGGCCGCCCCGACAGCCCCGCCGACGGCCTCGAACCCCAGCCTGGCCTCGGGCAGCTCGACGCCCTGATCGAGCGGGTACGTGCCGCCGGGACACCGGTCGGCGTCGCGATGTCGCTGCCGCCCGACCCGCTGCCGCCCGGGGTGGACCTCGCGGCCTACCGCGTCGTACAGGAGGCACTGACCAACACCATCAGACACGCGCCCGGCGCCGACGCCTCCGTCACCGTCGGACACACCGGAGACTCACTGGAGATCGAGATCACCGACACCGGAGCCACCCGCGACGCCCCTCGGGCGGACGGCAACGGCCGCGGGCTGATCGGGCTGCGGGAACGGCTGGCGGTCTACGGCGGCGAACTCACGGCCGGTCCTACCCTCGCCGGCGGCTACCGCATCAAGGCCCGAGTCCCGTGGCGGACGGCGTGAACCGGCCGGCGCTGCGCGCCGTCATCGCCGACGACCAGGCCCTCGTACGCACCGGCTTCGGAATGATCCTCGCCGCGGACGGCATCGAGGTGACGGCCGAGGCGGCCGACGGAGCCGAGGCGCTCGCCGCGGTCCGGCGCACCCGGCCCGACGTCGTGCTCATGGACATCCGGATGCCACAGATGGACGGCATCGAAGCGACCAGACGGATCCTCGACGACGGGCCGGACGGCACCAAGGTCATCATCCTGACCACCTACGACCTCGACCACTACGTCTACGCCGCCCTCACCGCCGGCGCCAGCGGATTCCTGCTCAAGGACGTCAGCCCCGAGCACCTCGTCGCCGCCATACGCCTGGTGCAGTCCGGCGACGCCCTGCTCGCCCCCGCGATCACCCGCCGCCTGATCGAACGCTTCGCCCAGCGCGAAGAGGACCAGCCGACCGGTCCCCACCGCGACCTGTCCGGCCTGACCCCGCGTGAACTGGAGGTGCTCCGCCTGCTCGCGACGGGCCTGAGCAACGCCGAACTCGCGGACCGCCTGCTCCTCAGCCCGACCACGGTCAAGACCCACATCGGCCGCATCCTGTCCAAGCTGGACCTGCGCGACCGCGTCCAGGCCGTCGTCCTCGCGTACGAGACGGGACTTGTCTCCCCGCGAGGCGGGGGCGCCTAGCCACACCCGCCGGACGACGTCAACGAAGCGTTCAGGGTAGCCAGTTGCAGCGGGACCTTGTCGACGGCGTCAAGCGGTGTACGAGGTCTGGCGACATTCGCCGAGTGAGACGAGGACCAGGCTGCCCTTGAGGACGGCGTGCCAGGTCGCGCAGGTCGTTGCAGACGCGGCCGGGGTGGTGTCACGCACGGGGTAGGCCATCGGGCGAGCACGCCTCAACGGCGGGGCGAATGAGGGGGAGAGTGCCCAACTCGCCTGCGGTTTCCTGGAGTTCGCCGACGTGGCTGCGTCCGCCCTGGCGACGACCGGCGGTCAGGACGTATCGGAACAGTGATCGAGGGTGCCATGAACCCCCAGGTCGGACGCCGCTTCCGTGGGATTCCCCGGGGACCTTCCGGGGATTCTCCACCGCGTGGGCAAGGAGGCCCCTGACAGCGCCGAAAGATAAGAACGCGCTGGTCAGGACCTATACCGTCAACACATCGATGATGTTCACCGCAAGCCCGCCCGGAGCCGTCTCCTTGTACTTCACGTTCATGGTGGCCCCGGATGCGATCAGTTCCTTGACCTGCGGATTCGGGGTCAGCTTCTTGATCCATCCGGTGAGTAGGGACTTCTCAGGGACAATCTGCGGCTGGTCCTGTCCCAGCCACGAATCCATGGCGGCCAGGCCGCGTCGACCGGCACCCGGCATGAAGTGAGCGTAGTGGTCGAGCGTGATCTTCGGTGAGGCGTGCCCGAGCCACACGGACAGACTCACGACCGACTCGCCAGCCTCCAACTGCACACTGGCGTAGGTGTGCCGCAGGACATGGAACATGTCCTCGCGCGGCGCTGCGTAGATCGGAGTCCGCCGGATCCGGCCGCCGTCCCGGCGGACCTTCTCGCCGACGGCCTGGATGAGACCAGCTCCTGCCAGCGCGGGTTTCCAGCTCTTGTCGTTCCACGTCCGGTAGTAGATCCGGTTGCCGTGCGAGGTCGTGAGCACCAACTGCACGGTGATCGGCTTGCGTTGCTTTGTCTCCAGGGCGTTGGTCGGGGGCTCTGGGTTCCGCCATGGCAACGTGCAGGCGGTGGAGGGGAAACGTCGGAAGTGGTCGTGCGCCCGGGCGGCGAGGTTGGGAGGCAGCGGCACCGTGCGCGTCTTGCCGCCCTTGGGGAGGCAGAAGTACGGGCGTCCCTTGATGTCCCACCTGAGCTGGCGCCGGATATGTACGACGCCCGCTTCGAAGTCGAAGTCGTCTTCGGCCAAGCCGAAGGCTTCTCCCTGGCGCAGACCGAGGCCAAGCCCGAGGTCGACCGCGAACCTGTAGCGCGCTTGGAGGTGGGAGCGAACTGCGTCGACGATGGGTCGCGCCCAGGCCTTGGCCTTCTTCTCTGTACGCCGTGGCGGCTTGACGCTTCGGTGGACCTTGATGGGATTCCGCAACAGTCGCTGGTCGTCGACCGCACTGTTGAGGATGGACGAGAAGTGACCCCAGATCACTTCGGCCGTCGTGTCCTCGACCCGGGTGAGCAGCGCTGCTTTGAACGAGCGCAATGCCGAGGCATCGATGTCTCGGAGGGAGAGGTCGCCCAAGATCGGAATGATGTGGTTCCAGATCCGGCTGCGCATCGGCCCCGCGGTCGATGGCTCGTCAGTCCGGCTCGGCCACCAATGGTCGACGATGTAGTCGGCGAGAGAGATCTCGCCGTCGCGCGGGTCGACGAACTCGCCGCGCTTGGTGTCGGTCTTCGCGGTGGCGAGCCATTGCTTGGCGTCCTCGCTCGTCTCGAACGAGCGGTCCTGGACCCCAGGTATCCCCTTGACCCGGTAGCGTTTTCCCGTGCCGTAGAGAGTGGTCCGCTCCCTCTTTCCGGTTCGCTTATCGGGCCGCTTCTTGAGCCAGCGGTCTTCTATGTAACCGGCCAATTTCAGGTCCTTCGGGTGGTGCGTCGGTCATGAGCTGGTTGGTCGTAACGCACTCCGCGCCGGGTTCTTATCCCCGTTGCGGAAGGTTCTTGCAGGAGATCTGAAAGCGCCGGGCTACTTGACCGATTTCGAGCGACGCTGCGGCTTGTGTGTCAGTGGATTCAGAGCGGAGTTGGACCGCGAATCCGCCTGCTCCTGAGCACGCACCCATGCGTCGAGGGCGGTGATGCGATACATCACACGCCGCCCCATGCGGAAACTCGGAGGCCCCTGTCGACGATGACGCCAGACATAGAGGGTGTTGGGGGAGATGCCCAAATATTCGGCAGCCTTCGGGAGGTTCAGGAAGGCGGTCTCGGATACGTGGCTGACCTGCGGCACGGGGGCACTCCTGTCGTGGTGACTGTGGCGACAGGATGAGGATCCGTAGAAAGGACGGCTTGGTGGTGCCGGGATGTTCTGATAGTCGGCACCGTTCAGCGGTTGGTGGGTTCCGCCGACATTGCGTTGGTTATATCACCGCTGAGATAGGGGGCCGGGCCGTCCGAGGTAGATGGTGGTCGTCCGCCGTTTCCCGGGCTCTTTTCGACTTCTTGGCTGCCCTGTGCACTGCCTTGTGAAGGCGCTGAGCGATCCGTTCACTCTCGGGAAATCGCGTTGACTCCTTGGCCCCTGCCCATCGAGAGGTTCCCAGTTATGCCGCGCCCGCTCGAAGAATCGCCCTACGCCTTCACCGTCCCGGCTCTGGTCGAGGCGGTGCCAGCAGCGCGGGACCGTGTAGCGGATCGTGTTCGAGGGTTCGGGCTGGACCTGGACCAGGAACTGATCCACGACTTGAAACTGCTTACCGGGGAACTGGTCGCGAACGCGGTCACGCACACGCGGGCCGCATGTGTGGTGTGCGTCCGGTGGACCGGAGAGCGGCTACGAGTCGAAGTCACCGATGTCGACTCGAATTTGGCGGTACCCACGCAGGCCCTGTCCACGGACGAGCATGGGCGCGGTCTCTTCCTCGTGGCCGCAATGGCAACGGAGTGGGGATCACAACCCTGTGCAGCGGGTAAGAAGACCTGGTTCGAACTGGCGGTACCCGTCTCCGTGGAGGACACCACGACTGTGACGTCCTCGCTCAGTGAAGCGCCTGGTGAGCAGGCAATCATCATTGGTGAAGACAGCGCCCGTCCAGCTCTGGTGGAACCCGTACCTATAGCCGGCGAATATGTACGAGCCGCGCATCAAGCAGCCTGAGAGTTTCCGGCGAACTCGCGCTCGATCACCCAGATCCAGGTTCCCGCCCCCGGATCGCCCAACACGTGACACCATCATCTGCCCATGACCGCACGCAGCCTCGCCCAGCAGCTCGCTGCCCACATTCGGACCGTCCTCGGCGACGGCCCGTTCCCTCCGCCAGGCGGCTGGACGCATATGGGCGCCGTGATCTGCGACGCCAGCTTTCAGGCGCGTCGTAAGTACGAATCGACGATCCGGCCACGGATACTCCAGCTCCAAGCGGCATGGCCCGACGCCGCGACGGTGCGCGGATTCCAGACACGACTCGCCACGGAAGACCTGGCTGTCGCCATGAACTTCAACAGTCCTCGCAGGGTCGCAACGGCCCATGGAATTACCGACCTGCTGGTTGCCAACGGGATCAACACACGCAACGACCTCCACGCCTGGCTCGACCATGAAGTCGGGCGTACCGCTCTGCTCGCGGTGAAGGGCGTAGGACCGAAGACCGTGGACTACATCGGAAACCTCGTCGGCCGATCGCAGATCGCCGTGGACGTACACCTGCGAGCCTTCGCTGCCGAGGCCGGTGTCTCCGAGCTGAAGTACGAGCACCTGCAAGAGGTGTACGAGGAGACCGCCGCGCTGCTGGGACACGAACCTGGTGGGCTTGAGCACGGTGTCTGGCGGTTCATGTCGCAGAGCGGCTAGCTCGTCAGGCCGGAGAGCCGGTGGCCGACGTCCGCTCGGTACGGAAGCTCACGATGAAGCCCTGTCCTCCGGCTACGGGGGGGAGCCGAAGGGCAGGGCGGCTCATCATCGGAAAGGCCCGCTGTGCAACCAGGTTCCGGCGTCTCTACCTAACGCAGATCGCGCAGCAGCGAAGCAGCGACATTGGCCATGGTGTCGGTCAACGGCGCCTTCCTGCCCGTTCGTTGAAAGGCGCGCTCGACGTTCGCGCACAGCAGCAGGCGGGACAGCTTGCCGCTGCGAGTCGACAGGATGGTGGAGAAAAGGGCCTCTACTTGTTCGGCGAGCGTCGGCACGGTTAGGGAGGCGGACCACAGGCAGGCCTCGTCCCATCCGACCGGACCCATGCCCCAGCTCTCCCAGTCGATGATCGACAGGCGGGGGCCGCAGAGGTTGGCGTAGCCGAGATCGCCGTGGGCGCAGGCCCAGTCGGTGATCGTGGTGTCGATATCGGTTCCGTAGACCTCGTGGATGCGGCGGGTCAGGTGGGCCTGGCCCATGGCCACGCGGTCCGTGGAGTGCACCGAGAGGTTCATGAGCGCGGTCCGGAGGTCGCTCCACCACTGCTCGGGCAGTCCAGGATCCGTGGTGATGTCGCCGGTAGGGGAGAGGGCCCCGTCCTCCACGAGCGTCATCTCGTCCGCACGCCACACCACGCCACGCCCTGGGTCGGTCCAGACGGCTGCCGCTGACCATTCGGGCCGGGGGACGCCTTCGATGACGGCTGCGGCCTCGAAGCCGGTCCAGGCCTGGGTATCGATCTTCTCTGTGCGTCGCCAGGCGAGCCGGACCCAGGTGGCCGCATCGGTTCGGAAGCCAGCCGTGCCGTTGTACTTGCTGAAGTGGCCGTCCTCGCGCTTGAGTTGACGTCCGAGCCGCCGCTCGACGTCGTCGAGGACGTCGTCGAGCGGAACGGTCGAGAGGTCATCCAAGGTGGCGTGCACTTAGGGGTCCTTCCTGGATGGGGCTCCTGCGCTCACGGTAGCCCGCTCGCGCAGCAGTGACCGATATGCCGTCACCGTCTCGCTGTTGATCTCAAGCCGTGCGCCACCGACGGCTTCGGCGAGGTGCTCGACGTGAGAGGTGCCGACCGCGAGACGGGTGACCTCGGGGATCGCGAACGCGGCGGCAACGACTGCTTGTAGCGCACTGGACTGCTGCCCTGGGATGAGGAACGTGGCGGTATTCACGGTCTGCCAGATCGAGTCGTCAGCGTCTCCCGCGAAGGGCGCCATTCCCCATAGATCCGTGATCCCTGCGCGGTCGACCAGTTCATCCACCGAGTCGAGGATCCCCACCGGGACGGTGAGGCCGGCGCGGACCATCGCCACGTCCGGGCGCGGGATCTCCCAGTCGGATTCGAGGAGGGGCCGAGGGTCCCAGGTCGAGAGGCCCCAGGTCTTGCAGAATCCTGCCTCGCACATTTCCAGGAGCACGGCGCACGCGTCTGCGAAGCCGCGGACCGAGGTCTCGGGGTTGTGCAGGAGCACTGTGTCCGGAGTATGGCCGAGTTCCTCCGCCGACCGCTCGACCGCAACACGGAGCCGTGCCGGATCGAGGTCGTGGCCGTCGGGGAAGTAGCCGACCTTCGTGGAGATGGTGAACGAGGGGAGCAGGTCGTCGGCGACTGCCGCGAGGGCCCGGTGGGAGGCGAAGTGGTGGTAGTTGAAGGCGGTGTCGAGGTCGGTGACACCCTGCTCCAGGGCGCCTTCTAGAAGATGTCGGGTGGGACCAGTCCGGTATAGGCCGAGAGCGATTCGGCGGTCAGCGGTGCGCACAGCCCCTCCAGGATCAGGTGCTCGGCGAGCGGGATGAGGTCTTGGTCGTCGTCGGTGAGGTGCACTGGGTGTCCGGACAGGAGGCTGCGAAGGGCGGGTTCGGCGCGGCCGTGGAAGGTGAGGCGCTTGCCGCCGCCGACCACCTGGACCGTGTCGTCGGCGGGTGCGATGACCGGTTCGAACTCGGTGACGGCAACGGCGTATTCGAGTGGGCCGAACACCGGGACGTGGGGCAGGTGTCGAGCGGGCGGCGTGTTCGCGCGCAGCTCCGCGAGGTAGCGCTCGGGGTCGTACTCGCGGGCGAGTTCGGCCAGCCTCTTGGCGAGCATGTCGCCGTCCACGGTGTCGTCGCTGCGCTCCAGGTCCGTACGGAAGTCCTCGTCGGCGCGGGCGGCGTCGGACAGGAAGTTGGCCCAGGTCACGCCTGTGCGCTTGGTGAGGCCGAAGGTCACGTGGAGGGAGTGGCCGTCGTCGCCGGAGCCGATCCTCGTCGCGGTGTGCCAGAAGCCGCGGGGTATGTGCATGACGTCGCCGGCCTGCATGACGCCTTTCCAGAGCACCTCCTCCGACGGAGTGCGGTTGCGTTCGGCGTCGCGGTACATGGGGGCTGGACGGGAGGGGCCTCGGACCTCCCAGGACTTCTCGCCGGAGAGTTGGACGGCGATCACGTCGTGGTCGTCCCAGTGCAGGTTGAAGCCATCCGTGTCGCCGACGGCCAAGTAGGCGTTGGCGGAGGTGAGTTCGCCCGACCACCAACCCAGGGCGCGGCAGGCGACTTCCAGGGTCGGGTCGAAGGAGTCGACGTGGTCCAGCACCACGGTTCCGCCGTCGTTGAGGATCCGGCCGAGGGCCGCCATGTCGGCCTGGCTCACGGCCTGCCTGCGCCGGTTGACGTTCGTGGACAGGAAGAGCGAGGGGTGTACCTCGTCTCCCTCGGCGTAGCAGCGCAGTTGGGGGTTGGCGAGCTGGCGGTGCCGGATGGTCTCCAGCAGCCGGTTCGGGGTCATCAGGCGGGCGATCAGGTCAGGGTCGGCGAGCTGCCCGCGAGTGAACGCGGTGCCCACGGGCCCCGGCCCGTCCCAGCCGAACGCCTTCTCGATACCTGTGACGAGCCGGTGCTCCATGGGTTCCTCCTACTCCTTGGGAAGGTTCAGGTCGCGGTTGTCGCCGTCATCGCCCGCACTGTTCTGCGAACTGGTGACGTCGGACCGCTCCGCTTCACTGCGGTCGTGGGCCACGGCGAGCTGCTCGACGGCGACCAGCAGGCCGACATCGGTCCCACCGCCTTCCTTCTTGGCCTTCGTACTCTTCGGGGTTGTGGTCACTCGGCTCTCCTCTCATCGGGACCTCTCGGCAAGCGAGGGGCCTGGGGATCCTGCGGATGCACGGGAGGCAACTTCTGAGCGGCGGTGCAATCTGGTGCGGCGAGCATCAGCGCCGACCTCGACGGCCGAGGTGTTACGGGTACTGAAGGGCCGGTGCCTACCTGCGATGCGATGCGCCGCCGTTGTGCGCCACCGACGTGCCTGTGCTTGTGAATTGACCTGCTCCCAGGCGTAGGCCGCAGAAGCTCACGAGCTCAACTCTGGTTCTGGCGAAGGCACTTCGCACATCACGATCGTGATATCTCTCTAGTGATCCAGCTCGTGAACAGAACCGCGGTTCGCTCAGTGCCCGTCACGTCATGCCTGTCCGGTGAGCGGGCGAACCCGAAGCATGGGGCCCGTGAGTTCTGGCGGTACCTGAAGACCTGCGAGCAACTCGACGACCTTGTCGATGCTGGTGAGCCTGCGCCGACCCGACTCCAACATCGACAAGTAGGGCTGGCTCAGTCCCGTCAACAGCGCCAAGTCGTCCTGGCGCAGCGACGTCAACTCGCGCAGTCGGAGGCACAATGCCCCGAAGTCGCGTTCTACCAGTGCCTGTTGGGCCAGAGGATCACCCCAGACCTCCGGTGGAATCCCGGGTACGGCTGCCTCCGGCATCGCTACGCTCCGGCTGCACGTGAAACAGCGAGGGCTGTCGTTGTACCGGTTCAGACGGCATCCGCACTCGGCGCAACGGCGAGCGGGGCCCGGAGGCCGCGTGTTGATGGTTTGTGCGGCCAGCACGGACGGCCACTCCTTGCCTGCAGATGGTGAGGTTCGTTTCCCGAAGCTCCAGGACACCGGATGCGTGGGGGTGCCGTGCAGGCCATCCAGCGGTCAACTCGGTCAACTTCGCGACGCGTTGGTGGGTTGGGCTCAAACGGGGAATGCCCGAGCAGAAGCGTGTTTTGCTGCACCGAGGGAGAGGAGGTGGCGATGCCGGCGACGAACGGCAGGCACAACGCGGTGTTGGCGGAGTGTCTGGACGAACTCGGGTGGAGCCCCAAGGCTCTTGCTCGAAGGCTGAATCGTGTGTTCGGCGCGGGGAGCGTCGCTGAATCCGCCCCGTACCACTGGCGGGACTCCGGCGGTGTACCTCGTTCTCCGCTGCCGGCGATGACGGCCCATGTTCTGTCGCAGGAGTTGGGCCGCCCGATTTCCGTTGAGTATCTGTGGCAGGGCGAGGCTCTCGACTCGCCGCTCCTGTTGGCCGCGGACGCGAACCTGGATCACCCGTGGAGCGTCAAAGGACTTGATCAGATCGTGGGGGACTGGGTGCTTGGCGGCCTTCTCGACCGCCGTCGATTCCTGGCCATCTCGGGTGCAGGACTGCTCGCGGCGGTCTCGCAGTATCTCGACGGAACGGCAGGGCAAGGTACGTTCACCCCGCGGATCACGGACGACGGGTCGTCCGACCCCCTCGTCGCCCAGGTGGAGCAGAACCTGCCGTTGCTGCAACTCCTCGACGACGCCAACGGCGGCGCACGGCACCTGCCCTACGTAGGAGCCCAGTTCCGGGCGGTCGGTCTGCTGCTGCACGAGGGCGGACTCTCCGCGGAAGCCACAGTCCGGTTGATTCGTGCCTTCGCGGAGATCGGCCAGCTCGCCGGCTGGATGGCCTTCGACTCCGCCAACCACGGCCTCGCCCAACGGTACTTCGTCACGGCCCTACGAGCCGCGCACCAGGTCAACGACAGACAGTTGTGCGCACACATCCTGGCGGACATGTCGTTTCAGGCATCCAGCCGACGCCACTCCGCGGACGCGATAACTCTGGGGGAGGCCGCCCATCGCGCGAGCGGCGGTGGGACCGCGAGCGTTCGAGCATCGGTCCTGTCCCGCCTTGCGCACGGATACGCGGCTGCCGGGCATACGGCGGACTTTGAGCGAGCCAGCGGACTCGCACGCGAGCTGATCGAGACGCGCTCGGGAAACGAAGTCGAGCCGCGATGGATGTACTTCCTCACGCCCAACCATTTGGAATGCCAGACCGGCTACTCGATGATCAACCTGGGGCGATCGGCCGTCCACGAGGGGAACAGGTCGACCGGGCGTCGCTTCGTACGGCGCGGTGAGCAATTCCTCGAAACAGGGGCGCACTTGGTGAGCAAGGGGGATCCAAGTCAACGAAGGGCCCTGTTCGAAGGAGCCTGGCTCGCTCTGGGCTACAGCACATCCGGCGAGTTGGAACGGTCCTGCCAGATCGCGAGCACCGCCGTCGCACGTCTGGAGACGGTTCGGTCTCCACGCAGCACCGAACTCCTCCAGCAGCTGGCTGTCGAGTTGCGTCGACGCCAGCGGAATCCCCACGTCAAGACGTTCCTGCCCGAACTGGAGGAAGGGCTTCGCATACACGCCGGAACAGGTCCTGGCCGAGCGGATACCGTCGGGGTATGACAGCAGATCGGTCGATCGTCATCATCGGCGCGGGCGTCTCCGGCCTCACGACAGGAGTGGCACTCCTCGAAGCGGGCCTTCCCGTGCGCCTGGTGGCAGAGGAAGTACCAGGCGTGACGTCGCTGGCGGCGGGCGCGATGTGGGGACCGTACTTGGTCGAGCCGTGGGGGCGCGTGCGCGAATGGAGCCTCGCATCCCTACGCGTCTTCGAGGCTCTGACCGAAGATCCCTCGACAGGGGTACGGATGGTCAGCGGGATCGAGGCGGCCCGTTCCCAGGTGCCGGCGCCCGACTGGAGCGACCTGCTTCCCGACTTCCGTACCTGCGCGCCGGAAGAACTGCCCGCGGGGTTCGCGAGCGGCTACCGGTTCACTGTGCCGCTCATCGACATGCCGGTCTATCTGCAATACCTGTTGGACCGCTTCCAGCGGGCGGGCGGCGTAGTTCAGCACCGGACTATCCGTACGCTGGACGAGGTCGAAGGCGCGTCCGTGGTCGTGAACTGCGCAGGCCTGGGAGGTGGCGATCTCGCCGGAGATCCCGGTGTCCGACCGATCCGTGGTCAGCACGTGGTGGTGGAGAACCCTGGTGTCACGGAGTTCTTCTCCGAAGACACGGGACTGTCCTCCGAGCTTCTGTGCATCTATCCACAGGGCGACACCGTCGTGCTGGGTGGCACGGCGATTGATGGTGAGGGGGACCTTCGAGACGATCTCGAAGCGGCCCGTGCCATTGTGGACCGATGCGCCGAGATCGTGCCGGAATTGGCGAAGGCACCCGTCGTCGCACACCGAGTGGGAGCTCGACCGACCCGATCTGAAGTCCGAGTTGAGGAGGAGCGCCGCGACAGCGGGATCACGGTGTTCCACAACTATGGCCACGGTGGGAGCGGCGTCACCCTGTCATGGGGCTGCGCGGCCGAGATCACCGAGTTGCTGTCGACCGTGCAGGACCGCTGAGGAGGCGATGGCCGCCGAGTAGGTCAGGCGGCACGCCACCGGGCTTCACCGTCGTGGTTCCTGATCGTCTCGATGCGGTACGACAACTGCTGCGCGGCAGCTGAATCCCCGTGATCCGCGCGCCGGATGTAGGACCCGAGCGTGTGCAGATCCCGGATTTCGCAGAGGACAGGGAGCCCGGGCCACCGCCTGATGTCGTATCCGTACCGGTGGCTGAAGTTGCCGAGTTCTTCGGCGGAGCGTCCGAAGCGCACCCCCTGGAACGTATTGGCCAGATCGATCTCGCGAGGTCCAAAGGCGGCTTCGTCCCAATCGCCGAGGCGGACACCCTGATGGGCCCAGAGGGTATTTCCCGGATACGCGTCACCGTGGATATGTCCTTGGCCCAGCGGGAAGTCGAGCTGTGTGTACGCGTCCAGGAGCTCTTCTCTACGGGCTGTCAGCCACGATCGCGAGCCCGGCGTCAGGTAGGTGCTGGAGTCGACGGTGTTCTTGAGCGTCGAGAGCGGTTGGTACTTCGGGAGGGGCAACGGCGGCGCCGGAAGGTCGTGAAGGGCGCGCAGCAGGCTGCCCAGATGCTCGGCCGGTGGTGCACCCTTCGGGGGCTGCGGGTAGTGCTGCCAGAACGTCACGGCGTACGGCTCGTACGCCACCGGCTGGCGAACGCCCAACGGTTCCGTGGCCGGGAAGTCGTTGTCGACGAGCCAGCGCGTCAGAGCCACGGCCGTTTCGAGCTGCTGCCGTTGTGAGATCGCGCTGACGCGGACGACGACGCCCTCTTCGGCGAGAAGGAACACGGAGGTGGCGTGTTCGTGGAGCTGGACGAGGGATCGGTCTGCCAGGCCTGACGCCCGGCAGGCCTGGCGGGCCGCGGACTCGGGTGAGACCGTCGTGGTCATGGAGCGAGAGCTTTCGTTCGGGTGTCGATCGCCTGGTATCCGCGAGTTGCGTCCGCGAGCGCGCGGGCGACGGGGCTACGAGCGAACCGCGGTTCTTCCAGCAGCCTAGTCACTGCCCGCATGGCGTCGCCGAGCTGCCGGATCCGGCGGTCGGCGGGAAGCTCCAGAATCGGTTGCAACTGCTCGCCGGCTCCCTCGATCTCTCCTACGGCGATGCGCGCGGTCACGATGTCGAGGCGGGCGAGAGCTTCGTCACCGTACGACCGGTGTTCGTCGGGACCGCTCTCGTACAACTCGATTGCGGAATAAGCGTGTTGCTCGGCGAGCTGGTGCTCGCCGAGCAGCGCGAAGGTTCCCCCGATGTAGTACTCCTGCTTCGCCTCGGGAAAGCTGAGAAGGCCTCCGAAGCGGGTCAGCGCGTCGGGCGCGGCTTGCTGGTCTCGGGCATGTTGGAGATCCTCCATCGCGGCCAAGGCCGTGGAACGATCTCCGACGCGTGCTGCGGCCCGGGCTTCGATCGCTGCGATCCGGATTCGTGTCTCCCCACCGTGCGCCAGTTGGGCCGCCTGGCGTGTGTATTCCAGGGCCGTCTGCCGGCGAGTGGACCACTCCGCGATGAGGGCGGCCGTGCCCTTGACCCAGGCTCGGAGGTCGTTGTGGTCGGCCTGTTCCGCGAGTGTCCACGCCGTTTGGAGCTGAGCGATCGCAGCGTCCTCGTCGCCGAGGTTCTGCGAGGCGTGCGCAAGCAGGAGACAACTGGTGCCGGCGAGGAGATGCAGTTCACGGGTCTGCCCCAGGGGTTGGCGGCCGTTCAGTAGCGCGAAGAGACGATTCCGTGTTGTGACGAGGTCCGTGAAGATCCGGTGCAGTGGAGCGTGGACGTAGTCGCCGGCGATCTGAGTGAGGGTGGATTCAAGACCTTCCAGTTCGGCGCTGCTCACGTTGGTCTTGGCGATCTCGTCGGTGAACTGTAGGGACCGTACGGCGGCATGGGCCGCAAGATCGTTCAGATCCGCGATCTGGTGCACCGAAGGTCGGGCGTCGTGGCGGCCGAGCGCTGGAAGCGCCATATCGGCAGTAGCCGTGGGTGGCGTCTGTTCACGGAACGGCGGGGCAAGCAGGGCTTCCGGTGTTCCGATGCCTTCCAGGAACCGCGCGGCCTTGTCGAGGCTGGTCAAGCGGCGATTGCCGGCTTCGAGCATCGAGAGGAAGCTCTGGCTGAGTCCGGTCATGAGCGCCATGTCGTCCTGGCGGAGAGCCGCTCGTTCGCGGATGAGGCGACTCGCGAGGCCGAAGTCCCAGTTGGCGATGGCAACTTGGATAGCCGGTTCGAGCCAGACCTCGTCCGGGACACGGGGGCCCGTGCGTGCGGCCATTCGCCTGTCGCGGGAGCACGTTGCGCACCGGTCTTCCAGGTTGTACTGGCTCAGGTGGCATCCGCAGTCGGCGCATACGCGAGCATTTTTCCGCATCGCACCCCCATTTCTCCTCTGCGTACGTCAGCGTACGGGCGGACCCTGACAGCCCGTATTACTCACGTGATACGCGCAGTTGGGGACGTGCTTGGCCTATCCGGAACCGGAATCGCCGGAGTGATATCACCCTCGGTATGTGCGTAATCGCGTCTAAGCAAACAGTCTTGGGGATCTGCCAACGTCCTTGTGGGAGCGGTTACTTGGTCGTGAGGCTCAGCCATGAATCCGCACGCACAGGAGATCCCGGTGATTGCCTCGCAAGGCCGAATTGGAACCGCCCCTGATCCGGGCTCCGTTCGGGAGCACATGGCACCCGTGGGGCCTCTGGACGGTCGGCGCCAGTGGCACGGCCACCCCACCACCCGGAGTCGATCTTGCCGTGTGCGCAGACCGAACTGCCCTGGAGGATCCAGCTCGCGTCACGTCCGCTGCCGCGACTCGGGCCCGTCGACGTCGTGCAGGCGGGACTCCTCGTCGGTCTACGTGCTGTCGAGGGCGCCCGAAACTGGGGACCCTCATATCGGGCCCATGCTTTGCTGCCCCGCGCACGCCCAGACCCACATCCCGGTTGAAGCGGGAACGGCCTACCAGTGGCACGTTCCGCAGACGGTGTGCCGTGCGGGGCGCCTGTGGGAATGCGCGCTCGGCAGTCAGGTGGTCGGGTACTCGCGCTGCTCGACGGTGTGGCTGCTTCCTCCTGATGGACATCCAGAACGCACCGACAGTGCCACGCTCCTTCACTGGTTTGCCCTGACATGGTCGGGCGGCGCGCGCAACAGGGAGGACCTGCATGGCGGTTAGCGTCTCGGCTGTCGTACTCCTCGCGATCATCACGTTCCTGCTCGTCAAGAAGGGTGGGTTGAAGGCGGCGCACGCGATCGTCTGTACGCTCTTTGGCTTCTACCTCGCCAGTTCATCGATCGCGCCAACGATCTCCAAGGCCGCGACGAGCATCGCGAACATGATCGGCCAGATCCGTTTCTAGGACGGCCGACTCGGTATCCAGCCTCCCGCCGCTCGGACAGCACGTCACCCGTGCCGTTCGCGGCCCCATCCCCCCACCTGTCTAAGGCCCTCGATGACACTCACGTCCATTCCAGAGAGAGCGCCAACTCGTACGGTCCGCACGCATGAGAAGAGCGGTCCCGATCTCACTCGCCGGCGTCGCATCGTCCGTGGTGAGGAACTCTGATGCGTCTCGTGTATCACCCGGCCGGCCATGACGACGACCTGCGCGTGGCCCTGGTCGAACTGGAGGCGGGGCGTTGGAGAACGGCCCGGGATCTGCTGTCGAAGACAGACGGGCACTGGGCTCTGCGAACGTCGCGCACTCAGCTGCTGGCAGTGGCGGCTGCCCGGTCGGACGTGGTCAGCGTCTGGCTCGACGAAGAGCCGGGCAGCTACGACGCGCAGCTCATGAGTGTCCGCGTCGCCGTCGAGCGAGCGTTGCGGGCGCACCGCCAACAACATCCGCAGACCCCGGAGTTCGAGACCAAGGCGCGACGCGATGCCTTGTTGGCGGCTCGTCGTGCGCCGCGCGATCCCGTGCCGTGGGTGTGCCTGATGGCGTTGGCGCAGATCGACACACGCCAACTGCGATGGTGTCCCTCGTCGTGGTGTACGGGATCAGCGGCCGGAAGTGCGCGGGCGTTTGCCCGGGGCGCACTTCCACGGGTGAGTACCGCTCCCTGAACAGGAGGCGGGCCATCGCGTAACTCTCCCTGGTGAACGCCCAGTTCAACCACGAGGAGTGCACGATGGCCCTGTCCCAGTCTGAACTGATACGGCTCCTTGAGTCACTACGCTCGACCGACGGAATCGAGCTCATCCGCGCCATCGCCGAACGGATGGTGCAGGAGCTGATCGAGGCCGAAGCAACGGCCCACATCGGCGCGGAGTGGAACGAGCGCACGCCGACGCGGACCAACGTCCGCAACGGGCACCGCGAGAAGGTGCTGACCACGCTGGCCGGCGATCTGGACCTGGAGATCCCCAAGGTCCGCACCGGCAGCTTCTTTCCCTCACTGCTGGAGCGACGGCGCCGGATCGACCAGGCCCTCTACGCGGTCATCATGGAGGCATACGTGCACGGCGTGTCCACTCGCAGCGTGGATGACCTGGTCAAAGCCCTCGGCGGGGACAGCGGCATCTCCAAGTCGGAGGTCTCACGGATCTGCGCGGCGCTGGACGAGCCGCTGACCGCGTTCCGCACCCGCCCGCTGGATCATGTCCGCTTCCCCTACGTCTACCTGGACGCGACCTACTGCAAGGCGCGGGTGAACCATCAGATCGTCTCGCGGGCCGTGGTGGTCGCCACCGGCATCACCGAGGACGGAGGCCGTGAGGTCCTGGGCCTGATGGTCGGCGACAGCGAGAGCGAGGTGTTCTGGAAGGAGTTCCTGCGCTCCCTGCGTGAACGCGGCCTGTCCGGTGTCCGTCTGGTCGTCACCGACCAGCACGCCGGGCTGGTCGCCGCGGTCCGCAAGGTGATGCTGGGCGCCGCCTGGCAGCGGTGCAGGGTTCATTTCCTGCGCAATGTCTTCAGCGTGATCGACCGGGATTCCGGTGAAATGGTCGCCGCGACGATCCGCACGATCTTCACCCAGCCCACCGCCGGCCTCGTGCGCACTCAGCTGGACACCGTCGCCGACATGCTCGGCGCCCAGTTCCCCAAGGTCAAAGCAATGCTGTTGGAGGCGAAGGAGGATCTGACCGCGTTCGCGGACTTCCCGCCCAGGCACTGGAAGAAGATCCAGTCCACGAACCCGCTGGAACGGGTGAACCGCGAGATCAAGCGCAGGATCGACGTCGTCCAGGTCTTCCCCAACGACGACGCGCTCATCCGGCTGGTCACCGCCGTGCTCTTCGAGATGCACGACGAATGGATCGCCTTCCCCCGCCGCTACCTCCCCGAAGGCAGCATGAGCGAGATCTACCGCGAACTCCCCGGAAGCGCTCCCGCGCTACCCAACACCCCGAACACGCCCACCAGTTGATCCCCAACACCACGCCGAGGGACACGACCATGGACAGGGCCTGCTCTGGATGGGAGGGCAGGCGATGCGGAGCTGGGCATCCGAGATTGCTGTTACGGAGCGAAGGAGGCCGGTTGTTCATTGGTTGCCGCGATGTGATCTGACTCGTTCCTGGGCGAGTTCCCTTGGCCCGCCTCCCTCCCGGTGAGCACGCTTCAGCCAAAGCCCACAGGCCGGCACTGTGCCGAACCGAGTTTCCCAGCTCAGGCCTCGCGGTCGCGAGTGGGTTCTGTTACGATCACTAGATCGATATAGTCGAGGTAGGCGTGTTGCCCGATGTGACCCTGACGGTCTTCCGCTCCGTCAGGGTCTGCCGTCCGGGTTCGCCGCCTGCGAGGTGGCTCCGCCCGACTGCATCGCCCCATGTTCGACGCGGCCCGGAGGGACACCGGTGCCGTGGACGACCGGAGGACCGCCATGGACCGCCTGCTTCTCATGCGTTGTTTCGTCATCGTTGCCGACCTCGGCAGTTTCAGCGGCGCGGCCAAGGCGCTGGGGTCGTCGGGATCACTCGTGTCGCGGCATGTCGCCGAGCTGGAGCGGCAGGTCGGCGTCCGGCTGGTCAACCGCACGGCCCGCTCGGTGAGCCTGACCGAACCGGGCCTGCGCTACGCCGAGTTCGCCTCCCGCATCATCAAGGAGATCGACGCCGAGGACGCCAACATCGCGGACCTGCACGACCGGGCGGAGGGCGCGCTCAGCATCATCTGCCCGAAGTGGATCGGGAGCCTGGACCTCGGCGACGCCATCGCCGCCTTCTCCGCCGCGCACCCGAAGATCCAGATCCGGTTCGAGCTGGGAGGCATGTCCGACCGGACCTACGACTTCCTCGACGGCGGTTTCGACCTCGCGTTCCACACCAGGGACCTCCGGGACTCCAACGTCCGGCTGAAGAAGATCGCCTCGCTGCCCTTCGTCCTGTGCGCGTCGAAGACGTACATCGACGAACACGGCCCCCTGACGCACCCCAACGACCTGGCCGCCCACGACTGCCTCGTCCACGTCAACGACCCGGTCTGGCGCATCGGGCACGGCCCCACCTCCACGCTGCACAAGATCCGCAACGTCGCCTTCTCGTCCAACTCCTACATCGCCCTGCAGAAGGCGGCCGTCCACGGGCGCGGCATCGCCCTGCTCCCACAGCGGTCCGCGTACGACGATCTCGTCTCCGGGGCCCTCCAGATTCAGCTGCCCCACCTGGCGGCACCCGACCGGCCGCTCTACGCGATCCACGGGCCCGGGCCGGGAACCCAGCGCAAGATCACGGTCTTCCTGGACTACCTCGCCCAGTGGTTCGCGGAGAACCCGATTCCCACGATCGGCCGCTGACGTCCGCCGACACTTGCGCGGAGCGAAAACTTATATTCTGCCCCCCCATGCGGATCCAGTACGTCTTGGCCCCTGGCTGTACCGACGACCTGGAGTTCGTGGACGCCCAGGCCGGCTTCGTGGCGGGACTCGGCGCGGTCGAGCAGGTCGACGTACTGCCCTTCCATAAACTCGGCGCCGCGAAATACGAAGCCCTCGGCCTTCCCTTCCCGCTGCTCGACAACCCGGTGCCCGACCCCGACCTGATCGAGAACGTTCGCGAGCGCTTTATGAGGCGCGGAGTCCAGGCTTACTGAGCGCCGAGCCATGGCTGGCATCAGCTTCATGTGCGGCGGTTTGACGGTGACGACAACTGTGGACGCCGTCATGGTCGGTTGGTAACGCGGCCTTCCCCACCGGATCACGGGGCGCCCGGCACTCGGTTGTCGGCCGCGCTAGATGTCGCCTGAAGGTAAGAGCGAGCAGCCCTAGTGTCTCGTGATCCTGATTGCGTTACTTCGAGTTGTTATTGACGAGTTTCTTCACGCTGGTCTGGACGAGTCGGACCTTGGCGAGGATCTCGTCGGCGGTGGCGGTCCAGGTGAAGGGTGTCGGGTTCTCGTTCCAGGAGTTGATGTAGTCGCGGATCTGTTTGACCAGGACGTTGACGCTTGCGAACGTGCCGCGGCGGATGGACTGCCGGGTGATGATCCCGAACCAGATTTCGATCTGGTTCAACCACGAGGACCCGACAGGGGTGAAATGGAAGTGGACATGCGGGTTCTTCGCCAGCCACTCCTTGACCTCCGGTGTGGTGTGCGTGGACAGGTTGTCCAGGACGATATGGATCTCCTTCCCCGCATGCGGCTTAACGGCTTTCTTCAGGAACGCCAGGAAGTTCGCGCCGTTCCGGTTCGCCTTGCACTCGCCGAATACCTCACCGGTCGTGACATTCAGCGCGGCGAACAGGTTCGTGGTGCCGTTCCGCACATAGTCGTGGGTGCGCTTCTCGGCGGCCGCGAAGGCCACCGGCAGTACCGGCTGGGTTCGGTCCAGGGCCTGCACCTGCGTCTTCTCGTCGACCGACAGCACCACGGCGCCACCGGGCGGGGCCAGGTACAAACCGACGACATCGGCGACCTTCTCCGCGAACGCCGGGTCTTTCGAGATCTTGAAGGTGCCGTTACGGTGCGGCTTGAGCTGCTCCTCGCGCCAGATCCGCGCGATGTAGTGCCAGGACACGGTGACGTTCTCGGTCCGCTTCAGGTACTTCGCCAGCTCGCGCGTCGACCAGTGCGAAAGCCCGGTGCCAGCCGGCGGTGTCATACGCGTCAGCGCAATCACCCGCGCCCGTACCCGTACCGGTACCTGGTCCCGGGCCCCGCCGGGGCGATCGCCTTCCAGCCCGGCCACCCCGTGCTGGGAATAACGGGTCTTCCACCGGTCCACAGTCGGCAGCGACACCCCCAGCAACTCGGCAATGTCCTTGCGTCGCCGCCCCTCACCCGACCACAGCACGATCCGCGCCCGCGTCGCCAAATCCGCAGGCACATCCCGACTGTTCGCCAACTCCCGTAACTCGGCGGCCTGTTCCACGGAAAGCTCCATACCAACAGCAACGAGACATGCAAGATCACGTAACGCTGACGGGATCACGAGACACTAGGTCGACTATCTGCCTGTGAGAGGAAGCGACACGGAATTGCCTCTGGCATTGTCGATGCTTGTCGGATCCGTAGGGGGAGCTCTGGGTGCGGGGATGTCCATGCCTTGTGGCGTTGCGGCAATGGGTGTGGCGGGTGAATAACGGTGGCAACGCTTGCGGCCATGGCGTTCTTGGTGGCCGCTTGGTGGCCGGACGCCTCTGGACGGTGCGTCACGGGGCGGTACAGGACAACCGGCCGTACATGCTCTGATCAGGCCGAACGTCACTGGGCAGCACGACGAGGCACCGCACAACACGATCGCTCATGGTCTTGTAATGCGTAGGTATTGCCACCTACCTATGAGTGCGGGGAGCACATGTTCGTCTCGGCTACCGGGAGCCCGGACTAGTGTCTCGTGATCCTGATTGCGTTACTTCGAGTTGTTATTGACGAGTTTCTTCACGCTGGTCTGGACGAGTCGGACCTTGGCGAGGATCTCGTCGGCGGTGGCGGTCCAGGTGAAGGGTGTCGGGTTCTCGTTCCAGGAGTTGATGTAGTCGCGGATCTGTTTGACCAGGACGTTGACGCTTGCGAACGTGCCGCGGCGGATGGACTGCCGGGTGATGATCCCGAACCAGATTTCGATCTGGTTCAACCACGAGGACCCGACAGGGGTGAAATGGAAGTGGACATGCGGGTTCTTCGCCAGCCACTCCTTGACCTCCGGTGTGGTGTGCGTGGACAGGTTGTCCAGGACGATATGGATCTCCTTCCCCGCATGCGGCTTAACGGCTTTCTTCAGGAACGCCAGGAAGTTCGCGCCGTTCCGGTTCGCCTTGCACTCGCCGAATACCTCACCGGTCGTGACATTCAGCGCGGCGAACAGGTTCGTGGTGCCGTTCCGCACATAGTCGTGGGTGCGCTTCTCGGCGGCCGCGAAGGCCACCGGCAGTACCGGCTGGGTTCGGTCCAGGGCCTGCACCTGCGTCTTCTCGTCGACCGACAGCACCACGGCGCCACCGGGCGGGGCCAGGTACAAACCGACGACATCGGCGACCTTCTCCGCGAACGCCGGGTCTTTCGAGATCTTGAAGGTGCCGTTACGGTGCGGCTTGAGCTGCTCCTCGCGCCAGATCCGCGCGATGTAGTGCCAGGACACGGTGACGTTCTCGGTCCGCTTCAGGTACTTCGCCAGCTCGCGCGTCGACCAGTGCGAAAGCCCGGTGCCAGCCGGCGGTGTCATACGCGTCAGCGCAATCACCCGCGCCCGTACCCGTACCGGTACCTGGTCCCGGGCCCCGCCGGGGCGATCGCCTTCCAGCCCGGCCACCCCGTGCTGGGAATAACGGGTCTTCCACCGGTCCACAGTCGGCAGCGACACCCCCAGCAACTCGGCAATGTCCTTGCGTCGCCGCCCCTCACCCGACCACAGCACGATCCGCGCCCGCGTCGCCAAATCCGCAGGCACATCCCGACTGTTCGCCAACTCCCGTAACTCGGCGGCCTGTTCCACGGAAAGCTCCATACCAACAGCAACGAGACATGCAAGATCACGTAACGCTGACGGGATCACGAGACACTAGGGACCATCCCTGCAGATGCAGGGAGCAGCCGATCTCTTCGGACGTGGCGGACAGCACGCTAGGACCAACCCCGCGGGCGTGGGGATGGTCCCCCGCCGTCGGCGGGGACGTTCGAGCCGAAGGAGTGCTCCCCGCACCCGCGGCGACGGTCCTCAGAACCGGGCTGTGCCCCTGCTCAAGGAAGCGCACTCCCTGGCCAGATGCCCTCTCTCCCAGCCTCGGAACCCGTCCCAGGCCAGGGACATCCCAGGGACTTTTCAGGGACTTTCACGCCTGTCTCAGGGACTTTTCAGGGACTTTCCGCCGCGTAAGCAGGGAAGGCCCTGACAGCGCTGAAAGACAAGAACGCGCTGGTCAGGGCCTGTACCTTCAGCATTCGATGATGTTCACCGCGAGGCCCCCGCGCGCCGTCTCCTTGTACTTCACGTACAAGTGTTGTGATCTCTCGGGAGCAGCGAGTTCGTGGGTGCAGTGCAAACCGACGTAGGGCGTCATTGGTAGATGCCCCGCGCCCTGTCCGCGCTCGGCCGCCACCTGCGCCGGGGCAGACACAGCGACATCGGCGAACTCCACGAATTCGCACGCGAGTTGGGTGCTCCCTCCGTCATCCGCCCCGCCGTCGAGGCGGTGCTCGCCTGATGGCCGACCCCGCGCGTGACACCACCGCCAGCCGCGTCTACCGCTTGGCCGCTGGGAATTCCTGAGCGAACTCCTCCCGCGCCGCCCCGACGGCCGCTGCCACCGAGTGAAGAAGGCTGCGAAAACACCGTAAGCCACCGCCATTTCAGGTCAGCCGCACTCTCCACTTGCTTGATCAAGGCATGGACGAGCACGCTCACAAAAGCGCGAGGCTTAGAGACCACCCGATAGATCACGCGACAGACCATCAATCCCGGCGATAACAACCCCCTACCAGTGCGAGTACCCCGAGTGCCATGCCAGCCCGCCCACCAGTAGCTTCAAGTTGGAATTCGCTCAAAGGGGGAGAAGGCGCCTATTCAAGTCAGTCGGCGTTGGCACGTCGAACGCACTCACGCGTGGCAGAACGCCTTTTGCCGTCTCGCCCGGTGCTGCGAACGTCGCGTCACTGTCATTGACGCCTTCTTCGACCTCGCCGACACAATCATCACCGTGCGCAGCCCAATTCGGCGGTCCTGGACAACTCACCGCTGGGACGAACGCCCGAACCGCCGTCCGTGATCCTTCGATCCCGCTCCGGTCACTTCGTCAGATCGGCGGAGAGGAAGGGATCGAGGAGTGTGAACAATGTGTCGGGGCGGTCGAGGGGGATGATGTGGCCGCAGTCCTGGAGGTGATGTCCGACCAGGTCATCGGCGATGGGACGGAGTTGGCGTTCGAGCCCGGTGCCGACGGGGTGAGAGCCGACGGCCATGGTGGGCATGGTCAGCCGAGCCGTCGCGGCAGCGTCCTGAATCTGCTGCGCGCTGGTGGGCAGGGCCCGGTAATAGGAGAACGCGCAGCGCAGGGCCTCGCTCCCGGTGTACGCGTGGACGAAGGCCGCGCGGATGTCGTCGGGTACTCCTCGCCCGAGCGTCCCCGAGTCGAGGAAGAAGTTGATGTACGGGGCCTCGTTGCCGGCCAGGACGGTCTCGGCGAGGCCGGGGACGGCGTGGAATCCGAACCACCACGGGGCACCACCCGCGACGACGTGCTCTGCTCCGGGCAGGCGGCCGAGCAGCGCCTCCATCACGACCAGGCGCCGGACCAGGCCGGGTCTGCGCAGCGCGAGAAGGACGGCGGGGGCGGCGCCCGCGTCGATGCCCACCACCGCTGCCGAGGGCTCGCCAAGTGCGTCGAGCAGCCCTTCGGCGTCGGCGGCGAGGGTGCCTGCGTCGTACCCCTCGATGGCACGTTCACTGGCACCGAAGCCTCGGAGGTCCGGGGCGATGACCCGGTACTGCCCGGCCCGACCGCCGCGATGCCTGCCTCCTGGGCTTCGTACACGGCGTCGTAGATCTGGCGCTGAAGTGGGGTGAAGGTGCCGCTGATGGGAAGGGTGCGGGTGATGTCGCCGGTGTAGAGCGAGTGGGTCTCCACGCCCGCGTCGAGCAACAGCAGCTCGCCCGCGCGGATTTCGCCGTCGTTGCGGACCCAGTGCATGATCGTGGCGTGCTCGCCCGCGGCGCAGATGGAGCCGTAGCCGATGTGGTTGCCCTCCAGGCGGGCGCGGCGGAAGAAGGTGCCCTCGACCCAGCGCTCGGATGTGGCGATCGCGGTGGCCAACTCCCTTACGACATCGGTGAATCCGCGCACCGTTGAGTCCACGGCCCTGCGCATTTCGCCGATCTCCCACTCGTCCTTGACCAGGCGCAGTTCGGACAGGGCGGTCTTCAGCTCGGTGTCGCGTTCCTCGTCGCTGTCGACAGCGGCCTCCAGGCCCGCGTCGTAGTCCCGCACGATGCGGGTCGGGACGCAGGGTGCGTCGCGCAGTTCCTCGGCTGCCTCGCGTATGTCGTGGCAGGGCAGTTCGAGGCGCCGCTCGCCCTCGGCGAGGGAGAAGCGGCGGCCGGTCCACAGCTCGCCGCGACCCTGCCAGAACTCGCCGTTCTCGCGGTCGGAGCGGGGCAGAAGGTAGACGTGAGCGTCGTGGCCGCCGTCCTCGCGCGGCTCGCAGGACGAGCGCGCCGTCCCGGGTCTGGTCGCCGGTGAGGTGGACGTACTCGCTGGAGGGGCGGAAGGGGTAGTGCGTGTCGTTGGAGCGCACCTTGGGGTTTCCGGCCGGCACGACCAGGCGCTCGCCGGGAAAACGGGCGGAGAGCGCCGCGCGGCGCTTGGCGGCGTAGGGGGCCTGTTCCAGGGGGCGCAGGTCGTGCAGCTCCGTGTCCGCCCACCCCGTTCTCATCAGCTCGGCCAGCTCGGGGGAGACGGACGGGTACAGGCCGTTCTTGCGGACCGCGGTCTCCTTGGGATCCCTGGATACCTTCAAGCACCTTCTTCTTTGTGGGGCAGCCGTGAGGCAGTGGTGATCGCCGTCGTGAGATGGCGAAGCGCAGCCTAGAGGGCCTTGGCCAGAAGAGAAACATGTGACATTGTACTGGCGTGAACAACCGACTGACCTGCGACGTCGTGGTCGTCGAGGCCGGAATGGTGGGTGCTGCCAGCGCCCTCTTCGCGGCCCGGGCGGGCCTGACAACCCTCCTCGTGGACCGGGGGCCCGTGGCCGGCGGCACCACCGGAGCGGGCGAGGGCAACCTGCTGATCTCCGACAAGGAACCGGGCCCCGAGCTGGACCTCGTCCTGCTGTCCCGGCGCCTCTGGGGCGAACTCGCCGCCGACCAGGGGGTACGGGTCACGCTGCTCGATTCCGCCGCCCGGGCGGGAGGGCGGTTCTACCGTCGGCCGGGCGGCGGACTCGGCGCACGCAAGCCGCGTGCCCTGCACCACGCCTGGGGCACTTGGGAGAAGCTGCGGGACCGGCGGGCGCACATCGCGGCGGGGCGGAACGCGCATCTGGCGGACCGTCATGTGTGGTGTGTGGAGCGGGACTTGGATGCTGGGGAGGTCTGGAGCGAAGGGGGTTTCATCGTGCATGCCCTGCTCGGGCCCGAGCAGGTGGAGCCGGAGGTGGTCACCGCCGATGCCGTGCTCCTGGCAGCTGGCGGGTACGAGAAGGTGCTGCCGTTCCCCGGCTGGACCCTCCCCGGAGTGGTCACCGCGGGCGGCGACCCGGCCATGCTCAAGGGCGGGCTCGTGCTGGCGGGCCGCACGGTCGTCGTCGCCGGCACCGGACCGCTGCTGATGCCGGTCGCGGCGGGACTCGCCGCAGCGGGCGCCAGGATCGCCGCGTACGTCGGGTCCGCGCGCCCCATGAGCGTCGTACGGCATGCCCGGACGCTCGCCGCCAACCGGGCGAAGGTAGCCGAGGCGGTCCAGCACACTGCCCAACTGCTGCGCCACAGAGTGCCAGTGACGGTCCGTCAAGTCGTGGCAGAGGTGCACGGCACCGACCGCGTCGAGGCCGTCACCGTCGCCGCGCTGGACGCGGACGGCCGGGTCAGGCCGGGCAGCGAGCGGCGGATCGCCTGCGACACCCTGGCCGTCGGGCACGGCATGCTCGCGCACACCGATCTCGCCGAGTCGCTGGGCTGCGCGATCGACGCCACCGGCGACCCGTTCGTCGTCACCGACGCCGAGCAGCGCACCGACGTCGACGGCGTCTGGGCGGCGGGCGAGGCCACCGGCATCGGCGGAGCGGCGTCGGCACTGGCCGAGGGCGAGATCGCCGGACACTCGATCGCCGCCCACGTCAAGGGAGTTGAGCCGAGGCCCGCCGACCGGGCGGTGCCCGCCAGGACCCGTGCCCGGCTGCGGAAGTTCTTCGCGGCCATCGACACCGCCTGCGTTCCGCCCGCCCACTGGACGGAACAGGTCACCGACGACACCGTCGTCTGCCGCTGCTAGGAGGTCCCGGCCGCGGCGGTCCGCGAGGCCGTCGAGGAGCTCGGCGCCACCGATCTGCGGACCGTCAAGCTCCTCACCCGCGCCGGGATGGGCTGGTGCCAGAGGCGGATCTGCGCTCCCGGGGTCGCCGGCGTCGCGGGATGCGCGATGGGGCCCGCCAAGCGGCCCTTCGCCCGGCCCGTATCCCTTGCGGCGCTGGCCCAAGAGCCCGCCGGCCCATCGTGACCACTTCCTCAAGATCCACCATCGGCATGACCCACAGTAATATGTCACACTCCACAAGAAGGTCGAGATTCTGATGAGCATCACCGAGAACCCTGTCTGGCGCGGTGTCCTGGTCGCCACCGCTCTGCCTCTCCATGACGACCTGAGCGTCGACTTCGAAGCCTTCGCGGACCACTGCCGGTGGCTCGTGGCGAACGGCTGCGACGGTGTCGTCCCCAACGGCTCGCTCGGCGAGTACCAGGTCCTCACCGACGAGGAGCGTGCCCGGGTCGTCGAGGTCGCGGTCGCGGCGATCGGCGGGGACAAGGTCATGCCGGGCGTCGCCGCGTACGGTTCCGCCGAGTCCGCCCGTTGGGCTCGGCAGGCCAAGGACGCGGGCTGCGCCGCCGTCATGCTGCTGCCCCCGAACTCCTACCGGGCCGACGAGCGTTCGGTGCTCGCGCACTACGCCGCCGTAGCCGAGGTCGGCATCGACATCGTCGCGTACAACAACCCGCACGACACCAAGGTCGACCTGACTCCCGAACTGCTCGCCGAGCTGCACGCGGCGGGATTCATCAAGGGCGTGAAGGAGTTCTCCGGCGACACCCGCCGCATCTACCAGATCGCCGAACTCGCCCCCGAACTAGACGTGTTGATCGGCGCGGACGACGTCCTGCTCGAACTGGCCCTCGCCGGAGCCAAGGGCTGGATCGCGGGCTACCCCAACGCCCTGCCCAAGTCGACGGTCGAGCTGTACCACGCCGCGATCAAGGGCGACCTGGCCACCGCCGTACCGCTCTACCGGCAGTTGCACGCACTGCACCGCTGGGACTCCAAGGTCGAGTTCGTCCAGGCGATCAAGCTGTCCATGGACATCGCCGGCCGCCGCGGCGGACCGGTCCGCCCGCCGCGCGTCCCGCTCCTTCCGGAACAGGAGGAGGCAATCCGCGAGGCCACCGAGAAGGCCCTGGAGCTCGGCCTTTCCTGACCCGCCGGCAGAGAGGATCTCCCGCCCATGCGCAGTGAACTCGTCCTGCACGTCGTGGACTCGCACACCGAGGGCATGCCCACCAGGGTCGTCACCGGAGGCATCGGCACCGTCCCCGGCGCCACCATGAATGAACGCCGTCTATGGTTTCGCGAACACCGCGACGACGTAGGCGACTTCCTGATGAACGAGCCGCGCGGGCACGCCGCGATGAGCGGGGCGATCCTCCAGCCGCCCACCCGGCCCGACTGCGACTACGGCGTCCTCTATATCGAGGTCTCCGGCTGTCTGCCGATGTGCGGGCACGGCAGCATCGGAGTGGCCACCGTCCTGGTCGAGACCGGCATGGTCCCCGTTCTCGAACCGGTCACCACCCTCCGCCTCGACACCCCGGCCGGACTGGTCGTCGCCGAGGTGGCGATGGCGAACGGAGCCGCCAAGGCCGTCACGATCCGTAACGTGCCGTCGTTCGTGGTCGGCCTCGATCGCAAAGGCCGTTCTCGCGGACGGCCGCACGGTGACGTACGACCTGGCCTTCGGCGGCACCTTCTACGCCATCCTGCCGCTGGATCAGTTCGGGCTGCCCTTCGCGCGCCAGCACAAGGACGAGATCCTCGCCGCCGGGCTCGCGCTGATGGACGCCATCAACGCGGAGGATCCGCCCATGCACCCCGAGAACCCGGCCATCAACGGCGTCCACCACGTGTACCCCGCCGCCCCCGGCTCGAACGTGGAACGTTCCCGGCACGCCATGGCCATCCACCCGGGCTGGTTCGACCGCTCGCCCTGCGGGACCGGCACCTCGGCCCGGATGGCACAGCTGCACGCCCGCGGTGAACTCCCCCTGGACCAGGACTTCGTCAACGAGTCCTTCATCGGAACGTCCTTCACCGGCCGCCTCGTCGAGGCCGTCGAGGTCGCCGGACACCCCGCAGTGGTGCCCACGATCACCGGCCGGGCCTGGATCACCGGGACCGCCCAGTACCTGCTCGACCCGGCCGACCCGTTCCCGGCCGGCTTCGTCCTCTGACCTCCGACCCCTTCCGAGGAAGGAACGCCATGACCGCGACCGTCATCAGTCACAACCCTGCCCACCCCGACGAGATCCTCACCGAGATCCCCGCCACCGGCCGGGCCGGCGTCATCGCCGCCGTCGACCGGTCCCGTACCGCCGCCCGCTCCTGGGCGGAGGGCGGCGCCGGCCGCCGGGCCGCGGCACTGCACGCCGCCGCCGACCGGGTGGAGGCGGCGGGCGACGAACTCGCGAGCCTCGTCTCGCGCGAGGTCGGCAAGCCGATCACCGAGGCGCGGGGCGAGGTGGCCCGTACGGTCGCGATCTTGCGGTACTACGCGCAGCAGCCGTACGACCCCGTCGGCTCCGTCCACGAACCGGCCGCCGGCGCCGGGCTGTTGTTCACCCGGCGCGCGCCCTACGGGGTGGCCGGGCTGATCACACCGTGGAACTTCCCGCTGGCCATCCCGGTGTGGAAGGCCGCACCCGCCCTCGCCACCGGCAACTGTGTCGTCCTCAAGCCCGCCGAACCGGCCACGGCCTGCGCGCTGCGGCTCGGTGAACTCCTCGACGAGGTACTGCCCCGCGATGTCCTCACCGTCGTCCCGGGCGGGGCGGCGGAGGGCGGCGCGCTCGTCGACAGCGCGGACGTCGTCTCCTTCACCGGCTCAACTGCCGTAGGCCGGGCGGTCGTTCAGGCCGCGACCGCACTCGGCACGCCCGTACAGGCAGAGATGGGCGGGCAGAACGCGGCCATCGTGCTGCCCGACGCCGACATCGGGGCCGCTGCCGCCCAACTCGCCGCCGCGATCGCCGGATATGCCGGGCAGAAGTGCACCGCGACCAAACGGGTCATCGCCGTCGGCGACCCCGCACCGCTGCGGGACGCCCTGGTGGCCGCCCTCGAAACGCTCGCCGTCGGCGACCCGGCCCGGTCCACAACCGCCTGCGGCCCGCTGATCTCCGAGCAGGCCCGGGACACCGTACTCGCCGCGGCCCGATCCGGCGGCCGGGTGCTCACCGGCGGCAGGTCGCCGGCCGGCGAACACGGCTGGTACGCGCGGCCGACCCTGGTCGACGAGCTGCCCGACGGGCACCTCCTCGCCACCGAGGAGGTCTTCGGGCCCATCGCCGCGTTCAGTTCCGCCCCGGACCTGGATACGGCCATCGCCCGCGCCAACTCGGTCGCCCATGGCCTGGCCGCCTCCGTGCACACCGCCGACCTGGACGCCGCCCTGCGCTGCGCCGACCGCCTCGACACCGGCCTCGTCAAGGTCAACGCCCCCACCACCGGCGTCGACTTCCACCTCCCCTTCGGCGGCGAGAAGGCGTCCAGCCACGGCCCGAGGGAACAGGGCAAGGCGGCCCTGGACTTCTACACCCGCACCCGGACGGTCACCCTCCTCGCCGCGGCGTGAAGGAGCCATGAATACTGGTGGCACGTGACATTGCATCCCACACTGTGTGTCTGATCCGCGCGGCCCAGCGACGCACGTTCCGCCCGACCGCACAGACGCACATTCCGTCCAGGAGGACCACCGCATGGCCGCTCAGCGCAACGGGGACAAGGCCGCCAAGGGTTCCAAGGTCTCCTCGGGCGGCGCCGGACCGGCCCTGCCCACCCTTGGCGGAGCGCGCCCCAGTTACCGCGAGCGTGTGGCCGACGCCCTTCGTGCCGCCCTCATCGCCGGTGAACTGAGCCCTGGCGAGGTCTACTCCGCGCCGATGCTGGCCACCCGGTTCGGAGTCTCCGCCACACCCGTACGCGAGGCCATGCTCGACCTCGTCAAGGAGGGGCTGGTCGACACGGTGCCCAACAAGGGCTTCCGGGTCACCGCCGTCTCCGAGCGTCAGCTCGACGAGTACACCAACATCCGGTCGCTGATCGAGATCCCCGTCGTCGTGGGCCTTGCCACCAGCGCCGACCCCGTGGCACTGGAGGCCCTGCGCCCGGCAGCCGAGGAGATCGTCACCGCAGCCGCGGCCGGCGACCTCATCGCCTACGTCGAGGCCGACCGCCGCTTCCACCTCGGCCTGCTCGCCCTGGCCGGCAACGAGCATCTGGTCGAGGTGGTCGGTGACCTGCGGAAGCGGTCACGGCTGTACGGGCTCACCGCGCTGGTCGAGCGGGGACTGCTGAAGTCGTCCGCCGAGGAGCATCTCCAACTCCTCGACCTGCTCCTCGCCCGTGACGAGGACGCCGTACGCGAAGTGATGACCCGGCACCTCGGCCATGTCCGGGGCCTGTGGGCCCACTGAACGGGCCCAACCGGACCGCCCCCCCCGGTCCACCCAACACGTTACGGAGAAGGATGCCCTCGCTGACCCGCGCCGAGGCCGAGACCCGCGCACGCTTCGTCGAGGTGGAGCGGTACACCGTCGACCTCGACCTCAACCGGGGTGAGACGCACTTCCGTTCGGCGACGACCGTACGCTTCACCGCCCGTACCGTGGGCGACACCTTCGCCGAGCTGAAGCCCGCTGTCCTGCACCGGGTGGCACTCGACGGTCACGCCCTCGACCCAGCCCTGCTCGCCGACGGCCGGATCCCCCTCACCGGCCTCACGGCCGGACCGCACGAGCTGTACGTCGAGGCGGACATGGCCTACTCGCGTACGGGGGAGGGCCTGCACCGCTTCACCGATCCGGTCGACGGGGAGACGTATGTCCACAGCCAGTCCTTCCTGGACCAACTGCCGCGCATCACGGTGTGTTTCGACCAGCCGGACCTCAAGGCCGTCTTCGAGGTGACGGTCGCCGCACCGCCCTCCTGGACGGTTCTGGGCAACGGCGTCAGCACGCGCGACCCGGCCGCCGAAGGACGGGGACGGTGGTGGATCGCCCCGACCCCGCCGATCAGCACCTACCTTTTCGCACTCGCGGCTGGGCCATGGCACTCCCTGCGCATGGAACACACCGGATTGCCCTTCGGTCTGCACTGCCGCCGCAGCCTCGCCCCGTACCTGGACGCCGACGCGGACGAACTGTGGAACATCACATGCCATGCGTTCGACCGCTACCACGAGCTCTTCGACGAGCCGTACCCCTTTGACTCCTACGACCAGGTCTTCGTCCCGGAGTTCACCAGCGGCGCGATGGAGAACCCGGGCCTGGTCGCCTTCCGCGAGGGCTTCCTCTTCCGGTCCGCGGCGAGCGGCACCGAGCGGCAGAACAGGGCACGGGTCATCGCGCACGAGATGGCGCACATGTGGTTCGGTGACCTGGTCACCATGCGATGGTGGGACGACCTGTGGCTGAACGAGTCCTTCGCCGATCACATGGCCTACCAACTGACCGGCGCCTGGACCGAGTTCGCCGTCACTCGCAAGACCTGGGGCTACGACGCCGACCAGCGCGCCTCCACCCATCCCGTGGCACCTCCACCGGACGCCGTACCCGACACCGGCCACGCACTGGCCAACTTCGACGGCATCGCGTACGCCAAGGGCGCCGCAGCCCTGCGCCAACTCGCCGCCTGGCTGGGCGAGAAGCCGTTCTTCGCCGGAGTCAACGACCACCTCACCCGACACCGCTTCGGCAACGCCGCCCTCGACGACCTCCTTGACTCCCTGACCCGTACGTCGGGCCGCGACGTCCACGCGTGGGGGGAGGCCTGGCTGCGCACGACCGGCGTGGACACGATCGGCGGGCAGCGGTCGGAGGTCAGTCGCCCGCATCGCGTCCGGTTCGGCCTGTACGACTACGACGCGAACAGCCGACTCGTCCTGCGCGAGCGGATCTGGGCCGAACCCGGCTCCGACCCCCCTGTTTCCGACAGTCGTGCCCATGCTCCCGGCCTCACCGGTCGCCATGCCTCCGACCTCACCGGTTCCCGCGCCCCCGCCCTTCTCCTCCCCAATGACGGTGACCTCACCTACGCCAAGATCCGTCTGGACGAACACTCCTGGGCCGCAGTCACCGCCTCGCTCTCCACCCTGGACGACCCACTTACCCGCGCCGTGCTGTGGACCACGGCCCGCGACATGGTCCGCGACGCCGAACTCCCGCCCGCCGGCTACCTGGACCTCGTCACCCGGCATCTGCCGTACGAGACGGACGCCGCCGTCGTCGACAGCGTCCTGGCCTTCGCGCGTGGGCCGGTCGCCGACCGCTACCTCGCACCCGAACTGCGCCCCGCAGCCCTGATCGCCCTGGCGGACGTATGCCGCGGCATCCTGGACGACCCGGCCCGGCAAGCTCTCCACCTTGGGGCCCTGCGCACCCTCGTCGACAGCGCCGAACCCGTCCCGGAGGTCCCCGGAGACGATCACGAACTGTGCTGGCACGCCCTGTTCCGCCGGTGCGTGCTAGGCGCTGCGGACGAGGCCGACATCGCGAACGAGGCGGCCCGCGACCGGAGTTCGGCGGGCGAGGAGTCCGCCGCCCGTTGCCGTGCAGCGCTGCCCGATCCGGCGGCCAAGGAGGCGGCCTGGAAGGCCATGTTCGAGAGCGACGGCCAGTCCGTCACCCTCCTCAGGGCACGGGCCCAAGGCTTCTGGCAGCCAGAGCAGACCGACCTGCTCGCCCCCTATGTCCCGCGCTGGTTCGACGCGGCCACCGACCTCGCCGCCCGACAGGGCCCGACCGTCGCCGCCACTCTGGGCCGATACGGGTTCCCGGCACACACCACCGACCCGGCCGTCCTCGTGGCCGCGGAACACTGCCTCGCTCACAGCGCCCCCGTACCGGCGCTGCGCCGCTGGCTCTCCGACCAGTGCGACGACCTCCGGCGAGCGATGTGTTGCCGGGCCGGAACTGAGGCTGTGGCCAGGGGAGTTGGAACCGAGGCCGAGGTGTCGTCGACATGACCAGAGTTCTCCTCACCGGCTTCGAGCCCTTCGGCGGTGAAGCGTCCAACTCCTCCTGGGAGGCGGTCACTTGCGCGGCTGCCGAAGCCCCGCCCGGCACGAACATCACGGTGACCCGCCTGAGTTGCTCCTTCGGCACAGCCCTCGACGAACTCCGGGCCGCGATCACGCGAGCGGAACCGGACCTCGTGCTCTGCACCGGCCAGGCGGGCGGCCGCCCGGACCTCACGGTGGAGCGCGTCGCGGTCAACGTCGACGACGCCCGCATACCTGACAACGCCGGACGGCAACCGATCGACGAGGCCGTGCTCGACACGGGCCCCGCCGCCTACTTCGCCGCCCTGCCGGTCAAGGCATGCGTCGCCGCCGCCCGCTCGGCCGGTGTACCGGCCTCCGTCTCGCAGACGGCGGGCACGTTCGTGTGCAACCACGTCTTCTACGGTCTGATGCACCTGATCGCGACTGAACTGCCGGGCCTGCGCGGCGGCTTCGTCCATGTCCCGTACACCCCGGAACAGACGCTGGGCACCGCCCGGCCCTCCCTTCCGTCGTCCCTCGCGGCAAGGGGACTGCGAGCCGTGCTGAGCACGGCCGTGTCCCGCGAGGACGACATCCGGATGGCGGGCGGTGCCACTCACTGACAGCGACACTCAAGGACAGCGCCGCACGAGACCTCCGGCTCGGACTACTCGGAGACCTTCCAATGGGTGTTGGCGGTCACCGTCGTGAAGTCCAGGCCGGCGCAGTAGTAGTCGGACGGACTCGGTGTCGTCGACGGATAGACGGTGGTGTTGGAGGTCGTGGCGTCGGCCCAAGTGCCGGTGCCGGTACGGATCTTGAGGTTGCTGCTCTCACTTGAGTGACCGGCGTAGCCGTCGCAGAGGTAGGTCTCGCCGTCCGTGTCGAGGTACGAGTAGAACTCGAACTCGTCCCAGCCGAAGGTCGCCGTACCGCCGTCGGTGCCGCTGCTCGTGTAGTACGTCTCCCACGCGCCGGTCTTGTAGTCGTAGAGGTAGGCGGTCCAGGTGTTGGCCGAGGAATCCGTCTGCAGGATCTGCAGGTTGTAGCTGGCCACGCCGTTGACGGTGGTGGTGTACGTGCTCAGGAAGCTGCTGTCGATGGTCAGCCGCACCCCGATCCCGGGGTCGGACGCGCACCAGTCGTACGCCCACAACTGCGCGTAGGTCTTGCTGTACGCGGTGGTCGACTCGATGCACGCGCCCTGGCGGGGCTTGGTGGTGGGGGAGTAGAGGTAGTCGCTCGCGTCGGTCATCCGCAACGCGGAGTTGACCGAGTGCGTGGCCTGGACGCCGCTGACGGTGGCGCTGCCGGTGGTGAGTTTCACGCCCCACCACTTGTGTACGTACGTGGAGGCGGTCGTGGCCTCCGACGCCGGGGCCGGGACGTCCTCGTCGCCGGCGTTCTCGGCAGCCGCCGTCTTCTCGTGAGCGGCGGTGAATGCCTGCTCCGCCTTCGCCATGCCCGTGCGGGCGGCGCGGCCGGTGATCAGGCCCTTGACGGTGCCGTGGTGGGGGGCGTCCCAGGCGGGTGCCGGGGTGGTGGTGCCGAGGGCGGCGGCGCGGTCGGGCCCGGTTCCGGTTCCGGTGACCACGCCGAACAGGGCAAGCCCGACGGCTAGAGCGGCCGATATTGCTGCGCGCATGACACTTCCTTCTGGTGAGGCGGAAGAAGAGGTGAAGTGCGGGTGGGGGGGTGTTCGCCATGCCGAAGATGTTCGTGATCTCGAACTCCGGCGAGAGTAGTGTCACATGTGACATTGCACTAGAGGGTTCCGTCCACAGGCTTCACCCAGCAGCCGCCCAGCGCTCACCCACGTTCGTCCAGCATCCAGACGTTCCCTGGTCCATCGGTCAAAACCGCCCTACGCTGCGCGGATGCAGCTGGATCTCCGTCATCTGCGGATCGTGCAGGCGGTGTCCGACCACGGGAGCCTCAACCGCGCGGCCGCCACGCTCGGGGTCTCGCAGCCCGCGCTGACCGCACAGCTCAAGCGGATCGAGGAGTCCCTCGGTGCCCCGGTCTTCCTGCGCGGCCCGAAGGGCGTCGAGCCCACGCCCTTCGGGGAGTTCGTCCTGTCCAGGACCCGGACCGTGCTGTCCGCCTTCGACGACATCCTGACCGCCCGCCCGCAGGACGCCCCCGTGCCGACCGTCCGCCTGGGCAGCGTCGCCAGCCCGATGGTCGTGGAACTCGCCGACCGGCTCGGCTTCCTGCTCTCCGGCGTGCCGGTCACCGTACGCACGGACCACTCGGTGCGGACCCTCCTGGAGATGGTGGCGAGCCAGCAGCTCGACTGTGCGGTCGTCGGGGACTACCCCGGTTACGACGCCCACCCCGAACCCTCGGTCGAGTACCGCCTGATCGCCGTAGAACCGGTCTTCATCGCGCTGGCGGCCGGGCATCCGCTCGCCGAAGGGGACGAGGTCGCCCTGGAGTCGCTGGCCGACGAGGACTGGGTGCTGCCCGCGTCCGACGGCATGGGCTGGCCCGAGCACCTCATCGACACCTGCGCCTCCCGCGGCTTCACCCCGCGGACGCGCTACCGCCTGGCCGACAACTCCCTGCGCCGCGAACTCATCGCCACCGGCCGGGCGGTGAGTCCCGTACAGCCGACCTTCCGGGCGGACGCCGGGATCGTGGTGCACCCGATCGCCGGCGACCCGATGTGGATGCGCTACCACCTGGCCTGGCACGGCAAGGGCCCGCTGGCACCGTACGGCGACGACATGCTCCGGCTCGCCCAGCGGGCGTACACCGCCTCGATGGAGAACGCTTCCGGCTATCTGTGGTGGGCGGCCCGGCGCGGGGTCTGACCACGGCCCACCCGGCAAACTCCGGGCGTCCGGGAGGTTATAACCCCCAGGCGTTATAACCAGCTGGGATTACCTGGCGTTTACCGTACGTGCCAGGCTCCGCGCCATGTCCAGCACACTTTCCGCCGAGACGAGCGAGCGGTCGGCCCCCGTGCGAGGGCTGTCCCCGAAGGCACTGGCCTGGCGTCGGCTGCGCCGGGACCGGGTCGCCGTGGTGGCCGGGTCCGTGGTCGCCCTGTTCCTCCTCGCGGGTATCGGCGCACCGCTGATCGCCGCCCTCTACGGCAAGGACCCCTACACCGTCTATGCCGACCGGTACCCCGGCCTGCTCGACGACTACGGCTTCCCCACCGGGGCCAACGGCGGGATCAGCGGCGCCTTCTGGCTCGGGGTCGAGCCCAACGTCGGCCGTGACGTGTTCACCCAGCTCCTGTACGGCATCCGCACCTCGCTGCTGATCGCGGCGGCGGTCGTGATCATCGTGACGGTCGTCGGCTCGCTGATCGGCGTCGCCGCCGGCTACTTCGGCGGCAGGATCGACTACGCGATCAGTCGCGTCATCGACGTCACGATGGCCTTCCCGTCCACCCTGTTCTTCATCGCGATGACGCCGGTGGTGATGTCCTTCCTCGTCTCGGACGAGGAGAACACCCCCACCTGGGTCCGGGTCGCCACCCTGATCGTCGCCCTGTCGATGTTCGGCTGGACCAGGGTGGCCCGACTGCTGCGTGGCCAGGTGCTCTCCCTGCGTGAGCGGGAGTTCGTCCACGCGGCGAAGGTGTACGGCGCGAGCCCCTGGCGGATCATCACCAAGGAGCTGCTGCCCAATCTCTGGACGCCGATCCTCGTCTTCATGACCCTCGACCTCCCGGCACTGGTCACCACCGAGGCCGCGCTGTCCTTCCTCGGCGTGGGCATCATCGAGCCCACCCCGGACTGGGGCCGCATGATCAAGCGCGGCGCCGAGGTCTACCTCAACGACATCACGTACACCGTGATCCCCGGCATCTCGATGCTGGTCTTCGTCGTCGCCTTCAACCTCTTCGGCGACTCCCTGCGCGATGCCCTGGACCCCCGGTCCGACCGCTGAACCCAGCTGTCCCGCGGCCCGCCACCACCCTCAACTCCCGTACCCAGAACGGAACTCCTGCCATGGACCGCCGTCTGTTCCTCCAGTCCGCCGCCGCGATGGTCGCCGGCACCGCCCTCACCACGGCGTGCAGCTCGGGCTCACCCGGTGGCGGTGCCTCCACCGCGCCCAAGGCCAAGGCCGTCACCGGTCTCAAGGTCAGACTGGGCACCGCCGCCGACTCCAAGGGGCCGCTCACCGTCGAGGGCGCCACGAAGGGCGGCACCGTCAAGGTGCTCCAGCCGTACGACTTCGCGCACCTCGACCCGCAGCGCGTCTACGCCTCCGACGGCGGCGTCGCGGCCACCCTCATCCACCGCCGCCTGGTCGCCTACAAGCGCGTCGGCGACGAGCAGATCCTCTGCGGGGACCTGGCCACCGACACCGGCACCGCGTCGGACGGCAACAAGACCTGGACGTACACGCTGAGGGAGGGCGTCAGGTTCTCCGACGGCACGGCGGTGACCTCGAAGCACGTCAAGTACGGCATTGAGCGCGCCTACGACGCCGAGATCACCGACGGCCCGACGTTCATCCCGGCCTGGCTGTCGGGCGACGACTACCGCAAGGAGTACACGGGCCCGTCCGGCGGCAAGTCGCTGCCGGACTCGGTGATCGAGACCCCCGACGACCAGACCATCGTCTTCCACCTCAGGGAGCCGCAGGCCGACTTCCCGTTCGCCTGCGCCTATCCGATCACCGCCCCGGTGCTCGAATCGGCCGCGAAGAAGGGCGACTTCGACCAGCTGCCGACGGCGACGACAGGCCCGTACAAGGTCAAGAGCCACGACGACGCCAAGATGGTGTTGGTCCGCAACGACCAGTGGGACGCCGACACCGACCCGGTCCGCGCGCAGTACCCCGAGAGCTTCGAGATCACCTTCAACGTGGCCTCGCTCGACGAGTCGCAGCAGCTCGCCGCCGCCGACGGCGAAGCGGTCATGACCTTCAGCGGTGTGGTCGACGCCTCGTATCTGTCGCGCACCACCGGCGAGTTGAAGACCCGCACGCTCTCGGAGGGCGGCATCACCAGCCGCGTGCTGGGCATCAACTGCAAGCGGGTGACGGACGTCGAGGTCCGCAGGGCGATCCTCACCGCCTTCCCGAAGACCGGCTGGCGCCGGATCTACGGCGGTCCCGTCTACGGCGACATCGCGACCGACATCCTCGCCCCGGTCGTCGTCGGCTTCAGGAAGAACGACGTGTACCCGGTCACGGAGGCGGGCGACCCGGCCGCCGCGAAGAAGATCCTGAAGAAGGCGGGCAAGCTCGGCACCAAGCTGGTCTACGCCTGGGGGCAGACCGACCAGGGCGACAAGGCGGGGATCATCGTCGCCGAGGCGCTCACCCGGGCCGGCTTCGAGGTCGTCAAGAAGCCGCTCAACTCCACCACGTACTTCACGGAGATCGGCAAGGTCGACAAGCCGTACGACATCTTCCACTCCAGCTGGTCCCCGGACTGGCCGACCGGCTCCAGCGTCATCCCCGGCTGCTTCGACGGCCGGACCATCGCCGACGGCGCGACGAACTACTACAACTACGACAACGACGAGGTCAACGCCGAGATCGACCGTATCAAGGCGCTCACCGACGCCGACGAGGCCAACACCGCCTGGGCCGGGCTCGACGCGAAGATCATGAAGGGCATACCGATCGTGCCGCTCGCCTACGAGGCCAAGACGTACCTCATCGGCGGCAAGCTCGGCGGCGCCTACGTGACCATGTCGCCGACCGGCTGTCAGCCCTCGCACGTGTACGTCAAGGCGTGACCGGACTCCGCCGGGCCCCGCTCGCCGACGCGGGGCCCGGCGGCAACTCCCTTTCCCGCCCGGGCAATTGACCCACGCAAACGAAAGTCCTTCCCATGGCCCGCTATCTCGTCCGCCGCGTCCTGGGCGCGCTGGTGATCCTGCTGGTGGTCACGGCAGTCACGTACTTCCTCTTCTTCACCGCACCCAGCGACCCGGCAAGACTGTCCTGCGGGTCCGTGTGCACCCCGGCCAGCTATCTGCAGATCAAGCACAACATGGGTCTCGACCAGCCCGTGTACCAGCAGTTGTGGCAGTACCTCAGTGGCATCGTGGCCGGCCGTGACATCGGCTCCTCGCACTGCGACGCGCCCTGCCTCGGCTACTCCTTCTACAACCACAAGCCGGTCTTCGACACCCTCAGCGGACGCTTCCCCGCGACGCTCTCGCTCGTGTGCGGCGCCGTGCTCGTCTTCCTGGCCCTCGGAGTCGGCGCGGGCCTGATCGCCGCCGCGCGCCGCGGCAGCGCCACCGACAAGGCGGTCTCCGTCTTCGCCCTGGTCGGCGCGGCCGTACAGATCTACTTCATCGGCATCCTCGCCCGGTACTTCTTCGTGGACCGGCTCCGGTGGCTTCCCCAGCCCGGATACCAGCCCTTCACCGACGGCCTCGGCGACTGGTTCGGCGGCATGGTCCTGGCCTGGCTCGTGCTGGCCGTCGTCTACACCGCGAGCTACTCCCGCTACACCCGCTCGTCCATGATCGACGCACTGAACGACGACGCCGTCCGCACCGCCCGCGCCAAGGGCCTGCCGGGAAGCACTGTCTTTTTCAAGTACGCGGGCCGGGCCGCGCTGACCCCCGTGGTCACCATCTTCGGCCTCGACCTCGGCCACCTCCTGGGCGGCGCGATGATCACCGAGACCACCTTCAACATCGCCGGCATCGGCCAGACAGCGGTCCAGGCCGTGGAACACCAGGACCTGCCGACGCTGGTGGGGGTCACCCTGATCGCCGCGTTCTTCATGGTCCTCTTCGGCCTGATCGTCGACCTCGTCTACGGCCTCATCGACCCCCGGGTGCGCCTGTCATGACCGACGCCTTCCTGTCCGTACGCGATCTGCACGTCCGCTTCGCCACCGAGGCCGGCCCCGTGCACGCCGTCAACGGCCTCAGCTTCGACCTCCAGCGTGGCCGCACCCTTGGCATCGTCGGCGAGTCCGGCTCCGGCAAGTCCGTCACCAGCCTCGCCGTCCTCGGCCTGCACAACCGCGCGAAGACGAGCGTCGAGGGCGAGATCCTCCTGGACGGCCAGGACCTCACCACCCTGCGTGAGAAGGAGCTCGAACAGCTCCGGGGCCGCCGCATGTCCATGATCTTCCAGGACCCGCTGACCGCCCTCTCGCCGTACTACACGATCGGCAACCAGCTCGCGGACGGCTACCGCACCCACACCGGGGCGAGCCGGAAGGCGGCGCGGGAACGGGCCGTCGACATGCTCGCCCGGGTCGGCATCGCGCAGCCGAGGCAGCGTGCCGACGCCTACCCGCACCAGTTCTCCGGCGGCATGCGGCAGCGCGCGATGATCGCCATGGCGCTGATGTGCGACCCCGATCTGCTCATCGCCGACGAGCCGACCACCGCCCTCGACGTCACCGTGCAGGCCCAGATCCTGGACCTACTGGCCGACGTGCAGCGGGAGTTCGGCACCGCGATCGTCCTGATCACCCACGACCTGGGCGTCGTCGCGCAGACCGCGCACGAGGTGATGGTGATGTACGGCGGCCGGTGCGTGGAACGCGGCACCGCGGAGGAGGTCCTGGTCAACCCCCAACACCCCTACACCTGGGGCCTGTTGGGCTCCATGCCCACTCTGGACGGCGATCCCGACGCCGACCTCACCCCCATCGAGGGCACCCCGCCCTCACTGCTCGACCCGCCGCCCGGCTGTGCGTTCCACCCCCGGTGCACCTACGTAGACCGGGTCGGCGAAGCCTGCTGCACGCGCCGGCCGGCCCTGGACGGCGCAGGCCATCAGGCGGCCTGCCACCTCCCGGCCGCCACCCGTGAACAGATCCTCGTCACGGAGATCAACTCCAGGCACGGGAGCGACGTATGAGTACTCGTCAGAAAACCCCGCTGCTCGAAGTCAAGGACCTCCAACAGCACTTCCCGGTCAGGGGGAACGGCGGTGTCTTCGGCCGCACCGTCGGCGCCGTGCGCGCCGTGGACGGCGTAAGCTTCACCGTCCACGAGGGCGAATCCCTCGGCCTGGTCGGCGAGTCCGGCTGCGGAAAGTCGACCACCGGCCAGATGGTCGCGCGGCTCCTGGAACCCACCGGCGGCTCGATCTCGTACCGGGGGCAGGACATCACCCACGCCTCCCGGCGCGAGTTGAAGCCGGTGCGTTCCGAGATCCAGATGGTGTTCCAGGACCCCTACTCCTCGCTCAACCCGCGCCAGACCGTCGGCTCGATCATCGAGGCGCCGATGGAGGTCAACGGCATCGCCCCGGCGGGCGGCCGCGCGGCGCGCGTGCAGGAGCTGCTGCGGACGGTCGGTCTCAACCCCGAGCACGCGCAGCGTTTCCCGCACGAGTTCTCCGGCGGCCAGCGCCAACGCATCGGCGTCGCCCGGGCGTTGGCCCTCGACCCAAAGCTGATCATCGCGGACGAACCGGTATCGGCGCTCGACGTCTCCATCCAGGCGCAGGTCGTCAACCTGCTCCGCAGACTCCAGCGCGAACAGGGCATCTCCTTCCTGTTCATCGCCCACGACCTGGCCGTCGTGCGGAACTTCTCGCACCGCGTGGCGGTCATGTACCTCGGCAAGATCGTGGAGATCGCCGACCGCGATGCCCTCTACGGCGCCCCGCACCACCCCTACACGCACGCCCTCCTCTCGGCCGTGCCCGAACCCGACCCGCGCAGGCGGGGTGCGCGTGAGCGCATCCGCCTCACCGGTGACGTACCGAGCCCCGCCAACCCGCCGTCCGGCTGCCGCTTCCGCACCCGCTGCTGGAAGGCGCAGGACATCTGCGCCGACCGGGAGCCACCACTCGCGGCCGTGGCCGACGGTCATTTGACGGCCTGTCACTTCCCCCAGGCGCCTTCGCAGACCACCGACTCCCTTATGGAGGACGCACGTTGAGCAAGCACACGAGGACACGCAGACCCGCCTTCGCGGCCCTAGTGGCGACGACGGCGTCGCTGCTCGTCGCAGGATCCCTGCTGTCGTACTCGGCCGCGGCGGACGACGACACGAGCACGTCGAGCCAAGCAGCCGAACAGCACACCGAGTTCAGCCCCGCCGACCTGAAGACCCAGCGGGCCCGAGCCGAGGCGACCGGCAAGCTCGTCAAGGGCGAGGCCGCGGCCACCGCCAACGGCTCCTCGAAGCGCGTCGAGTACGCCGACGGCAAGTACGCCGAGACCGCCCGCACCACGGACCGCATCTTCGTACTGCCCGTCGAGTTCGGCGACACGGTCGACGCGGCCTACGGCGGCGCGGCCGGCCCGCTGCACAACACCATCGCCGAACCCGACCGCACCACCAACACGGCGACGGTGTGGACCTCCGACTACAGCAAGTCCTACTACCAGCACCAGATCTTCGGCGACGCCACCGCCGGCCAGGACACCCTCATGTCGTACTACCAGCGGCAGTCCTCGGGCGCCTACTCGATCACCGGCACGGTCCAGGACTGGGTGAAGGTCGACCACTCGATCTCGTACTACGGCACCGACAGCTGCAAGCGTGCCGGCGTCGCGATCTCCACCTACTACTGCAACGAGCAACTCGTCACCGACGGCCTCAACACCTGGTACGCCCAGCAGTTGGCCGCAGGCAGGACCGCCGCCGAGGTGAAGGCGTACCTGGCGAAGTTCGACCAGTGGGACCGCAACGACTACGACGGCGACGGCATCTACAACGAGCCCGACGGATACCTGGACCACATCCAGATCTACTACGCCGGCGAGTCCCAGGCCAACGGCGGCGGCGCCTACGGCACCGACGCGATCGGCTCCCACAAGGGCACCGTCTCCTACCTCCAGACCGGCGCGGACACCCTCGGCCCCGACAACGGCAACCTCGACGGCGGTTCGGCCATCGGTGACACGGGCATCTGGGCCAACGACTACGTCATGACCAACGAGAACCACGGCCTGGCCACCATCGCTCACGAGTACGGCCACGACCTCGGCCTGCCCGACCTCTACGACACCTCGGGCGGCGAGAACTCCACCGGCTTCTGGTCGGTCATGTCCAACGGCTCACTGCTCAGCAGCGAGAACGAACTCTCCACCTACCCGGCCGACCTCGGCGCCTGGGCGAAGCTGCAACTCGGCTGGCTCGACTACGCCACCGCCGAGGCCGCCACCCCGGCGCGCTACACCCTCAACCCGCTGTCGGTGAAGGCCTCCACCAAGGGCTCCGAGGCGGTCGTGGTCACCCTGCCGGACGACACTGCCGGCAATGCCCGCTACTACGTGGTGGAGAACCGCCAGTACGTCGGCGAGGACCGGTACTTCAAGGGCGGCCCGTACAACCTCGGTTGGGCCTCGACCGTGCCCAACCTCACCGAGCACCTGAACTACGAGAACGGCGTCCTGATCTGGTACTGGAACACCAAGTACGCCAACAACAAGACCAAGACGAACAGCGGTTACGGCGAGATCCTCCCGATCGACGCCCACGCCACCCCGGCGCTCGCCACGACCGGAGCGACGATCCGCAACCGACTCCAGTCCTACGACGCCCCGTTCGCCCTGCACGCCACCAAGCCCGTCACCTTCCACCTCAACGGCGTCGAACAGACCATCCCCTCCCAGCCCGGCGTGCCGACCTTCGACGACCTCAACGGCACCTACCACTACGCCACCAACCCGTACGGCTCCAGCTACGACGCCGACTTCGGCACCACCATCACGGTGACCAAGGAGTACAGCGACGGCCGGGTCGCCATCGCGGTGGGCGCGTCGTCGTAGACACAGGTCGTCCGCTCGACCCCTCCGGCGCCACAGCGGCGGGCAGGCACACCGCCTGCCCGCCGCGCCCCTCACCTCGTGAACGCGTGACACCACCCCGTTCCGTCTTCACTCCCTGCTAGGCGTCGTGTCGGGATGGTGCCGGTCCGCTGCCCAGGGCGCGGGTCATGTTGATCATTCCGCCGCCGGTGCCGGCCAGTTGATGGGGGACGGCGCTCATGACCGTCTCGTTGTTGGGCGGCGAGGACGATCAGCGTCGCGCCCGCCCAGCCCGGTGCGGGGAGTCCGGAGAACACCGAGACGCCGCCCAGCAGGAGGGTGACGGCGGTGGTCAGCCACGCGGTGCCGGGGAGGTCGAAGCGGGTGTCGGTGGCCCGTTCGGTGGTGCGGGGCAGGAGGTAGCGGCCGAGGATGATCGCGATGACGCCGAGGGGCGGTCCCAGGGCCAGGCCGAGTGCCTGTCCTGCGGCCTGCACTCCGAGGGCGCCGCGGAGCCGGTCGCGCGGGGCGGCGAGGGTGAAGATGCCGAAGCCGTAGAGGTAGACGTGCTTGCTGCCCAGGAGGTCGGAGTGGTGGCCGACGGTGACCATCACCGCGGTCAGCACCAGCAGGTAGTCGAGGGACACCCACTGCACGGTGGCCAGCGGTGCGTCGAACTCCCGTTCCAGGCTGGGGTAGGTGAGGGTGACGATGCTGGCGTCGAGCTGGCTCATGAAGGCGGCGAAGCAGACCGTCATCACGGCCGGCTGCCAGGCGTACGGCGGCTTGCGCACCCGGCGCGGGCGTTCCCGCTCGTTCAGCAGCCGTCGCTTCCAACCGCGCCCGGTGTCCGTGTCAAGTACGGGTGCCTCCTGGTACGCGGCTGAGCGGGGCGGCGACTTCCTCCAGCGGGGTGCCTTCGGCCTTGACGCCGATGAACGCCTCCAGCAGTCCGGCGGTGATCATGATGGCGGCGGCGAAGAGATAGCCGTAGAGGAGCCGGGTGGGGTCGGGGTGGGCCTGGTCGCCGATGAGGGCGGCAAAGACGGTGGGGCCGGCGGCGCCGACGAGCTGGCCGATGGCGAAGAACAGGGAGATCGCGCGGGCGCGTACCCCCAGGGGGAAGATCTCGCTGACCGTCAGATATGCCGAACTCGCCGCCGCCGAGGCGATGAAGAAGACGATGACCCACAGCACGGTCTGGGTGGTGGCGGTCAGTACGCCGGCGTCGAAGAGGAAGCCGCTGACCGCCAGCAGGACGCCGGAGACCAGGTACGTGCCGCTGATCATGGGTTTGCGGCCGATGGTGTCGAAGAAGCGGCCCAGGAGGAGTGGGCCCAGCAGGTTGCCTACGGCGAAGGCGAACAGGTACTTGGGGGTCTGGTGGTCGGGGACGTCGTAGAAGTGGGTGAGGACGAGGGCGTAGGTGAAGAAGATCGCGTTGTAGAGGAAGGACTGGCTGATCATGAGGGTGGCGCCGAGCAGGGAGCGGGTGGGGTAGTCGCGAAAGAGGGTGCGGGCCACGGTGGTCAGCGGGGTTCTGGCCTGGGCGCGGATCTCGATCGCGCGGGCCGGGTCGACGGGGGGCAGTGCCCGTGCGCCGTCCTCCATTTCGGCGACCGCGTCCTCCGCCTCCTTGTCCCTGCCGTGCAGCAGGAGCCAGCGCGGCGATTCTGGGATGCGGCGGCGCAGTGGCCACACGGCGAGCGCGATGAGCGGGCCGATGAGGAAGCCGAGGCGCCAGCCGACGTCGGAGGCGAGGAGGTCGGGGTCGAGCAGGACGTAGGTGCCCAGGGTGCCGATGATCGAGCCGAGCCAGTAGGTGCCGTTGACGGCAAGGTCGGTGCGGCCCCGGTAGCGGGCGGGGATCATCTCGTCGATGGCGGAGTTGATGGCCGCGTACTCGCCGCCGATGCCGAGCCCTGCCACGAAGCGTAGGACGAGCAGGATCCAGAAGTCCCAGGACAGTGCGGTGAGTCCGGAGGCCGCGAGGTAGAGGCCGAGGGTGACGAGGAACAGTTTGCGGCGGCCGAGGCGGTCGGAGAGGTCGCCGAAGACGAGGGAGCCGGTGACCTGTCCGATCAGGTAGACGGTGGCGGTCAGGCCGACCTGGTAGGAGTCGAGGTGGAGGGTGTCGGCGCGCTGGAGGATCGGCCCGACCGCGCTCGCGACGGTGATCTCCAGGCCGTCCAGGACCCAGGCGATGCCCAGCGCGATGACCATGCGGGTGTGGAAGGGGGACCAGGAAAGGCGGTCGATGCGGGCCGGCACCAGGCTGCGGACCATTCTGGTGGTGTCGGTCATGGGGTCTTCCGTAAGTTGTTGGGTGGCCCGGGAGGGCCGGATGTGGCTTATGGGGTCTTGCCTTCAGTGGCTTGCCAGGAGTGGCCGTCCGGTTCTCCGGGGCGCCCTGGCTGCTGATTGAGATGTGCGCGCCGTGTGCGGTCGCTGATTACGGAGATGACAGCGGGGTGTTCCTCGGGCCGACGGCATGCTGTGCGGAACGAGGAGGGACAAGTGGACGAGCGATGGGCTCGGGTCTGGGTCGGTGTCGACGCGGGCAAAGGCCATCACTGGGCGGCGGTGGTCGACGAGGCCGGGTCGACCCTGTGGTCGAAGAAGATCGACAACGACGAGTCGGCGATCCTGGCCGCGCTCGGCGAGATCCTGGACCTGGCGGACGAGGTGTCCTGGGCGGTGGACATCTCCGGCACGGCCTCCGCGCTGTTGCTGGCTCTGCTCGCGGCTCACGGCCAGAGGGCCGTCTACGTGCCCGGGCGCACGGTCAACCGCATGTCGGGGGCCTACCGGGGTGAGGCGAAGACGGACGCCCGCGACGCTTATGTCATCGCCGAAACGTCCAGGCAGCGGCGGGACTTCAGCACGATCGACGTGCCCGCCCAGCTGGCCGCCGACCTCGCGCTGCTGACCGCCCACCGCACGGACCTTGTGGCCGACCGGGTGAGGATGATCAACCGGTTGCGCGACGTGCTGACCGGTGTCTTCCCCGCGCTGGAGCGGGCCTTCGACTACAGCTCGCAAAAGGGCGCTCTGGTACTGCTGACGGGCTACCAGACCCCGGCCGCGATCCGCCGCCGCGGCCGGGCCCGGCTGACGGCGTGGCTGGCCAACCGCAGCGTTCGGGGCTCCGACGCGGTCGCTGCGACCGCTCTGGAGGCCGCGCAGGCCCAGCAGACGGCGCTGCCCGGAGAAGACGTCGCCGCTCAGATCGTCGCCGACCTGGCTGAGCAGATCCTGGCCTTGGACGACCGACTGAAGCGGATCGACCAGCAGATCCGCGAGACGTTCCGCAGCCATCCGCAGGCGGAGATCATCGAATCCCTGCCCGGCATGGGCCCGATCCTCGGGGCCGAGTTCGTCGTGGCCGCCGGCGACCTGACCGCCTACACGGACGCCGGCCACCTGGCCTCGGCAGCCGGGCTGGTGCCCGTCCCGCGCGACTCCGGCCGCCGCACCGGCAACCTGCACCGGCCCAAGCGCTACAGCCGCCGTCTGCGCCGGGTGTTCTACCTGTCCGCGCAGACCAGCATCATCCGCGAAGGACCGAACCGCGACTTCTACCTCAAGAAGCGCGGCGAGGGCTGCAAGCACGTCCAGGCTGTGATCGCCCTGGCGCGCCGACGGGCGAGCGTGTTGTGGGCTCTCCTGCGCGACAACCGGCTCTTCACCCCCGAGCTGCCGGTCGCGCAAGCAGCTTGACTTGGTCATTGAGACTCCTGTCGTCGAGCAGGCGTTCGATGCGGTCGAAGCGTTCGTGCAGGGCGTGGGCGCTCTCCTCGCGCAGTGCGTGCGCGGCGCGTTCCGCGTCCTGGACGAGGTGGTGGTGGCGTTTCTGGTCGCGGCTGACGAACCAGGTCGCGAAGGCCGCGGTGACCATGCCGTATGCGGTGATTCCGACGACCATCACCACGGAGCCGATGACCCGGCCCCACAGGGTCACCGGGTAGAAGTCGCCGTATCCGACGGTCGTCGCGGTCTCGATCGATCACCACAACGCCCTTGGGTAGGTGGTGATGTGGGCGCCGTGCGCGCCGTGTTCGGCGGCCACGACCGCGTAGGAGCCGGCGGCCATCACCGACACGAGGACGGCACTCGCGCCGCCTGCGGCTTTCACGTGCAGCGAGCGGCCTTCCCGGCCGAGCAGCAGCCCGACCGCCCTCGTCAGGAATCCGGGCAGCATGCCCGGATCCTGCGCGACGGACGGTCGATGACGGGTGCCCGGCACGCGTCCGCCCGCCGTGCTTCACCCCAACGGCGGGCAGCTTGTCCGGAGCTGGACGGCAGCCGCGTAACCGGACAAGTTGCCGTCGGCTGGCTCAGTCGTCGTTGTCCAGGGCGGTGACGGTGAAGGCGTCGAGGGTGAATTCGGCGGTGGAGTTGGTGCCGGTCTTGGTGAGGCCGACCCAGGTCTCGCCGGTGTCGGGTGCGGTGAACTCGTAGGTGAATACGGTGGGTTGGGTGGCGGCGGGCAGGGGAGTGCTGGTGAGTTGCCGGGTGGTGGGGGTGTCGACGGCGGTGGTCCAGGCGTACTGGCCGGCGGAGTCGTTCTCGTAGCGGAAGGTGACCCGGTAGCGGTGGCCGGGTGCGAAGCGGACGGTGTGGGGGAGGGTGCGGTAGACGGTGCCGAGGCGTTCGCCGCGGGACTTCAGGGACCACTCGCCGTCGATGACGTCGTCGATCGCTTTGCCGTTCCAGCCGCGTTGGGTGTAGGTGGTGTGGCGGCGGGCCACGTGGGTGCGCGGGTCGTTGGCGGTTCCGGTGCCGGGGCCTTCGACGAACGGGCCCCAGCCCTGCGGGACATGCTCGAAGTCCTCGAAGACCAGAGTCCCGGCGGCCTGCGGGCGCGGTGCCGCGACGACGCGCAGGTTGTCGAAGACGATCCGGGCGTCACCGGCCGCCGCGCGCAGGGTGAGGCTGACCGGACCGCCGCCCGCCGGGACGGTGAAGTAGGTGAACATGCGCTGGGCGCGGGTGCCGTGTTTGCTGTCGGCGTTGACGTAGTTGACGGCGGTGGAGGTGTCGGTCCAGTTCACGGCGGTGATGCCGTCGGTGGTGGCCAACTCCAGTGCTGCCCGCCGCAGTTCACCCGCGCTCGCGCCGATCTCGACCTGTACGGAGGCCGCGTACGGACCGGGCGGCAGCCGGCGCAGCCGGGTGGTCAGTGCGGCCGCGTCGCCCCCTACGATGACCAACTCCCGGTCGCCGAGGGCGTTGCGTACGACGGAGGCGGGGCCGATGACCTGCCAGTGCTCCAGGCGGCCGGAGAGGAAGCCGGGGTCGTGGAGGGGGGTGCCTTCGCCGAAGGCGGGGTCGGGCTGGGCGGGTGCCGGGGTGCGGTGGACGACGTAGGGCTGGGCGGGATCCGCGGTGATGGTCACCGAGCCGTCGGTGACGGGGAGTTCGACGGCGGGGCCGCGGCCGGTGTCGGAGAGCGGGTAGGCCCAGATCCTGCCGGTGGTCGGCCACTTGCGCGGGAGGCGCCAAGTCGTCGTGCCGCCTGCGGGGTTGTAGTGGTAGAGGCGGTCGGGGTTCGCGGCGTTGCGTGGTTCCCAGGGCAGCAGGTAGGTGCCGTTGTCGTAGACGAGGCGTTGGTCGGTGGTGATGCGGCGGCTGCCGGTGGTGTCGTCGACCGTGGTGGCGTGCGGGCCGAAGAAACTGACCTGATGCTCGTCCCAGCGCCTGATCGGGTACGCCTGGAGGTATTTCGCCGGGAGGTTCTGGGTCCAGATGTTGGCGTAGAAGGCGTTCCAGTCGACCTTGCCGCGCCAGCCCTCGTAGGCGACGAGGCGGGCGGTGGGCAGCAGGGGCCACTTGTCGGCGAAGACGTCTTTCTGGTGGTGGCGCAGGAAGCGGATGAGCTGGGAGTTGATGCCGCGGGAGGTGTCGGCGCCGTAGTCGGTCTCGTTGGCCCAGTGCGACCACAGGGCGGAGCGCTCCAGGCCGTGACCCCATTCGGTGGCGATCATCCAGCCCTGGGCGTGGAGTTCGCGCTGGAGGCGGTCGGAGGTCCAGCCGGATTCGCGGAAGACGTCGAGGTAGATGGTGTTGAGGGCCGGGTCGGTCTCGGCGCGGAGCTGGGCGAAGCGGGCGGCGATGGTGCCTGCGGTCAGGTCGCGGCGGGAGTCGATGCGGTAGGACAGGTCGAGCCAGTCCCACTGCGGGTTGGCCGGGTCGGCGAGAGTGTCGGTGAAGTGCCGGGCGGCGGGGTACGCCTCGGTGGCGTTGACGTGGACGGCGAAGTCGCTGTGCCAGCTCTTTCCGGCGCGCAGCAGGGTGTTGAGGTCGGTGAGGCCGCCGGCGCGCTGGTTGTAGTTGCCGCCGTAGTCGGGGTGCGAGGAGTCGTGGCCCTCCGCCTGGTAGCCCTTCAGGAGCGTGAACTGCCGTAGCCCGTCGGTCGCGAGCGAGATCCGTTTGACCTGGTCGAGGGCGGCGAGGAACGGATTCGTGGCCTGTGAGGCGAAGTTGTAGGAGATGTGCGAGGCCACCCGCAGATGCTGCTCGTCCGCGCCCGGCGGTTCGACCATGATGTCCCGCAGCGCGATCGCCGCGTCCTGCCAGTCGATCACCCCGTCGTCGTTGCGGTCCCGGGTGAGGATCACGGTGGCGTACGGCAGCGGCTCGGTGTCCGGCGCGTCGGCTGCGCGGTAGGTCCACTGCCCGCAGGAGATGCCCAACTCGACGGTGCCGTCCGACAGTTGCCGCGCCCGGCGCCGGAAACGCCCGTTCTCCCAGGTGGTGTCGGCGGCGGTGGACACCGTGTCGTAGACGCTGTTGTTCTCCAGTGCCACGCCCAGCTCGGCGGTGTGCGCGACGATGTACGCGCAGCCCAGCGGTTTCGCGTCGGCCGGTGTGGACGCGGTGACGCGGATCGTCGTGTCGGCGGTGACGGCCTTGTTCAGCCCGACCCGCGCGGCCATCACCGTCGCGGTGTCCTGGTCGGAGCGCACGCTGACGAGGTTGTGCCCGGGAATCTCCAGCGTGCCCACCCGCAACGCCTCGGTGTCCGTGACGGAGGTGACCTTGAACGTGACCGTCCAGCCCTCCACCGTGATCTCCGCGCCGATCAACACCCCTTCGGCCAGGGCAAGTTCGTACTCCACCCGGTCCGCGCCGACCGTCGCGGCGACCTGCGGGGTGTAGGTCTGGCCGTTGACCAGCAGGGAGGTCAGGGGATCCGCGCGGCCGTGGATCACGGAACCGGTGCCGCGGTCGGTGTACGACACGATCCTCGGGAACGTGGTGTCGGCCACCACGTCCAGCTCGGGGGAGTGCAGCACCACGGTGCCGGCGTCGTCGGCCCGGGCTGTGCCGGCCGTGGCGAGCGACCCGGCCAGACCGGCGGCGGCCGCTGTCACGACCACAGCGCGTCTGCTCGGGCCTACAGGACGACTGGCTTCGGGCAGGTTCGTCTGCGGCATGGCCACACTTCCTTTCCGGTGCATGACAACTACAAGATCGTGATCCAGTCGCGCCCCCGTGTCCGTCGCCCGCCCGGGCTTCACCCGGACACGGGTGAAGCCGAGTTGAGCCCTGTCCACCTGCCGAGATCTTTCGCGGAAGTCATTGCGCGACTTCCCCATTCTGACTTAATTTCTGAAATTAAGTCATGGAGAAGGGGTGAATCATGAGAGCGGAAGGCATGCGCCGCGGCAACGCCTCGGCTGTGTTGCGCGCCGTCGTCGCCGACGGCCCGCTCTCGCGCGCCGACATCGCCCGTCGTACGGGACTGTCGGCGCCCAGCGTCACCAAGTTGACCGCCGTCCTCGTCGACGCGGGCCTGCTGAGCGAGCAGGCCCCGCTGGAAACCGCCCAGGGCCGGCCGCGCGTCCCCGTACGCATCGACCCACGGGGACCGGTTGCCCTCGGGATCCACATCGGGCTGCTGCGCACCACGTTCGGCTTGGTCGCCCTCGACGGCACGGTGCTCTCGCAGCGGGTCCTCGACCACGACGGCGACTTCGGCCCGCGCCGGATCGCTGAGCAGGCCGTGACCGGCGCCGGCGGCTTCCTCACCGAACGGCTGGGCGGGCGGCGCCTGTTGGGCACCGGTATCAGCCTCGGCGGCTGGGTCGACGGCGACGCGGGCACGGTCGTCGAGCACAGTGCGCTGGGCTGGACCGACGTACGCTTGCTGGACCTGCTGGGCGACCGGCTGCCCGGGCCCGTGGTGCTCGACCAGAACGTACGGGCCGCCGCCCGCGCCGAGTTGTGGTTCGGGGCGGGCCGCGAGGTCGACGACTTCGTGTACATCTTCTTCGGGAACATCCTTGGTGCCGCCGTGGTCGTCGAGCGCACCGTGCACCGCGGCCCCGGCGCGGCGGCTGGCGGCATCGAGCATCTCCCGGTGAGCGGGGTCGAGGACACGGCGTGCGCGTGCTGCGGTGCCGCGTGCCTGTCGGCGGTCGCGAGCGATGCGGTACTGGTCGAACGAGCCTGCGCGGAGGGGGTGTTGGCACCGGGCGACGCGCATCTGCCGCTTCCGCTGGAGCGGCTGATCGCCACCGCGCGCCCGGCCGGAACCGGCTCTGGAGACTTGCGCGCCCAGCAACTCCTGCGCACCCGGGCCGAGTTCGCCGGACGCGCGGTGGCCACGATCGTCGATCTGCTCAATCCCAGCCGGGTCGTCCTCGCGGGTGGCATCGTCGTCGCCGACGAGTATCTGCCCGACCTGCGCGCGGCCGTCACCGACCGGGTGCACCGGGGCTGGAGCGCCGACGAACGCATCGTGACCAGCACCTTCGGCGCGGGCACACTGGTCGTCGCCTCGGCGATGCCATTGCTGGAGTCGGTCTATCTGGACCCGCTCGCGCTCGTCGAGGACGGCGGAGCGCAGGAGGCGGCGTGGTGACGGGGCTGCCACGCGGCGAGGTTGTCGTGCCGGGGTCGGCTCCGGCCCTGCCTCCCGCCGAGGACTGGGAGTTGTTCCGGATCGCGGTGAGCGCCCGCACGGAGTGGCTGGTGCTGCGCGTGAGCGACCAGGACGGTGCGTACGGCTACGGCGAGTGCTCGGACGCGGGTTCCCTCGACACCGTGGTGCGTGAACTCCGGCGGTTCGCGGGCCCGTTCGACCCGGTCGCGCCGAGTTCCGACGGCCCTGGTGACTTCTACGCCCGCGACGACTTCGCTACGGTGACCGTGCTCGGCGGCGTCCAGCAGGCCCGCCTCGACCGCACCGCCCGCCGGTCGGGCGTGCCACTCCGCCGACTGCTCTCGCCCCAGGACACCCTGGACAGCATCGAGTTGTACGCCAACCTCAACCGCGCTCCCGGCGGCCGTGCTCCGCGTGATGTTGCCGCGACTGCCGAAGCCGCCGTACGCGACGGTTTCACCGCCGTGAAACTCGCTCCTTTCGACACTCCGGACCCGACCGGTCGGCACGACCTCGCGCGCATCGGCCTCGACCGGGTGCACGCTGTCCGCGCGGCCGTCGGCGACGGCGTCGACGTCATGGTGGACGCCCATCAGCGCCTCACCCTCGATGAACTCACCCCGCTCCTGGACCCGTTCGAGGATCTCGGCCTGCACTGGCTGGAGGACGGCGTCGGCATCGAGCGTCCCGGCGAACTCGCCGAGTTGCGCGCCCGTACCGAACTGCCGCTGGCCGGAGGCGAGTTCGCGCGACGCCGGAGTGACATTCATGCCGTGCGCGGTCTGCTCGACGTCCTGCTGCCGGACGTGAAGCACGCCGGCGGCCCGCTCGCCGCTCTCGACCTCGTCAACCAGATGGCGTTCAAGGCGCGGATCTCACTCCACAACCCCTCCGGCCCCGTCGCCACCCTGCACGCCGCGCACATCGCGCCCACCGACCCGGCCCTCGCCGAACGCCTGGAGTACGCCTACGGCGAGGTGAGTTGGCGTGCGGACGTGGTTCACGGCGCCGAGCGGATCCAGCGCGGCCGGCTCACCCTGCCCGACGCCCCCGGCATCGGCCTCGAACTCGACACCGAGCACCCGGCCGTCACCCGGGTCTGGAGCGGACGCCTCGAACCGCGCCCCTCCTGTTGTCGCTGAACCCGCCTTCTCACCCTCATGCCTGACGGCTCGTCATGCCGTCCAGTGCCTCTCGCAGTCCTCATCTCCCTTCCTGCCCACCGGAGTTCCGCCATGCCCGAAAGACTCGCCATATCCCGCCGCAACCTCCTCGCCGCGATCGGTGTCGGTGGCGCGCTGCTCGCCGTGCCCGGCTGCCGCAGTGCCGCCGACGAGAGCACGAAGGCGTCCGGCGCCGCGCAGAAGGGCGGCACGCTGAAGATCGCGCAGAGTGCCGACATCGCGCCCGCGACCCTCTTCGGCCAGAACAACCCGAACTTCTCGCTGGCCCGCACGGTCTTCAACACCCTGACCCAGTACGACCACAAGACCCTCTCCCCGAAGCCGTCCCTCGCCGAGTCCTGGACGCAGACGGCGGACGGCAAGTCGATCACCCTCAAGCTGCGCAAGGGCGTCACCTTCCACAGCGGACGCGCCTTCACCTCCGCGGACGTGCGCTTCGCCCTGGAGAACCTGACGAAGGACACCACCGCGTCCCAGCTCAAGCACGTCGCTCTCGCCATCTCGAAGATCACCGAGGTCGACGCCCACACGATCACCCTCGACCTCGCGCACCCGGTCAGCAATCTCTTCGACCTCTTCGAGATCCTCCTGATCGTCGACAAGGAGTCGATCGACGAGCTGCTCAAGGGCACGAAGATCATCGGCACCGGCCCGTTCGAGGTCGCGAGCTACACGCCGGGCACCGGTTACGAGTTGAAGCGCAACACCTCCTACTGGAAGAAGGGCGCCCCGCTGCTCGACGCCGTCGAGGTCTCGGTCGTCGGACAGTCCGCTGCGATGGTGTCCTCCCTGCGCTCCGGTGGCACCCACCTTCTCGTCGACGTCGCCCCGCTCGACGCGGCCTCGATCAAGAGCGACGACCAGTTCGAGGTGACAGTCTCGGACGCCCACGACTCCGGCTTCTACATCGCCTCCAACGTCAAGGTGCAGCCCCTCGACGACAAGCGAGTGCGCCAGGCCGTCGCCTGGGCCGTCGACCGCGACCGCGTCCTCAGCCAGGTCCTCGGCGGCATCGGCACGGTCACCTCCCTTCCCTGGGCGACGAGTTCACCGGCTTACGACAAGACGAAGGCCGCGCACTACACCCGCGACCTGACCAAGGCCAAGGCCCTCATCAAGGCAGCGGGTGCCGGCGGCAAGACCGTCAAGGTGCTCTACAACGCGGGCCTCGCGACCAACGCGAAGATCGCCGAGATCGTCCAGTACGACCTCACGCAGATCGGCCTGAAGGCGCAGGCGGAGCCGCTCCAGGCCGCCGACTTCCTCGCCAAGCTCCAAGCCGGCGAGCTGCCGGGCCTGTTCATCAACGGTCACGGCTTCGGACAGCTCCACCCGGCGACCCTCGTCAAGGGCGCGTTCCCGTTCAACGCGGACAAGAACGCTTCCAACTTCGACAGCGACAAGTACCGGGAACTCGCCGACCAGTTGTGGCAGGCCGCCACGGACACCGCAGCCAAGGAGGCCGCCGACGCGGTCAACGACCTGCTCCTGGAAGAGCAGTTCGTCTCCGACCTCGTCGCGAGCTCCCACACTTTCACGATCACCAAGAAGGTCCAGGGCCTGAGTTGGACGATGTACGACTACCTCGACCTCGACCAGACCTCGATCGGCTGAGGCGGGACAGACGTCATGTTCCGCTACGCCCTCCGTCGTGTCCCGTCCGCCTTGCTGGTGCTCCTGGTCGCGTCCGTGCTGGTCTTCGGCATCCTCCGGCTCGCACCGGGGGACCCGGCCGTCGTACTCGCCGGCCCCGACGCCTCCGCGGCCACCGTCGCCCACGTCCGGGCCTCCCTCGGCCTGGACTCCGCACTGCCCGTGCAGTACTGGACCTGGCTCACCGGCCTGCTCACCGGCGACCTCGGCACTTCCTTCATCCTGGGCGCACCCATCACCACCCTCATCGGACACGGCCTGGGCAACACCCTCGAACTCACCGCCGCCGCGCTCCTGTTGGCGCTGGTGGGCGGGGGAGCGGCCGGTGTCCTACTGGGCACCGCCCGCCACAAGGGCGTACGCGCGCTCCTCGGCGGTGCGGTGAACCTGGCGCTCGCCGTCCCGCCGTACGTCACCGGCGTTCTGCTCGTTCTGCTCTTCGCGGTCACCTTCCACGTCCTGCCCGCCTCCGGCCACGCATCGCTGCTCGCCGACCCGGTGATCGGCGTCCAGTACCTTCTGCTGCCCGCCCTGTGCCTGGCCCTGCCCACCGGCGCGGTCCTCGCCCGCTTCCTCGCCGCCTCCCTCCGCAAATCGGGCCAGGAGGACTACGTCCGCACCGGCCACGGCAAGGGCCTCACCGAACGGCGCCTGCTGACCCGGCACACCCTGCCCGGCGCCCTGCCACCGGTGATCACCGTCCTCGGCATCCAGATCGGCCAACTCCTGGGCGGAGCCGTCGTCGTGGAAGCCGTCTTCGCCTGGCCGGGCATCGGACAGCTCCTCCTCCAGGCCGTCCTCGGCCGCGACTACCTGCTGGTGCAGGACCTGCTGCTGTTCGCGGTCGGGGTGTTCGTGGTGCTCCAGACACTGACTGACCTGGTGCAGGCGGGACTTGATCCGCGGGTGCGGATCGGGGGCGGTGTATGAGTGCCGTGGTGACGGTAGAGGGGCGGGTGCGGCTGGCCGCCAACTCCCGCGCGCTGAGCGCGCCTTCGGCCCGCTGGGGTCTGGCCCTGGTTGTCCTGCTCGTGCTGCTCGGCATCGCGGCTCCGCTCCTGACGTCGTACTCGCCGCTCACTCAGGGCCCCGACGCGCTGCTCGGCCCCGGCGTCCAACACCCGCTCGGCACCGACGAGTTCGGCCGCGACCTGCTCGCCCGCACGCTCTACGGCATCCGGCTCGACCTGCTCGTCGCCGCCACCGCCGTCCCGCTCGGCGCCTTCACCGGCATCGCCCTCGGGGTGCTGTGCGCCCTGCACCCGCTCGTGGACGTCGTACTCCAGCGGGCCTTCGATGTCATGCTGGCCTTCACCGCGCTGATCCTCGGCGTCACCCTCGCCGCGATCCTCGGCCCGGGCGCGGCCGCCGTGTTCTGGACCGTCGCCGGCATCAACGTCCCGCTGTTCGGACGGATCACCCGCGACGCCGTACGACTCGAAAAGGACCGCGAGTACGTGCTCGCCGCCCGCGCCCTGGGCGCCGGACGACTGCGCATCCTGGTCGGCGACATCCTCCCCAACATCCTCGACGCACTGATCGTGCAGGCCGCGCTGTCGCTGTCCACGGCTGTGTTCGTCGAGGGCGCGATGAGCTTCGTCGGCATCGGGGTCACCCCGCCCACCCCTTCGCTCGGCGCGTTGCTGCGCTCAGGCGCGAGCTTCCTCGATCAGAATCCGGCGTACGCGCTCGGTCCGGTCACCGTCGTCACCGGGCTCGTGATCGGCTTCAACCTGCTCGCCGACGGACTGAACAAGGGGCTGCTGAAACGATGACGACCACCGCTGTGGTGACCGGTGCCGCCCGCGGCATCGGACGCGCGATCACCGCCGAACTCGCCGACCGAGGCCACCAGGTCGTCGCCGTGGACGTCCTGGAGTCCGTACGGGACACCGCGAGCGACCGCATCGAGCCGGTCGTCTGCGACCTCACCGACCCGGACGCCCCGGAGCGTGTGCTCGGCGGGCGAGAGGCGTCCGTACTCGTCAACTGCGCCTTCGCGGAAGAGCGTTCATCTCTCCTCGACGGAACCGAGTGGGGCTGGCAGCTCACGTTCGACGTCAGTCTGCACGCGGCCGTACGCCTCGGCCGTGCCTTCGCCGCTCGGCTGATCGCGGCGGAGCGGCCGGGCGCGATCGTCAACGTGGCGTCCGTGCATGCCCAGTTCGCGGCGGAGGGATTCGGCGCGTACTCCGCCGCGAAGGCCGGCCTTGTCGCCTTCACCCGTACCGCCGCACTCGAATGGGGACCGCACGGCATCCGCGTCAACGCCGTGGCCCCCGGCCTGATCCTGGTCGAGCGCAACGCCCATCTCGCCGACAGCCCCGAGGAGTTGGCCGCTCGGGTCCGGCCCTACCCGCTGCGCCGCCCCGGACTGCCCCACGAGGTGGCCCGGGCCGTCGCGTTCCTCGCCGGAGACGACGCCTCGTTCGTCACCGGTGCCGTACTGCCCGTAGACGGCGGACTGTCCGCCCGCACCCCGGAGGTGTCCCTGTGACGACGACCCGATGTAAGGCAACGGCCCATCCCACGCAGCCCGTTGTCGTCCTCGTCCTCCACGGAGCCCCACCATGCGCCTGCGCGCCAGCACCGCACTCCTCGCCTGCCTGACAGCCCTCGGTACCGCCCTCGCCGCGGCCCCGCCCGCCCAGGCAGCGGCCACGACCTACTACGTCGACTGCTCCACCACCGCAGCGGGCAGCGGTAGTTCAGCCTCCCCCCTCAACACGCTGGCCTCGGTCAACGCGCTGACCCTGACGGCCGGCGACGAGGTCCTCTTCAAGCGCGGTACGGCCTGCTCCGGCCAACTCGCTCCTGATGCCACCGGCACTGCGGTCGCCCCGGTCGTCATCGGCGCATACGGCACCGGCGACCTGCCCGCGATCAACGCGGACGGCGCCGTGAACGCCGTACTCCTAGACAACACGCCCTACACCACCGTCCAAGAGCTGGAGTTGACCGCCGACGGCGACAACACCGCCTACCGGCGCGGGGTTTACGTCTACGCCTCCGACGCGGGCACGGTCAGCGGCATCACCCTCCAGCGCCTGAACATCCACGACGTACGCGGCATCATGCCCTCGGCCACCGCCACCACCGGCGACAGCGGCACCGGCAAATACGCGAACGCCACCGGCGGGATCGTCATCGAGGCCCAGGGCACCACCACACCCACCGCGTTCGCCGACACCCACATCCTCGACAACACCATCCACTCCGTCGACCGTGAGGGCATCTACACCTGGTCCAACTGGTGCCGGCGCCCCCAACTCGCCGCGTTCTGGAACACGTTGTGCAGCGCGGCCTGGGACGCCTCCACCGGGCTGCTCGTGCAGGGCAACATCCTCACCGACATCGGCGGCGACGGCATCGTCGTCAAGGGCAACGACGGCGCGCTCGTCCAGCACAACCGGCTGACCGGCTTCAACGAACGCTCGGGCAGCCCCAACGCCGGGATGTGGACGGCCAACAGCACCGGCTCCGTCTTCCAGTACAACGAGACCTCCGGCGGCAACACCACCTCCGACGGCATGGCCTACGACGTGGACCACTCCACCTCCGGCACGGTCTTCCAGTACAACCTCTCGCACGACAACGCGGGCGGGTTCTTCCTGCTGTGCCCCTACGACACCCCGACTGCCGACTTCACCATCCGCGACAACATCTCCGTCAACGACCGCACCCGCGGCTTCCAGATCTGCGACGGCGAACTCAGCGACGGCCGCATCTACAACAACACCATCGCCATCGGCAGCGGCCTCAGCCCCGCTCTCGTCACCGAGTCGACGTCGGCGGCACTCGACGTGCGGTTCACCAACAACCTGATCCGCAAGACCGGTTCAGGAACGGTCAGTTGGAAGCTCAGCGACTCCGCTTTCGTCATCGACCACAACGCCTTCTACAACGTCACCGTCCCCTCCACCGCCACCAACTCCCTCACCACCGCTCCCGGCCTCGCCGCCCCCGGCGTCCGCGACCCCGCCGGCTACCAGCTGATCACCGGCTACCCCACCATCGGCGGCGGCACCCCGATCAGCGACAACGGCGGCCTCGACTACTACGGCAACCCCGTCTCCGCCACCACCGCCCCCGACATCGGCGCCTACAACGGCACCGGCGTCACCACCCCCGTCCTCACCGACCTCTTCGACACCCTCTCCTCGTCCTGGACGGTGACCGGCACCGCGTCCCTGGCGACCGACCCGTCCGGCGACCTGGGCAACTCGGCGCTCCTGACCGGCACTTCAGCCCTCACCCGCACGATCGGCGGCACCACCACCCGCCGCGTCTCCGTACGCGTCCGCTCCGACTCCACCATCCCCCTCACCGTCGAAGCCCTCAACTCCGCCGGCACCGTCATCGCCTCCGCCACCCCCGACGAGACCACCGCCGACACCTGGCACCTCGTCACCTTCACCGCCCCGCCCAACGCCACCCAACTCCGCCTGCGCACACCGACACCCGGCACCTACTACGCCGACGACGCCTACGTCCAACCAGTCACCGGCTGACCCGACGACCCCAGCGAGCCATTCACCAGGGGGGCGGTCCTGGCCGGCGCCCGGCGCGACCCCGCTGGACGACGTCGGCGCTCGGTCGCAGCGACGACATGGTCATGATCCGCACGCGGGCCGGGGGACAGCCACGTGGTCGCGCAGGGGCGCCCCGGGCCCGGTGTGGCCCAGTACAGCGGGCCCGGCGGCAGATGTCCGCCGCCGATGGGGTCGTCGTGCGGGAGGGGGGAGGGGGGCCGAAAACGACGCCGAAAAGACCAAGTCCTCGCTGCCCGTCATCGTGCCCACCGACCTGCTCCACTGCCGTCGTCACGACGCGGCCGTGCAGACGGAGGCGCGGGCCTACCAAGGCGCCTCCGTGGCCCCCACGTCACCGACCTGGCGTACATCTGCGGCGGTGGACTGTCGGGGCTCAGCAACTCCCGGTCTGTCATGCCAAGTAGATCACCGTACGTCGATATTGACGTCTCGCCCACCGGATCGGGAATGCGTGGACGCGAGCTGCGTCGGAACCTCGTGCGGTGCGAAGGACGGAGCGGGCGCTTAGAAGGCGCCTGGCGGGAGCATGGCTGGTGTGCCGTTGACCTGCCCTTGCACGTCGCTCTGACCGGCCGTCAGCGAATCTTCCGACGTTCTTGGGAAGAGCCCCTTGGTCTCGGCTCCTGCCAGGTGTGTGGCCGTCCCGTGAGCGGGACGCCCAGCGTCACGATTGCCCCTGCCTTCCGGTGAGAGCGGCGGCACGGTGGAGGCGAACATGGCGCGGGGAACCCGTGAGCGTGCGGGAGTGGCTGCGGAGCCTGGAGGTGTTCACGGGACCGCCGGCGGACTTCGATCCCGCTGGCGCCCCGGCCGATCCGGTCCAGCTGTTCCTCGCCTGGCTGCGCGAGGCGGTTCCGCGGGGGTGCCCGGATCTCCGTGGTGCCCCGGCACGCCGTACGGGGCTTCGGAGAGGAAGTCGCGCTGGACGTCGATCACATGAGGGCGGAAGTGTCGAAGTGCGGTTCGGCGCAGGCGTCTTGGAGACCGGGCTCGGCCGTAGCCATGGCACGCCCCCTATGGGGCCACCGCAGCCAGGGCTGCGACCGCATGGGGCATCGGTCGCGTCATACCTTGCCGCCGAAGAAGACCTGCACCTCCTTGATGAGCCCGTCCCGCACAGTGATCGCCTCGACGTTGCGGTACCTGCCGCCCGCCGCGAGCTCGTACTCGTAGTAGGCGAAGACGAGTTCTTCGTCTGCGCGGGTGACGTGCAGCAACTGCTGCTCCTTGAACCGGTCGGCGGTCGGAAAACACCGCTCGAAGAAGGTGGCCTTGTCGATGTGATCGTCCTGCGGACTCGTGAACGTGAAATCGCCGGCGTAGAGCGGGTAGGCCGCGTCGCGGTCCTGCGACCTGTAGTACTGAAACGCCGCTTCCACGATGGCTGTCGGGCTGTTGGTCATTCGAGCTCCCCGGTCGGACGACTGATCCTGTTCCGCACTATAGAAAGGGGCGTTGGTGCCTCTGGAAATTTCGTCGCATGCGCGTGTCTGCATTGGTTGCAGAGGTCCTGGAGCGCTGCACGCCATTGGAGAGTGCGTTCCGATAGCGTGGCAGCCCGGGTCCAAGTAGCTTGCTGGCGTTGCTTGTTGAGCCATCGTCCGACGTCCTGGCCGTGGATCGTGACGCCGGGCAGAACCTCCGTCTGGTCCTTATCGCGCACCAGCGACCGCGGCTCGGCGTAGTGGCGTTGTCAGTCGGTCGGCCACTCCGGATTCCAGTCCGGGTCGATCTTCTTGAGCGCGCTCTTCCACTCCGGCTGGCCCCGCCAGTGCGCCGGGCTGGCGGAGGTTGGATCGCCACTGCCCGATCGGCCGGTCGAGGACGCTCGCGGTCCGCGGCGCGCACAGCGTCCAGCGTTCCTCGTAGTACCCGGGAGCAGCCTCCAGGTTCTCCTGGACCGCTCGTCGGCCAGGGGCCACACCATGCCGAGCTTCTCCCGCCGCCGAGTCCGCAGACCCTGGCGTCCGCGGTCGGCATGCATACGGCCCACGCGCTTCGCCCGACGGGACGGCTTTACGTTCAGTCCGCAACCGGGCGTTCGCGGACTGCGTCATACGCGCGTGACGGCGGCGGCTATGGGGCCGTTGTGCTTGCAGACGGGCGGAAGCATCAATGAGCGGGATTCTTCGCACGGGGGCCGTGATGGCACTCTGTGCGGCGATGGTGGCTGTCAGCGGGAACGTGGGGGCATCGGGTTCCGCGCGGGCGGCGTCGGCCGACGTGGTGCCCGGGTCGGTACCCGCCGCGGTGGGCACCGCCACTCGGGTGGGAACCGCGCCCGCGTCGCAGCGGCTGACGGTCCAGGTGTGGCTCAGGCCAGACGTGACGCGCGCTGCCGCGTCCGCGGACGCGGTGGCCACGCCGGGCAACCCCGACTTTCACCGCTACCTGAGCCCGGACGCCTACACCGCCAGGTTCGGCCCCTCCGCCGCGCAGGCCGGGGCGGTGGCGGCGTGGCTCACCGGCAGAGGACTGACGGGGGTTCAGGTCGACGGCGGCCGCGACTACGTGTCGGCGAGGGGACCGGTGTCGGCGGTCGAGTCGGCCTTCCAGGTGCGGATCGGCCGGTACCGGGCCAGGGATGCCGCAAGCGGGCCGGCCGGCCGGTCGGCAGTGTTCACGTCGAACGACCGCGAGGTGTCGGTGCCCGCCCCGCTGGCTTCCCTCGTGCTGGGTGTGACGGGGCTGAGCAGCGCGGCCGCCACATCACGGAGCACCACGACGCTGACCTCTCAGAGCCGCGCGGCGGCCAAGACGGCGACGTGCTCCCGCTACTGGGCGCAGCACACGCATGCCCTGCACCCCGCTTACAAGGGGCTGACCCGGGTCTCGCTGCCAGTGTGCGGGTACTCCGCCGCGCAGCTCCGCGCCGCCTACGGGGCGACGTGGCGGGACACTGGCAAGGGCCAGACCGTGGCGCTGACCGAGAGTGCGCCGCCGACGGCGATGTTCCGGACGCTGACTGCGTACGCCCGCAGCAACCACCTTCCGCTGCCGAAGCGTTTCCAGTTCCGGCAGGTCCAGGCCGGGGCCTGCCAAGCGTCCTCGGCGGTGGCGGACCGTGCGGCGCAGTCGTCCACTGTCGACGTCGAGGCGGAGATGGACTCCGAGGCCGTCTACGCGATGGCGCCGGGGGCGAACCAGGTGATGGTGGTGGGCGACGGCTGCGACGAGGACCAGGCGTTCCTGAACGCGGCTTCGGCCGTGCTGACCGGGGACGGCCACCATCCCTTGGCCTCCATTGTGTCGAACTCGTGGCAGATCCCGCTGGGAGTGGTGTCGCCATGGATCGTGCACGCCATCGACGTGCGGGCCGCAGCCGAGGGGGTCGGCATGTACTTCGCCTCCGGCGACACCCCGGGCCTGACCGTCACCGACTCCGACCCGTACGCGGTGGCGGTCGGCGGCACCACCCTGGGCATCGGGGCCGCGAAGAACCGCGTGTTCGAGACCGGCTGGTCCGACGACTTCGGCTCGCTGGATGGCGGCAAGTGGAGCGACCTCGGCGTCAGCGGAGGCGGCGGGGGCGTCAGTGACGTCTACCGGCAGCCGTCATATCAGAAGGGCGTCGTCCCGGCGTCGATGGCACGGGTCAAGGTGGCCCACAAGACGGTGCTCGGCCGGACCGTGCCCGACATCGCAGCCGACGCCGACCCCGACACCGGCATGCTGACCGGCTACACCGACACGGACAGCCACGGGAACCCAGGGCGCTACCGCACCGTGTCGAGCGCCGGCACCAGCCTGGCCACCCCGCTGGTCGCGGGCCTCGTCGCCGACGCCCAGCAGGGCCAGAAGTCGCCTTACGGCTTCATCAACCCGCTGCTCTACCGCCTGGCCCGCACCCATGCGTTCTACGACTCCCTGCCCATCAACACGTCTACGCCGCAGCAGAACCGGGCCGCGTACATCGCGCCCGACGACACCTCCACCAGCGCGAGCGTCGACGTCTTCGACGCCCAGAAACGCTCCGACACCCAGCAGGTGACCGCCAAGAGCTACGACACCATGACCGGCATCGGCACCCCGAACGGCGCCGCCTTCATCGCCGCCCTGCGCCGCGGCCTGTGGATACACCCCGGACAGTGACGTGCTCATCCGACCCCATGCCAGTGACACTGGGCTCCCGCACCGGTTCGGCAACGTCGATCACGCCCCGTTGTGCCGGTGACAGTTGTCGCGACCAGGCCGGTCTTCTTGGGCCACTTGAGACGTCCTCGTCCGCTGCGCGGAAGCTGTCCAGCTCGTACGGCAGCGCCTCATCCTGTGGGCAACGCGGTCATCGCCCGTGTCCCTACCTGTGGCCGGGGCGGGCACCGGGGTGTGGCGGCGCGTCCGGGGGTGGGTCCAGGTGCTTCTGGGGGTGTTGTCAGTGGCGGGTGCAAGGCTGGCGAGGTGATCAGTCAGAAGCTGGCCGTGCAGTACCTGGCCGACGAAATGCGCGGTTCTCTCACCCCGTGGCGCCGGAGCACTTTCGCCGGAAGCGTTTCATCGAACACGATTTCGTGTTCTTCGGGCATCAGTCAGTGCGGGCCTACAAACATGCCAACCGCTGGCAGTTCCACGAGCCAGACGTCCGCGGCGCGGCACGCTCGCTCGCCCTGCTTGCCTGGGACCCCGAAGATCTCATCGCCCCACGGCCTGACGGTGGCGGTGAACCACCGCCCCCTGCCCCTGCCCCTATAGGCTGGCGGGCGCAGATCCAGATCGTGGCCGACAGCGCTGCCGCGCGCAGCGCAAACGGATGTCGGGTGGCTCTGAAGATTTCAGTAGCGTACGAAAGAATTCAGTACGCTCACGGAATGTGATTGCTGCCCGCCTGGCAGAGACGTTCGTGCTGGGCAGCGGTGACTAGCGGTGGTTTGTTGACGGCGGATCGGGGCGGTAGTACGTCGGAAGTGAGAGTTCCAACTCGCCTTCGTAGAGCCCCAGATGACGAAGCGGCTGCCATGCCCGCCCGCGCCCGGTCCGCTGGAAGCCTACGCCGCCCGCTTCGATGATCTCTTCGAGACCCTGGCGCAGCGGCGTGGGTTTCGCGAGTATCTGGCCGGGCTGCTGCTTCCACGGGACCGGAACAAGACGCTGACCTGCCTGGCCGGCAGCGAGCCGGTGGTCGGTGCCCAGCATGCGGCGGTGCAGCGGCTGCAGTTCTTCCTCTCGGAGTTGACCTGGGACAACCACCAGGTCAACGGGCGCCGCCTGGAGCTGCTGCTGGCCGATCCGGCCATCGCGCCACACGCAAGCGGGGTGCTGGTGATCGATGATTCCGGGGACCGCAAGTCAGGGACGGCGACCGCGCACGTGGGCAAGCAGTGGCGACCAAGTGCGGAACCGCAAGAATCCCCGTGGCGGCCGGCCACCGACGTTCGACCCGGAGGACTGCAAGGCTCGGCACGTGGTCGAGTGCGGCAATAACCGCCCCAAAAGGCATCGCGCGGTGGCCACGGGATACGGCAAGCTCCCAGTCGGCTACGCGGCGACCGTCCTCGTAGCAGTCATCACCGAGTGGCCGTGACCAAGCGACTCAGGACGGGAAGCACGCCGCGCAGGTCGCTGTCGTCCACCGCGGCGGTCGCCGCAGCCCGCGCTCCCGCCGAGGCATTGAATGCCACGCTCAACCCGACGGATGCGAACAGGGGCAGATCGGAGCGGCTGTCCCCGACGGCTCCGCACGAGCGGAGAGCCAACCCCAACTCTCGCGCCTGCGAGAGGGCGAAATCTCGTTTGTCGTACTCGTCGAAGTGACGGGCGACCCGGCCCGTGAACCGGCCGTCCGTGGTCTCCAGCAGAGGTCCGCTGAACGCGTGGAAGCCGAATCGGTCGGTCAGGTAGCTGCCGACCGGCGACCAGGCGAGGGTTGCCAGCACGGGCACCAAATTGTTCCGCCAGCACCAGGCCACGGTCTCCGTGATGCCCGGGACCAAGGGAAGCCCGTCGAGCCAGCCAGAGACTTGTTCTTTGGACATGCCCGCCCAACCCGCGGCATCCAGCTCGGAAACCTGCCGATTGTCCAGGGCGCCGGAGGCGTAGGCGTCCTCGGCCTTGGCCAATTCGTCCCGATGGCCAAGGAAGCCGGCCAGGAAAACCGACGAACTCGTACCTGGGACGAGGGTCCCGTCGACATCGAAGAACACAGCGCCCACATGATCGGATGAGAACACCGGCTAAGGATGCCACCAGCACGCGAGACGACGGATCGTGGACGTCCCCGCGTACGTCCGATACGCGCCCTAACTAAGCGGTGGGTTCCGGAACGTCACCCCGAGATCGGCCAGCAGCTGGGAGACCTTCTTGCTTGTCATCGAGGTGCCGGGGTCTGCGTGCACGGTGTCGGGCACGATCTGGTTGCGCACGATCCGCCATGGCGGACGGGCGGGACGGGCCCGTGCCGTCGAGGCAATGAGTGCGCGTTCAAGACACTGACGTGCATGGCCTTGCCAGGCTTGTCCGGCTACAGCTCGGGAGGGTTCGCAGACGGCGGGGTGGGCTCCCAGATGCCTTGACGAATCAGGCGTCGCTGACGAGCCCGCTCGTAAATCGCCGCCAAGTAGTACGTCAGGCCGAGGAGAGCACCGACGGCGATCCCAACTTCAATGTCCACGGCCTGTGTGCCAGAGGGCATAACAAGCAGTGCAAGGAAGAGCAAACCGATTGCGACAGCCGGGGCCAGGGGGTGGTGCCCGACAAAGCGCTGGAAACGGGTTGGCGGTCGATTACCTCCCATGTAGCGATCAAGTACCCAAAAGCCCCTCACCAGGGCTCGCAGTATCTTCGACATGCCGGTGACAATAGCGAAGCGGGCCCAGTGCACCCGCACCACCTTTGCCTTGCCTTGCTTCGGGAATAGCCCCCGCCCCCACCACGACGGACAGGCCGTCAGGCTGATGCACCTGCGTTACGGCGGTAGCGCCGGCACCTGGGGCTTCGCCCTCTAGTTCGCCAGCAGCGACAAGTACGAAGACACAATCCTGTCCCACCGGCAGCCCGGAGGATGCCTTGGACTGCGCCTGCAGCCTCTGCCTCGCCATACCTGAGAGCTGACCGACCGCCACTGTCAACACACGACAGAGACCCCGGAGGCAACCCTGAAGGACTTCCGGAACCGACCGGTAAGGTCGTCACCCAGCCATCACGAGAGATCAAGATCGCGCGTTCGCTCCCGCCTGGTGAGGTCATGGCGTTGACCGCGCGGTGATCCCGCGGCACACCGATCGAGGTGCTGTTTGCTGCCGCTGGGTCTCAGCCGCTGTCCTTGCGGTAGTGCTGGAAGAGTGCCAGGGCCGCTACTGACGGAGCGTCCTTGAATCGGCCTTCGGCGATCAGCTGCCACACTTCCGCCTCAGAAAACCAGCGACTGACCAAGCCGGCTTCTTCGTCGTCCAGGTGGGGTTCGCCACGGGTGAGATCCGTGGCGAGAATGACGTGAAATCCCTGGTCGCAGTATCCGTAGGCCTCGAAGAGGTGTCCCAGGGGCGTCATCGTTCGAGCGGTGAGGCCCGTCTCCTCCGCAAGTTCACCGCGCGCCAAGTCCAGCGGGTCTGCGTTCGGTCGGCCTTCCCACGCGCCCTGGGGGAACTCCCAATAGCGGGCCTTCACCGGATACCGGTACTGCTCGACGAGGTGGTAGCCCCCGTCTTCATACGGAATGATCAAAGAGAAGTCAGGTTTGTGCACCACGCCGTACAAGCCCTCTGCGCCGTCGTGGCGCAGCGTCTTGTCCTCGCGAACGGTCATCCAGCGGTTCTGGTAGACCACGGTCGAGCTGGTGGCTGTGAGCTCATGCTCGGGTAACGACGCATCGGAGATCATGTCGTGACGTTAGCCGAGACTCGTTGACGACCTGTTCGACGAGATCGCCCCCCGCCCCGGTCCTCAGGATCCGTCCCATACCCCCAGTCGCTTGAGCCTGCGCTGTCGGCGCCGCTCCGAGACGGCTGTGAGGCTGAAGACAAGTCCGATGAGTAGGCCTAAGACCGCAGCGAACAGGGGATCGTCGGGCTCCTCCTCGCGCGACAGCATCAAAAGGAAGAGCGTGAAGGGAACGGCGACGCAGAGACCGGCGCCGATCGGATGCCGGGCCACCCTTTTCTGCACCCGAGTTGGACGCCGCTGCCCACCCATGGCCCGATCCAGAGCCCAGAACGCCTCGCTCAGGGACCGCCACCTGTTCCGGCGCCATTCCCAGCACCGGCTACAAGTCATCTCGCCCGACCGGGTCCGCGAGCTCCTGACCGAGCATGCGCTGCGGGTCGGCATCGTCGACGGGGCACCGCTGAGGTTCACGCCGCACGATGTCCGCAGAATCTTTTCGACCGAGACGGTCAACGGCGGCCTGCCGATCCACATCGCCGCGAAGGTGCTCGGGCATCTCGATCTCAACACGACTCAGGCTTACGTCGCGGTCTATCCCGAGGAGGTCATCCGCCGCTACCGGCAGTTCGTCGACCAGCGCCGGACGCACCGTCCCAGCGAAGAATATCGCGAGCCCAGCGACACTGAGTGGCACGACTTCCGTGACCACTTCAGTCTCCGGAAGGTCGCCCTCGGTACTTGCGACCGGCCCTATGGGACACCTTGCCAGCATGAAAATGCCCCGTTGACTGAACGAACCACGTTGATGGTGCAGTTCAGGGCACGGGTGAGGTTGTCGCCCAGTACGGTCTGCGGTCGTGATGAACGATGGTGTGCCCGAGCGGAATCTGTCGAGGTTGACCGTTCCTCGGTGGGGTCGGCTGATGAAGACCGGCGACCGGTACGAGCCCTACCGGCTCGTCGACGCCGACGGCGCGGCCGTGGTCCCTGCCGCAGTGTTCTTCCAGGAGCTGCTCGCAGCTGGGAAGACGGCGGCGACCGTCCGCTCCTACGGCCTGGACCTGCTGCGGTGGTGGCGGTTCCTGCACGCGGTCAAGGTGCCGTGGGATCAAGCGACACGCATGGACGCTCGGGATTTCAGCTGTTGGATCCAGCTGGCGGTCAAGCCGCGAGCGACCGCAGCCAGGCGGCGGCCGGCCCGTACAGTCGGCGCCCCGAAACCGGTGACCGGGGAGACGAGCCCTGGGCTCGGGTGGACCGACAAACTTCCGGCGGTACGGCGATCGACCTCGGCATGCCACGCATAGCCCCAGCTCAATTTACCCAGGTGGAGGGAACGGCTTCGCTGGCACAATCACTGGATGACCAGCAATGACATCCGGTTCGACTGCCGGCAGCGTGGCGACGGCGGCCCGCTCGTGATCGTCCCCCGCATCGACGGAGCACCACTCACCGAGCTGATCGATGGGTTCGAGATCGCGGCCGGGATGCAGCCCGCAGGCGATGCCTACGGCGGTCTGATCCCGGAGTTCTTCCGGTTCGGCCCGATGCAGGATCACTTCCTCGGACGGTCCACCAATGCGATGGGGCCGAAGACACCCGTTCTCGGTTGTGAATGCGGCGAATGGGGATGCTGGCCCCTCATGGCCCTCATCACCGCGACAGCCGACCTCGTGATCTGGGACTCCTTCGAGCAGCCCCATCGCAAGACCCGCGAGTACAAGGCATTCGGTCCGTTCCAGTTCGACCGATGTCAATACGATGACGCCCTGCGCGCGCTGAACGCCGTAATCGGCCCCGACGAGACGTAATCCGCACCCGCCACCGATAGTTCAGAGAAGCTTGCGTCCGATGTTCGCTCCTTCGCCCCGAACCCTCCCAGCGAGACCGTCTGACCGAGATCTGCGACAACCTGATCGACAGGATCGCCGAAGCTCAGCGGGAGGGCTGGCTCGGCGAAGTCGAAGGCCTGGGAATCAGCCTCGCCGGCGCCGAAGACGAACTGTCTCAGCTCGACGCTGCTCTCAAGCCCGCGGTCACTCACCTGGGCCTGCCCACCTTCGCCAACATTGCCGGACGTACCTCCCCGGACCAGCCTTGAATACTCGTAGCCGCCTCGAAGACGGACCACCTAGGCTCCAATCCATGCGCACAGTGTTCGTGTTCCCCGCAGGTGAGCGAGCTGAGACCATCGCCGCACTTGATCGACACCTGAACCAGCAGCGCCATCCCTGGACCGTGGACGGCAACCTCTACATCGACGTCGACGATGAGCAGAACGGCTGCCTCTTCTCTGACTGGGAGCCCGACCACGTGATGGTCCTCGACGGGGCCGTCGGATTCCACCCCACCTGGGCAGTGCAGATCGACATCTCCGGTCGGATCGACGGCACCGCAGAGGTTCACCAGCTGATCGCGCTGCTACTTGAACACGGAGGCGTGGCGATCGACGACTACTCCGCCCACCCCTGGACCCTGCAGGAAATCCAGTCCGGAGCAGTGATCGACGGCCTGCGCTTCTTCTTCCGTGCCTACCACGAACTCAACCGGGAGCCGGGACGCTCCTGACCCAACGCGCACCCTCGTGCCGACCCCGTAGTTCGGAGAAGGGCCGTTATGCGGCAGCTGCAACACGCCGGAAGGCCAGGGTAAGGAATTCCTCGCCCTGACCGGCGGCGTCCGGCATCTGCTGCAGTGCAACGGCTGCCGAGCGCGGCACGCCCTGCCACCGCACCACCGACTCGCCGCGCTGTGCCGCCATCTGCATCGTGAACCGGGCGCGGACGGCTGCGACTGGCCGATGCACATGTGCGTAACGGTCACCGAAGCCGCCACCAGTCATCCGCGCTGAAGAGCGGGAGAGCGGTCCGTGGCCGCTGATCAGTGAGCACATGGACGGCGAGCCCCGCTGGGTCCACCCCGATGTCACCAGCTCACGCGTGCCCTTCATCCGGGAGAACAGGAAGCGGGTCCGGCGTGACCAGCTCGACGTGCCCGATTCCTTCGGCGCGGGGGTGATGTGCCTGATCGACCGCAACGGCTCCTACCCGTCCGCCTGTTCAGCCGTCCCCCTGGCCCCGAACAAGCTGCTGCACACCGGGCCCCTTGAGGTGTTCGACAAGGCCAGCGCTGGTATCTACCTCATCGACATCCCGGCGTGGCCCCGCACGGACGTGCCGCACCCGCTGGGGCGGATCATCGATCGGCCCGACGACCAGGGCCGTGTGTGGGTCACCACCCCGCACATCAAGCTGCTCGTCAAGCTCGTTCGCGACGGCCACCTCGCCGCCATGCCGGCGATCCACGACTCGTGGACCGGAAAGGCCAACGAGTCGCTGTTCAAGCCCTTTTACGCTGCTGCCCGGCAGGCACGCTCCGAACTCGTCGAGGCCGGCGGTGACCCCTACAAGACGTACAAGACACGGCTGTCGATCGCGCTGCGTCTGCTGTGGCCCAAGCGGCAGGAACAGCGCTCCCCGTTCTGGCGGCCGGACTGGCGCATGAGCATGGCCGCCGAGGCGTCCGTCCGTCACTGGGTCGCGGCCTTCAACGCGGTCCTGGCGGGCCACGTTCTCATCGCGCTGCGCAACGTCGACGCGGCTGTCTTCTGGACGCCGCCCGGCACGCCCCCGGACACGTACCGGATCGGGACTGGCTTCGGCGAGGTCAAGGCGAAGTTCATCGAGCTGGGCGAGATGATCCCCGAGGGTGACGACTGATGGCCGGGCCCACCGGACGCGGCGGATCCCTCGGCGCCGCCCTCAACGACCTCCTGCGCGCCCAGGTCACACCCCGCCACCGGCTGTCGACATACAACGCCAAGTACTGGCACGCCCAGCTCTCCCAGCTCACCGGAACCCGGCGCGGATACGAAGCCCTGGAAACCGCCGGCCTCGACGTCCGGCCCGACACCCTCTTCAAGTGGCTGTCGGATCCCGAGTACAACGTCCGCCGCGGCTACCGGGACCTCATCCATACCGCCTACGAGAACGTCGCGATCGCCCCCGCCGACCCGATCCCCGACCACGTCAGAAACGGCCAGTACGAGATCAGCGGTTCCGTCACTACTGTCACTGACGAGCGCGTACGCGGAACACGCGACGCCGCGCCCCTGCGGATCGACGGGAGCCGGGGTGGCTGGGACGCGATCGAGGAACTCTGGATTGCCGGCGAACTCACCGACGACGAGTTCGAGGACCGCTTCATCGAGGACGTCATCGAGCAGGACATCGGCGCAGGTTCCGACGGATGGGAGTTCGGCGGAAGCAGCTACTCCGTCGAACTCAGGTAACGCACGAGACTGGAGGTGGCCCGCGTATGAGCGCCAGACCTGAACTCGACGTTGCCCTCCCTGGCCGGACTCGGGACGGTGCTCGCGGCCGAGATCCTCGGTCATGTCGGCGACGTCGGCCGCTTCCTTTCGGAGCACCACTTCGCCAGACTCACCCGGGCCTTCCGCAGAGGTCTCGACCATCCGATCGCAGCCGAGGCCGCCGACACCGTGGTCCTGGTCGTCTCGGAACTCGTCACCCACAGATCACTCGCGGGTTCGGACGTCAGTCGTGCGTCGGCGCCTGGGTGGTGCAGTTCAGGGTGACGCCGGTCGGGACCAGGCGCTCGACGGAGCCGGGTCGGCCCCCGCTGGCCGCCAACTGGGCGGCGTTGAGGTAGCCGATGAAGAGCTGCTTGCCCGCGGGCATCGCCGAGGGGGTGAACACCAGGTCGACCCTGCCGTTGTTCTGCCGCTCGCCTTTCATGACCTGCGTGACTCCGGGGCCCTGGCCGTGGTCCAGGCTCGCGTCGTCGCCGGGCCCCAGGCAGAACTCGCCGACCTTGATGATCACCGGGAGCCCGGCCTTGGCCAGGGCAGCCTGGAGGCCGGCGTGGTCGCTGAAGTACTTCGCCTTGTCCCAGCTGACGTGGACCGTGCCGTCAGTCTTGGTGTCCACACTGAACGCGACGGTGTGGACGTGCACGGAACCCGCCCCGGTGCTGTTCCCAGCAGCGGGCGGCGCGGTCGCCGGATTGCCGTAGCTGCTGACGCCGAGCGCCAGCCCGGCCGCCGCCGCGGCGACGACGGAGACCTTGGCGAGGCGCTGCCGCCGGGACCGGGCCCGGCCTGCCGCGGCGATCCGCTCGACCGGGGCGTCCATGGTGACGCCGTCCATGGACTGCCGCAGGGCGCCCAGTACCTGCTCGGCCTCGATGGTGTCCTCGTTCATGCTGTGCAGGCTCATGGCCTGACCTCCAGATTGTCCGTGCTCACGAAGTGGCCGCGCAGGGTCGCTACGGCCCGGGCCAGATGGGCGGTGACGGTTCCGGGTGCTATCCCCAGAGCCGCGGCCGTGGCCTTGGTGTCGAGGTCGAGGAAGACCCGGAACGCGATCACCTCGCGCTGCCGCTCCGGCAGGCCGCGCAGCGCGGCGAGCAGGTCGGGGTCCAGCCCTGTGTCCGGACCGCGGTCACCGGTGGCGACCTCCGGGGTGTCTGGGACGACGTCGATGGCGACCTCGCGCCGCCGTCTGCGCCACCACGACACCCGGGTGTTGAACGCGGTCCGGACCACCCAGGCGCGGGGCGCGGGGTGCCGGCGCACCACGTGCCACGACGTCCAGGCGCGGGTGAACGCCTCGGCGACCAGGTCCTCGGCCAACTGCCGATCACCCACCCCGGCCAGCACCGCCCGTAGGCAGACGTCCCGATTGGCCTCGTAGAACTCGTTGAACTCCAACTCCTTCACACCCCCTGAACGCTTCGGGGCCGCGATCGGCTTACCTACTCCGGTGGCTGGCTCCAACGGCAGTCGTCCAAGGCGGAGTTGAAGCCAGCGTGACAGCGGGTCGTCCGGGTGGGGCCAGGCTGAACAGCTCCCGGGCGCGGGGTAGCCGGTACCTCAGGGCGTCGGGCTGGATCGTCAATCGTTGCGCAGTCTCGCCGACGCTGCCCACGGCGCCCAGCCATGCGGTGAGCGAGGCGGCGTAGGCGGTGCCCGGGTGCGGTCGTGGTCGGCATGGCGTCGATGCCCGGGTGGCGCAGCCGCGAGCGGCCCTCGTCATGTCACGGCCGCACCTCGATCAATCGCGGGTGAGGTCGATAGACCGACTCGGCGCACCACCAGGGTCTGCCCCCAAGTGATGCCTCTTCGCAGTCCGTAACTGAGTGCCGTAGGCCGGGACGAGCGTCTACCCGTCCCGTGCCTGGACGCGGGGTCATCGCATCCGCCGGCCCCTGACGACCGGCCGACCTCACACAACGACACCCGCAGCCCGATAACCGATCACGAGAATGGCGAATCTTCAGGCTATCCGCCGTGCGTGCGCAGCTGGTGTTCGTAGGCGAAGATCACGACCTGGACCCGGTCGCGGAGCTGCAGTTTGGTGAGGATGCGGGTGATGTGGGTCTTGACGGTGGCCTCGGTGAGGAAGAGACGTTCGGCGATCTCTGCGTTCGACAGGCCGGCGGCGATGAGGTGGAACACGTCCTTTTCGCGGGCCGTCAGTCGGGCGAAGAGTGCGCCCGCGTCGTCTGCGCGGGGCCACGGGGCGATCTGGGCGAAGCGGTCGACGAGACCGCGGGTGATGCGCGGGGTGAGGACGGCGTCGCCGGAGGCCACGGCCCGGATCGCCGCGTGGAGCACGGCCGGGACGACGTCCTTGAGGAGGAATCCGCAGGCTCCGGCGCGGAGACCCTCGAAGGCGTACTCGTCGAGGTCGAAGGTGGTGAGGATGAGGACGCGGGAGGCTGTGTGGGAGGTGATGCGCCGGGTCGCTTCGATGCCGTCCATGACCGGCATGCGTACGTCCATGAGCACCACGTCCGGCCGCGTGCGCCGCGTGAGGTCGACCGCTTCCTGTCCGTTGGCGGCTTCGCCGACGACGGTGATGTCCGGCATCGTGTCGAGGAGGCTGCGGAAGGCCATGCGGATGAGTGCCTGGTCGTCGGCGAGAAGGACCGAGACTGTCATCGCGGTTCCTCCAGCTTCAGCTCGCCCGAGACGACCCACCCTGACGCGGTGGGTCCCGCCCGGAGGCTGCCGTCGAACATCGCGACCCGTTCCCGCATCCCGGTCAACCCGTTGCCGGCGTTTTCTTCGGAGCCGCCACTCGGGGTGGGCCTGCCGTCGTCGGTGACACCGAAGCCGACCAGGTCGCTGCCGCAGTGCAGGACGACATCCACTCTTGATGCGTCCCGGGCGTGCTTGACGACATTCGTGAGCGACTCCTGCAGGATCCGGTAGAGCGTCGTCTGTGCCTCCGCGCTCAGGGTCTGCGGGCTGCCGGTCTCGGTCAGCCGGACGTCCAGGCCGGTGCCGCGGGTCTCGTCCACCAGGGCCTTGAGCGAGCCGAGGTCGGGCTGAGGAGCCCGGTCGCCACCGTCATCGGCCCGCAGGACACCGAGGAGGCGGCGCATTCCGGCGAGGGACTGCCGGCCGGTCGACGCGGCCTGGAGCATCTTCCCGCGGGCGCCCTCGGGATCGGTCGCCGTGGTCGCGGCAGCGGCCTCGGAGAGAGCGACGACGACCACCAGACCGTGGGCGACGATGTCGTGCATCTCCCGCGCGATCCGGGTGCGCTCGGCCGCCGCGGCGAGCTGCGCCTGCTGGGCTCGCTCCTGTTCCAGGCGTTGCGCGCGGTCCTCGATGGAGGCGAGGTAGCGGCGCTGGGCGCGCACGGTGGTGCCGAGGAAGAACGCCGCGGCGGCCAGCCCGCTGAGGATGACGAAGGCGTCGTTGATGCTTCCGGCCGGCGCGAACCGCACCGCGACCAGGACGACACCGAGCTCGACGGCCGCCGCGGCGGTAAGCGAGTGCCGCAGACTGCGGTGGGCGGCGACGGTGTACAGCGCGACGAGCACCGCGAACTCGGAGAACGAGACCGTGTCGAGCGCCCACGTCGCCATTGCCACGCCCCAGCAGAACCAGAACACGACGACCGGTGCCCGGCGGCGCAGCACGAGGGGACAGATCACCGCGATCGCCAGCACCCAGTTCAGTGCGCCGGACCGGTTGTAGAGCAACTCGTGCGACGCGGCGACGGCGCACAGGACGGGCGGCCCGAGCAGCAGTACGAGGGAGAGCGGCGGGCGGTCCCGGAACAGTCGGTGCGCCGGCTGGAGGTGCTTCACCCCGCCGACATTACGGACGGGCGGTCCCGGGGGCGTCAATCGAAGGTCTTACATCCGCCGGAAAGTGACCACCATCGTTGGATGTGCCGGTCCCGGGGTCGCTTCTAGCTTCGCGATATGAGAACACGACCAGCGACCATGGCCATGAAGGTGCCGGAGATCACCCTCATCTTCTGGATCGCGAAACTCTGCACCACTGGATTCGGTGAGTCCTTCTCGGACTACGTCTTCTTCAACGACTACATCGGACAGCATGCGGCCATGCTCATGGGCCTCGGCCTGCTCCTCGTGTGCCTGGCCGTGCAGTTCGCCACCACCAAATACACCCCGTGGGTCTACTGGCTCGCGGTGACGGCCGTGAGCATCTTCGGGACGATGTCTGCGGATTTCCTGAACAAGGATCTGGGGATGCCGCTCTACGCCTCCACGCTGATGCTGGTGGCCGTCCAGATCGGCGTCTTCGCCGCCTGGTACGCGACCCAACGCACCCTGGACGTGCATAGCATCAACAACCGTCTGCGTGAGCTGTTCTACTGGCTGACCGTCCTGTGCACCTTCGCCCTGGGAACAGCCGCGGGCGATTTCGCGGCCGTGACCCTGGGGCTGGGCACCTTGGCCTCGTCCTTCGTCTTCCTGGGGATCATTCTGATACCGGCAGCCGGCTATCGCTGGTTCCGTCTCAACGAAGTCCTGGCATTCTGGTTCGCCTACACCATCACCCGCCCCCTGGGCGCCTCCGTCGCGGACTGGCTTTCCGTACCCGCCCCTTATGGGGACGGACTTCAATTGGGCACCGGACCCATCAGCCTCGTCCTTGGGATTCTCCTCGCGGGAGTCGTCGGAATGATCGGATCACGACACCGCCGGGCCGACTCCCTGGAAGCGGCGCCTATGGAGGCGGTCGCCGAGGAGCGTTGACTACCTCCTGGTGTTTCAGGCGGTAGCCGTGCCCCCGCAGGGCGGTGACGCGGGGGCAGGCTGCTGGAGTGGGCCGAGACGTCGGTTGGCCATGGTGACGGTGAGATCTCGCGGATCCACCGCCGACCGGCGGCCGCGCGCCTTCCGCGCTCCAGCAACGGCCTGTGCCGCCGGATGTGTCCAGGATGGCGAGGGGAGAGCGGGATCCGTTCGCCCCCATCGCCCGACGCGCGTTCCGTCCGTGGGCAGCGCCAGGTAACCGACTACAATTTTGTAGACCGTCTGTTGAACGGCAGACGTTGGCGGAGTGAGGACGTTCCCCATGACCGACGAGAGGCGGCCGGCCGGTGAGCTCGAAGCCGCCGTCATGGCTGTGCTGTTGACCGCCGGTGTCCCGCTCACGCCGGGGCGGGTGCAGACCGGGCTCGGCTTCGGACTGGCCCGCACGACGGTGACGACGATATTGACCCGGCTGCATGAGAAGGACGTCGTCAGCCGTGAACGGCAGGGCCGGGGATACGCCTACTCTCCCGTGCAGGACGCTCCCGGTCTCACCGCCCGGCGCATGCACACCGTTCTCGACCGGGACGCCGACCGGGAGACGGTCCTGGCCCGTTTCGTCGCCCAGCTCAACCCCGGCGACGAGGAGTTCCTGCGCCGGCTTCTGGAGGGTGACGAGCGATGACAGCTCTGCTGCTCGTACCGTTGGTCCTGCCCTTCCTCGCGCCGATACTGGCCCGCCGAACCTTCGACCGCCTGGCCCCCGCCACCGCGCTGTGGGTTCTTACCGCCTCGGCCCTGGCGCTGGCCGGGGCCTGCGTCGCAGCTCTCGGGGCCCTGGTTCTGACGGGACTGCTGAAGTTCCCCGCTTTCGCCGCCCTCGGCGAACTCGTTCACCCCCTGCGCACCCCCTCGGACTACCTCGTCCTCCCCGCCGCCGCGGCGGCCACCGGAGCGCTCACCCTCGGCGCCTGGACCCTCGTGCGCTCGGCCTTCCTCCAGACTCGCGCCTTCCGTACCGCCCGAACACAGGCCGACCGCCGCCCTGCCGCCGGCGACCTGTGCGTCGTCGATTCGCCACATCCGGACGCGTACGCCTTGCCCGGACGGCCCCACCGGATCGTCGTCACCACCGCGATGCTGCGCAGCCTGGGACCTGACGAGCGCGAAGCCCTCTTCGCCCATGAACGCGCCCATAACCGGGCCGGTCACCACTACTTCCTGGCCGCCGCCGAACTCTCCGCCCACTGTCACCCCGCGCTGCGCGCCGTCCGCGACACCCTTCGGCTCGCCGCCGAGAGGGACGCCGACGAGGCCGCGGCCGGCGCCATCGGCGACCGGCGCCTGATCGCCACGGCCATCGCCCGCGCCGCTCTGGCCAGCCACACCGCGCGATCCGCCCGCCCGGACTTCGCGCCTGCGGCGACGACCGGCCCGGTTCCGCAGCGCGTCACCGCACTCCTCGAATCCTCCGAGGGGCGCTCGCGCCCCACGCGCTGGACCGCGTTCCTCCTCGTGGCCTGCACGGTCCTGTCCGTCGTCGCCGGAACAACCGGCGTCGTCGCCTTTCACCACCAGGTGGAGATAGCCCAGGGCGAAGAGGGCCCATGACCGGTTCGGCCCGGCGACCGATCGGCGCGCTCTTTCTCGTGCCGCGCACTTCACGCTGTGGGACTTGAGCTTCTCCCGATACGGCGGGCAGGTCGTCGGTGTCCACCTGCCCGCCGCCGTTCACGCGGGTGTTGCCGTGAGGGGTCGGGTGGCCGCGAGGGCGGTGCCGTAGCGGCGCAGGGCAGGACGACGGTGGTGAGGGTGAGTCCGGTGTGGGCGGAGCCGCTCGTACCGCCGAGTGTCTGTGCGTAGCCGCCGCTGAGCAGCGGTGCCAGGGTCGCCAGCAGGAGTGGTGTGGTGAGGGGGCTGAGCAGGGTGGAGGCGGGGGACCAGTCCGACCATGGTCGGACTGGTCCCCCTCGCCCCTGCTGGTCCATACGGTGGCGCTGGCGGCCACGGGCATGGCCACGATCAGGATCATCGCGGTGAGCAGTCCACTACCGCCGCCGGAGTCGGGCGTGCCGCGCAGCAGGAAGGCGCCGAACGGAACGACGAGCAGCGGAATCGCCAGATGCAGGGCGAGTTGGGCCAGCATGGCCTTGGGGCGTCGCAGCACGCGGCCGAGCGCACGGACCGGTACCTGGATCCCGGCCGAGAACAGCACCAGGGACAGCAGGAGCGAGGTGGTGGGCACTGTCAGGTGGGCCGGTCCGCCCAACGGCACGGCGTGCGGTCGGCGCAACCACGGGCCGACACCCGGCAGGAGTAGAGCGGCGGCGCAGGAGACGAGGACGGCGCGGTCGGGCCGACGGCGCAGGGTTCACGGCGGCCTTCTTCCGTCACGAGGGCAGGGGCGGGACGGGACGCCGATATGCGCCGGTGGCACAGGTGGATGTACGTGGGGGCATCCTTCTCGGACGGTACGTGTGGGGCAGGTGATCAGCACGGGCAGTCAGGATGCGTTCAGGTATCCACTGGCACGGTCGGGTCTCATGACCTACGAACTGTCCGACACACCGGAAGCCGAACGGGACGCCAACGGTCCTACCCGGCACGCACACCACCTCCGCCTGAACAAAGTCCCCGAGATCACCGTCTACTTCTGGATCATCAAGGTCCTGTGCACGACGGTCGGCGAGACCGCGGCGGACCTGCTCAACGAGAAGGCCGGGCTCGGCCTGACCGGCGTGTCGGTGCTGATGAGCGCGCTGCTCGCGGTCGTCCTGGTCGTCCAGTTCCGTACGACCGCCTACCGCGCGGGCGTCTACTGGCTCGCCGTCGCCCTGATCAGCGTGGTCGGCACCCTGATCAGCGACAACCTCACCGACAACATGGGCGTCCCGCTGGAGACCACCACCACGGTGTTCGGGATCATCCTCGCCGTCGTGTTCGTCGTCTGGTACCGGCGGGAGCGGACCCTGTCGATCCACAGCATCGACACCACCAGCCGTGAGGCCTTCTACTGGCTGGCCGTGCTGTTCACCTTCGCCCTCGGTACCGCGGCCGGAGACCTGGTCTCCGAGCGCATGAACCTCGGCTACTGGCTGTCCGCGGTCCTGTTCGCCCTCGCCATCGCCGCCGTGGGCATCGCCCACTTCACCCTCGGCCTGGACGCGGTGTGGAGCTTCTGGATCGCCTACATCCTCACCCGCCCGTTGGGTGCCTCGATCGGCGACTACCTCTCCCAGCCGACCGGCGACGGCGGCCTTGGACTCGGCACCGTCGTCACGAGCGTCCTCTTCCTGGCGGTCATCCTCGGCATGGTGGTGTTCCTGACGGTGACCCGCAGGGACGTCATCGACCGCGAGCCCGTCGCGGGACAGGCGGCCTGAACAGCGCGGAGGCGTTCAGGAAGCGTTCAGGAATTGATCGACAGAGTCGGATACCACAGCCGTCTTCCGCGGCCGGACCATGCGTTAACAGGGCGCCTGTTTCCCTCACGGGAACGGGCGCCCTTCCACGCCCCCCCCACAGAACAGGAGTGTCCGACACCTTGGAGATTCCGGAAGCCCTCACCGACACCGACGTCGCCCCTGCGCACCAGCGGACCGTGGCCACCGCCAAGTCGGTGATGAAGAAACTGCCCGAGGTCACCCTCGCCTTCTGGATCATGAAGATCGCGGCGACGACCCTGGGAGAGACGGCCGGCGACCTCTTCGCCCAGACCCTGAAGCTCGGCTACTTCCTCACCACGATCGCACTGTTCCTGGTCTTCGTGGTGACCCTCGTGGTGCAGTTGCGCTCCAGGCGCTACAACCCGTTCTTCTACTGGACGGTCATCCTGTCGACCAGCATGGCCGGCACCACGATGTCCGACTTCATGAACCGCGACGCCAGCACCAAGTACCTCTCGAACGGCGCCACTTCGCTGGGCTGGGGACCGCAGGGTCTCGGCCTCGGCTACCCGACGGGCGCGGCGTTCCTGATCTCGATCCTGGTTGTCATCTTCGCCGTGTGGAAGCTGACCGGGATGACGTTCGTCATCCGGGACATCGTCAGTTTCCGCGGGGAGGCGCTGTTCTGGTCGGCGATCCTCGTCTCCAACACCCTCGGCACCTCCATGGGCGACTTCCTGTCCGACAGCTCGGGCCTCGGATACGCCGGCGGGGCCGCCCTCGTGACCGGCCTGCTGCTGGTGCTGCTGGCCCTGATGAAGGTGCCCGCGGTGCCGAACGTGCTGCTGTTCTGGATCGCCTTCGTGCTGACCCGTCCGCTCGGCGCCACCGCCGGCGACTTCCTCACCAAGCCGGTCGCCAAGGGCGGCCTTGACCTGGGTACGCCGGGTTCGTCGGCCGTACTCCTGACAGTCCTGATCGGCTTGATGGGGTACGCCCATGTCCAGGAGCGTCGGCGCCCCGCCTTGTCTCTGTCGTCGCCTCCGCGGCCCGGCGCGCGCGACTGAGGCACTCGGCGGACGGACCGACCGGTTCGGATGTGCGAGTCCGATGCGCCTGGCCGTCACGCGAAAGAACGTCACCCGGCCGGAGGTCGCCATCGGCCGGGTGACGTGAGTGGTGCGAAGGACGTCCAGCCCGGCGGGTGGGCCGTGGCCTTCGTACCCAGTGGCAGTGATCGTGTCTTCGACCCTTAATGCGGGCCGATCGTGCGCACGGTCCCCCCACGGCAGTCGTCTGTGGATCGCTGCTTCCCCGGCAGGCGCCGAGTTCCCCGCTCGGCTGCCCCTCACCGATTCAGGGCCTACTTGGTGACCTCGATGCGTGCGGTGCTGATCGTCATGGGTTTTGCGGTGACGGCGATGAGGTACATGCGCTGATGCACGCCGGGCAGTGCGCGGTGGCCGCCGACCGGTCGTACGACATACACGGCAGTGCTGTGCGGGGCGAGGGCGGCGGGGCCCGAGGTGATGGTCCACCAGTTGGAGGCGCCCTGGCCGACGCGGCTGGCGAAGTGCGGGGTGAGGGCGGTGCCGGTGATGTTCGCCGCCCGCACCGTGACGGAGGTGACAGCGGCGTGGGACCGGCCCGTGAGGTGAGCCGTAAGTGCCATACGCAGGGGCGGCGGGCTGGCTGCGGCGATACAGGCGCACAGCAGTGCCGGGGTCACCAGCGCCATCGCCGCGGCGGCCTTCGCGGGGCGGCCGGTGAGGCGGGGGATACGCGGCTGCCAGGCATGGGCCAGGGCCGAGGAGGGGACCGCCGCGGCGGCGGCCAGCCACAGCGGGGTCATCATCAGGAAGTAGCCGTCCTGGGAGCGGGTGGCGAGGTAGAAGGACAGCCAGGGCAGGACGGTCAGCGCCGTTCCCAGGCGCCGGGCGAACAGCAGGGTCGCGGCGAGCAGGCCGACGAGGAGCAGCTCGCTGGCGTAGGAGTAGTAGTCGAGGCGGCTGCTGCCGTCGGTGAAGTAGTAGGAGATGCCCATCAGGCCCTGGCCGTGCAGGATCGCCTTCTGGGTGAGGGGCAGCAGCAGTCCGTGCAGCCAGGCGGAGAAGCCCTGCGCGGCGAAGTAGGCGTTGATGCCCGCCCACGTCAGTGCGGCGACTCCGGCGAAACGGGCCAGCACGGCCGCCGCGGGACGGGCCCCGAGTTCGCCGCGCCGTACCGCGTACAGGCCGATCAGCAGGAACGGGGCGAAGAACCAGGCCAGTTGCTGAGCGGCGCAGGCGGCCCCCAGGCACACGGCCCGCAGCACCCCGCTCCGTCCCAAGCGTTCGCCCGCTCCGGTGGCCGGCCAGTAGACCGTCACCGGGATCAGCAGGGCCAGGGCGACGATCGCCGGGTAGCCGGAGCGGGCATAGCCGGGGAGGATGCCGAAGCCGAGGCACACGGCGGTGGCCGCCGAGCGCCAGGGGGCGGGCAGCAGCAGCCACAGCGTGACCGCTCCGGCGATCAGCGTGCCTGTGGTGACCAGGGTGGCGGCTGCCGGAGTGTGCAGGATGGCGTGGACCGGTGCGGCGAGCAGGGCGGTCAGCGGTGGATAGCCGTAGGTGTAGTCCGCCGAGCCGGACATCGTCTTGGTCAGGCCGGAATTGGACGTACCGAACAGCCAGGGCCAGGGCTGTCCGTAGACGGGGCGGCCGTGCGCGATCTGGTTCGCGGCCTGTGCGGTCAGTACGCCCTCGTCGGTGCCGATGTGGTTCAGCCAGTAGCCGCAGACCACCAGGGCCACCGCGAGGACGAGAACTCCGGCGTCCACCCCGACCAGGGCCCGCCGACTCCGTACGGCGAATGCGAGTACCCCGCACGCGAGGATCCCGGCGTAACAGACGGAGACGACCGCGGCGACGGGCGGATCGGAGAGCATCCCCTGGGTCCAGGCCGAGCGGGTGCCGATGAACAGGCTGATCGTGCCGATCAGCGTCATGCCCCGGTGCCACTGCTGGGGGTTTTCCGCGTCGTCGGAAGCCCGCGGCCGGCCGGCGGTGGGCGGGCGTTTGTAACGCCGCCGCACCTCGGTGTCGACGGTATGAGCGGCCATATCCACCTTCTCCATACTCAGCTACTACAGCATGTAGGAGGTTGGGTGGGTGCTCCAAGTTCGTCCAGATGAGGTGAGAGGGTCATAAGAAAGTGGTCCGATGTTCAGGACGTGCCGCGTCCTCCAGGCGCGCGACACGATCGCGGAGCACCTTGTGATATCCGTCCGCGTGACGCCTGCACCCTCGGACGGAGCTGCCCAGGGTCTCTCGCCGTGTCGGTGCGTGATGGCGTTCGGGAGTGTCAGCCCGCCCGGTCCGCGGGTGTCTCTCCTTCTTGGGGAAAACCAGGCCTGCTTGGTGAAGACCCGACCGCTCCTTCCGGGCGTGTTCACGCATGGGCCGTTTCCGGTACACAAGGCGGGCCTCTGATGAGCCCGGCACCCGCAGCCCGCCCCGAACACCCGGGAGAGACCAATGTCCAGACGTTACGTCAGGTCCGCAGCCGTCCTCGCCGCCACCGGAGTGCTGACCGGGGTGACTGCCGCCCAGCCCTCCGCGTTCGCAGCCTCCCACCACCGGACGGACGCCAGACACGTCCTGCTGGTCTCCGTCGACGGACTGCACCAGTCGGACCTGGCCTGGTACATCGCCAGGCACCCGAAGTCCGCGCTGGCCCAACTGGTCGGCGACGGCGTGGAGTTCACTCATGCCAACACCACCACGCCGTCCGACTCCTTCCCCGGCATGGTCGCCCAGGCGACCGGCGGCAGCCCCGGCACCACGGGCATCTACTACGACGACACCTACAACGCCGCGCTCCTACCGGCCGGCACCACCAACTGCAAGGGCGTCAAGCCCGGAGTCGAGGTGGACCTCACCGAGGATCTCGACACCGACAAGACCTCCATCGACGCTGGCCAGGGCCTCGCGGGCCTGCCGGGCAGCATCCTGTCGATGACCGGCCACCCGGCGAGCCTGATCAACCCGTCGAAACTCCCCGTCGACCCGAAGACCTGCAAGCCGGTGTACCCGCACTCCTACCTCAAGGTGAACACGATCTTCGAGGTGGCTCGCCAGGCGGGTCTGCGCACCGCATGGTCGGACAAGCACGCCGCCTACGAGATCCTCAACGGCCCCTCGGGCACCGGCGTCCAGGACCTGTTCACCCCGGAGATCAACAGCGACGCCCTCGGCTACGCCGCCGGCAACGACTGGACCACGGACAACAAGGCCACCGAGCAGTACGACGGCTACAAGGTGAAGGCCGTCCTCAACGAGATCGACGGCTACGACCACAGCCGCACCCACAAGGTCGGCACCCCGGCGATCTTCGGCCTCAACTTCCAGTCGGTCTCCACCGCGCAGAAGCTGCCCACCTCGGACGGCCTCACCGGCGGCTACACCGCCAAGAACGTCCCGGGCCCGCTGCTGGTGAAGAACCTGGACTTCGTCAACACGGAGATCGGCGCCCTGACCGCCGAGATCCGCAAGCGGCATCTCTCCGGCAGCACCACCGTCATCCTCTCCGCCAAACACGGCCAGTCGCCCACCGACCCCGCCGCGCTCACCCGCGTCGCCGACGGCCCGCTGCTCGACGGCCTCAACGCCGCCTGGAAGAAACTCCACCCCGGCGCCGCCGACCTGGTGACACACGCGGTGGACGACGACGCCATGCTGCTCTGGCTCTCCGACCGCTCCGCGGCCGCCACCGCCTTCGCGAAGAAGTACCTGCTCGCGCAGAACGGCACCGGCACCGACATCAACGCCAAGCCCACGACCTACACCCACAGCGGACTCAGCAAGGTCTACGCCGGCAAGGCCGCCGCCGACTACTTCCACGTCAAGGCCGGCGACGCCCGCGTCCCGGACCTCTTCGGAGTCGCGCAGTACGGCGTCGTCTACACCGGCGGCACCAAGAAGATCGCCGAGCACGGCGGCGGCCACTCCGACGACCTCGCCGTACCCCTCGTCGTCTCCGGAGCCTCCGTTCCCGACGGCGTACGCGACTCCGCGAGCGTACAGACCAAGCAGATCGCACCGACGATCCTGAGCCTGCTCGGTCTCGACCCCCGCTCCCTGCAGGCCGTCCGCGAGGAACACACCACCGAGCTGCCGATCCGCTGACCCGCCCGTCAGGAAAACTGAGAGGCCGCCCAGCCGACAGTCGGCTGGGCGGCCTCGTGCATGGCGCGGGCTCAGCCGCCCGGCCCGGCCGGGGTCGTGGCCGTCTTGGTGGCGCGCCCCCGCGACTGGACCGCTCCACCCCGAGATCACCGAAGCCGGTTGACCGCCCGCGCTCACATCCACACGTGATGAGGTTCGATGAGGCACATCCGCATACTCCGTCGCGCCACGGTGGCTCTGGCCGCAGCCGTCACCATCGGGCTCGGGACGACGACGGCTCACGCGGACCCCGGAATCCCCGACGTCGGCTATGGCTACCCCGGCCCAGGAGTGTCGGTCCGCTGCGTGCAGTTCTTCGTGAACAACTACCTCAACCCGCACCTTCTGGAAGACGGCAAGTTCGGCCCCCAGACTGGTACAGCTCATCAGCATCGCCAGGATTGGCCGGGACTGGTTCGTCGACGTAGACGGGTCCATCGCTCGGCGCCAAAGGCGCAAGGTCGAAAGGACGTACTACCCGGCGCCGCGCTATGCGCCAGATCCCTCCCTCGCACCGGTACTCGTCCTCGTAGGTACCTCCACCGGCAATCCAGCGGTGGTCGGGGAGTTGGGCCAGGACCACGACGTCCGATCGTCCGGTCGCGGCAGCGCCGTCGATTTCCACCGTGTGGTTGGCACTGGCATGCTGCATGATCGGGAATGCCTGCCACTGCTGCTCGACCGCCGCGCGGATGGCTTCGTTCCCCGTGAATATCTGGTCCGAGCTGGTCTCCCACACGGCGTCCGCTGTCCAAATTGCCTTCCAGCGGACTGGGTCGCGGTGGTCGGCACTCACGCAGTAGTCGTGGGCCAGCCGGTGCAGTGCGAGTTCGGCCTCGACTCGGTCCAGGCGAGCGGCGAGATCTTGTAGCGTCGTCATTCCTGGGAGGCTACTGACGGTTGAAATGGCCCGCAGGGCGGCCGCCTCACCCCTGCAAGTGCCGTCGCAGGGCGAACAGTTGGCCGTGTGCCGCAGCGAGAGCGGCCTGCAGTTGGCAACTTTTTCACGGTGTTTGCGGCGATCGGCGGCCAGCTGCTGAGTGAGGCGGCGAACCAGCGTACTGGCGGCAGCCTCAGCGTCGGGGGCGTGAGCTGCGTCGCCCGGGACGGCATCGCGTCGTGCCCGGCGGAGCGCCTCGACCTGCGGGCGTAGGACGGGATGTCGGTAGATGAAGTCGGTGGACACTCCGGCCGCCCTGGCGATGGAGGTCACGCTCACCGGGGTGCGTGTCTTGCGGGCTGCCTTCAGTGCCTTCTCAACGGCGGACTCGGTTTGTTCCCGGCGTCGGCGGGTGGCTGTGGCCAGGGCTTCGATGCTGCGATTCACGTGTTCTGCGCGGTGTGCTCGGCAGCGGTGTCACCGGAGAGCCGTCGCTGGGGCGCCGCCCCACTTTGGTTGGCGGACCTGGACATCCTGGACATCACGGAGGCGGTTCGAACGGCAGACCCGTGCGATGCGGGAACTCAGCCGACATGTGTTCCCCGAGCCTGACCATGCGCTGGCCCCGATGGAGGCAGTCTGTGCCCAGCACCGCTGTGAGGCCGGCGCCACCCGAGCACGGCGTAGGAGGGTGGCCGTTGACGCCGGTGCCGATCGCGGTCCCTCCGAGTTTGGACTTCAGCGGTAGGGCGGTGGCCTCAGAAAGGCGTCGGTGGTTCTCCTCGATAAATGAGGGCGTACGTGGCGAACTGCTGGTGCTGCGCTGATTATTGACGGGGCGCCAGGGACGATCGGGCGATGGATTCGTGCAGGTCAGCGCCCATCAGCCCTCCTCTTCTTTATGTGTCCTTTAGTCAAAGATCGTTGTTTGTTTAAGTAAGTGATCTTTACGATCCTCCGGCATGGACATGCCTCCCATCGGGGAGCGAATTCCATGAAATATAGGGGGGTTCACATATGTTGCAAGCGAGACGCACAAGACACAGACGTCTGTCCCTGGCCGTCGTCTTCTTCACGGTCCTTGCCGGCTTCGGCCTGACCAGCATCGCCCAGGCAGGTGCCACCACTACGAGCGGGAACTTCTCCGCTATCTCGCCCTCTGCCAAAATCGTTGACACGCGCTCGGCGCTCGGCGTCGGCAGCGCGCTCGGTGCGGCTTCGACCGCCGCCTTCCAGGTACTGGGGCAGGGTGGCATCCCCAGTTCCGGTGTGTCGGCCGTGTCGCTGGACATCACCGCGGCCAACGCCACCTCGTCCGGCAGTTACCTGGAGCTGTGGCCCGACGGCACCACCAGGCCCAACCCGGCGTCCGTCATCAACTTCTCCAGCAGCGCGGACGCAAGCAACTCGGCCATCGTGGCAGTCGGTTCGGACGGGAAGATCGACGCCTACAACTCCAGCGGCACCGTCGACCTCGTCGTGAGCGTCAATGGCTATTTCACCTCCGACGGCGGCACCGCCTCCCCGGGCGGGTACGTTCCGGTCACGCAGTCACGACTCGTCGACACCCGTGACGGCACCGGCGCCACACAGGCGAAGATCGCACCCGGTGGCACGCTGAACGTCCAGATCGACGGTAAGGACGGCATCACCGACGAGGGGTCGGTCTACGCCAACATCACCGTCCCCTCTCCCGGCAGTGCCGGGACCCTGTACGCGTACGCCACCGGAGGATCGGCCGGGCAGCCGGTCGTCGACTACAAGAGCGTCACCACGTCGCAGGGCGCGGTGATCCCCGTAGGCGCAAATGGCCAGATCACCCTGAAGAACGGGTCGTCCACCCAGTCGGTCGACGTGGTCCTCGACGTCTACGGCTACTTCACCCAGGCAACTTCCGGTGACGGGGTCTTCACCGCCACCCAGGACCGCCTGCTCGACACCCGCACCACCACCGCCATCCCGGCCGACAGCAGCGTCAGCGTGACCGTGGCGGGCAATGACGGTATCCCCACCTCCTTCGGCGCGGCCGTACTCAACCTGACCACGACCGGACAGCAGAACTCCGGCTATCTTCGCGTGTGGCCGACCGGGCAGCCGATGCCGTCGACGACGTCGGTGGACAACTTCCAGGCGAACACCTCGACCACCGACCTGGTGATTGCCCAGCCCGGTGACCAGGGCGCGGTGAGCATCTACAACGCCAGCGGTGGCACCATCCAGCTCATCGTCGACCTCCAAGGATGGTTCTCCATCGACGGCAACGACGACGACGGCACGCTGACGACGCTACCGCCGGTCGATCCCGCGGAGACGGACCTCACCGACGCGCCTACGGACCCCGCGGCCGTCACATCCGAGCCGGCGGCCCCCACGGACACGCCTAACGGCAATGCACCTGCCGGTCGGTTCTGCGACTCGGGCGGCGTCTACCGGCCCACTCACCTCGGAGGCAGATACATCCGCGCCATCGGCGCCCCTCAGTCCAACTACAACGGCACCAGCAGCAAGGAGAGCACCACGTTCTCGGCCGAGGCGTCAGGGACCGTCGGCATCAGCTTCAGCGGGTCGCTGAAGGTCACGCTCAGCGAGCTCGTCTCGCGCCAGGAAGCCACCTTCGGCGTCAACCTGTCAGCATCACTGACCGCGAAACTGGGCAACTCGGTAACCTCCGCCATCCCGGCGCACAAGACCCTCAACGCCAAGTACGGCGTTTGGCGACGACGTGTCACCGGCACCAGCTACTACGTGTACAGCAACTGCGAGAGCTCCAAGCCTTCGACAATCGTCTCGTACACGCCTTACACCGTCGGCTGGTACACATGGATAAGCTGACCAAGGTCCGTGCGGCAGTGACGATCGCCTTCGCGGCGAGCGTTCCCCTCATCGCGGGCTGCACAGCGCACAACGGTCAGAGCTCACCGCGCAAAACCCCGACCGCCTCAGCATCGCCTTCCCCTCGTTCTTCCGTCATTGATCTGACGAAGACTCCGCCCGACATCTCCGGTTCGGCCAAGGCCCTCATCCGTCTGGCGAACAGGACAGGATCGGAAGAGGTGGCCGTGATCGGGAACATCAAGGCGGGGACGGTTGCCGTGGCGACCGAATGCACCGGCGAGGGGAAAACGACCATAGCCATCGGGAAACTGGCCACCTACACCATCCCCTGCGCCGCCACACCCTCGACGACCTACAACGAAATCGGCTTGGGCAGCAGCAAGCAACAGGTCAAAATCACGGTTACGGCCAGCCCTGGAGTCCACTGGGGACTGTCCGTCGGATGGCGCTCTGGATTCCAGCGTCCGTCCTGAACCATGCCGCTCCGTGCATTGGGCCCCGGGGATGTCACGACTGATTCTCCGGGGCCCGGAGTGTTTTTCTGTTGGGCTCTGGCGATACTCCTGCCGCCGGAGAATGTGCGGGTGATCTTGGAGCCAGTCCGGCTGCTGTGGGCACGTGTGGAGCGTCCCGCCGCCCACCGCCTGGCGGAGGCTGCCACCGGTCATGAATCTGAGACACTGCAGGTCAGCGGGCCTGCAGAGGGCCACTGATCCAGTCTGGACTACGACCGCTCCCTCTGCGATGGTGTGGTGGTGACCGAGGGGGAGCGGGAAACGCTGGCCATCGCGTTGGATCATGCATGGCGTTGGTACGAGAACCGACGTGGCCGTGCCGTCCTACTACTTCAGATCCTCATCCTGTGGCTGGCCATTCTGGGCACTGCGTACGGGGTTGTCGTCCAGGCGAGGTTGTACGGTCTTGCCGGCTCTATCGGGGTGCTGGCTGCGGTCAGCGTCGCGGCGACAGACTTGGAGGCCTCGAAACTGCGGACCTCCGCGGGGCTAGCTGCCGAAGCCGTTGCCGACCTCCAGGGCCGACTTGCCGATGCGCTAGCCATGGAGTCGATGCGGCTCCAGCAACGTGAGCAAGCTGGTCATGCTCCGACGCCGACCTTCCTGGGTTTCGACTCGGGGCGATGGTTGGCATTCGTCAGCATCGTCGTTGCGCTCGGAGCTTCCCTCTACACGTGGGTAGCCCTGCCGTAGAAGCCTGCTGGGGCCCTCGCCACAAATGCATAGTCACTTCGGGCCGCTGCACGAGATCAAGAAGCTGATCCGCGGTTCTTGATGCCGGGTGAGGGGCGCCGCCGCAGAGTTAGAAGCGCCCCTGGCCCGTCCACTTGTTTGCGCGCTTCGAACCGAGTGCGACGGCCGCGCTACGACGGTCACTGCTGCGTGACGGTCCGTCCGGTCTGCCCGGCTGCCGAAGTCGGCGGATGCATGCTCGCCTCTCTGAACCACCAGAAGGGGGAATCATGCTGACGATAGTCCGGGGCGCGGTCGCGGCCGATGCGGCGGCCGCGTCGTGCGCGCGGCACACGACGGGTGTCTGCAAGGCGAACTCACCGCATCCGCGTGGCGCTGCCGCGAAGTGCAAGGACGACTCGTACTCCTACAGTGCCCACGCCCGTGGGACGTGCTCGCACCACCGGGGCGTCAAGTACTGGTACCGGTAGACGGCAAGCGGCGCCGCTGCCCGGAGGTACTCCGCGCAAGGGCTGCGGTGGATTCCGCCTCGAAGGCAACCTGGGAATTGGATCCGCGGTACTCAGGAGGGCCGTTACGACCGCTCGCCCGATCCCGAGCTGTATCCCGCTCACCTGTTCCCCCGGTAGGACTGCCCGAGCCGGAAGTACAACGCGCGGAACTTCACATGCCTCTCAACCGGCACTGCAGAAAAGGGGTGGTCGAAGTGGGCGTGCAACTCGCTCGGTCCCGCTTGTTCGACCTCGGCGATCCTCCGGTCCAGTGACCGCTGGCATCGCGTGAAGGCAGCTCCGGCCTGCCTGCCCCCGGCGGGCGGCGGGCCGGAGTCAGGGTCAGCCGGCGAGGTGATCGTGTCGCGCTCGAAATCGGCCGCGTCTGGTCTGCTCACTCCGGCTGGTGGTCGGGCCCCCCGAAGTCCGGGCTGCTGAAGTCCGGGCTGGAAAAGCTCGGGCGGTGGCCCGGTTCCGGGCCGTCGTCCGGGCTGGGGATACCTGGGCGGTCGTAGCCGAGGTTCGGCATGCGACTTGGGGCCGGGGGTGTCGTACGGCGGAGTGGCGCCGTGCTCGGAGCCGCGAGTGCCTCCTGGAGGAACGGCAGGATGCCGCGTTCCAGGAGGGCGTCGTGCCAGGCCTCCCTGGCGCGGGCCACTTCGCCGCCCGACTCGCCGTAGGGGCCGGTGTCGAGCGAGGGCCTGTTGCGCAGGGCGGTGAGCAGCAGGCCGACGGCTGCCACGACAACTGCCGCAGCGGTCATGGCGCCGAACACCCAGCCGACCGTGAGCAGGGTCTTGGCGAAGGAGGGCTCGGGGTTGAGCATCTTGAGGATGTAGCCCACGAGCAGAAATATCGCCGCCAACGTGCCGGCGAGGACGGGGGTGAGGACGGCGGCGACGGCGACGGCACCCGCACCCCCAGCCGCCTCTCCCAGGGTGGTGGCAAGCCCCTTTGCGTCCGTACAGGGTTCCGCGGAGCCGGTCTCGTGGACGGCCGACGGGGTGGATGACGCCGGCCGGCGCAGTTCCTCGCGGACCTTCACGTAGTGCTGGTACTCGGTCGCCGCGGCCGCCGTGATGAGCGCGGTGGCGTTCAGCGCCATGGTGCGCAGCTGTTCGGGGTTGAGCCGCTTGCCGACAGCGGCCAGTTCCGGGCGGGTAGGGGCGGAGCGCAGCGCCTCGTCGAGGATCCGCTCGTACTCCTGGCGGTCCCCGCTGTGCAGGTGCTGCGGAACGCTGTTCATGCGGACTCTGGTGCCAGTTGGTCGCGGACCCGATCCACCGGCCGGGGGCAGGCGCTGGGCGGGCGAGGGAGTGTCGTCGTCCAGGGGGTCGTCGGCCGGGGAGGCTTCCCGGATCTGGTCGATGACGTCGGTAGGGGGCAGGGCTACGGTCGGTGGGCTGGTGGGCTGCGGATGGGCTGGGCGTACACGGATGCCGAGGACCGAGGCCAGCAGTCGTCGCCGGATCGGGAGGCCGCGCTGCTGTTCGGCTGTCGGCGGAATGTGTCCGGGGCGACCGACGCCCAGCACGCTGGCGGCCACACGCGTCGGCCAGGAGGGGCGAACCGTCACGTCGTCCCCTCCTCTTCCAGGGGCCGCGTACGAGGCGGCGGCGCTACAGCGGGGCTGGTGCGTCCGCTCGCCGGTTCCCTCACGACGTCAGCCGGCCGTCCGTTCGACTGCGCCTGCAGGCCGTCTGCCCGTCTCTCGGCCGGGACCGGCGACGGGAACTCGCCGAGGTGTGCGGAGGCCTGCGTGGGCACCGGGAGTTGGGGCGGTGTCACCACCGGAAGAGCAGGCGCTGCGGAAGTTGCTGGGGGCTCGGGGGCGGGCGGATCACGGTGTGCCGCGGGTTCCGGCATCGCGCCGTCGGAGGTCATGCCGGGCGGAGGGCTTGCGGTGAGCGCGTCGCTCACCGACTGGACGCGGCTGAGCTGCGTCAGGATGACCGGTGCGGAGATCCCGACCACGATGGCCGCGTACGCCCCGCTGATCTGTCCCGTGGTGCCGAACAGTACGGCGGCGGCGGCACCCAGGCCGCTGTGGACCACCGCGGCGACAGGGTCGCCTACCGGATCGAAGTACTGCTGGAACCGTGGTGGTTCATCCTCCTGGCCGGACGGTAATCGCCGATGGGCGCGGCGGTCCGACTGCCAGTCAAGAAACCGGGCGTAGACGTCCAGGAGCCCGCGCAGTACGCCGCCGGCAGCCCCCAGCAACATCAGCGTCGACACCGTCACGTTGGCCCCCGGCAGCACATATGAGGGCTTCGCCCTCCGCCCCGTGCCATTGAGCGTAGAGCCACCCGCGCTTCCCCAGAAGGGGACCGGAGACCACCGCCTCGCCGGCCATCACCGACAGAACCGGGGCAAGCCATCGTGCGCTCGCAGTCCAGACGCAGTAGATCTTCAGCGGTACGGGCACGGGGGTCAGCGTTCGCCTCCGGTGCCCCGCCGCGAGCGTGTACAGAACCGAGCCGACAAGGCCGGTCAGGGATTGCCATTTGCGCTCACACTCAGTCGAATTAGCCTCGCGCTTTCACCGAGCGGACGAGGGATGAGTGGCCAAGTAGAGAGGAAGGGGCGGTGAGCTGGGGTGACAGGTTAATACCGTCTCGTTGCGACGTCCTGTCGCTCTTCACTCTGAAAGTGTTCCCGGCCAGCGCCTACTCGCGTGCGAGTCAGGCAGTTCCGGGTATCTACCGTTGCTTGGCCAGCATCCGCGCCGCTTGCGAGAAGCAGATCAACGCAAAGCCGAAGCCGACAGCCAAGGCGGCATCGCCCCTGCCCGCGTGCTCTCCCAGCAGGAACCAGGAACCTCCTGCAACGAGGAGGAGGGCTCCCGTTGCCAGCAAGCCAATGGTGATTCTGCGGTCGCTCATCTCGGGCCTCGCCTCGTCCATCGTCGTGCCCAACAGGTGTCCAGAAAGGTGAAGAGTACTCCTGACCTGCAACGATGGGACTTGTCGAGGGTCCTGTCAGCTGCAAGGAAAGAAGCACTCTCCAGGTGAAGAAGCGTAGTGGGTCGTATCCGCGTGTTCGTGTCGAGGGCGGCGGCCGTGGGGTGGTCTCGCAGGCCGGGTCGGTGCTGCTGGTCGAGACGGTCCGCAAGTTGGGCCTGGACACGGCGATATCGGCGGCGCTGGCACCGTGGCGCAAGCCGCGGACCGTGCACGATCCGGGCAAGATCCTGCTGGATGTGGCCCTGGCCGTCGCACTCGGCGGCGACTGCCTGGCCGATGTCGCCATGCTGCGGGCCGAGCCCGTCGTGTTCGGCCCGGTGGCCTCCGGTCCGACGGTCTCCCGGCTCGTCGACGCCCTCGCTGCGTCCGGCCCGAAGGCTCTCGCGGCGATCCGGGGCGCACGTTCCGAAGTACGCACGCGTGTCTGGGAGTTGGCCGGCGCGGACAGTCCGGCCGCCGACGGCCAGGTGATCGTGGACATCGACGGCGTGCTGGTGCTCGCCCACTCCGAGAAGCAGGACGCCACCGCGACCTGGCAGAAGACCTTCGGCCATCACCCGCTCGTCGCGTTCGTCGACCACGGCCAGGCCGGTTCCGGGGAGCCGGTGGCCGCTCTGCTGCGGCCCGGCAACGCAGGCTCCAACACCGCCACCGACCACATCACCGCCACTGGGCTCGCCCTGGCCCAACTCCCCGGACACCTGCGGCGAGGACGGCAGACACTGATCCGCACCGACTCCGCCGGCGGCACCCACGCCTTCCTCGACTGGCTCTCCAAGCCGGGCCGGTGGCTGTCGTATTCCGTTGGAATGACCATCACCGACACCATCCACCAGGCCGTCCTGAAGATCCCGAAGAAAGCATGGACGCCCGCTTACGACGCCGGCGGCACCGAGCGGCCCGGCGCCTGGGTCGCGGAGATCATCGACATGCCCGACCTGCGCACCTGGCCCAAGGGCATGCGGCTGATCGTCAGAAAGGAACGGCCTCACCCCGGTGCCCAGTTGCGCTTCACCGACCTCGACGGACTGCGGCTGACCTGCTTCGCCACCAACACCAAGGGCGGCCAGCTCGCCGACCTGGAACTGCGTCACCGCAGACGGGCACGCTGCGAGGACCGCATCCGACGTGCCCGCGACACCGGCCTGCGCAACCTGCCCCTGCAGGACACCGCACAGAACCGGATCTGGCTGGAGATCATCTCCCTCGCACTCGACCTCCTCGCCTGGATGCCCATGCTCGCCCTGACCGGCAAGACCCGCCGCTGGGAACTCAAACGGCTTCGCCTGCGGCTGTTCTCGGCTGCCGCCCAGCTCGTCACCACCGGCCGCCGCCACTGGCTCCGCCTGCCCGCCCGATGGCCATGGACCGACGTCTTCACCCACGCAACCGAGCGGCTCCATGCCCTGCCGAACCCCGGCTGACCAGCCACTTCACCCATCCCGACAACCCGCATCACCACACCAGGCAGTGGAACCCGGCGCCCACCCGACGCGAGAGCCGGGCCATCAGCCTGACCGCACCGTGAAAACTCCACCACGCCCAGCCACAAAGGGTCCCTCAGCAAGCTGACGGACCCTCATGAACGATCGAGGTTAAGGGTGTATCACTCATCCGGACCGGTGCCCACATCAGCCCCGTGACCAGCAATTCCAGGATGGACAAGGCTCATTGGGCGGGCCCGGAGGCTGCTCGGGCCCGACCGCGCTGCCCAGCCCCGCGTCCTGATCGCCGCACTCGAGGGCCTGCGGATCCAATGGCTCAGAGCCCCCTCCGCCGACATCGTGGGTGACCTCAAAGCCGTGGACAGCGCACTGACCAGCGGCTGCCAGTCGGCTCGCGACATGTAGGGCGCGGCCAGGAGAACGCTGCCGACGGGGTTATGAATGCCGTATGCCCTGAGCTGGTTGGTCGAGTTCTGGAGAGCGGTCGGCGTTGGCGACATCGCCCTCGACAGTGCCCGCGACGCACGTAGTGTCCTGGCGTCCCAGACCGCGCGGGACGTGTGATGGTGCAGCCGCAGGCTGCCCGCAATGTTGGTCTAGACCTTGACGCCCTCGTTCCTGCGCGACTACCTTCCGGCATCAGCGGTTCACAATCGCATTCACTGTTCACGTATAGGAATTCCGTAGCGGCAGTCGCCTCATGGAAGGCCATCCCCCATGCGTTCAACAGCCCTCTCCCGGTTCGCCTGCCTGTCCGCCGTGCTCGGCGCTGTGGCGGCCGCAGCCGTCATAGCTCCCGCCTCGGCTTCCCCGGCACCCACGCCGGAAGCCGCCACGCGGGCCACGACCGTTCAGCCCGGCACCGTTAAAGCCGCAGCCGTTGCCGCATCGCCCGCGGTGTTCGTGCACCCGGGCGTGAACCTTGACTCCGCCCAGCTCGACTTCGTACGGGCCAAGGTCCAGGCAGGGGCCCAGCCGTGGAAGACCGCGTACGACAGCATGATGGCGAGCCCGTACGCCTCACTGTCACGCAGCCCCAAACCCCGGGCGACCGTGGAGTGCGGCCCCTCCTCGAATCCCAACAACGGCTGTACCGACGAACGCGAGGACGCGATAGCCGCGTACACCGACGCGCTGGCCTGGTACATCAACCGCGACGACCGCTACGCACAGAAGGCGATCCAGCTCATGGACGCCTGGTCCGCGACCATCCATAACCACACCAACGACAACGCCCCACTGCAGACCGGCTGGACGGGCTCCTCCTGGCCCAAGGCAGCCGAGATCATCAAGACCGTGCGCGGTAACTGGCCCAACGCCGGCCGCTTCGCGACGATGCTGCGCACCGTCTACCTCCCGCTGGTCGTCAACGGCTCCAACCGCACCGGCAACTGGGACCTGACGATGCTGGAGGCGGCCGTCAGCATTTCTGTCTTCCTCGACGACCACACCAGTTACGACACCGCGATCGGCCACTACCTGCAGCGCGTCCCCGCCTTCGTGTACCTCTCCTCGGACGGCGCGCTGCCCAAGACCGTGCCCAGCCAGCACCTCACCACTCGCGACCAGATCGTCAACTTCTGGTTCGGCGCAAGCACCTTCACCACCGGCATCACCCAGGAAACCTGCCGCGACCTCACCCACACCGGCTACGGCATCTCCTCGATCTCCCACGTCCTGGAGACCGCCCGCATCCAGGGGCAGGACCTCTATCCGCAGGTCGGTGAACGGCTACGGCAGGCACTGGGCTTCCAGTCGAAGTACGAACTCGGCGCGGCCATCCCGTCCACCGTGTGCGGCGGCACTCTCAAACTCGGACTCGGCCCCATCACCGAGGTCGGCTTCAACACACTGAACACCCTCCACGGCGTCGCGATGGCCAATACCCAGACTCTCACCGAGCGAAACCGCCCGGCCGGCACGAACAACCTCTTCGTGGCCTGGGAAACCCTCACCAATGTCCGCAACCCCAACTGAGTTCGCCCTGCACGGCCGATGGCGATCCGCCGCGCCGATTCCCGTAAGGGGGCTCCTGCACAGCAGCAGCCGACCCTCCCCCCAACTCCGGGGAATCCGCCCCTCCTCAAACATGAAAGGCCCAGGCCCCCATGGACAAGGACATGGACCGACGACGCTTCCTGACCACCACGGGCGGCAGCGCGCTCGCCGCTGTGGGGCTGTCCGCCCTGACCGGCATCGCAGGGCCGCGCGCAATGGCCACCCCCGCCGCCGTGCCCTCGTCCACTCTGCCCTCGCGCGCCGCAATCATCACCGTGCTGCGCCGAGTCGCCGACCACTGGATCGCCGCCCACGCCAACCCGGGCAACAACCAGTGGGCCAACGCGACCTTCTTCTCCGGCCTGCTGTCCCTGTACTCCCTGACCAAAGACGCCCGCTACCTTGGCTACGCCCGGTCCTGGGCCGAGCAGAACAACTACGCCCTCAACGGGGGCTCCAGCACCCGGATCGCCGACAACCAAAACGCCGGACAGGCGTATCTCGACCTCTACGCGCTGGAACCCGACCCGCACAAGATCAGCGCGATCGAGACCTCGCTGCACCGCATGACCTACACCGACCAAGTCGACAAGAACGACGACTGGTGGTGGGCCGACGCCCTCCACATGGCGATGCCGCCCTTCGCGCGCCTCGGCACCCTGCGCGGTGACGCCCGCTACCACCAGAAGCTGTACAGCTTGTACCAGCACACCAAGCACGCCGAGGGAGGCCCCGGCCTGCTGAACCCGGCGACCGGCCTGTGGTACCGCGACAAGAATTTCCTGCCCGGCCACATCGTCTCGCCCTCGGGCAAGCCCGTCGTCTGGTCGCGGGGCAACGGCTGGGTGGCCGCCGCCCACGTCAAGACCCTCAAGGCCCTGCCGCCCGCCCAGTCCAACACCGCCGAATACCGCGACACCCTCACACGCCTGGTGACCGCCCTCCCCCCGGTCCAGCGTCCCGACGGTTTCTGGAACGTCAACCTTGCCGACCCCGCCCACTTCCCCGGCCCCGAGAGCAGCGGCACGTCCTTCTTCGTCTGTGCCGTCGCCTACGCCGTCGCCACCGCCCTCGTCTCCCGGGCCACCTACCTGCCCGTCGCCGCCCGTGCCTGGAACGGCCTGGTCGCCACCGCCGTCCACCCTGACGGCGTCCTCGGCTACGTCCAAGGCGTCGGCGACCGCCCCGACTCCAGCCAACCCGTCACCTACGACACCACTGCGGACTTCGCGGTCGGCGCTTTCCTCCACGCGGGAGCGGAGCTGGCGACCCTCGCCTCCTGAAGAGCATCGGCGCGCCGCGCCCCGAGCGGGTCATCAGTCCGGAGAAGGCGCTGCCGCTGCTCGGGTCCGCGGCGGCAAGCTCATCCTCTCTGTCGCGGGCACTGCCCTGATCTTCCCGGTGCTCATCCTCATCGGCACGGCCACCCGACTGGCAGCCGCCCGCCGTGAGCAGCGCTTCGCAGCGATGCGCCTGGTGGGCGCCACCCCGGGGCAGATCTCGTTGATCTCAGCCGTTGAATCGACAGTCGCCGCGGTCATCGGCACCACTGTCGGCTTCGCCCTCTTCTACCTCTTCCGGACGCAGCTGGCGGCCGTCAACCTCACGCGTACGCTGTACTTCGCCAGCGACCTCACGCTCCGGGCCGGCGACATCCTGCTCGTCTCCGTCGCCGTCCCGGTGGGGGCCGCGATCGCGGCCCGGATCGCCCTGCGCCGCGTGCACGTCTCCCCGCTCGGAGTCACCCGCCGCATCACACCGGGCCCGCCGCGGGTCTACCGGCTGATCCCGCTGGCCGCCGGCATCGCCGAGCTCTCGTACGTCATCGGCCGGGTTCCCAGGAGCACCAACGGCCAGATCTGGGTCTTCGTCGGGGGGATCCTCCTGGTCCTCACCGGAGTTGTCATCGCGGGCCCCTGGCTGACCATGGCCGGAGCCCGCGTCCTGGCCAGGCGCACCAGCCGGCCCGCTCTGCTCGTCGCGGGCCGACGACTCGCGGACGATCCGAAGGCCGGCTTCCGCGTGGTCAGCGGTCTCGTCCTCGCCCTGTGCGTCACCAGCACCGCCGTCGGGATCATCGGTTCATTGAACGCCGAGCGGGGCATCCCGAAGAGCACCCCGGCGATTGGCAGCGCCCTGGTTGCCGACTACGTCCAGGGGAGCGACGTAAGTGTGCCCCCGCTCTCGCCGGCCGCGCTGAGCGACCTGAACTCCATACCGGGCGTCAATGGCGTGCTGACGATCCACACGAACCCGCTCGGCACCGCGGACCCATCCTGGGCCGGCCCTCGGGGCTCCGGGAAACCGCCGGTGGCGGGCCTGGCCTCCTGCGCCGAGCTCGCGAAGATGCCGGCCCACAGCGCGTGCGCGCCCGGAGCCGAAGCGGCGTCGGTCAGCCGGGACTACGGCACCTTCGGTACGTACTCCTGGGAGCACTGGCCCACGGAGTGGCCCGCCGCCGGTATCTCCGCCCAGCGACTGGCCCGCCTGCCGGCCCACGAGATCGTCGTGGCCACCGACGGATCGACCTCGACGATCGAACGCGCACGCACCATCCTCGCGAACACGTATCCCGACCAGGACGTCCCGTGGACCGTCCGTGAGGACCATGCCCAAAGTGGCGCACAGCTCGCCGGATACCAACAACTGGCCAACGTGGTCATCCTGGTCAGCTTCCCCATCGCCGGCTGCAGCCTGGCGGTGACCGTGGCCGGGGGCTTGCGCGACCGCAAGCGCCCCTTCAGCCTGCTGCGGCTGACCGGTACACAACTCGGGGTGCTGCGGCGGGTGGTACTGCTGGAGAGCGCGGTCCCGCTCGTGGCCGTCGCGGTCGTCGCGATTGGAATAGGTTTCCTGGCCGCCCAACTGTTCGTACAGGCCCAGTTCAACTACTCGATCCGGGCACCGGGAATCCAGTACTACGCGATCGTGGTCGCCGGGCTAGTGGCCTCGCTGGCGGTCATCGCATCCACGATGCCGCTGCTCAGGCGGATCACGGGACCCGAAACAGCACGCAACGAGTAGCAGGAATGACGGGGTGTTCGGACCGGCTGGGTCAGCCGGTCCGAGCCCTCCGTCGTTCAGAGCGGCTTGGCCCACGAGCTCGCGCCGGATCCCGAGATGCGCGGCCCGTCATCGTGCCGAGCAGCGGCCCGCACGGGTGGCATCCCGTCGATGTCGACGACGGCCGGACGACGTCCTTCAGTTCGTCGCCGATGGCCGGACCGGGAATCACTGTGATGGCGGAGCCGCTGACGGACGTCTGCTTCATCACGTCAAGGCCTGGGACTCGATGTCCACGCGCGGCCAGGCGCCCGCCTTGAGAGTCCAGCGCTCCACAAGCTGTCGTGATCGGTGTGCCGCTGGGCCGGGGTTGCGTGAACCGCCCGGCCGGCCTCGCGATCACGGGCTACGATGACTCGAATGCCCGGTCTCCTGCCGAGTGGTCCGACCGGCATCGGGGGAGTGTCTGATGCTCGTTCGCACGTCGACGATCGAATCCGTGCCGCAGGACGAGGTGACGGTATCGACGTATCGCTACGCCGAACTCGGTCCCATCCATATCGGTGAGGTCGATTTCAGCGGCGAGCTGGGGCTGGAGGCCGAGGACGTCGGCACGGGTTTCTACGTGCACGTGCCCATCGCGGGGCGTTTCGAGTCACGTCACCGGGGTGTGGACCTGACGGTGAGCCGCCTGGGCTCGGCTCTGTACCGGCCGGGTGGCGGCGCCGTTTCCGCCCGTTGGCCTGCCGGGTACCGCGGGCTGTGCGTCCGCATCGACATGCCCGCGGTGGAGACGATGCTGGCCCGGCTGGTCGGTGACCGTACCTCCCGCCGTGTCAGCTTCGACCCGGTGATGAACTACGCCGACGGCTTCGGACGCAACTGGGCCGAACTGCTGGTGTCCGTCAACCGGCAGATCGCGGCTCCGGGCAGTCTGCTGTCGCAGCCGCTGGTGGCCGGGCCCCTGGCGGACAGCATCGTGAACGGATTCCTCCTGGCGGCGACGCACTCCCACCCCGAGGCGCTCGGTGGGCCCGTCACGCGTGCACGGCCCGTGTCGGTCCGTACGGCCATCGACCTCATCGAGTCGGACCCGCAGGCGCCGCTGACGCTCTCGCTCCTCGCGGACCGTTGCGGGGTCGGACCGCGAGCTCTGCAGAAGGCGTTCCAGGCGCATCTGGAGATGTCACCGATGGAGTACGTGCGTGACGTCCGGCTGCGTCGGGCGCACGAGGAGCTTCGTGCGGCCGACCCGGCCACGGATTCGGTCGCCGCCGTCGCCCGCCGCTGGGGTTTCGCTCATCTGGGGAGATTCGCCGCCGCGCACGAAGCGAAATTCGGTCAGAAGCCGCTGCATACGCTCCGCGGATAGCCCGATTCGCGTGCTGGACATTTTCTTTGCCGACGGAGGCCAGGTTGCTAGATTCCGGATCGCCAAGTCCTTCCGGCAACCTCTGGGAATGCAAACATGAGCAACGAACCGCTTGCCGACGTACGTGACATGTACATGGCCCACGCGATGTTCCGTCGTGAGTTCGGACTCGCCCCGGCACTCATCCGCGGTGTGGCCGACAACGATGTCACACGCGCCGCCGTCATCGCCGATCACCTGCAGATCGTCGACAACGGCCTCCATCACCACCACAGCGCCGAGGACAAACACCTGTGGCCGCGGCTGCTGGAGCGGAACGCGGCGAACGCCGAGTCCATCGCGCAGCTGATGGAGAAACAGCACGCACACATCGACAGGGTCCTGGACGAGGTGCGCGCCGGGCTGGCGCACTGGCGCGGTACCGCGGATGCCGCCCAGCGCGACACCCTCGCCGTGTCGATGGCCCAGCTCTCCGACCTTCTCAAGGAGCACCTCGCGGCGGAGGAGGACCACGCCGTACCGCTTCTCGCCCAGTACATCACCGCTGCCGAGTGGGGGCAGATGCTGGCCGACGGCGCGGGGGACATCGCGCCGGAACAGGCCCCGCTGATCTTCGGCATGATGGCCTACGAGGCGGACCCGGACACCGTCCGCGACATCGTCGCCCAGATGCCGCCCGAGGTCAGCGGCATCATCGGCGGTCTGGCCACGGAGGCCTACGCGGCCCACGCGCAGCAGGTCTACGGCACTGCCACGCCGGAGCGTGTCGGTGCGCGCGGCGGGGTGAGCCGATGACCACCGGCACAGTGAGGTTCGGCGCCCTGCTGGAGCCGAGCCCGGGCCACCCGCAGGACGTCGTGGAACTGGCCGTACTGATGGAACAGCTCGACTACGACGTCGTCACGCTGTCCGATCACCCGTACTGGCCCGAACGGCTCGACACCCTCGCGTTGTTGACCGCCATGGCCGTCAGGACCGAGCGCATCACGGTCATGTCCAACCTGCTGAACCTTCCGCTGCGTCCGCCTCCAGTGCTTGCCCGCACCGCCGCGACCATCGACATCCTCAGCGGCGGCCGATTCGAACTCGGTCTGGGCACCGGCGCCCAGCAGATGTGGGGGTCCATCGCCGCGGAGGGCGGGCCGGCACGCACCGCCGGGGAGTCCATCGAGGCGCTGGTAGAGGCCACCCAGCTCATCCGCGCGTTGTGGACGTCCAAGACGGATGTCGCCTTCGACGGCAAGCACTACCGGCTGGACAACGCGAAGCCGGGGCCCGAGCCGCGGCACGAGATCGGCATCTGGTTCGGCGCCTACCAGCCGCGGATGCTGCGGGTGGTCGGGACGATCGCCGACGGTTGGATCCCGAGTTCCCCGTTCCTCCCGCCAGTCGCGCTGCCGGACGCCAACCGGATCATCGACGAGGAGGCGCTCGCCGCAGGCCGCTCGCCGCGGGACATCGGCCGCGGTTACAACATCGAGGGCATCTTCGGCACCGGCTCCGGCTTCCTCGAAGGCCCCGCGACGGTGTGGGCCGAGCAGCTTGCCGAGCTGGTCCTGAACAAGCAGGCGGACACGTTCTTCCTCTACCGCGCGGCCTCGGCCGACTTCCTCCGCCAGTTCGCGGCAGAGGTCGCCCCTGCGGTTCGCGAACTTGTCTCCGTCGCCTGATCGCTCTGTATGTGGAGCGCAGGCCGGGCAGCCGCGCAGCTTGCGTTTCAGGTTCCTCATCATGTCGAATCCCGGGCAACTGGCCGGCGTCTTCGGCGTGTTGCTGAAGGAGAGGGCCGACGGCCTCCTGCCGCCACTGCTCCGTGATCGCGTCCAGCCGGGGCAGGATCGCGGTGCAGCCGGTCACTGGGCGGAGATCTCGTGGACGGTGGTGTCGTCGGGGTTCAGCCGACGCCCGTCCGCAGACAGCACTTGCAGTGCGCCCCCGAGTTGGAGGCAGCTGGAGGAATCTCACCAGGCCGCGGAGGAGATGCGGATCACCCGCAGGACGCTGCTGGAACTGCCCGAGCCGGCCGCACCCCGGCAACTGCCGGACCATCCGGCTTACCAGCAGATCATGGCGGTGTTCACCACGGTTGACGCCCAGCTGCGGGCCGCTCGCACACCTGCCGCAACAACACCAGCGTGAAGCTCAAGCGGCTCGCCGAGCGCGGGTCCTCGCCGAGACCGAGCAGGGCTTGCTCACCCAGCCGCGGCCGGAGGCCGCCCGGCGCCGCCGCGACCTGCCAACTCACACCGGACGAAGCAGCGCATCGAACATCAGGTCCCGTACCACCCTCTGACACTCGGGCCTGCAAAGGCGCCAAGGCCGCCGCTGGCACCCACCGGGCCACCCTCCGTGAATATCGTGATCGGCCGAGCGACAGTGGCGAGGACCGACAACACCGCGGCTCGATGAGCGGACCTGCTCGGAGGGCCCAGCCCGAGCGAGGCCCCCAGCTGTGCCGGTGACAGATCCGCTGGGGGGTACTGAGCGTGACTCGTTGGCGGGCGAGCCGCGGCGTACCGTCAATTGCATGAGCGATGGCAAGCAGGTCAGCCCCGGGGTGCGGGAAGAGATTCGCGCGTTCCTGGCGACCCGCCGCGCACGGTTGACCCCCGAGCAGGCGGGTCTCACGGTGTTCGGCGGCGATCGGCGGGTCAAGGGTCTGCGCCGCGAGGAGGTCGCGGCACTGGCCGGCATCAGTGTCGAGTACTACATACGCCTTGAGCGCGGCGACGCCACCGGTGTCTCGGAATCGGTCCTCGACGGCATCCATCACGCGTTGCAGCTGACCGACGCCGAGCGGGCGCACCTGAGTGACCTGCTCCGCGCCAGGCGCTCCCGTCGACCCGCGCCGCCCACTGCACGGCCGCGGCTGCGGCCGCCGGTTCAGCGCATCCTCGACTCGATGACCACCACCGCGGCGCTCGTGTTCACCGGCTGCCTCGACATCATCGGCGCCAACGCGCTCGGCCGAGCGCTCTACGAACCGATGTACGCCGAATCGGGTCGGCCGGTCAACACCGCCCGCTTCGCGTTCCTCGACCCGGCGGCCCGTACCTTTTGGCGCGACTGGGACAGAATCGCCGATGACTCTGCCGAACTGCTGCGCGCCGAAGCCGGCCGGACGCCGTACGACACGGAGCTCACGACCCTGATCGGAGAGCTGTCGACGCGTAGTGAAGACTTCCGGGTCCGCTGGGCTCGTCATGACGTGCGCTCGTACGCCACTGGCGTCAAACGCGTCCACCATCCGGTCGTCGGCGACTTCGAGCTCGCGTACGAATCGACCCGGCTGGCCGACCCCGGTCAGCTAATGATCATGTACACCCCCGAGCCGGACACCCCGTCGGAGGACGCGCTGCGGATGCTCGCCAGTTGGGCGGCGCCGAAGCCGGGCGCGGATCAGCCACACCCGGCGGCCGACCCGCACGCCACCGAGCGCGAACCCGGATAACCGTCTACGCAGAGCAACTGTTCGTCTGCGACCCGTCTTCGGACGGCTGCTCGCCGTGCCCGAAAACAGCCGACCGCGTCTCCGGGCGGACGACCCGACCGCTGCGTCTCCCGCTCGGACATCTCTCAGCCTTCGCATTCGGCGGGTGCACCGCGACTCCCACCATCCGCGCCGTTCCAGCCTGCCCGCACACACCGCGGCCGCGTCACCCGACCAGCAGTTCCGAAGCAGTCCCGACTCTTTCCGAGCCGTCGCTTACCAGGAGATTCCCATGAACACCGTCCAGAACCAGACCCCCTTCGACCGGCCGATGTTCTTCGTCGGCGGCGACTGGATCGGCCCCAGCACCGATGAGCGTCATGTGGCCTTGGAGGCCGCCACCGAGGAACCCATCGGCATCGCCGCGATGGCCGGCCCCGCCGACATCGACGCCGCCGTCGCCGCCGCCCGTGCCGCCCTGGAGAGCGGGCCCTGGGCCAGCAGCACCGCAGCGGAGCGCGCCGAGGCCATGCGCCGTTTCGCCGACGCGTGGGACAAGCGAGCAGACCTTGCCACCACCCTCGTGAGCCGCGAGAACGGGATGCCCATCGCCCTGTCGCGACAGACCAACGGGCTCGGGCCGGCCGGTCATCTACGCCGCAACGCCGATCTTGTCGAGAATTTTCCCCTGGAGGCGCTTCGCCCCAGCATGCGGGGAGCCACCATCGTGCGCCGCGAACCCGTCGGTGTCGTCGCGGCGATCACCCCCTGGAACTTCCCGCTCGGACTGGCGCTGAGCAAGCTCGCCCCGGCCCTCGCGGCCGGCTGCACCGTGGTGCTCAAGCCGTCGCCGGAAACCGCGCTCGACAGCTATCTGCTGGCGGACGCCGCCATCGAGGCCGGCCTGCCCGCGGGTGTGCTCAACATCGTGCTCGCCGACCGGGAGGCCGGCGCCTACCTTGTGAGCCATCCCGGTGTCGACAAGGTCGCCTTCACCGGCTCCACCGCGGCCGGGCGCGCGATCGCCGCCGAGTGCGGGCGTCTGATCCGTCGTTGCACTCTCGAACTCGGCGGCAAGTCCGCCTCGATCGTGCTCGACGACGCCGACCTCGACACGTTCGTCGCCGGTCTGGACGGCGCCTCCTTCATGAACAACGGCCAGACCTGCACCCTCCAGTCCCGGATCCTCGCACCGCGCTCGCGCTACGACGAGATCGTCGAGGCCGTGGCCGGCTTCGCTTCCAGCCTCGTCGTCGGCGACCCGCTGGATCCGGCGACGACCTGCGGCCCGATGGCCAGCAAGACCCACCAGGAACGGGTGCTCGGCTACATCGAGGCCGCCCGCGCGTCGTCGGCCCGTCTCATCACCGGCGGCGGGCGCCCCTCGGGGCACGACCGCGGCTGGTTCGTCGAACCGACGGTCTTCGCCGACGTGGACAACTCCGACCGGCTCGCCCGCGAGGAGGTGTTCGGACCGGTCCTCGCCATCATCGCGTACGACGACGAGGCCGACGCCGTACGGATCGCCAACGACTCCGACTACGGGCTGGCCGGGTCCGTCTGGACCCAGGACGAGGCACGCGGCATCGACGTGGCCCGGCGGATGCGCACGGGCACGATCGGCGTCAACTACTACGCGATCGACTTCAACTCCCCGTTCGGCGGCCTGAAAGCGAGCGGCATCGGCCGCGAGTACGGTCCCGAGGGGCTCAGCAGCTACCTGGACCACAAGTCCATCTACACCAGCGCCGATCATCTGCCCGCCTGACACCGCCTCTTGTGGCGGTCGCCATCCGACCCGAGGCCGGCGACCGCCACAGAGCCGGCTTCAACGGTGATCGGGGGACAGCGGCCTGATGCGCACAATGGAGCGGGCAAGAACACCCGGTTCGGCGACACCGGCGTTGGCCGCACGTTCATAACGGGCGGCGGCTTCAGGAGAGGCGTTGTGGTGCAGCACGCCGACATGGGCGCGGCCCGGCACGACGACTCCGGAGGGTACGGCGGACGTGGTCAGTTCTGCACGTAGACGGACTGATTCAGGTAGCGCTCCTGTTCCAGATTGTCGAGCATAAAGTCGGTGAGGTCGGCTCGGGAGATCCTGCCGAAGATGGACCGGCCTCGGTAATCCCCTTGCCGGTAGGCGCCGGTGGCGGGGCCGAAGGTGAGGGTGGGCGGCTGGACGATCGTGTACGTGAGGCCGGAAGCGCGAACCAGCGCATCCTGCCGTTCCTTCGCCGAAAAGCTGGAACGGGCGAAGAGGCGGACTGCGCCCACCATGCCTCGCATCGCGGGGTTGAGTCGGCGTCGGCTGATCACGCTGGTACCGAATCCGGTGAGCGCCTCCACGCGTTGTACGCCGGTGTTCCGCATCGCGGCGAGTATGGCGCGGGTACCTGTGTCGCAGACGGCGTCGCCGAGGCTGATGATCACCGCTTGAGCTCCGGCGAGGGCCTTTTCCAGGGCCGGCACGCAGTCGAGTTCGGCGATCGCGACCGTCAGATTCGAATGAGGGAGCGTGATGTGGGAGGCGTCGCGGGTGACGGCGATGACCTCGTGCCCCCTCCGCAGTGCTTCGGGGATGAGCACGGAGCCGACACTGCCGCTGGCGCCGAAGACGGTCATTCTCATGGCGGTGCCTTCTCCAGGTCCGTGATGCAGGTGTGACACTGCCGAGATGCCGACCGGCGACCGGGACGATCCCGGCAGTGTCCATGGGTGCCGGCCGGGATCATCGGTCGCGCCGGTACGGCTCGCTGTGTCAGGAGGGGGAGGGCAGGCTGGTGATGCCGAGCTGCAGGAGCATGGCGAGGATGTCCTCGACGAAGGTCGCCTCGGCGATCTTGCCGTCGTGGATGCGATAGATCCCCACGCCGTTCCACTTTGCAGGCTTGTCCGTGGCGGGCATACCCATGAACGGGCCCGTGTTGACGCCGCTGTTGGTGAACAGCGCGACGACGGTGTCGCCGTCGGCCAGGAACCGCTGCGGCTCCAGGTGCATGCCGCTGAACGCGTCGGCGGCGTTGGCCTCGGCGAACTTCCTGAAGTCCGCCAAGCCGTGATACTCGCCGAGACTGCCCCCGCGCCAGACCATGTCCTCGGTCCAGTACCGCTCCAGGCCGGAGAGATCGCCCCCGTTGAGGGCGGTTTCGATGAATTCCTGGACGACGGAGATGTTGTCCTGCGCGCTCATGGTGGTGCTCCTGCGGTCGGTGGATCAGGCGGAGAGACGGGCGTTGAACCAGGAGGAGATGCGGTCGAAGACAGAGCGGCCGGTCCTGGGGCCATGTTGTTGAAGCCGTGGACGCCATGGGGCCATACATCGAGGTCGGCGCGGCTGCCGGCGACCTGCCAACGGGCGGACATGAACAGGCTGTCGTCCAGAAGAGGATCGAGCGTGCCCACGGTGAACAGAGCAGGCGGGAGGCTGTCCAGCTTCGCGAAGAGCGGGGAGCGGGACGGGTCCCGCAACTGTTCGTCGTCAAGGCCGGGGAAGGCATGGGCAACGAAGCCGCGGACCCAGTGGCTGGGCAGGACGAGGGTGGCGTGGTCGGCGAAACGCCGGCTGGGGCTGCGGCCTCGATGGCATATCAGGGCCGGAAAGCGACTCCGGTCAGCCGTTCGCTCTCCGCCCACAGGCGTGCGCCCTGCTGCGGATCGTCCGCGCCGCGGGGGAGCTTGACCGGCTTTGGTGTGCCGGAGGTCTGATCGCGTCCCGAAGGGCCGATGAACTGCCCGCTCACCACGTCGGGGGTGCTGGCGGCGTACAGCGACGGCCACGCGGCGCCCTCGGCCGAACCCATGAGCAGGCGCTCGGCAATCGGGGTGAACACCCTGGCCAGGGCGCCATTGCCGTGCTGCTGAAGGTTGGTCATCGCGGCCCCCGGGTGGACCACCAGCGCCTTGAGGGGCGTGCCGGCGGTGCGCCGGGCGAGTTCGAGGGTGTAGACGATGTTGGCGCGCTTGGATTTGGCGTAGGCACCCATGCCCCGGTAGCTCTTCTCGCTCATCAGGTCATCGAGCCGACCCATGGGCCAGCGCGCGGCGATCGCACTGACCGTGACCACCCGAGGGGCCGGGGAGCGGAGAACGGCGGGCCACAGCTGCGCGTCGAACGCGAAGTGGCCGAGATGGTTGGTACCGAAGGTCATCTCGAACCCGTCGCGCGTACTCTGACGGGTCGGCAGGTTCATCACCCCGGCGTTGTTGAACAGCAAGTCGATCGTCTCGGTCTCGGCGATGCGAGAGGCCGCCTCGCGGATCGAGGCGAGGTCCGACAGGTCGACCACCAGCGTGCCGGTCTCGGCCTTCGGCGCCACGGCGAGCACCTGCTGTACCGCTTTGTCGAGGTTGGCCTCACTGCGTCCAGCAAGGATGATCCGCGCGCCACGCGCAGCTAGCACACGTGCAGTCTCCAGCCCGATGCCGCTGTTGCCGCCTGTGACGAGGGCCGTGCGTCCAGCCTGGTCCGTGATTGCATCCGGGGTCCAGTGACTCATCGTGATCATGCTCCCTTACTGAACGATTTTTCAATAGTCATCGTGCGGGTGGCGCGAAGCTTTGTCAAATGAACGTTCATTAATTAAAGTGGGCGGATGCGCACCCGGGATCCCGAAGCCAAGAAGCAGTTGCTCTTCGAAGCCGCGTTGGCGGAGTTCGCCGAGTTCGGCCGGGCAGGAGCGCGGATCGACCGGATGGCCAGACGTGCGGGTATCAGCCCGGGGCTGGTCTACTCGTTCTACGAGGGCAAGGCCGAACTGTTCGACGCGGTCTTCGACCGGATAGTCGACCTGATCATCGCGTCCGTACCGATCGACGCAGATCGCCTGCCCGAGTATGCGGGCCACCTGCACGACGCAGGCAGGTCATTCCCCGACGTCATGCGGTTTCTCAAGTGGTACGACCTCGAACGCGGCGACTCCTCGCAGCGCACCGCCGTGGCCGCCTCCATGTCCGAGAAAGTCGCGGCGATCACCGAGGCGCAGCGGCGCGGGACGGTGACGACGGCGCGGCCCGCGACGCACATTCTGGCCCTGGTGCTGACCTTGGCAAACATGTGGCACTTGCCCGGAGAGGACGTGGCAGGCCTGGTGCCCGAACCCGAACGGCGCGCCTTGGTGACCTCTGCGGTCGCGGCGTTGGTCACGCCCTGATGCGCGACCCGCGCTTTCCATCGGCCGCCAGGTCAGTCGCGCTGATCCGCTCCTACCGGGTCTTCCTCGACCAGCGGCGACACGGCTCGCAGATCATTTAGCCCAGCAGGCCGCGCCTGGTAGCGCTCATGTGCGCGTCGTCGACGTTGGCGCCGACCGCCTCGCTAAGGGCCCGCAAGGCGTCATCTCCGCAGCAGCCTGATCCCCGTGTCCCAGGTCTCCATCCCCGACACCACCGTCACCGACTACGACGGGCAGGGCCGGGCCGGCCTGGTCACCGAAGAACACAACGGAGCCAAAACCTGGACCAACACCCTCACCACGGCGCCAGGCTCCTACTGGCAGTCCTTCGGCTACTACGCCATCGGCGACCGTCGTCAGACCATCGACCACGCCATCGGGACCACCGGCAGCACCGTCACTACCGCCTACGCCGACGGCTGCACCACCAACTGCAACTCCACAGGCGCCCAGCCACACACCCTGACCGCCACGACCGGCGGCACCAACCCGACCGCGTTCGGCTACGACGAAGACGGCAACCTGCACACCCGCACCCCCACCACCGGACCCGGCCAGACCCTGACCTGGGACGACGAGGGCCACCTGGCCCAGGTGGACACCACCGGCAGCAGCCCCACGACCACCAAGTACCTCTACGACGCCGACGGCAACCAGCTCATCCGCCGCGACCCCGGCCAGACCACGCTCTTCGTCGGCGACACCGAGATCGTCGTCAACACCAGCGTCACCCCCAACACCCTGCTCGGCGCCGTCCGCACCTACAGCCACGGCGGTGCAGGCGCCCCCGTGGCCATGCGCTCTAGGGTCCGTCTTCAAAGATCATTGAGTGGTGGATCATGGTCGGGTGATACGCCGCCATGAACTCACCGACCTGGAGTGGGAGTTACTTGCTCCGCTCATACCGCGTGCCGCGACGGGACGACCGCGCGTGCCGGACCGGCAGGTCATCAACGGGATGGTCTACAAGATCCGGACCGGGGTCTCCTGGCGTGACCTGCCGGAACGTTACGGGCCGTGGCAGACGGTCTGCACCCTCTTTCGCCGCTACGCGTTGGACGGCGTGTTCACCCGGGCACTCCAGCAGATCCAGGCCGGCGCGGACGCTGTCGGCGACATCGACTGGCTCGTCCAGATCGACTCCACCATCGTCCGCGCCCACCAGCACTCGGCCGCCACCGGCCGAAAAGGGGGATCAGGTCCTCATCGTCCCTACGAGGGGTCACAACACGACCAGACGCATGCCGCAGTCGTCGGCGTGGGCCGTCCTCATCGTCCCTACGAGGGGTCACAACTTGACGATGGCGGACATGCCGAGGACGTGGTGGGTGGTCCTCATCGTCCCTACGAGGGGTCACAACAGGTGCTGGCCTCGGCTGGCGGCAATGTGCGGGATCGTCCTCATCGTCCCTACGAGGGGTCACAACACGAGGAGGACTTCCGCCTTGTACGTGGTGTGGCCCGTCCTCATCGTCCCTACGAGGGGTCACAACACGATCTGCGCCCACGTCGAGTCGAGGGACAGGAGGGTCCTCATCGTCCCTACGAGGGGTCACAACGAGGCGGACGTCGAGGCGGCTACGAACCGGCTGTGGGTCCTCATCGTCCCTACGAGGGGTCACAACCCAGCCACGGCCGCGACAACGGCGGGCCGCTCCAGGCGTCCTCATCGTCCCTACGAGGGGTCACAACCCGCGAGCGACGCCCGCGACACCAGGGCTGTGGCGCGTCCTCATCGTCCCTACGAGGGGTCACATCTGTTGGCCGATGCCGAGGTGGGCGAGTGAGCGGAGTTGGGTGTAGCTCCTTTCAAGGGACAGGCTGAGCTGGGCATTTGCCTCACCGGCCGGGCCGAGCACCGCATAGATCGTTTCGAAACCGCCAGGTCACGCTCGGGGCCGGATCAAGATCGACTGCCTGGAAGTCACGGATCGCGGCGACGCCCTCCTGGGGACCCGGTTCGATCACCCGGTCGCGCGCCAAGCCGCAGTTCATGCAGGTAGAGCCGTCCCTTGAAAGGAGCTACGCCCAATCGGTATTGGCTCCCCGAGAAGCGAGAGTTGTTCGGCGACGGCGTCCGGGTCCGCGCGCCGGAGTACGACACCCTCCGGGGGGGATTTGCTCGGCTGCCGGGTTCACGGTCTGTCGGCCTTGGAGGGGGTGAGGTCGGGCGGATAGCCCTTGGCCCGAAGGAACATGTCGAGAGCGAGTGCAACGATGTCGCCGTGCGCGGTGCCTGTGAGGGCGTTGTAGCGACGGACGCGCTGTTGGAGCTGGAGCGCGTTGGGGACGGCGTAGTTGAGTTGACCGCGTCTGGTACGGCGGCTGTTGATGACCTTCAGTGTGTCCGGGTGGGGGATGAGCGGGTCGTCGGTCGCCTGGGATTGGGCTTCCAAGGCGTCTGCCATGTCGCGCAGTTGGCGGACGTGGTGCGCGAGATCGGGCATGGGTTGCTCCGGTCGGTTCCGCTAGCCGAATAGTGATCAGCCTATTGGAATATTGGAATAGCGGAATAGTCGCCGGGGGGCGGGTGGCCGCGAACGAGTCGTGTGCTCGCGGCCACCCGGACGCCGTATGGTGCGTCAGAAGCCGCGGGTGGTGAGCCACTCGTCCATCGCGACAGAGACGATGTCGCCGATCGGTAGATGGTCGAGTTCGTTGTGCAGCGCGAAGTATTTGATCCGCCTTTTCAGGCGCAGCGCTGCGGGGACCGAGGAGTCGAGGCTCTCGCGCGCGATGACACGCTGGTTGAGAACGACAGCAGCCTCAGGAATGTCCGCAGGCTGGCCGGGACCCTGTGTCCAAGGCGCCCCCTCGCTCGGCACGGCTTCCGAACGGACGTCCTGCTCCCGCTGGGATACCGGTATCTCGCTCTTCACCGGGAACGCGGAAGCACCAGCAGCCGGAAGGACCGTCGAGCGCACGGCTACCTCGGCACTCTGGGGCGCGTGTGAGGCGGGAGTTGGCCCGTCCTGAGGTACGCCGCCACGCAACTGGCCGGCCTGAACCTCAGGTACTGCGGAGGTAGCGGTCTGAACCTGCTGTTGCTCCTGTTCACCGTCGGATACCTGCCGCGAGTCGGAACCGACGGCAGCGAGGGACGACTGGTCGGGTACCGGTTCCTGCCCTGGGCTGGGCAGAGGGCCCTGAACGCTCGGCGTGACGGACGCCTGCCCTATCTCGGCCACCTGCTCGCTCCGGCCTTGCGCAGGCCCGTCGACGGAGATCGTGGAGGGCACAGGCTGGGCTTGCTGCTCGTGCGCAGCAGGCGCGATTACCCCCTGGACGCCGGCCTGTTCGGCAGCAAGCTGCTCCCGAGTGAGCTCGGCGGCCGGGGGCGGCGGGGGAGGAGAAGTCGTCTTGTCGGCGGAGTTGAGGGTCCGGCCGGTCCGGCGGGTAGGGGGCTTGGGTCGATCGGTCATGCTGTCAGCTCCTTCATCAGCGCGGTGTATTCGCTCAGGTCGGTGGGGATCTCGCCGAAGGCCTCCATGTAGTGCACCCAGGAGTGGATGACGGTGTCGGCGAGCGGGAACGCCTCGTCCCGATCCGGTCCGATTCCCTCGCCGATGGCGGGGTTCAGGAGCTTGTCCTTGGCGGTGCTGGGGAGACTGGTGCGGTCGTCGGCTTTGACCAGCACCACGTGGGCGGCGACGCCGCGGGTGTTGCGGGCTGCGGCGCGCTCTGCCTCGTCGAAGGTGGCTACGAGCTTGCGGCGCTCGATCTTGGTGGGGGCAACCGGCACGATCAGCCGGTCGGCCTCGGTAACAGCCTCGTGGAACAACTTGGCGCTGCCGCCACCGGCGTCGACGACGATCGCGCCGAACTCCGAGCGCTTGGCGCGTATGTATTCGGCGAGGTCGTCGAACGGGTAGCGCTCGATCACCAGGTTGGCCGGGATCTCGAAGCCTGCGGCCTGCGCGACCTTGAACCAGTCGTAGGCGGACTGGCTGGTCGCGTCGGCGTCCAGCAGCAGGGTGGGCAGTCCGAGGACGACGGCGTAGTAGAGGGCGATGAACCAGGCGGAGGTGGTCTTGCCGGTGCCGCCCTTGAGCATGCCGACGACGATGACGAACGCGTCCCAGACGGCAGCTGTGGTGGCCGCCAAGTTCTTTTGACGGGTGTTCTCGTTCACGTGTGCTTGATCTCCTCAAAATGGAAAAGGGCATTGATCTTGTTCAGGGAGCCGACGGTGTCGGCACGTGCCCGGGGCGCTGCCAAGGGAGGGGCCCTTGGCGCGGAGCCGAGGCCGGGATCGTGGGCGGGTGAACCCATGACGCGAATCGCTCCCCGGCGGGGATCCGCGAGAGGGCAGGCGTGGATCACCGCTTCTTCACCCGGCCAGAGGGGCCGTGGCGGTGCTTGGCCCGCATACGGGTGCCCGCCTGGTGCAGAAGCCGGTAGACCGTGCCGACGGAGTACCTGCACTCCTGAGCGAGTTCCGGGACCGTGGCACCCGCCTCGTACTTCGTCCGCAAGGACTGCGCGAGCTTCTGCCGCTCGGCGGCACGCGCTGCGAAGCGGATCTGCAGCGTCTGCTGCGTCGTGCGCACGGTGCCGCCAGCCTCCACGAGCAGGCCTCGGGCGACGGTCCTCGTCTCTCCTGCGGCTGAGGCGAGTTCGGTGAGGGTCGCGCCGTGCTTCTCGTAGAGGGTGCGCAGATGGGCGGCGAGACGCCGGCGCGCTTGAGGGTCTGCGCGCATGCGGCGGGTCTGCCAGGAGGTCCGCATCACGGTCCCGGCGCCCTTGAGCCGGTTCAGGAGCGTGCCGTAGGACAGGCCGCTGGCGGCCATGAGCTCCTCGACCGTGGCACCGGACTCGTACTGCTGCCGCAGAATCTGCGGGGTCGGCCGGGTACCGTCGGGGGACGGGCCTGGGGGGCGTGGGTTCATGCTGCGGACTCCCATTCACTGAGGGCTTCGGCATGGGCGGCGGCCAGCTCGTCGTAACTGCGCTGGTCGGCGGGGGTGATGAGGATCAAGCGGCCATCGGTCGCGATCCGCCAGTCCGGAGTGGGCTGTCCGGTGACCGGATCGAGGACGCATCCGTTCCGGGCCTGTACGGAGGACGGGACCTCGTCGGGGCGCGGGGCCGGAACGAGGATCTGGCGGCCGTCGCGGATGATCACCACGGCGCTACTGCGATGCCCGGCAAGTCGGTCCAGCGCCGCCCGGTAGGCCGTCCGCTCGGCCGCGTGCAGGGTCCGTCGGCGTACCGCCAGGCCTGCGGTTCCGTGATCAGCAGCGACCGTGTCCCAGCCGCGTGAGAGCACGAGGTGCGGGGCGGTAACAGCCTCCGGAAGGCTGTTACCGAAGCCTTCGAGGGCCTTGGGGGCGAGGATCCAGGTCTCGCCGATGTGGTGCACCAGGCCGTGGCTGGCGAGGCGGTCGAGACTGCGGTAGACGGTGGCGCGGGAGACGGACGAGGTGATCACGAGGTCACCCGCGGTCTGGGCCGGGCGGGCGTGCAAGGCTCCGATGATCATGAGGGCGGAACTGCCCAAAGCGCCGTGGGCGAAGGCGTCGTGGGCCATCAGATGGGAAATGACGGTGGAGTCGATATCTGCCGAGAGCGCTGTCTCAGGAGTGGTCCACTCCTCAAGTGCCGGGGAGGGGGGAACTGAGTGGTCTGTGTGTGAGAAGTCCAGCCGCCTGCCGTCACGTTGAGGCCGTTGCCGAGGTACCAGGACGAGCCCTCCTTGCCGCGCCCGACCTTCAGCCGGCGCAGCCACCCCCCGGGTTTCAGGACCCTCTCGTAGGCGTGGCGGAGCGTCTGCCGGGAGATCCCGGCTTCCTCCGCGGCCTGCCGCTCACTCGCGGCATGCAGCCGACCGCCGGCAGCCTCCGCGAAGCTGAGATGCGCCCGCAGCACACGCAGCGCGGTGCGTCCCCGCTCCCCACGCCACGGCGTGACCTCGATGCGGTCACGCAGGGCCGCGAGGTCTTCGTACACGTCCTGTCGCGACGCGACCCCCACGGTGCTGGTGACCGTGGCGCTGGCGTTCCTCCACACACGCTCGATGTAGGCGAGAGCGCGGGCTTGACCGGAGCGGAGGGCGATGTGCCGGGCGTGCCTGCCGCCCTCGTGATCCGGGTGCAGGAGGAGGTGCGTCAACTGGCTGACGTTGCCCCCGTGCCGGGCCACATGGCAGGCGATCGCCGCGGTGATGCGGTGACCGTGCTCGGCCAGGCCCGTCCGGACCTGACGCGGGACTACCTGTCCCTCACGATCGAGCCGGCTGTAACTCCCCGCCGCGTAGCGGCCGGTGAGGTCACCGAGAAGGACCAGACCAGCCGCCGCTGGCGGAAGCTTCGCGAGACCATGTCGCGAGGTGTGGGTGCCTGTGACTGCCTCTGGCTGGGGTGAAGTGTGCTGCGAGTAGTGCGGAGCCGGTATGTCGTATGGCATTCTGGAGACGTCTCGCAAAGACGTGGACACCACCAAGGCCCGCTAAAACCACGGGTGGTGTCCGGAACCGACCTCCAATCGGTGCCAAGCGAAGCCTCCAGGATTTCCGGTCCTGGGGGCTTTCGTATGCCTGGCTCCGACGAGAGGCAGGCTTCTCCATCGCGGCTCGGCCGGGGCGAAGCGAAGAGCGTCGAGGTGGTGCCCTGATCGAGCCGGCCAACTCGGGTCCGCTCGGAGCCAAAATCAGAGGGATCGCCTCTGACTGCCTCCGAGCGACCCGGGTCGAACCGGGGTCGAATCAGAGCGTTTCCCTCTGACTGCCTCCGATCGCCTCTGCAACCCGTCCTAGCAGGTCACAGCCGTTTCGGCCCCCGTAAGCCCAGGTCAGAAGGGTGCGGCAGGATTACCGCCCGTACAGCCTCTGACTCTGCCTCCTGTCGCTGTTTGTGCAGGTCAGGTGGGTGTGTTAGGGGTGCATGAAGGTGTCGGGTCGAATCCGGGTCGAAGTGGCTGCGCAGTAAACGGCAATTTTCTGGTCGTTGACAGGATTGTCATCCTGAAAGTTGGCGACTGGCGAATGCGGATCGGTTCCGGCTCGAACAGAACCCACACTCTGGTACGGCAGTTCGCTGCCATGCTCGATGCCCGCGACGCCGCCCCGCTGCCGGACTGGCTCGACCAACTCGCGGCCTCTGGCCTGTCTGCCTTGGCGAGTCTGGCCAACGCCATCCGCGAAGACCAGCCGGCAGTGCAGGGGATCACCACCCCGTTCAACTCCGGCGTCAACGAAGGCCGTATCACGGACCTGAAGCTTCAGAAACGGATCATGGCCGGCGTGACGGAGCGTCACCGGCGCACGGTGGCACAGCCCCGCTTCACGAAAATCTTGCCAGGATCACGTTCAGGTGTACGCCGACACCATCCGTGAATGAAGCCCTGAGGTAACCGTCCAGGACAGGCGGGTGATCGGCGAGCACCACGACAAACCTCTGGGCCTCCGCCGACAGCTGGTCACCCTCGGTCAGTACCAGGTCGATCACGCTCTGCGATTGCGTGGAGGGAGGTGTCAGGGAGGGCCGTCCGCGCTTGTCCATGCGGTACCCGCCCGGTGACGATCGAGTTGCCGGTGTTGTCCTGTCCCATTGCGCTCTCCTGCAGAGCGGTTCAACGCCTAGGTCTTGGGAAAGGCTCCCATGCGCTGGACATGGTCGGGCCTTGGGAGCTGTCAGTGACTGACACCGTCATTTTCGGAGGCACGACACGAGTAGCGGTGATTGGTTCGGGACTTCGGCGGGCAGGGTGCTCTTTCCTTATCGGCGCGCTGCCGTCCGCGCAACTCGCGGCGAAGTTCGTCTCAGGGATCGACCTTCGTGCGGTCCATCCGGAGTCCGTGTCTGCGACGGGGGCGTATCGGGCTGCGGGGCTGGCACCGTTCGTGATCGTGTCGACGCTGGACGTTGCAAAGGGCTACGTCGCCACCAGGTTGGCCGGGCCTGGTCAGCGCTCGTTGGCCTTGCACGCGGCGCTTGTCGTCGCCGGACACAACTGGTCGCCTTTCCTCCAGGGAGCTGGTGGCCGCGGCATCACGCCGACGATCGGAGTCTTGCTCGGCAGCGATTGGAGAGGGGCCGTGCTGATCCTCGGGGGTCCCGCCTTCGGATATCTTTGCCGCGAAACCGGGCTTGGAGCCTTCGCTTCCCAACTCCTTCTTCTGTCCGCTGCGTTGCTTTCGCGCGAGCGCCGAGCCGCTCTGCCCTCGACTGTGGCCGTCCTGGTGCCGATGTGGGCCAAGCGGATCCTGGGCAACGAACTGGAGGTCCATGCGGACCTGCCTCTGGCTCGATACGTGGAGCGCCTGGTCTACGACAGGGACTCCGCGGGTCCCGGTTAAGAAGCCATCTCATTTGGGTGACTCGGTATTCTGTGAGTCATGGTGGGGATCGTTGAGCGGCTTGTGCCGGATGAGTTGTGGGAGTTGTTCCAGCGGGTGGTGCCGGAGGCACCGTCGCGGCCGCAGGGCGGTGGTCGGCGTCGGCACGGCGACCGGGAAGTGCTGGCCGCGATTGTCTTCGTGGCCACGTCGGGTTGTACCTGGCAGCAGCTGCCTTCGGCGTCGTTCGGCCCGTCCGGAGCGACCGCCCACCGGCGGTTCTCGGAGTGGTCGAAGGCCAGGGTGTGGGCCAAACTTTACCGCCTGGTCCTCGACGAACTCGGTGCCCGCGGCGAGCTGGACTGGTCGCGGTGCGCGATCGACTCAGTGAACATGCGGGCCCTGAAAAGGGGGACCTGACAGGTCCGAATCCTGTCGACCGGGGCAAGTACGGTTCGAAGATCCACCTGATCACGGAACGGTCGGGTCTGCCCATATCCGTCGGCATTTCCGGGGCCAACCTGCACGACAGTCAGGCCCTGATCCCGCTCGTGAAGGGGATCCCGCCGATCCGCTCGCGCCGCGGCCGGCGACGGCGCAAGCCCGGCAAACTCCACGCCCACAAGGGTTACGACTACGCCCACCTGCGGCGATGGTTACGCGAACGCGGCATCACCCACCGCATCGCCCGCAAGGGAGGCGAGTCCTCGCAACGGCTGGGCCGCCACCGCTGGACCGTGGAACGCACTATGGCTTGGCTCGCCGGTTGCCACCGCCTCCACCGACGCTACGAACGCAAGGCCGACCACTTCCTCGCTTTCACCAGCATCGCCTGCACTTTCATCTGCTACCGCAGGCTCGCCAAATGAGATGACTTCTAAGGCCGTTCACTCGCCATCGCGGCAAGAGAACGGACGAATTCCTTCATGCGGTCGGCTGCGTCCTGGCCGCCGGAAGACAGAGCTGTGACGTCCCGTTCGATCTCGCCCGCTCTGTTCTGGATCTCTTCCTTGAGGAGAGCGGCAACGGAGTAAGAGGACATGAGATTCAGGATCCACTGCGGACCGTCGCTGTCGGGCTTCCTCAACCGCGATGCCACAAGGTCGGCAAGGTCCTCTCGGTCATCCACGCACAGGAGTCCGATGAGGATCGCGACTGGCCTGGTGAACTTTCCCTCGCGGAGATCGCTCGGTACGGCGGCCTGGTCATGCAGGAACATGTCGTTGTAGTCGTCCACCAGTTGGTAGAGCGTGCCGACGTGGTAGCCGAGTTGCTCCACCTCAGCGCGCGTTTCGCTGCTCTTGGCACTGACCACGGCGGCGCCAGCCGCGACGCAGGCGAAGGGGGCGCCGGTCTTCAGGCGGATCAGCTCCTCGTAGGGAACAGACCTGAAGTCGTACCAGCCCTGGTGCCAGCCGATGTCCATGCTCTGTCCGAGCGGCACCAGCGTCGCCATCATGTCCAGTTGGCGGCGGGTACCGTCCTTCTCCGCCAGGGTGAGGTCGCATTCGTGGAGGGGGTAGTGCGAGAACGACCGTACGATGCAAGCGAGGTTTATCGCATTGCTGACGTTTTCGCTGACATGGACGGCCTGATCGCGGTCGCGGAAGGCTGCATTGTCCTGGACGTCATCCAGCACCAGCGACGCGGCGTGATACAACTCGACAGCCGCCGCCAACGGCTGCGCCTTCTCCGTGGCGCCACCCAGCAGTTCGCAGCACAGTAGCGCGAACAACGAACGAAGCCGTTTACCCTTCCGGGCCAGCTGCCGTTCCACCAGAGCGCGCATCCGGTCATGATGGCCCCATGGCCAGAACTCCAACCCAGCCCGCATGCGGTCGTCGATTCCACGCAACTGCTCTGCGAAGTGGATGTTCAGTCCGGCGTTCATGCGGCCGCCTTGTCTCTGGCCGGATGAGGCCAGCCCCTGGCCAACCGAGACCGGTAGGCCGCGTAGTGGACGAACCCTAGGATGATCAGTGAGAGCCAGCTCATCAGCGGCTGCTTCAGCAGCACCATGGAAAGCGCGGTCAGGTTAATGGCTGCGACCGCACTCCTGGCTGCCGCCTTGCGTGCCACGATTCGCCCGCTCCACACCTGCGGAAAATAGGTCACGGCGAAGATTGCCACGATGTCGGCCATGACGAACCAGTGAAACGCCAACACGGCCCCGAGCGATGTCGCGATGCCCATCCCTCCCCGGAACCTCATCTGTGCCGGCCAGATATGCCCGGAGACGACGGCCACGATGGCCAGGGTGACCACGACATCCCCTACCCCCAGGTGGACACCGCCGAGGACGACTACGTAGCCCTTCAGCATGTCCAGCAGAAGGATGACCACGAACCATGGCCGGCCGAGCACCTTCCCCACGTTCTGTGCACCGGCGTTGCCGCTGCCGAGGTATCGAATGTCCTTTCCGATGCGCGCCTTCGTAATGTAGTAACTGGACGAGACACAGCCGAGCCAATAGCTGAGGATGACATAGCCCACTACCAGCGCGATGTGAATCGTTTTCATCTGGTATCCATCGCAATCTCATTTCAACAGGGCCAGCGAGAACAGGCCGGGAAACCAGGCCAACCGCAGGATGAGCAGTGATCGTGCCGTCGACCGGTCTCGGTCCGACCAGGACCAGAGGATGTAGGCGCACGAGCACACCGGCGCGACCAGAAAGGAAGCTGCGCAGCCGAGATACAGCGACGGCTCCGAACTGACAGTCGCGCCCACGGCGAGCACGGTGGCACAGAGAATTGTGGCCACGGTGGTGTAGGCGGCAACGCTCGCACCGGGTTCGAAGACCGTGGCGAGAGTACGAAAGCCGGCTTTGTTGTCCGCGTCGCGATCCTGCAAGGTCTTGACGATCTCGTAGCCGGCCACGAACAGCAGGACTGCCCCTGCCGCGACCCATGGTCTCAACGACACTCCGCTGCATACCACGGCACCGAACAACAGAGTGCCGCAGCTGACGGCGGCGACGACGAGGTTGCCGACCAGCACGGTGTCCTTCAACCGGTAGGAATAGGCGAAAGCCAAGAACAGGAGGGCGGAGGCGAAGAGCGTTTCGGCCGGGCCTAGCGCGGCAGCAATCGTCATCGTGAGTACGGTCAGCCCCGACACCAAGCACCAGGCGGTACGGATCCTCACCCGGCCCGAGGCGATCGGCCGCCAGGGCTTACCGATTCTGTCGGCGGGCAGGTCGACGATGTCGTTCACGGCGTTCGCGACGCCCAATACCCCTGCCATACACACCATCGCCAGGACCCCGCGACCCCGGTCCGCTCCGAAACGGTCCGCCGCGATATAGCTGCCACATGCGGCGGACCCTGCGGCCAGCACGCATGTAATCGGCCGCATGATCCTGCACGCGTCGACGATTCGATGCCCCGTGCCGCAGGGTGAAGCGCTTTGCACCATGGATGGACTACCGTTTCCTTGCCTGCTGAGCTAGAGCAGAGGTCCGCGTCGATGGACACGGCCTGTCGTGCCGTCCACGGTGATGACGTCGCCGTCCCTGACTGCTTGTGTCACCGAGTGCAGCGCGACGACGGCGGGTACGCCGTACTCGCGTGCGATGACCGACATGTGCGCGGCCACACTCCCCATGTCGGCGGCGACGGCTCCAGCTCGTGCGATCAGCGGAGCCAGCGCGGGCACGAGGGACCGGACGACGAGGACGTCACCGGCCGCCACTTCTGCATGTGCGGGGTGGTCGACGAGCCGGGCCCGGCCAGTTGCCACTCCGGGGCTCACACCGATCCCCTCAAGCACGTCATCGGAAGTGCGTCCGTCCGCCTCCACCAGCGGGCGCCCAAGCAGCAGTGGTAGCAGGCAAGCCGCAGTGCCGAGACTCAGGGGCGGTCGCAGAGTGCGTTGTTGTGCCCACGCTGACGTCCTGTGGGCAATCTGCTCCTGCCTATCCGCGGGGGAGCGTTGAGCCAATGCTGCACTCAGTTCCTGATAGGTAAGGAAGTGCACATGCTCTGCATGGTCGAGAACGCCCTTCTCCGTGAGCACAGTGCCCAGTCGGTGGAGCGCCTGTCGGAGAATCGGCCAAGGTTCGGTCAGGTTGTCTGTGTGCCGTTGCCTCAAACGCGCTGTGCCACGGGCGAGGGCGAGCAGGCGGTTGAACGACTGCGGGGCTGTCTTGTGCCGAGCGAGGACCGAGAGGCAAAGCTCCTTGAGTCGGTCGGCGTCGTCGTTGTCCGCCAAGGACCGTGGCTCCGGGCGGAAATCGTCCGAGACCTCCCCGAGAGTCGGGCGGTACCAGTCGAGGGTTGAGACCGAGTGACGGGCGACGTGTTTGGCCTGCGTTCGGTCGACCAGTAACCCGTAATACGGTTCCTCCAGGTCGGGGAGAAGCGTCTTGCGGTAGTAGCGGGCCAGCGCCTGCTCCGCCCGCCAAGCACTGCCGCCCACCAGGAACATTGGCCAGAGGTAATCTCCGACGAGCTCGATCGCACGGTTTATGAAACTGACCACCGATTGTTCGGACATCCCGTTGAAGCCTGTGGCCACGCTGCCGAGCAGCGCGCGACGACTGAGCGTGTTGTTCTCAAGGGCAGCCGTCTCCTTCGAGATGACGATCCTGTTCGTGATCGACGGCCAGCGCCTGCCGGCCAGCATGGCAGAGGCGAAGACAGGATGCGTGAGCATCCCCTCAAGGAGTGCGGCGGAGCGGCGCTCGCCCAGCGGCGAGTGGTAGTACCAGCCATGAACGAGTCGGTACGACGGTTTGGGCACGAGGACGCCGCTGTGTTGCCATTGTGCTCGCCGGAACCGTAGGTCCACCGTCGGCAGGAACCATGTGGCGAACAACGGGGTCACGGGTTCTGGCAGCCATTCGCCGAGGCGGATATCCCGCCGCCACTCGCCGCGTGTGGGCGTGGGCCAAGCGACCGCGTGCTTGTCGACGGCGGTCGTCGGCCGAGCCTGCAGCAGCGTGATCCTGCCGTCCAGGAGAGCCCACTCGATCTCGGCGCGGCAGGACAGACGGGCGGAGACCTGTCGAGTCAGATCGGCGATCGCGACGGCTTGGTCGGACGTGATGGCGTCGTAGGGTTTGCGCACACACGTCGCGGCCGAGATCGTCACTGTCCACTCGTCGGCGGTCGTTTCGCCCTGCATCAGCCGGTCCCCCCGGCCTCGCACCGCGGAGACGGACACGGCTGTTGTGGCGCCACCCTCCGGGTTCGTGACGAATGCGGCACCGGCGGCGTCAGGTTCAAGCATCCGTTGCACCAGGACGGCCATGGGCGGCAGTTCGGTGAACGTTTTGTACTGGGAGAGAGCCGCATGCCCGGCGGACGCCCAGCACTTCAGTACCGCGGCGCGCAGCGCTTCGGCTCCACCGACGTCCAGCGCACTCGTGTAGAGGCCGGCATACGACGCCTCAGCCATGTCCTCCGCAGTGCTGGAGGAGCGGACCGCGAGCAGATCCGTGCGATAGACGTCCGTGATCTCGTCCAGGGCACGTTGAAGATCTGCCAGCGATGCACCGTCGTCCGATCCGGTCTTGGCACGCCCTTGGCGGTGGTGATGGATCCAGGCCGGAATCACCATGCCCCCGGCGCAGGGAAAGCCGGATTTCAGCAGCTGTGCCAGCATTGCTGCCTTGCGACCGGTCACCCTCGGGTCGGTTGCCCGGTCGTCGGTGAGGGCCACTGCCGTTCTTGGTGCGGCCGACGGTCTGTCCATGCAGAATTCCTTCTCTAAGCTCGAGCGGCCGTCAGCCGGTCTGTCTTGGAACGATGACCGCTGCGGCCCGGCTCCATTATCAAGTCGGCGGCGATGCGTAGCGTTTTCGAGCGAATAAGTGCGTAGTGCTTCTCGTAAAGGTGAGTGAACTCGGCAAACCCCTCGGGGCACATATGGCGCCATCGTTTCTCATTCATCCGAGTCCTCGACTCCTGGGCATGCGTCAGTTGCCGGGCCTCATTCGGGTACCGGGCGACGATGGAGAGGAGAATGTTGCCGGCGCCTGTCTCGTTGTCCTGGTGCCAGTCCCTCAAGTCGTCGGCAAATCTGCAGGCAAGGCCGAGCGCATAGAAGTCGTCGAGGGCGGCCTCAGGTGGGGCTGTACCTTGAAACAAGCTCATGATCTCGGCGAGTTGTCTCATCACGGCACCACAGTCCACGGCGGCGTCCTCGAGAAGATCATCCACCGACGGAGCGGCTCGCCGGTTCTCAATCGACGTCGCGTAGCGCCGGTACTCCGTGTCGACGGTCCTGCGGAGCGTCCGCCGGATCAGGTCGCACTGGGCCGGGTCGCAGGTACTTGCCAGATACGCCCGCATGTCAGAAATGGCACGGTCGACCGTCGCTGTCGCGGCCAGATCGTCGAAGTGAACAGATTCCTTGCCGACTTGGTGCTCGAATTCGTCATCCAGCAGGAACGCGATCCTGTTGACCAGGATGAGTAATTGTGCCGTACCTTGCCGCACTTGCCGCCCGGTGATTTCGCCGAATCCCGACAGGAGCAGGCTGAGGAAGAGGTCGTAGGCGGCGACCTCCCGCCCCCGGCCTCCTGTCGTGGAGGAAAGGCCCGTCCGGTAGGGGTGGAACAGTAAGTGCCGCCCGTAGATGGGAAGGAGCCGGAGTGTAGTGCGCGAGCGGCTGCCAGTCCGCGGGAGTACCGTCATCGGGAGACCCATTCCGCGGGTAGTTGTGCGGACATGGTTGTGGCGACGACTCGTCTGCTCTCAGGGAACAGCGTGCCGGAGCAGGTCGCCATGTGCTCTGGATGGGCAGTGAAAAGCTGAGTTAGGTTCGCTTTTGTCCGGTAATCGGCTCCGGCGTGTCGGGCTACGAAACGCTCACAGTCTTCTGAAACTGCTTCCCAGTCACCCAGTTCGGCGCCGAAGAGCATCAGGGAATGGCGTAGGTATCGCCAGTAGCGGTGGCAGTCGTCGACGTTGAGAGTCAGCTTCAGGAAAGTCGCTGTCCGTAGGCACGACAGGGCGATGACGCCGGCGAAGAAGTCGAGATATTCGCCGTGCATGCCTTGGAAGTCCCGGTGAAGATTGCCGAGATCGGTGAGTAATCGACGAACCATGGGGTTGGCGATGCCGCCATCCGGCACAGACTGGTCACCGATACCAATGAGGCATACCAGGAATTCCTTTTCTCGCCCGCCTCCGACGATCCTGCGCAACATCGGCGCCCCGTGCTCGTCGGTCGATCCCACATGGCAGAGCAATGGGAGGGTGACGTAGGTTGTGAAAATGAACATGCCTGCGCCCCCCAGTATTCTCGGGGCCGTCCAGATTCTACGGACAGCACGCAGGTCGCTCGCGTACTCCGCAGACTCCACATACCGAAGAACTCCCTCGGGCATGCTTGCATCCCCCCGATCGCCCGCATGAATAATGAGGGTCCCCCCATTTTTCACCGCGGTCAATAGGCTGGATACTCGAACCTTCGTTCCAGTGAAGGTGGATGGGCCGCGTGCTGGCGAGCAGTGAAGGTGCGGTCCGACGCCGGACAGTAAACGGCGCGTCGCTCGCAGGCTCGACGGCTTCCGCATGCGCGACATGGGAACCGCCGGGTTCGACGGGTTCCTCGACTGGCCGGAAGGGCACAGTCCATTTCCTCAATCGCGAAGGCGGCCACGGCGCCGGGCTGATGGACGAGCACCTTCCAGGTGTTGTGCGCTATATCCGAGATGGGCAGTCCTCGACGATGGTGTCCCGCCGAGTGGTGTAGCCGGTCAGGGCCCTGGAACGCGCGGGTGTCTGCCCGGGGCGTGCACCCGCTGTGGGTGACTGCTCCCTGAACAAGGGTCGGCCATCGCGCAAGTCTCCCTGGTGAACGGGCAGTTCAACCGGAGGAGCGCACGATGGCCTTGTCCCAGTCTGGCCTGATCCAGCTGCTTCAGTCACTACGTGCGGCCGACGGAGTTGAGACGATCAGGATGCTCTGCGAGCGCATCCTGCAGGAACTCATCGAAGCCGAGGCCACCGACGCCATCGGTGCCGCCCCGGGCGAACACTCCGACCAGCGCACCACGTGGCGCAACGGGCACCGCGAACGGCTGTTGACCACCCAGGCCGGCGACCTCGACCTGAAGATCCCCAAGGTGCGGACCGGATCGTTCTTCCCCTCGCTGCTTGAGCGGCGCCGGCGCATCGACCGGGCCCTGTTCGCCGTGGTGATGGAGGCATACGTGCACGGCGTCTCCACCCGCTCGGTCGATGACCTGGTCAAAGCCCTGGGCGCCGACACCGGGATCTCCAAATCCGAGGTGTCGCGGATCTGCGGCGAACTGGACGCCGAACTGACCGCGTTCAAGGAACGGCCGCTGGATCACACCGTCTTCCCCTACGTCTTCCTGGACGCGACCTACTGCAAGGCCCGGGTGAACCACCGGATCGTCTCGCAGGCGGTGGTCATCGCGACCGGCATCTCCGCCACCGGGCACCGCGAGATCATCGGTCTGATGGTCGGCGACAGCGAGTCGAAGCCGTTCTGGACGAAGTTCCTGCGTTCCTTACGGGCCCGCGGCCTGGACAACGTCCAGCTGGTCATCTCCGACAGCCACAGCGGCCTGGTGGCCGCGATCCGCACCGTCTTCCTCGGCTCGGCCTGGCAACGATGCCGAGTTCACTGAAGCCGTCAAGGAACAACCCGTTGCTTTCATAGGACAAGCCCGTTGCTCTGGTATGAGCTTCGCCGACAACGTTCTGGACCAGCTCGCGCTGCGGTTCCAGGTCGTGTTGCCGCATCTGAACGAGCGCCAGCGGCGTCTGATGCTTGCGCAGGAGGCGCGCCTGCTCGGACACGGCGGGGTACGGGCCGTGGCGTGGGTGGCGGGGTGAGCGAGACCACGGTCCGCAACGGTGTGTTCGAGCTGGAGGCCGGTGAGGATCCGTTGCAGGAAGGGTGCGTCCGGCGTCCCGGGGGTGGCCGGAAGCCCGCAGAGGAACAGGATCTTTCCCTGGTTCCGGCATTGCTGCAGCTGGTGGAGCCGGACGAGCGGGGCGATCCGATGTCGCCGCTGCGCTGGACGACCAAGTCCCTGCGCAACCTCGCAGAGGAGCTGACTGGGCAGGGCCACCCGGTCTCCGCTCCGACCGTCGGCCGGCTGCTGAAGAGGCAGGGTTTCAGTCTGCAGGCCAGCGCCAAGACGCTGGAGGGCAAGCAACACCCCGACCGGGACGCACAGTTCCGCTACATCAACGAACAGCTCAAGGAGCATCAGTCCGGCGGTCAGCCGGTGATCAGCATCGATGCCAAGAAGAAGGAGCAACTGGGTCAGCTGCCGAACCCCGGGCGGCAATGGCGCCCCGCCGGCGATCCGGTACAGGTGGAGGACCACAGCTTCTACTTCATCGGCCCCGACGTCGAGGTGGCGATACCCTTCGGCATCTACGATCTGGCCCGCGACAGCGGCTGGGTGAACGTCGGGACCGATCACGACACCTCGGTGTTCGCCGTCGAGTCGATCCGCCGCTGGTGGCAGGCCCGTGGCCAGGTGGACCATCCGGATGCCGACCGGTTGTTGATCACCGCGGACTGCGGAGGGTCCAACAGCTACCGCTACCGGCTATGGAAGGCCGAACTCGCCGCGTTCGCCGCCGAGATGGGCCTCACGGTGAGCGTCTCTCACTTTCCGCCGGGCACTTCAAAATGGAACAAGATCGAGCACCGGTTGTTCTCCCACATCTCCATGAACTGGCGTGGCAGGCCCCTGACCAGCCATGAAGTCGTGGTCAACAGCATCGCCGCGACCCGCACCCGCACCGGCCTGCACGTTCACGCCGAGTTGGACACCGGGACTTACCCGGTGGGAATCTCCGTCAGCCGCGAGCATGTGCGCTCACTGCCGATCACGCACCATGACCGGCACGGATCCTGGAACTACACGATCGCTCCGGCCGGTGCCACCGGCGACTGCGCGATCAACGCCAGCGATCGCGACCAGACCAGGTCGCAGGTTCTTGCGATGCTCGCCGACCCGCGTCTGAGCGGCATGACCTCACCCGAACTGGACGCACTGTGCGCCCAGTTGGCTCCCGCTCAGGCCGCCCGGGCCGAACAGCGCAAGTTCCAGCAGCGCGGCGGCCGACGCCTGCAGGCCCCCGGAGCACACGGCAAACCCCTGCTCTCGAACGCCGACCGCATCCTTGTCACGGTGATCTACCTGCGCCGCGTCTGCTCCCAGAAGGTCCTGGTCGACCTGCTCGCCATCAACCCGGTCACCATCGGCCAGGTCATCGGCGAGACCCGCACCCTCATGGACGCGCAGAAGATCACCGTCACGCAGACCGCGCACTATTTCGCCTCCGCCCAGGAACTGCGCGACTGGGCGGAGGACGGTGCGACCACCAGCCGAATGGATCTCTCCCAGACCCTGTCCCACCCCGCACTCACCGGCATGTCCCGTCCGGACTTCCAGGCGCTGGTCGACCGGATCACCGTGCCCTACCAGGCCGCGCTCGAACAACGCCGGCATCACCAGCGCGGCGGCGATCGACGCCCGGGGACCCGTGGCGGCGTCTTCCGTCAAAAGATTACCGACGCGGACCGGATCCTGGCGACGGTCCTTTCCCAGCGAAATCTATGCAACCAGCAGACCCTGGCCGACCTTTTCGGTGTCAGCCGCGGCACCATCCGCAACGCCATCGAGGACGTCCGTCCCCTCCTCGAACAGGACACATACGTCCCGAGGCTCGCCGACCAACGTTTCGCCACGGCCGCCGACGTACTCACATCCGTCACAGAAGACAGCAAAACACCATATTGAATCCTTACGGCTTCAATGAACCCTGCACCGCTGCCAGGCGGCGCCCAGCATCACCTTGCGGACCGCGGCGACCAGCCCGGAGTGCTGGTCGGTGACGACCAGGCGGACACCGGACAGGCCGCGTTCACGCAGGGAGCGCAGGAACTCCTTCCAGAACACCTCGCTCTCGCTGTCGCCGACCATCAGGCCCAGGACCTCACGGCCTCCGTCCTCGGTGATGCTCCCCCAGCCTCCGGCCGGGGGTACCCCCAGTGGCGACCACCACGGCCCGCGAGACGATCTGATGGTTCACCCGCGCCTTGCAGTAGGTCGCGTCCAGGTAGACGTAGGGGAAGCGGACATGATCCAGCGGGCGGGTGCGGAACGCAGTCAGCGGCTCGTCCAGCGCCGCGCAGATCCGTGAGACCTCCGACTTGGAGATGCCGCTGTCCCCGCCGAGGGCTTTGACCAGGTCATCCACGCTGCGAGTGGACACGCCGTGCACGTATGCCTCCATGATGACCGCGTAGAGGGCCTGGTCGATCCGGCGCCGTCGCTCCAGCAGTGAGGGAAAGAAGCTGCCGGTGCGGACCTTGGGGATCTCCAGGTCCAGATCGCCGGCCAGCGTGGTCAGCACCTTCTCGCGGTGCCCGTTGCGGACGTTGGTCCGCGTCGGCGTGCGCTCGTTCCACTCCGCGCCGATGTGGGCCGTTGCTTCGGCCTCGATCAGCTCCTGCACCATCCGTTCGGCGATGGCGCGGATGAGCTCGATTCCGTCGGTCGAGCGTAGTGACTCAAGGAGCCGTATCAGTTCAGACTGGGACAGGGCCATCGTGCACTCCTCGTGGTTGAACTGGGCGTTCACCAGGCAGAGTTACGCGATGGCCCGCCTCCTGTTCAGGGAGCGGTACTCACCCGTGGAAGTGCGCCCCGGACAAACGCCCGCGCACTTCCGGCCACTGATCCCGTACACCACGACGAGGGACACCATCAAAGCGATGAGCTGGCGATCGCGACCGCGCGGACACGCTCTCGGGTCTGTACCCTTCCGCGCACGCCCGAGTGACACTCAAACTCATCGAGGCCGGCCAACGCGTCGGCCGGCCGTACGGTCGTGCGCGGTCTGCGGTTCCTCCCGCCCGGCTCCGTCGGACAACGGATGCCTCCAAGCCCTGTAGGCATCCAAGGGGGCCAGTAAGGACAAGCGAGTTGGCCAGCTTGGCCAGCGAGGACTACCACCGTGCTCTCGCCGCCCACCGGCCGGCCGCACCAGCCCGTCCGGCAGACCGGGACATCGCGGAGGCGGCCGAACGACAGACCAGAGCGATGCGCGAGCTCAGCCAACGTGTATTCCCTAAACCGGAGTTGGAACCAGAGCCGATCAGGACGGCTCGCGCTCGAAGCCGTCGTGGAGCAGAGAAGAGCCAGACTGCTGCCCTGCGCCGTGCGTGGAAGGAACGGGCGGACCGTACCGGAGTACCGACGGCCGGTACGCAGGTCGGGAGTGCGCCGCAGTCGGCGTGAAACGGGACGGGGTGTGACGGAGCAGCGTTGTTTGCGAGTGATCGCTGGGAAGGGCCTATCCGGGGGCCTGGTGGTGCGCGTTAGTTTGCGAGTTTGGCGGGCCGAAGTTCGCGAGCCTGCAGTCGCGTTGGTCACCGACGTGACGGCTGGGCGGCCCGGTAGGGCATTCGGTCAGGGTGTCGTGCAAGGCCAGGCGAAGTTGTATCGAGCAGCGTTGGACTACGGTCGCTTTCCAGGTGCCGCCCTCCAGCTCTGAAGAACACGATCGAGTGCCCCCTGGCCTACGGGTCCCCAGTTCGGCTTGCCGCCGGGAAGGCCCCGATCTCCGTTCTGTCCCATGAGCATCAGGAAAAGGCTCTTCATAGCGGCCAGCCCGCGGGCGCGCCGGATCGCCGCCTCGTCCGCGTACGCGTACATGTCGAAGAACCGTGAAGCCGTGCCTGCGGGCAGCAGTACCCATGCGGCGGCCAGGTCCCACGCCGGATCGCCGGCGCACATGGCACCGAAGTCGACGATGCCCGAGAGCGTTCCGTCCGAGACGACGACGTTCGCGGGATGAAGGTCGCCATGCACCCAGAGCGGTGGGCCCTCCCACTCTGGCGCCGCGACAGCGTCGTCCCAGACGGCCCGGACATCGTCGGCAATGCCGCCGGGGACAACGGCTTCAAAGAAGTAGTCGAAGCCGTTCGTGCACTTCTTGGGGTGAGCGCCGAAGTCCGAGCTGATCGGCGCCTCGGCGGGCGCCTCCACGTGGAGTGCCCGGAGGAAGCCCGCCAGTGTGTCGGCCGCGTGGTCGCCGCGGCTGATCGAGCCGTGGTCCAGCGGCTCGCCGGGAACCCACGTCATCACGGTCCAGTGCTTGGGGAAGCGCTCGGACGGTTCGCCGAACCGCACCGGGGTCGGCACCGGCAGCGGCAGGCGCGGAGCGAGCACGGGTAGCCACCGCCGCTCCTTGAGCTGGAGCTCCGGGGTGGGGTCCATGCGCTGCATACGCACGGCCAACTCATCCCCGAGGCGCCACATCTGGTTGCCCCAGCCGCCCGCCACCTCGCGGATGGCCAGCCCTGCAAGGTCTGGATGTTGCTCCTGCAGCAGGTCACGGACCAGGTCTACGGTGATCTCGATCTCGGAGTTGGTCATGCGAAGTCACAGTATCGGGGCAGGCGGGGCAGCTCTCACTCTCCGGAAGATCTCGCCACTCAACCTTCCAGGCGAGAAATCAGTCGCTGGCCACACGTTCGCAAGCTGTCGGGCCCCTCGCAAACTGTCGGGCTCCGTCACACGGGGATGGCTGGTTTGAAGCGTGCAGACCAGCACAGAAAGGGAACATGTGTTTCATTTATGAGGTAGTGGATACGGGGCGGGCGTCGGATGGTTGGATGCCGGTATCCGGTGGTGCGACGGTTCGTTGGGCTTACAGCGGGCCTCGGTTGTGCCGCCGGTGCAAGGGCTCGGTTCGAGGGGATGGAGGGCCGGCCGGTGAGTGACCGCAGTGCGATCGAGTGGACCGAGGCGACATGGAACCCGACCACGGGGTGCGACCGGGTCTCCGAGGGGTGCGACAACTGCTACGCGTTGACGCTGGCGAAGCGGCTGAAGGCGATGGGCTCGCCGAAGTACCAGGCCGACGGTGACCCGCGCACGTCCGGGCCCGGCTTCGGACTTACGGTGCACCCGGAGGCGTTGCGGGTGCCGTACGGGTGGAAGAGCCCTCGCACTGTGTTCGTGAATTCGATGTCGGACTTGTTCCATGCGCGTGTGCCGCTGGACTACGTGCGCCAGGTCTTCGAGGTGATTGAGCAGACCCCGCAGCACACCTATCAGGTGCTCACGAAGCGGGCTCGGAGGCTGAGGCAGATCGCTGACCGTCTTAGGTGGCCCACGAATCTGTGGATGGGTGTGTCCGTGGAGAGCGCGAAGGAACTTTCCCGTGTCGGCGACCTGCGGCAGGTTCCGGCGGCGGTCCGGTTCCTTTCCTGTGAGCCGCTGCTCGGGCCTTTGGACGGCCTGGACCTGACGGGTATTCACTGGCTGATCGCGGGCGGAGAGTCCGGTCCCCGGTTCCGTCCTGTGGACGAGGAGTGGATCACCGGTATTCGGGACGCTTGCATACAGGCTGACGTGGCCTTCTTCTTCAAGCAGTGGGGTGGCCGCACTCCGAAGGCGTCCGGCCGGACTCTTCAGGGCCGCACCTGGGATCAGATGCCTATGCACGGACCTGTGCCTGCAGGCTGACGCGGCTCTTCGTAGTGAGTTTGCCCGGAGACTGGACGACCATGAGACCGTCCTGGCGCATCTGTCGGGCCGCCTTGAGCGCGTGTTTCGGCATCCAGCGGCTGGTCTCGGTGAGCAGCCACTCGCCGATCGTCTCCACGGTGGCGGCTCCGGCGACCAGGCGTTGGGTGACAAGTTCGACCAGCTCGTCGTCGACGAGTCCTGCGGCCTGGAACAAGTCAAGCTGACCGTCTGCTTTGGCTCCACGGGTGCGGGGGTCGCGGAAGCTCTCTCCATCGAGGTCGTCGACGTTCCACATGGCGTCTTTCATTGCGTTCAGGCCGGCGGGGCTGCCGGTGCCGAAGACGAGGTAGAGGGGCTGCCCGGTGCGGGGGACGAGTTCGAACTGGAGCTGGTAGCCGAAGCCGGCCCGGCGTAGTGCATCGCGGTAGGTACGTAGCCAGACGCGCCATCGTTCGTCGGAACGTAACTCTTCGGCGGCCGCGGACCAGTGGTCGCGGCCGCCGAAGACCGTGTCGAGGATGTCCGCGTTGAGCTCCTCGCGTCGGCTGAACCAGTTGGGTCCGAAGGTGGTGATGACCTCGCTGGAGCGGTTGCGGGCGATTCGCCTCATCACGTCCAGAGGTACGTTGACGCTGCCCCAGCTGTCGAAGATGCCCAGGACCGGGTTCCCCCAGGAGCCGAGTTCGCTGAGGATCGCGAGACTGTCGCGGCCGGCTTCCACGCGCCGTATCTCCACCCGTACGGGCAGGTCCTTCAACGGGCCGAAGCGGGAGTTGAGTTCTGCCCGGAGGTGCTCGTGGCGGGCGCGGTCCTTCTCGATGAAGATCAGGTGGACTCGTTGGGGGCTGAGGTGCATGCGGTCGACCGCGTTGTGGTGGAGGAGGCGATCGAGGATGAAGACGGGTGATCCTGGTTCGCCGTCCTCGTAGCGCCCGGGGCCGGCGAAGGCATCCAGGAGGGTGACCCGGGGCCGGGAGTAGCCGGTGCGCTGGGATGTCTGGAGCAGGATCGGCCACCAAGCGTCCAGATACCGCTGGTACAGCCGGTGTTTGGCGGCGGTCGCCGGTTCCAGCTTCCACAGGACGTCCATCCCTGCCCCCTGTCTGCCATGGGTGGCTGGCACGTGCCAACTGCACCCCCTGGTAGCAGATGGTGAGCGCTGGCGTGTCGAGCGTAAAGACCGCCTCTCGGCCGTCCATGGCCGTGGGGGAGAGGGCACGCCTCCGGTGTCGTGGCGGGTAGGTCCCTGCGCGGGCGCCTGGACGGCGACAACCATCACTAGAGGGCGTCTGAAAAGCCTGCCCAGTGGGCAAGTTGCCTGGTAGCGGGGTGGTGCGCACTTTCGGGGGCTGGGGTGTGCGGGCTGCGTACCCGTTACTCGACGGATCTGTCTGATGCGGAGTGGGAGATCCTCCGTCCGTTGGTTCCGGCGGTCAAGTCCGGTGGTCGGCCGGCGAAACACATGCGGCGGGAGATCCTCAACGCGCTGGCGTACTGGCTGCGGGCCGGATGCGCCTGGAGACTGTTGCGGCATGACCTGCCGCCGTGGCAGACGGTCTATCACTACTGGCGGCGATGGCAGCAAGAGGGCGTGTGGGAGCGGATGTTGACGGCGTTGCGCGAACGCGAGCGGGTGCAGCTCGGCCGCGAACCCACTCCCAGCGCTGCCATCGTGGACAGTCAGAGCGTTCGGGCCAGTGAACGCGGTGGCCTGCACGGTTACGACGGCGGCAAGAAGGTCAGCGGCGTCAAGCGTCACCTGCTCGTCGACACCCGCGGCACCGTCCTGGTCACCTGCGTGAGCCCGGCCAACGTCGGCGACCGCGACGGTGCCGCGGTGCTGTTCTCCCTGGCCGCCGATGCCTTCCCACGCCTGCAACACGTGTGGGCGGACCAGGGCTACCGCGGCGCCGACTTCCACGCCTGGGCCCGGGAAGCCACCGGCATCACCGTGGAGGTCGTGCAGCGCCGCGACGGAGGATTCCGCTCAACCTGGGCTCGGGTGGGAGCACCGCCTCCGGCAGTACCCCTCTTCACGGTGGTCCCTCGCCGTTGGGTGGTGGAGCGGACGTTCGCCTGGCTGGGACGGTGCCGCCGCCTGTCGAAGGACTACGAGTACCTGCGCGTCTGCTCGGAGAACGCCATCTACCTCACCATGGCCATGCTCCTCGTGCGCCGCCTCGCAAGACCAGCCAACTGACAGGCTTTTCAGACGCCCTCTACCCGTCGCCGAGACCCTGGCCGATGCAGCGGCGCTGGCAGTGGAGTACGCCCACACCAGGTGAACAGCGCGGAATTCCAAGGGACTTGAGACAGGGCCCGAGACTCGCGAGTCGTCATGACGTCGAGAATCTGTTCATGCCACCTACGGGTTGGGGCGGAGCCTGCGAGAGCCCGGCCCGGTGAGGCGGGGGAGCCGAGGATGCCGATCTCCGGCGTCTCTCGAGTAATTGTCAAGATGTGTGGATGAGGAGGCTGGGTAAGGCTTGTCTCGTCAGTCGGCCATGAGGGTGCTCGATTCCTCCCCGCGATAAGGCATCCATCGGTATCCCGGCCGGAACACTTCGTAGTCGGCGCTGAGGTCAAGTTCCGCATGTAGGTCTTCGCTGAGCACGAGCCCGTGGATGCTGCCGTCGTTCAGTTCATCTGACCACTCGCACCTGAGCTCAGCAGGGTCCAGGAATGATTCCGGATCCCAGCCGACCTTGGCGGCGACATAGCCGTGGAACTGCGCGAGCAGTTCGTAGAGTTGGTGTCCCAGTTCGGTCAGCTCTGCTGCGGTGAGCTGAAATCTGGGGAGGCTGCCGTCCAGGCCACAACCCCAGCTGACGGCCATGGGTAGAATCGAGAGCTCGATGTACGAGCCCACCTTCGCCACCAGCGGCCGGTGGAGAGGGATGCGGTGGGCGCCCGCGCGAAGCACCCATGGCTTGGGGTTGATGCGGGCGGCAGCCTGTGCCGCCTCGGCGTCCTCGCCGAAGTTCACCACGAGCTCGAAACAGATCGCCACGGTTCTTCCGCCTTCCCCGGCCCCGCGACCTCACGCAGCCCGTGTTTCGGTACGTTCGACGAGGATGCCATTCTCGAACCTGGCGCCCGCGCGAACCAGGGGCACCAGATGGGGTCCAGTGATCGCCCGCCAGCGGGCCTGGGCGGATTCGACGAGCTTGAACACCATCGCGAGGGCTGCGGCCGGGCTGCCGGCGCCGCGGGTGACCTTGGTGCGGAGCTTGACCGTGGAGAAGGTCGACTCAATCGGGTTCGTGGTCCGTAGGTGGATCCAGTGCTGGGCCGGGAAGTCGTAGAGCGCCAGCAGTTCCTCGGTGTCGTCGGTGATCTTCGCGACGGCCTTGGGGAACTTGGCGCCGTAGGTCTTCGCGAACGCCTCGATCGCCTTCTCGGCGTGGGCGCGGTCCTCGGCGTTGTAGATCTCCTGCATCGCCTTCGTCGCGCCCGGCTGTGCGGACTTCGGCAGGGCGTTCGTGACATTGCGGGCCTTGTGGGGTCGTAAAGATTCAACGTGGCGATATCGGTGCGTCCGGGTTGTCCTCGTGCTCTGCGATGACGCTCAGGAGGTCGGCGGCGGTGGAGTACATTCTCGCGGAACGTGTTGTGGTGTATCCGTCCTGTTCCAGCAGGGGGCGGACCCACAGGACTGCGTTGCCGATGGTGCGTCGGCTCACCTGGAAGAGGTCAGCCATCACGTCGCGGCTGCACACCTTGCGCAGGCAGAGGATGGTGGCAAGGACGCGCTCGGCGTCGGTGATTTTCTCGGAGAAGATCCCTCCGCGGGCTCCGAACTGCCGGTCTGCTCCGCGCTGCCGATGCTTGCGCCGTTCAGCCTCGGCGGCCTGTTGCAAGGACAGCCGCCCGATCAGCTTCGCCAGGTCTTGCCGGCTCATCCCGGTCAGCGCCGGATCACCGAGGGCCGCCAGGCGGTTCGGCCGTGTCGGCACAGTGTCGGTGGCCAGGAAGTCCCGCAGCGCAGCCGCGCTGGTGAAGCGCAGGACCGTGGGCTCGATGCCGTGTTTGCGCCTGGCCAGCAACTTGCCGGTCTCGACGACCGCGGCCGCAATCGGGCCCGTACTGACTTCCAGCAGCTCGGACAGGACGAGCTGGGAGCAGACCTGCCGCAGGTAGACCACGGCGATCAGGACCCTGTCGGCGTCGGTGAGCAAAGGCCGGCCGTGGCTTCCCTTGACCTGGCGCCGTCTGCCGCCGCGCTGCTCGAAGTACCGCTGTTCGGCCCGCGCTGCTTGTGCAGGAGCCAGGCTGGCGGCCAGCTCATCGAGGTCGCCCCGGCTCATGCCGGTCAGCCGCGGGTCGGCCAGGGTATGCAGGGCCGCCGACCGGTTGCGGTCCCGGTCGCCGGGCCCGACGGCGGCCTTCGTGCCGGTCGCGGCGGGACCGATGGTGTAGTTCCACGTCCCGCGCTCGGCATGGGGCGTGATCGGCAGAGCCTTCATCCGCTCCGTGCTCACCGACACGCCGACGGGGTAGTCGCCGGTGTCCAGCACGGCGTCCACCCGCAGTCCGGTGCGGGTGCGCGTGGCGGCGATCGTGTTGACGACGATCTCATGGCTGGTCAACGGTCTGCCGCGCCAGTTCATCGTGATGGCCGAGAAAAGCCGGTGTTCTATTTTGTTCCATTTGCTCGTGCCTGGAGGAAAATGACACACCGTCACAGCCAGGCCGGTCTCGGCAGCGAAGTCCGCGAGCTCGGCCTTCCACAACCGGTAGCGGCAGCTGTTGGAGCCGCCGGCGTCCGCGGTGACCAACAACCGCGTCGCATCCGGATAGCCTGCCTGGCCGCGGGCCTGCCACCAACCGCGGATCGAGGCGACGGCGAAGACCGAGGTGTCGTGGTCGACCCCGACGTTCACCCACCCGCGGTCGGCCGTCATGTCATAGATGCCGTACGGGACGGCGTGCGGCACATCCGGGCCGGTGAAGAAGAAGCTGTGGTCTTCGACCTGGACCGGATCGCCTTTGGGCCGCCACTGTCGACCGGCGTTCGGAAGATCGCCGAGCTGTTCCTTCTTCTTCGCATCGACACTGATCACTGGCTGGTCGGCCGCCTGATGTTCGATGACCTGCTCGTTGATATAGCGGAACTGGGCGTCCCGGTCAGGGTGCTGTTTCCCCTCCAGTGTCTTGGCGTTGGCCTGCAGGCTGAAGCCCTGCTCCTTCAACAGCCGGCCCACCGTCGGTGCCGACACCGGATGTCCCTGCCCGGTCAGTTCCTCGGCCAAGTTGCGCAACGACTTGGTCGTCCACCGCAGCGGCGACATCGGATCCCCGCGCTCATCCGGCTCGACCAACCCCATCAACGCCGGCACCAGCTGCGGGTCCAGATCCTCGGCCAAACGCCGGCCCCCGCCAGATCTTCTGACCCGCCCGTCCGGGAGCGGATCTTCGCCGGCCTCCAGCTCGAACACTCCGTTGCGGACAGTGGTCTCGCTGACCAGGGCCGCCCGCGCCACCGCCCGCACCCCGCCGTGCCCCAATAACCGGGCCTCCTGCGCCAGCACCAGCCGCTGCTGCCGTTCGTTCAAGTGCGGGAACAGCACCCTGAACCGCAGCGCGAGCTGCCCGCGGACTTCCCTCGATATGCCCATGCCAGCTCAACGAGTCCCACGAGGAAAGACAACGTGTTGAATCTTTACGACCCCTGTGGACCCAGCACCGCTGGTGGCGGGCAGCCGGGAACACCTCGGCCAGCGCCTTCCACAGGCCCATCGCGCCGTCGCCGACGACCAGCTCGGGATCGCGCATGCCGCGCCTGCGGCAGTCGCGCAGCAGGTCGGCCCACGACTCGGTGGACTCACGCAGCCCCTCGGCCAGCGCAATCAGTTCCTTGGTGCCGTCCAGGCGCACACCCATCAGCACCAGAACACAGGAGTGCGCCTGCCCGAGCCGCACCTTGGGGTGCACCCCGTCGGCCCACACGTACACGTAGTCGCTGTCGGCGAGGTCGCGCTGCTGGAAGGCGGCGTGGTCGTCGGTCCACTGCTTCGTCAGCCGGGTCACCGTGGCCGGCGACAGGCCGGCCGCCGAGCCGAGGAACTGCTCCAGCGCAGGCACGAAGTCCCCCGAGGACAGACCGTGCAGGTAGAGCAGCGGCAGCACCTCGCTGACCTTGGGCGACTTGCGGCACCACGGCGGCAGGATCTTCGAGGAAAACCGCATCCGCTCGCCGGTCGCCGCGTCCACCCGCTTGTCGTTCACGCGCGGGGCCGAGACGTCGACAGGACCTGCGGCGGTGGTCACGGTGCGCGGCCGGTGGTGGCCGTTGCGCACCACCAGGCGGCGCCCAGCCTCGTCCGTCTCCCCCGCCAACTCGGCTATGTACTGGTTGACTTCGGCCTCCAGTGCGACGGCGAGCATCCGCCGGGCGCCCTCGCGGACGATCTCGTCGAGCAGAGAGCCGGACTCGGTGGAGCCGTCGCCATTCACTACGCTGAGCACGGGCGTGCCTTCCCGACCCGCGCTGCGAACGCGGGCCTACTCGGTGACCATCAAAGGATCATTCGGGAAGGTACGCCCTTCGCGTCCCGTCCCGAAGCCCGATCCACAGGTCTTGAGCATTGCTCGCGTCTCTCGCGTGTTCCGTCCGTCGTGATCGACCACAATCGACAGCAGGACGAGAGTCCACAATTTCCTCCCCTGACTGGCTATCACTCTCTGCACAAGTCTGGGCCCTATCCCCTCCCGTACTGCACACTGACCCTGCGTATGCATGATCGAGGCACAACGGTCGGGGGACGACATGCTGGATCAATTGTCTTGCTTATAAAACTCTATTGCGATGCACTGAGGCTACGTGTTGGCCGGTCAGTGGCCGACGGTCCGGAGCGCTCGGGCGACACTCCGGAGGACGTTCTCCCGCTCGCCGTTGAGGAAGAGGTGACCGCCGGGGAAGATCTCCACCTCGGCCGGGCCTGTGGTCAACTCCACCCAGCCCTTGAGATGTTCGACGCTGACCCTGGGGTCCGCGTCGCCGCCGAAGGCCGACACGGGGCAGTTGAGAAGCTCGCCCGGGCGGTAGACGTAGCTGGCGAAGAGGGAGAGGTCCGCCCGGAACGTCGGCAGGATGAAGGTGACGAAGTCCGGATTCTGCAGTAGTTCCTCGGGTGTGCCATTGAGGCGGCGGAGCTCATTGACCAACTCCTCGTCGGAGAGATCCAGTTCATCCAGCGTCCGTGACTCGTGGTACGGCAGCGCGCGGCAGCCGGACACGACGACCCGGACCGGCTCCAGGCCCTTCTCCTGCTGAAGCCTTCGGGCAAGCTCCCAGCTGACGATGGCGCCCATGCTGTGCCCGAAGAAGGCGAAAGGGCGGTCCAGGTAGGGGAGGAGGGCCGGAACGAGCATGTCCAGCAGCTCGTCCAGATTCGCGATGGGCCGGTCGAAAATGCGGTCGTCCCTACCCGGCAACTGCACGGCGAAAGCCTCGACTTCTTCCGGGAGCCCGACGCCCCACTCACGGAAGACCGAGGTGCCGGCCCCGGCGTACGGGAAGCAGAAGAGCCGAAGGCCGCCGGGCGTGGTCCGGCCAGGAATCGGTCGGACCCAGCTCGGGGCCTTCTGCGGTGATGCAGAGTGCATGGTGTTCCGTTCCTACTGGTCGAAGCATTGAGGTACGCGACGGAGAGCCGTACAAGGACTTCCACAGCGCCGCGCTGCGGTTGGCGATGACCGAACTGCACGCGCGGCGGTTCATCGGGTCATCCGGACACGGCCCGGGATCCACTTTGTGTCGTGCGGGGAAGCTCGGTGTGCCTCGTGGTGAAGTCAGCCAAGGAAGCGAAGTATCCGCATCGACGTAGGACTGCACCGGTGCGAGAAGCCGACCGTCGACGCTCTTCCCAGAGCGGAATCTTCTTCCATTCACCGACCGCCTATCAGTACAGTCCATAGGCAAGGAGGTGTTACCGATGAAGAAGCGACTTCGCGGCGTCTGCGCCGGATTCTAGGACTGGCTCGCACCAGCTCCGGGAAGTCGGCTGGCGGGGAATACATTTCCCCGCCAGCCGCAATCCCTCAGACAGCTCTCGATGGAAGGCTGTCCAAAGAGACCTCACCCAGAGAACCCTCCGAGCCCTTGGACATATTGACCAGTCCGGCTTCGATCGAGGCGGCGAGGGCGGCGGGGAGATTGCCTTCGAGGTAGTCGCAACTCGCGCCCACGCCAATGAGAATCCCCTTCCCGGTGGCCACCGCGAGATGAAAGTTCGGCCCGGATCGCTGCGTGGACGGGCGCCACTGGATCCCGGTGTGCAGGGCAGAGCCGGCGTCGGGCTCGTTGTCCACGTCGCCGAGGAAGTTGAAATGCTTGGCGAACGCTGTCGTGTCCTCCTCTTGCCGACCCACCTCCTGAAGATCGGTTTTGAGCGCGTCGACGTCGTAGCAACCATTCACGTAGGCGGTCATGCACTGGAGGTAGCCGGCCCGCAGATACTCCAGGGGGTTGGCCTCCTCGTCGATCGTGATCGTCACCGGGGCGAACTGGTTGAGTGAACTGACCAGTGGCACCCACCGAGCGGTGAGGCGGTTGGCGGCCATCAACGCGAAGGTCACCTGCTCGGTCTGCTTGAGTCGTGCCAGCGCGAGCGCGCCGACGCCGAGCACCACGGACTGGACCGAGATCTTCAGGCGTTCGGAGAGATCTTGCGCGGCAGTGAGAGCCTCGAGACTGTACAGCGAGGCTCGGCGACGTTCACTGGTGTCACCAGGATCCCGATCTGCCGGGACGAGTTGGGTCCAGGCCTCGACCCAGTGCCGGACGCTGCGCGCGGCCGGCTCTTCCTGCTGGGCCTGTGCCATGTCCAGCGGCTGGACGACCGGTCCGAGCGTCCCGCCGTCCAGAAGGCGGCCGAACTGCTCCTCCAACACGCGCAACGCACCATTGTCCGCAGCCACGTGATGGATCACGGTGACCAGGTGGAGTGCATCCCCCTGATGAGTCGTGACGAAGGCACGCCAGGGCAGTTCGGCCTCGATGTCGATCGGCTCGGCTGCGGATTCGGCGGCCAGCCGAAGAGCAGCCGCGAAGCTGTCCTCGGCCAGCTCCACCACCTCCACCTTGGACGGCCGGAACGGGTGGACCGTCTGGGTCGGTGAGGGGCCGCTCCGTGAGTAGGTGGTCCGTAGCGACTCATGCGCTTCGACCAACTGGAGCCAGGCGTCCATCACTTGGGCCGCCCCGACGCCGAACGGGACCTCCCAGGCACTGATCAGATTGGCCACGGACTGCTGGTCCGGTCCGTGGGTCTCGAGCGAGCGCAGGACCGACAGCTGACCGTAGGTCACCGGTCCCGTCCGGCGATCGCTCACAGCCCGACCTCCCAGGTGGTGAACAGGCCATCGACGGCCTCCCGCTCGGTCAGCCGACATGCGGACGCCGAGTGTTCATCACGGGGGACTGTCATCAGAAGGCCGCCCCTTCCTGGGAAGAGGGGTCGTAGACAGCGGACGGTCCGAACATTCGGGCATGCTTGTCCGCGGCCAGGGCGAGCGTGCCGCTCTCGTCACGGGCGCTCGCGACGTCGGCCAACTGGTTGACCACAGCAGGCTTCGCCAGTTCCTGATCACGCAGCTCAGGGGAGCGAGACATCAGGACCATTGACGTGGTGCTGTAGCCCGACTCGAGCCAGGAGTCCCAGATCTTGTCGCGATCCCGCTCCTGGTCCGCGAAGAGATCCTCGCGGCGGGGGTGCCGCTGTGCGGGGGCGAGGCTCCTGGTCTGGGCGTCTGTACGCAGCTGGACCCGGCGGCCGGCGAGGTAGGCAACGGCGGCACCCTTACGGATGGCGAAGTTGAGGGCCTGTGCCGCCGTGTCGACAATCGGCTCGCCCTTGTCGTTCAGGGACGTGTTGCACAGCATCGGGACCCCGGTGCTCTGTCGGAACGCCTCGATCGCCCGGTGCAGCAGAGGATTGGTCTCGGAGGTCAAAGTCTGGCGCCGAGCCGAATTGTCGAGATGGAGAATCGCTGGAACCAGGTCTCGCTTTTCCTCGCGAACGTACGCCGTCTCGAGCATGTAGGGCGAGGGCCAAGGGTCCTCGAACCACTCACCGCTGTGCTCCTCCAGAACGATCGGAGCAACGGGTCGCCACCATTGCCGGCTCTTCCAGTCGTTGAGCAGATCCTTCGACCGAGCCGAACGGGGATCGGCAAGGATGCTGCGATGGCCCAATGCCCTGGGACCGATCTCGGCTGCCCCGTCCACCCACACCAGCGGTCCACGGGAAATGTCCTCGACGAACTGAGCGTCCGTGAAGTCCTGAATGTTCTCGATGAAATCGTCGAAGTGCTTCAACGCGACCTCGATGTCCGTCGCCTCGGAGCCGAAGTAGGGGCTCTTGAGACGGAACTCGGCGTCAGGGAGCCGGCCTGTGCCAAAGAAGCCGAGAAGGCCCATTCCAAGAGCCTGCCCGGTGTCGTTGGCCGACGGAGGAATCAGGAGGCCCTTGAAGCTGTAACGGCGAAGGAGGAAGGAGTTGGTGGGGCAGTTGAGGGCAAACCCTCCGCTCAGCGAGAGGTACGCCTCGCGTGGGTCCACCGCCCCCGAACTGAGCAGCTGATCGATGTTGCGTATCATGACGAGCTCGCACGCCGTCTGAACGACCTTCATCACCGCAGACTGAAGGTGTTCCTCCTCGGTGAAGCGGCTGTCCAATTCGAGCGACGGCAGCTGGGATTCGGCTGCACGTATGACGGCCTCGACAAACGGCAGGGTGTCGACCAGCGGCACCCGCCGACCTCCGAAGAGCTGTAGTTCCTGTACTGCTGCCTCGGTGTCGAAGGTGATCTCGGTGGGGCAAGCCGACGCCAGCGCCATCAGGGTGCCGGGTTCCTTGGAGAAATGGGTCGACGCGGCGTCATAGATGGGAGCCGGTGACTCGACGGGAGAGAAGTCGACGTCGCCCTTCTTGGAGACGCAACCCGTATACCAGTACTTCTTGCTCGACTGGTCGAGGCCGAAGTCGGGTCGACCGTCCAGGGCCAGCCCAACGATGGTCTCGTTCCGGAACACCTCAGAGTCGAGAAGCAGGCCACTGTAGAGATGGGAAAGACTGTGCACCGGAAAGTCGTCGCTACCGGCCGGCAACTGGATTTCTGAGTGATGGGGCAGTCCGGGCGTGCCCCACGAGGCACTGACATCGTCGAGAGTCAGACCCTCGGCGGCAAGCAGCTCAGTCAGTACCCGGTTGTATCGATCGACAGTGAAGAGAGGCCAGAAGTGGTGCTTCTGCCCGCTGAAACGCTCGAGTTCCCATACCCTGACCAGTTCGACACGCGAGTCGCAGCTGCGCCACAGCGCAATGTTCTGATCATGCCGCGGTGCTATGACAGACATTTTGCCCGGCGGCGAAATGTAACTGGACAGGAAGTATGTTGCGTCTGAGCGCGCGGCCACGATTTCCCCTTTGATGGTTGAGCAGTGGCGTTCATTTGGATTCATGATGTCGGTGTCGGCTGGGATCGATGGTTCGAGATCCGACCAGCCCGGATGGGGTAGCCGAGGATCAGATGTGGGCGCGGGAGGAGTGACCTGCCTCGTGGCGTCGATGTGGTGTCTGCCACGGCCTTGTTCCGGAGCATCCGTTTCGGCTGCCGCTTAACCCGTACTCGGCTGTGCCGAGGCTGACCGCTGGACGCGTGCCGTTGGCGAAGTCAAGTCGAGAAGGACTTGCCGGCATCGACCAGAATTACTTGGTGGCGATTCCCGACTGGGCCATACGCTCTTCGACGAGGCGAATGAATTCGCTGACATCGTCTACCGTGAACATGTCGACCACGTCAAGATCGACATTGAATTTACTCTGCATCGCGACCATCAGGCGAAGCAATGAAACAGAGGTGGCGCCGAGGTCGGCAAAAGTGCTGTCACGTGAGACCTCAAGAGGAGCAAATACTTCAGAGATCTCGGACATCAACGCATCTGACTGTTCGTTCGACATTCGGCGTTTCCAGATCCTTGTTACGTTCGGGAGCTGTCGATTCCGGTGATCTTATTGGGCTGGATGGGGAGCGTCAACCCCTGACATGTTAAGCGGTTGACAGTCGATTTGGTGTCTCCCGAAAGTACTCAACTCGCGTGATGTCAGGGGAAGTTCAGTGGCCTACGGGCCGCCCTGTCGGTATCGGGATGGCCGAGTTCAAGGGGCGGTGTACGGGGGCAGAGCAAGGGCGTCAGGCATCGATGTGTGACATACGCAACGACTCTCCTTGCGGGCTTTTAATCTAGGGTACTGTCCCCCGACGACTCATCAAATATCCACAGCACTAGGGGTACCGATGTCAGAGGTTTCCTTTCGTCCTCTCACGCCAATCACCGGCGCAGAGGTCACTGGCGTCGATCTCACGGTTGATCTGAAGCCGACTGTCGTCGCGCAGCTGCGCGAGGCCCTGCTTCGCCACAAGGTCCTTGTCTTCCGCGATCAGCCCATGGACGACGAGCGCCACGTCGCACTGACTGAGGCCTTTGGTGGCGCCACCGCAGCTCATCCGATCGTCAACGGCCTGCCCGAAGCGCCTGCCGTGCTGCGCACCGTACTCTCGGAAGACCGTCCCAAGTTGGTCGAGTCGGTGGGTAATCCTCTCAGCGGGACCGCACCGCGGCGCATCCGTACCGAGTGGCATATCGACAGCACCTTCGTCGTGAACCCCACCTCCATCACGATCCTGCGGGGCCTGCAGATTCCCGAGGCGGGAGGTGACACGCTCTTCGCCAATCTTGAAGCGCTCTATGCCGGTCTGTCCCCTTCCCTCCGGAAGTACCTCGACACCTTGCAGGCCATACACTCGCGGCACAATCCGTCGCCGACTCCCCGCCTCGACGGCAAGCCGGCAGGTCCCTTCGCGGCTCTCCATCCGTTGGTGTCGGTTCATCCTGAGACCGGGGAGCGGAGCCTGTACGTCAGCACCGTGTTCCTGCAGGCGATCCGAGGCCTCAAGCCCCGCGAGAGCGTGGCCCTGCTGGACTTCCTTCTCGATGAACTCGCCGGGCGCGACGAGATCCATGCCCGGGTCCGCTGGGACCAGAACACCCTCGTCATGTGGGACAACCGCTCAGTGGCCCATGCCGGGCCGGTTGATGGCCTCATGTTCGAGGAAGAGCGGATAGTGCACCGCACCACCGTCGTCGGCGATGCGCTCCGTGGGCCTGACGGCTTCGTGTCGCGTTCCCTCATGGGCGGCAAGTTCGAGGCGCTGGGGTGAACACCACCGCCCGACGAACTCAGTAGGTGCACGGGCACTGAACGAGACACCTCCGAGACACTACCCGTAGCGATCAGGTGTGTCCGGGTCCGGCTCTTGAACGCGATGAGTCCCGTGGTCACTTGGGGAAGCCGTGACGGGCCGTGGCCCGCGAAGCCCGACCCGTGTCCGTCGGGCGGTGACAGGCCAAAGGTGAGGGTCGGCGCGTCCGCCACCTCCGGCCTGAGCAACGCAAAGAGAAAATGCAGCAGTGGCGGCGGCATCAACGGCGCAGAACGGCAAGGAACCATGATGACAGCTGAGTTCACGGATCTCCCGGTGCAGAACGATGTCGCGATCGTCGGGATGGCGGGGCGGTTCCCCGGAGCCAGAGACCTCGCTGAATTCTGGTCGAACCTTCGCGACGGCGTCGAGTCGATCGTCGCCCTGGCCGACGCGGAGCTGACGGCGGCCGGTGTGTCACCCGAGGACTTCGAGCAGCCGCACTACGTGAAGGCAGCGCCCAAGTTCGAGGGCATGGACCTGTTCGACGCAGACTTCTTCGGGTACTCCGCCCGCGAAGCCAAGATCATGGATCCGCAGCATCGGCTCTTCCTGGAGACGGCCTGGGCGGCGCTGGAGCACTCCGGTTACGATGCCGCCCAGTACGACGGCAGTGTGGGGGTGTTCGGCGGAGCGGGCACCACCGCCTACCTCGGGAACATCCTCAGCAACCTGGAGCAGGGCGAGGGCATCAAGGGCGAGAACGTCGGCCTGGGCTTCGAACTCGCCTTCCTGACCAGCCGAGTGTCGTACAAGCTCGACCTGCGGGGCCCGAGTTTTCCTGTCCAGACCGCTTGCTCGAGCTCCCTGGTCGCACTGCATGTTGCCTGCCAGAGCCTGCTCAACTACGAGTGCGACATGGCTCTTTCGGGTGCCGTCTCCTACAAGGTGCCCGAGAACACCGGCTACCCCTACCAAGAGGGAGCCTTCCTGTCTCCGGACGGACACATCCGCCCGTTCGACGCGGATGCGCGGGGCACGGTCTTCGGCAACGGTGTCGGGGTCGTGGCGCTCAAGCGGCTGGAGGACGCGCTGGCCGACGGCGACGCCATCCACGCCGTGATCAAGGGGTCGGCCGTCAACAACGACGGTGGCGTCAAGGCGAGTTTCACGGCTCCGACCGCCGCCGGTCAGGCCGAGGTGATCACCGAGGCGCTGGCTGCCGCGGAGATCGCTCCCGAGAGCATCGATTACATCGAGGCGCACGGCAGTGGCACCGTTATCGGAGATTCGATCGAGGTACAGGCGCTGTCACGGGCATTCGACAACGCCGGATCCTGTGCCCTCGGGTCGGTCAAGGGCAATGTGGGTCACCTCGACGCTGCCTCCGGCATCGCCGGCCTGCTGAAGACCACCCTGGCACTCAAGAACGAGCTGCTGCCCCCCTCGCTGCACTACACGCGGGGCAATCCCGACATCGACTTCGCCAACAGCCCCTTTCACGTCCAGGCCGAATCGGCTCCCTGGCCCCGTGCCGAGCACCACGTACGTCGTGCCGGGGTGAGCGCCTTCGGCTTCGGCGGCACCAACGCGCATCTCATCCTCGAAGAAGCCCCCGCCCTCGAAGCCTCTGCCGCGAGCCCCCGCCCCACCGAGACGCTGATCCTCTCGGCCCGTACTGCCGAAGCCCTGGAACAGGCCACTGACCGGCTCGCCACCCACCTGCGTCGCGAACAGCCCAACCTCGCCGACGCTGCCTACACCCTCGCCGTCGGCCGCCGTGCTTTCCCGTATCGCCGCACCGTCACCGGACGCGATCCCGAGTCCGTAGCAGCTGCACTCGAGACCCGCGACCCGGCCCATGTCCTCTCCAGCCACGTCGCGAGCAACGCTGCGCCGCTGGTGTACGTCTTCAGCGGCCAGGGCTCCCAGCACTCCGGCATGGCTCACGATCTGTACCTGCAGGAAGCCGCCTTCCGCGCTTGCGTCGACGAGTGCGCCGAATTCCTGCGGCCCGAACTGGGCGCGGACATCCGCGACATCGTCTTCACCCATGACAGCCGCCTCGACCAGACCGAGTGGGCGCAACCCGCCCTCTTCGTCATCGAGTACGCCCTTGCCCAGCTCTGGAAGTCCTGGGGCATCACCCCCACCGCGATGATCGGCCACAGTCTCGGAGAGTGGGCCGCGGCCTGCCACGCGGGCGTCTTCAGCCTTCCCGATGCGCTGCGCCTCGTCACTCTGCGTGGCCGCCTCATGCAGGCGCAGGCCCCTGGCGCCATGCTCAACATCATGGCTGACCGCACCGCCGTGGAAGCCGCCCTTACCGAAGGCCTGTCGCTCGCCGCCCACAACGGCCCTCGCGACTGCGTCATCTCCGGTTCCCACGAAGCGATCCAGTCCTTCACCACGCTCGCCGAGGAGCGCGGCTGGGCCACCCAGCCCGTCGCCACCTCGCACGCCTTCCACTCCGTGCTGATGGAACCGATGGTCGCGGAGTTCGCCGCTGCCGTTGCCGGCGTCGGTCGCCAGGCCCCGCACACGCCGTTCGTCTCCAACCTCACCGGCACCTGGATCACCGACGAACAAGCGACGGACCCCGATTACTGGGGCAGTCACATCCGCGCCACCGTCGAATACGCCACCGGAGTCCGGGCGGCCGCTGCCGAACCAGGGACCACCCTGCTCGAAGTCGGCCCCGGCCAGACGCTCAGCAGCCTTGCCCGCCGCATCCTCACCGGCGCGGGCATCGAGGCCACCACCCTCGCGTCCCTTCCCCACAAGCGCGACCGCCGGACGCCTTCGGAGACGATCCAGCGCACCCTCGGCACCCTCTGGCGCACCGGCACCGCTCCCGACTGGGCGGCCTACTACGCCCAGCAGGAGCGTCACCGCATCCCCCTTCCCACCTACCCCTTCCAGCGCAAGCGTTACTGGCTGGAGCCTCAGGTACCGCAGGCTGCGGCGCAGCACACCGCCGGTCCGCACCCGTTGCTGGACCAGGTCCTGCTCCAGACCATGGGGCAGTCTGTGTTCGCCACCGAGTTCTCGCTCGAACGGCACTGGGTGCTTGCCGAACACAAGCTGCTCGGCGAGGCGATCGTCCCCGGGACCACCTACCTGGAGATGGCGCGCGCTGCCGCCTCCCTGCACTTCGGCCGGTCGGTCACCGAACTGCGCGACGTCACGTTCCTGGTCCCGCTGCTGGTGCAGGAGAATGTCCCGCGCACCGCACACCTGACCATCCGGGAACTCGACGACACACAGGCGGAGTTCAGCGTCGCCAGCCTCGACCCGGCGGGCGAGCGTTGGACGGTCCACGTCCAGGGCACGGTCGGAGTCAAGCCGCTCACCACGTCGGCGCCGCAGCAGGACCTGGAACGACTGCGTGAGGTCTGTTCGCTGGAGAGCGTGGACATCGCCCTGAGGCAGACCGAGCACAAGGTGATGGAGTTCGGCGACCGCTGGCGCAGCAGCCTTCCGACCGTGCACGTCGGCAACCGCGCCGCGCTCGGCGTGCTCGACCTGCCTGAGGCCTACCGGGCCGAGTGCACGGAGTACCCCCTGCACCCGACGCTGCTCGACCAGGCCACGGGCTTCAGCGGCTTCGCCGTTCTGGAGACAGCCGAAGAGCGTCGCCTGGCCCTCGGCGACCGGGACTTCTTCCTCCCGGTCGGCTACGACTCGCTGGTACTGCACGGCCCGCTGCCGGCTCAAGGACTGAGCTTCGTCCAGCCGCATCCCGGCTACGCGAACAGCGCCGAGTTCCGCAAGGTCGACGTACTGATCTGCGACGAGTCGGGGGCCACCGCGGCCGAGATCCGCGGCTTCACCGTCAAGCGAGTCACGGATGCCAAGCGCACGGTCGCGCAGCTGCGCCCGCACTCCCGCCATCACACCCTCAGGTGGGTACCGGCACCGGCGCCTCAGGGGCAACAGAGCCTGCCTGCCCGGATCCTGGTGATAGGCGAACAGGGCAGTGTCGGCAGTGAGCTGACTGCTGCGCTGCGCGCAGAGGGCGTCCGTGTCACCGAGGTGGCACTCGCGGACCAGTGGCAGTCGCTTGCCCCGGACCGATACGACGTGCCTCCCACCCCTGATGGTTTCGGTCGGTTGTTGGACGCGCTCGACGCGGAGCTTCCGGAGGAGGTCGTGCACGTCGCGGCCCCGGCCGGCGACGGTGTGCAGCAGGATCTGACCGTCCTGGAGACCCGGCTGGCCCACGGCGTCCACAGCCTGTTCCATTTGGCCCGCAGCTTTTCCGAGCGCGGCATCGCCCCGACCAGGCTCAGCGTGGTCGCGCCTTCCGTTGCGCGAGTGACCGGGATCGAGCAGGACACGGCTGCCGTCCACGCGACGCTCTTCGGCCTGGCGAAGGTGATCGGCCAGGAGTACGAGAACACCGATGTGTTCTGCCTCGACATTGCCGAGGACACCGGGCCCGAGGCCGTCTGCGCCGAGCTGCTCGGCGCGCGTACACCCACCACCGTCGCGCTGCGGAACGGGCTGCGGTACGTAGCGGAACTCGGACCAGTGCACCTCGGTGAGGAGCCGACGGCCCCGCCGGTTCGGGTGGACGGCGTGTACCTGATCACCGGTGGTCTGGGCGGGCTCGGTCTCACGGTCGCTGACCATCTGAGTCGCACGATCCCGGGTGTCAGGCTGGCCCTGGTAGGCCGCACCGAGCTGCCTCCGCGCGAGCAGTGGGACACGGTCACCGACGCCAAACTGAGCAGGCAGATCCAGGCACTGCGCGCCCTGGCCGCCAACGGCGCCGAGGTACGCAGCTACTCCTGCGACGTCACAGACCTGGCGGCGATGGAGCGCCTCGTCGCCACGGTCCGCACCGAGCTGGGTTCGATCGGCTGCATCATCCACGCGGCCGGGGTCGCCGGAGACGGCTTCCTCTTCCGCAAGGACTGGGACACCTTCCGCCGTACGCTGAACCCCAAGGTGCTCGGCGCCACCGTGCTGGACCTGGTGACGCAGGACGACCCGCCGGAGTGCATGGTCAACTTCGGCTCCACCGTGGCGATCTTCGGTGCGGCCGGGCAGAGCGACTACACGGCTGCCAACGCCTACCTGGACGCCTTCGCCGAGGAGCGCGGCGCGCGTGGCAGGTGGACGGTGACCGTCGACTGGAGCGACTGGCTGGACACCGGCATGGCGTTTGACCATGGGGTCCAGCAGGATCAGGGCTTCTTCCGGTCGGTGTCGATCGAGGACGGTCTCAGCAGCTTCGAGGAGATCCTGGCCTCGGCCTGCACGCCTGTGGTGGTCGGTGAGATCAACTACCCGAAGCTGGGCGGTTCCGGCGGGCTCACGCACATCATGCGCAGCGCGCCGCTGGTGCTGGCCGCCCCGATCGAGCAGGCGGTCGCTGCTGCCCGCAGCGCCGACACCGGGTCTGCCACGGGAGCAGAGGCCGCGCCGACCGATGACGGCCCGAAGCTCTTCGGCAACGACAGCGGTGAGTTCAGCGACACCGAGCGGGCACTCGCCCGGATCTGGGCGCGCGAGGTGGACCTGACCGAACTCAACGTGCACGACACCTCGTTCGCGCTCGGTGTGGACTCGCTGGCCGCACTCCGGATCGCGCAGAGCATCCAGAAGATCATGGATGTCCGCGTCTCGATGGTCGACCTGTACCGCTACGTGACGATCGCGGACCTCGCCGAGTACCTCGACACCAGAGACGCCCAGGGCTGACCCTGCTGACCCGATCGCACTCTCACCAAGCCGGTGTCGCGTGCGCTTCGAACGGCAGGCGTGAGCGGCACGGACAAGCCTTGGTCCGTGCCGCTCACGCCTGCTGGTCGTGATGACGGGTCGTTCTTGTTCCGGGGGTGAGTCCGCTGGTCTGAGCCCCTTGACACGAGGAAGAAGGGCATAAGAATATGTATCCCACAGTGGATGAGATGTGCCGCTTGCTCGCCAGTCGACATCCGTCTCGAATTGTTCCCACACAAGGTAGAGGCCTGTGTCGGATGAACTCCGCGGACGTACTGGCCACCCTCATTTGACGAGGCCTGTGGGCCTTCGTGCCAAGTCGCGATTCTGAGCCTCGATGCGCTGCCCGTTTCTCTGCACGAGTTCACGGTTGCGGTGCGAATTTTTCGCTGACCATTGAAGTAGAGATTGGCTGGCTAAGTGGAAGACTCCGATGACGTCGCCGATGAACGTCGAGAATTCGGCAATGGCGTCGGCGAATTGGGAACATCGGGGCGTTGTCCCGGTGCCACGGTCCCCAGCCAATTGACCGGCGCCGACCACGCGACACGTCCCGCCGCCGCAGACGACCCGTCTGACGGGGGAGCTGAGGACGACCGGTCCTGGTTCGAACTATGGAACGTCCAGCAGGGATTGTGGATCCAGCACCAGCTGGACGAGGGCCGCGCGGATGCCAACCTGCCCGTGTGGCAGCACTTGTACGAGGCGGTGGACGTCGGTGTCATGCGTCGTGCCGTGGCCTACCTCGTGGACCGGCACCAGGCGCTTCGACTGTCCTTCAGGGACACCCCGGACGGCCCGCGCCAGGGGGTTCTGGCCGAGCACGGCCTCGAAGTCCCGCTCGTCGACCTGACCGGTGCGGCCTACCCAGAGGCCGAGGTGGGCCGCCTCATCCGGGCTGAGAACGCGATCGCCTTCGATGACCTCGGCACGCCGCCGACCCGGGTGAAGATCTATCGGCTGGCGTCCGAGCACTACTGCGTCTATGCGAACCTGCACCACATCATCTCGGACGGCACCAGCATGGGCATCCTGCTGCGCGAACTCCTGCTTGTCTACCGGGCCCTGATGGCCGACGAAGAACCGCCGCTCGCCCCGCTCCCGACGACGTTCGAGGAGTTCGTGCAGGACCGGCACCAGTGGCTGTCGGGTGCGCAGAGCCAGGCAATGGAGACGTACTGGCTCGAGCGGTTGGCCGCCCCGCTGCCGACGCTCCGCATCGGAGACCATGACGCACCGGCCGAGGAAGTGGTGAACGAGACGCTGGAATTCGGCGTCGACGCCGATGTCACCGAGAGCCTGACAGTGCTGGCCAAGGAGCTGCGCGTCACCCTGCACGTCTTGCTGCTCAGCGCGTTCGCGGTCGCACTGCGGGACATCACCTCGGACGACGACATCGTCGTCTGCGTCCCGTTCTCCGGTCGAGACACCGCCAAACTGGACGGAATGGTCGGCAACTTCGTCAACCCGCTCTCCATCCGGATGACGATGTCCGGCGCCGACGCTTTCGACGACGTCGTGCGCCGAGCCCGAGCGGCGAGTGTCGGCGCATACGCGAACAGTCGCTATCCCTTCACCCGACTGCTCGAAAAGCTCGATGTCGAGGCCCGGCCCGGCCGGAACCCGGTGTTTGCGACCTCCTTCCAGTTCGCGGACTTCCTGCCGCCCGCGAACCAGACGTCGCAGCTCGACCTCTGCCTGTTCGGCAGGCCGGACGGGAACCGGCTCACCTTGCGGGCCAACTACAACTCCCGGCGACTCGCGAAGTCCGAGGTCCAGGAGGTCCGGTCCGGGCTCGTGGCCGTCTTGCGACAGGTCGTCGCGGACCCGTCGATCCGCCTGGAGGACTTGTCGGAACCCTTGTTGCTGGCGCGCAGGGCAGCGCAGACCAGGACCGGGACTCGCCGTCGGCTGGGAACGCTACGGGCCTCCCGACCCACGACACCGAACGACTGAGCCCGCAGCGGGTCTTGGCGCCGACCGGCACCGGGTCGTTTTCACCGAGAGGAAGAATTCATGGACGAGCAGCGTCACGGCGACGAATACGTCGTGGTGATCAACTCCGAGGAACAGTATTCCGTCTGGCCCCTGAGCCGCGAACTGCCCGCCGGCTGGCGGGAAGCGGGCAAGCAGGGCTCGAAGGAGGCCTGCCTCGCGCACATCGACGAGGTCTGGACGGACATGCGACCGCTGACTCTGCGCCAGGAGATGGCAGGTAAGGCCGGTCGATGAAGGCGTTCGTCAGGCCACTTGCCAACCGTCCCCAGGCAGACACACGCCTGTTCTGCTTCCCGTACGCCGGGGGCGGCGTCTCGGCGTTCCGGGACTGGGCCGCCCTGCTACCCGACGACATCGAGCCGTGGGCGATACAACTCCCGGGCCGCGAGGACCGGTTGGGCACGCCCCCGCTCGACCGGATGGGCGATGTGCTCAACGCTCTGGTCCCGGCGATCATCCCGTACCTGGACCGTCCGTTCGCCTTCTTCGGGCACAGTATGGGCGCCCTCGTCGCGTGGAACCTCACCTGTTCACTGCAGCGCATGGAAGCTGGTTCACCTACCCGACTGTTCGTCTCGGGCTGCGCGGCGCCGCAGGTCAGGGGCGATGCCGCAGTGCAGTTCCATGGGGCGCCGGACGACGAACTCATCGAAAAGCTCCGTTCCTGGCGCGCCACTCCGGAAGTCGTGCTCGCCGACCCGGAACTGATGAACCTGCTCCTCCCGGTGATCCGGGCCGATCTGGCCGTCGTCGAGACCTTCCGGTTCCGTGGTGGGCCGCCCCTGAACTGCCCGCTGTCCGCATTCGGCGGGACCGAGGACGATCCCGAGGGCAACGCCTCCCTGCCGCGCTGGGGTGAGCTGACGGCCGGTGGCTTCGATCTGCGGATGTTCGACGGCGACCACTTCTTCCTGCACTCCGCTCGTCCGGCCGTACTCGCGGAGATCGTCGGCCGGCTCAGTGCGACGAACGAGCGAAGCGCTCGTTGACCCGAAGCTCTCCGAAAAATCTTTGTTCCTCATCGACGGAATAGGTGGAACGACATGTCTCAGCGGTCCGTATCGGACGTTGTCTCTGATGTGTGGAGGACTGTCCTGCGGACCGAGATACCCGGTCCGGACGCCAACTTCTTCGCGCTGGGCGGCAATTCGCTGCAGGGTGCCCGGATGATCAGCCGGCTGCGCGAGGAGCTGGAGATGCGCATTCCGCTGAGCATGCTCTTCGAAGCGCAGACCATTTCCCAACTGACCACGGCCATCGAGGGGTTGCGGGAGGCGCAGCAGACGGCGGCCTTGACGATCGAACCGCTCGAGGAACGCTCGGACGATGTCTTTCATGCCCCAACCTCGTTCACACAGCAGCGCCTGTGGGTGGACGAGCACATTCAGGGGCCGAGCTCCCGGTACAACGTGCCTGTCGCGAATGAGCTCGTGGGCCCGCTCGACGTCAGTGCGCTGGAACAGGCCGTCCAGGCACTGGCCGACCGCCACGATGTTTTCCGTACCACCATCAAGGCTGTCGACGGTGTACCCGAGCAGGTGATCCGGGCCGGAGGGGACCTTCCGCTGACCGTGGTCGACCTCCGGGACGAGCCGGAGGAGAAGAAGGAGCAAGTCCTGGCCGACCTGCTCCTCGACTCCGCGCAGCGGCCGTTCGACGTCGGGCAGGGGCCGCTGCTCCGGGTCGAGCTGTACCGACTGGACGAGCAGTGGCACGTTCTGCTCATCAACCTGCACCACATCATCACCGATGTGTACTCCTTCGAGCTCACGATGTCCGAGCTGCTCGCCCTGTACGCGGCAGCCTCCGACGGAGCCCTCCCGGTCACCGAGAAGCCCCCGGTGCAGTACGCCGACTATGCCGCTTGGCAGCGGCGCACGATCAGCGGAGACGCGCTCGACCGGCAACTCGACTACTGGAAGGACCACTTGCGCGGCCCGCTGCCCGTACTTGACCTTCCGACCGACCTGCCGCCCCGGGAGAACACCGCGAGTCGCGGGGCGACCGTGAGCATCGAGCTGCCCCGGGCAGTGTCGCGGCGGATCCGGGAGCTGTCCCAGGAGAACAGCGCCACTCCGTTCATGACCGTGTTCACCCTGCTCAACGTGCTGCTCAGCCGGTACAGCGGTCAGACGGACATCGTGGTCGGCATCCCCAGCGCCAACCGCGACCTGCCGGAACTGGAGTCCATGCTGGGGTGCTTCCTTAACACCCTTGCCCTGCGCAGCGATCTGTCCGGCGATCCGACCGTGACCGAATTGCTCGGCGGCGTACGGGCGCGGATGACGGAGGCCTTCGCGCACCAGGACGTTCCCTACGAGCGGGTGGTGAACGCGACCTCCACCGACCGTTCCTCCCGGCAGGGGCCGTTCCGGGTGATGCTGGCCTTCCAGCATGAGGTGCCGGCGCCGGAGCTGGCCGGGCTCACCGTCAGCGACGTGGACCTGGACCTGGACTTGAAGGCGGTCAAGTTCGACCTGGTGTTCAGGGTCGTCGAGACCGAGTTCACGTACCGGCTCGCACTCGACTACAACACGGACCTGTTCGTGGAGGACAAGGCGTGGCGCATCCTGGAGCATCTGAGCGTGCTCGCGGCCGATGCGGCGGCCTCGCCTGCCAAGCGCGTCTCCGAACTCACCATCCTGCCTGACGCGGAGCGGCGCCAGCTGGAGAAGTGGTCCACCGCGGCCTGCGGTCCGTACCCTACTGATCTCTTCCTGCACCGGTTGTTCGAGGAGCAGGTGCGCAAGAGCCCCGACGCCGATGCGGTCGAGAGTGGGGACGATCGCGTCAGTTATCGCGAACTCGACCGCAGGGCAGCGCAGTTGGCGGACGAACTGGCGGCGCGCGGGATCGGCACCGATGATCTGGTCGGACTGTGCGCGGACCCGTCGGTGGACCTCATCGTGGGGATCCTCGGCATCCTCAAGGCCGGGGCCGCATACGTGCCGATCGATCCGCTCGCGCCGGTCGACCGGATGGCGTACGTCGTCTCGGACAGCGGGATGAAGATCCTGGTCACCACCCCGGAACTGCGGGAGCAGCTGCCGGAGGCCGTCCGGGCGAGCGTGGACGTGGTGGATGCCGGTGCGGTCGGGGAGACGGCTGCCACCGGGCCCGACGCCGGGGAGACGGGGAGGACCGACCGCGGCGTCCACCGGCCCGCACTGCACCCGTCGCAGCTGGTGTACCTGATGTACACGTCGGGGACCACCGGCAACCCCAAGGGCGTAGGACTGCCGCACACCGCGATCACCCCGTGGATCCAGTGGGCGCAGGACATCCGCCCCATCGGCCCGGGCACCCGGGTGGTGCACAACCTCTCGTACCACTTCGACTGGTCCGTCGAGCAGATGTTCCACGCGCTGACCGCCGGTGCCTGCCTGGTCATGCTGCCACGGGAGGTCCGGGCCGACGGCCGGGCCACCGCCCGCTTCATCGACGAGCGCTCGATCCACATGCTGTATCTCACACCGACTCAGATGCGCGGCATCACGGACGCGAACCTCGCGATGCCCACGCTGCGCCACGTGTCCATGGGCGGGGAGAACCTCGACGCCGACCTGGTCGCGCGGACCCGGAAGGTCGTCTCCGCCCAGTGTGAGATCTGGAACGAGTACGGGCCGACGGAGACCGCGGGTGCGGCGCTGGTCGGCCGCATGGGCGACGAGCCGGTGGAGCGCAGCTCCATGCCGCTGGGCGAGTTGATCGCCAACGCGTCGTGCGCAGTGGTCGACCGCTGGGGAAACCCGCAGCCGATCGGTGTGCCCGGCGAGCTGTGGATCGGCGGTGACGGCGTCGCCCGCGGATACCGCAATCGGCCGGCCCTGACCGCCGACCGTTTCGCCCCGGACCCTGCGCGGCCGGGCCGCCGCCTCTACCGCACCGGTGACCTGGTGCGCCGCCTTCCCAACGGGGAGATGGAGTTCCTGGGCCGGGTCGACAGCCAGGTCAAGATCCGTGGCGTGCGGGTCGAGCTGGAGGAGATCGAGTCGGTCCTTCGAGGGCACCCGGACGTGACCAACGCCGTGGTCGTCCTGGAGTCCGGCCAGCGGTTGGTCGCCTATGTGGCACCGGTGCCGGGCAGCCAACTCGACGAATCCGCGCTGCGCACCTACCTCGCCCCGAAGCTGCCCATCGTCATGCAGCCGGCCGTCTTCATGTGGCTCGACGCCATCCCACTCTCGCCGACCGGAAAGGTCGACCGTCAGCGTCTGCCGCGGCCCAGCGCCGCTCCGGTCGTCGAGCTGGCCGTGGTGGCGCCGAGCACCGAAACGGAGTGCACCGTCGCTGCTGCCTGGGCGGATGTGCTGAAGCTGGACGTGGTGAGTGTGCAGGCCAACTTCTTCGAGTCCGGCGGGGATTCGTTCTCGCTGCTCGCGGTCGTCAGCAGGCTCAGGAACGAGTTCGGGCTCGATATTCCGGTGCGTTCCCTGGTCGATACGCCGACCATCGCAACGCTGGCCGCACAGATCGACGTGCTGCGCTCGACGGCATGACCCGGGGTGAGGGGCATCCCCCGCACCTCGGCTGCCCCGCCCTGCGCGCGATGGCGGGACCGCTCCAGCGTGTTCCCGCCGACCGCGTCACATCGCACCAACCAGTTCCAAGAGTTCTAGCTCATACCCGGAGGGGAAGCCTTGTCCGCCCAGCAAGTCAGGATCGTGGGAGTCGAGTTCGGCCGTGAGCTGATCCCTCGCTCGTTCACCACGCTGCTTCCGTCGGAGCTGCAAGCGAGCTACGTCCGGGTGGATCCGCTGGACAACCCTGCTCTCCACGGAGCCATCTGCCCCATCGAGCGCCAGGCGGATCACTGGGCTGCCGAGTTGGCGGCTGATCCGGTACTGCCGACCGTGGTTCTCGGCTACTGCTCCGGATCCGGCTTCGCTTCCGAACTCGCCGCCCGGCTCGGCGGCGATCCCACACTGATTCTCGTCGATCCTGGTGCGCCGGATGCCCACGAGGCACAGGAGCTGCTGACCGAGCTGGCCACCGCCATGGACGAGGACCTGGCGCCGGAGAACGTGCCCGACATCACGGGCCGAAGTCCCGACGAAGCTCTGGCCGTGATCGGTGACTTCCTGACTGCGACAGTGCAGCGGTGCGCTCCGGAGCTCGAACAGGATCTCGCCGAGACCCTGACCCGTCATCAGCACGGCTGGATGAGTTACACGCTGGCGGCGGGCGCGCACGGCGGTGCCCTGCCGAAGGAACCCGTGCAGGTACTGCTGAGCGAGACGGCCGAATGGAAGCACAGCGGGTCGGGCGAGGTGCATCGCTTCCCGGTGGATCCGGTGACCCTGTTCTCCAGTGCGGCGGCTGCCGAGACCGTCACAGCGGCGGTTGCGGCCCGCCGTTAGAAGTCTCCGTCCGTAGCCACCGCACCCATCCGGGCGGCGATCGGTCTGCCTCGCATCCACGCAGAGGGGTCAACACCATGGAACTCAGCTGTCCCTACCGACAGCACGACGGGCTGATGCCGATCGATCCGTGCATGGACTATCTGTCCATCCGGGACGCCGAGCCCGTCCGGCGCGACGATGACCTCGGGGTCTGGATCGTCACCGGCCTGCGTCAGGTGACCGAGCTGCTGCGCAGTCCGGCGCTTTCCTCCGCCTGGCCGGAGCGCGGCAGGACCCGGCTGCACGACGAGCAGTCGGGCACGGCGGACGGCATGCGCACGGCCGACATCGTCCGGCGCTGGTTCATGTTCAACGACGCCCCGCGGCATCAGCGCCTGCGCAGCCTGATCGCCCCCCTCTTCTCCGCGAACCGGATCGCCGATCTCCAGCCCTTTGTCGAGGAGTGCGTGGACGTTCTGCTCGACGCTGTCACCGAGCAGATCGACATGATGTCCGAACTGGCCGTGCCGCTGGCGAGCCGGGTCGTCTGCCGGGTGATCGGGCTGCCGCAGGACGTGGCTCCCCGCATCGCGGTCTGGGCCTCCGACATCGCGGCACTGCTGGTAGCGGACTATCTGCCGGAGGTGGTGCAGCGCGGGACCCTCGCGCTGGAAGAGATAGAGCAGGTGGTGGCTGCCGCGCCGGCATCCGTGTCTGTGGGGACGGCTCTGGAGATCCTCAGAGGCGCTCACCGCGACGGCAGGATCGAAGAGCAGGACATCGCGGCCACAGCGAGCCTGCTGGTCTTCGCCGGGTTCGACACCACGTCGTCGTTCGTGGGGAAGGCAGTCCGCGCTCTCATGCACAGCGGTCAGTGGGACGCCGTCACACCGGAGCGGATCCCCACGCTGGTCGAGGAACTGCTGAGGTTCGACACCTCGGTGCAGCAGGTCGCCCGGGTCGCGGTCAGCGAGGTCGACATCGAAGGTCACCGGATCCAGCCGGGCGACCTGGTGCTGCTGATGCTCGGTGCGGCCAATCGCGATCCTGAAGTCCTTGCGAACCCGGATGTGTTGGACGCCGAACGGCACAACAGCAGGCACCTCGCCTTCGGTTATGGAGCCCATTACTGCCTCGGCTCCGGGCTGGCCAGGCTCGAGGTCGGCGCGGCACTCAACGGCCTGGTGCGACGGTGGAGCCGGGTGGAGCTGGCCGAGCCTCCCGTGCTGCGTCCGCACCACGGCGTCGCCGTCATGGAGCACTTGAGGCTGAACGTCCACAGCTGAACGTCCGGCTGAATCAACGTCCGACCGAAGCTCCGTCCGGTGCTGTCCCGAAGCCGTCAGAGCTGTCTGAACCCTCAGATTAGGAGTGATTGTGAGTGGGATGACCGCACAGCGCACTGTGCCGCAGTTGATCGCGGACTGGGCGGATCACAGCCCCGACGCGATCGCCGTCGTCCTCGGGAACACGACGGCCGAGTCGCAGAGACTGACCTACGGCGAACTGTGGGACGCCGCCGGAGTCATCGCCGACCGGATGGTCACCACAGACTCCTTCCGCCCCGGGGCGCTCCTCGCCACCCAGTTTCCGCGCGGAATCCAGGGCGTGGTCTGTCAGCTCGGCATATGGCGCGCGGGTGCCGCCTACCTTCCTGTGGACGGGGCACTGCCCGCAGCACGGCGCGCTGCGATCCTCAGCGACGCGCGGCCCCTCGGAGTGCTCTCGCCGGGCGGTAGCGGACCTGCGGACGTCTCGCTCGACCTCTTGACCGACACCGCATCGGGCGATGGGCAGCACGGTGTCGGCGCGTCGGCCGATGCCGACGTGGCATACGTCATCTACACCTCGGGTTCCACCGGCACCCCCAAGGGGATCGAGGTTGGGCACGCGAGTCTGGGCAACCTGGTCGGCTGGCACCGGGAGACCTACCGGACCGGACCCGGCGTCCGCGTCGCGGCCTTCGCCGGCCTGGGGTTCGACGCCTCAGTGTGGGAGGTGTGGTCGACGCTCGCGAGCGGTGCCACGCTCGTACTGCCCGACGGCGTCGCCACAGTGGACATCGACGCAGTGTGCCGCTTCATCGACGACCAGCGCGTGGAACAGTGCTTCTTGAGCACCCCGCTGGCCGAGCAGGCCTTCGCGGTGAGCAGTCCGCCTTCGTCGCTCAAGGTCCTCACTACGGGCGGTGACCGGCTCCGGGTCGGCCCGCCGGTCGACTTCCCGGCGGCCGTGTTCAACCACTACGGCCCCACCGAGGCAACCGTGGTGACGACGGCCAGCGGTGATCTGCGTAAGCCGGCGCAGCACGAGGTGCCGGTCATCGGGCGCCCCATATCCGGTGCGGAGGTCCGGCTGCTGGCGGAGGACGGATCGACCGTGACGGAGCCGGGCGAATCCGGAGAACTGCTGATCGGAGGGAAGATCCTCGCCATCGGCTATCTCCGTGACGAGGCGCTCAACCGCAAGCAGTTCGTGCGGGACCCGGACGGCGCCCGCTGGTACGCGTCCGGGGACGTGTGCCGGTGGACCGCGGATGGTGAGCTGGAGTTCATCGGGCGCCGTGACTCCCAGGTCAGCCTGCGTGGACACCGTGTAGAACTCATCGAGATCGAGCAGGCGGCCCTGCGCGTGTCCGGGGTCGACCAGGCTGCGATGGTCGTACGTCCTGACCAGGACGGGGGAGACCTGGTGGGGCTCTACTCGGGTACTGCAGCCGCCGACACCGTGCGGGCCGAACTCGCGGACGTGCTGCCCGCGTACATGGTGCCGTCCACCCTGCTGCGGCTGGACGCGATCCCGCTGAACGCCAACGGGAAGATCAACCGGGCCGAACTGCTGGGTCTTGCTCAGCCGGGGTCCGCACCGGCCGGGAAGCCAGTCGCGGTCGCCCCGACGGCGGTGGATGCGATGCAGGAGAAGCTGTCGGGGATCTGGAACGAAGTACTGGGACGGGTGCCGACGGACAGCGACAACTTCTTTGAGATCGGGGGGCATTCGCTGAAGGCCGCCCGCGTGCTGAACCTGACCCGCAAGGCCTTCGACATTCCGCTGCCGCTCGAAGTGATGTTCAGCAGCCCGGTCTTCGCGGACTTCACCGCACGGGTCGAGGAGCAGCTCCGAACCAAGGGGAACTGACGCATGGAGACGGTCTGGGACCTGGTCCGCGACCAGGCGGAACGAACCCCCGACGAGCCCGCCGCCGTGGGCGTACAGGTGCACTCCTACCGGGATGTGACGCAGCGGGCCGAGGCTCTGGCGGCTCTGATCCGGCGGACGGTGGAACCCGGGGCGTTGCTGGCACTGGAGACGTCGAGCCCGGTGAGCGGAGCGATCGCACTCCTCGCGGGTGCGCAGGCCGGCTGCGCGATCTTGCCGATGAATCTGGAGAGTCCGCCGGCCCACCGGGAACTCATCTTGGACGACGCCCGTCCGGCAGCCGTGATCCGTGCGCTGCAGGAGGCCGTATTCACTGTCGATCGCCTCGACATGGAGCCGGCCGCGGACACCGCCGGGCGAGACCTGCACGACGTGGCCTACATCCTGTACACCTCTGGCTCGACAGGACGGCCCAAGGGAGTGATGGTCCCGCACGACTCCCTTGCCTCGCGCATCCGCGCGCTGGCCCAGGTTCCCGGTATGAGCGCGGGTGAGACCATCCTTGCGATGACGGCGCTGTCCTTCGACATCTCGCTGGCGGAGATGCTGGTGCCGTTGATCGTCGGTGCCAAGTTCGTCGCCGTGCCGGTCGAGGCGCGGACCGACCCCGACGCCTTCGCGGACTTCCTCGCGCTCCACTCGCCGGACGTCATCCAGGCGACTCCGAGTTTCTGGCGGCTGCTGCTTGCCGCCGGTGACGATGACCTCGCTTACGGGTGCCGGATCTGGTGCGGGGGAGAGGCGCTGACCCCCAGCCTCGCCGCCGCTCTGCTGACGCGCAGCACGGAGCTGTGGAACCTCTACGGGCCTACCGAGGCGACCATCTGGGCCACCGCAGCGTGCATAGAGCGCGCCGACGCCATCTTCCTGGGCGACCCGCTGCCGGGCTGCGGTCTCTTCCTGGACGAGGAGGAGATCTTCCTCTACGGCGAAGGCCTGGCGACCGGCTATCTGGGCCGGCCGGAGACCACCGACGAACGATTCTCCGTCCGTACGACACCGCAGGGGCCGGCGCTCACGTATCGCACCGGTGACCGCGGCCGGTGGGCGGCCGACGGCTCCCTCGAGTACCTGGGGCGGGTGGACGCACAGATCAAGCTGCGGGGCCATCGGATCGAGCTCGGCGAAGTGGAATCCGTCATTGAGGAGCATCCCGCGGTGACGGAGGCGGCGGTACTGGTCCGGCATGCCGACCGCCCGGAGCGTGCCTTCATGGCCGCTTTCGTCGTCACCGCCGAGGACCTGACCACTCAGGCACTGAACAGCTGGATCCGTTCCCGGCTGCCGGGGAGTCACTGCCCGAGCAGGACCCGATTCGTAACCTCGCTCCCCCGGAACAGCTCCGGCAAGATCGACCGTGCCGGTCTGGCCCATGCCGACCTGTAACGAAAGCACATGCGATGAACTCTGAAACGGCAGCGGTCCGTACCGCAGTCCTGCAGGCGTGGCGCGACACCCTCGAAGCCGACCCCGCTTCGGATGACGAGAACTTCTTCGAAGCGGGCGGCAATTCCATTCTGGCCGTCGCACTCCAGCGGCGGCTGGCCAAGGCGCTCGGCCACGCCGTTCCGCTGCGTCAGATCCACGACAACCCGACGGTGGCCGGCCTGTTGGGCATAGGTACCACGAACCTCGCGTCCGGCCCGCAGCAGGCGGTCGTCGAGAGTGCGGCACTGACGCTCTACTGCCTTCCGTACGCGGGTTCCTCGGCACGCATGTACGCGCACTGGGACGGCTTCCTGCCTGCATCGGTGACGGTGAAGCCGCTGGAACTTGCCGGGCGAGGTGCACGCTGGTCCGAGCCGGCGCTGAGTGCGATGCCCGCCCTGCTGGACGATCTGGCGGGAGCCATGGACGAGGCGCGGCACACGCCGTACGCCCTGTTCGGGCACAGCTTCGGCGGAGTGCTGGCCTTCGAACTCACCCGGCATCTCGCGGAGCGCGGATTTCCCGCGCCGCAGCGCCTGCTCATCTCCGCCTGTCTGGCCCCGCACGAGGCCACGCCGGTCGAGACCACCCATGACCTCTCGGACGAGGAATTCACCCATCGGCTGCGGAAGTTGCGAGGCACCCCGGAGGAACTCCTGGAGAACGAGGAGCTGATGGAGCTCTACCTGCCGACCCTGCGCGCGGACTACACGATCTTGGACCACTACCAGGCACCCCAGATCGCTCCGCTGGAGTGCCCGGTCTCCGTGTTCCACGGACGCGACGACCAGGACGTCCCACGGGAATCGGCGGGAGAGTGGGCCCTCTACAGCAAGGACTCCTTCGCCGTCGAGGAGATTGCCGGCGATCACTTCTTCCTTCGCGACTCCGAGGATGAGCTGCTGACCAAGCTGGCGCTGCACCTCAGGTGCGGGTCCGCCGAAGACAAGTAACCCCCGACAGCTAGGAATTGCGCGATGACCAGCCGCCTCACCGACCAGCAGAAGCAGACCTGGGCGTCCTTCCGGGAGTTCGCCGACGAGTTCATAGCGCCCGAGGCACGAGCCGCCGATGAGCAGCAGGTCCTGTCGCGGGACCTGATCAAGAAGCTCGGCAGCGCGGGATGGCTCTCCGTGCTGCTGCCCGAGGAGTGGGGCGGCCGCGCCCTGGACTGGGTGAGCTACGGCTTGATGGCCGAGGAGATGGGCCGCACCTGCCAGAATGTCCGCAACTTCGTGGCCTGCGCCGACATGGTGTCTCATGCCATCTGGAAGTGGGGGACCCAGGAGCAGAAGGACCGGTGGCTCAAGAGGATCAGTTCGGGCGAGGCCGTCGCGGCCTTCGTGCTCACCGAGCCGAAGGTCGGCAGCGACGCCAAGAGCGTGCAGACCGAGGCCCGGCTCGATGGATCCGACATCGTGCTGCGGGGCGTCAAGAAGTGGATCAGTTTCGGTGAGATCGCCGATGTGTTCCTGGTGTTCGCCCAGTACGAGGGACGGCACACCGCGTTCCTCGTCGAGCGGGAGACCCCGGGACTGCGGGTCGAGGCGCTGCAGGGTCTGCTGGGACTGCGCGGATCGTCGCTCGGCGAGATCTCTTTCGACGACTGCCGCATTCCGGCGAGTTCCATGGTGGGCCAGCCCGGCTCCGGGCTGGTGTTCGTCGCGTCGACCGCCCTCGACATCGGCCGCTACAGCACAGCCTGGGGCTGTGTCGGACTCGCACAGGCGTGCCTGGAAGAGGCTTCCGCGTATGCGCGCGGACGGGAGCAGTACGGCACGGCGATCATCGGCCACCAGCTGGTCCAGCGCATGCTCGCCGACATGCTCACCGGCGCTACCGCATCCCGGCTGATGTGTTTGGAGGCCGGACTCGTGAAGGACGCCGGCGGCATGGACGCCGTGAACCGGACGTTGATGGCGAAGTACTTCGCCTCCACCACGGCGAACCGGGTCGCGGCGGACGCGGTTCAGGTGCTCGGCGCCTATGGCATCGGAGGGGATTCCTCGGTCGCACGGCTGTTCAGGGACGCCAAGGTCATGGAGATCATCGAGGGTACGACGCAGCTCCACCAGGCGATGCTCGGAACTTGGAGCGCCCATGTCCCGCACCCGGCCGGGACCTCCGCGCGCCCGCTCTGAGCGAAACGGCCCAGGTTCCCGCCATGACCCCCGCCGCCACGAGCGGCGCGTCTTCACCACGATCCTCGAGGCAGTCTCCATGACACACCCTTCCACGCGGAAGCCGTCACCCCTCTCACCCGCTCGTCAACAGGCCTGGTTGCTCGGCCTGCTGGCGCCCGGGAGCCCGCTCGTGCACGTACCGATGGCGGTCCGTTTGACCGGCGCGCTGGATGAGACCGCGCTGCGGGACGCCGTGCGGAGCGCCGCGGCAGCCGACCCGGCACTGGGCGAGTGCTTCACCGTCATCGACGGCGTGCCGGCGCCAACCGTGAGCACACAGCCATGGCTCCCGCTGACCCTGCACGACGTGAGCGGTCTTGACTCCGACGAGCGGACGCGGCGGACCGAGGAACTGGTCGCCGAGGCCGCACGAGCGCCGTTCGACCTGGCCGACGGCCCCGTCGCACGGGCCGTCCTCATCCGGGCCGCCGCTCAGGACCACACCCTGGTGGTCGTTGTGCACCGCGCCGCCGGCGACCACGCGTCCGTCGGGGCGCTGCTCGCACGTGCGGTCGCGGCGTACGGTGCGCCGGATCGTGCGCTTACGCCCACCGTTGCGCTCGTGCCGGGTTCAGCGGAGCACGATGCGGCAGCGGCGCCCCGTGACCTGCCGCCGGTACCGGAACTGCCGCTGGACCGCGCCCGTCCGGAGCGTCGCAGCCTTGCGGCCGAGGCCCTGCCGTTCGACGTGCCTGCCGCGACCGTGGACGCGCTGACGGCGCTGGGCGCCGCCGACGGAGCGAACCTGCGCACCGTGCTGTTCGCCCTCTATGCGGTTCTGCTGCACCGCTACAGCGGCCAGCAGGACATCGTCGTCGTCACCGAGGCCTCGGCGCGTCCGGCGGACGGGGGCGCGGCGGGCCCGCACGAGACCGCCGCCGTCGTCGTACGATTCGAGGTCACGGGGGAGGAGTCGTTCAACACACTGCTCAGCACCGCGCGGCGTGCCCTGGAAAGCGGGGCGGGCAGAGGGGCACCGGAGTCACCCGTCGCTCTGCTCGGGCGGCCTGGATTCTCGTTCCGCGAAGCCCCGCGACTGAGTGAAACGGCCGATCTCGGCGCGGAGTTCATGCCCGTGCACAGCGGCGCGGCGTTCGGAGACCTGGCCCTGGACTTCACCCGAGACGGAGACCGGCTGACCGTTCGGCTCTGTCACGCCACCGATGTTCTCGACACCCCGTCGGCCCGGCGCATCCTGGATCACTACCGCACGCTCATGGCCGGCGCGCTCGCCGCACCCGACCGGCCCCTGGCGGAGCTGCCGTTGCTCACTGTGCCGGAGCGGGACATGATCGCCGCACGCAACGGAGACGCGGCCTACGTGCCGGAAGGAACCTTCCACCAGCTCTTCGAGGCCCAGGTCGACAAGACGCCCGACGCGATCGCGGTGCGATCGGCGCAGGCATCCCTCACTTACGGCGAGCTGAATCGTCTCGCCAATCAAATGGCCGACCTGCTGCGGGAGTCCGGTGTCGGCCCCGAGGTGACCACCGGAATCTGCATGGACCGCAGCGTCGAGCTGGTCGTGGCGGTCCTGGGCGTGCTCAAGGCAGGCGGAGCCTACGTACCCGTGGACCCGCGCGACCCCGCCGAACGCAGGGCGGGCATCCTGCGCGATGCCCGGGTCAAGGTCGTGGTGACCTCCGGATCCATGGAGCTGCCAGAACACCGAGTCATCGAGCTGGACAAGAACTGGACGGTTCTCGCGGGCAGGCCCATGGAGAACGTGCCCACACCGGCATCCGCCGCGTCGAACGCCGCCTATCTGCTCTACACCTCTGGATCCACGGGCACGCCCAAGGGCGTCGTCGTGGAGAACCGGCAGCTGGTGAGCTACGTCTACTCCGTACTGCAGCGCCTCGGGATCGATGGTCCGCTGCGTTACGCCATGGTGCAGCCGCTCACCGTGGACTCCAGCGTCACGGCGCTGGTACCGCCGCTGTGCACCGGCGGCGAGGTGCATGTGGTGTCTCGAGAGTGTGCCCTCGACGCGACGAAGCTGGCCGACTGGGTCCAGACGCACGGCGTGGACGTCCTGAAGATCGCGCCCTCCCACCTCCGTGCCCTGCAGGCCTCGCCCCGCTTCGCCGATCTGCTGCCCGGCCAATATCTGATCATCGGTGGTGAGGCGTCGGACTGGCGTTGGATGAGGTCCCTTCAGGAGCTCGCCCCGCAGTGCAGGATCATCAACCACTACGGACCCACCGAGACGACGGTGGGCGTACTGACGCTCGCCGTCGCCGACCACCCTCACGCGCAGTGGGGCATCACACCGCTCGGCGTTCCGCTGCCGGGGACCCGCGCCCACGTCGTCGACGGGGCCGGGCGGGAGGTGCCCGTCGGGGTCACGGGTGAGCTGCTCATCGGCGGTGCCAACCTCGCCCGTGGGTACCACGGGCGGCAGGATCTCACCGCGGCTGCTTTCGTCCCGGACTCCCTGAGCGACAGTTCCGGCGAGCGCCTGTATCGCACGGGCGACGTCGTACGGCGCCTCGACGACGGTTCCATCGAGTTCCTCGGGCGCCGTGACGACCAGGTGAAGGTGCGTGGCTTCCGGGTCGCTCTCGGAGAGATCGAGGTGGCGCTCAACGGACACGGCGAGGTCAGCGGCGCGGTGGCCGTCGTCCGTGAAGACGTTCCGGGCGACCGGCGCGTGGTGGCCTACGTCGCACCGCGGACACCGGGAACCTTCGATGCCCAAGACCTGGAGCGGCATCTGCGCGAGCGTCTTTCCCCACACATGATCCCGCAGGCCGTGATGGTCCTCGACGAACTGCCGCTCTCCGCACACGGGAAGGTCGACCGCAGCGCGTTGCCCGCCCCGGTGGCCGGACCGGGCCGGCCGTCGTTGCCACCGCAAAACGAACTGGAGCGTCTGGTCGCCGAGATCTGGACGGAGCTGCTGCCCGGTGCATCCGTGGGCATGGAGCAGAACTTCTTCGACATCGGTGGGCACTCCCTGCTCCTGGTGGCTCTCCAGCACAAGCTGCGGGCGATCAGCGGGCGGGACATCGAGTTGCTCGATCTGTTCCGACACACCACGGTGCGGTCCCAGGCCGACTTCCTCGGTGAGGGGGAGAACGCGATCGCGCGGGCCGCGACGGCTGCGGGCTCTGCGGGGTCGCGGACCGCGAAGGGCGCGGGTGTTCAGCAGAATGCTCTGATGAAGCGCCGTCAGCAGCAGTTGAGGGCGCGGCGGGGCCGTCCCGAAAAATGACGGACAGGGGCGTCCGCCACCCCGCTGACCCGGCAGTTCCCCGAAAAAACGGCCGTTGACAACGGATACGCAAGTCTTAAGAATAGGCACCTCACGTTGGTGCACTGTGGGTATGCGACGTTGTTCCGTACGGATGCTTGGTTCCGTACGGATTTTTCATACCCGCGGCCGTGTCCGAGGCCCTTTCGCCTCTGCCTTCGTCTCGGGATCGCGCTCCTGCGGCGACACGTCGGTGGGTCGGCGACTCCGTCCGCACCCTCTGCAGACCACGGAGTCTGCGTCGCCCACGCCCAACTGAGCGGCAACCGTTCTCGTCGAGGGTGGATCGACGCCTCCCCGTATCCAAGGCCCCCGGCGGACCGCCCTTCCCATGTCGTACGAACGCGATGCCCGCCGTAGGTCTGTGTGCGTAGTGCGCAATAGAAACTGCAAACGAAGTGAGGTCACCATGAGCGAGTCGTTCCCCGACCCGGCGCTCCATCCGGCCGGTGAATCCGGGAGCCTCGACCCGGCCGACGTCGCTGCCACGTACGAGGACAGCCTGGACATCGCTGTCATCGGCATGGCCGGCCGCTTCCCGGGAGCCGACTCGATCGAGGAGTACTGGAGCAACCTCAAGGCCGGTGTCTGCTCCGCCACCCACTTCGAGGACGAGGAACTCGCCGCCCGCGGCGTGGACGCGGCCACCCTGGCCGATCCTGACTTCGTCCGCGTGCACTACCCGCTCAAGGACAGCGACAAGTTCGACGCGGCCTTCTTCGGCTACTCGCCGCGTGAGGCCGAACTCATGGATCCGCAGCACCGCGTGCTCCTCGAATGCGCATGGACCGCGCTGGAGAGCTCCGGACACGACGCCGAGCGCTACGACGGCCTCATCGGTGTCTACGCGGGAGCGGGCAACAACACCTACTTGCTGCACAACATCGCCACGCAGCCCGGAGCCGCGCAGATCCTCGCCGACAAGCAGACGGTGATCGGCAACCGGCCCGACTTCCTCGGCAGCCGGGTGGCGTACAAGCTCGGCCTGCAGGGCCCGGCCGTGAACATCCAGTCGGCCTGCTCCACTTCCCTGGTCGCGGTGGTCGAGGCATGCCAGGCGCTGCTCGCCTACCAGTGCGACACCGCACTGGCCGGAGGTGTCGCGGTCGACCAGACACGGAGCAACGGCTACACCTACCGGCCGGACGGGATCTTCTCCCCGGACGGCCGCTGCCGTACCTTCGACAGCCGCGCCCAAGGGACCGTGGGCGGCAACGGCGTCGGGATGGTGGTACTCAAGCGGCTCAAGGACGCCATCACCGACAACGACCACATCCACGCGGTCATCAAGGGATCCGCGCTGAACAACGACGGTTCCCAGCGTGCCGGTTTCAGTGCCCCCAACGCGGCCGGCCAGGCCGCCGCCATCTCCACCGCGATGGCCAACGCGGACGTCACGCCGGACACCATCCGCTACGTCGAGCTGCACGGCACGGCCACCATCCTCGGCGACCCGATCGAGTTCTCCGCCCTCGTCTCGGCCTACTCCGGTGTCGGCGCCCGCAGTTGCGCCCTCGGGTCGGTCAAGACGAACATCGGCCACCTGGACTCCGCCGCGGGAGTGGCCGGACTGATCAAGACCGTGCTCGCGGTGGAGCACGGCCAACTGCCACCGAGCCTGCACTTCGAGCGGCCCAACCCCCGTATCGCGCTGGACGGCAGCCCGTTCTACCTCAACACCGAGCTGTCGCCCTGGCCCGACGAGGAGGGCCCGCGCCGCGCCGGCGTCAGCTCCTTCGGACTCGGCGGCACCAACGCCCACGTCATCCTGGAACAGGCGCCGAACCTCGCGCGCCGGGACGAGAGCACTCCCGAGGAGCAGCTTCTGGTGCTCTCGGCCAAGAGCCCCGAGGCCCTGGAGGCGGCGACCGACCGACTCCAGGACCATCTGCGCGCACACTCCGAACCCCCGTTGTCCGACGCCGCTTTCACCCTCCAGCAGGGCAGGCGGTCCTTCGAGTACCGGCGCATGCTGGTCTGTTCCAGCACCGAGGACGCGCTGCGTGCCCTGGACGCACGGGAAGACGGGCGGCTGCTCACCGCGTCCGCACCCGAGGCGGCACGCCGCTCGGTGGCCTTCATGTTCACCGGCTTCGGTACCCAGTTCCCCGGCATGGCGCGCGGGCTCTACGCCCAGGAACCCGTCTTCGCCGCCGCGCTGGACGAGTGCGCGGAACTGCTGCGGCCGCTCCTGGGCGAGGACATCCGCCCCGTGATGCTCACCGCCGACGAGCGCGCGCAGCCCGACGTCCCACAGTCATTCGACATGCGCAGGCTCCTGCAGCAGCCGGAGCCGAGCAAGCACCCGCTGGACCAGCCGCTCCTCGGCTATCCCGCGGTGTTCGCCCTGGAGTACGCGCTGGTGCGTCTCTGGGACTCCTGGAGAGTGCGGCCGGAGGTGATGATCGGCCACAGCCTGGGGGAGTACGTCGCTGCCTGCGTGGCCGGGGTGTTCTCGCTCCCGGACGCGTTGCGTCTCGTAGTGGAGCGCGCGCGCCTGATCGAGGAGCAGGGCGGCGGCGCGATGCTCGCGGTGCCGCTGTCCGAGGAAGACGCCGCCCGCCACATGGCTGACGGCGTTTGCGTCGCCGCTGTCAACGGTCAGCGGACCTGTGTGCTCTCCGGCACCGTCGACGGCATCGAGCGCGTCGCCCGGGACCTCTTGGAGGCCGGTGTCGTCAGCCGTCGGCTGACCTCCCGTTTCGCCTTCCACTCCCCGATGATGGACCCGGTCGTCGAGAGCTATGCCGAGCTGGTCGGCTCGGTCCGGCTCAACCCGCCCTCGACGCCCTTCGTCTCCAACCTGACCGGCACCTGGATCACCGCCGACGAGGCCACCAGCCCCGACTACTGGGCCCGGCACGTCCGTCACACCGTGCGCTTCGCGGACGGCATGAGCACCCTGTGGTCCGTTCCCGACCTCGCGATCATCGAGATCGGTCCCGCGCCGACTCTGACCACGGACGCCCTGCAGCACCCGGCAGCCGTCGGCACCGACCGCGTCGTTGTCCCCTCCTTGCCGGGCCCCTTCCTCGGCCAGAGCGACCGGAACTCGATGCTGTCGGCGGCAGGGCGTCTCTGGCTGGCCGGTCGGGAGAACCCCTTCCCGGACGCGCCCGCCGGCAGCAGGCGGACGCCGCTTCCCGGCTACCCGTTCGAGCGGCGTACCTACTGGCTCGAGCCCGGCACCGCTCCGGTCGTCGATGGTGCTGTGCAGCAGCGGCGCGGTTCACTGCCGGACTGGTTCTACGCACCCTCCTGGCGACGCCTCGCAGCCTCCGCGCCTGGCGCCGCAGATCTCGCGGACCACCGCTGGCTGGTCTTCGCGGACGACACCGGGGTCGGTTATCGACTCGCCGAGCGTCTCGAGGAGGTCGGCGCCTCCGTGTGCACCGTGTCGGCGGGGAGCGAGGGAAGCGCATGGAGTCGTAAGAGCGCACGCGAGTTCGTACTCGACCCGGCCCAGGCCGCCCATTTCACCGAACTGGCCGCGGCACTGCGGGCCGAAGACGCACTGCCCGATCGCGTGGTGCACTGCTGGAGTGTGGGGGACGACTCCGCTCACGCGACAGCGCCGGAGGATGTCCGGGCTCTGGTGTACCGCTCGTTCGACAGCCTCGTGCACTGGGCCCAGGCCACCGAGTCCGAACTCATGACCAGGCCGCAGCGCTGGGACGTCGTGTCCAGTGAGGTCTACACGGTCCACGGAGACGAGCCGTTGTGCCCGCCCAAGGCCACGGTCCAGGGCCTGTGCAAGGTCCTTGGACAGGAGTATCCCTCCCTCAGCTGTGCCCACTTCGACCTGCGCCTCGACGGCCCGCACAGCGAACAGGGGACGGTCGACCGGCTCCTCGCCGAACTTGCCGCGCCGGTCGGTGAGCGCACTGTCGCTCTGCGCGGACACCATCGCTGGGCCCCCACTTATGTGGCCAGCACACCCCCGGTGCGCACGGCCTCTCCGGTCAAGGAGAACGGTGTGTATCTGATCACCGGCGGTCTCGGGAAGATCGGCCTGCTGATGGCCCGGGCCCTTGCCGAGCAACAGCGGGTGGCGCTGGTCCTGCTCGGGCGCACAGGACTGCCGTCCCGTCAGACCTGGGACGATGCGCAGCACCCTGAAGCCACCCGGTCGGTGATCGAGGCCGTCCGGGAGCTCGAAGCCCTCGGTTCGAGGGTGCTGGTCACCGCCACCGACGTCGCGGACCGCGCGGCCATGCTCGCGCTGAAGGAACGCGTCCTGCGAGAGTTCGGACCGGTCGACGGCGTACTGCACTGCGCCGGTACCACGGGACCGGCCGCTCACCGGGAGGTGTCCGTCCTCGATTCGGAGGCAGCCGGCTGGCACTTCGGCCCGAAGCTCTACGGGACCCAGGTCCTGCACGAGATCCTGGCCGACCAGCAGCTGGACTTCGCGGTCCTCGCCTCCTCCATCGCCTCCCTCCTGGGGGGCCTCGGCTTCGGTGCCTACGCCGCCGCGAACGCCGCCCTCGACGCCTTCGCCCAGCGCAACCACTGTGCCGAAGTGCCGTGGACCAGCGTCAACTGGGAGGCCTGGTACTTCGCGGCAGGGGATCGCGCCACCTCCGACCTCGGTGCCGCCGTACGGGAGCTGGCGCTGACGCCGAAGGAAGGCCGTCAGGTGGTCGACCGGATCCTCAACTCCGTACCGCAGCCCCAACTGGTCATATCCACAGGCGACGTGAGTCACCGTCAGGCGGTCTGGTCGGACCCGGTCGCGGACGTGCCGCCGCCCGCCCAGCGGCATGAACGACCCAATCTGCGCAACCCCTACGTCGCTCCGAGCGGGGAGACCGAACACGAGGTCGCGGGCATCTGGCAGGAACTACTCGGATTGGAGAGCGTGGGCGTGCACGACAACTTCTTCGAACTGGGCGGCAGTTCGCTGCTCGGCCTTCAAGTGGTGCACCGCCTGCGGCAGGAGGCCGGTGTGTCCGTGCCGCTGACCATCGTCTACGAGGGCCCCACGGTCCGTACCCTCGGTGGTCTCATCGACAGTCTCCGGGCGGCGCAGTGAGCGCCGACGACGGCGACATCGCGATCGTCGGCATGGCCGGGCGCTTCCCCGGCGCAGGAGATCTGGACGAGTTCTGGGCGAACCTGCGCGACGGCGTCGAGTCCGTTGTCGCCCTGAGCGACGAGGAGTTGACGGCGGCAGGCGTGGCTCCGGAGGTCTTCGGCCGGGAGAACTACGTCAAGGCCACTCCACGGTTCGCCGGAAGCGATCAGTTCGACGCCGAATTCTTCGGCTACACGGCCCGTGAAGCCGAACTGATGGACCCGCAGCACCGACTGCTCCTGGAAACGGCTTGGGAGGCGCTGGAGCACGCGGGGCACGATGCAGCCCGTTACCCGGGGCGTATCGGCGTCTTCGCCGGCGCGGGTACCAACCGCTATGTCCAGCACATCTATTCGCACCAGCAGATCGTGGACACCGTGGGCCGGACCCAGGTCCTGGTCGCGAACGAAGTCGGGTTCCTGGCCTCCCGGGTCGCGTACAAGCTGGACCTGAAGGGCCCGGCCATCTCGCTGCGCACCGCCTGCTCGACAGGCTTGGTCGCCGTGCACACGGCGTGCCGGAGCCTGCGCGCCGGGGATTGCGACATGGCCCTGTCGGGCGGCGTCCATGTCGATCCGGAGCCGGGAACCGGCTATCTGCACCAGGAGGGCTCCTTCGTCTCCCCTGACGGGCACGTCCGCCCGTTCGACGCAGAAGCCCAGGGGACCGTCTTCGGGACGGGGGTGGGCGCCGTGGTGCTGAAGCGGATGGCTGACGCGCTGGCCGACGGCGACACCGTCCACGCGGTGATCAAGGGCTCCGCCGTGAACAACGACGGGGCGGTGAAGGTCGGGTTCACCGCCCCCAGCGTGACCGGCCAGGCCGCGGCCGTCGCCGCGGCGCTGACCGATGCGGGGCTCGCCCCCGTTGACATCGACTACATAGAGACCCATGGCACCGGCACCGCACTGGGTGACCCCATCGAGGTGCAGGCGCTGGCCCAGGCCTTCGGCACCACGGGATCGTGCGCGCTCGGCTCCATCAAGGGCAACATCGGGCATCTCGACGCCGCTTCGGGCATCGCCGGGCTGATCAAGACAACGCTCGCCCTGGAACACGAGGCTCTGCCGCCTTCGCTGAACTTCAAGCGGGGCAACCCGGCCATCGACTTCGCGGGCGGACCTTTCCGCGTCCAGTCCACCCTCGCCGACTGGCCTCGCACCGACCGGGTGCGTCGCGCAGGGGTCAGCGCCTTCGGTTTCGGTGGCACCAACGCTCACATCGTCCTCGAAGAGGCGCCCGCGTCCGGGCCTGCCTCTGCGAGCTCGCGCCCCACCGAGACGCTGGTAGTGTCCGCCCGCACCGCAGAGGCACTGGAAGCAGCCACCGACCGGCTGGCCCAGGCCCTGCGCCGGGACCGGCCTCAGCTCGTCGACGCCGCCCACACCCTCGCCACCGGACGTCGTGCCTTTCCGCACCGACGCGCTGTTACCGGAGCCGACACGGCAGCCGTCGCGGAGGCCCTGGAGACCCGCGATCCGGCCCACGTCACGACCACCCTCGCGGTGCAGGAGGGCGGCCCGCTCGTCTTCCTCTTCACCGGCCAGGGCTCTCAGCACACAGGGATGGCGAAGGACCTCTACGACCAGGAACCCCACTTCCGTGCCACCGTCGACCACTGCGCCGAACTGCTGCTGGCCGTCCTCGGCAGCGATGTCCGAGACGTCATGTTCACGGAGGACGCGCGGCTGAGCGAGACCAAGTGGGCCCAGCCCGCCCTCTTCGTCGTCGAGTACGCGCTGGCCCAACTCTGGCGCTCCTGGGGCGTCGTGCCCACTGCCATGCTCGGCCACAGCCTCGGTGAATGGGTCGCTGCCTGCATCGCGGGCGTCTTCTCTCTGCCCGACGCCCTGCGACTGGTGGCCCTGCGCGGCCGCCTCATGCAGGCGCAGACCCCGGGTGCCATGCTCAACGTCATGGCCGACCGTGCAGCGGTCGAAACCGTCCTCAGCGCTGATCTCTCGCTCGCCGTGCACAACGGCCCGCGCGACTGCGTCGTGGCCGGCCCGCACCAGGCCGTCGAGGAGTTCGGCCGGATCGCGGCGGAAAAGGGCTGGGCCACCCAGCCCGTCGCCACCGGACATGCCTTTCACTCCTCGCTCATGAGCCCGATGGTCGACGAGTTCACCGCGGCCGTCGCCACCACCGAACGGCATGACCCCGACACACCGTTCATCTCGAACCTCTCTGGCCGGTGGATCAGCAATGAGCAGGCCCGCGACCCCCAGTACTGGGGTCGGCACATCCTCGCCACGGTCGAGTTCGCGGCGGGCGTCGTCACGTCTGCTGCCGAGCCGCACACCGTGCTGCTCGAAGTCGGCCCCGGAAAGACCCTGGCTAGTCTGGCCCGGCGCATCGTCACCAGCGCGGGTCTGAAGGCCACCACCTTCGCCTCGCTGCCCCACCAGCGTGACCATCGCAGCGCCACGGAGAGCGTGCAGCGTGCCCTCGCAGGTGTCTGGCTCACCGGCAACTCACCTGACTGGACAGCCTACTTCGCCCACCAGCAACGCCGTCGCATCCCGCTCCCGACCTACCCCTTCCAGCGCAAGCGCTACTGGCTCGACCCCCAGACCGCCCCGGCCACCGCCCCTGGTGTCTCGCGCCGCGATTCCCTCACGGACTGGTTCTACTCTCCCTCCTGGCAACGGGCCGCACTCCCCGCTGGGAAGCAGCCCGACCGCACCCAGCACTGGCTGGTCTTCGCTGACACTCTGGGCGTCGGCGACGCGGTGGCGGAGCGGCTGCGTCTGACGGGTGCCGCAGTGAGCGTGGTCGCGGCGGCCGGCGCCTGGTCCGAGGCACCGGACGGCCGCTTCACCATCGACCCGTCCGTCGGCACCGACTACGGCCGGTTGATCACCGCTCTGCGGGACGGCCCGTCGGGTGTGCCCTCGCGGATCGTGCACGCCTGGAATGTCACCGCGGACGACGAGGACACCGGCGGTGCGCAGGCAGCAAGCGAGAAGGCAGGGCTGCAGCTCGGTTTCGAGAGTCTGATCCATCTGGCGCAGGCCCTGACACAGCACGCGCAGCCCGTGGCGCGCCATGTCTGGGTACTCAGCAACGGCCTGCACGACATCGTCGGCACCGAGCCGCTCTCGCCCCTGAAGGCCACCCTCCTCGGCCCGACCCGGGTCCTGCCCCGCGAGCTGCCCGACACGGTGTGCCGCAGTGTGGACCTCGACTGTCGTGCGGCTCCCACTGGAGCCCAACTGACCCGCCTCATGGCGGAGTTGGCGACCGAGTCGGGAAAGGGGTCGGAGACGGTGGCCCACCGCGGCGGCCACCGCTGGATCCAGCACTACCTCCCGCAGCCGCTTCCGGTGCACGACAGGGCGGAGCGGGCGCCCGTGATTCGTGAGGGTGGCACCTACCTCGTCACCGGCGGCACGGGCGGCCTGGCGCTCGCTCTTGCGGGCCATCTCGCCGCCGCAGGCGCGCGTATCGTGCTCACGGCCCGCACCCCGCTGCCGCCTGCTGCGGAATGGGACACATGGCTCGCTCGCAACCCGGGCGATGGGGGTGTCACCCACGTCGTGCGCGAGCTGGCGCGGCTGCGGGACGCGGGTGCGCAACTGCTCGTGCTGCAGGCTGATGTCAGCGACCTGGAGGCCATGCGGGAGGCCGTGCGGCGTACCACCGAGCGCTGGGGCGCTGTCCACGGAGCATTCCACACGGCCGGTGTGCCGGGGGGCGGCCTCATCCAACTGACGGACTTGTCGGCGGCCGCCGAGGTACTCCGCCCCAAGGTGCGCGGAACATTGGTCCTCGAAGAGGCCCTCGCCGAACAGGACCTGGACTTTCTGGTGCTGTTCGGTTCCAACGGGGCGAACATCGGCAGCGTGGGTCAGGTCGACTACTGCGCCGCGAACTGCTTCCTCGACGCTTTCGCCCACGATCGCGGACGACGCCACCGTGTGATCACCATCGACTGGGGCCCCTGGAGGGACGTCGGCATGGCGGCCGACGCGGCCGGTTCGGCCACCGCGGAGCAGGTGAAACAGCGTGGTATGTCAACGGCAGAAGGGTTGCGCGCACTCGATGCGATCCTGGCGAGCGCCTCGGAGGCGCAGATCGTAGTGTCTCCCGCCGAACTGTCGGCCGTGTTCGCGGACGCGGTCTCCCTGGACACCGAAGTGATCGTCGAGCGCACCGAGCAGTCGCACCAACGGCCGGACATCCTCACCGAGTTCGTCGCCCCACGTAACGATGCCGAGCGCACCGTGTGTGAGGTGTGGCAGGACCTGCTGGGCATCGAGAAGGTCGGGATTCAGGACAGCTTCTTCGACCTCGGCGGCAATTCGCTGGTGGCCATCCAGCTGGTAAGTACGGTCAACTCCCGGCTGGGGACGACCATCACACTCGGCGATCTGTACGAGGGGCTCACCGTGGCGCACCTGGCCGGCCTCGACCAGACGCCGCCCAAGGAGTCGACGCCTCAGAGGGCCATGGCCCTGGAGGACCGCAGAGCCAACATGCAGCGGCGCCGTCAGCACCAGCAGCGGCGCCGCACGGCCCGGGGAAGCGACTAGCGGCTACCAGTGCCGAGCGAGGCGCTGTCGCTCTCCGCGCCAAGGCGCGATGTGAGGGCCCACCCCATGCCCTGGAAGTCTCCGGAGCACCCCCCTACCCGCAACTCCAGAAGGTGGTATCGAGTGAGTATCCGTACCGTAGGCGTGATCGGCGCAGGAACGATCGGCCGCGGCGTCGCTCAGTCGTTCGCGCAGGCCAAGTTCGAGGTGATCCTCGTGGACACCTCGCAGGGCCAGCTCGACAGCGCGCTCGCCCAGATCGGACGTGACGTGCTGGTGCACGCCATGCTCCTCGGACAGCAGCTGCAGGAGAGTGCTCAGAGCGTCCTCTCCCGCATTCGTACCTGCACCGAGTACGGGCCGCTGGCAGACGCCGACTTCGTGGTCGAGAACGTCACGGAGAACTGGGACATCAAGCGCGCGGTCTACGAACAGATCGACGCCATATGTCGCCCCGGCGTGATCTTCGGCGTCAATACCTCGGCGGTGCCGATCACACGGGTCGGGTCGGTCACCAAGCGCCCTGCCGAGATTCTCGGACTGCATTTCATGAATCCCGTCCCAATGATGAGTGCCGTCGAGGTGGTGAGCGGACACTTCACCTCCGAGGAGACGCTGGACATCACCCGGGGAGTACTCAAGGATCTCGGCAAGGAAGGAATCGTCGTCCAGGATTCCCCCGGATTCATCACCAACCGGGTCCTCATGGTGACCATCAACGAGGCTATCTTCTGCGTTCAGGACCAGATCGCCTCGGCCGAGGACGTCGACAAGATGTTCCGTGAGTGCTTTGGCCACAAGATGGGCCCGCTGGAGACCGGTGACCTGATCGGTCTCGACACGATCCTGAATTCCCTCACCGTCTTGTACGAGAGCTTCCGGGACAGCAAGTTCCGCCCGGCCCCGCTGCTCCAGAAGATGGTCGACGCCCGACTTCTCGGCCGCAAGACCGGCCAGGGCTTCTACACCTACTGACCCTTCCATACCGCTGAAACCTCCCAAGGAGAAACGTCAGAATGACGCACGAAGAAACCCGCGACCGGGTCCGCGCATTTCTCGCCCCCCAGGTAGCGGGCCAGCCTCTGGCCGACAGCGATGACATCTTCGCCCTCGGCTACGTCAACTCCCTCTTCGCCATGCAGCTCGCGCTGTTCCTGGAGCAGGAATTCGGACTGAGTCTCGGTCCGGAGGACATGAACTTCGACAACTTCCGGACTGTCGACGGCCTCGTCCGTCTGGTCACCTCCAAGGCCGCGGTCTAGGCCTCTTTCCCGGCGCGTGGCGGCCTCGTGCCGACGTGCGCCGGGCCCGTTCTCTCCATCGGCGAGGAAGCAATCACCATGAAGTCCCCGAACGAAGTCCAGACCCGGATCGAGCTGCAGACCCCGATTCCCGAGGCGCTGGCCCCCGAGATCGAACGCCGCCTTTACTTCGTTTCGCCCGAGATCACGCGGTTCGAACTGGTCGTGAAGGACGACGAGGTGCACGGCATGGTCCTGTACTCGGCCGGGCCGCTCGACCACGCAGCCCTGACCGCCAAGGTCGACTACATGGTGAACAACGACGTCCGCAAGCAGCGGGTGACTCCCGCAAGGTCGGTCTGGACATCGCCGCACCAGCGCACGACACATGACGGCATCTTCGGTCTCCTCGCGCAGTCCGGTGCAGTGACCGAGGTCGGCGAGGGCCAGGTGGCCCTCGGAGAACCGCTGCTCTCCCTCTTCACGTACTTCGACAATGCCGTCTGCGACCTGCTGGCCCAGGACTTCGACGCCCGCGAGTACCAGTACCCGACACTGATCCAGACCAAAATCCTGGAAACTGCCGGCTACATGAAGTCCTTTCCGCAGCACCTCATGTTCGTCACCCGGCTCCGCAACGATCTGGATGTCTACCGCGACTTCCAGGATTCGCACGCCGTCAACGGCATCGACTCCGGGATCCTCGACTCCTGCGGAAACGTCGACTACTGCCTCCCGCCGACGATGTGCTACCACACGTTCCACCAGTACGGCGGACGGACCCTGGAGGAAGACCGGCTGCACGTCGTCACCGCGCGCGGCAAGTCGTTCCGGTTCGAGGCGGCGTACGCCACGACTCTGGAGCGACTCTGGGACTTCACCATCCGGGAGATCGTCTTCATGGGCTCCAGGGAAGAGGTGCTGAACGCCCGCGAGCGGTTCATGCGCAAGGTCTTTGCCTTTGTCGAGACACTGGGCCTGAGCGGCTTCTGCGAAGTGGGCAACGACCCGTTCTTCTGCGGCACGGACACCTCGGAACGGATCTGGTCGCAGCGTCTGATGGAGCTCAAGTACGAGCTGAGGCTGCATGTCGCACCCGAGCAGACGATCGCCGTGGGCTCCTTCAACTTCCACGACGACCTGTTCGGCAAGACCTTCGGTATCGACCACGGTGCCAACGGCCCGGTCCGCAGCGGCTGCGTCGGATTCGGCCTGGAGCGGCTCGTCTACGCGTTCCTCTGCCAGTACGGCCTGGACAGCGCGGACTGGCCGGCCCAGGTGCGCTCCGCCGTTGCCGGGAGCCGAGGGTGAACGAGAGCCAGGGGCGTGACCCGCGCACTCCGCAGGAGGAGATCCTCTGCGCCGTGTTCGCCCAGGTTCTCGGCGTGGACCGGGTCACCATCGACGACTCCTTCTTCGAGCTGGGCGGCCACTCCCTGCTGGCCACCCGACTTGCCACCCGGGTCAGGGCGGCCCTAGGCATCGACTTGCCGGTGCGTACGGTGTTCGAGTCGCCGACGGTCGCCCAGCTCGCTGAGCACTTGGAGAACGGTGCTGCCAACCGACGCCCAGACCTGCGCAGGTTCCCTCGGCCGGGAGAGATCCCGCTCTCGCAGACTCAGCGTCGGTTGTGGTTCCTGAACCGCCTGCACGGCGCGGCGGGGCACTACAACATGCCCATCGCCTATCGGCTGCGCGGTGAACTCGACGTACCTGCCCTGCAAGGCGCACTCGAAGACCTGGTGACGCGGCACGAGAGCCTGCGTACCGCGTATCCGGACTGGGACGGGCAGCCCCAGCAGATCGTCCTCGAACCCGACGAGGCCCCGGTCGAACTGCCCCTCACCGCCGTTACCGAGGATGAACTGCACGGGGCCCTGCGCGAAGAGGCCAGTTACGCCTTCGACCTCACCGCCGAGACAGTGCTGCGCTCGCAGCTCTTCAGGCTCCAGCCCGACGAACACGTACTGCTGCTGACCATCCATCACATCGCCTGTGATGGGTGGTCGTTGGCACCACTCAACCGCGATTTGGCATTCGCGTATTCCGCACGCCGTCAGGGAGCGGTGCCGGACTGGGACGAACTCCCCTTCCACTACGTCGACTACACCCTGTGGCAGAACGAACTGCTCGGCACAGAAGCCGACCCGAACAGCCTGCTCAATCGGGAGACGGAGTTCTGGCGGGCCGAACTGGAGGGGCTCAGCGACCGGTTGCAGATCGACGTGGCAGCGCCGCGGCCGGAGGCCCCTTCCCATCGGGGCGGCCGGGTTCATACGCAGGTGCCGCCCGCGACCCACGAGGCTCTGCAGCAGTTGGCACGGGACACTGGCACCAGTGTGTTCATGGTCGTTCAGGCCGCCCTCGCGGCCCTGCTTACCCGTCGAGGGGCCGGCACCGACATCGCCATCGGTATCCCCACCGCCGGGCGCACCGACGAGGGGCTCGACGACCTCGTGGGATTCTTCGTCAACACCTTGGTGCTGCGCACCAGGACCGACCGGGATCCCACCTTCCGCGAGCTGCTGTCGCGGGTGCGCAGCACGGACCTCGCAGCTTTCGCGCATCAGGACGTGCCGTTCGACCATCTCGTCCAGGCCCTCAACCCCCCTCGGTCTCCCGCCTGGCACCCGCTGATCCAGGTGATGCTGGCCTTCCAGAACAATGCGATCGCCGACCTCGAACTGCCGGGACTCGTCGTACGGATGGAGCCGGTGGACGAGGGAATCACCCGCTTCGATCTGCGCTTCGAACTGTTCGAGCGCTTCGTCGAGGACCGCACCCCGGCCGGCATCGACGCCAGCCTCAGCTACGCCCTCGACCTGTTCACACCGACGGACGCCGAGCAACTGGCACAGGACTTCACGGACCTGCTGCACGTGGTGGCCACGGCTCCGCAACTGCGGTTGAGCCGGCTCGACAAGGCGCCCCTCCCGGAGGCGGCCACGGACGGCTTCGCCGAGTCCGCCCCCGCGACCGAGAGCGCATTGAGGGCCGCGTTCGTGTGCTCCCCATACGGCCAGCAGTGGGTGGGCATGGGGCGGACCCTCTTCAGGGTGGAGCCTGCTTTCCGTGCCGTCCTCGAGGAGTGCGACAGGGAATTGGCGCGCCACACCGGCTGGTCGCTCGTGCATGAGCTCTTTCTCGACGAACCGGACGCCAGGACGGGAGACGTCGGCGTCATGCAGCCCATCATCTTCGCTGTACAGGTGGGCATCTCCCGCTGGCTGGAGTCGAAGGGAGTCCTGCCGTCCGCAGTCGCGGGCCACAGTATCGGCGAGATAGCCGCCTGCGTCATCGCGGGCATACTCGACATTCCCGACGCGGCCCGGCTCGTCCACCACTACAGCGACCAGCAGCGCCGGGTGGCCGGCCCGACCTGCGGCATGGCCGCCTTCGAGCTGTCCGCGGCCGACCTCACCCCGCATCTGCGCACGGGAGTCTCCATTGCGGCCCGCAACGGGCCCCGGACCACCATCCTGGCCGGCGAGCGCTCGGTGCTTGAGGCTATCGTGGCCGAGCTGCAGGACCGCGACGTGTTGTGTGCCATGGTCCGTGTCGACCTGCCCGCCCACAGCCCGGCCATCGACCCGATCATGGCCGATCTGGAAGCCGCCGTCGGCACCCTGACGCCCAAGCCGGGCCGCATTCCCATGGTGTCCTCCGTGACCGGCGAAGAGCTCGACTGGCAGCGGGCCACCGCTGGCTACTTCGCCGGCAACCTGCGCCACCCCGTGCTGCTCGCCGACGCCACCAGTCGGCTGCTGCGCGACCACGAGGTTCTCGTCGAGATCAGTGCGCATCCCGTCCTGGCCCCCGCCCTGCAGCAGAGCGTCGACGACTCCGGCACCGACGCCACAGTCGTGACGACCATGCGGCGAAGCGACGACGACCGCACAGGTCTGCTCGAGGCACTGCGCACGCTGGAGCGCCTCGGAGTGTGACCGGAGAACCCTTGTCGGAGGCGTGAGGGCATCGAGAACAGCAAGGGAGAGCGATCCGCATGACTGGACACCCCGAGACCGAGAACCATGCATCTCCGCTGAGCCAGCTCGTCGCCGACATCCGCGCGGCGGTGCAGACATGGGTGGCTGACGATCCGATGCGCAGCGGCCTGCGCGTCGCGCAGTCAGTCGCTCCCCATCTGCAGTGCGCAGGTCTCCTGACATTCAGTCAGATGCAGTCCGACCGCGGGGCGTACAAGCAGCATGTGCTGCATGTGGAGCCCGACGGATCGTTCTCGGTCGTCGCGCTGGTATGGCTGCCGGGGCAGCGGACCACCATTCATGACCACGTCGCCTGGTGTGTGACGGGGGTCTACCTCGGGGCCGAGCAGGAGGTCCGCTACCACCTCGTGGAAGAAGCGGATCAGCCCTATCTCGTTCCGGCCGGCACCACGATGAGTGCGGCCGGAACGGTCGACTTCCTCGTCCCGCCGGGCGACATCCACGAGGTCCGGAACGTGGCCGACCGCACGAGCGTGTCCCTGCATGTCTACGGAGCCGATTTGAGCAGGCGTGGCTCCAGCATCCGGCGCACCTACGATCTTCCGGTGCGGTCGGAGGAGGTTGTCGTCTGAGCGCACGGCGAACGAAAAGAGGGGGGCGGCCCCCGAGACCATGGTCTCGGGGGCCGCCCCCCTCTTTTCGTTCGCCGTGTCAGGCCTCGGCGGACAGCAGCGAAGCGATCCTCGGCCCGATCTGCTCCAACGCCGACGGCGACATCATCTGCCCGTGCGTACACGCCAGCGGAACCGTCCGGATCTCTCCGGTGACGTACGGTGCCCAGCCGTCCGGCTTCCCGGCTCTGTCGCTGCCATGGGCGGCCGTCCAGAGCAGTACATCGCCGTCGAAGACCGTCGGGCGGAAGGCATGTGCAAGACCTACGTTGGTCCGGAACGCCCGCGTCATGGCGTCGATCTGCTCCTGCTCCAGGCCTGCGAGGACCCCGTCATCGCAGCCCGGCTCCGGCGCGCCACCCAGTGAGTCGAGCAGCTCACGCAGCCCGGAGGCCGAGCTCAGGACGGGTTCGTCGACCTGATGCAGGGGATACGAGTCAAGCAGCGCCAGCAGGGCCACCCTCGCACCGTGCGCCTGCAGCCGAGTGGCAATCGACTGTGCTAGGAGACCGCCGAACGACCAGCCGAGCAGATGGTACGGGCCGGTCGGCTGAATGGCCCGTATCCGTCGGACACAGCTCTCGGCCAACTCCTCGACGTCGGCTGCGGGTTGGGCCCCCGTAAGGGCGCCGTCCTGGAGGGCATAAACCGGCTGATCGTCGTCGGTGAACCGGAGCAGTCCCGAGTAGACCCAGCCGACTCCGGCGGCCGGATAGAGACAGAACAACGGGGGGAGACGGCCTCTGGTGCGCAGCGGCAGGATGCTCGCGAGCGGGTTTCCGTCGGTGCCGCGGGCCAGGAGTTCCGCGAACGCGGCCACGGTGGGGGCCGCGAACAGACTTCGGACCGTCAGTCCGCTGCCCAGCGCCTCACGGATCCGGGCCATCAGACGGATCGCGTCGAACGAGTTGCCGCCCAGCCGGAAGAAGTCGTCGTGGATACCGAGGCCGGGTACACCGAGTACGTCGGCGAACAGCGAGCAGAGCAGTTCCTCGGTCGCGTCACGTGGGGCGACCGGCGCTCCGGCGGACCGGAGCCGGGGCGCGGGCAGCGCTGTCCGGTCGAGCTTGCCGTTGGCCGTCAGCGGCAGCGCGTCGACGATCACGAAGTGGTCCGGAACCATCTGGGCGGACAGGCGCAGTTCGGCCTCTCGACGCACATCGTCGATGTAGAGATCAGGAGCCGACCAACCCGGGACATGGTGCACCGATGCGGTGGAGTCTCGGCACTCGGGGGTCAGTAGTTCGTCGCGGACGGCGTAGACGGTGACAAGACCGGTCTCCGAGAGCATCTCGAGCCCCTCGATGGTGACCCGGTAACCTCGCTGTTCGAGATGGTCCTGGATCCAGTCGAGCCGGTCCGGTGTGTTGTGCGCCTCGACAACCAGCTGGCGGATCAGGCTCCAGTGCTCCTCGCGGAGCCCCAGGAGCACATCGCGTTCGCTCTTCTCCGCGTCGATCTTGAGCAGGTCGATGCGGTCGACTCCGGTCTCGTCGATGACATCCGACAGCGTGCGCAGCTCGCAGGTCACATCGATGTGTCGCAGTCGGTCGGTGAGCAGGCTGTCGAGATCCGCCGCACCGCCCTGCGGAAGGGCCTCCCGCAGCGGCTGCTCATTGCGGACGAAGGCCTCCAGGACATCGCGCTCCTCGTCGACGTCACCGAATCGCCCCGACATGATCGACAGTTGTGGGTAATACGTGAACGAGGCCGTGCCCGGCGCGTCGGCCAGGCCGCACGCGAACAGTCGCGCATCGACGCCGTGCAGTCGGGTGTTGAGGTCGAGCATGCGGAAGAGTTGCGGGATCGGCTCGAAGGAGTAGATGACGCTGTCGGGGCAGGAGCGGGCGACCGATAGAGAGAAGAACCCGATGTGGGCGCCCACGTCGAAGACGCAGGCCCCGCGCTCGGGCAGTACGACCCCGTGCCGCAGATACTCGTCCTGCTCAAAGATCTCGCGATATAGGAAGTCTGTCTCGGCCCGGTTCGGTCCTACGGCGGCCATCGCGTTGGGCAGCGTGTGCAGTTCGTCGCGATCGAGGAGGCCGTCCGCTTCGAGACGGCACAGGTTCCGCAGCGCTCCGGCCCGGTCCGGATCCGGTACGAGGTAAGCGGTCAGACGGGTTGCGCCGTCCTGGTCGGGGGCAGCCGTCACCACGGCGTCGGCCACTCCTGTGTGCCGGGTCAACGCCGCCTCGACCTCGCCGAGCTCGATGCGTACGCCGCCCACCTTGACCTGGTGGTCGTTGCGGCCCGCGTAGTGCAGGACACCGTCCGCGTCCCACCTGGCGAGATCCCCGGTGCGGTACATCCGGCTGCCGTCGGGGCCGTAGGGATCGGGGACGAAGCGCTCGGCCGTCAGCCCCGGTCGGTCGACGTAGCCCCGGGCGAGCTGGATGCCCGCGATATACAGCTCGCCCGTGACTCCGGGCGCGACACGGCGCAACTGCGGGTCCAGGACGTGGAGTCGGGTGTTCCACACCGGCCCGCCGATGGGGACGGGGCCGGGCGGGTCGCCGGGGCGACAGGGCCAGTAGGAGACGTCCACCGCGGCTTCGGTGGGACCGTAGAGATTGTGCAGTTCGGCGTCCAGGACCCGGAAGAACCGTGACCGCAGTTCGCCCGAGAGGGCCTCGCCGCTCGCGAACACCCGGCGCAGTGAGCCGCACCGGGCGGCGGCAGGCTCCTCGAGAAACAGCCGCAGCATCGACGGCACGAAGTGCACGGTCGTGATCTGCTGCGAGCGGATCACATCGGCGACAGAGGCGGGGTCACGGTGTGCGTCCGGCTCGGCGATGACGAGGCATGCGCCGACGCTCAGCGGCCAGAAGAACTCCCATACGGACACGTCGAATCCGGCGGGTGTCTTCTGCAGTACGCGGTCGTCGTAGCCCAGCGGGTACTCCGCCTGCATCCACCGCAGTCGGTTGACGATGGCCTCGTGGGAGACAGCGACCCCCTTGGGTCGGCCGGTCGATCCCGAGGTGTAGATGATGTAGGCAACGTTCGACGGGTGGGACGAGGGCCGTTCGCACTCTGTGTCCGCCGGGCCATCCGTCTCGGACACCCGCCGGACGTCGTCGATGCCGAGTGTCAGCAGCGGTCGTGAGTCCTCGGTCATCATCCGTATCCGCTCGGACGGCAGCTTCGGGTCGACGGGCAGATACGCGGCCCCAGCCCTGTGCACGGCGTAGAGGGCGATCAGCAGCTCCACGGAGCGTGGCATCGACACTGCCACGACCGTCTCGGGCCCCGCCCCCTTGTCCATGAGTAGCCGTGCCATCCGGTCTGCCCTGGCGTCGAGTTGGGCGTATGTGAGGGTTACGTCGCCGCAGACGACTGCGATCGCGTCGGGGGTGCGGGCCACCTGGGCCGTAAACAGATCGGGCAGGGTCTTTGCCGCGGTGTCGTGAGCCGATGTGTCGCTCATGACGTCACTTCCCATCGTTGTCGAACCGGCGTGCCGAGCGGGGCAGGCGCGGGCGAGGCCGCGAGGCACCTCGGTCCGCGGTACGGAAGGAGGGAGGGCCGCCCCGTCCAGGCGCTGGTCAGAGGCCGTCGATCATCCGGCTTCGGCCGGTCAAGTTGACGAGGACGGTCTGGTCCGGGCTGATCTGCCCGGTTGCTGCTCGGTCCCGAACAGCGGCGATGGCGGCGGCCGACGCGTAGCACACGTCGACGTCCTCGAGGTCGCTCAGCAGTCGACGGGCCGTGAGCAGGTCCTCGCGGGCCGCGGAGACGATGGCGCCGCCGGTGGCGATGGCTATGGAGTGCAGGTACGGGTAGTACGGCGAGGCGTCCCCGAGGAGGATGGCGGTGGCCAGGCCCCGTGGGGTCTCGATGCGGTCGGCTTCCGCGAGCTCCGTACGACCCTCCTGCCAGCCGCGCGCCGAGGGGGAGCAGGACTCCTCCTGCACCATGAGGAACGAGGGCATCCGGGAAAGCTCACCCATGGCCAGGTATTCCTGCGCACCCTTGTGCGCGGCGAGCACGCCCATGCCGCTGCTGATCGCCTGGACCACCAGGTCCGGAGTGCGGTCCATGGCATCGAAGGCCTCGAGATAGGCGAGTTTCAGGCCTTCCCTGCGGGCCCAGTTGAAGAAGCCGGCGTCGAAGTGGACGCCTTCTTCCGCCGCGTACCTGCGAGCCTCGACGGAGGCGTCCACATAACTTCCGTCCACCACGCTGAGGGTGGTCCGGTTGTCCTGCGGGATGTCGTGGTTGTCGACGAACTCCCTGCCGCAGAAGAACCGTGCTCGCATCGTGGGGTCCATGCGCACGGCCCGGGCCAGCGCGGTCGAGCTGTTCCCCGTGCTGGAGCCGACGAATTCCTTCACTCCGAACTGGCGTAGCACGGCGGTCACCAGCGAGGCCAGACGGTCCTTCGTGGTACGGGTCGGCTGCTGGGACTCGTCCTTGATCCACAGGCCGGGGACGCTGATGGCCTCACCGAGACGCGGCGCGGGACGGCACGGGGTCCGCACGGTCACCCCGCTGTCGAGGAAGTCCCGCGAGGTCAGCGGCAGCAGGTCGAAGTAGACCTGCTCAGGGTCGGCGTGGTCGTGACGGACCATCGCGGACACGTCGTATCGAGGCTCCAAAGCGCCTTGGCACTCGGGACATCGGTATGTCAGGGCTGGTGCGAACTCGCTCTGACAGAGCATGCAGACCAGGGCGAACTTGGCGCGCATGGTGCGCTCCTTCGGGGCGGAAATGGACACGGCTGAGATCTTTCGCGTGGTTCTCGGATGGGCAGGCCAGGGCAGGCGGGGCAGACATGAGTACGCCCCCGGGGCGCTGAGTGCGCGGGCTCCCGGGGGCGTACGAGCGGCGAGGACTCAGCTTTCGCCGTTCCATGACCGCCACAGCGCCGAGTAAGGTCCCCCTGCGCCGACCAACTCGTCGTGGGTTCCCAGTTCGACGATGCGGCCGGACTCCATGACGGCGACGCGATCGGCGTCATGTGCCGTCTGCAGTCGGTGGGCGATGGCGATGACGGTGCGGTCCGTGCGGACGGCGGCCACTGCGCGCTCCGCGTGCCGGGCCGTGGTCGGGTCGAGCAGGGACGTGGCCTCGTCCAGGATCAGGGTGTGGGGATCCGCCAGGTGAACTCTGGCCAGGGTGAGCTGCTGCGCCTGTGCGGCTTCCAGTTCCACTCCGCCCGAACCGAGCTGGGTGTCCAGGCCGTCCGGCAGTTCGGCCACCCAGTCCGCCTCCACCATCCGCAGGGCAGCGAGGATGGTCTCGTCGTCGGCCTCGGACGCCGCCATGGTCATGTTGTCGCGCAAGGTGCCCATGAACACGTGGTGCTGTTGGGTGATGAGGACGATGCGGTTGCCCAGTTCGCCCGCGGCGGCCAGGTCGGCGACGGGAACACCACCGACGCGGACGCTGCCGGTGTCCGGGGCGTCCACGCCGGACAGCAGCTTGCCGAGGGTCGACTTGCCTGCCCCGGATCGACCCACCACCGCCAGCCGCTCGCCTGGACGGACCTGGAGCTTGACGTCCGTGAGGACCTCGTGCCCGGGGACGTAGGAATATCCCACGCCCTCGACCTCGATGAGGTCGTCATCAGGGGCGGGGAGCTGGGGGTTGGCCGTGTGCGCGACCAGGCCGACGCCCTTGATGCGTGCGAACGAGGCGCCGCTGCGCTGCAGTTGTTCGACCCAGTACAGCATCTGATTGAGCGGGTCGACCAGCTTCCACATGTACATGCTGCCGGACACCACGACGCCGAGAGCCAGATTCCCGTGGAGGTAGCCGAGCCCGCCGACGAGCAGGATGAGCGCCATGGGCAGGGTGTGCGCGAACTCGGTGAGCGGGAAGAGTACCGTGCGCAGCGAGAGGGTGCGCGCATTGGCGTGGTAGGTCGTGTCGATGGCCTGGTCGAGGGTGTGGTTCTGCCGCGTCTGCAGTCCGTAGGCCTCCACGGTGCGCGCGCCGTGCGCCGTGGAGTTGAGGATCTCAGACACCTCTCCGGCGGCTGCCCCCTCGGCGAGGTAGGCGTCGCGGGAGCGCGCCAGATACCAGCGGCTCACCCACCAGACGAGCGGCAGGCCGACGATGGAGCAGAGCCCCAGCAGGGGATCGAGGAAGAAGACCGCGCCGAACATGAACACCACCTGGACACCGGCGACGAAGATGTCCGGTGCTGCGTTGCGCAGCGTGGCCGCGACGGCCGAGATGTCCAAGGTGGAGCGGGTGACCAGGTCGCCGGTGCCCACTTCGTCCGCGATCCGTCCTGGCAACGCGAGCGCGCGGTCGATGACTTCCTCGCGAAGTCGGGCGAGCGTGCGCTCGCCGAAGCGGTGGGACAGGGCACGGGCCCAGCGTGTCAGCACCAACTGAGCTGCTGCGAAACCCAGAACGGAGGCCGCCAGGGAGTCGACCTCGGACACGGCCAGGTCACCGGCCTGCACCTTGCTGACGATGCGTCCGAGAAGCCATGGGCCGGCCACGCCGGCCAGGGCAGCACAACAGGTCAACAACAGAATCCCGAAGACGGCGCCGAGGTCTTCCTTGAACAGTTGGCGGACGGCCCGCCGCACAGTTTTGGTGTCGGCGACCGGTAGACGCGGCGTTTCGTAGGGTCGGCTCATCGGGACTCTCCTTCGGCGTGCGGGACCACGGCGGTGACGGCGTGGGCTTCTGTGCTCCCGCGGAAGACGAGCTCCGCGTAGGCGGACTGCCCGGCCAGGAGTTCACCGTGTGTGCCGGTCGCTCGTACCTTCCCGTCCACGAGGTAGGTGACGTCGTCGGCCTGGTCGAGCACGAGGGGCGAGGTGCTGACGACGAGGGTGGTGGCAGCGCGGCGGTACTCGGCCACCCGGGCGGCGACGGTCGCCTCCGTGTGGGCGTCAAGGGCGGACGTCGGCTCCAGCAGGAGCAGGACCTCCGGGGCGGCGAGCAGCGCCCGGGACAGGCGCAGTCGCTGACGCTGTCCGCCCGAGACATTGCGGGCCCGGTCCTCCAGGCGGCTGTCCAGCCCGTCGGGCAGTGCCTCGACGATGTCCGTCGCGGCGGCGGCGTGCATCACCTTTCGGATGTCGTCGTCGGAGCGCTCCGTATGGCCCGAGAGGATGGTGCGCAGGGGGCCTGCGAACATATAGGCATCGTTGTCGGCGAGGAGGACGTGGCGACGCAGGGCCGCACGGTCCCAGTGGGAGAGCTTGGTGCCGCCCCAGGTGACATCGGAGTCGGTGTAGCCGGCCAGCCGCTCCGTCACTGCGCGTGCTTCGTCGGGGCGGGCGCTGACCAGCGCCGTCAACTTTCCGGGGGTGATTGTCAGGCCCGACACGGGGTCGTGGAGTGCACCGGGTGCCTCGGGCGGTTCGATGCGGGTGCGGTGCTCCTCGGGGGCGGGGGCCTGCGCCAGGATGTTGACGACCCGTCGCGCGGAGACGAGGCCGCGTGGCAGGTCATCCGCGCCTTCGATGAAGGACGAGACGGGCACGAGCAGTGCGGAGACATAGCCGTAGACCGCGACCAGTTCGCCCACGGAGATGGTCCCGCTGGCGGCCATCCGCGCGCTGATCCAGGTCACGACGGCGAGAAAGACCACCGGGAGGCATGCGGTGAGGGCTTGAATCCAGCTGGTGATGCCTGCCACGCGGTATCCGACCGGGATCAGGGCCCGTGAGCGTTGCCGGTAACGCGCGGCGAACATGGGCTTGCCGCCGATCCCGTTGAGCACGCTGAGTCCGGACACCATGTCGCCGGCGAGCGCGGTCAGGGTGCCCTGGTCCTCCCGATAGTGGCCCTCGGCGCCATGTAGCTTCCCCAGCAACGGGCCGACGGTCACCGCCAGGGCTGGGACACCGAGAAGAACGACCACGGCGATGACAACCGAGATCCGGAACAGGAGGACGGCGGTGGCCACATAGGCGACCACTGCGCCCACTCCGGGACCGGTGATGGTGAGCGTCTGGGCGATCCTGCTGATGTCACCGGCCTGGAGGTGGGAGAGCTCTCCTGCGGACACCTGCCGCGGCAGCGTCGATCCGAGTCGGGTGACGTGTCGTGTCACCACCTGAACCGTCCGGTATGCCGCGTCCACGCGGATGCGTGTCATGGTGCGGTGTCTCAGGATGCCGAGGGCCGCAATGCCGGCTCCCGCGACGACCACGGCGCCGGTCCAGAGCAGTAGCGCCGTGGTGTCGCGGGCGATGAGCCCGTCGTCGATCGTCTTCGACAGCAGATAGGGCGGCAGCATGAGCGCACACATCCACGTGACGCCCCAGAAAGTGCCGAGCAGCACCCGCCTGTGCTGGCTCGTCGTCAACCACCACAGAAACCGCAGCGGACTGCGGTGATCCGGGAGGCCGGGGGACTCGTAGGGGACCCGGCGCGCGCCCGTGGGCAGGTCTGGTCCATGGCTCATCTAGGCCATCCTTGCGTGGGGTTGAGGAACGGGTCCGACTGCGCGGCGGCATCGGGGTCGCGCGCGGTTCCGGAGGCGGGGCCGGCGGAACGTGTTCCGGTGAGCGCTCCGGCTGTGGGTTCCGTGCGCAGAAGAAACGTGATAAGTGCGACGGCAACCGAATGGCAGGAAGTCACAATACGCCAACGTGGGACCCATATTCTTAGGGTGCAGGGATCTTGTCAATGCGCTGGAGGACCCAGTTGGGGTCCACGTCGACGCGGCGGACGGCGCGCACTGTAGTCATAGCACCACTGCCAGCGCATGCGGGCTCTGCGGGTCGCTTATTACAACTTCGTGCCCTGTGCACGTGAACGTGTACTGAATCACAGTCTGTTGACGTCCGGGTTCGAGGGCTGAGACGATCATGCCCAATAGAGTCCTTCGAAGTCCTTATTCGGGTCTGCATTCCGGGATTCTTGGGCTTGGTGAAAGTTTGGTTTTTCTATGGGCGAGCTGCTGGCCGTAAGCGATTCGCATGTTCATTTCAAGGAGAACGGGCGGATCGTCGAAGGGCTGAGGCCCAAATCGGATGAAGACTGGCTCCTCGTGGCTGATGGCATAGGCGATCGCAGTGACGATGTGCTGTGGGGCCTCGAGTTGTTCGGCAAGAATTTCTCAAAGGTTTTCTGGGTTCCGGGGAATCATGAACTTTGGACCAGGCCCGACGACCCGATAAATCTGCGGGGAGAGGCTCGCCATAGATATCTTGTGGATAATTGCAGATCCGTGAGAATTGTCACCCCTGAGGACCCGTTTGTGACGTGGGAAGGAACGGCGGGGCCGGTTATGATTGCCCCAAATTTTCTCCTCTATGACTATTCCTTCCGTGCTTCGTCACTCGCCAAGGAAATGGCCCTCGAGGTCGCAGAGCGAGCCGGGATCGTTTGTACCGACGAGTATGTGCTGCACCCTGACCCATATCCCAGTCGTGAGGCCTGGTGCCGGGCGCGGCTGGAGTACACCGCGGCGCGCCTGGACGACGTTCCGCAGGATATGCAGACCGTCCTGATCAACCACTATCCACTGATCCGGGAGCCGACGGAGATTCTCCGGTGTCCCGAGTTCGCTCTGTGGTGTGGCACCACGGCCACCGAGGACTGGCCGAGCCGGTACCGAGCGGCCGCCGTGGTCTATGGACACCTGCACATCCCGCGGTCCATCAGCAAGGACGGGATACCCCACCACGAGGTGTCGCTGGGCTACCCGCGGGAATGGATGCCTCGCGCCGCCCCTCCGCGCAAACTCGTTCGCGTCCTCACGGGGCCCCCGGCAGTCGGATGCGACGCATGATCCGGGATGTGACGCTGCCGGGGGTCGCGGCGGTCGACTCGTTCGGAAACCCACCGTCGACTCGCACCCTGTATCCAGAGGAGAGCGCACTCGTGGCCCGGGCGGTGGACAGACGCCGCAACGAGTTTGGCGCGGTGCGGGAGTGCGCTCGGTCGGCCATGGCCGAGTTGGGTTTTGCCGCCGCCCCCGTGCTGCACGGCCCGGCAGGCGAACCCATCTGGCCTGCGGAGCTGGTGGGGAGTATGTCTCACTGCGCCGGATATCAGGTAGCGGTACTCGCCCGCGCCAGCGAATTCGCGCTCGTGGGGGTCGACGCGGAGCCTGATGAGCCGTTGCCCGAGGACGGAATGCTGGAGATGATCGGGTGCCCTGCCGAGCGCGCCATGATCGCCGAACTGACACGGGAGCATCGCGGCATCAATTGGGGCCGTCTCCTGTTCAGTGCCAAGGAAAGCGTTTACAAGGCTTGGTATCCGTACGCCCGGCGATGGCTGGGCTTCGAGGACGCCGTCATACGAATTGATCCCTGGATGGGTACGTTCACCGCCCGACTTTTTTCGGCAGGTCCGGTAGTGGCGGGTACCGAACTGAGCATGCTGACGGGACGTTGGATTGCCAGACGGGGACTTCTGCTGACCGCGATCACCATGCCGGTGCCACAGGCTGGCGATGCCGACACCCGTTCCCCGCAGGCGTGTAGCAGGTCTTCGGGCTGAAAACCAGGTGCCGCGAGCGCCTTGAGGAGCAGTGCCCGCTCCTGATGCGGAGCCGATCAACTGAAATAACGCCTGGACGTACGGTCTTGTTCGTGATGCCCAGGAAGTAGTGCTGGGAGTTTTTATGGATGGTTGTCAGAGCGAAGCATGTCCGAGCTGTCAGGCCGAGCTGTCTCGGGCGACACAACGGCCAACCGGCCAACTGATTGTCTGCGTGAGCTGTTTCGAGAAATTCAGAGCCGACCTGCTGGCCGTCCCGGATCTGTACCGCAGGTGCGAGGCGGCGTTGGCCACCGCGCCTCCCGATGCCGAGCGGGTCTCTGGTACGCGTTCCTTCGGAATCAAACTCAATACGGCCGCCGTCGAGGCCCGCGACCTGGTCAGGGCACGGCTGCGCTCCTGGAGTGAGTTCGTGAAGGCTGAACACGGATGTGCGCCGTCGAGCCCGTCGGTCACCGGGCTGGCATCCTTTCTTCGCGGGCACGCGGACTGGCTGTGCAGTCACGAGGCGGGGGGCGACGCGGTCGCCGAGATGGCGGAGACGACGGCCGCGGTTCGGCGGATCGTCGATCCGAACCGGGTGCGGAGGTTCCGCGTGGGGCGTTGCGTCACGGGCGATTGCGAGGGGTCCCTCGTCGCAGCGGTCCAGGCGAGTGCGGATCTGCTGCCCGGCGAGGTGCGCTGTGACGTCGACCCCGAGCACGTGTGGACCTCGTATCAGTGGCGGGAGCTGGACCGGCAGGTGAGCCAACGCCATCAGTCGGGACTGCCCTGGCTCACACCCAGGCAGGTCGCGGACCTCTGCCAGACGTCGATGAGCAACGTCTATCGCCTCGCGTCGGAGAAGAGCTGGCGCCGGCGCACCGATGGCCGCCGCGTTCTCTACGCCAAGGCGGACGTCCTCGCATCGGTGAGCTGACGACCCAGAACATCGCCAGGCGTCGCAGACAGAGCAGAAGTGGACAGATAGTGCCTGACCAGAGAAGTGCGAGCACACCACGGTCTCTCGTGGAAGCTTTTGCCGCCAGCGCTGCCCGATTCCCCGACCGAGTCGCGGTCATGTGCGGAACGCGCAGTGTCACTTACGCCGACCTGGACCGCTGGTCCGACCGGTTGGCCGCGGACCTAGCGGGCAGCACGGAAGCGAACGGCCGTCCAATAGGGATTCTCCTCGAACGGTCCGTCGAGATGGTTGTGGCCGCGCTTGCCGTGTTGAAAGCGGGAGCGTTCTTTCTGCCCCTCGATCCGACCGCTCCCATGACGCGGAATGCCGTCATCCTCGAGGACGCCGCGCCGCCCGTCGTGGTGACGTCCCGTTCCCTGGCCAGTCGGCTCCCGGAAGGTCTCTCCTGTTGTCTCGTGGAGGAATCGGAAGACGACCGGGACGCCCCCGCGTTCGTACCCGGAACGCTCGCACCGGATGACCGGGCCTACATCATCTTCACCTCCGGCACGACGGGCCGTCCCAAGGGAGTCGAGGTCAGCCACAGGAACGTACTGCGGCTGTTCTCCACCACCCTGCCCCTCTTCGAGTTCACCGAGGACGATGTCTGGACCGTCTTCCACTCCTTCGCGTTCGATTTCTCGGTCTGGGAGATCTGGGGTGCGCTGCTGCACGGTGGGTGCGCCGTGGTGGTGCCCGACGAGGTGGCCAAGGACCCGGTGTCCTTTCGGCAGCTGCTTGACGAGCGGAAGGTGACGATCCTCAGTCAGACGCCGTCGGCGTTCCAACAGCTCTTGGCGGAGGACAGTCGACACGGTGGGCACGTGCCGCTCCGCCTGGTGGTGTTCGGTGGCGAAGCCCTGCGCTTCGCCGAACTCGAACCCTGGACGGACAAGTACGGAACTGCCGTGCCCGCGCTGGTCAACATGTATGGCATTACTGAGACGACCGTCCACACCTCCTACCATCACGTCACTACGGCGGACGTGGCGAGGAGCGAAAGCGTGATCGGGCGGCCGTTGCCCGACCTCGACATGTTCCTCGTCGACCAGAACCTGCGCCACGTGCGGCCGGGGGAGACGGGTGAGATCGTGGTGGTCGGCCCCGGGGTGAGCCTCGGCTACCGAGGGCTGCCCGAGCTGACCGCACAACGTTTCGTCACACTTGAGGACTACAACGGTGATCCGGTGCGTGGCTATCGGTCAGGCGATCTCGCGCGTATGCGCCCAGACGGTCTGCTGGTCTTTTGCGGCCGAGCGGACAGCCAGGTCAAGATCCGGGGGTTCCGCATCGAACTCGATGAGGTGGAGACCGCGTTGATGCGTCATCCCGTGATCAGGCAGGCCGCGGCCTCCGTCAGGGAGTCGCGTGACGGTAGCTCGATGCTCGTCGCCCACGTCGTGCCCCGGGCCGACGCGGTGCCGGACATCGGGATCCTGCGCGAGTTCTTGGCCGAACTACTGCCTCACTACATGATCCCCTCGGTCGTCGGAGTACTGGACGAACTGCCGCTGACGGGAAACGGCAAGCTCGATCGCGCCGCGCTGCCGGAGGTGGCCCGGCCCTCTTCGCCGCCGTCGACGACCGGAACGGGGACACCCCGATCGGGGAACGAGGCCGTACTCTGCGAGCTCTTCGCCGAAGCATTGGAACGAGACGCCTTCGGCCCGGACGACGACTTCTTTGCCTGGGGCGGCCACTCTCTGCTGGCAATCGCACTGCAACGCCGGGTACGCACCGCGTTCCAGGATCAGAAGTATCCGTCGCTCCCGCTCTCCCAGCTCTACCGAACCCCCTCCCCTGCGGGAATCGCGCAGTGGCTGGAGCAGTCGCACACCGAGCCCGAACCGTTGCCGACTTGGCGGGAAGGGGAGACATTGCCGCTGTTCCGGCAGCAGAGCGACAAGCTGATCAGGCATGTGCTCGATCCCGACGATCTCACCGACCACTGCGCGATGGGCTGGCGGGTCGAGGGCGAGGTCGATACCGACGTGCTGGCCCGAGCCGTAAGCCATGTGCACGACCGACATGAGGCTCTGCGTGCCCGGTACCGACTGGAGAGTGAGGCGGTCGTGGAGCCGGCCGACACTCCGGCGCCGGATGTCGTCCTGCTACAGGCAGCCACTGAGGACGCGGCCCACACAGCCCTGCGGGAGGCCATGGGACGGCCCTTCGATCTGGAGCAGGGTGAGATCTGGCGGGTCGTCCTGGTGACCGTCGGTGCAGGCAGGGCGCACCTCCTGTCCGTGGTCGTTCACCACATAGCCTCCGACGGATGGTCCGAACCGATACTCGCGGCAGATCTCTCGGCTGTGTACGAAGCGCTTCGGGTGGGTGGCCGGCCGGAAGGCCCCCCAGCCCCTGGCCTTCGGCAGATGGCCGAGGTTCAGTTGGCCCCGCGCGATTCCGGCGTATGGGAAGAGCAGTGCACACACTGGAAGTCCGAACTCGCTGAGATTCCCTCACTGGACTTTCCGTACCCCGCGTCCGGCGGCCTCTCGTCCGCACCACGCTGTCAGAGGTCCTCGCTCCCCGAGTACCTCATGCAGCGAGTCGAGGAGCAGGCGCGGCGGCATGGAACCACTCCGTTCACAGTCCTGCTGACTGCCTACGGAAGGGCCTTGTCGGAGCTCACCGGGGCGAGTGACTTCGGCGTGGGAACGCCAGTGGCACTGCGTGGGGACATCCGCGTGGAGAGCGCTGTGTCCTGCCTGATCGACGTGCTCTGCATACGGATGCGTTTTTCGACTGAGGTTCCCGAGATCGACGATCTGCGGCGTGTCGCGGGCACGGTCCGTCGCGCGTTCGCGGCCCAAGACGTCCCGTTCAGCGAGGTGGTGCAGCTGGCCAACCCGCCACGCGGCACGCGCCCACCGCTGTTCCAGAACATGTTCGCGTTGCAGAACAACGCGATCCCCGACTTGCATCTGGCCGGTGCGCGAACCGAGTTTTTCCGACCGCTGCCGTTCGGCCTGCCGACCGAGCTCGTCACCGAAGTGCGGCCAGAGGCCGGCGGAGGGGCAGAACTTAGCGTCAGCTACCGCCCGGATCGTGTGGATGGCGCCTTCGCGCGTGCGCTCGGGAATGCATTCGTTGCGCACATCGAGAAGCTGACCAGTAGCTGAGCGTCTGGTCGTGGTCCCCGAGTATCTCCACCTCGGGGCGAGTGGATCGGGACATCGCCGTCCCATGTGTCCCTCTCGCCCCTGACATCGCGCTACGTCTCCGGGGGCCTCGGCTCGCTCATGTAGTGGCAGTGCCTCGGCAGTGAAGTTTCTCCATGGACGCAACCCCGATGTCTGGGCGAATGTTTAGGGTGCGGTCGAGGTGAAGTGGCCGTGCCAGAAGCAGATTTGGGTTCCTCGCCAGGTGCCTGGACGGGGCATGGCCGGTCTACGCGTGAGTGCGGGCACTACGTGATCACTGGCCGCGCCGACGGGACCGTATGTGTGCCGTCTCGGGTGTCCGCCGACCGGTGAAGCCCGGACTTAGCTTGGCGTTTAACCTCGCCGGGTCACCCGACCTGCTGATCATGGCTTCTTCGTGGGACAGCAGGGCGGCCGTTCTTCACGCTTCGATGTGTCGAGCAACGTCGCGTGAAGGAACGGCCGCTGTGAAGAGTCTGGCTTCTGCAGGTCCAGCTGACGCCGCGATGAGCGCGCTGTCCCACTTTCGTGTCGAGTTCTACGACTGCCTCTACAGCCGGGCGGATGCGCTCTTCGAGCTGAGCGACGCGGTGCTGTGCGCGGACGGCGCGGTCACCTCGCTGGTCGAGTTGACACTGACGGCCGAGTCTTGGCTGGTGGGGCGGAACTTCTTGTCGTGCGACCGTGAACGTGATCTTGAGATGCCGCGGGATGTGCAGGACTGGCTGCCGCCCGAGCACCTGTGCTGGAAGGTGCTCGACGTCGTCGAGCTACTTGACCTGTCGGCGTTCGAGAACAGCTACCGTGACGACGGACGGGGCGGGATGGCCTACCCTCCCGCGAGCCTGATCGCGTTGCTCCTGTACTGCTACAGCAAGGGAGTGCGTTCCTCCCGTCGCATCGAGCAGGCTTGCTGGGACGACGTGGGCTGCCGAATCATCACCGCGAACCGGCCCTCTCTGACAGCCTCGGCTGAGGCACCCGTTTTGTCGGGTTAGCCTGGATAGGCGAGACAGGAGTACAGCCCGGCATGGCCAGCACCACCCCCACCAGTTCCGGATCGGATCCGGCACCGCGTCCGAAGCGACGCACGTTCACCGCCGAGTACAAGCTGCGCATGGTCGCCGAGTACGACGCCGCCCCAGCAGGGGAGAAGGGCGCGGTCCTGCGCCGTGAGCGGCTGTATCACTCGCACATCATCGAGTGGCGCCAGGCCCGCGAGGCCGGTGCGCTCGGTGCGCTGACCGACCGGCGGACCTCGGCGGTGCGGCCGAAGAAGGCGGCCGAACAGGCCGAGCTGGAGCGGCTGCGCGCGAAGGTGGCGCGGCTGGAGAGGGACCTGGCCCGCCGCGATGCCGCGCTGGAGGTCATGGGAAAAGCCAACGCGCTTTTGGAACTGCTCTCCGAGAGCGCGGACTGAAGCATGCCGCCGACCCGGTCGTGGATGACGCGTTCACCGGTGTGCAGGGGCAGTTGGGCATTGCCGCTGCCTGCCGGCTGACCGGACGCTCACGCGCCACCCACTATCGTCACCGGCATCCGGTGCCCCGGGTGCGCAGACCGCGCCCGACACCAGCCTCGGCTCTGTCGGCCGCCGAGCGGGCCCAGATCCTGGCCCTGCTCAACCGGGCCGAATACGCAGACCTGCCGCCGGCCCAGGTCTGGGCGCGTGAACTGGACGCCGGGCGCTACTGGTGCTCGGAGCGCACGATGTACCGCATCCTCGCGGCGGCCGGGCAGTCCGGCGAGCGCCGCCGTCAGGCCGCCCATCCCGCCAAGGTTGTCCCGCAGCTGCGGGCAGACGCCCCGTGCCAGGTCCTGACCTGGGACATCACCAAACTCCGTGGCCCCGACAAAGGCGAGTGGTACCACCTCTACGTGATCATCGACATCTTCAGCCGCTATATCTGCGGGTTCACCGTCGAGCGCGCCGAGTCCGCCGAGCGGGCACGTGAGTTGATACGCGAGACCATCGAGCGCAACGGGATCGTGCCCGAGACCGTGCACGCCGACCGCGGTACCTCGATGACCTCGAAGAAGGTCTCCCAGCTGCTGATCGACCTCGGGGTCACCCGGTCGCACTCACGCCCGAAGGTGTCTAACGACAATCCCTTCAGCGAGGCGAACTTCAAGACGATCAAGTACTGCGGCGAGTATCCGGAGTCCTTCAACTCCCTTGCCCACGCGAGGGAATGGTGCGAGGGCTTCATCTCGTACTACAACCACGAGCACCGTCATTCCGGCATCGGCCTGCACACCCCCGCCTCCGTCCACTTCGGAACCGCCGACCTGGTCCGTGAACAACGAGCCGCGACACTGGCCGAGGCATACGCCCGCCATCCCGCACGCTTCGCGCGCCGACCCGAACCACCCGCCATACCCGAGCAGGTCTGGATCAACGAACCGAAACAGGAAACAGAACCCGCCCGACAGAACACATAGCCTCAAACCGTCTCATTTGACTTGACAGCTTCGTGCGCCGTGGAAAGCGCTGTTTGACCGAGTGGAGGTGGAAGACCTGCGCCGCGAGCCCCGTCGCAGCGGGGCGAGCGTAGCTGACGGCAGCCTGAACCGAGAGGTGTCGGGGAGGGCGAGAGCAGCCGTGACAAAGCCGGGACGGCCCAGCACTGCCAGATGGGTCGGGTCCGGCGAGCGAGACGCAGAGGTGTACGCGAGGAACCGGCGTTTACGTCCCGTAATGAGTCACCGGCTCAAAAACCTGGTAGATCCGGGCCGGATGGCGGCGCGCAACCGCTTCCGTAGTCAGGAAGGCGGGGAACTTCCGGGCAGGTCTGGAGTTGCAGGCCCGGGAGGTCACGGTGAAAGTCTGCGGCGTAACCGTGGCGATGCCGCCGGGACAGAGTCGGGCACCTCCTGCGACGAACGGTCAGCAGTGAACACGGGAACCCTCCCGCATCCGCCACAAGTCCGCGACACCAGCGCGGAGTTCGAGGCTGGACCCACCGTCGGTCGACCGGTGTGGGAGGGGGCGGAGCCGCCGTAGTACTCGGAGCCGGGGAGAGCCCGGCGCAAGGGGAAGGGCGGCAGCAGTTCCATGAAGGGAAGGAGGCTGTAATGCCAGAAGACGCACCGCCGAACGGCGGCGCTTCGGAAGAAGATTCCCCGGTGGGGGCCTTCGGCCGGGTACTGGAGATGCAGGCCAAGCTTCACCGTTGGGCGGTGGCCGACCCCGGCCGCCGGTTCGACGACCTGTTCAACTTCGTTCACGACCCGGCGACGCTCATCGTGGCGTTCGACCGGGTCGCGGGCAACCAGGGAGCCCGGACCGCCGGCGTGGACGGCATGACCGTCGCCGACGTCGAGCGGGACATCGGGACACCCGGGTTCCTGGACGGTCTGCGCTCGGACGTGAAGTCCGGCGCGTTCCGGCCGCTGCCGGTGAGGGAGCGCAAGATCCCCAAGCCGGGCGGGGCCGGAAAGGTGAGAAGCCTCGGGATTCCTTCCGTGGCCGACCGCACCGTTCAGGCCGCACTGAAGCTGGTGCTCGAACCCATTTTCGAGGCCGACTTTCTGCCGGTCTCCTACGGGTTCCGGCCCAAGCGGCGGGCTCAGGACGCGATCGCGGAGATCCAGCGCTTCGGCTCCAAGGGATACCACTGGGTGCTGGACGCCGACATCGAAGCGGCCTTCGACAACGTCTCCCACTGCGCCGTCATGGACGCCGTGCGGAAACGGGTCAAGGACAAGCGTGTTCTGGCGCTGGTCAAGGCGTTCCTCAAGTCGGGCATCCTCAGCGAGGACAGCCAGCGAAGGGGCACCCACACCGGCACCCCGCAGGGCGGCATCCTCTCCCCGCTGATCTTCAACGTCGCGTTGTCGGCGCTCGACGAGCACCTGCACCGCGACTGGCTGCCCGGCGGGCGGATGGATGGCCAGTACCCGCGCCGCAAGCGCCGTCGGCACGGCCTGCCCAACTGGCGAATTGTCCGCTACGCGGACGATTTCGCGATCATGGTGCATGGCTCCGCAGAGGACGCGGCGGCCCTCCAGGACGAAGTAGCCTCCGTGCTCGAACTCTTGGGGCTGAGGCTGTCACCAGCCAAGACCCGAATCGTGCACATCGAGGACGGGGTCGACTTCCTCGGGTTCCGCATCCGGCGGCGCCGCAAGCGAGGAAGCAACAAGTGGTACGTCTACGCGTTCATCGCCGCGCGGCCCATCCGTTCGGTGAAGGACAAGATCCGTGCCCTGACCCGCAGGACGTCACAGGCTGACCCCAGGGACGTGCTGATCCGGCTCAACCAGATCATGCGCGGCTGGGCCAACTACTTCCGGCATGCCGTCGCGAAGCACACGTTCCGCATGCTCGGGGCCTTCCTCTGGCATCGCGTGATCATGTGGCTCAAGACGATGCACCGCTGGTCGTGGAAGGACGTCCGCAGTCGGCTCCTCGGCCCGCACGGGTCATGGCTGCCGATCACCGCGGACGGGGTCGAACTGATCAACCTGGCGCGGACACCGGCGATCACCCGGTACCGCTACCGGGGAGACACGATCCCCAGCCCCTGGCCCACAGCCTGACAATCAGCCCGATGGCGGGAACTGTGGAGAGCCCGGTACTCGGAGACGGGTACGCCGGGTTCGGAGAGCGGTCTGGAGAGACGGGCCGGTGGCAACACCGGAACCGCGCTTCAGGCCGACTCAACCGCTCGGTAAGGCCGCCGACCACAGCGTGGCCAGCACACGGCGGTATGTCGCCGATGCCAGCTGGGAGACGGTCGATGACGCACGTCGGCCGGGCAGCACAACGAACCGTTCGGATCATCCCGACAGAAGAGGAACTGCAATGACTGCAACCACGCTCAGCCCGATCACGACCGCCACCACCGAGGCGTCTGTTGTGACGGCCGTTCTCAAGCTGCCGGCCGACCCATTCGACATCGACCTGACCATCGTCACGGAGATCGACTCCGACCTGCTCCCCAAGGCATGTGGCACCGGTGACGGATGTAAGCCGTCCTGTGCCTCGTCCTGCGCGAGCGCCGTCTAACGGCGGCTTGGGTACGGGGTCGGGAGCGCTGCCGCTCCCGACCCCGCAAGTTCACAGCACTGATGGCGGAGGAGCCGGAAATGGGAAGCGACGGAAAGCTCTACCAGCACACGGGCACCGCCCTGCTCCGGGCCGCCGCGATGCCGTTGACCGATCTACCGGGATGGTGGCCCGATCCGTCCGATACGGACGCGTGCGTCAGGTGGCTGATGCAGGTGTGGGCCGATGCGCGGTTCGCCGACGCAGTCCGGCAGACGAGCGGTGATCTCGCCACGCGCGTCGACGCAATCTGCGCCGGACAGCTGGCACGCCCCAAGCAGGTCCGGCGCGCTGCCATGGCCACCGTCCGCTACGTGCTGCGCGCCGCGGGGCGGCCGACTCCGTTCGGCCTCTTCGCGGGGGTGGCCCCGGTCAGCGTGGGCTCCAGACCGTACGCGAGATGGGGAGACACGCACCGGGCTGTGGCGCGGGTGGACACCGAGTGGCTGGACGACGTCATCGTCCGTCTGGAGGCGTGCCCCGCCCTGCTGGAGCGTCTGGACGTGGTCCTGAACAACCTGGCGGTGCATCGCGGCGGACGCCTGCACGTTCCGCACGGCGGACCGATGGGGGCCACCGTCCGACGCACCAGCGCGGTCCGTGTGATCGAGGACGTTGCGTACGGGCCGGTCCGCTTCGCCGATCTCGCCGAGCAGTTGGCCGCCTCCTTCCCCCGAACTGAGCCGAAGACCATCGGCGCCCTGCTCGGCACGTTGGTACGCGAGAAGTTCCTCATTACCAACCTGCGCGCGCCGATGACGGACACCGATCCGCTCGCCCACCTGATCGCGCGGCTGCACGGCGCAGACGCGGACACGGTTCCCGAAGCCGCACAGGTTCTGCACGAGCTCGAAGCGGTGCAACGCGCCATACACGAGCACAACCGACTGCCTGCGAACCGCCAGGAGCCCCAACGGCAGGCGCTGGCAGCGCAGTTGCGCCGGCTCTCCGACGCGGGCCGAAGCCCTCTGGCCGTCGATCTGGTGCTGGACGCGGAGGCGCGGATCCCCGAGAGCGTCGCGCAAGAGATGGAGAGGGCGGCCGACGCGCTGCTGCGGTTGACGCGTCGGCCGACGGGCCAGGGCGTATGGAAGGAGTACCAGGTCGCATTCTGGGAGCGGTACGGCACCGGCACCCTCGTGCCGGTGAAGGAGGTCGTCGACCCGGCGGCTGGGCTCGGATACCCGGCCGAGTACCCCGGCAGCCGTATGACCGCGCCGCTACCGGAGCTCTCCGGGCGAGACGAGAGGCTGCTGGCACTGGCTTGGCAAGCACTGGCCGACGGCAGCAGGGAGATCGTCCTCACCGACGAACTGATCGACCGCATTGCCGACGACGGGCCGACCTGGCAGGAGGCACCGCCCCACGTGGAGATGTGTGCGCGCCTCCACGCCGACAGCCTGTCCACCCTGGAGCGCGGGAACTTCATGCTCACGGTGACACCGGCACGCTCCGCGGGAACGCTCACCTCCCGGTTCACTCCGGTAGCCACCGGCACGGGACTGGACGAGTTGTACCGTCGACTCCCCGCCGGCGTCGAGAACGCGCTGACCGCGCAGCTGTCCTTCCCGCCGTTGTACCCGCATACCGAGAACGTCGCCCGCGTCCCCGCGTATCTCCCGCACGTGATCCCGTTGGGCGAGCACCGCGGCCTCGACGACACTGCGCCGACACTCATCGACGTCGACGACCTCGCAGTCACGGCCACGCACACCCGCCTCTACCTGGTCAGCATCTCCCGCCGCCGTGTGGTGGAGCCGCAGGTCTTCCACGCCATGGCCCTGGACAAGCAACCCCCGCCCCTTGCCCGCTTCCTTGCCCACCTGACCCGCGCCTTCGGCCCTGCCTGGACCGGCTTCGACTGGGGGCCGCACGGCGCACGGCTGCCGTTCCTGCCGCACGTCCGCTACAGGCGGGTGATCCTCTCTCCCAGCCGCTGGAACCTCACCGCCGACGCGCTGCCGGGCAGTGGCGCTGACACGGGGGAGTGGGCGGACGCCCTCGGCCGGTGGAGGAAGCGGTGGCACTGCCACGGTGCCGTCGAGTTGAGGGAGGACGACCGGACACGGCGGCTGCAGCTCGACGTGCCGGCCCACGCCGCCGTCCTGCGTGCCCACCTGGACCGGGAAGGCGAGGCCGTGCTCACAGAGGCGCCGCCCGAGGAGAGCTACGGCTGGATCGGCGGCCACGTCCACGAGAGCGCCCTGCCGCTGACCAGCACTCACCCACCGGCCCCCGACCCGCTCTCCGGCTTTCTGCCCGTGCTTACCAACAGCACCCTCGGACCCGTACCGGGGTCGGGGCAGGCACCCTGGCTGAACGCCAAGATCTACACCCACCCCGACCAGTTCGAGGAGTTGACCGGCACTCACCTCGCGGGGCTCGTGGCCCAGCTCCCCGACGCACCGGAGTGGTGGTTCGTCCGCTACCGCGCTCCGCACGACCTCGACCACCTGCGCCTGCGCATCCGCACCCGTAGCCCCGGGCAGCACACCACCTGCACCGAGCTGGTCGCCCGATGGGCCGCCGGGCTGGGCCGCGAGGGGCTCAGCAGCAGGCTCGTGTTCGACACGTACACCCCGGAGATCGGCCGTTACGGCCGAGGCGCCGCCCTGCGCAGTGCCGAGACGGTGTTCGCGGCTGACTCGGCCTACGTCCTCGCCGCCCTACAGAGCCTGGGAACCGACGGCATGGACGGTCGCGCGCTGGCCGCGGCCGGCATGGTGGATATCGCTTGCGCCCTGCTCGGCCCCGACGAGGGCATGCGGTGGCTGACGAACCGCCCTGCTTCTCCCGCCCACGTCGAACGAGACGCCAGCGACCAGGCCATCGACCTCGTTCGCCGCAGCACGCCACGTGCCCGCGGCTGGGGCGACGCGGTCGCCCAGGCGTGGCACCGGCGCGCCGTTGCCTTGGCGCTATACCGCGAACGCCTTACCGAGAGCATGGACCTCGACTCCGTCCTGGAGTCTCTCCTCCACATGCACCACAACCGTCTGCGCGGCGTAGATCGGGAGGACGAAAGGATCTGCCGGCGCCTCGCACGGCAGTCCGCCGTCGCATGGGCCGCTTGGCCGGGGGAGAGCAGCCGATGAACAACGACGCGCTGCCGACACCCACCATGTCGGGCTGGGGCCAATCGCTGTACTCAGGCGCGGCGGGAGTCGCCCTGCTGCACGCAGTCAGCGCGCACACCGGTGAAGGGGACCCGGACGCGCTCCGGCCGTGGGCCGCCGCCATGCTCAAGGGCCCGATCCAGGCAGTCCCCGAAGCGTGCGGACTCTACGAGGGTGCCCCAGCTGTTGCCTACGTCCTCAGCTTCTCGCACACGAACACCGCTGAGCGCTCCCTGGCGACCCTGGACAGGTACCTCGCCGATGTCACACGCCACCGCCTCGGGCAGGCACACACCCGCATAGACCGCGGTGCCCTGCCTACCCTGGGCGAGTACGACCTCATCAGCGGACTGACCGGGCTGGGCGCGTACCACCTGCACCGCAGCAACCAGGCGGAACTAGGAGACACCCTTGCCTACCTGGTGCGACTCACCGAACCGATCACCGTCGACGCGCAGCCGCTGCCAGGCTGGTGGACCAGCGACAGCCCCGATCTGAAACCTTCGCCACGATGGCCTGGCGGGCACGGCAACCTCGGCGTCGCCCACGGCATCACCGGACCACTTGCGCTGCTGGCCACGGCTCTGCGCCGCGGTCACACGGTGCCCGGACAAACGCGAGCCATCATTCGGATCTGCGACTGGCTGGATCGCTGGCGCACAGGCACCGGCTCGCGTGCCTGGTGGCCGGGCCTGATCACCCGCGACGAACACCGGCGCGGCAAGCTCCAGAGCCCAGGACCGACACGCCCGTCCTGGTGCTACGGCACCCCCGGCATCGCCCGCGCCCAACAACTCGCCGGCCTCGCCCTCGGCGACCGCGACCGGCAACGTCAGGCCGAACAGGCCCTCTCCGGATGCCTGGCCGACGATCGGCAGCTCGCCCAGCTGACGGACGCATCCCTCTGCCACGGCTGGGCGGGGCTCGTACAGACCGTCTCCCGTGCCGCCGCCGACGCCATCGACGACGAACTCGCGGCGCGTCTGCCCCACTTGAGGAGCACCTGGACCACAACGGACTACCACATGGAGCCGGTCTCATGGACGGCACGGCAGGCATCCACCTGGTCCGTCTCACCACCGCCGTCAATACGGCGGTCTCGGTCCCCTGGGACCACTGCCTGCTTCTCGCTGGATGACGTCGCGATCGACACCCGCACACCAGAGCAAATGAGTACGCTCTGCCCGCGCCGTACGCACGGCCGGGCACCTTCCGAAAGGACGCGATGAACACGGACACGGGCGCCTCCCCCGAGGACCTGCGCAACCGCCTGGTTGACGCCATCCTGCAACAGGACCCTTCCGGCCTCCGCGACGCACGCATCGAAACCGCCATGCGGACCGTACCCCGCCACGCCTTCCTCCCCGACGCGTCCCTCCAGGAGGCGTACGCCAACAAGAGCGTCACGATCAAGGAGAACCCCGACGAGGACGCACTCCCGCTGAGCTGCGCCTCCCAGCCCGACGTCGTGCACTTCATGCTGGTCCAACTCGCGGTCCGCGAAGGGGACAACGTCTTCGAGATCGGGGCCGGCACCGGCTACAACGCCGCCCTGCTCAAACACCTCGCCGGACCGTCGGGGCAGGTCACCACGTGTGACATCGCCCCCGATGTGACCGCCTACACCCGTCGGATGCTGGATGCGAACGGATACGGTGACGTTCGCGTGGTCACGGGGGACGGCGCCCTCGGCGCCGAGGAGTTCAGCCCCTACGACCGCATGATCGCCGCCGTCGGCATGTGGGACCTCCCCGGAACCTGGTGGGACCAACTCGCCGTCGGCGGACGCCTCGTGGTCCCGCTGCGATGGCGCGGGCTGTCGCGGTCCGTGGCGTTCCGACGCGAGAAGGACCGGATGACGTCCGACTCCGTGAAGATGTGCGGCTTCCTCCCGGTGATCGGCCAGGACGGAGAGCGGAACGACTACATCGACGACGACCGGCTCGTCAGGCTCTACTGGGACGAGGACCAACCCATCGTCCCGGAACTCCTGCGCGACGCCCTCACCCGACCGAAGTCGGTCGTCTGGACCGACGCGATGGTCGGCCCCGTCGAGTCCTTCGACGGTGTATGGCTGCGCCTGAGCGCCACCGAGCGAGCGACCTGCCGTATCACCGCGAAGCCCGCGGCGATGGAGGCCGGCCTTCACCGTCCTGCCTCACCCGCCCTGAGTCCCGCCCTCGTCGAGGGCGACTCGCTCGCGTACCTGACCCTGGAGCGCACCGCCGAAGACCCGGGTGCCGAACCTCGGTTCCGACTCGGAGCTGTCGGCTACGGCCCGGCCGGCGCTGATCTCGCCGAGCGGATCTGCACGCAGATCTGTGCTTGGAGCCCGGCCAGGACCGTTGAACCCACGATCACCGCGTACCCCGCGTACCCCGCGGACACACCGGACAGCGAACTCTTCGACGCGGCCGTGATCGACCGGCCTTCCGTGCGGCTTGCCATCACCTACTGACGCGGGCGGACGCGGTCGTGCAGGCTGGCCGCGCCCATCGAAGACAGGCGGTGCAGGGGCCCTGCAGCCAGGAGCGCTGCCGGCATCCTCTGTGTCGGTAGCCAACTCTCCCGTACAAAGGCGGCGTTCAGCGCCGTCTATTACCTCCCGCGGGTCGGCTTCGTCACCGCGAGACCGATGAACCCGCCTATCTCGACGAACTCGATGGCGAAGCCGCAGAGCGGTTGATCCGGGGGCATTGGAGTCTCCTGCAAGACCACTTGCGCGGTCAGCCAGCCTGAAGCTCCTGGATAACCCGCTCGACCATGCATCGGGCGGGTTCCAGCCGAGGATCCTCCGGATGCGCGTATGGACCGAGGATCTTCGAGCAAGCGAACAACGTCATCAATTTGCCGTCCCGGCTTTCGAAGTCGGACCGGCGCTCGTGCTGTACGCGATCGGCCAAAGCCGGGGCAGCAAGGGAACTCGCCCACAGGGAGGCCGCATCCAACCCCAGTGGCGCGTTACCCCAGTCCTCCCAGTCGAAGAGACTGAACGCCGGAGGGGTCATGTTCGCCCAGTTCAGGTCCGCGTGGGCCGGCACTCTCACCGCACATCCCCGCTCTGCGCGGCCAGGGAGAGCAGCTGCTGCACACCCGACACCGGACCCACCGGTGCAGCCGGTTCTGTGTGGCGGCGTGCAGAGGAGCGGGCGGCAGCGGTGCTCGCGTGCGGTGACCGGGTGGTGCGCTGTACAGCCGCGCGAGACGGTGCGCCGCCGGTAGCGGGTGTGGGCGTGTCTTCGATGGTGAAGCCGCCGAGCAGGGGGTGCGCGGCGCGGTCGCGGGCGGCGCGGCCGCCGATCCGTCCTCCGCGTGGTTGTCGGCCCAGCAGCAGCCAGCCCAGGGCTGCTTGCATCGGGGCGCGGCCCCGGATCTTCGGGTGGCGCACGGTCCAGATCGTCAGCAGCCAGGCCGCGATCGGGACCGGCCCCGTCCACGACCACCACGCGATGGTTTTGACGAGGAGGAAGCCGCCGATGACGGCGAGCGTGATCTGTGCGGGCGTGTACGGGCCGAGGGGGATGCGCCAGTCGGCGACCTTGCCCAGTACCCAGGGGTGGCGGCGGGCGGTGGTGTAGAAGCGTCCCACCCGCGCGGGAGCGGCCGCGGTCACAGCCGGTCTTCCGTACTGGGCGAGTGGTCCCGGACGGCCGGGAGCTGGGACTGGACGATGGCGGGGACGGTGGGTGCGCCGTTGGACGGGTTCTTCACCTCGTCCTGGAACATGTTCGCCAGGTCGTTGCGGGAGTTGTAGAGCCCCAGCGCGATGACCATCAGCAGCAGGGCGCCGATCCCGGCTTTGAGACTGAACTTTTGGATCATGGTCGCGACGACCAGGCAGACCAGACCGGCCTGCAGGCCATTGGTCGCCCACTCCTTGAACATGCTGATCCAGCTGTTGCCGGAGTCTTTGAGCAGCCCGGCGAGTAGCACGCTGTGCACCGTGTTCACCGTGTTCACCGCGCACCGCCGATCTGAGCGGTTCCGGACTCTCCGGATTCCAGCGCGGCAACTTCCCACCGGCCAGAGCGGGCCCGGAGGGTGAGCTCGTATGCCAGCGGCCACCGGCCGCCGGTGTCCCGGGCCTCCACCTGGACGAGGACACGTACCGTCGTGCCGTCGGCCGGTACCTGCTCGGCGGCCGCCGTCTGTTCGGCGGCGGAGATCTGCTGGACGGACACCGCCGTGTAGGGGGCGGGGGAGACGGCCGACAGTGTCACGCCGGGAGCGAGGTAGCGGCTCACCTCTCCGGAACCGGTCAGGTAGGCGGCGAAGAACTCTCCGAGCGCGGACGACAGATCGCCGTCAGGGACGCTCACGCCGTACGGCGACTTCGCCGCCTCGATGTGGTCCGGACCGGCCACCACGCCCGGCGCACCGGTCACCGTGAACGAGGAGCCCGCACTGCCGACGGCAACCGGCACGGTGTAGTAGCGCACCGACCCGTCGGTGTACTGCGCAGCCACCGTCACCGACCACGCGCCGCCGGCGCGCTGCGTACTGCGTACCGCCGTCACGGACTGGGGCGCGGGCTGCGCATCCGCGGCCGGGTCGGGCAGCTCGACGTCCGGCGCGAGTGAGTGCGCAAGACGGGCCTGCGCACTCGTGGCGTCGTCGGTGCTGCTGCGCAGCCACGCACTGACGAACACCTGTGCATAGCCGCCCGGTTCGGCGGGAGCCGCCTCGGTGCGCACGGAGGTGGGCGTGGCCGGGGTGGCCGCCTCGACCGTGGTGGGGGTGGAGGCGACGGCGACGGCCAGGGCGATCGGGCCGGCCGCGATGACGGTCCACACCGCCAGGCGCGAGAGGCGCACGCGGCGCCGCATCGCTTCCAGCCGGGCGCCGGCCGCCATCGGTACAGGGGCCTCGCTCTCTGAGGCCTGCTTGCCAGGAGACATGGTCAAACTCCCAGGTCAGAAGGTGTGCTTGCTGACTTGAGGAAACCCGTCGACCCCGACCCGACCACCGACCACGAGACCCCGACCACGGTCACGATGGAGACACGAAGCCCGTGGTCGGGCTCATGGTCGGGCCGGCCACCGGCCCGACCACGGGCTGACCGGGGAATGGTCATCGTGTCCGCCCACGGTCCCCGGGCCGGGGCCGGGCGACCACGCGCCCCACGGACAACGGCCCCTACACACCGATGCGCAGACAGAGATCACCCGGACCTCGTCAGGCTCCTGCGCAGTGCGCCGCCCGTACCCTGCGCAGCTGTAGATCAGAATTCTTGGGCCGGTTGCGCAGCCACACCGCACGCGGTGACTGCGCACGATCCCCGGCCGGTTGCGCAGCCCGGTTGCGCAGCCCGGTTGCGCAACGCCGGTCCGCGGCTGCGCAACCGGGATCCCGGCGCGACCGCGTGGCCGGCTGACGGGGCGTGGTCGGCCCGACCATGAGCCCGACCACGGCAGCCGGGCGGCCGCGTTGCCGGATCGTGACCGATGGTCGGGGCTCATGGCCGCCGCTCTGGTCGGGGCCGGCCGGTGAGCTGACGCCATGGAGCACACGCACGACCGTGCACCCGGGCCCGCCACCCGCCCCGTCCCGGCGGGCTCGGAGCGCTGCCCCGGACACCGGACCCGGTCCACCTCGAAGACATCACGGTGAGCCGCTTCGGGGCAGGAGTCCGCCGGGGGGTGATGGCGGCCGACGGTTTCACGCAGGCCGCCAACGGCCTGTTCCGGGACAGCGAGTTGTCCTTCAAGTCGAAGGGGATCTTCGGGTACGTCTCCACGCACCGGGACGGCTGGCAGGTCACCGTCGCCGAACTGGTGCGCCGGGGCCGCGAGGGCGTCGACGCCGTCACCACGGGGCTTCACCAGCTGGAGCGGAACGGATTCCTCTGCCGCACCCGCGAGCGCAACCCCGACGGCACGCTCGGCCAGGCGCTGTACGTCATCACCGACCTGCCCGCCCTGCACAACCCCAGCTCACCACCAGAGTCGGGTTTTCCAGGATTGGCCGAGCCTACGTTGGCTGATCCCCGCACTAAGAACACCATCAGTAAGAAGACCAACGAGCAGAACACCAGACCCCTCCGTCCATGCCGCGACGAAGCGCCGCAGACAGCGGGACGGGCGGACCGGCCGCACCCACCGACGTCGCCGTCGGCGCCGCCCGCGGCGGATGACATGCATCCGGGGATCCAACTGCTGCTCGAACTCGGGGCGGCGTGCCCCGAGTTGCTGCTGACCGGGAAGGCGTTGACCGGCCAGGGCCGCGTCGCGACCGTGATGCTGGAGGCCGGCTGGAGCCGCGAGCAGCTGCGCCACGTCATCACCGGCAGGCCCCTGCCGCACCCGGTGCGCACCACGGTCGGCGCGATCATCGCCGCCCGCCTCCACGCCGCCCAGGCCTACCCCCCATCCGCTACCGCGGCCGGCCACCACGACGAACCCACTCGGGACGCCCGGGCGGCCGTCCCCGCCGCCGCGAGCACCGTGAGCGAAGCCCTCACCCACCGCGCCCTCGTCGAATGCGCCGGCTGCGGCAGGCCCGGCACCGCCCCCGGTGAGGACCTCTGCCCGGCCTGCCTCGGCTGGCCGCTGTGCCGCACCTGCCCCGGCCCCACTCCCCGCCGCGCCCGTCCCGATGGCGACGGACGCTGCGCCACCTGCTCCACCACCCTGACCGCCCCTCTGGAAGCGAGCACCTCATGACGGACACGTTCGATCCAGCAACCTGGACCGTGCCGCAGTACCACGCCCGCCCCTTTGCCCGCGATCCGAAACGGTGGGAGGAAGAACGATCCCGCGCGGTGCAGTTCGGCCACGTCTGCTCCGACACGGGGTGCACCAGCACCTGCGAGCCGGCGATCGTGTACGAGCGCACCAGGTGGGGGTGGCTGGCCTGGAACGTGCCCGATGACGGCACCCTGCCCGAGCGCCCCTGGCAGATCGGGGTGCTCCCCCCGGACGCGACGCTGACACAGCGAGTCGCCGTGCGCTGGCTGACCAGGCGTCGCGCTGACCTCTACGAGCCCCGCCTCCCTGCGGCTTTCAGCCGTGGTCGTGGTGGTCATCAGCCTCTTCGCCGCGATATCCGCCCTCGGCCACGGCATCCCCGCCGACCTTGTGCTGCCAGGGGCGCTGCTCGCCCCGCTGCTCGCCGAATACCTGCCCGACCGGCTCGACGACCGGGCAGCCGGACACCTCCGCACTGTCGAAGGAGACGCTGCCTGCCAATACCTGCAGCGCCTCGCCGCCCTGCACACCTACCTCGTCCAGGCCGCCGCCGACAACGACCACCACGCACTGCGCCGCTCGGCCGAGATCGGCCAGGACCTGATGTGGGACACCGCCGGTCTGCTCCAGACCCAGGACACCCGCTCGGTCTCGTCTCAACTCATCGACCGTGAGCGGCTGATGGTCCAGCTCACCGACCAAGTCGCCCAGATCCTGGAGCGCACCTGCGCCGAGGCCCGCTCCGGCCCAGAGGACCAGCCCCGCGGACACGAAGGCCCCTTGGGCCGCCCTTACCCGCCCGGCTTCGAACCGGCGCAACGGCCGACACCTCGACGCGAGCCCGGCGCGTCACGGCCGAAGGAATACCTCCCCGTGCCCCACGACCAGCCCGACGACGAGATCCGCACCACGGACGTCTACCTGCTCTTCGCACACGAGCCGTACTACCTCGGCGTCGGCACCCAAGAGATCAACACCACCCTGGTAGCCGCTGCCTCCCTGCTCCACCCTCGGGTGCGACAGCCCGACGGAGCGCAGATCCACAACCGCCTCACCCAGGGACGCTGGCCGGGCGAGATCGTCCCGCTGTCCACTCTCACCCACGAACTGGGCGGCGGCGCCGACTGGCCGACGGTCGGCGACTGGGAGCACGTCACCGCCGACCTCGTGCAACTCGTCCGCACCGCAGGGTGTGACGCCCTCAGCCTCGGCCTCGCCGAGATCGCGCGCGCCCTCGTCTGCGTCGGTCCGCTCAGCCACGTGCGTGTCTTCGACGCCACAGCCGACCAGTTCATCGTCTACGGGCCGCAGGAGCGCGCCGCCGTCCTGGCCGAGGTCGACATGGGCCTCTCCGGGCTCGTAGCCGAGCGGGAATTCTGGCCGGGAGACGGCCTGCTCTCCCCGCTCTTCCAACAGGCGTAAGACCACCACTCCTTGGGTGCGGCGACGGCCGCGACCGCGAAGCCCGCTGTCAGCACGGGCCTATTCGCTGGCCGCCGCCGTCCCGCGCCACCGTACGCTCGGAAGCTGAGTCACATTCTCTATTCGCGGGTCGGGGCGGTGACTTGGCGGACTTGATGGCGCGCTGTTCTCAAGAGCGTCATGACGACGCCTTCCCACACGGAGGCTCACTCCGGACTGACGTTTCGGCTAGGCCTCGGCAGAGGCTGTGTCGTCAAGGCACGGATGGGGGCTGGGGGTGCTGGCGTAGCCAGTGCTGGAATTCACGGTGACGGTACTGGTAGGCGGGGCCGCTGTAGCGCATGAGCCCTGCGGTGACGGCCCAGTCCAGGAACCGGCCGAGCCGGAACGGCAGACGCCGGCGCGAGCAGAGCAGGAACACCGCATACCGACACGAGGCCCGCGCATAAAACGCGAGCCCGGCCGCGAGCCCGGTGGTGAGCCCGCTCGCCAACCCGAGCGAGAGCCTGCCCGTGAGCCCAACCGAGAGCCTGGCGGTGAGCCCGACCGCGAGCCCGACCGCGAGCCCGAACGTGAGCCCACCCGAAAGCCCCACCAGGGCGTCCGTCCTGATGGCGGTCCGTGCTCCGAGATCTGCGCTCGGCTCCCGCGCGAGCCCGCCTGTGAGTCCGACCGCAAGCCCCAACGCGAGCGAGAGCGCGTACGCGAGCCCATCCGCGATTCCGAGTTGGAGCCCGACCACGAACCAGAAGGCGAGCGCCAGCCCAAGCCCGAGCATGCCCGTGAGTATGAGCACGAGTTCCCTGCGCCCTTGAGGGGTCCTGAGCGGGTTCGACGGACTCTTGGGGCTGCCAGTTGCAATGGCGAGAACTCCGGGTAACACGGAAGACACGCTGATCAGGACGGCGAACGGTCGAGCCAGCGACTGTGGGACCGTCGAGACGAGGAGGAGGGGGGTGAGGACAGTGAGGACAGTGAGGAAGGCGTCGGTGGTGCGGACGCGGGTGCGTCCGGCGAGGGACCACAGTTCGTGCAGGACGAGGTCGGTGGCCTCCGCGCCCTGGGTGGCCGTGGCGGGGAGGGCGCCGGTGGGGTCGAGGTGGATGGTGAGGTGGTGGAGCCAGCGGTGAACGTCCTGGGGCGTGTAGCCGCGTGGGTTGGGGATGGTGCGGGTGGCGGCGGGGACATAGCGGGCCAGGAGGTGGCGGTCCAGAGCGTCGGCGTCGGGGAAGGCGAGGAGCTCGCTGGGGTCACCGTCGTGGTGGTAGACGGTGGCGGTCAGGCAGAGCCGCCAGGGGGTGGACAGCACGGTTGCCAGCGGCCCGCCAGGGTGGGTGGCAAGGTGGTTGAGCAGGGGCTGCCAGCGGGCGGCATCGAGGGTGCGGTCGGTGCGGTAGGTCCGGGCGCCGTCGGTATCGACAGGGGCGACGGCGATGTGAGCGGCGTCCAGGACTCCGGTGTTCGAGGTCAGGGCGTCGTAGTGGCGGGTGCGGCAGGTCAGGATGAGAGGCCCGGCATCCCGGCCGTGCTGGTAGGGGTTGAGGGCCCGTACGACGGCGGTGGCGCGGGGCGCGGCGGGATCCGGGGAGCCGTTGACCAGAGGGTCCATCTCGTCGAGGCCGTCCAGGACCGGCAGGATGAGGTGGTGGCGGACGAGGCTGGCGGCCAGGTCCGCGGGCCAGTCGTAGGCCTCGGTCAGCCGATGCTGGAGCAGTTCGGGCAGGGACTGGCGTTCGGTGTCCCAGCGGGACAGTGGGATACGGACGGGGACGGGTTCGTCGTCGCTACGGCCATCGATGAGGGCCAACAACAGCTCCAGGGCCAGCACAGTCTTGCCGGCCCCGGCGGCACCAGTGACCACCAGGCGCAGCGGCCGGGTGGAGCGGTAATAGGTGACGATGTCCGGCAGTGTCGCCGGACTGGCCCCGTCGGCGGTCAGGCGGCCGGCGGCTGGGGCTGCGGCCGAGCGGACCGTGGTGGAGCGCAGGACGTCGACCTGCTCGCATGGGCCCGCGTCCTCCTGCTGGACGGCGAACTCGCCACCGCCGAGCCGAAGAAGCTCCGCTACCGGCTGCTGCACGTCGCCGCACGCCTCACCCACGGCGGCCGACGCCTGCACTTGCGGATATCAGCAACCTGGCCCTGGAGACACGAACTCACCACCGCCTTCAACCGCCTCGCCACACTGCCCCGTCCCGCCGACTGACCAGCAGACCCCTACCCGCACACAACCCGAAAGACCTTGGAGAACCCGACCACCGCGCCGGGACATCGCCATGCCCGAGCAGTGAAAACACCCAGCCCACACGACAGTTGACGATCACCCACGTCTCAACACCCCAACCGAAACGGCGAGGCTAGAAGGCCTTGTTCCACAGCCATGCGGCTCCGCGTCCGATGCCCTTCCCCAGGGCTATGGGAACGAACACCGGGGCCGTCACGACCGCTGTCCCTGCTGCGCCGATTGCTCCCCACGTGCTGGAGCCAGTGAACCTCTCCACGGCAGATCCACCAGCAGCGGCAACGTCGGAGATGGCCGTGTTCTCATTCGTGTATTCGCCGATCTTCCAGCCAGCGGCGCCTGCTCCAATGACGGCAGCTGGCGCTGCGATAACGGTTCCCACCGTGGCGAGAGCCGTGGAGCCGACGGCGGTCCCACCCAGGGCCAGACCACCACCCGCGAAGCTGGTTCCGTTGAGAGCGGCGGAACCCCACCGACCTTCGGAGATGTCCTCACCGAACGCGTAGGCGGAGTATGCCGTGCCGCCCACCGACAGCGCTATTCCACCGACGCGAAGGGCGGTGCTGACTCCCGAGGCCGGCGCGGATACGGGTTTGGAAGCGCCAGCAGCACCTGCTGCCGCTTCCAGGTCGGCTGCTGCGGTCTTGGCGAAGGTCTCGGGATGTGGCGCTGCTTCGGGCGTCCCTGCACTGGCATTCGCGCCGCCCGACACCTGTGTCGGAGTCTCTGGCGAGAGGATCTGCCCAGTCTTGAGCGTTTTGGGGGCTGAGCGGGGTGCGTTCGGTACGCGTTGAGGCATGGCACCCGCTGCTTCGAGCTGCTCAGAAGACGCGAAAACTGCGTCCAACGCATCATCTGGAGACAACCCTGCCTCACGCAGTTTGAAGAACGACTTAATGTCCTCAAACCAGGGGGATACCGTCGCCGAACGAGATACTCCAACACTCGTCTCTCCGGAGGCGTTGATCTGCACACGCCCGGTCTTAGCGGGCGTGCCGTTCGCGTCCGTTCCCCACTGAGCGCGGTTCAACGCCGTCTCGACGCGCTGTCCACCCGCGTCGTTGTAACCCGGGCTCTTGGTACTGACAGAAAGACTGCTCCTGAACTCGGCAGCAGACGCTCGGCTTGCCCCAGGCCCGGCGGTTCTCGATGCAACTTGGTGTACGTGGTCACCTCGGATGGTTCTATACGGTCCAGATTGGAGTTCGACCGGATCACGGCCAGAGGGGTCTGTCATCGCAATGGGGTTCAGGTCACAGAACGAGTATCGGTTCGGATGGGCCACGGGGTCGCAACTCGTCCACCGCCCGAGCCAAGGCGCGTAGTAGCGAGCTTCGTGGTAATAGAGCCCGCTCTCCTCGTCCTGTTCCTTGCCTGTGTATCGATAGCGCTTCGTCGCCTCGGTCTGGCTCCGGACGGCCTGGTAGGACGACGATCCGTACGGCGTGTACTCCTCGTATGAGATGATCTTCGCTTGGTCGTCGAGTTCCAGGGCCACCGAGCCCAGGTGGTTCGCCAACGGGAACCGCACCAGTCGCGCCGGGACTCCGGGCTCGACGCCGGCGAGGCGTGTCTCCACCAGTGCGACCCGCTGCTTGCCGTCCCTCAGGTGCAGCGATTCGCGGACCAGCGGGCTACCCCCGCGCCGCTCGTAGACCTCGCATGGGCCTGCGTAGAGCCGCGATTCCTTGATCACCCCCGACCTGCTCTCGGTGACCTTGCGGACGCGCTGTCCCGAGGCGTCGTATACGTACCAGGTACGTTCCCCCGCATGCGTGATGCCGTCGGCGTCCTTGGCGTCGACGGCCTGCCTGCGGGTCATCCGGAGCTGGTCGCGGTGGTCCCAGTGCATCTCCTGCAGCTGGGGCATTCGCAGCATGCTGCCGTGCTGGTCGTAGCCGTCGCCTGCCGCGCTGAAGACTTTGGTTGTGCTGCCGATGGAGCTGGATGTGAGCCTGTTTCCAGTCTTCGCAGGTTCGAGTCGGCTGGCCTCGCCATACGTGAAGTTGCGGGTCCAGCCGGGGTTGGCCCCGTCGCTCCCTCGGTGTTGCAGCGACTGGATGTTGCCCGCGGCGTCGTACACGTATCGCTCGAGGTAGCGGCCCATGGCATTACCGTCGCCCGGGTGCAGCAGCCCGATGCAGCCGACATCGTTGTAGGTGCTTGGCAAGGACGCGCCGTTCTGCCCCAGGTGCTCCCGCCCGGTCGCCTCGATCAGCCGGTACGTCGCGTCGTAGAGGTAGTCGCTGCCCGGATCGATGCGGGAGTTGCGGAAGAAGACGGTCTGCTGTGCGTCGTCCCGGATGGCAGTGATGTTGCCGGTCGGTTCGTAGGTGTAGGCGAGATCCTGCACCGTGTCACCGTCGCGCCGCGTCGTGAGGCGGGCCAGTCGGAGCGTGAATCGGTCGTAGGCGTAGTCACTGACCACACCGTTGCCGTAGCCGATCCGCTGCCGTTGCCCCTTGGCGTCGTAGTCGATCCCTGTCACCGCGGCGAGCGACGCCGTCGCCGGGTCCAGCAGCGCGTTCGGCTCCGCGTCCAGCTCAAGCCACGAGTCGACCCGCTCCAGCAGGCCGGCCTCGTTGTAGGACCGTTGCACGACGCTTACGGGGGTGCCCGCCAGGTTTGCGCACGGTGCTACCTCCTGGACCGGCCGGTTGAGGGCGTCGTAGCGAGTGCGTTGCACCATCGGACCCGGCAGGAGGTCCACGTTCCCGGCCCAGTCGAGCGTCGCGTCGTAGACCCGCGCCAGTTGGCGGGCCCGGTGCAGCAGGTTGCCCTTGAAGTCGTATTCGTCCGTAGTGACGAGGCCGGCCTGATCACGGACTTCGATGGCGCGGGTCCGCAGATTGCGAGCCTCAGGTGCGGGTACGGACTCGCCGAAGAGGGTGGATCCGATCAACACCTCGGCTGCATCGCCGTCTTGGAGGAAGGTGCGGACGGGTCGGCGCAGCGCATCGTGCTGCGTCCGGGTCTGATGTCCGCGGTCGTCCCAGTTGTACAGCACCGCACTCCCGACGTCGGTCAGCGACCAGCGGTGCCCACAGTCCATGCCGGACTGGTGGATGCGGCGTCCAGCAACGTCGTGGTCGTAGCGCATCACCACCCGTCCCAGCGCATCGATCACCTCCCGCTCGTTGCCTTCAACGTCCAGGACCGTGCGGGTCAGGAACTTCTCCTCGACGGGTGCCGACCCGTCGGGGGCGTTGCTGTACGTGTACCGGTTGTGCGCCACGGCGAGCACGGCCCTGCCAAGAGAGTCCGCGTGCGTCACCGCTGGTGTCGCCGCGTGGACGCCGGTCTGCGTGGCCGCGCGCTGCTGCGCTGCCAGGTTTCGCGGATCGGGCCACCGCGCAGTCCGTTCGGCGCCCAGCCCCGGGGCGGTGCGCAGCTCATACCAGGTTGGCCGGACATCTTCCGCAGGCAGCCGGGCAAGCAGACCGCCGACGTCGGGATCCGTAATCGGGTCGGCGATCAGCACGGTGTCATTGACGTCCCACGCAGACTGCTGCCAGGGGTCGAAGACGACCTTCTCCCAGCTGTGATCGGGGTGCACGGTGACGACGATGCGTCCCATCGGATCGTGGCAGAGGATGGGGGTGACCCCGACCCGGGTGTCGGGCTCGAACTGGTGCGTGTCAGTGAAGAAGGGCTCGTACGTGCGGACCGGGTTCCCCTTGTTGTTGTAGACGGTCCAACCGGTGCCTACCCACCGAGCTGACACGCCTGAGGTCATCACCAGGAGACCATTGGCGCCGAGCACGATCTGGCCGTCCGCGCCCCGCGCTGGCACCTCCCCAGCTTCGGCCTGGGCTTTTGACTGGATCTGGCGGCCGAAGCCGTCTGAGTAGGCGAAGGCGCCTTGGATCCGTAGCGGCGCAGGGTCCGGCACATGCGTCTCACGGGCCAGAGTGAAGGACCACGCTGGTTGGGGGTGAGCCGAGGTGGCCGATCGACGGTACGCGTGAAGGTCGTGGACGAAGCGCTGGCTGGCATCGCCGAGGAGAGACTCTGCGAAGGCGCCCAGGGGATTCGAGAAGAAGACCTCCCGCTCGGAGTCTGTCAGGTCGGGGATAAGATCTGCTGTGATCCGGTCACCTTCGGCCGGAGCCGCAGCGGCCTTGCCCATTACTGCCGTGGCCACCACGAGTCCGAGGGCGTCGTAGGCGGCAGCGGCGCGATTGCCGTTGGGGTCGGTCACCTCGGCAGGCTGGAGAACGCGGTAGTCGATCGATGACATCGCGATCATGTTTCCGAGTGCATCGGTGGCCCGCTCCGGCAGCAGCCGGTGTACGTCGTAGGTGACGGTCGACTCGGTTGGTATCGCAGCGGTATGGAACGGGTCCCGGTGCCGGTGCGGCAGGAAGAACGCGTCGATGGCGAATGCCAGCTCCTGATCTGGCGTGTCGCTGCTGTCCGGTGAGAAGTAGGTCGTGCCGGAGGGGATCCACCAACCTGCCGTTCCGATCGGCTGGACATACCTTCCCTCGATTCGCAGCATCGCCTCGGTCACCCGGTTGCCGAAAACGCCGGCGATCTGTCCAGTGGTCAAGGCGAGCCGGTAGCTTGCGTAGGCAAGTCCTCGCGATTCCAGCGTGCCCGTAGGCAGCGGCCGGCTGAGATCGTCTGCCCGGTAGAGGTTTCGAGTCCGCTCGATAACCCGCTTCTGTAGAATTCCCGCGGAAGGTCGTATCTCGCTGTCGATCGGAATGGCGGCGCTGATCGCGTCGTCGATGGTGCTGCGGCTGTAGCACCCGCTCGGCCCGGTGGGGGGCGCGAGCCCGGTCAACTCGAACGTGGTCAACTCGGCCGAGAGCGGCGTGCGGTGATCGTCGGCCTCCTCGACAGCATTCGTATAGGTGGTCTCGGCTGCCGAGATCCAGATCTTGGCCTGCGCCGTCCGATCGATTGGGTCCAGTGCCGGGTCCGGTTGACGCCGTCCGTATCCCACGGTGGCTGACCGTTCCACGTTCCCGTAGTCGTTGACCGCGAGCGTGAACGCGTGAGTGGTGCGTGGATCTGTCGGGATGCGTTCGTAGTGGCGGGAGATCGCCTCCAGGGGGTGGGTGAGGAACACGGTATGTCGGTTCGGGCCGCGGTCCTGCAGCAGCCGGATCGTCACGTTCTGCTCTGTGACCGTGTACGGGTGGATGGCCTGCGGTGTGCCGTCGTCGGCGTAGACCTCCTGGCGCAGCATGGATCCCTTGAGGGCCCGGCAGGCCTCGCGCCTCGCGCTGGTGTCGAGCCCCTGCGGCAGTACCGTGTCGGGCAGCAGCATCGCTGTCGCCTCGGCGTCGGTAAGCCCCGGTTCGCGGTAGTACTCGGCGGCGAGGTGGGTCGAGACCTGTTCGCCCGGGCGGAAGATCCCGGTGTGGTACCAGGTCACCGTACGTGCCGGCGGGACGTGGGAGACCTCGTCCTCGTTCGTGGCCGCGGTGCCGTGGGCCAGGTCCGGGTAGGTCTCGGTGTCCGACTGCTCGACCCGGCCGAATCCACGGAACTCGCGTTCGAAGCCGTCGAAGTATCCGTGGGCGTAACGGAACCGGCTGACGAACCGGTTCCCGCTGATCCGGTCGGTGGTCTCAACCCGGCTGACGCAGTGCACTGGGAAGGGGAGCCGGGTGGCCCATGGCCGGTCGGCGTTCAGATCATCGAGGTAGAAGCGGGTGGACGGCGTGTACTCGACCGCGGTTTCGGTGCCGAGATTGTTGACCGACCGGATGAGGAGATGCGGCTTGGTGCCGCCCATCAGGTCGATGTACCGCACCGGCGTCCGGGTGTCTGCGGGTGCAGGCGAAGACCACACGAGGCACGCCGTGCCGTTGCCGAGCAGATCCGCGACCTGGACCGCGCTGAACTGGCTGACCGGCGGAAAGCCCCGCAGGCGAAGCGGATCCGTCAATCGGTTGCCGGATTCATTGACATAGAGCCGTACGCCGTCGCGGCCGAGGTAGATGATGTCCGTCGCGTTCGAGCCGTCGATGTCGGCGAGCCGGATCCGCCGCTGGTCGAAGGCCTCCGTGGTATCGAACCAGGGCGAGTTGCGCAGGATGATGCGCGACCCGAACCGGCCGTAACCCAGACTCGGCCAGTAGGCGACCTGCCCGTTGCGGATGCGCACCAGGTCGACGAGCCCGTCGCCGGACATGTCGGCCAGGTACACCGCCTGCTCGCCGTCGGCAAAGACCAGTCGCGGCCCAGCACCATCGTCGTCCGGCTGAGGAACCCGTCGCCCGGCGGCGAACCCGCCTTCACCGAGCGATCCGTACCAGGTGAACGAGTCACCTTCAGTGACCAAGATGTCGGCCAGTCCGTCGCTGGTCAGGTCGACGAACCGCAGATTCGGATCATCGAACCGGACCGCGGGGACGGCGCTCAGCGCTCGGTACGCCGTCCAGCTGCCATCCTCAGTGCGGCTGCTGAAACCCGGCGAAGGCCCGTCCAGCACGGCGGCGTCCAGGCGTCCGTCGCCCTGCAGGTCCAGCAGTTGGCCGCGGCCGGTGCCCGGAGTGACCGCGGCCGGCGCATCGCGCAGCGGAGTCAGCGGCCCGAGCCGACCGTCACCGCGATTCGCCTTCCAGTACCAGGTTCCGCTCTGCACCGTCAGCACCCCTGGCAGACCGACGCCATCCAGGTCGATCCACTGGTAGACGTGCCCATCAAGGCCGATCGGCAGGTTGCGCTGGCTCTCGTCGTCCAGGGTGTGCACGGTTGGGTCGATCGCCGGCTTGCTGTAGGTGAACTCGACCGGCGGCAAGGTACTGCGCAGGTAGCGGCCGTCCGGCTGGCGGGTGTAGCCGGACTGGGTGACCGACATCAGGAACGACGCGATGCGCGTGCTCCCTTGATGGGTGAGTTCGCTCTCGGGAGCCACTTGGCCGTCGTCCACGAGGTTGCGGTAGTCGAACTCGGTCGACCGGACCAGGTAGGGATCCGGGCCGAGGTCCGGGATCCGGTGGAACATCAGCACGGCGGTGCAGCGGCGATGGGTCCGGATCTCGAATCCTGCCCGGTTGCTGGAGAACGGATCGGGCCGCACCGGCCACGTGCCGGACGCATCGACTGATGCGTCGGCGTAGTGGTGCTGTGCGTCCGCCGGCACTCCGGGAGCGGGTGGGCGATGCGCGAGATGACCTTCGGCGTAGTCGAGAACGGCTTCGAACATCCAGTCGCTGGCATCGGCCTGGACCAGACGCGAGGTCCGGTTGCCGTAGAAGATCCGCTTCAAATACCGCGTGCGGACGTGGTCTCGGACAGCACTGCCCGGCAGTGGCGGCTCGACGCCGCGATTGTCCTCGGGCACGTACTCGTAGACGATCGCATTGCCCCGGTCGTCGTGGCTCTCGCAGATCAGCCACTCGAATGTCCGTGTGCCGTCCTCGATCCGGCTCTCGGGGGTGCGGCCGTAGAGCGTGGTCACGTTGTCCCGGCTGATCGAACGCCAGTGTGTCTCGCCGGTTGTTGCATCCACCCAGCGCTCGATCCGGGCGAAGAGCCCCTCGATCCGCGGGCGGTACCGGTGAACGCTGAACCCCGGGAAGGTGGTGGTGTCTGCGTGCCGCGTGCCATCGGTGTTCAGCACCGGCACGAGATCCTCGGCACCGGAGATGAGGAACACATCCGACTCATCCGTATCCGCGTATCGCGGCAGACCCTTGTCGGTCTTCCGCATGATGGCCGGTGTGTTCAGGGACCAGCCGAATCCCCACACGCCGTTGCCGTTGCCGGAGTCGTAGCCCAGGGAGAGCGATGGCCCGAACCCGGACCGCCCGGGTGACAACGGGATCGGAATGCTCATCGAGGCCGTGCCGGTCACGGGATTGGTGCCGAACTTCTCACCGATCCCCTTGATCGCGCCGCCTCCCTTCGGCGCGCTAATTACTGGAAGTGCGGGTTGCGGGCTCGCTCCGGCACCGGTCGCGGTGCTGCTGTCGGAACTGACGTCGGCGCCTGATGAACCACTCGGCTGACCCGGCGAAGGCATGCCCGGCTGGCCTGGGGCCTCCGGAATCGCACCGGGCGGGGGCGCCATCACAGGAGGGTGAAGCGCTCGACGACCCAGAACTGGGTGATGCTGGCCGCGAGATCGGCGATGGTCAGCTTCAGGCTGGTCACGGGCGCTCCGACGTCGTGAGCTGCGAAGACGGTGAGGTCATCTCCGGCGGGCGCACCGTTGGTGAAGGAAACATCGACGCCCCCCTGGACGGCAGTGACCTGGTCCGGTGTGAGATCGCCTTGAACGAACAGGTAGATGTCGCTGGCCACGACCTTGTCCGGGTCCCGCCCCTGGGTGAAGAACGGCAGCGTGCGCGTGATGTCGGGCAGATCGACGACCCGCTCGGTGGCGGCCGCCGGTGGGTGCATCCCGGCGTACCAGGCATCCGCGAACTCGTTGATCACGTCGAAAGCCGTGGAGAGCCCTTCGTTCTGGCCGAGGTCCTCGACGTCCTTGACCCAGTCGAGCAGAGCGCCCTCCGCCGCCGTGCGCAGCGCGTCGCCGCCGTCTCGGCTTGTGTACCGCAGCCGCATGGTGACGTCGGTGATGGACCGGTAGTCGAACTGGCGGAAGTTCCGGGGGAGTTCGAGCCGCCAGGAGCTGATCGCGCCGGCGCCCTCCCCGAACAGGAATCGCTCGCTGTTCAGGTTGAGGTCGAAGGCGGCGTTCTCCGAGTCGGCCGAGCTGAACGCTGCCGCGGTGAGCGGAATGTTGGTGGTGGCGAAGCGCGGATCGTCCTCATCGGTGCTCTGCGGGTAATCACCAGCGTTCCTGGCCTCCGGGGTGGCCCGGTACTGGTGCTTGAGCAGTCGGACGGTCGCGTTCAATCCGGTGTGGGGGCCGATCGTGCACGGGATGCTCAGGCCCACGGTCTTGATCCGGCGCTGGTAGTGCCCGCAGTAGTCCATGTCGAAGAGAACTTCCGGCAGCGAGAACTCGCAGGCGCCGGTCTCGCGCAGGGTCATCAGTGCGGCGGGATCGAGCTGGCGCAGCGAGATCGACTTGGTGATCTCGAAGTCGTGGCCGCGGGAGTTCTGGTAGGCCGACTCCAGTTGTTTCAGCCCCTGCCAGAGCTTCTCCCCGGCCAGCAGTCCGTCTCGGGCCGGATCCCAGTAGCCGAACTGGATGAAACTCGGCCCGGTGTAGGCATGTTCGAAGCGGAACAGTTTTTCGGCCTTCTTCGCCAGCTCGTAGGCGAGCGTGTAGGCCTGATAGTGCAGGCCACTGAGCTGGACCTCCATCCAGGTGTAGAGCGCCGGCCCGCTGTACTTGCTCTCCAGGAAGTCCAGCACCGCCTGTGAGTTGTCGATCGTGGCCTGCTGGTTTGTGATCTCCTTGCTGGCGATGTCGATCCGGATGTCCTGCGCGACCAACTGCTTGTCGATGTTGGTGATCTCGTGCCCGGCGATGTTGGCCTGCTGGACCCGGTCCTGCAGCTGCCTCTGCAGGGCCGCCTTGCGGCCGGCGTTGGTCGACTCGAACGACGTGCGGTTGGCCGCGACCTGCAGCTCGCGCGCGATGGCCTGGGTGAGATTGCCGAGATTCGAACCACCCCAGGAGAGCTCAGCGCCGACGCCGAGCGGCGTCGCGTGAGCGCCCACCAGTGGAATCGCGTGGAACACGCTGGCCAGGGCCTCGATGTGACCGATCGCGGTCTGCCGGTCCCGTGCCTCGGCGGCCTTGTCCAGCTCCTGCTTCTCGAGCAGATTGACCTTGAGCCCGCCGACGTCCACCGGCGCCTCGATGAGGTCGGGTAGTTCGGCGTAGTCGGTTGTCTCGCCGGGCAGCTTCGACAGATCCTCACCGAGCAGGTGCAACTGGTGAGTGAGCCGGTACACGGCTGCCACCCGGCTTGCCGCCAGGGTGTCCCGCGCCTTGGTCGCCTCCTCCAGTTGCTGCGTCCGCACCTCCATGACCAGTCCGTTGATGGCGTGTTCGTGAACCACCCGCAGATGCTGCAGTTCCTCACCGTCGCCCTTCTCCTTCGCCGCGAGGAACGCCGCGCCGAGCGCTTTCAGCTCACTGCAGCTCTCCAGCGCCTTCTGGATCAGGTACATGAACCGGTAGTCCGGGATCGGCGTGTCCAGATCGTTGAGCACGCTCGAGATGCTGAGTCCCGCGGCTGCGGCCGCCACTAGCAGGTTCGGATCCAGCGGTGCCTCGAACAGAGGGAGTGGCGAGTAGACGCCGTTGATGTCCTGGCACGCGCGGATCTTCGCGAGTCGGTCGTCGATCGTTGTGCGCAGTGCCTGGATCTCGGGGTTGGCCGGGATGCAGAAGTAGAGACTGGACGCCGACCCGAACAGGTTGGCCGGTTGCGGCTCGGTGACCGTGTGGCCGTCGGGAAGATCCGTGGGGTCGGGCAGGTCGGGCTGGTTGGTGAACGGGAAGGCCAGCTCCAGTTCGACCAGCGCATTGCTGAACGCGTCCCACCGGTCGAGCAGTGAGCGATACGTGGCCGGCTCGGTCTTGCCCCGCTTGGGGATCTCCTGCCCGGCTGGGCCGTAGAGGTGCGACGCCATCACGTAGCACTGGATGGCCATCGGAATGGTCTCGAGCGTGTTCTGCCGGAAGTAGTAGTCGCCGTACTCGATCCAGATCCGCACGTACTGCATGGCGGCCCAGCGCTTGTAGGCCGAGATGCGTCCCCGGGCCACGACATGTGGGTTGAACGGGTTCTTGCGCCACTCGCTGATGTCCGTGTCCGGTGTGTTCGGCTGCAGTCGCAGGAACAGGTCCTGGGCGTCCCGGTCGATCTCGGTCAGCCGCAAGGGAAGGAATCGCCATACCGGATCCTTATCGTCGCCCTTCGCCATCGGACTGACGATCCAGTGCATCACGTGCAACGCGTCATCGAACTGCCGTGCACTGAGCAATCGCTGCGCCAGCAGCATGAGCGCATGGAAGCCGAGTTCCCAGGTGTAGAGGGAGACCGGCGACCGCAGCTCGTGGAACAGTGCGGTGGCGTTCTGCTGGTACTGGCCGTAGCGCTCGTCGAACGCTGCGGCGCCGAGGTAGTACTGGAACAACCCCTCCACGCCCTGCGTGTTCAGCGTGCCGAGCAGCGGCGGCACGTCCGCGTCGTCCAGGTGGTCATCGGCAGCCCAGTCGTAGAACAGAACTATCGAACGCAGATCACGCAGTGCGTAGGGCCGGTCCGTGTGCAGCGGGCCGCCGGTCTCCAGGGCCTGCATGGACCTGAGTGCATTCGTGCTGTCCCAGTGGAAGGTCAGCGAGGGGCGGGGGGTCCAGTCAGCTGCGGTCCCGCTCGCGTCCACGTGATGACCGCTGAACTCGAACCGCCCCACTTTGCCCGCGTGGCCGGGGTAGACGTCGATCAGCACGGAGTCGATGGTGATCCGGGGCACGAAGATGTACGAGCCGATGTCGGGCAGCACGGCACCCTGCTCCGAGTACAGCGTGCTGGTGGACAGCCGCTTGGGCGACCACTTTCCGTTGCGGAACTCGCTGTAGTTGAGCTTGATCTCCCAGGACAGCACGCTCTGCGTGGCGCTCACCGACTGGCCGGCGACCGTGTTGTATGAGTCAGTCGTGGACGCAGCGGCCGGCGGGTCCGTTTTCCGGTTGAACTGGGGGAAGAACATCAGGAGCCGGCCCTGGAAGACGACCGGAACGAGGTAGCAGCCGTTCACATTCGCCTGCCCCCGGATCACGTCGTAGCTGGGGACGTCGACCGGGACCCGCTGCCAGGGGGACCAGCGGATGTTCTCGGTGTCCAAGATCCGGTAGTAGAACAGGTGGGGTGCGGACTGGGTGCGGGCGAAGATGTGCACCGTCTGCGTCGCGTTGTCGACGAAGAGGCCGGCCGGTTCGAGCCGGGCAACTTCGTCCAGCCCATCAACGTAGGCCCGCAGCGCCGCCTCGATCGTGTCCTGGTTGATGTCCTTCTGCAGCAGCTGTGCCTGCAGCGCGTCGAAGATCTCAGAGGTGTCGTCGCGCAGTTCGGCCCGCAGATAGCTCTCAGGATTGACGAACACCTTCCGGTTCGCCTCCCAGACGCGGTACTTCTGCATCCACTCCCAGCGACCCCGGTCCAGCACCTTCGCGTCGACCCCGTGGTCACCCTCCAGGCCCAGCAGGCACCGCTGGACGAAGGACTGGACGCTCGAGATTGCTTGCTTGATCCGGGATGTGTCCCGGCAGGTGCCCATCTCGACATCGATGAGGAAGAACTCGAAGAGGCTGGCGGAGTCAATCACGCCCCACTCGCGCAACTCGGGCTGCGCGACGAGGTGGTCGACCAGAGCCCCGCGCTGATGCGATCGCAGTTCGTCGTACAGCGGCTCGACCGCCTTCTCCCAGTCCTCCTGGGTGAACCTGCCCCGATAGGCGGCCTCGATCCCGCAGGCCAGCGCGTGCGCGGGCCAGAACCGCGAGCCCGGATCGGCCCACGCGAACAGCTGCTGTACCTCGGCTCTTGAGGCATCTACGACCTCCACCGCGCGGGCCATCCGGATCAGCGTGATCTCATTGCGGAACGACGCGGGATCCTGAACGTCGAACCCGGCTGGCGCGAGCAGCCCCGAGACCAGGACCGGATCCCACCCCGTCGCCGTCACGATCCGGTCGGTCAGCTGTGCCGGGTCGGGTGCCGTGCTGCAGGCCCAGCGGAACAGGGCAACCATGGCTTCGCCATTGCTCGTGATCGTGCTGCGCAGATGGGTGTACGCGGCCAGCCGCCGCCAGCCATCGAGCCTGGGGCCATCGAAGTCCCAGCCACCGAAGTCGCTCTGGTGCTGGTCGAGCCAGCTCGTCTCATCGGCACCGAGGCCGTGCGCGTTCACCAGAACGCCCGTGCGCCAGAGCCTGGCGAGCACCTCGCCGACTCCGGCCGCCATGTGCTCGGCGATCAGGGCCGATCCGGGAATGGCGGCGGTCGGGCGTCCGGCGGTCCGCCACTCCACCTGAGCCAGCGGGATGTCGTGGGTGTCGAAGGGGACCAACGTGCCGGAGCGCAGAGAGATCGGCTGGCTCTGCCACACATTGGAGGGATCCTGCTGCTGGGTGTCCAGCGGCAGAGCATCACCATCGATCGACAGAGCGGCCGGCTCGGTGTCGAAACCCGCGGCCACGAAGACGTATTGGTCAGTGGCGGGCACCATCAGATAGCCATGGAACCCCGGTCCCGCCGAACCCGTGTTCCTCAGGGACAGCAACGCGTCCATGGCCGATCCACCGGCCGCGCTGCTGAGCACGTCGGAGAGCAGGACGTCGGTCACCGGACCGTCGATACCCGCAGCGCCGGAGACGGTGTCGACGATGAGCTTGTGCGCCAGGCGCTTGCGCAGTTCCGGGAGCAGCGCCTGCAGGAACGCCAGCCGCTTCAGCACCGCGCTGGAGGGCTCGGTGGGTGGCGGTTCGCCCACGCCGGGGACCGGCCAGACGTCACCGCCCAGCAGGACGCCGGCCAGCTCCTGCTGCGCTGCCGGATCCGCGGCCAGCGGCGCGATCGTGGCCTCGAAGAACGCCTTCGGCTGTGCCGCAAGCCGATCCAGGGCAGAGTGCCATCCCGGTAACGGGGAGAGCGCCTCCACCAAGGCGCGGTCGTTGGCGTCGAGGATCCCGGTCACCGAGAGAGTGGCGGACGGCGCCAGCTGTCCCGGCTGGACGGCCGGTGATGCGTACATGACCCGTCCCGTCAGCGCTTCCGGGACCTGAATGGCCAGGCCTGCAGGGGCATTCGTGATCCAGGACCAGTTCCCCTGCAGTAGGCCCACGATCTGGTTCACGACCGGATCGTCGAACAGCAAGCTGCTCTCGGTGCGGACGCGCTCCACCGTCGCGAGCGCCTTGTCGTCATTGCCCAGATCCGCGTGCTGCTGATCGATGGCGGTCAGTCCGTCGTAGAGCGTCTTGGTCAGCCGGAGCACCGCGCCCGACGACGGTGCGAGCGGGCGCCGGATGTCGTCGTGCGCGGTCAGGGCGAAGTCGAGCTGTCGCAGCGACAGTCCGGCCTCGTCGGCGCGCTGCCAGTCCTCGAGGCAGGTCCAGGTCTTCTCGGCGTTCACGAAGGGATCACCGAACACCACCCGGAGTCGGACCAGGTCCGGTGCCTTGAGCCTCAGCCATCGCCCCAGCACCGCGTAGCGGAACAGCGCGGAAAGCGTGTGGACCGTGAGCTCGTCCGGTAGGCCGAGTTCCGTGATCAGGACGGTGATGTCCTGCGCTCCCATACCGAGCGCGGCCTGGAGCCCGGCGAGGTGATCTGTGATCGGCCCGGCGTCCACCAGGACCTGGCCGTTGGCGTCCGGGCGGAAGACGTCATCGGTGCCCAGCACGTTGTGGCGCAGGAAGATCCGTGTATAGAGCGAGTCGTCCCCGGCCGAGTCGATGTCATCCCAGAACGTCAGCACGCGGTCGAGGTCGAGGCCCGTTCGCTCCATGATGCGGCTGACGAAGGTGATCTCGTGGAGGAAGCCCGTGCTGATCCGGGCCCGGCGGGGGAGCGGCGGGCATGCGGCGTCGTGCTTGCCGCACTCTCCGGTCGAGCACCCACAATCGTCCTCGAGATCCCATGCGGTGGAGCCGGTCTCGTCGCTGTCTTCGGTCTCGTCCGGATCTTCCTTTGCTGGGCCATCGCCAGCGCCCAGTCCGGCCAGCGCCTGGTCCGTCTCGGGCACGGTCCAGGCGAGCGCTCGCCACAGCCGGGCGAAACGCTGGAGCCGCCCGTACTCCGCCTCGGTGACGACCGACCCGTCCAGGTGGATCAGCCGCACCGCGTCCAAATCGCACGAATCAGCCGGTGACAGCCAACGGATCCGTGAGCCCGGCCCGGTCTCACCCGGCGACTCCTCCTTGGACGAGTAGGGTCGGACCAGGAAGCCGTTCCCATCGGTCTCACCGATGACGAACCCCTCGGAGCTGTGGATCTGGATACTGCTCAGCACCTGCCCGTCATCCAGCATCGCCTTCCCATCCGGACCTACGTTTCCATAGGGAGCGCCCGCGAGATCGGTGATGGAGCCGTCGTGGTCAAGACGCCCGAACTTGCCCCAGTTCTCCTCACCGAGGAGCCCGTACAGATCACCAGCGATCGGCAGACGCGGGCGTTCGCCGGAGTCCAGCACGATCAGCCGGCCGAGCCGCTCGAACCAGCAGTGGACCCACGCCGTGATCTCCGCGCGGGTGAGCCTGTCCTCCTTAGCCGGCGGACCGCACGGTTCGTCCAGGCTCAGCCGCCGCCAGAGCCCTGGAACCACACCCTGCTGGGAGACCAGGAACTCGATGACCTTCGCGAAACGCCGCTTCGGATGGGCGGTTCCAGCGTCGACCAGGGTCTGCAGGAATTGGTAGCTCGCCTGGATCGCCAGCGTCAGCCCCAGCGCGGGCCCGCTCGGCATCACCGGGTTGACGAACCGGGTCCGCAGCACGTCGACGAGTTCGGCGTAGGTCAGGCCGGTACGGGGCAGGAACTGGTCCTTCACGAACGTGAGCCCCAGGTGGCGGGTCTCGTCGGCGTCCAGCATGTCGTTCACGGACCCGTACCCGTAGTACTCGTGCACCGGGCGGACACCGATCCGCCGTCGGTACTGCCGGGGGCTGATCGTTCCGCCAGTGCACAGTTCGAGAAACGTCCGGGGCGGGAACGCCTCACGGGTGAGGATGACGTACTGCTCCTGGGTGAGACCGAGGAACTCCGCATCCGCCGCGCGCTGCCGCAGTGCTGCCCAGAGTTCCCGGATCTCCGGAAGGTCGTCCGGGTCCGCGTTCTTCGTGTCACTGCCCGGCGGCCCGCTGCGGAACCGGTCGAGCACGTCGAACCGCGTAGTCTTCATCGCGCGCAACCAGATCCGCATCCGGTCGATCGGCTGGTGGTAGGGCAGCCCGATCGGGAAGACCGCGCTCTTCAGGATGCAGTAAGCCTCCTGGTTGATGTGCTGCGGCTGCGCCTGCAGTTCGCCACTGGTCTCGGTCCGCACGTTGAAGGTCTCGAGCGTGACCTGCTTGGGATCGTGCGAGTCCTGAGCGTATTCGCCGAGGTGGACGACGAAGCTCTCCATGATCTCGTTGACCAGGTCGATGTACGGCAGCACCACATTGGTGTTCTCACAGGAGAGTTCGAGACAGCCCAGATCCGGCCGGCGTCGCAGCAGCTTCTCCAGCGGTGTTCCCACGATCCCCGGCACGGACGGCTTACCCGGGTCCAGGTTGTTGTTCCGCAGATACTGCAGCAGCTCCACGAAATAGGCGGCCGGGCTGTAGACCGACAGGCAGGCGTCGCACTCGCAGAAGTCCAGATCGCCGAACAAACCCTGGATGTCGAGGGTCGCCCCGGTTGCGTCGGCTGCCTTCTGTACCCGGTCGAGCCGCTCGGGCTGGGAGAGCGTGCCGTCGGCCAGCTGGATCCCGGAGCCGGTGATCTGCTGGCGCATCGCCGCGAGCGCGTCCTCGTTGCGGATCTGCACCCGCACCGCAGCCTCGTGAGTCGCAACGGCCGTAGCCGGATCCAGCTGGCCCTCCACCCGGCGGAGGAACTGGTCGCGTGGCGTCATCGCCACAGCCATGGCCGACCGGTTGCCCGTGCCGATCACCGCGGCCACGGCTTCCGGCGTGGGGCTGATCGCCTGCACGCGCTGCAGAGTCTTCAGGCGCTCGATCACGCCTTTGCGCTGATCCTCAGGGACGCCGTCCAGGGCATCCGGAGCCCGGAGGGCGGAGGTGAGCGAGTTCCGCCGCAGATCGAACCCGGCGCCCAGATTCCCGAGCACCCGCACCACGCCGGCCTGCTCGGCGCCACCACCGACGGAGATCTCGTCGTCCTGCACCATCCGCTGGAGGACCGCGGTGGGCTCGCGCCGGAACAGTCCGGTGCGAAGCTGCCGGGCGAACGCCGTACGGCGCTTTTGTGCCGTGTCGCCGGGCAGGCCAGCCGGCAGCGCAGACCGGCCGAGCGCCACAACTAGGTCATCGAGTCCGTTCTGCAGGGCGATCGTCCGGAAGCTGGGCACGGCACCCGGAGCCGCCAGCGCCGTCTCGAGTGGCCGGTGGGCGCCGCTCCAGGCGACGAACTGTTCGGCCGCAGAAACCTCGTCGGGCTTGGTGTCGTCCGGGGCCAGCCGACGGATGGCGGCGTCACGAGCGTCCATGCGAAGTCCTCGGGCGTCGGGGCCTCCTGGTCGGCTTACGCGATCCTGAGTTGACCAGGAGCAGCGCCTCGATCGTGGTGTGGCAAACCGCGCCGACCCACGTGACTGAACCCAGGAGCGAGGGGTTGAGGGTCAGTCGAACGCTGCCCCGGGCGGCGGGTGGCAGCTCATCGGCCTGCGGGAATGCCTTTGAAGACGAGATCTCTACCGACTGGGCCTGCACGGCTGCATCTGCCTTCGGACGGATCTCGAAGACTGCATCACCCCTGAGCCCACCGTCCGGTTTTTGGTGTCTGGTCGGGTTGGCAGGCGGACGCACTAAGTCCGCTTTTCGTGAGAGAAGAATGGCGAGTTCGAATTTGGCCTCGCAGCCGGTCTTCGGTGGCCAGGAGCGCATGACTAATTGACTCGCGGCCATTCCCCACCCCCGCGCCTTCTTGACGGCCATGTCGAGTGCTCTGCGATTCTGCAGTATGGCCGGGAGCTGGGGTGAGCACAATGCGACGTTCGGCGTATGCGAAATCGGCGATCTCTCTTCGTCCACCGGGAGTCGGGTCGCGTAGGGACTTGATCGAAAAACGCAGCGTGTGGACTCCACGGGCCATGCCGCAAGAGGGCGGTTTCTGTTGTCATGTACCAATCATATGCACCCATTCATCCGCGACCACGGTGCGTTCAATAGTCGCGCCGAGTGAAGATCGCGGTCGTGAGATCAGATTTCGCACCCCTCCCGAGCGAGGCGCTATCCATGATTCTCGTTGCCCAGAACATTGACCAAGTTGAGCTTTCGCAGCACAGTTCTCATCATGGATCGATCAGGGGGACCCTTCTGGCCCGGCAAGCTGCGCTCAGCACTAATCGCAGTACCGATAGTATTGATCGGATTGCTGGTGCTACTGGGCGTGATGCACGCGAACGCAGACTGGCCAAGTGAAAGACACGAGGGAACGGTCCTGATCGGGATCCTATTCCTCACAGTTCTACCGGTACTGCTCGTTCTCCTTGGGAGCCTTACCGGTGGTGGAGCAGTTGAAGCATTCGGGATTCGCATCCAGTTCCCCGAAGCAGAGCGTCAGTCTCGAGAAACGGAAGTCTCACCACGCATGGGCCTCGCCCCCGGAGCCACGTTAAACGACAGCAGCACGACAGCAATCCTGGATACCCTGCAGGAAGCGGCACGTAGCGAAGTGGCGGTCATTGACCTGCAGGACGGTACAGCGTGGTGGGAGACACGGCTCTTGGTACTTTGCGCCGGCGCCGTGCGACTTGGACGGCCCGAGGCGATAGTGTTCTTGGCGACCGACGGTGATTCCGGTACTGGCGCATTTCGCGGTTGGGCTACGCCAGATTTACTTCTTGACCGCTTGCTTGCACGCCCTGCTTTGCGTAGGTCATACGAGCGAGCCTTGACAGTGAGCCGTCAGTGGGATCAGGCCATACCTGACGCCGAGGCCGACACCCCTCCTGCTCTTCCCTTTACCTCTCCGGTCTCCGAAGAGTATAAAAGATTTTTCTTCCCCTCCTCGGATTGGAAGCGAAATCCATTTGCCTTCGAGCAGGTCTTGGCCGTCGAGGTCGGAAAGTTGGAGGCGAAGCGAGAGCACGGCGTACTTACGACCACACGCCTTGATGAACTATTCGGGTCAGTACTGCGGCGTACTGCCGCAGTTATTGAGGCACAACCAGACAGTTCGGAGTCCTGGCAGCAGAGATTGATGGACACGGAGAAGCCGTTCATCCCTCTTGTTCACAGAGGAGGGCGCTACCAGTGTCTTCTTCCCAGGGAGCGAGCCGTCAATGAAATTCTGCGTTCCCTCTCCACCGCCAAGACGAACTGACTGAGCCCGTTCGGCGTGGCCATTACTGTAACCAGATGGGCGGCGTAAGTGTCTGCAAACGACTGAAGGTTACAGGTTCTCGGATCGGATCATGTGTCGCAGGCTGGTCCGTGCGCTGGCCAGGTCGTCCTCGGTCTCGGTGAGCTTGCTCGTCAGCTCCTCGATGCGGGCCAGGCCCTGGGCGAGATCGTCGCGCAGCCTCTCTTTCTCCGCGGTGAGTTCGTCGACCCGCGTGCCGAGGTCGGCGGCGCCGAGCTGGTCGAGTTGCTGTCCCAGGCTCCGGCGGACTGCCGCCTTGAGGCGATCGACTTCGGCGCGCAGGCGTCGGTTCCCCTCGCGTACGATCTCCTGTTCGACCTTCCAGCCGGCAGGGGCCTTGGCTTGGCCGCGGGCCTCGCCGCGCGCGGTGCGGGACTGGCGTTGGCGAGCGGCTTCTATGTGTTCGCGCACCCCGTCGGCGTAGACCAGCCAGTGCGAGACGTTCGCGGCGCGGGCGGGCGTCGAGCAGGCGGCCCAAGTGTGCGCCGGCCAGGTCCGGGTCGTCGAAGACCGTGGTATCCCCGGTGATGAACCGGGTCGCCTCGGCCACCTTCGCGGTGATCTCCGCCCGGCTGCGCACCTCCAACCCGAGGGTGACCCGGTAGATCCGCCCGCGGAAGCGGCGCTGGACCCGTCGGTCGGCCCAGACCATCTCCGCGAGCGTGGTCTTCCCGAAGCCCCCCCGCGCCGTGCAGTCCGGCCGCAGCGGTGATCCCCACCGACCGCAACCCCCGCTGGCGGCCCAGCTCAGCCGCCACCTGCCGGGCCTGCGCACGGTCGACCACCCACCGCGGTATCTCCGGGGGCGCTGGCGGTGGTGGGTCCTCGGCCTCCGACGAAGACTTGACCTCGTGGAACAGCGCATACAAGGCCAGCAACAGGGCCAGCGCCAAACCCACGCCCAGGACGATCCACGCGTGCCGCCGAATCTGGTCGAGCGGACCCGGCCACCGGTCCTGACCGGTGGCCGCGTTCTCCGCCGCCGAAGTCACCGCACTGACCAGCGCCGTGATCACGGCCGACGCAGCAAGCCCCTGCCACCGACTTCCCGCCACGAGCCCCCCAACACCTCACGCACCGTCACAGGAGGCTACTGCCGGGCCGACTCTTCGCACTGACGAACTCCACGATCCGACACCGCCCGCCAAGGGAATACCGCGAGGGTGGAATACGTACCCGGTACCAGCAGTTCGGGCGGACCTCACAAGCGGCGACGTCCCCTTGTTAGGTCAGGGGGAAGACTCCGCTGGCAGGTGAGACTCAAGCAGCGGGTGGAGTTCCGGGGGCGAACCTGTACACGTAGAGGCCAAGCCCGCCCGCCACGGCCAGGGCACGTCCGTCAGGCATCCATGCCAAGGCACGCAGTTCGCTCTCCGTGCGCATGACGGTGGCTGCTCTCCCCGAAGATGTTTCCCAGATGCGCACCGTGCGGTCGGTGCTGGCGGTAGCGAGCCATGTGCCGTCGGGAGAGATCGCCACCGCCTCCACCCAGCCTGTGTGGCCGGTGAGGGTGGCCGTAGTGGCGCCGGTGGCGGTGTCCCAGATCCGTACCGTGCGGTCGATGCTGCCGGTGGTGAGCCATGTGCCGTCGGGAGAGATCGCCACCGCGCTCACGAACTCGGTGTGGCCGGTGAGGGTGGCCGTAGTGGCGCCGGTGGCGGTGTCCCAGATCCGTACCGTGCCGTCGCCGCCGCCGGTGGTGAGCCACGTGCCGTCCGGCGAGATCGCCACCGCGCCCATCCTGCCGGTGTGGCCGGTGAGGGTAGCCGTGGCGGAGTGGCTGGGAAGGCAATTCCAGATGCGCACCGTGCGGTCGATGCTGGCGGCGGCCAGCCACGTGCCGTCCGGTGAGATCGCCACCGCGCCCAGCCAGCCGAAGTGGCCGAGGGTGCCCGTAGTGGCGCCGGTGGCGGTGTCCCAGATCCGCACCGTGCCGTCGCCGCCGCAGGTGGCGAGCCACGTGCCGTCCGGCGAGATCGCCACCGCGCCCACAGACTCGGTGTGGCCGGTGAGGGTGGCCGTGGTTCGGCCCGTGGCGCGATCCCAGATCCGCACGGTGCCGTCGATGCTGCCGGTGGCGAGCCATGTGCCGTCCGGCGATATCGCCACCGCGGTCACCCATGCGGTGTGACCGGCCAGTACCCAGATCACCGCGGGGTCTGGGATGTCGGGCAGCGGCCACCGGTTGTGGAGCGCGGGTTTGGTGGACCGCCAGGCGCTCGCCTGGGAACGCCAGGTGTCGTATCCGGCGAGCCGACTGCGCAGGACGGCACCCAGTGCGTGGGTGGGTGTGAGCGGTCCAAGTAGATGTGCGGTGCGGGCGAAGTCGCTAGCGGCCTGCCGGGCCGGGGTGGTGGGGATCTGGTCCAGGTCGGCCAGGGGTGCGGTTGCACCGCCCTGAGCCAGTCGCTGTTCGATCCATCGCAGGTCGAGCGCCAGCGCCTCGGCGTCACGGACGCGGCCGGCTTCCAGGAGGTGCGTCACGAGGTGGTTGGCGAGGTATTGGTCGGGGTGCTGCCACCATGCGTGCACCGGCCCGGCGGCGTCGCCCGGCTGCGGCTCGGCTAGAGGCAATTCTGTGGCGACGGCATCGACTAGCGCGCCGCTCACCTGATGCGCGCCCGCATCACCCAGACGGGTGCGCAGGAGGTCGCGGATGACGTCGTGCAGGCGGACGCGCCCGCCACGGGCCGGGTCCAGCTCCAGAAGGGAGAGGCCGGCGAGTGCGGCGCACAGGTCTCTGGACTGCTCTGGGCGCATGGACACGGTCGCCTGCCACAAGGCGGTGACGAGAACTATGGGGATGTATTCGTCCTCGGCGAAGACGCCCAGTTCTGTGAAGCGTTCGAATCCGCCGGGTGGCAGCAGCGCGGTCCCGGCCTCGACCGCTGCCACCACAGCGGTCTGGCGGGCGCGCGGATCGTTGAGATCGACTGGAAGCGCGGGATCTAGGCTTGCGGGCCCGTCGAGACGCAGTCGCCGGAGGATCTCGGCGGCTGCGTCGGAGGCCGCCATACCGGTCTCCGTGCGGCGATGGACGTACTGGTTGCAGATACGCAGCAGTAGTGGCCAGCGTCCGGTCGCCCGCAGCAGACCGAGCACGGTGTCCTCGGGCAACCCTTCGGACAGGCCGAAGGCGAGGACCTGCCGGGCCTGGGCCGCCGACATCTGATCGACCCTCACCCGGTACGTGCCGCCGGGCAGCAGCTCCGGAAGCCGGGTGGTGATGAGCCGGCGGCAGTTGGCACCGCCGATCAGGAACGGCGCGAGCTGCTCGGTGCTCCACACGTCGTCTAGGAGCAGGAGCATGGGCGGTCGCGCGTCGAGCAGCCGTCCCAGGTGGGTGCCGGCCAGGTCCGGGTCGTCGAAGACGGTGGTGTCGCCAGTGATGAACCGGGTCGCCTCGGTCACCTTCGCGGTGATCTCCGCCCGGCTGCGCACGTTCAGGCCGAGGGTGACCCGGTAGATCCGCCCCCGGAAACGGCGCCGCACGCGCCGGTCGGCCCACACCATCTCGGCCAGGGTGGTCTTCCCGAAACCTCCCGCACCGTGCAGCCCGGCCGCAGCCGTGATCCCCACCGAACCCCGCCCCTGACGCCGCAGCAACTCACCCGCCACCTTCCGCGCCTGGTCCCGGTCGACCACCCACTGCGGAATGTCCGGCGGCCCGGGCGGCGGCGGATCCTCGGCAGCCGCCGAGGATCCGACCTCGTGGAACACCGCGTACACGGCCAAGAACAGCGCCAGCACCAGGCCTGCAGCGAGGACGATCCACGCGTGCCGCCGGATCGCTTCAAGCGGTCCCGGCCACCGGTCCTGACCGGTGGCCGCATTCTCCGCAAGTGACGTCACCGCACTAACCTCCGCAGTGATCACCGCCGAGGCAACTAACCCTGGCCACCGACTCCGCGCCACGAGCCCCCCAATACCTCACACACCGTCGCAGGAGGCTACTGCCGGGCTGACCCTTCACACTGACGAACCCTGTGATCCGGCACCACCCGCCAAGGGAATACGGCACGGGAGGAATACGTACCCGTTACCAGCTGTGCGGGGAGACCTGATGCCCGAGATGCTCGGAGAAGGGCACCGACCGACGAGGGCCGTAGTCCCCTGATAGGTATTCGCAAAGGTACCCATGGGTGCATACTCGGGGTATGGCTGACACCACCGTGAAGGTCGACTCGGACACCAGGGACCGCTTCGCTGCGGTCGCCGCAGCTCGCGGGCAGAGCGTGCGCGCCTACCTGGCCGACTTGGCCAAAGACGAAGAGAATCAGATCGCCCTCAGTAAGGCGACGGCCGTGTTCCGCGACATCATCGCCCGCCCCGGCCTGGCCGAGGCGTTCGACGAGGCATTCCCGGACGACGCCCCGGCTCGGCGGAGCACCGTGGGGCGGGCGGCCTGACCGTTGGAACTGCACGTCGACATCCGCTGGCTCCTTGACCGGCAGGAGGAACTGCTCGGCAAGGAGCTCGGGGTTCGGGACTATTCGGGCTTGGTGGCCGCCGTAGCTCGGCACAGGGTGAACACACCGCAGCTGGATATGGGCGATCCCGACGTCTATTGGCGGGCTGCCGCCCTGCTTGAGCAGCTGGTCCTGCTGCGCCCGCTGCCCGCCCGCAACGCGTACTTCGGGTACGGCGTGGCGGTGGCGTACATCCGCGCCTGCGGGGAGGAGGTCGACGACTCCTTCGAGCCGTGGCGGGATCTGCTCACCGATATCCATGCCTTGCGGCTCACGGTCTACGACATCGCCGACCGACTGCGCTCCTGGCGCAACAACGGCTAAACGGCACCGGATCGAACTCCCGCCCAGCGGGCCCGGCCGGCTCTCCGCGCCGGTCTGGCCCACTACTTGCTGCCCGAGGGCACCTGATCGCCGGGGCGAGCTAACGATTGAACGACTGCGTCTTCCACCGCGCCGAGCGGCATCACCGGTGCGCAACAATCAGCAACGCACGAGACGTTGTGAGGAAGTCATGGAGGCACAGTGGGCGAAGGCGCCACCAACCTCGGAGTGGTGTTCATCCATGGGCTCTTCTCGTCCGAGGAGACATGGGATCCGCTCGCCGGGCTTCTCGAATCCGATGAGGAGCTGGCTCATGTCGCGGTGAGACGGTTTGGGTACGCGACACCAAAGTTCCGTTTCAGACCCGACCGTCGTACTCCCGACTACAACGACCTCGCAGACCGGCTGAAGACGTTCTTGCACTACGAGGCGGCCGGGCACGACCGCCTGTTCCTGGTTGCCCACAGCCAAGGCGGCCTGATCGTTCAGCGCTACCTCGCGCGGATGATCCACAGCGGGCAAGGGCAGCAACTCGCCAAGATCCGAGGCGTCGTCCTGTTCGCTTGCCCCAACAGCGGCTCCGACTTCGCGATGCCGCTTCGCAGCGCGTGGTGGTCGAAGAATCCGCAAGTGCGCGCACTGGGACCACTGAACGCTGAAGTGAGGGACGCTCAGCAAACGGTCCTTGGCCAGATCGTCTATGCGAAGGGGGTGGGAACGTCCTCGTGCCCCATCCCGTTCTGGGTCTTCGGGGGAGAGGAGGACAAAGTCGTCGTTCGTGCCTCTGCTCAGGGGAACTTTCCCAAGGTCTTCATGCTGCCCGGAGATCACTTCAGCATCATCCAGGCCAAGACGCGCGAGCATTCCGCCTACGTCGCTCTTCGCACCCATCTGCTGGAAGTTGAGCAGCCAGATCCGGAGAATCCAGGCGCCGCGGCTTCGAATTCCTCCTCCGCGACCCAGCCCGAACCGAGGGCCCGGCCGGGACGGCTGCTGTCCTCCGGTCTGGACCCGTTTGCCTTGGAGGTGCGGCGTGCCATCGACTCGCCGCCCGGTGACAAGGCGGATGTGCTGCCGACGTATGTACCGCGCGCCCATGATCAGCATCTCGCGGACGTTGTGGCGGCCGCAGCGATCGAGGGGAGGAGCGGCATTGCGCTGCTGGTCGGCGGATCCTCCACGGGTAAGACCCGCGCTTGCTGGGAGGCGCTCGCCGCCCTGAGAGAGGCGGGTGGCTGGCGGGTCTGGCACCCCGTCGATCCGAATCCGGAGACTATGCTCAGCGAACTCCCGGTCCTAGCACCGCGTACCGTGCTGTGGCTGAACGAGTCTGAACGATTCCTGCTCACCCCCGGCACTGCCGTCGGTGAACGGGTCGCAGCGGCCCTTCGCACTCTACTGGCCGATCAGGACAGGGGCCCTTTCCTCATTCTGGGGACCATCTGGCCCCGCTATTGGGCCGAGCTGACCGCCCTCCCCTCCCCTCCGCCAGGTCCCGATCCACACGCCCACGCACGGTATCTGCTGGCAGGTAACGAGATCCGAGTCCCTGCAGCTTTTACCAACATCGACCTCGACCGGCTCCGCACCAAAGCAGTAGGGGACTCGCGGCTTCAGCAGGCGGCCAGCCACTCCGCGGGACAGGTCACCCAATACCTCACTGGCGTTCCGGAGCTGATCAGGCTATTTCGCCACGCCCCGCCCGTGGCCGCCGCACTCATCCAGGCCGCCATGGACGCGCGCAGGCTCGGCCATCCCCACGACCTTCCCCATGATCTGCTCGTCCACACCACCGCCGGATATCTGGACGACCTCACCTGGCACCAGACCAGCGCCGACTGGTTCGACCAGGCCCTGTCCTTCACCTCCGCGCCCTGCCACGGCCTCCCCGGCCCCCTTGGGCCTGTGCGGCCGCGGCCCGGCAGCACCCCCGGCTGGAAGGGTATTCACTATCGTCTATCGGACTATCTCGAACAGACTGGCCGGATTGAACGAGCTGGGATCGTCCCTCCGCCGGCGTTCTGGGAGGCAGTGGCGGCCACCCTCACCGATCCGGCCGTCCTGACGGTCATCGGCGACCAGGCCCGCATGCGCTGCCGCTTTCAGCACGCCGTGAAGCTGTACCGTGCGGCGGCTCGCCTCGGCAGTATCGATGCCCTCGTCGCCGAAGCCACTATCAAAGAACAGGCCGGCGACAGAGTGGCGGCCGAGGAGCTCTTCCGCGCGGCGGCCGAACACGATCATCCCGTTGCGCTTCGTCGGCTTGGGCGTCTCCACGAGAACCGAGACGACTTGCAGCGTGCCAGAGAGCTGTATCGCCGCGCAGCCAAGCAAGGTGACGAACAGGCAGTTGATCTTCTGGGGAGCCTGGATTGGAGATCCGGAATCAGCAGTCCTGAGTCGAACATCATCCTTGCCGCTCACCATGGTGAAACGTACGCGCTCGAAGAGTGGGTCTCCTACTGGACGAGCCTCGGGAACGAGGAACTGGTAGAGCTCTCCATAAAACGGTTGGACGAATGGCTGAGTGGTGATGGGTGGAGGCCAAAGGGCCCTGAAATCGCTGGCAGAGTGTGCAAGTTGGAGAAAGCTGGTGACCGCGCGGCTGCTGAGGCCGCCGCAAGAGCAGCCGCTGCCGACGGCGACACCATCGGGCTCTCCGACCTGACGAAATTGCGGCATGAAGCTGGAGATCATGAAGGCGCCAGCGTCCTAGCAGTGGAAGCCACCACCTACGGCGACCGCCACACTCTCGTCAACTACGCCCTGAGACTTGAACAGGAAGGCGAACCTGCACGAAGTCAAGCTCTATGCGTAGTTGCGTTGAACCACGGATGCGGCGAGTATGCCCACGACCACCTTGTTGGCATCCTGGAGCGATCCGGTGATTCGGTCGGAGCCGAGCGGCTTCGAAGCTTCGGACTCACCGACGACGAGATACCGGCCCAAGAACTCGCCTAATACTCCAGCTGTAGATCGTGATCTTCATGTCTGGGATGCGGCTTGCCGCCTGTAGTGACTGGTGCGTGATCGTGCCTGGTGGCGGCGGCGCCAGTCGGACCAGGCAAGGCGGTGGGCCGCGTCGCGAATGGGCCGGACAACGAGCGCGATGAACAGGCGGCAGATCTCGTTGCAGGACAGCGGGATCAGGTCGTCCCGCGTGGGCCGGTGTGCGTGTTCGTCGGCGCGGACGACGGCAAGGAAGGCGTGGGCCAGCATCGCGAGGGTGACCCAGCGGGTCCACGAGGGGTAGCGGCGGACCTGGTGCTCATCCAGCCCGGCCAGTCCCTTCTCCGTTTGGAAGGTCTCCTCCACCCGCCATCTGGAACCTGCGACCTTGACCAGGGTGGCCAGGGATGTCGGCGCGGTGGAGTGGCAGCGGTAGTAGGCGAGTTCACCAGTGCTGCGGTTGCGGCGGATCAGCAGTTGGTGGCGGCCCGGTGCCGGCTCGGCGAGGTCGATGACGGCCCAGTCGTAGAACCGCTGTCCCTTCGCGCCGCGTCCGGCCGACAGCTTCTGCCAGGCCCGCTTCGGAACCTTCTTCGCCAAGGCATCGGCGCGGAACTTGCCTGCGCCGGTAGGCACTTCGGCCGAGCAGGCCACCGCGAGGACATAGCCGATGCCGCGTTCCTCCAGAGCCGTACGCAGTTTCGGATTGCCGCCGTAGACCTCGTCCCCGGTGACCCAGCCGACGTGGTGTCCGGCGTCCAGGAACCGTTCGATCATCGTGCGGGCCAGTTCCGGCTTGGTCGCGAAGACGGTGTCCTCGCCGAGTCCTGCTGCCCGGCAGCGGTCCGGGTCGCACGTCCAGGAGCGTGGGATGTACAGCTCCCGGTCCACCGCCGCGTGCCCGCGCTCGCTGGCGTAGACGAGGTAGACCGCGACCTGGGCGTTCTCGATCCGTCCAGGGGCCCGTATTTCAATAAGTGCTCGGCACAGGGGTGTTGGTGGGAGTCTGAGATATGACCCCGTGTCTGTCAGACCGCGTTGCCGCTCGTGCTCTGCGGGCCAAGATCGATCAGATCCTGCCGCACTTCGATGAACGCCGCCGTCGGCTGTACCTGGCCAGTGAGGCTACGGCCCTCGGCCGCGGCGGGATCGTCCGGGTCGCCGCCGCCTCCGGCACCAGCACTGCAACCATCGCGCGAGGTATGGCCGAGTTGGCCGGTCGCTCCTCACCGACCCTGCGGGTCCGGGCTCCGGGCGCCGGCCGCAAGAGGCTGACAGACACCGACCCTTCTCTGCTGCCCGCGCTGGAGTCGCTGATCGAGCCGCACACCCGAGGCGACCCCGTCTCCCCGTTGCGATGGACCACGCTGTCGTTACGGGCCCTGGCCTCGACCCTCACCACACAGGGCCACCCGATCAGCGCTTCAACCGTCGGCCACCTGCTGCACACCCTGGGATACAGCCTGCAGGGAACCGCGAAGACAACAGAGGGCATCAGCCATCCGGACCGCGATGCCCAGTTCACCCACCTCAATGCCACCGCCGCCGCCTTCCTCAACGACGCCCAGCCGGTGATCAGCGTCGACACCAAGGCCAAAGAATGGCTCGGCAACCGGGACCGGCCCGGTCGCACCTGGCGGCCGGGCAAGAACGCGATCAAGGTGGACTGCCACACGTTCACCACCAACGACCAGCCCATGGCGATCCCCTACGGGATCTACGACATTGCCCACAACAGCGGATGGGTCAACGTCGGCACCGACCACGACACCGCCCAGTTCGCTGTGGAGTCCATCCGCCGCTGGTGGCAGCGCCGCGGACGGATGGACCACCCGCATGCCGGCAGGCTCCTGATCACCGCCGACTCCGGCGGCTCCAACGACCCCCGCCGCTGGACCTGGAAAAGCAATCTGGCCGCCTTCGCACGAGAGAGCGGCCTGGAGATCACGGTCTGTCACCTACCGCCCGGAACTTCGAAGTGGAACAAGATAGAACACCGGATGTTCTGTCACATCACCGCGAACTGGCGGGGGCGGCCGCTGACCAGCTACCAGGTCGTCCTCGAGACCATCGCCGCCACAACAACCAAGACCGGCCTGACCATCGGGGCCGAACTGGACACAAGCAGCTACGACCTCGGCATCAGCGTCACACCCGCCGAGTTCCACACCCTTCCGATCACACCCAACACCTTCCACGGTGACTGGAACTACACTCTCTCTCCCGTTCCACCGCGAGCGCCAGACGCGCCGACAACGACACACCGGACCGACCCGGCCCTGACCGCAATGCTCACCGATCCGGCCCTGACCGGCATGTCACGAACCGCCTTCGAGTATCTGGTGGCGGTCTCGGAGCCATTCTGGGACGCCATGGCCGAGGCAGCATTCCAGCGACGCTTCCATCGACCGCGCAGCTACCGCCACCCACAGACCAGCAGCGTGGACCACACCCACCGGCTCCTGGCAGCCATCCTGCGCCGCCGCAGAGCGGTGACCATGACGTTCCTGGCGCAGCTACTCGGCGTCAACCGCACCAACCTGTCCATCCAGTACCAGGACGCAAAACGGCTCCTGGACCTGCACCGGATCCTCGTCACGCCCATACCCGGATCGCCCGCCCGCACATTGGACCAGCTACACACCCGAATAACCCTCGCGGAAACCCGTCGCTGACAGTTATTGAAATACAGGCCCCAGCCGTTCCGGTGTACTGGCGCTGGACGGCGACCGTGTGGGTGCCCTTCTTCACATCGCCGGTCTCGTCGACTACCAGCACCGCTGCCTCGTCGTGGAGGTGCTCGACGACGTATTCGCGCACGTCATCACGGACGCTATCGGCATCCCACACGGCCCGGCACAGCAGATGCTGCATGCCGTGCAGGTTGGCCTCCCCGGCCCACTCCGCGATCGTCCAGCAGTTCTTCCTCGGCAGGTCCGACAGCAGTCCCAGCACCAACCGCCCGGCTCGCAGGCGGGGTTCGACCCGGGCGAACCGGGCAGCGATCCGACCCATGGCAACCTCGAACGCCTCCCGCCAACGGACGGGATCTATGCTGTGACCTGCGGCCACCGTCTCTTCGTAAGTCCACACAACTCACGATGATCAACGGTGGCCGCACTTGTCTCCGCACCCGCCCCAGCCCAGCGAGATCACGACCTACGAGCGTTCGGTGAGCAACTCCGCAAGGCGGTCAGCGAATTCGGTGAGCCAGTCCAACTGCGGTCCGCTGCGAGCGATGCGGAATCCGTGGCGGCGGCCCCAGAACGCAGCCTGGACGGCATGGAACTGGGCCCAACGCTGGACACGTTCGCGATCGACTTCCGCAGCCTCGGCGAAGACGTCCAGGGTGCGGTGGACCGCCTTGCGCAGGTCGTCCGCCTCAAGAAGCGTCAACGCGCGCGACTTGAGCAGCGTGCCGCCGTCGTAAGCGGGATCTCCTGCATATCCCTTGGGATCGACGGCCAGCCATGGCTCACGGTCGGCACGCAGGATGTTCCCGGCGTGGAGGTCACCATGAATGAGGGTGTCCGGCTGGACGCGGCCCAGCTCGCGGACGGTCGCCACGGCGGCGCCCACCACGTTGCGCGACAGTGCATGCGTCAGCTCCTCAGCATCCTGGCGCAGTTGCTCCTCCCAGACATTGGACTGCTCTCTCAGCCGGGGCAGGCCCGGCGGCGCGGGAATGGCCAGCCGGCGGCTGATCCGTCCGGCGACCGTCACAACCTCGTCGCCGTCTTCCACTCCGGCCAGGGTTGACGCCTGGACTCGCTCAAGCAGCATTGCGAACCGCTCGTCGTCGCGCTCGTGCAGCAGGACCGCTCCGCGCCCGCCCCACGCCGCGAAAGCGTCCGGCTCGTGGACATTGCCAGGGTGCGGAAATGACACCTTCAGCACAGCAGTACCTTCGGCCCGCTGCCGCACGGGGATGATTACCCCGACGCCCCCGTGCATCACCTTCCCGTCCGGCACACACTCCCAGCGCCCCAGCAGCTCTTCCACGATCCTGGCCAGTTCGCCGAGCCACGCCGCTCCGGGCTCTCCTTCGCGCTCAATCGTGCTCTGCGCGAACGCCTCTGGTATCTCGATCACCCGGGCACCTTACGCGCCGGTCTGACGCCGCCACCCAAGCCCGAGCCAGCCACTACCGCCCCCAGGCAGTCCCCCGAACATGAAGATCACGATCTACAGCTGGAGTACTAGGCTCCCGCCACACGCGCCCGCGCCGAGCACCAGCCGACCAGCTGAACCCACCCCGAGGCCTTGATCTCTGCCGCTGGCGACATCTAGGGTCAGGCGATCCGACTTCTCCCCTGGAAGTGTTCATGCCTCGCCGGTCACCGGGCGAGATCAGAGCGCAGCTCCCGCCGCGCCACACGCACCACCGGCGGACACCCGTTATCCGTGGGCTGTCCGCCACGGCCAACAGGCAGATAGCCGTATTCGAGCGCTGTCACGGTCTTCCCGCGGGCGAGGTCGCACACGCGTTTCGCCGGTGGAGTGACGTTGCCCGACGGCCTCGCGAGAACGCGGATCGGTTCTACGCATGCGATGACATAGACCTCCGTAACGGCATCTACCACGTTCGCACCCTGCTGGAGATCACGCTCCATGCGTTGAGAACCAAGGCACGACGCGAACTTGCCGCAGCCATCGGCCCCGCAGACGACAGCAACCTCCGGCGCACAGTCAACAACCCCTTCGCAGCCACAGGCCTGCCATGGTGGATGCGTCGAATCGATGTCTGACCGCCCAGCCGTTTCTACTTCTGACCGACATTCCCGAGCCTCTCGGGCCAGAACCGCTGCCAGCACTCACCGACATTCGTTCCTACGTCTCACCTACGTAGCCACTCGATCGTGTCGGCGATCAGCACCGGCAGATGTTCCATGGCCCGCTCCATGACCTTCTCGATCGGCACCGCATGCCGACTGCCGTCCACGAGGCGGCCCCTGTCTGGCGGGGCTGGATCCCCCACGACAGCCAGCGCGGGCCGACTCTACGATTCCGGCGATCACCCCGGGCTTGGCGTAGCAGGCGCAGCCGGTCAGCCCGGCCGCCACGCGGGCCAGACGGCGCAGGAAGCGTGCGCGCCGGGTGCGCCTGGGGTGCACCTCCGTACGCCCTGCTGAAGACGCGCGTCCGTCTTCAGCATGAGTCGGGGAGGTTGCTCATGGGGTGGATCCGGCGATGGCCTCTCTGGCAACTGGGGGTCTTACTCGTGGGTTCCGCGGTCGCCGCGGCCGAGTTCGTGGCGAGGCAGTGGCTTCCAGGATCCATGGCGGCGGCCGTTGTCGCCGCCATGGGCGGGATCCGGCAGCGGATCGAGTCGGCAGCTACAGCGGGCATTGCCCGGGACGAGGGCCTGGACCGCGGGCGCGTCGAGCATTTCGCGGCGCTGCGTCGAGGCCGCTTCCAGAGGGTTGAAGCCATCACGGATCACCAGGCCGGTGTCGCCGAGACGGTCCAGCTGAGGCGCGCCGGGCGTCATGACCGTATGCCTCCGTACGTGCGCCGTGACCACGATCCGGGACTGCGAAGCAGCCTCCGAGCCCACCGGTTCATCCTGGTCATGGGGGAGACCAAGGCCGGCAAGACGCGTTCTGCTTTCGAAGCGGTTCGCGAGCAGTTTCCCAAGCACCGCTTCGTTCGACCCGCCTCCGCTGACGGAATGTCCTCCCTGCACGCCCTCGTGGACCGGGCCAGGCCCTGCATCGTGTGGCTCGACGACCTTGAGCACTACATGCGCCCCGGCGGCTTGACCCGCCAGATCCTGGACGACCTGTTCGTGTGGGAGAACGTGATCGTGGTGGCCACGCTCCGTCGAGAACTACTCAACACGTTCTACCCTCTCGATGATCCCTCCGAGCCTGCTCGGACGCGGTGGCGCGAGGCCCGCAGTGTGCTGAACGCCGCGGTCCAGGTCGATGTGAGCGCGTACTGGTCGGCAGCTGAACGGGGACGGGCGCGGTCGGGCGGCGATCCACGGCTCTATTCGGCTCTCAGGGCTCCCGACCATCGCGTCGGCCTGGGCCTGGTCGCCGGCCACGAACAGGCCCAGCGCTGGACGGCCGCCCGCTACTCGACCAGCCATGCCAGGGCTGCCGCCGCGGTGCTGGCTGCCGTGGATGCCCAGCGGGTCGGTTTGTACCGCACTCTTCCAGAACACCTTCTCGAACGAGCACACGCCGCATACCTTCCGCACACCGGCAGCACCGTCGAAGCTGGGTACGAGTCATGGGAAAATGCGCTGAACTGGGCCCAGCTGCCTGCGGAGGATGCGGGGTGCATGCTCCATCTGTACAGCGACGGCACGGTGCGCGCGTTCGACTACCTTGCGGAGGTGCTGCCCGTGGAGCCCGTACCCGAAGAAGCCTGGCGCACGTGGCTCGACGCTGCGACACCCGAGGAGGCCTTCGTCATCGGCCAGAACGCCGCGGCGGGACTGGAGTACGGCCGCGCCCGCCGGGCGCTGAGCAAAGCCGAAGCGGCCGGAGTGGACGGGGCGAGCGCCGCACTGGCTGTGGTCACGGCCGAGGAGGGCCGCCCGGCTCGTGCTCTGCCGGTCCTGCACAGCCGCGCCGAGGAGCTGAGGCAGCGTTACGGCAGCGACGACGTCAGTGTGCTCCGCGCAGAATACGACCTTGCTCTCTACACGGGTGAGGCTGGAGACGCCGCCCGCGCGGCTGCCCTCTTCGCGAGCCTGCTCCCGCGATGCAGGCAGTTGCTTGCAGCCGAGCACGACCTGGCCCTGGACGTGCGCCACCAGCTGGCGACCTTTACCGGCGAGGCCAGCGACGCACCCACGGCAGCTGCCCAGTTCACCGACCTTGTCGAAGACCTCAAGACCATGCGCGGAACACACGACCAGCGCACGCTCTCGGCCCGACACCAAGAGGCCAAGTTCATCGGCGTTCAAGAAGGCAGAAAGAACAAGGAACGAGCGGCGTCGCTCTACCGGCAGCTTGCCGACGACTGTGCGCAGACGTTCGGCCCCACTCACCCCGAGACCCTCACCAACCGCCACCAGCACGCCGCCCACACCGCCGCAGCGGGCAACACTGCGGCGGCGGCGCAGCTGTTCGACGACCTGCTGCCCACGTACGCCGCTGTCTTCGGCACAGACCACCCCGCCACACTGTGGACCCGTCTGCAGTGCGCGCTGTACCCGCCGCTCTCAGCCCCTGCGGCCACCATCCGGCTGCGACAGGTCCTCACAGACTTCGTCCGGGTCCAGGGACCAGAAGACCCCGACACCCTCCAGGTCGAATTCGAGCTGGCGTTGGCCCAGCTCAGGGAGGGAACCCCCGCGGGTGAGATCACCGTCCGGCTGCGAGACGTCCTTTCCAGGCAGGAGTCCGTCCTGAACCCCGGTCATCCCGCACTCGGACGCACCCGAGCAGCGTTGGCACGCCTGGAACCACCGGCTGCCCTCTGAGGGCACGGCCACCTCCAACATCCCAGCACGTTCGCAGCACTCCGTCAGCGCGGCCGACGACTGCACGTAGGAGATGCGGCGCTGCTCTCCGTACCAGGCCCGGGTGCGCTCCTCCAGCGCCTTGTTGTAGACGAGACGCACGCAGCCGAACGTGCGCGACAGCTCGGCCGCCTGCTCGTCCGTGAGGTAAAGGCGGTACTTGAACGCCCGCTTGACCTGCTGCGTCATGCCTCACGTTCTATCAGTTCCCGTGTGAGTGGCGGGTGTCGGCCGGTAGGCGGCGCACACTGTTCCGCCCTGTCGGCGGACCGGCTTTCCCTACCCTGCTTCGCAGGAGCTTCGTTTCCTCCCCCGGCTGAAGCCGGGAGTATCCAGGAAGGAGAGCCCCGATGAAAGACAGACGATCGCAAGAGCACGGACACAGACCGGACGTCAACGAGTCCACCGTGGCCGCCAGGGCAGGAATTCGTGCCCACGTCCCCGCCGGCGGCCGCAGTACGGCACCGCCGCTGGCTCGCTGCCGGCGGCACACACTGCAGGGCCTGACCGGCTCAAGCCGCGCGGTTGCCTCACGATGGCGCCGGCCCAGGGCCCACATCCTGCTGGACGGGCACTCCAGCATGGCCGGCCAGGGCCGACGTCAGTGGTTGCTGGCATCCTTAACAACTACATCCACATGCACGTCACTTGGGGGTTTTCGGTGCCGCTCGTTGTGATCCAGCCGTCGTACGGCAATCCTGCTGCTCGCCGTCACTGGAGAGACACACTCGATACGGTCGTCGACTTCACCACCCACCCCCGTGCGAGCCTGCTCACCTCCGCTGAGCGCAAGCAGCTGGAGACCTTCCATCCCAGCGGGTGCGCCCGCTTTTGGGGAGCGACCAGCAAACAAGACAGGAAGATGCAACGCTTCAGCCCCGGCGACATCGTCTTGTTCACCGGCCAAAACTACGTCCGGGGCATCGGTGAGATTGGCGCCCTCTTCCGCAACGCCCCCTTCGCCGACAGCATGTGGAGCGCCGACGCGGACAACGGCAGCTGGCACAACGTCTACAGCCTGCTGTCCTTCACGCCCACCGAGATCCCCTACCAGGAGATCTGGGCCCTGCCCGGTTTCAACACCGGGGACAACTTCATGGGGCTGCGCATTCTGGACGCCGAGAAGGCCGCCACCATCCTCGACGGTCTGGGCATCGAGGCCCAAGCCACCGCGGGCGATCACCCCGGCGTGCAGGAACCGATCGCCCGCGCGCTGCGCACCCACACCGACATCGTCGACGGTGAGGCCCTGCACACGCCGAGCACGCGCTACCGGCTCACCGAGCACGAGCTTGTCGTGCACCGCACGGAAGCCTTCCTCGTTCAGGAGTACACCGCCTTTCTCGGCATCACCGCCCCCAAGCGGCTGCGCACCCCCGCCGGGATCACCGACGTGCACGTGGAGTTGACGCACGGCAGCGAGATCGTCGAGGCCAAACGCGCAAGCAGCCGCCGCTTCGTGCGCGAGGCATTGGCGCAGCTGCTGGACTACGCCCCCCACACCCCCGAGCCGGCCGTGCGCCTGACAGCGCTGTTTCCCCTGCGCCCCGCGGATCACGATCTGGCGCTGTTGCACCGCTACGGCATCGACTGCGTCTACCGCACGCATCCCCGCACTTTCGAACGCGAACCCGCCCCCCACCAGGCGAGGGCGAGCATGATGGTGCTGTGGCAGCACCAGCATTGAACAGACCGCCGCGTGGGCGCGCTTGCTCGCACGCAGTCCGCCCCGGCCAGCGGGCGGGGCGCTGCCCAGAGGGGTGAGGGGGTTCTAGAGTGCCGGGATGAGTGCGCGTGTGCAGCGGATGAGAGACCCCGACGTCCGCCCCCGCCTGCGGGAGTGGATCTGGGAGCAGCCGGAGGGGAAAGATGCTGTGCTGCGTGAGGAGTTCGGCCTGTGCAACGGCGAGTCCCGTGCCGACATGGCGGTCCTCGCCCCCCGCCTGACCGGCTTCGAAATCAAAAGCCCAGGCGACCGCCTGGACCGCCTGGCCCGCCAGGTCAGCTACTACGACCAGGTCTTCGAACACTCCTGGCTCGTCACCACCGACCACTACCTGCACCAGGCATCAGTGCTGGCCTCACCGTGGTGGGGCGTGCTGCTCCTCGATGCCGCAGACGGGCAGCCGTCCCTGCGGGTGGTGCGCGCGGCGCATCCCAACCCGGCCCGCGAGCCGCTGGCGCTGGCCCGTCTGCTGTGGCGGGAGGAAGTCCTGGCCGAACTCGCCGCGCTCGGCCGGCACACCGGCACCAGCCGGCTGCCCCGCCACCGGCTGTGGCAGCTGCTGGCCGACGCCCTGCCCATGGCCCGCCTGGCCCAGCAGGTCCAGCACGCGCTGGCCGCCCGCCCGCCCGCTACCGCGCCACCTGCTCCACCGTCTGGGCCAGATGCTGCGTATGCCCGGCCCTGATCCACCGCTCGGGAAGACCCGGCGACTCCTGTCCTGCCACACAGTCGGCGAGATAACGCTCGCCCTCGCTGAATCCCCGGCCGCGGAAGGCGGGATCAGTGGTGATACGGGAGGCCAGTGCCGGCATCTGCGCAGTGCCGTACACCGCCATGTTCCGCCCCTTGACCACCAGGAAATCCTGCGGATCCGAATACAGCACCCGGCCCAGAATCGTCACCGGCCCCGTCGTCGTCTGCGCCGGCTTGCCGGGGTGCACGACCGAATAGTCCCCATACACCAGCCGCTCATCCAGCCCTGAGTTCTCCCGCACCGCACGCCATACGGGCACCTCATGACGGGGCAGACGCGTGACCTGGTCGCGCGCCAGCTGCTGCAGCGACGCCGGGAACGACCCGGCCAGCAGCACCACACTGCGCCAGGGCCGCAGCCGGCCCAGTTCTGCTACTGCACGGGCGCCGTACTCGCCAGCCTGGGCCGCGTCGGCGATCGCCCCGAGATCCAGCAGCAGGTCCATGGCCTCGACCGCGACGGCGCTGCGCTTGGCCAGTTCTGCCACCTGCTCGGCCGCCTCCGTTACCGGCAGGCCCCTCAGGTCCAGGCGCAGCCCCAGCCCGTTGCTGAAGGTGTCTGCCAGTTCCTGGGCCAGCGCCTGCTGAGCGGGCGGCCGTTCAGGACCGGTGACCGGCGCCGCGGCAGTGAACAGCCCGAACTCACCCCACAGCGCGTCCCCGACCATCTTGGGGTCCTCCTCGGCATGCCGGGTGTCGATCCAGCTGCGCCCCGAACCGCTCACCTGCCGCAGCTGCTGGGCCGCCTTCTGCAGATGCTTGACCCGATCCCTCACCGAGGGAGCTTCACCCGTCCTCAGGTTGATCACCGGGACGGTCCACAACGGGGCCATCCGCGCCGCAAGGTCCGCGGCAACATCCCTAAAGCCCTGCACGTCGCCCCGCTTGACGGGTAACGCAGGCACATACTGAAACGACATGGCCCCCCATTCCCGATCGTCAACTGATCGCAGAGTGACACGCGACACCAGGACGCGAAAGAACGCCTCACCCCCAGACGCAGCAGCAGGCTCGCCTGTCGGCCATCCCCTCACCTACAGAGAAGACGCTCTCGAGCGGGCGCCAGTGAAGAAGGCGCCGCAGGCACACTGGCCGTTGCAGAAGCACCAGCCGCCTGCGCCGCTGTGGAGCCGGCCACAGTCGTTGCTGCCCATGTGGTCGTCGAAGCGGCCGGTGAAGGTGTGCCATCCCGACGTTGATGAAGGCGTGGCCCTGCTCGGCTCAGGCTATCGCCCGCAAGGCGGGCGTCTCCGAGGTAGGCGGTGACCGTGGTCAGGCCGTGGCCGCCGCCGAGGCGTTCGTCGGCCGTGCTGACGGCTGCGGTGATCTGGCGCACGACGTCCACCTCCTCCGTTCCGACCACGGAGATGCCGGTGCGGGCACGGAGCATGCGGGCGGTGGCCTCGTGGTCGTGGGCGAGTGGCATGGCGACGCCGGCAGTGGTGAAGGCGGCCACCGCGAGGAGGCGGCGGCGCTCAACATCGGCCCGGCCGAGGTCCGTTGCGGCGAGAACGGGATCCCCTTCGGCCGGCTCCTCGCCATCGGGTGCGCGTAGGCCGATCTCGGTCTGGGTGATGATGCGGCCCGTTCGACGGGAGAAGGCTTCGGCGAGGTACTGGCCGCTCCGGCCGGTGGGCTGGCGGGTGCCGTTGGCCCAGTAGGAGACGGCCGATTTGTTGGTCTGGAGGATCTCGCCGTTCTCGGCCGCGATGCGCCGGACGTCTCTCGCCAGGGCCTGGTAGGTGCAGCCAGTCGCGGCACTGGTGTCCTGGTTCGGGGGTGCCTTCCGACGCGGGGTGGTTACTGGCCGGGGTGGACGGCCTGGACGCCGGTGCCCGCGTACGCCTTGGGGGTCAGGGTGAGCAGGAAGCGTCCGGCAGGGAAGGCGGCGGAGGGTCTGGCGGCGTGGATGGCGTGTACGGCGGCCCAGGAGTGCCCGAAGCGCAGGAGCTCGGTGGCAGTCACCGCGGCGTCGGTGTCGAATACTTCGATCTTGACGAACCGCAGCCCCTTGATGTAGCTGAGCAGGCCGCGACGCTCCGTGTCGCCGGCCGTCAGCGACAGCACCGGCGCATACAGCGTCCCCAGCCCGCCCGAGGCCTGCACGTAGAAGGCGCTGACTGCCTCGTTGAACGGGTCCTTCGGGTCGTACAGCGCCGTGGCGGTCGTATGGTCCAGGACGACCGAGATTGCCCCCACTACGCGGTTGCCTGAGGACCCTGCAGGGATGCGCCTAGGCGCTCCAGGAGATCGCGGGCCTTCGCCTCGGCTTCCGGGCTCGGTGCGTTCCCGAGAGCGGACGCGAGCTCGGCACGGGCCAGCTCCGCACGCTCGGCGTACTCGGCCCGAGTTGGAGTGCCCTGTGCGAGTTCCTCGACAAGGCTGCGGAGGGTCGTACCGCGCTCGGACGCCAGGACGGCCAACCGGTCACGCGAGGCCGCACTCACCTTGATGCTCGTCTCGTCTGCTGCCATGTTCCGACCCTACCCCACGGCTCTACTGGCAGTAGAGGATTCCGCCGGCTTCCGGCAGCGAGGGAAACCGGCATCTCGGATCTTCCAAAGTTCTGACACCAAGGAAGCAGGCCGAACCGGCTGTGAGTTCTCACCTGATGTCCGCCTCGCCCTTGGGCCCGGCTGGCTATCTGCTGGATTCTGCCGCAGACGGTCCTGACGCACGTTCTGCAACACGCGACCAAGTACTGGGCCGCAGTGGGCACGATCCTCACCGGTTTCATGCTCACCTTCTGCCCGCCGTTTCTCGAACGCGTTTCGGACGGCCAGGTGATTGAAGTACGAAAATTGCGAAGGTGGCGGATGCCCGATCCGCATGACATCACCGGGCCGGTCGGGTAGCGGAGCTGTCCGCGGATGCCCACGTTGCACGCAACGCACTTGGCAACGATCTTGCCGCAGGTCTATGTGGCCTGGGTAAACGCTGCACTTATCTGGTGCCGCTGCGGTGTGCAACACCGCGGTTCGGGTGTTGCGCTGCCGATTACGGTACGCAACGCGTCCGTCGCACTCCATCCTATGTGTCACCCAGACGGCAATCCGCCGCGTGGGTGATGGGCTTCCCCTGCCGCATGGTGAGGGGCGGGTGGATGGAGACCGTATGGAACGGCCCTTGTTAACGACCAGGGCAGCGCTGGTGCTTCTGCTCGCGATGCTCAGTGGGGGTGCTGCAACGGCACTGTCCTGGACCGCGGGTGAGGGGCTTTCCCGCAGTGTGCTCGCCGGCCTTGCAGCGGCCGGGCTGGCTGTTTCGTTCTTCAACCGGCTGATTGCCGGTGACGGGGTACGCGGCTGCGCCTCCGACGGGGCGGAGGAAGAGGAGCGTGGGTGAGTTGAGGCCACTGGGCAGCGACCTTCCTGACGCGACGCGTGCTCTGGCTCAAGCGCTCAGGGAACTGTTCGAAGGACTGGGAGTCTCGGTGCGCCGGTACGCGGCGCGTCGGCAGTGGGACCCCGGCACGCTCTCTCGGTACCTCAACGGCACCCGGATGCCACCGTGGAGGATCGTGAGGGAGCTGCTGGCCGATCTTGGTGAGCACCGAGGCACTGCCGTGACACCCGAGGCTGTCGAACTCGTCCGGGAGTTGTACCGGGCCGCGATCGATGCCGGATCCTCGCAGCATGATGCGATGGAGGTCATCGAGGACCAGTTGGCCGACGCTGACCGCAGGTCCCGCCGTTCCAGCGTCCAGGGAGACGTCTTGGGTGACGCCCTGCTGGAGCGGACAAACCGTATCCACGACCTCGAGGTGCGGCTCTCGCAGTTGGAGGCGGACTGGAGGGCCGAGCGGGGCCGGGCCGACGAGCTCGCGGCCGCCCACCCCAACGTCTCTCAACTGCTTGAGGAACGTGACGTGCTTCAGCAGCAAGCCGCCAGACTTGGTGAGGAGCTGAGAAGTGCACGTGAGGAGCGGGCCGCCGCCGAAGAGCGCTGTCAGCTGCTGGAGCGGCAGCTGGAAGCCCTGGAGCGTCCAACCGTGCTGCCGACAGTGCTGGACGCAGGCATGCCGAAGATCCTCATCGTTGACGACCAGCCCGACAACCTCCTGGCCATCACCGCTGTCCTCGGCACGCTGGACCAGGACCTCGTCACCGTCTCGTCCGGACGGGATGCCCTGAAAGCCCTCCTGGACAACGACGACTTCGCCGTCATCATCATGGACGTACAAATGCCTGACATGGATGGATACGAGACAGCTGCCCAGATCAAACGTCGGCACCGCAACCGAGACGTCCCCATCATCTTCCTCACCGCCATGGGCGCGGATCCGGTACACGCCAGTCAGGGATACCTTGCAGGTGGGGTGGACTACATCACCAAGCCCTTCGACCCATGGGCCCTACGGGCGAAGGTGGCAGTTTTCACGCAGATTCATATCGAGCGGCGCGTAACGCTCAGAACGCTCGCCCGCGACACCTCAACCCAGCAGTGATCGGCCACTTGCCAAGCGGCGCTGGCCGACAGCTGCGTGATCGGTGAGCTGAATCCGTACCTTCGACGTGTACTGGTTCGGTCGGCCCAGGAGATGGTTCGGGTCGTTGGCCGCGGTGACGGTACCGGTCACAGTCGCGGACTTGACCGAGAGCTTCGAGAACGCGGTGCTCGCCGTGAGCGGCCTGCCTGCGCTGCTGTCGGCGTTCGCGGTGGTAGCGGTCTTAGGGCTGCCGCACGCGGCGTCAGCAGGATGGCGGCGATGGGCAGGACGGAGCAGCGCACGAGTCCCCCTCGACTGTACGGAAGGTACGTGCGGACACAGAGTCAGCAACGTGGGCAGCATGGGGTGTTGTTGCCGGAACATGACGATCAGTGACAACAGGGCGCCAACGGCTAAGCCGATGATGCTCGTGGGGTGTCAGTGCCTGATTTCGTACATGGGTGCGTATCTGCTGGAACGTCACTGCTTATTGTGCGATATGTGAACTGTCGGTGAAGGTTGCGGAGTTGGTAGGTGCACGTCCCGCCTCGCTGCTTCTCAGACGATACGGGTGTGCCCGATTCAGAAAGGGGCATCCATGCGCGTTCGCCGCATCGCCGCCGTCCTCACGGCCGCCAGCATCCTCACCCTTGGAGGCGTCGCCACCACCGCTTCCGCCGACGGCTGGAACGCCGGCACAGGCCCGAGGGCCGTCAGCTTCCACGACCTCGAACGCCCCGAGTGCACCAACCTCCGGATGGGCGCTTCCGGCTGGTGCACCGTCGCCCTGCAGACCACGCTCAGCCAGGTCGGCTACAAGGTCGCCATCGACGGGAAGTTCGGCCCCGTCACCAACGCCACGGTTCTGCTCTTCCAGCGGGACAACCACGCTCGGATGCAGGACGGCATCGTCGGCCCCGAGACCCGCTACCTGCTCGGCGCCGCCATGGACATCGCGGTCTCGCACAACAACGTGGCCAAGCACAACGACGGCCGCTGGCCCAGCATCATCTGCTCGCCGTTCAAGATCTTCGGCATGACCTGCGAGGACCTCGTGGGCGGCTCGCCGGCCTACTGACCGACGTCGGCACGGTGCCCCCTCCCCGGAGTCGGGGAGGGGGCACCGTGCCGAGGCGCCGAGGTGCGGGTTGTCACGGCTGCCTGCACCCGCGACTGCCGCGGTGTACTGCACCCCGGCGACGAGTCGCGCTCCCGTCGGGACCCGCTCACAACGATGCTGCGCCGCAGATAGGGAGCTGGGGCTCAGCCTTCGCGGCGGTCAGGGCGGGGGGCCGGTCCGTCCACCGGCCGTCAGGTTTGCCGGGGCCCGGACTCGGTCCAGCCAACTCGCCGGTCGGGGTCGTGGATGGGGTGCCAGACGGGTGCGGTGGGGCCGTGGTGGAGGAGGTCGGCGAGCGGTGCTACGAGGACGGGGACGTCGTAGGAGAAGCGGGACGGCGTCAGCAGTCCGGCCCCGGCGCGCAGGGCGGTGATCCGGTTGGCGACACCGGTGGGTCCGGTGGCGTCCAGGACGAACAGGAGGCGGGGGAAGAGCGGGTAGCGCCGCCGCCACTCCTCAACTGCCGCCTCCTGGGGGGTCGGCCGGCGTCCCGGGACCATGGGCACGTAGCGGTGGAGGCGTTCGTAGGCGGTGAGTTTGGCGGCGAGGCGTTCGGGGCCCATGGTGGCCCGGTCGACTTCGACGAAGGCCCGCAGCATCGCCCCGCCTGCGCCGTCGGCGGGGCCGTGCCGGTAGTACAGGAGCGCGTCGGGGATGACGGCCTCGCCGCTCCCGATCGGATGGTGGACCTCGGTCATCCAGTCCAGCGGCTCGCACACGTCGCCGCGGCGGCGGGCGTCCTCGAGGAAGACGAGCGCGGTCTCGGTCACGGTCAGCGCGTGGCTGGCCTTCAGTCGTACGGCGGTGGGGTCGGACACGGTTCTGGAGGGCCGCCTCCCGCGCAGTTCGGGCCACTCGGAGGCGAGTTGCACGCCGTACGCGGTGGGGAACCAGACCCGGGTCCGTCCGGCCTGCGGCAGGGTGATCCGGTCGACCAGCCCCTCACCGCGCAGCCGGGCCAGCCGCCGCCGCGTCTGCTCGATACGCACCTCGGGGGCGATCACCCGGTGCATCTGCCCGGTGGTCGCCATCCGGTACTGCGTCAGCACCCCCAGCGCCAGCCGGTCCCCGCCGCCCACGTCCACACCGATCATCATGAAGTTGCTCGCTTCCCGTACGGTGCAGCGCCGTCCTGCCCGCCGCCGTGTACCGGTCACGGCAGCAGCCGGCCCCGGCCGGAAACCCGACCGTGAAGGCCCGACCACGGTCACGAAGCGACAACACCACCGTGGACCGCGCCGACATCCCCTCCGGCAACCCGGCCGACAACCGTCCGCGCTCTCTGCCGCGCCTGCTCGCAACCCTGCAGGTCACCATGCTGGTTGGGGCGTGGCCGGGAGGCCGACATCCCCTCTACGCCCCCCGAGTCCACGCCCCACAGCAGGAAGAAAGAGAAGTGGGTGGGTGGGACAGGCCCCGGACTGCGAGCGAGGGGACCGGGCGCCGCCGGTGTTCCTCGCGCGCGACGGCCGGGACCGCGCGCGACGGCTGAGCTGAGAGTCGGTTTCGCGAGCAGCCTGGGAGGCCGGGCCTCGCTCGATACCGGAACCCAGTTCACGCGCACGCGAGGTTGTCGGGGATGTTGGTCATGCCGCGTTGGGTGATCACGTAGATTCCTGGTGCGGTCTGGACCGAGTCGAGCTTGAGCAGTTCGATGTCTACGTAGGGCGGCCAGCTTGTGGATGTCTCTGACCACCACAGCCCGTCCAGGTCGACCTCTGCCAGGTTCGCCCGGCGCAGGTCTGCGCCGATGAAGTCGTTCAGGAGGCTCAGGAGCGTCTCGTAATCCATGTGGAGGCTCTCGCTGAGACCAAGGAGAGTGACGACCTCTGTGGTCAGGGCCCGCAGCAGGTCCTGAGCTCGAGCGAGGGCACCTTCCAGGGCCTGGGCGTAGTGCGCGTGACCGTGCTTTTCGACGTACTCGAGCACACACAGCAGGTCATGTGCACACAGGACAGCCTGGGCGGGAAGTGCTTCGACGTCGCAATCGACAAGGAGCGCACGAGTGCAGTTGACAGCCATCATCCGGTCGGTGTCGAACTGGTGATTCGGACCGGGGCCCTGTGGTTCGCACTGGCTGCGGGCTTCCTCCTGCTGCGCCTGCTCTTGGGCGCGTGCGAGAGAGCGGACCGTTGCATGAGACAGGTGCAGGGCGTGCGCGACAGGAGACGTCCGAACAGCCAGGCGGGCCTCTACGGGCACCGCCTCAAGCCACGGGCCGGAGTCCTGGCCCGGATGTGCAGAAGCGGTTTCAACCGGCACGAACCCAGGCGCGTCAATGTTCCCTGCCAGAATGGCCGCCAGTCCTCCCGACAGATCCAGCACGTCTTCCAGCCCGGATTCGAGTTGCGCCTGGTCCCTCTCCAACGAGATCTCACGCAGGCCTGCCTTGAGGTCAAGAAGGTCGGCCAGCTCCGTGTCGAACTGCGTGTTCTGCTTCGCCCACAACCGTTCGAACAGGTCTGTCATCGGTCTTCACGCTCCTCACGCGGTGCCAGGCGAGCAGCAAGCATGAGGCGGGCCTTGCGGAGGCTGGAGCGTACGGTTTCAGGACTGATGCCCAGCTCGTCGGCGATCTCCGTAGGTGAGTGACCGTAGTATTTCCAGGCCATGATCTGCCGCTGGCGGGGAGGGAGATCGGCCAGCAGCCGCAGGAGGTCCTGCTGCTGCTCCCATTCCACAGCGGCGTCCGGTGAGGAAAGGAGCGGGGAAGGCTCTGGAACGTCCTCACAAAGATCCGCTTCGGCGCGGCTGAGGTGCCGGATGAGTTCCCGGGATGCGACCCGCCGCGTCCAGGCCGGCGGGTTGCTGATCTCCGCCCACTTCCGGAACGCCTTGAGCATGGTGTCCTGGGCGATCTCCGCTGCTATCGGCAGACGCGCTCCCTGCCTGACGAGGAAACCGACCAGCTTGGGTGTGAACTCCAGGTAGAAGGCCTCGAATTCTTCGGTGGAGGGGAAGGTGGAGGCGCTCTGGGCTGGCTGTGCCGTGCCCATGGCTTCCCGCGGCTCACGATCACTCATGCTCGCTGCTCCCGTTCACGACCAGACGAAGCCGAGTTCCGTCCCCACACTGTCCGTCGAACCGCCCTCCCTGGGGGAGGGCGTGAGCGATATCAACGAGGTAGGCACCGCGCGCCTGCTCTTGCCGCACGCGCCAGCGAAGGCGAAGCCACAAGGCCAGTGGGCCGGTGGCAAGGCTTCCGACCAGGCCCAGAGTTGTGAAGTCCATACTAGGTAGAGGGCTTTGAGACGGCGAGCGTGAACTGCTCCCCGCAGATTGCCTGACGACAGCTCCCGGAAACGGGAGCCGGACATGCCCCGCAAGGACTGCGCCCGCGTGCGCGAAGGAGAATCACCCGCCCGGGAGCACCACTGCGAGTCCCCACCCAGTCGCCGTGGTCGGGGCGACCATGGACGCCGACCACGACTCCCGTTCGCAGCGCCCACAGCCCGACCACGGCTGCGCAGCGCGGTGGGCCGCGATCCTGGGACTCCTCGACCCGCTGGGGCTCGCCCTGGACGACGGCCAGCGGCCAGTTAGATTTCCCCGCTCGCGGCCACTTCAGCTCCCCACCATGGCCACTTCGATTCCCCACGGGCGGCCACTTCGCGTACGCAGCGTGAGGTCATCCTCGGCGGCGCTCTCCCCACCACGGCAGGATCGGAGGCAGGTCACTGAGTCCGCGGGCGGGCCGCTTCGGCATCGGAGACTCCCCATCGTCCCCGTCCCAGCGGCGTGCGTACTGGTCCGGAAGACTGCCCCAGCCCCAGTATGGAACCGGGTGGCCGGGCACCTCTCCGAGTTCAGCAAGGGGATCGATGCGCTTTTCCGCCACCGTGCACAGGTGGGCCCAGTCGTCGCCCATGTCGAAGACGTAGGCGAACTGCTCGCCGGCTTGCAGCCTGCTCAGCTTGGTGGCATGGCCATCCATGGTGGCGTCGGGGGCCTCGTCGTGCCACCAGTCCAGAGGGCTGACCCGGGTGCCGTCGGACAACGTGAACAGGTGCAGATGGGCCAGGTCCCAGCGGCCGAAGGCGACATCGATGGCCGTGGCGAACTCGGCGAAGGAATGCGAGCGCGCGGCGGCGAAGACGCGGCCGGGGCGGGGCCACAGGTCTGCACCGTGCCCGGAGACCAACTCCACCCGGATCGACAGCCAGGTCCGTGCCACGATCACAACCCCTTCATCCGCCAGGTCCCCGAGCCTGCACCAAGGCTACTGAGTGTGACTGCCAGATGGGGAATCGAGCTGGCCGTACGTGGGGAATTTTCACTGGCCGCCGACAGACGTCCTGGACCTGGCCGTGCGCGCGACCAGCGACCAGCGCTGACGCCTGCGCAGTTCCGCCCGGTCAGTCGCACCACCAGACCGCACACGCCGTGCAGCGCCGCGGTGACCAGCACCTCGAAGCCCTCGAATAGCACGTCCTGCCAAGAGATTTCATCATGGCCCATGCCCTGGACGTCGACACCGGCGAGACGATTCAGCCGACACCAGCAGAACGTGACGGAGCGTCAGAGACGCCGATTTCCGTCCAGGCACACCCCGGCTCACGGATCCGATTCGAACAGCCCTTTCATCGACCGTGACGGCTCCCCGTGATCGCTGACAGACCCACGATTCACCCGTCGTCGACGCACAGAAGCAGGGTTTCTGCGCTGAGTTGTGGAACGGGTGCATGAGGTGCGCTCGATAGGGACGTGCGCCGCAAGGGAAACGAGAGGGCCAGGCACAGAGCGAGGATGGCGAGCGGGCTCGGCAGGTTTCCGGGCCGGGAGGGTATTCAAAGACCGGTGGGATTGCGGGTCGCAATCCCACCGGGGCCTGTTCGAGGGCCAGTTGAGCTGGTCGGCCGACCGTGCTGTGTGAAGTCGGTGCCCCGGCCGGCCGTGGGAGAACGAGGCGCCGGCTATGGTCCTCTCTCTCCCCTGCAGCGTGGGGCGATGAGGTGCAGCGCATGGCGCCGAGGGCTGCCTGCCCCTACTCTCAAGGCCCTGCGTCCTTGCCGTGGGAGGGCCGATGCCGCCTCACAGACCCCGTCCCCTGTCCCGGATGGGGATCCTCCGCCTGCTGCTTTATGTGACGCCGGCGTTGGGGCAGGACAACCAACTGCCCGGACATCTCAGGGGCAGCGGCGGCACCTTGTGGGTTGTCCGCAGTTGCCGATGCGGAAGTATCAGCCGGAAACGGCCCTCGCATGCGTGCATGCACGCGGGAACCAACTGGGTACAGATCAGCGAAGGGCGAGACAACCTGACCATCCGATGCTTCGATCCCGTCTGTGACGAGCCGGTGTTCATAGCGAAATACAGTCGGGCCACGCACACAGCGGCGACGATCAACTGTGGCCGGCACGAGGGGAGGTGACATGCGGTGAGCCAGCTCGGTTCGCTCGGCTTCACCGATGCCGATCTCACGCCGCGGCTCAAGTTCGTCAACATCCTTCCCTCGGTGGTGTTTTTGATGACCGTGGGAGCTCTCTGGCTCGGCGGAGCCCCCGCGCAACCGCCGGCCTTCACCGTCCTGAAAGAGAACGTCGAAGACATCAACTGGCCCGGAGCGCTGGTCCTCACCGCATCCGCGCTGGTTATCGGGCTGCTGCTGCAGCCCCTGGAGTTGGCTTCCATCCGATTCCTGGAGGGCTACTGGAAGGCATCTGGGCCCCTGCAGCAGCTGGGCGAACGCGGACGATGGATCCAGCAGCGCCGCAAGGACCGGCTGGTGTGGCTGGAGGAGGAGTTGAGCCAGAGCGCATACGAGGAACTTGTCGAGCATGTGCCCCGTGAACTTGCGTCTTTTCCCGACGGCCAGCAGGTGCTGCCCACGGCGCTGGGCAACAGGCTGCGCGCTGCCGAGGAGAGGGCGGGCAAGGCGTACTCCCTCGATGCGACGCTGACGTGGCCGCGGTTGTACTTCGTACTGCCCCCCGACGTCCTGAGGTTCGTCTCCCAGTCCCGCAACGAACTCGACACGGCGGTCCGGCTCTGCCTGTCCTTCGCTCTTACGTCTCTGGTGAGCGCAGCGCTGCTGCTGCGCCACCCGGTGTGGCTGGCCCTGCCCCTGGGGTTTGCGCTGCTGTCGGGCCTGGCCTACCGGGCGGCCGTCCATGCGGCGCAGGCGTACGGCGTCACCTTCACCTCCGTCATCGACGTCTACCGGTTGAGGCTGCTGAAAGAGATGTCCGTCAAGATGCCGGCCGACTCTGACGACGAGATCGCTATCAACGACAAACTCCGGCTGCTCTGGGAACGGGAGGGGCCGCTGGAGGAGCCCGTGCCCTACGCCGCGGGCGAGCCGTCGCCGCCTGCTGCCTGAGCGACCCGCACCTCCAGCCCGGCCAGGAACGTCATGGCCGTCACGTGCAGGAACGGCCGCTCCTGTGCCTCCACCCCCACCCCGGGGGGCGTGAGCACCTCGATCTGGCGGCCGAAGCGCTCATACTTCACCTCCCAGCCGACGGGCACCCGGATCTCGACACCGCCGAGGAAGGCGGTGACGTCGATGCGCGCACGCTGGTTGAGGGGACTGGCTTCGCGCAGGTCGATTACGCATCCGCTGGCCACGGCTGTGAGGGATCCGAGCGAGAACGTCCCCACCGGCCAGACGATGTGCCGTGACTCGGCCACGCTCACCAGCCGCAGGATGACCGAGCCCTCCTGCGCACTCGGTCTGCTGACGGCGACGCCGACGAGCATGCTCACGCCTGCCGCCACCAGCAGAGCTGGCCACAGCAGCGGCCGTACAGAGTCGGGAAGGGGGTCGGTTGTCACCACAAGGGCAACCAGGCCGACGAGTGTTACGAACGCGGGTCCACGCAGGGCTGTCCTGGTGGCGAGGGTGAGCCGGATTCCTCCGCCACACCCCAGGGCGACGAGTCCCAGCGGCCACCAGACGGCCAGCCGTTGCCACACATGGGCCGACGGGGCGAGCCGGTCGACGAGCACCAGCAGACCTGCGGCGAGCAGCATCAGCGCGATCCAGATGCGCAGATGACCTCGCACGGCGACCTTTCCCGGACCATGGGCTTCCCAGTTCGGGGAACGTTAGTACATTCGCTGCCGCCGTCGACCCAGAGGTTCGCGACGCCTTCCGCTTCAAGCAGCCACCACACCACCCGACACCACTCCCGGGCCTCACCTACTTCCCCTCGTCTCCGGTCTGGGCGCGCCCGTATGCGGCTTTCCCGCACCGCCCTGAAACACGGTGCTCGCCACGGGGTGCGCCCCTCACTCGGCTCTGACTGTCCTTCACATAGCCGTTCACGATCCCGGATTTCCGGGCAGAGAGCAGCAGGGAGGAGGACGGCGGGTAGATGTCCGGGCCCTGCCGTCTCCGGCCGGAGTGGGGAATTGTTTTCAACTGCTCGCCGTCTGGCCCCGTGCGCACACGATCGAGCGCCGGGAGGCCAACGCCGCGACACCGCAGCGCAGTTGGCTGACAGTGGGCACCGGCGGCCGGTGTGCCTGGAGGGGCACTGAATGCTCGGGATCGAGCTAGCTCTTCCACGAGCCCTCTGCGGCATATGCGGTGGCAGGCTGCGAAACGGGCGCAGACCGATAGGAGGGCCCGACGCTGTCCTGCGCAACTGCCGACGGGGTCGGGCTGGTTGCGGGGCGGTGCGAAGGAAGTGCGGGCAACAATGGCAGCGCTCGCGGGCTCCCGTTCGATTCAGGGGCATGACGGTTGGTGTAGGGCACTTTGTGTGGGGGCTGTGGTCGGCGGCATCGTGGCATGTCTGGGCTGGCGTCTGCGTGGTCGGAGCTGTGATGAGCGGGTGCGCCTGGCTTGCTGAACGAGGGCGCCGGGCCACGCTGGTAGCGCTGCTGTCGCATGCGCCGCCGGGAACGGTGGTGGTACAGCAGCGGGGCATGGGCAGCCCTGCGATGGAAGTCCGCCTGGGGGGCGGCAACGAAGGGGGCGACAGCGATGAGCCGGCGGATCTCCGAGCAGACGGCGCATGAGATATCCACGCTGTGGGACTGCGAAGCGATGCTTTTGCTGCGCTATGCCATGGTCTTAACCGGAGGTGCACAGCCGGCCGCGGAAGACCTGGTGCAGCGGGTCTTCATGGCGGCGGCCCAGCAGTGGGAATCCCTCGCCACCGCAAGCGCGTTCACCACGGCCCGGAAAATAGAGGCCGGCAGATACCGCGCATGGCTGCGCCGGGTGTGCCGCAACCTGTGGATTGACGACATCCGCAGATCACAACGACTGAAGCAGCTGGGCGCCGAACTGGCCCGCGACTACCTCTCGCCGCCGCCGGATCCCGCCGACGTCATTCTGGCCAGGGACGCTCTGGAACGCTGCTGGACGGCGATCCGCGGCTTTCCCGAGCGACGCCGGCAGGTGGCCCTCCTGTATTTCGCCGAGCAGCGTTCGACGGCGCAGATCAGCGAACTGCTGGGGATCGAGCCATCAGGGGTCCGCAAGCACATTGCCCTCGCCCGCGCCGCACTGCGCAACGCCGTCAGCACCCCACGGCCCATCACCGAACCGGCCACACCACGACGGGAGGGACAGCTGTGACAGATGACCAGCACCACCGCATGCACGACGACCCGCTTGCCCACCTCCTGCAGAACGTCGAAGTCGCTGTCGATATCGATCCCGGCAGCCTCCAGCAGCGCAAGCACGCACTGCGGGAGTGGATGACTGATGCGGACTGCACCAGCCCACCCGCGGCCGCCACCCCGCCCACCAGCCACACGCAGCCACCAAGGACCCGCCCCCGCTTCATCGTATGGAATCCCGAACTCACGCTGAAACCACTCGCGCCCGGCGGCGCCACGGAGGCAAGACTGCGCCGCGCGGTCGGTGACCACGCCCACGCCGCCCCGGCAGCCAGCAGCCCTGGGCATCGGCAGACCTGCCGGGACGAAGCCGCCGAAGCCGCCTTGAACGCGGTCAGTGAACTGCGCAACCGCCTGACGCTGCTGAGACCTGCCGCGTCCACGCGACTGCTGCAGCGAGTACTCGCCGATGCCGAGGACGAGCTCACTCGCACCGGCCAGCTTTCCGCCAGGCTCCATATGCGCCTGCGCACGATGCTCGCCGATACGTCCTTGAACCCCGAACTGCAGGCACCGGCCGGCGTGGTGGCACGGCTGCTGGCAGGTGATTGAATCCTCCCCTCCTTGAAAGGGAGGGGAGCGCGTGAGGAGACAAGAGTCATGGGTAAACGGCGAAGTGCTACCGAAGTGGCTGCAGTTCGTGCTCGGCTGAAGGCCGAGTTCGTGTCCAACTTGTCCAGCCCGGGTACGGCGTTGGAAGACATACCGCTGTCCTCCACCGACCGGTGCCAGTGGCGCTGTTCGGCGGAAGGGTGCGATCACGAGTGGCGCACCCGGTTGCAGTTCCGCACCCGTACCGTCAACCCCTCGGGGTGCCCTGAGTGCGCGAAGCGCCGCAACCGGGCCCCAGGGCCGGGAGAAGCGCTGGCCGATCTGAATCCTGCGCTGGTACGGCAGTTCCGCCGCAACCTCAGCCGCCCCGACCGTGGTCCGGACACCCTGCGCCCTCAGTCCCACGACCTGTGCGAGTGGGAGTGCGCCCAGGGACACATCTGGCCTGCGACACTCGCCAACCGCACCAACGGGCGCGGCTGCCCGGACTGCATCGGTCACGGCCGCTCCCCGTTCGAGTGCAACGTCGCCATGCTCGTCGAGGCCGCCTCAGGGTTCAGCGTGGAACTGGACCACCGTCTCCGCCTGCCCGGGCGCAGTCAGGACCGATTCGACCTGTACCTGCCCAAGCCGGCCCCGGGCCTGCTGATCGACCTGGACCCGGAATGGACCCACAGCAGACCCGGAAGCCTGGAGCGTGACACCGCGAAGACAAAGGCAGCATTCGCTGCCGGACTCGACATGGAACGCATCCGAAGCTGCGGGCTGCCGCCCGTCCTGGTACCCGGACTCATCCACCACAAGGCCGGCCCTGGGGTGGATCCCGAAGACTGGGCGGAGGCGGTGGGCGTCGTACTTCGACACCGCGGCCTTCCCTGGCGGCAGCTCACACCGGCCGAGGTCACAGCGGCTCTCACCAAGGGGGTGCAGCTGTGGGAGAGAGTCGTTGCTGGCCCCGAGGTGTCGGCGGCGGATGTGGCTCCGCACTTGGAGGCGGAGTTTGTTGCGAACCTCACGAACCCGGGCCGGGGACCCGACCGTATGCCGCCCGGCTGCAACGACGTGTGCGTCTGGCGATGCGGGCAGCCGGGCTGCGGTTACGAATGGCAGGCTGCACTGCACAGCCGGGCACTTGGCGGCCGTGGCTGCAGCCGGTGCGCTTCCGCAAGGGTGGGCGTAGCGAACAGCAGGCCCGGAGCCGGTGAGTCTCTCGCCGAGGTCAATCCGGCGATGGCGGCAGAACTGATCGAAGTCGTCGACCACATCGGCTGGACCGCGTTCGACCTGCTTCCGGGGTCGAACAAGACGTGCCGGTGGAGGTGTTCCGACTGCCGGTTTGAGTACCCCGCTCCGCCGAACCGCCGCACGGGCCAGTCCAGCGGATGCCCCCGATGCGCTCGCCAACGCACCAGCGCCGGCAGGGTGCGCCCCAAGCCCGGCAAATCCCTGCAGGACGTGCACCCTGTCCTCGCCGGCGAGCTTGTCGAGGTGATCGACGAACCGAACCTGACCGCGAAGGAGCTGAGGCCGAGCTCCGCCAAACTGTGCCGGTGGGCCTGCTCGAAGCCCGGCTGCCCGGGGAGGTGGGAAGCCACGCCCGATCAGCGCTCCCGCCGCGGCGGCACCGGCAAACGCTGCCCGATCTGTCACCCGCCACGCAAAAGCCGCACCCAGCAGTGACTCCCGGCCCGTACCTTGCGCCTTCTCACCGCGACGCCGGTCGTGCCGCGTCACCGCGTCGCGTCGCCGCCCGCCGGCCCGGTCGGCGCGGCCGGGCCGCGTGTGCGCCTCCACCAGCGCCACTTGTGCTGCTCTCGCCAGCTGCGCAGCCGGTTGTCCACCGAGATTGTGTACGGATGGTGGGGGCCGAAGGTCGCCCGGTAGCCGGCGAGGGAACGCTCCAGCACACCGATGGCGGTCGACCTGTCGCCTTGGGACCAGTGCAGGAGGGCGAGGTTGGCCTGGCCCGTGAGGGTCGCCGGATGCGCCCAGCCCAACAGCCGTTGACGAACGCTGACGGTGTCCTTCAGCAACCCAACGGCGCTCACGGCCTCCGGGCCCGCAGCGGGCCGTGACCCTTCAAGAACCAGCCGGTTGTCCTGGTAGGGAAAGTCCTCTTGCAGTACGGCGAAAGCCTCCTTGCGAAGAGGACCGCAGATGCAGACCAGGGCGAGCTCACGCCGGGCAATGAGCGTCGAGGGATGAGCCCGGCCCAACTTCCATTCGCTGGTGCCCACCAGCCGCCGCCAGTAGGGGACCGCCGCACCTTGTGCCATGTTGCGCCCGGCCCAGCGCAGGACGTAGTGGCCGTCGACCTGCCACAGCAGATCCCCTGAGCATCCGTCGAGGCTGTCGATGTTGGTCAGCAGCGCGGCCCTCGTCTCATGATCGCCCCAAGGGACCTCGTCGCACAGTTCCGTCAACGCGTCGGCAGCGGTCTTCACCACCTCTGGTACTGCGGCATCAGGGGTGCACTCGCGCACGGCGCGTGCCGTCAGGGCGTGCAGTCGCACGGCCCGGGAGCCGGCCTGCGCGTGATCGGTGAGCAGACCATAGCGGTGCAGGAGCCGCAGTGCTGCCCGGGCCTGGGCGGGACCGATTGCCGTGGGAGCATCGTCTGGGGGCGTGGTGCGCTGGGTGCTGAGGTAGCGCATGGCCGCGTCGCTGGCCCACAGGGAACGGGGATGGCCGGCCGGGTCCAGGACCGCGGCCAGACGCATGACCGGAACGGCCAGGCCGACGGGCTCGCTTGCCTGCGCGACATCCAACGAGAGCAGGAGAGCCGCGGCCACCTGCCGCCCGTACCCCTCGGTGTCCGCCGCGCGCGGCAATAGATCGTCCAGGCGCGCGGCACTGTCGTTGAAGCGGTGCAGATACTCCGCACACGCAACGTCCTCGTTGACCATGAAGGCGGCGGCGTGCGACAGCGCCAGCGGCAGGAAACCCAACGTCTCCGCCAGCACGGCGGCCTGTGCGTCCAGGAGATGATCCGCATCTGCCGAGCTGAGCCGCTCTTGCAGATAGGCCTCGGCTTCCTCGGCGCTGTAGGTGTCGATGTCCACCACGGCCCGGCCGCCGCCGGACAGTACCGCGTCATGGCGGCGGGTCGTTGCCACGACGCGGCCGCACCCGAAAACGGAGGACGGCGGCCACCACGCTTGCATCGCCTCCGGGTCGGTGAGGTCGTCGAGAACGATCAGCCATGAGCGCCGGGTGGTCGCCAGCCACTGAAGGAACAGTCCGGCGTCGGACTCGGCACTCTTGCCGAGGAGATGATCGGAAGCCGCCTCCACAGCGTGCGCGGCGTGTGCATAGCGTGCCAGGACCTGCTCGATGTCACTGGCGTCGACCCACACCACCAGGTCGACGCCGTCCACCAATGCCTGATGGGCGTAGGCGGCGGCGAGTTGGGTCTTGCCCACGCCCCCGCCGCCGGACAGAACCTGGGCCAGCACCACCGTGGCATGGCCGTCCCTGGCACGATCGATCCGCTCCCGCACCGCAGACCGCGCCTGGAACGCGGACGCCAGCACCGGCACCGGCACCCAACCGGATGGGCCAGCCCAACGGCCTGCTCGGTGGCGGAGCAGAGAGCAGCACCTGGCTGACATGGCCGCTGATGGCCACCGCATGGGCGCCCATGGCGACCGCGTCACCCGACCGTTCCACCTGCACAGCCCCGCCACCCGCCGAGGCCTGACGCCCCGAACCTCGATAGCCGCTCAGCGCATCGCCACCATCCGCAGCAGTGGCATCACCGCTCTCAATGACGCTGACGGACGGTACCGCTGCGCCCGTGCCCTCCCGGGCAGCCGACGAACGCCCCTTCCGAAACCGTTTCATCGGCCCTCCCGCCGTCCACCCGTAGCCACGGCAGCCTTAGCCGGTGTAGTCGATGCCGGTGCCGGCATTGCTTCCCTGCCCGCGGGCGACCGCATCCCCGCTCTGCTCAACACGAGCCGCTCCGCTGCCGCCGGCACCACGGCGGCGAATGCCGGTATGGGCACTCCCGCCCCCGCTCGCCTCGGCCCGCCCCGTGCGCACGGCGCTGTCCCGTGCCTCGGCGGCCGGCTGGATCCAGGCCCACACCAAAGCGCCCACACCCGTGGCGGCCTGCACCGAGGCCCCCACCAACTGCCCCGTATACGGCCCGTCGAACAGCCAGAAAACCGGGGTCGAAACGATCACCAACACGGCAGCAACCGTCACCGCGGCTCTCCGCCCACCCGACATGCTCTGCCCCTCCTCTCACAGCGTCGCCGCTGTCCAGCACCAACTAACCGGCCGCACGAAGTAGGGACGGTTCATGCGATCACGGCAGTTCCCGTGCTCCCTGACCAACTGCCCTCAAGGCACGACAGCGGCCCGGGACCGGAACGGCCAGCGCATGGTGACGTCCTGTCACTCAGGATCCTCGGGGGAGGGGCGGGACGAAGGGTGACGATGGGATATTCGTGGCGCGGGGTCTCTGCTGCCGCTGCCTACCCGATGGCGACGTCCGGCCTCAGCGGGCATGTCGTCTCCGGTGGCGGCCGAGGGCGACATGCCCGGTACCCCGCTACAGTCCGGAGCTGATGGCTTCGTCGACGAACCGGCGTACCAGAAGTTTCACTTCGTCCGCTGGGACGGTGACGGACCATGCAAGCTCCGGGTGATGCTGATAGCACCGGAATCGGGCCACGACCGATCCGTCGTCCTCGACGTAGAACCACCTCCAGGACAGCTCGTGTGTACATGCTGCGTGTGGTTCGAATACGGCAAGGCGGCGGACGATGTCGGCGTGGTGCTGGAGGGGGAGGGTCTGCTGAGCGCGGCAGTGGGTGCACTGCAGAAGGTGCTCGATCCCTCCGGGACGGTCGATGAACCCACGAGTGCCCTCGGAGTTGTTGCACTTCACGCACAACGGTCCGCGGAACAGATCGTGGGAATGGCAGTGGTCCCAGTACAGGGCCCGCCGGGGTTCAGGACACATCCGGCACAGGAAAACCTCGGCGGGAGAGCGTTTGGCGAACCCCTTCGTGTACGGGCGGCCTCGCAGGTGGCCGGTATAGGGCCTTGAGGCCCGGGCGGCACACGACGGGCACAGGACGACGAATCCCGCGGCGCTCGAAGAACGCCACTGCTCGCGGCCGGCCGGCGCTCCGCAGCCGCTGCACACGTCGTCCTGCGCCGCGAGGCCGGCTTCGACCTCCTCGGCCCGGTCCAGCACAGCGGTATAGGCGCGAGGAACCAGCCACTCCTTCCCTGACCAGACCATCAGCGGCAGCGGCCGGGTGCTTGCGATGGTCCGCCGAGTGAAAGCTTCGGGCAGTTGCTGCCCGGTGAAACCTTCAGGTAGGACACCAGGGCCCTGCACCTGGGGAAGCTCGGACTCGTAGGTGGCCTGAGAGATCCACTGCCGGACGCGAGAGCGCCAGGTGTGTGACCCGCTGTCTTCCAGGCCGGCGTCGACGAGGTCGCCGGGGTCGACCCGGAGTCCGGCGAGCCGCTTGCCGGACTTCTGGATGTCCCGGTCGAGGAAGCGCCATTGCTGCCGGTGCTTGTAGCCGGGCACGGCCGTATCACCGATGAGCACGTGGCTGGCAGCGGCGAACGTGTAGCGGTTCACATGATCCAGATACCCGGGGACCGTCGTGTGATGGGTGAGGTCGGCAAGCCTTTGGTGTGCTGTCTGGAGTGAAAGCCACATGAGGCACAGCTCCTTGAGATCGCTGATAGGGACAACGGGCGAGTCGCCGAGCAGGCCGGCGGGGTGGCACTGCCTCGTGTGTGGGGCTAGTCGAAGAGGGTGTCCTGGACGGGACGGACCGAAGGGCGGGGCCGGGGGAAGGGGACGGACGGCGGCTGCGGTGGGCCGGGGTCGGTGTGTGCGAGAGCCGTCGCGGTGAGGGCGCGATGACAGGCGGCTCGCAGGTCGGGCAGCGGCAGCCGTGCACCCAGCAGCCCGAGGAAGTCCTTGATGTCCCAGTCGATGAATGCACCTTGCCGGGAGAGATACAGGCCGACCCGGTCGATGGTGTAGGTGTTGTGGTAGTCGAGCAGGAGATAGCCGGCGAGCTGATACAGCGCGGCGCGGCCCAGCCGCTGAGGCCGGATGGTGGCTTTGCAGTCGATGAGGCAGCCACCCAGGATGAAGTCTGCGTCCGCGCCGCCCACATGCATGCTGCCCTCGAAGACCGGCCCGCAGATCCGCTGGTGGGCCGGCAGCTCCCGCAGGGCGAGGAAGGGGCCGGGAGCGGCGGCCAGCATCGTCTGACGCCGGATGTCCTCCACAACAGAGCGGGGAACGGCTGCCAGCAGGTCCTCAAGACAGGCATCTGGCGCGCATTGCCCCAGGCTGTTGCCGTGTACGAAGCCGCCGCACCGGTAGATCGTTTCGAAACCGGACGCGGTATGACACAGCCGTACCAGACGGTCCTCCGCAGCGGCATCGGCCAGCGGCAGGGGCACACCGTCAGGCCGCTCGTAACCTGCCAGTTCGGCCAGCAGATCCCGCCCGGCATCCTGAACGGCCAGGATCACTTCCGGGCTGGGCCAGCCCGCGTCATCGATCCGCGCCAAATCGACTCCGCCGGCGATGGGACTGCCGGTGGGCGCTCCTAAGCCGACGCGCAGCCGGTGATCGATGGTGTGTCCGATGAGTGCAAAGTCCGTGCGCTGCCCGTCATGCTCCGGTTCGACGGGGGCGGGAAAAGGAGCGAGGCGTCTTCGTAAGTCCTTCACCACCTCCTGAGGGCGAGGAAGGTAGGCGGAGAGAAAGCGAGACAGCGGCGAGTGGGGATCGGCCAGTGAAGACGTCAGACTCATAGCGCCGCATCCTGTCGCCCGGGTCTGACAATCGGGGACGCCCAGCAGCGAAATCCCGCTGCACAGAGAGACGATCAGGCCATCCCGGACACACCGGAATCCGACCGCCGTACCTGGAACACGCTGCTCAGCGACTCAAACAGGGGCCTGCGGGAGGCGAGGGAAGCAGATTTGCGACAAAACGCGATGCCGCCGTAAGAGTGAACCCGACAGTCGATCGCGGTGAGATGCCTCGACGGGATGGCGAGGGGCTGTCCGGCGGCATGTTCTGGGCAGTCGGCAGGAGAGGGACAGCCCGTATGGCGTTTACGGGTGTCGGGTGATGCCGCGCGGGACGGCACCACGGCAAGTCCGGCTGGCTCTTCCGAGGATCGTGCCCGTTGCCGCGGTGTAGCCGATCAAGGTGTGGGAGTGGGCGGGCGTCTGCCCCGGACACACCGGCCGTTCCACGAATCTGCACGTCACGGCCGGCGAGGCCGGGGACATCCTGTCGCGCATCGTGCAGAACGCGCTGCTGCAGACCCCGGCGGACAGGTGAGTGAAGTCTTCAGGAAAAAAGTGTGAGCCTGATCAATTTAGTGAGTGAATTTTGCTACTGTCGTGAGGAGTTGAGTGTTCTGGGAGGGTGAGTGAGTCAGAGTCAGAAGCCGCCGGCCGAGACCGCAATGACCGCGACCGAGGCCCGTACGGAGCTCTTCACCCTGGTGAAGCGTGCCGAGAAGGACGGGGTCTCGACGCTGATCCACAAGCGGGATGATCACGCCCTGCTCGTGCCGCTGGCCCGGTTTCCGGCAGCCCGGCAGCCTGGCGCGTTCCCCTCCCACGTCCTGAGTGCGGCACAGAGGGACTTCGGTGATCTCATCACGCTGGCGGCTCAGGGCCAGCCGCAGGTGCTCCGGCGCAACAGCACACCGGTCGCGGTACTGCTCCCCGCCGACCCCGCCTCAAGTGCCCTCTCGACCGACACGGCCGCGCACCCCGGCGCGGCGACCGCAGGAGGTGCGGTGAACAGCCAAGCCGACCAGGACCGCGGCACTACGCCGCGCAGGCTCGCCACGCTCGGTGACGCCGTGTCCGTCCTCGCCTCCGTCCTCACCGGAGGCCCCACGTTCGGACTGGCCGGGCTGGACGCCGCGACGGGCGGTCTGCAGCCGGGCCGGCTGACACTCGTGGCGGCCGCCCCGAACGTCGGCGGAAGCCTCCTGGGACTCGCGGCCGCGCGGCAGACCGCGCTCGTGGACCGTCGTACGGTCCTGTACGCGGCGTCGGGACCCAACCGGGACGACATCTTCCGCCGGATCGTTGCCGCGGAGACCGGGGGCGACTACCCGCGTCTGAAGCAGGGCCGCCTCACCGAGCACGAGCAGGAGGTCGCCCACCAGTTGGTCCAGGCGGGCGACCTGCTGATGATCGACGACGGCAGCGATCTGACCGCCGTGGACGTCGCGGAGACCGCCCCGCACATGGAGGGTCTGGCCCTTGTGGTCGTGGACCGTTTCCAGGCCGCCCGCAGCGCCCGTCTGCCGCTGTCCGGGGACCGGCTCCCGGACGCCTCCCAGGTTCTGGCCACGCTTGCGCGCACCCTGCACGTGCCGGTCCTCGCCATCGTGGACAGTGACGACCCCGCGCTCCTGGGACTTCTCGACGCCGACGTCACCCTGACGCTCACTCCGACCGAGGACCCGGCCAGGGTCCGGGTGACGGTCGCCGAGCGCGACCTGGGTGTGATCGGCTCGGCGTACCTGAGCCCCGATCTGCTGCACGCCCGCTTCCTCGACGCCGGCAGCGCCCCCGCCGTCCGTACGGCCGGTGAAGAACCCGCGCGGCCTGTGGGCAGTGCCGTGGAACGGGAGTTGGCCGAGGCGGCGCTTCCGTACACGTCCGGCGCCCGGCAGGGACTGCCCGCTGCCGTCACTCATGTCCTGGCCGCGCTGCGCACCGCACTCACGAACGGCAACCGCGAGGCCCTGAACGAACTCGGGCCATCGCTCGCCGAACTCGCTGCGGCACCGCCCCACCTGCCAGACACCGACGAGGGACGTCGCCTCGCCGCCGCGCTGAACGCCTACAACACCACCACCGCTCCCGCCGACGCCACCGAGCAGTCTGTCGCCGTTCAGTCCACCGCGGGCAGTAGCGGGCACGGCCCGGGCGACGAAGACGACGAAGACGACGCAGAGGGCGAAGTGGAACTTCGGCCGGGGGATGAGGAGGACGAGCCGGAGACAGCGGTCTTCCCCGCGTTGAAGATCCTCAAGGACGCGGTCGGCCGCTCGAAGATGCACCCGGTCTCGGTCATCGGCATCGAGGCGCGGGAGAGCGGTCCGTGGCCGCTGATCAGTGAGCACATGGACGGCGAGCCCCGCTGGGTCCACCCCGACGTCACCAGTACGCGCGTGCCCTTCATCCGGGAGAACGGGAAGCGGGTCCGGCGTGACCAGCTCGGCGTGCCCGACGCGTTCGGTGCGGGGGTGCTGTGCCTGATCGACCGCAACGGCTCCTATCCGTCCGCCTGTTCCGCCGTTCCTCTGGCCCCGAACAAGCTGCTGCACACCGGGCCCCTGGAGGTGTTCGACAAGGCCAGCGCCGGTATCTACCTCATCGACATCCCGCAGTGGCCGCGCACCGACATGCCGCACCCGCTGGGGCGGATCATCGACCGGCCCGACGAGCAGGGCCGTGTGTGGGTGACCACTCCGCACATCAAGCTGCTCGCGAGGCTCGTCCGCGAAGAGCACCTCGCCGCGATGCCGGCCGTCCACGACTCGTGGACGGGGAAGGCCAACGAGTCGCTGTTCAAGCCGTTCTACGAGGCCACCCGGAAGGCGCGTACCGAGCTCGTCGAGGCCGGCGGTCAGCCGTACAAGGCGTACAAGACGCGGTTGTCGATCGCGTTGCGGCTGCTGTGGCCCAAGCGGCAGGAACAGCGCTCCCCGTTCTGGCGGCCGGACTGGCGCATGAGCATGGTCGCCGAGGCGTCCGTGCGTCACTGGGTCGCGGCCTTCAAGGCGGTCCAGGCCGGGCACACGCTCATCGCGCTGCGCAACGTGGATGCGGCTGTCTTCTGGACGCCGCCCGGCACGCCCCCGGACACGTACCGGATCGGGACTGGCTTCGGCGAGGTCAAGGCGAAGTTCATCGAGCTGGGCGAGATGATCCCCGAGGGTGACGACTGATGGCCGGACCCACCGGACGCGGAGGATCCCTCGGCGCCGCCCTGGGCGACCTCCTGCGCGCCCAGGTCACACCCCGCCACCGGCTGTCGACATACAACGCCAAGTACTGGCACGCCCAGCTCTCCCAGCTCACCGGAACCCGACGCGGATACGAAGCCCTGGAAACCGCCGGCCTCGACGTCCGGCCCGACACCCTCTTCAAGTGGCTGTCGGATCCCGAGTACAACGTCCGCCGCGGCTACCGCGATCTCATCCACACCGCCTACGAGAACGTGGCGATCGTCCCCGCCGACCCGCTCCCGGACCTCATCACGGAGGGCCAGTACGAGATCAGCGGTGTCGTCAGGACCGGGACCGACGAACGGACGCGCGGCACGGTGGACGCCGCGCCCCTGCGGATCGACGGCACCCGGGGCAACTGGGACGGGATCGAGGAACTCTGGCTCGCCGGCGAACTCACCGACGACGAGTTCGAGGACCACTTCGTCGACGACGTCATCGTGGAGGACATCGGCGAAGGCACCGACGGCTGGGAGTTCCCCGGTGCCTCGTACTCCGTCGAAGTCAGGTAGCCGCGCGCACGAAGCAGGGGAAGGCCGGCGGCGGCTTGATGCATCGTCACCAGCGGGCCGGGAACGTCACGGAGAGGAAGGGCACGTGGCTCAGCTGAAGATCCGGGACCTGCACGGTCTTCTGCGCCAGGCGCCCCGGCGGCAGGACCTGGAGAAGGACGGCATCCGGCTCGTGTACGACGATCTGTCATGACGGGCGGGCTGAGCCATCATCACGCGTAGCATCGGAGGCGCGCGGCGGTAGTTGGGCGGGAACGACGTCAACGCGCAGGTGGCGACGGGAGGTCACTGCGTCGTGAGGGGGAAACCGGGGTCATGACGATGGAATGCAGACTGATCGTTGCGGGCAGCAGTCCCGGAGAATCGGCACGACTACTCACATCCCTGGCCGCATCGCTGCGTTACGAGGAGGACCTCAGAGGGCGGACCCGGCTGGTCCAGAGCGAGATCGCGGCCGGGAAGCTGGGCGGACTTCCGGAGGCGCTGGCTGTGGCCCTCTCTGCCAGCGGCGCAGCAGGTGTCCTCGCCCGCGCCGTCGTGGAGTGGGTGAAGCAACGCAAGAGCGATGTCACGGTCAAAGCTGTGAGGCCCACTGGAGAGAGCTTCGAGTTCGACCTGCGGCGGGTTGCCGATCCGGAGAGCGTGATCGCGCAGCTCCGGCTGTTTCTCGATGCCGGGCAGCCGGTGGCCGACCGCGATGAGACTGCCTGACGGCGATCGCTCCCGTGTCGTCCTGATCGGTACCTCAAGCCATCTGGTCGACCTCGAGCTTCCCGATCTGCCGTCCGTGCGCAACAACCTGACCGATATGGCTGCGGCTCTCGGGGAGCCCGTCCACGGCTGGTTCACGCCGCACACCTGTACGGTCATCGACAATCCTCACACGCCCCAGGAACTGGCCAGCCAACTCGATGCCCTCACGCAGGAGGCCGAGGATCTGCTGCTGATCTACTTCGCCGGTCATGGGCTGCTCGACGATCAAGGGAACCTGTACCTCGCCCTCGCCGAGACCCGGCGCGGCGGTGCCCTACTGAGGTATACGGCCATGCCGTATCGGGGTGTGCGGGACCTGGTCGTCGACAGCCCTGCACGTAACCGCGTGGTCATTCTCGACTGCTGCTTCTCCGGCCGCGCCCTGAATCTGATGGCCGCGCCCGATCATCTCGTTAAGGGCCAGACCGCGATTTCCGGAAGCTACATCCTCACCGCCACCGCAGGAGACAGGGCCGCGCTCGCGCCGGCTGGTGAACGCAACACCGCCTTCACCGGCGAACTGCTGCGCCTCCTCAAAGAAGGGGACCCGGAGGCGTCTGCCGAACTGCTGACCCTGGACGACATGTACCGGTTCCTGTTGCAGAGCCTGCGCGGCCGCGGCCTTCCCCGGCCGCGCCGGCAGACGGGGGACACTGTCGGAGACCTGGCGATCGCCCGGAACATCGGCTACCGGCCCCCTCCCATGGGCGCCGGGACGGTCCAGAACTCATCCCGGCTCCTCCTGGATGAGGAAGAGCGGGTCGGGCACGAAGGCGATCCGCCTGAGGCAGCCCGGCGGTACGCGGACATCGCCGCCGTACTCGTGCGGGTTCACGGGCCCGACGCCTTCGTGGTGCACGCCGCCGAGGCGAGCCGGGTGTACTGGGCGGAATACGCGACCAGCGTCGGACCTTCCCGAACCGCCGTTGCACACCGAGGGATTGGCATCGATCTGGGCACGACCAACTCCGTCGTCAGCGTAATAGAAGGCGGAGGGACCGTCGTCATCACCAATGCGGAAGGATCCGAGACGACTCCCTCGGTCTTCGCCTGGTCCGCCGAAGACACAATTCTTGTGGGGGCCTGGGCCGCCCGTCAGGCCCTCATCAACATCGACCGCACGGTCCGTCTCCCCACCTACCGGCTGGGCGCTGACTGGAGTACCCGCATCGGGGGACACACCTACACGCCCACCGAGGTAACAGCCCACATCCTGCGCAAGCTTAAACGGGACACCGAGCAGTACCTTGACGAGACCGTGCAGGACGTCGTGATCACAGTGCCGGCCCTGCTGGACAACGCCGGACGACGCACCGTCGAAAAGGCAGCCCAGATGGCGGGGCTGAGCGTGACATGTCTGCTCGCGGCGCCCTGCGCGGCCGCGCTCGCCTTCGGGTTGGACTGGGGTGAGGACGCAATCGTGCTGGTCTTCGACCTCGGGGGCGCCACCCTCGACGTCTGTGTCGCAGAAATCGGCGACGGCGTCGTCGAGATCCATGCCGTCAACGGCGACCAGCACCTCGGGGGCGACAACTGGGACCAGTGCATCGTCGACCACCTTCTTGAAGAGTTCCGCTTCCTCCACGGCGTGGACCTGTCCCGAGACCGGATGGTGGTGCAGCGGGTGCGCGAGGCCGCCGAGAACGCCAAGATCGAACTGTCTTCGGCCACAGAGACCTCGATCAACCTTCCCTATCTCACTACCGTCGCCCAGGATCCACTGCACCTTGACCAGCAGCTCACGCGCGCCCAGTTCCAGCAGCTGACCAGCGACCTCCTGGAGCGCTGCAAGACACCTGTCCACAACGTCATCAAAGACGCTGGAACCCGCATCGACGCTATCGACCACGTCATCCTTACCGGCCGCGCCACCCGCATGCCCGCCATCACCGAACTCGTCGAAGAACTCACCGGCAAGACGCCCCGCAGAATGCTTCACCCCGGGACGGCCTCCGCCGTCGGCGCCGCGCTCCGGGCCGGCATCAACAAGGGGGAGGTCAAGGACATCCTGCTCCTCGACGTCACCCCGCTGTCCCTCGGTATCGAGACCAAGGGCGGCAGGATGACCAAAATCATCGAGCGCAACACCACGATCCCGACCAAACGCTCTGGAGTCTTCACCACGGCCGAGGACAACCAGCCGTCTGTGCAAATCCCGATCTACCAGGGCGAGCGCGAGATCGCGGCTTTCAACAAGAAGCTCGGCATGCTCGAACTGGCCGGCCTGCCGCCATCACCCCGCGGCACACCGCAGATCGAGGTCGCCTTCGACATCGACTACGCCGGCCGCATCCACGTCACGGTCACCGACCTGGCCACCCAAAACACACAACGTACGGCTCTGGATGCCGGCGACTTGGCCAGCCATACCCAGACCACTCACGACGTCTCCCGGCTCCTAGTCCCACCCTCTCCCTCACCCCAACCCAACCCACCACCTCCGTCCAGTCCCGCAGCAGGCACCTGAGCTGGTCCTAGTCACGGGGTGGGGTAGGGGCGTGGGTGACCGCGTCGGACGTAGTCGTCGGCCGATGCGGCGACGAACCCCAGAGCTCCCTGGCGTCCGTGGGCTTCCAGGAGCATCACGGCCATGCAGACCGTGAGCGCGTGAATCTGAGCGGTCGTCGGAAAGTCCTCCAGCCCGCTGGAGGCCAGTCCCGTGCCCGCAGCAACACCTTTGCGCACCGCGGTCGTCATCATGAACTCGCAGTCCACAGGTGCCAGGGCGGCGACCGTGTCCAGGAGCAGCACGGACATCGACGGCTCGCCCAGGTCGTCGAACAGCCAGTCGTGGTCCCGGGCTTGCCATGCGAGCGTGTGCGCCAGCTGGTCACTGTCCAGGCCTACCAGTCCGGTCCTGACCCGGGTCCGGTCCTCGGTGAGGTAGGCCCACATCAGGTCCGTGGCCCGCCACATCCCCTCCGTCAACGCCGCCTTCTCATCCGCCGCCATGGCCTTCTTCTATCGGACCCGTACGGATCGCGGCAGCAGATCCCACCAGGTTCAGCACAACGAGACACAGGCCACTTCACTCCGCCGACGGCCCTCCCCGAACACCTGCGACACACGCTCCCGGCGGGCTACCAGCGGTCCGCGATGGCCTGTGCGGCTTACTCGACGCCGGGTGTCGAGCGGGGAGGCGGCGACCGGAGCTGCCCCATTTCTGCGCTGTACATGTATGGCCAGGACTCCGAGCTCGTCGCCGAGGCCCGGCGCATCCTTGTAGAAGCGAACATCGTGCACCGCGCCGTCGACCGGGACGAGATTAGTGCCCGCGCGGCCGCCGTACGAGAGACCCTCGACCAGTTCATCCAGCACGCCGCACAACTAGCTAGTTCGCTGACACCGAGCTGCTTCCCAAGCCCCGCGACCCAGTCCGGCCAACGGCGCCAGCAGCGCAAAAGGCGCGGTCAGCCACTGGATCTCTCACACATCTGTCAGGACAGGCGTGCTGCGAGCAGGACGGCATCGTCGTGCTGATGTTCCTGAACCAGGACGTTCATGGCCACGTCGACGAGGCCTTCGAGCGGTGGGAGCTGCGAGCCGGCGGCCGTCTGCGCATCCGACAGAGTCGTACTCAGCCGCTCGATGCCCTCGCTGATGTCCATCGTGGGTGACGAGACGAGCCCGTCGGTGAGGAGGAAGAGCGTGGTGCCCGGGGTCATCTCGAATGTGACGGTTTCGCAGAGACTGGGTGCGACACCGATCGGCAGCCCGGTTGATACGTCCAGGAAGTGGCTCTCGCCGTCAGGGAACAGCACTACGGGCGGTACATGGCCGGCGTTGGAGACGTCGAGGCGGCGGGTTCGCGTGTCGTAGACAGCGCAGACACACGTGGCCAGCTGGTCTCCGTGCAGGCGCTGCGCCTGATCGCTGAGCTGGTTCAAGGCCTCGTGCGGGGGAAGCCCGAGTTGGACCAGGGCATTGAGTGCGCTGCTCAGTTGCCCCATGAGAGCGATGGAGAGCGTGGAGGATCCCATCACGTCCCCAGCCACGAGCGCGACGGTGGGGCCCGGCAGGGGCACCGCATCGAACCAGTCCCCGCCGAACCGCCGCAGATCAGACGCCGGGCGATAGCGCCATGCGATGTCCACGCCCTCCAAGTACGGAACCTCGCGGGGCAGAAACGCGCGTTGTAAATGGAGCGGGTTGATGTCTGACTCCGGCGGAATGACGGCCCGCGCCCGAGGCGCTTCCTGGTCGTCGCTCTCCTGAGCGGCCCGAAGCCACACCTCGTGGAGCACTCTCTGATCGTCTTCGGGACGGCCGCCCGGCGCTTGGGAGGACAAGACCTCTACCAAGGCGTCGATCACCTTCCACTTCGGCAGCCGCTGGCTGCAGAACGCGTCATGAACGGTGCTCCGGGAGATTCCAGCCCCGCGCAGGACCCGAGCGACTTCCGTCAGGCTCGGGCGCCCGGCCAGCAGGTGCAACCGGTGCAGCGCCGCATTCAACTCCTGGTGCGCACCGGACAACTCAGGCTTACGAAGCTGCCCAGCACGCCCCATCCCGACCCCCCGTCCAAAACCATCCGAATCCGTCCAGGAATCATGCCACCGCGTACGACTTCGGCGGGAGTCATCCGAAGACATCGCATTCCAACAGGACGCCGTCCAAAGGCAGTTGGCGTAGCGAAACATCGACACCGCGACGACCTTCTCTTCACTCCCACAGGACAGCGCGCGAAGGAGACCACGATGACTTCGAAGCAGAACAAGACGCCCGCCAGGACACTTCGCCGCCTGGCACAGAGCGCACTATTCGGCATGGTGCGAGGAGCATCGGCGGCAGCCGGCACCGCGTTGTTCGCCGCCGGAGCCTGGTGGTGGGGCAATCACTGACGACCGCCGGGACCGTGGTACGGCGTCGTACGCCAGGCCACCCAGCTCGATCCCGCCCGCCGGCCCCAGGACATGGCGGCCTTACCAGAGCTGCCCGGTCTCTGCGCTGTACGTGTGCGGTGGTCGCGGACGCGGACGTGGCCGAGAAGGGGGATTCCGGTGGCGGCCTTATTGGCCCCACCGCACGGACGAACCCGGACTCGGGCCACGGCTGGGACCTGCTCGGCCATGGCCCTGACGTCTTCGGGAAGATGTCACAAACGCACCTTGTGACATGCGAGTTCCTGTTCGCTGATGAATATAGGAATGTCGCTCACGGGACAACCTGCGCAGGTTGTGGACGGCTTCGACGAGTGGTGAGGTTGGTTTCGCGCGGTCGGCGCTGGCCAGCACTCCACCCTCACCCAATCCCTCGTCAGGAGTCACCGTCCCCATGTCCCCGTCCGTTCCGCTCTCCCCGTGTACCAGGCGCCCGTACCGGCGCGGTGGCCGCCCCCGGCGCCCCGTCCACCCGCCCGGCAGTGCCCAAGGCCGTCTCGCTGCCGCGCTGGACGACGTACTGCGGGGATGGACCGACGCCGAGGTCGCCATACACGCCACCGCGACCGTCCTCCCGCTCTCGGCCGCCACGGTAGGCCGGGCACGCAGCGGCAGGTGCGTGCCCTCGGCGGAGACCGTGAAGGCGCTAGCGGCCATTGCCGGAGTCGACCCGGGCAAGCTGTTGCGCTTGAGGACCGAGGCGATCTGGCAGCCCTTCGCTCCCGTTGACCGTCCCGGAGTGACCCGGAGGGTGATCATGTGGTCGCTCGGGCAGTCCCTCGAAGCTCTGCGCCGCCGCGGCCGCACCGCCGTTCCGTACCGGGTGCTGGCCCGCCGGGCCGCGCTGCCTGAGGCGACCGTCCGTGACCGGCTTGCCGGCATCTGGCCCGCTGGCTTCCGGCGCCAGGTCCGGCTCCTTCTCCAGCTCGATGCACTGCTGCGCGCTCTCGGCGTCCCGGACACAGCCATCTACCTCTGGCACGGTCCGGTCCGGCTGGGGCTCGCCCGCACCTCGCGGTGGGGCGTGACTCGGCGAGGCCGTTGGTTGGGCTGAAAGGGCCGCATGACGAGGGCCGGTGGCCGTTGTCGGGCGGCGGCCACCGGCCCAATCTCTCTTGGGCCGCGCGCCAATCGCGGCCCGATAGATCCCCAGATTGATGTGTCAGCAGCAATTCAGGGGTGCGCTCGCGGGGACCGTCGGACCGCGCGAGCAACGCTGTCCATGATGCGTCCGCAAATAGGCGCCCGTCGTGCTGTTAAGGGGGACAAAGTTGGAGCCAATCCCTCACGCACAGGCGAAGCGGCAGGTCAGAGCTTCCGGTAGGAAAGTCCCCGCCTTGGACGGATGTTGAGCCAACGCCAGGTGCGTCCGTGAAGACGCTCCAGTTACGGAAGTCTGGCCTCCGGCGGTCCCCACGCCACTGCACCGGACTGTACGCCGACAGCCCGCGGCCCACGGACCACCCGAATCCCCATCGCGCACGGGGCGGAACGCCAGACCGCCCCGCGATCCACCAGATTCGCCCTGTCAGCAGCGAGAGCGGCGGCCGCCGTAGCCGGCCCTCTGAATAATTCGGGAGGCATCATGCCCCAGCAGAACGCCCAGGCGACCACGCGCGCGTCCGAACCCGTCCCCGAAGGCGTGACGTCGCCGAGCCCGGCGGCTCCGGCCGGCATCGGAATGGCGCAGGCCCTTGTGGTCCTCGGCTTCGTCGCGGCCGCCGTCGTACTCCGACTGGCCGCGGGCATGAGCATGCGCGACTCCGTCACGCTGCTGGCCGCCGCTGGCGCGATTGGCGTCGCAGTGCTGCTCGCCGTCGGCTTCCCGCGCGGTGGCGGGGGACGCAGTCTGCTGCGGCGCCTGCTGAAAGCCGCGCTGACGCCCGGCTCCGGCAACTGACGGGCGGGCGATGATGGCGCGCCCGGAAACGCCGGTCGACCACACCGTGCCCGCCCTGGGCATGCTCGCCGAGTACCTGCGCCAGCTCCGACGTACGGCGGGCCATTCGTACGACGAACTCGCCGTACGAACCAATTACTCGGCCGCCCACCTCAAGCGGGCAGCCAGTGGCAGAAGCCTGCCTGCTCGCCCGGTGATGCTCGCGTACGTGGGGGCATGCACGGGGAACTTGAGGCCGTCCCTGATCACCCAGATCTACTACTCCGAGGCCGTGCAGGGTGTCACGCAGGCCAAGCGGGACTCCCGCCGGTCAAGTGTGCAGCCCAAGCCGCAGTTCGTCAGGGACGTCGCCGATCTCAGCGGCGCCCTGCGCGACGCCTGGGCGTACGAGGGGCGGTCGGGGGCACAGAGGATGGAGTTGTCCTCCAGGCGGTTGCCGCGCAGTACCGCCCATGCCATTACAACCGGCCGCACCGTCCCACGGGACTTCCGGCAGTACGTCGCCTTTCTGCAGGCCTGTGGGATCAACGACGAATCTCTGGCGCCCTGGTTCCGTGCCTGGTTCAAGGTTTCTGGTCGGCCGTCCGCTCAGGCGGCGGCCACCACGCTGGAAACCTTGGAGGCGAGCTACGACGCTCTGCAGACCTATCTCGTCGTGTACCTCGAAGAGGCGTCGCCTTCCGACGAAGACTGGCAGCATCTGGTGGGCATCGTGCAAAAGTACGCCTGGGAATCCGAGTGGACGGTGGCTCCCCCGGACGTGGCCCGGCTCCTCGGGCACGCCACACGCACGCCCATGCCCTGAGTGGGGTCACTGAGCGCCAGCGATTACCAGGCGACGGAACCATCACCTCCCTCGGCAACAGCCATGCCCGTGTGGCCCGTTGGCGTGGGGGCCGGCCCGCTGGTAGGGCTGCCCTACGCTGTCATCGTGCGGAACACGAAGGCGTTCAAGGAAGCCGTTGCCCAGACCCTGGCGGAGCTCGCCCACCGCGGTGTGACGCTCGCGCCGGCGATGGTCGAGGACACCATCGAAAAGAACATCCGCACGGTGGCCGACCGCCTCGGCATCCAACTGCGCTCGGCCTGGCGGTACTTCGACGCGGGCACGCTCGCTGACCGCCTCGCCGACAGCGCGCGGACCTTCGAGGACAGCAGCGCCCGCCAGGGGGTGGGGCAGGCGCCGATGCCGCCGCTGGACAATCCGGAACTTGCCCTGGTCCTCGCGGGTGTTCCGAACACCCTCGCCCAGACCGGCGGCGACCTGTACGGGGTCATCGTCAACGTCGCGGTCAACGCCTGGATGGCCGGCCACATCCACGGCGAGGACGGGTGCACCGGCTGCGACGGCAGCCGCGGGCCCGGAGGCCACGACTGGGACGCCCGGATGCGCACCATCACCGAGGCGCAGCCCGACATCAGCAAATGGTTCGACCGGGACGTGTGGACCCGCGCGGTCAACGACACCGGCTACACCGTCACCCGCCACTGACGCGGGTTCAGCTGCCCGCAGTTCCCGCGCCGCGGCCACGGCTCGGGCGGAGGGACCTCGAAATTGTGGTCTGGGGCACGGGTGCAGAGCCTTAGGGGCAGCGTGGTGAGGTTGCAGGTCGCTTTATGGGTTATGGGGGTGATGCGGGTGGCGGGGTGGCGTTCGGTGGGCTGGATGGGCCTGGATCGTCGGTGGGCGTGCGAGCGGCTGGGGTGTCTTGGTGCATCCGTTGGAGGTGTCCCAGGCCTGTTGCCGCGTCGGTGACTTCGCTGAGGAGCCGGTCTTCGTGCTGGCGTCGCACTGCTTCCGTTCGGAAGCGGGAGATGCCGATGAGCGCCTCGTTGAAGCTCCGGGTTGCCACGGTAAGAACGCTGGGCAGCACGAACGCGAGCGCGACCCACAACGGGGCATCGCCGATCGCCGTCAGGCCGGCGACGGACAAGTTGAGGACGTCGGGGATACGGGGCGCGGTCATCGTGGGAACTCCAGGAGCCAAGGCGGGGCTGCGTGGTGCTAGGCAAGATAGCCATGGTTCGAGAGGGCTAGGCGACATGCGGGAAAGTTGCCCTGTGGTGTGTGTGATGGGGAGGAGTTGACCGGTGGGAGGTCCCGGGCGGGGTGTCTCGTCTACGACCCACCACTCGTCCGTGTCCGCTTCGTCGAGATCCAGGACGAGGCCGTCGAACGCCCTCTCTTACCGCGCCGTGGGAGGGGTGTAAATGGCCCTGGCCAGCGGCTTCCACTCCAGTACCAGTGCCTTGCTCCGGACTGCCAACTCTTCCAGTTCCAGGCGCTGTTCCTCCAGACTGCTGGGTGCCGAGCGGCTCTGATCGGCAGGAAGGCGCATGGGGAAGCGAGGGGCGCGCCTTGTCCAACGTCGGCCCCCCAAGGGCTGCTAACAATCGTTCACTTCGCGGTGATTCTTCCGGCTCGTAGATCTCGTCGTGGTCAACAAGCTGGACCAGGTACCCGACGCTGAGTGTGTCCTCGACCTCGTCCGCTCCCTGACTGACTGCGCCGCCATGCCGCTGGCCGGGCGGCCCTGGGAGGCCTGGTAGCGCAGGAGTTGGGCGTCGTCCGTGATGAAGACGAGGTCCTCCTCGCCGGTGCGCAGCTCGATCGCGCCGACGAGCCGGTCGCGGTCCTTGAGGGTGATGACCTCCAACTTCTCACTCCTCACATACGGGAGACCGCAGGTGAGGGAAGGCCCAGTGCGTCGATTGAGAAACGACGGGCCTAGTGGTTCAGGAGCCAGCTGATCCAGGCGCGTACGGCGCCTGCGATGGCTGCGGCGGCGATGCGGCTGAGAGCGGGGAGGAGTTCGTCGCGGCCGGAACGGCGTGTGGTGGTGGACGGGTCGTGCGGCATGGGGGCCTCCGTGGGTCTGGCCGGCCACTCGGTGGGGCCGGTGTGGGCCTTCATCGCTGCACGTCCGGGGGCCTCCTTTGGGCCCCCGGAAGGTCTCCGGCCTGCTGGAGGCGTCCGTGTCGGGTTTTCCGGGGATGCCTAGGTCGGAAGTCGGAAGTCGGGGGTTGGGGGCAGCGTGGAGGGGCATGCCGAGCGGTTCTGGGCGGAGTTGGCGAAGACGTACCAGGCGGCGGGGTCGCCCCCCTTGAAGAAGTTGGTCGCCCAAGGCGGGCGCAGGCAGCCGCCGGTGCGGTCGTCGGATGCCACGATCAGTGACTGGTTGTCGGGCAAAACCGTTCCGGGCAAGGGGAGTTCCGAGTTTTTCCTGTTCGTGGTGGTGTGGATGGAGAACTACGCCGCGCAGGGGGGTGGTTCCTGGAGGGCGCGGGACCGAGCCTGGTGGGAGCATCTGCTGGATCGGGCACGCGCCGAGCGGACGCCGGCACCCGAGGGCGGTGGGCCCGCCGGTCCGGTGCAACTCCCCACCCCTGATGACCTGTTCGTGGGTCGGGAGGAGCCGCTGCGCGCGCTCATGGCCTGGCTGGAACCGGGAGCGGGGCAGTCGAAGAGGCTCTCGGGGAGTGGGCGGGGAGGGCAGGGGCTGCAAGACGGTTCGGCGGCGGTCGTACGCACCACGGCATCGGCGGCCGCCTTGGAGGTCACGGGCATGGGCGGGGTCGGGAAGACGACGCTGGTGGTAGAGGCGGCGCGGCAGGCGGTAGCGCGCGGCTGGTACTCGGGAGGCGTCCTCTTCGCCGATCTGCGCGGTCACAGCCCGATCGCCGACGCCGCACCGGACGAGTTGCTGGACGCGTTCCTGCGCACGCTCCGACCGAGGAGGGAACCGCCGCCTGTGCTGACGGAGAAGGTCCGGTGCTGGGGTGAGCTGCTGGAGGAACTCGCCGCGCAGCAGCGTCCGTTGCTGATCATTCTGGACAATGTGCGGGAGGCCGGTCGGTTCACCGAGTTGCTTCCCCCGCTTCCGCACCGTGCGCTGCTCACCTCCCGTCACACTCACCTGAACACGATCCGGCACCGGGTCGTCCTGGCTCCGTTCCCGTCGGCGGAGGCCGAACTCTTCGTCCGGCTCAGGCTCCGGGAGCCAGACCATGGCCTGGTCACCGCGCAGGACCAAGGTGCCACGCCCGCCCACGAGGAACAGGTGCGCCGTATTGCCGAGTTGTGCGGCCAGCTGCCGCTTGCGCTGCGGATTGTCGTCGCTGTGTTGCGGTCAGAGCCTGATCGCTCGCTACGCGAACGGGTGGATGAGCTGGCGCGCAACCTCCTGGACGGCATGGAGGACGACGACACCGACGTCGAGGGGCGGCCGTTGACCGTGCGGGCGTGCTTCTCGTTCTGCTATGGGCATCTGACGGCGTCCCGGGCACGGGTGTTTCGGCTGCTGGCGGCAGCTCCCGGCCGGGACATCTCCACCGCCTCAGCCGCGGTTCTGCTTGGCCTCCCGATGGACGTGGCCCGTCTGGCCCTGCGCGGCCTCGCCGGCATGCACCTGCTGGAGCGCGCCGGGCGAGGACGGCACGAATTGTCAGAGGCAGAGCGTGACCACTGGTCGATGCATGACCTCATCCGCCTGTACGCCGAGGAACGTGGGCGCGCCCACGCGGCGGAGGACAGCCGCGAGGATGCGGTGGTCCGGCTGCTGCACCACTACCGTGATGTGGCCCGAGCGGCCGCCGGGATCCCCCTCGTTAGAGGGATAGAAGAGGCGTTGATCGTCTCCCAGGCCCATCGCCGGGCACAGGTCTGGCTGGAGACGGAGCGAGTCAACGTGGTTGAAGCGGCCGTCTCCGCACCCGCTTCCGCGTGGCGGGTGGACCTTGCCCTGGAGTTGGCCGAGTTCTTCAGGATCCGCCGCTATTACGCGGAGTGGGCACGCCTCGCCGCGTCCGCGGTCGACGCCTGTCGCCAAGGGCATGGCGACCGGTACAAGGAGTTCCAGGCGCACGGCACCCTCTCGGACGCGCTGACGGGGCTGGGCCGATTCGAGGAGGCACTGGCCACGCTCGACGACGCCGACGCGATAGCCGCGTTACTCGACGACCGGGCCCGTGCTCTTGTCGCCGAGGAGCAGGGTGTAGTCCTGACGGAGGCGAGCCGGTTCGACGAGGCGATGCGGTCATACGAGAGGGCGGCCGACCTTTTCCGGGGGGCCGGTGACCCAGCTGGTCTGGCAAACACCTTGCGTCTGCTCGGCGACACCTCGCTTCTCTGCGGCCAGCCTGAGAAAGCCGAAACTGCCTGCCAAAAAGCGGTGGCCTATTCCCGCATGGCCGATCATCGACCCGGGGAAGCAGCGGCGCTGGCCTCGCTCGGCAACGCGCAGTCCGTGCTGGGCCACCACGAGGAGGCGATCGAGGCATTGGCGATCGCGACCCAGTACGCAGACGACACCATTGACGTGCCGAGCCACATCGAACGCCTTCGTGACCTCGGCCTGGCCCTCCACCGCGCTGGACGACCACGGACGTCCCTGGAGAAAATCCGGCGTGCAGAAGAGCTGGCCCGCATGTTCATTTATCAGGAGGACCAGTTGGGAGCTGTCCTGCTCTGTCTTGGCCTGGTGCTCACTGAGCACAGTCGACTCCGGGCGGCGCAGTCGGTGTATGCCGAGGCTGCTGATGTCTTCCATCAACTGGGTGATGCGCAAGGCGTGTCCGAGGCTGAGCTAGCTCTCGGCCGGCTGCGCCGGATCTTAGAAGGTATCAACACGTATGGTGCAAACGGTCGCTTTCCTTGAGTTGGCCAGTCCAGGCGTCTGCCCCACTCGCATGCCGACACGTGGCGAGCGTAGGACGGGAAGCCCGCCGACCGCAGGTGTGACGGGCGGAGCGGGGATGCCTGACCCGAAAGGCTGGCCAGGCCCGTGCGTCATCGCGTCTTCAGGGTCTGTAGGCCAGGGGATGGGCGGTGAGGAGGGTGCGTCCGTAGTGCAGGAGCCATCCGTCGCGGGTCGGGTGGCTGACGGTGCCGGCGAGGCCGATGACGGGGTCGGTGAGAGCGGTGTGGAGGTCTTCGGGGTGGGGGTCGGAGTCCCAGTGGAGGGTGCATTGGTTACCTTCGACGGAGAGGCGGCGGTGGTGGGCGTGTCCGCGGTCGGGCCGGTCGGTGAGGTCGTTGAACCACGTGCCGATGTCCCAGCTGCCGTCCGGGGCGTGGATGCAGAGCCGTGCGGCCAGCGCGGCGAGCAGGGTTTCGGTGTCGGCGGTGAGGTGGGGGAGTGCGTTGAGCGTGGTGTGTTCCTCGTCGCTGACCGGGATGTCGCTTGTCCAGAGGCGGGAGTAGTTGCTGTCCGGATCGGGTGGGCCTTGCAGGCGGCCGTCGGGGTCACGGGTCACGGTCATGGTGGCGCCGGTGGGCAGGTGACGCAGGCGCCATCCCTCCTCGTATGAGCTCTCCACCCGCAGTCCGGGCAGCCCGATCGTCGGGAGCCTGTCCCGTCCGACCAGCCAGCAGGCCACGTTGTAGGGGGCCCGGGCGGTGATCACCAGGTCGTCGTGGCGAGGCGAGACGACCAGGGTGTAGCGGGTGATGTCGGCCAGACTGACGTGACGCGGCCACAGGCTGGTGGGGCCGTAGTTGAACATGCCCAGGGCCAGCAGCGCGCGTAGCCGCCGCTGCGGAGCTGTGCAGACGTCGAGGCCCAAGCCGCTGCCCGCGGAAGGGGTGTTGCGGCTGTGGCGGGGGATGCCGGGTGCGGCGAGGGAGGGAGTCTCCCGGGTGTAGGTGGCGCGGAGGTTGGCGGCCTGGCGGCGGAGGGAGGCGGGCACGGTGAGTCCTTCGTCGCCGCCCGGCCGGCGGGATCACCACGCGATGCGCGTCTGAAGGGCAAGAAGATGCGAAGTGGGTGCCCCACACCCTCTGGCGGTGACGTGGAGCGTCCGGGACAGCTCCGACACACGGTCCAGTCCTTCGCAGACCGGTGCTCGGACGGTACCGCCACACGTAGATGGTGGCTGCTGGGGACACGCATGGCGCGCTGGGGGTCACCCGACCGGGCCACGCGGTGAGGCCGCGCAACACGCGGTTGAGCCGCTTACAGGTTCCGCGCTTGCTACGGCTGTTCGGTGCCGAGGTAGCGTACGGCCGGGGTGTGTTCGGCCAGCCGCATGATCACGGTGGCGTGTCCGTGTTCGGCGAGTTCGCGCTGGGCCTCGGGCATGTTGAGGATCTTGTCCATGGTGTAGGTCTCGGTGCAGGGGCCGAGGTCGATCTGGTGGTCGCCGAGGGTGAAGATCATGGACTCGTATCCGGCGGTGAGGCGGAACATCCCGTCGCGGATGCCTGCCAGTTGGTCGAGGCCTTCGGCACTGATCACTTCCGCGGACACGGTCTCGCCCCGCAGGATGGTCTTCTCTCCGTCGAGCAGCGCGTGGATCTCTTTGATCTCGCGCGCGTCCTGCTGGGTGAAGTCGTCTGGGACGGGGAAGTAGCGGCTGGTCCTGCTCTGCAGGCGGGCCAGGTCGTCGTACGCGTCGGCCCAGAACTGGGCTTCGCCAGCCTCCCAGCCGGGCGGGGTCATGCCGGTGGTGATCGGGGCGCGCATCCCGCCGGTGGTGTCCCCGGCGAAGACGAGTGCGACGAAGCGGCCGGGGTGGCTCTCGGCGAGTAGCCGCAGCACGGGCACCATGGCCGTCGGCATCGCGGTCTCGGGCGGCTCGAAGGAGAACGTCAGCCGGCCGGAGAGGTCGCGGTGGTTGAAGCGCAGCCGTACTCGCATTAGGCCGGTCGCGTCGCTGCCGTGGAGGGTTCCGCCGGCCGTGCCGAGGACGCGGTGTGTGAAGGTGACGGACAGGGACGTGACCGGGATGCCGGAGGGCTGCTGGACGATGACCTGTCCGCGCAGCGGCGGTGTCACGTCCTGATGGGGTGAGGTGATGCGCACGGTGCCGAGCGTGAGCTGTTCCAGCCCGAGCCCGGCGGGCCCGGCCAGGCCGGCTTCGGTGAGGTTGTCGGCGGTCAGTTCGACCTCGCCGCCGAAGCGCAGGGTCTCCTCGAACTGGCGTTGGCGCTGTGCCTCCTGCGGGTCATCGGCGGGGAAGCGGATGCGGCCGGTGAAGCGGATTGCCGCCTGTCCGTCGGGGGCCGGTCCCTTGGGTGTCAGGCGCACGACGGTCTGCCCGTCCGCGTCCTGCGTGGTGTGCACCGCGTAGTGCGGGGAGATCTCCTGGGCCCGTGCATGCAGCGCGTTCGCCCGCTTGATGTAGTCGGGAAGCCCGCCCAGCAGCACGTCGCGCTCGGCGCGGGCCTCGGTGATGCGTTCCAGGATGTAGTCGCTGGACTCCTGCAGCGCGTAGCGCACCAGATCGGGATGGGCCGCGAACTTCTCGTCCAGCCAGCTGCGTCCTCGCCACTCCCGTACGAACGGGAAGTCGACGCGCAGGCCGTCGAACCACCGCTGCTCGGCAGGGGTTTGGTCGATCGGCACGAGGAGGTCCCAGTGGTCGGGTTGGTGGCGGGCTGCCGACATCAGCGAGCGCACCACTTGCCTTCGCCGACCTGGGGTCATGCGGCCGGTGAACGACTTCGCCTCGTAGACGGTGAGTTCACCGCCTTCGGTGTACTCGAACAGGTCCCGGCCGCCGTCTCCGCCGCTCCCGTCGACTGCCCGCGCCCGCGAGTGAAGGCGCAGCATCAGGAGGGTCACCAGCGACTCGGACGCTTTCGGGCTCTCGGCCAGCTTGTCCCACGCAATCTTCACCACACACCCACCCTACGAACGTGCACAGGCATCACGATGCGCGGCTGCGAGGTCTACCAGGCAAGAGCCTTGTACTCGGGTATGACGAAGGCCCTCACCTGGTGACGGGGCGAGGGCCTTCGGGGTGAAGCACCGACCACGACTTGCACCTGGACCTCCCGACCGGAAGCCGGGCGAGAGCAGGGCACTTTCGGTGCCTGCGTTCTGGTGAATCTGTGAGGCGCGCCCCTATCCGTTTCCAAGGCCGGTGCCCGTTCTCCGTACGCTGGGTGGCGATGACATCCCGGGATGTAGGCGGCCATGCCGCGCGATTCGATCGGTTGGTCGGGCGGAGCCTCCTCCTGAAGGTCGTGCTCTTCGTTGCCGCGCTCGTTACGGCAGTCAGCACGTTGGCGACTGCCGTGGTGACGATCGTTGAGTGGAACAAGTCACGGGAGGACTGGAGGCCGGCCGAGTATGCGAAGTTGGGCAACCTGCGGGCAGGCCAGACGCTAGAGCACTTCCGGGTGGTGCTTGGTCCTCCGCTCTACCGGGAAACGCCGCCGGGCTCCGGATTCTCGTACAGCACCTTCCGGCCGAGGGCCGACTACTGGGTTGATGTCGTCAGCAATGCGGATCAGGTGAGCGTGGCGTTCGCTGTCACTTCGTGCAGCGAACGCTTCCAACCTGCCTTCCGGAACAGGAGCGTGACCGGACCTGTCGTTCTGCAACGGACGCGGTTCACCGATGTCCCTGAGAACCGGGAAACGCAAGTCAAGGCGTATGACGGGATGACCTCGTCCAGTTACGCCTTCCTTGTCCTCAGCCTGGGCAACCCCTCCAGCTACCGATCCGTGGCCTGGGGGGTCAACGACACCTGCGCTGCGCTGGCCGGCCAGGACGAGGAACAACGCCTTCGTCCTTGGGCGGACTGGTCCGGGAGGAAACAGCCGAAGGGTGAGATCAACCGGTCCTGGAGCGAGTTCAGCACTTCCGAGCGCGAGAAGCTGGGGCGCGCAGAGGTCAACACATACGCAGAAACCAGCCCGTCCACCGAGATCGCCAAGGTCTTCCCGCAGCAGGTCGGTGTCGACCGGATCGTGGTCCGTCCGTAGGCACTGGCGCTGCGTGAGGCTACTGTCGTTCGACCACCTGCCAGGCCGCATGCCAGTCCTTCCGGCGTTGTTCCAGGGCCCTTTCACGTTCGAGGGCTCGCGCTCGTGCGAGCACATAAGGTTTGTGCGCCTGAGTTCCGATTCCGACTGACGAGGCAATCATCGCAGCTGCCATTGCAATCCATGGCACCGCGAAAAACGCGATTACTACAGCTCCTACGCACATACAGATGACCAGCAGGTAGAGCAGAAGAGATGTGCTCTTGAGCAGGACATCATTCCGGTGCTCGCTACGATCTCTCCGTAGTTCGGCCGGCAGGGGAGGCGGGACGTCGTTTGTGGGAAGCGTATTGTCAGCCATGCGGTTCCTCCTCAGGGTGTGACCGCACGAGAGGGCTTCGGGCGGTGGGATCTTGGCAGAGACTGCGCTCGAAGCCCTTCGTGCTGCTTAACTTTTGATGTGGCATTGGAGGCGGTTCAATCGGTGGAATTTCACCCTGAAGCGTCAAACAGCAGAGCTGTTCCGGTCCCCTTGGCGGGGAAGCAGGCGCGTAGAGCCTGAACGTTCTGTTCGTCGTTGAGGAGGCGTAGGTACTTGTCGTCCGGCATCCCGGTCTGCGGCGTGTCCAGGGGGTGGGTATGGCCTTGTGGGCTGCTCCAACAGTGCACCGCTTAGTCCTGCTGGGAGCGGTACGCGTACTCCAGCGCGAACTCTATTTGCCGACACCGCCCGTCTCCCCGTGCTGTCCAGTGCCGCGGCACGCAGGAGTTCCGGGATCTCGTAGCTTCCGTTCTCTAGGACGTGCAACAGGTCGTTGGGTAGGTCGATGTCGCTCTTGTCGAGTTCGTCGGTGAACAGCACCCGGGGACAGCAGGGGAGCAGAGAAACTGTGCCTGGGGGCCTGAGGGTGACCAACTCCCCCAGGGACAGCGGTCGTTGAGGGTCCAGACGGGGTGGGATGTCTGCCGAGGCTGAGCCTTGCAGGCGGCGATGACTGGTGCTCGTTCCAGTGCGTCGTAGACGTAGAGTCCGTCGCGCAGTGTGGTGCGGCTGCCGATGTTCCATTCGAGGACCCGTCCCAGGCCGAGTTCGCGTCCGATGAGGTACGCGAGAGTGGACTTGCCGATGCCTGGCGGTCCGGTGACCAGCAGTGGCCGGCGCAACTGCAGTGCCGCGTTGACGATGTCGGTCTTCTCGGCACCGAGTTGGCGGGTGGTGTTGCGGAGCCTTAGACGACGGAGTGAGGCCACGGAACGGTCGGCAGGGGAGAGGCGCGGGCAGTTGGAGCGGTTCGCTGGGGGTGCGTCCGGTGGCATAGGACGTGTGCCAACTGGCCTTGTCTGTCTGCTTGTATGCGGTCATACCGGTGTCTCCTCGGCGGCGCGAGATTCCTTGGGCGGGGTTGTGGATGTCGATGAACTGGTTCGGGTCGTCCCAGAAGAGAGCGATGCGATGCTCAGCTGGGGGCTGTCGGTGGTTAGGCGGGTCGTTAGGTGAAGAGGGTGTATTGCCGTAGGCGGATCTGTGCGGGTGTTTACACGGACGCGAGCTCAACGCACCGAACCAGAGAGTGTCACGACATCTTCCAGCCTCCGTTCCTGTGCTGGGCCGAGCTGCCGGAGGCAGGCCCAACCCCTCACCCTTCACAGGGAGTCGGGACCCCGGAGGGGCCCCTATTCCCTCATCCTGGTATTCCGTGGTTTACTTATTCTACGGAACACAATCAAAAGGCCTCGACTTTAAAGGAATCGGAGATTCCCCCAACCTCCACCCAGGAAACCGAATATGACACACTCTCAGCTAAACCACCGTCAACCCACAAGTAAAACAAGCCTCTTTCCGTGCCGGAGGCACGCCAATTCGCCATCTTTTCCGTTCCGGAGGAACACGAATCCCCCCATTCGCTTTTCATTCCGGAGGAATGCACGTTATGGAATGCCCGGAGGGCAATTCCATAACGCCCCCGCCGGAGGCGGGAATTCGCGCGGGGACGCGCG